>NZ_CP022196.1:0-1215000 GCF_002407265.1 Celeribacter ethanolicus
AGTTGGTCCAGATCGTCTGGACCCCGGAATTCGATCTCGAAACATGGTATTGGGACAGTTTCAATGCCGGGCAATCGCCGGGTTTCTACAACACCGACCAATCGGCCACGACCACCTATCAGGCGGTCTGTTTCGAGGCGTCCATGCCGATCGAAACCCCGGAGGGGCCGCGCGCGGCGGGGGAGTTGCGTCCCGGCGACCGGGTCGTGACGCTCGATCATGGCGTTCAGCCGATTGCCTGGATCGCCGCGCGCCGGGTGCGGGGCTGGGGGCGTCATGCCCCGGTGGTCTTCGCCCCGGGCAGTCTCGGCAATGAGGCGCCTCTGGTGTTGAGCCAGCAACATCGCATCCTTCTCGATCTGCCGGAGGAGATGCAGGACGGGCGAGGGGCAGAGGTGCTGGTCCCGGCGGTGTCCTTCCTAGATGGCGATGCGATGCGCCTGTGTCCGCGCGATGCGATTTCCTATGTCCATCTGTTATGCGCCAATCACGAGTTGATTGCCTGCCGGGGGGTGGTCTGCGAAAGCCTGTACCTCGGCCAGATGGCGCGCGATGTGCTTGGTCCGGTGGCCCAGTATCTGCCGGGTGGGGTTGAGCAGGGCTCGGTGGAGAGCCTGCTCGATCTCTTCACGGGGAAAAGGGCACAGCATCCGGCGCGTCCCTTGCTGACGCCCAAGGAGGGCAGTGCGCTGATCCGACGGATTTCCGGTGCGCCGGAACGCAAGCCGGTGATGTTGCTCCGCCCGGGGCGCAAGCACGCCCGGCCATACCCGCTCGACCCGATGAAATACGCGGGCGCCCCCGGGCTGGTTGGCCTGCCGGCCTTCGAGCGGGTGATCGACCGCGCCGCCTGAGCCGGTGATTGCCTTGCGCGTTTCCCCAGCCGGAGGAGGCTGCTCAAAGTTTCTGATGTCTGATCGGTAAAAAGCAAGACACCCGCGCCCAGGGAGGAGGAGGGGCACGGGTGTCTCTTGGTATCGGGCCCCAAGGGAGGAGGAGAGGACCCGTATTCTGAAAAGAAATGCGGCGGTACCAGGGAGGAGGAAGGCACCGCCGCCTTCAGTCACGACCCCTCAGGGAGGAGGAGAGAGGGACCGATTTCTTGGGCTTTCGCCCGGTATAGGTGCGACGATGCAGGGAGGAGGAAGCATCGCCGCTCTGGTCATCAGGGCCAAGGGAGGAGGAGAGGCCCCGAATTCCGGTATCTGATGCGGCAGCCCCAGGGAGGAGGAGAGGAGCTGCCGCAGGTATCAGGGCCCAGGGAGGAGGAGAGGGCCGTGATGTCTATTCTTCAGTTGCCGTAAGCGGCTTCGTAGGCCACGGCCCGGATCGACGCGCGGGACAATCCGAGATCGGCGAGGTCGCGATCCTTCAGATCCGACAGCTCAAGCACGGTCTCACGGTAGACCCGGTAGCGCGCAACGCGTTCCGCGATGGATTTGAACAGCCCACCGAAGAGGGTGGAGGACGCCGGAGCGGCACTGTCGATGTCGTTTGCGTAAGCCATAAGCTTTCAACCTTAGATGTGCGTGCGGGACCCCCGCGACCTGCGCTGCCGTGTCTTGTCCTCACTGGCGTTTTGCCAACGCCTCCTTTCGGGAGGCAAACCGCTTTGGAGCGATCAAGGGTGCAAGCCTCGGCTGCTTTCGTTGATCTCAATATCGGGGAATTGCTGCGAATGCACAATCCGCCCTGTCGGCAATGCCGCTATGCAGAAAATGCATGACCAATGCTGACCTATTTTCACCTTTGGGGGCAGGTTTCGGACCGGGAGCGTCAAACCGCTGTGGAAAAGGGTCAGCAAAGGGCCTATTTCGGGGTAAAGGGTCAGACCATGAGACGTGGCGGAAAGGAAGACGTATGTCCGCAGATCAAGACAGGATTATGACGGCGCTCGCGGGGGTGAAGCTGCCGGATGGCACTTCGCTGGTTGAGCGTGATCTCATTCGGGCGCTTTCGGTGAGGGAGGGGGCGGTCAGTTTTGTGATCGAAGCGCCGGATGCGGCGACGGCGCAGGCTCTGGGTGGGGTCGAGGCCGCGGCGCGCGCCAGGCTCGAATCGTTGCCCGGCGTGACGAAGGTGTCCATCGTGACCACGGCACATGGGCCTGCCGCCAAGCCTGGGCCTGCCGCCAAGCCTGCCGCGCCCGCGGGTGAGCCGCCGAGCCTCAAGATCGGACGCCATCCGACCCCGCAGCAGGGCAAGCAAGGCGTGCCGGGAGTCAAACACATCATCGCCATCGCCTCGGGCAAGGGCGGCGTGGGCAAATCCACAGTCTCCGCCAACCTCGCCGTGGCGCTGGCGCGTCAGGGGCGCAAGGTCGGGTTGCTCGACGCCGACATCTACGGCCCGTCGCAGCCGCGCATGATGGGGATCAATAAACGCCCGGCCTCCCCGGACGGTCAAACCATCGAGCCGCTGCACGCCCATGGCGTCACGCTGATGTCGATCGGATTCATGATACCCGACGGGGAAGCGGTGGTCTGGCGCGGGCCGATGCTCATGGGGGCGATGCAGCAGATGCTCGGGCAGGTGGCTTGGGGTGAGCTGGACGTCTTGCTGATCGACATGCCGCCGGGCACCGGCGATGTGCAGTTGACGCTGGGCCAGAAAACCGAACTCACCGGCGCGCTGGTGGTTTCGACGCCGCAGGACGTGGCGCTGATCGACGCGCGGCGCGGGATTTCGATGTTCGAAAAGCTGAAAGTGCCGGTTTTGGGGTTGATCGAGAATATGTCCACCTATGTCTGTCCGAACTGTGGCCATGAAGAGCATATCTTCGGCCATGGCGGGGTGGCGGCGGAGGCGGCGAAGCTCGACGTGCCGCTTCTGGCCGAGTTGCCGCTGGCGCTCGAAGCGCGGCTTGCGGGCGACTCCGGCGTGCCGGTCGCGGCGACCGACAGCCCGCTGGCCGAGCCCTATATGAAGCTTGCCGAGCGTCTGGTTCAGGTCGGGCTGGCCTGACGGCTGCGGCTTTCGCGCCACAGATCGACATCGAACCCGCACGGGAAACCGTGCGGGTTTTCTTCTGTCTTGCGTCATACCTTACAGTTTTTATGTGTTTTTATGGGGCGAAGCGGTCGATTTCGGTTGAGGTTATGAAAATTCAATATCTATCAATATGATAAATTCCCGACAAAAACACTTGTGAATCAATCTCTGGTCCCGTAGCTCCTCAAATATCGCACAACAAGAGGGGATATCTCATGACTATGGCGCGTTTTGTGGCGCTGTGCGGCGTGTCTTACGCCGCGTTTGCATCTGCTGGTTTTGCTCAGGATGCATTTGAACTGGATATGATCACCGTGTCTCTCGTCGATGAGGGGCAGGAAAACGTCGAAGCCACCGGGGGAGCGTTGATTTCCGAAGAGGAACTCGAAGCCCTGCAGCCACAAAACGTTTCTGAACTTTTCGCCCGCGAATCCGCTGTGACGGTCTCGGGCGGCGCGGGCCCGTCGAAGCGGATCCACGTGTTCGGCATGGAACAATCCAATCTGGCCGTGACGGTCGACGGGGTCCCGCAAGGGGGCACAAGCTGGCACCACACCGGCTCCAACGTCGTCGATCCGGCTTTCCTGAAATCCGTCGAGGTCGAGGCGGGCGCCGCCGCCGCCGACGCGGGCTTTGCCGCGGCCGCGGGTGCGGTGCGCTATGAGACCGTTTCGGCCTTCGATCTGCTGGCCGAGGGCGAGGTCGCGGGCGGGCGCGTGAACCTGACCTATGGCGACAACGGGCAGGGGCTTTCCGGCTCGCTGGCGAGCTTCGGCGTCTATGGTGCGGTCGACTGGATGGTGATGATCCACGCGCAGGACGGCGACAATTACAAGGCCGGGAATGGTGAGGAAATGCCGGGCACCGAACCGGCGGCCAAGGGCATTCTGTCGAAATTCGGCTATGAATTCGGCACCTCGCGGCTCGAACTCGCCTATGAGCGCTCCGAGGATGATGCCGATCGCGTGATCAAGATGAACATGGATCTCAACCATGACGACACGGTCTATCCGCTCGACGTGACGCGTGACACGATCAGTCTGAAATACACGTCCACCGCGCCCACGGACCTGTGGGACCCGGAGGTTATGATCTATGCCACGCAGAACGATTACTGGCGTCCGAACTATGTCGTCGGTGGGCGCAATGGCGACATGGTCCTCGATGACGATGCCATCGGCGGGGTGGTGAAGAACACCTTCACCCTCGATGCCGGCACGATCACCGCCGGACTCGATTTCGCGCAGACCGACTACAGCATCGACAATTACGGCGATGTCGCCAACACGCCGCGTCTCCAGAAGCTGACCACCAAGCAGATCGGTGCCTTCGCGCAGGGGCGGTTCGCCTTCGCCAGCGGCATCGACCTTTCGACCGGGCTTCGGGCCGATTATCATCGTCTCGAGGATATGGATGGCCAGACCTTCAACGACGCGGGGCTGAGCGCCAATGCGACCGTATCTTATGAGATCGTCCCCGGTCTCGAGGTCTTCGCGGGTGGGTCGCGCACCTGGCTGGGCTATGACATCGGCGAATTCGGGTTGATGCATGCCCGGGATTACGACTTCGACGCCGATTACAAGGCTGGCTCTGCGACCAACTTCAAGCTCGGTTTCAATGGAAGTCTTGGCGACTTTTCCGGCGGGATCACCTATTTCGATACGAAGATCAAGGACTTGGCGAATTACGATTCGAGCAATGACGAGGTCAACAACTCGGGTGAGGTGCGTTCCAAGGGGGTGACGCTGAACGGCCAGTACAACTGGGGTTCCGGGCGGCTCGGTGCGAGCTATACCAAGGCGGACGTGACCGAGGACGGCGATTTCGTGATCCCGGATGGCGGTACGGTGATGCCGGTGAGCGATGTGGCGACGCTTTACGTCGATCAGGAACTGCCTGCGGCGAATATGACGCTCGGTGCGACCGTGGAGTGGGCCGGTAAGCTCGATGACGATCTGATGGAAAGCGCGGGTTATGAGGCGCATGCCTCCTACACGGTGGTCAATGCCTATGCCGAGTGGCAGCCGCCGCAGATCGAAGGGGCGAAGGTTCGGCTCGGGGTCGATAACCTCTTCGATGAAACCTATTACGAGCGTTCGAGCTATGTCTATCGCGAGATCAGCGCCACCCGGACGGTCTACCCGGCCTATGCCTCGGGGCGCACGGTGAGTCTGTCCTTGACGCTGGATTTCTGATCCCGGAGCGATGTGACGACGGAAAGGGGCCTTCGGGGCCCTTTTTTGTGTTTCGGGATTTCATGGTACAGGTCAGGGATGAGTGGACGGGACTTCATGGAACTTCCGGGAAATCATGGTCGTAATCTGCAATACGAATCACAATCCTGTGGATAACTCGGTGGATTTGTGGAGAACCCTGTGAATTCTGTGGATTTATCGAAACTTCCTTGGGAAAACCCATGGGAAAATGCGACCACTAAATGTGGTTAAATTTAGGCTTTGTTTGCCTATATGTGCTCTCGATTTCGTGAGGGGCGCCTCTATACCTAGATTCGCCCTGTCTTGAAAAGCAAGATTTGGGGCCTGTGGAGAAAATATCCGTTGATTACCATGAATTCCCGTGGCATCTTGAGTTCACGCGATGAGACGGGAATGAGCGGCGCATCCAAGACCGCGAATAAAGACCCATAAGTCAGGTTCATACAGGCACCCAGCCTCATCGGAACAAAGAGATCCGGCGCGCGAGCGAGCAGACATCCCCCCAGGTGGCGCGCGCAGTCCGGACAGCCCGAAATATCGGGACGAGGGCGGCGGATTGAGCGGTGGCAGCAGCTCATTCCGCCGTTTCGCTTAAAAGGCCTCATGACGGGGCAGGGACAGTAAAGGAGCCGCCACTTGGTTGGCATGTTCATCGGCGAACACACCTTTAAGGTGGACGGAAAGGGACGCGTGTCGATCCCCGCCGATTTTCGTCGCGAACTCGAGCTTGGCGATCCTCTGGCTGCGGAAACCGGCCGTCCCCGCATGGTCATCGTCTATGGCCACGACAAACAAAAACAACTGATCGTGCATACTTACGAGGGCTATCGGGCGCTGGCCTCCGACATCGCGCGCCTGCCGCGCGGCTCGGAAAAGCGCAAGATCATGGAGCGCATGATTCTCAACCGTGCCCGCCCGACCGAGGTGGACAACGATGGCCGTCTGGTGTTGCCGCAGCCGCTGCGTGACAAGATCGCGCTCGACGGCGTGGCCTATTTCGCCGGCATGGGCGAAACCTTCGAGATCTGGAAGCCGGAGACCCACGAGGCGGTCGATGCGATGATCTCCGAGAAATGGTTGGAAGAGCAGGGCGAGGATTTCGATCCGCTGAGCCTTCTGGACGATCTGGAGGGCTGAGATGGCCTCGGATGAGAAAAAGCCCCACATTCCGGTCCTGCTGAACCCGTTGCTGCGCGAATGCGCACCCATTTCGGGCCGTTGGCTCGATGGCACCTTCGGCGCAGGCGGCTATACCAAGGGCCTGATCGCAGAGGGCGCCGATCACGTCACCGGCGTCGATCGCGATCCGCTGGCGCATGAGATGGCCGCGACTTGGATCAACGAGCCGCCTTATGCAGGTAAAATCGACCTCGTTCTGGGGACCTTCGGCGAGATGGACCAATATGCTTCGGGTCTCGACGGCGTGGTGCTCGATCTCGGGGTGTCTTCGATGCAGCTCGACCTGCCGGAGCGCGGTTTTTCCTTCATGAAAGACGGGCCTCTGGATATGCGCATGTCGCAGGACGGGCCGACGGCGGCCGATTTCGTCAATACAGCGGACGAGGCGGAGATCGCCGAGGTGCTGTTTCACTACGGCGAGGAAAAACAGTCGCGCAAAATCGCCCGCGCCATCGTGAAGGATCGCGTCGAAAAAGCGCCCTTCACCACGACCTTGCAACTCGCCAATCTGATCGAGCGCCTGCTGCCGCGCAAGAAACCGGGGCAAAGCCATCCGGCGACCCGGAGTTTTCAGGCCATTCGCATCGCGGTGAACGACGAATTCGGTCAGCTCATCGAGGGGTTGGAAGCCGCCGAGCGCGCGCTCAAACCCGGCGGGCAACTGGCCGTCGTGAGCTTTCATTCGCTCGAGGACCGGGTGGTCAAGCGCTTCTTTCAGGAAAGGGCCTCGACGGGTGGTGGCGGCTCGCGCTATGCTCCTGAACAAGAGGTGAAAACACCCGGTTTCGAGCAGCTCTCCAAAGCCATCGGTCC
This sequence comes from Celeribacter ethanolicus, assembly GCF_002407265.1. NCBI lineage: Bacteria > Pseudomonadati > Pseudomonadota > Alphaproteobacteria > Rhodobacterales > Roseobacteraceae > Celeribacter > Celeribacter ethanolicus. The sequence goes on from NZ_CP022196.1 coordinate 7,200, forward strand.
CGATGCGGACGAGCTAGACATAAACCCGCGTGCGCGCTCGGCGCGGCTGCGGGTCGGTCGGCGTACCACGGCCCCGGCAGTGCCGGTGGACCGTGCGGCAATGGGCCTGCCGAAACCTGTTTTGAGGTCGGTCTCGTGAGGCAAGGGTAAGAGATGCGTGGGGTTTATCTGATATTGGCAGGTCTGGTGGTCATGATGCTCGGCGTCTGGGCCTACCGGGAAAATTACGCGACCCAGCATGTGCTGCGCGAGATCAGCCAGATCCAGCGCGACATCGGACATCAACGCGAAGAGCTGGCCGTGCTCAATGCCGAATGGGCCTATCTCAACCGTCCCGACCGCCTGCGCGATCTCGCTGCGATCAATTACGACCGTCTCGGTCTTCTGCCCTTCCAGCCGGAACAATTCGGGCGGGTCGACCAGATCGCCTTTCCGCAGGAAGACGATCTCATTTTGGATCTGACCGACTCCGTCGATGTGGTCGGCTCTCTGGAGGCCATCGAGCCATGAGTATCCGCACCCCGCTTCGCCCCTTGGCCCGCGTCCTGACCGCCCGCTCCCGGGGCGAAAATCCCGACGCCATCGAGCGCGAGAACCTGCGCCTGCGTCACGAGGAAATGCGCGACCGCTCCCGCCTTCGGGCCGAGGGGCGGCTTCTGGTTCTGGGCCTGTGTTTCGTCTCCGCCTTCGTCGTCGTGGGCGCGCGCATGGGGCAGGTGGCCGCCACCGTCCCCGAGGAACCGCGCGCCGAGGCCTCCGGCACGCCGATCCTCGCGCAGCGCGCCGACATCGTCGACCGCAATGGCCGTATCCTTGCGACCAACCGCGTGACCAATTCGCTCTACGCTCAGCCGCAGGAGATGATCGACCCGGTCCACGCCGCCGAGGAGCTGGTGCGCATCTTCCCCGATCTCGACCGCGAGCGGCTGATCCGCGATTTCACCGGCAAACGCAAATTCCTCTGGATCAAGAAGAAAATCGCCCCCGAGCAACAGCAGGCCGTGCATGACATCGGCGAGCCGGGGCTTCTGTTCGGTCCGCGCGAGGAGCGGCTCTATCCGAATGGCAAGCTGGCCGCCCACGTTCTGGGCGGCACGAAATTCGGCCGCGAGGGCGTGATGAGCGCCGAGATCGTCGGTCAGGCCGGGATCGAGAAACAGATGGACGCCTATCTGCGCGATCCGGCCAATGGCGATGCGCCGCTGCAACTGTCGCTCGATCTGACGGTGCAGTCGACGGTGCGCGAAGTGCTCGATGGCGGTATGCGCATGCTCGGCGCCAAGGGCGCGGCCGCGGTGATGATGGACGTTCACACCGGCGAGATCATTGCCCTGGTGTCCCTGCCGGATTTCGACCCGAACTCGCGTCCCGAGTTTTTCGAGGGCAAGGACCCGAGTGCCAACCCGCGGTTCAACCGTGCGGTGCAGGGGGTCTATGAGCTTGGCTCGACCTTCAAGATCTTTGCCGCCGCCCAGGCCATGGAGCTTGGTCTTGCAACCCCGGACACGCAAATCCCCGCCACCCCGCCGTTTCGCTGGGGCAAGTTCAGGATCGGCGAGTTCGAGGGCCACAATTACGGCCCCTTCCTGTCGCTCAGGGGGATGATCGTCAAATCCTCCAACGTCGCGACCGCCCATGTGGCGCAGCAGATCGGCGTGGAGCGGCAACAGGCTTTCCTAAAGTCCTTGGGCTTTTTCGAACCGACCACGGTAGAACTGGCTGAGGCGCCCACCGGCAAACCGCTTCTGCCGCCCAACTGGTCCGAGCTCTCGACGCTGACCATCGGCTACGGTCACGGTCTGTCCGCCTCGCCGCTGCATCTGGCGACGGCCTACTCCACGCTCTTGAACGGTGGCACGAAAGTTACCCCGACGCTGCTCAAACGCGACGGCTATGTCGCGCCGGGCGAGCGCATCGTGCGCGAAGACGTCTCGGCGGCGGCGCGCGAGATGCTGCGCGCCGTGGTGGCCGATCCGGCGGGCACGGCCTCCTTTGCCGAGGTGCCGGGGTATCGTATTGGCGGCAAGACCGGCACCGCCGACAAGCCGAAACCCACGGGCGGTTATTACGACGACAAGACCATCAACACCTTTGCCTCCGTCTACCCGGCGGACGATCCTAAATATGTGTTGATCGTGACGCTCGACGAGGCGGTGGAGACCTCCGGGCCGAAACCGCGCCGCACCGCCGGTTGGACCGCCGTTCCCGTGGCGGGCGAGGTGATCCGTCGCACCGCACCGCTCATGGGGCTGCGTCCCGAGATTGAAACCCCCTCGCAAGCTGGGCTAACACTGACCGCGACGCATTAAGGGAAGGGCGCGGCCATGATGAAATCTCTTTCGGAACTCGGATTGACCGCACAAAGCGGCCGTGAGGCGCAGATCACCGGCCTGTCCGTCGACAGCCGCAAGGTTGAGGAGGGGCACCTCTTTGCTGCGCTTCCCGGGGCGCGGGCGCATGGCGCGGAATATCTGCCGATGGCCCTGTCGATGGGCGCGCGTGCGGTTCTGACCGATCCGGAAGGCGCGCGCATCGCCGCCGGGGCGATTGCCGAATACGAGCCGGCGCTGGTCGTGGTTGAAGACCCGCGTCAGGCACTGGCCTATGCCGCAGCCCTTTATTACGGTGCGCAACCAGAGGTGATGGTCGCCGTCACCGGCACCAATGGCAAGACCTCGGTCGCCACTTTCACCCGCCAGATCTGGCAACTTCTGGGCGCGCGCGCGATCAATGTCGGCACCACCGGCGTCGAGGGCGACTGGCAGGCGCCGAGCCCGCACACCACGCCGGAGCCGATCACACTGCACCGTATGCTGTCCGAGGCCGCCCACGCCGGTGTCACCCATGGCGCGATGGAGGCAAGCTCGCACGGTCTGGCGCAGCGCCGTCTCGATGGCGTCCGCCTCACGGCGGCGGCCTTTACCAATTTCACCCAGGATCACCTGGATTATCACGCCACGTTCGAGGCCTATTTCTCCGCCAAGGCCGGGCTCTTCACCCGCGTTTTGCCGGAAGACGGCGTGGCGATCGTGAATATCGACGATGCCAGAGGCATGGAGGTCGAGGGGCTTTGCGCCGAGCGCGGCATCGACGTGATGCGGGTCGGGCGCTCGGATGCCGCCGATCTGCGCATCGTCGGTCAGCGGTTCGATGCCACGGGGCAGGACCTGCGTGTCGATTTCGTTGGCAATATCTATCAGATCCGCCTCGATCTCATCGGCGGGTTTCAGGCCGAAAACGTCATGGCCGCTGCGGGGCTTGTGATGGCCTCCGGGGCGGATCCGGAAGAGGTGTTCTCCTGCCTGCCCGAGCTGGTGGGCGTGCGGGGCCGGATGCAACATGCCGCGACGCGCGACAATGGCGCGGCGGTGTTTGTCGATTACGCCCATACGCCCGACGCGGTTTCGACCGCGATCACGGCGCTCCGGCCCCATGTCATGGGCCGCATCATTGCCATTGTCGGTGCGGGCGGGGATCGCGACAAGACGAAACGCCCGCTGATGGGCAAGGCCGCCGCCGAGACCGCCGATCTGGTGATCGTGACCGATGACAACCCGCGCTCCGAGGACCCGGCGTCGATCCGGGCGGAGGTTCTGGCTGGTGCGCCCGAGGCGATGGAGGTCGGGGACCGCGCCGAAGCCATCCTCAGAGGCGTCGATGCGCTGCACCCCGGCGATGCTCTGCTGATCTGCGGCAAGGGGCATGAGAGCGGCCAGACCGTGGGCGATACGGTCTACCCGTTTGACGATGTGGAACAGGCCTCTCTGGCGGTCTCGGCGCTGGACGGGGCGCTGTGATGGCGCTCTGGACCTCGGAAGAAGCGGCCAAGGCCACCGGCGGGCGGGCGACACAAGCGTTTGATATCTCGGGTGTCTCCATCGACACGCGGACGATCCAGCCGGGCGATTTGTTTGTCGCCCTCAAAGATGTGCGAGACGGCCATGAGTTTGTTGCACAAGCTCTGGACAAAGGTGCCGCCGCCGCTCTGGTGTCGCGCATTCCCGAAGGTGTCACGGCAGACGCGCCGCTGTTGATCGTGGACGAGGTGCTGCCCGCTTTGGAGCGCTTGGGTGCCGCTGCGCGCGCGCGCATGACCGGCAAGGTGATCGGGGTCACAGGCTCCGTCGGCAAGACTTCGACCAAGGAAATGCTCCGCGCGATCCTCTCCGGGCAGGGCAAAACCCACGCCGCCGAGGCCAGCTATAACAACCATTGGGGCGTGCCACTGACGCTCGCCCGCATGCCAGCCGACACGGACTTTGCTGTGATCGAGATCGGCATGAACCACCCCGGCGAGATCGCGCCTCTGGCGAAACTTGCCCGTCCCGATGTGGCGATGATCACCACGGTGGCCCCCGCCCATATGGCGGCGTTTGAGAGCTTGGAAGGCATCGCGCGGGAGAAATCCGATATTTTCAAAGGGCTTGTGCCGGGTGGCGTGGCCGTGTTCAACGGCGATCTGGAGGTCTCCGACATCCTTGCTGCCGCTTGGGATGGCGACACGATCCGCTTTGGCGAGGACGAGGCCTGTGCGGCGCAGCTCACCTCTGTTGAGCTGTCCGATGGCGCAACCCAAGGCTCCGCCGTGATCGACACGACACATCTGGAGTTTCGCCTCTCCACTGCCGGGCGGCATTTCGCCGCCAATGCCGTGGGCTGCCTCGCGGTGGCCTATGCGTTGGGGCTCGATCTGGAAAAAGCTGCCGCCGATCTGGTGCTCTGGGCTCCGCCCGAGGGGCGTGGCGCGCGCGAACAGGTTCAGCTTGCCGTCGGCGCGCCGGTGGACCTGATCGACGATGCGTTCAATGCCAACCCGACCTCCATGGCCGCAGCACTCGAAGTGCTGGCCAAGGCCGAGCCGCATGACACCGGTCGCCGGATCGCCATTCTGGGCGATATGCTGGAACTCGGCGAAAAGGAGCGGGCGATTCACGAAGGCCTCGCGGCGCTGCCGTGGTTTGCCGCTGTCGATGCGGTGCATTGCGTTGGGCCTTTGATGCGGGCGCTTTACGATGCCTTGCCCGCCGAGCGGTGCGGCGTCTGGTTCGAGACCGCGAAAGACGCCGTTCCGGCGCTCCAGACCCTCGTCGGCCCCGGCGATGTCGTGCTTGTGAAAGGCTCGAAAGGCTCCAAGGTCAGCCTTCTGGTTGACGCGCTGCGCGAATTGGGACAAGTGCCGCAGCAAACAGACGAAAGGTGAGTTGAGCGTATGCTGTATTGGATTTCCAGCCTGTCGGACGGGGGCGACCTGTTCAACCTGTTTCGCTATATCACCATGCGCTCGGGCGGGGCGTTCTTTACGGCGCTGATCTTCGCAATGGTCTTCGGGCGTCCTCTGATCGACCTGCTGCGCCGCCGTCAGGGCCGGGGCCAGCCGATCCGCGACGACGGTCCCGAAACCCATTTCGCCAAGGCCGGAACGCCCACCATGGGCGGTTTGCTGATCCTGACGGCACTTCTGATCTCGACGCTTTTGTGGGCACGGCTTGACAATCCCTATGTCTGGATCGTGATGTTCGTGACCTTCGGCTACGGTCTGATCGGCTTTGCCGACGACTATGCCAAAGTGTCGAAATCCAACACCAAGGGCGTCTCGGGCAAGGTGCGGCTGGTGCTTGGCTTCCTCATTGCCTTCATCGCCTCGGTCTGGTCGACCATGGTGCATCCCGCCGAGTTGCAGTTCCAACTGGCGCTGCCGGTGTTCAAGGATCTGCTGATCAATCTGTGGTGGTTCTTCATCCCCTTCGCGATGATCGTCATCGTCGGTGCGGCGAATGCGGTGAACCTCACCGACGGTCTCGACGGGCTCGCCATCATGCCGGTGATGATCGCGGCGGGCACTTTGGGCGCGATTGCCTATGTCGTGGGCCGCGTCGACTTTACCAATTATCTCGGCCTGCATTACGTGCCGGGCACGGGTGAAATCCTCGTGTTCACCGCAGCCTTGATCGGGGGCGGGCTTGGCTTTCTGTGGTTCAACGCGCCGCCTGCCGCTGTGTTCATGGGCGACACCGGGTCGCTGGCTTTGGGCGGTGCGCTTGGCGCGATTGCGGTCGCCACCAAACACGAGATCGTTCTGGCCATCGTTGGCGGGCTGTTTGTTGTGGAGGCCCTGTCGGTGATCATTCAGGTGGCCTATTTCAAACGCACCGGCAAGCGCGTGTTCCTGATGGCGCCGATCCATCACCATTATGAGAAAAAGGGCTGGTCGGAGCCGACCATCGTGATCCGGTTCTGGATCATTTCTCTGGTGCTGGCGCTGATCGGTCTGGCGACTCTGAAACTGCGGTAAGACGAGAGGGGGCCGCGGCCCCCTTTTTTGAGTATTTGGACAGCAAAGGAGTGAGCGCGCGATGATCCCTGTGCTTGGATACGAAGGTAAGAAAGTGGCCGTTCTGGGCCTTGGGCGGTCCGGTCTGGCGACGGCGAAGGCGCTTGAGGCGGGTGGGGCCGAGGCTTTGTGCTGGGACGATTCCGTCGAGGCGCGGGAGCGGGCGGAGGCCGAGGGCTTCGTCATTCATGACCTGCACAAAACGGGTGCGTTTGATGGCGTGTCCTGTCTTGTCGTCTCGCCGGGCATTCCGCATCTCTACCCTGAGCCGAACAAGGTAATCGCGCTTGCCTGGGACGCGGGCGTGCCGGTCGACAATGACATCGGGCTGTTTTTCCGCTCGCTGGGGCAGGGCGACTGGATGGAGCACGACACGCCGCCGCGTGTCATCGCGGTGACCGGATCGAATGGCAAATCCACCACCTCGGCACTCATTCACCACATCTTCGAAGCGAACGGCACGCCGTGCCAGCTTGCGGGCAATATCGGGCGTGGGGTTCTCGACATTGACGAGCCTGCCGATGGCGAGGTGATCGTGTTGGAGTTGTCGAGCTACCAGACCGATCTCGCCCGCGCGTTGACGCCCGATGTGGCCGTGTTCACCAATCTCTCGCCCGATCATCTCGACCGTCACGGCGGCATGGGCGGCTATTTTGCGGCCAAGCGACGGCTGTTCGCGGAGGGCGGGCCGGACCGCGCCGTGATCGGCGTCGATGAAAAGGAAGGCCGCTATCTGGCGAACCAGATGGTGGAGGACCCGGAGGATTTGCGGCTCATTCGGATCTCTGCGGGGCAGAAGCTTGGCGGGCCGGGCTGGAACGTCTTTGCCCGCAAAGGGTTCCTGTCGGAATATCGCAAGGGCAAGCAGACCGCGTCGATTGACCTGCGCGATATGGACGGGCTGCCCGGCGCGCACAACCATCAGAACGCCTGTGCCGCCTATGCCGCTGCGCGGGCGCTGAACCTCGCGCCCAAGGGCATCGAGGCGGCGTTGCGCAGTTTCAAGGGATTGCCGCATCGCTCGCAGCTTGTGCGTGAATTGAATGGTGTGCGTTATGTGAACGACTCGAAAGCCACCAATGTCGATGCCGCCGCCAAGGCGCTTCAGGCCTTCCCACGCATCCGCTGGATCGCGGGCGGGCTTGGCAAGGAGGGCGGGATCGAAGCGTTGCAGCCCTTCTTAGGTTCGGTGTCGAAAGCCTATCTCATCGGCTTTTCAGCGCGTGATTTCGCGCTTCAGATCGGCGAGACGCCTTATGAGATTTGCGAAACCATGGAGGTGGCCGTCGCCAAGGCCGCAAGCGAGGCGGAAGAGGGCGAGACCGTTTTGCTCGCCCCCGCCGCCGCCTCGTTCGACCAGTTCCCGAATTTCGAGAAACGCGGCGATGCCTTCGCCGTCGAGGTCGAAAAGCTCTGAGTGACTGGGTTGGCGTTAAATCCAGCCCAGAGCCACCCACCACAGGTAATCGAGCGGGATGAAGATCAGGAAGGTCAGCGCCGCCATCGAAAGGGTCATCTTCATCAGGTGGCGGGTGCTTTCGCCCGCAAGCCCCATGGCGACGATGAGCGGCCCGACCTGATAGGGGAAAATCACCGTCGAAAATCCGATGACCTGGGTCATCAGCACACTCTCAAGCGAAAATCCGGTGGCCTGTGACAGTTCTTCGGCCAGAGGCGTCAGCACGGCGGGCACGCCCGGCATGGTGGTAAACACGGATGTCAGCGCGCCGAGTGTCGAAAGCGAGTAGAAGTTGAGGAAGTCGCGGCCCTCTGCCAAGGGAAGCGCCCCCACGACCTGATGGGCGATGATGGCGCCGAGACCTGAGCTGTTGACCACGGCGCCAAGTGCCAGGGCGCCCGAGACGAACATCAGCATGCCGAAATCGACCGCGCCCTTGAACACCGGCGGCGGCACAAGGCCCAGACGCGGCACCAGCAGCACCAGCGTGGCCGCGAGGCCGATCCAGGCGGCGTTGATATGGTGCAACTGGTCGGTGGCCCAGAAGCCGATGGTGGCGAGCAGGATCACCATCAGGATCATTTGCTTGCGCGAGGAGGCGGGTGTGTCCTTGGTGACTTCGATGGGCGTCGGCTCGACCTTGGCCGGGAAGAAATAGAGCGTCAGAAGCACCAGAGCGATGGATTTCAACACGCCCAGAACCGGATAATGCAGCAGCAGATAATCGGCATAGGAGAACTCCATGCCAAAGATCTTGTCCGCCATGCCCGAGAGCACGATGTTCGGAATGTTCGACGGCAGGATCGCAAAGCTCGGCATATTGGTCCCGAAGGCGATGATCACCGCCACTCCAATGCGCCCCTTGGAGCCCTTCTCAAGCCCCAGTATATCGGCCAGCGCCATGCCCACCGGCACCAGAACGGCGGAGCGACCCAGCGACGAGGGCATGACAAAGCCCAAGGCCATGCCGATCACCATCAAACCGCCGATCAGCATCGGATAGCTTTTCGACAAATGCGGTCGGGCCACTTCGCCGATCTTCGCGCCAAGCCCGGAATGCGTGATCGCCGCCCCGATGACAAACCCCGCGATGATCAGCCACATCGCGGTGGAGGTGAAGCCCGAGAACACCACGTCGGGTGCGGCCAGCCCCGGTAGCAGAAGCGCCGTGAAGAAGAACAATGAGGCCAGATAGCCGGGCACGAGCCCGGTGGCCCAAAGTCCCAGCGTCACGAGGACGATGGCGAAGATCAATGCCTGGTTGGCGGCGAATATGCCGGGAACCGTAATGGCGATCGCAAGCGCGATCAGGGTGATGGCCGTGATGACGGCTTCTCGGAAATAGGTCATGGGCTGTCCTGCGATGTGAATGCGAAAACAGGCGCTGGCTTTGGGGGCTGCACCTTTTGCGAAAGATGTAGAAAAAATGTCGGAAATGAGGTAGAGCGACATTATGCCAAATCATGTCGAATATCTGCCAAATGCCGATGCGCCACCCACGGGGATCGGTTTCGACCTGACCCCGGGCCGCCCGGTGATTGCCCGCCGCGAACAATTCACCGGCGGCTACGCGGTCGAACCGCACAGCCATCCGAGGGCGCAACTGGCCATGTGTTACAATGGGGTGATGCGGTTGCAGGCGGGCAAAGATGTCTGGATCATCCCGCACAAACACGCGATCTGGATTCCGTCCGATGTGGAGCATCAACTCAGCACGCAATCTGCCGTCCTGACCCATCATCTCTATGTCGCGCCGGCCTATGTGAGCCGGGCAGGTTTGCCGCAGGAGATGACGGTGTTGCGGACCTCCCCTCTGCTGCGCGGGGTGGTCGAGCGGATGGTGGAGCAGAGAATGGAGGGGGGGCTGACGCAAGCGGAAACCCGTCGGCTGGCCTGGGTGGCTTTGGACGAGATCGGGCGCCTGAAACCCGCCGCGATGCATCTGCCGGGCGGGCGCGACCCGCGCCTGGTGGCCGCCATGTCGATCTTTCTGGAGCATCCGGAAGAGCGCCGCGGCCTTGCCGAAATCGCCCATGAGGTCGGCACCTCGGAGCGCACGCTCGCGCGATTGTTCGTCACGGAAACCGGCAAGAGCTTTCGCGACTGGCGCGCCCGGCGGCGGATTTTGTTTGCCTTGGAGCGGCTGGAGCAGGGCGAAAGCAGCACGGACCTGGCGGTGCATCTGGGCTATTCCAGCCCCTCAGCGTTCATTGCCGCATTCAAACGCGATCTGGGCGCGTCGCCCACGGCGTTTCGCGGCCAGGCCCAGGACGCGACGCGCCTGAGGCGGCGGGGCTGAGGTTCTGCTCCGGCAGCGTGGCGATCTGGCGCACGGGGATGTGGCACAGGTGGCGCAAGGCGGGGGGCAGAGGCGCGAGGCGCCGGCTGTAGTCCGTGATCAAGAGGGTCTCCGCCCAGGCGCCATTCGCCAGCACCAGCTCATGCCGGTCGAACACCAGATGACAATAGTGCGCCAGGCGACAGGACGGGCGTGCGCTGATCCCCGGCCAGGACAAGAGCTTGCGCGCGGCCACGATGCGGTCCGGCGCGTCCTGCGGCAGCGCGAGGCGATGTTGTGGCGAGACGATCAATTCACGCGCGGGGCTGCCGGGGCCAAGCGCGCCGGGACGAATGCGGATCGGCTGCATCTTGTGTGGCTGCTGGCCGAAGCGGTAGCTGCGGGATCGCATCAGGCGCAGCGGTTGCAAGCCGTGATCATGGGTCAGGACCAGATCGCCGGGACGCAGGGTCTCGATCGGGCGGGGGCCGTGTTCGGTTTCGATCAGGGTGCCCTTGAGAAAACAGATCGTGCCGGATTGAAAGGTGAAATCGGAAGCGGATTGGCTGTTGTAATTCAGCCATTTGACCTGTGTGACCGAGCCGTCCGGGAAGGAGATCAGCGTGCCCCAGTTGCCGTCGTCACTCAGGTAGGGTTCGAGATCGGCATAGGAAGTGATGCCCGGATAGTCGATCAAAAGGATGTCGCCGTCGGCGGCGGAATAATCCTCGATCGTGTCAAAGTCGCTGCCGTCGGCGATGATGAACGTGTCGGCACCTTCGTGGCCGTAAAGCGTGTCATTGCCGGCTCCGCCGCGCAGGATGTCATCACCCGCCCCTGCATAAATCAGGTCGTCGCCGTCGCTCCCCAGAAGTGTGTCATTGCCGTCGTTGCCGTAGAGCGTATCGTTGTCAGAGCCACCGTCGATATAGTCGTTGCCATCGTTGCCGAAGAGCGTGTCCGTGCCTGCGTCGCCATAGATGATGTCATCGCCGCCGTCGCCCTGAACCGTGTCGGCCCCGTCTCCGGCATAGATCGTATCCCCGCCATCAGCAGAATTCAGACCGTCATTGCCGAGGATCTGATCGTCCCCGGCGCCACCATAGATGGTATCCGCCCCATCGCCGCCCGCGATGGAGTCATTCTCTGGGGTCCCTTCTATGTCGTCACCACCACTGGTGCCGTTGATTTGTGCCATGGCCGCGAACCGTTTGTTTCGCCCTCAGCCTTAGCCGTCTTGTCTTGAGAAATGGTGAACTGATGCGGCAGGGGGCTGCATGTTCATCGTCAGCGGGGCTGGCTCGGTCCGGCGCCTTGTCACCTGAAGTGGGGCTTTGCCCGGGGAGGAGCGGCTTCAATACTCCAAGGCATCCAGAGTCTCTTTCAACAGACGTGCCGAGGCCCCGAGCGCCTCATGTTCTCCGTCGTCCAGTTCGGGGAACAGGTCGGAGACCACGCCCTGCGCACCGACGATGCGGGGGATCGACAGGGCGACGTCCTGCACGCCTTCGACCTTCGGTGTTACGATGGAGACCGACAGCACGGTTTGCTCGTCGCGCGCAATCGCCCGCACGAGGCGTTCCAGCCCCGCGCCGATGCCGTACCATGTCGCGCCCTTGCCGTTGATGATCGTATAGGCGGCATTACGCACCCCATCATCAATGCGCGCCTTGACGCCTTCGGTCAGCGGCACGCGCATCTGGGCGGCGAAATCCTTGACGGAGAGCGTCCCCGCGCGCGCCGAGGACCAGCACAGCACCTCGCTGTCGCCATGTTCGCCCAGCACATAGGCATGGACCGAGCGCGGCGCCACGCCCAGATGTTCGCCGATCAGATGGCGGAAACGGGCGGTGTCGAGGATGGTGCCCGATCCAATCACCCGCGCAGGCGGTAGACCGGAGAGCCGGGTGGCGATCTGGGTCATGATGTCGACGGGGTTGGTGGCGACCAGAAGGATCGCATCGGGCGCGGCGTCCAGCACCTTGCCGATGATCTGGCGGAACACCTCGGCGTTGCGGGTCAACAACTCAAGCCGACTCTCCCCCGGTTTCTGGCCGACGCCAGCGGCGAGGATCACCACGCCTGCGCCTTTCAGCTCCGCGTAATCGCCCGCCGTGACCACGGTGGAGGAGGCAAAGGGCACGGCATGGGCGATGTCCTCGGCCTGCGCGCGGGCGAGGCCTGCGTTGTAATCGACAAAGACGATCTTGCTCGCGGTGCCTTTGAGCGCGATGGCATAGCCTGCGGCCGAGCCGACCATGCCCGCGCCGACGATCCCGATTTTCATATGCGTTCTCCGTGGTTGGAGGAAAGAAGGAGGATGGGTTAGCGCCACCATGCGCAGATTCACGTTAACGATCAATGACGGTGATCAATTCGCGTTTTTGCATAAGAGGCGCAGCAGAGAGACTGTTTTGGGCAAAACCCCGCTTTCCTGCGGCTCCCGATCGGTCTGACCGCAATCTGTAGTGGCGTGCGGGCGCGAATGCCGCTATTCTGATCGGTATAGACCCGGAAAATCGGGCATGAGGCAGATGTAGGCGGTATCATGACAGAGATGGTGTATGGCTCGGCGCCGATGCGCGTGGGAGAGCCGATCCTTCCGCGTTGGTGGCGGACAATCGACAAATGGACGCTGTCCTGCGTCTTCATTCTCTTTGGCATCGGGCTTTTGCTCGGGCTGGCGGCCTCGCCACCCCTGGCCGAGAAAAACCACTTCACCGACCTGTTTCACTACGTCAAACGTCAGGCGTTTTTCGGCGGTGTCGGTCTTGTCGTCATGATCGGCATCACCATGATGGACCCGGCGCGTGTGCGTCGTGTCGCTGTGGTCGGCTTCGGGATCGCCATGCTGTCGCTTTTGCTCCTGCCGTTCTTCGGCACGGATTTCGGCAAAGGCGCGACCCGGTGGTTCTCGCTCGGTTTCGCTTCGGTCCAGCCGTCGGAATTCCTCAAACCCGCCTTCGTCATCACCGCCGCCTGGCTGATGGCCGCCGCCCATGAAATCGGCGGGCCTCCGGGGCGGATGTATTCCTTCCTTCTGGCCTCCTTCATCGTCATCCTGCTGGCGTTGCAGCCGGATTTCGGTCAGGCCTCGCTCATTCTCTTCGCTTGGGGCGTGATGTATTTCGTTTCCGGCGCGCCTCTGACGCTGCTGGTCGGCATTGCCGGGCTGGTCGTTGCGGGCGGCACCTTTGCCTATCACAATTCCGAACACTTCGCGCGTCGTATCGACGGCTTCCTGAACCCGACCATCGACCCCACGACCCAGATCGGCTATGCCACCAACGCTATTCGCGAGGGCGGGATTTTCGGCGTCGGCGTAGGTGAGGGGACGGTGAAGTGGTCCCTGCCGGATGCGCATACCGATTTCATCATCGCCGTTGCCGCCGAGGAATACGGGCTCATCCTTGTGGGCATCATCATCGCACTTTACGCCACGATCACCGTGCGGTCCCTGTGGCGGCTTCTGCGCGAACGCGATCCGTTCATTCGGCTGGCAGGCACCGGGCTGGCCTGTGCTTTCGGCATTCAGGCCTTCATCAACATGGGCGTGGCCGTCCGGCTTCTGCCTGCCAAAGGCATGACTCTCCCGTTCGTGTCCTATGGTGGCTCGTCCGTGATCGCCTCGGGCATTGCGCTCGGCGCACTTCTGGCCTTTACCCGCACCCGTCCGCAGGGCGAGATCGGCGACATCCTGATCCGGCGCGGGCGCTGAGCTCCGTACGACCGCAAGACCAAAAAGAGACTGACATGACCCAAGCCCCCCTTCTCGTCATCGCCGCCGGCGGCACCGGCGGGCATATGTTCCCGGCACAATCGCTGGCCGAGGTGATGCTGGCCCGGGGCTGGCGGGTGAAACTGTCGACCGACGACCGTGGCGCGCGTTACACTGGCGCGTTCCCGAAAGCGGTCGAGATCGACACCGTGCCCTCGGCCACCTTCGCGCGCGGCGGCATCCTGGCGAAAGCTCTGGTGCCGTTTCGCATCGCGGGTGGCGTGCTTTCGGCGCTCACCAAATTCGTCTCCGACAAGCCCGCCGTCGTTGTGGGCTTCGGTGGCTACCCGGCGATCCCGGCGGTGGCGGCGGCGACGCTTCTGAAACTGCCGCGGATGATTCACGAACAGAACGGCGTTCTGGGGCGGGTCAATCAGGCCTTTGCCAAACGCGTCAACACGGTCGCCTGCGGCACATGGCCGACCACCCTGCCGCAGGGCGTCGAGGGCTATTATGTCGGCAACCCGGTGCGTGGTGCGGTGCTTGAAAAACACGCTGCGCCCTATATTCCGCCTGGGGATTATCCGATGGAGCTTCTGATCGTCGGCGGCTCGCAGGGCGCGCGCATCCTCTCAGATGTGGTGCCGGATGCGATCTCGCGTCTGCCGGAACACATGCTGTCGCATCTGCGGGTGAGCCAGCAGGCGCGTCCCGAAGATCTCGACCGCGTCACCGAATTCTATCACACTCAGGGCATTCAGGCCGATGTGCGCCCGTTCTTCGACGACATCCCGACCCGGATGAGCGAGGCGCAACTGGTGATCTCCCGCTCCGGCGCCTCGACCGTTGCGGATATTTCCGTGATCGGGCGTCCGTCGATCCTGATCCCCTATGCCGCCGCCGCTGGCGATCATCAAACCGCCAATGCGCGCGGGTTGGTCGAAGCAGATGCCGCCGTGATGATCCCCGAAAGCCAACTGACGCCGGAGAGCCTGGCCGAACAGATTTACAACGTGCTGGCTCACCCGCAGGGCGCAACGATGATGGCCCATGCCGCACTTTCGGTGTCGAAACCGATGGCGGCAGAGGAACTGGCGGCTCTGGTCGAAGAGCTGGCCTTCAACAAACAATGATGGCCCGAACGGGCGACAGACGAGTGAGACGAAACAGATGAACGCTTCCGTGACCAAGCTTCCCACAGAGATGGGCGCAATCCATTTTGTCGGCATTGGCGGCATCGGCATGTCGGGGATTGCCGAGGTGCTTTTGAACCATGGCTATCAGGTGCAGGGCTCCGATCTGAAAGCGTCGAAAATCACCGACCGGCTCAAGGCGCTGGGTGCGGTGATCTACGAGGGGCAGCGCGCGGAAAATCTGGACAATGCCGAGGTCGTGGTGATCTCAAGCGCGATCAAACCCGGCAACCCGGAGCTTGATACCGCCCGCGCCAAAGGCCTGCCGGTGGTACGCCGCGCCGAGATGCTGGCCGAGCTGATGCGCCTGAAATCCAACGTCGCCATCGCGGGCACCCACGGCAAGACCACGACCACCACGCTCGTCGCTGAATTGCTCGTCGCGGGCGGCATCGACCCGACCGTGATCAACGGCGGCATCATCCACGCTTACGGCTCCAACGCCCGGATGGGGCAGGGCGACTGGATGGTCGTCGAGGCCGATGAGAGCGACGGCACGTTCAACCGTCTGCCCGCCACCATCGCCATCGTGACCAACATCGACCCGGAGCACATGGAACACTGGGGTACGATCGAGAACCTGCGTCAGGGCTTCTACGATTTCGTCTCCGGCATTCCGTTCTACGGCCTCGCGGTCTGCTGCACGGATCACCCGGAGGTTCAGAGCCTCGTCGGCAGGATCACCGACCGCCGCGTCGTCACCTACGGGTTCAACGCCCAGGCCGATGTGCGTGCTGTCAATCTGACCTACAAGAAAGGTGTGGCGCATTTCGACATCGTTCTGGCCGCCGACAATATGGTGATCGAAGGTTGCACCCTGCCCATGCCCGGAGATCACAACGTGTCCAATGCTTTGGCCGCCGTTGCTGTGGCGCGTCATCTCGGCATGAAAGCCGAAGAGATCAAGAAAGCGCTGGCCGCTTTCGGCGGCGTCAACCGGCGCTTCACCCGTGTGGGTGAGGTGAACGGCGTCACCATTATCGACGACTACGGCCACCACCCGGTCGAGATTGCCGCCGTGTTGAAAGCCGCGCGTCAGGCCTCCGAGGGGCGCGTCATCGCCGTGCATCAGCCGCACCGCTACTCGCGTCTGCATAGCCTGTTCGACGATTTCTGCACCTGTTTCAACGAAGCCGATGTCGTCGGCATCGCCGAGGTTTACGCCGCAGGCGAGGAGCCGATCCCCGGCGCGTCCCGCGACGATCTTGTGGCCGGTCTCATCCGTCACGGCCACCGCCACGCCCGTGCGGTGACCTGCGAAGACGATCTCGAACGGCTGGTGCGCGAACAGACCCGTCCCGGCGACATGGTTGTCTGCCTCGGGGCCGGGACCATCTCGGCTTGGGCGCATAACCTGCCCGAGCGCCTGTCGAAAGGCTGAGCGCATGGCGGGGATGGCCTTCAAGGCATTGGGTCTTGCGCTTCTCGTGCTGCCGTGGCTTGCGGTGCCTCTGGCGGGCTGGTTCGGTTGCAAGGGGCGCTGGCCCTTCGCGCTCATCCTTGCCTTGCATCTGACCCTCGGAAGCTGGGTGCTGTTCTTCGCGCTCGAATATGTCGTCAATCAGGGGCACCTTACCGGCGGTCCCTCGTCGGCCATCGCCGCCGCCCTGACACAGGCGCTGATCGCCTTTGTCCTGTCTCTTGCGGCCCTTGGCGGGGGGCTGCTCTGGCGGCGAAACGCGGGCGCCACATAAGGAGTTGCCCGCTTTGTTCTGACGCAGAGACCTGCGGCGCGCGGCGGGTTATCCTGTGATCATCGCCTGACAGTGGAGACGCGCATGGCACGCCAAGGAAAAGCAGGACAGCTCAAACGCCGCATTGGCCCCGGATTGCTCACGGCTTACGGCGTGGGCGTCATGGTCGGGGCGGGGATTTACGTGCTCGTCGGCACGGTCGCGGCCGAGGCCGGGCTTTACGCGCCCCTGGCCTTCCTTTTGGCCGGGCTGATCGCCGCGCCCTCCGCGCTTTCTTATGCCGAATTGTCCACCCGTATCCCCGAGGCGGCGGGCGAGGCGGCCTATGTCGAGGCAGGAACCGGATCGCGTTTTCTCGGCCTGCTCGTCGGGCTCGCCATCGTCGCGGGGGGCACCCTGTCGGCGGCGGCGGTGCTCAGGGGCGGGGCAGGCTATCTCATCGGGGTCGTCGATGTCCCATTCGCCGTTGCCGTGGTGGGGCTCGGCCTCGCGCTGATCGCGGTCGCCCTGGTGGGGGTGTTGGAGAGCCTCGCCGTTGCGGCGCTGTTTACCGTGGTCGAGGTCGGCGGGCTGGCACTGGTGATCTGGTCCGGTTGGCATGCTCCGGTCTCCCCGGATTTCCTCAGCCCCGCAGAGCCGTATTTCCCGGGCATCGGGGTGGCCGCGACGCTGGCCTTTTTTGCCTTCATCGGGTTCGAAGACATCGTCAATATGGCCGAGGAGGTCAAGCGCCCCGAACGCACTCTCCCCATTGCCATCATCGCTTCTCTGGTCATCACGACGCTGCTTTATGCCGGTGTCACCATCACCGCCGTGCGTGCCGTGCCGCTCGAAAATCTCGTCGGCTCCGAGCGCCCGCTCGCATTGGTTTTCGAAGCGGGCGGCGGGCCGGTGGCCGTGCTCTCCGCCATCGCCGTTGCCGCCGCGCTGAACGGTGTGCTGGCGCAGATCGTCATGGCGGCCCGTGTGCTCTTCGGTCTTGGCAAACGCGGCGGTTTTCTGGGCCTGTTCCATCACGCCCATCCGCGCTTTGGCACGCCGGTTCTGGCCACGCTGCTGATCGGGGGCGCGGTTCTGGGGGCGAGCCTCGCCTTGCCGGTCGCCGATCTCGCGGGGGTGACCTCGACGATCCTTCTGGTCGTCTTCGCTCTGGTGAACGGTGCGCTCATCCTGTTGAAGCGCCGCACCCCGCAGGCGCCCTTCCGTATTGCGGACTGGGTGCCCGTGGCGGGCCTGGTCTTCGCCGTTCTGGCGCTTCTGGCCTTCGCCCTCGGAGGCGTGTCGTGACCCTGTTGCAGGAACCATTGGTGGCGCTCGCAATTTGGGCGCTTGCCACCATGGCCCTCGCTCCGTTACCCTTGCGCTATCAGATTCTCCCCGGATTGGCGCTTTTGCTCGTGCTGCCCGTGGTGCTTCTCTGGACCGGTCGGGTGCATGGATACCTGCCGGTGTTGCTCGGTTTCGCTGCTGCCGTGTCTTTGTTTCGAAAGCCGCTCAAGGTGCTGTGGAGGCGACTTGTGCGGCGAACCAGGAAGTAGGCCGCATGACTCTGTCCCTCACCCTTGCCTGTCTCTGGGCGGTGCTCGCCAATGTGATCGCGATGTTTCCCTCGCGACGCAATCACTGGCCTGCGGCCTATGCGCTGATTGCGCTGGGGGTTCCTCTTCTAGGATTTGTCACCTATGAGAACGGTCCATGGATCGGGCTTTTTGTCTTCGCGGCGGGCGTCTCGATCCTGCGCTGGCCTGTGGTGTATCTGGGCCGGTGGATGCGGCGCACATTGGCAAAGGACCCTGCGGAATGATCTATCCCGAAACCCGTGGCAAGCTGACCGAGAACCGGACGCTTTCCGATCTCACGTGGCTGCGTGTGGGCGGGCCGGCGGATGCGTTGTTTCAGCCTGCCGATCTGGAGGATTTGCAGGGGTTTCTCGCAAATCTCGCCCCGTCCGTCGCCGTCTTCCCGATGGGCGTCGGTTCGAACCTGATCGTGCGGGACGGCGGCATTCGGGCCGTGGTGATCCGCATGGGGCGGGGCTTTAACGGCATTGGGATCGAGGGCAATCGCGTGACCGCAGGTGTCGCGGCGCTCGACGCTCATGTGGCGCGCAAGGCCGCCGAGGCCGGGCTCGACCTGACTTTCCTGCGCACCATCCCAGGTGCCATCGGTGGCGCTGTGCGGATGAATGCCGGCTGCTACGGCTCCTATGTCGCCGATCATTTCGTCTCGGCCAGGGCCGTGACGCGGGCAGGGGAGTTGGTGACGCTCACCGCCGAAGACCTGAGCTTCCAATATCGCCAGACCGATCTGCCCGAAGGCTGGGTCATCGTCGAAGCCACGTTTGAGGCCGAGAGCGCCGATCCCGAGATGCTCAACTCCCGCATGGACGACCAGCTTGCCAAACGCGACGCCACGCAGCCCGTCAAGGAGCGCAGCGCGGGCTCGACCTTTCGCAATCCGGCGGGATTCAGTTCGACAGGGCGCGCCGACGACGTGCATGATCTCAAGGCCTGGAAGGTGATCGACGACGCCGGGCTCAGAGGTTTTTCCATCGGCGGCGCGCAGATGAGCGAGAAACATTCCAATTTCATGATCAACATGGGCGCGGCCACTGCGCAGGATCTTGAGCTTTTGGGCGAGACGGTGCGAAAAAAAGTATTTCAAAACGCCGGTCTCGCGTTACAGTGGGAAATTAAGCGCATCGGCGAATTTTCTGGCGATCCGATCCCGGACGGTCTTGCCGAAGCACAAAATTCCGAGGCATAAGTGCCTGAACGCTCTGAGCAGGGCGTGAAGACAGACCCCGAAACGGGGCTTTTTCAAAGGGTCGCGCTAGACGACCCAAAATGGAGCGGGTCGCAAAAGACGATCCCATATTGAGGCGAGTGGACATGTCGAGCAGGCAGTCCCCGAAAGTGGCCGTGATCAAGGGCGGGCCTTCGTCAGAGCGCGAAGTGTCTTTGTCCTCCGGTCTGGAATGCGCCAAGGCGCTTCGGGGTGAAGGATTCGAAGTTGTTGAGATCGACGCGGGCGAGGACCTGTGCGCGCAATTGGCCGCGTGTCAGCCCGATGTCGTGTTCAACGCGCTGCATGGCCGGTTCGGCGAAGACGGCTGTGTGCAGGGGCTTCTGGAATGGCTGCGCCTCCCCTACACCCATTCCGGTGTGCTGGCCTCGGCCCTCGCCATGGACAAGGAAAAGACCAAAGAGGTCTACCGTGCCGCCGGTCTGCCGGTCGTGCCTTCCAAACTCGCCTCGCGTCTCGAGGTCGAAGCCGGTCATGTAATGGCGCCGCCCTATGTGGTGAAACCCTATAACGAAGGCTCGTCTGTGGGGGTCTATATCGTGCGCGAAGGCTCCAACGCGCCGCGCCTGTCGGAAGACATGCCTGCCGTCGTGATGGTCGAAGCCTATGCGCCGGGCCGCGAGCTGACCTGCTCCGTGATGGGCGACACGGCGCTTTCCGTCACCGATATCCTCACCGACGGCTGGTACGATTACGACGCCAAATACAAGGCGGGCGGTTCGCGCCATGTCTGCCCCGCCGAGATCCCCGCCGAGATCACCGCCGCCTGTCAGGACTATGCGCTGCGTGCCCACAAGGCGCTCGGCTGCCGCGGCGTGTCGCGTACCGATTTCCGCTGGGACGAAGCCCGCGGCATCGACGGTCTCGTGCTTTTGGAAACCAACACCCAGCCGGGGATGACGCCGACCTCTCTGTCGCCGGAACAGGCGCAAAAAAGCGGCATCAGCTTCGGTCAGTTCTGTGCCTGGATGGTGGAGGACGCCTCATGCGACCGGTAGATCCGATCGAGTTTGCCAAAGGCCCGACCGCAGGCGGCTCTGCCCGTGTCTCCGAGGCCGTGGCCCGTGCGATCCGGGCCCGCCGGGGGGACACGGAGGCCGCCCCTCAGCGCCCTCGTGACCCGGCGCCGTCGCGCGCCGCTTACCGGATGAACCGGCTCTGGCTCACGCCGTCCTTTCGTTTCTTCCTGCGCCGCATCGCGCCGATGGCGGCCGTGGCGGCCTGCGTCGGGCTGTGGTTCGCGTCCGAGGACAACCGTACCGCTTTCACCGATCAGATCGCGCTGTGGAAAAGCGAGATCCAGAACCGTCCCGAGTTCATGGTGAAACTCATGGCGATTGACGGTGCCTCCGCACCTCTGGCCGAAGACATTCGCGAGATTGCTGCGATGGATTTCCCGATTTCCTCCTTCGATCTCGATCTGCCGGAAATGCTCGAGCAGATCGAGGATCTCGATGCCGTCGCCTCCGTGGGGCTGCATGTGCGGGCAGGCGGCATCCTTCAGGTCGACATCACCGAACGCACCCCCGCTGTGATCTGGCGCTCTTCCGCCGGGCTGGAAATGCTCGATGCCGAAGGTCATCGGGTGGCCGCGCTGCCGCATCGGGGCGACCGTCCCGATTTGCCGCTGATTGCGGGCGAGGGCGCGGAGCGCGCGGTGGTCGAGGCGCTGGCACTTCTCAAATCCGCCGGTCCGCTTCTGCCGCGGATGCGCGGGCTGGTGCGTGTGGGCGAGCGGCGCTGGAACGTCGTTCTGGACCGCGATCAGGTGATCATGCTGCCGGAAGAGAACCCGCTTGGTGCTTTGGCGCAGGTGGTGGCGCTCGATCAGGCGAAAGACCTTTTGGGCCGCGATGTCGCAAGCGTCGACATGCGCCGCCCGACCCGACCGACAGTGCGGCTGACCGAGGCCGCTCAGGACGAACTCAAACGCCTGCGCGGCGTCGAACTTGGAGTGTCTTACAGATGACCGATTTGTACGAGGCCCAGCGGGCCATGCGGAACATGCGCAAGGCCGCTCTGCAGCGTGGCGTGATCGCCATTCTCGATGTCGGCACCTCCAAGATTGCCTGTCTGGTGTTGCGCTTCGACGGCGAACGCTTCATGGGCGGCGATGGGGTCGGGGCGCTGGCCGGTCAGTCGTCCTTCCGCGTCATCGGGGCTGCCACCACGCGCTCGCGCGGTGTGCGTTTCGGCGAGATCGATTCCATGCCGGAGACCGAACGCGCGATCCGTACCGCCGTTCAGGCCGCCCAGAAAATGGCCCAGACCCGGGTCGACCACGTCATCGCCTGTTTCTCCGGCGGCAGCCCGCGCTCCTACGGCATCGCGGGGCAGGTGGATGTGGAATATGACACCGTGTCCGAACAGGACGTCGCCCGCGTGCTCGCCTCCTCCGACGTGCCGGAGTACGGCACCCATCGCGAAGTGTTGCACGCCCAGCCGGTGAACTTCCAGCTCGATCATCGCTCCGGTCTCAAGGATCCGCGCGGTCAGATCGGCCAGAGCCTTGCCGTCGACATGCATATGCTGACGGTGGACACGGCGACGATCCAGAACCTTCTGTACTGTATCAAGCGTTGCGATCTCGAAGTCGCGGGGCTGGCCTCCGGCGCTTATGTCTCCGGCATTTCCGCCCTCGTCGAGGATGAGCAGGAGCTGGGCGCGGCCTGTGTCGATCTCGGCGGCGGCGCGACCGATGTGTCGATCTTCATGAAGAAACACATGATCTATGCCGATAGCGTGCGCATGGGCGGCGAGCATGTGACCTCCGACATTGCCATGGGGCTGCAAATTCCCTTTGCCACCGCCGAGCGGATCAAGACCTTTTACGGCGGGCTTGTCGCCACCGGCATGGACGACCGCGAGATGATCGAAGTGGGCAGCGATTGCGGCGATTGGGAGAAAGACCGCCGCACCGTGTCGCGCGCCGAACTGATCGGCATCATCCGCCCGCGCGTCGAGGAAATCCTCGAAGGCGTGCGCGAATGTCTCGATGCGGCGGGGTTCGAGCACATGCCCAGCCAGCAGATCGTGCTGACCGGCGGCGGTTCGCAAATCCCCGGCCTGGACACGCTGGCGCCGAAGATCCTCGGTCAGAATGTGCGCATTGGCCGCCCCCTGCGGGTTCAGGGCCTGCCGCAGGCTGCGACCGGCGCGGCCTTTGCCTCTGCCGTCGGGTTGTGCCTCTTCGCGGCCAATCCGCAAGACGAATGGTGGGATTTCGAGATTCCCGCCGAACGCTACCCGGCGCGCTCGCTCAAACGCGCGATGCGCTGGTTCAAGGACAACTGGTAAGAGATTGCGGCCGGGCGGGGGGCTGTGTTAGGGTTTGCCATAACAAAGTCTCCGCCTCGCGACGCGCAGGAGAGTGGTCGAGCAGGGCCCCGGCATGATGGTTGAAAGGCGAAGCCCGTGAGGCTTCGGGCGCGCGTTCGTGATGCGTGCTCTTGGGTTCTGTCGGCATCTATCCCCTAAATCTGCCGTTTTGCGCAAAATCCCGCCTAAATAAGCGGGCCGTATCCCCATATTTTGTGGAAATCTCATGTTTTGGGGATGACGAGACGGGCGAAACCCCATAGGATTTATCGTGAATAGGTGAATTTTGCCCCGATTCAGGGGTGGGGACAGTCGGGGAAGCGTGCAGAAGGTGCGACGACCCTGAGCACAACAGCTAAAAGAACACAGGCGGTACTCATGGCTTTGAATCTGACGATGCCCGAGCGGGACGAGTTGAAACCGAAAATCACGGTGTTTGGTGTCGGTGGTGCTGGCGGCAACGCGGTCAACAACATGATCGAGAAGCAGCTTGAAGGCGTCGATTTCGTCGTGGCGAACACCGACGCGCAGGCGCTGCAACACGCCAAGGCGCAACACCGCATCCAGATGGGTGTGAAAGTGACCGAGGGTCTTGGCGCCGGTGCGCGCCCCTCCGTCGGCGCGGCGGCTGCCGAAGAGAGCATCGAACAGATCGTCGATCACCTGGCAGGGGCCCACATGTGCTTCATCACCGCCGGCATGGGCGGTGGCACTGGCACAGGCGCGGCTCCGATCATCGCGCAGGCTGCCCGTGAACTGGGCGTGCTGACCGTCGGTGTCGTGACCAAGCCGTTCCAGTTCGAAGGCGCGAAACGCATGCGTCAGGCCGACGAGGGCGTCGATCAGCTTCAGAAGATGGTCGACACGCTGATCGTGATTCCGAACCAGAACCTGTTCCGTCTCGCCAACGAGAAAACCACCTTCACCGAGGCCTTCTCCATGGCCGATGACGTGCTTTACCAAGGCGTCAAGGGCATCTCCGACCTGATGGTCCGTCCGGGCCTCATCAACCTCGACTTCGCCGATGTGCGTTCCGTGATGGACGAAATGGGCAAGGCGATGATGGGCACGGGCGATGCGACCGGCGAAGATCGCGCCATTCAGGCCGCCGAAAAAGCCATCGCCAACCCGCTCCTCGACGAGATTTCGCTCAAGGGCGCGAAAGGCGTTCTGATCAACATCACCGGTGGCTACGATCTGACCCTGTTCGAACTGGACGAAGCCGCGAACCGCATCCGTGAAGAGGTCGACCCGGACGCCAACATCATCGTCGGCTCCACGCTGGACACCGATATGGACGGCGCGATGCGGGTCTCCGTGGTGGCCACGGGCATTGACGCCCGCACGACGCTCGAAGAAATGCCGGTGCCGCGTCGCCGTCTGGCCGAGCCGCTGCAAACCCCGGATGTGGTCGAAGAGAAGATGGAGCAGGCCGCGCCCGCCGCCGTCGCAGCCGCCGCTGCGGTGGAACATGCGGCCGAACCGGCTCAGCCGACCCTCGACGTGTTCGATCCGCAGGAAAGCCACCGTCGTGAAGAGCGCCGCGAAGAATTCCGTGCGCTCGACGACGATCTGCCGCCGCCCGCCTATCAGCCGCGCCCGCAGCCGATGCCGCAACCGGCGATGCACGAGCCCGAAGCCGAAAGTTTCGTTGCTCCGCGCGCTCCCGCACCGGGCACGCCTTCGCCGGAGGCTCTGGCCCGTCTGCAGGCCGCCGTGTCGAAACAGCCCCGGGCCGACATGCGTCCGCAGCAGCACCAGCCCGCGCCGCAGCATCAGCAGCCCGCCGCGGAAGCCAAGGGTGGTCGCTTCGGGATCAACTCGCTGATCGGTCGCATGACCGGGCACAATGAGCCGGAAGCCCGTTCCGCGGCACCGCAGCCGCAGGCCCGTTTCGGTGCCCAGCCGCAGGTCCGCCCGCAGGTGCATCAGGCCTATGACGAGGATCAGGATCCGAACCCGGAGCAGGAAAAGATCGAAATCCCGGCCTTCCTGCGTCGTCAGGCGAACTGACATAAATCCGTGAGTGGAGCGCTTTGAGGCCCCGGTCTCAAGATCACATTCACGAAGATTGCAACATTTGAAAGGTCGCCGGAAGGCGGCCTTTTTCTTTTGTTTCAAGGGAGTTGCCGCGTTGCGGCAAAGATGTGCGCGGGTTTTTGCCTCTCTCCGCGTGACCATGTTTCAATCGGTTACAAAGATTGAGTTGAGCTTGGTGAACCGGATTGGTTAGGTGCGGGTTAACAAGACGCGTCGGCGCGGAGAAACCCAAATCTGTCCGCGAACTCCGATGCGCAACAAGATTGAAAGATTGTGAGGCCGGTGGTGCAGAGCACAGTTGCAAAACGAATTCGCTTCGACGGTGTGGGGCTCCACTCCGGCGCCCCCGTGCGCATGGATGTCCTGCCAGCGCCCGCCAACAGCGGCATCACCTTCCTGCGGTCCGACATCGAAGCCGATGCGTCGGACACCCGCGATGCGCTGATCCCGGCGCGTTGGGACGCGGTCGTTCCCTCCCAGCTTTGCACGCTGATCCGCAACGACGAGGGGGTCGAGCTTTCGACCATCGAACACATCATGGCCGCGCTTGCGGGCTGTGGCATCGGCAATGCGGTGATCACCGTCGACGGGCCGGAAGTGCCGATTCTCGACGGTTCTGCCGCGCCCTTCGTCGACGCTATTCTCGCCGCCGGTCTGCGCCGTCAGGACGGCCCGACCCGCGCGCTGAAAATCCTCAAGCCGGTCGAGCTTGTCACCGACACCGCACGCGCCCGTCTCGAGCCGTCCGACACGATGGAGATCGACTTTCACATCGACTTCGCCGATCCGGCGATCGGCGTTCAGGACAAGCATCTGGTGATGGCCAATGGTGCGTTCGTCCGCGAACTGTCGAACTGTCGCACCTTCTGCCGCAAGGCGGACGTCGATTACATGCGCGAAAACGGTCTGGCCCTTGGTGGCACCTTCGAGAACGCCGTGGTGGTCGATGGCGATGCGGTGCTTTCTCCGGGCGGTCTGCGCCATGATGACGAGCCGGTGCGTCACAAGATGCTCGACGCTCTGGGCGATCTCTACCTTGCGGGCGCGCCGATCCTTGGCCGTTATGTCGGCGAAAAGGCGGGCCATGCGGTGACCAACAAGCTTCTGCGCAAGCTGTTCGACACGCCCGGTGCCTGGGCTTTCGTCACCGTCGATGCGGCCACCGCCGCGCGGCTTCCCGGCGCGGGCGTCAGCCCTGCCGATCTGGCGGTCTGCGCCTGATCTCCCTCCCCATGCCCGGTGCGTCCGGGCGGGGAAACCGGGGCGAGGCAGGGGGAAGGCCAGGGGGCAAACTGGCCGCACAAAGCACACTCTCCATGCCGTGATGACTTTTCCGCCGTTAAGGCGTTTTGCACCGGATTTTTCTGTGCTAGGAGTGTGGACACGACCCGGTCAAACGGGCGGTGAACGGTGAGGGTAGGGCCTTTCATGACGGCATGTAAAACAGGCAAACTGGCTTTAACGCTCGGTGTTTCCATGGCTTTTCTGACGGCCTGCGGGAATTATTCGCCGCGCGAGAACCTCGAGGGCTATCCGGCGGATGACATCTATGAGCGGGCCGAGTTCGAGATCACGCAAAAGGATTTCGGCGATGCGGCCTTCTATTTCGGCGAGGTGGAGCGGCTTTATCCCTATTCCGACTGGGCCAAGCGCGCGTTGATCATGCAGGCCTTCTCCTATCACCGCGACAAGGATTATGAGAACGCCCGTGTTGCGGCACAGCGTTTCCTCGACTTCTACCCGGCGGACGAAGATGCCGCCTATGCCCAGTATCTGCTGGCCCTGTCCTATTACGACCAGATCGACGACGTGGGGCGCGATCAGGGCCTCACCTTCCAGGCGCTGCAGGCGCTGCGTGTGGTCATCGAACGCTATCCCAACAGCGAATATGCCCGCTCCGCGATCCTGAAATTCGATCTCGCCTTCGACCACCTCGCGGCGAAGGAAATGGAGATCGGGCGCTATTATCTGAAAAAGAAACATTACACTGCCGCCGTGAATCGTTTCCGTGTGGTGGTGGAACAGTTCCAGACCACCCAGCATACGCCGGAGGCGTTGCACCGCCTGGTCGAAAGCTACCTGTCGCTGGGCCTCACCGAAGAGGCACAGACCGCAGGCGCGATTCTGGGCCACAACTACCAGTCCTCCGAATGGTATCAGCGCAGCTACAAGCTGCTGACCGGGCAGGGGCTGGAACCGAAAGTCTTCGAGAACAACTGGCTTGGCGCGATCTATCGTCAGATGATCCGCGGCGAATGGCTCTGAGGCTCAGACCCCCATGCTGAGAAGTCTCGACATCCGGGACATGCTGATCATCGACCGGCTGGAATTGGAATTTCAGCCGGGTCTCAATGTTTTGACCGGCGAGACCGGCGCGGGCAAATCCATCCTCCTCGACAGTCTCGGCTTTGTCCTCGGTTGGCGCGGGCGCGCCGATCTAGTGCGCACGGGCGCGGCGCAGGGCGAGGTCACGGCGGTGTTCGATCTGCCGAAAGGCCACGATGCCGAAGAGGTTCTGGCCGAGCTGGGCATGGACACCGACGACGGTGAGCTGATCCTGCGCCGGGTCAATACGGCGGACGGGCGCAAGACCGCCTGGGTCAACGACCGGCGGGTCTCGGGCGATGTGCTGCGGCGGCTTTCCGACGTTCTCGTGGAACTGCACGGGCAACATGACGACCGGGGGCTTCTGAACCCGCGCGGGCACCGGCTTTTGCTCGATGCCTTCGGGGGCGTGGCGCCGCTTCTGGAAACATCGCGCGGCGCTTGGAAAGCCCTAAGTGCCGCACGCAAAGCGCTTGCCGAGGCTGAGACCCGGCAGTCCGCCTTGAAATCCGAGGAAGAGTTCCTGCGCCATGCCGTGGGCGAGCTTGACGCTTTGAACCCCGAGCCCGGCGAGGAGGCCAAACTCGACGCCGAACGCCGCCTGATGCAATCGGCGGAAAAGATCGCTGGCGATGTGGCGAAAGCCCATCAGGCCCTGTCCTACGATGGCGGCGAAGGGATGTTGACGGATGCGCTGAAATGGCTCGAAGGGGCGTCTGATCGCGCCGACGGGCGGCTGGACGCGGCGATCGACGCGCTGGGCCGGGCGCTCAACGAACTGGCGGAGGCGCAAGCGGGCGTCGAGGATTGTATCGAAGCATTGCAATTCAATCCGCATGAGTTGGAGCGGGTCGAAGAGCGGCTTTTCGCCATTCGCGGTCTCGCGCGCAAACACAATGTACTGCCCGACGAGCTTGGCTCCTTTGCCGACGGTCTGCGAGAGAAACTCGCCGCCCTCGATGGCGGGGAAGGCGATCTGGCGAAGCTTGGCAAAGTCGTGCGCGACGCCGAATCTGCCTATGACGCCGCCGCCATGGCGCTCACCGAGGCCCGCATGAAAGCGGCGCAGGAGCTCGACGCGATGATGGGCCGCGAACTGGCTCCGCTCAAGATGGAGCGGGCGGTGTTTGCGACCGAGATCACCCCCGGCGAACCGGGCCCCGAGGGGTGCGATGCCGTGGCCTTCACGGTGGCGACCAACCCCGGCGCTCCCGCCGGGCCTTTGAACAAGATCGCCTCAGGCGGTGAGCTGTCGCGCTTCCTGTTGGCGCTCAAGGTCTGTCTCACCCGCGACCAGACCGGTGTGACGATGATTTTCGACGAGATCGACCGCGGTGTCGGTGGCGCGACCGCCGATGCCGTAGGCCGCCGCCTCAAGGCGCTCTCGGACGAGGGGCAGGTGCTCGTCGTCACCCACAGCCCGCAGGTCGCGGCCCTTGGCGGTCATCACTGGCGCGTCGCGAAACGGGTCGAGGCGGGGATGACGTTGTCCGAGGTGACGCCGCTCGATGCGGACAACCGGATTGATGAGCTGGCGCGGATGCTCTCGGGCGACACGATCACGGAAGCGGCGCGTGAGGCGGCCCGTGCGCTTTTGGCACGCTGACTTAACCTGAGCGCTTTGGGCGTGTTGAACAGGTCGCCCGTCGCATTTTCACGGAAGTTTAATGATGTCTTGCTAAGCTGCCCACATGTTCCGAGTGGCTTTGTTTCACGAAAACGGCGCGAAAGGGGGGACCTTTTCGCGCCTGCTTTCTCTTGCGGAACGCGGCTCAGGGCACCATCTTGCCCGGATTGAGGATGTTCTTCGGGTCCATCGCCGCCTTGATCTGCCCCATGAGGCCCCAGGCCGCGCCATGTTCCTCTGCCATAAGGCTTTTCTTGCCCATGCCGATGCCATGTTCGCCGGTGATCGTGCCGCCGAGCGCCAGCGCGCGTTCGGCCATGCGATGCGCCAGATCTTTCGCCAGTTTGATCTCGTCGGCGTCGTTCGGGTCGACCAGCAGGATCGCATGGAAATTGCCGTCGCCGACATGGCCGAGAATCGGCCCGTCGATGGGCGAAGCCGCAATATCCGCTGCGGTTTCCTCCACCGCCTGCGCCAGTTTCGAGATCGGCACGGAAATATCCGTCACCACCGCCTTCGCGCCTTTCCGGAGCGCCAGACAGGCCCAATAGGCATGGTGACGCATGGTCCAGAGCGCGTTGCGATCCTCCGCCTTCGAGGCCCATTGGAAATCCGAACCACCGAATTCATGCACGATCTCGCCGAACATCTCGACCTGTTCGGCCACTCCGCTCTCCGAGCCGTGGAACTCGACGAAGAGATGCGGTTTGAGCGGGAAATCGGCACCGGAATATTTGTTCACCGCATCGACGCTTTCCGCATCGAGAAATTCGATCCGCGCCATCGGCAGCCCGACCTGAATGGTGGCGATTACGGCCTGCACCGCGGGGCTGATTTCGTCAAACGAACAAACGGCGGCGGAGATCGCCTCCGGCTGACCATGGAGCCGCACGGTCATTTCCGTGATCAGGCCCAGCGTGCCTTCGGAGCCAACGAAAAGCGAGGTGAGATCATAACCCGAGGCCGATTTGCGCGCCCGCGATCCGGTGTGAATCACCCTCCCGTCGGCCAGCACCACCTCGAGCCCGATGACATTCTCCTTCATCGTGCCGTATTTCACCGCCGTCGTCCCCGAGGCCCGCGTCATCGCCATGCCGCCAAGGCTTGCATTGGCGCCCGGATCGACCGGGAACATCAGCCCGGTGGTCCGAAGTTCGACATTGAGCGCCTCGCGGGTGATCCCCGGTTGCACCACCGCGTCCATATCCGCGTCGTTGACCCGGATGACCCGGTTCATCCGCGAGAAGTCCACGACCAGACCGCCCTTCACCGCAAGCGTCTGGCCCTCCAGAGACGTGCCCGCGCCAAAGCCCGTCACCGGGACCTCATGGGCGTGACAAATCTTCATCAGTTCGGAGACCTCTTCGGTGGTCTCGGGATAGGCCACGGCCTCCGGCGGGGTCAGCGGAAACCACGTCTCCGACAGCCCGTGCTGGTCCAGTTCGGACTTGGATCGGCTGAGCCGACCCTCTAGAACGGAAGAAAGCGCGGCATATACGGTTTCGGAAATCATGGTCGACTCGCTGTCTGTTGGGGTCCGGCGACCATAAAGGAAGCGGGTGGTCGGGAAAAGCGGACCGAAACGACAGGTCCGGGCGGTGGCGGTCGAATGCGTCTGGAAGGGGCGGGGATGTCAGAGGAAAAACCGGCCTATCCGGCCAAGGCGCTGAACGAGATCCGCGACGGGCTGCGCGAAACCCTGTCGCTGATCCGCCGTCGCGGTCCGAGCCAGATCCAGTTCTGGTTCATCGCGTTGGTCATCGGCATCGCCTCGGGCGGGGCCGCGCTGTTCTTCCGCCTCGGGATCGAGAAACTTCAGGCCTTTCTCTATGGCACGCACGATCTGCGCCATCTGCACACGGTCGCCCGCGACCTGCCGTGGTTCTGGGTGCTCGCCCTGCCGGTGATCGGCGGGCTGGTCGTCGGCATCATCCTCAACTGGTTCACCCCCGATGGCCGTGTGCGATCGGTCGCCGATGTGATCGAAGGCGCGGCCCTCAACGACGGTAGGGTCGAGAAACGCGCGGGCCTCGCCTCCGCCGCGGCCTCTCTCATCACCCTCTCCACCGGCGGCTCCTCGGGCCGCGAAGGCCCCGTGGTCCACCTTGCAGGCGTCATCGCCACATGGGTCTCGAACCGCCTCCACGCCGACGGCATCACCGGGCGCGATCTTTTGGGCTGCGCCGTCGCCGCCGCCGTCTCCGCCTCCTTTAACGCACCGATTGCGGGCGCACTTTTCGCCCTCGAAGTCGTGTTGCGCCATTTCGCCGTTCATGCCTTCGCCCCCATCGCCATCGCCTCCGTCGCTGGTACGGTGATCAATCGGATCGAATTCGGCGGCGTCACCGAGTTCACCCTCGCCGATGACGGGGCGCTGTCCTTCTATGTCGAACTGCCCGCCTTTCTCATGCTCGGGCTCCTGTCCGGCCTCGTCGCCGTGCTGCTGATGCGCACGATTTTCATGGCTGACGATTTCGGCTCCTGGGTGCAGGAAAAACTGCACCTGCCGCCTGTGCTGCGGCCTGCGGCGGCGGGGCTTTTGCTCGGCTGTATCGCGATCTTCTTTCCGCATATCATCGGCGTCGGCTATGAAACCACCTCCGCCGCCCTCACCGGGCAACTGATCCTCTGGCAGGCTGTGGTCTATGCCGTGCTCAAGGTCATTGCCGTCGCGATCACCATGGCGGGGCGCATGGGCGGGGGCGTGTTTTCCCCCGCGCTCATGGTCGGTGCGCTTACCGGCCTGTCCTTCGGGCTGATCGCCACCGGGATCTTCCCCGACGTTTCCGGCACGGTCACGCTCTATGCGCTGGCGGGCATGGGTGCGGTGGCCGCCGCCGTGTTGGGCGCACCGATCTCGACCACGCTCATCGTCTTCGAACTCACCGGCGACTGGCAGACCGGGCTGGCCGTGATGGTCGCCGTGTCGCTCTCGACCGCGCTGGCCTCGCGCCTCGTCGACCGATCCTTCTTTCTCACTCAGCTCGAACGCCGCGGCGTCCACCTCGCCGCCGGACCGCAGGCCTATTTGCTCGCCACCGTGCGCGTCCACCAATGCTACCGCAAACCCGACGCGCCGCGCGCCGCCACGGAAGAGGCTTGCAAGGAGCTGATCGGGCAGGGGATTTACATCTCTCCCAACGCCACGCTGGAACGTGCCATGCCCTTGTTCGAGAAGAACAACCTGATCTTCGTTCCCGTCGTGACGCTGCACGAGGACACCGGGCCGGAACTGCATGGTGCGCTGTTCCAGGTCGATGCGCTTCGGGTGTTCTCGCGCAAACTGGCCGAAACGGCGGCGGAAGAGCATTCGTGAGGGATCTGACGAAGCATGGGGGGTGTCTGGCGCACAATCGGACATGGGGCCGAAGCTCTGCACTCGCCATCAGGTTGACGCTTCGGCCCAGAGCAACCTTCGAGCCCACGATATAGTCAGCTTACTCCAACGGCCATTCGGCAAAACAACGGCAGGTGCCAGCGCGATCAGGACGGCCCCCGTCGTCAAAAGAAATGTTCTGCGTTGCCATTCGAAAATGCCCGGATAGGCCTGCCAAATGTGCTTGGCCCATCCGAGCGGATCTGTCCGACTTACTTCGGAACGAGGACGGTGTCGACAACGTGGATCACGCCGTTCGACTGATCGACATCTGCAATGGTCACGCGAGCGGCGTTGCCGCTTTCGTCGTAGATATATACATTGTTGCCTTTGACCTGTGCCGACAGGGCGTCGCCCGAGACAGCATTGAAGTGATAAAAGCCATCGGCTGAGGCGCGCGCTTGACGTGCGATCTGTGCTGCGGACCAGTCACCGGCCACCACATGCGCCGTCAGCACTTTGACGAGCATGTCCTTGTTTTCCGGTTTCAGGAGCGTCTCCACCGTTCCCGCCGGAAGGGCAGAAAAGGCATCGTTCACGGGGGCAAAGACTGTGAACGGGCCGGGGCCTTGCAGCGTCTCGACCAGACCTGCGGCCTGAACAGCGGCGACCAGGGTGGTGTGATCTGCCGAGTTCACCGCGTTCTCAACGATGTTCTTGGTCTCGAACATGGGCGCGCCACCCACCATCGGGTTTTCAGCATAGGCCGCGGTTGCAATGGTCAAGGCTGCGGCGGCGGTTGCCAGTTTGGACATGGTTTTCATTTTAGTCTCCTCTCTGAATGAGCCGCTTTCTTTCGCAGCTACCGAGGAGACACGGCGTGTGGTGTGGAATAGTTTCAGCCGGACTGAAATAAATTTGCGTCGAAGAATTCGTCGCTCGCCCGGATGGCTCATGTGGGCACGCGAATGGGCGAACCGCCTTCGGGTTCATCGGAGACTTACGCTAAGTGGTCGTTCGTCCTGAGCGCAGAGAACGTCAGGAAGCCCCCTTTACACCTCAAACGCGCCTTGCGTGAGCGTCTGCGATGGTTTCATTTCCTGAAATTGGCGAGACATATCTGTCGATCATTTCGTCCCGCCGCATGCGGTTCATGTGATCTGAAAAGACATCATAGGGTTTAAGCAAAGTCCATGTGCACGGAGTGCTCTGGTGTCTTCCCGTACACCCAGCAGGGTCCGACAAAAGTCCGACAGAAGTCCGACACTTTGCCGACCGCTGAGAACGCCGTCCAAGAGAGAGCTCCCATGGACGGCGTTTGTCTGTCAAAGCTGTTCGACAGCCGCCTTTTGCGGGTAGAAAGCGACGTAGCCTTTGACCTCGGCGGCGCGAGGTTTTGGGTCTTCGTAAGACCATGCCGCATTGGCGATCACGACGGATTTCGTATGAATATCAAAGTGTTTCGCCTCGCCCTTGAACGGGCAGACGGAGACGATCTCGGTCGGTTCGAGAAAGGCCATGGCAAGGTCCTCGCGCGGGAAATAGATCACCGGCGGGAACTCTCCTTCGCTCAGCTCCAGCGCCCGGTCGGTCTCCCCCAACACGGCGCCGCCCGCCCGCACGACCCATTTGCCGCTCGCCGGGCGGATTGTGATGTGATCTCCCATGTTCTCGTCCTTTTGTTCGTCTTCTTATCTGTTTTCGCACAGACCTTATCAGGGTTATTGCATCAGGTATATGTCAGACTGGTGCAACCGCTTGCCGCAGCCAGGCGCGTGCCGGTTCCGACACCCGGTCCTTGAGCTTGTCCCAGACTGCATCGTGGTAATCGTTGAGCCAGTCCCGCTCCCAAGGCGCAAGCTCATCGGCGAGGATCAGGCGGCGGTCGATCGGCACCCATGTCAGCGTCTCGAAGCTCAGCATGTCGCGTTGCGGATCGGCGCTCTCGAGCGGCGGAGCAGGGGTCACCACGATCAGGTTCTCAATGCGGATGCCATAGGCACCCTCGCGATAATAGCCGGGCTCGTTCGACAGGATCATGCCTTCACGAAGCGACAGGGCCGAGAGGCGCGAAATCCGTTGCGGGCCTTCGTGGACCGACAGATAGGCGCCGACGCCGTGGCCCGTACCGTGGTCGTAATCCCGTCCCATGCGCCACAGGGGCGCACGGGCCAGCGCGTCGAGATGGCTGCCCGCCACGCCGCGCGGAAACCGCGCCGTGGAGATCGCGATCATGCCCTGCAACACGGCGGTGAAGGCCGCGCGTTCCTCCGCGCCCGGATCGCCCAGAGCGACGGTGCGGGTGATGTCGGTTGTGCCGTCCTGATATTGCGCGCCGCTGTCGATCAGCAGAAGCTCGCCCTCTTTCAGCGCGCGGTTGGTGTCCTCCGTCACCCGGTAATGCACGATGGCGCCATTTGGGCCGGAGCCGCAGATGGTGTCGAAGGAAATCTCCTTGAGCCGGTTCGTCGCCGCCCGGCAGGCTTCGAGGTGTTTCACAACCTCGATCTCGGTCAGGTCCTGTGGTGCCTGTTCCGACAACCATGCGAGGAATTCGACCATTGCCGCCCCGTCGCGCAAATGCGCCTCGCGCGTGCCCGCGATTTCTTCCGGCGTTTTACAGGCTTTCGGCAGGATGCAGGGGTCTTCGCCCGCGACGATCCGGGCCTGTTTCAGCAGCGTCTTGACCGCCTGCGGCGCCGATCCGGGATCGACCAGAACCTTGCCTGTCACCTCGCCCAGAGCCTCGGAAAACTCGGAGCGCGGGCGCAGGGAAATCCGTGGATCTGGCCCGAGATGAGCATATTTTGAGGCATCGTCAAAGAGTTGCAAGCGACCTGTGGTGGTCAGAATGGCAAAGGTCTGCACCACCGGGTTGTGCGCAATGTCCGATCCGCGAATGTTCAGCAGCCAGGAAATGCTGTCGGGTAGGGTGAGCACCACCGCCTCCGCGCCGGTTGCGGCGACCGCCGCGCCGATTTGAGCAAATTTTTCCTCTGAGGTTTTGCCCGAAAGCTCGAACGGCTGCACGCTGACCGGTTCGGCGGGGCGGTCGGGGCGGTCTTTCCAGATGCGATTGACCAGATTGGGGCTGGCGATCAACTCCTTGCCGGTGCCTTCGAGCGCGCATCGCAGCCCCTCGATTTCGCGGATGGTGTGCAGCCACGGGTCAAAGCCGATCTTCTGCACATCGCTCGCCAGAATCCAGTCCGCTAGTGTCGTCGCGGGCCAGTCGACATAGTCGAAAATCGCCGGATCGCATTGTGCACGGACCTGCACCGTGTAGCGCCCGTCGGTGAACACCGCCGCGCGGCCCGCAAGGATGACGGCGAAGCCCGCCGATCCGGTGAAACCCGTGAGCCAGGCCAGTCGGTCGTCGCAGGGGGCGACATATTCCCCCTGATGGGCATCTGCGCGGGGCACAATGAAGGCGTCGAGGCCGATTTCCTGCATTTCTGCGCGCAGGGCAGTCACGCGGGGAGCGGCCTGTTCCGGTCGCGCGGTCACGTCAAAGCTTTGGAACATTTTGCAATGGTCCTTTCGGTTGTTCACATTTCGGACGGCCCCGCTCAGGAGGCGCGGCGCATGCCCATGACACGGGCGCGGGCGCGCGGATCGCTGTCGAAGAGCGAGGCGAGCTGTTCGGTCATCGCGCCGGCCAGTTGTTCGGCGTCGGTGATGGTCACGGCGCGGTTGTAGTATCGCGTGACGTCATGGCCGATGCCGATGGCCAGAAGCTCGACCTGACGGCGTTTTTCGACCATGGCGATCACGTCGCGCAGGTGTTTTTCCAGATAATTCGCAGGGTTGACCGATAAGGTACTGTCATCGACCGGCGCGCCGTCGGAAATCACCATGAGGATCTTGCGCGCCTCAGGCCGTGCAGAAATCCGCCGGTGCGCCCATTCAAGCGCCTCACCGTCAATGTTTTCCTTGAGCAGCCCCTCTTTCATCATCAGGCCGAGATTGGCCCGCGTTCGACGCATCGGCGCGTCGGCGGATTTGTAGACGATGTGGCGCAGATCGTTCAACCGGCCCGGCTGTTGCGGGCGACCGGCGGCCAGCCATTCCTCGCGCGACAGCCCGCCTTTCCACGCCCGTGTGGTAAAGCCCAACACCTCGACCTTGACGCTGCAGCGCTCCAGCGTGCGCGCCAAAACATCGGCACAGATTGCGGCGATGGAGATCGGGCGACCGCGCATCGAGCCGGAGTTGTCCAGAAGCAGCGTCACCACCGTGTCGCGGAATTCCGTGTCTTTTTCGACCTTGAAGGACAGGGGCGTCGTCGGGTTCGCCACCACACGCGCCAGACGCCCGGCGTCGAGAATGCCCTCTTCGAGGTCGAATTCCCACGACCGGTTCTGCTGTGCCTGAAGACGACGTTGCAGTTTGTTCGCGAGGCGCGACACGGCACCTTTGAGCGGTTCGAGCTGCTGGTCGAGATAGGCGCGCAGGCGTTCGAGCTCGGCGGGTTCCGCGAGCTCCTCGGCCATGATCTCTTCGTCATGGGCGGAGGTGAACACCTGATAATTCGGATCGGCATCGGAGACGGGGGCGGGTTGCGGCGGCTCGACATCGGCCTCGTCCTGCGGCAGCTCGACCTCTTCCGAGAACTCCTCGTCGGCCATGTCGTCGGAGGAGACGGAAGCCTCCTGCATGTCCTGCTGCTGTTCCTGGGTGTCCTCGGCGCTGGCCTCGTTCTCGTCGTCCTGGTCCTGCTCTTCGCCCTGGCTGTCGGGCTCTTCCTCCTGCTCGTCGGTCTCGGCGCTCTGGTCCTCTTCGGGATCGGTCTGATCCGGGTCGTCACCAAGCTGATCGCCATAGCCCAGTTCCTCGATCACGCGGCGGGCGAGGCGGGCAAAGCCCTGTTGATCTTCCAGAAGGCTGTCGAGGTCCTCGAACGTGTCCTGAGTCTGGCCGTCTATGAAGTCGCGCCAGAGATCGAGGATGTTTTCCGCCGCGTCCGGCATGGTGCGTCCGGTGGCCTTTTCCCGCAGGTAATAGCCCATGGCCTGAGCGAGCGGCGCATCTTCGCGCCGGGAAATGCCGTCATAACCGCGCCGCAGCGCCTCGTTTCCGATCTTGGCGTCGATATTGCCCGCGGTGCCGGGCATGTAACGCGCTCCCGCCGCTTCGCAGCGCGCGCTCTCCAGAGCGTTATAAATGTCAAAAGCCATCTGGCCCGGCGGGGCGTAGCGCTGGAAAGTGGCCTCGTTGTGGAACTTGTGGCGCAGCGCCAGCGCATCGGCGGTGCCGCGCGCGATCAGCACCTCTTCTTTCGACATCCGCCGCGACACTTGCGGCAGGCGCATCGTGTCGCCGGAGAGGCCCGAGGGGTCCATCGTGTAGGTGACCGTCAACTCGCTGTCGTCGGCCAGCACTTTGGTCGCTTCCGCGAGCGCTTTCTTGAAGGGATCTGCCGGGTTGTCGCTGGGCTTTTTCATGGCTTCGTTAAATCACGCGGCGCGGGGCCGGGCAAGCGAAAGAGATACGCAACAGGGTCGGCGCGAGGTCGCACAGGTTTTGTGTGTTTGTGCGCAGAGATTGGCATTGATGCGCGGCCCTGTGCGGATTTACGACTGGCGCAAAGGTGCGCTCCTCCCTCGATTGTTTTTCCAACCGGCGTGCCGTGAAAAGGAATTCAACATGTCCAATCCCAAGATTGCCATCGTCATCGGCTCCACCCGCGACGCTCGTTTCGCGGACAAACCGGCCCAGTGGCTGTTCTCCAAGGCGCAAGAGCTGTCCTCTGAGCTTGATTTCGAGCTCGTCGATCTGAAAGATTTCGATCTGCCGATGTTCAACGAAATGGCTTCCAACCTCTGGATGCCGTCCTCGGATGAGAACGCGATCAAATGGCAGGAAAAAATGGCCGAATTCGACGGCTATATCTTCGTGACGCCGGAATACAACTCCTCGATCCCGGCCTCGCTGAAAAACGCGCTGGATCAGGCCGGTAAGGAATGGGTCCGCAAACCCGCCGCTGTCATGGGCTATGGTGCAGTCGGTGCGGCCCGTGCCGTCGAGCATCTGCGCGCCGTGGTGATCAACCTGCAAATGGTGCCGGTGCGCTCCGCCGTCTACATTTCCGGTTCCGATTTCTTCAAGGTTTCGCCGCTCGGCGCCAATGCCGAGATGAGCGAGATCGAAGCGGGCATTCTGCCCTCCGTCGAAGCCATGCTGGGCGATCTGGCCTGGTGGACCAAAGCCACCAAAGCTGCCCGCGACGCATAAGTTTCGGACCAAAGTCCCACGCACATATCAGGCAAAAAGGTCCGCGAAAGCGGGCCTTTTTTATGTCGGGTCTCAGCCGCCCAGCAACATCTCCCGGCATTGACGGATATTGCTCTCAGCCAGCGCTTCCGCCCGATGTGCCTCCTCCGTGTCGAAGGAAAACCGCGACAGGGCCAGAAGCTCGGTTTGGGACACATGGCCAGCGATGCGCAATTCTTCATAGGAAGGCGCGGCCTCGGGCGCGATGACGGCGGCAAGCAGGTCTTGCATCTCACGTTTGAGCGCCATCAACTCCCGGTCTTCGCGATGCGCCGCCTCCGCCGAGAGCCGCCCGGCGCAATAGGCGAAATCGCGGGCCAAAGGATTGTCTGCCCGAGGATCGACCGGAGGATCGCTTTGAGGCGCGCCCTGCGCCGCAGGTATCCACACAGCATTCCACAGCGCGGGCAACACCAGCGCCCAAAGGGTCTTTCGCATCGAAAACCTGTGGAGAAATTCGGGCATGGTCTGTCTCTGCGTTTGTCCTTGTCATCGAAGTGTTACATTGAGGCTAGGCGCGTTTTGCGAGTCTGGCAAGGAATTTGTATATACGTGAGATATACGATTTGGCGCTAGGTCAGGATCAGAGAGAGACATCGCCCAAGCGCGTTTCCGGCGTACTTCTGTGTAGTTTCGGCGTGCGCCGGGTCCTGTTCGAACGCGGCGCGGCGCAACAGATCGGCATGGGCGAATTTTGCCGAAAGTCGAAGGGTCATCAGCGCGCCCCCCCCTGATCGGGCGGACTGACCGTTTCCAACAGCGAAATCATCGCGCCGCGTTGGCGTTCCGTCAGATCGGAGGCGGGATCGGAGAGCAGCCATTGGTGCTCCATCGTGGCCGAAAGCCGCCCTACGCAATAGGCGAACTCACGCGCGAGAGGATCCATATCCCGGGCCGGGAGGGCCGGGGCGGGCTGAGCCGCAAGCAGGCAGGTGGCCGTTGCGGCGAGTATGATCGCAAGTCCACGCATGGCAGAGAGCGTGGCACAAATTGGTTGCCAGCCGTTTAACCACGGCGTGCGTTGCGTTACGCCTTTGGTCACAAAGAAAAAGCGGACCCGAAGGCCCGCTTTGACGCATGGAATGGCGGAGAGATTACCCGGCCAGAGAGACCGCCGACTCGGGCAGTTCCTCATCGAAACAGCGTTGATAGAACTCGGCCACGGTCTGACGTTCCAACTCATCGCATTTGTTGAGGAAGGTCAGGCGGAAAGCATAGCCAATGTTGCGGAAGATCTCCGCGTTCTGCGCCCATGTGATCACCGTCCGCGGGCTCATCACGGTCGAAAGATCGCCGTTCATGAAGGCAGTACGAGTGAGATCGGCCACGGCAACCATCTGGTTGATCTGCTTGCGGCCTTTTTCATTGTTGTAATGCGGCGCTTTCGACAGGACGATGGCGGCTTCGGCGTCGTGGCTCAGGTAGTTGAGCGTGGCGACGAGCGACCAGCGGTCCATCTGCGCCTGGTTGATCTGTTGCGTGCCGTGATAGAGCCCGGTGGTATCACCAAGGCCCACGGTGTTGGCCGTGGCGAAGAGGCGGAAATACGGGTTCGGCGTGATCACCTCGTTCTGATCGAGAAGGGTGAGTTTGCCGTCGGTTTCCAGCACGCGCTGGATCACGAACATCACGTCGGCGCGGCCCGCATCGTATTCGTCGAACACGATGGCGCAGGGGTTGCGCAGGGCCCAGGGCAGGATGCCTTCCTGAAACACGGTGATCTGCTTGCCGTCCACGAGCTTGATCGCGTCTTTCCCGATCAGGTCGATCCGGGAAATGTGGCTATCGAGGTTGACGCGCACGGAGGGCCAGTTCAGCCGGGAGGCGACCTGTTCGATATGGGTGGATTTGCCGGTGCCGTGATAGCCCTGGATCATCACGCGGCGGTTGTGGGAAAAGCCCGCAAGGATCGCCAGCGTGGTGTCAGGATCGAATTTGTAGGTCGGGTCAAGCGCGGGCACGCGGTCGGTCGGCTCGGCGAAGCCTTTCACGGTCATGTCGGTGTCGATGCCGAAAACATCGCGAACGGAAATGGTTTCGGTCGGTTTTGCGGTCGCGTCCATGATCTTGCCCGTTTTCTTGAAAATTTGGAACTCACCTGACTTCTTGCCCTGTCGGGGCGGCGGGTGCAAGGGGCGAGGCGTCGCAGAAATGCTCAAAGGGGGATGCCAGAAAAAGACGCCCCGCGGCGAAGATGCATGCGGACGCGGCAAAATTCCCCGCTCCGGGGGCTTTGCCTCGTTGCCTGCGCCGCCTACATTGCGGCAAGGCTTTGACAAAGGGGATTGGCATGAGCGGCCTTCTGGCTCTTCTGGACGATGTCGCGGGGATCGCGAAAGTGGCGGCGGCGCAGGTCGATGACGTGGCCGGGCAGGCGGCGAAAGCCTCGGCCAAGGCAGCCGGTGCGGTGATCGACGACGCGGCGGTGACGCCGAAATATGTCCATGGCTTTGCTCCTGCGCGTGAATTGCCCATCGTGGGCAAGATCGCGCTCGGTTCGGTCCGCAACAAGCTGGTGATCCTGTTGCCGCTGGCGCTTCTGCTGTCGAGCTTTGCGCCCTGGCTGATCACGCCGCTCTTGATGCTTGGCGGCTCCTACCTGTGTTTCGAGGGCGCGGAAAAGGTCTATCATCTGTTCAAGCCGCACACGCCGCATGCCGACGGGCAGGTGATGAATGGCGATCCGAGCCATCTCGAGGAGCAAAAGGTGGCGGGTGCGGTGAAAACCGATTTCATCCTCTCCGCCGAAATCATGACCATCATCCTCGCCGCTCTCGAACCGGGCCAGTCGATCTGGGTCGAGGCAGGTGCGCTGGCGCTGGCCGGGCTCATCATCACGGCGGTGGTGTATGGCGGTGTGGCGCTGATCGTGAAGGCGGACGATTTCGGTCTCTGGCTCAGCCGGGTCGGGCGGCTCTCCGTGACGCGTGCGCTGGGGCGCGGCATTGTCAAATTCATGCCGCTGTTCATGAAGCTCCTGATGATCGTTGGCACGGCGGCGATGATCTGGGTCGGGGGTTCCATCGTGATCCACGGGCTGCATGAACTGGGGATGCATCAGCCCTATGAGGCGATCCATCATGTTTCCGTTCTTGCGGCGGAGGCGGCTGCTGCGGTGCAAGATTTTGTCGAATGGGGCGTCACCGCGTTTTTCGATGGCATTTTCGGCCTCGTTTATGGCCTGATCCTCATTCCGGTCGTGGCGAAAGGGATCAACCCGCTGATCCGTGCCGTGCGCGGGCAAAAGGCAGGGGACGCCGGGCATTGAGGCGCGGGGGGCTTGGCGGCCCCCGATGTCCGGGGCGCAGGCTCAGCCGGGCGAGGGCCGCGGTGAGCATGCTGCCCATCCCCCAGGCGAGTGCGGCCATCGGGTGAGAGATCAGCTCGATTGGCACGAGAAAGGCCGCTGCGGCGAAGGTCACTGGCAGCGACAGGAAGCTGAGCAAGGGATCGCCGAAGACCAGAATCCTGACCGTCTGAGTAAAGGCCAGCGCCGTTCCCGAGGCCAGAAGCGAGGTGACGGAGGCCGCCCAGAACACATTGATCGGTCCCGAGGCCCAGAACGGGCGCAGGCGCGGGCCGATGAGTGTCGCGGCAACGATTGCGACAGTCATCAACAAAACCGTGGTGTCGCGCCCAAACTCCCGCATGAAATGGTCATAGGCCGAGAGGCGCAGGCTCACCACACTGGTCCAGACGAAGGACAGATGAAAGCCTGTGTCCCAGACGATATGTGATATGTGATGTGATGCGCGTTTCATCGGCCTCCGCCTCTCCCAAAAAGACTGATCTCCGGGATAGACGGTGAAAGTTACCGGGATGTTGAAAACTGCCAGACACATGAAAAACCGCCCCGGAGGGCGGCTTTCGGCGGCTGCCATGTCGGGTTTTACTTGAACCAGCGGCTGTCCTTGAGCTGATCCCAGGCCCAGACCACCTGTTGCAACTGCTCTTCCTGCGAGCGGTCGCCGCCGTTTACGTCCGGATGCAACACCTTGATGAGGGCGCGGTACTGTTTCTTGATCTCCGCCTTGGTCCAGTGGTCCTTGGCCTCGAGAATGTCGATGGCCTGACGCTCGACGGGCGGCAGCTTGCGGGTCGGCGCGCTCGGGTCGGATTTGCCCGGGTTGCGTGTCGCATTCTCTCCCAGGACCTCATGGGCATCGTCGATGCCGAGGCGCTCCCAGGCGCGTTGCTCCACCGATTTGCGCCCGAAGGGCTGGGTCGGGCGATCGCCCGTCTGCGACGACTTGTAGGCCGCATCCATCTCGGCCTCGGTCGCATTGGTGAAGAAATTCCACTGCAAATTATATTCGCGCACGTGTTCCTTGCAGAACCATTTGTACTCGTCCAGATGATCCGGAGAGCGCGGCGCGCGATACTGCCCCGGCTCGTTGCAGCCCTCCCACTCGCAGGTCCGCTTGGAGGTCTCGAACGCGCCAGACATGCCGCGTCGCCCTCCGCGCTTGTTCTTTTTCGCGGAAGATACCGACATATCAAAACCGAAAGGATCTTTTTTATCCATCTGCCTCAACCTTTTCGACTCGGACGCGAGACTTTAGATGAGAAAGGCCAAATGCGAAAGGGGCAGAGCATGAAGATTGCCGATCAAATGCGTGAGCGACTTGAAAAGGCCTTTCAACCCAGTGTGTTGGAGGTCGTTGACGACAGCGCGCGCCATGCCGGACATGCCGGTGTCGAGGGCGCCTCGGGCGAGACGCATTTCAACGTGAAAATCCGCGCGGCGGGTTTTACCGGCCAGTCGCGGGTCATGCGGCACCGCATGGTGCACAAGGCGCTGGGCGATCTCGTGCCGCGCATTCATGCGCTGGCGCTCGATCTGGATGTGTGATCAGGATTCGCGATCTTCCGCGATTTCCTCTGCCACTTCGGGGGACAGTTTGCGCGCCTGGGCGCCCGCACCTTTCTCCACCTTGGCGGGGAAGGGGACGGCGGGAGGCGGGGCGTTGCGGTCCGCGACCGGGGAGCGGCGCGCGGGCCTGGTCTCGTCGGCCGTGTCGCTGGTCTCCTCCGTGTCGGGATAGGCGCTGAACACCCGACTGACGTCTGTGGTGTCGCGTTCGCGGCGGAACACCAGAACCGTGTGGTAGCTCACGGTCTTCGAGGTGATCCCGGCGCGTTCCTCCATCGGCACCAGATCGGCGCGCAGATATTCCCAGCCCTCGGCGCCCTTTTCGTTGAGGAGGCTCTGCATGGCCTGCGCGATGCGTGCTTCCGGGGTTTTCACGCCTTTGGCTTTCTCGCCTTTGCGCGGCGCGGGTACGGTCAGGTATTCGAAACGGGGCATCGCGGGGGTCTCCTTGCCTTTGGCGCAAGGTTTAGCGGCCCCTGCGCCCGGGTCAAGCCGGGCCGGGCCACAGATGGATCACGCGCGCGTCAGATCGGCAGAGCCGTGCCGAAAGCCTGCCGCCCGATCGCTGAGACAGGAGATATGGCGGGAGACCGTGTCACAGGTGCAACATATGAGCGCCGCACGCGCCGCGCCAAAATCCTCGTGGCTCAGTTTTGGGGTGCGCTGCCTTATTCGGCGACGAACGTGCCGTATTCCGGCTTGTCAGCGGCGAAGACACCGAAATCGCTTTCCCGGCGAAAGATCAGCACGGCCTGTTTGCCCTCCACGCCGTTGAGCGCGAATGCGTCGGAGCACAGATAGATTCAGCCCTCGGCGGCCATGGCGTTGAGGCGCGTGGTCACCGCCTCCGCAAGCCGGGCCTCCGGCGTCTGCGCGGCGGAGGTGGCTTCGCCGTCATGCGGCGCGGGGATGGCTTTGTATTCGAAATGCGACATGGCGGACTCCTTCCCCGGAGCACCATAAACCCATGGGCTTAACAAGGGATTGACGCCTCAGGCTGTGTTCTAGGCGGCTGTGTTGGTCAGCGAAATCGACCGGCCTGCCTGCGCCGGGCGGGGCAGGGTGGCATGGACCTCTTTCAGCGCAGACAGTTTTTCTGTGATCTCTGGCGGAAAAGGCACGACACGGGGGCCGGACATGTCGATATGCAAGAGCAGTTCCTCGGCTGTGGCCGCGATCCAGCCGTCTTCGTGATGGATCTCGTGAAATAGCACCATGCGTTTCGCATCGAAATCCAACAACTGCGTCTGTACCCGCACCCGGTCACCCAGTTTCAGCTCGCGCTTGTAACAGATGTGCACCTCGGCGGTGTAGCTCGTGTGGTGTTGCGTCTTGGCGTAGGTCTCGCCCAGCCCGATCAGTGGGTACATCTGATCGCCGCCCAAATCCATGATCACGGCGTAATAGGCCATGTTGATGTGGCCGTTGTAATCCACCCACTCAGGGCGGACGTCGATCAGCGTGGAGATATGCGGGGCGGGGAGTGTCATGCTGTGCTCCTGATATGAAAAAGCCGCCCCACTCTCACACGTGAAGGA
The DNA here is from genome assembly GCF_002407265.1 of Celeribacter ethanolicus. Lineage (NCBI taxonomy): Bacteria > Pseudomonadati > Pseudomonadota > Alphaproteobacteria > Rhodobacterales > Roseobacteraceae > Celeribacter > Celeribacter ethanolicus. The sequence continues at coordinate 51,988 of NZ_CP022196.1, forward strand.
CGGCTTTTGATGTTTGGCTTTGTTTCAAAGGCCGAGTTTGGATTTGACCAGCGCGTCCACCGCTTTCGGGTTGGCCTTGCCGCCGGTGGCTTTCATTACCTGACCGACGAACCAGCCCGCGAGTTTCGGGTTGGCTTTGGCTTTCTCGACCTGTGCCGGGTTGGCCGCGATGATCTCATCCACGGCGGCCTCGATGGCGCCGGTGTCCGTCACCTGTTTCATGCCGCGCGCTTCGACGATCTCGGCGGGGTTGCCGCCTTCGGTGTAGACGATTTCGAAGAGGTCTTTGGCGATCTTGCCGGAGATCGTGTCCGCCTTGATCAGCTTGACGATTTCGCCCAGTTGCTCCGGTGTAACCGGGCTTTCCGTGATGTCGGTGTCGTCCTTTTTCAGGCGACCGAACAGCTCGTTAATCACCCAGTTGGCGGAGAGCTTGCCATCCTCGCCGACCGCCACGACTTTCTCGAAGAAATCGGCGTTCACCGTGTCGGCGGTCAAGACGCCCGCGTCATATTCCGACAGGCCGAAGTCCTTGACGAAACGTGCTTTCTTCTCGTCCGGCAGTTCCGGCAGGGTTTTGGCGATGTCGTCCACCCACGCCTGTTCGATCTCCAGCGGGAGCAAGTCGGGGCAGGGGAAATAGCGGTAGTCATGCGCCTCTTCTTTCGAGCGCATCGAACGGGTTTCGTTCTTGGCCGCGTCATAGAGACGGGTTTCCTGATCGACCGTGCCGCCGTCTTCGAGAATGGCGATCTGGCGACGGGCCTCATAGTCGATGGCGGCCTGAATGAAGCGCGTGGAGTTCATGTTCTTGATCTCGCAACGGGTGCCGAGATGCGAGAAATCCTGCGTCTCTTGGTATTTCTCATACTGACCCGGACGACAGACCGACACGTTCACGTCGGCGCGCAGGTTGCCGTTCTGCATGTTGCCATCGCAGGTGCCCAAGTAGCGCAGGATCTGGCGCAGTTTCAGCACGTAAGCGGCGGCCTCTTCCGGCCCGCGAATATCGGGGCGCGAGACGATCTCCATCAGCGCCACACCGGTGCGGTTCAGGTCGACGAAAGACATCGTCGGGTCCATGTCGTGGATCGACTTGCCGGCGTCCTGTTCGAGGTGAATGCGCTCGATCCGCACCTTGCGGGCGACACCCGGCTCCATATCTACGATCACTTCACCTTCGCCCACGATCGGGTGGTAAAGCTGGGAAATCTGATAGCCCTGCGGCAGGTCGGGGTAGAAGTAGTTCTTGCGGTCAAAGGCGGAGAACAGGTTGATGTCGGCCTTGAGGCCCAGCCCGGTGCGCACCGCCTGTTCGACGCAATATTCGTTGATCACCGGCAACATGCCCGGCATCGCCGCATCCACGAAGGACACATGCGAGTTGGGTTCTGCGCCGAAACCGGTGGACGCGCCGGAAAACAGCTTCGCCTCGGAGGCGACCTGCGCATGGATTTCCATCCCGATCACGAGTTCCCAGTCTTCTTTCGCACCGGAGATGACCTTCGGTTTCGGTGCGGAATATTCGAGATGATCCAGCATGCGCATGTCCTTTAAAGCGAGGGCTTTCAGGCGTTCTAGGCGCTCTCTTGCCGGGGGGCAAGGGGGCGGGTTTGCAAACGGGGCGCTTTGGGGCATATTGCCCGGCAGAGTAAAGTGCGTTTGAGGTTCCGCATGCGGATGCGAAAGTGGGCGGCGGCGATGGCGCTGTGTTTCATCGGAGTGGGGTCTCAGCTCTCGGCCGGAGAACTGAGAGAGAACCTGCCAGATCAAATTGCCTTTGCGCTCGCGCCGATGGAAGCAAGCCCCGTTCCCGCCCCGCGCCCCTATGTGGTGCGCATGCCGAAACTGCGCTGGAAGAACCAGAGCCAGGGTCCGGCCTGGACCCGGGCCGCGATGAAGGCGGTGCTGTCGCACGGGCAGGGGCTTGTAGATACGGTTCCGGCGGATATTGCGGCCTGGTGCCCGGGTTATGCCACGCAGGACGACAGCGGTCGGGCGGCGTTCTGGGCCGGACTTCTGTCGACGCTGTCCTATCACGAAAGCACCTGGCGCGAGACGGCGGTGGGCGGCGGCGGGCAGTGGTTCGGTCTGGTGCAGATCTCGCCTGCGACCGCACGACATTATAATTGCAACGCAGGCACTGGTGAGGCGCTCAAGGACGGGGCCAGCAACCTGTCCTGTGCGATCCGCATCATGAGCCGCACGGTGGCGCGCGACGGCGTGGTGAGCCGGGGCATGCGCGGCGTGGCGGCGGACTGGGGGCCGTTCCATTCCGAGACCAAGCGCAGCGACATGCAGCGCTGGGTGCGTGCCCAGCCGTTCTGCCGCCCGGTGATGCAAAGCTCGCCCCTGCCATTGCCGCGCCCGTTGACCATCGCAGCCGAAGAGACCGCCGTCAGCCGGCCTTTCTGAGCGCTTCCGCCTCCCAGGCTTTCAGCTCGTAGCGCGACAGGTGCGCGTCGTTCTGGCGGAGAGTGAGTTCCGGGAAGAGCGCCACGATTTCCGCTCTTGCCTCCGCTCCGACCGTGTTGAGCGCCTGTTCGCCGGGGTAGAGGCTTTCGGTCGGGCAGGCCTCGGCAAAGACGATCTGGTGGGTGTCGAACAGCATGTGGAAATACTCCACGGTACCGCCCTCGACGATGCGGATCGTGCCATCGTTCACCAGATGTTTCGCCGCCACCAACACGTCGCGCTCGCCGAACAGCACCTCGGCCTGCGGTCCCCGGATGAGCATGCGGTGGTTCTGGCTCACCTTCAGGTCGCGCAGGTTGCCGAGTGCGCCCATGCGGATCAGCACCGGGGCGAGATTGCCTGCCGCAGGCACGCGGCGCGCGCCGATCCAGCGGATGGGCTGGGCGCCGTGATCGAGCGTGTTCACCAGATCGCCCGCCCGCAGCGTCTCGATGAAGCGCGGTCCCTCGGGCGTCTCGATCAGGGTGCCGCGGGTGAGGCAGACCGCACCGTTGATGATCTCTTCGGCGATGAGGTTGTTGTCGACGTTGAAATTGCCGTCGCCCTCGTTGTCGATCACCCCGTCGCTGTCGTAATCCATGTCGGTCTCATGGTCGATCTGGATGACGGGGCGCAGCTCGGTCAGGTCCTGCCCGGGCGCGACGAGCACATTGTTGAGGCCGGGTCCCCCGTCCGAGGACACCATCACATTGGCGTTGAAACGCAGATAGGTGTCGCCCAGCCCCGAAAGATCGCTCTGGATATTGGCGGTCTGGCCGGGGTTCATCGGATGATAGGTGTATTTCGCGACCCCGTTGACGTAATCGGCAGCGCTGTCATAGACCACGATCCCGGTGATCTGGCTCGCTCCGGTGACCTCGCCATTCTCGACATTCTGGACGGTGATCACGACCACATCGTCCTCCTCGAAGGGCGAGGTGCCGCCGTGGATCATGATATGCCCGCCATGGCCGCCACCGGAATTGGTGCCGACGGAGACATTGTCCAGAAGCGATGATCCCATCACGAGGATGTCTTCGGTGGCCATTCATTCACCTTCTCATGGCGTTCAGGACGCCTGTTGCAGGGCCTGGGCTTCCCAGGCCTTCAATTCGTACCGGGACAGGGCGCAGCGGCGGGTTTCCAGCTCGGGGAAGAGCGTCAGGATCTCGGCTCTGGCCGCCGCGTCCACCGCCTTGAGCGCCTCTTGGCCGGGGTGCAGGCTTTCGGTCGGGCTGGTCTCGGCAAAGATGATCTCGTGACGGTCGAGAAGCAGGTGAAAATACTCCACCTGGCCGCCCGGCACGGCGCGGATCGTGTCGTCATTCACCAGATGTTTCGCCGCCACCAACACGTCACGTTCGCCGAACAGCATCTCGGCCATCGGGCCACGGATCAGCATGCGGTGGTTCGGGCTCACGGTCAGATCGCGCAGGTTGCCAAGCGTGCCTGCCGTGATTCGGATCGGCGCAAGCGCGCCCTCGGCGGCCACCCGCCGCGATCCGGTCCAGCGGATTTCCTGCGGCCCGTGATCGAGCGTGTGCACCCGGTCGCCGACCTGTAGCGTCTCGATGAAACGCGGTCCCTCGGGCGTGTCGATCAATGTGCCCCGTGCAAGGCAGACAGCGGCGGCGATCGCGTCTTCCGCGAAAATGTTGTTGTCGGTGGTGAATACCCCGTCGCCGCTCTCGTTCCCGGCAATCGTGCCGTCGGCGTTATAATCGACATCCTGCTCATGCGAGAGCCAGATCGGGAATTCCTCCGACAGATCGACCCCGGGTGCGAGAAACAGCCCGTCGAGATCTGGTGCATTCGGATCGGTCGAGGTGAAATTTTTGGCCTCAATATAGAGGTAGGTGTCGCCCATGTCATGCACGGCCGTGCTGATCTGGCCACTGGTGTTCTGGCCCCACCACCAACCGCCGTGCGTCAGCGTGTAATCGTATTTCGCCTCGCCGTTGAGATAATCCGCCGCACTGTCATAGACCGTGATGCCGGTGATCTGCGTTTGATTGTCGAACGTGCCGTCGGCATTGACGTTGGCCACGGTGAAGACCACCACATCGTCATCCTCGAACACGCTTTCGCCACCGGTCAGATAGGCGCCGTCATTCTCATCGCCGCGGGGGTCCTGAGAATAGCCGATCGGATTGTTCACGATGGAGGAGCCCATCACGATGAGTTCTTCTGTCGGCATTGCTGCTCTGCCCGTATGTTGCGGGGTGTGTGCCCCGGTCTGCCTCGATGCGCCTTGGCGATCTCCCGTCCTGTCGGATGTCCCGTCGAACTTCGGCCGCGTTTTCGGTCGCTTGCGTTTTGCCTCGCGCGGTGCTCTTGTTTGGCCCGATCCCTAGACATGACGCTTTGGTGTCATAATTCTGGCGCAGGGCGTTTCTGTCCAGTGTTTTCTGGGATTTAGGCCGCGGTGTTGCATCGGATGTGTCGTTACGGCACCGATTGGCCTGAAGAGGTTAGCTGAGAAGAGGAGGTTCTCATGCCCGCATTGCGCACCGACATCGACCCCGACGGGTTGCTCGAATTTTCCGTGGTCTTCACCGACCGCTCGCTCAATCACATGTCGAAAGCCTTTCAAAAGGTGATGACCGACATCCACGCCACGCTCTGCGAGGTCTACAATGCCGACACCGCCGTGGTCGTCCCTGGCGGCGGCACCTACGCGATGGAGGCGGTCGCCCGCCAGATCGCGGGCGGCGAGGACGTGATGGTGATCCGCAACGGTTTCTTTTCCTTCCGCTGGTCGCAAATCTTCGACGCGGGGCAAATCCCCGCCTCGCAGACCGTGCTGAAAGCGCGCCGGGTCGGCAATGAACCGACCTCCGGTTTCCTGCCCGCGCCTCTGGAGGAGGCCATTGCGAAAATCCGCGATTTGAAGCCCGCTGTCATCTTCGCGCCGCATGTCGAAACCGCCTCCGGCATGATCCTGCCTGACGCCTATATCCGCGCGCTTTCGGAGGCCGTCCATGACCACGGCGGGCTGATGGTGCTCGATTGTATCGCCTCCGGCTGTGCTTGGGTCGATATGAAGGAGACCGGTGTCGACGTGCTGATCTCCGCCCCGCAAAAGGGCTGGTCGGCGCAGCCGTCTGCGGGGCTCGTCATGCTGAACGACCGCGCCACCGAAGTGGTGAAATCCCGGCAAAGCTCGTCTTTTGCCATCGACCTTGGAAAATGGCTGACCATCATGGAGGCCTATACCGGCGGTGGTCATGCCTATCACGCCACCATGCCGACCGATGCGCTGCGGGCCTTCCGGGACGCGATGCTGGAGACCAAGGATTACGGCTTTGCCAAACTCTCCGAGGCGCAATGGGAACTGGGACGCCGGGTGCGTCACCTGTTGGCCGGGCGTGGGTTCAAATCCGTCGCCGCCGAAGGCGTCGAGGCGCCCGGCGTGGTGGTCTGCTACACCGACGATCCCATGATCAGGACCGGCGCGGCCTTTGCTGCCCATGGGGTGCAAATCGCCGCCGGAGTGCCGCTGCAATGCGATGAGGGCGAGGGGTTCTCGACCTTCCGTCTCGGCCTGTTCGGTCTCGACAAACTCTACGATGTGGACGCAACCGTCGCGCGCCTGGAGGCTGTTCTGGACGACGTTCTCGGCTGAGTTTCCTCCGATGTTTCCTTTGCTGCCCCAAATACTCAAAACGGCGCACGGATGATCGCCCGCGCGCCGTGAGTATTTAGAGGCACAAAGGAAACGGCGATCAGATCGGTCCCAGCCCGGCCTGCATGACCTTCATCCGCACGGGTTTGACGTCATGGACGGCCTTGAGCCCCCAGAGCCGCACCATTTGCAGGATGTCGCTTTCGGATCGCGTCACCCGGTTGAACAGATCGACCACGCGGGCGCGTTTGGAAATGTCGTTCAACCGGGTGCGCGCGTAGGTGTCGAGCATGGCTTCGGTGCCGGGGTCAGAGCGATGCGCTTCGGCAAGTGCCAGCAGTTCGGCCAGATCGTTGAGCGAGGTGTTCAGCCCCTGCGCGCCGATGGGCGGCAGGGCGTGGGCGGCTTCGGCGATGATCGCGACGCGCTCGGAGGCGAGGCGCTCGGCGACGCGGGTGATGATCGGGAAGATCGCGCGCCCGGAGGCCAGTTTCATCTCGCCAAAGAGGCCCGCGGCGCGTTCGGTCATCACCGCGTTGAACGCCTCGGGCGGCAGATTGAGAAGCTCGGTCGCATAGGCGCCCTTGTTCATCCAGACGATGGCGGAGGCCGGTTTGCCGTCGATATCCGGCAGCGGCACCATCGTGAAGGGGCCGCCTTCGCGGTAGATCTCGGTGGAGACATTGTTGTGCGGCAGGTCGTGGGTGGCGGTGAAGGCCAGAGATTTTTGGCCGTAGCGCGTGGTTTTGACGCCGATTCCGGCGGCCTCGCGTACCGGGCTGTCGCGCCCGTCGGCAGCCACCACGAGTTTCGCGCGCACCATCGTGCCGTCGGTCAGGGTCACCATCGCCTCGGAAGAACGTGTCAGCAGGCTCTTGAAGCCGACGCCATAGCGCAGCTCGACATTGGGAATGTCCGGCACGGCACGGGCCAGTTCGCGACGGATCACCCAGTTGAGGAAGTTCCAACCGAAGGGCTCGTCGCCCGTCTCCCGGCCTTCGAATTGCCGTTCGGTGCGGATTGTCGCGGGGCGACCCACGGTGTCGACGATGCGCAGGGCTTCGAGCGGGGTGGCATGGGGCGCGAGCGCCTCCCAAATGCCGATTTTCTCGAAGAGGTCGCGGGCCGGGCGCAAAAAGGCGGTGGAGCGCAGGTCCGAACTCGCTTCGTCGCCGGTGACAACCGGCGGGGTCGGATCGACCATCAGGGTGCGAAAGCCCGAGGCGCCAAAGGCCGCAGCCGCGATCAGACCGGCGATGCCGCCGCCTGAAACGAGGATGTCAACGGTCTGCGGGGATGTGCTTGGATCGGACATGAGACCTCCTTTGCGCTGCGGTCGCTTTTCAAGCGTATCCAAGAGATAGGCGCAAAGGAGGGGAATGTCCAAGGGGCAGGCTGTCTCAGGCGTTTTCCGGGCGCCGGGACAGCGCCGCTTTATTTTCCGACGGTGAGGACGAGCAGGACGATGTAGATCAGCGGCACGGTGGCCACGGCGGTGACGCCCAGCACCCAGGGGCCGATGGCGAACATGCCGTAGATCACGGCGGCGATCACGACGACGACGAACAGAAGGAAGAGGACGACGCCACGGGTGGTGGCAAGGCCTTCTTCGTGGTGGTCGTGAGTGTCGATAGCGTTGGTCGTGTCGAGGGCGGCGTCGGTCATGTGCGTGCTCCGGCTGTGAGGTCGTGTGTGATCTGTAGAAGTCAGTGCGAAAGGTTTGTGCGTGGGGCTGCGCGGGTTTGTGCGCATTTGTGTACCGGAGACAGATACAGGGCTGTGTGCGCTTCGGTCACGGCGGCGATTTGTCGCAGTTTGCGTTAACCGTCGCCCGCCGGGTTTCAGCCCGTCACGGCCCTCAGGAAGGCCGACAGATCGTCGGTGTGATGATGGATATGCGGGGCGGGCGGATCGAGCGGCAAGGGCGCGACATGCACGGTCTTCATCCCGAGCGCATGCGGCACTTCGAGATTGCGCGGATCGTCCTCGAACATGGCGGCGGCTTGCGGGTCGATCCCATCGCGACCGAGTACGGTATCGAAGGCGGCCGCCTGGGGCTTGGGGTGGAAATCCGCGTGTTCGATGCCGTAGACTGCGTTGAAAATCCCGGTCAGCCCGCGCGCCTCCAGCACGCGCTCCGCATAGGGCGCGGAACCGTTGGTGAAGACGATCTTGCGCCCCGGCAGGGCCGTGATCGCGGCTTTCAGCTCGGCATCGCGCGACAGCCCGGAGAAGTCGATGTCATGCACATAGCTGAGATAAGGCAGCGGGTCGGTGCCGTGTTTCGCCATCATGCCGGAGAGCGTCGTGCCGAATTCGCGCCAGTAGGCGTGCCGCAGCCGGTTCGCCTCCTCTGAAGTGACGTTCAGTTCGCGGGAGACCCAATCGGTCATCTTGACCTCGATCTGCGCGAAAAGTGCCGCCTCGGGCGGGTAAAGCGTGTTGTCGAGGTCGAAGACCCAGGTTCTGACATGGGAAAAATGATCGGCTACCATGCCTCCCTGTTAGGCGCAGCCTGCGGCACATGCAAGCAGATGGCTGGCGGAGGGGATGTTAGCGCTTGATCGCGGGGGGCGGGGCTGGCTATGGTCAGGTCCTGATCCCGATTGAGAAAAGTGACGTCCGATGAAAGACCAGCGTGCCAGCCAGAAAGACGCTTATGAGATGATCCTCGAGGCGATCGACACCGGGATTTACCGCCCGGGCGACCGGCTTGTGGAAAGCGAGCTGGCGGAGCGCTTCGGTGTGTCGCGCACCCCGGTGCGTGAGGCCTTGCAGCGGTTGGAGACCCAGTCGATGCTGAGCCGGGACGGGCGCTCACTCATTGTGGCCTCGCTCGATCACAATCAGATGGCCGATCTCTACGTCGTTCGTACCGAACTCGAAGGGCTGGCCGCGCGTCTCGCTGCCCGGCATGCGACCCCCGAGGAGGTCCGTGTGCTGCGCGATATGGTCGAGGACGACCGGGCCCTGATCGGTCACCCGGACGATATGTCCCGTGCCAACCGCCGCTTTCACAAACAGATCCATCTGGCCTCGCACAACAAGTATCTCGTGCAGCAGCTCGACTTGGTGCACCGATCCATGGCGCTTCTGGCAAGCACGTCTCTGGCGGCCGAGGGTCGTGGCGAGGAAGCGATCAAGGAGCACGACCTGATCGTGTCCGCGATCGAGGCGGGCGACGGCGAGGCGGCGCACAAGGCATTGTCGGATCACATTTCCAAGGCCTTTATCACCCGTCTGAAAATCGACGCGGACAAGGAACGCTAAAGCGTCACGCCTTTAAGCTTTCGGCACCGGATGAAGGCACTGGATACAGGTAAGGCGCGTGCAGCGCCCGTATCTTGTCCTGAGGTCCTGCAAAAGCGGTGTCCCAATGGCTTGGCGAGCCACTTTAAACCGTCATCCCTCTTAACCGGGGCGCTGGCATCAGGCTCCCCTTTTCGGCGCGCGCAATGAAGACGGGCCTCTCGGCGAAGGCGGCGATATGGGCCCAGTCGGGCGCGCCGGGGGCGTTGACGGCGGCGGGATGTGTGACCTCGGTGCCGTGCGGGGCTGCGGCGGGTTTGGGTTTGGGAGTGGGACGCAGGCGCTCCGGCTCAAAGGCGATGGCGGCCGCATTCAGGGCGCGTCTGAGCGCCGGGCTTTCCGGTTTGTGCGTCATGTCGAGCCCGAATGTGAGCCGTCGGCCAGGCACAGGCAGGGCTCCGAAGGCCTGTTGTTCGATCCGGGCGCTGTCCGCGAACCCGGCCCTGAAACCGGCACTGAATTCCGTACTGGGCTCGGCAAAGCCGCGCGGCGCCTCGGCGGCCTCGGCAAGGGCGACGGAGGCGGCCGTGGGATAGAGGATCAGGGGGCGGCTCATGGGAGGATGTGACGTCTTGGCGGCGGCACTGCTTGTGCCGGTCAGCAGCAACGGTGCGGGGCGATCCGGGCTGTGCGATGGCGGAGGATCGGGCATGAGTTCTTCCTCGGGCAGATCTTCATGAAAGCCGAGATCATGCACCCCGTGGGCGGTCTTGTCCCAGTAATAGGGTTTGGTGATCATCTCCCAGAGCCCTTTGAGCGCCGCAAGCGTGGCGAGCGGATAGTAGAGATGCAGAGTCGGCACCCAGGGCCAGAGCCATTTGTGCTTGGGTGTCGAGGTGGCGACCATACCGGTGGCGACGGTGATCGCCTCCGACAGGAGGAAAATCCCGCCCAACCCGACAAGAAGGTCGTGCGGCAGCACCGCACGCATCGGATGCGGCAGGCCCAGAGGGAACATCCAGAAGGACCACAGGAAGGGCGCGAGGACGAACTGGCTCAAGGTGCCGAGAAATAGCGCCTGAACTCCGAAGAACCGCCACGGACCGAGATCGGACCAGAGGCGGCGCGGGCTGCGCATATGGACGGCGTAGGTCATGGCATAGCCTTTGAGCCAGCGCGAGCGCTGCTTGATCCAGGGCCAGAAACGGCAGTTCGCCTCCTCCTCGGTCACCGTGTGCAAGAGTTCCGTGCGGTAGCCGTGCCGGGCCAGACGAATGCCGAGATCGGCGTCTTCGGTGACGTTATGGGCGTCCCAACCGCCCAGTTCCTCAATCGCCTCGCGGCGGAAGAACAGCGTGGTGCCACCCAGGGGGACGGTCAGGCCAAGTTTTTCGTAACCGGGCAGGATCACCCGGAACCAGCTTGCGTATTCCACGGTGAAACAGCGGGACAGCCAGTTGGTGCGGGCATTGTAGAAATCGAGAATCCCTTGCACACAGGCGACTTCCGGCCCGGTCTGGGCGAAATGGGCGACGATCTTGTGGATCTGGTCGGGTTCGGGGGCATCCTCGGCGTCATAGATGCCGATGATCGAGCCACGACAGAAGTCGAGGGCGAAATTCAGCGCCCGCGGCTTGGTCTTGACCCCACCGCGCGGCACGATGATCTGCCGCATCCAGCGCGGCAGGTCGGTATGGGCGATGGCGTCTTGTGTGACTGTGTCATCCTCTTCGACCACCAGGCAGATGTCGAGCAATTCACGCGGATAATTCAGCCGGGATACACGTTTGATCAGTCGTGTGGCGATCTCGCGCTCCTTGAACAGCGGCACCATGACCGACACAATGGGCAGGGCGTTGCGGGCGCGGCGTGTGGCGAAGGTGGATTTGCGGGAGCGCGCGGTCCGGGCCTGTGCGAAGGCGGCGGCAAGGCGCAGGCCGGTGGCGACCAGCAGGGTCAGCACCGCCCAGCCGGTCAGCAGGATCGAGGCCATGAGCGGCGACAGCAGAAACAGCAGCAGGCCGAACATACCGAGCGAGGAGAGTACGCCGGTGAGCTTGCGCACATCCATTTCGCGGCAGCTCTCATGGGCGGCAACGCGGGTTTCCGCCGCGCTTGCCAGACGTCGCTGACGCGAGCGTAACAGTGCCTCGTGCAGCGAGGTTTCCGAGGTAACCGCCATGCGCACCGGTCCGAAGATTGCGGTGAGCCGGGGGCGCATTCCTTCGAATTCTTCCGGGCGGCAGGAGGCGATGATCACCGTTCCACCGGCCTGGCGCCAGGGCAGGAGGCCCTTGCGCAGGCAGACATCGGCGCCCAGACGGTCGATCAGCCGCACATCGGGGGGGCTACGCATCAGATTGGCGACCTCGGCGTGATACTGATGTCCGAGCGCTTCATACAGCGTGGCTTCGTTCACCATGCCGTGGGCCAGAAGGATGTCGCCGATCCGCGCATCCTCGCGCTGGCGCAGCACGGTGGCGCGCAGCAGGTCCTCGGCGGCGAGTGCCCCCATGTCGACAAGAACCTGCCCGATCGGTTTTCGGTTCGGTCGGGGGGAGGTGGCGGCAGGGGCCGCATCGCAGCGCTGCGATGCGTGCAGGGTCAATGTCGGAACGAGAGGATGCCTGTCGAAGGACATCGGATGCCGTACCCCGGTTACGACCGTCTGAAAACAGGGCTGTCTGAAATCAGGACCGTCCGAAATCGGGACTGTCCGGAATGCCCCCGATCAGGTTTATTCCCAGCCCCTTGTGGGCAACTTGCGTCACGGAGGGTTAACAAGGGGTTAACCACGTCTTTAAAACGGGTAAATCAACCGCTCGCGTCACAAAAAAGGCGGGGAGCTCCCCGCCTTTTGCATCCTCTTGTGCCCTGTTCTGCGCTCTGTCGCGCTCAGGCCGGAGCGCCTGCGCGCTCGGCCATGGCGGCCGCGAAGCGTTCGAACAGGTAGTAGCTGTCCATCGGGCCGGGGGAGGCCTCCGGGTGGTATTGCACGGAGAACACCGGTTTTCCCTCGACCGCAATGCCGCAGTTCGAGCCGTCGAACAGCGAGACATGGGTTTCCTTGACACCGGCGGGCAGGGTCTGGGTATCGACGGTAAAGCCGTGGTTCATCGAGGTGATTTCCACCTTGCCGGTGTCGAGATCCTTCACCGGGTGGTTGGCGCCGTGGTGGCCGTGGTTCATCTTGATCGTCTTGGCGCCGAGCGCGAGCGCGAGCATCTGGTGACCGAGGCAAATCCCGAAGACCGGCAGATCGCGCTCCAGCACGCCCTTGATCATCGGCACGGCATATGCGCCGGTCGCCGCCGGGTCGCCCGGACCGTTTGAAAGGAACACGCCATCGGGATCATGCGCCAGAACCTCTTCGGCCGTGGCGGCGGCCGGAAGGACGGTCACATCGCAGCCCGCCGAGGCGAGGCAGCGCAGGATGTTGCGTTTCGCACCGAAATCGACGGCCACGACCTTGAAGCCCTTGCCTTCACGCTTCGGAAAACCGTCCGGCCAGGACCAGCGCATCTCGTCCCATTTGTAGCTCTGCGCACAGGTCACGTCCTTGGCCAGATCGAGCCCGACAAGGCCGGAGAACTCGCGCGCCTGTTTCACCAGAGCCTCGATGTCGAAATTGCCTTCCGGGTCGTGCGCGATGGCGACATGCGGCGCGCCCTGCTGGCGGATCGCGCGGGTCAGGCGACGAGTGTCGATTCCGCCCATGCCGATGCGACCGTGCCTGGCAAGCCAGGGGCCAAGCTCGTCCTGCGCACGCCAGTTAGAGGGCTCGGTCGGGTCCCATTTCACGATCATGCCGGCGGCCACCGGATCGGCGGTCTCCTCGTCTTCGCTGTTCACGCCGACGTTGCCGATGTGCGGGAAGGTGAAGGTCACGACCTGCCCGGCATAGGAAGGATCGGTCATGATTTCCTGATAACCGGTCATCGCGGTGTTGAAGCACAGTTCGGCGGTGGTGGTGCCCGTCGCGCCGAAACCCTTCCCATAGAAGATGGTTCCGTCGGCCAGGGCCAGACAAGCGGTTGGTTTTCCGGTGGTTTGACCAGATGCCATGACACGACTCTCCTATATGGGCAAAATTGGCCGGAACCTAAGGAAAGGCATCTCCGGCGTCAAGCGCAGCCGGACGGGTTTTTCCGGCATTTCTGCGACGCAGCGTTTTCAGGATGTTATCGCTCTCATCGGTGGTTGAGAATGTGTTGGGCTTTCGCTATGTTGACCACTTGCGATGTCATCAGGGGATGAGGCCCATATGGATATGCGAAGCCGGCTAAGCGCCGCACTGAAAACGGCGATGAAGGAAAAGGACAGCGAGCGCCTCGCGACGCTGCGCCTGATCAACGCCGCCATCAAGGACCGCGAGATCGCCAATCGCGGCGAGGGCGACGATGTGGCTGTCACCGACAGCGATATTCTCGCCATCCTCGGCAAAATGGTGAAACAGCGCCAGGAAAGCGCCAAGGCCTTTGAAGAGGGCGGGCGTCTTGAACTGGCCGAAAAGGAGCGCTCCGAGATCACCGTGATCGAGGAATTCCTGCCGCGTCAGCTCTCCGAGGTTGAGGTCAAGGCCGCAATCGAGGCGGTGATCAATGAGACCGGGGCCGAGAGCATCCGTGACATGGGCAAGGTCATGGGCGCGCTCAAGGCGAAATACACCGGTCAGATGGATTTCGGTGCCGTCGGTGCGCTGATCAAGGCGCAGCTGAGCTGAGCTGTCCTTTCGGATTGAATGAATTGAGAGCCGCCCGGTCGTTTTGATCCGGGTGGCTTTTGAGTATTTGGGCCATCAGAAAAGCCTCAGCGATTGAGCTGTGCCAGCACGCGCGTGAGGTTCCCATGCAGGACCTTGCGCTCTTCGGGGCTGAGAAAGGCGCCGAGTTCGACCTCGCGATGGTCCCCTGCGCCCTTGAGTGTAATGTAATTTTCGACCTTGCCGTCTTCGGTATTGAGCGAGACGCGGACCCAATAGGGATTGGCCTCCCATGTGAGCGGCGCGCCCTTTTCCGGCCAGTGGGTGAGGGTGACGCGGTCGGTCCAGATCAGCATTTCCTCGTGTAGCCGGTCGCGGTCCGAGCGCCGAAGTGCTGTCCAGAGCGCGGTCAGGGCGATCAGCATGAAACCCAGCAGCACCCAGAAAGCCATGGTGCCGATGAATGGTACGATGGGAATGAGACCGCCGCCGAACATGATCCAGATCGCGGCGGAAAAGCCTTTGCCCTTCAGACTGCGATAGGGCCAGAGTTCGAGCCGCCAGAGCGGCGTGCCGGTCTCGGGGGAGCCGGTCGGAACGGTGTCATGGGGCGGGGTCCAGAGGTAGGGCATATGCGTGATGAGGGTGCGTTTTTATCAGTGTAAAACCTTTGTGCATGTCTTTGAAGCACGCGATGCGATAGCATGGCGCCATGCCGAACGATCTTTCCGACTGGCCTCCCTAAGCTCTGACCTTGATCTGGCCGAACGGCTTTATGGTGTCGAAGGCGAGGGGCGTGTGGCCGACTGGATTGCGGAGCAAGGTGCGCGGATCGACGGTTTGGCCTTCGCACGGCTGTTTTCCGATCATATCACCCTGCCGGGGATCGCCCTCTCGACTATGCGCATCGCCTTGTCACGTCGGGCGGGGTCGGTTGATCGGCGGCATCCGGTTTTACGCACAGGATGTGACACGGCCTTTCGTTGAGGTGATTGCACATGATTTCTCGGATCTGAACGAGCTGGCGGAGGTGGTGGCCGGGGAATGGTGCGGCTTTCATCCGGGCGCGATGCGGCTGCGGCAAAGCACCGGCGCGCCTCTGGGGGCGAGGTGGATCGACACCAGCCTCTATGCCGGGCGTATGAGCGAGATGGCGCGTGACCCGCAAGTCGATCTCTGCCTTTCGAACTCCCGGAAGACGCGCTTGCGCTGATCCGTGCCCGGTTCGCCCGCATGGCGCAGCATCAGCCCGGATTGTGCCGCAATGTCTCGCCGCTTGAGGAGGACGAACTGGCCCGGCGGCTCGGCACGGATTGCGATCGGCTGATGATCGGAACCATCGACGGGCAGAACATCGCTTCGCGCAAAACTGCCGTGCGGTCGGGGCGCAGGACGGTGCTGGATTACGTATTTCAGGGTTTGCCTTAAAGTGTGACGCATTGAGCGGCGGAGGTATCGTCGAACGCCCGTCCGCGCGGCACCAGATCGCCGATGCGGGTTCCGTCGAATTCGTAATAGGCCTTGACCCGTTGCTCGGGGGCTGCATAGGCGCCTATGGCGGTGTGTTCGAGTACCGCGACGAAGCTTGTGGTTTCGTCTGTGCCGAAGAATCGCGTTACCCGTTCGGCTTCCCGACTGGTCCATTTCGCGCGCACGATGCGCTCGATCTCTTCGGCCAGTGCGTCGATGCGGGCGGGGTCGGGGGGATGATTTTCGAACAGGGGCTCGGGGCAGGCGATCAGCATCGCCACCCGGGTCTCGCGCACCCGGGCGTCAAAGATCTTCGAGAATTGTGGTACGTGCCAGCGGTCGGAAATCTCCGTCGCGCGGGGCAGCTCGCCGCTGTCTCTGGGTTTGAAGAAAAAGGTCAACATGGGTGCTCCTGCTCATCCCTGTTGTCAGGCTAACGCGGGATTGGGCACAAACCGTGGCTGGGACAGGGCGGAGCGTGTCTTATGTCTTAACTGGTTAACGTGGGCTTGAGGCCAACATGAAAAAGGCCCCCGGTCGGGGGGCCTTTCGAGTTGGTGTAGTCCGCTCAGTGCGAATGCTGGTGATCCCAGTCTTCGCGCTTGGGGAGCTGTTCGAACGTATGCTCCGGCGGTGGGCAGGGCAGGGTCCATTCCAGCGTATCGGCATATTCGTTCCAATAGTTGTTTTCGGTCACACGACGCCCGGCCAGAAGCGTGTAGGCGACGATGCCGATGAACAACAGGAAGGAGGCGAAGGACAAAAGCGCACCATAGGACGAGATCTTGTTCCAATAGGCAAAGGCCTCCGGATAGTCGATATAGCGGCGCGGCATGCCTTGGCGGCCGAGGAAATGCTGCGGGAAGAAGGTCAGGTTCACGCCGATGAAGAACAGCCAGAAGTGAATCTTGCCCGCAAGCTCCGGGTATTGCCGACCGGACATCTTGCCGATGTAGAAATAGATCCCGGCAAAGATACAGAAGGCCGCGCCCATCGACATCGTGTAGTGGAAATGCGCCACCACGTAATAGGTGTCATGATAGGCCCGGTCGACCCCCGCCTGAGACAGCACGACGCCAGTCACGCCGCCGATGGTGAAGAGGATCAGGAAGCCGAAGGCAAATAGCATCGGCGTCTTGAATTCGATGGACCCGCCCCACATGGTCGCGATCCAGGAGAAAATCTTCACCCCCGTCGGCACCGCAATGACCATGGTGGCCATCATGAAATAGGTCTGCTGCGAGAGCGACAGCCCGACCGTATACATGTGGTGCGCCCAGACGACGAAGCCCAGAACCCCGATCGCGATCAGCGCCCAGACCATCGGCAGATAGCCGAAGACCGGTTTTTTCGAGAAGGTCGCGATGATGTGGGAGATCAGGCCGAAACCGGGCAGCACTACGATATAGACCTCCGGATGCCCGAAGAACCAGAGGATGTGCTGGTAGAGGATCGGGTCCCCGCCGCCTGCGGGCTGGAAGAACGATGTGCCGAAATTGCGGTCGGTCAGAAGCATGGTGATCGCGCCCGCCAGAACCGGCAGGGACAGGAGGATCAGCCAGGAGGTGACGAAAATCGACCAGGCGAAAAGCGGCACCTTGAACATGGTCATCCCCGGGGCGCGCATGTTCAACATGGTGGTGATCATGTTGATCGCGCCGAGGATCGACGAAGCGCCGGAAACGTGCACCGCAAAGATCGCCAGATCGGTGGAATAGCCCGCTTCCGAGGTCGAAAGCGGCGGGTAGAGCACCCAGCCGATGCCGGAACCGGCCTGATTGTTGCCGCCGGGGGCAAACAGGGACGCGATGCCGAGCGCCACGCCGCAGACATAGAGCCAGTAGGACAGGTTGTTGAGGCGCGGGAAGGCCATGTCCGGCGCGCCGATCTGGAGCGGCATGAAGTAATTGCCGAAGCCTCCGAACAGGGCCGGAATGACCACGAAGAACATCATCAGCACACCGTGATAGGTGATCATCACGTTCCACAAATGACCATTCGGTGCGCAGTCTTCCGCCCCGAAACCGGACAATAGCCGTGCGGCGGCCTCACCGGATTCGTTGAGGCACATGAACTGTACCCCCGGCTCCATCAGCTCGAGCCGCATGTAAACGGTGAAACAGACCGAAATGAACCCGACCACGGCCGCCGTGATCAGGTAGAGAATCCCGATATCCTTATGATTTGTCGACAAGAACCAGCGGGTGAAGAACCCGCGGCTGTCCTCATGGCCGTGGCCATGAATGGCGGCGTCTGCCATGCTTTCCTCCCTATTCCTCCTCGGGGTTGCCCCCTGGACGTGCGTCCGCGCCGTCCTGCCTGCCCCGTTTTCGGGGTCTGTGCGACAGATTGACACATACAGTCTTAGAGAGGAACAATCCCGAGAGCAAATTTTTTGCGCAATGTGACAGAGAAAATATCTGCTGAGACATATGCGGCTGTAAAATATGCGCATTTCTGGATGCGCGGGGGCGCCCACGTTTCTGTCGGGGGCGCCTGAGGCTTGATCGGGACGGTTCAGATCAGAATATCCGTGACGGTGTCGAGAACCCCGCCGACGACGCCTCCCAGAAGACCGCCCAACAGATCGCCGCCGAGCAAATCGCTGACCAAGGGAATCTCGATGCTCTCGAGCACATCGTTGCCATCTGGCCATTGGAAGCTGTCGTAATCCTGCTGAAGTCCTTCGGCGAATTCCTCGGCTTCCTGCGTGAATGCTTCAATATCCTCCTCGGTCAGGTCGTAGCCGACCAGATCCTTGAGAGTGAGATTGGTGATGTAATCCGCACCGGCGATCAACAGGGTGCTGTTGAGCAGGCTGCCCGCAGTGCCGGTCCCGACCAGCCACCCGTTCGCGCCGCCTGCGGGTGCGCTCACAGCCGGATCGTTCATGGCACTCAGTGTCACGGGCACCTCCTCCTCGTAGAGCAGTGCGAAGGGGTCTTCGAGCGGGTTTTCCGTCAAAGGTTCTATCGTCGGCTCTATACGTTCGTCGGCGAGGGGCATCGGTTCGTCAAGAATGTCCGCCGCGGCGGTTTCTGTGGCGGGCGCAACCGGTTCCGTTGCGAGTGTGGCCTGTTGCAAGGCCGCCACGAGGCTTTCAGTCAGTGGGTCTGTCAGGCGGGGAAATGAGCTGGGGAGGCTGAAGAAGCTAAGCATGATGTCTCTTGTCTTTTCTTGGGGAAGGTCTTGGGAGAAATAGTGGCAAACCTATACAAAAGAACAAGTCGAAAGGGTGTGTTTCGTGGCGGGCCACACAAAGATTTTCAGTATGACTGTTTTGGGTGACTCGAGAAGTCTGATCGTTTTTTTGAATGATAATGCGTGGATAGGGACGTCGGTCATAAAAAAGCGCCGCCCTAAAGGGGACGGCGCCTGATCTGACCTCGAAATGCGGCTTATTCGGAGGCGGGGGCCTCTTCGGCGGGCATTTCTTCCATGGCTTCGCCACTTTCCTCTTCCGTAGCTTCCATTGCTTCCGGAGCGTCGGAGAAGGTGGCGAGATAGGCCACGACGTCGGAGGCGTCTTTCAGCTTGAACGTCATCTTGGAGCGCCCGGAACCGCCATGGGTGTCGATGAACTTGGTCGGGTCGACGGCATATTCGGTGATCAGTTCCGGGGTCCAGACCATGCCGGTCGCGCCCACGGCAAGAATGCCGTCGCCATATTTGAAGTCGGGGTAGGAGGCGACGGGGCGCCCGACGACGCCGAAGAGGTTCGGACCGGTCTTGCCGCCCTTGACGATGGTTTCACCCGAATCCGACACGATCGTGTGGCAGGCCTTGCATTTGTTGAAGTCCTTGGCGCCTTTGTCCGGGTCGCCATGGCCATGCCCGTGGCCATCGGCAAACGCGGCGGCGGAGGTTGCCAACAGGGCGGCGGCTGTGAAGGCAAAAAGCTTGGTCATTCGGTTCTCTCTCCCGTGTGATTCATGTGTCCCGGTCTCAGCATAGTGACTTCGGATCGTGATACCAGCCCGCGATGGTCGTACTTTGATCATGCTCAAATGCGGGGTGCGACCTGAAGTTGACCTGTGGTGTGTCCGGCTCTCGGCAGATTATGCGCGCATCCCTCCCGGATCAGTCCTGCGGCATCTTGCCTGTTGTCTGATGCCAGTAAAAGCCCGCCCTTATCAGATCGCCATGGTCCCGTGACGCGAGTGCGGCCTCTGCAAGACGGCTCAAGGCCTGCCGTTCGATGTCCTGATCGCCCAACTGGGCGCCGAGGCGCGCCAGCGTGGCGTAGATGACCCCCGCGCGCGCTTCGTCAAACCGCTTCGCCTCAAGCAGGTCGTGTGCGGTTGCGCGCGCCCAGGTCCGCATGAGTTCAGTGTCTGAGCGGCTCAGCAGCCTCTGCGCAAGTTGCGCACGCAGATAGGCCTGTCCGTCATCGGGCAAGATATTCTCCGATGCGGCCAGAAGATCGTTCAGAGCGTCGAGAGGAATATCAGCGCTCAGCATGTCATTCCATGCGAATACAGGCTGGTCGATCCCTTCCATGATATGAACCGCTTCGGAAACATCGCCCAGCCGTGCTTGCATGGTGGCGATGTCGCGACGGGCCTCAGACGCGAGCCCCGATTTCCCCCAGCGATACGCGCCGCCGATGGCGCCGACCGCCACGACCTTGTTCGGGTTTCCGGGAATCGCCGCCTCAGCGCGTGCCAGACTGGCGCGGACCTCTGCCTCGGGGGCCTTTGCGCTCAGAAGGGCGCGGGCGGCAGTGAGGTGCGGAAAGACCGGCAGCGCGGAGGGCGCCGTTTGTGCCTGTTCCGCGAGGGCGCGCGCGAGCCGGAGCGACAACGCGTCCAGCCCGAGCGCCGCCGCGCGCTCCACAGTGTTTTCCATGCCTCGAAAATCGGGGAAAATCTTTTGGGCCTGAAACTCGGAAAATGCCTGTTCCAGAACCTTCGTGGCGCGGGTCCCGTCGGTTTCCGCCTCGGCAATGGCCAGCAGGAAGGACGTGCGTTGCCCTCCGGCATCGCGGTACATCCTCAGGGCCTCGGGGGCGCCGATGATCCGGATCAGATCTTCGCTCATGATCAGGAGAGGATTTTCCATGTTTTGGGGCAGGGCCGCGAGCACTGCCATGGCGCGGTCACGTTGGCCGAGTGCGGCGTGCAGTTCTGCGGCATGGATCAGCGCGTTCGCGCGGGGCTTTTCCGGTTGTTGCGCCAGCGTCGCGATGGTGGCGGCGATCTCGGAAACGACAGCTCGCGTGCGGTCGGCGGGGCGCTCTTCGGGGGCCGTATTTGTGTCGTAGGGGTGACGACCGAGCAGATCGAGCGCGCCGATATACAAGACGCCGGTGTCGACGCCGGGCGTGTCCGCCATTGCTGCCTGCAGATTTCCGCCACCGCGCAGAGCGGCGGCCAAAAGATGCGGGGCGAGCCTGCGGTTGACCGAGGCCTCAATCGTCTCCGGCGGGATTTCCTGCGCGCGTTGCTTCCCGCTTTCCACGCGCATTGCCAAAGCGCGTGCCTCCTCGAACCGGCCCATCTGGGCCAGTATATCGACTTCGCGCAGATATCCTGGCAAAGATCGGCGGTGCATAGCCTGAGCGACTCCGAGATCGGTGAGGCACTGGGCGGAGGGCACGCGGCGACAGGCGGCGAAGGAGGTTTTATCGTGCCGGGATGGCTCGGTTTGGGGCAGATGGGGCTGGGACAGATGACGGGGCGGGGCGGAGGTCAGCAGGAGCAGGGCGATGACACCCGCCAGAGCGCCTGCCGTCAGATATCTGAAAATCGCCCTGAACAAGGAAGGCCCGTCCTGAAATCTTCTGGAAATATGGACTTTCCTAACACGCCTTTGCGCAGTTCGGCAAACCTGTCGCGGGGCTTCTCACAGAGCGACCGTCGAGATCAGTCGCCGAACACCTCGTCAAAGGCACGCCTGAGTGCAATGTCAACGTCCTCCATCGTCACCGGCAGGCCGAGATCGACCAGCGACGTCACGCCATGGTCGCGGATGCCGCAGGGCACGATGCCGCCGAAATGGCTGAGATCCGGCTCGACATTGATCGACAGGCCATGGAACGACACCCATTTGCGCACCCGCAAACCGATGGCGGCGATCTTGTCTTCAGGTTTGGCGCCGGTGATGGTCAGCGGCTTGTCCTCGCGCACCACCCAGACGCCGACGCGGCCCTCGCGGATCTCGCCCGTCACGTTGAACTCGGCCAGCGCCGCGATCACCCAAGCCTCCATATCGGCGACGAATTTGCGCACATCCTTGCCACGCGTGTTCAGGTCGAGCATGGCATAGGCCACACGCTGCCCCGGCCCGTGATAGGTATACTGCCCGCCGCGTTTGCTCTCATAGACCGGGAAGCGGTCGGGATCGACAAGGTCCTCGCGCTTGGCGGAGGTGCCCGCTGTATAAAGCGGGGGGTGCTCCACCAGCCAGATCAGCTCCTCGGCCTCTCCCCTGGCGATGGCCTCGGCGCGGGCCTCCATTTCGGCCACGGCAAAGTCGTAATCGGTCAGCCCCTCGGAAATCCGCCATTCCACCATATCATGCCTCCGCGCGTTCGATCTCTGGCGAGATGTAGCCCTTGCCGCGTGCGGGGGAAAGGGCGTTGGCACTGCGGCATGCGCCCAAAGAAGATGCAAAGCACCTGTCTTTTACCTTTGCAGGAAAAAAATCCTACGAATCTCACGATCGCGTGATAGGCTTTTCCCAGTTTTTTTATATGTAACGGGGGAATCCGATGCGATTCAAACATGTCATTTCCGCAGCTCTGGCCGCCGTCCTGGTGATGGGGACCACGTCACGAGTTCAGGCCGATGGCGGCGATTTTATCGCCGGGGCCGTGATCGGCGGGTTGCTTGGCGCTGCCAGCCAGCAACCGAAGCGCAAAACCACCACCACCTCGTCCTACCGGCCGCGCCTGCCCTCGACGCAGGAGGGCAAGGAAATCCAGGCCTCCCTCAATTATTTCGGCTTCAACGCCGGCACGGTGGACGGTCAGCTCGGGCAAAAGACCCGCAATGCCGTGTCGTCCTATCAGGCCTATCTCGGCTATCCGGTGACCGGCCAGCTCTCGCCCTACGAGCAGGAACTGCTGATTTCGTCCTATAACAGGGCGCAGGCCGGGGGGGCACAGACGGCCCAGCTCGTTGCCGCCAACCCGGATGGCACGCGTGGTCTTCTTAAGCAGTATCGCACCGAGATGGCCAGTGGCGGTGCGACCATGGCAGCCGCACCGACGACCACCGTCGTGGTCAACCCGGTGATGCCGCAGACCATGCCCGGCACGACGGCGCAGCAGGGCACGATGCCGAGCTTTGCCGCCGCCGCTCCGGCCGCTCCGGAAAGCGCGATGCCCAATTTTCTCGGCAATGGTGCGACCGTGTCGCTGGCATCGCATTGCAATAAGGTCTCTCTGCTGACCAACACCAACGGCGGGTTCGTGACCGAAGCGTCGATGTCCGATCCCAACCAGGCGCTCAACGAACAGTTCTGCCTTGCGCGCACCTATGCGATTTCGCAGGGCGAAGACATGATCTCGAAGGTTCAGGGCTTCACCCCGCAGCAGATCGCCGCCCAATGCGAGGGGCTGGTGCCCTCGATGTCGACACAGATCGCGGCGCTGTCGCTCAAGCCGCGCGATCAGGTTCTGATGGACACGTCCTCCTTCGTGTTGGCGTCCGGCATGTCTCCGGCACAGATGTCGGGCACGGCGAAAATCTGTCTCTCCGTTGGTTATCGCACCGACAAGATGGATGTGGCGCTGGCTTCCTCGCTGCTTCTGGTGGCGCTGGGCGAGCGTGCCTATGGCGAGCTTCTGGGCCATCACCTGAGCCAGGGCGTCGGTGTCAGTCAGCGTCCCGATTTGGCGAAGGCCTGGTATGAGGACAGCCTGACCGCCGTTGAAAGCGGTGTGCCTGCGGTGTTTGCTCCGGGGCAGCCGGAACGCACCGGGCTGTTGCGCAAGGCGGCCTTCGCGGTGTCTGGCGCTCCGGCTCCCGCCACGCTGACGCCGGTTCCGGCCAGCACCACGTTGCCGAGTTTTTCGGTTACGGAATGAGCCTTTGACGAGGCCGGGCAGGGGGGCAGACCTCCCTGTCACAACAGCTTTCGGGGGAGGCGGAAAAAAATTCGCCTCCCCCTTCATTTTCCTCTTCACTTCCCCGAACCGCTTCGCTACATAGCCCCTCACCAAGCCTAGACAGTGCGGTCGTGGCGGAATTGGTAGACGCGCAGCGTTGAGGTCGCTGTGGGGTAACTCCCGTGGAAGTTCGAGTCTTCTCGACCGCACCACTCTTCTTTTGAAGGTTATAAACACCCCCAAAAGCCTTAAATTGTAAGGCTATTTCCGGGGTTCTGGCACCCAGTTTTCGATCATAGACAACGCGCTCTGCAAAGGCCAATTTCGCCACCAGTCTGCGCGCGTGGTATGACCCGTTTCCCAGAGTTTCCAAGGGTTTGCGAAGAAGGTCAGGACTGGTTCTAGCTTGTCTTCGAAGCTGTCCGGTTTTTGCGGCTGAGAATGCAGCGTTTCAGCCACCAAAGCCTTTTGCTGTTCCAGTTCTTCGATCTTGGTTTCATAGCTCTGAAACACGATGTGATTGCTCGCCGCCATGATGCGGTCCAGCAGCGTGGCGATTTCTTTATCAATCGTCGCAATCCGCCCTTTGGCGGCATGGATGATATCCTGCGCCTGATCGCCGGTCTCTCGAAGTGCTCTTTCCCGCTCTCAAGGAAAAATCCTGGACTCACACTGAAGTCCCTCCAGAACAATCGCTTAGTCGGTGCCCCACCCCTCGGGGGACGTCGCGCGATAGGGCGGACTGAGCAGGATCGGCCCGGGCACAGTTCCAAACCCGGTCTCGGAGGGCCTCTGATCCAGTTCGACAACACATCGCGCGCCGACATGAGTGGGAGGGAGCCCGTAAAGCTGTCCCATCTCCTCCATCTCTGCCGACTCATACGCGCCCGTCAACATGGCCTTCAGCGTAGCTTCGTATGCCCTGCCGGTGCTATCGGACATGCCGCGTGTTGGAATGGTTTCGTAAAGGGCAGATGAGTAGTCGCTGCCGCCTTTGAAGATGATTGCCTCTTCCGGGTCCGTAGCTGCGCGGTCGCTGACCCAGTCGTAGAGGCCGCCAGACAGATCATAAATCCCCAAGGGGTTGGGCGGGAAACTCGCCACATCGGGGCGATCCTGACTCATCCGGGGCAGCGTGCTTAGATCGAACACGTTGCGCCCATATTCGAAACTGCCGTTATCTGTGGGCCAGAAAGGCGTCTGCCCCCGGCTACGCGCCATATATTCCCATTCTGCCTCTGTTGGCAGACGCATTGGTAGGCCCGCCGCGTCTCCGAGCCAGGCACAATACGCTGTTGCCTCCTGATGGCTGAACGCGGCAGGTCTATTTTCCATTCCCGCCGCGACATCGCGCGCCCTGCCCTGCGCCCGGTCAAAAAGCGCGGCTTCCGATTGGGTGACCTGACGCGGCGCGATGTAAAAGCTGTCGACTGTCACCTGACGCGTTTCCGATGTGCTGTGATCCGCCACATAGGTCTCGATCACGGTGCCATCCTGCCTCTGCAAAGGGGCGCGGTAATTGCCCATTGTGAATGTGCCGCCTTCGACGAAAACCATCGTGGCGCGGGTGCTGTCGATCAAATTCGCACGCGCACGTTTCTCGTCGATCGTTTTGAACGTCAGGCCACCGGCGGCGACCAGCACCGTGGCCCCGGCGATGAGCAGAGTGAGAGACTTGCGTGTCATGCGACATTCCTCACGTGGACAGGTTCACCGGCAAGCATGGTGTTGGTCGGCAAAGAATTGATGGCGCGCACCAGCGTTTCGAATTTGCGTGCAGAGCCACCATCGAGCACAGCGCGCAGACGGGCATAGCCAGAGGCAGCCGAGGATTTCTTGCCTGTCACAGTGATACGCTCAACGACCTGCGCCCATTCGCGTTGGCTCTGCATCGTGCCGACGACGGTGAGAATTGCAGCTTCCTGATGTTCTTCGAAGGAGAAGAGATAGCGTTCGGAGAGTCTGTAGAGAATGGCGCCTTTGGCCTCCGGTGTCGCAAAGATCAGAGCGGTCGGGCGGGCCTTGACCTTACGTGCGAAATCTTCTGCGGCATTGGCGCTTCGGATCGGTTCGAGCGCGGCCTCAAGCGCGGCCCCAAACGCGATGGAGCCTTCGGTGATCAGGGAAATCGTGACCTGAACGAGCGCCTCCCATGCATCCTCGGCGACGAAATGCAGGAAAGCAAAGTCATTGTCCTTGAGCTGGCAGTAGATGTATTTGATGAATTCCAGAATTTTCGCGAAATCCACCTCTCCCAGAAGCCCACCCTTGGCACCGACGCCGAGCACGGCACGGGCCTCGCAGCGGAACATGAATTTGAGGTCCGCATAGGTGATCTTGAGCACCCCTTCGAGACCGGCCCCGGCGTTTGCGGCCACAGTCGCCCCGACGGACACGAAGGCTGCCCATTTGGGGCTTTCGACCACTCCGCCTGCTTCGACAAGGCCCGGATTGTACCATTCGAAAGCGCCTTTGACACTGCCACCCGCCTCAAGCCCGGCAAACAGTCCGGCGGCCACTTCCCCTTTGCTGTCGGCGGCGGAGGGTTTGACGAGGACCTTCCCCGCAGGCTCGGTTTTAAATTCAAGACCTGCGGTGGCATAGACCGAAGCTCCCAACATGGCATTTGCGGACACCGTGGCATTGAACCGGAAATAGCCAAAATCGAGACGCGCCTGCGTGCCCGCCTCAGAGGCATCCTGTTCGGACAGCTCAATCAGAGCGTGCCAGCCATCCCTGTCGACGAAATAGCCGTTGAACGTCGCTTTTGCCTCTCCCAGAATGGCGCGCGCTTCGGCATTGCCTTTCAGAGAGTAAGCGCCTTTTTTCGGATCATAGCCCAGCTGCACGCCAAACCCGGCATAGCCACGCATCAGTTGCGCACCAGCGGAAAGATCGAAATGCGCCCCGCTCGCGGAATAGCTCAGGCTGTCGTTGACCGCATCGACCCATTTGAGCCAATTGGCGTCCCAGACGTCGGTGATCGACCCGGAGGCCTTGCCTTTTGCGATCTGTTGTTTGTAGGCGATCCCGTCCGAAAGATCGGATTTGATCTTGTCGCGCACCGAGGTGAAGGCCTGACGCAGCTTGCCGCGATCAAGCTCCGACGTGCCCGCAGCCCCGGTTTGGGCTTGCAGGAGGGATGTGTCGATTTTGTAGCTGCGCCAATGATTGCGCATCTTGTCGGACCGAATCCGGGTCCATTTTTTGCCCCGGATGGAATAGGCCTGCACCAGATGTTTGTCCGGCAGGCGTTCGGTGGGTCTGACATATCCTTTGAGCATATCGGCGAGATGCTCCTGCGCTTCGATGACGGCTTCGGGATCGCCCTCGACCTTGGCCCGATCCAGGGCGCCAAAGGCGGCATCCATATCGCGGATTTCCTGATTGAGCGCTGTCAGCTCCTCACCTGCGTAA
Source organism: Celeribacter ethanolicus (assembly GCF_002407265.1). Classification (NCBI taxonomy): domain Bacteria; kingdom Pseudomonadati; phylum Pseudomonadota; class Alphaproteobacteria; order Rhodobacterales; family Roseobacteraceae; genus Celeribacter; species Celeribacter ethanolicus. Next base: position 78,958 of record NZ_CP022196.1, read on the forward strand.
AGGAGAACGTTGCTTTCACCGACAGCCGAGTCGCCGCAAGCCAGCACATAAAAAAGTTCGAATTCACCGCATTCAACACAAATACTCATACATTCTCTCCATCGAGAAGCTCAAGGCAACCATATCTATTCGCATAACGTAACAGCAAGGGGCGCGGAGAAAAAACACCGCTTTCCGCATCGGCCCAAAAGGCAGTGCGGGCCTCTTCAGGGAGGGCGCAAAGAAGCCGGTGCGTCTCCAAAAGACGCGGGGCATGATCGAAACCGGCCTGCATCATTCTGGCAAAGACATAATGGGCAAAGGGGCGCGCATCGGGGGCTGAAATGGCTTCGGCTGCAAGGTTTCGGGCACGGGTGTCATTGACGAAAAGCGCCAATGCGATCCGCGCCGGGCGATCAAGGCGGGGTATGGCCGCCCCCTCGGTTCCTGATCGACCGGCTGTCAGAGCGACGAACTCCCACAGGCCCGGTTCGAGCGCCGGGCGGGGATAGACAAGCTGCATCCCGGCCTGAAAGAATTTCGTCACTGCGGCGGGATCGCTGACACATAGAAGCGCATCAAGCATTCCCGGCTCCTGCAGACGAAAATACTGTGCGATCCCAGCTTCGTCCGACAGTTTGGTGTAATGTTTGAGATGACGTTTCATCGCGTCGGGCGGCAGCGCAGAGGCAAGGAAGATCCCGGCACCGAGCATTTTGCGGGGGTCGTCCCTTTCGGGGTCATGTGCAAAACAAGCGCCTGTAAACGCGGCCTCGCGCGTCAGTTCGACAAGCCATGGCGCGCCATCGGCAAGCTGGGGCGCATCCTTCAGATCGTAGAGACAGCTATGTGCAAGATCACTGCTGTCCAGTCGGGCGGGCAGCCCCTGTGAGCGCGCCGCATCCAAAAGCGCATAGACATGCCAGGTCTGGTCGGGATCTGCGGGCGAAGAGAAAAGCGCATCCAGCACATCTTCTATGGGCTGACGCTCCTCAGGCGCTTGCAGGCCGGTCAGAAGCGGCGGGGCTTCCGCCAGAATCCGGTGCGTCACGGTCTCGTTTTCTTCAGGGTGCAAAAGCGCTTGTGCGATTTGCCAAGGCTCAACCGTTTTTGAAAGGGCCATACCGCGCCTCAATTCGTCGTCTGAACAGGAAGGGTCTCGCCGTATCGGGCGGCACCTCGTTTGGGCGATAAAGTCTTCTGTCGTGCCCGGATTTGCAAACGGAAATATCGGGGGCATTCGGGCGGCGCCGATTGAGGTCTTCGGTGTGCCGGAGCTGCGGTTCGACGCTCCGCACCATGTCGAACCGCAAAGATTTCTTTCCGGCCTGTGGAACATTTCCGCGGGCAACAGCAAAGGTTGGGGGAGACAGCGGGAGGGGATCGTGTCCCGCGCCTTTCCATCGGATGTAGCCGGGCTTAGAGCGCGGCAAGCCCCTCGGCCTCGAACCGGTCGAGCTGTGCCAGTTCCGCCTCGCTCAGGAAAATACCGTCCCGCAAGGAGGAGACGCGTGCCTTGAACCGCCGTTGCGACGGAAGCCGCGCGCCCTGTCCGGCAATCGCGGTCAAAAGCCGTTCGCCCTCGGCCAGCGGATCGCGGCCGCTGCGCGCGGAGAAGGTCGCCGGATCGAGTGCCAGGATCAGCGCGCCATGGCGGGGCAACAGATGCGTGCCGCCGGAGAACTCAAGCGCCTCCTTGCTCATGAACTCGCCCAGAAGCGCACCGGCGAGCAATTCGACCATGGTGGAAATCGCCGAGCCCTTGTGCCCACCAAAGGGCAACATCGCCCCGGCAAGCGCGGCATCCGGGTCCGTCGTGGGCTTGCCGTCGCGGTCGATGGCCCAGCCTTCGGGGATTGGCGTGCCTGCGCGGCGGTGCAGCTCGATCTCGCCTCTTGCTGCCACCGAAGTGGCGAAGTCGAAGACATAAGGGTGGGGGCCCGGGCGCGGCCAGCCGAAGGCAAAGGGGTTGGTGCCCAGCAAAGGCTCGGTGCCGCCGGTGGGGGCGACCGAGGCGTAGCTCGGGCACATGGACAATGCGGCGAGGCCTTCTTCGGCCAGCGCCTCGACATCGTGCCACAGCGCCGAGAAATGCAGACAATCGCGGATCACCAGAGCGGCAATTCCGGTCTCTTTCGCCCGTGCCACAAGCGTGTCCTTGGCGGCAAAAAACGCTGGATTGGAAAACCCGGCATGGGCATCCACCTCGATCACGGCCTTGCCGCTGTCATGGAGCTCCGGGATGGCATCGGGTTTGACCATGCCTGCCTTGATCACGCGCAGACAGCCTTCGATCCGGTAAATCCCGTGCGATTTGCAATGGTCCCGCTCGCCCGCGACGATCACGTCGGTGACGGCACGGGCATTTTGCGGGGTGAGGCCGCAGGACTGGAAAATCGACTGGACACGTGTGTGCAGGGTTTCAACGGAAATCGGGGCAGGGGTGCTCATCTCATAGTCCTTTGGTCCGCAGGGCGAGGCCTGCTTATGTGGTGATGTCGGTGGCGGTGCAGGCGCGGACACTCCGTGAGACAATGTGCTGTCCGAAACAGGCGCAATCTTCAGACCCGGACCGGCGGCCTGTCGGGCGGTTTTGCTGCGGTTGTCGGGGTCGGCACGCAGGTGCTGCCGTTCCGCTTTCCGCCCGTCATCGGCGCTTTGATCCGTGGCTGTGTCCATGCGCACCGTATTTTTTACTATGTTTTCTCGTTAAAGCATGTATTTGCGTCCGCAACAATGAGAGCAATCCCTGACCGACAAGGGCGGCACGATGCACTCTCGATGACGTGCGCGCTGGCATGGAGAAGGCGGGCCACTCAAAGCGCCCGCCTTTGTCCTTCAGAGCGATGTCAGGCGATCAGGCCCAGGCGTCATACCAGGCGCGGAACAGCGCGTATTGGCTGTCGACATGGGCTTGCTGCGCGGGCGAGAGCATATCGGTTTCGTTGAAATGCAGCTCATATTCCGCATCGCCCGCGAGAACCATGAGGCGCTTGTAGAACAGGACAAGTTCCGGGCCTTCGTCGAAGGTCGACAGCACCATCAGCGCGTCTTCCAGCTCTTTGGCTTTCTTGCGGGCCTCGATGTCGCCGGTGGCGGCTTTCTTGCTCAGCGCGACGAGGTGCAGCACCTCTTTCGGAAGCGCGTTGCCGATGCCGGTGATCGCGCCCGTCGCGCCGCAGTTGATGAAACCATGGCAGACCTGAGTGTCGACGCCGACCATGAGGGTCAGGTCGTCATTGCCCGAGGTGATGGTCTCGGCCGCGTAGGTCAGATCCTTGGCGCCGCCGAATTCCTTGAAGCCGATGAGGTTCGGGTAGGCGGCGTTCAGCTCGAAGAACAAATCGGCGCGGGTGGCGAAGCCGTAATAAGGGCTGTTGTAGATCACCGCCGGGATGTCTTTGGCGGCGTCGAGAATGGCGGCGAAATGCGCCTTTTGGGCCGGGACGGACGCGCCGCGGGACAGGACGCGCGGGATCACCATCAGACCTTTGGCGCCGACTTTTGCGGCATGGGCGGCGTGGGCGACGGCGGATTTCGTGTTCACGGCGCCGGTGCCGACGATGACGGGCACGCCGGCCTCGACGAGGACTTCGACGCCCTTCATGCGCTGCTCGTCGGTCAAAAGCGGCCAGTCGCCCATGGAGCCACAGTAGACCACGGCGGACATGCCCGCTGCGATCAGCTCCTGACCCTTGCGGGCCAGAGCCGCGTAATCGGGCTCGCGCGCCTCTGTGCAGGGGGTCATCAGCGCGGGAATGCAGCCGGTAAAGATTGAGTCGCTCATCTGCGGTCCTTTCAAAATGTTCCTTGCAGAGATGCGGTCATGGGCCGGACCTCCTGCGGTGTCATGTGATCCGTGGCTGGACGGTCCGACGTATTTCCCGGGTGCGTCCAATCGTGTCGATTTTTGAAATACCATTTGGATTAGCAATTGTCGACAAATAAAATTTAAAAATGAAAGCCGAAGTGAAAATGATTAAAAAGCAATCGGTTGTTGGTGATGTTTGTGCCGGAAATGAAAAAGAGCGGCCCTGAAAGGCCGCTCTCGTAAAGGGGATGTGCTGCCGTTTAGAGCGACAGGGTCGCGTTCGGGCGCGTATCTGCGGAGATATAAGACTGGATCTGCAACACGATCTGGTCCGCATGGATTCGGGCCAGCTCATCCGCGCGGCTCACGTCCCGGGCGACAATGGCGGCAATCATGTCTTCGTGCTCGGTGACATATTGTTGCGGCAGCTTGTCGTTGAAAGAAGAATAATACAGCCGCAAGATGCGTCGGCCTTCGTCCAGCAGCCGGGTGAACAGTTCGATGTAATAGCGATTGCCACCCGCCCTGGCGATGGCGACATGGAAATCGCGATTGCTGGCAATCATCCCGAGCACATCCTGTTCGGCGACGGTCTGGGCAAAGGCGTCCTGAAACGCCTGAATTTCCGCGATATGCTCCGGGCGATGCTTCTGCGCGGCAAGGCGGGTGGTGACGCGGTACATCAGTGTGAGCGCGTCAAAGAAGTCGGCCAAATTCAGAAAGTCGATGTTGGAGACGATCGTGGCGCGGTTGGTCAGCGTGGTAATAAGCCCCTCGGCTGCCAGCCGCACAAGCGCCTCCCGGATCGGCGTGCGCGACAGCGAAAACCGCTCGGACAACTGAACCTCGTCGATCGGGCTGCCGGGGGTGAGTTTTAGCTCGATGATCTCGTTGCGCAGGGTCTCATAGACATGCGTGACCCCCGATCCACGCTTTAGCGGAGGGTGATCGGCTTTTTTTTCTTTGGTTTTTGTCATGAGTTGGATGTCCTCTGCTCAACGTGAAATATGTTTGCATAAACGGGGAATACGGCGCCATACCCTTTTAAAAATTTTTATTGTCGACAAAGCAAATGCAGAGTGTTAGCGTTCCGGCCATGAGATTAGGTCGTGAGATCTGGCCGTGAGATCAGGGAAGGGCTCTCTTCATGAAGGTTTGTGTTATCGGAGCGGGAATCATCGGCGCAAGCGCCGCGCTCGATCTGGTGCGTGACGGTCATGCCGTGACGCTGCTCGACCGCGACGGCGTGGCCGCCGGAGCCTCGCAGGGCAATGCCGGTGCCTTTGCTTTTGCCGATGTGATTCCGCTGGCGACGCCGGGGATCATGAAGAAGGCGCCGAAATGGCTGCTCGACCCGCTCGGGCCGCTCTCCGTGCCGCCCGCCTATGCTTTGACAATCGCTCCCTGGCTCATCCGGTATTGGCGCGCGAGCTGGCGGGACCGCTATGTCGCAGCACTCAAGGCGCAGTCCGACATGATGCGCCTGTCGCAAGAGGCGCTCGATGCGCTGGTGGCCGATTTCAATCTCTCCGATCTTATCCGTCCCGAGGGACAGATGCAGCTCTACGAAGGAGAGACCGCGTTTCAGGCCAGCCAAAAGGGCTGGGACGAGCGCCGCAAGGCCGGGGTGAAATTCGAATTCCTGACAGGCCCGGAGGCGATTGCCGAGATTCAGCCCGGCATTGATCCGCGCTTTACCCATGCGGGGTTCACGCCCGAGTGGAAAAACGTCACCGATCCGGCAGTCTGGACCCGTCGCATCGCTGAAGAGGCGCAGCGTCTGGGCGCCACTTTCGCCCGCCGCGATGTCACCCGGATCGAACCGGCAGAGCAGGGGGCTGTCGTGCATTCTGAGGAAGGCGCGGAGCGGTTCGATAAAGTTGTCCTGGCCGCAGGGGCCTATGGCAATCCGCTTCTCAAGACCCTCGGCCTCAAGCTGCCGCTCGAAACTGAGCGCGGCTATAACACCACACTGCCTGCCGGCGCGTTCGATCTGAAAACCCATCTGACCTTCTCCGATCATGGCTTCGTCGTCACGAAAATCGGCGAGGGCGTGCGGGTCGGCGGTGCGGTCGAACTGGGCGGGATGACCCTCGCCCCGCGCATGGCCCGCGCCGAGGCGCTTTTGACCAAGGCCAAGCGCTTCCTGCCGACACTCGACACCGAAGGCGGCACACAATGGATGGGGTTCCGCCCCTCCATGCCGGACTCCCTCCCTGTCATCGGCGCACATCCCGACACCTCTTCCGTGGTGTTCGCCTTTGGCCATGGCCACCTGGGTCTCACGCAATCTGCGGGAACCGCCCGGGTGGTCTCTGATCTGATCGCCGGGCGCACACCGTCCCTCGATCTTACCCCGTTCCGTCCCACCAGATTTGCCGGATATCGCGCATGAGCAATCACACCTTCACCTGTATCGACGGCCACACCTGTGGCAACCCCGTGCGTCTTGTGGCGGGGGGCGGTCCGCGTCTCGAAGGCGCGAACATGATCGAAAAGCGCGCGCATTTCCTGCGCGACTTCGACTGGATCCGCACCGGGCTGATGTTCGAGCCGCGCGGGCATGACATGATGTCCGGCTCCATCCTCTACCCGCCGACGCGCGAGGATTGCGATGTCGCCGTGCTGTTCATCGAGACCTCCGGCTGTCTGCCGATGTGCGGGCACGGCACCATCGGCACGGTCACAATGGCGATCGAGAACGGGTTGGTGACGCCGAAAGAGCCGGGCAAGCTCATGCTCGATACGCCCGCCGGTCCCGTGTCCATCGACTACCGCCAGGAGGGCCGTTTCATCGAGGAGGTGCGCCTCACCAATGTGCCTGCCTTCCTCTATGCCGAGGGGCTGATCGCAGAGATTGACGCGCTGGGCGAGGTGACGGTGGATGTGTCTTATGGCGGCAATTTCTACGCCATCGTCGAGCCGCAGGCCTGTTTCAATGATATGGCCGATTTTACGGCGGGCGAGTTGATCGAAATGAGCCGGGCGCTGCGTCGGGCGCTCAATGAGAAATACGATTTCGTGCACCCCGAAAAGCCCGAGATCAACGGGCTGTCGCATATCATGTGGACCGGCAAACCGACGATCGAGGGCGCGACGGCCCGCAACGCCGTGTTCTATGGCGACAAGGCCATCGACCGCTCGCCCTGTGGCACCGGCACCTCGGCGCGCATGGCGCAATGGGCCGCCAAAGGTCGGCTCAACGTGGGTGATGAATTTATCCACGAAAGCATCATCGGCAGCCTGTTCAAGGGCCGCGTCGAAGCCGCCGTCAAAGTCGGTGCCAAGGACAAAGAGCGCGATGCGATCATCCCCTCTATTGGCGGATGGGCGCGCCAGACCGGCTTCAACACCATCTTCATCGACGACCGCGACCCCTATGCCCACGGGTTTACCGTGGTGTGAGGTGTCGTGCGCGGCGTCGGCTGTTCTGAGATTCTGAAAGGATACGACATGACATTCACCCCGCATGGGAAACATTTGATTGCAGGCGCATGGGTTGCGGGCGCGGAGAGCTTTACCTCCACGCCGACGACCGGCGAGGGCCAGAGTTTTTCCAAAGGCACGCCCGCGCTGGTCGACCAGGCCGTGCAGGCCGCAGAGGACGCGTTCTGGACCTATGGCTACACGACGCGCGAAGAGCGCGCGGCGTTTCTCGAAACCATCGCCGCCGAGATCGAAGCCCGCGCCGATCTGATCACGCCCACTGCCATGGCGGAAAGCGGCTTGCCCGAAGCGCGTCTTGTGGGCGAGCGCGAACGCACCACTGGCCAGCTCAAACTTTTTGCCGATCACATTCGCAAAGGCGACTATCTGGACCGCCGCCATGACGAGGCCCTGCCGAATCGCGCGCCTCTGCCGCGTCCCGATCTGCGTCTGATGCAGCGCCCCATCGGGCCGGTCGCGGTGTTCGGCGCGTCGAACTTTCCGCTCGCTTTCTCGGTCGCGGGCGGGGACACGGCCTCTGCCTTGGCGGCGGGTTGTCCGGTCGTTGTGAAGGGCCACGAAGCCCACCCGGCCACCTCCGAGATCGTCGCCGACGCCTTCAAAGCCGCAATTGAAACATGCGGCTTGCCTGCGGGCGTCTTCTCAATGGTGCATGGCGGCGCGCACAAGGTCGGCGCGGCTTTGGTCCAGCATCATCTGATCAATGCCGTGGGCTTCACCGGCTCTCTCGCTGGTGGCCGCGCGCTGTTCGATCTCTGCGCCAAGCGGGTCAACCCGATCCCGTTCTTTGGCGAGCTGGGCTCGGTCAACCCGATGTTCCTCTTGCCGGAGGCGCTCTCGGCACGCGGTGAGGAGCTTGGCAAAGGCTGGGCCGGGTCGCTGGCGATGGGGGCGGGGCAGTTCTGCACCAATCCGGGGATCGTCGTGGTTATCGAAGGCGCCGAAGAAGAGGCCTTTACCAAAGCGGCGCTCGCGGCGCTCACCGCCACCGGGTCACAGGTCATGCTCACCGAGGGCATCGCCAGCGCCTATGTCAAAGGCGGCGCCAAGATCAAAACCCAGCCCGGCGTGCAGGAGCTTTTGACCCAGATGTGCGACCGCCGCGAGGCGAAACCCTTCCTGTTCAAAGTGAAGGCCGAAGATTGGCTGACGAATGAGACCCTGTCGGAAGAGGTCTTTGGTCCGCTCGGTCTGATCGTCACCGTGAAGGACGCGGCGCAAATGATCGAGGTGGCGAAATCCTTTGAGGGCCAGCTGACCGCGACCCTGCATATGGATGAGGCCGATATGGCGCTTGCGGGTCAGCTCATGCCCATTCTCGAACGCAAGGCGGGCCGCGTCATGGCAAATGGGTTCCCGACCGGCGTCGAGGTGTGCGACAGCATGGTGCACGGCGGGCCTTACCCGGCCTCGACCAATTTCGGGGCGACCTCCGTGGGGACGATGGCGATTCGTCGCTTCCTGCGTCCGGTCTGCTATCAGAACATCCCGTCTGCCGTTCTGCCGCTGGACCTCGTGTAACCATCACATCCCGCGCCCTGATCTGTTGTTTTGACAGGTCAGGGCGTTTTTCGTTTCTGCTTATATTTTGCGCATATGTTAAAAAATGCGCATAAAACATTTTTAATCTACATTAAAAATACAAATAGTATTTTATACTGGATTGCGAGCGATGCTGTTGCTAGCGTGGCTGCATAATGAACAAGCAGGGAAGTCACATGAAACTGATACAGCTCTCGAAGCACGCGTTCCGGAACACAGCGGTCTGCACGGCCATGACGCTTGCACTGGCGGGTGGAGCACTGGCCCAGGATGCGCAAAAGGGCGGCACGCTCAGGATCGTCGGCACAGCCGATCTGGATCACTTCGACCCGACGAGTGGGGCGCTGGTGACCACCAACAATTTCCTGCGTGCGACGCAACGCACGTTGATCAGCTATCACGCCTCCACCGACGAAGAAGAGCGCATTCGCCCCGTCGGCGATCTCGCCACCGAAGTGCCTCAGCCGACGAACGGGGGGCTGACCTACACCTTTCATCTGCGCGAAGGAGCGATGTGGAACACGCCGGGCGGCGCGCGTCAGATCACCTCGACCGATTTCGAGCGCGGCGTGAAACGCATGTGCAATCCGGCGCTGGGGTCCGCGATGCTGACCTATTTCGTGTCGCTGATCGACGGGATGGACACGTTCTGCGACGGCTTCGCCGAGGTGGAACCGACGGTCGAAGCGATGAAGGCCTATATCGAGGAGAACGACATCTCGGGCATCACCCAGCCTGACGATCTGACCGTTGACATCACACTGTCCGAGACCGCGGGCGATTTCATCTACATGGTGTCCCTGCCGACCTCCGCGCCCGCACCGATCGAAGTGCTCGACTATATGCCGGATGGGCCGGAGTATCGCGAAAACTTCATCGCATCCGGGCCTTACACGCCGGTGGATTACGTCCCCGACGCCTCCCTGACCCTCGCGCGCAACCCGGCCTGGAGTGCCGAGGCGGATCCGCTGCGCGCCGCCAATGTCGACAATATCGAAATCACCTTCGGCATTCAGCCGGATGCGGCCATTCAACAGCTTCAGGCCGGCGACGCGGATATGGTCTATGACATCACCATCCCACCCGCGATCCTGTCGCTTCTGACCGCGACGGCGGACGACAAGGTGATGACCATGTCGGCCGGGCGCACCGCGTTTCTGTTCATCAACACCGTGTCCGACAACAATGGCGGCGCCTTGAAGGATCTGCGCGTGCGTCAGGCTCTGAACTACGCCATCGACAAGACGGCTCTGGTGCAGCAGATGGGCGGGCCTGCCATGGCACAACCGCAAAGCGGCATCTTCGGCGCTGGTGTTCTGGGCTATCACGACTTCGATCTCTACCCCTCCGAGGGCGATGCCGGGGATCCCGAGAAGGCGCGCGCGCTTCTGGCCGAGGCGGGCTACCCGGATGGCATCACGCTTAAGATGCCGTATCGCAATCAGAACAACCAACCGGAGATCGCCCAGACCATTCAGGCCGCTATGGCGGAGGCGGGGATCACGTTGGAGCTCACTCCGGTGACGGCCTCGGATTACTATTCCAAATTCATGACCAATCCGCGCAACACCGAAGAGGGGGCATGGGACATCGCGCCGGTCGGCTGGGCGCCGGATTGGGTCGGCGGCGCTGCGCGGTCGGTCTTCCAGCCGCAGTTCACCTTTGATGGGCGCCACCAGACCTACAACTACACCGACTACAACAATCCGGAGGCCAATGAGGTCGCCAAACAGGCGATCAACGCCACCACGCCCGAAGAGGCCGCGCGGCTCTGGGCCCAGGTCGACGAGCTGGTCATGGCCGATGCGCCGGTGGTGCCCTACTACTCGGAGCAGGTCGTGCTTTATCGTGGGCCCGCGGTCGAGAACTTCCAACCCTACGCGTTGGGCGGGCAGGGTGATTGGACCAATGTCTGGCTGAATCGCTGACACACTGAGCCATCGCTCTGAACACTGGATTGCAGCCGCTTCCCCTTGGCTGCAATCCGAACCGACTTCCAAATGCACAACAGAGTTCCGTCCGGCCATGGGCCGCGGGACCACAAATGGACCTGAAATGCCCCTGATAGAAGCGCGCAACGTCACCATTCGTATCCCAACCGAAGACGGGGGGATCCATGCCGCCAATTCGGTGTCCTTTTCCGTCGAAGAAGGCGAACTTTTCGGCATTGCGGGCGAGTCCGGGTCGGGCAAAAGCGTCCTGATGCAGGCCATCGCGGGGTTGTTGCCGGGCGCCGAGATCGAGGGCGAAGTGCTGTTCAACGGGCGCGACATGCTGACGATGAGCGAGGCGGAGCGGCGTGCCCTGCGCGGGGCGCAGATCGGCATGATTTTCCAGGACCCGCTCTCAAGCCTGCATCCGTTTTACACCATCGGATCGCAGATCGCCGAAATGATCCATGCCCATGAAAAAGTGGACAAAGCCGAAGCGAGACGGCGCGTGGTCGAGATGCTCGAACGGGTCGGCATTGCGGAGGCGGACAAAAGATACGATGCCTATCCTCACGAATTTTCCGGCGGCATGCGGCAACGCGTGATGATCGCCATGGCGCTGATCCTGCGCCCGCCGCTGATCATCGCCGACGAGCCGACCACCGCGCTCGATGTGACAGTTCAGGCTCAGATCGTCGAACTGCTGGACGAGATGCGTCGCAGTTTCGGCACGACGGTGATCATGATCACCCATGATCTGGGGCTTTTGTCTTCGGTCGCCGATCATGTGATGGTGATGTATGCGGGCACCCGGCTTGAGATCGGCGCGACGGAGGCGCTGTTTGCCATGCCGGCGCATCCCTACACGTTGGGCCTGTTGCGTTCTTCGCCCGCCGCCGACAGCAATGGCAGCCCGTTGATCCCGATTGCCGGCAAGCCACCAAGCCTCTTGGCGCGACCCCGTGGATGTGTTTTTGCGCCGCGCTGTGCGCAGGCCAGCGACCTGTGCCACACGACGCCCCCGCCGCTGCGCCGCTATAGTGACGCGACCGAGGCGCTGTGCCATTTCACGGCCAGCCTTCCTGAGGATGAGCCTGTGACGGAGCAAACGACCCCGCCTGCCGCATCGCGCACATCCGCGCGCTATGTGGTCGAGGCCTCCGGCCTGTCGCTCACCTACCGCACGAAAAAGGGCTTTGGCCGGGCAGTGGAGAACCATGTTTTGAACGGCGTGGACCTGACCGTGCGCAAGGGCGAGACGCTGGGACTGGTGGGCGAATCCGGCTGTGGCAAATCCACACTCGCCCGCGTTTTGGCCGGTCTTGCGGTGCCGACCGATGGCGAGGTCAAAATTCAGGGCGAACCCATCGCCAGCCTCACCGCCGCACGTTGGCGCGAGATGCGGCGGCGGGTTCAGATGGTGTTCCAGGACCCTTTCGGCTCGCTCAATCCGCGCCGTCGTGTCGGTGCGATCATCAGCGATCCGATGCGCATCCACAACATCGGTACGGCGGCCAGCCGCAAGGCGCGGGTGCAGGAACTCATGGAAATCGTCGGGCTGAATCCCGAACATTTCAACCGCTTCCCCTCCGAGTTCTCCGGTGGCCAACGGCAAAGGATCGGCATCGCCCGTGCGCTGGCTTTGGAGCCTGCGCTGATCATCCTCGATGAACCGGTCTCGGCGCTTGATGTCTCGATTCAGGCGCAGATTCTGAACCTCTTGCAGGCGCTTCAGCGCGAACTGGGTCTGACCTATCTGTTCATCAGCCATGATCTCTCGGTGGTGCGCCACATCTGTGACCGGATCGCCGTCATGGACAAGGGCCAGATCGTCGAAAGCTCCACCTCCGAGCAGCTCTTCCGCGCCCCCGCACATCCCTTCACCCGCGAACTTTTGGGGGCCACACATCATCCCCCGGCTCTGACTGGAGTGGACACACGCCATCTGATTTCGGAAACGCCCTTTATGACACAGGAGGCCCAGGCATGAGCAACGCCCCCTCTTCGACGTCCTTCTCGGATGCACCTGAGATCGTCCAGCGCGGTGCCTTTGCCCTAACCATGCGGCGCTTGTTGCGAGATCCCGCGACGCTGATCGCCTTCGCCTTTATCGTGCTGCTGAGCCTCTTCGCCATTTTTGCCCCGCTGACCGAGATCTGGACCGGCCACAGTGCGATCGAGCAATATCGCGAGACCGGCATGACGCCGATGGGCCTGCCCGTCGGGCCGAACGGGTCTTTTCTGATGGGCACCGATCAGCTTGGTCGCGATGTCTTTGTACGACTGGCTTACGGTGCACGAATTTCCCTTGCCGTGGGTGTTTTGGCCTCGCTCGCTGCGGCGACGATTGGCGTGACCATCGGCATGTGCGCGGGGTTCTTCGGCGGTTGGGTCGATACGGTTCTGGGCCGGATCATGGATCTGGTGATGAGCGTGCCGTTCCTCCTCTGCGCACTGGCGCTGGTGTCGGTCTTCGGCCCGTCTCTGAGCCTGTCAGTCTCGGTCATCGTGTTCTTCAGCTGGACGACCATCGGGCGGGTGATCCGCGCCGAAAGCGCCTCTATTGCCAAGCGTGAATTCATTCAGGCCAGCCGCTCGATGGGGGCGTCGAACCTGTCGATCCTGATCCGCGATGTACTGCCCAATCTGGCGGTGCCGATCATCGTCTACACGACGATGATGATCCCGTCCTCCATCGTGTTCGAAGCGACGCTGTCCTTCCTTGGCCTTGGCATCGTGCCGCCGACGCCGAGCTGGGGCGGGATGTTGGCCGATGCGGGGGCGAATTCGATCTACCTCGTGGCCTGGTGGCTGGTGGTGTTCCCGGGCTTTGCGCTTTTGTTCACGACGCTTGCCTTCAACATTCTGGGTGACGGGTTGCGCGATGCTTTGGACCCGAAAGGGCGCAAGATCGTCCGCCGCCGTAAATCCCGCAAAAACCGCACTACAACTCGCAAGGAGACCGCGCAATGATCGCCTTTCTGACCCGTCGTCTGTCTTTTGGCGTTCTGGTGCTCTTCACGCTCAGCGCCTTCGTCTTCCTGCTGTTCTATGTCGCGCCGGGTGATCCCGCGCGGATGATCGCGGGCGAAAAGGCCACCGCGCAGCAGCTTGCGCAAATCCGCGAAAACCTCGGACTCGACCGCCCCATTCTGGTGCAATACGCGTCGTTTCTGGGCGATGCGCTGCGGGGCGATCTGGGGTTTTCCTATCGCAATCAACAGCCTGTCGTGGATCTGATCGTGCGACGCATTCCAGTCACTGTGTCCCTGGTCTTGGGCGGTGTCGTGGTCTGGCTTGCCATCGGCATTCCCATCGGCATCATGTCGGCGCGGTTTGCCGGCGGGCTGCGCGACCGTTTGGGGCAGGTGTTCATCCTGATCGGGCTGAGTTTTCCGACCTTCGTTTTGGGCATGCTGGCGCTTTACACGCTGTATTTCCTGCCGCGCAAAAATGGCTTCGTGCTGTTCCCGCCCGGCGGCTATGCGCCTTTGCTCGACGATCCGCTGAAATGGGCGTGGCATCTGACCCTGCCGTGGCTGACGCTGGCTCTGGTGACGGCGGCGATCTATGCCCGGTTGACCCGTGGCCAGCTTTTGTCCGTGCTGGGCGAGGATTACATCCGCACCGCCCGCGCCAAGGGGCTGAGCGAGCGTCGCGTGGTCTACAAACACGGCATGCGCGCGACCCTGACCGCTCTGGTCACGCAATTGGGCGCCGATATTGCCGTCATGCTGGGTGGCGTGATCGTCATCGAGCAGGTCTACGGGCTGCAAGGTGTCGGTTCCATGGCTGTGCAGGCGGTGCGCAATCAGGATCGACCGATCATCATCGGTGTCGTCCTTTTGGGCGGGCTGTTCATCGTTATCTCCAATATTCTGGTCGATTTGCTCTATGCGGCACTCGATCCACGCACACGCTGAGGGTTCCATGTCGTCTTTGTCTTATTCCATCCCCGGTCTGGTCCTCACGGATCACAGCCTTGCCGTGCCGCTCGATTGGTCGAAGCCGGAGGGCGAGACCATCACCTTGTTCGCCCGCGAGGTGGTCGATCCGATGCGCAAGCATGACGACCTGCCCTGTCTTCTGTTCCTGCAAGGCGGCCCCGGCGGCAAGTCCAACCGGCCTCAGGACGGCACGCCACCCTGGCTCGACGTGGCGCTCAAACAGTTTCGGGTGATCCTGATGGATCAGCGTGGCACGGGCCGCTCCTCGCCGGTCGAGGGACGTCATATGGCGGCGTTTGCGACGGCGGAAAAAGGCGCGGATTTCCTCTCCTGTTTTCGTGCCGACAGCATCATTCGCGATGCCGAACACCTGCGCAAAACCCTCTTTGGTGGGCGTAAATGGTCCACTTTGGGGCAGAGCTACGGCGGGTTCCTGACGCTCAGCTACCTGTCCTTCGCGCCCGAGGCGCTTGAAGCCTGTTACGTGACCGGCGGCTTGCCCGGTCTCACGGCCAGCGCCGACGATGTCTATGCCCGCACATTCCCGCGCGTGAAGGCCAAGACGGAGACCTTCTACGCCCGCTATCCGCAGGATGTCGAAACCGTTGCCCGCATTGCCGATCTTCTGACGCAAGAGGATGTCCGGCTGCCCGATGGCGACAGGCTGAGCGTGGAGCGGTTCCAGACGCTTGGTATGGATTTCGGCATGGCACCCTGTTTCGAAAATCTGCATTGGCTGCTGGACGAGGCCTTTGCCGCAGACGGCGTTTTGAGCGACACGTTTCTGTTCGAGGTCATGACCCGCACAGGCTTTGCCACCAATCCGCTTTTCGCCGCCTTGCAGGAGACGATCTATGCCCAAAGCGGCAATGTCTCCGCCTGGGCGGCGCAGCGGGCGCGGGAGGTGCATCCGGAGTTCGCCCCCGACCAGCGCCCCCTGATGTTCACCGGCGAAATGATGTTCCCTTGGATGTTCGAGGACATTCGCACCCTGCGCCCGTTCGCTGCGGCCACGGATGCGCTGGCCCGGCGCCGGTTCGATGCGCCGTTCTACGATCTGGCGCGGCTGCGGGACAATCAGGTGCCGGTGGCGGCGGTCGTCTACTACGACGATATGTATGTCGATGCCGGGCTGTCGCTGGACACGGCGGGTCGGGTTGGCAATCTGCGCGCCTGGGTCACGAATGAATACGAACACGACGGGTTGCGCCGCGATCCGCGCGTGCTTCAACGCCTGTTCGACATGGTGCAAAGGGGCCTGCAATGACACCCGCCGACAAACTCGCCACTCTGCGCGGCTGGATGGCCGATCATGGCCTTTCCGCCTATCTCGTTACCTCCGCCGATGCGCATCAAAGCGAGGATTGCCCGGAGCGCGACCGTTGTCTGGCGTGGCTCAGCGGGTTTTCCGGCTCTCTGGGGCGGGCCTTGATCACAGCGGATCGGGCGATCCTCTTCGTCGATGGCCGCTATCAGGTGCAGGCCACGCGGCAGGTCGATCCCACGCTGTGGCAGATCGCGCATTTGCACGATGCGCCCCCCGAGGCCGCTTTGCGAAGCTTCTCAGAGCCGCTGCGGGTCGGTTACGATCCGATGCTCTGGACCGTGTCGCAGATTGAGGAGATGACGGCGGCGATTGCGCCCGCCGGGCATGATTTCGTTGCGTTGAGCGTCGATCCCTTCGCCTTGATCTGGTCGGACCGCCCCGCCGCGCCGATGGGGGCGCTGCGGCGGATGCCGGATGAGGTCGCCGGGGAAAGCGGCGCTGAAAAACGCGCGCGTGTGCGGGAGCATTTGCGCGAACAGGGTCTTGCGGCCTGGGTCGTGACGCGTCCCGATGACATCGCCTGGCTGACCAACACACGGGGGCGCGATGTTCCGATGCATCCGGTGCCGCTGTCCGTCGCGATCCTGCCGGTCGATGGTCCGATGATCTGGGCCATTTTCAAAGACAAACTGACAGCCGGTCAGATCACCCCCGACCCGGATGTCGAGATCACGCCGCCCGAGCGGTTTCTCGATCACCTCGCGCAGATCGCCGAAGGCAATGCGATCGGGCTCGATCCCAATTTCGCGCCGCAGGCGGTCGAAGCGGCGATTCTCAAGGCCGGGGGCACGCCGGTGCGGAGCGACGATCCCGTCACGGTTCTGAAGGCCGCGAAGAATGCGGTGGAGCTTGCGGGCTATCGCGCGGCGCATGTCAAAGACGGGGTCGCCTGGACCGGGTTCATGGCGTGGTTGGCCGAGACTGTGCCCGCGCGGTTCGCCACAGGAAATCCGGTGACGGAATGCGAAGCGGCGGATGAAATCCTTCGGCTGCGCCAGCAACAGGACGGGTTTCTGGAGGCCAGTTTCAACTCGATCTCCGCCGCCGGGACGAATGCCGCAATGTGCCATTATGCGCCGAAACGGGCGGAGAATGTGCCGATCACCCCCGAAGCGCTCTATCTGCTCGACAGCGGCGGGCAGTACGTCAACGGCACCACGGACGCCACCCGAACCTTAGCCTTCGGTCCCGTGTCCGAGGATGTCCGGCGGATCGCGACGGCGGTACTCAAAGGCTTCATCGCCCTGTCCTCTGCACGGTTCCCGGAAGGCAGCTTTCCACATCATCTTGATGCTCTGGCGCGCGCGCCTTTGTGGCAGATGGGGTTGGATTACGACCACGGCACCGGCCATGGCGTGGGGCACAGTCTTCTGGTGCACGAACATCCGCACCGCTTCGGCAAACGTGCCAATCCCTATCCGCTCTTGCCCGGTCATATCATGACGATCGAGCCGGGGTATTACCTAGAGGGGCAGTTCGGTCTCAGGATCGAAAATCAGGTCGAAGTGATCGCCGACCCGGAGGTGCCGGGGTTCTGTCGCTTTGCGCCATTGACCATGGCGCCGATCCCGCTCGGGCTGTTCGATATGGCGCTCCTGACGGATCGGGAGCGCGGCTGGCTCGATCAGTATCACGCGCAGGTGCGCATGCGCCTCGCCCCCTTGCTGTCAGGGATCGCGCGGGATTGGATGCTGGCTCAGACCGAGCCTTCTGCCAAGGTGGGTCATTCGCAGGGGCTTCCGCGCAATGAATGACCCAATCCGCAAAGCGGATGTCTCGGCGTGCTCTGGCTTTGGTCATGCCCGGGAAGCTAGCGCGCTGCGACGATGCCGCCATTCGGCGCAAGGCCGGGTGTGCGGCTCGTCCGGTTTGGGGGCGATGTCAGCGGGCGGACCGCGCTCGGATGGACGTCCCAAGCGGATCGGGATTGGTGATCCAGATCGCTTCCGGGCCATCAGAGGCGGCATGTTTTCCGGCAGACGCAAGGTTCTGTTGCGCTGTATCCGGGTCCGCGCATCGTGGCTGGCCAGCTTGCCATGCGATGTGGTGAAAGCGGCTTTGCTTTCCGGATCAAGGGGTTGAGGTCGTCTGTTTGCTGTGCCATCTGGAAGACAGGGGGAGCAGTCAGAGAATGGAAGCCCAGATCATGTCAGATGCACATACACCCGACGGCATGGAGCTCACGCTTCGTACCCTTGCCATGCCAGCCGATACCAATGCCGCCGGGGACATCTTCGGGGGGTGGGTGATGAGCCAGATGGACCTTGCCGCCGCGATCCGCGCCAATGAGCGCTGCAACGGGCGCACGGTGACCATTGCCGCGAACGAAATCGTCTTCAAGCAACCGGTGAAAGTGGGCGATACGCTTTGCGTCTACACCGCCGTCGATCAGGTCGGGCGCAGTTCCATGGTGATCCGCATCGAGGTCTGGGCACGCCGGGCCTATACCGCGCAGCGCGAGCATGTCACCCAGGCCCGCTTCACCATGGTGGCGGTCGATGCGGAAGGCAAACCGCGCCCGGTGGACGCCGTCTGAGGCCGCGCCATCAGGCGTTGGTGAGGGCCGGTTTCAGCGTGTCCAGCCCTTCGAGCGCCTCGCGAAACAGCGCCGCTTCGGGTCCCGGGCGCTGGCTCAGCCGTGTGAGTGCGGTGAGGGCCTGTTGCGGGGCCGGCCCCATTCTGGCCAGTTCCTTGAGCGCCTCGCGTGCGGCGGCACGATCTTCCGCGCTCTGGGCCGGGTCGGCGGTGATCCGGTGACACCACATTGCCGCATGGCCGAGGTTCAACACCGCCAACCCCGCGTCCAGCGCCGCCAGATGCGCGCGGTTGGACCGTTCCGAGAGGCGCACCAGACGCAGGGTGCGGTGATACAGCCGGGCCTGCCAATGCGATCGCGCCCTGAGCGCTTTCGGATCGGCGGCCAGATCGCGCAGATCATGGATCATCGCCCGCATCACCGTGTCGGTGCGACGTTTGAGATTGGCGGGATAGACGGTAAGATAGGCGACCATCGCGGCAATCGGGGCGGCAACCACGGCCAGCCCCGCGGCGAAAGAGCCGCCAAAGCTGCCGGTGAGCGGCCAATGCGGCTGTGACATCAGCATCAGCACCATGTTGTAATCGAAACTCATCGCCACGGTGCGGCGGTGGCCGACAAAGACCGGGCCGATCAGGATGAAGGGCAGGGCGAGGAGGATCATCTGCGCCTCGCTCTGAGCGAGCGGCCAGACCAGCCAGCGCAGGGCGAGCGCACCGATGACCCCGGCGAGCTGGCCGTAGAACACCCATTTCATCATCTGCGCCGGGTTTTCGAAGGTCGAGAACAGCGAGATCATCACCGACAGCCCGAGCAACATGAACGGGCCGACGCTCCAGCCGGTGAACAGCCAGAGGCCGCCGAACAGGGCGATGGCGCCGAGTGCCCTCAAGCCGGCCTCGCGTGCGCCGACCCAGTCGCGATGAAGCACCACGGGCGGGGCGATCTCGCTCAGGCTGCGGCGTTTGTGCGATTGCGCATGCCAGTCGCCAAGCGCGGTTTCGACGGCGGTGAGTGTCTCGGAGAGGCGGGGGGAGAGGTTCTCGGTCGCGGCGGCCTGCGTGAGGGCGGCACGGGCGGCGGAAATGTCCTGATCGGCCAGTGCCTTGGAGGCCCCTGCGAGGCCTGCGCGGAAGGCGGGAGCCTGCGCGGGGCCGTGTTTCCAGAGCAGAAGCGGCGTGGCGGCGATCAGCAATGCGCGGGTGGCGCGAATGGTCTGGCGCGAACGGATGGACCCGGCGGCATGAGGGTCGAGCCCGTCCTCGACGGTGGCCAGTTCGTTCAGAAGAGCGCGTTTGTCGCTCTCGGTCGGTGTGGCGCTGGCGGCCTTGTCGAGCATATCGGACAGCAGTCGGCGCACCCGCTCGCGCAATTCTCCAGTGGCGGCGGCGGGAGCGAACAGAGACCCGACCAGCGTGGCGACGACCACCCCGGTGAGCACGGTGGCAAGCCGGTCGACGCCGAGGTGCAGCACCTGATCCGGGTGGGCGGCATCCAAGAGCGACACCATCGCTGCGGTGTAGCCCGCAAGCACGGTGCCATAGGCCACGAAGCCGCGTTGAAGATTGCCGATCCAGGTACAGGCGCTGACCCAGAGCGCCAACCCCACGACCAGAAGCGCCGGGTGGATCTGCATCGCCAGCACCAGAAGCACGCCGACGATTGTGCCGCTCACGGAGCCCAGAAGGCGGAACAGGCTTTTCTCCCAAAGCTGGCCACGGGTGGGTTGCGAGGCGGCCCAGACCGTCATCGCAGACCATTGCGGGTGTTCGAGCCCGATCAGCCAGGCGAGGACGAAGGCGGCACAGGCGGCAAGCGCGGTGCGGAAGGCAAAGCCCATCCGAACAGTGTCGAAACCGCGGGCGGTCAACCAGGCATTCATGAGGATTTCTGCTCCAGAGTGGCCTCGACACGGGCCGAGATTTTCGCGAACCCGGCGAGCAGGGCGGTCACATCCGCCTCGCTCAAGCCGGTGAGGAGTTCGGCCTCGACCGCGCTCAGGTGCCGCTTGATGCGCTGCACTTCCGTGCGGCCCTGCGGCGTCAGGACGATCAGCCGTGCTCGCCGGTCCTGCGGGTTCACCCGCCGCTCGATCAATCCGCGCTCCGCGAGAATGTCCAGAAGCCGCACCAGCGTCGAAGTGTCGAGGGCGACGCGTTCGGCCAGTTCCGTCTGGCTGATACCGTCGCCATCGGCCTCGAGATGCACGAGCGGCGCCCATGTGGCGTCGGTCAGCCCGGCGCGGGCAATCTCGGCATGGATCACCTTGCGCCAGCGGCGGGAGAGCTGGATGAACTGAAAGCCGAACAGGGTTTTGGGGGAGGAGTCATCTTGCGCCATGATTTGCATGTGCATCAAAATGATTTGGTATTCAAATTAAATGCACGCAAGCCGGGATTGCACAGCATGCAAGCCTCGGCCCCGGGTCATGCCTGTCGGATCACGCCACCAGAAGCTCGGCCTCATGCGCCTTGAGACATTTGCGCGCGGTGTCGCCGTGGCGTGTCGGCATGGAGCGCAGCTCGGGGAAGAGACCGAAAAGCTCGTCACGTGCCGCATCCGCCACGCCGGTCAGCGAGTGATCGGAGACGTGGAAGCTTTCGGTCGCCGCGCCCTCGGCAAAGATCACTTCGTGGCGGTCGAACATCAGGTGGTAATAGCTCACAAGCCCCCCCGGACGCGCGCGGATGGTGGTGCCGTTGACAAGATGCTTGGCGGCGGAAAACACCTCCGAGGCGCCGAACAGCATTTCGGAACGCCAGCCCTGCAACAACATGCGGTGCTGCGGCGAGACGATGAGATCGGCCTCATTGCCAAGCGCGCCTTTCGTGATCTCGATGGGCGCAAAGCGCCCCATGGCGGGCACGGTGCGCGCGCCGACCCAGCGCAGCGGCTGGATGCCGTTGTCCATGGTGATCACCAGATCGCCGGGTCTGAGATCCTCGACGGGGCGGGCGCCATAGGGCGTGGCGATCCGGGTGCCCCTGGCGAAACAGATGATGGTTTCGATGTTGGAGAAGGTTATGACGGTGCCATCCGTCAGCGTCAGCGTGCCGCTTTCCGGGTCGTTTTCGTCATAGACGATGGAGCCGCGATGGTAGAGGTCTTCGCCCAGAGCCGAGAGGTCGAGCACATCTCCCGTCTCGTCGCCGGTCTCTGAGCCGACGATGGTGATCGCATTGCCGTCGAGTTGGGAGGGGTCGATGACGATGGTGTCGTTGCCCTCGCCACCGGTGACCGTGTCGCCTCCACCCGCGTAGATCGTATCGTCGCCGTCACCGCCGTCGATGATGTCGGCGCCCGCGCCACCATAAAGCGTGTCATTGCCGGTGCCACCGTCGATGACGTCGTCGCCGTCGCCGCCATAGATGGTGTCATCACCTTCTTCGCCATAGAGCCGGTCATCGCCGCCCGCGCCGTCGAGGGTGTCGTTGCCCGCACCGCCGTAGAACACGTTGGTATAGGCGTCCGTTCCGGTGCCCTGACCGTCGAAACCGATCAGCGTGTCGTCGTAATCCGACCCGATGATGCCGTCGACGCCCGAGAGCGTGTCGCCCTCGGCATAGCCGCCCGAGGCCGTGCCATCGGCAAGATTGACGGAGACCGCCGCATCCGAGCCGGAATAGTCGATCATGTCCATCCCGGAGCCGCCGGAGTTGACGTCCGCGCCTTCGCCGCCGATCAGCGTGTCATCGCCTGTGCCGCCCGACAGCATGTCGTCGCCTTCGCCGCCGTCGAGCGTGTCGTTGCCGTCTTCGCCATAAAGAGTGTCATTGCCGGTGCCACCGTTAATCGTGTCATTTCCAGTGCCGCCATAAACCACGTCGTCGCCAAGCCCGGAGGCGACGATGTCGTCGCCGTCACCGGCTTCGACCGTATCGTCGTAATCGGTGGTCTGGGCGTCGAACTGGACATCGGAAATCCACACGCCCTGGGTGTTCACGCCTTCGTTGTCGTAATCGACGACGATTCTGGACACCGGGCCGGGGATCTCCACGAGAAGCGAGCCGCTGCCATCGGTGCTGGCCGTGGCGGTGATACCGGTCACGGTGTTGCCGTCGACGGTCATGGCGCTGCCACCGGTGAGGGTGACCGTGACTTCGTTGCCGTCGGCGTCATAGGCTGTGATCGTGATCACATCCACGAAACCGCCGGCGGCGTAATCGAGATCGTTGATCCGGAACGAGACGTTATAGACCTCGTCGCTCACTCCGCTGGTGCTGTCGGTGGCGGCGAAATCCATGGTCATGGTCATGGTGTCGCTGCCCTGATCGGCGACACCGTCGTTGTTGGCGTCATTGTCGCCAAAGAGGAAGAACGAACTGCCGGAATCGAAGGTCTCGCCATTCGCCGTGTCGACATAGACGCTGGCGTCGTAGCTCGTGCCCGTCGGGTCATAAGCCGGCCCCCCGGCACCATCGTCAGTGACGGTGAAGGTCATGGTGACGCCGGCATCCGACAGCGTGCCGGAGCCGTTCATGTAATCCTGACCGTTGCCCAGGTTGTCCCAATGCATCGTGCCGGAGGTATAGCTCTCCGTGTCGATGGTATCGCCGTCCGTGTCACTATAATTTGTGTTGATCGTATCATTGCCGGAGGTGCCGGAGACAATCCCGTCGGCCAGATCCGCAGTCGACACGTAATCGGCATAGGTGAAGCTCGGTGTCGTGCTGCTTCCGCTCGCGGTCCCCGGATTGCTGCTATAGGCGGTGACCTGATACTGGTGACCGTCGATCAGAGGCTGTTCGGAGAGCGTGTATTTGCCCTGGGCACCACCGCCCTCGACATCGAGCTGGACGATCTGAAAGCTTTCGCCCGTGGTCAGGTCGGTGACGGTCCAGACCTGTTCGGCGTCGACATTCACCCCTGTCGAGCTGGTGCTGCCGATGGTGATGTTGCCGGTCGCGGTTTCACGATCGCCCTGAGCACTGTCGTCGGTCAGGGCGCCATTGCTGTCGCTGATGGTGGCCGTGCCGGTCGGGCCGCCACCGGAATAGGTGAAGGTGGACCCCGTCGTGGTGCCGATGACCCCGGCAGGGTCGAAATCGTAAAGCTCAATATCGTAAACGGCCATGATCCTGCACTCGTTTGGCCGGGTCTGTCGCAGGGAACAGGAGACAGCCCGGGCGTCGGTTTTCTTGGTTAACGATTTGCCCGGGCATTGCGGCGGGATTGCGGCAAGAGCGGGTCGAAGCTGTGAAAACCCCTGCCGGGGCCGGGGCGGCTTTGCTGCGAGACAGGATGGATTTCCTTAAAATGCAACCTGAGACCTTTGCCGCAACGCTCTCCTGGGGGGGCGGGCAGGCAAGGCGGTGCCGGATTCCCGGGCTTCGGTCGTGTGATACAGGCCCCGCTCAGGGCAGGAATGCGAGCCAGCACCAGATGGTGAGAATTGACAGCCCGGTGCCGATCAGCACCGAAGAGGCGGCCACACGTTTCGCGACGCCGTACATATTGGCGAAGAGATAGGCGTTCACCCCCGGCGCCATGGCGGCGGTCATTGTGGCGGAGCGCAGCGACGGGGTGGGCAGTTCGAAGACGAAATGCCCGAGCCCGTAAGCGATGGCCGGGTGCAGCACCAGAGAGGCGAAGACAGCCCAGACGATGATCCGCATGTCGCCCTCGGGTTTGTAGCGCAACAGCACGCCGCCGAGGCCGAAAAGTGCCGCCGGGATTGCCGCGCGGGTCATCAGCCCGACCGCATCCCAGACGGGGGCGGGCAGGGGGATATGAGCCAGATTGACGATCCAGCCCGCCGTGATGCCAAGGATCAGGGGGTTGCGCAGCACGGAACGCGCGATCTGCCGCATCAGGCCGAAGCCCGACAGGCCCAGCCCCCGCGTTCGCGCGATCTCCATCGCGGTGATACCGATGCCGTAAAGCAGGGGCGAATGGATCGAGATGATCGCGAAATTCCCTGCGAGCGCCGCCTCGCCATAGGCACGTTCGGTGATCGGAATGCCCAACAGGAGTGAATTGGAGAACAGACCGATGAAGCCGATGGCTACGGCATCCGTCAGGTCGCGGTCAAACAGATAGCGCGCGCCCAGAAAACAGAAAAGCCCGCCCGAGAGCGCGCCTGCGTAAAAGGAAATCAGGATCGGCGGGTGAAAATTCTGGCCGAGATCCATCTTGGCAATGCCGGAGAAGAGCAGGAGCGGCACGGCGAAATTCTGGGCGAATTTCATCACGCTGTCGACCAGCTCGTCGCTGACCCAGCCTTGCCGGCGCGCCAGATACCCATAGCCGATGACGAGAAAAACCGGAAGAATGACCTCGATCAGCGCCTGCATCAGAGCGCTCCTGTGATCTCGATCACCATCCCGTCGTAAGCGGGGGTGACGTGATCCGGGGTCTCCTCAGCCACGGTCGCGTAATCAATGTCGATATGCATATTGGTCAACACGCCCTGCCTTGGCGCGGCGCGTTCGATCCACTGAAGCGCCAACTCAAGATGCGCGTGCGACGGGTGCGGCTTGTAGCGCAATGCGTCGATCACAAACGTGTCGAGCCCTGCCATGAGCGCCCAGGTCGGCTCATAGATGTCCAGCACGTCGGGGATATAGGCGAGATCGCCGACGCGGAACCCTTTGGCGTCGATCTGGCCGTGATTGACCTGCAACGGCGTCAGCGTCACCGGCCCGCCGGGGCCGTCGATGGTGACCGGTCCGCGAATGGCATGCAGATCCAGAATGGGCGGGTAGTTCGACCCTTCTGGCTGGACAAAGGCATAACCGAACCGGGCGATCAGATCGTTTTCCGTCTCGCTGTCGGCATAGACCTTCACCCGCTCGCGCATGTTGAACACGATCTGGCGCAGGTCATCGAGCCCGTGCATGTGATCGGCGTGGGAGTGGGTGAACACCACCCCGTCGAGCCGCGACACGCCGGCGTTCAATAGCTGTTGGCGCATGTCCGGCCCGGTGTCGATCAACACGCTGGTGGTGCCGTCCGGGCCGTCGCGTTCGATCAGTGCGGAGCAGCGCAGGCGGCGGTTCTTCGGGTTCTGCGGGTCGCAATCGCCCCAGATATTGCCGATCCGCGGCACACCGCCCGAGGAGCCGCAGCCCAGAATGGTGAAACGTGCGCTCATAATTTGGCTTTCGTGAAGAGGCGTTCGAAATTCGCCTCGGTCAGCGCCGCGAATTCGGCATAGCCCATCTCAAAGGTCTCGGCAGCGCGCGCCGCTGTGTGCGCCGTATAGGCCGGTTCATTGCGTCGACCGCGATGCGGCGGGGGCGCAAGATAGGGGCTGTCGGTCTCGACAAGAATACGGTCGCGCGGCACGGCGCGGAAGATGTCGCGCAGCTCTTTTGAGCGCGGAAAGGCCGTAATGCCCGACATCGAAATGTAAAACCCCCAGTCCATTGCCGCCAGCGCAAACTCTTTCGAGGCGGTGAAGCAATGCAATACGCAAGGATAGGCGCCTTTGCGATATTCTTCGCCGAGAATCTCCATCGCATCTGCATCGGCGTCGCGGGCGTGGATGATCAGCGGCAACTGCGTTTCGCGCGCCGCTTCGATGTGGATGCGCAGGCTTGTCTTCTGAACCTCCGCGCTCTCGGCGGTGTAATGATAATCGAGCCCGGTTTCGCCGATGCCGACGAATTTCGGATGTTTGGCCAGCGCGAGCAACTCGTCCACCGTTGCCATCGGCTCCTCTGCCGCCGACATCGGATGCGTGCCCGCCGCCCAGAACACCGGACCGAAGCGCTCGGAAATCGCGCGCACCTGATCGACCTGCCGCAGCCGCGTGCAGATCGTCACCATGCGGTGCACACCTGCGTCGACCGCGCGGCTGACCACCTCGGGCAGTTCGTCGGCGAAATCGGGGAAATCCAGATGGCAGTGACTGTCGGTAATGTGGGGAAGGCTCATCGGGTGGTGCTCTGTTCTGCTCTGGCCCTGCCCAAGATCGCCCTGCTATTCGCGCGCGATGCGGCTGGCCGTGTCGTTGATCTTGAATACCATATCGAGGATCAGCGCCGCAGGGTCAAGGTTGACCGCCTTGGCGTGCTGGGCGCGGGCCGACAATTCCTGTTGCAGAACCGCCCAGTCGCGCGCGGCATAGGTGTCGGGCGACAGCCGCAGCATCAACGCCGCCTCGCCGGGCGCGGCCTCGACGATCGGCGGATGCCCCGCGCCGGTGCGCGCCAGACGGGTGAGGAAACGGTCGATCAGCCCGAGAGTCAACTCATAGCGGTCGCTGTTCGCTGCACCGACACAGGCCTCGGCAAGCTTGAGCGCCTGCGAGCGGTCGAGCCGGGGCAGGGTGGCGAACAGCGCCACGATGTCATGATAGGCCTCAAGCCCGCCCAGATTGGTCAAACGCAATGCCTCCCCCACGGATCCGGCGGACAATTCCGCCAAAGCATCCGAGCGGTCTGCCGCATTCGAGCCCGCTGCGTCAAGGGCGCGACCGAGATCTTCGGGCGAAAGCGGGCCAAGGCGCAACTCGCGGCAGCGCGACCGGATGGTGGGCAAAAGCCGGGAGGGCTGGTGCGAGACCAGCAGCAGAAAGGCGTGTTTCGGCGGTTCTTCGAGGGTTTTCAAAAGCGCGTTGGCGGCCGAGACGTTCATCTCGTCAGCGCTGTCGACGATGACGACGCGGCGCCCGCCATCGGTGGCGGACATGTGGAAGAAGGAGTTGAGCTTGCGCACCTCCTCGACGGAAATCACCGTGCCGAAGCGGGATTTCTTGTCGTCCCATTCGCGGCGAATGAGGCACAGACGGGGCTCGGCCAGTTGCGCGGAGCGGCGATAGACCGGGTGCTCGTGGCCCAGTTCCAGCGTGTCGGGGGCAGATGGAGCCTCGCCGAACAACCCGCCGCCCTCTTCGATCGGCTGAGCGAGCAGAAACCGCGCGATGCGCCAGGCGAGCGTGGCCTTGCCGACGCCGCGCGGGCCGGTGATCAGCCAGGCGTGATGCATCCGGTTCGAGTTGAACGCGTCAAGAAAGCTTTCCTCGGCGAGGTTCTGGCCGAACAGCGTGGCGGTCTGGCGCGGATGTGGCGCACCCGGGGCGCAATCCGCCTCTGGGCCCATGTCGATTTCGCCGAGTGCGGAGGGAGATCTCGGGCTCATGCCTTGAGCCTTGCGGTGACAAGTGTCGCGACCTCCGCGGCCACAGGCCCGATGTCGCGCGCTGCGTCGATCACGGTGAAACGCGCGTATTGATCGGCCAGAGCGAGAAAAGCGGCGCGGCATTTCTCCTGAAATTCCAGCCCGAAATCCTCGAAGCGTTCTTCCGAGGTCTGCCGCCCCTTGGCGCGGGACAGGCCGATCTGCGGGTCCATGTCGAACAGGAGCGTCAGATCGGGTTCGACCCCGATCATCTCGTCATGCAGCCGGTTGACCTTGTCCTGCAAATCGCCACGGGTGACGCCCTGGAACACGCGGGTACTGTCCGCAAACCGGTCGCAGATCACCACCTTGCCAGCGGCCAGCGCGGGGCGGATGGTCTTTTCGAGATGGTCGCGACGCGCGGCGGTAAACAGCAGAATCTCGGTTTCCGCCGACCAGCGGTCGGGATCGCCTTCGAGCACGAGGGAGCGGATCTCCTCGGCGCCCGGCGATCCGCCCGGTTCGCGGGTGTGGATCACGTCCACGCCGTCCCTGCGCAGGGTTTCGGCCAGAAGCCGGGCTTGCGTCGATTTTCCCGACCCGTCGATGCCCTCGAAGCTGATGAACATGGCACTCCCGTCAGGCTTTTCAGCGGTTGGTCATTCGGACACGGCCAGACCCGTTTGTCCCTCCAGCTTGTCCTTAAGCACCAGAAACGCTGTGCGCAACCTCGGAGCGATGCCGCCACGGGCAATCGAGCGGTCCGCGACCAGCGGAATACGTGCTTCGGGAAGGTCCTCGCGCGGGATCACAAGTTCGGCCAGCGTGTCGCCCTGGGTGATCGGCGCTTCGAACGGACCGGTGTAGACCACCTCGCCTTTCAGCTCCTCGAGCTGGGCGCCGGGCAGCAGGATCGAGACCTCTTCGGGCGCGACGAGACCGACCTCGGTCTGATCGCCCATCCAGACTTTGGCGCGGGCGAATTCATGGCCTTTTTCCGCTACGGTTTTTTCGGCGAACTGGCGAAAGGCCCAGTTGACGATGCGCTCTCCTTCCTGGGCGCGGTCGGCATCGGTCGCCAGCCCGGAGATCACGAAAACGACGCGGCGCGTGCCCTGGGTGGCGGAGCCGACCATACCATAGCCCGCCTCCTCTGTGTGCCCGGTCTTGAGCCCGTCGGCTCCGATCCCGAGTTTCAGAAGCGGGTTGCGGTTGTGGCGGTTCTGCGGCGCGCGGTTGTCATAGGGGAACTCCTGCTCGCCGAAATAGCCGTAATATTCCGGGAATTCGGAGATCAGGCGCACGGCGAGGATGCCGAGGTCCTCGACCGACATGCGCTGGCCGGGGTTGGGCCAGCCGGAGGCATTGGCGAAGGTGGAGTTCTCCATGCCGAGCGCCTTGGCG
Organism: Celeribacter ethanolicus; assembly: GCF_002407265.1. Classification (NCBI taxonomy): domain Bacteria; kingdom Pseudomonadati; phylum Pseudomonadota; class Alphaproteobacteria; order Rhodobacterales; family Roseobacteraceae; genus Celeribacter; species Celeribacter ethanolicus. Next base: position 107,945 of record NZ_CP022196.1, read on the forward strand.
CGTTCGTTCATCAGCCGCGCGAAATTGTCCTCGGTGCCCGCAAGCCCTTCGGCCACGGTGACACAGGCGTCATTGCCGGACAGCACGACGATGCCCTGAATGAGTTCCTCGACGGTCGGGCGGTCGGTCTCGTTGAGGAACATGGTCGAACCACCCATGTTCTTGGCCCGGGTCGAGACGGAAAACCGGGTGTCGAGCGTCACACGCCCGTCGCGCAGGGCTTCGAACAGCATGTTGATCGTCATCAGCTTCGACATGGACGCGGGCGGCAGCGGCGTTTGTGCATCCTTTTCCATCAGCACCGTCTGCGTGGTCAGGTCATAGACCCAGACGGCCCGCGCCGCACTTTCAAAGGCGTTGGCGGGCAGGGCAAGGCCCAGAAAGGTGAACAGGAAGGCGAAGCGGAGGGCAAGAAGGCGCAGCATGGAAACGGGCAGGTCCTTATTCGTGCAGATGGTTCGGGCGATTCATGTGAAAAGGGGGCTGTGCGCCCCCTTTCTTAATGCGTGACGGCATAGGCGTCCGTGAAGCCCGCCTTTTTCACTTTTTCGAGAAGCGCTTTGCGCTCGGCACTCGATCCGGCGGGGCCGACGATGACGCGCCAGAAGGATTTGCCGTTCGAGGTGCCGGGTTTGACCATGGCGACGATGCCCTGCGAGCCGAGCATGTCGACCGTGCGCTTGGCATTGGCCTCGACCGAGAAGATGCCGATCTGGAGGAAGGGTTTGTCGAGCGAGGAAGCGGCTTTCGGCGCGGCGGGAGCGGCCGGTTTCGCCGCCGGGGTTGCCTGCGCGGCGGGGGCGTCCATCGCATCAAGCGCGGCGGCGGCATCGGCAATCGGATCGTCGAGCGGCGCTGCGGCGATGGTTTCGGTCTCCGCAATGGTCGCGACGGTTTCGGGCTCCTGCGCCACTTCCTCGCGGCGCAGCGCCGTGACGTTGAGTTCGACCGGCGATCCGGCCAGCATGCCGAGCGCTTCGGCGGCGTCCGACGACACCTGAATGCCCGGCCCGGGGGCCGTGGCTTCGCGTTTGAACAGCGCACCGATGACGAATTTTCCATTGGTCTCGTTGCGGATGATCACGCGCTCGGGGTCGGTCACGTCGGAATGTGCAACCCAGACACCGCCGAGCGAGGGACGTCCGTCCCAGAGCCCCTTGTCGGTTACCTGGAACACATCCGGCGCCTCGACGTCACGCTCCACCAGCTTGGTCGACGTCGCCGTGCTGCCGCTTTGCGGTTTCTTGAAGCTGTCGAGAAAGGATTGTCCGTCCTGACATGCGCCGAGCGCGAGCGTGGCGGTCAGGAGAAGCGCGAGACGCTGTCCGGTCCCTGTCTGTCGCATGATCTTGCCCCTTCGTCGTGCCTTTTGGTGCGGCACGGATTTTATATGTGGTTTATTGGTCTGCTCATGGTTGCACCAAGGCGGAAGGGGCACATGGGCGAACCCGTTGGACACACCTTCCCCGGCGTCTTGCGGGCAGTCTAGCGTTTCGGTCGGAAACAGGAAAGCCCCGCGTGTGCCAGACGGCGAAAAACGGCAAATGCCGGGGCGTGGTCTGTCACATCCCGGGTTTCAGAATCGTAACAAGGGCGCTAAGGCTCTGCGGATCGCAACGCATGCGCTCACGGAGGAGTGGCAGAGTGGTCGAATGCACCGGTCTTGAAAACCGGCGATGTGCAAGCATCCGTGGGTTCGAATCCCACCTCCTCCGCCACCTCATTTTTCACATCATGCAAAAACAATGACTTAAGCGATTTTTGTGCACAAATTTGTGCGACAAATTGTGAAACGTCGTCGACTGTCTCTTACGGCGCCTCAATCGCTCCCATCTATGCGGATTTGAGAGGAGGGGCGGCGTGACCGGGCGCCAAGACACCGGCCTTGAAATACGATGGGCTCAAGCAGAGCAAATCCTAGGGAGCAGAAGGTCGCTGAGCCGCGGAAAAGTCTCCTTGAGGTACTTCGGCACGATCAACACAAGTGGGCCCGGACACGTACTCTGATCTTGCCGACGAGCTTCACTGTGTGGCTGAAAGGGCCGATCTATTGTCCATGTTGAAGGAAGTTCGGATTCGTCTGACATCGCCAAATTATGAATTGCTTGAATGTATACTTTAGTTGTAGCGTTATCTTTAGTTTGTATTTTGCTGAGGCGGTGATCTTCGATGACCTGGTTGAAGAGCGGTCTTTCCTCCCGGGATGATAGGGGGGCTGAGGGCCATGATGTTCTTGTGAAAGCGAAAATCCTTTACGGATGTATGGCGATAGGTCTTGTGATCCCGGTTTTCGCAATTGCCGGGGTGATATCGGCCTATTGGTCTCAAAGAGAAAATTCGATATCCGATGCCCATTTTCTCTATATTATTCGAACATTCTGGATTGGGGCGGCCTTGTTTGGACTCGTTGCACTGGGGGCTTTCGGGAGCGCGCGATTTTACGTTGTGGCGGGCGCAATGGTCTGGGTGGTAACTCGTATCGTCGTGGGGTTTGTGGCGGCATGTTTGGGGCGATACCCATCGGGTGCTGTCGCATTTGCATGATAAAGATGACGTTTTCGGCTCTTCGTCTGTTTTCTCGAAAGGCACTAAGCTTTATGCGCTTGTGGTCTGGATATGCTCTGGTCGAGCATGATGTTGCAAAGGGATAGATTTATACATACTATCGGTGGTAATAGGTCTGCGTTTGCCGCTTTCGGATTCGTTCGTGGTGTGCAATTGCGCGTAGGGCCGGTCTTGTCTTCGTCGTGAGTGCGACAAGATGCGATCACTTAGCATGGAGAGCCTGGAGAGTGGCGAAGGATAAAACTGCGAGCGACGTTGGGGGGCGCAAGGGGGCGGGTGATGCCGCCTCCAGTTTCAGCGCATCCATTCCGAGCGCTTCGAGCGTTTCTTCCTCGAATGGTTCCGGGCAAACCGGCTTTTCCGTCGCAGCCAGTGCGATCGGCATGGGCTTGGCTGCGCAGTCCGGCGGGCTTGGGGCTCAGGCGGCCCCTGTCGCGACCGGGGCCGGCACGTCCAATGCAGTGATCTTTTCCACCGACCAGGGGGCCGTGTCGCCACTGCTCGCCTCTGACGTCACCGTCGAAGACGGTGTTCGTGTCCTGTCCGATTTGAGTGACGGGGCGCTGGTGGCGGGCTTCGAGAGCGACTTGTTCGATGAAGCGAGTCTGGCGGATGTTCTGGATGCGGCGGCAGATGGTGTTGCGCTGTCCGGAGGCGCGATCAAAACGGCCGCCGACATTCCCGTCGCGACCTCTTTGCCGGAAGATGCCAGCGAAGACGGGGTGGCGTCCACCCTGACCGCGGTCACATCCTTGACGCAGACTGCCACGGAAGAGGGTGTCGATCTGCTGGACAGTCTTACGGCGGATGACGGTGTCGTGGGCGGGTTGCTGGACGGCATTGTCGGCGAAGACGGTTTGCTGGACAGTCTGCTGGGCGATGAGGGGTTCATCGACGATCTGCTCGACGCGCTTCTTGGCGAAGATGGTCTTCTCGGCGGTCTTCTGGGCGAGGATGGGTTGCTTGGCGGTCTTGTCGGCGACGAAGGGCTTTTGTCCGGTCTGCTCGGTCAGGATGGCGTTCTGGATTCACTGGTGGGCGAGGGCGGACTGCTGGAAAGCCTTGCCGGAGAAGATGGGCTGCTCGACGCTCTGGTCGAGGTTCTCATCGGGGACGATGGTCTGTTGGGCGGGCTCTTCGGCGATGACAGCATTCTGGACGATCTGCTCGGAGACGTTCCTCTTGTGGGTGATCTCCTTGGCGATGATGGTCTTTTGACGGGCCTTCTTGATCCGCTGCTTGGTGAAGACGGTGTCGTCGCCGGGTTGGTGGGGGAGGACGGCCTTGTGGCGGGCGTGCTCGATGAAATCGTCGGTGAAGACGGTCTTCTCGACGAGTTGGTCGATGATGTGCCGCTTCTCGATCCGTTGCTTGGCTCGGACGGCCTTGTCGGGACCTTGCTCGGAGAGGATGGGCTGGTCGGAACGCTTTTGGGTGGAAACAGTCTCTTGGGCGGTCTGCTTGGAGGCAGTGAAGACACCGCAGCCGTTGAGGACGAAGTCCTTGCCAGTGAAACGGCCGAGATCGCGAGCCCGGTCGACCAGGGGATTGAGGGTGTCGAGGCTGTACCCGAGGCCGTGGAAGCTGTTGTTACGGGGGCCGGGGAGGCTGTGGGTGCCGTTGGTGACGGCGTTTCCGATCTGGTGGACGGCGATGACGGCTTTCTGGATGGCTTGCTTGGCGGGGGCGCTGTCGAGGGCGATCCGGGAGCGGAAGACCCGCTCCTGGCCGGGCTTCTGGGGGATGACGACCCCTTCGGCCTTGCGCTCGATGACGCAACCGTGGGGGCAGGGGATGCCGTTGACGATCTCTTTGCCGGGCTCGCCGGGATTGAAAGTCTTGCAGGGATGCTTGTCGATGGTGGCATCATTGATCCGACAGACACTCACGGTCCGGCTGTGGAATACGACCCGGAGGTTGACGGCCTGTTGAGCGACATCCTTGGGCTCGGCATGGGGGACATTCTCGGTGCGGATAGTGAATTTGGAGCGCTTCTCGATGGGGATGAGGGGGCTGGTGATGGCGGTTCCGACGGCATTCTGGGTGACGCGGTTGTGGAAGAGGCGCTCGGCGCGCTCTTCGGCGATGGCGACGCTTTGCTTTCGGGGCTTGGCGTCGGTGATGAGGGAGACGTTTGAGGATCTGAAATTAAACTTACGTATTGGAATATAGTTCGCATAGCTCTTATCGTGTTGCCTTTGGTGAGGTTTTTGTGCCATTCTATGCAAGGTGTTTATATTCCATTCTTTAGAATAGTTTTCCTATCCCAAATGTGGTGGAAAGCTGTTAGTAGATGATTCCAAGATATACCTTTTATTTGTGCCGCATGGATGCGGGGTCGAGGATTGGGTGTGGCGTTGAAATTCTAGGGGTCGGAGAAATAAATGCCCGTTGAGGTTGTGTTGCGCAGTTATGGTGATGAAGGGGAGTCCCAGCGACAGGTCGCGTCACGCCTTTCTCTTGAGGAGCCGCAGCAACTCTTTCTGTCGGTGTCCGCACAAGATATTTCCGGATATGAAAAAATCGGCACGGATCTGACGGTCGAGTTCGCCTCGGGAGACTCTCTCTACGTCGACGATTTCTTTGTCATGGGCGAGAACGGAGATTACAGCCGTCTGGTCACTCAGGCCGGAGATGTCCTGGTGACCGGACTGATGGCCCCCGAGCCCGAGTTGCAGGCAGGTGCCGATGTCGCAAGCGAAATGTCGGTGTCTGACGCGCCTCAGGCGCCATCAGAGGCGGGCGAGGGGATCGCGCACGAGGGCACCGATCCGCTTTTGCTGGTGGGGGCCGGATTGGCCGGCCTGGCGACATCGAGCGCCGTGGACTTTTTCGACGACAGCTCCTCGCAGGGCGGCAGCCCGAAGAACGCGGCTGTCGATGCGCTTGCGGCAAGCGAGCTTGAGGAGCGCCTGATGGCGATTGATGCCGATGAGGACACTGTCGCGCTTGGCGAGGCGGATGTCGAAACATCACCTGAAATCAATGTTTTGTTTGGCAATTTCACGGATGCCGGTTCCGACCTGCTGTCTGATCTGTTCGCGGAAAATACCTTATGAAACGAGATAGCAGTTCCCGGATGTTCCGTTCCTTTCGCTTGCGCATTGCGCTCGGTGTGCTTGCATCGTCGACTGTTCTGTTGATGTCGAGCGCGGGGTCTTTCGCACAGATGTCGCTTCAGGAAGCCACCCTGATCGCGACCGAACAGGACCCGCAAGTGAATGCGCTGCGTCAGCAGGTCAGCCGCAGGACCATCGAGATTCAGGCTGCGCGAGACGCATATTTCCCTTCGATCAGCCTCTCGGCGGAGAGCAGCACGACCGATGGCGATGGGGCGGGCGTTTCGCTCACTGTCACGCAGGTTCTGTTCGACTGGGGGCTGATCCGCAGTGAGATCAAGGCCGCGTCTCATGTCCGGGTTCAGGCGATTTCCGATCTGAAAATGGCGGTCGAGGATCTGACATTCAACCTGGCGGGCTATTTCCTCGATGTCGAGGTGATGGACCGCAAGATCGCGCGCACCCGCGACTACCTGTCTTTTGCACGCCGGATTGCCAAACAGGCCGAAGATCGGGCCCGCGCAGGTGTGAGCGATGCGGCGGAGGTTGCGCGCGCGCGTCTGGAGATTGTCCGCGCCGAAGATCAGATGGCACAGCTTGTCGCCAACCGTCAGATGGCGCTGTCGCAGCTCGCCTATCTCATCGGGCGCGATCCCGGCGGGGTCGCCGACATTCCCGCGCTCGGTTTCGCGGAGATTTACAAGGACGCCGCGCGACTGAAGACAGCCGTGCGTATTTCCCCTGATTATATTGCCGCCCGCGCTGCGGCGGACGAGGCCGAAGCCGGTGTCGAGACCGCAAAAGCCGCGCGTTTCCCGACGATCTCGCTTCAGGCGCAGGGGCGTGTCGATCTCGATGGTGGCAACAGCCGCACGGCGGTCGGGATTGCGACCAGCATGAATCTGAGTTCGAGCGGTCTGGGGCGGCGCGAAGTTCAGGCGGCGGAGCTGGAGCTGGCCGCGGCCCGGTCGACGATGAGCGGGGTCGAGAAGGATCTGACCAATGCCGCGACCACCGCGCTGGTCAGCCTTGAGATGCTGCGTCGGAGCGAAATGTCCCGCGCAGCGCAACTGACGGAATCCCAGCGGGTCCTCGACACCTATGAACAGCAGTTCATCGGCGGTCAGCGCGAATTGATTGATCTGCTGACCACGGGGCGCGATCTCTACGATGCCGAGATTGAACAGATCGACAGTTATGATGAACGCAAACGCACGGAATACGAGACCGCGCGCGACCTTGGTGTGCTGGGGACATTGATCCTGTCGTCATCGGTCGGACAATGAGGGCTGGGAGAGGATTGGACCTTTGAAACAAGAACAATTCATATCAGACCCACTTGTCCTCGGGTTGATCGAGCTATGCCGGGTTCAGGGCGTTTCCACATCTCTGGCGCAACTCACCGACGGTCTGCCGGCGAAGGCCGGGGAGCGTATGAGCCCCGATCTGGCGCCGAGCGCGCTGCGGCGCGCCAATATGAGCTGCCGGATCAGTCATGAAAGCCTCAGTGCCTTCCCGACACACAGCCTGCCGGTTCTGCTGTTTCTGAAAGAGGGGCACATTGTCGTTCTCGAGGCCCTGTCCGACACCGAGGCCAAGGTCATCCTGCCGGAAGCCGGCGGTGGGCGCGCGATCTGGGATCGGGCGACGCTCGAAGAGCGTTTTGACGGGCGCATCCTGATCTCGAAGCCGCTCGATATCGTGTCCAATCGACTGGACCAGAAGAAGAAGGACGGGCGTCACTGGATTTTCGGCCCGGTGATGGAAAACTGGTGGGTGTACCGCGATGTGATGCTGGCCTCTCTGGCGGCCAATATTCTGGCGATCGCGACGGCGCTGTTTTCCATGCAGGTCTACGACCGGGTGGTGCCGAACAACGCCTTCGACACGCTGTGGATTCTCGCCAGCGGCGTCGGCATCGCCATTGTGCTCGAAGTGGCGCTTCGGATCGTGCGCGCCTCTCTGGTCGACGTGTCCGGGCGTGATCTCGATCTGCGGCTCTCGGCGCAATTGTTCAACAAGGTCGCCAATATGCGTCTGGCGCATCAGCCCGGCTCGTCTGGCGTCTTTGCCAATCAGGTGCGTGATTTCGCGACGGTGCGGGAGTTTTTCACCTCCTCCACCGTGACCGCGATCTGCGATCTGCCTTTCGTGCTGATCTTTGTCGGCATCATCGCCTTCATCGGCGGGCCGATTGCCCTTGTCGTTCTGGCCGGTGTCATCCTGACCGTTCTGCCGGGGATTTTCCTGCAAAAACGTCTGGCGGCAGCCTCGCGCGAAAATACCCGTGAAGGGGCGGCGCTCAACGGACTGTTGCTGGAAACCATCTCGAACCTCGAAACCGTCAAGGCCGCGCGCGCCGAGGGCCGGTTGCAACGCGCCCATGCGCAGTTGACGGCCACCATGGCGACCACCGCCGTGCGCACCCGCGAGATCACCTCGCTGATGACCAACATGGTCAGCGCGGTGCAAAAGGTCGCCTATGCCGGGGTGATCATCACTGGCGTTTATCTGATCAGTGCCGGGGAACTGACCGTTGGCTCGCTGATCGCCTGTACGCTTCTGTCGAGCCGGACTATGTCGCCGATGGGGCAGGTCTCCGGGCTTCTGGCGCGTTGGCAGCATGTGCGGGCCGCGATGGAAGGGCTCGACAAGATCATGTCGCTTCCGGTCGAGCGCCCGTCCGACCGCCATTTCGTGCGTGCGCCGAACCTCTCGGGGGCGTTTGCTCTCGAAGAGGTGACCTATCGTCACGATCCCTCCGCGCCGCCGGTGATCTCCATTCCCGCGCTCGAGATCAAGGCCGGGGAGCATGTCGCGCTCCTGGGCGGCAACGGGGCGGGCAAGTCGACCCTGCTGCGTCTTCTGTCCGGTCTGACCGATCCGGCCACCGGCAGCGTTCTTCTGGACAATCTCGCGATGAGCCAGATCGACCCGATCGACCGGCGCCGCCAGATCGGCTATCTGCCGCAGAGCGTGGCCCTGTTCCAGGGGACGCTGCGCGACAACCTCCTGCTCGACCACGGCACCCATAGCGATGACGAGCTGCTTGAGGCGCTGGATGCCGTCGGGCTGGGCGAGTTCGTGCGACGCCATGTGCGCGGGCTCGATTTGCAACTCACCGGCAACAGCAATGTTTCCGGCGGGCAAAGACAGTCGATCGGTCTGGCCCGTATCCTGTTGCAGGACCCGAAGATCGTTCTGCTCGACGAGCCGACCTCCGCCTTCGATCACGTCACCGAAGCCAAGGTGATTGCGCATCTCAAGGAATGGCTGCAAGGGCGCACGACGATCATTTCGACCCATAAACGGGAATTGCTGAGCCTGACCGAGCGGGCGATCGTCCTCAAGGAGGGCCGTGTGGCACGAGATGGCGATCTCTTGAAAATCCTCAATGCCGCCCGTGCGACTTCCGTACAGAAACATCCGGTTAAAGCTGTGACATGAGCACCAGTCATACAGACCTGATCGAAACCAGCTACATTGACGGCAGCTATCGCCGTCAGACGCTGAAAAAGGCCCGGCTTACGATCAAACTGATCGTGCTGTCGATTGCGATTGCGATCGGCTGGGCCGCTTTGGCACAGGTCAACGAAATCACCCGCGGTGACGGTCGGGTCATCCCGCTGCGCCGGATGCAGACCATTCAGAGCCTCGAAGGCGGGATCCTCGCCGAGCTTCTGGTGCAGGAAGGGGACATCGTCGATGAAGGGCAGGTTCTGGTGCGGCTCGACCCGACGCGTTCCGAGTCCGCCTTTCTTGCAACCCAGTCGGAAATCGTGGCCCTGAGCGCCGAAGTGGCGCGTCTGGAGGCGGAGGTGCTGGAACGTCCGGTGCTCGATTTCGGGGACGACCCGAATGAGGCGGAGGCGACCGAATTGCGCCTGTTCGAGGCGCGGCGCACCAAGCTGGAGGCGTCTCTTTCGGCGCTTGAGGCGGAACGGGCGACGATCCGGCAACAGATCGACATCACCAGCCCGCTCACGGCGCAGGGGGCGGTCAGCCGCATCGACCTTTTGCAGCTCGAACAGAAATTCGCGGAGCTGGACGGCAAGATCAACGAGACCCGCAATGTCTATGTGCAGGACGCTTACAAGGATCTGGCACAGCGGCGCGCCAAGCTGATGTCTCTGGAACAGGACCTGGTTCAGAAGCGCGATGAATATCAGCGCACGGAACTGCGCTCTCCGGTGGCCGGGCGGGTGAACAATATCGAGGTCACCACGCTGGGCGGCGTGATCAAACCGGGCGAACCGATCATGGAGATCACGCCCACGGACGATCAGCTTCTGATCGAGACCAAGGTTCTGCCACGGGATGTCGCCTTCGTGGCGCCGGGCATGCCCGCGAGCGTGAAGATCACCGCCTATGATTTTTCCACCTATGGCGATCTGCGTGGCACGGTGACGCAAATTTCCGAGGACACGGTGGAAGAAGACACCGCGCAGGGGCCGCAGGATTTCTACCGGGTCATGGTGCGGACGGAACGCAGTTATCTCGAACGCTACGGCGAGCACTACGCCATCCGCCCCGGCATGCTCGCGCAGGTGGACATTGAAAGCGGTAAGCGCTCGGTTCTGAGCTATTTGACCCGTCCTCTGATCAAGGCGCGTCTGCGGTAAGCGCCATTCCTGACATCTGACGAAGAGAGTTCCCAACGTGTTGCAGTTCAAACAAGGCCTTCGCTTTGGCCGTCCCGGTTCTTTCGGTGCGCTTGCCACCTGCTGCGCGGTGCTCAGCGGCACCGTGTTGTCCGGCCTGCCGGCCTGGTCGAACGTGGCTCAGGTCGTCGAGGTGCGGGGGGCGGAATTCATTCCCGCCGACGACATTCAGGCCACCTGTGGCGTTGAGGCCGGGGTGGCCTATTCCGCGCTTGAGTTGCGTGCCATCGAGGGCTGTCTGATGTCGACCGGGGTGTTCGAAACTGTGCGCCTTTATACCGAGGCGCAGACGCTGGTGATCGAGGTGCAGGAACTCAACACTCGTCCGGGCAAGATCGAAGCCATGCTGGCTTACGACTCGCAGGACGGGCTTCTGGGGAGCCTCGCTTTCGAGCAGTACAATTTCCTGCCGAAAACCTTCGCGACGCTGAGCCTCGATTACAATGACGAGGTGGAGCGGATTTCCGGTGCGCTCTATCGTGCGGATGCTTTTGACGCTCACACCGATCTGGGGCTGCGCTTCTCGGCGATGCGGCGCGAGTATGACGATGTCAGCTACACGCAGGAGCAAATCCTGGGCGAGGTCTTTGTCGCCTGGACGCCATCCGATGCGCTTCGGATCGAGACCGGGATCGGCTATCGCGACTATCGGCTTTTCGATGTCGAGGCCGGGGCGAGCGCGCTGTTGGTTCAGGAGGAGACGGACAGCATTTCCGAGCCTTTCCTGCATATGTCGCTGTCCTACGGTGAGCCGATCTTCGGCGGGCAGGGGGCCTATCGCCTTCGGCTCGACCAGTACCTCTGGAATTACGGTTCCGATGAGCGCCTGCTCGACACCCGGGTTCAGGCCAATGCCACGCTGCCGCTCGCGGACGGGTTGAGCCTTCTGGTCGGGCTGAACGGCGGCAAGGTTCATGGGCTGGACGACAATGACACGCGGGGGATCGACCGCTATTTCCCCGGCGCGAACACCTTTCGCGGCTTTGCGCCGCGCGGGATCGGGCCGCGCGACAGCGGCGATGCCCTAGGCGGCAATCAGTTCTTTGTCGGGTCTCTGGAGCTGCAACAGGAATTCGGCGATGTCTGGAATGCCCCTCTGCGCGGCGGCGTCTTCCTCGACAGCGGGGCGGCCTGGGGGCTGGACAATACCCTGTCGGGAGGCATCGACGACGGTTGGCATCGGCGCACGAGTGTGGGGCTGACCCTGACGCTCGATGTCGGAAACACGCCCGTGTCGCTTTATCTGGCCAAGCCACTGGAACAGGAAGACGGGGACGAGACCCAGGCCTTCGGGTTCAGCATCAGCACCCGTTTCTAACCTGCCGAACGGGCGCGCCGGTTGTCCATCGCGAGGCGGAAGAGCCGCATGTAGCGCGGGGCGACGGCGGCCAGGCTGTAGGCCTGTCGGGCCAATTGGCGCGCCGCGGTGCCATAGCGGTAGCGGCGTGCCGGGTCGTCCATCAGGGCAAGGATTTCCGCGATCCACGCCGCATCGTCATCTGGCAGAAGCCGTCCGTTGACGTCATCCTGAATGAGCTCGGCGGCATAGCCGCGATCCGGGGCGATCACACAGCCGCCCCGTCCGAGGATTTCCACCAGCCCCCAATTCGCCACACCGTATTTGAGCGGATAGAGAAACAGGTCGATCCCGGAGATTTCGCGGACGAACTCATCGTAAGGCAGCTTGCCGGGGAAGCGGATCTTCTCTGCCGCATGAGGGTAGACGCGCAAAAGGTGATCGCGGAACGAGGCCACGGCCCCGTCGTAGTGACGCGCGACCCATTGCGCTTCAAAGCCGTAGGTTGTGGCCTCGGCGTCTCCCAGAGCGATGAACTCGGCCTCGACGCCGCGCGCGACAAGCTGGTCCACGAGGCGCACATAGGTCTCGAAGCCTTTCGCGCTCGACAGATCGCGCGCGGAAAAGCCGATGGTGAAGGGGCGCGGGGCGTCCGCAGGCTCCGGTGTCGGATCGGAGGCGAAATCGAACCCTTCGAGCTGCACTTCGATATTCGATCGCAGGGCCTGCGGGAACATGGATTTGGCATGATGGCTCGGGCAGATCACCAGATCGCTGCACAGCGCCTGGTGGAAATGCAGCATTTCCATGTTGCGATCGCCGATCCGTTGCGCCTCGTCTGGCGGGTAGGACGGGTCCCAGCCATGCGCACGATAGCTCGGGAATTCGATATAACTGACAATCGCGGCGTCGATCTCATCGTAAAGGAAATGCGGTGCGCCCCACAGCGAATGTGTGACCACGACGTCGATCTTCTTATGTGTCTCGAAGGTTTTGAGCGCCTTCAGGAGCCCGCGTGAAATACGCGCGGAACGCTCGACCTTTGCCGAATAGTAATAGCTTTGCGGTCCGACGATTTTGCCGTCGGGGGTAAAGCCCAGAATATGCGGCCCGTGGTGCAGATTCTTGTTTCGATACCCCGGTGTGGTCAGGAAATAGCTGTCTGCCAGGCCATTGCTGCGCAGATAATCGCAGAGCCCGCCGAATTGCCCGGGGTAGACGGAGCCGGCGAAGACGATTGTGGGCTTGGTCATGTCTGTTCTCTTTATGTGGCGGCTTCCAGAAAAGCCTGTTGGCAGAAAATATGCCACCCCAAAAGAGAAAAAAGTATACATACTTAAGATATAGACCTAACCTAAAGACATGATTTAGATGCGTGTGATTCGTCCCTGTCACGAACGAGAGAAATGAGATCCGGTATGTACCAGCCCCAGATTGTCATCCCGTCCGTCACCCAAGGCGCGCTTTTTGCGAAGGCGCCGAAAGAACGTCTCATGCTGGTTTTGGCAGACTGGCTGCATCTGCCCTATGAATTGAGCCATCCCGGCACCGGGTGGAAAGCATGCCTTTTACGGTCGCAAGAAGAGAGCAGAGCCCTGACTATGGTGCGCCAATTTGCAGGATGTCTTGAGGCGCTGGTGATTGATGAAGATTTCTTCGGGTCGCCAGAAGACACTGCGGACGTATGTTACCAAATTCGCCGGATGGTGCCCGGCATTCGTATTTTGGCCATCGCAACGGAAATGTGGGTGGATGGTGCCCGGCTTCAGGATCTCGGAGCCAGTGACGACACCCTCCTCAGCCGTTGCCCGATGGGCATACTCGAGACGTTGCAAGCCGATGATGATTCATCTCACCACTGAACAGGTCAGGCCCCCAGCCCGCAAAAGTTCGCCCCTCCGTGAACTTTAAGCCTGATCGTTTCCCCCTCATCGGCTTGCAACGGCCTGTGCCAGCAAACAAAATCGTCCGCTGAGGCTCAGCCTCCGCGGACGATCCCTGTTAGATCCTTGTCTGGCTGCGGTGTCAGATCAGGTTCATGTCGCGCGCCACAATCACCGCCTGTGTCCGGTTGTTGGCGCCCAGTTTCGAACAGATGGATTTGACGTGCATCTTCACGGTGGCTTCCGCGATGCCCAGAGTTTCGCCGATGTCACGGTTCTGCTTGCCCTCGGACAGAAGATCGAGCACTGCCATTTCGCGGTCGGACAGGGTGGCATTGCCGGTTTCGCGCGATTTGACTCTTTTCTGGTCGATCAGTTCGACGGGAACATAGCGTCCACCGGCGGCCATGAAGCGGATTTCATTGGCCAGGTCTTTCAGAGAGGCCGTCTTGAGGATCACACCGGCGCCGCCCAGAGACAGGATTTCCGAAACGACATGCGAGGAAGGGTTGCTGGTCAGGAGGCCGACGGGTTTGCCCGCGTTGTGTTCCAGAGCTTTCCCCAAGCCGGACACTCCGTTCATGCCGGGCATGTTGAGATCGACAAGCACGAGATCGAAAGCGCCATTGCGGTCGATTTCCGCCACGGCTGCATCGAGATCCGGCGCTGTGTGAGCTTCCATATCCGGCAGGTTTGAGAGGTATTGCTTGAACATCTCAAGGACCATTGCGTGATCGTCGGCAATCAGAATGCGAAGTTTGGTGGGTTCAGATTGTGTCATATCTCTCTGCGATGGGGTTGGGGCGCTGTTGCTGATATTATTTTTTTCACCAGGGGCGTGCGCAAGATCTCCCGGCAGAGAGAGTGCGCCGTGCTTTGTGTCAATGTTCAAAAATGTATTCACCCTTGTGCTTGTGGTCGTGAGCTTATTTCCTCAATCGCCTGAAAAGTCGAGTCCAAAGCGTTTTCAAAGGAAGCAGCCAGTGCGTTAAGATTAGAATGCCTTTCGTCGACGGCAAGTTCCAGGGCCCGCAAGTTTTTTTCTATGGCGGCCAGTCCGGTCAGACCACAGGCCCCCGTTGCCGCATGAAGGCGCCGACCGGTGTCCGCTGTGATGCCGTCTTCCCGAATGCTTTCGAGAATTGCGCGGGCTTCCTCATGCGCCCTGAGCATAAAGGATTTGGTGCCTTCAACCCCGAGTTGATCCGTCAGGTCGTGAACCGTATCCAGAGCCAGAATGCCACAGGTGGAGGGCGGGCTGCTCTCCTGTGTCGGGACGGCAGGGGGGCATGTTCCGGTCTGAGATTTCGTGCTTTCGGTGACGTCCTTGAGGGCTTTCAGAAGTAGCTGTGGACGAATGGGCTTGTCGAGAACACGGACAATTCCGGCCTCCTGACAGGCTTTTCGGATGCGCGCGTCGATATGGGCCGTCAGCCCCACAATCGAGCCGGACCACTTTAGGCGACCGCTCCGGAGTTTTTCCCGGATGCGCCGGGCCAGTTCGACGCCGCTCATGAACGGCAGGGTCATGTCGGTGAGAATGAGATCAATGTCTTTCTGACGCTCTTCCTGGGCCAGCAGGGCCAGCGCCTCCATGCCATTGCCCGCAGCGTAGACGGTCGCGCCGCCCTTGCGCAAAATATGCGTGAGCCAGTCACGGCTTGAGGGGCTGTCCTCGACCAGCAGGACGGAGATGCCCCGCAGAAGTGTCGTGGTCGCGCCGGCCTTCTCGGGTTCGGTTTTGAGCCGCGGTTCAGCCCAGTTGAGATCGAAGCTCGCCGTGATCGTCGTGCCGATGATCTCCGCATGTTCGGCGGAATCTTCCGTTGCGTTCCGGTAGCGGTCCCGCACGGTGATGCGCCCTCCCAGTTGATGCAGGGCATGGGCGAGAACATTCAGGCCGGCAGAGGTGCGTTCCGGGGGCGTGCTGGGCGGTTCGCCGGTTTCCTCTTGGCCTTTCAGATCAATGCTTTTCGGGCCGAGCGCGCGACGCAAGCGAAGCTTTTGGTCATCCGGCAGGCCGCCACCCAAATCCTGGACGTCCAGAACGATGCGCCAGCCCGTCTGGGCATCGGGGGCGGGCGTGGCAAAAAGGGCCTCGCAGCGGACCGTGATCTCGACGCGTGGCCCGCCATGTTTGACGGCATTGTCGAAGATGTTCTGACACAGGGCGCGGACGAAACGCACGGGCCCATTGACCCATATATCCTCCGCCGGTTCAAATCGCACCCGGATTTCCGTCTGCTTGGTTTTGGCGATCGGAAAGATCATCGCAAGAATGGCGCGGATCTCTTCCATGAGGCAAAAATCTTCGTCCTGCTGCAACCCGCTCGCGCTTTGTTCGCCCCGGATGACCGCAAGCACATTATTGATGTGATCGAGGGCGCGTTCCGCCGAGGCATGGAGCTGCGCACGGGTGGTGCCGATGTCCTGCCGCGGGCTGTCTCCGGTCGTATCGAGGACCGCATCTGCCGTTGCGAGAAGAGATTGGATGGGCGTGCGCAAGTCATGTGCAACCCGCAGCAGGGTCGCGGCGCGTGCCCGGTTCTCAAGCCAGGTGGATTCCTGCTCCGTTTCCGCCAGACGCAACAGAAAGCCGTTCGCCCCGTTGAGCGGAAGGTGCACGAGTTCCCCGGCGTGAGAGGTGGCGTCGACCTTGAGCGAAAGGGCGACACTGCCCGCCCGCAGGGCCTGCTGACACAGCAGAGGCCAGTCGAGTTTGTGCCGCAGGACATCTTCGCTCAGGCCAAGTTGCCTGGCGGCGGCGTTGGCGAGAAGCAGTTTGGCCGTCTCCGACAGCAAAGCCGCGGGCCGGCGGTCGGTTGCGATCATGCGGGCGATGGTCTGAAGAACGGGACGCGTGGCATTTTGTGCCGCGAGCTGGGCCTCGTTCGTGTCCCGGAGTGCAGCGGCGGGTGTTTCCGGGGGTGTCTGGCCTTTGTCCGGCGCGGGGGAATCGGTCACGATGGGCGCCCTCTTCTTGATGTCTCGATCCGTGTGATCTGCGTTGGGGAGCTTGTTCGGGGGATTGGAGAGAAACGCTTTTGGCAAACATTTCGCCGCAATCGTTTCGCAGGGGTGAACAGTCGCATATCTTCTTTAGTATTGGCGCAGAGCCTAGCCCGAAACAAGCTTGTGCCGTGGTTTTGCTACAACATTTTTCTAAGACTTTCTGTATAATATATCCTTACGTATATTGATCGAACTAAAGTATAGTGTATGACCATAGCCAAAGGGGTGTAATGCTCCCCCGTGATCTTTCGGCCGTTTCCGGCCCGAACCACCAGAGGACGTTAAAATGGCCAAAACCGTTGTTAAGGCAAACGCTGCTGTCGATGTGATGATCGGCGCTGAGAAGGGCGACATCAGCCGCTACATCAAATCCGGGGACGATCTCGTCGTCGAACTGAAAGGCGGAGACCGGATTACGGTCAGCGACTTTTACATGCCTGCGGCCGATGGCAGCGCCCACCGGCTGATGCTGGCGGACGGGTCCTTCAGCGGGGTCGAAGGAATTTTTGACGGTGAAGAAGAGGCTGTTGGCCTCGGTGCGGGGATCATTCCGGATGATGTCGGTGCCGTTGCGGCCGCGTTCGGCGCCGCACTTTTGGCGGGGGGCGCGAGTCTCGGAGGCGGAAACGATGATGACGATGACGACAATCCGACCGATGAGCCGGGGCCGACGGATGAACCCGGCCCGACGGATGAGCCGGGCCCGACGGACGAACCGGATCCGACGGATACGGCGGAAGCTGGCGTGCTCGATTCCCTGGTCGGAGACGAGGGCCTTCTTGGTGGCTTGACCGGCAACGAGGGCACCCTCGGGGCGATCACCGGCTCCGAAGGGCTTTTGGGCGATCTGATCGGCAACGACGGTCTTCTGAGCGCCATCACCGGCGCCGGTGGCCTGCTCGGTGCTTTGACGGGCAGTGGCCTTCTGGGCGACGGCTCCTCGGTCAGCGACGACCCGCTGTCCAGCGTGACCTCGGTCCTGACGGACAGCAGCGGCCTGCTGGGAGGTCTGCTCGGCTCCACCGGCCTCACCTCCGCGCTGTTGGGCGACACCGGTCTTGTCGGTGGCCTGCTGACCGAAGACGGTCTTGTCGGTGGTCTGCTTGCAGAAGACGGTCTTGTCGGTGGCCTGCTTGACGAAAATGGTCTCGTTGGCGGTCTCTTGGCTCCGAGCGGCCTCGTGGGCGGGCTGCTGTCCGGGATTACCGGCCCCGGCGGTCTTTTGGACGGTCTGCTCGGCGACAACTCCCTGGTGGGTGGCCTGTTGGGCGACGAGGGCCTTGTCGGCGGTCTGCTTGACGGCGTGATCGGTGAGGACGGCCTCGTCGGTGGCCTCCTTGGTGAAGACGGGCTTCTGGGCGGCGTGACCGGTGATGACGGTCTGCTCGGCGGTCTTCTCGGGGGCGAAGATGGTCTGCTTGGCGGGCTGACCGGCGAAGATGGCCTTGTGGGAGGTCTTCTTGGTGGCGATGACGGCCTGCTGGGTGGCCTTCTGGGCGGCGAAGATGGCTTGCTTGGCGGATTGACCGGTGACGATGGCCTTCTCGGTGGGCTCCTTGGTGGCGATGACGGCCTGCTCGGTGGCCTTCTGGGCGGCGAGGATGGCTTGCTTGGCGGATTGACCGGGGATGATGGCCTTCTTGGCGGGCTCCTTGGTGGCGAAGATGGTCTGCTTGGTGGCCTGACCGGTGACGATGGTCTCCTCGGAGGTCTGCTTGGCGGCGAGGACGGGCTTCTGGGCGGTGTTTCCGGCATCGTGGACGGTGTGCTCGAGACCGCAGGTGCCGAAGATGGCCTGTTGGACCCGGTGATTGCCGATGGCGGTCTTCTCGGGGACGTGACCGGGAATTCCGGCCTGCTGGGCGATGTGACGGGCTCCGAAGGATTGCTGGGCGATGTGATCGGTGACGAGGGTCTGCTTGGCGATGTTACCGGGGCGGACGGGCTTGTGGGCGATCTTCTTGGCGTCGGCCTTCTCGGCGATGGCACCGAAGGCGATGGTCTTCTGGGCGGTCTGACCGATGGCTTGCTTGGGGACGATGGTCTTGTCGGCGGTCTGCTCGGTGGCGAGGACGGCTTGCTTGGCGGTCTGCTCGGGGATGATGGCCTTTTGTCCGGCCTCGATCTTACAGACGATGGGCTGATCTGATCCGCGACCACGCGGTAAACTCAAAGGCTCCGTCGGTGACGGGGCCTTTTTTTATGGCGGAAACCGCCGGACGAAAATGGAAACAATGCGTTCTCTGTCAAAAATTGCAATTATTCGTTTGACTAGGTCTTTTGGAGTAAGGATATATACTTTAGATGTAACTAATGCTTTTGTTTGGGCAATGGGAGCCCGGCAAGAATGAGGAGACAGACACATGGCCACCAGCTCCATTCAAGCGGGACAGGAAATCGGCATTCACCTTGATGTGCTGCGCGAAGATGTGCTTCGCTACACCCGCAAAGGGGATGATCTGATCATTGATCTGAAGAGCGGGGGGCAGATTCTGGTCAATGATTTCTATACTCCGGCAGAGAATGACTCCCTGCACAGTCTGGTTTTCGCAGACGGAACGGTGATGGGGGCCGAAGGCGCGATCGCTGCGGCCGGGTTGGGGACGGGCATGTCCGATCAGGCTCTGGCCGCGGCGGCATTTGGCGCACTCGGCCTTGGTCTGCTGGCTTCCGGTGGCGGTGGCGGTGGGGATAACCCGACGGACAGCACCGACCCGACGGACAGCACCGATCCGACGGACAGCACCGACCCGACGGACAGCACCGACCCGACGGACAGCACCGATCCGACGGACAGCACCGACCCGACGGACAGCACCGACCCGACGGACAGCACCGACCGACGGACAGCACCGACCCGACGGACAGCACCGACCCGACGGATAGCACCGACCCGACGGATAGCACCGATCCGACGGACAGCACCGACCCGACGGACAGCACCGACCCGACGGACAGCACCGACCCGACGGACAGCACCGACCCGACGGATAGCACCGACCCGACGGATAGCACCGATCCGACGGACAGCACCGACCCGACGGACAGCACCGACCCGACGGATAGCACCGATCCGACGGACAGCACCGACCCGACGGACAGCACCGATCCGACGGATAGCACCGACCCGACGGATGGGGCGCAGCAGGGCTTCCTGGATCCGCTGATCGGGGATGAAGGTCTCCTGGGGGATTTGACGGGCAATAACGGTTTGCTGGGCGATATCACGGGGTCCGAAGGACTGCTGGGCGATCTCGTCGGCGCCGACGGGCTGCTCGGCGACCTCGGGACCGCGCTTTTGGGGCAACCGATTCTCGGCGATGGCATTGTGAGCGAGGACACAGGGCTGCTGGATGCGTTGGTGTCCGATACCGGTCTGCTCGGTGGGCTGACGGGCAACAGCGGCTTGCTTGGCGATGTAACGGGCTCCGAAGGGCTTCTGGGCGATCTGGTCGGCAATAATGGTTTGCTCGGGGATGTCACCGGGGCGGATGGGCTTGTGGGCGATTTGATCGGCACCGGCCTGCTCGGCGCAACCGATGAAACCGGCGGCAGCGAAGGTGGGCTTCTGGGCGGGGTCCTGGGGGATGAGGGTCTGCTCGGCGGCCTGACTGGTGACGATGGTTTGCTGGGCGGTCTGCTTGGCGGGACCGACCTGCTTGGCGGCCTGACCGGTGATGACGGCTTGCTGGGCGGTGTGCTCGGAGGGGCGACGGACGGCCTTCTGGGCGGTCTCACCGGCGAAGACGGCCTCGTGGATGGCCTTCTCGATACCGTGCTTGGCGACGATGGTTTGCTGGGCGGTCTGCTTGGCGGGACCGATCTGCTTGGCGGCCTGACCGGTGATGACGGCTTGCTTGGCGGCCTGACCGGTGATGACGGCTTGCTGGGCGGTGTGCTCGGAGGGGCGACGGACGGCCTTCTGGGCGGTCTCACCGGCGAAGACGGCCTCGTGGATGGCCTTCTCGATACCGTGCTTGGCGACGATGGTTTGCTGGGCGGTCTGCTTGGCGGGACCGATCTGCTTGGCGGCCTGACCGGTGATGACGGCTTGCTTGGCGGCCTGACCGGTGATGACGGCTTGCTGGGCGGTGTGCTCGGAGGGGCGACGGACGGCCTTCTGGGCGGTCTCACCGGCGAAGACGGCCTCGTGGGTGGTCTGCTCGATACCGTGTTGGGCGACGAGGGGCTGGTCGGCGGGCTTCTCGGGGGAGCGACCGATGGGTTGCTGGGAGGCCTGACGGGGGGCGACGATCTTCTTGGCGGGCTTCTCGACAATTCCGGTGAGGCGTAACCACGTTGCCGGACGACCTTCGCAAACAGGAAAATGAGCTTCGGCTCATTTTCCGAACCTCTGTTCTGGACGGCATTCTCTTGCATGTCCGGTCCAGTGCCTTCTGGGGGAGAGCGTGTCGGGGGACTGTGGTCCGTCGCGACGATGACTCTTCCGCAGACCCGAAACCCGGTTCCGGAGTTTGAAGACGCATTCCGACATGTGCTTCGGGACCTCACGCGTGACCCAACCGTGGATGGACGAGCCTCATGAAACAGGCGCAACCGTCAAAATTCGATGAGAATGCCCATACGAGAGGTCTGAGGGCCTTCCAGTATGAGTTGCTGACGGCAGCGTCGGTGGCCGCTGCGGATGGGTTCGAAGGGGTGGCGCGGGCGTTTCTTTGTCTCGCCGAAAGTGGGTCTGTCAAACCAAACTCCGCTTTCGAAGAGACGGTGGATCGCAGACCGAAGAACGCTCCTTGAGGCGGTGCTGATCCGCAGGTGCGGGGGCGGATGGCATCGCAGAAGCGGCGGCTCTTCTGTCCGGGGCGGGACGCGTTCGGATTGCTCTGACCCGCCCTTTCTCTTTTCGTTTGCCATGATCTGAAGGCTGGCCCGCCAGCCGGAGCGACGATGCCGGTAAAAACTCACCGGCCCCGTTTCATGCGCTGTCGCCGTTCCTGTGCCCGTATGAGCACCGCTCAGGACTTGCGGCGCAGCTCGTGGCGCAGGACGAGGGCGGTGCCAAGCGCCACCACGACGGCCAGCGAGAACCACGTCAGCGCATAGCTCAGATGGGCGTTGCGGAAGCTCACCACGGTCTGTCCGCCGCGGGGCCAGCCGGTGGGGTCGGTCAGCTCCTGATCGACGAAATAGGGGGCGGCTTGCGTGAAGCCTTTCGCTGCGGCGATCGAGGCGATGTCGCGGCGATACCAGCGGTTGTTTTCAGGATCGTTGTCCTGCGAGAACAGCCAGCCCTTGTCCTCAGTGATCCGCAAAAGCCCGGTGACGGTGGTTTCGCCGTCGACATGGCTGAACTCGCCGGACAGGGCGCGGTCCTGTGGCACCACACCCCGGTTGACCATGACGATGGCGCCATCCGCCAATTGCAGCGGCGTCAGCACCCACATCCCGGGGCCGAAATCCGAAGGTGTATAGATCAGCACCTCGTCCTCGTTGAGAAAGGTGCCGGTGAGGGTGACGCGGGTGTATTCGTCTGTCTCGCGGGCGATCGTAGGCCAAAGGTTCGGGCCGGGGGCAGGGACGGGGGCGGCATGGATACGGGCCTCGACCCGCTCGATCAGGTCGAGCTTCCAGTGAAGGCGGTTGACCTGCCAGATGCCGAGGCTTGAGAACCCGGCGATGCCGAGGGCGGCGAGGATCAGGACGATGAGAAGGCGCAGGCGCATGAAGGGTCCCCTTGATAGCAAGCCGGGGCCACGCGGGCCCCGGCGAAAGTTTATGTCAGAGAAGATCAGCCCTGCTGGGACTGAAGGCTCTTCATCTGTTCGAGCTGCTGCTCCATGTCGTGTTTCGGCATCATGTTCTCGTTCATGTTGTGCATGACCCAGAGCGAGCCTGCCAGAACGATGAACAGGATGATCACGGCGAGCACGGTCGCCATGAAGGTGCTGCCCTCTTCCGAGGAGGTGTTCAGATGCAGGAAGAACACCAGATGCACGATGATCTGCACGGCGGCAAAGGCCATGATGATGCCGATCAGCGTGGTGCGGCTCATTTCCACCTCGCCCATGACGAGACCGAAGGGCACGATGGTCAGGATCGCGGCCAGCGCGAAACCGATCATCAGTTGCGACATGGTGCCGTGGCCGGAGCCGTGGTCGTCATGCCCGTGATCGTGCCCGTGTGCGGAATGCGTATCGTGACCCATCAGACCAACCTCACCAGATAGACAAAGGAGAAGACACCGATCCACACGAGATCGAGGAAGTGCCAGAACATCGACAGCGCACCGAGGCGGCGCATGTTTGCCGTGCCCAGACCGTGTTTCGCGATCTGCACCATCAGGGTGACGAGCCAGATGATCCCGCCCGTGACGTGCAGCCCGTGGGTGCCGACGAGGGCGAAGAAGGACGACAGGAAGGCCGACCGGCTCGGACCCGCGCCGATGTGGATCAGGTGATTGAACTCATAGAGTTCCATCGCGATGAAGCCAGCCCCGAACAGGCCGGTGATCGCCAGCCACATCAGCGTGCCGCTCTGGTCCTTCTTGTCGGCGCGCAGCATGGCGAGACCGAAGGTGATCGAGGAGATCAGCAGAAGCGCGGTTTCGATGGCCACGAAGCCCGCTTCGAACAGATCCTTCGGGCCGGGTCCGCCAGCAAAGCTGCCGCCGAGAACCGCGTAGGTGGCGAAGAGCGAACCGAAAATGATGCAGTCGCTCATCAGGTAGATCCAGAACCCGATGGGGGTGGGGCTCTGGTGGTGAACGTCGTGGTCGACGACGCTCACACTTGCGGGGGCGGAGTGGCTCATGCCGCTGCTCCTTTTGCTTCCGTCGCGCTCACTTCCTCAGCGGGAATGTAGTAGTCGCGTTTGTAGTTGAAGGTGTGGAAAATCCCGAGGCCGATCATGCCGACAAAGGCGAGGATCGCGAGCCACCAGATGTACCAGACCATGGCAAAGCCGAACACCAGCGCCAGACCGGCGATCAGCACACCGAAGGCGGTGCCTTTCGGCATATGGATCGGTTTGTAACCGGTGGTCGGCCAGGTGAAGCCCTGTTGCTTCATCGTCCAGAATGCCTCGCGCCCGGTGATCTGAAGATCGAACGGGAAGTTATACGGCGCGGGCGGGGACTGGGTCGCCCATTCCAGCGTGCGCGCATCCCACGGATCGGTGCCACAGGCGAGCTGTTTGCGATCGCGGATCGAGACGTAGAAGTTGATGAAGGTCGAGACGATGCCCAGAAGGATCAGCACCGCACCGAAGGCCGCGACGATGAAATAGGGCTGCCAGCCCGCATCCGGGTATGTGGCGGTCCGGCGGGTCACACCCATCAGGCCAAGCGCATAGAGCGGCATGAAGGCGACATAGAAACCGGTGAACCAGAACCAGAAGCTGCGGCGACCCCATTTGTCGTTCATGCGGAAGCCGAAGGCTTTCGGCCACCAGTAGGAGACCGCCGCATAGACCGCAAACACCACGCCGCCGATGATCACGTTATGGAAGTGCGCAATCAGGAAGAGCGTGTTGTGAAGCTGGAAGTCGACCGGCGGCACGGCCAGCAGCACACCCGTCATCCCACCGATGGTGAAGGTGATCAGGAAGCCAATGGTCCAGAGCATCGGAACCTCAAGCCGCACGCGGCCCTTGTACATGGTGAAGAGCCAGTTGAAGATCTTCACACCGGTCGGCACGGCGATGATCATCGTGGTGATGCCGAAGAAGGTGTTGACGTTGGCGCCGGAGCCCATGGTGAAGAAGTGGTGCAGCCACACCACGAAGGACAGTACCATGATGCAGGCCGTGGCCCAGACCATCGTCTTGTAGCCGAAGATCGGTTTGCCTGAGAAGGTCGACACGATTTCCGAGAACACGCCGAAGCAGGGGATGATGAGGATATAGACCTCGGGGTGACCCCAGATCCAGATCAGGTTGATATACATCATCGCGTTGCCACCAAAGTCATTGGTGAAGAAGCGGAAGTCGAAATAGCGGTCGAGCGTCAGCAGCGACAGGGTGGCGGTCAGCACCGGGAAGGCCACGACGATCAGCACGTTGGTGATCAGCGTCGTCCAGGTGAAGATCGGCATGTCCATGAGCTTCATGCCCGGCGCACGCATCTTGAGCACGGTGGCGATCATGTTGATGCCCGACAGCGTCGTCCCGACCCCTGCGATCTGTAGCGCCCAGAGGTAGTAATCCATCCCCGGTCCGGTACTGTAACTTGCCCCCGACAGAGGCGGGAAGGCCAGCCAGCCGACCCGGGCGAATTCGCCCACGAAGAGCGAGATGTTCACCAGAAGCGCGCCCGACACCGTCATCCAGAACGAGAAGTTGTTCAGGAACGGAAAGGCCACGTCGCGCGCGCCGATCTGCATCGGCATGACATAGTTCATGATCCCGGTGATGAACACCATGGCCACGAAGAAGATCATGATCACGCCGTGAGCGGTGAACACCTGATCGAAGTGGTGCGGCGGCAGATAACCTTCGGCCCCGCCTGCGGCCATCGCCTGTTGTGCCCGCATCATCAGCGCATCGGCAAAGCCGCGGATCAGCATGATGAAGCCCAGCACCATATACATGATGCCGATCTTCTTGTGGTCGACCGTCGTCACCCAGTCCCGCCACAGCGGCACCCAGAGTTTGAAATAGGTCATCAGCGCCAGCACGACGAGCCCGCCAAGGGCCACGCCTGCGAAGGTCGCGATGAGGATCGGTTCGTGATAGGGGATCCAGTCGAGCGTCAGACGCCCGAAGATCGGCGAGAAGGTCTCGGCCGGTTGCACGTATCCGTCAGCCATTGTCTTTTTTCTCCGTGCTCAGGTAGCCGTTGATGATTTCGGGACCG
Source organism: Celeribacter ethanolicus (assembly GCF_002407265.1). Classification (NCBI taxonomy): domain Bacteria; kingdom Pseudomonadati; phylum Pseudomonadota; class Alphaproteobacteria; order Rhodobacterales; family Roseobacteraceae; genus Celeribacter; species Celeribacter ethanolicus. The sequence goes on from NZ_CP022196.1 coordinate 133,234, forward strand.
CAGATGGCCGCCGGATCGTTGAAGAAGGCTTCGTGGAAGGCTTCGAGATCCGGGGTCGGCAGTTCCGGCAGTTCAACCGGGTTGCCGAAGCCGTCGATGGTGCGGGCACGGTCGTAGCTGTAGGCATTCGCCGCCGGGATACCCTCGAGGCCACCGCCGCCAAGCTCGTCCTGCATCATCATGTGACCCATGCAGACCTTGCCCTCTTCGACGCACATCTCGACGACGCGGTCGAACAAACCGGCTTCGACGGAGGCGTAGTAGCTCACCGGTTCGTCTATGGTCGGTTTCTCGAGCGCCAGATAGCTGGTGCGGGTTAGCTCACCGCCTTCGGCTTTGGCTTTCTCGATCCAGGCGTTGAAATCTTCATCCGTCATCGAGAGCGTGTCGAAATGCATCTGAGAGAACCCCGGGCCGGAGTAATGTGCGGACCGGCCAAAGAAGGTGCCGGTGTTGTCCGCGATCAGGTGCAGCTTGGTTTCCATGCCAGTCATCGAATAGACCATGCCGCCCAGAGCCGGAATCGACAGGGTGTTCATCACCGTCGAGGAGGTCAGGCGGAAATTGATCGGACGGCCTTCCGGGATCGCCAGCTCGTTGACCGAGGCGACACCGTATTCCGGGTAGATGAACAGCCATTTCCAGTCGAGCGACACCGCCTGAACCTCGACCGGTTCGCCCGCATTCAGGTGATCGAGCGAGCGGTAGGGGTCGAGCCGGTGGGTGTAGACATAGGTTAGCCACCCCAGCGCGATGATGATCAGGATCGGAATGCCCCAGACCGCGACTTCGATCTTGGTCGAATGTTCGAAGGTCGGATCGTAATCGGACTGGTCACTGCGGTCGGCGCGGTACTTCAGCGGGAAGTACACGGCCATGATCAGCACCGGGACGATCACGATGAGCATCAGCCCCGTCGCGATCAAAAGCAGGTTGCGTTCCTGTCCCGCCACCCAGCCCTGGGGCGACAGAACGTCGTACTGGCAGCCGGAAAGCGCAAATGCGCCGGCCAGTGCCAACAGTATTTTCGTTGATGTGTGCAATGCGTGCGTGCCTCTTGATGAGCTTTTCCGGACACGGCGGCGGGTCGGAAACCCGGAGCCGGGCACGGTTGCGTCATCCGCTAACGCGGCGCTGCGGCATAGTGCTCTGTGTCATTCTGTCGCATGGTCATGAAACTTGGTTTTTCAAGCCGATCCTCACGTATTTGTGACATCGGTCAAAAGATACATATTTAAAATATGTTTATTTGTGCGCTTCTGTTGCACTTTTGGATGAAATCGAGTCGCTTGCGCGGATTCGCACGCTTTCGTGATGTGTCACAAGAATTTGCTCTCACATCTTGCCCCGCGCCCCGCGGCTGTCCTATGACACGGCAAAACGCATCCCAAGGATGCAGCGCACATATCAAAGGCATCATGAGATGAGGACGCAGACGATCACCGATCCGACGCTCACGCAGGCTATGAGCGACCCCCGACCGGCCCGGCCGGGCGATTATATCGTTCTTCTGAAACCGCGAGTGATGTCGCTAGTGGTGTTCACGGCGCTTGTGGGCCTTCTGGTCGCGCCCGTGCCGATGGACCCGATCCGCGCCGTGCTCTCGATCCTCTGCATCGCGCTGGGCGGTGGCGCCTCTGGCGCGCTCAATATGTGGTGGGATGCCGACATCGACGCCAAGATGCGCCGCACCGCCAATCGTCCGATCCCGGCGGGGCGGGTGGCCCCGCGCGAGGCGCTCGTGCTCGGGCTGGTGCTCTCCGTGCTCTCCGTCGGCGTGCTGTCGCTGGTCGCCAATCCGGTCGCGGGCGGGCTTCTGGCCTTCACCATCTTCTTCTATGTCGTGATCTACTCGGTTCTTCTGAAGCGCGCGACGCCGCAGAACATCGTGATCGGCGGGGCCTCCGGTGCGCTGCCGCCGATGATCGGTTGGGCCTGCGCCACGGGCGGCATCTCCGTCGACAGCCTCCTGATGTTCGCGTTGATCTTCATGTGGACGCCGCCGCATTTCTGGGCCTTGGCGCTGTTCGTGAAATCCGATTACGGCCGCGCGGGCGTGCCGATGCTGACCGAAACCCATGGTCGCCCTTCAACCCGCCGTCATATTCTGGGTTATACGCTGGTGCTGATCCCGACCTCTCTGGCACTGGGGCTGACCTCGATCGGCGGGCCGGTCTATCTGGCTGTGGCGGGCGTGCTGAACCTGCGCTTTCTGATCGGCGCATGGGCGGTGTTCCGGCGCACGGAAGACCAGGCCGAAGCCGACAATCAGCGCGCCGAGCGGCGGTTGTTCCGCCTCTCGCTCAGCTATCTCTTCCTGCATTTCTGTGCCCTTCTGCTCGAAGCCCTGCTGCACGCCCAAGGCCTGTCCGGCTGGTAAGCAGTCTTCCTGCGGCTTCAATCGGTTGACGCACGACAGGGTCACTGAGCGCCTTGCCCTTAAGCTCCGCCTCGCGCAGCACCGTCACACGGTCGCACAAGTGCATGATTTCCGGCATTTTATGGCTGATCAGCACGATGATCGTTCCCTCCGCACGCAAACGGTGCAGCACGGTGGAAGAGCACCAGCGTGCGCGCCGTCCCAGAGCGCCTTGAGGGTTCCAACCTTCTGACGCGCGCCGACCGGGAGTGTCGAGAGCTTCGCTGTGGGGGCGATACTGGCATCAGAACCGCGGACAGGACCCCTGCGACGGCCCGTGTCACCGCGTCTGCGCCGATGATGCCGACACCGATCCAGTCCGCTCCCATGCAGCCGGAGGCGAGTTTCCAGCGCCCGGGGAGCTTTCAGCCCCCCCCCGCGACGCGCTCGGCCTGCTGCAACGGGTAGAGGCCCCCCGCGTAGACCTGATCGGGGCCGTCGGCATAGATCATCGCCTGTGCGTCGTCGGGCGGGGCGGCGATATAGGTGTTGGCGGAGCCGAAGATCGCGACCCAGGCCGCCGAGCAGTCCACCTCGCCGGTTTTCTCGACCATTTTGAGGAAATGATGCGGGGCACAGGCGTTTCGCGAGTATCTCGGCGCGCCGGATACGCACCTCCTCAATCGTCTTTCCGGCTGAGGCCGTTCTCTGCTAGGGCTGGTGCGACCGATATGTGCAAGAGGAGCGGGAATGCAGGGCTGGAGCGGTTTCATCGCGGCATTCGTCGTGTTCTTCCTGTCACACGCGTTGCCGGTGCGCCCACCGGTGAAGCCTTGGCTGGTGGCGCGGCTGGGCGCGCGCGGCTTCACATGGCTCTATTCGGCCCTCTCCGTGGCGGTGCTCATCTGGCTGATCGTTGCCGCCGGACGGGCCCCTTTCGTGCCGCTCTGGCCCGCGCCGGAGGGGCTGCGTCACATCGCTCTGACGGCGATGCTCGGGGTTTGCCTGATCCTCGCTCTTGCCTTGGGGCGGCCCAATCCCTTTTCCTTCGGCGGCCTGCACGATGACCGTTTCGATCCGGCGCATCCGGGGATCCTGCGGTGGATGCGTCATCCGCTGCTTGTCGCACTCGCGCTCTGGGCGGGGGTGCATGTCCTCGTGAACGGCGATCTGGCGCATGTGATCCTGTTCGGTGCGTTTGCGGCGTTTGCAACCCTCGGCGGGCGGATGATCACCCGGCGCAAACGGCGTGAAATGGGCGCGCTCCATGACCGTCTCAGGGCCGAAACCCGGACCGCGCCGTACCGGCTCGCCCCGTCCTCCGGCACCGCGCTGCGTCTCGTCGCGGGGCTGCTCCTTTACGGCGTTCTGATCGCGCTTCACGGTCCGGCTCACGGCATCAACCCGCTGCCGTGAGCCGGCGGCAAACGCCCGGCCTCCACAAAACTGTCACGCTTGCGTTCTAGGAAGGGGGAGAGTGTCGGGGCATCACACTCATGAGAGGAAATTGCGTAAAACTCTGGCATGTTTAGCGCGTTTCACGATAGGGGTGCTGCAGCGCAGCCAAAAACGGGAACTGTGCCTTGCCACGGGAATTAATAGAGTTTTAGCTAACTATAAACGATTGTTCCTCTGTCTGAGTTCGAAACCCTCTTTAACTTGCATAAGGTGACACATGGCGCGAAAAGTCCGCACATCCTCCGAGTTCCGCGATGCCCTTCTCAAGCATCTCACCTACACGATGGGGAAAGACCCGGAGCATGCGCAGTTTTTCGACTGGCGTATGGCGCTCTCGCACGCGATCCGCGACCGGATGGTCGATCATTGGGTGGATTCGACGCGCAAGACCTATGAGCAGGACGGTAAACGGGTTTACTATCTCTCGATGGAATTCCTGATCGGGCGCTTGCTTGAGGACGGCATCGTCAACCTCGAAATGGTCGAAGAGGTCGAGGACGCGCTGGATCATTTCGGCATGGACATGCGCACCATCCTGAACGACGAACCGGACGCGGCGCTGGGCAATGGCGGTCTCGGCCGTCTCGCCGCCTGTTTCCTCGACAGCCTCTCGACCATCGGCTGCCCCGCCATGGGCTATGGCATCCGCTACGAGAACGGGCTGTTCAAGCAGAGCTTCGTCGATGGCCGTCAGGTGGAGAGCCCGGAAACCTGGTTGCAGGAACCGCATCCTTGGGAGTTCGAGCGCCCGGAAGTGCGCTTTACCCTGGGTTTTGGCGGCGATGTCATCTACGAAAATGGCAAGACGCTCTGGCGCCCCGCCGAGCTTATTCAGGCCGAGGCTTTCGATACGCCGATCATCGGCTGGAAGGGCAAATGGGCCAACACGCTCAGGCTCTGGGCCGGGCGCGCGGTTGATCCGTTCGATCTCGGCCTGTTCAACGCGGGCGATTTCGCCGCCGCCGCCGAGCACGAGGCATTGGCACGGACGATTTCGCGCGTGCTTTACCCCGAGGACAGCAACGAGGCGGGCAAGGAGCTGCGGCTCAAACAGGAGTTCTTCTTCTCCGCCGCCTCGATCCGCGACATCCTGCGCCGCTTCGACAGCCAGCACGACGACATTCGCCTGCTGCCGAAAAAGGTCGCGATCCAGCTCAACGACACCCACCCTGCGATTGCGGGGCCGGAATTGCTGCGCATCCTGCACGACGAGCGCGGCCTGTCCTTCGAGGACGCGCTTGAGATTGTGCATGGCTGCATGAACTACACCAACCACACGCTTTTGCCGGAGGCTCTGGAGCGCTGGGACGAACGCCTGTTCGGTCGCTTGCTGCCGCGGCACCTGCAAATCATCGACCGCATCGACGACGCGCATTTCAAGGCCCACCCGCAGCGCACGCTCTCGGCGCGCTCGGACGGACAGGTCAAGATGGGCGAGCTGTCCTTCATCGTTGCCAATCGTGTGAACGGCGTCTCCGCGCTGCACACCGATCTGATGAAACAGACCGTGTTCAAGGAGCTGCACGCGCTGCACCCGGACCGCATCGTCAACGAGACCAATGGTGTGACGCCGCGCCGCTGGCTGCACAATTGCAACCCGGGCCTGTCGCGGCTGATCACCGACACGATCGGCGATGGCTGGGTCGACGATCTCGAACAGCTCGAAAAGCTGGAACCCTCGATCAGGGACAAGGTCTGGATCGAACGCTTCGAAGGCGTCAAAGCCGCCAACAAGCAGGCACTGGTCAGCTATGTTGCCCAGACCCATGGCGTCAAACTCAACCCGGCGGCGATGTTCGACATCCAGATCAAGCGGATGCATGAATACAAACGCCAGCACCTCAACATCCTCGAGGCCATCGCCCATTGGCAGGAGATCAAGGACAACCCCAACGGCGACTGGACGCCGCGGGTCAAGATCTTTGCAGGCAAGGCGGCACAGGGCTACCATTTCGCCAAGGACATCATCCGGCTGATCAACGACGTGGCCAAGCTGGTGAACGCCGATCACGCGACCCGCGATTACCTTCAGGTGATCTTCCTGCCGAACTACAACGTCACGCTCGCCGAACGGCTGATCCCGGCCGCCGATCTGTCGGAACAGATTTCGACGGCGGGCAAGGAGGCCTCCGGCACCGGCAACATGAAATTCGCGCTGAACGGGGCGCTCACCGTCGGGACGCTCGACGGCGCCAATGTGGAAATTCGCGAGCGCGTCGGCGACGACAATTTCTTCCTCTTCGGCATGCTCGCCGATGAGGTGATGCAGCGCCGGATGATGCATGACCACGCGCAACAGGCGATCGCCGCCGACCCGCGTCTGGCACGCGCGCTCAACGCGCTGCGCGACGGCACGTTCAGCCCGGAAGATCCGGGGCGCTATACCCATATCGCCGATAATTTGACCTGGTCCGATTATTTTCTGGTCTGTTCCGATTTCACCGACTACTGGCGCGCCCAGCGGGAGGTCGATGCGGCCTACAGAAACCCGGACAAATGGGCCGAAATGGCGGCTTTGAACGTGGCGCGGTCGGGGTGGTTCTCCTCTGACCGCACAATTCGCGGCTACATGTGCGATATTTGGGGAGCTGAGAGCCTTCTTGCCTAAAAATCAAAGAGTTGATCAGGCCTGAGAATCTCCTAAGCTCCCCCTAACCAAAGGAAATCGCATATGTCCCCGCTGATTGAGAACGACTTCGCAGACCCCAAAGTGCTGACCCAGATCTGCGAGGGACGCCATGATGATCCTTTCTCCATTCTCGGCCCGCACAAGATCGGTCGCGTGCGCCATGTCACCGTCTACGATCCCGGTGCGGAGGCGATGGCGGCGCTCTCCGGCGGCAAACGCTATCCGCTCGCGCGGGTCGAGGGGTTCAAGGGGCTGTTCCACGGCAAGGTCACGGGCACGAAACCCTATCTGCTCGAAGGCAAATCCGGCAAGGAAGTCTGGAAGGTCGACGATGCTTACCGCTTCGGGCCGGTTCTGGGCGAGATCGACGAATACCTCTTGGGCGAGGGCACGCACCACCACATCTGGAAGGCGCTCGGCGCTCATGTGATGGAGCACGAGGGCACCATGGGTACGCATTTCGCGGTCTGGGCGCCCAATGCCCGCCGTGTCTCTCTGGTCGGGGACTTCAACGCCTGGGACGGGCGGCGCCATGTCATGCGCCGTCGCGGCGCCACCGGCGTCTGGGAGATTTTTATGCCGCTCCTCGGCGAGGGCACACCCTATAAATTCGAGGTGATGGGCGCTTATGGCGACATCCGGCTCAAGGCCGACCCGGTCGGCTTCGGTTCGCAACACCCGCCGGAAACCGCCTCCGTGGTGCGCGACATCTCCGGCTATGGCTGGTCAGACAAGGCCTGGATCGACACCCGCGAGAAATTGCAGGGCCGCGATCAGCCGATCTCGATCTACGAGGTGCAACTCGGCTCCTGGCGGCGCAAGGAGGCTGCCGACGGTGGTTCCCGCCCGATTTCCTACAAGGAAGCCGCCGTCGAGCTGGTGGATTACGTCAAGCATATGGGCTTCACCCATATCGAGTTGATGCCGATTTCCGAATATCCGTTCGACGGCTCCTGGGGCTATCAGCCGGTCGGCATGTTCGCGCCGACCATCCGCTTCGGTCCGCCGCACGAATTCCGCGATCTGGTGAACGCCGCGCACAAGGCGGGGCTGGGCGTGTTGCTCGACTGGGTGCCGGGGCATTTTCCGACCGACAGCCATGGCTTGGCGCATTTCGACGGCACGGCACTCTATGAGCACGCCGATCCGCGCGAAGGCTTCCATCAGGACTGGAACACGCTGATCTACAATTATGGCCGCACCGAGGTCGCCAACTTCCTGACCTCCAACGCGCTCTACTGGCTCGAGGAATACCATGTCGACGGGCTGCGTGTCGATGCCGTGGCCTCGATGATCTACCGCGACTATTCGCGCGCCGAGGGGCAGTGGATTCCCAATTCCCAGGGCGGGCGGGAGAATTTCGAGGCGATCTCCATGTTGCAGACCATGAACACGCTCGCCTATGGCGAAGTGCCCGGCGTGATGACCGTGGCGGAGGAAAGCACCGCCTATGCGGGTGTCTCCGCCCCGGTCGACAGCGGCGGTCTGGGCTTTGGCTTCAAGTGGAACATGGGCTGGATGAACGACACGCTGGACTACATGTCCCGCGAGCCGATCCATCGCAAATACCACCACCACCAGATGACCTTTGGCATCCATTATGCCTTCTCGGAGAATTTCATCCTGCCGATCAGCCATGACGAGGTGGTGCACGGCAAACAGTCGATGCTGTCGAAGATGCCCGGCAACGAATGGGAGAAATTCGCCAACCTGCGCGCCTATTACGGCTTCATGTGGGGGCATCCCGGCAAGAAGCTGCTGTTCATGGGGCAGGAATTCGCCCAGTGGCAGGAATGGAACCACGAGAAGGAAATCGACTGGGCCTGTCTCGTGTACAATATGCACGAAGGCGTTCAGCACCTGGTGCGCGATCTCAACACGCTCTACCGCGACACCCCCGCGCTCTACGCCAAGGATTGCGAGGACGGCGGCTTCCAGTGGATCGAGGCCAACGATGCCGAGGCCTCCGTCTATGCCTGGGTGCGCCGCGGCCAGCCGGGCGATCCCGAAGTGGTCGTGGTCTGCAACTTCACGCCGGTGGAGCGTATGGAGTACAAGCTTGGCTTCCCGTCGGAAGGCAGGTGGATCGAAGCGTTGAACAGTGACGCGGAATGTTATGGCGGCGGTGGCCGCGGCAACATGGGCTCCGCTCTCGCCAGAGCGGACGCCTGGCAGGGGCAGCCCGCAGCCGCCGTGATCACCCTGCCTCCGCTTTCGACCATGATTTTTGTTAAAGACGACGCGTGAACGCCGAGGCGGTCAGCCCGCGGGCAGGACTGCCCGAAAACGCACCAGAGAGGACAGACATGCCAAATTCGAGAAACAGGCTGGCACCGCGCACCATGGCGTTCGTGTTGGCTGGCGGCCGCGGATCGCGGCTCAAGGAATTGACCAATGATCGGGTGAAGCCTGCCGTCTATTTCGGCGGCAAGAACCGGATCGTCGATTTCGCCCTCTCGAATGCGCTCAATTCCGGCATCCGCAAGATGGCGATCGCGACCCAGTACAAGGCGCATTCGCTCATTCGCCACATCCAGCGCGGCTGGACCTTCTTTAGGGCCGAGCGCAACGAATTCCTCGACATCCTGCCCGCCTCGCAACGCTACGAGGAAAGCACCTGGTATCGCGGCACCGCCGATGCCGTGGCGCAAAACATCGACATCATCGACAGCTACAATGTCGATTACATCCTGATCCTTGCTGGCGATCACATCTACAAGATGGATTACGAGGTGATGATCCGTCAGCACGTCGACACCAATGCCGACGTGACCATCGGCTGTCTGACCGTGGACCGCAAGGAAGCCTCGGCCTTTGGGGTCATGGGCGTCGATGCGACCGACCGGATCACCTCTTTCCTCGAGAAACCCGTCGATCCGCCCGCCATTCCCGGCGAGCCGAGCAAGTCTCTGGCCTCGATGGGCATCTATGTCTTCAACTGGAAATTCCTGCGCGAACGTCTTCTGGAGGATATGGAAGACCCGAACTCGTCGCACGATTTCGGCAATGACCTGATCCCCGAGCTGGTGAAAAAGGGCAAGGCCCAGGCGCACCGCTTCACCGACAGTTGCGTGCGTCCGGAAGGCGCCGAAGCCTATTGGCGCGACGTAGGGACCATCGACGCCTACTGGAAGGCCAATATCGACCTCACCGATTTCACCCCGGAGCTCGATCTCTGGGATCGCGAATGGCCGATCTGGACCTATTCCGAACTGACGCCGCCCGCGAAGTTCATCCACGACCGCCCCGATCGTCGCGGCTCCGCCGTGAGTTCCATGGTCTCCGGCGGCTGCATCATCTCCGGCACGGAGATCCGCGAGAGCCTGCTGTTCACCCATGTGCGCACCAATTCCTATTCCTCGCTCGAACGCGCGGTGGTGCTGCCCTATGCCAATATCGCCCGTCATTGCCAGCTCAAGAACGTGGTGATCGACCGCGGCGTGCAGGTGCCCGAGGGGCTTGTCGTCGGCGAGGACCCGGAAGTCGATGCCAAGTGGTTCCGCGTCTCGCCCGGCGGCGTGACGCTGATCACCCAGGAGATGCTCGACCGCAGAGCGCAAGGTTTGTGAGGAACATCCGATGATCAAGGTTCTGTCGGTCACGTCTGAATGTGTGCCATTGATCAAGACCGGGGGGCTCGCCGATGTGGCGGGCTCCCTGCCGTCTGCACTGGCCTCCCACGGGGTCGAGATGCGCACGCTTCTGCCCGGCTATCGCCAGGTGCTCGCCGCCCAGCCCGAGGCCGAGACCGTGTTCGAGGTCTGGGACCTGTTCGGGGGCTTCGCTCGCATCCGCCGCGGCACGCTGGGCGAGGGCAAACACGCCACGCCGCTTTATATCCTCGATGCGCCGCATCTCTACGATCGCGACGGCAAGCCCTATAACGGCCCCGACGGCCATGACTGGTGGGACAACCCCCAGCGCTTCGCCGCCCTGTCGCTGGCCGCCGCGATGATCGCGGCGCATGGCATCGAACAGTGGTTCCCCGATGCCTTGCATCTCCATGACTGGCAGGCGGGGCTGACCCCGGTCTACCTGCGTGAGCTGGGCGCGGCCGAACGGGTCAAGACCCTGATGACCATTCATAACATCGCCTTTCAGGGCTGCTATGGTGCCGACATGGTCTACACCCTCGGCCTGCCGCCGCAGGGCTTTACCGCAAGCGGGTTCGAATACTGGGGGCAGGTCTCGACGCTCAAGGCGGGCATCATGGCCGCGACCAAGGTTTCGACCGTTTCCCCGACCTATGCGCGCGAGCTGATGGACGGGTCTTTCGGCATGGGGATGGAGGGCGTGCTTGCCGCCCGGGGGGCCGATTTCACCGGGATCCTCAACGGCATCGACCTCGATCTCTGGAAACCGTCGTACAAATCGCCCAAGGGCAAGGAAAAGTTCAAAGCCGCGCTGCGCGAAGAGCTTGGCCTGCCCGAAAGCGACGGGCCTTTGTGTGTGGTGATCTCGCGGCTGACCGGGCAGAAGGGATTCGATCTTCTGCTCGAGGCGCTGCCGACGCTGATTGAGCGGGGCGGTCAACTGGCGTTGCTGGGCTCCGGCGAGGGCTATTTCGAAAGCGCCTTCCGCGATGCCGCGCTGAAATATCCGGGCGTTTCCGTGCGGATCGGCTATGACGAGGCCTTCGCCCGCCGTCTGATCGAGGGTGGCGACGCCATCCTCGTGCCCTCGCGTTTCGAACCCTGCGGTTTGACCCAGCTTTACGGGTTGCGCTTTGGCACACTGCCGCTGGTGTCGCTGACCGGCGGTCTTGCCGACACGGTCATTCAGGCCAACCCTGCGGCGCTCTCTGCCGGTGTGGCGACCGGGCTGCAATTCACGCCGATCACCACCGAGGCGCTCGAAGTGGCGATCCACCGCATGTGCGATCTCTATGCCAAGCCGAAGGTCTGGCATCAGATGATGAAAAACGCCATGGCGCAGCCGGTGGGGTGGGACACCTCCGCCGAAGCCTATGCCGATCTCTTCCGGGAGATGGTCGGTGAGGGGACAGACCCCGAAGCGGATGAGACGGACGCGTAACCATGAGCTCGATGACGATCCTTGGCGGTCATGCCGCGCCCCTCGGGGCCACCTTCGATGGCGAAGGCGTCAATTTTGCCGTGTTCTCCGAACATGCCCGCCGGATCACGCTCTGTCTCTTTTCGCCCGACGGGCGGACCGAAACCCACCGCATCGACCTGCCGGAGCGCGACGGCGATGTCTGGCACGGCTATGTCCCCGGCCTGCGCCCCGGCCAGATGTACGGGCTGCGCGCCGATGGTCCCTATGCGCCCCACGAAGGCCACCGGTTCAACTACAACAAACTGCTTCTCGACCCCTATGCCAAGCGTCTGACGCGCCATCCTGAATGGCACGACGCGCTGATGGGCTACCGGGTCGGGCATGCCGATATCGACCTGTCCTTCGACCGCCGCGACAGCGCACGTTACATGCCGCGCTGCGTGGTCGAGGACGTGCTTTTTGCCTGGGGGCGGGACAAGGCGCCGCGACGCCCGACCTCGCAGTCGGTGATCTACGAGGCCCATGTCAAAGGCATGACCCAGCTCCACCCCGATGTGCAGCACAAGGGAAAATTCCTCGGCCTCGCCTCCGATGCGGTGCTCGATCACCTCGTCAAGCTCGGCATTACCGCGATCGAGCTTTTGCCGGTGCAGGCCTTTCTCAACGACCGCTTCCTCATCGAGAAGGGGCTGGTGAATTACTGGGGCTATCAGACCCTCGGGTTTTTCGCCCCCGATCCGCGTTACCTTGCCCACGACCAGATCGCCGAGTTCCAGCATATGGTCGCACGTCTGCATTCGGCGGGGATCGAGGTCATCATGGATGTGGTCTACAACCACTCCTGCGAGGGCAACGAACTTGGCCCGACGCTGTCGTTCCGTGGCCTCGACAATCGCAGCTATTACCGTCTCGCCGACGATCCGCGCTATTACATCAATGACACCGGCACCGGCAACACGCTCAATATCGACCACCCGATGGTGCTGCGCATGGTGCTCGACAGTCTGAGATACTGGGTCGAGGAGATGCATGTCGACGGCTTCCGCTTCGATCTCTGCACCACGCTTGGCCGCACGCCCACCGGCTTTGATCGCGGCGCGTCCTTCTTCGATGCGATCCGGCAGGACCCGGTTCTGACCCGTGTGAAGCTCATTGCAGAGCCTTGGGACATCGGTCCCGGCGGCTACCGGGTGGGGGGCTTTCCGCCGCCCTTCCTGGAGTGGAACGACAAGTTCCGCGATGGTGTGCGCCGCTTCTGGCGCGGCGATGCGGGCCACGTGGCCGTGCTCGCCGACCGCATCACCGGATCGGCGCTGCAATTCGACCACTCGGGCCGTCCCGCCACCACCTCGGTTAATTTCGTCACCGCCCATGACGGTTTCACGCTCATGGACGTGGTCAGCTACACCCAGAAGCACAATGAGGCCAATGGCGAGGGCAACCGCGACGGCCACAATGACAACGCCTCCGACAACATGGGCGTCGAAGGGCCGACGGACGATCCGAAAATCCTCGCGGTGCGGGCGCAGCGGCGGCGCAACCTGCTGGCCACGGTGTTGTTCTCGCAGGGCACGCCGATGATCCTGGCGGGCGACGAGCTGGGCAACACGCAATGGGGTAACAACAATGCCTATTGTCAGGACAACGAGATCGGCTGGCTCGACTGGTCGGATTACGACGCGGATTTTCTCGATTTCGTGCGCCGTCTGATCGCGTTCCGGCGGGAACACCCGATCCTGCGGCAGAAACGCTTCCTGCATGCCCGCGAACGCATCGTCGACGGTCTCGAAGACCTGTTCTGGTGGCGTGCCGACGGGCGTCCGATGCGCGACGAGGACTGGGGCGCGCCCGAACTCAAGACGCTCTGTGCCGAAATGCGCATCGCCTCGGGCACGCCGATCTATGCGCAGCGCGAGGAGGCGCTGTTCCTGGTGTTCAACCGTGGTCCCGATGTCGAGGTCAAGCTGCCGGAAGCCCCGGATGGGCGGCGCTGGCGGCTCTGGATCGACACCGGACGGCCGGAAATCGACGGCAAGGTGATGACCTTGCCCACTGTGTTCGCGGGATGCGAGACGACGCTGATGCTTGAGCTGGAGGCCTATAATGACTGACCCGAGGCTCGAACTGGCCTATGCCCGTGGCATCTACGCCGAATATTACGACCAGATGGGCGTGCATCATGTGACCTCGGTGGAGACTGCCGTCGCCCTTCTGGCCGCGATGGGCATCGAGGCTGCGACCGAGGCCGAGGCGCGCGTGCATCTCGAAGAGGGCGACGGGGTTCTGCCCTGGGATGTGGTCTGCGAAGCGGGGGCCAAGCCCTGTGTCGACATTGGCGACGCGCCTTGGGAGCTGATCTTCGAAACCGGCGAAATGCTCGAAGGGCAGGGGGCCGATGCGCTGCCGGAGTTGCCATTGGGCATTCACAAGCTGATTGCCGCATTCCCCGACCGGGCGCAGCGGATCACGCTTCTGGCCGCCCCTGCGACCATTCCGCTGCCGCCGCGCGGCTGGGGCATGACCGTGCCGCTCTATGCGCTCTCCGATAAGGGCATCGGCTCTTACGGCGATCTTATGCCCGTGGTCCAAAGCCTCGGTGCGAAGGGCGCGGGCTTTGTCGGCATGAACCCGGTGCATGCCGGCTTCCCCACCGATCCCGGCCTGTTCTCGCCCTATACGCCGTCGCACCGCCGCCGTCTCAACGCGCTCTACCTCGCCACCGACACCGGACGGAGCGGCTCGCTGATCGACTATGTCAAAGCCGGTCCGACCCGGCTCAAGAACCTGCGCAAGGTCTTCGACAAAACCACCCCGGCCCCGGCCTTTCTGGCCTATGTCGCCGCAGAAGGTCCGGCGCTCGAAACCTTCGCCCTGCATCAGGTGCTTTCCGAGATCCACGGGCCGTTCTGGTGCCATTGGCCCGCCGAGTATCAGGATCCCGAAAGCGAAGCCTGCGTGGCGGCGCGCGCCGAACTGAAAGAAGAAATCCTGTTCTGGTCCTGGCTGCAATGGCAGGCCGAGGAAGCCCTGAGCGAATTGCAGGACGAGGCGAAAGCCTCCGGCATGGCGCATGGCATCTATCTCGATCTCGCGGTCGGCACCCACCCGCATGGCGCCGAAACCTGGGAGGATCGCGAGGTCTTCGCTCTGGGCGCCTCCCTTGGCGCGCCGCCCGATGCGTTTGCCGCCGAGGGGCAGAACTGGGGCCTCGCGCCGTTCAATCCGATCACGCTTCGGGACCGAGCCTATGCGCCTCTGGCGGACACTTTCGCGCGTCAGCTCCGGGTCTCCGGCATGCTGCGGATCGACCATATTCTCGGGTTCGAACGTACCTTCTGGGTGCCGCAGAACGCGCCCGGTTCTTATGTCGCCATGCCGCGGGACGCCATGCTGGCCGTCGCCCGGATCGAGGCGGCACGGGCCGGAAACGGCGCGGGCGGGGTCATCGTCGGCGAGGACCTCGGCAATATCCCCGACGGGTTGCGCGAGGCTCTGAGTGCCTCGGGCGTGTTGGGCTGCCGTGTTGCCATGTTCGAACGCTGGACCTGGGACAACCCGGAATTCAAACCGGCGGAGGCCTATGACGAAGCCGCTGTCGCGTCATTCTCGACCCATGACCTGCCGACCTGGCTCGGCTGGCGGCAAGGCGCGGAGATCACCGCGCGGCGCAAAGCGGGCGGGATCGACGCCGCGCAGGAGGCGGAAAGCCTTGCGCATCGCACCCGCGAAGTGGCGGCGATCGACCGGGTTATGCCCGGCACGGATCAGGACGCGCTGCACGACTTTCTCGCACGCACGCCCTCGCGTCTTGTCGCGGTGCAAGCCGAGGTGATTCTTGATATGGTGGAACAGCAGAACCTGCCGGGCACCACGAGCGAATATCCCAACTGGCGCATTCGCCTGCCGGGAGGGGGAGAGGCGCTGGCCTCCCATGAGAAACTTGAGCGCGTGGCCGAGATCATGCGCCGCAACGACCGTTGAAAGAGGAAGACACCATGACCCGCACTGTGGTTGCCACGACCCCGATCGAAGGCCAGAAGCCCGGGACCTCCGGCCTGCGCAAGAAAACTCCGGTTTTCATGCAACCGCATTATCTGGAGAATTTCGTCCAGTCGATTTTCAACGCCACCGGCGGTGCGGAGGGTAAGACCTATGTGCTGGGTGGTGACGGGCGCTATTTCAACGACCGCGCGGCGCAGGTGATCCTGCGCATGGCGGCGGCCAATGGGGCGAAAAAGGTCATCGTCGGCGTGAATGCCCTGCTGTCGACCCCGGCCGCCTCGAACCTCATCCGCAAACGCAAGACCGATGGCGGCATCATCATGTCCGCCTCCCACAATCCCGGCGGTCCGACCGAAGATTTCGGCGTCAAGTTCAACAGCGACAATGGCGGTCCCGCGCCCGAGGGCATCACCGACAAGATTTTCGCCGAGACCCGGAGCCTCAGCGAATATGTCATCTGCGAGAGCCACGATCTCGATCTCTCCGCGCCGGGCATGACGACGCTCTACGGCATGGAGATCGAGGTGGTCGATCCGGTTGTCGATTACCATCTGATGATGGAAGAGATTTTCGATTTCGAAGCGATCCGCACGCTTTTCGCCTCCGGCTTCACCCTGCGCTTCGATGCCATGCATGCCGTCACCGGCCCCTATGCCAAGGCGATCCTCGAAGGCTCGCTTGGCGCGCCCGAGGGTTCCGTGGTCAATGCCGTGCCCTCGCCGGATTTCGGCGGTGGTCATCCGGACCCGAACCCGATCTGGGCCAAGCCCCTGATGGATCTGATGTTCTCCGGCGACGCCCCGGATTTCGGCGCGGCCTCCGACGGCGACGGCGACCGCAATATGATCGTGGGCCGCAACGCCTATGTGACCCCCTCCGACAGTCTCGCCGTGCTGGCCGCCAACGCCACTTTGGTGCCGGGCTACAAGGGCGGGCTTAAGGGCGTGGCGCGGTCCATGCCGACCTCGCGGGCGCTCGACCGGGTGGCGGAGGCACTTGGCATCGGCTGTTACGAGACGCCGACCGGCTGGAAATTCTTCGGCAACCTCCTGGATGCGGGCCGTGCGACGCTGTGCGGTGAGGAAAGTGCCGGTACCGGTTCCGATCACGTTCGCGAGAAAGACGGGCTCTGGGCCGTGCTGTTCTGGCTCAACGTGCTCGCCGTGCGACAGCAGAGCGTGGCGGAGATCATGGCCGATCATTGGGCCAAATACGGTCGCAACTACTATTCCCGCCACGATTTCGAGGCGGTTGACAGCGACGCGGCCCACGGGCTGATGCAGGCGCTGCGCACCCGTCTGCCGAACCTGCCGGGCCGTGAGGTCGAGGGCATGACCATCGAGGCGGCCGACGAGTTCGCCTATGACGATCCGGTCGACGGGTCGCGCTCCGAAGGGCAGGGCATTCGCATCCTGTTCAAATGCGGCGGACGGATCGTGTTCCGGCTCTCTGGCACCGGCACCGAAGGCGCGACGCTCAGGGTCTATCTCGAAAAGGTGGAAACCAACGCGGCGGCTCTTCAGGACAATCCGCAGAACGCGCTCTCGGGTATTGCCGCCGCCGCGGACAGCCTCGCGGAAATCCGGGCCCGCACAGGGCGGAATGCCCCGGATGTCATCACCTGAGACGGTTTGACCGAGATGAGAAAGGCCGGGGATTGCCCCGGCCTTTTTGCGTTTCACCCCTCGAGAAACGGGATGGGCACACCGAAAGCCCCGGCCAGAAGGATGAAATTGAGGCTCAGGACGGCGATGGCGCCGAGGATCGCCAGCATGCGGATCAGTGGTGAGACGGTGAACACCCCCATGATGTCGCGGCGGGCGACGAACACGATCAGCGCGATCATCGGCACCGGCAGGGCGATGGAGAGGATCACCTGTGACACGACGAGCGCCTGTGTCGCGTTCACGCCCAGGGCGACGACGACAAAGGCCGGAACCATGGTGATCAGGCGGCGCAGCCAGATCGGGATACGGATGTGCAGAAAGCCCTGCATGATCATTTGCCCGGCCATGGTGCCGACGACGGAGGACGACACCCCCGAGGCGATGAGAGAGGTCAGAAAGATCGCCGCCGCCGCGCCGCCCAGCAAAGGGGTGAGCGTGTGATAGGCGGTCTCGATCTCGGAGACTTCGGAATGGCCCTGGTGAAAGGCGCTCGCCGCCATCATCACCATCGCCATGTTGACCATCCCCGCCACCGCAAGCGCCAGAACCACCTCGGTGTTGGAAAAGCGCACCAACTTGCGCCGGTCGCTGTCGTCGCGCGGCGCGGCGCGGGACTGGGTGAGGCCCGAGTGCAGGTAGATCGCATGCGGCATGACCGTCGCGCCGATGATCCCCACGGCAATCGTCAGCGCGGCATGATCGGGCAGGGCGGGGCTGACGAGGCCAAGCCCGGTGGCCTGCCAGTCGATCGGTGCAATGAGGATTTCCGCGAGGTAACACAGGCCGATCACCCCCACCATCGCGCCGATGATCAGCTCCATCGGGCGAAAGCCGCGGCCCTCGAACAAGAGGATGCCATAGGTCACGAGGGCGGTGATCGCCATGCCGACGATGAGCGGCAGGTTGAACAAAAGCGACAGGCCGATGGCACCGCCGAGGAATTCGGCGAGGTCGGTGGCCATGGCGGCGATCTCGCTCACGAACCACATCACCAGAACCACGGGTTTGGAAAAATTGTCGCGCGACAGTTCGGCGAGGTTCTTGCCGGTGACGATGCCGAGCCGGGCGGAGAGTGCCTGGAACAGCATGGCGATCAGGTTGGCGAGCAGCACGACCCACAGAAGCGTATAGCCATAACCCGCCCCGGCCTGAATGTTCGTGGCGTAATTGCCCGGGTCCATATAGGCCACAGAGGCGATGATCGCGGGGCCTGCGAACAACAGCCGTGCGCGCAGCCCGTGACGCTCGCCCCGAAGGACGGCGGCAATGCCTGTGCGGGTGTTTCCGGAAAGATCGTGCATGATGTCGGGTCCTGTTCTGGCGGTCCTGGTCCGGTCGCGCATTGCGACTCGGGGATGTTCTTTTCTCGACTTATAGCCATTGCTATATTTCTTGCAAAACACAATTTTATGTGCAGGTATATTTATGTGTGCGGACTGGTGCTTCGGACCGGGTCTGGCTATATCTTCGGCAAAGAGGAGGCGCCCATGACCGAGATCGACGGACAGGTTCCCGAACGCTTCGCCCGTGCGCGCGAGGCGCAATCGGTGGCGCTTCTGGAAGATTATGTGGAAATGATCGGCGATCTGATCTCCGAGCTGGGCGAAGCGCGGGTTGCCGACATCGCCGAGCGCATGGGGGTCGCGCAACCCACGGCGACCAAGGCGATCTCACGGCTCAAACGCGAAGGCTTGGCCACCGCACGGCCCTATCGCGGCGTGTTCCTGACCGAAGAGGGCGCCGATCTCGCCGACCGGGTGCGGGCGCGTCATCGCACGGTGGTCGAGCTTCTGGTCGCGGTGGGCGTGCCCGAAGAGGTTGCCGAGCTCGATGCCGAGGGGATCGAGCACCATGTCTGCGACGAGACGCTGGCTGCCTTCGAAGCCTTTCTCAAAAGCAGGTGAGCCCCAGAAGACGCAAGCGGGTGGCAAGAAAAAAGGCCGGGCAGAGTGCCCGGCCTTTCGTTTGTGTCTGTCGCGCTTCCGTCAGGCGGCTTTCTTCTTGCTGCCGAAGACCTTGCGCACGATGACGAAGAACAGCGGCACGAAGAGAATGCCCAGCACGGTGCCGGTGATCGTCCCGCCGAGAACGGCGGCGCCCACGGCCCGACGACCGCCCGCACCCGCGCCGGAGGAGAGCACCAGCGGCACAACACCCAGCGAGAAGGCCATGGAGGTCATCACGATCGGGCGGAAACGCTGTTTCGCCGCCGTCAGCACGGCCTCGAACAGATCCTTGCCGGCATCCACCTGCTCGCGGGCGAACTCGACGATCAGAATGGCGTTCTTGCCGGTCAGACCGATCACGGTCAGAAGGCCGACCTGGAAGAACACGCCGTTGTCGAAGCCGAAATGCCAGGCGGTGAACAGCGTGCCGAGAATCCCCACGGGCATGGCGAGCATGACGGAGAAGGGAATTGCCCAGCTTTCGTAAAGTGCTGCGAGACAGAAGAAGATCGCCGCCAGCGACAGCATGTAGAGCATCGGTGCCTGAGACCCGGAGTCCTTTTCCTCAAGCGACAGACCGGTCCAGGCCACCGAATAGCCGCCGGGGATCTGGCTGACGAGATTCTCGATTTCCGCCATCGCCTCGCCGGTCGATACACCCGGAGCCGGAGAGCCCTGGATCTGCATCGAGGGTGTGCCGTTGTAGCGGTTCAGACCCTGCGGACCGTTGACCCAGCGTTCGGTGGTGAAGTTCGAGAACGGCACCAGTTCGCCAGAGGAGTTGCGCACCCGCCATTTCTGAAGGTCCTCCGGGGTGGCCCGGCTGTCGGCATCGCCCTGGACATAGACGCGCTTGGTGCGCCCATTGTCGTTGAAGTCGTTGACATAGGACCCGGCCATGGCGATCGACAGCGTGTCGCCGACGTCGCCCGGATCAATGCCCATGGCCCCCGCCGCGCGCCAGTCGATGTCGAGCTTGAACTGCGTCGCATCCTCGAGGCCGGAGGGCCGCACGGAGGCGATCAGCGGGCTTTGCCCGGCCATGCCCAACAACATGTTGCGCGCTTCCAGGAGCTGTTCGTGGGTCTGACCGCCCTGCGCCTGCAGGTAGAAGTCGAACCCCGAGACGTTGCCAAGCTCGATCACCGCAGGCGGCACGATCGGGAAGGCCATGGCTTCCTGAATGCCCATGAAGGCGGGGAAAGCCCGGCCCGCGATGGCCTGCACCGATTGTCCCGGCCCGGTACGTTCCTCCCAGTCCTTCATGCGGATAAAGGCCAGACCGTTGTTCTGCCCCTGACCGGAGAAGGAGAAGCCCGCGATGCTGAACACCGCTTCGACATTCTCGCTTTCGGCGGTCAGGAAGTAGTCCTTGATCTGGGCGTTGGCCGCGAGCGTGTTCTCGGCAGTGGAGCCCGAGGGGCCCTGTACCAGCGCCATCATGATGCCCTGATCCTCATCCGGAAGGAAGCCGGTCGGGGTCTGCATGAACAGCCAGGCGATGCCCGCCCCCATGCCGCCATAGATCACGAGCATGCGCAGCGGACGCCGGATCATGTAGCCCACGGTCGAGCCATAGCCGCCGGAGAGCTTGTCGAAGGCGGTGTTGAACCAGCCGAACGGTCCGCGTTTGGCGTGATGGGCGTCCTTGCCGCGCAGGATTGTGGCGCAAAGCGCCGGTGTCAGCGTCAGAGCGACCACCACGGAGAGGAGCATGGCCGAGACGATGGTGATCGAGAACTGGCGATAGATCACCCCCGTGGAACCCCCGAAGAAGGCCATCGGGATGAACACCGCCGAGAGCACGAGGGCGATGCCCACGAGCGCGCCGGTGATCTGGTCCATCGACTTGCGTGTGGCCTCGCGGGGGCTGAGCCCTTCCTCTTCCATGATCCGTTCGACGTTTTCCACCACCACGATGGCGTCATCGACGAGAAGACCGATGGCGAGCACCATGGCCAGCATGGTGAGCACGTTGATCGTGAAGCCGAAGACCGCAAGGATCGCGAAAGTGCCGAGGATCACGACCGGCACGGCCAGCGTCGGAATGAGCGTCGCGCGAATGTTCTGGAGGAACAAAAGCATCACGAAGAACACCAGGACGATGGCCTCCATCAGGGTCTTCTGCACCTCGTGGATCGAGATTTCGATGAAGGGGGTGGTGTCATAGGGGATGACATAGGTCATGCCCTCGGGGAAGTATTGCGCATACTCGTCGATCATCGCGCGTACCCGTTTCGAGGTGTCGAGCGCGTTGGCGCCCGGCGCGAGCTGGATCGCCATACCCGAGGCGGGCTGGCTGTTATATTGCGAGATCGTGGAGTAGTTTTCCGCCCCGACTTCGACCCGGGCGACATCGTCCAGAAGCACGAGCCCGCCGTCGGATTCCGACCGCAGGAT
This sequence comes from Celeribacter ethanolicus, assembly GCF_002407265.1. NCBI lineage: Bacteria > Pseudomonadati > Pseudomonadota > Alphaproteobacteria > Rhodobacterales > Roseobacteraceae > Celeribacter > Celeribacter ethanolicus. The sequence continues at coordinate 154,711 of NZ_CP022196.1, forward strand.
GATGTTGCGGAAATCGTCCGGCGTCTGAAGCAGCGATTGCGCGGAGATCGTGGCGGTAAAGGCCTGTCCCTCCGGCGAGGGCAGTGACCCGAAGGAGCCTGCCGAGATTTGGGCGTTATAGCCCGAGACGGCCCCGACCACATCCGACGGTGTCATGTCGAACGCCGCAAGTTTCGACGGGTCGAGCCAGATCCGCATGGCGTATTTCGCGCCGAACACCTGGGTGCCGCCGACCCCTTCGATCCGGCTGAAGGCGTCCACCATATTGGTGTTGAGATAGTCGGCGAGGTCGGCCTGATCCATGCTGCCGTCCTCGGAGATCACCCCCAGAACCATCAGGAAGCCAGCGGAGCTTTTCTGTACCGTCACCCCCTGGCGCTGCACCGCATCGGGCAGCAGCGCCGTGGCCTGGGACAGTTTGTTCTGTACCTGCACCTGGGCGATGTCCGGGTCCGTGCCGGTCGCAAAGGTCAGCGTGATCGTGGCAGACCCCGCCGAGGTCGAGCTTGAGGACATATAGCGCATGCCGTCGAGCCCGGTCATCTGCTGTTCGATGATCTGGGTCACGGTGTTGGCCACCGTCTCGGCGGATGCGCCGGGATATGTCGTGCGGATCGACACCGAGGGCGGTGCGATCTGCGGATATTGCGCCACCGGGAGCGTGAAGACCGACAACAGGCCGACCCCCATGATCAAGATGGAAATCACCCAGGCAAAGACCGGGCGGTCGATGAAAAAACGAGCCATATTCTCAGGTCCTTATGCCGGTCATTCGCTGGGCTGGGCGTCTTGGGCGGCGGGCGCCTCGGCCCCCTGTTCCTGCGGTGCCACTGTCGCACCGGCTGCGGTCTTTTGCAGACCCGCGACGATCACCCGTTCGCCTTCTGCAACCCCGCCGGTCACGATCCAGTTGTTGCCTTGGTCGCTCACCACGTCGAGTACGCGGCTTTCCACCACGTTCTCGCCATTCACCACCAAAGCCATCGGACGGCCGCGCCGGTCCCGCGTCACCGCTTCCTGCGGCACGAGCACCGCGCCGGGGACCACGCCCTGCGGCATCTCGACCTGGACATACATGCCCGGCAGAAGGAAATGATCCGGGTTCGGGAAGGACAGCCGCAGTACGATCGTGCCGGTGTCCTCGTTCACATAGGGTTCGGCGGCGGACAATTCGCCTTTGTACTCATAGGAGCTGCCATCGGCGAGCGTCAGCGACACGGTCTGGCCGAGCGTCTCGGAAAATTCCGCACCGTTGCCCATCCGCCGCCAGCGCAGCATTTCGGAGGCCGCCTGCGTCACGTCGACATAGACCGGGTCGAGGGCCCGGATCGTGGTCAGCGCGGTCGATTGCCCGGAGGTCACAAGCGCCCCCTGGCTCACCGCACTCAGCCCCACGGCGCCGGAAATCGGTGCGCGGATCTGGGTCCGCTCGAGGTCGATCTCCGCCGAAAGGAGATTGGCCTCCGCCACTTTCACCGCCGCGAGGGCACTGTCGCGCGCGGCAATGGCGCTGTCGAGGTTCTGCTGCGCCACGACGTTGCGGCTTTTCAGTTCCTGCTGGCGTTCGTATTCGATTTCCGCCGATTTCAGCGCCGCTTTCGCCTGTGCAAGGCTCGCCTCCGCCACGGCCTTCACCGCTTCATAGGTCGCCGCGTCGATCTGATAGAGCGGATCGCCCTCGCTGACCGTGCTGCCCTCGTCAAACAGGCGTTTCTGGATGATGCCGCCGACCTGCGGACGGACTTCGGCCTCGGCGGAGGCGGCGACCCGGCCGGGCAGCGGGCTGCTGAGCGTCACGTCTCCCGCATTCAGCGTGACCACGGTCACGGGCGTGGGCGGCGGGGCGTTCTGGGCCAGAACGGGCTGGCCCGCCATCAGGGCAAGGGCGAGCAGGGCGGCGCTCCGGCGGGGCAGGACAGGGCGTGGGCAGGGCATGAAAATCTCCGGCAAAACAAACCCCGGACCGTTTCGGTCGGGGGCGAGGGGTTTTGAGGGGGCGCGAATGCGCGGCGGTCAGGGCATGTTCCGGGTGTTTGTCATCTGTGCATTGGAACATGACTTGAATTTTGATTAAAGAAACCCGATAGTTTTGTAAAGCGCGCCGGATGTGCGCATCTGAGCAGGGAGTTGTGGGCTGTCGCAGGTGTCTAAATATGAGGCAGAGCCGGAGGAGGCCGCCGCGCAGGAGACCGGAGTCCGCAAGCGCGGGCGGCCGGTGCAGATGGATTTCGAGGCGCGTGAGACGGTGATCCTCGACGCCACCCACGCGCTGATGATGGAGCGTGGCTTCGATCACGTGACCATGTCGGCCATCGCCCGGCGCGCAGGCATGTCGAAACGCACGCTCTATGCGCATTTCGACAGTCAGGAAGTTTTGCTGGGCCGCGTCATCGCCCGCATCAGCGCCTCGATTTTCCAGCCCCTGCCCGAAGAGGATCAGGACAGGCCGTTTTCCGAGCGGCTCGATCTGCTTTTGACCTTCAACAAACCGCCCGGATCGGACCGGCACAAATTGGAATTCCTGCGCACCATGGTGGCGCGGGCGCAGACCTATCCGGCGCTGGCGCGTGGGTTGGTGCATGAGGGGCGCGGGCGGTTGACCGGCTATGTGCGCGACGAAATCATGCGCGAAATCACGGCGGGGCGCCTGTCGCTTGCCCCGGATCAGGCGGCGCTGTCGGCCGATCTCATTGTCAGCATGGCTTTCGGCGATCCTCTTGTGCGCCTGCTCGATCCCGAGTTCGCCGAACCGACGCCCGAGCTTTTGGCGGAGCGGCGCGCTCTGGCAATCCGGCTTTTCCTGACGGGCTGTGCCGTAAAAATGGGCGATGACGCCTGAATTTGCAGGCCCGCCCCGGCTGCACTCGCGCGTGCTCTCGAACCCTCCGGCTTTCGTCGCTAGGATTTTGGGACGAGACAGCAACGGGACGAACGCATGCCGATCTATCGCACCACCCTTGGCGGCGAGGTGTTTCGCTTTTCCAACCTCGCGGAGGTGATGGCCAAGGCCACGCCCGCGCGCTCGGGCGATGCTCTGGCCGGGCTGATCGCGACAAGCGATGTCGAACGCGTCGCGGCGCAGATGGTTCTGGCCGATCTGCCTCTGAAAACCTTCCTCGAAGAGTTGCTGGTTCCTTATGAAGAAGACGAGGTCACGCGTCTGATCTTCGACACGCATGACGCGGCGGCTTTTGCGCCCGTCTCGCATATGTCCGTCGGTCAGTTTCGCGACTGGCTTCTGTCCGACGCCGCCACACCCACCGCGTTGAAGGCGCTTGCTCCCGGTCTCATGCCGGAAATGGCCGCCGCCGTGTCGAAGATCATGCGCAACCGCGACCTGATCGCCGTTGCCCGCAAGATCACCGTGGTCACAGCCTTCCGCTCCACTCTGGGTCTTGAGGGGCGGATCGGCTCGCGTCTGCAACCGAACCATCCGGCGGATGACCTGAAGGGCATCGTCGCCTCCACCCTCGACGGTCTGTCCTACGCGGTGGGCGATGCGGTGATCGGCATCAACCCGGCGACCGACAACATTCCGACCGCCATGACGTTGATCTCCATGCTCGACGATCTGCGTGGCCGTTACGACATTCCGACGCAAAGCTGCGTGCTGACCCATGTCACCAATTCGATCGAGATCATCAATCGCGGCGCGCCGCTCGACTTGGTGTTCCAATCCGTCGCGGGCACCGAGGCGGCGAATGAGGGGTTTGGCGTCACCCTGTCGATCCTCAAGGAATCCCATGATGCCGCGCTCTCGCTAAACCGCGGCACGATGGGGCAGAACGTCATGTATTTCGAAACCGGGCAGGGGTCTGCACTCTCCGCCGACGCTCATCACGGCATCGACCAGCAAACCGTCGAGGCCCGTGCCTATGCCGTCTGCCGCGCCTTCGATCCGCTGATCGTCAACACGGTGGTGGGCTTTATCGGGCCGGAATATCTTTACGACGGCAAAGAGATCATCCGCGCCGGTCTTGAGGATGTGTTCTGCGGCAAACTCCTTGGCCTGCCGATGGGCTGTGACGTGTGTTACACCAACCATGCCGAGGCCGATCAGAACGACATGGACGTTTTGATGACGCTTCTCGCCAATGCCCGCGCACAATTCCTGATCGGGGTGCCGGGGGCGGATGACATCATGCTCAACTATCAAAGCCTCTCGTTCCACGACATCGCGTACCTGCGCAATTCGCTGGGCCTCAAAGCCGCGCCGGAGTTCGAGGCTTGGCTCACCGCCATGGGGCTTGTGTCCGAAACCGGCCATCTGCTGCAAAGCGATCTTGGCGCGGCACGGCTTTTGGAGGCGGCGCAATGACGGATGTGATGAAAGATCCATGGGCCAAACTGCGCGCCGCCACCCCCGCCCGCATCGGTCTTGGCCGCAACGGGGCGGGGCTTCCGACCGGCGCCAATCTTGAGTTCCAGTTCGCCCATGCCCGCGCCCGCGACGCGGTGCATTCCGGCCTCGACGTGGACGCCTTGGCTGCCGAGCTGTCGCCTTTCGAGGTCATCCGCGTCACCTCCGCCGCTCCCGACCGCGCAAGCTATCTGCGCCGCCCGGACCTTGGTCGCAAACTTGCCCCCGGCGAGGCCGACACGCTCAACGCCCGCACGCCCTGCGACGTCGCCTTCGTCATCGCCGACGGCCTGTCCTCCGCCGCCGTGCAATCCCATGCTGCCGCCGTGGTTCACGCGGCAAGCGCCAAACTCGAAGGCCTCACCCTCGGTCCCGTCGTCGTCGCCACCCAAGCCCGCGTCGCCATCGGCGACGAGATCGGCGCAGCGCTCGGTGCGAGGCTCGTGGTCCTCTTGGTCGGCGAGCGTCCCGGCCTGACGGTGGCCGACAGCCTCGGCGCGTACCTGACCTATGGCCCGCGACCGGGCCTCAAGGACAGCGCCCGCAACTGTCTCTCGAACATCCACGGCAAGGGTGGCATGTCCTATGATCAGGCCGCGACGAAAATCGCATGGCTCACCCGCGAGGCCCTCAAACGCGGTCTGACCGGCACCGGCCTCAAAGAAGAAAGCGGGGTGCTAGATCAAGAAAACGCCCCGCACATCGGCGAGGCGTAATCTTTAGATTTCAATACGGTGAGGGGCGATCTTACATCGCCGCTGCAACCGTGGTCAGGGCGTTGTCGACAGCGGTCAGGATCTCGTCGATGTCGTCCGCTTTCGAGATCAGCGCCGGCGAGAAGCACAGCGTGTTGTTGAACCCCGGCAGCGAGCGCATGGTCGCGCCGATGATCACGCCCTGCTTGTCGCACTCGGCCACGACGGCCTGAACCAGCTTCTCGGAGAGCGGTTCTTTGGTCTCGCGATCCGCCACCAATTCCGCGCCGCAGAACAGGCCCAGACCGCGCGTGTTGCCAATGAGCTCATGCTTGTCCTCAAGCGCGGCCAACCCGTCCAGAAGACGCTTGCCCATCACCTTGGTGTTGTCCAGAAGGCCCTCTTCCTCGATGATCGCCACGTTCTCAAGCGCCGCCGCCGGGCCGCCGGTGCAGCCGCCAAAGGTGGAGATGTCGCGGAAGTGGTTCAGCGGGTCTTCGGGCTTGTCCTTGAACATGTCGAACACCCGGTCGGATGCCAGCATCACGGCAATCGCCGCATAGCCGGAGGCCACGCCTTTTGCGGTGGTCACGAAATCCGGCTCGATGCCGTAGTTCTGATAGCCGAACCACTCGCCCGTGCGCCCCATACCGCACACCACCTCGTCGATGTGCAACAGGATGTCATACTTGCGGCAGATCTCCTGAATTTTCTCCCAGTAGCCTTTCGGCGGCGTGATCACACCACCGCCCGCGGTCACCGGCTCAAGGCAGATCGCGCCCACCGTATCCGGGCCTTCGCGCAGGATCACCTCTTCGATGGCCTCTGCAGCGCGTTCGCCGTAATTCTCGACATCCCACTGTTTGCGGTACTCAAGGCAATGCGGCACCTCGACGAAATCCGGCACGAAGGGGCCGTAATGCGCGGCGCGCTGTTGCTGGCCGCAGGCCGAGAGCGTGGCGATCGTCGTGCCATGGTAATCGCGGTCGCGATAGAGGATTTTCGACTTCTTGCCGCCATAGCGCTGCGCCGAAATCTGACGCACCATTTTGAAAGCCTTTTCATTGGCTTCCGAGCCGGAGTTGCAGTAATACATGCGCGACAGGCCGGGGGTTTTCGCGGTCAGAACCTCGGCGAATTTCGCCGCCGGAATGGACCCCGCGGAGCCCGCGAAATAGTTCATCTTGATCAGCTGATCGCGCACCGCATTGGCAATCCGTTCGCGGCCATAGCCGACGTTCACCGTCCAGACGCCGCCGGACACGGCATCGAGAAATTCGCGGCCGTTCTGGTCCCAGACCCGCATGCCCTTGCCCTCGACAATGATCCGGGGATCGCGGCTTTCCAGAAGCTGGTGTTGGAACATATGGTGCCAAACATGGGCGCGGTCGGCCTCGATGATGGCGGAAAGATCATTGTCGTGCATGGCGGGAGACTCCGTAATTCTCGGCATAAGTAAATCACCGCTTGCGGGCGGGGCCTATAGGGCCAGAGCTTTAGATTTATCGGGCCAGTGATTTTTTATATCAAACGGTCAAAATGTGGGCGCAGAATATCTGGACTCATTGTTTTGAAATGCTGGTATCTTTGCCGGGCCCGATTTTCGCGCAATGCAAGAGGCATGAGCCAGATCGCATGCCAATTTCCCGACCCGCAGGCCGTCATCGCGGCTTATCACAACCTCAACCTCGTGGGCGGTGCCCGTGTGCCGACCGCCGCCGGTCTCGACGTGCTGAACCCGGCCACCGGGGCGCTTTTGGGCAGGGCCGCCGCCTCCGGTCCGGTCGAAACCGACGCGGCCGTGCAGGCGGCGAAAGCGGCGGGGGCGGCCTGGGCCGCGATCCCGGCCCGCGAGCGCGGCAAACGCGTCGCCGCCGCAGGGCGTGCGCTTTTGGAGAATTTCGAACTGGTGGCTCAGGTGCTTGCCCGCGAGACCGGCAAAGCGATCCGCACCGAGTGCAGGGGCGAGGTGAAGACCGCCGCCGACATCCTTGAATTCTATGGCGGATTGGGCTCGGAACTCAAAGGCGAAACCATCCCCTATAGCCCGCGCATGTTGACCATGACCACCCGCGAACCTCTGGGGGTGGTCGCCGCCATCGTGCCGTGGAACGTGCCGCTGGTCCTCATGATGCTCAAAATCGCCCCCGCTTTGGTCGCGGGCAACACGGTCGTCGTGAAGGCCTCCGAGGACGCGCCCTTTGCCACCTATCTCGCCGCCGAGATCGTGATGGAGCACTTGCCTGCGGGCGTCTTGAACGTGATCAGTGGCGACGGCCCGAATTGCGGCGCAGCGCTCACCGCCCACCCGGATGTGGCGAAAATCACCTTCACCGGATCCGAGGAAGTGGGCGAGATCGTCTACAAAGCCGGGGCCGAGCGCATCGTGCCGGTCTCTCTCGAACTCGGCGGCAAAAGCCCGATGATCGTCTGCGCCGACGCCAAACTGTCCAAAGCCGTGCCGGGGGCCATCTCGGGCATGCGTTTCACCCGTCAGGGCCAAAGCTGCACCGCCTCCTCGCGCATCTATGTCCACGAAAGCCTTTATGACGCCTTCCTTGACGCCCTTGTCGCCGATCTGAACGCGCTCAAAATCGGCGATCCTTTGGACGAGAGGACCGACATCGGCACGATCATCAATGCCAAACAGGCCAAGGTGGTCTCCGATTACGTCGCCAAGGCGGAGGCAACCGCCGGCGCCAAAGTTGTCCGTTGCGGCCAGATGCCTGCGGATGCCGCGCTCTCGCCCGATCTCTTCGCCATGCCGACGCTTTTGCTCGATCTGCCCGAAGATCACCCCTGCCTGCGCGACGAAATCTTTGGCCCGGTCGCCGCGATCCAGAAATGGTCCGACTACGAGGATGTGATCGCCAAGGCCAACGACAGCCGCTATGGCCTTGCCGCCTCGGTCTGGACCGAAGACCTCTCCACCGCGCTCGACGCCACCTCGCGCCTCAACGCGGGCTATGTGCAGGTGAACCAGAACCTCACGATCCAGCCCAACGTCTCCTATGGCGGCTTCGGCCGTTCGGGTCTGGGTAAGGAAGCGTCTTTGGAAGCCATGCTGGCGCATTTCACCCGTTCGAAGACGATTGTGATCGCGATGGACTGAGGGCCGTTCGGGGCGTCGGAGGGGCATCGCAAAGTGCCCGACAAAAGTCCGACGCAAGTCCGACACTTTGCCGACAGGGAAAATTCAGCTTTCGGGGCAGTTCCGTACCGCCTCGATCGCGGCTTTCAGCTCCGCAATCCCCGGCGCAATCTTCGCCAGATCAATCGCCCCGAAGCCAAGCCGGAGCCGGTTGCGCGGGGCATCCGCGCGCAGGTAATGCGGCGTGCCGTCCTCGACCAGCACTCCGCGCGCTTCGGCCTCCGCCTTGACCGCACCCGCGTCCATGCCCTCCGGCAGGGCCAGCCAGACGCCCGAGCCGCCGGTGGTCATGGTCAGCTCGCAATCGGGCAGTTGCCGGTCGATTTCTCTCAATATTTCCCGCCATTTATCGGCCATACCCCGGCGGTGGCGGCGGATATGGGCGTCATAGTGCCCCTCAGAGAGGAACAGCGCCATGGTCCGTTGTGCCAGTGCCGAAGGGTGACGATACATCAAACGGCGGAGCACCCGTATCTCGCGGATCACCTCCGGATCGGCGGCGATAAAGCCCAGACGAATGCCGGGAAACAGCGGTTTGGTGAGCGATCCGACATGGATCACACGACCCGTGCCATCGAGCGCCTTGAGGGTCGGATGCTGCGCGCCGACGAAGTTCAGTTCATGTTCGTAATCGTCTTCGAGAATGAGGAAATCATGGGTCGAGGCGGCCTCCAAAAGCGCCAGCCGTCGCTCCATCGGCATAGTGATGTTGGTCGGGCTCTGATGGCCGGGGGTGACGTAGACAAGGTCTGCTCCCGCGAGATTGTCACCGGGTTTCAAGCCCTTGCGGTCCACGGGCGAGGGGATGACGGTGGCCCCTTGGGCCGCGAAGATATTGCGGGCATCGACATAGCCGGGGTCCTCGACATGGATCACGCGCCCGGGTGCCAGAAACAGGTTGGCGACCATCCAGATCGCATTCTGCGCGCCCACGGTGATCAGCAATTCGTCGGGACCGGCGCGAAAGCCGCGCTGCGGGAGGACGCGACGGGAGATTTGTTCGAGCAAAAGCGGATCGTCGCTGTCGAACAGATCGTCGGCCCATGTGCCGACATGGCGCGTGGTGCCCGCCCGGCGCAGACAATCGCGCCAGCGGGCGACGGAAATCTCGTCGCGCCCGACCTGACCGTAGATGAACGGGTAGGGAAAGCGCCGCCAGTCGGCGCGTTTGGCGATGTTGAGCTGTTCCGTGAAACGCCGGGGCAGGAACCGGTCGAAATCGGCGCGTGTCCCTGAGCCGATCTGGCGCCTTGGCGGGGCGACATTGAGTTTCTCGCGCACGAAATTCTCGTCGATGAAATAGCCACGCCGGGGTTTGGCCGTGATGAACCCGTCCTGATGCAGCCGCTCATAGACGATGGAGATCGTGTTGCGCGAGACCTTCAGCGTTTTGGCGAATGCGCGGGACGACGGCAGCGGATCGACCGGCGAAAGCGCGCCATCGAGGATCGCCTGAATGAGACGTTCCTGAATCTGGTGCTGGAGCGAGGCGCTCTGATCGAAGGGCTGTTCGAAATAACGGTCGAGCATGGGGCCTCTCATGGGGGGCGGGCGTGGTGGGTCGGGTGCGGTTCCGATCCTGCCTTGAGGCGGGCAAAGGGTGGGCGCAAGCGCCACTCTATTGTGCAGCACGAAAGGCGACAGGAGGAAAGCCCTTCTGGCACTATAATTTGCCACTTCTGGCTCTAAATTGAGCAAAAGACCGGCCCCTAGGCTTTTGCATGTGCGGTGCCGGACTCGGTCCGACCGCCCGCAACAACCAGAGAACAAGACACCGACAGCAACGAATACGTTCACGGGGAGTGACATGACGAAGATCAAAACCACCGGTGGCCTCAAGCGCCGCTCGTTCCTGAAAGGCTCCGCAACCCTCATGGGCGGCCTCGCGGCGCCCGCCCTCGTGAGCCGCGCGGCGCTGGCCTCTTCCGGCGAAATCAACGTGATGATGTGGTCCGACTATTTGCCGGAAAGCTTCGTGACGGCGTTTGAGGGCTCGACCGGCATCAAGCTGAATTTCACCGGCATCGGCTCCAACGAGGAAATCATCAATAAGCTCAAAGCCACCGGCGGCGAAGGGTTCGACATCGTCTCGCCGACCGTCAACCGCAATCTTCTATGGGCGGAACTCGGCCTTTTGCAGCCCTTCGACATGACGAAAATCGCCATTGAAAAGGTCAACCCGGCGATGGCTCTGGGCGAAAAACACTGGAACTTCGGTGGCGAAGGCACGTTTTGGGTGCCGCATATCTGGGGCACGGAAGGGGTCGCGTGGCGCACCGATATGTTCACGCCGGCGGGCGAATTCCCATCCTACTACGACATCTGGGACGATACCAACGCGGGCAAAACCATGGGGCGCGGTCACTCGATGCTTTTGGGGCTGGGGCTTGGCATGGAACGCCTTGGCATGATGGAACCCGGCTCGATGTGGGCGGCTTATGAAACGCCCGAAAAAATGACCGAAGTCTGGACCATGCTGGTCGAGCACGCGATTGAAAAGAAAGGCAATATCAAGCTGATCTGGAACGACGCCGACACCCAAAAGAACGGTCTTTTGAACGAGGGCGTCATCGTCGGTCAGACATGGGACGGCCCGCCGATCGCGCTGAAAAACGAAGGCGAGCCGGTGATGTACCGCGCGCCGGTCGAGGGGGCGATGGCTTGGGTCGATGGTATGGCGATGCCGACGGGGGCGACCAACATCGAACAGGTCTATGCCTTCATCGACGCCTGCTACAACCCGGAGTGGGCCGGTGAGGCGATCAAGACCCACGGCTATAACTCGCCGGTTCTGGGCGCGGACGCCTTCGGTGGTGAGATTTATGCCAAGAACTTTGCCGACGCCTATCCGGGCGAGGCCTTGGCGAACCTCAACGCCTGGCCCGCGGAGGCGCCGTGGTATTCGGAAATGCGCACCGAATTCACCAATAAATTCCTCTCCGCCTAATTTCGATCAGGCCCCGCCGTCGCACGCGCGGGGCCTTTTCACGTTCAATTCATAAGAGAGGCAACATGCCCGACCAGACCCCGGACCGCTCCGTTCTCCTCGATCACGTTTCCATCCGCTTTGGCAATTTCACCGCCGTCGATAACGCCAATCTGAAAATCAATTCCGGCGAATTTTTCTCCTTTCTCGGGCCGTCTGGCTGCGGCAAGACCACGATGCTGCGCTGTATCTCCGGCTTTTCCGAGCCGACCGAGGGCAAGGTGTTAATTGGCGGCAAGGATATGGCCGGTGTCGGCCCGAACAAACGCCCGACCGCGTTGATTTTCCAACATTTGGCGTTGTTTCCGCTGATGACGGTGGCGGAGAATATCGCCTTTCCTCTGGAGGTGCGGGGGCTGTCCAAGAAAGAGCGGCGTAAAAAGGCGGACGAGCTTTTGGAGATGATCGCCCTGCCGGGGATCGGTGACAAGAAACCGGGAGAACTGTCGGGTGGTCAGAAACAGCGCGTGGCGATTGCCCGCGCGCTGGCCGTTGAGCCGGATATTCTGTTGCTCGACGAACCTCTCTCCGCGCTCGATCTCAAGCTGCGCCAACACATGCGGACGGAGCTGCGCGCGATCCAGAAACAGGTTGGCGTGACCTTTATCTACATCACCCACGACCAGGGCGAGGCGTTGACCATGTCCGACCGCGTGGCCGTGATGAGCCGCGGTGTGATCGAACAGGTCGGCGAACCGGATCGGATTTACAACCGGCCTCGGTCGGCTTTTGTGGCCTCTTTCGTCGGCGAAAATAATGCGTTGCAGGGCATCATCAAAGGCCAGTCGGGTGACTTGGCAGCCCTTGAGACGCCGATGGGCACCTTCGAGGCCCGTGTCGGTGGCGGGCGAAAATACAAGGCAGGTGACGAGGCGCTCTTGTTTGTGCGGCCCGAACAGCTCATCCCCGGCGCGACAGAGAACGCCTTTCACGCCATGCTCACAAGGCAGGAATTCGAGGGAGCCGCCAACCATGTCTTCGCCAAGGCCGGAGACAGTGAATTGCGCATCTCCATGGTCAATGCGGGGCTGGCGGGCAGCCTGCCGGGGCAGGGCGAAAGCCTCTCTCTGGGCTTTGCTCCGATGAATGGCACCATCCTTCCGGTCGGACATATGGCGAGTGACTCATGAAACAGTTGAAACTCGCCTACACCAGCTTGCTCGCCAAACACGGCATGGGCGCGGCGCTCTTCGTCGCCATTTCCGTGACGCTCTGGGTCGTCGTGTTCATCACCCTGCCGCAGCTTTCGATGCTGGATTATTCCTTCCGCTTCAACCTGCCCGCCGATCAGATCGGCACCGAGGCGGATCACTACACGCTGGAGCAATATCACAGCTTTTTCTTCAACTCGGACGGATCCTTCAACGCGCTCGACATCACGATCCTGATCCGGACCCTGATTGCGGCGCTGATCGTGACGATGATCGATGTGCTGATCTGCTATCCCATCGCCTATATCCTCGCCCATGGCGCCAAAGGTGTCGCCGCGCGGCTCATGGTGATCGGGCTGATCATCCCCTATTGGATCAACGAGATTCTGCGCGCCTTTGCCTTTCGCGTGCTGTTCGGGTCCACGGGTGTCGTGAACACCTGGGGCATGCAGATGGGGCTTTGGGACGCGCCGGTGGATTTCATCCGTGCCGATGTGGCGCTCTATTGTGGCCTCGCCTACGCCTATATTCTCCTGATGGTTTTCCCGATGTACAATGCCATCGAAGCGCTGGATCACACACAGGTCGAAGCCGCCCGCGATATGGGCGCGCCTCTCTGGCGGGTGCATTGGCGGGTGGTCTTGCCGATGGCGAAACCGGGGATCGTCTCAGGGGCGACCATGGTCTTCATGCTCACCGCAGGTGCGCTTGCCGCGCCGCAGATTTTGGGCGGGCCGTCGTCTCTTTGGTTCACGCAGCTCATCTATCAGTGGTTCAACGAGTCCTCGAACTGGCCCAGAGGTTCGGCCTATGCCGTGGTGCTTTTGGTGACCTGTATCAGTTTCGTGTTGCTGATGATGCGCGTGTTCAAGGTCTCCGTCGGGGAGATTGGCAAATGAACAGGCACACGCTTTTCGGCGGCGCCTATGCGCTTGCCTTCTTCGCTTTCCTCTTCGGCCCGCTGGTTATCATGGCGACCACCGCTTTCAACTCCTCGCGCTTTCCGCGTGTGGCGCCATGGGAATGTTTCACCACAGGCTGGTTCGGCGAGTTGTTCGGCAATGCCCGCCTGATGGAAGGTTTGATGAACTCCGTGATCATCGGGGTGGGTGTCGTGGCCTTGGCCGTGCCCATCGGGCTGGCGGGGGCTTTGGCTTTGTCCGAACTGCCGGCAAAGCTACGCTCGATGCTCTACACGGTCTTGATCTTGCCGATCCTGATCCCCGGCGTTGTGCTTGGGATTTCGACCATCGTGCTCTGGGGACAGATCACGCGCGGCACGGGCGCGGGGTTCTTGTATAACGGCTATTTCCTGACCATCGTGGGCCAGATCACCTTTGTTTCCGCCTATGCCATGTTGGTGTTCATCGCGCGATTGCAACGCTTTGACGCGACCCAGACCGAAGCGGCGCTGGATTTGGGTGCCACGCCCGGTCAGGCGTTTCGCAAGATCCTCTTGCCTTTCATGGCGCCCGCCATCGGCTCGGCGGCGTTCATCACGCTTTTGGCCTCCTTTGAGAACTACAACACGACTGTGTTCACGGTTCTCTCGGAGAGCACCTTCACCACGGCGCTGGCCTCCAAAGTGCGCCACGGCACGGACCCGTCCTTGTCCGCGCTGGCGGTGATCATCATCACCATCACCTTGGTGGGGGCTTTGACCAACGAAGCGTTCCAGCGCCGCAAAGAGGCCGAATCCGGTGGCCGCGCCTCGCGTTCGCCTCTTTATGCCAATCCGGTGACCCGTGCGCTGACCCATCCCGGTATCGTCTTTGCGATCCTCGTGACGGTGATCGGCGGGATTTCCTATGCAGGCTCGCAATATGACAGTTCGGTCTGTGAGGCCGCCGTGTTGCAGGAGAAACTGGATCGTCAGGAAGAGCTGCGCGCCGAACAACGGGCGAGGATCGAAGCGCAGGAAGCGGAGCAGGGCGTGACCGTGCCGAAACCCGACAGCGCCTTTGGTGGGGCCTTCGGGGGTGTTGGGACACCTGCCGCTCCGGCGGCTCCGAAGCCCGAAAGTCCGTCGGCTTTTGGTGGGGCGTTTGGGGGGATCACGGCGCCTGAGGTGGATGAATAGGAAAGGGGGCCAAATGGCCCCCTTTTTCTTCGCCCGAATAGCACCGTAGGTGCCGGGCGAGCGCCTGCCCGTTCCGGCGGGCTGGCGCTTTTCTGTGTCAAACGTCGCCTCACCGGACTGCGGATTTGGCTGGCATAAACTGCACTGCTCAAAGGGTGGAGCGCCACCCCACGGGCAGGCGCTCGCTCTTTGCGAAGTCGATCACTCCGGAATCGTCCGCGCGTATCCTTCGGTCGACAAATCGCGCAACTCCTTGAGCATCTCAACAAAGCCCGCCACCTGATGTGCACAGGTGGCCGCGCCTTTTTCAGCCGTCGCCAGATGCGCCTCGCCCACGGTGCCTTTCGGGTTCAAATCCTTTGAGACCCAAGCGAGGTTCACCGGACCAATCGGAGAAATCGGCGCGGTCTCAGCCGTCGAACGGAAATCCTCGGCCTTCTCCATATCCACCAAAGCGGGCTTGAAATGCAGCATCAGGGAGGTTTCAAGATCGCCGCCATGGATGCCAAAATTGCTCTCTTGCGCGCTATACATCCCCTCCGGCTTGCCAAAATTGCCCCATTGGCATTTCACGACCATCATGCCCGCCTGCACGCGCAATTCACGCCCCAGAATGGAGATCAGGTCCAAGTTCCCGCCATGGGAATTGACGATCACCATCTTCTTGAGACCCGCGCGCGCCACGGAAAGCCCGATCTCGGTCCAAGCGTCCAAAGCGGTCTTGGCCGTGTAGGTCAGCGTGCCCTTGGCATGAATATGCTCGTTCGATTTGCCCACCGCCTGCACTGGCAGAATGAGGATGTCGAGATCGTCGGGGCAGGTGGCGCGCAACTGGGCCAGCATGCCCTCGTTGATGTAGGTGTCCACGCCGACGGGCAAATGAGGCCCATGCTGCTCCACGGCCGCCGTGGGCAGGATGACGATGGTTTTTTCGGGGTCGAAGTCGGCGAATTCCGTGGTGCGGAACTCGGCCCAATCAAAGCGTCTCATTTTACGTCCTTCGGAGTATAGGTCGCGTCCAGCCGCGACCGCAGATAATCGGCGCCGGTGACGGCGGGGTATTTGGCTTTGCCCGTGCCCGGCAGCGCAGCAATCACGCTGTCGGGGTTCGGGTCGAGGAAAAAGGCGATGGAGCGGCGGGCGGTTTTGGGCGGCAACACCCGGTGCGGGGTCGAGACATAGATGTCATTCGACCAGCGCATCAGGCAATCGCCGATGTTGACCACGTAAGCCCCTGGCACATGCGGCACGTCGATCCAGTCGCCGCCGCGTGGTTTGACTTGGAGGCCGCCGACGCCATCGGTCATCAGCAGGGTCACAGAGCCGTAATCCGTATGCGCACCCGCGCCGATGCCGTCTCCGTCGGGCGCTGCCGGATAGGAGAGAACGCGGAGCGTTGCCATAGGCTCGGTGAAATGCGGCGGAAAGTAGCCTTCGGGCAGGTTCAGATCCATCTCGAACGCCCGGTGCAGCGCGACCGAGAGGTGCAGCACAGCGTCGTAATAGTCGAGCATAGTCTCGCGAAATCCCGGCACGTCAGGCCAGACATTCACACCGCGAAACGGTTCGCCAGCCAGCACACGCGGATCGTCAGAGGGCAGGTCGAAACCGACGTTGAAGGCCTCTTTGCGGTCCATCTGGCCGGAGGTCTCGTCCAAGGCCTCCGAGCCCTGACAGGCCCAGCCCCGGTTGTGCGGGTTGCCCCGGATGTCGATTTTCGCTTTTTCCGCCATGGGCAGCGCGAAGAAGGCGTCCCCCTTGGCGAAGACATCTTTGACCAAATCCTCTGGGATGCCGTGGTTCGACACGAGGAAGAACCCCGTGTCGCGGCTGGCCTTCCCGAGGTCTTGCACAAAGCCGTCGACATCTGAGCCTGTGGCAAAGCGGCTCCAATCGAGAACAGGTATCTCCATTTATCCCTCCTTCGGTGTGGGTGCCGCGATCAGCTTATCGAGCCGGTTCTGCACCCGTGACAGATGCTTGGCGCGGCTTTCGGGCGTCGAGCTGTCCATCAGAAAATGCGCGGCGAAGGCGGTTTTGCACCGCTTGGCCAAGATCACCCGAAGCCCGCGCATCAGTGTGCGTTTGCCCGGCGCGCCGACAAAGAACGTCAGCCAGCGCGAGGCGCCACAGGTGGTGAAAACGCCCAGTTTGGTGATGTGCGTCAGGCCGGGCTTGATGTCATCGCCGTCTTTTTGCGGCATGATGAAGGCCACGCCCGAGACCATGGTGCGGTCGAGCCAGCCCTTGAGCATCGCGGGCAAGCCGTACCACCAGGTCGGATAGACGAAAATCAGGCTGTCACACCACTCAAGGTCGGTGCAATCGCGGTCCACGAGGATGCGATTTTCCGGCACGTTTTCGTAGATTTCGTGTTCGTGGGCGGAGAGCACCGGATCGAAGCCTTCGGCATAGAGATCGCGCAGGCGATACTCCACACCTGCGGTTTCAAGGCGCGCGACAACGAGGTCCCGAATGCCGCGGTTAAACGAGGTCTCGCGCGGGTGACAATAGACGACGAGGGCGCGTTGCATCACATGGCCTCCATCTCGCGCCGCACACGTTCGAGGTGGCGTTTGAGTTTCGGCTCTTCATTGCGGTTCATATCGTAACACGCGATGTATTTTTTCTTCGGCATGCCACAGGCGTACCACACCGCACGGGTCACCGTTTTGCGCGGCGGATCGGCATTCTGGATCGCGCGCCAGCGGGTGCCGCCATAGGTGGTGCAGGCGTAGAGTTTCTTGATATTGGTCAGACCCGGTCGAACCTTGCCGTCCACCAGTTTGAAGCTGACGCCCGGAAGGAA
Source organism: Celeribacter ethanolicus (assembly GCF_002407265.1). Taxonomy (NCBI): domain Bacteria; kingdom Pseudomonadati; phylum Pseudomonadota; class Alphaproteobacteria; order Rhodobacterales; family Roseobacteraceae; genus Celeribacter; species Celeribacter ethanolicus. The sequence goes on from NZ_CP022196.1 coordinate 171,943, forward strand.
CACCCGGTCGAGAAACCCCTTGAGGATCGCCGGGTAGCCGAAATTCCACACCGGGAAGACCATCACCAGCGCGTCGGCGGCCTGAAGCCGCTCGACATAGTCGCGCACCGGTTCGATGTTGGCGGGCTCGTCGTGATAGCCGCGACGGTCCTCCGTCGTAAGCACCGGTTGAAACCCCTCGACGTTGAGATCGCAATCGTCGACCTCCCAGCCGGATTTGGTGAGCGTCTCCACGACCACCTCATGCACTGCCGCGTTAAAGCTTTCGGGGCAGGGGTGGGCGTAGAGGACGAGGACGCGTCCTTTGGAACTCATTCTGCCACCTCGGGCTTCGGGGTGATCTTGGCGTAGGAATACATCTCTGCGTAGTCGAAATCCGGTTCATCCCAAGCAATCATCTTGCCGGGGTTGAGCAAACCCTTCGGGTCCGCCTCGCGTTTGAAATCGAGCTGGCGTTTGTCCGTGGACTGCCGCCCGCCTTCTTCCAAAGTGTAGCGATGCGGGTTGAAGATCATGCACTCCATCGCCTCATGTTGGGCAACCAGATCGTCGAGTTGTGCCTTGTCTTTGGGGAAGACAATCGGCAGACCCGCAAAGGAAATTCCGGCGCCCTCGCGCATCACTTCGAGGTGCATGTAGAGATCGTCTTTGAACGCGTCATAGGCGCGCATGACCTTTTCGATGTCCCCGCCATAGCGGACCTGAAGATAAGTCAGGTCTTTCTCGAATTTGAGCGCGCGCAGCGTGGTGTGGTTCCAGCCATATTCATAGACCGGGCCGGGGTGGCGATCCCATTGCACATCATCGGAGCGGTAGATCACCTCCGCCCCCTCATAGCGGTCCAGAAGCGTCTGGAAGCCCGCCATGGAGTGCGGCGCGACCATCAGGCCGCAGAGGTGGTCATTCTCGGTGACATGGGCCTTCACACGCTGGAAATACTTATGCGCGATGGGGGCGGCGTAGACCGAGGCGAGCTTGATCAGAATGCCCGGCTCGGCGGTCAGAGCACCGGCGAATTCGGTCGCCATGCGGAAGGTGTCAAACCGCACGAACATCTCGACCCACTCATAGGCCGGGGCGAGCGGCATTTCGATCTCGGTGATGATGCCGTTGGTGCCATAAGCATGCGAGACGCGGTGCAGCTCCTCGCCGGTGAACTCGAGCGCACGCGGCTCGGCCTCCATGGTGATCACCCGCAGGCGGTCGATGTTGCCGAGATCACGCAGAGCGCCCCAATTGGCCGATCCGACCCCGCCGGAGCCGCCCGCGATGAAGCCGCCCAAAGAGGCCTGCGAATAGGTCGAGGGGAACATGCGCAGCTCCTGACCCGATTTTTCTTTCAACTCGGCGTCCATCTCCTTGATGATGATGCCGGGTTCGGCGACGACATAGCCCGCGCCGATCTCCTTGATCTTGTTCATCTTTGTCAGATGCATGACACAGCCGCCCGCGAGCGGCATGGCCTGCCCGTAGTTGCCGGTGCCGCCGCCGCGACAGGTGACGGGGACGTCATGGGTGTAGCAGGTCTTGAGCACCTCGATCACCTCGGCCTCGGAGGTCGGGTTGACCACGAAATCGGCCTGCAAATGGTCCATCTCGGCCTTCAAAACTGGCGAGTACCAAAAGAAGTCGCGCGATTTGTTGCGGACGGTGGCGGGGTTTTCTTCGATGTCCAGATGGGACAGGGCGGCCATGGCCGCAGCGGAATTTTTGTTCATGATATTAGCTCACGATCTCATCAAGTTCAGAGTAAGACGGCAGGGTGCGGTCGATGGGATCACCGTCGCGCAAAACCAACCTGTCGGATTGCGGTCGGGCGAAGAGCTCGGTCCAGCCGCGTGCGTTGCAAATGACCAGATCGGCAGGCGCGCCCTCCGTCAGGCTCGGGGCGTCAAAACCACAGGCCTGCGCCGGATTGGTCAAAAAGGCGTTCACCCAAGGCACATCCGTGTGGTCGAGATGGCAAATCCGCGTCGCCTCGCGCATCACCTCGATCATGTCGAGATCGCCATAGGCGTAGAACGGATCGCGGGTGTTGTCCGAGGCGAAAGACACATTGACCCCCGCCGCGTTCAGCTCATGCGCCATGGTCACACCGCGCCAACGCGGGGTACGGCCCTTGTAGCGGTCTTGCAGATACATGTTGCACATCGGCAGCGAGACGACATTGAGCCCGGCCTTGGCGACGAGCGCGATGATCTCACCGGCCACCTCGTCGGGCATCACCGAAATGGAACAGCAATGGCCCACGGTGACGCGGTTTTTAAAGCCTAGTTCCAGAACTGTCTCCGCAATGGTGCGCAGCGTGTCGGAGGTCGGGTCGTCGGTCTCGTCCACATGGAAATCGACGTCGAGATCATACATCACCGCGAAGTGGAAGAAATCCAACAGACGCTCTTTCAGGTCCGGCACTGGGTAGGTGACAGAGCCGAGGATCTGCCCGGCGTCGGCGACGATTTTCGCAATGGCCGGGAAGTCGCCCTGATCCTTGAAAACCTTGTCGATGGCGACCAGACAGGACGCCTGTAGCTCGATCTTTCCGGCCCATTTGTCCTGCATCCGTTTGACCACGCCAAAGGACGAAGACGCCAGCGCGTCCAGGCTGTCGATATGGGTGCGGATTGCCTTGGTGCCATGGGCATAGGCGCAGCGCAGCGCGAAATCCATCCGCGCTTCGACATCCGCCGCCGTCCAATTTGCATGATCGGCGTGAACGGTTTCCAAGGCCCCCATAAAGCTGCCATCGGGGTTCGAGGCGCGGGGCCAGATGTGGCCCTTGTCGAGATGCGTGTGCATGTCGACGAAGGCCGGAAAGACCATCGCGCCTTTCATGTCGATCTGTGGCGTGTCGATTGTAGTTTCGGCCGGTTGCCCAGCGTCCGTTTTTACAATCTTGCCGTCTTGAAGGGTGAGGTCTGTGAGAATGAGGTCCCCGGATTGGCCTATGAGGCTGGCCGGGACCGTGACATTTCGAAGTGTCTTCGCGCCGCTGGGCAGAACGCAAAAGCTCATATAAGTCCTTATGACTCCCGTTTGATTGCACTTTCGTGCCATTTGTGCAGCAATGCATGAGAGAGCAAAGAGGCTGCGGTGAAGATCACGACACCTGTCGCCGCGATCAGAAGAAGCGCCGCGAACATGCGCGGAATGTTGAGCCGGTAACCGGCCTCAAGAATGCGAAACGCCAGCCCCGATCCGATGCCGCCGGTGCCCGCGACATATTCGGCCACAACGGCGCCGATCAGGGACAGGCCACCCGCGATGCGAAGCCCGCCCAGGAAATAGGGCAGAGCGGTCGGCAGTTGCAAATAGCGCAGCCGTTGCCAGCGCGTGGCGCCGTAGATTTTATAGAGATCGCGCAGGTTATGATCGGTCGAATTGAGGCCCAGCGTGGTGTTCGAAAGGATCGGGAAGAAGGCCACGATCCAGGCACAGAGCAAAAGCGCCGCCAGCCGGTTGTCGACATAGATGAAGATCAGGGGCGCGATGGACACCACCGGCGTCACCTGAAGGATCACCGCGAAGGGGTAAAACGACATCTCGAAATAGCGCGACTGGGTGAAGAGGATCGCCAGACCCACGCCGCCAATCACCGCCACGGCGAGGGCCGCCAGCGTGATCTTGAGCGTTACCAAAAGCGCCGAGGACAGCATGCCCCAGTCCTGAACTAAGGTCTTGAGCACAAGCCCCGGTCCCGGCAGGATATAGTGCGGGATTTCGTTCCACACCACCAGGCGATCCCAGAGGAAAATCGCCAGTGCGATCACCACCACGGGCAGAACCCATTTGGCGATCTTCTCGCGTTTTTGCGCGCGGGCGTAACGAAGTTCTTCCTCGTCCACAACAAGCGCGGTGTTCATATCGGTTGTGCTCATGCCGAGGCCCTCGCGCCATGTTCGTTCATCGCCGCATGAAGCGCATCGGAGGCTTTGCGGCACAGCTCGGCATAGTCTGCCGAAGTGCGGAATTCCTCGGTGCGCGGGTAGGGCGCATCGACCGTGACTTCGGAGGACACCCGTCCGGGGCGTGCCGCCATGACGACGATCCGGTCGGAAAGAAAGACGCTCTCAAACACCGAGTGGGTGACGAAAATCACCGTGCATTTGAGCTTTTCGCGCAGCTCAAGCAGGTCGTTGTTCAACTTGTGGCGGGTGATTTCGTCCAAGGCCGCGAAAGGTTCGTCCATCAGGATCAGCCGCGGCTCGGTCACCAGAGAGCGCGCGATGGAAACCCGCATTTTCATGCCGCCCGAGAGCTCGCGCGGATAGGCGCGCTGGAATTTTTCCAGCCCCACCATCTTGAGCGCCCACATGATCTCGTCCTGCACGTCGCGGAGCGATTTGCCCCGAAGCCGGAACGGCAGCCAGACGTTTTCTTCGACGGTCGCCCAGGGCATCAGGGTGGGTTCCTGGAACACCACGCCAAGATCGCCGGTCTTCATGCCGCCGTCCCAGGTGATATGGCCCGAGGTCGGGCGCATCAACCCGGAAATCAGCCGCAGGGCCGTGGATTTGCCGCAGCCCGAGGGGCCCAGGAGCGAGATGAAATCGCCCTGATTGACGGTCAGGTTCATATCCTTGAGCGCCACCACATTGCCGTTGAAAACCTTGTCCACATTGGACATGTCCAAAAGCTTTGCGCGCTGGCCCATGGGGGGGATGGAGGTGGGAGGGGTCATGTGCGTTGTCTCGGAGTAAAGCGCGCGGGGCCGGAAAATGCCGCCCCCGCGTGTCCTTCGGGCGGGCCTTATTTCAGGTCCATGCCAACTTTCTGGTTGGTGAAGTCCAGCGTGTAGGCGGAGGAATAATCCAGGCCGGCCTCGATCACGCCTGCGTCGACCATCTTGCCGTAGAAATCCGCGATCTTCTCGTCGGTCATCGCGCCGATGCCGAGTTCAAGCGCATCGCCGCTGTCGACGATGCCCTCGGATTTCATCTTCTCGATGGCGAAATCAATCTTGTCCTGCGTCATGTCGGGGTTGTCCGCCATGATCATCTCGTTCGCCGCCGAGTTGTCGTTGTAGAGGTAGTTGTACCAGCCGATCGCGGAGCCATCGACAAAACATTTCACCGCCTCGGGGGCTTCGTCGATGGTCTTCTGCATCGTCTCGATGGTGGTTGCATAGGTCGAGTAACCGGCGTCGGCGATCAGGAAGACGTCGGGGGTGAAGCCGCCCTCTTTCTCGATCACATAGGGCTCGGAGGACAGGAAACCCTGCATCGCCATGTTCTCATCGGCCAGGAACGGCGCCGGGTTGAACGTATAGGGCTGGCGCTGCTCGGCGGTGAAACCGTAGGCGGCGATCATCCACTGGTAGTAGGAGGCGAAGCCGTTGTCACCGATCAGCAGTGTCAGGTTCTTCAGGTCCTCGAAGGTCTTCGCCTTGCCCGGATGCGCGATGATCACCTGCGGGTGTTTCTGGAAGGTGGCGGCCACGGCCACGACCGGGATGCCTTCCTTGGCGGCGTTGAACGCCTGAAGAAGATCGCCGCCCATGTGGAACTGGATTTTGCCCGCCATCATCAGGGCACGGTTGTTGACCTGCGGGCCGCCCGGCTGGATCGTGACGTCGAGGCCGCAGGCGGCATAGGTGCCATCGGCCACCGCCTGATAGTACCCGCCGTGCTCGGCCTGGGCGAGCCAGTTGGTGCCGAAGGACACCGGCGTCAGATCGGCAGCCAGTGCGCCAGTGAGGGCCGCGGTGGATGTGGTCGCGGCAAGGGCAAGCCCCGCGAGAACGCGATTCAAGGTCATGTAAACTCTCCGTGGGTGAAATTCCGCAGACCACGTTAGCGAGATCATCGGGGGGGACGCACAGGGGGGAGTTGCGGGAAATTGCATACAATCTTCAGATGCCCAATTAGAGGGCGAAAATCTGGCCGCGTGGTCAAAATTAACGCAGGTGTCGGCAATATCGGATGCGACATTGTACACAATGCGCGCGCATCCCGCCGTGAAATGGCATGGAGAAGGCGACAAACGAATCTCGACACGAAGGTCTCCACCATGAACACGCCGCTCACGCCCAGCTCCATCGCCGCTCCGTTCGGGGCCTATAGCCACGGGGTCATGGGGCCTTCCGGCGGGCGGGTCATCGTGACCTCGGGTCAGCTTGGGCTCGCTCCGGACGGAACCTGCGCGGCGGGCGTCAAGGCACAGGCGGAACAGTGTTTCGCCAATATCGACGCCATTCTGGCCGAGGCGAGGGCGGGGCGCGATGCGGTGATCCGGATCAGCGCCTTTGTGACCAGGCGCGAGGATTTTCCGATTTATATGGCGGTGCGCGATGCCTGGCTTGCGGAGGTGGCAGTCAAACCGGCCTCGACCCTGATCATCGTCACCGGCTTCACCCGCGCGGAATTCGAGGTCGAGGTCGAAGTGACCGCCGTGACGCAGGGTTGATTGCGCCGGGGATTCCCTTCCCATTTGCCTGTTTTTTCTGCGTTCTTCGGGTCTGGTTCGGGAGAACTGCTTGGGAGAACTCGCCGAACCCGGTTCAGATCTTTACGCCAAGGCGTTTGAGCACCGGCTGCCACTGGGCTTTCATCGGAGCGAATTTTGCCTGGCTTTGATCGAAGATCGACAGGCCCTCGCGGGCGAGGTCGATATAGGCGGCGCGTTCGGAGATCATCGTCACGAGTTCCTGCCCGTTGGCTTCGAGAAACTCCTTCAGGAGCCGTCCGTCCTTGCGCCGCGGGTCGATACGTGAGCCGATGGGCAGGATGTCGACCTTTTCCTTGCGGATGCGCTTGAGTTCGCGCAGGGATTTGAGAAACCCCTTCACCGCCAGTTCGTCGAACATCGAGGACATGACTGGCGTTACCATCACGTCCGCGTCCTGCAAAAGCGCTTTTGCCGCCGCGCTCTCAAGTCCTGCGCCGCTGTCGATCACCAGCCAGTCGGTTTTCTTCGGTGCCGAGGGGCGTGCCGCGCCGGACCAGTCCAGCACCGGGATATGCGCCGCATAGGCCGAGCGTCGTTTGCCCCACATCCGTGCGGATTGCTGCGGATCGGCATCGGCGATCGTGACCCGTTTGCCGGAGGCGCGCAGCGCGGCGGCTAGGGTGATCGCTGTCATCGTCTTGCCGGATCCACCCTTGCTGTTGGCAACGAGAAGCGTCTTCACGGCTTACGACCCTTTCTTGGAATTCTTCTTCAAAAACTTGCGGATATGGTCGCGCAATTCGCGCGAGGCGGAGGTGTCCATTTCCTCGCAAAGCGTCACGAATGCGTCGCGGTCCTCCTTGGGCAGGCGGATGATCAGCGAACTGTCCTTCTTGTTTTTCGGTGCCATGTTCCCCTCTCGACCATCCCGCGTTCCTGCCTATACGATGTATATACAGTGCCGGAGCGGGGTCAAGGGCGCGGAAAGGAATTTTCGGACGGATTGTCCGCCGGGCGGGCAGGTGTCAAGCGCCCAGAACCGCATCGAGATGGCATTCGGCCATGTTCCGGGCCGTGCGGGCAAAGCTCGGATCACGGGTGTGTTGGGCGGCGACGATGGCGCCATCGAGCAACACGGCGAAAGAGCGCGCGGTTTCGGTCACATCGGGGACTTTGAGCTCGATCGCCTGTGCCTTGAGCCAGGTCAGGATGTGCTCCTTGTGCTTTTCGGCGGCCTTGCGCACCGCGTCGTTGCCGGTGTCGAACTCCGCCACAGCGTTGATGAAGGGGCAGCCGTAGAAGCCGGGGTCCGCAAACCACTCTTCGAGCACGTCGAACACGGCGAGCATGCGCGTGCGGGCGGGGCCCTGTGTTTCGGCCAGCCGCCCGAAGAACCAGCCGCGCCATGTGGTGCCCTCGGCTTCCAGTACGGCGGCGATCAACTCTTCTTTCGATTTGAAGTGGTGATAGAGCGTGGCCTTCGCGGTGCCGGCACGGGACAGGATCGTGTCGATGCCAGTGGCCGCGAACCCATGGTTGCAGAACAAATGCGAAGCGGCGGTCATGATCCTGTCGCGCGCGGTCTTCGGCTCCGTTGCGGCAAAGCTCCAGCCGGAGGTTTGCTGGTGGCAAAACTCTTGAGGGCTGTCATCCATCTGGCAATCTCCTGCACTCTGAAACGCGAGACGTCCGGCGGGGCGGAGAATCGCTCTGCCGTGAAATGTGTCACCTGCCTCTCATATATACCGCAAAAAAACAAGACAGGTCTGTCTTGTTCTGTTGGCGAATTTCTCGGCTGCGATATTCTTGCATATGTGAGGGCAGAGAGCGGAGAGATGGCGGGAAATCACTCGAATTTCGCCCGGATACGGGCAGTCTATCTCAATTTTTGCCGAATAAATGAACAGGAAAATAAGAGTCATCTTTTCTCGCATTCGGGCGTTGACGACCGGGTCTTCTTTCCGTCTCGATAAGACAGAACGGTTTGTACAGTTTGTGCAAACAGCCCGGAGTGAGAAGAGATGGCCGTGACCAGAATGAAAGATCAGACCCCTTCCCAGCCGTCCGAAGGACAGGTGCAGGAGCCGGCGCATCCGCGTGTGCTGATCGGTGCGCATGTGGCCGTCAAAGGGCTGAGCCACAGTTATCGCAAGGCCGATGGTCATGTGCTTGAGGACATGGATTTCGAAATTCATCAGGGCGAGGTCGTGGCCCTTCTGGGGCGGTCCGGCTGTGGCAAGTCCACACTGCTGCACATGCTCGCGGGGCTCACGCATCCCTCCGAGGGGCAGGTGGTGATCAATGGCAATGTGGTCGAACATCCCTCGCCCAAATGGGTGATGATGTTTCAGGCGCCGTCGCTTTACCCGTGGATGACCGTGGCGCAGAACGCAGGCCTTGGCCTGAAATTCACTCGCCGGGGCTATGAGATCGCCAAACGCGTGCCGGAAGTGCTCGATCTGGTCGATCTGGGGGCCTTCGCCAACCGCAATGCGCAGGAGCTTTCCGGCGGCCAGCAACAGCGTGTGGCTTTGGCCCGCTCTCTGGCGCCGCGCCCGGAGATGCTTTTGCTCGACGAACCCTTCTCCGCGCTCGATGCCTTCACCCGCCGCTCGCTTCAGCAGGATGTGCGCAAGATCGCCAAGGACCTCGGCCTGACGCTTGTGATCGTGACCCATGACGTGGGCGAGGCGGTGCGCATGGCGGATCGGGTGCTGGTGCTCAAGGCCAATCCGGGACGGATCGCCGAGGACACGCAGATCGCGCTCACCGAGGAAGAGCGCGGTGGCGGGACCGATGCCTTTGGCCGCGAACACGCGCGGCTGATGGGGATTTATGCCGAGGTCGCTGAGATGGGAAATGCGCCCACCGAGAACGATTTCACCCGCCTTTCCGAATAATCCGAACAAGACCAACCGAACATCAACAGGGACCTGACATGACTGACGACCACAAGACAGCTTGCGGCCACGGCCATCACGATCTCCACGGCGCTTGCTGTGGCGGCAACACCGATTTCGACCCGGGCCGTCGTTCGACGCTCGATCTTCTAGCAAAAGGCGGTCTGGCGGCTCTTTTGGGCGGCATACCGGCGATGTTGCCGCGCATGGCGCAGGCGCAGGACGACGATGTATTGCGCATCGGCTATCTGCCGATCACCGACGCCACGCCGCTTCTGGTCGCCCATGCCAAGGGCTATTTCGAGGAAGAGGGTATCAAGGCCGAGCAACCGACCCTGATGCGCGGCTGGTCGCCACTGATCGAGGGCTTTGCCTCCGGCAAGTTCAACCTCGTACACTTCCTGAAACCGATCCCGGTCTGGATGCGCTACAACAACAATTTCCCGGTCAAGATCATGTCCTGGGCGCATACCAACGGCTCCGCTCTGGTGGTCGGTCGTCACACGGACATCGCAGATTTCGCGGGTCTGGGCGGCAAACAGGTCGCGGTGCCGTTCTGGTACTCGATGCACAATATCGTGCTGCAATACGCGCTGCGCGCCAACGGGATCAAAGCCGTGATCAAGCCGCAGGGGGAGCCGATCGCCGCTGACGAATGCAACCTTCAGGTGCTGCCGCCGCCCGAAATGCCCCCCGCGCTCGCGGCCAAGAAAATCGACGCTTATATCGTCGCCGAACCGTTCAACGCGCTTGGCGAATTGAAAGCCGGCGCGCGGATGCTGCGCTTTACCGGCGACATCTGGAAAAACCACCCGTGCTGCGTGGTCTGCATGCATGAAGAAGCGACCACCGCGAAACCGGAATGGACCCAGGGCGTGATGAACGCCGTGGTGCGCGCCTCGATCTATGCCTCTCAGAACAAAGAGGAAGTGGCGGAGCTTCTGTCAAAAGACGGGGCAGGGTATCTGCCAGCGCCAGCGCCCGTGGTGAAACGCGCCATGACGCTTTACGAGAACAACCCGGATTACATCGCCTCGGGGGCGATCAAGCACCAGGGTGAGTTCCACAATGGCCGGATCGACTTCCAGCCCTGGCCGTACCCGTCGGCGACCAAGCTCATCGTCGAGGCGATGAACGAGACGGTTGTGTCGGGGGAGACGACCTTCCTCGAAGGGCTCGATCCGCAGTTCGTGGCCGACGATCTGGTCAATTACGATTACGTCAAAGCCGCGCTCGAAAAATACCCGGAGTGGAAGAACGACCCCTCGGTCGCCACCGGCGGTGATCCCTACACCCGTGAGGAGATCTTCGAGCTATGAGCGATGTGACCCAGCTTTCAGGGCAAATGGCCCGGACAGGTTTCTCCCTGCCGAAGCTGGGCCGCTTCCGCGGCCTTGTGAACGGGGCGCTCGGCATTGGCCTGTTGCTGGTGCTGTGGTGGATCGGCGGGTGGATCGTCGAGACCAGCGACGATCTTTTCGCCTTCGCCGATTTCGCTCCGGTCCCGACGCTTTCCCGTCTCTTGGAGATGCTGATGGACGGCGAGGTCTTGGAGATGTCCGGGCCGTCGCTGATGAGGGTGGGGCTGGGCCTGTTCTACGCCATCGTCATCGGCGTGCCTGTCGGGATCATGGTCGGGCGGATGAAGCGCCTCAACGAGGTTGTCAACGTGCCGTTCCAGTCCCTGCGGATGATCTCGCCGCTCAGCTGGATGCCGATCGCGGTCATGGCTTTTTCAACATGGGACGGGGCGATCATTTTCCTGATCGGCATGGCGGCTGTCTGGCCGATCCTGTTCTCCACCGCAGGTGGCGTGCGGCGGATCGACCCCTCGTGGCTCAAGGTTGCCCGCAACCTCGGTGCCAACCCGCTTCATATGCTGTTCTCGGTGATCCTTCCGGCCATCGCCGTGGACATTCTCTCCGGCATTCGCCTCGCGCTTGGGGTGGCCTGGGTGGTGCTGGTGCCCGCCGAATATCTCGGCGTCACTTCCGGGCTTGGCTACGCGATCAACGATGCGCGGGACACGCTCGAATACGACCGGCTGGCCGCCACGGTGGTGGTGATCGGCGTCATCGGTTTCGCCCTCGACGCCCTCGCAGGCCAGCTTATCAAGAAATTCAACTGGGTGCGTTCAGAGGGGCACTAACCCCCGCACCCGCAACCTTTAACCCACCAGACGAAAGGAATTCCCATGTCTGAACCCGTAACCGCTCTCACCGGCTGTCTTGCGCCGGATGTCGACGGGCTGGACCCGATCTCGAAAGAGGGGCTGGAGGCGCTGATCGCCTCCGGCAAGGCCAACCCGAAGGCGATCAAGACGCTGAAATGTAAAACCGTCGCGGAAGGCCGCTTCCGTCACGCCAACTACATCCGCGATCTCGAACCCTACATCGTGGACGAGCCGCCGGGGCTTCTGGGCGACGACACCGCGCCGAACCCGTCCGAGGCGTCTCTGGCCGCTCTGGGCTCCTGTGTGGCCGTGGGTCTCCACGCCAACGCCATCGCCCGCGGCATCAAGATTCAGAAGCTTGAACTCGAACTTGAAGGCGATCTGAACATCACCGCCGTCTGGGGTACGGGCGACGTGTCCGAGAAGCCCGTGGGCTTCACCGATGTGCGCATCAAGGTCGATATGGAAGCCGATTGCCCGCAAGAGGAAATCGACGCCCTGATCGCCCATGTGACCCAATGGTCGCCGGTGTTCAACACCTTCTCGCGCCCTGTGAACATGATCGCCGAAAGCGTCTGATACATCCGGGGGCCGTCCGAGAGACGCGCATAGGGCGGCCCCCGCTTTGAAACCCAACCTCTGGAGAGATGAGATGAACGTCGCCACCTCCCTCACGGCTTACGATTTCGATGAGATCGACCGTATTTCCCGCGAAGATCTCGCAAGCATCGTCCAAAAGATCGACGACGAGCGGATCTACGCCGAAGACATCATGCGCGCATACGGCAAGGCCGGCGCTTACGGCACCCATGTGGGCGGGATCGACGGCAATGTCGATCTGACCTCGGCGGTTCTGTCCATGGCGCGGACCTCCGAGGAATGTCTTTCGACCGGCTTCTGTGTCTGGTGTCAGGACACGCTGGCTTGGTATATTTCCTCGTCTGACAACGAATTTCTCAAATCCGAGATCCTGCCCAAGGTGATCAAGGGTGAAGCCCTCGGCGGCACTGGCATGTCCAACCCGATGAAGGCCATGGGCGAGATCGAAAAGATGCGCCTCAAAGGCACCAAGGTCGAGGGCGGTTATACCGTCAAGGGCCTCTTGCCTTGGGTCTCCAATCTGGTCGAGGATGGTTATTTCGGCTCGATGTTCCATGTGGATGTCGAGGGCGAGGACGCCCCGAAACGCGTCATGGCGATTTTCCATGCCGGGTGGGAGGGGATCAAGCTCAAACTCGACCACGACTTCGTCGCCATGGGCGGCACCGCCACCTGCAACGTGCAATGCCGCGATGTGTTTGTGCCGGATGAGTATATCCTCGGCGATCCGGCGATGGAGTTCGTCAAACGCATCCGCCCCGGTTTCACCATCCTGCAATGCGGTATGGCGGCGGGGATCATCAAGAATTGCATTGAGCTGATCGAACAGGTCGAGGCACCTCTGGGCCACGTGAACCAATATCTCGACAAACAGGCCTCCGATCTGCGTGCGGACTATGACGCGCTGGTGGCTGAGGTCTTGGAGCTGTGCAAAACGCCCTATGACCTGTCCGATGCCTTCTACCTGCGTGTGCTCAAGGCGCGTTTGCGCGGCGGCGAGTTGGCCATGGAGACCGCGCATTGGGCGCAGCTTCACATGGGCGCGCGTGGATACGTCACCAACGGTGCCGCGCAACGCCGCCTGCGAGAGGCCTATTTCGTCGGCATCGTCACCCCCGCGACCAAGCATCTCAAAATGCTGATCGCGCAAATGGAAGCCGCCTGAACCCCTTCCAAAGACTTTCTACACCCGGTTGGACGCCCCCCCGTGTCCGCCCTCTCTCAACCTGTGTCTCAAGACGGAGAAAACACATGACCACCCGTGCAGAACTCACCGAGAAAATCATCGCCCACAAGGTGTTCAACGACATCAAATGGGCCGATGTGGCCGCGGCTGTCGGCCAGTCCAAGGAATGGACCACCGCCGCGCTGATGGGCCAGATTTCCCTGACCAAAGACCAAATTGCCAAGGTCGACAACGCCATGGGGATCAATTTCTCGGACGAGGAAGTCGCGCTTTTGATGACCGTGCCCTATCGCGGTTCGCTGCCGACCGCCGTTCCGACCGATCCGCTCATCTATCGCCTTTACGAGGTGGTGAACGTCTACGGCACCACGATGAAAGCGCTGATCGAAGAGGAATTCGGCGACGGCATCATGTCCGCCATCGACTTCACCATGGACATCTCCCGCACCGAGGATCCGAAGGGCGACCGGGTGAAGATCGTGCTCGACGGCAAATTCCTGCCCTACAAAATGTACTGATTTTTGCGGGGCGCGGGGCAATCCGCGCCCCTTTCTATCCGAGGAAAAACCATGACGCATATCGCCGTGATCGGAGCGGGGCAGGCCGGCTCCGCTTTGGCCGCCAAACTGCGGGCTTTGGGCTATGAGGGGCAATTGACTCTTATCGGCGCGGAACCTGTGCCGCCATATCAACGCCCGCCCTTGTCGAAAAAATACATGTCCGGCCAAATGGAGTTGGAGCGGTTGTTCCTGCGGCCCGAAAGTTTCTATGCGGAGCAGGGGATTGATCTCCTGACCGGCACGCGGGTGAGCGGCATTGATCCCGAGACGATGGTGATCACCTTTGCGGACGGGACGGAGATGCCGGTCGATCAGATTGCGTTGACCACCGGGGCTGACCCGATCTGCCTGCCGCCTGTCATGGGCGGCGGGGAGGGCGTTTATACCATGCGCTCGCTTGCGGATGCGGACGCCATGGCGCATGAATTCACCCCCGGACGGCGCGTGTTGATCGTCGGCGGCGGTTATATCGGGCTGGAGGCGGCGGCGGTCGCGGCGCTCAAGGGGCTTGAGGTCACTTTGGTCGAAATGGCGCCGCGCATTCTGGCGCGGGTGGCCTCCGAAGAGACCGCCGACTGGATCAAAACCATGCACGGATCGCACGGTGTGGATATTCGGGAGGGCTGTGGCCTTCAGGGACTGAGCAAAAGCGCCGCGAGCTTCTCTGCGCCCCTATCCGACGGCACAGCCTTGGAGGTCGATTTCGTGATCTGCGGCATCGGTGTGCGGCCCGGAACTGCGCTGGCGGAGAGGACGGGGGTCGAGATCGACAACGGCATCAAAGTGGACGAGTTTGGCCGAACCTCGCATCCCAAGATTTTTGCGGCAGGCGATTGCGCCTCCTTCCCGTGGAAGGGCGCGCGCATCCGGCTAGAGAGCGTGCCGAACGCCATCGAACAGGCGGAGGCGACGGCGGCCAGCATGCTGGGCCAAGGTGCGCCTTATGTCGCAAAGCCGTGGTTCTGGTCGGATCAATATGACGTCAAATTGCAAATCGCCGGGCTGAACAGCGGGTTCGACGATGTTGTGGTGCGCCCCGGCGACAAACCGGGGACGCAAAGCCATTGGTATTTCAAAGGCGCGGAACTGCTCGCGGTCGATGCGATGAACGACCCGCGCGCCTATATGCAGGGCAAGCGCTGGATCGAGGCCGGACAATCGCCGGAGAAAGCCGTCTTGGCGGACATGGGCGTGCCGCTCAAATCCGTGCCGGTGATGAGCACAGAAACCGTCTGATCGCAGAGGCGGGCGGGGCTCACGCCTCGCCCGAATGCACCAGATCGTCGTAGATTTTTTCAAGCTCGGCTTTGTGCTCCGCTTCCTCCTTGGCGAGAAAGACAAACGCGTCTTTCAGCGGACCGTCGGGTGCGGTTTCGGCCAGTTCGGTATATTGCTCCATCGCTGCATTCTCGCGCCAGAGCGCGTATTGCAACACAGCCTGATCGTCCGGCGCTTCGCCCAGATCGGGGGTGTGCACGCAATCGGAGAATTTGGTGTCGGCACTCGGACGGTCGATCTTTTGCGACATCACCTCCGAGACTTTCGGATCATTGGCGAGCTTGGTGAAGAGATCGACGTGGCCCTGTTCCTCCTCGGCCAGTTCTTCGACCAGCCAGCGGAAGTTCTTCGACACTTTCGGGGTGAGCGCGGTGTAGAAATCGCGTGCCACGATCTCGAATTGCGTGGCCGTGGTCATGATCTCGCGCACGGTGGTCACGTCGCGCAGTTTTTCCTTGTTGGCTTCACTCATTGCACGGTCCTCCCGGCTTGCAGATACAGGTTGATGCTGGCGGCGATCCGGTGCCCGTCGGCGACCGCGTTGATCACATCCGGCCCGTTGACCGCATCGCCGCCGGCCCAGAGCCAGGACTCGGAGGTCCGGCCCGCTGCATCGGTTTTCAGAAAGCCGCGGTTCCATTCCAGCGCTTCAGTCAGCGCTTCACCCAGAAGCGAGATATCGGCCTGCTGGCCCGTGGCCTCGACGACCATGCCGGCGGGGAGCACGACGTTGTCCTGCTCATAACTCGGATCGAACCGGCCTTTTTCGTCCCAACCGGGCACCACTTGCCAGGTCCGCAACCCGCAGACACAGCCCGCGTTGTCGCCCTCTTCATGCAGGGTCATCTCCTGCGGCGCGCGCAGTTCGATGATTTCGACGCCTTCTTCCAGCGCTTCCTCGATCTCTTCGGGGTCGGCGCGGAACATGGAGATGTCTTTGCGGGCGCAAACTGTCGTCCCGACCTGACCGTATTTCTGTTTCTGCAACCGTGCCATGGTGCGGGCGATGTCCATCGCTACGTTCCCGGCACCGATGATCACGGCTTGTTCGGGGACAGGGATGTCCTTGCCCTCGGTCACGCGGCGCAACAGGTCGATGGCGTTTTCCGCCCCCGGCGCGTCACAGCCCGGAATGCGGGTCGAACGGCTGGATTGCAGACCGATGGCCATGACCACCGCATCGTAATCGCGTTTGAGATCGTCCATCATGACATCGGTGCCCACACGGGTATTGGTGCGAATCTCGACGCCCATTTCGCGGATCACGGCCACGTCGCGATCCAGCGCATCATAGGGCAGGCGGTATTCCGGAATGCCGTGACGCATCATGCCGCCGGGTTCATCGAGCGCCTCGAAGACCACGACCTTGTGACCGGAGCGTGCCAGATCGTAGGCGGCGGTCAGACCGCCGGGACCAGCCCCGATCACCGCCACCGATTGACCGCTTTCCGGCACATCGGGTTTCTTGATCAGTTCAAGCCGGTGCTCCAGCGGCACCTCGTCGATGATATGGCGTTTGAGCCAGCGGATGGCGATCGGGTCGCCCTCATGCACGGCGGCGCAGGTTTCTTCGCATTTATGGGTGCAAACGCGGCCGCAAACCTCCGAGAAAGGGTTGGTCTCATAGAGAAGTTCCACGCCCTTGTCATAATCCCCGTCGCGCACGGCGGCGATGTAACTGGGAATGTCCATATGAGCCGGGCAGGTGGAAACGCAGAGCCCGCATTCGACGCAGCGGTCGGCTTCGGCCATGGCTTCGGCGCGCGCGTAGCCGTGGATCATCTCGGCGAAGCTGTCAATCCGCACTTCGGGCTCCATGGTCGGCATGTCGATGCGCTCGACTCCCGTCAGATGGCGGATATTGTCTTCGCGGTGATAGCCTTTTTCCGCATCGTCCCAGGATTTCTTGTCGACCCCGGGGATGAATCGGAAGGCGTTCGGGTCGCTGTCCACCCATGTGTATTCGTTCGACATGGTGAGCGAGCCAGTCATGCAGACATCGACGCAGAGCGCGCACCAGCAGCAGCGGCCATAGTCGATCATGGGCCTAAGCCCGCTGTCGCCGTTTTTCGGGTCAGAGACCGGCACCATGTCGATGGCGGCGTTCTGACAGATCGCCTCGCAGGAGCCACATCCGATGCAGCTGTCCATATCGTTCTTGTGAAAGCCCCGGTAGCGGTCGGCGGCTTCGCGGGTGAACGGATCCTTGATGGTGACCGGGTCGCTGATCACGTGTTTCCACGCGGTGAAGGGGGAGAGTGCGTCACGCAATGACATGTCGGGTTACCTCTCTATCTCGGGCGGATAGGTGTGCAGCGACACCATGAGGGCCGCGACGTCGGAAATATTGGTGCCGGGGATGAGGTGCTCCAAAAGCGCCATGGCATGGGTGTATGAGGGCCCCCTGACATTGATCCGGCGCGGATAGCCGGAGCCGTCGGTCACCAGATAATAGCCAAACTCGCCGCGCGAGCTTTCGCCCTTGATATAGGTCTCGCCACGCGGGATTTTCCAGTGAAGCACATTCGGCAGCTTGCTCATCACCGGGCCGGATTTCGGCATTTTTTCGAGGATTTGCCGGATGAGGTGAATGCTTTCATGCAGGTCTTTATAGCGCACCATGGTGCGGGCGTAGATGTCGGATTTCGTCTGCGTATGGACGGTGAAATCGAGCTGATCATAGACAAGGTAAGGACTGTCTTTGCGCAGGTCTTTCGCCACACCGCCAGCGCGGGCGTTGGGGCCGGTGACGCCGTAGCGCTCGAACAGGGCCGGGTCGATTACGCCGACGCCCTGTGTCCGGGTTTTGAACACGGAACTGTGGAACATCAGCTTCTCGGAATCCGCGAGGTATTTCTCGGCGATCTGAAGCACCTCTTCCATCCGCGCCTCAAAGCCTTCGGGCAGATGCCCGCGCACGCCGCCCGGCAGGATGAACATGTGATAGACCCGCGCGCCGGTGAGTTCCTCGAACCGATCCAGCATCAGGTCGCGCACATAGGTCAGCCATTGCCCGACAACCCCAAGGCCAAGCGCGCCGGAGATGCCGCCCATCGCCATCATGTAGCTGTTGAACCGGCGCATTTCGAGGATCAGCGTGCGGATCCAGTTGGCCAGCTTCGGGACTTCGATCCCCGCCAGTTCCTCGACGGCGGCGGCATAGCAATACTCGTTGAAATCCGGTTCCGGGACACAGACGCGGCAGACGATGGGAAAGACCTGAATGAAGGTCCGACGCTCCATGAGTTTCTCAAAGCCCCGGTGCAGGTAGCCGACATGGGTTTTACCGTCCACGACCTCATCGCCGCAGACCGTCAGTTCGACCGACATATTGCCGGTGATGCCCGGGTGGTTCGGCCCGTGCCAGAGTTTCAGGTATTTGCCGGTCTCGAGGTCGATCTCCAGCTTGCCGTCCGGGCCGGGCTGGGGGTATTGCGAGCGGTCGGGTTGGAAGGACAACATCACTCGGCCTCCTTCAGGTAAGTCGGGTAAAGCGCTTTCTTCATGTGATCGCGCGGGTCATGGGTCTTGCGGCCGGGCAGGTCGTTATAGGTCTGCTGGCTATAGGCGAGACTGTCGAAATCGCGCCGGTAGGGGGGCAGGTCGGTCCAGCCCTCAAGGATGAATTCCTCGTCGACGCGGGGGCTGCCGGGGAAGTTGATACCGAACATCTCGTTCAGCTCGCGTTGATAGGTCGCCGCCGTCGGCCAGAGATCGTGGATCGTGTCACCCGTGGTGGCGCCCGGCTCGTCCTCGCGTTCCAACATGACCCGCAGGCCCAGCGTCAGATTGGCTTCGCGGTTGTTGATCAGATAGGTGAGCTGAAACAGCCGCTCTTCCAACCAGTCGACGGCGGTCAGAAGCGTCAGATGGGTGAAGCCCTCGACATCGCGCAGTTCCGTGAGAATGGCACGCAGCTCATCGCGTTTCACGGTCACGAAACACAGATCATCACGCTGGAACGTCGGCGTCCCGAAATGGTAGCGATCTTTGAGGCGGTATAGAATCTCTCTCATCATGCTCACCAATTGTAATCCGGCATGTCCCAGTCCTTGATCACCGCCTTCTGGTTGGCCTTGTAGCGATCGAAGTTCTCGGCATAGTCATTCGCGCCCTCGGCCTTGCCGGAGCGGATGCGTTTTTTCAGTTCCATGAAACCGTGCAGCAAGGCCTCTGGGCGGGGCATGCAGCCCGCGACATACATGTCCACAGGCAGGTAATCGTCGAGCCGTTTGATGGTGTTGTAGCTGTCCCAATACATGCCGCCGTTGATCGTGCACGACCCAAGCCCCATGACATATTTCGGCTGCGGCATCTGCTCATAGGCGCGGATCGCGCGTTTGAGGGTCTTCACGGACAGGTAGCCGGAGATCACCAGAAGGTTGGCCTGACGCGGGGTGGGGCGCCACTGGATACCATAGCGATAGGCATCGAACCGGGGTGTCATCAGCGGGCGCATCTCAATCGCGCCGCAGCCGGTGCCAAAGCCCAGAATCCAGAGCGAGTTCGAGCGCGCCCAGTTGTAGAAATCTTCGACGATTTTCGAATAGGCTTTCGGATGCACTTTCGGTCTCGCTTCACAGAAGTAATCGCGCAAAGGCTCGATCTCGATGGTTTGACCGTCGGGCGTGGTGACCGTGCGGGGTTTCAACTCCTCGCGCATCGGGGCGGGGTCGGTGTTCTTGCGGAACTTGTCGTCTACGTCTTTCATGAGATTACACCACCAGAATGGCGAGGACGCCGATGGGCAGCCCCCATTTGAGGAAAAAACGGATGCTCTGTTCGACCCGGAACCGCGGGTGCACGACGCCGATCACGACGGAGACCATGTAGAGGCAGAACACTTTGATCGCGAACTCGGCCCAGCTTGTGGCACCGCCGAAGAACAGGTTCATGTAGATGACCACCTTGGCGACCGGGAAAAGCGCGCGGTTGGTCTGCATCAGGGCCAGATAGGAGGAATGATATTCGGTGGGCGGGCCGATGGGGATTTCCTGTGGGGCCATGGCGACATCGAAGGGCGAACGCATCATGGTGCCGGCGAATGCGATCATGGCGGCCACGGTGGCGACCGGGTTGGTGAACAACGTCCAGTTGAAGATGGAGCCTTGCTGGGCGGCAACGATTTCGGTGATGTCGAGGGTCTGATATTGCAGCGAGAGCGCATAGACGCCCAAGGCCAGCGGCAGTTCGGCCATGGTCACCTGCGCCAGACCGCGAGAGACGCCGATGGCGCTATGCGGATGGCCGCTTTCGCCAGCCCCCAAAGCCATGCCAAGCGTGCCGAAGAACACGAAATAGAGCGCAAGGATCAGATCGCCTGCATAGGAGAAGTTCTGATGCCATTCGGAGCCATAGATCGTCGGGACGAACATCAAAAGACCCACACCGCCCGTTAGCCGGAACACCGGCCCGAGGTAATACATCACGCCATGAGAGATTTTGGATCGCAGCGCGATGTTCTTGAGCAAATCGACATAGTTTTGCCAGACCGGGATGCCATAGCGCCCCCCGACCCGCGCACCGATCTTGCGCACCACGGCGGTCATCACCATGCCGTAGTTGATCACGATGAAGAGCGTCAAAAGCGCATAGGCGATCTGAACCCATTCGAAATTCGGGAAGTCGATCATGACGAGGCTCCCATGCTGATCAGGTAGACGGCGATGACGAACAGGAGAAGCTGCACCGCATAGGTCTGGCCGTTGCCGGTGTAGAATTTACGGCTGAACTCGGCGGTGCCATGAAGTGCGTTCGACACGCCGGTCCAAAAGCTCGTGGACAGGGGCATCTCAAGGAACCCAATGGCCTTGCGATAGGGGGCGAAGAAGTTCCATGCGAAATGCGTGGTTTGCGGTTTGAACGGACGTTCCGCCGAGAACACGATGTTGAATTGTTTTACGCGCTGGGCGTTGTGGTTCATCCAGACGAGCAGCAGGAGCACGGTGACGAAGATCGCGATGATCACGCCCCAGATCGCCACCGGGTTCCATGTGCCGAATTGGCTGTCGATGATCCGTCCCGTCCAGACCAGAGGCCGGTCGCCGAAGAGCGTGCCGATATAACCGTCCACCCGCTGCAACAGCATGCCGGGGAGGGCGGCGAAGGCGATCAGGAAGACGACGAAGATCATCTGCGGCAGCAGAATCCAGAACGGGGCTTCCTTCACCTGACGCAGCTCGTCTTTCGGCTGGCCGAGGAAGATCGTGTGGATCAGGCGGAAGAGGTAGAGGAACCCGACCGGACCCGCCATGAACACGAGGATCATCGGCAGACGCAGATCGGTGGTCATGATCGCGTTGTAGAACAGCCAGCGCCCGCCAAAGCCCGACAGCGGCGGCACGCCGGACATGGCGATGATGCCGACAAGCACGGAGACAAAGCTATATGGCATGAGGGTGATCAGCCCGCCCATTTTATACATGAGTTTGGTGTGGGTGCGTTCTTTCACGCCGCCGACGGCGAGGAAGAGCATGCTCTTGTAGACGAAATGGTTGATCGCGAACATCATGGCCAGAAGCCAGCCGAGATGGTTCATCAGCGCGAGACCGAAAAGTGCATAGCCCATCTGGGAAATCGAGCTATAGGCCAGAAGCCGTTTGGCGTCTTCCTGAAAGGCCGCGAGCACCGCGCCGATGAAGGCAGAGATGGCACCCAGCCAGACCAAAACGACCGTGAGATCTACGCCGTAAAGCTCTTGCCGGCCCATCTCCATCAGCAACACGAAGAGCCCGAAGAGACCGGCCTTGAGCAAGATACCGGAGACCATCGGCGAGACGTCCGTCTCGGCCTCGGCATGGGCGCCTGGAAGCCAGATGTGAAGCCCCATGGTGGCGGTTTTCGTCAGGAACCCCGCCGCCAGCAGGACAAAGACATAGGGCGCAAGCTCGGGGGCCACTTCGGAGAGGTCTTCGAGATAGAAGGTGTAATGGCCTTCCGCCGCGATGGCGAAGCCTGCGAGCAGGGCGAAAGCGCCGCCTAAGGAGAAGGTGATATAAGAGAGCGCATGGGGTTCGCTGTTAGCCCCGCGCAGGATCAGGAAATAGGACCCGACGGTGAGGAATTCCCAGGCCGCGAAGAACTGAAAACTGGTGGTTGAGGTGACCAGAAGCGCCATGCCGGCGAACATCAGCATCGCGGGTGTGTAGAACCCCATGCGACGGCCCTTGGCGTGGAAGGAGGCCAAAAGCAAAAGTGCGCCGCCCAGAACCATGATGGTCAGGAAGATCATCCGCAGCGGATCGAGCCCGCCAGTCGAGGTGGCGTACCAGACCACCAGCCCGGCAATCGCGATCACGTTTTTGATCCGCGCTGGCAGGATGTCGAGCGGCAGGAACAGCAGAGCAAAGAGGAAAGGCACGACCGTCACCAGATTGTCGAAACCGGACAGGGCCCCCCAGACGAAACTCAGCGTCCAGCCTGCCATCATGGCGATCAGAACAACCGTTTCGTGGCTGAGATTATAGGCGAGCGGGCGGGTGGCGTCGCGTTTGATCGCCATGCCGAACCAGCGAAACAGTACGGCGGCCTCGATGAGCGCGGCGATCAGGAAGATCGCGATCAGCGGGTAGTCGGCATACTCCGCCATGGCATGCACGAGCGTCCATTTGGCATAGAAAGCCGGGAACGGCGGCAGGCCCGAGAGCATGGCGATGAATGTGGCAAAGGCCACGACCAGAACCGGGTTCTGTCGCAGCGCCGCCCAATCGGTGAGCTGCCGCGCTTTGACCATGCCGGAAAGCCAGAACAACCCGGCCTTGGCGATGGCATGCGAGATCAACAGACCACCCGCGACATAATACAGCCCCACGCCCCAGTCGGAACCATAGCCCACGACCATGAGCACAAGCCCGATCTGGCCGACGGAGGAATAGCCCAGCAGGCGGCGGTCGTGATCCTGGGCCAGCGCGAGGACATTCGCGCCGACGAAGGTCACAAGGCCGATGCCGGTCGCAAGCGGTGCCCAGTCAGGACCGGCGGCTTCGAACAGTTTCAGAACGGCAAAGAGCGTGGCCGTTCCGGAGGCGGCGGAAAACAGCGCCGAAAAGCCAGGATGGGCGGATTCGTAAATGTCCAGGGCCCAGCCATTGGCGGGGAAGGGTTTAAGTTCGAGGACCAGCGCAATGAGCACGAGAAACATCGCCAGAGAGGCCCCGGTAAAGCCCATCGGCGTGGCGGCAATGTCGTCGATGTTGAGCGAGCCGTTGGCATGATAGGTAAAGATCACGCCGATCAGCAACAGGATCGAGATGACCTGCGACACGATCAGGTATTTGAACCCGGCTCCCAGCGCGCGGGTGTCCTGCGACAGCAAAACCAGCCCGGCGGAGGCAATGACGATCAGCTCGATGAAAACGAAAAGGTTGAACAGATCGCGCGTCATGATCAGGCCCGACAGCGCCATGATCAGCACCAGAAGAACGGCCATGGCCCGCCGTCCAAGGCGTAGAAGATCCCTGCGCATGAAGAAAGCGGACAGGAGCCCGGTGAGCGTGACGACGGA
This sequence comes from Celeribacter ethanolicus, assembly GCF_002407265.1. NCBI lineage: Bacteria > Pseudomonadati > Pseudomonadota > Alphaproteobacteria > Rhodobacterales > Roseobacteraceae > Celeribacter > Celeribacter ethanolicus. Next base: position 195,527 of record NZ_CP022196.1, read on the forward strand.
GGCCAGTGTGGCCTCCGGCAGGCCCATGCGCAGGTTGATCGCAAAGGGCGGGCGGGCGCCTGCGGTATAGATGTCAACCGGCTGCACCTGTCCAAGCGCCAGAGAGACGGTCCAGGACAGGGCCACGAAGCTCATGAAGCCAAGCGCGGCCACGGTCACGTAAAAGGCCACGCGTTCGGAGGTTTCGCGCAGAAGCCCGAGGAGGAAGGCCGCACCTAAGCCAGCCGCGAGGATCAGAAGAGGGCTTACCATTTCAGCTCCGTAAAGTCAGAGATGTCGAGGCTGCCACGGGCGCGGAACAGCCGGTAGGCGTAGGCGAGCATCAGGGCGGTGACGCCGAGGCCGATGACGATGGCGGTGAGGACCAAGGCTTGCGGCACCGGGTCGGTGATGCGGCTTGCGGCCTCCGCGACGGGGATGGTGTCGAGGATCGGGGCTTCGCGTCCGGGCAGGTAGCCGACGGCCACCAGCACCACGTTGACGCCGGTGTCGGCGATGGTGAAGCTGACGATCATGCGGAGGATGTCGCGGTTCGTCAACGCGCCGTAAAGCCCGAGAAGGATGAGCAAAAATCCGGTCGCAAGGGAGAGTTGAACGAGGCTCATTGCGCGTCCTCCGTGTCGATGAGCGAGGTCAGGATGGAGGAAAACTCGGCACCGACTTTCAGCCCGATCAGGGCATAGATCAGCGGGATCGCCCCGGACGAAAGGATCGAGCCGAAGCTGCCCAAAGGCAGGATGCGGTTGTCCAGAAAGCCTCCGGCGAAGAGCATGCCGAGAAGGCCTATGATCACATAGGTGAGGCCTGCGGAGCTTTCGATCCGGGAGATCAGCCGGTGCGAGAAGCGCTCTGCCGGGTCGGACAAAAGCATCAGGAGCATGGCCGAAGCCACGATCGCGCCGCCCTGAAAGCCGCCGCCGGGGGTCAGGTGGCCGTTGAGGAAGACGTAAGCACCGAAGAGCAGGATGACGGGGACGAGCATCCGCGTGCCGGTCGTGAGCAATTCGCCCGAGGGCAGGAAGCCGGAGCCGGAGCGGCCTTTCGGCGCTTTCGAATGCGCCAGAACCAGCCCGACGATGGCGGCGGTCAGGAACAGAACCGTCACCTCGCCCAGCGTATCAAGGCCGCGATAGGTGACGATGATTGCCGTCACCACGTTCTGCGCGCCGGTCTCCTGAACCGTCTGGCTGGCGTAATAACTGGCGGAACGGTTCAGGGTCTCGTCCGGCGTGTATCCTGCGAACAGCGCGTAGAAGACTGAGCCAAGAAGGAGCAGAAGAACGAGGGGGATGGCTTTGCGGGTGGTGAAATTCATTTCGTGCCCTCCCTGCGGATGCGCCCGAGGACGAAGAAGAAGAGGAAGGTGGTGAGACCAGAGCCGATGGCGGCCTCTGTCATCGCCACATCGGGCGCGGCCAGAAGCAGGAACATCACAGATGCGAAGAGGGACACCAACCCGGCGGACAATACTGCGACCACGGTGGAGCGGGTGACAAGCGCGATCACCGCCGCGCCGAGGCTGGCGACGGCCAGAAGTGCTGCCATGAAGGTCAGAAGCGTCATGCCAGATCCTCCGCATCGTCCGCGAGCGCGTCTTTCGAGGCCACGGGTGCGACACCGGCACGATGCGCGGCACGGGCGAGAACCTGAGAACTCAGCGGGTTGGTGAACATCAGGAACAGCATGATCAGCAGGAGCTTGACGGACCACGCGGGGGAAATGAGCGCCGCGCCCAGAAGCACGAGAAGCGTGCCCAGAGTGGTCGCTTTGGTGCCGGCCTGAATGCGGTTGTAGACATCGGGCATGCGGACGAGGCCCAGACCGCCCAGGGCCAGAAACAGGGTGCCGCCCAAGAGAACCAGCGCGCCCAATGTGTCGAGAAAGCCGGACAGGATCATTCTTCGCCTCCTTCCAGATAGCGGGCGGCGGTAATGACGCCGAGGAAGGACAGGAGCGCATATACCAGCGCCACGTCGAGATAGATCGACCGCCCGGTGATCAGCGCGGCGAGCACGATGCCAGTGACGGAGATGATCGTGAGCGCATCGAAGGCCACGACGCGGTCGGTGGCGCGGGGGCCTTTGATGAAGCGCCACGCGGCAAGGCCAAAGGCTACGGCGGCGATGAGAGCTGCAAGCGAGAGGAGGAGGTCAGCCATACATCTTCTCCAGATAATGTTCGAAGCCCGCGACGATCTCTTGCGTGGCGACCTCGTGGTCGGTGTCTTTGGCGACGACCCAGTGGATATAGAGGTGATCGCCCTTGATCTCGCAGGTCAGCGTGCCCGGCGTCAGCGTGATCGCGTTGGCGAGCAAAAGCCGCCCGACCGGATCGGTGAGCTTAGTGCGCACTTTCACGATGGCGGGTGCGATGGGGAGCGACGGGGTGAGGACCAGCCGGGCAAGGGCCAGATTGGCCTTCACCAACTCCTTAAGGAAATACCCGACGAACAGAAACGCCGCGCCGATCCCGGCGGGCGTCAGGTTGAAGCCGGAGAGAAAGGACAGATCGCGGGCGAAGAAGATTGCGATGACCCCCGCGACGATCACGCCAGTGACAAGGGTCGCGGGGGAGAGGGAGCCGTTCAGCATCAGCCAGAACAGGAAAAGCGTCGTGAAAAGCCGTGTCGCCAGCCGTCTGAGCGGCGGGGTGGTCGGGCCCGGTAGGGAAATGTCCGTGTCGCTCATGAAAGCGGCCTCCGAATGGGCAAACCTTCTCCACCCGGTGTCGCGGGGCTGCGACCGGTGCGATCCGAAAACATGGCGTGTTGCAGACAGAGACCATGACGTGGGAGGAGTGTTCGCGCTGTCCTGCGGCGGTTAGACCACATATTCAAAGATCTTAATTTGACTTCGGACAAAGAAATGCGGTTTTTTGCCCCCGGAGAGGTGTTTTCGGACGGTTTTTTCGCTCTGCCTGTCGGCATCGGTTTCCATAGGCGTCGGGATCGCTTAGGAAAATGCACATGGCGCTGTTGCGCCGGACGACAGAGAGGCTGCGCCATGACACATCCCGCGATTCTGATTTCCGCCCCGTATTTCACCGAAGATGAAAAGGCCCGGATCGAGGCGGTGGGGCCGGCGGTGCTGGCCGGAACGCCCGAGGCGCGCGCGGCGATGCCGGAGGCGGCGCGTCTGGCGATCCGGGCGATTGCCAACAAGGGGCACAAGCCGATCGACGGAGCGGCGATGGACCTGTTTCCGAACCTCAGGGTGATTGCGCAATTCGGCGTGGGCTATGACGCCATCGACGTGGCGGCGGCGACCGCACGGGGTATCACTGTGACCAACACACCGGATGTGCTCAACGAGGATGTGGCCGATCTGGCGCTGGCGATGATGCTCGCCTGGTCGCGGGAGATCGTAAAGGGGGATGGCTGGGTGCGAAACGGCACATGGGCCTCGGGCAAGGAGCTTCCGCTCAATCGTAAGATGTCGGGCGCGACCGTGGGGATTGCGGGCATGGGCCGGATCGGGCGCGCAATCGCGGATCGCTGTGCCGCCTTCGGCATGGAGGTGCATTATACCTCGCGCCGTGCCAAGGACACGCCGGAGGGCTGGACCTATCACGGTGAGGATGTGGTGGCGCTGGCGAAGGCCGTCGAATGGATGGTCGTGGCGGTCGTCGGGGGCGAGAAGACCAGGGGCTACCTGTCCCGAGCCGCGATTGACGCCCTCGGACCGCGTGGCGTGGTGATCAACATCGCGCGCGGCACCTGTCTCGACGAGGAGGCCTTGATCGAAGCGCTGGAGGCGGGCCGGATCGCAGGGGCGGGGCTCGATGTGTTCTATAACGAGCCGCATGTGGACGCCCGGCTGATCGCGCTTCCGAATGTGCTTTTGCAACCGCATCAGGCCTCGTCGACAGTGGAAACCCGGCGCGCCATGTCGATTGCGCAATGTGCCAATCTCAAAGCCTATTTCGATGGGGAACCTTTTCCCTCTGCGGTGAATTGATCCTGAGGGCGCGGCCTGACGGCAACGCTTCCGACCGTTTTTCCGGACCATGAGGTGGGGCGAGGGAAGAGGTTTGACTGGGGCAACAGAACAGGCAAAACATATAAAACATAAGGGGTAAGACCGGGTATGACGATCACGAAAGGAACAGATCGGATGAAACATCTTCTGGTGCTTGGCGGGCTTCTGGCCTTGGCGGGCTGCGCGACGCCGATGCCGAAAACGACGGCGGACGGATTTTTGACAGAGGTGCCGGAGGCTGTGATCGCGCTGGCCGCGCCCTATCAGAATCTCTCCGCCGTGCAACTCAATCCGGCGGATGGCTGCTATTGGTATTCGCATGAAGGGCCGGTCGAGAACACGATGCTGCCGCTGCGCGCCGAGGATGGCCGCGTGATCTGTGCGCAGGCTCCGGAGAAGCTTGAGACGGCGATGTGAGCCTTGTCCGGCGGGCATGAACCGGGCGCTATGGCGCGGGAGAAATGAAAAGGCGGTGGAGCAATCCACCGCCTTTTTCGCAGGTCTGGTTCGTGAGCTTTCGCGCGCGGGATGCGGCTCAGCTCGTCGCCGTCACGTAATGTTCGGCCGGGTAAAGATGCGCCACAGAACCGGTGTCGACACGCTCGTAGAGGTCGATGACATGGGCCATGACCATGCGCACACAGCCGGAGCTGGCCCGCGTGCCGATGGAACGCGGGTAGGGCGTGCCGTGGATGCGCAGGTAGGTGTCGCGATTGCCGACATAAAGATAGAGCGCGCGCGAGCCGAGCGCGTTGCGCGGCCCCGGCTCCATACCGTTCGCGTATTGCGCATAAATCTCCGGCTCGCGTTTGATCATGTTGGCGGTCGGCGTCCAGGTCGGCCATTTCGCCTTGCGCTTGATCGTGTAGGTGCCCGGCGTGTAAAGCCCGTCGCGCCCGATCGCCACGCCATAGCGCATCGCGGTGCCACCGTCCTCGACGAGGTAGAGATAGCGTGCCACGGCATCGACATGGATGTCGCCCGGCGTCAGACCGGATTTCGCCTCGACCCGGCGCGGCAGGAAGCGGGTGTGCAGCCCCCAGGGGTTGGTGGTTTCGAGATCGAAGCCTGCGGGCGTCACCTGCGCGTCCCAGGCATCCCAGTCGCCTTTCCCGGCGGCCATCGCGGGGGAGCCCGCCACCGTCCCGAGCGCCGTGGCAGAAAACAGCGCGGTGGAGGTCTGGATGAAATGGCGGCGTGTCAACATGGCAGGGTCCTTTTTAAGACATCTTTCTGGGCGGAAGAGCAGCTTTCCGCATTGGATCATACCTAGGGGAAACCCGCGAAAACGCAAGTTGTTCCGGGGAGGTGTCGGGAATGTATCGACGAGCGTGACTTCAAGGATGCAATCGGTTGGACGCAAGCCCTGGCGCGGACACGCGGATTTCAAAATGGCCCCCGGTCAGAATGACCTGACCGGGGGCCATTGCGTCAGAACGATCCGGTTCCCATCACCCGGCTCGGGTCCGGGCCTTTTTCCATCTCGGCAAATTCCTCATAGGTGCGGTATTTGTCCAGGATGCCGGATTGCGCCATTTCCAGAAGCTCGGCGGCTTCCTCGGGGCGCGATTGCGTGAGCTGGCGGTAGCGCAGTTCGCCGTAAGCGTAATCCTTGAACGGCAAGGTCGGGCGCGGGCTGTCGAGCATGAAGGGCGGCGTGCCCGATCCATGCAGCGCCGGGTCGTAGCGCAGCAGAGGCCAATAGCCGGATTTCACCGCTTTTTGCTGTTGGTTCAGACCTTTGCGCATGTCGATGCCATGGGCGATGCAATGCGAATAGGCGAGGATGATCGAGGGACCGTCCCATGCTTCGGCTTCGCGGAAGGCGCGGAGCGTTTGCTGCGGATTGGCGCCCAGAGCGACCTGCGCGACGTAGACATTGCCGTAAGCGATGGCTTGCAGTGCCATGTCTTTGCGGTTGGTGCGCTTGCCGGCGGCGGCGAATTTGGCGATGGCGCCCAGAGGCGTGGCTTTGGAGGCCTGCCCGCCGGTGTTGGAATAGACCTCCGTGTCCATCACTAGGATGTTGACGTTGCGGCCCGAAGCGAGGACGTGATCGAGCCCGCCATAGCCGATGTCATAGGCCCAGCCATCGCCGCCGACGAGCCAGATGGCGCGTTTGACGAGATGGTCGGAGAGCGACAGGAGGTGTTCGATGTCTTCAGTCCGGGGCAGGGCAAGGAGCTTGGTTTTCAACAGGCCGACACGCTCGCGCTGGGTGCGGATCTCGGATTCGCGGACCTGCGGGGCAGTGAGGATGGCATCGACAAGCTCTTGGCCCACATCGGGGGCGAGCCGTTTGAGAATGTCCTGCGCCAGAGCGGTTTGTTTGTCGGCGGCAAGGCGGAAACCAAGGCCGAACTCGGCGTTGTCCTCAAAAAGCGAGTTGGCCCAGGCCGGACCACGGCCCTCGGCGTTGACGGTCCATGGCGTCACCGGAAGGTTGCCGCCGTAGATCGAGGAACAGCCGGTGGCGTTGGCGACCATGAGCCGGTCGCCGAAAAGCTGCGACAGCAGTTTGACATAAGGTGTCTCGCCGCAGCCCGCGCAGGCACCGGGGAATTCGAACAGCGGCTCCAAGAACTGGACGCCGCGCACGTTCGCGAAATCGACGCGCGAGCGGTCGTTGACCGGTAGGCTTTCGAAGAAGGCGATATTTTCGCGCTCGCGCTCGGGCAGGTCTTCTTTCAGGTGCAGGTTGATGGCTTTATGCGTCGGGTCGTCTTCGGAAATCGCCGGGCAGGCCTCGACGCAGAGACCGCAGCCGGTGCAGTCTTCGAGGTAGAATTCCAGCGCGAATTCCGCGTCCGGATAGCCGCGGGCGTTGACCGGCGCGGATTTGAAGCCCTCGGGCGCGTTTGCCAACAATTCTTCGTCGAAGTATTTCGCGCGGATGACGGAATGCGGGCAGACGAAGGAACATTGGCCGCATTGGATGCATTCGTCGGCGATCCAGACCGGGACCTCGTCGGCGACATTGCGTTTTTCCCAAGCGGCGGTGCCGGAGGGGAAGGTGCCATCGACAGGCAGGGCGGAGACGGGGATGTCATCGCCGATGCCTTCCATCATCTTGGCGGTCACGTCGCGCACGAATGTGGGCGCGTCGTCGGGGACCAAGGACGGACGTTCGATCACGCTGGTGGGCGCGGCGGGCACGGGGATTTCGTGCAACCCGGCCAGCGCGCCATCGACGGCGGCGAAGTTTTTCTCGACCACCTCGCGGCCTTTTTTCGCGTAGGTCTTTTCAATCGCGTATTTGATTTTCGCGATGGCTTCGTCGCGCGGCAAGACGCCGGACAGCGCAAAGAAACAGGTCTGAAGGATCGTATTGGTGCGCCCGCCAAGCCCCAGCTCGCGCGCCGCCGTTGTGGCGTCGATGGTGTAGAGTTTCAGCTCCTTGTCGATGATCCCCTGCTGCACGGAACGCGGCAGCCGATCCCATGTGGCCTCGGCGCCATAGGGCGAATTCAGGAGGAAGGTCGCACCGGGTTTCGCGAGTTTCAACACATCCATTTTCATCAGGAAATGGAACTGGTGACAGGCGACGAAATTCGCCGAGGCGATCAGATAGGGCGCCTCGATCGGTTCCGGACCAAAGCGCAGATGGCTTTCGGTGACGGCGCCGGATTTGTGGCTGTCATAGACGAAATAGCCCTGCGCATAGTGGTCCGGTTCGGCGGCGATGATCTTGACCGAGTTCTTGTTGGCCCCGACCGTGCCGTCGGCCCCGAGACCGTAGAAGACCGCGCGGACCACGTTGTCTTTTTCGATGTCGTAGGTCGGATCGACCTTCAAAGAGGTGAAGGAGACATCATCATGGATGCCGACGGTGAAATTGGTTTTCGGTTTGTCTCTCAAAAGGTTGTCGAACACGGCTTTGACCTGCGCCGGGGTGAAATCCTTGGACGACAGACCATAACGCCCGCCGATCACGCGTGGCATGGTGTCCCGCGTGCCGATCGCGACGGCTTCCGCGAGGGCCGAAACCACATCGAGATACAAAGGCTCGCCTGTGGTGCCCGGCTCTTTCGAGCGGTCGAGCACGGCGATTTTCTCGACCGTGTCGGGCAGAACGGCAAACAGATGTTTGGCGGAGAAGGGCCGGTAGAGCCGCACCGCGATCATGCCGATCTTCTCGCCCTTGGCCGTGAGGTCCTCGACGGTCGCGCGGATCACATCGGTGCCCGAACCCATGGCGATCACCACGCGGGTCGCGTCCGGCGCGCCGGTGTAATCGAATGGACGGTATTTGCGCCCGGTCATCTGGCCGAGTTTCATCATCTCTTCTTCGACGATGTCGGGGACCGCGGCGTAGAACGGGTTGGCGGCTTCGCGGGATTGGAAGAACACATCGGGGTTCTGGGCGGTGCCGCGGATGAACGGGTTTTCCGGCGAAAGCGCGCGTTTGCGATGCGCGCGGACCAGATCGTCGTCGATCATCGCCCGGATTTGCGTGTCGGGGATGAGATCGAGCGTGTTGACCTCGTGCGAGGTGCGGAAGCCGTCGAAGAAATGGATGAAGGGAATGCGCGCTTTGAGGGTGGCAGCATGGGCCACAAGCGCCATGTCATGGGCTTCCTGAACGGAAGAGGCGGCGAGCATGGCAAAGCCCGTTGAGCGCGCCGCCATCACATCGGCATGGTCGCCGAAGATCGACAGCGCATGGGTCGCCAGAGACCGCGCCGCAACGTGGAACACCGTCGGTGTCAACTCGCCCGCGATCTTGAACATATTGGGCAGCATCAGCATGAGGCCCTGAGACGCGGTGAAGGTCGTGGTCAAAGCGCCCGCTTGCAGGGAGCCGTGAACGGTCCCTGCCGCGCCGCCTTCGGATTGCATCTCCTGGATGACCGGAATGTCGCCCCAGATGTTGTGCACACCCTGCGCGGTCCAGTCATCGGCAAGCTCCGCCATCGGCGACGACGGCGTGATCGGGTAGATCGAGCAGACCTCATTCACCCGGTAGGCGATATGGGCCACGGCCGCGTTGCCATCCATGGTGGCATGGCTGTGCGTGGCCTCGCGGGTCTCATTGGACGGCGGCGTGATATGTTCATGGTCAAGCATGGGAGATCTCCGCGGTATCAGCAATCATTTCGAGGGCGTGGCAGGGGCATTGATCGAAGCAGGACTGGCAGCCCGTGCATTTTTCCGGGTCGATCTCATAGCCCTTGCCGGTGCCGAGTTTGACGATGGCGTCCTCGGGGCAGGCGGCATAGCAGTTGTCGCATTCGTAACAGGACCCGCAGGAATAGCAGCGCGACGCCTCATAGCGGGCTTCTTTTTCCGACAGGCCGCTCAGAACCTCGTCGAACCCTTCGCGTTTGCTGGTGGCCAACGCCGCTTGTTCTTTCGGGTCCACATCCGAGTAGACCGGCAGGTGCAGCATGTCGGCGGTGACGAGTGCGGGTGGCTCTTCTGCGACATAGGTGGTGCCCGCAAGCCAGGCGTCGATATGGCGTGCGGCGAGTTTGCCGTGACCGGTGGCGATGGTGACCGATTGCTGATCCGGCACCATGTCGCCACCGGCAAACACGCCTTCGCAGCCGGTCATGCGGTTCTCATTCACCTCGACGGTGCCGTTCCAGCTAAACTCCAGTCCGGGGACGGATTTGAGGAAGGTGCTGTCGGTCTCCTGACCCAGGGCCAGAACCACGGCATCGGCGGTCAGCGTCTCGAACTCGCCTGTGGGATGTGCCTTGCCGTCGGCGCCAATCTCCATGCGCTCGACTTTCAACTCGTCGCCGTCGATCTCCTTGATCGTGGTCAGCCATTTGATTTTAACGCCCTCGGCCATGGCCTCGTCGGCCTCGAACTCATGGGCGGGCATGTGCTCACGGTCGCGGCGGTAGACGATGAGGGTTTCCGTGGCACCCAGGCGTTTGGCGGTCCGCGCCGCGTCCATCGCGGTGTTGCCGCCGCCGTAAACTACGACGCGGCGGCCCAGAAGCGGGGCTTCGCCTTTCGAGGCGTCGGACAGGAGGTTGACGGCGTCGAAGATTTTCGGCGCTTCCTTGGCCGGGATGTCGACATGTTTGCCCGCGCCTGCACCAATGGCGAGATAGACGGCATCAAAGTCGTCATCCTCTTTTTCGGCCATCAGGTCGGTGACCTTGTGGTTCAGCGTGATCTTGACGCCGAGAGCCTCGATCCGGGTCACATCTTGGGCCAGCTCTTCGCGCGGCATACGGTAGGCGGGAATGCCGAAATGCATCATGCCACCCGCGACCGGACCGGCCTCGCGGATTTCAACCGCGTGACCGAGCCGCGCGAGGTGATAGGCGCAGGACAGGCCCGACGGACCTGCGCCCACGACCAAGACCTTCTTGCCCGAGGGTGGGTTCACCGCTTTGAATTGCCAGCCTTTTTCATTGGCCATGTCGCCCAGGAACCGTTCGACGGCGTGGATCGACACGGAGGTGTCGACTTCGCCGCGGTTGCAGCCGGTTTCGCAGGGATGATAGCAGACCCGGCCATGCACGGCGGGCATCGGGTTTTGCGCGGTCAGGATCTCCCAGGCCTCGCGATAACGCCCGGCGGTCGCCTCCGCCAGCCATTCGCGGATATTCTCGCCCGCCGGACAGGCCGCCGCACAGGGCGGGGTCAGGGTGACATAGGCGGGGATCTGGCTGCGGATCGGACCGGTGCCCGTGGTCTTGGTCTGATCCACCAGCGGCGTGAAATCGGCGCGTTTGGTGCCGGGCTTCTTCTCGGCGTTCTGAGTCATGGCTTGGCCTTTAATAGAGTCTGGCGCTTCGTGTGCGATCTTATGCGTTATGCGACGGGTGTCGCGACTTTGGGGCACCATTGCGGGGAACCGTGCCCGGGGCGTTGATATATATCAAGCTTTGCATGGGTTTGCACCGTCCCGCAACTCTATGATTTTATCTCACTTTTCTTTGAAACGAAATGTCGCATCGGATGGGCAGCTTTTAGGCGTCGCGCATGAAACTTGCGTGACAGGCCGGGATCGCGACCGCTCTTTACTTTTGGGGTGAAATTAAATAAATGACTGGTCAGTTAGTTTTTCAGATGCGACTCGGAGGGGCGCACTCATGTCGGATCGGGAAGAGGCAGGCGGGGAGGCTTCCCCGAAATTTCGTCGCCGCAAGGAGGCTCGGCCCGACGAGCTTCTGGACGCGGCTCTCGATCTTTTCACAGAACAGGGGTTCGACCGCACCACGGTGGAACAGATCGCGCGCCGGGCAGGCGTTTCGAAAGGTGCGCTCTATCTCTATTTCCCGTCGAAGGATGCGGTGATTGAAGCGCTGGTGGACCGCGCCGTCGGCCCTGTTGTGGGCGAGGTGGTGATCCAGATCGAGCGCTTCGAAGGCGATCCGCGCGTGCTTCTGAAACGCTTCGTGCCACTCTTTGCTGCACGCCTGTCGGACCCGCGCATCGTGGCCGTGCCGAAGCTCGTGGTGCGCGAGGCGGTGTCGCATCCGCGCCTTGCCGAGATGTATCGCGAGCGGGTGATCGGACGCGTTCTGCCCGCGCTCGCCACGCTGTTCAGACAGGGCGTCGCGGGTGGTCATATCCGTCCCGTCGACCCTGAGATGGCGGTGCGCAGCCTTCTGGGGCCGGTGCTCATGCATGTGCTTCTGGCCGATGTCTTCGGCATTCGGGCCGAGGGGGTGACACCCGGGGACATCGGCCTCGCGCGGCTGTTCGACACCCATCTGACCATTTTCTGCGCGGGGCTCGATCCCGCTCCCGTACAGGAGGCCCCCCATGGCTGATCTTCCGAGCTGGTTCGTGTCCATTGTTGCGGCGATTTATCCGGGCTTCAACCCGCCGCCCGCGCATGTCTACGATGGCTATATCGAGGGTGAGTTCACCTATGCCGCCGCCGCGACGGCGGGGCGGATTGAGGGCATTGGCGTGACCGAAGGCGATCAGGTCGGCAAGGGGGCGTTGCTTTTCGCGCTGGAAAGCAAACAGGCGGCGGCGGCGCTGCGTGCGGCTCAGGCGCAACTGGCGCAGGCAGAGGCGACTTTGGACAACCTGTCGACCGGCTCGCGCGAGGCTGAGATCGCGGTGACGCGTGCCTCTCTCGATCAGGCGCGGGTGGCAGAGGACATCGCGACGACCCGGCTGGAGCGTGGGCAGGCGCTTTTGGCGCGGGGGGCGACGACGCAGGCGGGGGTGGACGATTTGCAGGCCGCCGTTGATGAGGCGCAGGCGGCGGTCGCACAGCTTGAGGCACAGTTGACGGTCTCGGAACTTCCGGCCCGCGATGCCGAACGGCGCGCGGCGGAGGCGGCGGTGGCGGCGGCTCAGGCGCAGGTCGATCTGGCGCGCTCCGATCTCGATGACCGGCAGGTCTACGCCCCCGTGACAGGGCAGGTGGAGAAGGTGTTCTACGAGATTGGCGAAGTCGCAGGCGCGGGCACGCCGGTGGTCGCGATCCTGCCGCCCGATCAGATGACGGCGCTGTTTTTCGTGCCGGAGGCCGAACGCGCGGATCTCTCGCCGGGGGGCATCGTGGAGATCTCCTGCGAGGGCTGTCCTCCGGATCTGACCGCGAAGATCACCCGGCTGGCATCCGACCCGCAATACACCCCGCCGATCCTCTACACGAGCGATCAGCGCGGGCGTCTGGTCTACCGGGTCGAAGCGGAGGTGGTCGACCCGGAAGGCGTTCTGCCCGGTCAGCCAGTGACGGTTGATGCCCGGGCGGCGGTGCAGGAATGAGCCGCGATCTGGCCATATCGGTCAAAGGGCTGACCAAGATTTTCGGGGATCGCAAGGTCGTGGACGGCTTCGACATGGAGGTCGAGAAGGGCACGATCTATGGCTTTCTCGGACCGAACGGATCGGGCAAGACGACGACGATCCGCATGATGTGTGGGCTTCTGACGCCGGACGGGGGCGAAGGGCACTGCCTCGGTCTCGACATCATCCGCGACAGTCGGGCGATCAAGAAACGTGTCGGCTACATGACGCAGAAGTTCTCGCTCTATGAGGACCTCACCATCGCAGAAAATCTCGACTTCGTGGCGCGGATGTTCGGGATGAAGAACCGCAAGGCGATTGTTGCCGAGGCGGTGCGCGATCTTGGGCTCGAGGGGCGGGCGGGGCAATTGGCGGGGACGCTCTCGGGCGGCTGGAAGCAGCGGCTGGCACTGGCGGCCTGCATGATCCACGACCCCGATTTGTTGCTTTTGGACGAGCCGACGGCAGGCGTTGACCCGAAGGCGCGGCGCGATTTCTGGGATGAAATCCGGCGGTTGGCGGCCAGGGGTGTCACGGTGCTGGTCTCGACGCATTACATGGACGAGGCGGTGCAATGCGACCACATCGCCTATATCGCCTATGGCAAGAAGCTGATCGACGGGGCGGCGGGTGACATTCCCGGCCAGATCGGCCTTTCGACCTTTGTCGTCACCGGGCCGGAGTTGACCGCGCTGGAAGATCGGCTTGAGGCCGAGGGCGCAGCGGGGCAGGTGATCCGCTTCGGCGCAGAGCTGCATGTCTCCGGCACGGATCGCGCGGCGCTTCAGGCGCTGGCGGAGCGGGAGCGCGCGCTGGGCACGCATGAGTGGGGGGAGAAAAAGGCGGGACTCGAAGAGGCGTTTATCTATCTGATGGCGGGGGCGAAGGACAATTTCGGTGCGGAGGTCTTGGCATGACCCGCAAAGGTGATCTCTTTTCTTTCGCACGCTTTCTTGGCGTTCTGGTGAAAGAGTTCATCCAGATGAAACGTGACCGGGTGACCTTCGGCATGATGATCGGCATTCCGGTGATGCAGCTTCTGCTTTTCGGCTATGCCATCGACACCGACCCGCACAACCTGCCGACGCTCGTGGAGGTGGCGGACGAAAGCCCGGTGGTGCGCAGCCTGACGGCGGCGATGGACACCTCGGATTACTTTGATTTCATCGGTATCGTGACCTCGGCGGACGAGGGTGAAGAGGCGCTCAAGGATGGCACAGCCTCTGTCGTTCTGACCGTCCCGCCGGAGTTCGAGCGCGACATGATCCGTGGCCTCACGCCCGAGATCCTGTTGACCGTCGATGCCTCCGACCCGGTGGCGGCAGGCGGGGCGATCGGGGCGATGAGTGGCGTGGTGGAAACCGCCATGGCGCAGAGCCTCACCGGGCCGCTCGCAGGTGCGGCGGCGACGCCTGCGCCCTTCGATCTGATCGTGCATCGGGCGTTCAATGCCGAACAGCAGACCTCGACCAATATCGTGCCGGGGCTTTTGGCGATCATCCTGTCGATGACGATGATCCTGATCACCGCCGTCGCCATCGTGCGCGAAAGCGAGAAGGGCACGATGGAAAGCCTGATTGCGACGCCAGTCCTGGCTGCCGAAGTGATGTTGGGCAAAATCCTGCCCTATGTCTTTGTCGGCTATGTCCAGACCTTCGTGTTCCTGCTGGCGGCGCGGGCATTGTTCGATGTGCCCTTCTCCGGGTCGTTTCTGGCGTTTTTCGCCGGGTTCAACCTTTATATCGTGGTCAATCTGGCCATCGGCTTTCTGGTTTCCACTGTGGCACGGACCCAGATGCAGGCCATGCAGCTGTCGTTCTTCACCATCCTGCCGACCGTGCTTTTGTCCGGCTTCATGTTCCCCTTCGCGGCCATGCCCGGTTGGGCGCAGGCTCTGGGGACGGCGATTCCCGCGACGCATTTCCTGCGTCTCGTGCGCAAGGTGATGCTCAAGGGGGCGGGCTTCCCCGAGGTTGCCTCCAACATGGCGGCGATTGCGGTGATCCTGCTGGTCGTGGTGGTGGTGGCGCTGCGGCGGTATCGGCAAACGCTTGATTGAGTTCGGGAATTTTCCGCGATCCATGCGGTGCGGGGCGACCGGCTGTCGTCGGGTCACGGAAGTTTCATATCCCTATCAAAACAATCAGGATTGACTTATCCGACCAAAGAAGTCAGTTACTTCGGGAGTGCGTGACACAAGATCACGCGGATCGGAAGACCTGTCCGCGCCACGGGCTGCGGATGCCAGAATAGGGACAAGACCTGATGAAACGTATGATGACGGCCGTGATCGCCGCCGCCCTGCCTGCCACCGCCTTCGCGGGCGAAGCCGAAGTGGTGACCAACTATGCCAATATCGCCGAAGCCACCTATGGCGACGCGCTGATCAAGGCACAGGAGCTGGATGCGGCCATCGCCGATCTGATCGCCAACCCGTCCGAGCACACGCTTCTGGCTGCGAAAACCGCCTGGATCGCGGCGCGCGTGCCCTATCAGCAATCCGAGGTCTTCCGTTTCGGCAATCCGATCGTCGACGACTGGGAGGGCAAGGTGAACGCCTGGCCGCTCGACGAGGGGCTGATCGACTATGTCGACGGCTCCTATGGCGGCGCCACCGACGAAAACCCGCTGGCGGTCCTCAACGTGATCGCCAACCCGACCATCGAGATTTCCGGCGAAGAGATCGACGCGACCGAGATCACGCCCGAGCTTCTGGCCGAGACGCTGCACGAGGCCGATGAGGTCGAGGCCAACGTCTCGACCGGCTATCACGCCATCGAATTCCTGCTCTGGGGGCAGGATCTGAACGGCACTGATCACGGGGCTGGTGCGCGGTCCTACACCGACTACCTGACCGGCGACGAGTGCACCGGCGGCAATTGCGACCGTCGGGGCCAGTATCTGACGGCGGCGTCCAAACTGCTGGTCTCCGATCTGGAATATATGGTGGCGCAATGGTCCGAAGGCGGTGAGGCGCGCGAGACCGTTCTGGCCGATCCGGCGGCGGGCGTGACCGCGATGCTCACCGGCATGGGATCGTTGTCCTATGGCGAGCAGGCGGGCGAACGCATGAAGCTTGGCCTGATGCTGAACGACCCGGAGGAAGAGCATGATTGTTTCTCCGACAACACCCACAACTCGCATTTCTATGACGGCGTGGGCATTCATAACGTCTACACCGGGCAATATGTCCGCGTCGACGGCACGCTGGTGAAGGGCGAGAGCCTTGAGGACCTGCTGGCCTCGAAAGATCCGGCGCTGGCCGCCGATCTGACCGCCGCGGTGGATCATTCCGTGGCCGAGCTGGGCCAGATCAAGGCTGCCGCCGAAGCCGGGTTCTCCTATGACCAGATGCTGGGCCGTGGCAACGAGGCCGGTGAAGAGCTGATCATGACCGCTGTCGATGCCTTGGTCGCGCAGACCCGTGTAATCGAACGTGCTGTGGCTGTGCTGACCGCGAGTGAGATTGAAGTCGAAGGCTCCGACAGCCTCGACAACCCGGAAGCCGTCTTCCAGTAAATCTTGGCGGACAGGCCGGGGGTGACCTCCTTCCGGCCTGTTCCTTTCGAGGCAGGAGGCAACCTGTCGGGCAGTTCTTTTGCCGTCGTTTCTCGGAGGTGCATATGATCGTCTGTTCCTGCAATGCCATCACGGATCGCGACATTCATGCCGCGATCGACTGGATGCGGGCGTCCGACCCGGAAACGATCATCACGCCGGGTAAGGTGTACCGCGCTTTGGGCAAGGCGGCGGATTGCGGCGGCTGTATGTCGCTTTTCCTTTCCACCATGCGCCAGAATGCTAACCTTGAAGTGCCCGCCGAGTTGCGCGGGCTCAAGGATTACCGTTTGCAGAGAGGATAAGCCATGAAAGGCGACGCGAAGGTCATCGAGTACCTGAACGCAGCACTCCGGTCGGAACTGACCGCGATTTCCCAGTATTGGGTGCATTTCCGGCTCCAGGAGGACTGGGGCCTCGCGAAGATGGCGAAGAAGTCGCGCGAGGAGAGCATCGAGGAGATGAACCACGCCGACAAGCTGATCGAGCGCATTCTGTTTCTCGAAGGCCACCCGAACCTCCAGAAACTGGATCCGCTCCGGATCGGCGAAACCCCGAAAGAGACGATGGAAGCGGATCTGGCGGGCGAACACGACGCGCTCACACTCTATCGTGAGGCGCGGCTCTATTGCGAATCTGTCGGCGATACGGTTTCCAAGAACCTCTTCGAAGAGCTGATCACCGACGAGGAAGGCCATGTTGATTTTCTCGAAACCCAGCTCGACCTCTACGCCCGTCTTGGCGAGCAAGGCTATGCGCTGCTCAATGCGGCACCGATGGACGAAGCCGAGTAAGGCCGCTCAAGCCCTCGCTTCGGTTCTGGCCCTGTCCCTCATGGGGCAGGGTGTTTGGGCTCAGGAAGGGGCAGAGGGGCTGCCGACATCCGATCCGCACCTGCCGACCGTGCCGCGCACGCAGGAGGAACGCGCGCGCGTCGCCAGTGTCACCGCAACGCCGGACAGCTTCATGGCCCCCGAAGCCTTCGAGACTCATCCGGGCGGCGCGGGCACCGTGACGGACACCGGCGACGACACGGCCTTTACCCTGCCGCCCGCCAACCTGCCCTTCGAGAGCAAGCTCGATTTCGAGCTGGGCAATGCGCTTTTTGCCAAGCTCTGGGTCTCGTCGCCGTCCTCGACCAAGGCCTCCGACGGGCTTGGGCCGCTTTATAATGCGCGGTCGTGTCAGCGCTGTCATGTGAACGACGGGCGGGGCCATCCGCCGGAGCACCCGGACGACGACCGGACCTCGATGTTTCTGCGCCTTTCCGTGCCTGCGGGGGATGCGCCTCTGACGGCGCTTGAGGCCTATCTCGCCCATCTCGACGGGGACGATGCCACCCCGCGCACGCGCCCCGTGCCGGGATATGGCACCCAGTTGCAGGATCTGTCGCTTGCGGGATTCGCGCCCGAGGGGCGGATGGAGATCGCCTATGAGGAGATCCCCGTCACGCTTTCGGGCGGAGAGGCAGCATCACTGCGCAAACCTTTGTATTCGATTTCGAATCCGTCTTTCGGGGCGTTGCCCGGAGAGGTGCAAATCTCTCCGCGCGTGGCCAATCAGATGATCGGTCTGGGCCTTCTGGAGGCGATCCCGGCGGAAGATATTCTGGCGCTGGCCGATCCCGACGATGCTGATGGCGACGGCATTTCCGGCCGCCCGAACCTTGTCTGGTCGAAGCGGTACGATCAGGTCATGCTCGGACGCTTCGGCTGGAAGGCGGGCGAGCCGACCGTCGAAGAACAATCCGCCGCCGCCTTTCATGGCGACATCGGGATTTCCTCGCCGCTCTTCCCGGAGCCTGCGGGCGATTGCACGGTGGAGCAGGTCGCGTGTCTGAACGCGCCGAACGGGGCTGGAGATGCCCGCGGTGACGAGATCGACCAGACCGGTATGGATCTCGTGACCTTTTACGCCCGCAACCTCGGCGTACCGGAGCGCCGCGATCTCGACGCGCCGGCGGTGCTCTGGGGCAAGGCGTTGTTCCATGACATCGGATGCGCCTCCTGCCATGTGCCGAAACATGTGACCGCCCGGCTCGAAGGCACGGACCATGCGCCGCAGTCGTTTCAGTTGATCTGGCCCTATACCGACCTGCTCCTGCACGACATGGGGGCGGGGCTGGCGGACGACCGACCCGAGCACCGCGCCACCGGGCGCGAATGGCGCACGGCGCCGCTCTGGGGGATCGGTTTGACGGCGCGGGTTTCAGGGCATACCACCTACCTGCACGACGGACGGGCACGCAGCCTTCTGGAAGCGGTGCTCTGGCACGGGGGCGAGGCTGAGGCCGCACGCGACGCCGTGGTGGAGTTGCCGCCGGAAGACCGCACCGCGCTGATCCGGTTTCTCGAAAGTCTCTGAAGGAGCACAAAATGCGCAGACTGGCCGCTCTCTGTTTCCCGCTCATGCTGGCCGTGCCTTTCGCCAGCCCCATGGCCGCCGATCCGCTGAACGACGCTTTGCAGCGCGCGGTGAACACGCATACGGTGCCTGCGGTCGAGCGCTTTGCCGGGGCCAGCCTTGCCCTGTCCTATACGGTGGCGGACAACTGCCTGCCGGAGGCGGTGAAGCCGGCCTATAACGCGGCGTTCGACGCTTGGATGGGGCTTCAGCATCTGCATATGGGGCCGGTCGAGGCCAACGGGCGTATCCTCGCCATCGCCTTCTGGCCCGACAAGAAGGGGCTGATCCCGCGCACCCTGTCCGGGTACATCGCGGATGAGGACCCGGTGATCGACGATCCCGAGGCCTTTGCCCAGGCCTCCATCGCGGTGCGCGGGCTGTTTGCGCTGGAATACATGCTTTATGACGATCAGTTCGACGGCTATGAAGACGGCAGCTATTCCTGCCATCTGGTGCAGGCGATTGCCCATGATCTGGGCCGGATGGGGCAGGCGATCGAGGCGGAATGGACCGCCGACGACGGCTTTGCCCTGACGCTGTTGCTGGCGGGCGAGGCGCCGCATCCGCTTTATCTCTCCAGGATGGAGAGCGTTCAGGCGCTTTATACCATGCTGACCTCCGCGCTTGAAGTCACCCGCGATCAGCGCATCGGGCGGCCGATCGGCACGTTCGAGAAACCCCGCCCGGCACGGGCCGAGGCCTATCGCTCCGAGCGCTCCCAGCGCAACGTGGAACTGATCCTGATGGCGACCCGCGATCTGGCCCGCAAGCTTGCCCCCGGCGAGATGCCCCTGTCCGAGGCCGCTTTCGAGAAGACCATCGCGCTGGTGGAGGAGCTGGACGATCCCGCCTTCGCAGGCGTTGCGGACCCGATGGGGCGGCTCAAGGTCGAGATCATCGGCCAGAACATCACCACGATCCTTGGCCATCTCGCCAATGAGGTTGGCGCGCCTCTGGGCGTCTCCGCCGGGTTCAACGCCTCCGATGGCGACTGAGCGACACGACTGAGACAAAACCGACACAAAAACAAAAAGATACTGGACAACAGACCATGACATCCCGCCGTACCTTCCTTAAAGCCGCATTGGCCGCCACCGTTGTGCCGCGCCTGAGCTGGGCCGATGCCGGATCGCCCGCCTATCTTGGTGCGGCCAAGGACGCCTCTGGCGATTACGCGCTTTACGGGCTCGATGCGCAGGCGCAGATCCTGTTCCGCGCGCCGCTCCCGGCCCGGGGACACGCCGCCGCCGCGCACCCTTTGAAACCCGAGGCCGTGGCCTTTGCCCGTCGTCCCGGCACCTTCGCCGTGGTGGTCAATTGCGCCACCGGGCGGATCACCCACCGGCTGGATGCGCCGGAGGGGCGGCATTTCATGGGGCATGGGCTGTTTGTTCAGAATGGCGATCTGTTGCTGACGCCGGAGAACCATTATGCCGAGAAACGCGGCATTCTGGGCATTTGGGACCGGCGC
Source organism: Celeribacter ethanolicus (assembly GCF_002407265.1). NCBI lineage: Bacteria > Pseudomonadati > Pseudomonadota > Alphaproteobacteria > Rhodobacterales > Roseobacteraceae > Celeribacter > Celeribacter ethanolicus. Next base: position 215,654 of record NZ_CP022196.1, read on the forward strand.
AAAAACTATGCCCGCGTTGGCGAGGTTCCGACCCATGGCATCGGGCCGCATGACGTGAAACAACTCTCCGATGGCACGCTTGTGGTTGCCAATGGCGGCATCTTTACGCATCCCGACATCGGCGAGGGGCGACAGAAGCTCAACATCGACGTGATGGAGCCGTCGCTGGTTTATCTCTCGCCGGACTATGCACTGGTCGAAAAACATGTTCTGGCGCCCGGGCTGCATCAGAATTCGATCCGCCACCTGTCGCTTGCCCCCGACGAGCAGGTCGCCTTTGCCATGCAGTGGGAAGGCGACGAGAGCGAAACCGTGCCCTTACTCGGTCTGCACCGGCGCGGAGAAGCGGTGGTGCTGGCGGAGGCCGATCTGGGCGAGCAATATGCGATGAAGGGCTACGCGGGATCCGTGTCGCATTCCGGCGATGGCACCGAGGTGGCGATCAGTTCGCCGCGTGGCGGGCGCATTCACCGGTTCGATGCCGGGGGGAATTTCCTTGGGGCTGTGGTGCGCGGCGATGTCTGCGGGCTCGCGCCAATGGGCGATGGCTATCTCGGCTCCGACGGGTTCGGCGCGCTTCTGGCGATGAAAGAGGAGATGCGGCCTTTGAATGCGGTTCCGGGGCTGGCGTGGGACAATCATCTCGTGGCGCTTCCGGAGCTGGCGGCCTGAACTGTCTGTCGGACCCGGTCGATAAAAATTTGCAAAAATTTTGTCCAAATTTGAGGCAAAGCGGCAACACCGGACGCAAGTAATTGTGTCCGGGGCAGTGTTCTGTGATGCAATAGATCATTAATGCATTGTTTTTAAAATTAAATATCTGGTTCGTTCCGGCTGGCCCCCGGCAAAGGCGGGGGCTCTGGCACACAGCGGCGTTCGCCCAAGGTTCAGGCGCTCTTGCAGCCCCCCCGGTCCAACACTAAGACTCAGGTAACACTTCCGCGCTAACACATCAGTTGACACAACAGGCAGGGCCCGATGAAAGATCCGATTGATACCTACATGAACACCCTCGTTCCCATGGTGGTCGAACAGACGAGCCGTGGTGAGCGGGCCTATGACATCTTCTCGCGGCTCCTGAAAGAGCGTATCATCTTTCTCAACGGCCCGGTGCATGACGGCATGTCCTCGCTGATCTGCGCCCAGTTGCTGTTTCTCGAGGCCGAGAACCCGAAAAAAGAAATCGCCATGTATATCAACAGCCCGGGCGGTGTCGTGACCTCCGGTCTGTCGATCTACGACACGATGCAATACATCCGTCCGAAGGTCTCGACGCTCGTGATGGGGCAGGCGGCCTCCATGGGCTCGCTTCTTTTGACGGCCGGTGAAAAAGGTATGCGCTTCTCGCTGCCCAACTCCCGCGTCATGGTGCACCAACCGTCTGGCGGCTATCAGGGTCAGGCGACCGACATCATGATCCATGCGCAAGAGACGCAAAAGCTCAAGGATCGCCTCAACCAGATCTATGTGAAGCACACGGGTCAGGAACTCCAGACCGTGGTTGATGCGCTCGAGCGCGACAATTTCATGTCGCCCGAGGATGCGAAAGACTTCGGCCTGATCGACGAGATCGTCGAAAGCCGCGCGCCGGTCGAGGACTGAGACGGGCTTTGAAAACAAACGGCGCGGCGGGCTGAAACAGTCTGGCGCGCTTCGCCCGTCAAGGCGCGGTGATTAAGGCGAATGGGATTTTGCCATTGTGCCTGAAAAACCGCTGTCCTACACTTTCGGGGACAAATGCGAAATTCGGTCTCCCTTCGGGAGGCCTGCGGCTCAAGGGGACCTGAGCCGTGACGAGAATACCCGTCCGGGTCGCACCGGTCGGAGAGGCAACGTTAGAGAGCCCGCCCGGGCTCAGGGGAATGTGATGAGCAATTCGTCCAGTGGCGACAGCAAAAATACGCTCTACTGCTCGTTCTGCGGCAAGAGCCAGCACGAGGTGCGCAAGCTGATTGCGGGTCCGACCGTTTTCATCTGTGACGAATGCGTCGAACTTTGCATGGATATCATCCGCGAAGAGACCAAGACCTCCGGGCTGAAATCCTCCGAAGGCGTGCCCTCGCCGCAGGAAATCTGCCAGGTTCTGGACGATTACGTGATCGGTCAGGCGCGCGCCAAACGCGTGCTCTCGGTGGCCGTGCACAACCATTACAAACGTCTCAACCACGCCGCGAAAGGCGCGGGGGACATCGAGCTTGCCAAGTCGAACATTCTGCTGATCGGCCCGACCGGTTGCGGCAAGACGCTTTTGGCCCAGACGCTGGCACGCATCCTCGACGTGCCCTTCACCATGGCCGACGCAACCACGCTGACCGAAGCCGGTTATGTGGGCGAGGATGTGGAAAACATCATTCTCAAGCTTTTGCAGGCGTCCGAATATAACGTCGAGCGCGCGCAGCGCGGCATCGTCTATATCGACGAGGTCGACAAGATCACCCGCAAATCCGACAACCCCTCGATCACCCGCGACGTGTCGGGCGAGGGCGTGCAGCAGGCGCTCTTGAAAATCATGGAAGGCACCGTCGCCTCCGTGCCGCCGCAGGGTGGGCGCAAACACCCGCAGCAGGAATTCCTCCAGGTCGACACGACGAACATCCTATTCATCTGTGGCGGTGCCTTTGCCGGTCTCGACCGCATCATCGCGCAGCGCAACAAGGGCACGGCGATGGGTTTTGGCGCCGATGTGAAGGACAATGACAGCCGCGGCGTCGGTGAGCTGTTCAAGGAACTCGAGCCCGAAGATCTGCTGAAATTCGGCCTGATCCCGGAATTCGTCGGACGTCTGCCGGTGCTCGCCACGCTCGAAGACCTTGACGAAGACGCGCTGGTCACCATCCTGACAGAGCCGAAAAACGCGCTGGTGAAACAGTATCAGCGCCTGTTCGAACTGGAAGATGCGAAACTGTCCTTCACGGAAGAGGCGCTCACTGCCATTGCCAAACGCGCAATCGAGCGCAAGACCGGCGCGCGGGGGCTGCGCTCCATTCTCGAGGACATCCTGCTCGACACGATGTTCGAACTTCCGGGCTTGGACAATGTAACCGAGGTGGTGGTCAACGAAGAAGCGGTGACCTCGCCCGCGAAGCCGCTGATGATCTATTCCGACGAGGAAAAGAGCAAGGAAGCGACCGCGTCCTGAGATCTGAAACCCCGCCCCGATCGGCGGGGTTTTGCTTTGGCGGGGCGGGCCGTTTCGAAAACCCGCAAGGCGTGGCGCTCCCCTCTGGACCTCCGCGCCCGGATGGTCCATAGAAAGACCAAGCGACATTCGAAAGGTGACGACGTCATGGGGATTTTGAACACGGCTCTGCGCTCTCTCATCTGGTGGAAAGACGGGACCATCGGCACCCAATTCTTCACCTGGCGTCACGGCGTCAAGGTCGGTGAAGACGCTCAGGGCAACAAATTCTACCGCAATGAGGCCGATACCCGCCGCTGGGTGGTCTACAATGGCGAAATCGAAGCCTCCCGCATCAGCCCCGACTGGCATGGCTGGCTGCACCATACGTTTGCGAACCACCCCGGTCACGAACCGCTCGCCCACAAACCGTGGGAAAAGGAGCATGTCGAGAACCTGACCGGTACGCCCGCCGCCTATGCGCCCGCTGGCTCCATCCGTCGCGCCCAGCCTGTCGAGCGGCGTGACTACGAGGCCTGGCAGCCGGAATAATGGCCGAGAATCCGACAGAGGTCGCGGTCGGTGCGGGCGTTATCGCGCTCGCGCTTGGCTTTCTGGTCTACGCCGGACAGGTCACTGGCTTTGGCGTCTCCGCTCCCGATCACTACAACCTGACCGCCTCCTTCCGCTCCGCCGAGGGGATTTCCACCGGCACGGATGTGCGGCTGGCGGGGGTCAAGATCGGCACGGTATCCGGGCTCGATCTCAACCGCGACACGTTTCGCGCCGAGGCGCAACTGACGCTCGATGGCGATGTGCTGTTGCCCGATGACACGGCAGCGATGATTTCCTCCGAAGGGCTTCTGGGCGGCAATTTCGTCGAACTGGTGCCAGGTGGCTCGATGTTCAATTTCGAGGACGGTCAGGTGATTGCCGACACGCAGGGCTCGGTCAGCCTGATCAACCTTTTGCTGAAATTCGTCACGGGCAGTGATGAGGGGAGCGCGGAATGATGCGTTGGGTGGCTGTCATCGGGGTGGCCCTGATCGCGACCGCTCCGGCGTTTGCGCAGGAGGGCGGATTTGACGACGATCTCGAAACCGGGCTCGACCAGATCACGATCCAGCCGCTCGACGAGGGCGATAATGTCGGTGGGTTCGGCGCGGGGGGGCTGTCTCTCGAGGATCTGCAAAACCTGCCGAACGGTGATTTCCAGCAGGAGCTGCGCGACATCACCACCGAAATTCAGGAGCATGTCGTTTCCTCTTCCGGGGCGACGGTGCGGGCGCTCGACAAGCTCACCGGCGCGGTCAGGGATCTGACGCTCGAGACCGGGCAGAGCGCCAGCTTCGGCCGGATCGAGGTGTTTCTGGGCGATTGCCGCTACCCGGCGGACAACCCCTCGGGGAATGCCTACGCCTATCTCGTCGTGCGCGCGCAAGGCATCGAGGCGCCGGTGTTTTCCGGCTGGATGATCGCGTCCTCGCCGGCGCTCAACGCCATGGATCACCCGCGTTACGACATCTGGCCGCTCACCTGCGACATTCCGACAGCACAAGCTCAGGAGTGAGCGGGGCCGGAAGCGCCGTCAAATCCGCGCGTGTTTCCAAGGCTTTGCGCAGCCGCACGCGGTACTCGGCGCGGGAAATCTCGATGCCTCCGAGGCTGGCGAGATGCTCGGTCAGGAATTGCGTGTCGAAAAGGGTAAAGCCGGTGAGGCGCAGCCGGGCCACGAGATAGGCCAACACGATTTTCGAGGCACTGGGCACGCGCGAGAACATGCTTTCGCCGAAAAACGCCGTGCCAAGCGCAAGGCCATAGGTGCCGCCGACAAGACGGTCCTCGTCCCATAGTTCGACCGAATGGCCAAAGCCCATGTCGTGAAGCTCACAGTAGAGATCAAAGATCGTGGCGTTGATCCAGGTTTCCTCCCGGTCGGCGCAGCCTTCCATTACGCCGATGAAATCGCGGTTGAGCGTTACCCGGTATCGGTCCTGTCGGATCAGCCGCGCGAGCGAGCGCGAAATGTGGAAGCCGTCCAGCGGAAGGATGCCCCGGTCGCGGGGATCGACCCAGAACAGGCTGTCGTCGTCGCGACTTTCGGCCATGGGAAAGACGCCATTGGCATAGGCTTGCAGGATCAGCTCCGGGGTCAGTTCGATGTGGTTCATGACGCGAATTTGACGCGGTTTCGGGCAAAAGAAAAGGCCGCCCGGTGAGGCGGCCTTTGATCCCGGAAGGGTAGAACTCAGCCGAACTGGGCAGCGAGCCATTTTTCCAGCCAGTGGATGTTGTAATCCCCGGACTGGATGTCCTTGTCCTGCAACAGCGCGTTGAACAGCGGCAATGTGGTGTCCACACCGTCGACGATCAACTCGCCAAGCGCGCGGTTGAGCCGCGCCAGCGCTTCGTCCCGGTCGCGCCCGTGCACGATCAGCTTGCCGATCAGGCTGTCGTAATAGGGCGGGATCGAATAGCCGGTGTAAAGCGCCGAATCCATCCGCACGCCAAGACCGCCGGGCGCGTGGTACTGCGTCACCTTGCCGGGGCAGGGGGCGAAATTCGGCAGGCGCTCGGCATTGATCCGCACTTCGATGGCGTGGCCGTTGATCTTCAGATCGTCCTGCGAGAAGGACAGCTTTTCGCCGGAGGCCACGAGGATCTGTTCGCGCACGAGGTCCTGACCGAAGATCGCCTCGGTCACCGGGTGTTCCACCTGAAGACGGGTGTTCATCTCGATGAAATAGAACTCGCCGTCCTCGTAGAGGAATTCGATGGTGCCCGCGCCCTTATAGCCCATCTCGGCGATGGCCTTGGCACAGATGCCACCGATGCGGGCGCGCTCTTCGGGCGTGATGCAGGGGCCGGGGGCCTCTTCGAACACTTTCTGGTGCCGACGCTGGAGCGAACAATCGCGCTCGCCAAGGTGGACGCCGCCGCCCTGGCCGTCGCCAAAGACCTGAACCTCGATGTGACGCGGTTTCTGGAGATATTTCTCCATATAAACCTCGTCATTGCCGAAGGCGGCTTTCGCTTCGGAGCGCGCGGTGCGGAACGCGACTTCCAGCTCGGCCTCGTTCAGTGCCACTTTCATGCCACGACCACCGCCACCTGCGGTTGCCTTGATGATCACCGGATAGCCCATCTCGGCGGCGGTTTTCTTCGCCGTGTCGACATCGGGCACACCGCCCTTGGAGCCCGGAACGACCGGAATGCCAAGCTTTTCAGCGGTGACTTTCGCAGTGATCTTGTCGCCCATTTGGCGGATGTGCTCGGCGGAGGGGCCGATGAAGGTCAGGTCGTGGTCCTCGACGATCTGCACGAAGGCGGCGTTTTCCGACAGGAAGCCATAGCCCGGGTGGATCGCCTGCGCGCCGGTGATCTCGCAGGCCGCGATGATCGCGGGGAAGTTCAGGTAGGACTGGGCCGAAGAGTTCGGGCCGATGCACACGGCCTCGTCGGCCATGCGCACATGCATGGCATCGGCGTCGGCGGTGGAATGCACGGCCACCGACTGAATGCCCATCTCGCGACAGGCGCGGATCACCCGGAGGGCGATCTCGCCACGGTTGGCAATGAGGATTTTATCGAACATCGGGGCGGCCCTTATTCGATGATCATCAGGGGGGCGCCGAATTCGACCGGCTGGCCGTCATCCACGAGGATACGCTTCACAGTGCCGGATTTCGGGGCCGGGATATGGTTCATGGTCTTCATCGCCTCGACGATCAGAAGCGTCTGACCTTCGGAGACCTGATCGCCGATTTTCACGAAGGCGGCGGCACCCGGTTCCGGCGACAGGTAGGCGGTGCCGACCATCGGCGAGGCCACGGCGTTCGGGTCTTCAGACGGATCGGGAGCGTTGGCAGCGACGGAAACCGCTGCGGGGGCGGCGGCCACGGGAGCGGCGGCGACGGCGGCCGGGGCGGCCACGGTCTGAACGATAGCCTGCGGCGCGGCGCGGCTTACGCGGACGTTGAGGCTGTCGTTGTCGCCATATTCACGCATGACTTCGAGTTCGGTGAGATCATTGGCGGTGAGGAGTTCGGCAAGCGCCTGGATGAAAGCCACGTCGGCGTCGTTTTGCTTTGTCATATGTTCCACTCGGATTATGGCCCGCCCGGTTCTTGTTTTCTCGTGGGCCCGGTTTGGTCTTTTCTGTCCTCCGTATATAGGGCCTGTGACGTTGCGTGAAAACCCGATTTCGGGGGGAGATGCCGTTGCGGCGAGGCAAACTCTGCTCATGTTTTGGGCGCTTGCGCATCATTATGTGGCGCGGGCTTTGGGAAAAGACCGAAAATGACCGGGCTTAAATTTTACCGCTTGATAAAATTTCTGCCGCTGTCACGGTGAGTCACAATAAAAAGCAAGCCAACAGGGAGCAAGCCCTATGTCCAACACGCCGTTGACGCCCGGTATTCAGCCCGGACGCCTGCCTGCGGAAAGCTATCCGGCGCAGTTTTCCGATCTGCATCCGGTGCTCGATCACCATGAGGCGCTGGTCGCCGCAGACCGTTGTTACTTTTGCCACGATGCGCCCTGCATGACCGCCTGTCCGACCTCGATCGACGTGCCTTTGTTCATCCGTCAGATCCTGACCGGCACGCCCGAAGCGGCGGCGAAGACCATTTTCGAACAGAACATTCTGGGCGGGATGTGCGCCCGCGTCTGTCCGACGGAGACGCTCTGCGAAGAGGTCTGTGTGCGCGAAGTGGCCGAGGGCAAGCCGGTCGAAATCGGTCGTCTGCAACGCTACGCCACGGATACGCTGATGGCATCGGGCGTGCATCCGTTTACTCGTGCTGCGCCGACCGGCAAGACGGTGGCCGTGGTGGGCGCGGGGCCTGCGGGTCTGTCGGCTGCGCACCGTTTGGCGATGAAAGGCCATGACGTGACCATGTTTGACGCTCGGCCCAAATCCGGCGGTCTCAACGAATATGGCATCGCGTCTTACAAGGCGCCCGATGGCTATGCCCAGAAAGAGGTCGACTGGCTGATGCAGATCGGCGGGATTTCCGTCGTCAACGGCAAGAAGCTGGGTGACGGTCTGTCGCTCGACGCTTTGAAGGCCGAATATGATGCGGTGTTCCTTGCGATCGGTCTGGCGGGCGTCAATGCGCTTCGGGCCGAGGGCGAAGACAAGGACGGCGTTCTGGATGCGGTGGATTTCATCTCCGAGTTGCGTCAGGCCGCCGACCTGTCGAAACTGCCGGTGGGGCGCAATGTCGTGGTGATCGGCGGCGGGATGACTGCCGTGGATGCCGCCGTGCAGGCGAAACTTCTGGGCGCGCAGAACGTCTCCATGGTCTATCGCCGGGGCCGGGCGCGCATGTCCGCCTCCGAGTACGAGCAGGATCTCGCGACCTCGAAAGGCGTGCAGATTTTCTATAATGCCGCCCCTGTGGCGGTCTACGGCAACGGGGCGGTGGCCGAGGTCGAATTCGAATACACCTCCGAGGAGGGCGGCAGCCTGAAGGGCACGGGCGAGACCTTCCGTCTGCCGGCAGATCAGGTGTTCAAGGCCATCGGCCAGACGCTGGATGGCGCGCCGGAAGGGCTCGAAATCACCGACGGCAAGATCGCGGTCGATGCCGTGGGCCGCACGTCCGTGGCGGGCGTCTGGGCCGGGGGCGATTGCGCCTCGGGCGGCGAAGACCTGACCGTGACGGCGGTGGCCGAGGGTCGCGATGCCGCCGAAGACATCCACGCCAAGCTGATGGAGGGCTGAGCCATGGCCGATCTGACGAGCACTTTTTGCGGCATCAAAAGCCCGAACCCCTTCTGGCTGGCCTCCGCGCCGCCGACCGACAAGGAATACAACGTCCGCCGCGCCTTCGAGGCCGGATGGGGCGGGGTGGTTTGGAAGACGCTGGGCGAGGAAGGTCCGCCCGTGGTCAACGTCTCCGGCCCGCGTTACGGCGCGATCTTTGGGGCCGACCGGCGTTTGCTGGGCCTCAACAACATCGAGCTGATCACCGACCGTCCGCTGGAGGTGAACCTCGAAGAGATGACGCGGGTGAAAAAGGACTACCCGGACCGGGCGCTGATTGCCTCGGTCATGGTGCCTTGTGATGCGGAGAGCTGGAAGAGCATCATCCCGCGCATCGCCGAGACCGGCTGTGACGGGTTCGAACTGAACTTTGGCTGTCCGCATGGCATGGCTGAGCGGGGCATGGGCTCTGCCGTGGGGCAGGTGCCCGAGTATATCGAGATGGTGACGCGCTGGTGCAAGGAGACGACCGACCTGCCGGTGATCGTCAAGCTGACGCCGAACATCACCAATATTCTCTACCCGGCCGAGGCGGCCAAACGCGGCGGCGCCGATGCGGTCAGCCTGATCAACACGATCAATTCGATCACCTCGGTGAACCTCGACACGTTCAGCCCTGAACCGATGATCGACGGCAAAGGCACCCATGGCGGCTATTGCGGCCCGGCGGTGAAACCCATCGCGCTCAATATGGTGGCCGAGATCGCGCGCAATCCGGAAACGGCGGGTCTGCCGATCTCCGGCATCGGCGGCGTGACCACATGGCGCGATGCGGCGGAGTTCCTCGCCCTTGGCGCGTCGAACGTGCAGGTCTGTACGGCGGCGATGACCTATGGGTTCAAGATCGTGCAGGAGATGATTTCGGGGCTGAGCCAGTATATGGATGAGAAAGGGTTCACCTCGGTCGCGGAGATTTCCGGGCGGGCGGTTCCGAATGTCACCGACTGGCAATATCTCAACCTGAACCACGTCACCAAAGCGGTGATCAATCAGGACGACTGCATCAAATGCGGGCGCTGCTATGCGGCTTGCGAGGACACCTCGCACCAGGCGATCGAAATGGGCGCGGACCGGACCTTCACGGTCAAGGACGACGAATGCGTCGCCTGCAACCTTTGTGTCAATGTCTGCCCGGTCGAAGGCTGTATCACGATGAAAACGCTGGAAAGAGGCGAGGTGGACGAGCGCACGGGCCGTAAGGTGGGGGACTATGCCAACTGGACGACCCATCCGAACAACGTCGCGGCCTGCGTCGCAGAATGAGGGAGCCGGCGCGGAGGGGAAACCTTCCGCGCAGCACCAAGACCCCGAAACAGCGACGGCTGTCGGGGGGCAAAATTCGGACAAAGTTTCACTGAACCCCGTGCTTTATCCCTTGGCGCGGGGTTTCTTTTGGACATCGCAGGTCGGTCAGTGAACCGTAGGTCCCTGTTGCCATGTCCGGTCATCTGTGTAAGCCGCGCCATCCTGACGCGTGATCGGGATCACCCGTCGTAGGGTGTCTTCTGAACCGCTGTGGGACCGGCATAACGGTTCTCGGGGTCCTGAGCCTCGGACGGTGTGGCCGTCAGAGCGGTTTGGGTGTCTTTGGCGACCTCTTCGGCCCGATCCACACCCTCTGCCGTGGCTGCCGGGACCGTTCCGGTTGCCGCAGAGGCCGGAGCGATGGCCGCCTCGTCGGCAGTTTGGCTGCGTTTCGCGGCGATCTCGGCCAGAGCATTGCGCAGATCCAACTCGACCTCGAGGACAGACGCCTGAAAGGCCGGTGTCGGACCGACGAGAATGTCCTCCGGCAGGTCTTCGCCAAAGGCAAAGGTTTCCGTGTCGGAAATCATGCTGTTCACCGCATGCGTCTGAGACGTTGCAGTCGTCTTGTTGTAGCTGACATCTGTGCCGTTCTGGCCGGGAAGCTCGTTCCCTTTGGTATAAGTTGCCGTTCCGTTCAGCGCGGTTCCCGCGACTTGTGGCACGGCGGGCTCCGGTGGATCGGGAGGTTGCCGAAAGGCAAACCCACCGCCGCCGAAAGCCGGCACGCCCGTTACATTGGTCATGCTCGTGCTCCTTCTTTTCAGGAGCCCCCACCATCTTCCTTTATAAAGGGTTATGGTATCTCAAGGGTTAATACTGGCGGGAATATTTGCTCTTGGTTAACGAGAGCGTTGTTAACCAAGAGCGTTCGCGAAAGACGCCTGGGACCATGCGTCGGGCCTCACGGTGTCAGCATCCGGCGGAACAGCGTGTCGAGATGGGCGCGGGCCGCTTCGAAATGGCTGTCGCCCTCAGGATGGAGGATACCGCGGATCTGGGCGTCGAAATCGGCGTAATGCTGGGTGGTGGCCCAGATCGAGAAGATCAGGTGATAGGGATCGACCGGAGCGATGCGCCCGGCGGAGATCCAGCCCTCGATCACCTGGGTCTTTTCGTCGACCAGATCCTTCAGCTCGCCCTCGATCTTGTCCATGATATTGGGCGCGCCCTGTACGATCTCATTGGCAAAGAGGCGGCTCTCGCGGGGGTATTCCCGGGCCATTTCAAGTTTGCGCAAAACATAGGCAAGGATCTCTTCGATCGGCTCCCCCTCTGCCTGCATTTTACGCAAAGGATCGAGCCAGGTTTGCATCAAACCGTCGATCAACTCGCGGTGAATCGCCACTTTCGAAGGGAAATAATACAGCAGATTGGGTTTCGAGAGCCCCGCCGCCTTGGCGATCTGATCCAGTGTAGAGCCGCGAAACCCGTGTTGGGAAAACACGTCTAAAGCCGCTTCCAGAATGGTTTCCGTGTTCTTTTTCTGGATTCTCGTCCGTGGTTGTCGTCCCGGCATCTGGCGTTCGATTCCCATTCCATCTCCGATCTGCTGTCGTTTACCGCTTATTGTTTGCCAAAAAAAGCGCCAAACATAAGTGGGAATCGCCTTAAAACCGCACTTGGGGCCTGTTTGCATGGTTTTTCGGCAAGTGCATGGTTTTGTATCTTCGCCGGGGGCTGCTAGGGTTCCCTTGACCAAATGGTCAAACCTGCAAGGCGGGAGGGCAGTGCGAGAGGGCTGAAGTGCGGACCTCATGCCGTTCTCTGGCCGGGAGGCCGCCGCTGGCAGGACCGATATGAGACATGTGAAAGGAAACCCCATGGCCGCCGCCGGTGAAAACCTCAAGATCAACTCCGAACGTCTCTGGGACAGTCTGATGGAGATGGCGAAGATCGGGCCGGGGATTGCGGGCGGGTGCAACCGCCAGACGCTGACCGACGAAGATGCCGAGGGGCGCAAGCTGTTTCAGAGCTGGTGCGAAGCGGCGGGGCTGACCATGGGCGTCGATGCCATGGGCACGATGTTCATGACCCGTGAGGGCACCGACCCGGAGGCTTTGCCGGTCTACGTCGGCTCCCACCTCGACACCCAGCCCACGGGCGGGAAATACGACGGGGTTCTGGGCGTCCTGGGCGCGCTCGAGGCCGTGCGGACGATGAACGATCTCGGTATCAAGACGAAACACCCGATCGTGGTCACCAACTGGGCCAACGAAGAGGGCGCGCGGTTTGCGCCCGCCATGCTGGCCTCGGGTGTGTTCGCCGGAAAGCACACGATGGAATATGCCTACGGGCGCACCGATCTCGAAGGTAAGACCTATGGCGAGGAGCTCGCGCGGATCGGCTGGAAAGGCGACGAAGAGGTCGGCGCGCGCAAGATGCACGCTTACTATGAGTTGCACATCGAACAGGGGCCGATTTTGGAGGCCGAGGGCAAGGACATCGGCGTCGTGACCCATTGTCAGGGGCTTTGGTGGCTTGAATTCACGCTCACCGGCAAAGAGGCGCACACCGGTTCGACGCCGATGGCGATGCGCACCAACGCAGGCCTTGCTATGGCGCGAATTCTGGAGATGGTGCAAGAGGTGGCGATGGATCACCAGCCGAACGCCGTGGGCGGTGTCGGCCAGATGCAATTCACGCCGAACTCGCGCAACGTACTGCCGGGCACGGTGGTGTTCACTGTCGACATCCGGACGCCGGACATCGAAAAACTGACCTCCATGCGCAGCCAGATCGAGGAGCGTGCGGCGAAGATTTGCGAAGATATGGGTGTGGGATGCTCGGTGGAACCCGTTGGGCATTTCGATCCTGTGACCTTCACGCCGGAATTGGTCTCGAATGTGCGCAACGCTGCGGAAACGCTGGGCTATTCGCATATGGACATCGTCTCTGGCGCCGGTCACGACGCGTGCTGGGCCGCCGCTGTGGCGCCCACGACGATGATAATGTGTCCCTGTGTCGACGGTCTGTCGCACAACGAGGCCGAAGAGATCACGCCGGATTGGGCGGCGGCGGGGACCGATGTGCTGTTGCATGCGGTGCTTGAGACTGCTGAGATCGTGGAGTGAGAGAAAGGGCGAGGGGCCAGCCCCTCGCGCTCCCCGGGATATTTGAAGACAAAAGAAGGCAGGGCGCCCATGGAAGGCACCGCCGGACCGACAAGGAGAGATGAGATGAGCAAGGTGATCAAAGGCGGCACGGTTGTCACCGCCGATCTGACCTATAAGGCCGACGTGAAAATCGAGGATGGCAAGATCGTCGAGATCGGGCCGGACCTGACGGGGGATGAAATTCTCGATGCGGAGGGCTGTTTTGTCATGCCGGGCGGGATCGACCCGCATACGCATTTGGAAATGCCCTTCATGGGCACGCATTCTTCGGATGATTTCTACGCAGGCACGCGCGCGGCTCTGGCGGGCGGGACTACCATGGTCGTCGATTTCGCGCTGCCCGATCCGGGGCAGTCGCTTTTGGATGCGATCAAGGTCTGGGACAACAAATCGGCGCGGGCTTGCTGCGATTATTCCTTCCACATGGCGATCACCTGGTGGGGCGAGCAGGTCTTTGACGAGATGAAGACCGTGACCGAAAAGGGCATCAACACGTTCAAGCATTTCATGGCCTATAAGGGCTCTTTGATGGTGAACGATGACGAGATGTTCGCCTCCTTCAAACGCTGTGCCGAGCTGGGTGCGACGCCTTTGGTTCATGCCGAGAATGGCGATCTTGTCGCCGAGATGACGACGAAATTGCTGGCCGAGGGCAACACCGGCCCGGAAGCACATGCCTATTCACGCCCCTCGCAAGTGGAAGGCGAGGCCACCAACCGCGCGATCATGATCGCCGATATGGCCGGCGCGCCGCTTTATGTGGTGCACACCTCTTGCGAAGAGGCGCACGAAGCCATTCGCCGGGCCAAGATGAACGGCAAACGCGTTTGGGGCGAGCCGCTGATCCAGCATTTGGTCTTGGACGAGAGCGAGTATTTCAACGAGGACTGGGACCATGCCGCGCGCCGCGTGATGTCGCCGCCGTTCCGCAATAAAAAGCATCAGGACAGCCTTTGGGCCGGTCTCGCGTCGGGCACGCTCTCCTGTGTCGCGACCGACCACTGTGCCTTTACCACCGAGCAGAAACGCTACGGCGTTGGAGATTTCTCGAAAATCCCGAACGGGACGGGCGGTTTGGAAGATCGCCTGCCGGTGCTCTGGACCATGGGTGTCGAGACGGGCCGCATTACGATGAATGAATTTGTCGCCGTAACCTCCACGAATATCGCGAAAATCCTGAACTGCTATCCGCAAAAGGGCGCGGTTCTCGTGGGTGCGGATGCCGACCTGATTGTCATGGACCCGTCGATGTCCAAAACCATCAAGGCCGAGACACAGGCGTCTTCGATCGACTACAACGTCTTTGAGGGGATCGAGGTCACGGCGCTGCCGCGCTACGTGTTGACCCGCGGCTACGTGGCGGTCGACAAGGGCGAGCTGAAGGCCAAGGAAGGCCATGGCGAATTCGTCGCCCGCGATCCGAATGCGACGGTGAACAAGGCGCTGTCGAAGTGGAAAGAGCTGACCGCGCCGCGTCCGGTGGAGCGTGCGGGGATTCCGGTGACGGGGGTGTGATTTGATACCCTCAAAATGTCCCTGCAACTGCAGCGGGGGAGAAGGACAACAGTATGATTTCAGACCAAACGAGAAATCAGAAGTTCCTGCGGCAATACGTGAAACATATGGAGGCCTGATGAAGTGTCCGTATTGCGGGTGTGTCTACAGCAAAAAAGATAAGAAAATTCTTGGCTTTCTGGATAATGGTGTTCGTGGGGCCGGTTGGGTTGGAGCAAGAAGCCAATGAAAAAGCCAGTCATCGACGCGCAGGGTGTCGATCTTACCTTTCAGACCAACGACGGGCCTGTGCATGCGCTCAAGGACGTCAATCTCCAGATCGACAAGGGGGAGTTCGTCTCCTTCATCGGGCCGTCGGGCTGCGGCAAGACCACGTTTCTGCGCTGTATCGCCGGGCTTGAGACGCCGACGGGCGGCACGCTGACGGTCAACGGGTTGACGCCGGAAGAGGCCAGAAAATCAAGGGCTTATGGATATGTGTTTCAGGCGGCGGGGCTGTACCCGTGGCGCACGATTGCGGGCAATATCCGCCTGCCGCTCGAAATCATGGATTTCCCGAAGCCGGATATCCCGGCCCGGGTCGAGAAGGTGCTCGATCTGGTGGACCTCAAGGGCTTTGGCAAGAAATACCCTTGGCAATTGTCCGGCGGCATGCAGCAACGCGCCTCGATTGCCCGCGCGCTGGCCTTCGATGCGGAAATTCTCCTGATGGATGAACCCTTTGGCGCCTTGGACGAGATCGTCCGCGACAAGCTGAACGAAGAGGTTCTGAAACTCTGGGCGGCGACCAACAAGACCATCGGTTTTGTGACCCACTCGATCCCCGAAGCGGTGTATCTCTCGACCAAGATCGTCGTGATGTCGCCACGCCCCGGACGGATCACCGATGTGATCGAGAGTCCGCTGCCGAAAGAGCGTCCGCTGGAAATCCGGGACAGCGAAGAGTTCATCAAGATCGCCCACCGGGTCCGTGAGGGCCTCAGAGCGGGGCATGCGGAATGAGAGATTTGGCACAGACAATCCCTCCTGGCCCTCATGGCACAGCACCGGACATGTGTCGGAGGCGTGTCGGCGACCGCGATGCTTCTTTTGGCGCCAAATGTCGCAGGGCTGATCATGGGAGGCTGCCGCAGGCATGGTGGCTGAGCCGCCTTTGCCGTGAGGGTCTTGGGGAGAACCTGGCATGAACAAGATCGTCCCGGTTCTCACCGTTCTCGCCGTGATCGTGGTCGTCTGGTATGGTGCCGCGATCAAGATGAACAGCCAGTGGACCTATGATCAGGCAGCGCGGGCGGGCACGGAGGTGACCTTCGGCACGCTGGTGACAGACACGCTGGCGCAGGAGCGTCCGAAACTTCCGGCACCGCATCAGGTGGTGGCGGAGCTTTGGGACACGACGGTGGCGAAAAAGATCACCTCGAAACGCTCGCTCGTGTTCCATGGCTGGATCACGCTGTCGGCAACGCTTCTGGGCTTCGGGATCGGCACGCTGGGCGGTATCGCTCTGGCGGTCGGGATCGTGCACAACAAGGCGATGGATCTGGGGGTGATGCCTTGGGCGATTGCATCGCAGACCATTCCCATTCTGGCGATTGCACCGATGATCATCGTGGTTCTGAATTCGATGGGCATCTCCGGGCTGATCCCCAAGGCGATCATCGCGGCCTATCTGTCGTTCTTTCCGGTCGTGGTGGGCATGGTGAAGGGGCTGCGCGCACCGGATCAGATGCAGCTCGACCTGATGAAGACCTACAATGCCTCCGGCGCGGAAACCTTCTGGAAACTGCGCCTGCCGTCTTCGATGCCCTATCTCTTCGCCTCGCTGAAAGTCGGCGTGGCGGCGGCCCTGGTGGGCACCATCGTGGCGGAACTGCCGTCCGGGGCGACACGCGGGCTTGGCGCGCGGTTGTTGTCGGGGTCTTACTACGGTCAGACGATCCAGATCTGGTCGGCACTGTTCGCCGCCGCGGCGCTGGCGGCCGCGCTTGTGATCGTGGTGGGGGTGTTTGAACGGGTGGTTCTCAAGAAGATGGGGATGGCGCAATGAAACCGCTTTATGTCCTTCTTGTCCTTGCGGTCTGGTTGGGCCTCTGGTGGCTCAATACCCGGTTCGCGATGCGCAAGAGTACCCAGTGGGTCGTGCCAGTTCTGTTTGGCATCACCTTGATTCTCTTGTGGGAAATGGTGGTGCGGCTGTTCGGGGTCTCGCCCGTCATCCTGCCGGCGCCCTCGGCGATCTGGGCCCGGCTCGTGACCTCCGTGCCGATCCTGTGGCAGGATTTCGTACAGACGATCTTCAAGGGTGCACTGTCGGGCTATGTTATCGGCTGCGGCGCTGCGGTGCTCACTGCGGTGCTGATCGACCGCTCGCCGTTTTTGCAGCGCGGGCTCTTGCCGATCGGCAATTTCATCGCGGCCCTGCCGATCGTCGGCATCGCACCGATCCTTGTGATGTGGTTCGGCTTCGACTGGCAATCCAAGGCTGCCGTGGTCGTGGTCATGGTGTTCTTCCCGGTGCTGGTGAACACGGTGGCGGGGTTGCAGGCGACGGATTCGATGCAGCGCGACCTGATGCGGACCTATTCGGCGTCCTATGGTCAGACCTTGTTGAAACTGCGGCTTCCGGCCGCCATGCCCTTTGTTTTCAACGGGCTTAAAATTGCGACAACCCTGGCGCTGATCGGCGCGATTGTCGCCGAATTCTTCGGCTCGCCCATCAAAGGCATGGGGTTTCGGATTTCCACCGAAGTCGGACGTCTCAACCTTGATATGGTCTGGGCGGAGATTGCGGTGGCGGCTGTCACGGGATCGGCGTTTTACGGGCTGGTGTCGTTGATCGAGAAGGGGGTGACCTTCTGGCACCCGTCCCAACGCGGGTAACCGCATTTGCAATGGCACGGGGGGGAACGCCCCGGCCAAATTCACAACTTGGAGGTTGTAAGACGATGAAGAAACTCCTGACGAGCGCTGCCGCTCTCGCCGCCATGGCTTCCGGTGCCTTTGCGGCCGACGAGGTGACGTTGCAGCTCAAATGGGTCACCCAGGCCCAGTTCGCGGGCTATTACGTGGCGCTGGAGAAAGGGTTCTACGAAGAGGCCGATCTCAATGTGACGATCAAACCGGGCGGCCCCGATGTGGCGCCGGTGCAGGTTCTCTTGGGCGGTGGTGCCGATGTCATGGTCGACTGGATGCCCTCGGCTCTGGCCGCGCGTGAAAACGGTGCGCCGGTGGTGAACATCGCGCAGCCCTACAAATCCTCCGGCATGATGCTGACCTGTCTGAAAGAAACCGGCATCACAGGCCCCGAGGATTTCCCGGGCAAGACGCTGGGCGTTTGGTTCTATGGCAATGAATATCCGTTCCTGTCCTGGATGGGCAAACTGGGCATCCCGACCGATGGCTCCGAGGGCGGTGTGACGGTCCTGAAACAGGGCTTCAACGTCGATCCGCTGTTGCAAAAACAGGCCGCCTGTATCTCCACCATGACCTATAACGAATATTGGCAGGTGATCGACGCGGGCATCTCCGCCGACGATCTCATCACCTTCAAATACGAGGACCAGGGCGTTGCGACGCTCGAAGACGGTCTTTATGTGCTCGAAGACAGCTTGTCTGATGAGGCCTTCAAAGAGAAAATGGTGCGTTTCGTCGCCGCCTCCATGGAGGGCTGGAAATACGCCGAGGAGCACCCGGAAGAAGCCGCCGAGATCGTGCTCGAATATGACGAAACAGGTGCGCAGACCATGGAGCATCAGGTCCGCATGATGTCCGAAGTGGCCAAGCTGACCGCAGGCTCCAACGGCGCGCTGGACGTGGCGGATTATGAGCGCACCGTCGAATCTTTGCTGTCCGGCGGCTCCGATCCTGTGATCACCAAGGAGCCGGAAGGCGCCTATACGCTTGAGATCACCGACGCGGCGCTTCAGTAAGTCTTTGACATTTTGACAAAAGACCCCGCCCGGAGGACCATCCGGGCGGGGTTTTCGCCTTCAGGCGAAAGGGCGTGTTACGAATTCATCGCTTGTTCGAGGGTCATGTCGCCCTCCACTTCGGTGTAGGCGGAGACATCGACATCCGGCATGGCCTCGAGCTCGGCCTCGGTTGCGCCTTCGATCATCACGGTGCTGTCGTCGACCATGGCGAATTCGTCCACCGGGATCAGCACGTCATGCTCGCCGATGCCAAGGAAGCCGCCCATGCCCACGACGGCCATAATGCCGCCCTCGGCGGTGACGATGGCGTCGATCTCGCCGATGTCCGTGCCGCTCTCGGTCACGACCTTGGTGCCGGTGATCTCGGTCACGGTCTCATTGCCGAAGGTCGCGAGCGCATCGGCAAGTTTCTCGGCGCCGGATTTTGTGGCATCCCAGGCCTCGGATGCGGCCTCGCCGGTGGCGTCCGCCAGATCGGCAGCGCCGTCCTTGGTCTCCTGCCAGATGCCCGTGTCGGCGGTTGCGCCGGCCTCTGCATTCTGTTCGATGGTGACGTCATCGGAAGTGACCTCTGCCTCTGTCTGGCTGGTCATCTCGGCAAGCGCCGGGGTGGCCAGAAGGGTGATTGCGGTTGCGGTGGTCATCAGTTTCTGCGTCAGGGTTTTCATCGTTTTCTCCTCTCACTCATGCGTTGGCATGTGGTATGCAGAGACAATGAACGAGACGCGTGCAGGGTTCCTGAAAATTTCAAAAATCCGGACAGGGTGTGAAATTATCCAATTTTAAACAATGATTTACTTGGTTTTTATTTGGGAAAACTCCCGGTTGAGCGTGGACAGGATCTTGTAGAACCCCCGGATTTCCTCGGATGTGAAGCCTTTGGAAAACGCCGCGATCTCGCGGGCTTCGCGGGCGCGGATGGCCGCGATGATGGCGCGGGCCTCTTCCGAGAGACGGTAGAGTTTCGAGGCGCGGTGGCGCGGGTTGTCGACGCGCAGGAGCTTGCCCTCATCATGCAGAATCTTGATCTCGCGCCCGACGAATTGCCGCGTCACATCGAGATGCGCGGTGATCTGCGGTGCGGTGGCCTCCCCGAGCGCGAGCAGCGCCTCAAGGATGGCGCGCTGGCCGACGGTGATGCCGGTGCCCGCGAGGTCATGCTCGACCCGCGCGGTGATGTTACGCAGGAGCGGTCGGGTCAGTTGAATGCCTGCGTAAAGCTGATCGGCGAGGCTCATCTCTGTCATGTCTGTCATCGCGTCGTCCTTTTCTTGCGGTTGTGCGGCAGGCGGTCTATATTGTCAACTAAGTTGACAAATTGGGCCGAAAGGATGCGCGATGAAATGGTCTTCTCTTAGTGAACGACAGATCCTCAAGGCGCAGGCCGAGGGGCAACTCGACAATCTGAAAGGGGCGGGCAAGCCGCTCAACACGCGCAGCGGCAATGACACGGACGCGGCGGGGTTTCGCATCATGGCGGAGGCAGGTGTGGTGCCGCGCGAATTCGAAATGCGCAAAGAGATCGAGGCGTTGAATGCGCAGTTGAAGGAGACGGTGGAGGCGGAGGCCCGTAAGGCGCTGATCCGGCAGATCGCGCAGGTGCAGCTCCGGCTCGACATCGAGGTGGAAGCGCGGCGGAAATATTACCGGACAGGGGATTGAGGAGCTGGGCTGAGGGGGATCACATCAGTGCGGCGGGGGAGAGGACGCGGGCGGTGGCCCCGGTGCGCAGTTTGAACCGGGCGAGATCGGGCGCGCGCCTTGTGTCGATTGTGCCAAGATCAAGTCGCCGCACGCCTTCGAGTTTCAGCCGCTTGATCGCCTCCCAAAGGATCAGGTTGTGGGCGTTCACCGCGCGGCCGCGGGGGCCGGTGTGACCGATCTGATAGGTGGCCGAGGTGCCGTGCAGGATGAACAGCATGAAGGCGTCATCCACCTCGAACAACCGTAGGGATTTCGGCGCGACATCTTGCAGAGTGAGGGCGAATTCGGGCGGCAGGCCGCGGTAATGCCGCTGCGTCTGTTGGTGTTTTTCCAACAGGAGATAGGGCCGCAAGACCGAGGGCGAAGGCGCGAGACGGGTCACATGCAGGTCTGATTTTTCGGCTTTTTTCAGGGCGTTGCGCCATTTTCCATTGAGGCTGAGGCGCATGTCGGAGAGCGGCGGGCGCAGGTCCAGTTCCACCACTTCGGGCGCGGGCGTCAGGCCGAGACGGCCGAGTGTGCCGGGCAGGCGGCTGTCCGGGCTCATGAGTTTGAGGCCAAAGGGCAGGGCGGCGCGCAGGCTCTGAACCACGGCGCGTTCAACCGCTTTGTCGGGGTGCGGGGTCAGAAACAGCGGACCACGGAACGTGACACTGATCTCTGTGCCGAAGGCGGGGCGCAAGAGTACCTGCGCCAGAGCGAGAGGCGTGCGACAGTCAGAGATGACAAAGCGGCGGGCGTCGCGCCCGATGCGTTTCGCGGCCTCGCCATAGAGCCAGCGCTGCGACAGCGGCGCATCGACCGTGTCGGCCAGCTCCTCCCAGTGAGTCTCATCTGTGATCTCGTGTGTGTCCATGTCGGATGCTGGGCCGAACAGGGTTAAGATTTTGTGGAGTTTGTGCTCGGTGGAGCATTTTTCTGTGGAGAAGCCGGGATTGCGACAATTTTAATGAAATGTCACAGGCACGCGCTTGGGGATTAAGCATTTTGCAAGAGGGCCACGCGACATTGGTGGTCATCCTAAGGAGGCTGGCCGATGCATTATCAATCCTTTCCGAATGACCTGAAGGCGGCAGCGGTTTTGACGCTGGTGTGGCATGTGGCGCCGCAGACCGGGCTGCGGGCGGAATGGCATCAGGTGCTGCGGTGCTGAGGCTCTGGCGTTTCTGCAAAAAGAAAGGCCGCCCGAGTGGGCGACCTTTGCGATTTTTCGGAGGTTGTTCGTGATGTGAACTCTATTGCGGTTTCGTGCATCCTCACTTCTTGAGGTGATAGAGCGAATTCTGAATGAGCTCGTCGACGACCTGAGGTTCGGCGAGGGTTGAGATGTCGCCGAGGGAGCCTGTGTCGTTCTCGGCGATTTTGCGCAGGATGCGGCGCATGATTTTGCCGGAGCGGGTCTTGGGCAGGCCCGGCGCCCATTGGATGAAGTCCGGTTTGGCGATCGGGCCGATTTCCGTGCGGACCCATTTCTCCAGTTCCGCACGCAGCGCGTCGGAGGGTTCGACGTCGTTCATCAGCGTCACATAGGCGTAGATGCCCTGGCCCTTGAGCTCATGCGGCATGCCGACGACCGCCGCTTCGGCGACCTTGGCGTGGGCGACGAGGGCGCTTTCGACCTCGGCGGTGCCCATGCGGTGGCCCGACACGTTGATCACGTCGTCGACGCGGCCGGTGATCCAGTAATAGCCATCGGCATCGCGGCGGCAGCCGTCGCCGGAGAAGTAATAGCCTTTGTATTGCTGGAAATAGGTTTCCTGGAAGCGCTCGTGATCGCCCCAGACGGTGCGCATCTGGCCGGGCCAGGAGTCCTTGAGGCAGAGGACGCCTTCGGCCTCCGTCTCGGTCATTTCCTCGCCGGTGGTGGCATCCAGAATGACCGGTTGCACGCCGAAGAAGGGCAGGGTGGCGGAGCCCGGTTTGGTCGGGATCGCGCCCGGCAGCGGGGTCAGAAGATGGCCGCCGGTTTCGGTCTGCCACCAGGTGTCGACGATCGGGCAGTTCCCCTTGCCGACGACCTCGTTGTACCAGTTCCAGGCCTCCGGGTTGATCGGCTCACCGACGGAGCCCAGCACTTTGAGCGAGGAGAGGTCGTATTTCTCGACCCATTCGTTGCCCTGGCCCATGAGGGAGCGCAGCGCTGTGGGGGCGGTGTAGAACTGGTTGACCTTGTGCTTTTCGCAAACGGCCCAGAACCGGCCCGCGTCGGGGTAGGTCGGCACGCCTTCGAACATGACGGTGGTCGCGCCATTGGCCAGCGGGCCGTAGACGATGTAGCTGTGGCCGGTGACCCAGCCGACATCGGCGGTGCACCAGAACACGTCGCCGTCGTGGTAATCGAAGACGTATTTATGGGTCAGCGCGGCATAGGCGAGGTAGCCGCCGGAGCTGTGGACGACGCCTTTTGGTTTGCCGGTGGAGCCAGACGTATAGAGAATGAAGAGCGGGTCTTCGGCATTCATCGGACGCGGCGGGCAATCGGGGCTGGCGTGCTCCATCAGGTATTTGACATCGACATCGCGGCCCTGAACCCAGGAGATCTGGTCGCCGGTGTGCTTGACGACGAGGCAGCGGACCTTGTCGGAACAGTGCAGCAGGGCGGCGTCGGTGTTGGCCTTCAAAGGCGTGCGACGACCGCCGCGGGGTGCTGTGTCGGAGGTGATGACCAGCTTGGCGCCACAGTCGTTGATGCGGTTGGCGAGGGCGTCGGGGGAAAATCCTGCGAAAACAATGGAATGGATCGCGCCGATGCGGGCGCAGGCGAGCATGGCATAGGCGGCCTCGGGGATCATCGGCAGGTAGATCACAACCCGGTCGCCGCGCATGACGCCTTGGCTCAGGAGCACGTTGGCCATGCGGTTCACCTTGTCGGAGAGCTCCTTGTAGGTGATGTGGCGGGCGGGTTCGTTGGGATCGTCGGGCTCGAAAATGATTGCGGTCTGCAAGGATTTGCGCGCCAGATGGCGGTCGATGCAGTTGGCAGAGACGTTCAGAACGCCGTCCGAATACCATTTGATGTCGACGCGACCGAAATCGAAACAGGTCTTCTTCACCTGGGTGTAGGGTTCCATCCAGTCGAGGATCTTGCCCTGCTCGGCCCAGAAGGACACCGGATCCTCCACCGAGCGGCGGTACAGATCCTCGTAATCGGTGGTCGAGATCAAGGCGTCGGACGCGAAGGATTCAGAGGGCGGGTAAATGTCGGTCATAATGGCTCCTCCCAAAGCTGGCCCTCGCCGCTTTGGGAGGGGCATGTCATCAGATGGCGAGATATTCGGCTCTTAGCGCTTCATTCTCAAGCACTTCTTTAGCGCTACCATCATAAACCACCCGCCCGGTGTCGAGAATGACGGCGCGGTCGGCCAGATTGAGGGCGCGCACGGCGTTTTGTTCGACCAAGACGGTGGTGATGCCCTGCTCCTTGATGATGCGGAGCGTTTTCTCGATTTCGTCGACGATCACGGGGGCGAGGCCTTCGTAAGGTTCGTCCAAAAGCAGCACCTTGATGTCGCGGGCCAAAGCGCGGGCGATGGCGAGCATCTGTTGTTCGCCGCCCGAAAGCGTGACGCCCTCTTGTTTGCGGCGCTCGCGCAGGCGCGGGAAGAGATCGTAAAGCCGGTCGAGCGACCAGCCGACGGGTTCGACGATCTGCGCCAGTTGCAGGTTTTCCTCGACCGTGAGGCCGGGGATGATGCGGCGATCTTCGGGGACAAGCGCGATGCCTTTCACGGCGGCCTCATAGGAGGTCTTGGTGTGGAGCCGCTCGTGGTCGAGCCAGATCTCGCCATGGGTGACCTGCGGACTGTCGAGACGGGCGAGTGCGCGCAGCGTCGAGGTTTTGCCCGCGCCGTTCCGGCCCAGAAGGGCAAGGATTTCGCCCTCGTGGATGTTAAAGGTGACACCCTGCACGATGTAGCTTTCGCCATAATAGGCA
Source organism: Celeribacter ethanolicus (assembly GCF_002407265.1). Taxonomy (NCBI): domain Bacteria; kingdom Pseudomonadati; phylum Pseudomonadota; class Alphaproteobacteria; order Rhodobacterales; family Roseobacteraceae; genus Celeribacter; species Celeribacter ethanolicus. The sequence continues at coordinate 240,048 of NZ_CP022196.1, forward strand.
TGCACGTCCCATGCGGAGAAAAACGCAGGCGCGTTCTGGGCGTGGTTGGCGTTGGGATTGAACTGTTCTGTCATGTCTTACACCTGCTGCGTTTCGCCAAGGTAGGCTTCTTTGACTTTCGGATTGCCCTTGATCATGTCGGGCGTGTCTTCCACGAGGGGCGTGCCTTGGGCCAGAACGGTGATGCGGTCGGCGAGCGAGAAGACCACATGCATGTCGTGTTCGATGATGGCGATGGTGATGTCGCGTTTTTCTTTGATTTCCTTGAGCAAAGCGATGGTGTTGTTGGTGTCGGCGCGGGCCATGCCGGCGGTGGGCTCATCGAGCAGAAGGAGTTTCGGCTCCTGCACCAGACACATGGCGATCTCCAACCGCCGCTTGTCGCCGCGGGACATGGAAGAGGCGATCATTTCGCGTTTCTCCAACATGCCGACGTCTTCGAGCATGGCCTCCGCCTTGGTGATCAGGTCGGTCTCGGCTTCCATGCTCTCTATGGCATGCATGCGAAATGCGCCGTCGCGCTTGGCGAAACAGGGGATCATCATATTTTCCATCACCGTGAGATCGCCGAAAATCTCCGGGGTCTGGAATACGCGGGAGATGCCCAATTGATTGATCTCATGCGGTTTCTTGCCCAACACGGACGTGCCCGCGAAGGTGACGGAGCCTTCGTCCGGGATGAGTTTTCCGACGAGGCAATTGAGGAGCGTGGATTTCCCGGCACCGTTCGGGCCGATGATGGCGTGAACGGTGTTTTCCTGCACCGAGAGGTTGACGTTGCCGAGGGCCTGAAGGCCGCCGAAACGCTTGCCGACGCCTTTGACTTCAAGAATTCCCATATTCATTCTCCTGCCACGCGTTTGCCGGGATCGGGGCGGTGCTCCGGGTCCGGGTTGTCGTATTTGTCGCGCTTCTGCGAGCCGTTGCGGAGGCGCGACGCGAGACGTCTCAGCCCTTCGATCAGACCGCCCGGCAGGAAGGTAACCACCAGCATGAAGGTCACGCCAAGGGTGAGGTGCCAGCCCTCGCCGGTGAAGCGGGCAAAGACCCAGATCACCACATCTTCCAGCCCGTCGGGCAGGAAGGAGAACCAGTCGTGCAGCACGCCTTCGTTGATCTTGGAGAAGATATTTTCGAGATATTTGATGACGCCCGCGCCCAGAACCGGCCCCATCAGGGTGCCCGCGCCGCCGAGGATGGTCATGATCACGACCTCGCCCGAGGCGGTCCAAAGCATCCGGTCGGCGCCGGCGAGCGGGTCCATCGCGGCCAAAAGCCCGCCCGCAAGCCCGGCGTACATGCCGGAGATGACGAAGGCCGCCAGAGTGTAGGGTTTCGGGTCAAGCCCGGTGTAGGTCATGCGTTGCTGGTTCGATTTCACCGCGCGGAGCATCATGCCGAAGGGCGAGCGGAACAGGCGGATGGCGACATAGAAGGCGAGGATCGCGATCACGGCACAGAAATAGAAGCCGGTGTTAAAGGTGAAAATCCGGCCCAGAGCCTCGATCTTGTAAGACGAATTCATCGCCAGACCGAAGATGTTGGTGACTGGCAGAGAGCTGCCTTCCTGCGTGCCGTCGAGAATGCGCGGGTCATTCAGCGTGAGTTGCAGGCCCGTTTCGCCATTGGTCAAAGGCGTGAGGACGGAATAGGCCATTTTGTAGCACATCTGGGCGAAGGCGAGCGTCAGGATGGAGAAATAGATGCCGGAGCGGCGGAGGCTGACGTATCCGATGGCGGCGGCGAAGAGGCCGGAGACGACCATGGCCAGAAGGATGCCGGGGATGACGTTCATCGTCAGCAGTTTGAACATCCAGACGGCGGCGTAAGAGCCGATTCCGAGGAAAGCGGCGTGGCCGAAGGACAGGTATCCGGTCAGGCCGAAGAGGATGTTGAACCCCACCGCGAAGATGCCGAAAATGGCGATTTTCTGCATCAGGTCGGGGTAGCCGCCGTTGAATTGCGCAAGCTCCGAGCCCGCCGCGAAGGGCTGCAACAGGATCGGGGTGAAGAGCGTCAGGAAGACGACGATCAGGAGGAATTTTGTGTCTTTCGGGTTCAGCCCGAGGATGTTCTTTTTCATGGTTTACTCCTCCATCACGCCTTTGCGCCCCATCAGCCCGCGCGGACGGGTCAGCAGGATGACGATGGCGACGACATAGATGATGATCTGGTCGATGCCGGGGATGATGTCCTTAATCCAGTTCATCGAGGCGAAGCTCTCAAGGATGCCCAAGAGGAAGCCTGCGGCGACCGCGCCCGGAAGCGACCCCATGCCGCCGACGACCACGACGACGAAGCTCAACACGAGAAAATCCATGCCCATGTGATAGTTGGGCGACAGGATCGGGGCGTACATCACGCCCGCGACGCCCGCCACAGCGGCAGCGAGGCCGAACATGAGGGTGAAACGCCGGTCGATGTTGATGCCCAGAAGGCCGACGGTCTCGCGATCCGCCATGCCGGCGCGCACGACCATGCCGAAGGTGGTGAATTGCAGGAAGGAAAACACCGCGCCGATGACCACGGCGGCGAAGCCGAAATAGATCAGACGCCAATAGGGGTAGATGATCATGTTCGGATCGAACCCCAGAAGCGCGCCGAAATCGAAGCTGCCTTTGAACGCATCGGGGGCGGGGGTGGAGATCGGGTTGGCGCCGTAGACATACTTGATCACCTCTTGCAACACGATGGCGAGGCCGAAGGTGACGAGGATCTGATCGGCGTGGGGGCGTTTGTAGAAATGCTTGATCAGCCCGCGCTCCATGATGAAGCCGACGGCGATCATGATCGGGATCGAGAACAGGATCGCCAGAGGCACCGACCAGTCGATCAGCGCATGGCCGAAATCGGGGCCGAACCACGCTTCGACATAGGGAGTTTTGACCTTGAGCGGGTTGCCGAGGAAATCGGTGCGCGTGGGGTCGACGGTCTCGAATGACAAGTTCAAAAGACGCGACAGCGTCACGGCGCAGAAGGCCCCGATCATGAAGAGCGCGCCATGGGCGAAATTCACCACGCCCAGAGTGCCGAAAATCAGGGTCAGCCCCAGCGCGATGAGCGCATAGGCCGAGCCCTTGTCCAGCCCGTTGAGCAATTGCAAGAGGATGGTTTCCATGGACGTGCCGTCCTTCCCTGTGTCCTGTGTGGGTCCCCGGCGGGCAAAGCTTTCCCGATCCCGCGCGCGGGCTGGGAGGCGGAAGGCCCGCAGCTTTTATGAGGGGGGTGGGGGCTGCCGCTTTGCGGTTCAGCCCCCAGTGAGGTGGCCAGTGAGCTGGCCTGTGAAGTGGGGATTGATCCCCGTGCGCGGAACGGTTTAACCCGCGTTGCACTCACCCAGAGCGCCGCCCGCGAACATCGGGTGATCCGGCGCATAGGTGACCTGAGCGGCGGGGGTGATCTCGACCACTTCCAGAAGGTCGAATTCAGAGGTCGGGTTCTCCTTGCCGCGCACCACGAGCACGTCTTTGAAGCACTGGTGATCCTCGGCGCGATAGAGCGTCGGGCCGTTGCCCAGACCGTCGAACTCGAAGCCTTCGAGCGCTTCGGCCACGGCACAGGGGTTGAACGATCCGGCGCGGGCGACGGCATCGGCGTACAAGAGCGTCTGGACGTAGCAGGTATGCGCGGCCTGCGACGGCGGGAAGCCGTATTTCGTGCCGAAGCTTTTGACAAAGGCCTTCGAGCCCTCATCGGTCAAAGACCAGTGCCAGTTGGTGGAGCCAAGGATGCCCTTGATGTTCTCGCCAGCCCCGCGCGCCATCAGGCGCGAGAACAGCGGCACGACGATCTCGAATTGCTTGCCGTTGACCATCTTGTCGCGCAGGCCGAACTGCACGGCATTGGTCAGCGAGTTCACCATGTCGCCGCCGTAGTGGTTGAGGATCAGCACATCGGCGTCGGTTTGCAACACCGGCGTGATGTAGGAGGAGAAATCCCCCGCGCCGAGCGGAGTGCGAACTTTGTTCACAGTCTGCCAGCCAAGCGCCTCGGTGGCCGCCGCGATGCTCTCCTCCTGCGTCCAGCCCCAAGTGTAATCGGCGGTCAGGTGATAGGCTTTGCGATCCGTGCCGTAGCGCGCCGCAAGAACCGGGGCGAGCGCTGCGCCGGACATATAGGCGTTGAAGAAGTGACGGAACCCGTTGGCTTTCTTGTCCTTGCCGGTGGTGTCGTTCGAATGCGTCAGGCCGGCCATGAAGATCACGCCCGCTTCCTGACACAGACCCTGCACGGCAACGGCCACGCCCGAAGACGAGCCGCCGGTGATCATCACCGCGCCGTCTTTCTCGATCATGGATTTCGCCGAGGCGCGCGCCGCGTCGGATTTGGTCTGGGTGTCACCGGTGACATAGTCGACCTTCTTGCCGAGGATGCCGTTGCCCTCAAGCGCCTTGGAGCTGAAGGTGTTCAGCATACCACCGTCGCCCTCGCCATTCAGATGTTCGACCGCGAGCTGATAGGCGCGCAGCTCGTCGGCACCCTCGTCGGCATAGGGGCCGGATTGCGGCACGTTGAACCCGAGCGTCACTGTGCCGCCCATCGGTTCGTTGGTAAAGGCATAGGCGCTGGAGGTGAACATCGTCGGCAGCGCGAGACCCGCGCCCGCCACGGCGCCGGATTTCAAAACGCGGCGGCGCGTCAGATCGGTTTTGGTCATTGAAAACTCCTCCCTGAGTTTTTTGCCCGAGGTTTTTGGGCCCGAGCTTAATGGCCTGAGTGTTTCGGATATGATGTGGCCTGGTTTTTGCTGGCCTTGTCCGGTGATCGGCGCATCGCCCGGAGGTCCTCCCCGATCACCGGGCGATGCACGAAACCCGTTTTCTGGTCCGTGGTTTGCGGACGGCACCCGGCGCAGCGGGCATGTAAACGGGATGGGGGTATTATTGAGGGTGGATCGAAAACCGGGCAACAAGTGGCTTGGAAACAATGATTTTTTTGTTAAGGATTACACAATGCATTTGCATACAATGTAAAAGCGTTTTCCCGCAGGCGCAGAAGGACAATGTTTGCGGGCGCGGAAACGATCTGAAATCGCGACGAGATTTCATGTTGCAGGTGAAAATGCCGGAGATGGGTTTCATCGCGGGTTAACCGAGATGACAGCGGCAGTTCGGGAGGGATTATGCCACGCACAGCGCTGACAGGCACACGTATTCGCGAAAGGCGCACGCTTGAGGGGCTGAAACAGGCCGATCTGGCGCGCACGGTGGGCATCTCGCCCGCATATCTCAACCTGATCGAACACAACCGGCGCAGAATCGGCGGCAAGCTTCTGGTCGATCTGGCGCGTGCGCTGGGGGTTGAGCCGTCGGTTCTGACCGAAGGGGCGGATTTGCCCTTGATGGAGGGGTTGCAGGACGCGGCGAGCAATGCGGTTTTACGAGCGCGGCCGGGGCGACGTGCGGCGGCGGAACCGGAGGCGGAACGAGCCGAGGAATTCGCCGGGCGGTTTCCCGGCTGGGCCGAACTGGTGGTGGCGCAGCGCGACCGGATCACCGCACTGGAGCGGCGGATCGAGGCGCTGAACGACCGCTTGGCACATGACCCGTTTCTCTCCGACAGCCTGCATGAGGTGCTCTCGACCGTGACGGCGATCCGTTCGACGGCAGGGATTCTGAATGGCATGGGCGAGATCGACCCGGACTGGCAGGCGCGGTTTCACCGCAACCTCTATGAGGACAGCCAGCGCCTTGCGCAGGGCTCGCAGGCGCTGGTGTCCTATCTCGACAGCGTCGGGCAATCGGAGGATACGCTGAGTTCGCCGCTCGAAGAGGTCGAGGCCTGGCTCGCGGCACGGGATTTCGCCCTGCCGGAGCTGGAGCGCGGTATGATGCCGGAGCTGACCGGCGAGGGCGGGCTGCGCTCGGCTCCGGCGCGGCAACTGGCGCGCAAATGGGTGCTCAGGGCGCGGGCGGAGGCGGAGAAAATGCCGCTGTCGATGGTCGAGGCGCTGATCTCGGAGCATGGCCCGGACCCGGCGGCGCTGGCGCAACTCGCGGGAGTAGATTTGGCCGCGGCGATGCGGCGTCTGGCGAGCCTTCCGGCGTTCGAGAACCGGGTGCCGACCGGGCTTGCGATCTGCGACGGCTCGGGGGCGCTGACTTACCGCAAACCGCTGGACGGGTTCGCGCCGCCGCGTTTCGGGGCGGCCTGTCCGCTCTGGCCGCTCTATCAGGCGCTTCTGCGCCCGATGGTGCCGATCCGCCGGGTGGTCGAGCAACAGGGCCAGCCCGCGCGGCGCTTCCTGGCTTATGCCATCGCCCAGCCGCAGCGCGCTGAGAGCTTCGAAGCTCCCGAGGTGGTGGAGGCGACGATGCTGTTCATCCCGCTCGACCGTCTCGACGTCACCCCGCGCGAGGCGGAGGTCTTGGGCGTCGGCACATCCTGTCGGGTCTGCGCCCGAATGAACTGCCCGGCGCGGCGCGAGCCTTCGATGGTCCTGGAGGAGCCGGAGGAGGGGCTGTGAGCCTCAGGAGCGGGGCGGGTTCGGTGGGACGAGAAAGCGCGACACAAGACTGTCGGTGATCAGCGCAAGCGACAGCACAAGGGTCGCCTTGCCACTGAAAAGCAGGATGTCAAGGGCGTCGGCATCTTCGTCGTAAAGACGGGTGTTGCGCAAAGCCTCTGTTCCGACCGAGGTGACCGCAATGCAGATCAGGCCCAAGGCGATGATATGGAGGAGGATTTCGATGAGCGTGAGCCGTTTGCCGGACCGGAAAATCCGGACAAGCAAGGGCAGGATAAAGAAGAGGGGAAACGCCAGATACTCGTCCTGACCCGCCATTGAGCCGGTGCTGTCTTTGAAATACGCGATCGTTCCATTGGAGCGGATGTGGGAGACAAGGCTGTCCACGCCGAGCATGCTCCCGAGCATGAGGCCACCCATCAAAAGAAACGCGGAAGAGAGCAAGGGGCGCAGGATCATGGCTGGACCATCCCGCGCAGAACGGGGCGCGTCAAGCGAGATGTAAACTCCGAAATGGCGCGTGAATTATCAAATTTTTGACAGAGACGCGACAAATCGCCATAAGGTGCGACACGCGAGGGGGAGAAGAGGGCAATCATGGGCAAGCGCGTGCTCCTGATCGAGGACGAACCGAACATCATCGAAGCGATCCGGTTTATCCTGTCGCGCGATGGCTGGACGGTAGAGACCCATGCCGATGGGGCAACGGCCGTGGAGGCCGTGGGGCGCAAGCGTCCGGATGTGGTGATCCTTGATGTGATGCTGCCCAACAAATCCGGTTTCGACATCCTGCGCGACCTGCGCGCGGATGCCGACCATGCCACCCGTCCGATCCTCATGCTCACCGCGCGCGGCCAGAAAAAGGACCGCGACATGGCGGAAGCTGCGGGCGTGTCGTATTTCATGACCAAGCCGTTTTCCAATTCCGAGATGCTCGAAACCGTGCGCCGTCTGGCGGGCACCTCTGATGAAGCCTCCGGTGAGGGGCATGGCTGAGCGGCGCGGGCCGCTTTATCTTGCGCGGGCGTCTTACCGGCGGCGACGGCTGATTGATGCGCTGCGCCTCTTGCCGTTTCTGATGTTCGGGCTCTGGCTTTTGCCGCTTCTCTGGGGCGGCGAGGGTACGGACCAGCCGGTCGGCGCGGGGGCGCGAGCCTTTCTGCATGTCTTCGTGGTCTGGGCGCTGGGGCTTGTGGCGGCGGCTTTGCTCACCCGACGGCTATCGCAGGGCGAGGCCGCGGCGGAGCGTGTGGCGGCGCAGAAAGGCCCGGATGCGGAGGGCGGGCGCTAGATGCTGCGGTTCAACATTCTCGTCCTCGCCTGTCTGAGCTATGCGACGCTTTTGTTCGTTGTGGCCTTCTGGGCCGAGAAACGCGCCGAAGCGGGGCGTTTGGGCTGGCTGCGCTCGCCGATGATCTACACGCTGTCGCTGTCGATCTATTGCACCGCATGGACGTTTTACGGCGCGGTGGGCTATGCGGTGCGCTCGGGGCTCGAATTCGTCACCATCTATCTCGGCCCGTCGCTGATGATGATCGGCTGGTGGTGGATCCTGCGCAAACTGGTGCGGATCGGGCGGGTGCAGCGGATCACCTCGGTCGCCGACCTGATTTCCTCGCGCTACGGCAAGTCGACCACCTTGGGCGTGCTGGTGACGCTTTTGGCTGTCATTGGCACGACGCCTTATATTGCGCTCCAGTTGCAATCCGTGGCGCTGTCTTTTGCGGTGTTCGGGGTCAATGACCCGTCTGGCGCGGTGCTTCCGGACCTCGACAAGACGGCGCTCTGGGTGGCGGTCGGGCTGGCGGTGTTCACGGCGCTGTTCGGCACGCGCAATCTCGACGCCAACGAGCGCCACCACGGGGTGGTTACGGCCATTGCGCTCGAGGCGGTGGTGAAATTCCTGGCCCTCGTGGCGGTCGGGGCCTTTGTGGTCTGGGGCTTGGGCGACGGGATCGGCGATCTGATGGCGAAGATCGACGCCTCGCCGGTGGCGCAGCATCCGATCCAGGGCACGCGCTGGATCGCGCTCACCATGTTGTCGGCGGCGGCGCTTTTGACCCTGCCGCGGATGTTTCAGGTGCTGGTGGTGGAGAATTCGGACGAAAGCCACCTGTTCACCGCCGGCTGGGCCTTTCCGCTCTATCTCTTCGGCATGTCGCTTTTCGTGATCCCGATCGCGGTGGTGGGGCTCGAGGTGCTGCCCGCAGGCTCGAACCCCGACATGTTCGTCCTCACCCTGCCGCTCCATGCCGATCACCGGCTGCTGGCGACGCTGTCCTTTCTCGGCGGGTTCTCCTCGGCCACCTCCATGGTGATCGTGGCGGCCATCGCGCTTTCGACCATGGTGTCGAACCACATCGTCATGCCGATCTGGCTCTCGGCGCAGGGCAAGGGCGGTGCGACCGTGTCGGGCGATGTGCGCCGCGTCGTGCTCTATGCCCGCCGCCTGTCGATCTTTGGCGTTCTGGTGCTGGGCTATCTCTATTTCCATTTCTCCGGCGGCTCGGAGGCGCTGGCCTCCATCGGCATGATTTCCTTTACCGGCGTGGCGCAGGTTCTGCCTGCGATGCTGGGGGGCATCTTCTGGCGGGGGGCGACCCGACGGGGCGCGATCCTTGGCGTTGTCACCGGTTTCGTCGTCTGGGCCTACACCATGTTCCTGCCGTCCTTCGGCGCGGCTGCCGGGTTCACGCCCGGGCTTCTGGAACACGGGCCGCTTGGCCTCAGCCTTTTGCGTCCGCAGGCGCTGTTCGGGGTCACCGGGGTCGACCCGGTGGTGCATGCGGTGAGCTGGTCTCTGGCGCTCAACACGCTGCTGTTTCTGCTGGGCTCGCTGTTCTCCTTCCCGCGGCCCGTCGAACGTTTGCAAGGCGCGCAATTCGTCAATGTCTTCGAGCATTCCGGCTCGACGCGCAGTTGGTCGCATGGCTTTGCCGAGGCGGAGGATTTGCTGGTCATGGCGCAGCGTATCCTCGGCCCGTCTGAGGCGCAGGCGCTGTTTCAATCCGAGGCGCTCGCGCAGGGCAAGGAGGGCTATCTGCCCGACACCACGCCAGAATTCATCGAGCGGCTGGAGCGCGAGCTGGCGGGCTCCGTGGGGGCGGCCACGGCCCATGCGATGCTGGGCCAGATCGCGGGGGGCGTGGTCGTCTCCGTCGAGGACCTGATGGCCGTGGCCGATGAGACGGCGCAGATGATGGAATATTCCTCACAGCTTGAGCTGAAATCCGAAGAACTGAGCCGCACCGCGCGCAAGCTCCGGGAGGCCAACGAGAAACTGACCGCGCTGTCGATCCAGAAGGACGCCTTCCTGAGCCAGATCAGCCACGAGCTGCGCACGCCGATGACCTCGATCCGGGCGTTCTCCGAAATCCTGCGGGATGGGGGCGCTGCGGGCGATCTCGATGCGGCAAGCCTTGAGCGGTTCTCGACGATCATCCATGATGAGGCTCAGCGGCTGACCCGTCTGCTCGACGATCTTCTCGATCTGTCGGTGCTGGAAAACGGGCAGGTAAGCCTAAACTGGGCGCGTGACAATCTTCACGACGTGATTTCCAGGGCGGTGAACGCCAGTGCGGAGGGCCGCGCGATGACGATCCGGCGCAACGAGATCGCAGAACATATTGCGATTGAAACCGACCCGGACCGGCTTGCGCAGGTGTTCATCAACCTGATCGCCAATGCCCGCAAATATTGCGATGCGCCGACCCCGGAACTTCGGATCGAGACGCGGCGGCTGAGCGACGACCGCCTCCAGATCGACTTTATCGACAACGGTTCGGGCATTCCCAAGGACAAGCAGACGGTGATTTTCGAGAAATTCTCCCGCCTCACCGATCACGCCAAGGCGGGCGGTGCGGGGCTTGGCCTTGCGATCTGCCGCGAGATCGTCGCCAATCTCGGCGGCACCATCGCCTATTTGCCGGGGCAAGGGGGAGCTGCGTTCCGCATCACCCTGCCACGGGTGCGTGCGCGCGGCTAAGTCGGAGGATTGGCGGAAAAAATCCGTCCGGCTTCAATGATTTGTTTACTTTGAGCATGGAAAAAGGACGGGAGAGTCCGAGCGAGTTGAGCGAGATCGTCCGTCCCCATGTCCGATGCCGACATCATTTCTGCGATGCGCCGCAAGGCGGGCGTGGGTCGCCCGCCGCCGGACGTCCAACCCTTGTCGCCCGCCAAGGCACTTCGGATCGCGGCGGCCAAGGCGGCGGAGGACACCATCGGGCTGGTGCTTCAGGTGCTTGAGGTCAGCGAGGAGAAAAGCGCGATTTCCCGCCTGCCGGGGGAGGTGCCCGAACATGCGCTCCTGTCTTTGCTCGAAGGGCCGCAGAATGCCTACGGGCTGGCGATTTTCGACCGCAACACGGTCGCGGCCATTGTCGAACAGCAGACGGCGGGGCGGGTCCTGTCGCTCGCGCCGGAGGTACGCCCGCCGACCGCCACCGATTCCGTCATGTGTGCGCCGCTCTGCGACCGGATGCTGCGGCTCTTTGAGGCGCAATTGGCCGAGTTGCCCGATCCGCCTGCGGTGGCGGGCTATCACACCGCCGCCCAGTTGCGCGAGGCGCGTTCCATCGCCATCGCCTTTGACGACGTGCCTTACCGGCTCTACCGGCTGAAACTGCTTTTGGGCCGCGAGGGCCGTGAGGGGGAGATTCTTTTGATCTTTCCGCATATGCCGGTTGCCAGCGGTCCGGCACAGGGCCATGGCCACGATTTCGGCGCGGCCTTTCAGGAGGCGGTGATGAGGACGGAGGCGCGGCTCGACACGGTGTTGCACCGGGTGTCCCTGACGCTCTCCGATGTGGCGGGGCTTCAGGAGGGGATGATGATCCCGATCCCGCGTGAGACGCTGTCGCGTGTCGAATTGCGCGCGGGGGAGCGGTTGATCAGCCGCGCACGGCTCGGCCAGATCAACGGCAAACGCGCGCTTCGGGTGGTGCTTGCGACCGAGGATGACGATGCGCTCGAAGCGGAACTGTCCTCGAGCGGCGGCTTCGACATGGCAGCACTTGGCGGGGAGGGTTTTCCGGCGCTGTCCGGCGGCATGCAGGGAGAGATGGGGATGGAAGGGGAACTGCCCGCGCTCGGTGACCTTCCGGCGATGGGCGAGCTTCCCCCGCTTGGCGATCTCCCGCCCCTGGAGGATATGGCGGGGGATTCAGTGGGCGGTTTTCCGGCGGTGGACGGTCTGCCGCCGCTCGGCGACGGTGAGGGCTTTCCGGCGATGGGGGAACTTCCGGCTCTGGAATGAGCCGCCGGGCGCATGGGCCGCGGGGCCGCTTGCCTGAGCTTGCGCGAGACGGCATGATCCGGTTTCGCGCGGGGAAACCGTGATTTCTGTTGATGTGAATCAAGGCCTGCGTGACGCTTTTGGAGGATGCTCGTTGTCCAAGGAGGAGCCGCGATGATCGACCTTGTTCAAAGAAAAGCGCAATTGCTGGAGCGCAAAACCGAGCTGACCCGGCGTCTCGAAGAGATCGACGCCGAGTTGGATGAGCATCAGTCGAAGGACTGGGAGGAACTGGCCACCGAACGCGAAGGCGACGAGGTGCTCGAAGGCATGGGGGCGCAGGGCAAGGCGGAGATCGTGATGATCAACGCGGCGCTCGAACGCATCGACGAGGGCGAATACGGCTATTGCGCCGTCTGCGGCGATGAAATCAGCGCCGAACGTCTGGATGTGCTCCCTTATACGCCGATGTGCCGCGACTGTGCCGCGCGGGTGGCGAAGCCGCATTGAAAAGGGCCGGTTGGGGCGTTTGGGAATAGGCTGCAAAGCAAGGCAGGAAACTCAGACAAGACAAGTCGGCCGGGAGAGCGATGGGACATGGATCAGGGAGGTTGAAATGACCCGTGTGACGAAGACCGAAGAAGAAATCGACAAGATCGTCGACGATCTGGTGAAGAATGAGGACACCGCCAACGCCTTGAAGGAAAAGCTGCATGACAGCTTCGAGGCCCAGGAGGCCCAGTTCCTCCATGAGGTGTCCGATCCGGCGGACGACGACGATGCGGATGATATGTGGGACAATATGCCGGTCTGATCCGGTTTGCGTGTCACGGGATGAAAGGATAGGGCCATGGCCTTTGAAGCGCTGAAAGCACAGGTCTACATGATCCTCGACGAGATCGCCGCCCGTCCGGCGGATCGCCACATCCTGCAGGAAAACCTGCGTGAGAAACTGGCCGAACTGTCGGCGCTCGGTCTGCCGCTGCCGGAGGATCTGGTACGGCTGGAGGCCGAGTTGGAAGACCGCTCCGCCGACGATCTCTATCCCAAGGGCTGAAATCCCGAAGTGATGCGGGTTTTGCACCCGGGGCCGGGCCGGAAATCCGCGGTCTGAGGGTCTGTCGTCTTGCCAAGGCGGAGGTGTCGCCGCATGATGTGGAAAACCTGTGGATAACTTGCGCGTGGGCCTTTCGGGTGCTTTGAAAGGCGCGAATGCGGGGCAAGTCGCAGGGTGGGGCAAGTCGCAGGGTGGGGCAGGTTGTGCGGGGGCGCGGATGAGTGAGGCTGTGGGGCAGGCGCGAAAATACATGACGGAAGCGACGCAGGGCCGAGGGCCGGAGGGTGTCGCGACGCCGCTTGTGCAGATCCGCCGGGAGGGGCGGCTTGCGCTCCTGTGCCTCTCGTCGCCGCCGGTCAACACGTTGACGCCTGAGCTGCGCCGTGCCCTGCTTGCGGCGTTTGAGGCGGCGGAGAGCACCCCGGAAGTGCAGGCCATTGTGTTGATGGCGGAGGGCACGTCGTTCTGCACCGGGTTTCCGGCGGATACTCTGGCGGCGGAGGAGCCTGCGCCCAGTCTCAACACAGTTTGCGACCGGATTGAAGCCTGCCCGAAACCGGTGATCGCGGCACTGCATGGCAGTACGCTGGAGGCGGGTTTCGCGCTTGCGCTGGCGGCGCATTATCGGGTGATCGGGCGCCGCTCCCGCCTCGGTGCGCCGGAGATCACTCTGGGGGTGGTGCCCACGGGCGGGGTGACACAGCGCCTGCCGCGGCTGGTCGGACCGGGTGTGGCACTCGAAATCCTGCTCTCCGGGCGGCCGGTGCCCGCGCCTCAGGCGCTCAAGCTGGGGCTGGTCGATGAGATGGCCGACAGCAAAAGCCCCGCCGAGGCGGCAATCGCCCTGGCTGAGCGGTTTCTGGCCGGAGAGCGCGGGCCGCGTCCGACGCGGGCGATTGCGCGGGGGCTCCGGGACGGCGAGGCCTACATGAAGGAGATCGCGGCACGGCGCGCGGAAATCAAGGGCGCACGGATCGCGGCGCCGGCGCGGATCGTCGATTGCGTCGAGGCGGCGCTGATCCTGCCGTTCGAGGCCGGAGTGGCGCGCGAAAGCGTGGCGCGGGCCGATTGTTTCGACAGCGAAGAGGCCAAGGCGCTGCGCCATGCCTATTTCTCCGAACGCCGTGCGGCGCGGCTCGATGGTGTCGAGGGGCTGCGCCCGGCGGAGATCGGGGAGCTCGGCCTCGTGGGCACCGGGTCTCTGGCGCTGGGCATCGCGATCACGGCGCTCGATCACGGGCTCAAGGTGCGCCTTCTGGGCAGTGCCGCCGATCAATTGGTGGTGGCGGAACAGCGGATCACCACGGCCTATACCCGCGCCGAGCAACAGGGGCAGATCACCGCCGAGGTGCGGCGGGAACGGTTGGCGCAGTTCACCGCGACGACGCGCACGGACAGCCTGTCGGGGGCGGGGCTTGTGATCGAGGCGAGCGCGGCCTCGACAGAGGCGCGGGCGCGGCTTCTGGCCCGGCTCGAGGAGTTCCTGCCGGAAGATTGCGTGCTGGCGACCGTGGCGGATCACGGCTTTGCGCAGATGGCGCGCGATCTGGCTCATCCGGAGCGTTTTCTCGGGTTGCATTTCTGTGCGCCGTCGCAGGCGATCCGCGTCGTCGAACTGGCCTTGCGGGATGACGTGTCGAAGCAGGCGCTGGTGACGGCGCATGGCTTTGTGAAGCGGCTGGGCAAGGTTCCGGTGACGTTGCGTGCCCGCGACGGGCTGATCGCCAATCGGGTGCAGGAGGCGGTCTGGGCAGCGGTGGATGTGCTTTTGCTCATGGGCGTGCGCCCGGCGCGAATCGACCGGGTGATGCGCGAGTACGGCTTTCCGGCGGGGCCCTGCGAGACCATGGATGCGCTGGGACTCGATCATATGCGCGGCGCGGTGGCGCAGTTTTTCGCCACCGAGGGCCGCCGGGGCAAAGAAGCCGGGCAGGGATTCTACGATTACGCCAGCGGGCAGGGGCCCGATGACACGGTGGCGGAGGCGATCCTTGCCGATCTGCGCGCCCAGGGCGGTGTGCCCGAACTCGAACTCAGCGACCGCGATATTTCCGAACGCCTTCTTTTGGCGGCGGCCAACGCAGGCGCGCGGCTGTTGCAGGCGGGCGTGGTGATGCGCCCGGTGGACATCGACGTGGTGATGATGCTCGCCAAGGGCTATCCGCGTTATCACGGCGGGCCGATGAAGGCGGCGGATCTGATGGGGATTTTTCAGGCGGAAAAACGTCTGAAAAGTTTTGCGGCTGCGGCGCCGGACATCTGGGAGCCTGCGACACTTTGGCATGAATTGTCCAAGAATGGGGACAATTTCGAGAAGTTGAATCTTCTCTGAGGCTTGCCACATAGGTTTTTAAGTTTTTTTCGCGGATTTTCGCGATTTTTTCGACCGGGACTTCCCCGATGTTTTCTGCATTTTTCCCAAGAAAATGCGGGTTTTCGCTGCGTCTGCACAGGCGTCAATACCAGAGTGAAATACCCTGTTGATCGAGATCAAGGTTCCGAGTCGCCCGCTCCCTTAGACAGGTACTCGAGCGCAGGACCTGTTCGTCAGCAGTCAGACACAGCCTCCTGCATTCCTCCCGCGGACTCTCCTTCCGATCGTCCGTGCCGTATCCTGCCTTTTGTGCGTGGGCAGAATACTACACTGGCGCTGCAGGGTTTGCGTTTCTCCTGCGGCGCCTCTTTTTTTCTGCGGATCGAATTTATGCGGCCCTGTTGACAGGCGGTTTACCTTGTCATGGCATGAGGGTAACGGCTCCGGTGAAAGACGACCATGCGCAAGGACGACAGATCATGATGTTCGGACCACGTCCACTCGCGGCGGCCAAGGGCACGCGCCTCGGGCGCGATACCGTGCTGCCCTCGGGCATGGTGTTGCCGCGTGGCACGGTCATCGGACCGTCGGAGATCGCGGCATTGACCATGGCTGGTCTGCGCGAGGTGATCTGTGCCGAGCTGGACCCCCATGACATCGTCGCCGATGACGCGCTCTTGCGACTTGTGGAGGCGCTGGTGCCGCATGAGGCGGATGCGGGACTCCGGCGCGGCAGGCCTTCGGGGGGGCGGCTGGTTTTGACCGCCACGGTCACGGGGGTGGTCGGGCTCGACACCGAGGGGCTGAGACGGATGAACCGGGTGGACCCGGGGCTCTCGATTGCCACCGTGTCGCAGTTTCAGAGGGTTCAGGCGGGGGAGAGGGTGGCCGTACTGCGCGCCCTGCCGCTGGCGCTGCGCCGCTCCGCCCTGTCGCGGGTGCTTGCGGAGGGGGAGGGCATGATCCGGCTCCGACCGGTTCTGGCGGAGAAGGTGACGCTGATCCAGACGGTGGTGGGCGCGGCGCCGGACAGCCGGGGCGAGGGCGCGATCCGGGCAAGGCTCGCGCGGCTCGGGTTGCGGTTGACGGAAAGCCTGATCGTGGCGCATCGTGCCGATGCACTGGCGGAGACGTTGTTGTCCGCCCATGGCGAGGTGGTTCTGATCCTGCCCGCGCGCCCGACCGCCGATCTGCTCGACGTTGGCCCTCTGGCGGTGACGCAGGCGGGCGGGGTGATCACGCGCTTCGGCCTTCCGGTGGCGCCGGGGGCGGAGATGTTCGCGGGTGGCCTTGGGGCTGTGCCGATCCTCGGCCTGCCGGGGGCGATGCGTGACACGGCGGAGAACGGGGCGGATCGGGTGCTCGACCGGCTCCTGTGTGGCGTCAGCATTTCCGATGACGATTTGGCCGATCTTGGGGTCGGCGGGTTACAGTCGGGCCCGAATGCGGTCTAAGGGCAAGATTCTTCTTGCAAGGTCCTTTCGCATTTGCAGAAAATTGAAACATGTCAGGTACAGACAGGGGCACGCGACCCAGGAGCACGGCAGGGAGGTTCTGATCCGCCCCATGATAGGCCACGAGATTTGACCCCCTGACACTTTCTGAGGCCTGCCTCGAAATTCCCAAGGAAAGCAAGACCATGGCCCTTTCTCTTCCTCTTTCAGACATTGCCGTCACGACCCTCGCCCTGACGCTTGCGGGCGCCTTCGGGTTGTTGTTCGGCAAATTGCAGATCCGCAAGATCGGCCTCGGCATTGGCGGTGTGCTGTTCTCCGGCATCCTCGTCGGACATCTGGCCTCGCGCGCCGGGATCGAATTCGACGGCGAGGTGATGCATTTCGTGCGCGAACTTGGCCTGATCCTGTTCGTTTACACGATCGGTATTCAGGTCGGGCCGAGTTTTTTCTCGTCCTTCGCCAAATCCGGTCTCAAGTTCAACCTCGCGGCCATCGCCATCGTTCTGGGCGGGGTCGCGGTGACGCTGGCGATCTGGGCGATCACCGATCTGCCGCTGCCGGTGCTCGTCGGGGTGATGTCCGGGGCGGTGACCAACACGCCGGGGCTGGGGGCGGCGCAACAGGTGCTGGGCGATGCCGGTTTTCCGGCCTCCGAAGTGGCGAATTCGGGCATGGGCTATGCCATGGCCTATCCCTTCGGCATCCTCGGCATCCTGACGGCGATGTTCGTGATCCGGGCGCTGTTCCGCATCGTGGTCGCCGATGAGGAAGCCGCCTACAAGGCCGAGACCCGCAGCGGCGAAGAGGCCTTGCCCTCGATCAACGTCGAGGTGATGAACGCCAATCTCGACGGGTTGCGCTTGGGCGATGTGCCGGATCTGTTCGATCAGGGCGTGGTGGCCTCGCGGATGAAGAAGGCGGGTGAGCTGGTGGTGCCGACGCGGGACGTGATCGTACATGTCGGCGACTGCCTGCACCTCGTCGGGCCGAAGGACAAATTGCTGGCAATGAAGCTCATTCTGGGCCGCGAGATCGACGCGGCCCTGACCACCAAGGGCACCAAGCTGACATGGACGCGGCTCGTGGTGACCAAGGAGCGGGTGCTGGGCAAGTCGCTGCGTGAGCTTGCCTTTCTCGAAGGCCACGGGGTGACCGTGTCGCGGATCAACCGTGCGGGGGTCGAACTTCCGGCGCAGGCCTCCTCGACGCTCGCCTTCGGCGATATCGTCACCGTGGTGGGGGCGCAGGCGGATATCGACGCGGTCGCAAGTCAGCTCGGCAACGAGAACGCCCGGTTGCAGGAGGTGCAGTTCCCGGCCTTGTTCTTCGGCATCGCCTTGGGCGTGCTTCTGGGCTCGATTCCGCTGGCCGTGCCGGGGCTTCCGGCACCTCTGAAGCTCGGGCTTGCGGGTGGGCCGTTGATGGCGGCGATCCTTCTGGGCCGCCTCGGGCACTGGGGCCCGTTCACCTGGTACATGCCGCCCGCCGCCAACCATGCGCTGCGCGAATTCGGCATCGTGCTGTTCCTCGCCGTGGTGGGGATCGTCGCGGGTGACCGGTTCTTCGAGACGCTTTTGCATGGTGACGGTTTGCTCTGGATGGGCTACGGCATCCTGATCACCGTCCTGCCGCTCCTGCTCGTGGGCATCCTTGCGCGCATCTTTGGCAAGTTCAATTACCTGAGCCTCTGCGGCGTGCTCGCGGGCTCGATGACTGATCCGCCGGCTTTGGCCTTCGCCGTTTCGATGAGTCCGACGGGGGCGGCCTCGGTGGCCTATGTCTCGGTCTATCCGCTGGTGATGTTCCTGCGCATCCTCGTGCCGCAGATCCTCGTCCTCGTGCTGGCGGGGATCGGCGCGGGGGCGTTCTGAGCGAAAAGAAAAACCCCCGGCCTTGGGTCGGGGGTCGTTTCGGAGTGTGATCTCGGTTTCCGGCCTGTGAGGCGGATCAGCCTTTTGAGGGAAGCGGGCCGATCATCATGATCATCTGACGGCCTTCCATCTTGGGCATGTTCTCGATCTTGCCGATTTCCTTGACGTCCTCGGCGACGCGTTCGAGAAGCTGGCGACCCAGATCCTGGTGCGCCATTTCGCGACCACGGAAGCGCAGGGTGACTTTCACCTTGTCGCCGTTCTCGAGGAACTTGATCACGTTGCGCATCTTGACTTCATAGTCATGCACGTCGGTGCCGGGGCGGAATTTGACTTCCTTGATCTCGATGATCTTCTGCTTCTTGCGGGCTTCGGATTCCCGCTTCTGCTGTTCGTATTTGAACTTGCCGAAGTCCATGATCTTGCAGACCGGGGGCGTGGCGTTCGGGGAGATTTCCACGAGGTCGAGCCCGGCTTCGATCGCCAGATCGAGGGCCTTGGCGGGCGTGATGACACCAATATTCTCGCCCTCTGCACCGATCAGTCGGATTTCCGGCGCACGGATGCGTTCGTTGATACGCGGTCCGGTGTCACGGGTCGGCGGGGCGTTATGCGGTCTGCGGGCTATGGTCGGCTCCTGTTCGTCGTTGCATGTGTTTCGCGGGAAAATAGGGCGTATCGCCTCTGCTTTCAACCCGCATTCGGCGGCTTCCCGCACAAGGGAGGCCTCAGGGGAAAATCCGCTCGACAGGCCCCTTTCATTTCGCCATGTGCCATGCCATATCCGCGCTGTTCGGGGGGGAAACACCCCGCAAGTATTTGTGAGGAAGACTGACATGACCAAACGTATTCTGACCGGCGCTCTCGTGGCCAGCCTCGCGCTGACGCTCGCGGCCTGTAAAGAGGAAGAGAAAGCCGCGGAAACCACGACGGAAACCACCTCCGTGATCGAACAGGCTTCCGAAGCTGCCTCCGACGCGGTCGATGCCGTGTCCGAGTCCGCCGAAGAAGTGGCCGCCGAGGCGACCGAGACCGCAACCGAGGCTGCCGAAGCCGCGTCCGAGGCCGCTTCTGACGCCGTCGAAGCTGCGACCGACGCCGCAGCCGCCGCAGGCGAAGGCGCTGTAGAGGCCGCAAGCGACGCCGCCGAAACTGCCGTCGATGCCGCGACGGATGCCGCCGACGCCGCAACTGAGGCCACGGAAGCCGCTGCCGAAGCCGCAACCGACACCGCTTCTGACGCCGCCGCCGTGGCCGCCGACACCGCCGAAGCCGCGACCGATGTCGCTGCCGACGCAGCCGCCGATGCGATGGAAGCCGCCTCCGATGCCGCCGACGCCGCGACCGATGCCGTGGTCGATGCCGACCCGTCCTTCGATCTCGCCACCGCTGCCGAAGTTCTGACCGTCGACGGGTTCGATCTCGAGAAAGCCACGGATCTGGTGAACGCCTCCTCGCTGTCCGACGAAGCGAAAGCCACTGTCATCACCTCCATGGAACAGGCCGCCGACAACCCGGCGATCCTTGGCGCGATCCTCGACAAAACCAAAACCCTTCTGGGCATGTAATTATCGCTGAGTAAGAGCGAGCAGTTGAGGCCGCGCGGGGGACACCTCGCGCGGCCTTTTTATGTTTCGCCTTTCAGGCTGTCGTCCTTCCGGGTTTTCCGATGGTGGAAATACTCAAAAGAAAACCCCGCCAAAGCGGGGTTTCTCATATTCGGGAATGGGCGTGCGGGTCAGTCCACAAAGGCCTTCTCTACGACATATTCCTTGGGTTCGGAATTGGCCCCTTCGCGCAGCCCGAAGCCGTCGAGAATGGCCATGATGTCCTTGTTGAACGCCAGGTTTCCACAGACCATGCCGCGATCGGTTTCCGGGTTCATCGGCGCGATACCCAGATCCTCGAACACCTTGCCGGAGGACAGGTTGTCGGTGACGCGGCCCATATGGTGGAACTCTTCGCGGGTCGTGGTCGGGTAATAGCGCAGCTTGCCCTGTTCGATCTCCGACAAAATCTCGTCCGACTTGATGTGCTCGACCAGTTGCCGCCCGTATTCCAGTTCCGAGACCTCGCGACAGGTGTGCATCAGGATCACCTCGTCGTATTTCTCATAAACTTCCGGCTCGCGCATCAGCGAGGCAAAGGGCGCAATGCCGGTGCCGGTCGCGAAGAACCAGAGGCGTTTTCCGGGCAGGAGCGCATCCACCACCAGAGTGCCGACGGGTTTCGGGCGCAGGATAATCTGATCGCCGGGCTCGATGTGTTGCAAACGCGAGGTCAGCGGGCCATCGGGCACCTTGATCGAGTAGAATTCCAGATGCTCTTCCCAGCTTGGCGAGGCAATGGAATAGGCGCGCAGCAGCGGTTTCTGCTTGCCGGTTTTCGGGTCCGGATCGTTCATCAGCCCGATCATCACGAATTCGCCGGAACGGAAGCGCAAGGTCTGGGGCCGCTCCACCTTGAAGGAGAACAGCCGGTCGTTCCAGTGGTGCACCTCAAGAACGGTGGCGGCATCGGGCAGGGTGGGCACGGGTTTGGTTTTTACGTCGGTCACTTGCATCAGCTCGTCGGTCAGCTCGGTCATTTGGGTCTCGCGCCATTTAAAGGGGGGATGCAGATGCATCTTTGATCCACATCATGTGTTGCGCGCAGGGTCTCGTCCCTTTTGGACTGTTCTGTGCGTGCGTGCAAGCTTGGCCGGGGGGCGGGGCGCCTGCGGAGGCTATCCGCGCGCCCGCAAGCGCGCTTGGTAATCATGTGCCCGCCAATCGCACCGGGCGCGCCACTGATCCTCGGGCTGGCGGGTGGCCAGATCGGCAGGGATTTCCACCTCGTCAAAGCCCGCGCGCCGCGCCATGGCATATTGATCGGCGATCACATGACCATGGGCGCGCAACCGGCCCTGAAATCCGCCCAGCCGCAAGAGCCGCGCGAGCGTAAAGCCGCGCCCGTCCGAAAAACTCGGAAAAGCGATGCGGATCGCGGGCGCATTGCCGTGTTGTGCCAGGGTTTCAGGGTCGGTGTCGGAGGGCAGTTCGACCCAGTCGCCGGTGTAGTCTTCGGGGACAAAGCCCTCGTCGCGGATGATCACGCTCATGCTGCGTCTCCTTTGCTAGGATTGCCGATGCGAACGAATTTCCCGTCCACCATGTGAATCCCGCATTCCGTTTTGTCTTCGCCCCGCCAGCGACCCGCGCGCGGGTCTTCGCCCTCTTTGACCGGGCTGGTGCAAGGCGCACAGCCGATCGACGGGTAGCCTTTCGCAACCAAAGGATGGCGCGGCAGGCGGTTGTTGATCATGTAGTCTTTCAGATCCTCGGGTGCCCAATAGGCGAGAGGGTTGATCTTGATCCGCGTGTCATCCTCATTCTCGAAGAAATCGAGGCTGGCACGGGTGGAACCCTGAAAGCGTTTGCGTCCGGTGATCCAGGCATCGAAATGCCCGAGCGCGTTTTGCAGCGGCACGGTTTTGCGCAGATTGCAGCAGGCGTCTTTGTCTGACAGGTGTAGCAACCCGTCGGGATCATGCGCATTGATCCGCGCAGGCGATGGCGAAATGCGTCGCACGTCCCGCAGATCAAGCTTGTCGATCAGGTCGAGCTGATACTGGATCGTTTCGGGAAACAGCATCTCCGTGTCGATGAAAATCACCGGCGTGTCCGGTTTCATCACCGAAATCATGTGCAAAAGCACGACGCTTTCCGCTCCGAAAGAGGACACAAGCGCGATCCGCCCCAGTTCGCGGTCCCTCAGCGCCAGTTCGAGTACCGAGGTCGCCGAATGATGGGCATAGCGCGCGTTCAGCCGGTCGACACGGGTCTGGACCGTGCCGAATTCCTCCCGAAGCGCGAGATTATGCGGCATGGGCTTTTTCCTTTTCCGGATAAAGCGCCGTTTTGAACGGGTCCATGCCAAGACGGCGGTAGGCTTCGAGGAAGGTCTCCTCGGGCGCCTCACGCAGCTCCAGATAGGTCATCAAAATGCGCTCGATCGCCGGGATGATCTCGTCATAGGCAAAACCGGGGCCGGTGCGCTCGCCGATCACCATATCCTCGGTGCCGTCGCCGCCCAGCGTGATCTGATAATTCTCCACACCGGCGCGGTCGAGGCCCAGAATGCCGATGTGACCGACATGGTGGTGCCCGCAGGCATTGATGCAGCCGGAGATTTTGATCTTGAGCGGGCCGATGTCCTGTTCGAGCTTCAGTTCCTCGAACCGGGTCGCAATGCCTTGCGCCACCGGGATGGAACGGGCCGTCGCCAGCGCGCAGTAATCCATGCCGGGGCAGGCGATGATGTCGCTGACGAGGCCGATGTTGGCCGTGGCAAGCCCTGCGTCCTTCAGCGCCGCGTGAATGGCAGGCAGGTCGGATTTATGGACATGCGGCAGGATGACGTTCTGCTCATGCGAAATCCGCAGCTCGTCATGGCCATAGTCCCGTGCGATCTGCGCCAGCACGCGCATCTGATCGGCGGAGGCATCCCCCGGCGTCTGACCCGGCGTCTTGAGCGAGACGGTCGCGATGGCATAGCCCGGCGCCTTGTGCGGCGCGAGGTTGGTGTCGGCCCAGGCGCGGAACACCGGGTCTGCCTCGTAAGCGCGGTCATAGGCCTCGGTCGCGGCCTCGCGGAAGGCGGGCGGGGCGAAGGCGGCTTGGATCTCTTCGAGCATCGCCATGTCGATGCCGCCGAACATCGGTTTGACCTGCGCAAAGCGGTCTTCGACACGGGCGCGAATGTCTTCGATCCCGTGCTCATGCACGGTGATCTTGATCCGCGCTTTGTATTTGTTGTCGCGCCGCCCCAGGAGGTTCCACACCGACACGGTGGCCTCGAGATAGGGCAAAAGGTCTGCGAGAGACACGAAGTCTTTCAGCACCTTGCCCACCATCGGCGTGCGGCCAAGGCCACCACCGACGATGATCTGAGCGCCGATCTCGCCGTCCTGCTCGCGCAGGTAGAGCCCGATGTCATGGGCTTTGATCACCGCACGGTCGGCTTTGGCGCCCGAGACGGCGATTTTGAATTTGCGGGGCAGGAACTGGAATTCCGGGTGATCGGTGGACCACTGACGCACCAGCTCGGCCACAGGCCGCGGATCGGCGACCTCATCGGCGGCGGCGCCCGCGAAATGGTCGGCGGTGACGTTGCGGATCGTGTTGCCGGAGGTCTGGATCGCATGCATTTCGACATCCGCCAGATCCGAGAGGATCGCGGGCACGTCGGGCAGTTTCGGCCAGTTGTACTGGATGTTCTGCCGCGTGGTGAAATGGCCATAACCGCGATCGTACCGCTCCGCGATCATCGCAAGCTGATCCATCTGGCGCGAGGACAGCGTGCCATAGGGGATCGCGACACGCAGCATATAGGCGTGGAGTTGCAGGTAGAGCCCGTTCATCAGGCGCAGCGGGCGGAACTCCTCCTCGGTCAGGCTGCCGTCGATGCGGCGGGCCACCTGAGCGGAGAACTGCGCGACACGCTCGCGGACAAAGGCTTCGTCGAAGTCGTTGTACTTATACATGGGCTTCGGCCTCCTTGCTTTCCTGTTTTCCGTGGAAATAGTTGGACGGTCCGGTGCGGCGGAAGTCCTCGCGGAAATGCGTCGGCTCCGGGCCATGCTCGCCTAGCTTAACGTCGGTCAGAGAGGCGCCAACCACCATGCCGTCCTTCGCGGCCTCGGCCAGAGCGGCGTCTGCCACCTCGGCTTCGGTGAAGGCACGGGCCTGACGCAGGTCGCGGACCCACTGGCCCTTGTGGTCGAGATAGATCACATCGCCCTCCAAAAGGGCGTTGGCGGTGATGGCTTTGGGCGTAAACGGGCGCGGCATGGCTCTTTCCATCTTGCGAATTCTTGTCGTTAATTTAGAACATTGTTCCAATAAATGGCCAGATGCGCGGAGAGATAAGGATGTTTGTTCCATTGCTATGCGGCAGGCAGGCCGGAATTCCGAGATGAAGGGAAAAATCGAAATGGTGGACCAGTTCGACGCGATGGACCGGAAAATTCTGGGTGAGCTGCAACGCGACGCGAGTCAGTCTCTGGACGAGATTGCGCGCAAAGTCGGCTCCTCGAAGACGCCGGTGTGGAATCGCATCCGCAAGATGAAAGAGGGCGGCGTGATCGGTCAGCAGACTGTCATTCTCGATCCCGAAAGCCTCGGGCTTGAGGCCTGTTTTTTTGTGCTGGTGCGCACCAATGCGCATGAGGCGGGCTGGCAGGAGAAATTCCTGAAAGTTCTGCAAAAACGGCCCGAGGTGCTGGAGGCGCACCGGCTGGCGGGGGAGATCGACTATATCCTGAAGGTCCGGGTGAAGAATGCCAAGGCTTACGATGAGTTCTATCAGGCGCTGATCAAGGAGGTGTCGATTTACAACGTGACGGCGCTGCTTTCGATGCAGGAGATCAAATCGACGACCGAACTGCCGCTTTGAAAGCGCCGGGGGTTTTGCACCCCCGGGCCCCCGCAGGATATTTGGGGACAAAAGAAAAGGCGCAGCGGAGAAACCGGTGCGCCTTCCATGTGACGAGGGTTTTCGTCAGCGATTTCCCGATCTAGTGAACAGGCCCGCATCCTCGGCGGCTTTGCGCAGCGCATTGGATTTGTTGACGGTTTCTTGGTATTCGCCCTCGGGCGAGCTGTCGTAGACGACGCCGCCACCGGCTTGGATATAGAGCTTTTCGTCCTTGAGGACGGCGGTGCGGAGCGCGATGCACATGTCCATGTCGCCGCCTGCGGAAAAGTACCCCACGCCGCCGCCATAGACGCCGCGTTTCTCGGGTTCCAGCTCGTCGATGATCTCCATGGCGCGGACTTTCGGCGCGCCGGAGACCGTACCTGCGGGCAGGCCTGCGAGCAATGCGGAGAGCGCGTCTTCATCCTCGCGCAGCTCGCCCACCACATTGGAAACGATGTGCATGACGTGGGAATAGCGCTCGATGATGAATTCTTCGGTTGGATGCACCGTGCCGATCTTGGCGACCCGGCCAACATCGTTGCGCCCGAGATCCAGAAGCATCAGGTGCTCGGCCAGTTCCTTCTCGTCCGACAACAGGTCTTCTTCCAGCGCTTTGTCCTCTGCCGGTGTCGCCCCGCGTTTGCGGGTGCCGGCGATGGGGCGGATGGTGACCTCGCCATCGAAGACGCGGACGAGGATTTCGGGCGAGGCGCCGATGATCTGGAATCTGCCGAAGTTGAAGAAGAACATGAAGGGCGACGGGTTGGTGCGGCGCAGCGAGCGATAGAGCGAGAAAGGCGGGAGCGGGAAGTCCTGCGTCCAGCGCTGCGCGGGCACGACCTGGAAAATGTCGCCTGCGGTGATGTAGTCTTTCGCCTTCTCCACGGCGGCTTTGTAGCCTTCGTGGGTGAAGTTCGAGGTGGCGGGTGGGGCAACATAGGCCTCGCCCATCTCATGGCTGGCTTCCGAGGGCGCGCGTTCGAGATCGCGGAGCGCATCCATCACGCGTTCGGCGGCCTGGGCATAGGCGGCTTTGGCGGAGAGACCCGAGGAGGCCCAGGCGGGGGACACAAGGATCACATCGCCTTTGACGCCATCGAGAATGGCAATCACCGAGGGCCGCATCAGAACCGCATCGGGCAGGCCGATGGGATCGGGATTCACATTGGGCAGATGCTCGACAAGGCGGATCATGTCATAGCCGAGATAGCCGAAAAGACCGGCGGCGGAACCCGGCAGATCGTCGGGGATGTCCACGCGGCTCTCGGCGATCAGCGCACGGATCGAGGTGAGCGGGTCCTTGTCGTCCACCACATAGCTCTCTGCATCGAACCGCGCGTTGCGGTTGACCGAGGCGGTGGTGCCGTCGCATTTCCAGATCAGGTCTGGCTTCATGCCGATGATGGAGTAGCGCCCGCGCACCTCGCCGCCGGTGACGGATTCGAGGATGAAACTGTCGGTGCGGGCGCCTGCGAGTTTCAGCATGATCGACACCGGCGTATCGAGATCGGCGGCCACCTTGGCATAGACGAGCTGGTTCTGGCCTGCGTTGAACCCGGTTTCGAAATCGGTGAAGGACGGAATGAGCGTGGCCATGGGGGCGTCTTTCTTCGTGTCTTTTATTGCAACTGGCTGTGCACCGCGTTGAGGGCGGTCTGGTTCACCGTCACGCCGTCACGGGTGCGCAGCGCCCGGGCGAAGGCTTCGATCACGTCGGTGGAGACACCTTGTGCGGCGGTTTCAATATAATTCTCCGCGATGGCGGCGTTTTCGTCGGTATGTTCGGGCGCGTCGACGGTCTCGATCCGGGCGATGACCACACGGCCCTCGCCGGGGATCAGCGTGGTGCCTCCGGCCTTGAGACCCGGCGCGAAGACCGCATCCATGAAGCCCGCGGGCATGGTGGAGATGAAATCCTGACGGGTGATCGCGGTGAACTGCTCGACCGGCAGGCCGAGATCGGCGATAGCGGTGCCGGAGGCGACGCTGGTCTCAAGCTCTTCGGCGCGGGCCGTGAGTTTCTGGTTCAACGCATCGGCCTCCCAATCGGCGGCGACCTGATCGCGCACCTGATCGAGCGGTTTCACCGTGGCGGGCACGATCTCGTCGAGGCGCAGCGCGAAGACGCCGCCATCGGTCAGCTCGACAATCTCCGGGTAGTCGTCCAGCGTCACGCTGGCGGCGGCCTGTTGGAAATCGGTATAGGAGGCGATCCCGCCTTCGCTTTCGGGGGTCCAGTCGATCTGGCCCAGCTCCATGTCGGTCTCGTTCGCGAGATCCTCAAGCGTGTAGCCGCCCGCCAGATCGTTGTCGAAAGTCTCGATCTGATCGGCAATGAGGCGCGCGGCCGCATCCGCAGCCATCTCGGCAGCCAATTCGTTGCGGGCGTCTTCAAAGGAAATCTCGGTGCCCGCGAGCGTACCGTTGACGCGGTAGATCGCCGGGCCCAGATCGGACATCACCGGACCGACCACGCCCGTGCCCTCAAGCGCAAAGACCGCAGGACCGGCCGCAGAGGACAGGTCGTCTTCGGAGACGTCCCCCATATCGGTGTCGATCAGCGCGAGACCGCGCGCGGTCGCTTCGTCTTCAAAGCTGCTCTGACCCGAGGCTATGCGGTCGGCGGCGGCCTGCGCCTCGTCTTCGGTGCCAAACACCAGACGCTCGACCAGACGGCGCTCCGGCTGCACATAGCTTGCGATATTGTCCTGATAGAGTTTGCGCAGCGCGGCCTCATCGAGATCGACCTTGTCGGTCAGCATCGCGGGGGTGAGCCAGGCATAGGTGATGCGGCGTGCCTCGGGGGCGGTGTAAAGATCGGGATGGGCGTCGTACCAGCTCTGGATGTCGCTGTCAGACGCCAGCGGGGCGCCGGTGTCGAGGGCGGTGGTGTCAAGTGTCGCGACCGTGATGGTGCGCCGCTCGCCGAGCCAGTCGACCACGGCCTGACCGTAGGAGGGCGGCATGGTGATGCCGGAGGCCAGAGCGCCAGAGAGGATCGAGCGGGCGGCCTCGCGGCGCAGATCGGCTTCGAAATCGCCCTCGTTCATGTTGTTGCGGGCCAGCAGGTCTTTGTAGGCGGCGGTGTCGAATTTGCCATCGACGCCTTTGAAGGCGTCATAGGTCAGAAGCTCGCGGCGCACCGCCTCGTCGCCGACGGAAATCCCGAGACGTGCGGTCTCGCCATCGAGGGCCGCCTGCGACAGAAGCTGATCGAGCACCTGTTGCGACAGGCCGAAATCCTGCGCCTGGCTGACGGAAAACGGCTGGCCGGTCTGGGCTTCGATTGCGCGCATCTGGCTGCGCAGCGCATTGGCGTAATCATTGACGGAAATGTCCTCGTCGCCCACCGAGGCCACGCGGGTCACGCCACCGCCGAAATTCGCTGTGCCAAACCCGCCGAGGCCGATGATGAGGAGGCCGAGAATCCCCCAGACCACCATTTTCGCGCCAGAACCCTTGCCGCTCGCCATGTTTTTCTTCTCCCATCAAGGTTGGGCAATGGTGTAGGGGCAAGCGACAGAGAGGGCAAGGCGGATCAGGGGGTGATTTGTGCCAATCGCGTGAAAAGCGTTGCGATCTCCGGCACACCGATATTGGCGAAGGCGATGCGCAATTGTCGCTCGCCGCGCGGATCGTTTGCGGGCATGAAAGCGGTGCCGGGCAAAAGCAGCACCCCAGCCTCGCGCAACAGCCAGGGCGCAAGCTCCGAGGACGGCATCTCGAACGGGTGTTCGACATAGGCGAAGAAGGCGCCGCAACCGAGCAGTTTCCAGCCCTTGAGCTGTTTGAAACCATCGGTCATCGCCGCGCGCCGGGCGAGGATTTCGGCGCGCTCTCCGGCGACCCACTGGCTGAGGTTTTGCAACCCCCAAAGTGCGGCGCGCTGGCCGATCTGGTTCGGGCAGATGGTGACCGTGTCGAGATATTTCTCCACCTCCGTCATGCGCTCTGTCCCGGTGATCAGCGCGCCGACGCGGTGGCCGGTGAGGCGAAAGGCCTTGGAGAAGGAATAGAGATGCACCAAGGTGTCGCGCCAGTCGGGCTGGCGGAACAGGTAATGCGGCACCTCGGAACGGCTGTCGAAATCGCGATAGGTCTCGTCCAGGACCAGCATGATGCGATGTTCGCGGGCCAGCGCGTAGAATTTCGTCAAAAGCTCTGCCGGATATTCCACCCCGCCCGGATTGTTCGGCGTGATCAGCACGATGGCGCGGGTGCGCGGCGTGATCAGCCGGGCGCAGGTCTCCAGATCGGGCAAAAGATCGTCGCCGGTGGGCAGCGGCACGGCATGAACCCCCGACATGTCGCACCACATTTTATGGTTGAAATACCAAGGCGTTGCGAGGATCACCTCGTCTCCCGCCCCGGCTATGGTGGTCATCGTGGCGGTAAAGGCCTCGTTGCAGCCGGAGGTGATCGCGACCTCTTCGGCTTTGATTTCGGCGTGATAGGCGGCGGACCATTGCGACGCGAGTTCGGCGCGCAGCTCCGGCAGGCCAAGGACCGGACCGTAGAGATGCGCCGCTGTGTCTTCGAGCGCGATGCGGGCGATTTCTTTGCGCAGCGCCAGTGGCGGCGCCTCCATCGGCGCGGCCTGGCTGACGTTGATCAACGGGCGCTCGGGCGGGAATGTCATGCCCTGCATCCAGCTTTTCGACGCGACGATGGGCGAGGCCTGGGTGCGGGTCAGGGCTGGATTGATCGGGGTCGACATGGGCATATCCTTTCGTGGTCAGGCAAAGATTATGTGCGGCCCGGGCGGGATGCAATCGCCGCGCTGAGGCGTGATTTGTGCTGGGCCGGGGGGGGGACCGGTGTGCCGACGCATGCATTTCGATGAAATCCCCGGCAAGCTGCTGAAAAAATTACCTTTCACGCGGGGGTGAGCGGGTTTTGATCAGGCTTTCATGCTTTGTTTACCATTTTCGCATGAGCCTTGGATGACACTGGGTCAAAAGCGCCCCAGATGAAGGGCAACAGACCCGGATCGTTCAATATTTCGGGCATAACAGTTGAGAGGTTCAAGATGGCAGTCATGATGCGAGGCGGGATGCAGGGCGATCCCTGTCTGATCGACGATTTGCACGCGGCGCTCGATATGGCGCGAACGGGCGATGCGGCGCGTGAGACGGAGATGACGGACCGGATCCGCGATCTTTCCTATGACATGGAGTTGCGGCAGGCGGGCTATCTGGTGCGGTCGGCCTGTGGCGCGATCGACGCGGTGCTGCGTTGCTCGGACCGGGCGGCGGGTCTGTCCTTTGCCGAGCACGAGATCGACAAGGTGCAGGACATGCTGCTGCGCGCCTCTGCCGCCTGATCATTCCTGTGGCAAAAGCCAGGCGGTGAGATAGGCGGTCAGCCGGGTCTCCAGCGCCTCCTGACTGTTCAGCGCACAAAAGGTCAGGGCGATGGCCTGAATGAGAAAGGCGCTGATGCCTTCGCCCAGAAGCTCCGGGGCGGCATCGCGACGAAACGGCCCCTCGGAGGCCCAGCGGCCATAGAGTAAAATCTGGGCATCGAACTGTTCGGCGATGGGGCCGATCTCCGCCACCACAGCGGCGCCCGAATAGCGGATCATCACATCGAACACCCTACGTTCCGAGGTCGTGAAAGCGATCAGCGGGGCGAGCCGTGCGATCATCTCCGCGATGCTCTGCGGGGCGGGGGGCTGGGCCATCGCTTCGGTGATGTCGGCGAGACGCGCGCCGATGATCTGTTCCAGAAGCGCGTCCTTGTCCTTGAAATGGGCAAAAAAAGTCCCCTTCGCCACCCCCGCCGTACCGACCACCTCCTCGACCCGCAGGGCGTCGAAGCCTTGCTCTGAAATCAAGGTGTTGGCGGCTGAGAGCAGCTTTTCCCGGGTGGCGATGGCGCGTTTCTGGATCGGTTTGGTCATCGCGCCAGTTTGCATGTTTCGTGACCCCGGTCAATTTCATGAATTGACCATGGTCAATTTCATGAATTGACCATGGTCACGTTTTGCGTCTATTAAATTGACCACGGTCAAATTTTATGAGGGACAGCATGTCCAGGCGGATCTATATCCTGAACGGTCATCCGGCGGCGGACTCGCTGTCGCACTCTTTCGCCGAAACCTATGGGACGGCGGCGCGGACCGCAGGCCATGAGGTGCGGCTGCATCACTTGCACGAGCTGCGCTTCGATATGGATTTTGAGCGCGCCGGCTATAAGGACCCGAAACCGCTCGAACCCGACCTCGAGGCGGTTCTGGCCCATATCGACTGGGCGGAGCATGTGGTGATGTTCGCGCCGATGTGGTGGGGGGATTGCCTGCCAAGCTCAAGGGGCTGTTCGATCGGGCGTTCCTGCCGGGCCGGGCGTTTGACACGCGCAATCCGCTGCGCACGGGGATGCCGCGCCCGATGCTTTCGGGGCGCAGCGCACGGGTGGTACTGACCTCCGACACGCCGACATGGTTTCTCTGGCTCGCCTATCGCAACCCGATTGCGGCGACGCTCAAGGGCCATATCTTCGGTTTTGTCGGCATCAAACCGGTACGGGTGACGCAATTTGCGGGGGCCTCGGAGGCGACACCCGAAAAGGTGGCGCGCTGGCTGAAAACGGTTGAGGCTCTGGGCGCGAGGGGCGCATGAAAAAAGGGGCCGCTTGGCCCCTTCTTGAAATCGTCTTGTGACCGCATCAGTCCCGCCCGCGATATGGTTTGACGTATTGCATCGCCATATCCCAGGGGAAGAAAATCCACGTATCCTGAGACACTTCGGTGATATAGCTGTCGACCTGCGCGCGGCCCTTCGGTTTGGCGTAGACAGTGGCGAAATGGGCGTTCGGGTAGAGCTGACGGCACAGCTCAAGGGTGCGGCCGCTGTCCACCAGATCGTCGATCACCAGAATGCCGGTTCCGTCGCCCATCAGGTCGGCGTCGGGGGCGTTCAGAACCTTGGGTTCCGACTGGGTCTGGTGGTCATAGGATTTCACCGAAATCGTGTCGACGGTGCGGATGTCCAATTCGCGCGCGATGATCATCGCAGGCGCCATGCCGCCACGGGTGATCGCCACGATGGCACGCCATGCGCCGTTATCCGGCCCCTTGCCGTCGAGCCGCCACGCCAGCGCACGGCTGTCGCGGTGGATCTGGTCCCAGCTGACATGAAAACCTTTTTCATGGGGCAGGAGGTCGGACATCGTTTGATCCTTTCATCATCGTGGCGGGCCGGGGCGAAGGTCTGGTTTAACTGGTGGCGATCCGCAGACCGAAGACGGCGATCAGGCCGCCCAAGGCGCGGTCGGTCCAGAGCTTGGCCCGGCCATAGGCTTGTCGTGCTTTTTGCCGCGAAAAAAGCCGCGCGACAATCACATACCACAGGGTTTCGTCAAAAAAGACGAAAAACAATAAAATGGCCTTAACAGGGACGGAGGTTTCCGGCGGGATTAGCCCGGCAAACACGGCACCGAAGAAGACTGCGGGCTTCGGGTTCGAAAGCTGGGTCATCAGGCCGAGACGAAACGCGTTCGCGAGCGAGCGCGGGCTGGCGAGTGTGGTGGCTTCGGGTAGCGGGTCACGGGCGTGGCAGAAGGTTTTATAGCCGATCCAGATCAGGAACAGCCCGCCCGCGATTTTGAAGGCCAGATAGGCGCGGGGGAAAATCTCGAAGAGCACCGACAG
Organism: Celeribacter ethanolicus; assembly: GCF_002407265.1. Taxonomy (NCBI): domain Bacteria; kingdom Pseudomonadati; phylum Pseudomonadota; class Alphaproteobacteria; order Rhodobacterales; family Roseobacteraceae; genus Celeribacter; species Celeribacter ethanolicus. The sequence goes on from NZ_CP022196.1 coordinate 272,559, forward strand.
GCCGGAGAGGGCGGCCAGCGCCCAGATCACCGCGCCCAGCCCGAAGGCCACGGCAAGGCCGAAGGCGGGGCGGAACCCGTCTGAGGCGGCGGTGCGCACGGAAACCACGAAGGATGGGCCGGGGCTCATGGCGGCGATCAGGTGAATGCTCAGGATCGACAGGAAAATCGCGAGTGTCATGTCTCCTCCCAAAGACATTGAGGAAAGAAAAACGGGAGCCGAAGCCCCCGTTTTCATATCTTTATCCGAGACGGATCAGCTCTTGGAAATGTCCGGCGCGTCCACGGCCTTCATGCCGACGACGTGATAGCCCGCATCGACATGGTGGGTTTCGCCCGTGACACCCGCACCCAGATCGGACAGCAGGTAGAGCGCGGAGTTGCCGACATCGTCGATGGTCACATTGCGACGCAGCGGCGAGTTGTATTCGTTCCACTTCATGATGTAGCGGAAATCGCCGATCCCGGAGGCGGCGAGGGTTTTGATCGGACCGGCGGAGATCGAGTTGACGCGGATACCGTCCTTGCCGAGGTCTTCGGCGAGGTAGCGCACGGAGGCCTCAAGTGCCGCCTTGGCGACGCCCATCACGTTGTAATGCGGCATCACGCGCTCGGCGCCGTAATAGGTCATGGTCAGCATCGAGCCGCCCTCGGGCATCAGCTTCGCCGCGCGCTGTGCGACGGCGGTGAAGGAGAATACCGAGATGTCCATGGTCAGGTTGAAGTTGGCGCGCGTGGTGTCGACATAGCGGCCGCGCAGCTCATTCTTGTCGGAGAAGCCGATGGCGTGCACGATGAAATCGAGCTTGCCCCATTTCTCCTTGATCGCCGCAAAGAGCGCATCCATCGAGGCCTCGTCGGACACATCGCACTCTTCCACGAAGTCGGACCCGAGGCGTTCGGCCAGCGGATCGACACGTTTCTTGAGTTGCTCGCCCTGATAGGAAAAGCACAGCTCCGCGCCGTGATCCGAGAGCGCTTTCGCAATGCCCCAGGCAATCGATTTGTCATTCGCAAGGCCCATGATCAGCCCGCGTTTGCCTTCCATCAATTTCGTCATGGTCTTCCTCGAACCCATTATTTTTTGTGTTATCTCGTGCTTTAGGGGTTTTCAGATAGGCGATCAAGTCTGCGCAGGGTCAATTTCGTGACGCCGCGTCACGGTTTGGCGAAAATCGCCGGAGCTCATCATCGGGGCTCAGGGGGCTTCCGGGCCGCGGCGCAGCGATGCACAGGCGGTGACCCGCGATGGCGCTTGCCGCCCCGGGGCGCAGGGGCTATCCCATCAGAGGCAAAGACAGGAGGGCGTCATGGTGTCACACACGGTTCCGCGCAAAGGCATTTTCGCAGGCGACGATCCGTTCGAGATCGCGCGCAAATGGCTCAAGGAAGCCGAGGCCAGGGAAGTCAACGATCCGAACGCCATCGCCATCGCGACGGTGGACCCGGAGGGCCTGCCGAACGTGCGCATGGTGCTGTTGAAGGAGATCGCCGACGACGCGTTCGTCTTCTACACGAATTACGAAAGCGCCAAGGGGCAAGAGATCGAAGCGGCCGGCAAGGCGGCCTTCGTGATGCATTGGAAATCCCTGCGCCGTCAGGTGCGGGTGCGCGGCCTCGTGACGCGTGAAAGCGACGAACATTCCGATGCCTATTACCGCTCGCGTGCTTTGGGCAGCCGGATCGGCGCCTGGGCCAGCCAGCAGTCGCGACCGCTCGAAAGCAAGGCGGCGCTGATGGAGGCGGTGGCGAAAGAAGGGCTCAAGCACGGGCCGAACCCGAAACGTCCCCCCTTCTGGGGCGGGTATCGGATCACGCCGGTGGAAATCGAGTTCTGGGCCGATGGCGAGTTCCGCCTGCACGACCGCTTCCGCTGGCGCCGGGCCGCGCCGGATCAGCCCTGGGACATCTTGCGACTCAATCCGTGAGGAGAAAGCCCAAGATACAGGCTGACGCGGGGGAACCCGTCCGCTTGGTCAAAAAGACAGGCCAGAGGGGGCTTGAACCTTCGGCCCGAATGGCACAGGGTCTGGCAGGGATGAGGGGCTCACGCCCCATGGCTTCGGGCCCTGCCGTTCGGTCGGGGCCCCAGTGAGTAATAGAGAGAATGAACGAGACTGACTTGGGCCAGGTTGTATCGGGCCATGTGAAATGGTTCGATCCGGCACGCGGATTTGGATTTGTGGTCGCCGATGACGGCGGGCCGGATATTTTGTTACACGCCAATGTGCTGCGCAATTTCGGGCAAAGCTCCGTCGCCGATGCGGCGGGCATTCGCCTTGTCGTGCAACGCACCGATCGTGGTGTGCAAGCGGTCGAGGTGCTCGAGATCCTGCCACCGGCCCCGGGCAGCGGCGCGGTGCTGGAAGATCTGGAAGACATCGACGAGAGCAGCCTGAGCCTGCCTCTGGAACCCGCGCGGGTCAAATGGTTCGACAAGGGCAAGGGGTTCGGTTTCGCCAATATCTTCGGTCGACCCGAGGATGTGTTCATCCATATCGAGGTGTTGCGGCGCTCCGGTCTGGCCGATCTGATGCCGGGCGAGGCCGTGGGTCTGCGCGTCATCGAAGGTCGTCGGGGCCGGATGGCGGCGCATGTCACCGCCTGGGATGCAGCGCTGCGCGAGCCCGTGGAAGAGCACATGGAAGATCATGGCTGAGCGGCGTGCGGTCCTGGCCTCTGTGGCGATCGGGGCCGCGCTGCTCGCCTCTGTCTCCGTCGCAGCGGCCCAAAGCACATGCGACCAGACCGAGGTGATCGTGACGGGGGAGGGCACATCCGCGCGCTTTTCCGTCGAGATCGCGGATGACGCTGGCGAACGGGCGCTCGGTTTGATGAACCGGACCGAGATGGCGCGTTCGCATGGCATGCTCTTCGTCTATGAAAAGCCGCAACCTGTGGCCTTCTGGATGGCCAATACGCTGATTCCACTGGATATGATCTTCATCGACCGGCGTGGTGTCGTGATCCGTGTGCATGAAAATGCCGTGCCGCTTGATCGCACGCCCATTCCGGGTGGCGATGCGGTCTTTGCTGTGCTGGAGATCAACGGCGGGCTGGCCTCCGGGCTTGGTATCGAAGCGGGCGATGTGCTGCGTCATCCGGCTTTCGGGCCCGAGGCGGCCGATCCCTGCGCGGAACAATAAGCCCTCTGCAACAAAGCCCTTTTCAACCGCGCCCCGGCACGGTAGGAGAGGCGCACGGTCGGGGCGTGGCGCAGTCTGGTAGCGCACCTGTTTTGGGTACAGGGGGTCGTGAGTTCGAATCTCGCCGCCCCGACCACTTTCCGAATTTTCGATCATCGAGGTATGTGGCCTATTGGGGTAAGACATGGCCTTTGGGTGCCGCGGCATGAGACGGAGGGCCGGTTTGAGGCCAAGCAGGACATTGAAAGTTTCAATGCTGGCGTTAATGCGACCGCTGCAGTCGAATGGTCTACATAACTAAGCTGGGAGGCTCCGCATGAATGAATCTCGATACATACGCATGGCTGGCAATGATCAGGGATGGACGCGCCCTCATAGCGGTCGGAAGGGTGGGGATGATTATCTCGGACAACAAGGGATTGGACACGAGGATTGGAATTTCTCTCGTGATGTCTGGAAAGATGGGCGCTACCATCTTTATCTCAAGGCAACACCGGCAGGCTTTGATCAGAGCTCATTCAACTTTGTTCTTGGGGCTCATGCCAGTCCCGTTCCGATGATTGTCGGGTTCGTCGAAGATGCAACCTATGGCGTATCAATGTTGCCAGAAAAGGTGTTGCTCAGGCGCGCGCAAGAGGTTTTCGCGCTGAAAGCGGACGAAAGCCTTGGACCTGCATATAACCGCCTGCGTGTCGAGGCGATTGTGGAGCGCCTGAGAGAGGAAGCAAACGACTATCGCGTCTCTGTTGCGCCTAAGAATCTACATATCTTGGCGCAACCCGTTCCGATGCCGCGCGAAATTTACACAGTCACCCATCCGGGTTATCGCTGTCTTTCTATGACAGGTGAAGCGTATCTTGCACTTAAAGAGCGCGTATTGATTAAAGACACCATGAGCGCAGTTGATCAGCAAGACGAGGCCAGTTTTCCTGAGGGGCATTTGGTCGAACGGCTCCACAAGGCTCGCGAACGTAATCGACACGTTGTGGAGAAGGCGAAAATGGCCTTCATTCAAAATCATGGGAGGCTTTATTGTGAGGCCTGCAACCTAGATCCTGAGCAATATTTTGGCTTACAAGAAATGCGCAATCGGATCATCGAGGCGCATCACAATGTGCCCCTCTCGGACGACAAGCATGAGGGAACAACCAAAGTTTCTGATCTACGAATGCTTTGTCCAACATGTCATCGGGCCATCCACAGTATCAGACCATGGCTTTCCGTCGAAGAGCTCCGAAAACTCTTGGCCTCGAAGGCCTGACGTATATGCCTCGTTCAGTTTTGTGGAGCGATAGATTTTGCGCGCTCATCAAGCGACAGCTTCGTCCGCAGAGCGGCCTCTCTGACTGCGTCGATCTTGAATAAATCCCCTAGCGGAAGTGCGCGCTTTCGTCGCCGATCCAAAATCGCCCCGTGTGTTTTCAAGGTGGCGCCAAATTCCAAACGGACCACCCCGGTGTCTCTCGACAGAACCCTCGGCGAAACAGAAAAGGGCACGCCTCCCAGCATGCCCTTTATGTTTATGCGCTCACCGTCTCGCCCGCAAAGTGGCAGGCGGTGTGATGCCCACCGGTCAGGTGATCCGCCGGCACGGTCTCACAGATCGCCTGCGCCTTCGGGCAGCGGGTGCGGAACACACAACCCTTGGGCGGCGCCATCGGCGAGGGCAGGTCGCCTTCGAGTGGGATCACCTGTTTGGTCTTCTCGATCTTCGGGTCCGGGATCGGTACGGCGGACAGAAGCGCCTGCGTGTAAGGGTGCCGCGGTTCGGCGAAGAGCTCGTCCGAACTGGCCTTTTCCATCATCCGCCCGAGATAGAGCACCATCACCTCGTCCGAGAGGTGTTTCACCACGGAAAGATCATGCGCGATGAAGATGATCGTCAGGCCCAGATCGCGGCGCAGCTCTTCCAGAAGTCCGATCACCTGCGCCTGAATCGACACGTCGAGGGCGGAGACCGGTTCGTCGCAGATCAGCAGTTTCGGCTCCACCACCAAAGCGCGGGCGATGCCGATGCGCTGACACTGGCCGCCGGAGAACTCATGCGGGTAGCGGTTGATCTGGTTCGGCAGAAGTCCCACGCGTTCCATCACCGCGCGCACCTTGTCCTTGCGTTCCTTCGCACTCATGCCGGGGCGGTGGGTGCGCAGGGGTTCGGCGATGATGTCGCCCACGGTCATGCGCGGGTTCAGGGACGCCAGAGGGTCCTGAAAGATCATCTGGATTTCGGACCGGTATTTCAGCATCTGACGCGGTGAAAGCGTCAGAAGGTCGGTGCCATCCTGCCAGATCACCTGACCGCTGGCGGGCAACATGCGAATGAGCGCGCGCGCCAAAGTGGATTTGCCACAGCCGGACTCGCCGACGATGCCAAGCGTCTGTCCCGGTTCCAGCGTGAAACTCACGCCATTGACGGCATGGAGCTGCGCGGGCGGGGTCCAGGGCAGGTCCGAGGGGCGGTGAATGTCGAAGGTGACCCGCACGTCGCGGGCTTCGATCAGGGGACGGCTCATGCGGCGACCTCCTCGATGGAGCGGAAACAGGCGCGGGCGCGGCCTTCCGCGAATTCCATGAGCGCGGGCGTCTCGACCCGGCACCGCTCATCGACCAGAGCGCAGCGCGGCGCAAACGGGCAGCCTTTCGGCGCGCCGGTCATATTGGGCGGGTTGCCCGGAATGGCGCGCAGCGCCTCCTGATCCTCGTCCACCCGCGGGATCGCATCCAGAAGCCCGCGCGTATAGGGATGGGTCGGGGTCTCGAACAGCGGATCGACCGGCGCCTCTTCCATGATCCGCCCGCCATACATCACGATGGCGCGCTCGCAGAAGCCGGCCACGACGCCCAGATCATGGGTGATCAGGATCGTCGCCATGCCGAATTCGCGCTGCAACTCGGCCAGAAGCTCCATGATCTGCGCCTGCACTGTCACATCGAGCGCGGTGGTCGGCTCGTCGGCGATGAGGATTTCGGGGTGGCACAAAAGCGACATGGCGATCATCACGCGCTGGCGCATGCCGCCGGAAAACTCATGCGGATAGAGCCGCACGCGGTTCCTGGCGTCGGGGATTTTCACCGCATCGAGCATGGCGACGCTTTCGGTAATGGCGGCGCGTTTCGACAGGCCTTTGTGCAGAATGAGCACCTCCGCCATCTGGTCGGAAATGCGCATATAGGGGTTCAAAGAGGTCATCGGGTCCTGAAACACCATGGCGATGCGATTGGCGCGGATTTTGTTCAGCTCGCGCTCGGAGATCGACAAAAGGTCTTTGCCGTCGAACAGAGCCTGCCCGGAGGTATGGCCGTTCTTGGCCAGAAGCCCCAGAAGCGCAAAGTTGAGCTGGCTTTTGCCGGAGCCGCTTTCGCCTACGATGCCAAGGGTTTCGCCTTTTTCAAGGCGGAAACTCACGCCGTTGACGGCGTGAATCTCGCCCTCGGGCGTGTCGAAACGAACGGAGAGGTCTTTGACGTCCAGAAGTGCCATGTCAGCGATCCTTCGGGTCCAGAGCGTCCCGAAGCCCGTCGCCGACAAAGAAAAAGCCGAAGAGGGTGAGGACGAAGAAAAGAAGCGGGAAAGCCAGTTGCCAGAGCGTCCCGTAAGCGATGGTGCCGGCGCCTTCGGAGATCAGCGCGCCGAGCGACGTCATCGGTTCCTGAACGCCGAGGCCCAGAAACGAGATGAAGCTTTCGGTCAGGATCATGTTCGGCACCAGAAGGGTGGCGAACACCGTCACCACGCCGATCAGGTTGGGCAGGATATGACGGCGGATGATCACGGGGGCAGGGACGCCGATGGCGCGTGCCGCCTCGATATATTCGCGGCCCTTGAGGGTCAGCGTCTGGCCCCGCACGATCCGGCTCATCTCAAGCCATGAGATCAGGCCGACACCGACGAACAGCATGGTGATCGACCGGCCGTACATCACCAGAAGCAGGATCAGCACGAACATGTAGGGGATCGCGAGCAAAATATCGACGGCCCGCATCATGAAATTGTCGAGCCGACCGCCGAAATAGCCGGCGGTGGCACCATAGATCGTGCCGACGACCACTGCGATGGCGGAGCCGATGATGCCCACCGCGAGCGAGATTTGTGTGCCCTGCACGGTGCGCGCAAAAAGATCGCGGCCCAGATCGTCGGTGCCGAAATAATGCCCGTTGGAGAGCGACGGCCCGCCTTGCTCGGCAACCATGCCCATGACTGAAAAGTCGATTTCCTCATTCGACCATTGCGCAATGGAATTGCCGAAAAGCGCAAACAGCGACACGAAGACGAGCAGAACCAGCCCGAACATCGCCGCCTTGTTGCGGAAGAACCTGCGCCGAGCATCGGCCCAGAGCGAGCGGCCCGCCACATCCTCGCGCGAGGCGGCTTCGGCCAATGACTTCATTTTCTGACTGTCGATGACCATGGTTCAGTACCGGATTTTCGGGTCGATCCATCCGTAGACGATATCGACGATGAGGTTGAACAGGATGGTGAGCGCGCCGACGAGGATCGTGACCCCCATCATCACCGCGTAGTCGCGGTTCAGTGCGCTGTCGACAAAGGCTTTGCCGATGCCACCCGTCGAGAAATAGATGTCCACGATCACCGAGCCGGTGATCATCGCCACAAAGGCCGGCCCGAGATAGGAGATCACCGGCAAAAGCGCCGGTTTCAACGCATGGCGCAGGATCACCCGATGTCCCGGAAGGCCTTTGGCTCGCGCCGTGCGGATGTGGTTCGAGTTCAGAACCTCTAACATCGAGGAACGCATGATCCGCGCGATCGAGGCCATGTAGGAGGTCGAAAGCGCAATCACCGGCATGATCCAGAACGAGGGGTCGGAAAAGCGCCACCCGCCGCCCGGCAACCAGCCGAGGATCAGGGTGAAGACGATCACGAGGATCGGCGCCATGACGAAGTTCGGCAGCACCTGCGCGCCGATGGAGATGCCGACCGCGAAATAGTCGATGATCGTGTTGTGTTTGACGGCGGCCACGGCACCGAGCGTCACGCCCGCGAAGACCGCGACGAGGAAGGAAATGCCGCCATAGGTCAGCGTGACCGGAAAGCCCTGCGCGATGATCTCGTTCACGGTGCGATCCTTGTAGACAAAGGACGGGCCGAAATCGAAATGCGCGACGATGCCCCAGATGTAACTGGTGATCTGTTTCCACAGAGGCTGGTCGAGACCGTATTTGGCGTTGAGATTGGCGAGCACCTGCGCGGGCAGCTCGCGTTCCTGCGTGAAGGGGCCGCCGGGGGCCGCATGCATCAGCAGGAATGAGAATATAATCAGCAGGAGCAGCGTCGGAATGGCAATCGCCAGACGCTTGAGAATGTAGACAATCATGGATGTGTCCCTATGGGTGGATGCGGGGGAAAAGCCCCCGCATCCTGCCTGTTTTCAAACTGAGATCACTCGGCGACGCGGTACAGGTCACGCCCGTACCAAGTCTGCATCACGTTCTCGGTCGGCAGGCCTTTGATGTCGGATGCGATCATATCGACCTTCGCATAGTGGTAGATCGGAATAAACGGCATTTCCGTCGCAAGAATTTGCTCGGCCTGGGTGTAGAGCGGTTGCGGATCGGCCGCCGTCTTGGACTCTTTCATGATCGCATCGTATTCGTCATTAAAGAAGTGACCGTTGTTATGACCGGAATACGAGGTGAAGAAGTCGAGGTAGGTCGAGGCCTCGTTATAGTCGCCACACCAGGCGTAACGCGCCAGATCGAAGTCCTGGTTCTGCATGCGGTCGGTGTGAACTTTCCACTCCATGTTGTTGAGGGTCAGGTTCACGCCGAGAGGCTTGAAGAACTGTTGGGCCGCGATGGCGATTTTCTTGTGGCTGTCATCCGTATTGTAGTTCAGCGTCAGATCGAGCGGGTTCTCCGGCCCATAGCCCGCCTCGGCCAGAAGCTCCTTCGCTTTCGCGGTGCGCTCCTCCTGGCTCCAATGAGAATAATCGATCTCCGGCATGACAAAGCCCGCGGTCGCCCAATGGGTCCAGTTGTAGGAGGCACGCTGGCCGCCCTGAAGGATGTTGTCCACCACGATGTCACGGTTCATCGCATAGGACAGCGCCTTGCGCACGCGCACGTCTTTGAGTGCTTCCGGGCCCTTTTCCGACAGGTTCATGTTGTAGATGTAGGAACAGGAATAGGGCAGCGAGGTCGCCTCGTCCGGATATTCCGCTTTCAGGCGGGGGTACTGACCGGCGGGGATTTGCACCCGGTCCAGCTCGCCCGCGAGGTAGCGGGTCAGCGCCTGATTGTTGTCATTGATCGTCAGGCCGGTGAGATGGGTCATCACCGTCTTGTCGGCATCCCAATAGGTGGCGGATTTGTCCATCTCGACGCGTTCGCCAAGGATGTGCTCGGACAGCGTATAGGCGCCGTTCGACACCATGTTCTCCGGTTTGGTCCAGTCGGCACCGAAGGCCTCGATCACGTCCTGACGCACCGGGAAGGTCGAGCCATGCACCAGCATCTGCGGGAAATAGGGCAGCGGCGTCTCGATCGTCACCTCAAGCGTGTGATCGTCGATGGCTTTCACGCCCAGATCGGAGGGCGGCAGCTCGCCCGCGGTGATTTTCGACGCGTTCACCACCTGCATCAGTTCCATGTACCAGGCATATTCAGACGCGGTTGCCGGATCGGCAAGGCGCTGCCAGGCGTAGACGAAGTCGCCTGCCGTCACCGGTTTGCCATCGGACCACACCGCTTCGGGGCGCAGGTGGAACGTGTAGGTCAGACCGTCGTCCGACAGATCGTGGCTCAGCGCCACGCCCGGAATGAGATCGCCCTTGGCGTCTTCGTTGTAGAGGCCTTCGAACAGGTTGCGCAGGATGTCGGAGCCTTCAACATCCGTGTTGATCTGCGGATCCATCGACTTGATCGCGTCCAGAAGCCAGAACGTATAGGTCTGGTTCTCGGAGAGCACCGTGCCTTCGGGAATATCGGCGGCAAAGGCCGCGGGCGTGGCGGCGAGGAGCGCCAGCGCGGAAAGGGCGGTGGTGAGTTTCATAAAGACCTCCTGGGTACTGTTTATCTTTTCAGTTCTTTTTGCACAGGCGGCGCCGACCGCTTCGGCGGGCGCAGCTAGAATGCATGAAAGGAAATGTATTCAGCCGCAGAAGGCAAGGCTTCGTGAAAAAAGTGACCGTAACGTCAACCATTCCCGCCCCGTAGGTGGCGCTCTGCCCTGTCTTTCGGCAAATGTTCCGGCGTTTTCGGGTGTTACCTTTGCGTTTCTGCTGCGTTTTCGGCCTCTTGCGGGGCTACACCGGGCCGGGTCCGAGTCGAAGACCGGTGCTGTCGGCGAAGATCTGCCTAGGGGCCGACCTGCATCTTTCTGCCTGCGTCCTTTTGTCGGGCGGTCCCGCGCCGCCTTCCTCCTACATCAGGGAAAAGGAGATCCGCATGACCGATACACAGATGATCCTCACCCCCATCGGACGCATCCGCACGCCGTACAAGACGCTCGAAGACTGCCCGAAAGGGCCGGGGCGCGCAGGGCAGGAGGCACGCATTGAGCTCGACCCCGCCTTCGCGCCCGGTCTCAAGGGGCTCACCGCAACGGAGGTCGATGTGCTCTACTGGTTCGACCGCGCGCCGCGCGATGTGCTGCAATCGGTGCGGCCCCATGACGGGGTGCATTGCGGCGTCTTCGCCATGCGTTCGCCGCATCGTCCGAACCCCATTGCGCTGTCTCGGGTGCGGGTGCGCGCCGTCGAAGAGACGGCCCTCGTGGTCGATGGGCTCGACTGTCTCGACGGCACGATTCTGGTCGATCTCAAGCCCGTGCCGGGCGCGATGTTGCAAAAATGATTCGTCACGTTCTGGGCACACGCTCTGGCATGGCTTCTGTGTGACTTTTGCCTTCGAAATTCACCTCAAGGTTGTGTTTTCCGGCTTTTTCCCAGCAAAACCGGGGGCTTTCTGCGCATGCGAAAGGTCGATTTCGACCACTAGATATAGTGTGCTGAGGGATTGGGCACACAGGGCGCGGCGGGCGATTTCTTATCCTCCACAGCCTTGCCGGACTTATCCACAAACACTCGCTTAAATTCTTAACGTTTTGCGTGAAACCCATGGGAAACAAAGGAAAAAGAGTTAACGCTGCGAGGGGCGAATCGAGACCTCCTGTGGGCAAAATCCGTCAACGAAATTTTGCCCGTAAAAAGGGTAAATTTTGCGTTGACCAGCGGGGCGGAGCCGCTGCACATTGTGTAAGCCGGATGGGACACACACTACATTTAGTTGATCCTGAGCGGCGAGGGACAAGGGTCCCGGGGGACAGATCCGACAAAGGGCCGTGCGGGATCGAGGCGAAGATGCCTTGTTTTCGCGGAAACGGACGGGGTGAAAACGGATATGACCGCGGTGACCGGGGCGACGCACTGAGGCGAATCTCTCTTCGGACCGAACCTGCGCTGCGGGATCGGATCGCAGAGGTTCTGCCCGCAGCCCAAGGCCGTCTTTCGTCGGATCAGACCACAAGATGTAGCAGGGGCCGGAAGGCGGCAGGCGACGGAAAGGGCCAAGGGCCAGGCTCCGGAGCTTGCAGGTCGCAAATGGTGCGGTGTCGGGGACGTCTCTGGGACGGTTCGGGCCGCGGTAACAAGATTTGGTCGGGGCAGAGATGAAGATCGAGCGCAGATTTACGACGGCAGGCAAGGACGCATATTCGGAGCTGGAGTTCGCCACGACGAGCTCGGAAATCCGCAACCCGGACGGGACGGTGGTGTTCAAACTCGACGATTGCGAGGTTCCCTCGAAATGGTCGCAGGTCGCCTCCGACGTCATCGCTCAGAAATATTTCCGCAAGGCGGGTGTGCCGGCGGCGCTGAAGAAGGTCCGTGAAAAAGGCGTGCCCTCTTTCCTGTGGCGCTCCGTTCCCGATGAGGACAAGCTCGCACAACTGCCGGAAGGCGACCGTTTCGGCGGGGAAACCTCCGCCAAGCAGGTGTTCGACCGTCTGGCGGGCGCCTGGGCCTATTGGGGCTGGAAGGGCGGCTATTTCTCCTCCGAGGAGGACGCCAAAGCCTATTACGACGAAATGCGCTTCATGCTCGCCGCCCAGATGGGCGCGCCGAACTCGCCGCAATGGTTCAACACCGGCCTGCATTGGGCTTACGGCATCGACGGTCCGGGGCAGGGGCATTATTACGTGGATCACGCCACCGGCGAACTGACCCGTTCGGCGTCTGCCTATGAGCATCCGCAGCCGCATGCGTGTTTCATTCAATCCGTCGCCGACGATCTCGTGTCCGATGGCGGCATCATGGACCTTTGGGTCCGCGAAGCGCGCTTGTTCAAATACGGCTCCGGCACCGGCACCAACTTCTCGTCCCTGCGGGCCGCCAACGAGTCCCTCTCCGGCGGTGGCAAGTCCTCCGGCCTCATGGGCTTTTTGAAAATCGGCGACCGGGCAGCGGGTGCGATCAAATCCGGCGGCACCACGCGCCGCGCGGCCAAGATGGTGATCTGTGACATGGATCACCCGGACATCGAAGAATTCATCAACTGGAAGGTGATCGAAGAGCAGAAAGTGGCGTCCATCGTCGCGGGCTCGAAGATGCATGAACGCCAGCTCAACGCAATCTTCGCCGCGATCCGCGAATGGGACGGCACCGAGGCCGACGCCTTCGATCCGGCGAAAAACACCGCTTTGAAAGCCGCAATCCGTGGCGCGAAACAGGTGGCGATCCCGGAAACCTATGTCAAACGCGTGCTCGATTACGCGAAACAGGGCTATTCCTCGATCGAATTCCCGACCTATGACACCGACTGGGATAGCGAGGCTTACGCATCGGTCTCCGGCCAAAACTCCAACAACTCCGTGCGCGTCACCGATGCCTTCCTCAAGGCTGTGAAAGACGATGCCGAATGGGAGCTTCTGCGCCGCACCGATGGCAAGGTTTCGAAAGTCGTGAACGCCCGCGAGCTTTGGGAGCAGGTCGGTCACGCCGCCTGGGCCTGTGCCGATCCGGGCATCCAGTTCCACGACACGATCAACGCCTGGCACACCTGCCCGGAAGACGGTCAGATCCGCGGCTCCAACCCGTGTTCCGAATATATGTTCCTCGACGACACGGCTTGTAACCTTGCCTCGATGAACCTGCTGACCTTCCTCAAGGATGGCGAGTTCGACGCGGAAAGCTATATGCATGCGACCCGCATCTGGACGCTGACGCTTGAGATTTCCGTCATGATGGCACAGTTCCCGTCCAAGGAAATCGCGCAATTGTCCTATGATTTCCGGACCTTGGGTCTTGGCTATGCCAATATCGGCGGGCTGTTGATGAACATGGGTCTGGGCTACGATAGCGACGAGGGCCGCGCCTTGGCCGGTGCCCTGACCGCGATCATGACCGGCGTCTCCTATGCGACCTCCGCGGAGATCGCGGGCGAGCTGGGCACTTTCTCCGGCTATCAGCGCAACGCCGAGCATATGCTCCGCGTCATCCGCAATCACCGCACCGCCGCCTATGGCAAGACCACGGGCTACGAAGGTCTCGCGGTCAAACCGGTTGCTTTGGATCACGCCAATTGCCCGGACGCGCATCTTGTGGAACTCGCGAAATCCGCTTGGGACGAGGCGTTGAGCCTTGGCGAGAAAAACGGCTATCGCAACGCGCAGGTTTCCGTGATTGCGCCCACCGGCACCATCGGTCTGGTGATGGATTGCGACACCACCGGGATCGAACCGGATTTCGCACTGGTGAAATTCAAGAAACTCGCGGGCGGTGGCTATTTTAAAATCATCAACCGTTCCGTGCCGGCCGCTCTGGAAAAGCTGGGCTATAGCTCCAGCCAGATCGAGGAAATCGTGTCCTACGCCGTGGGTCATGGCACCATCGGCAATGCGCCGGGGATCAACCACACGGCGCTGATCGGCCACGGCTTCGGTCAGGCCCAGATCGACAAGATCGAAGCGGCGCTGCCCTCGGCCTTCGACATCCGCTTCGTCTTCAACCAGTGGACGCTGGGCGAAGAGTTCTGCACCGGCACGCTCGGCATTCCGAAGGACAAGCTGAACGATCCGTCCTTCGACCTGCTGCGTTCCTTGGGCTTCACCAAGAAAGACATCGACGCCGCCAATGACCACGTTTGCGGCACCATGACGCTCGAAGGTGCGCCTTTCCTCAAGGAAGAGCATTACCACGTCTTCGATTGCGCCAATGCCTGCGGCAAGAAGGGCAAACGCTACCTCTCCGTCGAAAGCCATATCACCATGATGGCGGCGGCGCAGAGCTTCATCTCCGGCGCGATCTCCAAGACGATCAACATGCCGAACGATGCGACCATTGAGGATTGCCTCGCGGCTTATGAGCTGTCCTGGTCGCTGGGCACCAAGGCCAATGCGCTCTACCGCGACGGCTCGAAACTGTCGCAGCCGCTCGCGACCGCGCTGATCGAGGATGACGAAGAGGCCGAGGACATCCTCGCCACCGGCTCCGCACAGGAAAAAGCCGCTGTTCTGGCCGAGAAGATTGTCGAAAAGATCGTCATCAAGGAAGTGGCGCGGGGGCGGGAGAAGCTTCCCAGCCGTCGCAAGGGCTACACCCAGAAATCCATCGTCGGCGGGCACAAGGTCTACCTGCGCACCGGCGAATACGAAGACGGCTCTCTGGGCGAGATCTTCATCGACATGCACAAGGAGGGTGCCGGGTTCCGGGCGATGATGAACAACTTCGCCATCGCGGTCTCCGTGGGTCTCCAGTACGGCGTGCCGCTTGAGGAATTCGTCGATGCCTTCACCTTCACCAAATTTGAGCCTGCGGGCATGGTGCAGGGCAACGACTCGATCAAGAACGCCACCTCGATCCTCGACTATATCTTCCGCGAGCTGGCCGTGTCTTACCTCGACCGCACCGATCTGGCCCATGTCAAACCGCAGGGCGCAAGCTTTGACGATCTGGGCCGGGGCGAGGAAGAGGGCGTCTCCAACGTCAAGGACATTTCGGAGAATGCGGCCTCCAAGTCTTTGGAAGTGCTGAAACACATTTCCTCCACCGGCTATCTGCGCAAACGCGTGCCGCAAGAGCTGATGGTGCTTCAGGGTGGCATGCACACCGGCGCCACCGCGCTGACCGGCTCCGTCGATCCGCAGGTCGCGCTCCAGACGCTGGTGCCGGAAACCAAGGCCGCCGCGAAACCGACGACAGCCGACACGGCGCTGTCCACTGGAACGGTCTCCATGGATGCGCGGACCAAGGCCAAGATGCAGGGCTACGAAGGCGAGGCCTGCGGCGAATGCGGCAACTACACGCTGGTGCGCAACGGTACCTGCATGAAATGCAACACCTGTGGCGGCACCTCGGGCTGTTCGTAAGGAGAGATGATGAACCTCGTTTTCGACATCGCCGGTCAACTCTGCGCGGCAGATCGCGTGACCATGCGCGGCAACACGCTTGAGGCCGAGTTCGACCGCAACGTGATGGGCGCGCTGGCCGATGCCTATCAGGGCGCGCGGGTGGTCTCCGTCCTGGGCGTGCCGTCGCTTTCGGTGACCTATTCGGTGCAGGATTACCGCGACACAGGCGAGGCGGGCTGCAAGGCGGTGTTCTCCGTCAACAGCTCGGCGGGGCGCGTGTTGCATTAAAAGGAATACGTGCCCCGTTTTGGGGCACGGGGTGGGGCATTTCCAGTCGACCCGGAAAGCCCCGAGTGAAGGGTCTGAATGACACCTTTCCGGCGTGGGTGCGCTCACGCCAGACGCGGATCGGGCCGCAGGCATAAAATCTACCGGGCGGTATCAACATGAGCCCGATCAGCGAACCTCAGGGGGGTCTTCGGACCTCCCTTTTTTCTTTTCGGACGTGGAACGACTGCAACTTTGTGCGGCAACAGCTTCTCATTGTGACAGTCCTGCGGACCGACGTCCTGCCTCCTTGCGCCCTGTCGTGACAGCCCTTCGGACTGCGCGGAAGCACTCAAGCGGCGGGTTTCGCTGCGAAATTGCGCAGGGCTTCGGCCAGTTCCGGCGCGGCAAAGCGTTGAATGGGACGCAATCGGGTGCAGATTCTGATGCCGTTTTCCATATGTGCTTCGCACTGCACCATGGTGCCCGCCTCGGGCATGTTGAAGGTACCAAGAAGCGTTTCGGGGCCGGTGGCATAGGCGAGATCGCCGTGGTCGCTGCACCAAATCACCGCTTTATGGGTTTTTGGATCGGCCCAAAGTACTATTCCATCCATTCCAATGACTCTTGTGAATGTTATCCGTTTGAGCATCTGTTTTTACCATGAGCATAAAGCGCATAATATTCAGATTTATGTATCATCTCGGAACTAAAATGACGCTGTTCGGCGTCATTTTTTCCAAAAATCCTGTAAATTGGCGCAAATCAGTATCAATATTCTCCGCGATGGCGCATAATTTTTCAGAAGATTGGGTAAGCCCCGGTTTCGGTTTCAGGTCACTTGACCTGCATGTGGGGTGTTTTGACTGAGGAGTAGCGGTGCGCGCAGAAGACCTGTCACCCGCGCAGTTGCGCCATGTGTTCGGCTCGAATTTGCGCAGCCTGTCGGCCAGCGCGCGGTCGATTTCGGCGCTCTGTGTCGAACTTGGCATCAACCGGACGCAATACAATCGCTACCTGAACGGCGAGGCCTTTCCCCGCCCGGATGTGCTCTATCGGATCTGTAGCCATTTCGACGTCGACGCGCGGATTCTGCTCGAACCGCTGGAGACGATCCAGCGCGCCAGCCGGGTAGGGGCGATCGGTGAAATCTCCCGGCTGCTCTCCGATCTCGACATGCTCGACATCCCGCAACAGGCCCTTCCCGAAGGCGCCTATCTGCATTACCGCGTGTCCTATTTCGTCCCCACGGAGATCAGCTGCACCCTCGTGGGGTTTCAGCGCGACAGCCATGGTGTGATGCGCCTGAGGGGCTATATGCCCTATGCCTCAAGCGACCGGATCGGCCTGCCGCGCGCCGCCGCCGCCCGGCGGTTTCGCGGTGTGGCGTTTCGTCAGTTGATGGGGTTTTCCTTCATCCTGTCGATGGAGCGCACGCCGCTCATGGTGTTGGGCGGCTTCGAACCGAGCTATCTCGGACAGGAAAATTTCTATTTCGGAAGTTCGGTTTCGACCCAGGACGTGCTTTCCCCGGCGCCCATCCTGTTGCAGCGACTGGAGCCGGGCGTCGCCGCGATGATCGCTGTCCGGGACAAGATCGGTATTCACCCCAGGGCGCATTATTCGCCGCTGATCCGGGGCTATTTCGACAAACATCAGCCGGCATGAAAAAAGGGCCCCTTGGGGCCCTTTCGTGCAGATCGGCGTTCAGGCCTTGCCACCCCGCGCCAGAGCCGCGACCCCTGTCCGCGCGGTTTCCACCAGACCCAGCGGGCGCATCAGCTCGGCGAAGGCGTCGATCTTCTCGGACGTCCCGGTCATCTCGAAGACAAAGCTTTCCAGCGTGCTGTCCACCACATTGGCGCGGAAAATCTCGGCGAGGCGCAGCGCCTCGATCCGGTTGTTGCCGGTGCCCTCGACCTTGAACAGCGCCAGTTCGCGCTCAATGGACGGGCCTTCGACGGTCAGGTCATGCACCTCGTGCACCGGGACGATGCGGCCCACCTGCGCCTTGATCTGTTCGATCACATCGCGCGTGCCGGTGGTCACCACCGTGATGCGCGAACGATGCCCTTCGTGATCGACCTCGGCCACGGTCAGGCTTTCGATGTTGTAGCCCCGGCCGGAAAACAACCCGATGACTCGGGCCAGAACACCCGCCTCGTTGTCGACCAGAACGGCGAGCGTGTGTTTTTCGATGACTTCGGCGTGGTAGTCGCGAAGGTCATAGGCGGAATGGCTCGAGGAGCCGTGTTGGATACGTAGGGCGGACATGCTTTTCTCCCTTAATCCACGCGGTGCGTGGCGAATATCTTTACGCCGGGATTATCCGGCCAGACCCCAGGTCGCGACCAGCGCGGCCAGAGCCCGGCGGATGAGTTTCCCGACCCGTTTCATCAGACCAGAACCGCCCCGTCGGACTTGATCGCCCCTTCGACCGAGGCCTCGCCCAACAGCATCTCGTTGTGCGGCTTGCCCGAGGGGATCATCGGGAAACAGTTTTCATGCTTCTCGACGAGGCAGTCGAAGATCACCGGACCGTCGTATTTGATCATCTCCATGATCGCATCATCGAGGTCTTTCGGGTCGGAACACTGAATGCCTTTTGCGCCAAAAGCTTCGGCCAGTTTCACGAAATCCGGCAGGCTTTCCGACCAGCTCGACGAATAGCGCTCACCGTGCAGCAATTGCTGCCACTGGCGCACCATGCCGAGGCGTTCGTTGTTCAGGATGAACTGTTTCACCGGCAGGCGATATTGCATCGCCGTGCCCATTTCCTGCATGTTCATCAACCACGAGGCCTCACCCGCGACGTTGATCACAAGGCTCTGCGGGTGTGCCATCTGCACCCCGATCGAGGCCGGGAAGCCATAGCCCATGGTGCCCAGCCCCCCGGAGGTCATCCAGCGGTTCGGGTCCTCGAAGCCCAGGAATTGCGCCGCCCACATCTGGTGTTGGCCCACTTCGGTGGTGACATAGCGATCCATGCCCTTGGTCAGCGCTTCGAGGCGCTCCAGCGCATATTGCGGTTTGATCACCGTCTCGGAGTTCTTGTAGGTCAGGCAACGGACCTCTTTCCATTCCTCGATCTGCGACCACCAGGCGGAGAGATCCGCCTTCTTGCGCCCGCGCGATTTCCAGACCTTCAGAACGTCTTCCAATACATGGCCGACATCGCCGATGACCGGCAGGTCGACATGGATGATCTTGTTGATCGAGCTCGGGTCGATGTCGACATGGATTTTCTTGGAATTCGGCGAGAAATCCTGAATCCGTCCGGTGATCCGGTCGTCGAACCGCGCGCCGATGTTGATCATCAGATCGCAGCCGTGCATCGCCATATTGGCCTCGTAGAGACCATGCATGCCGAGCATCCCGAGCCAGCCTTTGCCCGAGGCGGGGTAGGCGCCCAGACCCATCAGAGTCGAGGTGATCGGAAAACCGGTGGCATCGACCAGTTCGCGCAGCAGTTGCGACGCGCCGGGGCCGGAGTTGATCACGCCGCCGCCGGTGTAGAACACCGGACGCTCCGCCTTCTCGATCAGCGCAACGATGTCGTTGATCTCCTCGATGGAGGCTTTCAGTCGCGGCTTGTAATGGCCCATCTTAACCTTGGCTGGCGGCGTGTATTCGCCATCGGCGAATTGCACGTCTTTCGGCAGGTCGACGAGCACCGGGCCGGGGCGGCCGGAGGTGGCGACATGGAACGCCTGATGCAGGGTCTCCGACAGCTTGTCGGTGTCTTTCACCAGCCAGTTGTGTTTCGTGCAGGGGCGGGTGATGCCAACCGTGTCGGCCTCCTGAAACCCGTCGGTGCCGATCATGAAGGTCGGAACCTGACCGGAGAGCACGACGATCGGGATGCTGTCCATCAGCGCGTCCGTCAGCCCGGTGACCGCATTGGTCGCTCCGGGGCCGGAGGTCACCAGCGCCACGCCGACCTTGCCGGTCGAGCGGGCATAACCTTCGGCGGCATGCACCGCGGCCTGCTCGTGACGCACCAGAACGTGCTTGATGTCGTTCTGCTGGAAAATCTCGTCGTAGATCGGAAGGACAGCGCCCCCCGGGTAGCCAAATACCGTGTCCACACCCTGATCCTTCAGGGCCTGAACCACCATTTTCGCTCCGGTCATCTGACGTGTCATGTTGTTCTCCGTCTGCACATCGTCACTTTGTTTTTTGCAATAAAAAAGCCCCCGGTGTTCAATCGGGGGCGCATGGGTTCCATTATGGTCAACCGTCACCGGCCCATGCGCGTTTTCCCTACGAGTACAAGAATGCCAGACATGGCGGTTCCTTTTGAGGCTTTTACCCTTCCGGGCGCTTCATTGCGTGGGCCGGACATTAGGACTCGGTTGATCAGGCGTCAACCGCAAAACACCCAGTCGTATGAATAAAATGTCGCAGCGCGGCATGTGTGCGAAATAATGTTAAAAAGGCTGACCTATTTTGCCTCCGCCCCGGGGCTCCAGACCCGCCGGGGCGAAGGCGACGTTTCAGTCCTGCACGACCAGTTCCACGCGCCGGTTCTTGGCGCGGCCTGCCTCGCTTGTATTGCTGGTGACCGGAGCGACGGGACCGACGCCGTAAGGGGTCAGACGTTCTCCCGCGATGCCGTACTGCGCGGTCAGGGATGTGGTGACCGCCCTGGCGCGCGCCTCGCTCAGGTCACGGTTGTAGCTCAACGTACCTTTGCTGTCGGTGTGGCCGACGACATAGAAGCTCTTGTCGGGATGTGCATTGAGATAGCGCGCAATGACATCGAGCGCCGGTGCCGAAGCGGCGGTCAGCGTCGCCTTGTCGAAGTCAAAGAACAGTCCGTCGAGCACCACATGCCCGTCCTTTTCGATGTCGTCCGTCAGGCCCTCGAGGTTGATGCTGATCCGTTCGTCATTCAACTCCTCGGTCTGGCTGATGTCGAGCACGATGCTGGCCGGGAAATTCATCGCCGTGTGCTGCGCCACCAAAAGCGAGATGATATAGGTGCCGTCCTCGGCCTCTCCGGTGCCGGACCAGTAGTAGTAGCTGTGCCGATCGCCATGCCGGTTTGGAGCGCCGAGATAGGGATTTTGCCCATGACGTTGCGGATCGCCATACCAGTAGAGTTGGCGTACGAAGCGGTCGCCACATTCGGCGTCGGATTTGCAGGTGAACACCGGCTCGAACCCGGCGTTGTCAAAGGCTTTCTCGAAGTTGCGGAAGATCGCCAGCGCCGACAGAGAGCTGTCTTGTGCGCGGTAGGTCAAGGTGGTCGATTTGCCTTCGAAGCGCTCCACCGGCGGAAGCTCCTGGCCCGGTCTGATCGGACCGGTTGCAATCATGAATTCCTGAAAATCGGCAGTATGATAGCCAACGATGTCCGTGCCGGGCATGCGGGAGATCAGCGGGTGATCCGCGGCACCTTTGATGTCGTTCTGGGCCACGAGGGGCTGGGCGAGGCAAAGACAAAGCGCGGTGGCGCTGCAAATACGTTTCAACATGAAATGTCCTTGTGGGAGTGGAAAGTGCCGCCGACTGTCACAGACATGACAAAGGCCATCATCCGGCCTGGAGGCCGTTGTGAAGCGGGCGGGCGTCGGGTGCGTGGCGAGCTGCCGACGCACCTGGCGATGTTTTATTCGAAATGCTCTTCCGCCTGCTCCAGGATCACCCGCCACCAGTCGAACGTGTCGTCCAGAGCCTCGCGGGTGATGCCGCCCTTGAAGGCAAAGGAATAGTTGATCTCCAGATCGCCGTCGCCATCGACCGAGGCTTTGCCGAAGCGATAGCCGTTGTTGTAATCGTTGATCGTCCCGGCGTCGGTCGAATAATCCGCGCCGTCGAAATAGGCCACGAAGGTGCCGTTGTTGCAGTCCCTATGATTCTCGCAGCCGTAGAAATACAGCGTGTAGGGCACGCCGCTGATCCGGCCACGGAACATCGGGTCGTCCTCGCCATCCGTGTCGCGTTCGACCGAACCGAAGCCGCTGAGAAGCTCTTCGAACGTGTCGAGATCGTCGAAAGTGAGGACGGAGGTCTCCGCCCAAGCGGGCAGGGCGGTGAGGGTCATGAGGGCGCCGAAAGTGGCGGAGAGAGCTGTGGAACGCAGCATGTCGGGTCCTTTCCGTTGCGGGGCCGGGCCCCGGTCATCCGTGTTGCGGCGAGTGTGACCGCTCCGATGTCCCGGGGGCAAGGGGTAAAGACAGGTAAATTTTCCCAATTGGATTAAAATAAAAACCGCCGGAGCCTTGCGGTTCCGGCGGTTCTGTTTTGCGTGTCGCTGTGGATCAGGCGGTGAGGATGATCTTCATCGCCTTCTCGCGTGCCGCATTGCCGAAGATTTCATAGGCGTCCATGATCTCGTCGAGCTTGAGCCGATGGGTCACAAGCTTCGCCGGATCGACCTTGCCCGAACCGAGTGTCTTGAGCAGCATCGGCGTGGTGTTGGTGCTCACCAGACCCATGGAGATGTTGATGTTCTTGATCCAGAGCTCCTCGATATGCAGCTCCACGGGTTTGCCATGCACGCCGACGTTGGCGATCGAGCCGCCGGCGGAGACGATCTTCTGACAGGTGTCGAAGGTGGCGGGCACGCCCACCGCCTCGATCGCCACATCGACGCCGAGACCCCCGGTCATCTTCATGATTTCCTCGACCACATCGACCGAGCCGACCTGAAGCGTATCGGTCGCACCGAATTGTTTGGCAAGCTCAAGCCGCGCCGGGTCCATGTCGATCATGATAAGCTTGCCCGGCGAATAGAATTGCGCGGTCAGAAGCACGGACATGCCCACAGGCCCCGCGCCGACGATGGCCACGGTGTCGCCCGGTTTCACGCGACCGTATTGCACACCGATCTCAAGCCCCGTCGGCATGATGTCGGAAAGCATCACCAGCGCCTCCTCATCGGCCCCTTCCGGGATCGGGTAGAGCGAGTTGTCGCCATGTGGGATACGCACGTATTCGGCCTGGGTGCCGTCGATCAGGTGGCCGAGAATCCAGCCGCCGTCATCGCAATGGGCATAGAGCTGACGCTTGCAATTGGCGCATTTGCCACAGGAGGTGACGCAGGAGATCAGCACCGGATCGCCCGGTTTGAAATTGGCGACAGCATCGCCCACGGCCTCGACGATGCCCACACCTTCGTGGCCCAGCGTCCGGCCCGGGGTGACGGCGGGCACATCGCCCTTGAGAATGTGCAAATCGGTGCCGCAGATCGTGGTCTTGGTGACCTTGACGATCACGTCGGTGGGTTTCTCGATGCCGGGTTTGTCTTTTTCGATCCAGTCCTTTTGACCGGGACCCTGATAGACGAGCGCTTTCATCGCGTGTCTCCTCCTGAAACTTGTGTTTTTGGGTGAGGCGAGGGTGGGCCTCGCGTCATGACCGAAACCTAATGATCCCGAAGAGAGAGGGTAGACCGCCGCATACCGAAGCCCGATCCGGAGCGGAAATTCCGGTTCGAAACCGGAAACAAACCACGCCGCAGCGCCGCATTCGGGGTTGTAGAATGTGTGATGTTATATCATTTTATGCGTTTGTATCGATACAGATACGACAGGCTTGTTTCGTATGTATATAGCTCGTCTTTTACCCAAATCGTGCACTGGGCGTTGAAAGGCCGCTATGCGGACAAAACGCCATTTCGCGGCCGCTGCACCAATGGCCGCTTTGGACAGCTTGCAATAGCTAAACAGAACTTAAGACCGAACTCGAACGCACTAGAGCATTTTGCGCGACAAACTGCATCAGCTCGGTGTATGCCCACATATCTTCTTCTGCGGCAGAAAACGGAAGTATCATTTCTGATTGAGGACTATCAAAGCCATTCTTTGTGTGCACAATTCGGCATCGGATATCATAGAGAAGCTCAGCGATATCAGGTCGGTGATCGTGATCTTTTCGTGTGAAGTTTACGGTTTTGTCCGTAATGCCCTTTTGTTTCTTTCCTAATATTTCTGAGATTTCTTCGTTCTCTTCGAAGAACTGCTTTACGTCGTCCGAAGACAGAACTTCCAGCACCGTCACCTTCATCTGCTCGCGCTCGCTAGAGCCGACACGTCCACTGCCTGAAATTGTTGTGACTAGCTTGGTGAGGTCGGATTCTCTATCCACTCTAAAGCTTGGGTGCTTCAGAATTTTTCGAGCGCTTCTTACTGCTTCGAGCTTGGCAAAGTTTGGAAAGTAGTATTCTACTACTTGATAATAAGCTAAAAATTGCAAGAGCGGCATTCCGCGAGCACTCTTTGCATACCAATACAACGAGATTGGTGCCTTATCATACTCGAAAGCAGGAAATTGAATGCTTGTCGGGTCGTCCGCATTGAAGCCTCTGCGCCTAAGCGGGCGGCGCCTTCGCAGCATCTTGCGAAGCGCCAAGGCCACTCCCCTTTCAGTGTCTAACTGGAAGAAAAGTGAGTTGGATAACGTTTCCAGAGCGTTAAGAGCTGAAGCGTACTTTCGTTCGCCCCCAAGAGATATCTTCAAACTTATTGGCGAGCGGCTTCTCGGACGCGAAACTAGAGCGCGAATTTCTTCTGTACATCTGGATATCTCCACTGAAACTCCGTCTAGCTGTTCAGCGCGCAGTGCAAATTCATTTGCCTCTTCGGTTCCGTCGTCTTCATCGCTCATTGAAGTCTGAGGAAAACCCAGCCGCCTTTCCAACATTGAAATGCCATATGGCTCTCTTGCCGTAATGAGAGCTTCAATCTCCCCTTTTTTCAGGTCCACAATTGCCTCGTAGTCGCCCAAAAATGAAAAGCGCTCAAATTCAATCGAAAGCAGTAGCTTTGCGGCCTCTTTGGAATAAACACCTATGCGACGACCCTCTTTTCCTGCAGGAAAAACGATATAAGAATAGAAGCTTACGTCATCTTGGTACTGAATTTCGCGCGTTTCAGTTTCAAGTCCAGCTTCCTTTGCTCTTTTGATGACCTCAGCGGTTTCGTCAAAAATATCCATCGGCCCTTCAATCTGTCAGAACTATCGATTTGAACGCAGCGCGGATGTACCGAGCAGTTTCTCATTGGTTGTAGTGTCCGAACTGGCAAGAAGCAAAGGAATAGCTTGACCGGTCGAGCAAGAGGCAGTTGGGCTGACCCGAACTCAATTTCTTCAACGACGAGTGCCTTGAGCTGCCGTTCAAGCAAAGCGCAGCATTCTACACTTTGGGCTCAAACCGGACCTTTGCCGCATATCGCATAAACTTCGGTTTCGAACGTCAGGAAGCCTTAACCCTCAATGCCGCCCCCGCCGCAAAGTCTGTGCCGGGCTTTCACCGAACCTTTCCCGGTAGCGGGCGGTCATCGCGCCGAGGTTCACATAACCGCGGGCCCGGGCGATCGCGGTGACGGTCTCGCCGGGTCGCGCGGCGCGCAAGGCTGCGTGCAGCGCATCGAGACGGGCGGCACTCAGGAATTCATGCGGGGTGAGACCGCGGAACCGCCGGAAGCCCTCCGACAGGCTGCGTGCGGTGATGCCGAGCCGGGCGGCGATTTCGGTGATCGTCGGCGCGTCCTCGGCGCTTTGCCGCATCAGCCGCTCCGCCTCGCGCACGTAATGCGGCGCGGCAGCCCGCGCGCCGGTTTCAAGGTTCAGCCCCGATGCCTGCGCCCAGTTGCGCAACAACTCGAGACAGATCATCTCCTCGATCCGCCGCTCGGTCAGCGGATCGCCGATCCGGTCATGTCGTGCATCGAGCGAGCGCGTCGCATAGTCCAAAAGCGACAGCCAGGCCGACTGCCCCGCGCCGAAAATCAGCCGTTTCTTCCAAAGATCGTCCTCCGGCACAAAGCCGTACCACCGCGCGGCGGTCTCCTCCATCAGCTTGTGCGGGATCGTCAGATTGAGTTGCAGGTCGTCGCCGTCGGCGAGGTTCCAGTACTGCGTGCGGCTGCAATCCACCACGTAGCTGTCGCCCGGTCGCGTGTCGATGGCATCATTGCCGCCGACCGGGTGACGCACCGAGCCGCGCAGCGTGTTGACCACGATGATATTGCCGCTGTCCGGATCGAAATCGTCGGCCCGCGTCGGTGTGCCGAAACAGAACCGGCTGAAGGTGATCCGCCCGATGTCCAGCATGCGGATGGTGGCGTTCGGGTCCATGCCGGCAGTCAGCGGATGGGTCGAGAGCGGCATATAGGCGCGATGGCAGAAATCGTTCACCACCGACCATTCGCGGGTTGCGGTCAGCGTGTCGCGCAGCAAGGGGGTGCCGCTCCCGTCCTGCAACAGGGCCGTTTCCAACATCTCGGATCCTCCCAATCCTCTGGCCTTCGCGCCTCTCTGGCTTTCACGTCTGCCCTCCGTGACAGGATCGCGGGCCGGTGTTGTGACGCTGTGGTTCAGGGAGCATGCCCCATGCCGGGGCGCTCCGGCAAGAGGGCGCGAAGGCTGTTGATACATATGTGAGCGAAACCGTGCAGGGGCAGGGGCGTCCTGCCGGGTGCACAACTGACGTGGGGACAGTCGGCGGGAGGCCCCGGTTTCACGGAGCTGTCACATCGGTGTCACGGAACTGTTGCGCGCGCTTGGCACCTGATGCGCCAGAAGACCTGCCCCCCGCACATGGGCTGCGTCATCGATTCTCAAGCAACGCACTCAATGGAGCGAGACATGAAAGATCAGGATATCGTCGACCTGTCGTGGGACGATTTTGACGAGATGCGCGACCCGCGCCCGAACACCAACGGTTTCGACGCGGTCGTCGAACGTGCAATTTCCCGCCGTGGCTTCCTCGGCGGCGCTCTGGCCTTCGGCTCCGGCGCGCTCGCCATGGGCGCAGGGCTGATGTCCTCCACCACCGCCGCGCGTGCGGAAGGCGCAGGCTTTGCCTTCAAGCCGATCCCGATCGGCACCGATTTCGACGTCCACGTGCCGGAAGGTTACCAGTGGAAGGTCCTCGTGCGCTGGGGCGATGCGCTGTTCTCCGAAGCTCAGGGCGCCTATTCGCCCGAGACCGGTGTGCCGGTTGCGATGTCCGACAAGGTGTTTGGCGAGAACACCGACGGCATGGAGACCTTCACCGACGGCGACAAAACCGTGCTCGCGATCAACTCCGAATATGTGAACCCGAAAATCAACCTGCCCGCCGACTCCGAAGGCATGCCGAAAAATGCCGACGAAGTGACGCTGCTGAAGAACATGCAGGGCGTGACCGTCGTGGAAGTCGCCGACAATGGCAACGGCTACGAGGTTGTCGTCGACAGCCCCTACAACCGCCGCATCACCCATGAAACCCAGATGACCATGGACGGCCCGGCCGCCGGTTCCGATCTCGTCAAAACCAATGCCGATCCGGAAGGCATGTCGCCCAAAGGCACGATGAACAACTGTGGTTCCGGCAAGACCCTCTGGGGCACCTACCTGACCTGTGAAGAGAACTTCAACGGTTACTTCGGCGCCACCGGCGAATTCACCGAAACCGAAGGCCTCAAGCGCTACGGCATCGGCGGCGAAGGCCGCTACGCCTACGAGAAATTCGATGCGCGTTACGACCTCTCGAAAGAGCCGAACGAGCCGAACCGTCACGGCTGGGTCACCGAGATCAACCCGCTCGATCCGACCTCGACCCCGGTGAAACACACCGCTCTGGGCCGTTTCAAGCACGAGAACGCCGAAATGGTGCAGGCCGCCGATGGTCGTGTCGTGGTCTACATGGGTGACGACGAGCGTGGCGAATTCATGTATAAATTCGTCTCCAACGGCACCTGGACCGAAGGTGGCTCGACCGAAGGCCTGCTGTCCGACGGCACGCTTTACGTGGCCAAGTTCAACGACGACCTGACCGGCGAGTGGCTGGCTCTGACGCCGGAAACCACTGGCATGTCGATGGAAGAAATCCTCGTGTTTTCCCGTGAAGCAGGCTCCAAAGTCGGCGCGACCACCATGGACCGCCCGGAATGGATCGCCGCCAACCCGCTCAAGTGCGAAGCCTATTGCGCGCTCACCAACAACAAGAACCGCGGTGTGAAAACCAACGCGGGCGGTGACGAGCAACCGGCGATGGGGCCGAACCCGCGTGAGGTCAACAACTTCGGCCAGATCGTGCGCTGGCGCCCGGAAGGCGAAGATCACGGCTCCGAAAAATTCGGCTGGGATCTCTACGTCATGGCCGGTAACCCGACCGTCTACGACAACGCTTACGGCGGCTCCGAGAACGTCAACGAAGGCAACATGTTCAACTCCCCGGACGGTATGGCCTTCTCGTCTGACGGCTTCCTCTGGATCCAGACCGACGGCGAAGACAGCAACGAAGGCGAGTTCGCCGGTCAGGGCAACAACCAGATGCTGATCGGCAACACAGAAACCGGCGAGATCGCCCGCTTCCTCACCGCGCCGAACGGCGCCGAGGTCACGGGCCTCACCTGGTCTGCGGATAAGAAAGTCGCTTTTGTCGGCATCCAGCACCCGGGCGGCTCCTGGCCGGACGGCAACGGCAAACCGCGCTCCTCGGTGATCGCCGTGTGGCGTGAGGATGGCGCGCTGATCGGCTAAGCCGGGCAGGGGATTTCGTCCTAAGATTTTATCAGGCGAGGGGTGCGGTGAAAGCCGCGCCCCTTATTTTTGGGAAGGAGGGAAAAGACACGATTCATGTATTATCATTCGGTGTTTGCACTTAACTAATCGAAGTAGATGAATTTAGGATTTCTAAAATGACAGAAAATTTGAGCACCAAAATTGCAGGTAATCGGACCGTGGGGGACTGGAAAGCGCAAAGAGATCAACTTTCGCAAGGCGCGACTGTAGAGCTATGGGAGGAAACCTATGTAAAATTTCTGAAAACGCGTTTGTACACTAGATATTTAGGTCCAATTGATTGGTTGAAAGATCAGACGAATGGTGAAGGATTTACGATTGTCTCAATTCAATGCGCGCTCATCGAATTCCTTGCGGCACTTAAGGTAGGCAAAAATTATCGTTTTCCCCAAAACGGCGAGCAACTTTCCGCACACGAATATTCGAAGAGTAAGGAATTGTTCTGCGACTTTCTTTCATCGAGTGAGCCGTTTAAAGAATGGTTTGTCAGTGAAGATGTTGCTGTGGATTTTTACGCCAATGTACGCTGTGGCTTGCTACATGAAGCGCGTACAAAAGGTGGCTGGAAGATCAAAGCATCAGGCGATGTTGCGATAGACTATGACAAAAAGGTCGTTTACCGAAAGCAATTGGATGACGCCATTCGTGAGTACCTTTGTAACTATAAAGAGAAACTCAAATCTGACCCCGATCTGCAAGCTGCTTTCATCCGAAAGTTTAACCACCTCTGTGATCTCTAAGCCCCCTCCGCAATAAACCATCCCCCCCTCTGCACCTCCGCGCAACATTCGCGCAAAATGTCGCGCATTCCCCTCTTCAATCTTCCGCAGCCCCTCTCTATGGTGCGCGCGATTTGGCGCGGGGCTCCCCCTCGCGCGCCTTTTGGAGGACACAACCCATGGATCGCCGCTCTTTTCTGAAAACTTCCGCTCTGGGCGGGTCTGCCGCCGCCGCCTCGACGCTGGCCGCGCCGATGTATGCGCAGGGTAACCGTACGCTCACCATGGTCTGTTCCTGGCCGCGTGGCCTTGCGGGGGTGTGGGACGCCGTCGAGCGTTTCGCCGACAGCGTTCAGACCATGTCCGACGGTCAGCTCACCATCGAGGCGCGGGCGGCAGGCGAGCTGGTCGGCGGTCTTGAGGTGTTCGACGCCGTGACCTCCGGTCAGGCCGACATCTACCACTCCGCCGAGTACTATTTCACCGGGCAGCACCCGGCCATGGCCTTCTTCACCACCTCGCCCTTCGGCATGACCGCGCCCGAGATGATGGTGTGGTATTACGGCATGGGCGGTCTGCAACTGCACCGCAACCTTGGCGAAATCTTCGGCTTGCACACCAACATCGGCGGCCAGACCGGCGCGCAAGGTGGTGGCTGGTACCGCAAGGAAATCACCTCGGTGGCCGATTTCCAGGGCCTGAAACTGCGTATGCCGGGCTTCGGCGGCGAAGTGGTCGGCAAGCTGGGCGCCTCCGTGCAGGTGATGCCGGCGGGTGACATTTATCAGGCACTCTCCTCCGGCGCTCTGGACGGCACCGAATGGGTCGGTCCGTGGTCCGACGAACGTCTCGGCCTGCAAGAGGTCTGTGACTATTTCTACCCGGCGGGCTTCCACGAGCCGGGCTCGGCGCTGTCCGTCAACACCAACCTCGAGGTGTTCCAGTCCCTGACGCCCGCGCAACAGCGGATCATCGACAACGCTGCCGCCGAGTGCAACCAGTTCGACTATTCGCTGTTCCTCGCCAACAACGGCCCGGCGCTGCAACGTCTGATCGCCGGTGGCACCCAGATCAAGCAATTCCCGGACGACGTCTGGGAGGCCTTCGGTCGCGCCTCGAAAGAGGTTCTCGACCAGTACATGGACGACGATCTCTTCGTGGAAATCCGTAAATCCGTCGAGGATTCGATGAGGGCCACCTCCGCCTGGATGGGCCAGTCCGACAGCTTCTACACCGCACAGCGCAACCGCGTTCTGGCGATGATCGAAGAGTGATCCGGGCCACAGCCTGAGAGTTTCTGGACGCGCGGGGGACATCTCCCGCGCGTTTTCTTTTTGCACATCCACTCGGAGACCCGGTTGGACAACCTGTCGCATGGCGATGCGCGGCAAACTGGTTTATGCGTTTATGCGCATAAGGAGATTTCCGCCATGTTGCCTATCCTGTCCGCCCTCTCTGAACCCACCCGGTTCGATGCCATGCGCCTTCTCTATGACGGCAACGAGCATTGCGTTTGTGAGCTGATGCGGGTCATCGGCGCGACGCAAAGCCGGATGTCGCGGCATATGCAGGTGTTGAAACAGGCCGGGCTCGTCACCGACCGGCGCGATGCGCAATGGGTGCGCTACAGTCTGAACCCCGATCTCTCCGAAGACATTCGCGCCGTGCTCGACGCCGTGTTCCGGGCCGAGGACGCATTGAGCCAGCAAAGGAGTGCCGCATGAGCACGATCCAAACTCACCCCTCCCATCCCGTGCGCCCGGATTGGCTCTGGCATCTGGGCGTCGCGGCTTTTGTCGTGTGTTGGTGGCTGATCTATCACCGGCTGCAACCGCTGGCCGACTGGCTCACCGCGCAGCTCCCGGTCGAACGCCACAGCCACACGGGCGAGGCCATCGCCTTTTTCCTCTATGACGTGCCGAAAGTGATGATGCTCCTGACGCTCATCGTCTTTGCCATGGGCGTCGTGCGCAGTTTCTTCTCGCCCGAGAAAACCCGCGCGCTCCTCTCCGGCAAACGCGAGGGCGTCGGCAATGTGCTTTCCGCCGGTCTCGGCGTCTTGACGCCCTTCTGTTCCTGCTCCGCCGTGCCGCTGTTCATCGGTTTCGTTTCGGCGGGCGTGCCTCTGGGCGTCACCTTTTCCTTCCTGATCGCCGCCCCCATGGTCAACGAGGTGGCGCTGGTCCTGCTGTTCGGCCTCGTCGGCTGGCAGGTGGCGGCAACCTATCTGGCCTTCGGTCTCGGCATCGCCGTGGTTGCGGGCTTCGTCATCGGCAAGCTCAATCTCGAAGGCTGGTTGCAGGACTGGGTGCGCGACATCCATTCCGGGGCAGGGGCCGTTGACATGCCAGAGGGTGAGCGCCTGACCATGGTCGACCGCTACCGGCTTGGCATCCAGGCCGTGAAAGAGATCTTCGGCAAGGTCTGGGTCTGGATTCTCCTCGGCATCGCCATGGGCGCGCTGATCCACGGCTATGTGCCCGAAGACCTGATGGTCCGTATCATGGGCGCGGATGCCTGGTGGTCTGTCCCCGCCGCCGTGGTGATGGGCATCCCCATGTACACCAACGCCGCGGGTGTGATCCCCATCGTCGAGGCACTTCTGGGCAAGGGCGCGGCGCTTGGTACGGTTCTGGCCTTCATGATGAGCGTGATCGCACTCTCGCTGCCCGAAATGATCATCCTCAAACAGGTGCTGACCTATCGTCTGATCGCCGTGTTCATCGGCGTCGTCGGCAGTGGCATTCTCGCCGTCGGCTTTCTGTTCAACCTGATCTTCTGAAAGGAGACATATGATGACAACCGTCAAAGTCTACGGCCCC
Source organism: Celeribacter ethanolicus (assembly GCF_002407265.1). Classification (NCBI taxonomy): domain Bacteria; kingdom Pseudomonadati; phylum Pseudomonadota; class Alphaproteobacteria; order Rhodobacterales; family Roseobacteraceae; genus Celeribacter; species Celeribacter ethanolicus. Next base: position 304,338 of record NZ_CP022196.1, read on the forward strand.
GGCTGCAAACGCTGTGAAACCACCGCCGAAATGGTGCGCGAGGCCGCCGCAAAGCTTGGTCTCGAGGTCGAGGTGGAAAAAGTCACCGACCCGAAATCCATCGCCATGGCGGGCGTGATGTCCACCCCCGGCATTTCCATCGACGGCAAGCTGGTGCATGCGGGCGGCCTGCCGGACAAAACCAAGCTCGAAGGCTGGCTCTCGGCCTGATCCGGTTTCCGTGGGAAAATACTCCCGCCGGAGGCAAGCGCCCGATAAGGGCGCTCCAAATTGTGCCCGACAAAAGTCCGACACAAATCCGACGCTTTGCCGACAGCCAAAACCGGGGTTTTGGAACCGCTTTTTAAAACCGACCTGTCCCCTGCAATACCCCATGCTCCATCGCATAGCGCGTCAGGCCCGCGGTCGAGGAAATCCCCAGCTTGCGCTTGATGTTCTTGCGATGGGTCTCGACCGTGCGCACGGAGATATCCAGCGCGGCAGCCACGTCCTTGTTGGATTTGCCCTGCGCCAGTTCCAGAAGGATCGTCGTCTCCCGATCCGTCAGAGGCTCCCGCCCGTCGCGAATTTTCGTTGGTTTTATAGCGGCTTGCGCGCCGTCGCACAGGTATTTCTCGCCCCGCATCACCGCGTCGATGGCGTCTTTCACTGCCTCGGTCGGTACGTCCTTCAAGACATAGCCCTTGGCGCCGTGGCTGAGTGCCGCGCCGATATATTCCGGGCCGTCATGCATCGACAGGATGAGGATGCGCGTCTCCGGGCGGCGCTCCAAAAGCAGCTCCGTCGCCGTCAATCCGCCCATTTCGGGCATGTTGAGATCCATTAACACAACATCTGGTGCTAACGCCTCCACCCGATCCACCGCTTCCCGCCCATTGCACAGCGTTCCGACCACTTCGAGATCATCGAAGGTTTCCAGAAGCGCGCGGATGCCCTCGGCCACCATCGGGTGGTCGTCGACAATCAAAACGCGAGTCGGTGTCGTCGTCATCTGGCACTTCCTATTGGAGATGGCGGGCGACCGGAGGTCGCGGGCGGAAGGATATGCTTCAACGGTACGGTTGCGTCAATGGCGGTGCCGGGGTGCAGCGGTGTGATGGTCAGGCGCCCGTCGAGCTGCTCCATGCGCTCCGCCATGTTTCGAAGCCCCAGTCCCCGCCCGCGTTTGCCCACATCCAAGGGGTCGAAGCCCCGACCGTTGTCGCAAATCAGAAGCGTCGCGCCCGTGCGGTGCCCCGCGAGTTTCATTGTGACTTCTGTGGCTTGCGCGTGGCGCTCAATGTTGGTCAGCGCTTCCTGCGCGATGCGGAACAGGGCAATCCGCGCCTCCTCGTCGAGCCGGTTGCGAAACACCACGGTCTCCAGCTCGGTCCTGATGCCGGTGCGCGCCTCGAACTCTTCCGTCAGCGATTTGAGCGCCGGGCCAAGCCCCAGATCGTCGAGAATGCCGGGGCGCAGGTCGCGCGAGATGCGCCGCACCTCACCGATCGCGCCGCCCAGCATCTCGACGCCCCGGTCAAGGCTCGCAGGCGCTTTCGGATCGCCCGCGTTGAGCTGCCGCCGTGCGAGTTCCAAAGCATAGCGCACCCCGACCAGGATCTGGCTGATCCCGTCATGCAACTCGCGCGCCACCCGTCCGCGTTCCTCCTCCTGCGTGTCGAAAATCCGTTGGGTGAGTTTCTTCAATTTGCCGTCCGCCAGCCGCCGTTCGCGAATGGTGATCGTCAGCCCGGACATGAACACCAGAAGCACCGCCGCCATGGTGATCGCGCCGATATAGCCGAAGGTGCGGGTCACCCGCGTCTCCACCTCGGCGCGGGCTGCGGCGACGGAGCGCAGCACGTCGTCGATGAACACGCCGGTGCCGATCGCCCATTGCCAGTCCTGCAAGCCGATGACATAGCTCATCATTTGCGCGTCCTCGCCGGTCGAGGGCTTGGGCCAGAGATAGGAATGATAGCCGCCGCCCTGACGCGCCAGCCGGATCAGCTCATCGGTGATGGGCGTGCCGGCACTGTCGGTCATCCCGGCCCAGTTGCGGGTGATCAGCCTTGTGTCGCGCGGCGCCACGAGGTTGGTGCCGTCATAGGTGTAGACAAAGAAATACCCGTCCGTGCCATAGGTCATCGCCGCGAGAATTTGCGTGACCCGCAGCTTGGCGTCTTCGTCATCGGGCGGCGCGGGGCTGTATTCCGTGGTGATCGAATTGCGCGCGAGTTGCAGGTAGTTCTGCAACTCCTGTCGCTTGGCGGAAAGAATCTGGTCCTCAAGCTCGGCGATTTCCCGTTCGGCCATGGTCCGCGACTGGTGTGCGACCACAAGCGCGATTGCCGCCACCGAGAGGATCAGCGGCAACGTGGCAAGCAGGAAGAGCTTGCGTGCATAGGTCAGTTCGGGGAGCAGCAAGGCGATGAGGCAGGTCCTTCGGTGATCTTCTGTTGGCCCGGTCGCAGGATAACGTGCCGGGGGAGGGCGTCAATTCCACGAATTTCTCTGCTGCGCGGCATGAAAATTACGAATTTACAGTGCTGGAAGTCACAAAAAATCCCTGACTGCGTAGTGTTGGGTATTTCAACACCGCCTCACCGCCGATAACGTTAACATCACGATTTGTTCGGTTTGTCCGTGAAGGACCCGCCATGTCCGGTTGCAAGCGCGCCTTTCGCGCCACTTGCCGGGAGGAAACATGCGCAGGGAAGGGCCGGACAGACTGCCATCGCCATAGACAATCTTGGGAGGACTTACTCTATGGACCGCCGTTCTTTTCTGAAAACCTCTGCTCTGGGGGGCGCAACCGCTGCGGCCGCATCGACGCTGGCCGCACCGATGTATGCGCAGGGCAAGCGCACGTTGACCATGGTCACCACCTGGCCGCGCGGTCTGGCGGGGGTTTGGGATTCCGTCGAACGTTTCGCCGCCAATGTCGACGCGCTGACCGATGGCCAACTCACCATCGACGCGAAAGCCGCAGGTGAACTCGTCGGAGGGCTCGAGGTGTTCGACGCCGTGACCGCCGGTCAGGCCGATATGTACCATGGCTGCGAATATTACTTCACCGGCCAACATCCGGCACTGGCCTATTTCACCACCGTGCCTTTCGGCATGACCGCGCCGGAGATGATGGTGTGGTACTATTCCATGGGCGGCATGGAGCTGCACCACAAGCTGGGCGAAATCTTCGGCCTCAAGGGCTTCATCGCTGGCCAGACCGGCGGGCAGGGTGGCGGCTGGTTCCGCAAGGAGATCAAATCGCCCTCCGATTTTCAGGGCCTCAAGTTCCGCATGCCGGGTCTCGGCGGCGAGACCGTGTCGAAGCTTGGCGCCTCCGTGCAGGTGCTGCCGGGCGGTGAGATCTATCAGGCGCTGTCCTCCGGCGCGCTCGACGGCACCGAATGGATCGGCCCGTGGTCTGATGAGAAGCTCGGCCTGCAAGAGGTCTGTGACTTCTACTATCCGGCGGGCTTCCACGAACCGGGCGCGGCGCTTTGCGTGACCACGAACCTCGAAGTGTTCGAAAGCCTGAGCCCGATGCAGCAAAAGGTCATCGAACTGGCCACGGGCGAGTGTCACCAGCACAATTATGCGCTCTTCGTGGCCAACAACGGTCCGGCGCTGCAAAGGCTCATTCAGGGCGGTACCCAGCTCAAGGAATTCTCCGACGATGTCTGGACCGCCTTCGGCATGGCCGCCAAGGAAGTGCTCGATGGCTACATGGGCGACGAGATCTTTGCCGAGATCCGCACCCATTACGAGGCCTCCATGGCGGCGACCTCGGCCTGGATCGGGCGGTCGGACGGCAACTACACTCCGCAGCGCGACCGCGTGATGGCGGCAACCGCGGAGTAAGCCGTGAAAACGGGATAAAAAACGGGAAATGCGCGCGGTTTTCGCGCGCATTTTTGGCTCCGGGCGTTGCTCATCCGGGGCGAGGGGCGTAAAGCGGCCCGACAGATGTAAAATCACCGGAATAATATCACTGGGAACGGCTCCTCAACGCAGGAGCCGGGAAGGGAACAACAAGATGGAAGAACAGAGCGGCGGGTCGTTCCTCGGCGCCGTGGTGGACGGGATCGTGAGCCTTTTCGTCAACCTCGGGCTCGGGTTCTGGCACATCATCTACGCGATCAGCCACCCGAGCCTCTGGCTCGACTGGTCGGACAAGGAAAGCCTTTTGCGCTTCGTCTATTACGGCGGGTCGAAAGAGCTTTTGTTCGTGTTTTTCGATGTGGTGATCGTGATCACCCTCGTGGGTTTTTTCTATCGGCCGTTCCTCTGGGCGCTGGTGCGTGGGCTTGAGAAAATCGCCAACACCACGGGCCGGATCGCGGCCTGGGCCGGTCTACTGATGGTGCTGCAACAGATCATGGTCGTTTTCCTGCAATCGGTGTTCCGTCAAGGCGAGATCACGATTTCCCCCTTCGGTGGCGGGTTTACCCAATCGGTCGGCTGGTTCGCCGAGAGCCTCAAGTTTGAGAATGCCCTCGTGGTCGCGCTCTGTGTCTCCTACGCCTTCGTGCAGGGGTCCCATGTGCGGGTCGATCTGGTCTATGCGGGCGTCAAGCACCGCACCAAACGCGCCATCGACATGTTCGGCTCGCTGTTCTTCATGCTGCCGGTGGCTTTGCTGACCTGGATGTACGCCTGGTTCTTCCTCTGGCGGCACCTGATCACACCGAAGGTCTCGGCCTCCGATGCGCTCGACCGGATGCTGATGAAGGCCCGGATCGTGAAATGGAACGTCGAGACGATCTCCTTCTCCGCGAATGGGTTCAACGGCTATTTCCTTTTCAAGATCCTGATGTTGTGCTTCCTCGCTCTGGTGATCCTTCAGGCGCTCGCGTTCTTCTACCGCTCCTTCCTCGAATTCGTGGAGGGCGAGGAGAGCGCCGGGAAATATCGTGACCAGGACAGCCTCGGCGAAGGCGAAGAAGCCTACGAAGGCGCACTCTGAGAATAAGGCGGATCAGATATGTTTTTCGGACTTGATGGCGTAGAAATCGGCCTCATCATCGTATTCCTCTGCCTGTTCGGCGGTATCCTCACCGGCTTCCCGGTGGCCTTTGCCATCGGTGGTGCGGGGCTCATGTCCTTCGGGATCATCGCAGCCTTGGACAGCGCGGGCATCCTCGTCCATGAGGCGCTCGACACCGGCTCGCAGGCCTACCGCGATCTGGTGAACGGAGGCGTGAACCCCAATATGATCTCGCATTTCCGATACCCGGATTTGCCAACGGTCTCGGAATCCCTGTTCCCCGGCGGCTGGGAGCAGGCGGTGGATCGCAACCTGTCCTTTATCGTCAACCGGATGAACGAACGCGTCTTCGCGGGCGCCTCCATCGAGACGCTGCTCGCCGTTCTGATGTTCGTGATGATGGGGATCGTTTTGGAACGCTCCAAGATCGCCAACGATCTCCTGACCACCATGGCCCGTGTCTTTGGTCCGCTTCCGGGCGGTCTGGCGGTTTCCGTGGTGATCGTGGGCGCGTTCCTCGCGGCCTCCACCGGCATCGTGGGCGCGACCGTGGTGACCATGGGCCTTTTGTCCCTGCCGACCATGCTGCGCCACGGCTATTCGCCGCAGCTCGCCACCGGCGTCATCGCCGCCTCCGGCACCTTGGGCCAGATCATTCCGCCCTCCATCGTCATCGTGCTTCTGGGCACGCTTGCGGGGGACATCTATTCCGCCGCTCAGGAAGCCCGCGCGCAGGCGGTCGGTTGTTCCGATGCGCTGACCTATCTTGGCGAGCCTGCCGTGGTCTCCGTCGGCACGCTGTTCCAGGCCGCGATGCTGCCGGGCGTGTTCCTTGCCGGTCTTTATGCGCTCTATGCCTTCGGTTTTGCCATGTTCAACCCGCATAAGGCGCCGCCGGTGCATCTCGAACACACGAACCACGAGACCATGACCCGTCGCGACGGGCTTTTGTGGATGGTGGCCGTGCCGGTGCTGCTGATCGGGGGCGCGGTGTTCTCCGGCCAGTTCGGCCTCTCCGGTTCGCAGAACATTCATGTCGCCGAATTCACCGAGGCGGGCGCAACCGCGTCTCTGCGCACCAACGTGTCGGCGCAATGTGAGGCGGCGATGATCGAGCTGCATGGCCAGAGCGCATGGGACAAGGCCGTGGCCGAGCAGGCCGCGATCGAAGCCTCGGGCGGGGCGCAGCAATCGGTGCAGCGCACGCCGGAGCAGATCGAACAGCTTACCGTCGAGGCCATCGCCAATGCGCCGAAGCTCGGCACCGGTCTTCTGACCGTGATGGTGATGCTGGCGATCACGCTGGCCTTCGGGCGCGGTGTGGCGCCGCTCGCGAACCCGGCGCCGCTTTTGATCGGCGCGGGCGGGATCGTCGCCGTGCTGCTGCTCGACGCGCTCCTCGTTGGGCCGCAGACCTCTTCGGGTACCGCCTTCGCGATCTACTTCATTCCGTTCATTGCGCTGGCCTACGGGCTCAAGGACGCGGCGAAGCATCTGTCGAAGAACGAGTTGTTCCGCGTGGTCTTCCCGCCGCTGGTGCTGATCGTCGCCGTGCTCGGCTCGATCCTCGGCGGTGTGACCAACCCGACGCCAGCGGCCGGTCTTGGGGCCGGGGGGGCGCTTTTGCTCGCCGCCTATCGCAAGCTCGCCGATCACAAGAAGCCGGGCAAGATAATCCTCGGGGCGGCCTTTGCCATCGTCGTGATGCTTTTGATTGGCGGCAACTTCGACCTGCGTCTGGGCCGGGGCAATGTGCCGTTTGAGGATTGGGCCGCCTATCTCGTCGCACTCGGCGCCTATTACTACGCGATGTTCGGCATTCTCTATGCTTGCTGGGTGCTGTTCTCCGACGGCACTCTGGGCATCGTGGTGCGTGAAACGGCCAAGGTCACGTCGATGGTCTTCACCATCCTGATCGGTTCGCAATTGCTGAACCTCGTGGTGATCTCCTTCGGCGGCGAGCATTACATCCAGAGCTTCCTGCGCAGCTTCGACAACGAGTTCACGGTGTTCCTGCTGGTGATGCTGGTGCTCTTCGTGCTGGGCTTCGTGCTCGATTTCCTCGAGATCATCTACATCGTCGTGCCCATCGTCGGTCCGGTGATCTACGGCGGGACGATGGATCCGAAATGGGTGACGATCATGATCGCGGTGAACCTCCAGACCTCCTTCCTGACCCCGCCCTTCGGATTCGCGCTGTTCTACCTGCGCGGTGTGGCGCCGGCGTCGGTCACCACCGGGCATATCTACAAGGGCATCATCCCCTTCGTGCTCATTCAGGTGCTGGGCCTCGGGATCCTCTGGACTTTCCCGGACATCGTCACCATCGTGCCGAACCTTTTGTCGAAATAGGCAAACCGCTCAGAAAACAGACCCGGAAAAAGACAAAGCCTCGCCTCTTCGGCGGGGCTTTTCTTATGGGCAAAAGAATCCCTTGCGTTGTGACTAATGTCTTATAAAAAGACTAGGGTATTTAATCGCAGCCCCGCAAAGGAGCCCGAACATGTCTTTCCAGTCTGCCCGTGCCATCGACCAATTGAGTGAAGACGCCCGCGATGGGGCGCAACCGGTGGGGAAACTGTCGCAGCTCAACGAGCAGGGGCGTATGGTTGTCACCCTGTTTCGCGGTTCGAACGCGTTGCGAGAGGGCAGTGACATGGGCCGGATCTTCGATCAGATGATGCTGGTGTTCCAGCGCCACGCCCGGCGGCCTCTGGTGCATCACGGCATGAGCTGCGATTGCCTCGGTGCGGATGAGGCGGTGCTGGCGCAATTTGTGTGCCTCGCCGCTCGCGGCAAACGCGAGGATGCCTGTCTCATGGCCATGCTTCTGGTCCGCGCCGATGTCGCCCCGCTGGCGGTGTCGCTGGCCGAGCAACTGGGCCTGTTGATCGACGCCACGCTCCGGACCGACCCGCGCGCGATGATGGGGACGGTGAAGGTGCATTGAGGCTTCCGCCAAACGGCAAATAACAAAGCGCGGCTCCGAGGGCCGCGCTTTTGTTTGGGCGTTACACCTCCGGCTTAGTCGCCCGTGTGCCCTGCATATCCGGCAGGTCAATCTTCGCCACCTGCTGGGCAATCGGCTCGCTTTCCAGAGGATGCGTGTCGGAAGAGAACTCGTCGGGATCTTTCAGGTCGATCCATTGCCCGCCCTGATAGACCTCAAGCGCGGAGAACCGCGCCTTGTAGCCCATTTTCGGCGAACCCGGCACCCAATAGCCGAGGTAGACATAGGGCAGGCCGGCCTCGCGGGCGATCTCGATATGGTCGAGGATCACATAGGTGCCAAGGCTGTCCTTGATCAGATCGGGTTTGTAAAACGAATAGACCATCGACAACCCGTCATCCAAAAGGTCCGTCAGACAGGTCGCAGCCAGCTCGCGCGGCTGCCCGGCGGCGTTGGGGATGTAATATTCGATGACGCGGGTGCGGATCGGGGTTTCCTCGATCATCGCGGCGAACTCGAACACATCCATATCCGCCATGCCGCCGTCGGCGTGGCGCGTCTCTAAATACTCGCGGAACAGCTCATATTGCGCCTCGGTCGCCCAAGGCGAGGTGGCGGCACGTTTGAGGTAATTGTTCTTGTTGATCGCCCGGCGCTGGGATTTCGAGGGCTTGAAATCGGTCACCCTGATGCGCGCCGACATGCAGGCGTTGCAATCCGCGCAGGTGGGACGATAGAGCACGTTTTGCGAGCGGCGGAAGCCCTGTTTCGACAGGCTGTCGTTGAGTTGCTCGGCATGCTCCCCTTGCAGCGACGTGAAGAGTTTCCGCTCCATCCGGCCGTCGAGATAGGGGCAGGGCTGGGGCGCGGTCACGTAGAACTGCGGCGCAAGGGGGAGGGAGTGACGCATGAGGTGGACTTACGAGGAATTTCCAAAGGACGCGTAAACGGTTCAGGAAAAAGGTAGCAATTCCGTTTCATTTCGCAAGCCTTGGGTGTGCTTTTCTTTGAAAACGCGACAAAGGGCGCAAAGCTGCGCCCTTTTTGACCTTTCGGACCGGAAATTCGGGGTCAGTAGTCCGAGGGACGGTTGATCGCGGCGGAGCCGAGGATCAGATCGGAAAGCCCCTGTTTGCGCGCCGTGGTGAGCATCAGGACGACGGAGACCACCTGCGGCAGGCCCATCGAGCACCAGACGCTGAAGAGCGTGGTGTGCAGGAAGGCCATGCCAAGGTCGAACCGCGTGCCGGAACGGTCGCGAAACTCGATCCCCATGAGGCGCATCCCCCAGGTCGCCGAGCTGTTCGCAATCGTGATCACCCGGTAGACATAGCCGACCACGGCCACGAGGAAGGGGAAAAAGAACAGGCCGGTGAAGGCGGTGAAGGGCACGATCAGCGCGGCGATCACCACGCTGACGATCAGGTCGACGACAAAGGCCAGCGCGCGTTTCGTGGGCAGGCTGTCGTAAAAGCCGGGCTGGCGATCGGGGTCCGGCAGACCCCAGTGGTCATCTTGATAAGCACTCATACTCTGCATTCTCGTTGCTCGCTTCGGGGGAGGCAAGCCCGTTTCGGGCTTGCTCTGTGAAGGATCGGGTGGACGATCAGGCGTCTGCCTTGTCGGTGTTCGCGTCTGCGTCCTCATCCTTGTTGGCGGCGGCACGGTCTTCGGCGGTACGGCGGCTGCGGTCGTCCATGAACTGGTCGAACTCGGCCTTGTCCTTGGCGGCGCGCAGACGTTCGAGGAAGTTCTCGAACTGGTCCTGTTCCTCTTCGAGCCGTTTCAGGGTTTCTTCCTTGTAGGCGTCGAAGGCGGTGTTGCCCGAGGAGCGCATCGCGGCATGCATGGTCCGGAACCGCTCATGGCGGTTCTCACGGAAGGCGCGCGGGCCACAGCCACGGCCAAAGGGCGATTGCGGGCGGGATTTGCAGGAAAACATGCGTTTGCTCCAGATCATGTAGAAGAGAAGGGCGAGGCCGACCGGCCAGACGAAGATGAAACCGAGGACCATGGTCGCGATCCAGGCGCCTTTGCCTTTGTCGTCGAGCCAGGCCTCTGCCCGGCGAAACCAGCTCGTGGCGGTCTCTGCGGGGGTGTATGTGGAGGCGACTTGGGTCATGTCATCTTTCTTTCGGTGTGTGTCGTGGGTTTCAGTGGATGTGAATGTCTTTCACATTGCAAAGATGGGGAGGTCAGGGCTGTCCCGCAAGGGGTGATGTGAATGTTTTTTACATTATTTTGAAATTATGTTTTTTATCAGTTTCTTAAGGCGTTCTGGACGCATGTAAGACGGTGCGCATGTGAGACCGGTTCTGGTCATATCTGTTGCCATCATGCATGCTGGGGCGCATGAGGAGGGCCGACATGATGTTGCAGAAAACCGGACGATGCCGCTGCGGGGCGGTGACTTTAACTGTTTCCGCAGTTCCCGTGATGACCGCCGCCTGTCATTGCGATGGCTGCAAGAAGATGAGTTCCTCGGCCTTTTCTCTGACTGCGATGATCCCGTCGGAGGGGCTTGAAGTGCAGGGTGAGGTGGTGAAAGGCGGGGTGCAGGGGCCGGAGCTCGATCACTTTTTCTGCCCGTCCTGCAAGGCATGGATGTTCACCCGGATCACCGGGTTCGAGGCGCTGACCAACATCCGTCCGACGCTGTTCGATACGGAAGACCCGGAGATTCAGGCGTGGTGTCGACCCTATATCGAGACTATGGTGGCCAAACGCCTGTCCTGGGTCACGACGCCCGCCGAACATGTGTTCGAGTCGATGCCGGATATGGCGGACTTTTCGGAATTGCTCAAAGGCTTCGCGGAACGGGGGTGACGTCAGGCGGTGAACTCCGCCACTGTCGCCCCGGAGATGCGCTGGAGATCGGCGGGCGCGATCTCGAAGATATGGCGCGGCGTGCCGGCTGCGGCCCAGACCGTCGCGAATGTACTCAGTTTCGGATCGAAATAGGCATGCGGTGGGGTGAGATGCCCGACTGGCGAGACGCCGCCAATGGCAAAGCCGGTGACCTTGCGCACCTCCTTGCCGTCGGCGCGTTCCAAAGCTTCTCCGGCCACGCTCGCGGCTTTCGCCAGATCCACCTGATCGCCCCCCGCCGTGATGAAGAGACAGATCGCGCCACTTTTCGTCCCTTTGAACACGATCGACTTGGCAATCTGGTCGACATCGCATCCGGCCTGATCGGCGGCCTCCTGTGCCGTGCGGGTCGAGCCGTGCATCTCGAGCACATGGATCGTGAGACCGGCGTCGGCCAGCGCCGTTTCGACACGTTTGAGACTTTTCGACATGGGGCCTCCTTTGTGCCTTTGAACCATGTCGTTTGGCCTTGCACAAGCCGCTGAAAAGGCGATGCTTTGGCGCAAGTGGAGGAGACATCATGACTTTCGAGACCCGGATCACCCGTAGCCCGCGCTCCTATGAGCCGGAGCGCGCCACGGAGGCACGCGCGGCCTTGCCCGACCTTCCGGGCGCCACGGCGGAGGTGATCGCGGGGGCGGCGGGGTCTGCGCCCTATCTGCACGGGCTGCTCCTCAAGGAAGCGGCTTGGCTGCCAGAGGCACTGGACGATCCTGAAGCGGCATTGGCGGCGGACATTTCCCGGATCGAGGCGCTGCCCTTCGACCAGATCGACACCGGGCTGCGCCAGGCCAAGCGTCGCGTGGCACTTCTGGCCGGTCTCTGCGATCTCGGTGGTGTCTGGACTCTGTCCGAGGTTACTGGCGCGTTGTCGCTTCTGGCCGACCGGGCGACCCATGTGGCGCTGCGGGCGCATGTGGCGCGCGAGATCCGCAAGGGCAAGATCCCGGGCCAGACCGAAGACGATATTGAGGCCTGCGGTGGCATGTTCGCGCTGGCCATGGGCAAGCACGGGGCGGGGGAGCTGAATTACTCCTCCGACATCGACCTGATTTGCCTGTTCGACGAGGAACGCTTCGAGGGCATCGACCGGATGGAGGCACGCGCGGGCTTCATCCGCGCGACGCGTCGCGCCATGGCGGCGCTGTCCGATCTGACCGCCGAGGGCTACGTGTTCCGCACCGATCTGCGGCTGCGCCCCGATCCATCGGTGACGCCGGTGTGTTTCGCCATGGAGGCCGCCGAACGCTATTACGAAAGCGTTGGGCGCACATGGGAGCGCGCGGCCTATATCAAGGCACGGGCCTGTGCGGGTGATCTGGACGCGGGGGGACGGTTTCTGAAGGGGATGATGCCGTTCGTCTGGCGCAAACACCTCGATTTCAACGCCATTCGCGAGACCCATGACATGCGGCTGAAAATCCGCGCACACAAGGGGCTGGGTGGCGCGTTGAAGCTCGAAGGCCACAACATGAAACTCGGCTTCGGCGGCATTCGCGAGATCGAATTCTTCGCTCAGACCCGCCAGCTCATCGCTGGTGGGCGGGACCCGGATCTGCGGCTCCGGGGCACGGTTCCGGCGCTCGCCATGCTCGCGCAGAAGGGCTGGGTCGAGGCGGACGTGGCCGATCAACTCAGTCGGGATTACGAGGCGCATCGCGAGGTCGAACACCGGCTCCAGATGCTGCGCGACCAGCAGACCCACAGCCTGCCGACCGCGCCCGAAGAATTCGACCGTCTGGCCGCGCTCATGGGCACCACGGTCGCGGCGATGCGCGCCGAGATCGCCGAGCGCTGCGAACGGGTCAATGCGCTGACCGAGGATTTCTTTGCCCCCGGCGAGGCCGCGCCGACGCCGGAGCTGTCGCCCGAACAGGCGGAGGTCACGGCGCGCTGGTCGACTTATCCCTGTCTGCGCACGGCGCGGGCACAGGAGATTTTCGAGCGGCTGAAACCCGAGCTTCTGACCCGCATCCAGCGGCTCGACAAGCCCGAGGAGGCGCTCAGTCATCTCGACGGATTCCTGCGCGGACTGCCGGCGGGAGTGCAGCTTTTCGCGCTGTTCGAGGCCAACCCGCAGCTTATCGACCTGATCCTCGACATCGTCTCTACGGCGCCGCATCTGGCGCGCTATCTCTCGCGCAACGCCCAGGTGCTCGATGCGGTGATCGGCGGGCGGTTCTTTGCGTCCTGGCCGGGGCGTGAGGGGCTGATTGCGCTTCTCGACACGCATCTCGAGGAGGCCGGGGATTATGAACGCCAGCTCGACACCTGTCGTCGCTGGGCCAAGGAATGGCATTTCCGCGTCGGAGTGCATCAGCTCCGCGATCTGATCACCGCCGATGAGGCCGGGGCGCAATATTGCGACATCGCCGCCGCTTGTGTTGCGGCGCTCTATCCTCAGGTCGTCGCCGAATTTGCCCGCAAACATGGCCCTCCGCCGGGCCGGGGCGCGATGGTGCTGGGCATGGGATCTCTGGGCGCGGGGCGGCTGACGGCGGCCTCCGATCTCGACATGATCGTGATCTACGATGCTGCGGGGGTGGATATGTCCGAGGGGCGCAAACCCTTGCAATCGCGCAGCTATTACGCCCGCCTGACGCAGGCGCTGATCACGGCCATGACCACCCAGACCGCCGAAGGGCGGCTCTATGAGGTGGACATGCGGCTCCGTCCCTCTGGCAAACAGGGCCCGGTTGCGACCTCGCTCGAGAGCTTCATGAGCTATCAGCGCGAAGAAGCCTGGGTCTGGGAGCATCTCGCACTCACCCGGGGGCGGGCGCTTGCGGGCGATCCCGAGCTGATGCGCGCGGTCGAGGATTTCCGCGCCGATCTCATTGCAGGCCCCCGGGACGAGGCCCGTATCCGGCAGGAGACGACCGAGATGCGCGCGCGTCTGGCGGAGGCCAAACCCGGCAGCGACTGGGACCCGAAAAACGGTCCCGGACGGATGATGGACATCGAGCTTCTGGCCGAAACGGCGGCGCTTCTCGCCGGCAGCGCGGAACAGGACATTTATGCCCAGCTCGGTGCCGGGCGGGCGGCGCAGTGGCTGACGGGGGACGAATATGCGCTTTTGGTCGAGACCTACCGGCTGATGTGGCGGCTGCAATCGGCGGCGCGGCTTCTGACCGGCGAGGCGCTCGATCCGGAGGCTGTGGGCGCGGGCGGGCGCGGCTTTCTCATGCGCTCCAACGGGGCGGTGAGCATGGCGGCTTTGTCCGAAGAGCTGAAATCGCGTGCCGCGGCATCCGCCATGGCGATCACGGCGGTGCTTGCGCGTCCCTTGCCGGGTGCGTAAGCCTGTCTCAGGAGGTGCCACATGGCGCAAAGACATCCTTACCCGAACCTGCCGGAGGTGGACCAGGCGCTCGATCCGGGCGGGCTGATCCGCGAATCCTACCGGATCGAGGGGCTGGGTCTGCCGGAGGCACGCTCGATCTTTCTCGACTGGGCGATCAAGACCGACCCGGAGCTTGCGCCGCAGATCGCGATCCGTCGGCTGCTGGCGCTTTATGCACCGTTGGGCGGGCCGGAGCATCCGATGACCGTGGTGCTGACCGAGGGATTGGGCAAGCTGAGCGGCCCGGGGGGGCGGCGCGGCGGCTCACGGGCACGCCGCGGCTGAGGGCATGGCGGAGCTGCCGGCGGAACCGTTCGATTTTTCGGGATTTGTCATGTTCTGGCAGAGTCTCGTTTAGCAGTCGTTTACCCGTTGGGCCTATACTGTGGGAAAAATGCATTTTTTACGCACAGTCCAGAGGTGACCTCCATGAGGATCAAACGATTAAACGGCATGTTCACAGTCGCCACTCAGGTGGATCTGGCCAAGATCGGCAAGATTGCCGAGACCGGGTACAAGGCCATCGTCTGCAATCGCCCGGATGGCGAGGGGGCGGATCAGCCCGGTTTCGAGGAAATGTCGAAAATCGCCCGCGATCTCGGGCTGCGCACCGTTTATACTCCGATTGCCCTGACCGGGGCGACGGAAAAGGATCATGCCGCCTTCGCCCGTGTGCTCGAGGACATGCCGAAACCCATTCTCGCTTATTGACGCTCTGGCACTCGCTCCGCGACGCTCTGGTCGCATTGGGAGCAGGAGGCGTCGGGCTATCACCGCGCGGAGCATCGCGTCGAGACGATTGCGCGCGAGCCGTGGCGTCGCATGTCTGCCTGAGCGCAGCGAACGCATGATCAACGGGGCAGGGCGGCGGCTTCGCGGGCCAGCTCCTCGATGGCTTTCCAGTCGCCCTTTTCCACCAGATCCGCGGGCGCAACCCAGCTTCCGCCGACGCAGAGCGTGTTGGACAGGGACAGGTAATCGCGAGCGTTTTTCAGAGAAATGCCCCCGGTGGGGCAGAATTTCATCTGCGGCAGGGGCGCGCCGATGGCCTTGAGCGCAGGTACGCCGCCATTGGCCTCGGCGGGGAAGAATTTCGCAACCGTATAGCCGCGCTCCAGAAGTTTCATCACGTCTGAGGCGGTGGAGGTGCCCGCCAGAAGCGGCATGTCATGTGCTTCGCAGGCGTCCAGAAGCTGGTCGGTGGCGCCGGGCGAGACGCCGAATTTCGCTCCGGCGGCCTTCGCGGCGATCACGTCCTCGGGCGTCAGAAGCGTACCGGCGCCGACCACACCGCCTTCGACCTTAGCCATTTCGCGGATCACGTCGAGCGCTACGGGTGTGCGCAGCGTCACCTCAAGCGCGGGCAGGCCGCCTGCGACCAGCGCTTCGGCCAGCGGGCGGGCATGGGCCACGTCCTTGACGACGAGCACGGGCACGACGGGGGCGAGAGCGCAGACCTCTGCGCATATCTGGCTGGCGTCTTGTGGTGTCATGATCTGTCTCCTGATGCGCATGTGGGAGTCGGTGTGATGCGTTGCGTCAGTGTTAGCGCTAAATCGACCCGGACGAAAGCCTCTGCGACGGCGGCTCATGCGTCAAAGCCTCTTCGCCTGCGCATTTTTGTCAAACCACCCCCGCAGGGCTTGTCCGATGTTTGCGCCACCATAGATTAGCGTAACACGCACACAAAGGAGCGCGAAGATGGACACAAAGATCGACACCTTGTTCCGACCGTTCACCTACAAGGGCCTGAGCCTGAAGAACCGCATCGTCATGGCGCCGATGACCAGGAGCATGACCAAGGGTGGGATTCCCGGGCCGGAAAACGCCGCCTATTACGCCCGGCGCGCGGCCCATGAGGTTGGCCTGATCCTGTCCGAGGGTACGGTGATCGATCGTCCGGCGTCGCGTAACGATCCGGGTATTCCGTTTTTCCACGGCCCTGAGGCCTTGTCGGGCTGGAGCCGGGTGATCGAGGCGGTCCATGCCGCGGGCGGCAAGATGGGGCCGCAGATCTGGCATACCGGCTCGACCCGGGCGGGCGCCTGGGAACCCGAGGCGCCGGTCGAGAGCCCGTCTGGGCTTGTCGGTCCGGACGATCCGCGCGGTGTTGCGATGAGCGAGGCCGATATTGAGGCGACGATTGCCGCTTTTGCGGCCTCGGCCAAGGCGGCGAAAGAGCTGGGCTTTGATGTGGCCGAGCTGCACGGCGCGCATGGTTATCTCATGGACCAGTTCTTCTGGGCGGGCACCAACCTGCGCGATGATCGCTGGGGCGGGGCGACCATCGAAGAGCGTTCGCGCTTTGCCGTTGCAGTGGTTCAGGCGGTGCGCGCCGCCGTGGGGCCGGATTTCCCGATCATCCTGCGTTTGAGCCAGTGGAAACAACAGGACTTCAGCGTCAAACTGGCCGCTGATCCGGAGGAAATGGAGCGCTGGCTCATGCCGCTCGTGGAGGCGGGCGTCGACATTCTGCATTGCTCGCAACGTCGCTTCTGGGAGCCGGAATTCCCGGAGATCGACGGCGAAGAGGGGCTGAACTTTGCCGGTTGGGCCAAGAAGATCACCGGCGTGCCGACGATCTCCGTGGGCTCCGTCGGCCTGTCGGGCGAATTCCTCGCGGCCTTTGGCGGCGAAAGCTCCGCTGTGACGCCGCTGGATCGGCTTGTGAAGCGAATGGACGCGGAAGAGTTCGACCTGATCGCCGTGGGCCGTGCGCTTCTGTCCGATTATGAATGGGCCGAAAAGGTCAAACGCGGTGCGGCGGACAAGCTCAAAGGTTTCGAAGCTTCCGCGCTTGTCGAATTGGTATGACCTTTCAAAGCCTTCCGGAGATGGGGAAGGCTTTTCAAACGCACAGAGATGTGCGACATTGGAACCCTCGGAACAAGGAGCCTCATGCGCAGAAAATCAGCACCGCCACCCATGGCATGACGCGCGACCCAATCGGTTCGCATGATTTTCTATGCGCATTTGCGCTTTTTCTGAGGGTTTATCATGACCATTACACATCTGACACTCCGCCGCTTCGAGGCAGGAGATACCATGGTTCTGTCCCATATCTGGCGCGCGGCGTCGGAGCGGGCGCATCCGTTTTTCAGCCAAGAGCAACTCGATCAGCAACAAGCCTTGGTGGAGCAAGTCTACCTGCCCAAGGCCGAAACCTGGGTTGCGCTGCGCGGCGCAGTGCCGCTTGGTTTCATCGGGCTGTTGCCCGACGCAGAGGTGGCCATTATCGGCGGGCTGTTCGTCGCGCCGGAAGCACAGGGGCAGGGCATCGGGCGGATGCTTGTCGACCATGCTCGCAGGCTTAAACATCGTCTGAGCCTTGAAGTTTACGAGACCAACGCTTCGGCACGCGACTTTTACGCCCGGCTCGGCTTTCGCCAGACCGGGCGGCGTGAGGTGGATGACAATGGGTTGCCGTACCCGCTGTTGAAACTCGTGCTGTAACGCGGGATGGCGTGCGCTCAGAACAGGGAGCACGCCCCTTCGGTGGCCGGTCCGGCATTCTGGCGGAAGGTTTCGAACAGTTCGCGTCCCATGCCGACGGTGTTTGCGGAGAGATCGACGGTCACCGCCGTGCGTGCCTCGAAACCGTCTTCCAGTACGTCGAGCGTGCCACTTGCGCCATCGACGCGGACCAGATCGCCGTCTTTGAGTTTCGCAATCGGACCGCCCGTGGCGGCTTCCGGTGAGACGTGAATACAGGCGGGCACCTTGCCGGACGCACCGGACATCCGCCCGTCGGTGACCAGCGCCACTTTGAGGCCCCGATCCTGCAACACCGCGAGCGTCGGCGTCAGAGAATGCAGCTCCGGCATGCCATTGGCACGCGGTCCCTGAAAACGGACGACGACCACGGTATCCTCGGTGAATTCCCCGGCCTGAAACGCCTTTTTGACGTCATGCTGATCTTGGAACACGCGGGCTTTCGCCTCCACCACATGGTGTTCGGGCTTCACGGCGGAGACTTTCATCACGCCACGCCCGAGATTGCCGCGGAGCTCCTTGAGACCGCCGCTTTTCTGGAACGGATCGGAGGCGGGGCGGAGGATCTTGTCGTTGACGCTTTCGCGTTCCGGCTCCTCGAAGCTGAGCACACCGTCACGCAGTTTCGGCTCTTTGGTATAAAGCGACAGGCCCTCTCCGGCGACGGTTTTGACATCCGCATGGAGCAATCCGGCATCGAGCAACTCGCCGATCAGATAGGACAGACCGCCCGCGGCGTGGAAATGGTTCACATCGGCAAGCCCGTTGGGATAGACCTTCGCCAGAAGCGGCACCACATCGGAAATCTCTGAGAAGTCTTCCAGATCAAGGATGATCCCGGCGGCGCGGGCCATGGCAGGCAGGTGCAACACGAGGTTCGTCGATCCGCCCGTCGCCATCAGCCCGACAATGCCGTTCACGAAGGCTTTTTCATCGAGAATGGCGCCTACGGGCGTGTATTCATTGCCAAAGGCGGTGATCTGTAGCGCACGTTTGGCGGCCTCGCGGGTCAGGGCGTCGCGCAGAGCGGTGCCGGGATTGACGAAAGAGGCGCCCGGAAGGTGCAAACCCATGACCTCCATCAGCATCTGGTTCGAGTTCGCGGTGCCGTAGAAGGTGCAGGTGCCCTGACCGTGATAGGCCTTCATCTCGCTGTCCATCAACTCGCGGCGGGTGATCTCGCCGGTGGCGAATTTCTGGCGGGCCCTGGATTTTTCGTCATTCGAGATGCCTGTGGTCATCGGGCCAGCGGGCACAAAGACGGTGGGCACATGGCCAAACGCGGCGGCGGCCATGATCAGGCCGGGGACGATCTTGTCGCAGATGCCCATATAGAGCGCCGCGTCATAGCAATTGTGCGACATGGCGATAGAGGCCGAGAGCGCGATCGTGTCGCGGGAAAACAGCGACAGTTCCATGCCGGTCTGACCTTGCGTGACCCCGTCGCACATCGCCGGAACCCCGCCCGCGACCTGTGCCGTGGCGCCGTTCTGATGCGCGACCTCGCGGATGATGTCGGGATAATGCTCATAGGGCTTATGCGCCGACAGCATGTCGTTGTAGGCGGTGACGATGCCGATGTTGGGGGCGCGACCGTCCGCGAGCGTGGCCTGATCGTCCCCCATGGCGGCATAGGCATGGGCCTGATTGCCGCAGGAAAGATGCGCCCGCGCTGGACCTTGCTCTGCCGCTTCCG
This sequence comes from Celeribacter ethanolicus, assembly GCF_002407265.1. Classification (NCBI taxonomy): domain Bacteria; kingdom Pseudomonadati; phylum Pseudomonadota; class Alphaproteobacteria; order Rhodobacterales; family Roseobacteraceae; genus Celeribacter; species Celeribacter ethanolicus. The sequence goes on from NZ_CP022196.1 coordinate 323,659, forward strand.
CGATCCGGGCGAGGTAGGTCTCGCGGGTCGGGCGGGAGCGCTCGATGATGCGTTGGGTGACGTTTGCGATCTCAGGCGCGATTACGGTGGCGATCCGGGCGTTCGGGGACATGACGGGCCTTTTGCTGGTCTGGCCAAATGGGCACATGGGACGGTCTGAAATTCGTTAGCGCTAACCTAACCCCCTCGACAGGGAATGTCCATTGTGGCGTGGCGGCTGTTGCCGCCTATGCTGCACATGCAAGGGGGTTGCTGCAAGCGCATAACGGCTCTTCGCAATTGGCACTCGTCTGCGTCAGTGGTTTTGACCTATAAATCAGCCATCGGGAGGATCAACACAATCGCGCCAATGTCGGCACAGACCGGCGGGCCAACACTTGAATAGGTGATCCTGATGACCACACGTACCGTCGTTCAATTTTCCCATCTTGCCGTCGAAGCCGAAGCCCGCAAACTGCGTGCTCAAGCCATGCGTTCGATGATCAGTGCGACCGGCAAATGGCTTCGTGGCCGGCTGCATGGCGGACGCGCCGCCGAACTGGCCTGATCAAACTTGCCTCGCGGGGCCAGACCGGACCCGAGCCAAGCACAACAGGCGAAACGCCACTGCCCACGCACCACACCGCTTTGAAAATCCCGGAAATGCTCCGGGATTTTCGCATTTTGGCCTCATTCTCCCGGCACGTTAACCAAGAAATTGGGGAGACCCCCGGAGGCCGTCATGAAACAGACATTCAAAATCGCAGCAGCCCTGATGCTTGCCGTCGCCACCAGCGCCTGCACCATGGAAACCACGTCCCGGGCGGTGCCGTTCGAGCTGCCGCTGGGGGCGGGAGGCGCAGAGGCCGTGATGATTGCTCCGGATTTCCGTGTCGCAAAGATCAACGTGAGCGTGCCGGACACGCTGACCGTGTCCGAGGAGAACGGCATTAAGCCGCGCGCCGATATCGTCTGGCGCGAGGACCCGTTCGGCAATCGCTACGAACAGGTCAAATCGGTGATGGAAGCGGGGCTGAACGCAGGTGCTCAGGCGCTCGATGGCGTGCGCGCGGTGGTGCTTGACGTGCAACTGGTCCGCTTTCATGCCCAGACGCAGAAAGTGCGCTATTCCTCGCTGCCGTCCAAACATGAGATCGAATTCCTGCTGACCGTGCGTGACGCCAACACCGGCGCGGTCATCGTGCCCTCGCATATGGTCAACGCGACGTTGAACGCGCTCGGGGGGAATGCCGCCGTGGCCGCCGACCGTGCGGGGATCACTCAGCGGATGCGGATCGGCGAACATCTTGCAGGCGTGATCTATGGCGAGCTGACCAAGCCGATCGCACTCTGATCCCTCTTCCTTGCAGATCGAAACAGCGCTAAGAGGGCTCTCATGACAGAGCCCTCTTATTCACTTCCGACCATCCGCCTCAAACCCAAATCCAACGCCCGCGCGATCCGCCACGGCGCACCTTGGGTCTATGATAACGAGCTGGTCACCGACCGGCGCACCAAAGCGATTGCGCCCGGCACAATCGCCCGTCTCGAAGATGCGGAGCAGAATTTTCTGGCCCTCGTGGCGGTCAATCCGAATTCGCGCATCTTTGCCCGCGTGCTCGACCGCGACGAGGCGGGGGTGATCGACGCGGCGTGGTTCCGCGCCAAGCTCGCGACTGCTCTGGCGCATCGCGAGACCCTGTTCGAAGCGCCGTTTTACCGGCTGGTTCATGCCGAGGCCGATGGTCTTCCGGGCGTGGTGATCGACCGTTTCGGCGATACCTGCGTGGTGCAGCCCAACGCCGCATGGGCCGATGTTTTGATCGAACCGCTGACCGAGGCGCTGCGCGACGTGACCGGGGTCACGACCGTGGTGATGAACGGCACGGGCCGGGCGCGCGGTCTCGAAGGGCTTGAAGAGAAAACGGAAATTCTCTCTGGCAAGGTCGACGAACCGATCCCTGTGCCGATGAATGGCGCGACCTATATGGCCGATCTCATGGGCGGGCAGAAAACCGGCCTGTTCTACGATCAGCGTCCGAACCATGCCTTTGCCCAGCGTCTGGTCGCGGGCAAAAAGGTTTTGGATGTGTTCTCCCATGTCGGTGGGTTTGCGCTGGCCTCTCTCGCAGGTGGTGCGGCCTCGGCGCTGTCGGTCGACAGCTCGGCCGCAGCCCTCGATCTCGCTGAAAAAGGCGCAGACGCGATGGGGAAATCGGCCGTGTTTTCAACGCGCAAAGGCGATGCTTTCGATGTCATGGCGGCTTTGGCGGAAGAGGATGAGACATTCGACGTGGTGATCTGCGATCCGCCCGCGTTTGCGCCGTCGAAACCCGCGCTGGAAAAAGGTCTGCGCGCCTATGAACGTGTCGCCCGCATGGCCGCGCCGCTGGTGCGGGAGGGCGGGTATTTGGGGCTTTGCTCTTGTTCGCATGCGGCGGATTTGGAGAAGTTTCGCACCGCCTGTAACCGTGGGATCGGGCGCGGTGTCGGGCATCTTGGACGCTCGGCGCAGCTCATTCATACGGGGTTTGCCGGTGCCGATCATCCGCTGATGCCGCAGCTCGCGGAGAGCGGTTATTTGAAGGCGCTGTTCTACCGGATCCTGCCGTGAAAGTGCTTCTCGACGCCTGTGTGCTCTACCCGACAGTGATGCGGGAGGTGCTTCTGGGCGTCGCGAAACGCGGGCTTTACACGCCTTTGTGGTCGGCGCGCATTCTCGAGGAATGGGCGCGGGCCGCGCGCAAAATCGGCCCTCAGGGCGAGGCGCAGGCGCGCGGCGAAGTGGCGCTCGTGCGAGCGGGGTTTCCGAAGGCGGAAGTCAAGGAACACAAAGGCTTAGAAGCGCGTCTTTATCTGACGGACGAGAACGATATTCACGTTCTGGCCGCCGCGATTGCGGGCGGCGCGGAGGCGATCGTGACCGTGAATGCGCAGGATTTTCCGCGTCATATTCTGGCCGAGGAAGGGCTTGAGCGCTGGGACCCGGACGGGTTTCTCTGGCGGCTCTGGTCGGATCGTCCCGAGGCTGTGGCGGCGGCGGTCGAAGAGGTGCGGGCGGAGGCCGAACGGCTTTCGGGCGAGGCCTGGGACGTGCGGCGGCTTTTGAAAAAGGCGCATCTGCCCCGGCTGGGCAAGGCGCTTGGCTGATCCGTTTTTGAGTATTTTTGCCATCGGAAAACAGAAGGCGGTTTCGCTCTGAAACGGCTGATTTTGGCTGTCGGATTTGTGTCGGACTTTTGTCGGACATCCGTCGGGCACGGCGTGGACGTTCAGGCGATCACGACCATTTCGCCTCATTGGCCTCGATGGCTTTGATCCGCTCTTCGGTCTTCGGGTGGCTCATCAGCCAGGCGGGCATCGAGGCGCCATGGGCGCCGGTGAGATGCGGCAGTTTTTCGAAGAGCGATTTCTGCGGGCCGGTGCCGATCCCGGCCTTGATCAAAAGTGCTGTGGCGTAGGCGTCGGCCTCGTATTCATCGGAGCGCGACAGCTTGGCGGCGAGCATCTGGGTCAGCCAGCCCGCAATATAGACGCCGAGGCCGGGAAGGATGCGCGAGAGCAGCATGGCCAGCGCCGTGCGCAGCGCATTCTGACCGGAGAAGTCGATCATCCTGCGTTTCGAATGGCCAAGGGCGACATGGCCCAATTCATGCGCGATGACGGAGGCCATTTCGGTGTCGGTGATCTGGCCCTGACGGAATTTGTCGTAAAAGCCGCGGGTGATGTAGACCTTGCCATCGGGGGCGGCGAGGCCGTTGACCGGCTCGATCTCGTAGAGAAACACCCGCACGCGGGGCAGATCGAGCGCGCGGGCGAGTTGACCGAAGGCGCGGGCCAGCGCCGGGTCCGCGAGTTCGGAGGAGCGCGCCTCCAATTCCCGCAGGGTGCGCCAGACGGACATGCGGTACATGGCAATGCCCCAGATCAGGGCGAGGAGGAGCGGCGTGAATTTCAACATGACCGGAATATGGGGGCGACCGGGGCGGAGGGAAACCCCGCCCGGTCGCATTTTTCCGATCCCTGTGGTGCGCCTCTGTGCGGTGTCGCCTATCGTTCGAGCGACCGGACCGTGTGCCGTGCCAGCAGTCCGGTGAGCGGCCGCACCGGAGCGAAGGTTTCTTCGTACAGAGGGCGGATCGCTTGTCTGTTGCCGCCGGGGCGCCAGGTCAAAAGCGCGCTGACCCCGAAGCTGTCGTCGTTGCCCTCCGTGTCGGTGACGAAACTGTAACTGGCGCTCAGTGTCAGGTCGACGGGGGCCGTGGCAAAGGACCATGTGGCGCCGAGTGCGGCGGTCAGATCGCGGGAGGCCAGATCGCTTTCCTCCAGATCGTAACCCGAGAGCGAGGCGGAGAGGGCGAGATGCTCGCCGATGCCGGTTTTCACGCCAATGTCGCCGAAGATGAAATCGCGGTTGTCCGGCTGATAGAGGCCGATCCCGGCACGCATCGACAGGAGGGTCTGGTCCTCAATGGCCCAAAGACCTTCGATGCCGAGCGTGCCGATAGAGGCCGCTTCCTGATTGATGTCGGTATAGGCCGCGAAGAGACCGTATTTCGCATCGGCATTGGGCCGCATGTAGAGATGGCTCGCGAGCGTGCCTTGCCAATGATCGGGAAACGAGGTGGTGCTCAGATCCAGTTGCAGTCCGTGATAGCGCGAAATGGCATAATCGAGCGTGCCATCCGCCGTGGCGATCGACGTGTCGTTCAGGGAGATGTAGCCGATGCTGCTGTTGGCTCCGAGAAATCCGAGGCCGCTGTCTGCCGTGGCGGCAAGCGGAGCAACTGTGGTCGCGAGCGCTGTCGCCAACCCCAGAGAGAGATGTGATAGCCGTGTCATGTCTTCACCCATATGCGGGGACGGACCGCTCCGGTCCTGATGTCTCCGCCTTTTGCAAGCTGCCCCCCAGCCCGATTTCAGACACAATTATGACACGTTTTGGCGCGTTAAGATATTCTTAAGTAAACAGATGGTTAACGGCGTTAGTTGATGTCTTTCCTGAGCCGTTACGTCAGCATTTTCATGCCGCGGTCCAGTCCCTCGAGTGTCATCGGCACCATGCGGTCCTCGAATATCTCGCGGATCATGGCGATGGATTGCGTGTAGGGCCAATGGGTCTCCGGCACAGGGTTGAGCCAGAGGTGATCGGGCCATGTGGCCCGCGCGCGGGCCAACCATGTGGCCCCGGATTCCTCGTTCCAGTGCTCGTTGGCGCCGCCGGGGATGGCAATCTCATAAGGCGACATCGAGGCATCGCCGACAAAGATCACCTTGTAATCCTTGCCATAGGTGTTCATCACCTCGCGGGTGGGAATTTTCTCGCCCCAGCGGCGGCGGTTGTCGCGCCACACCCCCTCATAGAGGCAGTTGTGGAAATAGTAATATTCGAGGTGCTTGAACTCGCTGCGGGCGGCGGAGAACAGTTCTTCGACCACCTTGATGTGATCGTCCATCGAGCCGCCGACGTCGAAGAACATCAGGACTTTGACGGCATTGTGCCGTTCGGGGCGGGTCTGGACATCGAGATAGCCATGCTCGGCGGTGGCGCGGATGGTGCCGTCGAGGTCGAGCTCCTCATGCGCGCCAGAGCGCGCCCATTTGCGCAGGCGTTTCATCGCGAGTTTGATGTTGCGCGTGCCGATCTCGACCGTGTCGTCGAGGTTCTTGAACTCGCGCTTGTCCCAGACTTTGACGGCGCGGCGATGGCGCGACTCGTGCTGGCCGACGCGGACGCCTTCGGGGTTGTAGCCATAGGCGCCAAAGGGCGAGGTGCCCCCGGTTCCGATCCATTTGTTGCCGCCCTGATGACGGCCTTTCTGTTCTTCGAGCCGCTGTTTGAGCGTCTCCATCAGCTTGTCGAACCCGCCCAGAGCCTCGATCTCGGCCATTTCCTCGGGGGTGAGATGTTTCTCCATCTCCTTGCGCAGCCAGTCTTCGGGCAGGTCGAGCGCGTTCAGTACGTCGTCTGAGGAGATGCTTTCAAGGCCTTGAAAGGTCATGGAAAAGGCGCGGTCGAAACGGTCGAGGTGGCGCTCGTCCTTGACCATGGTGGTGCGGGCGAGGAAGTAAAACTCTTCGATGTCGTAGAGCGCGAGGCCGCGGTCCATGGCCTCCAGAAAGGCGAGGAATTCGCGCAAGGAGACCGGGACGCCTTCGGAGCGCAGGATGTCGAAGAAACGCAGGAACATGGCTCAGACCAAACGGTCGAGAAGGACGCCCGCAAAGAGGCCGACGACACCGAAGATCAGCGCGTAGACCACCATGTATTGCAACTTGTCGGCGCGGTTGCCGCCGCGTGTGTGGGCCAGTCGCCAGCCCCAAAGCCCGCCCATCACGGTCAGAATGATCCCGATCATCTCTCGCTCCCCTTGGAGGCGTGGGGACGGCGTGCCTCTTGTCGCGACCTAGCGTGCCAGGGCGGCGATTTCGGCGGCGCGGGCCCGAACCTCGTCATCCGAACCGAATCCATAGCGCGCCCAGCCGAGGCTGTCGAGCCGCACGCTGCGGGCGTCCTGTGTCCGGCCGAGTTTTTCGAGCGCTTCGGATTCGGTCAGCATGAGCGAGGCCAGAAGGGCGGCGTTCTCGGCGTCGCGGGCGGCGTCAATGGCGCCAGCGGAGAGTTCATAGGCGGCCTGATAGCGGTGCTCGGAGAGGGCAAGAGCGGCACGCTGCATGGCGACATGGGCGGCGTGGAACCGGGTCTCGGGGCGCGCGGCATAGATGCGATAGGCCTCGTCGAGGGCGAGATGGGCCTGTGCACGGTCGCTGGAGACGGCGAGGCGGCCCATGAGGAACCACGAGAAGCCTGCGCGGCTGTCGGACCAGCCCTCGTTGCGGGCGATGGCGACGGCCAGTTCGGCGGCGCGGCGGCGTTGCGGCAGCGGGGCGTCGCCCATGGCGGTGAGCACGGCCTGGGTCCAGGCGGGGGGGGGCGGTTGCACGGGAACGGTGGCGCGACCTGCGCCTGCCGGATGGATTCGGGCAAGAATGCCGGGCAGGGCGGCGGCGACCTGATCGCGGGTCATGCCGGAGCGCAGCTCGGGGGCATATGTGGCGCGCAGGATGAGCATGTCGAAGGGGGTGAGGACGGAATGGATATTGTCGTCGTTGAACACCGAATCCGGCAGGCGGTAGAGATCGTTGAGCGGGCCGAGGGCCTGAGCCAGTTCCTCGTGCAGACAGTCGCGGATTTCCTGCGGCGGCACGTTTTCGGGGATGAAGACGGCGAGGCGTTCGCGGCGCTCGACCTGGGTCCAGCTCAGGTTGGCGCGGCGGGCGTGGCGGAATTCCTGCCAGCTCGACACGTTGGGCACGACGATGCAGGCGGTGTTGGGAGCGCGGCGCGACAGCTCGTCCTGGGTCAGGGTCTCGATGGTGATCGAGGCGGGCTGATTGGCGGGGACGCGGGTGATTTCGATCCCGGCCTCAGAGCGGAAGCGGTCCATCAGGCGCGAGAGGTCGTAGCCGAGCGAGGCGGGGATGCGTTCGCCAGTGATGCGCAGCGTGATCGGGCCCTCGAACCGGGTGAACCGCTCAAGGGTCGCGCCGGTTTCAAGCGCGAAGCTCAGGTCGAGGAAATCGCGGGCGATGGAGGCGTTGGAACGTGTGGTGGTCTGCGTCGGTGCGGGCGAAAAGATTTTCATCGGCGGCAGATCGAGGGCGGCGGGGGCGGCGCGGGCGGTGTCCGGGGTTTTCGGCGCCGTGGTCATGCATCCGGCCAGAAGCACTGTGCCCGCGAGGAGGCGGAGGAGCGGACCTGTTTTGAGGCCGTTTTCGATGCTGTTTTTGATTCCGGTGGCGGTGCGTTTGTGCATGTCGGGGTGCGTCATGACGCGTCTTTCAGTCTGAGCCCAAGGCCTCGGTTTTAACGAGGCAACTGTGGCGATTTTAGGGCAAACCGGGGAGAATGCCAGAGGGGACAGTGCGTTAAATCCGAGGCTCCGGTTCGACCGGAAGGCCCAGATGCGAGACGGAGGCGGTCACGGCGGTCAGAAAGGCGGTGTCGTCGCCGGTGGCCCGGGCGAGCACGATGCCGCCCTGAACAGCGGCCAGAATCTGGATGGCTTGCGCCCGGGCGTCGGCGCTTGGGCGTCCGTCGCGTTCGAGGCAAAACTGAAGGCTTTCGCGCCAGCGGGTGAAATACGGGCCGATGCGCCGGGCAAAGCGGTCGCGCAGGTCGTCGAGGGCGAAGGCCCCGACAAGGCAAATGCGCTGGCCGGATTTGAAATAGATGTCCAGCGCGTCGATCATGTCCGGCAGGGCAATGGCGGCGGGCTTTTGCGTCAGCGGCGTGAAGATATGCGTTTCGAACCAGAGAGCGATGTCGGCAAGGACGGCATCGGCCATCTCGTCTTTGCCGCCGGGAAAGAAATGGTAGAGGCTGCTGCGTCCCGCGCCGGTTTCCTTGGCGATGATGCCGATGCTGGCTCCCTCGAAGCCGTGACGCCGGAATATTTCGGCGAGGACGGGGATCAGGTCGGAGCGTTCGAGAACGGTGCGGGCCATCAGGGGATCCTATTCGGGTAGGCGGTGCCGTTGAGGCGATGGAAGGTCATGGCGACCAGAACGAGGATTACGGAGCCTGCGAGGACCGGAGCGAAAAGAAAACCGATGCCGGGATCGGCAGCGAAGACCACCAAAGGGTCGGCACCGGCGGGCGGATGGGTCACACGCAGCGCGACCATGAGAGCCGTTGCGCAGCCCACGGCAAGGGCGACACTCCACCAGCTTGAAGCCCAAAACGCATGGAAGGCAAGGCCTGTCAGGGTGGCCACGAGATGCCCGGCGATGACGTTGAGCGGTTGCGAGAGCGGGGCCGAGGGGGCTGCGAAGAGCAGCACACAGCTTGCGCCGAAGGGGGCGACGAGGAGGGCGAAGGGCACATTCTGGGCCAGAAGCGCAAGGATGGCGATGGCGATGAAGCTGCCAAGGCCTGCAAGGAAGACGTTTCTGAGATTTGAGCGGGGCAGGCTTGGGCTCAGGAGTTTGATCATGGCGAATCCTGTAATGAACGATACATTATGTAATGATCGTTACATTTCGCGCATGGTGGGTGTCAACGGAGAATTTTCAGGCTCAGAGGCTGGGCTCGGAGATTGTGCTCTCGGGTGTTTACCGTGTGTATTTGATAAACGGCGTCAGCTTGCCGATGCGGTCGTAGAGCTGGCGCGCGGTGGTGTTGCCGGTCTGTGTGGTCCAGTAGACCGTCGGCGTGCCGTTGTCGTCGGCGACGCGGTAGACGCCTTCGATCAGGGCGCGACCGGCGCCGGTGCCGCGGGCGGCTTCGGTGACGAAGAGGTCTTGCAGGTAGCAGACATCCTCGACGCGCCAGTTGTGGGCATGGAAAATGTAATGCACGAGGCCGACCAGCGTGCCGTCTAGATCTGCCACAAGCGCACCGCGTTCGGTGTGCGCCGGATCGGTCAGGCGGGCGAAGGTGGTGTCGTAGATCTCTTGCGAAAGCGCGGTTTCGTAAAAGGTGAGATAGCCGCGCCAGAGCGGCTCCCATTGAGCGCGATCGTCTGGGATCAGGGGGCGGATGGTGAGGGGCATGGCACGCTCTTGCTTGTGGGAGGGACAGTCTTTGCATCCCGCAGGTGCAGCGAAAATTCAAGCGTTTCCCCGCCCTGTTGTCGCCGCAGATTACAGGTCGGGGACATCGCATTTCCGCACATAAAGGTCCGAGATCGGGCGTAGGCAGGTCAGGCCGCTAGGGCGAAGAGAAAACGGCGCATGGTCGGTCCTTTCGGGGGGACTGTGCCCCTGTGTGGCAGGCGGAGATGATCATGCGCTCAGCGACGCCCCCTTGCGAGAAAGGCGAGGCGTTCGAAAAGCGCGACATCCTGTTCGTTCTTCAACAGCGCGCCGTGGAGTTTCGGCAGGCTGCTGGCGCCGTCGCGGGCGAGGTCTTCGGGCGAGAGGTCCTCGGCGAGCAAAAGCTTGAGCCAATCCAGAACCTCGGAGGTCGAGGGTTTCTTCTTGAGCCCCTGCGTGTCGCGGATCTCATAGAATTGCGTGAGCGCGGTGGAGAGCAGCCGGTCCTTGATGCCGGGGAAGTGTACCTCGACGATCTGCTTCATCGTCTCCATGTCCGGGAAGCGGATGTAATGGAAGAAACAGCGGCGCAGGAAGGCATCGGGCAGTTCCTTTTCGTTGTTCGAGGTGATGATGACCACCGGGCGCTGGCGGGCGGAGACGGTTTCGCCGGTCTCGTAGACGTGGAACGCCATCTTGTCGAGCTCCTGCAACAGATCGTTGGGAAACTCGATGTCGGCCTTGTCGATCTCGTCGATCAGGAGAACCACCTTGCGGTCGGCCTCGAAGGCCTGCCAGAGCTTGCCCTTCTTGATGTAGTGGCGGACGTCCTCGACGCGCGGGTCGCCCAACTGGCTGTCGCGCAGCCGCGAGACGGCGTCGTATTCGTAGAGCCCCTGCTGGGCGCGGGTGGTGGATTTGATGTTCCACTCGATCATGTCGAGACCCAGCGAGGCGGCGACCTGACGGGCCAGCTCGGTCTTGCCGGTGCCCGGTTCGCCTTTCACCAGCAAGGGACGTTCGAGTGCGATGGCCGCGTTGACGGCGACGGTGAGGTCTGCGGGTGCGACGTAACTGTCGGTTGAGGAAAATTTCATAGGGTTTCGGGCCTTGAAGGACAGGGATTGTGCGGGATCATAACGGCCGGGGGGAAAGGTGCAACATCAGGGATATTGTGACGTGACATCCCGGGTCAAACGCGCTAAACGGGCCGCAATTGGAGGGCGCCTTATGGCTGATAACATCGAAAACGCGGCCGAAGGCACGACAGAGGTGAGCACTATGAAGGCTGAGGCTTTTTTGCCCGATGACTACCGTCCTGCCGAGGACGAACCTTTCATGAATGAGCGTCAGCTCGAATATTTCCGCCGCAAACTTCTGATGTGGAAGGCCGAGCTTCTCGATGAGAGCCGCCACACGATCGAAGGCCTGCAGGACAGCACCCGCAACATCCCCGACATCACCGACCGCGCCTCCGAGGAAACCGACCGGGCGCTGGAACTGCGCACGCGGGACCGTCAGCGCAAGCTGGTGGCCAAGATCGACGCGGCGCTGCGCCGGATCGACGAGGGCGAATACGGCTATTGCGAAGTGACCGGCGAGCCGATCTCTTTGAAACGCCTCGACGCGCGCCCGATCGCGACGATGACGCTGGAGGCGCAGGAGCGCCACGAGCGCCGTGAGAAAGTGCACAGGGACGACTGAGCGCTTATGCGCTCGGGGGACGATTGAGCGCCTAAGCCTCGCGGCATTTTGGCCCGATGATCTCGGCACGGGAATATGAGAAACACCGGAGGAAACTCTGGTGTTTTTTCTTTGTGCAGAGGTAAACCCGGAGAGAGCAGACTAAAGGAACAGTGCCATGGTGATCGGTCAGGATATTGCGGTTTTGGGAGCGGGCGTCGCGGGGCTTGCGGTGGCGCAGGCGCTGGCGCTCAGGGGCGCCAGGGTGACGGTCTATGAACAGGCCACCGAGATCGCCGAGGTCGGCGCGGGCTTGCAGATCTCGCCCAATGGCGTGCGGGTTCTGAAGGCGCTGGGGCTTGACCCGGAGGCGCATGCGATGCGCTCGAAAGGCGTGCGGCTGGTCGATGGCTATATGGGGCGCGAGGTGCTCTATCTCGATCTCGCCGCTTACCGTCCCGAGGATGCGTTTCTCCTGATGCACCGCGCCGATCTCATCGCGATGCTTGAGGCGGGGGCTCGGCAGAGCGGGGTGGAGATCCGGCTGGCGCATAAGGTGGCCGATATTCAGGGCGATCATGACGGGGTGAGCCTTGTGTTCGAACATGGCGCCGAGGCGCGGCACGCTGTGGTGCTGGGCGCGGACGGGCTGCATTCGAAACTGCGCCCGATGCTCAATGGCCCGGCGAAACCGTTCTTTACCGGTCAGACGGCGTGGCGCGCCACGGTTCCGGCCATGGGCAACGAGCCGCCGGTCGCGATGGTGCATATGGCGGCGGGGCGGCATGTGGTGAGCTATCCTCTGCGCGGCGGCACTTTGATGAATATCGTGGCTGTCGAAGAGCGCGAGGATTGGGTCGAGGAAGGCTGGAACCACGCTGGCGATCCGGCCGAGATGATGCGCAATTTTTCGAATTTCTGTCCGGGGATCAAAGGTGTGCTGTCGCGCGTGACCGAGGTGTCGCGCTGGGGGCTGTTCCGGCATCCGGTGGCGCTGCGCTGGTATTCGGAACGCACGGCCATTTTGGGCGATGCGGCGCATCCGACCTTGCCGTTTCTGGCGCAGGGCGCGGTGATGGCGCTTGAGGATGCCTGGGTGCTGGCCGACTGCCTTGCGACGCTGCCGCTCGATCAGGCGCTCCCGGCCTATCAGGCCAAACGGCGCGCGCGTGTGGTGCGGGTGATCGAGGCGGCGAACGCCAATGCGAAGAATTACCACCTGAGCGGGCCGAAACGGTTTCTTGGCCATGCGGTGTTGCGCTTTGCCGGGGCGATGGCGCCGAAACAGGCGGTGGAGCGGTTTTCGTGGCTCTATGATTATGATGTGACCAAGGGGTGAGAGGTGGAGGACGCCTCCGGAGGGAGTATTTCCCGCACAAAGGAAACACATCAAAGGAACTGTCGGCGCGATCAGGCGATGAAGGCGCCGTCTTGCAGGAGCGGGGCGGTGGTAGAGACGTTGAGGGCTGCGGCCATGTCGATGTCTTGTGGAAAGCCGTAACCTGTTAATTCGCGGCCTGAGACGGAGCAACGCAGGGTTTCGGGGAGGGAACTGGCGGCGAAGGCAGCGCGGGCGATCTGCGATTCCGGGGAGAGATTTGCACTATGTGCGTTGGTCAGACGGTCGGCGATGGCCCCTGCGCCGATCTGGTCTTCGATGGCGGGGCGCAGGCTGCCGTCGGGCCATGTTTCACCGGCGGGGATCAGGGCGATGGTGCCTGTGGGGCCTGCGAGATACGCGGCGCGGTCGGCCACGGCAGAGGCATTGCGCAGGCATCCGACCAGCACGGGGCGGCCCAGATCGCGGGCAGCAAAGGAGATGCGCGCGCCATTGGGCGAGGGCAGAACGAGGGCTGCGCCAGAGGGCAGGGATGTGAGCGTGTCGGGGGAGAGGGAATAGCCGGGGTCGCGGCGTTTTCCGGCCAGTTCCGCACCGAGGCGACCGGCTTCGGCTACAGCGGCGCTGCGGTCGCGGCTTGGGTAGGGGTAAACCCGTGCGCCGCGGGAGGTGGCGACATCGACGCAGGTCGAGAAGGACAGTACGTCAATGACCACAAGAACGTCTGCCCCGGGCGCGAGGCTTTGCGCGCCCGGAAGGCCCCATTCGCAGAGGGTGCGGATCACGCCGCTTCGAGGGCCGAGACGATGCCGGAGAAATCGGCGGCCTTGAGGGAGGCGCCGCCGACGAGCGCGCCGTCGACATTGGAGGTGGCGAAAATCTCCGCAGCGTTGGCGGGTTTTACGGAGCCGCCGTAGAGGAGCGGGATGTCCGATGCGCCCGCGCCGTAGCGGGCGGTGAGCGTGGCGCGCATGTCGTCGTGGACTTCGGCGATTTGATCGAGCGTCGGGATTTTGCCGGTGCCGATGGCCCAGACCGGTTCGTAGGCGATAACGAGTTTGCCGAGATCGACCGCATCGGGCAGCGAGCCGGAGAGCTGTTTGCGGATCACGGCGAGGGTATCGCCCGCTTCGCGCTGATCGAGGGTTTCGCCGACACAGACCACCGGGACGAGGCCCGCCATGGTGGCAGCCATGGTTTTTTCACAGACGATGGCGTCGGTCTCGCCATGGTCGGCGCGGCGCTCGGAATGGCCGAGGATGACGTAATCGGCGCCCGCATCGGCCAGCATGTCGGCGGAAATGTCACCGGTATGCGCGCCGGAGGTTTTCATGTGGCAATCCTGCCCGCCGGTGTCGATTTTCGTGCCCGAAAGCGCCTCGGCCATGGCGGCGACAAGCGTTGCGGGGGGGCAGAGCAGGATGTCGACCTTGGGGGCGGGGAACATCTCCGCGAGTGCGGTTGCTTCCGCGAGGCTGGCTTTCAGCCCGTTCATCTTCCAGTTGCCTGCGGCCAGTTTGCGCGCCATGAGAAAACCCTCCTAAATCGGTTGGGGGCATCATTGCAGCCTGTGGCGGGCAGTCAAGCGGCTGTGGGCGCTAACGTCTCAAATACTTGTGGAAATTCAGAGGGCGTCGAGGGCGCGCCGGGCCCAGTCGGAGGCCAGATCGGGATCGTCGAGGGCCGCCTCGGGCAGGGTCCAGTAATTCATGCCGCGGCCGTTTTCCACCTCGAATTTCTCGAAGTCTTCAGCGGCGAGGGCATCGGCGAAAGCACCTGCGGCCTTGAGGTAGACGCGGCCGTCGGCGGAGAGGATCGCGAAAATCTGGCCTTCTGAGTAGATCGACAAGCCACCCATCATCTTGCGATGGCTGAGCGCGCCCAAGGGGCCGAAGAGGTCGTAGATAAAGGCGATGTCTTCGTCTGTGACTGCCATGACTTGAGCGGCATTATTTCGCGGTGAGGGTCTCGTCGAATTTGATCGACTCGCCACAGCCGCAGGCTTCGACGACGTTCGGATTGTTGAATTTGAACCCGGATTCGAGAAGCGAGACCTGATAGTCGATCTCGGTGCCAAACAGGAACATCTGCGCCATGGGGGCGATCATCACGCGGGCGCCGTCCTGTTCGACCATCTCGTCCATCGGGTTGATCTCGGAGACATACTCCATGGTGTATTCCATGCCTGCACAGCCGCCTTTCTTGACGCCGATGCGCAGCCCCATGGAGCCGTCTTTCTCCATGAGTTTCGCGATCTGTTTCGCCGCAGCGGGGGTGATGCTCACCGCCTGTTTTCCCGGGATGCCGAACATATGCGTGTCTCCTTTGGAAGTAATCTAGTCGTTCAGGGGCGAAATTCCAAGCGGGGGGAGTTGTGCGGCAATGAACATCACCGCCAGCGTGACCGCGATGGCCCAGCCGAAGGAGGCAAGCGTGCCGATGATCACCCATTCGGCTTTCTTGCCCTCCTGCGCGGCCTCGAAGCGCAAAACGGATTTCGCGGCGACGAGAAAGCCGATGCCGCCGGCCATCTGGCCGATGAGCAGAAGGAAGATCAGCCCGCGTTCCAGAAGGCCGATCCAGAACCCGCCCTTGTCGAGGCTGTCGCCTATGGGGTTGGGGCCGAAGCGCTCCATCAGCTTGCCGACCGCAAAGCCGCCCGCGCGGGTGGCGTAGATCGCGCCTGCGGTGAAAAGCATCGCTTTCGGCAGCCACGCAAGGGCGGCGTAGGGGCCTTGGGGGAAGAGGTCGGGGGCGATCAAGGCGATAAGAGTGAGGGTCACGAGGTGCAGCGCCTGATCGGTGATGTGGGGGATAAACGTGTCGGAGAAAAAGCGGGTCTTGACCGTGTCGATGACGATGTGAATGAGGGCCAAGGCGTAGATCATCGGGGAGGCGACCTGCCCGGTGGTGGCCATGGCGGTCAGAAGGACGATGAGAGCATGGAGGAAGAGGGTCTCGGGGCGGGACTTTTCCTCGACCATCCATCGGGTTTGGAAGACGTAATCGGCGAGGACATGGGCGAGGAAGAGGGCGGCGAGGGTTTCAAGCATTGGTGTCTACCTCGATATTTAGTAGTGCGTCAGAGATGATCCTGAAATGAGACGCTTCCAAGGACTTTGCGACGGATTGCCTAGATTTCCCCAATATTTTTCCGGCTTCGCTTTGAGTAATGGGTTTGGTTCGTTCTCTTTCAATGAATAGTAATACTGTCTCAGCCTGCGTCGGCGACCACTGTGAGCTTAGGTAATCCAGAAGAATTGTAGCTGCGACCATGGTGCCGCTGTGAAGATAACCGATTTTTTCGGTCTTTGATCCTTTTGTGCTGTCGAGCATTAGGCCGGATTTAGCGAAAACTTTGTCTGTTTGCTCATTCAAATCGGTCCCGATTTCACCTTCGACTTCCCCCTGAGTAATCCCTATATAGCTATCAAACTCTTCCCCCAACGCCCGCAAGGCCGCCCTAAAACACAGCGCCGACCGCAGTGCATATTTCGGCTCGGCCAAGGCCACCTGCCAGCCATCGCCGCGGTGTCGTGTAAAGTGGAGGCTTTGACCGCCCATCCACTCCGCCTGCATTTCGGCGCAGTCTTCCAGCGCCATAAAGGCGCGTTCCACTTTTTCGGGCCCAAGCCCGGTGGAATTGACCAGATCGCCGGTCAGGACGGCTATTTTGCGGGTTTGATCGCTCATGATGCACCCAATATAGGTTGCTACCCCATGAATGCAACCTATATTGGTTGCTTTTTGGAATATGCATCCAAAATAGGTTGCGTTGTCGCTGGGTTTTCTCACTGGGGTGTCACTGCGACGACCGCACCTGTGGCGGCATGAAAAAAGCGGCCATCGGTGTCTCCGGGGCCGCTTTCAAAGAGGGATCGGGCAGGGGCTTACATAAACCCAAGCTCAAGCCGGGCTTCGTCGGACATCATTTCCATGCCCCAGGGCGGGTTCCATGTCAGTTCGACGTCCACCTGCTTGACCCCCGGCAGCGGCTCGATCGCATCGGCGACCCAGCCCGGCATGTCGCCCGCAACCGGACAGCCCGGCGCGGTCAGGGTCATGATCACACGCACTTCGTTCTCGTCATTGATCTCGACCGTATAGACCAGCCCGAGGTCATAGATATTCACCGGAATCTCCGGGTCATAGACGGTCCGGCAGGCTTCGACCACCGCTTCGTGCAGCGGGTGATCGGTGCTCGACGGTTTGATCAACGGGGCGCCCTCGACCGGGGTGTCCTCCGTCGCGGTGCGGTGTGCCTCTTCGCTCATGCGCGCTAACTCCTATTTCCGAGTAATCATATAGGGAATGGCGCCGACAAGGTCCAGAGATTAGAGCGAGAGATCGCCTTTCCACGACCGAAGCGGGCCGAGGCGGGCGGATTTCTTGGTCATGTGCCGGTCCATGCGGCCGAGAATGCGCGACAGGAAACGGATGGTCTCGACCACGTAAGGCCCCTTGTTGAGCATGACGCAATCGGCGCGCTGTGCCATGGCGGCGTCGGTGGTCTCGGCGCGGGTGGCGAGGCCCTGTTTCATCAGACCTTCGAGCACCTGCGTGGCCCAGACCACGGGGGTGTGGGCGGCTTCGCAGAGCCAGAGGATTTCTTCCTGAATTTCCGACATGCGCTCCAGCCCGATCTCGACGGCCAGATCGCCGCGGGCGATCATCACGGCGGTTTCGGTCAAAGCGCCGGATTGCACGATGAGTTTCGGCAGGTTGCGCACGGCCAGACCGGTTTCGATCTTGAGCACCAGCGCGGGACGATGCGCGCCTTCGGGCAGGCGTTTGTCGATCTCAGCGATCAGCAGGCGGATGTCTTCGGGCGTTTGCACAAAGGAATAGCCGATCATGTCGGCGTGACCGACGACGAAATCGAGGGCGGTGCGGTCGTCTTCGGTCAGCGCCGGAATGTCGATCTCGACGGCGGGCAGGTTGAAGCCCTTCTCGGGCTTGACCTTGACGCCCTCGGGACCGGCGCGGGTGACGCGGAGCTTGGCACCTTTCGGTGTGATCCCAACGACTTCCGCGCCGATTTTGCCGTCGTCGATGAAAACGCTTATGCCGGGGGCGAGGCGGTCGATCAGCTCCGGGTGGCTCAGCGTGGTGGCGACATGTTTCGACTTGGCGGAGGGCGCTTCGCGGCGGATGTCGAGCCGGTCTCCGACCATCACCCGCTGTTTGTTCGGTCCCGCGACCAGCCCGGTGCGCAGTTTCGGCCCGGCGAGATCCATCAGCACCGGCACGTAGCGGCCGATCTCGTCCTGAGTGTCGCGAATGCGGGCGATCATCGCGGCCCAAACCTCGGGTCCGTCATGGGCGCAATTGATCCGCATGGCGTCGGCACCGGCGCGCAGCATGTCGGGGATGAGATCGGGATCGGTCGCGGCCTCGGTCGGCAGCGTCAGCAGGATGCGCGAGCGCGGCGCGCCGGAGGAGCCGGTGCCAAAGAGCGTGTCGCGCCGGGCGGCGAGGCGGGCGGGGCCTTCGGTGAAGGCGCTCGGATCGGGATAGGGGGCTTCGTCACCCGATGCCGCGCCGGAGAGACGGGAGAGCGTGGCCACCACCGCGTCGAGCGAGGCGCGGGCATGCGGTTCGGCGCGCCCGAGGGTGGAGAGGCCGAGGGCGGCGAGATCGGGCTGCATCGGGCTCAGATCGGCGTGGCGCAGGGCGAGATAGGAGGCGAGGTTCTCGGCCGAGGGGCGGAAGGCGGGACGGATGTCCGCAGCCTCCCAGGCGGTCTGGATCGCGTCGGCTTCGCGGGTGATTTTCTCGCGCAGGGCGTGCAGTTCGATCGAGAGGCGGGTGGCGTCGGGCGGGAGGAGGCAGAAGGACATGGAGCACCTGCGGGTTGGATTGCCTTGTGCCCCTGTCTTTCCACCGGCTTTGTAACAGTGCTATGGCAAAGATCAAATCAGGTGCAAAATGCCACAGTTGCGTCGGAGTGTCGTCAGAATGGAACATTATGAGTTGCTTGGCAAAACCCGGCTCGGGCAGGGTCGGTGTGGTGCGTCTTGAGAATGGTATGAGGATATAAATGTTTCGTGATCAACAAGCCATTTTCGAGTTTCGTGGGCCTTGGGGCGTGCCTGTCAGGATCGGCAGCAGCATCCTTCTGATGTTCTTGCTGTTTCTCTCGACCACCGGGTCGGCGACGGATTTGCTTTATGATCTGGCCTTTATCGCCATGCTGATCGGCTCGGTGTTCCTGCATGAAATGGGCCATGCCTGGGGCGCTCTGGTGCAGAGAATCCCCGTGCGCAGTGTGACGATCCACGGCTTTGGCGGCTATTGCCAGCAGGCGCGGGCGGCGACCCCGCGCGAGAGCGAGCTGATCGTGGCCATGGGGCCGATCGTGACGCTCACGCTCTGGGCGGTGAGCCGCCTTGTCGCCAATGCGATGTGGGGTGCGGGGCGGGAATATGACCATGTGCTCTGGTTCTTCGAAACCATGGCCTGGCTCAACGGCTATCTGGCGATCTTCAACCTTCTGCCGATTGCGCCTCTGGATGGCGGCAAGCTGTTCGAACTGATCCTGTTGCGCTTCATGCGCGGCACGACGGCGTCGAGGGTGACGGGCTATGTCGGGATCGCGGGGCTGGCGCTGATGATCCCCTATCTGGTGCTGGGGATGCACATGTATATTTTCGTGCTGTTCTTTGTTCCGGCCATTCTGGAAAACTGGAACCGGATGCGCGGGCAGGTCTACTGACCCGCCCGTCGGTTTAGGCCGCTGAGTTAGGCCGCGCACCTTGCGCAGGTCAGGTTTTGCTACGCCCCTTGCGCGCGGGGGCCGGGCGCATGCGTTTCTCGATCATGTCCAAAATCGCACCGGCGATGTTCTTGTCGGTCGTGGTCTCGGCGCCCTCGAAGCCCGGAGACGAATTGACCTCAAGCACTTTCGGCCCGTCTTCGGCGCGCAGCAGATCGACGCCTGCCATGCGCAAGCCAAAGGCCTTGGCCGAGCGCACCGCCGTTTCGCGTTCCTCTTTCGAGATGCGCACTTTCGAGGCGGAGCCGCCCAAGTGCAGGTTCGAGCGGAAATCGCCGCCCGAAGACGAGCGTTTGATCGCCGCGACCACCTTGCCGTCGATGACGACGCAGCGGATGTCGACGCCCGCCGCCTCCTTGACGAAATGCTGGACGAGGAAGTTCGCCTTGAGGCCCCGGAAGGCGGAGATCACCGATTGCGCGGCTTTCTTGGTCTCGGCCAGAACGACGCCGCGGCCTTGGGTCGATTCCAGCAGTTTGACGATCAAGGGCGCGGAGCCCGCCAGAGCGATCAGGTTGTCGGTGTCCTTCGGCGAGGCGGCAAAGGCGGTCGTGGGCATGCCGATGCGGTGGCGCGCAAGCACCTGATGCGCCTGCAATTTGTCGCGCGATTTGGTGATACCCTCAGAGCCGTTGACGCAAAACGTGCCGATGGTTTCGAACTGACGGATCACGGCAGTGCCGTAAGAGGTGACAGAGGCGCCGATCCGGGGGATCACGGCGTCATAGCGCGGCAGGCGTTCGCCATCGTAATAAATCTCCGGCGCCATGGCGTTGATCACCATGTAGCAGCGCGTGGTGTCGATCACCTCGACCACATGGCCGCGTTTCTCGCCCTCTTCGACGAGGCGCAGGGTCGAAAAATTGTCCGGCTCGCGCGAGAGAACGGCGATACGCAGCGCGCGCGGCGCCACGGTGTCGCGGATCGCGGTGGTGAAATAGACCGCGTCGTCGAGCCGGGGCTGGCAAAAGCTCTCGGACGGCTGGACGATCATGTCGTCGCGAATGGCCTGACGCCCGAGGAGCATCCGGTAGGCCATATTGGTGCGGTTGGTGAGGGTGATCTCGATCGGCCAGACCCGCTCGCCCATGGCGATCTCGGAGGCGATGACATAGCGCAGCTCGGTTTCGCCATTGGACGAGGTCACCTCGCGCCGGTCCACCACATCGGCGGAGCAGGAGATCGTGATGTCCTCACGCCCCGGCACCGGATGGATGTTGAACCGCACCTTGGGGGCGTCCGCCTTGCCGAAAGGTTCGATGTCGAACGCATGCAGCGCCGAGGTCTTGGCGCCGGTGTCGACCTTGATCTTCAAAGCAGGCAGGCCGAGCGCGGGCAGAGAGGCCCACTCTTCCCAGCCTAAAGCGAAAGGAGCTTTGTCCGTCATGTGCGTGTCTCGCAATTTGGGGAGAGGCCGGGGCGCTGCTGCGGTCCGGCCAGATGCGCCAAATGTCACCTTCCGAGGGTTCTGACAAGAGGCTTTGTCGGTTTTGTGACAAAGCGGCGAAAGACGGAGGGCGGCCGCAGATGCGCGATCCGAAACCGGTCAGTTTTTGGACGTCACCCCGGGAAAACAGCGGATTTTGCCGTTTTCTTGCGCGGGGTCTGCCGGGAGGGCGGGGTTCGGACGGTTTGCGACAGGTAACGCTTTCGTCATTGCCGAGGGCGGCTCAGGCTTTTGCTCAGGGGATTTCAAACGGAACAAACTGGGGACAAACATATGAGTCAGGAAAAATTCATGCCGCTGGTCTATCAGCTCGACGATGTGCCGCCACCGCCGAAAGCGGCGCTGGCCGCGGTGCAACATGTGCTGGCGTCCATCGTCGGCATCGCGACGCCCTCGCTGATCATCGGCGGCGCGCTGGGGCTTGGGGCCTATACGCCTTATCTGATTGCCATGGCGTTTTTCGTCTCGGGCATTGCGACCTTTATTCAATGTAAGACCATCGGGCCGGTGGGTTCGGGGCTTTTGTCGCTGCAAGGCACCTCATTCGCCTTTCTTGGCGCCATTCTGGCCGCAGGCTTCGCGGTCAAGGCGCGGGGCGGCTCGCCGGAGGACATTCTTGCGATGATCTTCGGGCTCTGTCTCGTGGGTTCGCTGGTGGAGATCATCCTGTCGCAGTTTCTCGACAAGCTCAAACGCATCATCACGCCGACGGTGACGGGGATCGTCATTACGGTGATCGGCCTGTCGCTGATCAAGGCGGGGTTCACCGATTTCGCAGGGGGCGCGATGGCGGGCGAAGACCTCGGCAAGCCGCTTTACCTGTTGATGGGCTCGCTGGTGGTGGCGATCATCCTTGTGATGACCTTCATCGGCAAGCCGACGCTGCGGATCTCCGCGATCATGATCGGTCTGGTGGTCGGCACCCTCGTGTCGAGCTTTTTCGGCATGGTGAATTTCGGCGCACTGGGGTCTGCGAGCCTCTTTGCCCTGCCGATCCCGTTCAAATACGGCTTTGACTTCGATTTCGGCCTCTTCATCCCGCTGGCCTTCCTCTATCTGGTGACGGCGATTGAAACCTCGGGCGATCTGACCGCCAACTCGGTGATCTCCGGTCAGCCGGTGTCGGGCGATCTCTACATGAAGCGCATCAAGGGCGGGGTTCTGGGCGATGGCGTCAACTCGGCGCTGGCCGCGATTTTCAACACCTTCCCGAACACCACGTTTTCGCAGAACAACGGCGTGATCCAGATGACTGGCGTCGCGTCGCGCCATGTGGGGATGTGGGTCGGCGGTATTCTTGTGATCCTCGGGCTGTTTCCCGTGGTCGGGACGTTCTTCCTGATCATCCCGAAACCGGTTCTGGGCGGGGCGACTTTGGTGTTGTTCTCGACCATCGCGGTGGCGGGCATCCGTATTCTGTCGACCGAAGAGATGAACCTGCGCCGGGTCTATATCATGGCCGTGTCCTTTGGCCTCGCTCTGGGTGTGACGCTGGTGCCGGATTCCACCCAAAACCTGCCGAATTTCCTGAAACAGGTCTTTGCCGCGCCGATCACGCTGGCGGGTCTGTCGGCGATCATCCTGTCGCTGGCGATCCCCGAGGATGCGCAGGCGAAGATTGAGGCGGCGGAGTAAGCGCGTCTTCCTTGAACAGAGCAGGGGCTTTAGCACAGCAGGCGGGGCATGGCGCGGTCATGTCCCGTTTTTCTCACCCAACCCGCAGGCCCGCGCAGGTAATGGCGCGGTGCTTGCGGCAGAAAGGTCGGCTGATCGGCGGCGCTCCAGACGGTGAGGGTCAGTTCCCCTTCGCCGGTCAGTTCGATCTGATTGAAGGTGTTGGGCGTGCCGCGCCTGCGGGTCGAGAGCGCGGTGCCGGCCTGAACGAACAGGACACCCGGCACCCGGGTGAAGGGGGCGGCACTTGCGCTGTGCAGATGGCCCGACAGCACCAGATCGGCGCCTGCGGCGGAGAGCGCGGTGAGCGCCGCCTTGGCGCCATGGGTGCGCGGTTTGTCGAGGGTCGGCGGCTGTTCCAGAGGATGGTGCAGCACGGCGACGCGCAGGCGGCCGTCGTCGGGGCCGAAATGCTCCATCATCCGGGTGAGGGTCTTGTCGGAGAGTCTGCCGCTTTGCCAGGCGAAGGGGTTGACCGTGTTGACGCCGATCACCTGCATCTGCGGGGTTTCGAAGGTCGGTTCGAGATCGGCGGAAATGGCGCGTTTGTAGCGGGCGAAGGGGGCGAACCAGCGCAGGACCAGATTGTCGAGCGGCGTGTCGTGATTTCCGGGGACGGTGAGCACCGGGGCTTTGATTGCGTCGATGAAGTGCCGGGCTTTGTCGAACTGGCCGCGCCGGGCGCGCTGGGTCAGATCGCCGGAGATCACCACAAGCGTCGGCTCCAGCCGCTCGATGGTGCGTAGGAGAGGGGCGGCGAGCGCAGGGTCTGTGCGACCGAAATGCAGATCGGAGAGATGGATGAGGCGGGTCATTGGCGAGGCCTCTCCGGTTTGCGGGGGATGAGGATGCGAAGCGGCACGTCGCTCATGCGGAGGCGCAAGGGGGCGGCAAGGCGGGCCTTCTCGCCGTCAAAGGCGGTGAGGAAAGGTTTGTGCGATCCGCCGTGATGCGCAATCGTCAGGTCTTTGGCGCGGATCAGGGTGAAATCCTGCGCAGGCGGCATCTTGCGCGCGGCCAGGGTCATCGCGAGGCGCAACAGGTCCATCCGTGTACGGGCATGGATCACGAAGGTGGCGAACCCGTCCTCGGAAATGATGTCGGCCCCCTCAAGGCCGAAGAGATCGAGCTGATAGGCGGAGCGGGCGATGAAGACGAGGGGCGTCTTGATCTCATGCACCGTGCCGTCTGCGGTAATCGTCAAACGCATACGGTGCTGCGATTGCAGGATGGTTTTGATCACCGACCAGTAGGCCACGATGCGATGCCGTCCCCAGCGGTCATAGATCGTCTCGCGTTCCTTGAGGATCGCGGGATAGACGCCAAGGGAGGCGTTGTTAAGGAAGGCGCGGCCATTGATCTGGCCGACGCGAATGTCACGGGTCTCGCCATTCCGCAACTGGGCAGCG
The DNA here is from genome assembly GCF_002407265.1 of Celeribacter ethanolicus. Taxonomy (NCBI): domain Bacteria; kingdom Pseudomonadati; phylum Pseudomonadota; class Alphaproteobacteria; order Rhodobacterales; family Roseobacteraceae; genus Celeribacter; species Celeribacter ethanolicus. The sequence continues at coordinate 347,502 of NZ_CP022196.1, forward strand.
GCCTCTTCGGGAGCTTCCGAAAGCCCCAGGCCGCGGGTGAAATAGTTGAACGTGCCCATGGGGAGGACGGCCATCGGCACATCGCGCCCGAGCATGGCATCGGCGACAGACATGGCGGTGCCGTCGCCACCCGCCGAGATCACGGCTTCGGCCCCCTCGGCGATCTTGTGGTCGATGAGATCGGAGAGGTCGGTGTCCGGGTCGATGGGAACGATCTCGCAGTCCGTACCGAGGGCGGCGCAGGCGCGGGTGAGCGCGTCGCTGTCTTTTGCATTGGTGCCGGAGTGGCGGTTGGCGAGGATCACGGCGCGCATGGGGGCTCCTGAGACGAGGGTGTCCTCTCAACGCACGAGGCGCGAAATCGTTGCATCTGGCGGCCACCGTCTGGCCTGACGGCGCTTTTGGCGCTATGGCCTCAGCATGACCCAGAACACCATGCCCCAGCGATTCTCATTTTCCGTAAACGCCACCGACGGCAAGGCCCGCACCGGTGTGATCTCCACCCCGCGCGGCGACATTCGCACGCCCGCCTTCATGCCTGTGGGGACGGCAGCGACCGTCAAGGCGATGATGCCGGAAAGCGTGCGCGCCACCGGGGCGGATATTTTGCTGGGCAATACCTATCACCTGATGCTGCGCCCGACGGCGGAACGCATCGCGGCGCTCGGCGGGCTGCACAAGTTCATGAACTGGGACCGCCCGATCCTCACGGACAGCGGCGGGTTTCAGGTCATGAGCCTCTCCGATCTGCGCAAGCTGACGGAAGAGGGCGTGACCTTCCGCTCGCATGTCGACGGCTCGAAACATTTCCTCTCGCCCGAACGCTCGATGGAAATTCAGAAACTGCTGGGCTCCGACATCGTCATGTGTTTCGACGAATGCCCTGCGCTTCCGGCGGATCGCGACAGGATTGCGTCCTCCATGCGGCTGTCGATGCGCTGGGCGGCGCGCTCGAAAGAGGCCTTCGGGGATCGTCCGGGCCATGCGTTGTTCGGCATTCAGCAGGGGGGGCTGGAGCGCGATTTTCGTGAAGAAAGCGCCAGTGCCCTCAAAGAGATCGGCTTTGACGGCTATGCGATCGGCGGGCTTGCGGTGGGCGAGGGGCAGGAGCTGATGTTCCAGACGCTCGATTTCGCGCCGGGGTTCCTGCCGGAAGACAAGCCGCGTTACCTGATGGGCGTGGGCAAGCCGGACGACATCGTGGGCGCGGTGAAACGCGGCGTCGATATGATGGATTGCGTGCTGCCGTCGCGGTCGGGGCGCACGGGGCAGGCCTGGACCCGCCGCGGGCAGGTCAACATCAAGAACGCGCGCCATGCCGACGATCCACGCCCCTTGGACGAACATTGCACATGCCCGGCCTGCCGAAACTACTCGCGCGCCTATCTGCACCATGTGTTCCGCAGCCAGGAAATCATCTCCTCGATGCTGCTGACCTGGCACAACCTGCATTATTTCCAGGAGATCATGCAGGGCATGCGCGACGCGATTGCGGGCGGGACCTTCGAGGCCTGGGAAAAGGACTTCCACGACACCCGCGCGCTGGGGGACATCGAGCCGATCTGAGCCCTGTGAGGCAATGGGCGGGGCTGTGGTTTGAAATGTATCGGTTTTTTGACGTCGCTGTTCCGGTCGCGGGACGGTCGGGCTTCGAAATCGTGAAAATCCGGTGAAATCCACCCTTGCCCGTGGGCCGCATGAAAGGCAGACTGTTTCCCAAGTCGCAACTTGACTTGGTTGAAATCATGGGGACAGGCCCCCAGATATAGAGCCAAGACAGGAAAGACCGGATGGTTGCCGCAGGGGCGGGGCCTGGGTCTTTTGCCAGAACAAGGAATGAACATGCACGAGCAAATCCAATCCTATCCCGTCCTGCCGCTGCGCGATATCGTGGTGTTTCCCCACATGGTCGTGCCGCTGTTCGTCGGTCGGGAAAAATCGGTCAAGGCGCTCGAAGAGGTGATGGCGCAGGACAAGCAAATCCTGCTCTCCGCCCAGATGGACCCGTCGGTGGACGATCCGTCGGAGGACGGCATCTTTCGCGTCGGCGTGCTGGCCAATGTGTTGCAGCTTCTGAAATTGCCGGACGGCACCGTCAAGGTGCTGGTCGAGGGCGAGCGTCGGGTGCGGCTCGAACGGTTTCTCGAAAACGACAGCCATTTCGAGGCGGAGATCACGCCCCTGGAGGAAAGCGCAGGCGATGCCGATGCGGTGACGGCGCTTCTGCGCTCCGTGCGCGAGGAATTCGAGCATTACGCCAAGGTGAAAAAGAACATCCCCGAAGAGGCGCTTGTCGCCGTCTCCGAGACGCGCGAGCCGGCAAAACTCGCCGATCTCGTGGCGGGGCATCTTGGCGTCGAGGTGGACGAGAAGCAGAAACTTCTGGAAACCCTTGCGGTGGACGAACGGCTTGAGGCCGTGTTCGGGCTGATGCAGGGCGAAATGTCCGTGCTTCAGGTCGAGAAAAAGATCAAGACCCGCGTCAAGTCGCAAATGGAGAAAACCCAGCGCGAATATTATCTGAATGAGCAGATGAAGGCCATTCAGAAGGAGCTGGGCGATGGCGAGGATGGGGCCGGTGAGATTGCCGAGCTCGAAGAGAAGATCGCCGCCACCAAGCTCTCGAAAGAGGCGCGTGAAAAGGCCGAGGGCGAGCTCAAGAAGCTCAAGAACATGTCGCCGATGTCGGCCGAAGCCACGGTTGTGCGCAATTATCTCGACTGGATGCTGTCGATCCCGTGGGGCACGAAGTCCCGCGTCAAAAAGGATCTGAACCGGGCGCAGGAAATCCTCGATCACGATCACTACGGGCTTGAGAAGGTCAAGGAGCGGATCGTCGAGTATCTCGCCGTGCAACAGCGCAGCCAGAAGCTCAAAGGTCCGATCCTCTGCCTCGTCGGCCCGCCGGGCGTGGGTAAGACGTCTTTGGGCAAATCGGTCGCCAAGGCCACGGGGCGCGAGTTTATTCGCATCTCACTGGGCGGCGTGCGCGACGAGAGCGAGATCCGCGGTCACCGCCGGACGTACATTGGCTCCATGCCGGGCAAGATCATTCAGGCGCTGAAAAAGGCGAAGACGACGAACCCGCTTATCTTGCTCGATGAGATCGACAAGATGGGGCAGGATTTCCGGGGCGATCCGGCATCGGCTATGCTCGAAGTGCTTGATCCGGAACAAAACTCCACCTTTGTGGATCACTATATGGAGGTCGAATACGATCTTTCCAACGTGATGTTCCTGACCACGTCGAACAGCTACAACATGCCGGGGCCGCTTCTCGACCGGATGGAAATCATCCCGCTCTCGGGCTACACCGAGGACGAGAAATCGGAGATCGCGAAACAGTATCTGATCCCGAAACAGATCAAGAACCACGGCCTCAAGGCCAAGGAATTCTCTGTGACGGATGAGGCTGTGACGGATGTGATCCGCTACTACACCCGCGAGGCGGGGGTGCGGAATCTCGAACGCGAGTTTGCCAAGATGGCGCGCAAAGCGGTGACGCAGATCGTGCGCAAACAGGCGGACAGTGTCGAGGTGAACTCCGGCAACATCGAGGACTTCCTCGGCGTGAAGAAATTCCGCTACGGTCTCGCCGAGAAAGAGGATCAGATCGGGGTTGTCACCGGCTTGGCCTATACCTCGGTCGGTGGCGATCTGTTGCAGATCGAGGCGCTGAAACTGCCTGGCAAGGGGCGGATGAAGACCACGGGGAAACTGGGCGATGTGATGAAAGAATCCATCGACGCGGCCAGCTCCTATGTGCGTTCCATCGCGCCGCAGATCGGGGTGAAACCGCCGGTGTTCGACACGATCGACATCCACGTGCACGTCCCGGACGGCGCGACGCCGAAGGACGGGCCGTCGGCCGGTCTGGCGATGGTGACGACGATTGTGTCGGTGCTGACGCAGATCCCGGTGCGCAAGGACATCGCGATGACCGGCGAGGTGTCTCTGCGCGGCAATGCCACCGCCATCGGCGGGCTCAAGGAGAAACTTCTGGCGGCTCTGCGGGGCGGCATCAAAACCGTGTTGATCCCGGAAGAGAACGTCAAGGATCTGGCCGAGATCCCGGACAATGTGAAGGAGGGGATGGAGATCATTCCTGTCACCCATGTGTCCGAGGTTCTCAAACACGCGCTGGTGCGCCAGCCGGAACCGATTGAGTGGGACGAGGCCGCCGAAGAGGCCGCGCGTCTGGCCAAGCTCTCCGGCAGCGGCGAAAGTCAGGGGGCGACGGCGCACTGAGTGGCGATCCGGAAACAATTGTGGGAAAGCCGGCCTTCGGGTCGGCTTTTTTGCTTTTGGGGGCGGGGAGATGCACAGGGTTTGGGCAAATAAACCTTTGGTTCATCAAGGCGCTAGAACCATGGTTCCGAGGCCATTTCTCGTTTGCAGCGTACGGGGGGGCGAGAGTAAGGTTTCCACAACGGAAACAAACCACCAGAGGGGCTCTCTTATGGCTGCGCGGACCACCGCAACCCGGAAAACCAAGACCACTGCGAAAACATCGACGGCAAAGAAAGCCGCTGCGAAAAAGACCGTGCCGATCAGCATGGAGCCCGCGCCGGTTGAGGCGCCCGAAACCACGGTGGTGACGACCATGAAGAAGAAAGATTTCATCGACCGGGTGGCCGAGGCCTCCGGCGTCAAGCGCGGCGAGGCCAAGAAAGCGGTCGAGGCGACGCTCAAGGAACTGGGCGATGCGCTTCAGCGTGGTGAGGAGCTGAACCTGCCGCCTTTGGGCAAAATGTCTGTGAAACGACAACAGGACGGCACCGGCGCGCATGTCATCGTGGCCAAGCTGCGCCGGTCCAAGACCATGCTGGGCGAGGAGGTCGAGGGCGGCGAGGCCCCGGCAGAGAGCCCTAAGGAGAGCCCGGAAACGCTCGCCGGCGAAAACTGAGGTTCCGGCAAATTTTCTGGCAAAAGCCTCTTGCATCCGAATTTGCCAGAGGCTAAACACCGCGCCACGGCGGGTGATTAGCTCAGTGGTAGAGCGCTTCGTTCACATCGAAGATGTCAGGAGTTCAAATCTCTTATCACCCACCATTCTATCCCTTTGAAATCAAATAAAACCCTTACAAATAAGGGTTTGTGGCCGTTTTGAGGTTACAACTTTGGTTACAAGTGGAATTCCGAAATGGCTGGCAAAGTCCGTCACTTGGTGAATCGTTCCGGGCGTTATCATGCGCGGTTGGTGTTCTCGAAAGAACTTCGCACGATCATCGGAAAAACGGAACTGTGGGCACGGTGCGCACGTCCGGTCTGATGCGTTACCACGCTCGCCGCTGCGTTGGTGCCGGTGACGAAAGACCTCAAAGCACAGTCCAAACGCCTCGCCGCACGTCTCGAAGCGATCCCGTCCGAGATCGTCGCAGAGATCAAACCCGCGCTGATCGCTTCGGCGAATGATCTCGCCAACGTCGCGAAAGCCCTCGCACCGGAAGACAAAGGCGATTTGATCGCGTCTATTGAAGTGACCGCGCCCGGTGGTATGACGCCCGCCTATGCGCAGGGTGGCGGCAAAAGCCAAGCGCAAGTGAATCAAGCCTTTGTGACGGTCGGTAATCCCGATCAGTGCCACGGGCATCTTGTCGAATTCGGCACCGATCCGCACAAGAGCGGCGGGCAGTTTGAAGGCACAGACCACCCCGGCACAGAGGCACAGCCGTTCCTCTTGCCCGCAATCCGGCTGACGCAGGATCGGAACAAGCGCCGGATCGGTCGCGCCATTGGCAAGGCGGTGCGCAACGCTGCGAAGAGCGGGGGCGGCGATGCTTGACCCTGTTCTTGGTTTGCAGACCGCTATTCGCCAGACCTTGATTGCCGCGCCGGATTTGACCGCGCTTGTGGACGCGAAGAACATTCGCGCCGGTGGTGGTCGCCCTGACAATCTTCCTTCGGTGCTCTTCTCGAACGCACAAACCGAATACCTCGGACGCACCGCCGGTTCGCAACGTGCCGCCCGTGTCTTCCTGACCACCCACATTTGGGCGCAGGAGGACGGTGCAGATACGGCGCGCCAGATCGGTGCGGCGGTGTTCGACGCGCTGGAATTCGGCCCGAATGCAAATGGCGAAATTTTCGTGGATGAATGGCACAAACCAAGCGTGGTTTGGGGGCGTGATCCGCAGCCGAACCTGACGCTCACACATGGCGCAATGAGCCTTGAGGCCGTAATTCGGTGGAAGGTGTGACTATGAAAGCAGGTAATCTTGACCGGCAGGTGAGCTTTGAACGCAAGGCCGAAGAGATCACAGAGACCGGCGCGACCCTTGAGACGTGGGCACCCGTTGGGCTGCACCGTGGGAGGGTTGGCAAGAGCCTCCGATCCTCTGGACCATGGCCATTGGTTCCGTCCTCGAATAAATCACCCGGTCTCGACGCTGTGCTGGGACTGATCAAGGAAGTTGAGCGCGAGAAGCGGCAGGCGATGGAAGGGGATCTGTCCGAGGGGCCCGAGAAAGCCGAGGTCGCCAAGCTGGCGAAAAGCGCATGGAAAGAGGCGGCAAAGGCGGCGCTCAAAGACGGGAGTGAGCCGCCGGAGCACCCCGATACGGCACGTATCGAACCTGAACCATTCCTTCCGCGCTTTGCGATTGCCGACGGAACGGTGGAACGGCTGGCGGTGATCGTCTCGAAACAGCCACGCGGCACCTTGCTGGCGCGCGATGAGCTGGCCGGGTGGTTGCAGGGCATGACGCGCTATTCCGGCGGCGGCTCGGATCGGCCTTTCTGGTTGGAAGCCTATGGCGGGCGGGCCTATTCGGTCGAACGGATGGGGCGGGAGCCGGTGCATATCGACCGGCTGTCGATTGCCGTTACCGGGGGGATTCAGCCCGACCGGCTCAAATCGCTCCTGCTAGGGAGCGATGATGACGGCTTGCTGGCGCGGTTCATCCCGATCTGGCCCGACCCGGTCCCTTTGTGCAGACCACGAGCGCAAGCTGGGGCGGAACGCTGTGGCATGGCCTTGCGGCGACTCTATGGCCTCTCGATGTATCGTGACGAGACTGACAGGGAGCGCCCTTGGGTTATGCCTTTCTCCGATCCGGCGCGGGATGTGCTCGACGCCTTCCGCCTCTCGGTGCGGGCGTGGGAACGCGATGCGGAGGGGCTGCTCTTGTCCTTCACCGGCAAGCTGCCCGGTCTGGCGGTGCGCCTATCGCTGATCCTGTCCTATCTCGACTGGGCGATGAGTGACGAAGGCGAGCCGCAAGAGATCAGCCATGAGGCCTTCGGTCGGGCGGCGCATTTTATCGAGTTCTATGCGCTGCCGATGGCCCGCCGGGCCTATGCCGATGCCGCCACATCCAAGGCGGAACGTGGCGCACGGCGCTTGCTTGACGCGATCCGGGCACGGGGCTGGCCGCGCTTTACCAGCCGGGAGGCCCTGCGCCTCGATTTGTCCGGCCTCAGCACGGCTGCACAGCTCAACGCGGCGCTGACCGTGTTGGAGGACGGGGACGCAAGCTTGTGCCGCCGCTGGCGTCGATCCTGAAACCGACCGGGCCGTTCTAGGGCTTCCGCTCTACGCGATGCTGTCGGGTGTTGCGATGAAGTTGCGACCGATCTTGCCGGTTCGCTGACCTTCGGAATTCGGGCGGCGTTGGTCTGCCTGCCCGATACCGTTCGTTAGAGGCTTCGCGAACGGGATAGCCCCGGTCTTCGGATCGGGGCTTTTTTCACCCGAAAATTTGGCTAACCGCCGTGACGGCTGCGCCGACCAATGCGCCGATAATCGCGCTGATGATTGCGAGCTTAAAATTGTCGCGTCTTGTGATCTTGAATTTGAGAAGATCAATTTCGCGTTGGTGTTGTTCGGCGGCGTCCGGTGATCCAAAGCCGCCACCGCTGCCGACAAACCCAACCAAATCTTCAAGTTCCTTTTCGAGCTTCCCCATGCAGCGCCTATCCCTCAAATCCTGACATGTCTTGCCCGCACTATGCTGCGCGGCGAAACCGAAGGGCAACTGTCGAATTCACGAATGCGTGAGGCTGTCCGCTGTCGTCGGGCTGCAAATCGGCCTGATCTAGCCTTTCCCCAAACATGCAACGTGACATGCAAAGGTGATTGATCTGGAAAAAAATTCCAAATAAAATCAATCACTTGCAAGGATAAGTGGCGGAGAGACAGGGATTCGAACCCTGGGTCCCCGTAAAGGGACAACGGTTTTCGAGACCGCCCCGTTCGACCACTCCGGCACCTCTCCGCGGGGGTCTGGTGGCGGGTGATTTATCCGTGCCGCGCGCCGTGTGCAACCCCTTTCGTGACATTCTTTTGAGCAATCGTTCCAGAGGGGGGCGCGAAATTTCGCCGGGAATTTCATCGAGGCGGGACATTTCGATGTCGTGACTTGTTCCTCGCTCAACTCTTTGTTTAGCTGTTGTCAGCACACTGCCGCTGAAAAGGACCTTGGAAAGGACCGTGATGACCGCTTCGACACGCGCAAGAGCCATGAGATTCGACATGGGATTCGAGCCGACGCCCCGGGACGGGGGATGGGCCGTGTTGCGCGGGCTGGCCTGTGCCGCTCTCATGTCCACGCTGCCGCTCGCCGCCTCGGCGGAGGTCGATGAGGCGCAGCTTGGCGAACTGATGGACGTCATGCTTTTCGATGAGGTGGTCGGGGTGCTGGCGCAGGAAGGGCAGGGCATGGCAGAGGATTTTGCCGATGCGGGCTATGGTGTGCCGAAATCGGCGTGGAAGGACATGCTCGTCCGGCTTTACGATCCCGAAGTGATGTCGAAAGCGTTTCACGACGAACTGGCCGAGGCGCTCGAGGGCTGCGACCTGCCGGAGATGGTGGCGTTCTTCTCGACCGATCTGGGCGGGCGTATCGCGCGGCTCGAACTCGAGACCCGCAAGGCCATGTCCGACGAGGCGGCTCAGGCCGCGGCGGGGCAGGCCTGGGCGGAGCTCGATCCCGAAACCGACCGTGCGCGTCTCATCGAGGACTATGTCCAGGTCAACGATCTCGTCGAGATGAATGTGGTCGGCGCGATGAACAGCGACATTGCCTATTACAGCGGCTTGTGGAGCGAAGGCTTCGACGTGGAGGACGGGGTGACCGACGGCGATCTTCTCAATGAGATCTGGGCCAGCGAGCCGGAGGTGCGCGCAGATGTCTCCGAATGGGTCTACGGGTTTTCCACACTGGCCTATGAACCGCTGAGCGATGACGAGTTCGAGGCCTATATCGACTTTGCCCGCACCGAGGCCGGGCAGGATCTCAACCGCGCGCTTTTCGCCTCTTTCGATGCGGTGTACGAACACCTTTCGCGGGGGCTGGGCGCGGGAACGGCCATGCTGATGCAGAAATATGAGGGCGAACAGCTCTGAGAGCGGCGCCTCCGGCACTGCGGGCTTGACTTTTGGGCGATGATTCCCGATATACCGCGCACCCGGCGGACCATTGGGCTCGACCGGGTGATGTCTTTTTGTCGGAAGCATTTCCGCGTGCAGGCATCTTTCATGACAATCTCGTCCCCTCTGAGGGGCGCGCTGTTCGCGGCAACAAACATCGGAACGCTTTGAAATTCAAAGCAAACCGGGGCCACAGGACGCGGGTATATCGAAAGGAAGACTGCATGTTTGCGGTTCTGAAAACTGGCGGCAAGCAATACAAGGTGCAGGCGGGTGACGTCCTGCGCGTTGAGAAACTCGCTGCCGATGCTGGTGAAAAAGTCCAGTTCAACGAGATTCTGATGGTCGGTTCCACCATCGGCGCGCCCTTCGTGGCCGGCGCCGGCGTGCAAGCCGAAGTCATCGACCAGATCAAGGGTGAGAAGCTCATCCACTATGTCAAACGTCGCCGTAAGCACTCTTCGCAGCGCACTAAAGGCCACCGTCAGCAGCTCACGCTGCTTCGCATCACCGACATCCTCGAAGCGGGTGCGGATGCGACCGGTGTGAAGGCCGCCATCGGCGCAGGCTCCGTGTCTGCCGCTCCGGCTGCTCCGAAGGCCGCCGCGAAAGCCGAAGCTCCGGCTGCGGGTGGTGACGATCTGACCGCGATCAACGGTGTGGGTCCGGCTGCCGCGAAGAAACTGGTCGAAGCTGGCATCACCACCTTCGCTCAGCTCGCCGCTGTCGACGCCGACGCGTTCGACGCCGTCAAAGTGAAACCCGAATGGGTTGAACAGGCCAAAGAACTGGCCAAGTAAGACACGTTAAGGAGAGAACACCATGGCACACAAGAAAGCAGGCGGTTCGTCCCGTAACGGTCGCGACTCCGCAGGTCGCCGTCTCGGCGTCAAACTCTACGGCGGCCAAGAGGCCATTGCCGGTAACATCATCGTGCGTCAGCGCGGCACCAAGTTCTGGCCGGGCGAAGGCGTGGGACTGGGCAAGGATCACACCATCTTTGCGACCACCGACGGTAAGGTTTCCTTCCGTAAGGGCCTGAAAAAACGTACCTTTATCGACGTGCTTCCGGTGGCGGAGGCCGCTGAGTAAGCCGACCTCGATCAGGTTTGAACATCAGGGGGATCGGCGCAGGCCGGTCCCCTTTTGCTTTGTGCGCGATCGGGGCACCCGTCAGGAAAGGCTTGATCGGAAACGTAAAATTTGGCCAAATATGCCGTCGTTGCGCCGCAGCTTTCATCTGTGGTTAACACGACTGCCGTAAACCGTGGTTCGTCTGCGCATCTCATGCGCGGCTCACCGATACGGCAGGCCCGATGTCCGATGCCCTATGAGAAGGCGCGGACGCCGCCTTTGGGAGAGAGGTGTGTGGCAGGAGATTTGGAGGAAGAGAGATGAGAATGGATTTGGTTGACGACAGGCTGGACCATGGCGCACAGGCCGTGATCGAAACGGAGCGCTTCGTGCTGCGCCCGCCGCGCCGCTCGGACGCCGGTTTGCTCAACATGTATGTCAGCGACGAACGCGTCGCGCGCAACTCGCGCTCCCTGCCGCACCCGATGCCACCGGGCGCGACAGAGGCTTTCGTCGCCCGCTCGCTGAAGCCTGAGACCGAGGAAAAGGTCTGGATTCTCGACGGTTCCGCTCATGGCCTGTCCGAGGTGTTGGGGGTGATTTCTCTGAAGCCGCTCGATCGCGATCAATGCGAAGTGGCCTTCTGGGTCGCGCCGGCGTTCTGGGGCACCGGGTTGGCCCGCACCGCCCTTGCGGCCATGGTCGACGCCAATCCCATGAAGGCGAAAACCATGTTTGCGGAGATTTTTCAGGACAACCAGGCCTCTGCCCGTGTGGTGACCGCCTGCGGTTTCGAATATCTCGGCGATGCGGAGACCTATTCCGTTGCCCGCGGGTCTCACGTCCCAACCTGGACCTACCTGCGCAAACTTTAACGGCCCCTAATCGGGGTCGCCACCAAGGAAGACCCCGATGACCGATACGATCCTCACAACCGACCGCCTGATCCTGCGCCCGTTCCGGGCGTCGGATGCGCCCGATGTCGTGCGGGTGCTCAATGACATCGAGGTCAGCAAGTGGCTGACCCGCGTTCCTTATCCGTATTCTGTTCACGATGCGAACTGGTTTACCCGAAGGGTGGCCGCAAAAGCCTTTGTCTTCGGGATCGAATTTCATGGTCGGATCGTCGGCACCATCGGCTGTGAGGGTGAGTTCGGCTATTGGCTCGGGCGAGACTATTGGGGGCAGGGGATCATGCCCGAGGCGGCGGAGGCGGTGCTGAGCGCGTGGTTCTCGACCGGCAAGGACCGGATCGAGGCGGGCTATTTCGCGGAGAATGCCCGCTCTTCCAAGGTCTTGCGGCGCATGGGCTTTGTCGAGACCGGCGCATCGCGCAACTTCAGCCTTGCGCGCGGGTATGAGGTCGACCGGATCGACATGATCCTGACCCGCAAGGCGTTTGCGGCGCGAAACAAGAATTGAGTTTAACAACCGGGCAAGATACATCTGCCCGAAAGCCTCGGGCCTGAACACATCGGGCGGGGCAGCAAAGGACAAGACTTATGAAATTCCTCGATCTTGCCAAGGTCTACATACGCTCCGGTTCCGGCGGCAACGGCTGTGTGTCCTTCCGGCGTGAGAAATTCATCGAATTCGGCGGGCCGAACGGTGGCGACGGCGGCAAGGGCGGCTCGGTGATCATCGAGGTGGTCGACGGGCTGAACACGCTGATCGACTTCCGCTACCAACAGCATTTCTTCGCCCAGAACGGCCAGGCCGGGATGGGCAACAACCGCACCGGCAAGGATGGCGACGACATCATCCTGCGCGTCCCCTCGGGCACGGAAGTGCTTGATGAGGATGAGGAAACGGTGATCGCCGATCTGACCGAGGTGGGCGAGAAATTCGTGCTTGCCAAAGGTGGCAACGGCGGCTGGGGCAACGCGCGGTTCAAGACCTCGACCAACCAGGCGCCCGCCAAGGCCAACCCCGGCCAGCCCGGCATCGACCGCACCATCTGGCTTCGGCTCAAGCTGATCGCGGACGCGGGGCTTCTGGGTCTGCCGAACGCGGGCAAATCGACCTTCCTGTCGGTGACTTCGAATGCGCGGCCGAAAATTGCGGATTACCCGTTTACGACGCTGCACCCGAACCTCGGCGTGGTCGGCATCGACGGCGCAGAATTCGTTGTGGCCGATATTCCCGGCCTGATTGAAGGCGCGTCCGAGGGACGGGGTCTGGGCGATCTCTTCCTCGGCCACGTCGAGCGTTGCGCCGTGCTGTTGCACCTGATAGACGGCACGTCGGAGGATGTGGTGTCGGATTACGAGACGATCATCACCGAAATCAACAACTACTCCCATATCCTCGGCGACAAGCCGCGGGTGACCGTGCTCAACAAGATCGACAGCCTTCTGGAAGAGGAAGTCGAGGAGAAACTGAGCGCCTTGCAAGAGGCCTCGGGCGGGCGGGTCTACACCATGTCCGGTGTCTCGAAAGAGGGCGTCGATACGGTGCTCCGCGCGCTCAAGGCGGAGATTTCGATGGACCGGCTTCGGATCAAACAGGCCGAAGAGGGCGATGAGGAAGACGAAGCGTGGCACCCCTGACCGCCTCTCTCAGCGGTGCGCAACGCATCGTGATCAAAATCGGCTCGGCGCTTCTGGTGGAGCGTGGCGAGTTGCGGACACAGTGGCTCGCAGGTCTGGCGCAGGACGTTGCCATGCTCAAATCGCAGGGCGCGGATGTCATCCTCGTGTCCTCGGGCTCCATCGCCCTTGGGCGGGGGATCCTGCATCTGGCTTCGGGCGAGTTGCCGCTGGAACAGTCGCAGGCGGCGGCCTCTGTCGGGCAAATCCGCCTTGCGCGCGCCTATCAGGAGGTGTTGGAGCCGCATGGCATCACCACGGCGCAGATCCTTCTGACCCTTGAGGACAGCGCGGATCGCCGTCGCTATCTCAACTCGCGTGCCACGCTCGATGCGCTTTTGAGCCTTGGCGCGGTGCCCATCGTGAACGAGAACGACACCGTGGCGACGGATGAAATCCGCTACGGCGACAACGACCGTCTGGCCGCCAATATTGCGGTGACCGTGGGCGCGGACCGGCTGGTGCTCTTGTCCGATGTCGACGGGCTTTATACCGCGAACCCGGCGGTCGATCCCGACGCCGTGCATCTGCCGATGGTCCGGGAGATCACCCCGGAGATCGAGGCGATGGCGGGCGATCCCGTGTCGGGCGTGTCGAAAGGCGGCATGAAGACCAAGGTGATGGCGGCCAAGACCGCGACCCATGGCGGCTGCACCATGGCGATCACCGAAGGTTCGAAAGACCGCCCGTTGAAAGCGCTGGAACATGGGGCGCGGGCGACCTGGTTCGTCGCCGCCGAAGATCCGGATCACGCCCGCAAGCGCTGGATCGGTGCGATGAAGCCCAAGGGCGAGATCTATATCGACGCAGGTGCCGTGACGGCGCTCGCCAAAGGAAAATCCCTGTTGCCCGTCGGCGTCGAGGAGGTTGTTGGCCATTTTGGCCGCGGCGAACCAGTCGTGGTGCTCGGGCCTGACGGGGCGCGCATCGGGCTCGGGCTGTCGCGCTACACTTCCGAGGAAGCAGAAGCCATCAAGGGCGCACATTCCGAAGACATACAGGCGATCCTCGGCTATCCCGGCCGGGCCGCCTTGATCCATAGAGACGATTTGGTGACATGACCGATATTGACGTGAAACAGATGATGAAAGAGCTGGGCCAGCGCGCGAAAGCGGCGGCTCGGGAATTGGCGACGGCGTCGGGCGAGGCCAAGGAGCAGGCGCTTTTGGCGGCGGCGGAAGCCCTTTGGGAGGCCCGTGCCGAGATCATCGAAGCAAATGAGAAAGACCTCGCCTTTGGCCGCGAAAAGGGCCTGACAGATGCGATGATGGACCGGCTGAAGCTCGATGAAGCCCGGATTCAGGGCATGATCGACGGCTTGAAAGCCATCGCGGCGCAGAAAGACCCCGTGGGTGATGTGATCGCCGAATGGGACCGTCCGAACGGGCTGCATATCAAGCGCGTGCGCACGCCTCTGGGGGTGATCGGCGTGATCTATGAGAGCCGCCCGAATGTGACGGCGGATGCGGGCGCGTTGTGCCTGAAGGCCGGGAATGCGGTGATCCTGCGCGGCGGCTCTGAGAGCTTTCACAGCTCCGGCGCGATCCATGCCTGTCTGAAAGCCGGGCTGCGCGCGGCGGGTCTGCCCGAGGATTCGATTCAGCGCGTGCCGACCCGCGACCGGGCGGCGGTGACCGAAATGCTGCATATGACCGATTACATCGACGTCATCGTGCCGCGCGGTGGCAAGGGGCTTGTCGGTCTGGTGCAGCGCGAGGCCCGCGTGCCGGTTTTCGCGCATCTCGAAGGCATCGTGCATGTTTTCGTCGACGCCTCCGCCGATCCGGAGAAGGCGATGAAGGTTGTGCTCAACGCGAAAACCCGTCGGACGGGGATTTGCGGCGCGGCGGAATGTCTGCTGATCCATCGGGATATTGCCGACACGCTGGGTCGTGATCTGGTCGCGGCGCTGGTCGACAAAGGTGTCGAAGTACGGGGCGATGCGGCGGTGCAGGCCATGGTCGAGGCGGTGACGCCCGCCAAGGAAGAAGACTGGGGCCGCGAGTATCTCGACAGCATCATCGCCGCGAAAGTCGTGGCGGATGTGGATGAGGCCATCGCGCATATTCAGCGCTATTCCTCGTCGCACACCGATTGCATCCTGACGGAAACGCCGGAGAACGTGGGAAAATTCTTCTCCCGGCTCGACAGCGCGATCCTGATGCACAACAGCTCGACGCAATTCGCCGATGGCGGCGAGTTTGGCATGGGGGCGGAGATCGGTATTGCGACGGGCAAGATGCACGCCCGCGGCCCGGTGGGGGCCGAGCAACTGACCAGCTTCAAATATCTCGTGACCTCGGACGGGGCCGTGCGCGCCTGACGGGGCTTGAGTATTTGAGCTGCAATGAAGGATGAAGGAAGGCGCGCAAGACCGGCGCGCCTTTTTCTGTTTCAGGCTGACAGTCTCAGGTTAAAAAATCTCAGGCCAGAAGCGAGATCACCCCATCGCCCGAGCTGTGGGTGATGCGGCGGCCCAGAGCGGCGGCCTGCATCGGGGCCAGAAGGAATTGCACATCGGAGGGTTTGAGCCCCTGCGGTGCCGTCACCGACCCGAGACGGGCCCAGAGATCGGGGGCGGGTTCGAGACGCTGGGCGGAAGCGCGGACCTGCCATTGGCCGTTGGTGTAGCCGATCTTGATCACACCGCCGCGTGGCAGGGCGGTCTCGAGACACATGAGCATGAGGCAGGCGAGCTTGATCTCCTCGCGCGGCAGGTCTTCCGTGGGCGTCCAGTCATAGCTCAGACGCGTCGTCGAGACCGCTTTGAGGATGCCTGCGATTTCGGCGCGCGAGGTCATCTGACCGCTCGAGGCCATGCCGAAAGCGATGCGAAAGAATTTCACGCGGGCGTTTGCATTCTCCACGCTTTCGGAGATAAGGCTAAGCTCGGGGCCGGAACCGACGCCGGACATCGCCAGCAATTCCACACCGTTCGAGATCGCGCCCACCGGGCTGATCAGATCGTGGCAGATGCGGGAACCGATCATGGCGGCGATGTCTCGGGTCAGGTCTTGGGTCATAGGGTCTCCGGGTTTGGAAATTTGCGAAAGGCGCTTTCATGGACGATCTCAACGCGATGCTGGAACCGGGGCAGATGGTGCGCCATCCGTCTCAGTCGGATTGGGGGCTTGGCCAGGTGCAGTCCAATATCAATGGCAAGATCACGGTGATGTTCCAGCATGCCGGCAAGATCGTGATCGACAGCCGGCGGGTCGCGCTCCTCCCTGTGTTCGACTGAGGGCCTTCAGGCCCGATTGCACCCTATGGTCGCGCATGCAGGCATTTCTTACAACCTTTGCGTGAATGTTCCGGCAGGGGTTGACGGCATTCTGTTGCATTGAAATCAACAAAACCTTAAAACCCGCCCACCAACAGTGAGATCCATATGAGCGCCGCCCCGTCGCAGAGTGACAAGTCGCAAGATCACAAATTGCCGTTTCAGTTGAGATTTGCCCGTGACGTTGTCGACCTGCGGGCGGCGCAGAGGCTGCGCTATAGGGTGTTCGTCGAGGAACTCGGCTCGGATGGCGAAATGGTCGATCACGCGGCCCAGCTCGAGGCGGACCGGTTCGACCCGGATTACGAGCACCTGATGCTGATTGATCCGGCGCGTTCCGAGGACCCTCTGGAGCAATGCGTGGCGGTCTACCGGCTTTTGCCAGGCGAGAAGGCGGCGCGTCTCGGGCGGTTCTATTCCGAAGGCGAATACGATCTCACCGCGCTGAAAACCTCCGGCAAGCGCTTGCTGGAACTGGGACGGTCCTGCGTCGCGCAGGAGTACCGCGGCGGCATGGCGCTGTTCGAGATGTGGGCGGGATTGGCGAAATATGTGATCGAGGAGGGCTACGATGTGCTCTTCGGCACCGCCTCCTTCTTTGGTGCGGATGTGCGCCGCCATGCCGAAGCGCTGTCCTGGCTGCATCACAATCACCTCGCGCCCGAGGCGCTCCGCGCCCGCGCCTTGCCGGAGCATTTCCAGAGCATGGATTTGATGCCGCTGGAGGAGATCGACCGCAAGCGTGCGATGCTGGCGATCCCGGCGCTGATCAAGGCCTATCTGCGGTTGGGCGGCACGGTGGGCGAGGGGGCCTTTGTCGACCGGGCCTTCAACACGGTCGATGTGCTTTTGATCCTCGACACGGCGACGATCTCGCCGCGCCAGCGCGCGATGTACACCAAGGGGATCGGCGGATGAGCGAGGTGCCAAACGGCCCGCTTTGGGAAAGCCGTATTCCTCCCTCACCGCCCAATCCGGTGACATGGGGCACATGGCGTGCGATCCGCCGGGGCGTGCCCATCGTGTTGATGATCCTGATCTGCATGATGCTGATGCTGGCGACCCGTGCTGTCGAGGCGGTTCTGGTCGGCAAGCGCAGGCCGTGGTCCTCGGTCTTCCCGCGCTTTGTGTCGCGCAACGCCTTGCGTCTCATGGGGATGCGGCTCACCGTCAAGGGGCAACCGATGGCCCATCATGGCGCGGTGGTGGCCAACCATTCGACCTGGCTCGACATTTTCGTCCTCAATGCCGTGCAGCGGATTTTCTTCGTCTCGAAGGCGGAGGTGGCGAACTGGCCGGGGATCGGCACCATGGCCAAGGCTACGGGGACGGTGTTCATCAACCGCGATCGCAAGGAGGCCGCCGAACAGAAGCGCCTGTTCGAGGAGCGGCTGCATATGGGCCATAAGCTTTTGTTTTTCCCGGAAGGCACGTCGAGCGACAGCCTCCGGGTTCTACCGTTCAAGCCAACGCTTTTCGCGGCGTTCTTTACACCGGAACTGCGCGAGGAGGTTTGGATTCAGCCCGTCACCGCGCGCTACGTGGCGCCCGAGGGCGAGGATGTGCGGTTTTACGGCTGGTGGGGCGAAATGGAATTCGGGCCCTCGCTTGTGCAGGTTTTGAAGGCCAGGCCGCAAGGCCGCGTCGAGGTGATTTTTCACGACCCGATTGCGGTGAAGGACGTCAAGGACCGCAAGGAGATGGCTGCGCGCTGCGAGGCGGCGGTGCGCTCCGGGTTGCCGGAGATTCCGGCGGCGTATGTGGACGTATAAGGTCCAGACAGATTTTAGCTGAGACGGGCTTCGATCTCCGCCACCGCCTGCATCACAGAAAGCTGTGCGGTGTCGAGCCGCAGATCGGCCTTGTCCCATGGCGTGTAGTCGCGGGACATGACCTTTTGCCAATCCGGCTTCTCAAGCCCCGGAACGTCGATGATGCGCTCCTCGACGCGCGCACGGTGCACCAAAGGATCGGAGCAACGGGTCTCAATGCCGAGGAGACGCACCCGGGCGCGTGTTGCGGCTTCTGTGAAAATCTTGCGGGTGATGGGCCAAGGGTTCACGCAATCGACGATCACCCGGTGCCCCAGTGCGAGATTGGAGGCCGCAAGGGCTGCTGCGATGTGGTAGCTTTCCGGGCCAATGTCGCGGTCCGGGTCGATGGCCCAGATTGCCGCGTCAATCTCGTCCACCCGAAGATAGACCGCGCCGGTTGCCTGTGACAGGTGCCGGGCGATCGTGGTTTTGCCGGTGCCGGGCAAACCGGCAAAGGACATGAGCACTGGGGCGGTCAGTTTGTCACCCCATCGCCGCAATCAGATCGCCCAATGCAGCCACAGGATCGACCGTCGCCCAGATCTCGTCGCCCACGGCAAAGAAATCCGTCACCGGGGCGAAATCCCTGACGATCTCGACCGTCAGCGCGCCTTCGGCCACCACCGGCACTTCGATCATCTGCGACCACCAGTCAAACAGATCGCGCGGCGCTTGCGTGCCGTCGCCCAGATCGGTCTCGCCGACGGGGCCGAAGGCGATGTAATCCGCGCCGATCTCGCCCGCGGTGAGGCCGTCATGGCGCGAAGCGCCGCAGTAACAGCCGACGATGGCGTCATCGCCCAGCACCTTGCGTACCTTGCGGATCGAGCGGGCGCCGTCGGTGAGATGCACGCCATCGAGCCCGTGGCGCTCGGCCAGAGCCACATGGCTCTCGATCACAATCGCCACATCACGCGTGTGGCACACCTCGCGGCAGGCATCCGCCGCTTTGCCCAGCATATATTCGTCCTTGGAGGCCAGCGCCAGCCGCACACAGGCCACCTCATGCGCGTCCAGGACGGCGGCGAGTTTCGGCGCGAAGTCTTCCGGCTCGAAAGCGGTCGGCGTCAGCAGGTAGATCTGCGGCAGTTCTTTTTGCGGCTCGGACATCTTGGCACCTCGGGTGGAGTTTTGCCCGCTATAGCCTAAGGCGGGGGCGGGGGGAAGCCTTGCGAGCTGGGGCAAATGTCGTTATCCCGCGCGAAACTGCAAAGGAATATCGCATGTCCGCGCCCAAAGACCCGAACCCCGCACTCATCACTCCTGCGATGATCCTCGTGCGTCCGCAAATGGGCGAGAACATCGGGGGCGCTGCGCGGGCGATGTGGAATTTCGGTCTCGACCGGATGCGGGTTGTGGCGCCCAGAGATGGCTGGCCCAATCCGAAAGCGGTGGCCATGGCCTCGGGGGCCGGGCGTCTTCTGGACGAGGCCGGGCATTTCGAGACGGTGCGCGAGGCCGTGGCTGATTGCGATTACGTGTTCGCGACCACGGCGCGGATGCGCGGGATCACCAAACCGGTGATGACGCCCGAGCGCGCCATGGAACACGCCCGTGCCTTGGTGGCTGAGGGCAAGAAGGTCGGCGTGATGTTCGGGCCGGAGCGCGCAGGGCTTGAGAACGAGGATGTGGTCGAGGCCAATGCCATCGTGACCGTGCCGGTGAACCCGGAGTTTGCTTCGCTTAATCTTGCGCAGGCGGTCTTGCTGATGTCCTACGAATGGGGCCGTCAGACCACGGAGGCGGTGCCCGAGGTCATGGAAATGGCCAAGACGGACTGGGCAGGCCACATCGAGGTGGAAAAGCTCGGCGATCATTATGAGACGGTGCTGGACGAGGCCGGGTTCTTCTTTCCGCCGGAAAAAGCCGACGGGATGAAGATGGTGCTTCGGAACCTGTGGTCGCGCATGCCGCTTACGAAATCCGACGTGCAGGTGTTCCACGGCATGATGCGGCAGATGCGGCGCTGGAAAGAGCGCGGGTAATCCCCGCGCTCAGGAATGTTGTCAGGTGCGCCCTGCGGTGCACTCAAGGCTCAGATCAGAACCAGGATTTCTTGCCGACCTCGTAGGTCTCGTAGAATTCGCTGTCCGTTTTGGTCAGGTAGATGATCCCCTCGACCAGAGAAATGACGTAAATGATCAGGGTCGGGATGGCGAGCAGGATGAAGCCGAGGATCGAGCAGAGCAGCATGATGACGCCGGCCTTGCTATAGCCGAGATAGAATTTGTGGATGCCGAGACCGCCGAGGAAGATGGCGAGCAAACCGGCGACGATCTTGTTCTTGTTGCCGATCTGGCCGCTGCTTTGGGTGATCACCGGGTAAATGCTCGTGGCGCGGCTGTCGCTTGTCTGGAAATCAACAGTGACGCCATCGCGCACCCGCTCGAACCGTTCGGCCACATCGGTGCCGGAAAAATCGTATCGCTGCCCGTCTTCGCCGCTGATCAGTCCGGTGCTCGTCTGGGCGTCAAAATTGAGAATGGTTCCACGCATGTTCTAACCTTTTTCTACTCTTCACGATCGTATTGATCATTTTCTTTGGAATGCGGGGGGACGGTAGTGATTTCCGGAGCTTGCGCAACCGTTATCTGGAGCAACATGAAAAAAGCGCGGGGGAACCCCGCGCTTTTGGATGGTGTCATATCGCTTCGAGTGCCTTTTACGGGCGCGGAGGTTGCTGCGGTTGCTGCTGCGCCGGTTTGTGGGCTTGCGGTGCGGCTTTCTGCGCCTGTGGCGCGGTTTGTGTCAGGTAGTTCAGGAAGACCCACAACAGTGTGCCGCCATCGGTCTTCACCTGAGCCCAGTCGCCCTGTTTCTTGACGATCTGGAGCTGCGTGCCGGCTTTCAGCGCAGACACCTTGCCATAGCCTGTGCCAGGGCCGGAGCGGCCGTTCAGGGTGACGCCGGGTTTGACGTAATACTGACCCTGTGCCTGTTGCTGTTGTTGTGGCTGACCTTGGGCAAAGCTCGCAACGGGGACGGCCACCATAAGTGCGCTCAAAGCCAGCGCGGCAAAGGTTTTCGGGGGGAATTGCATGGTGACTGTCCTTTCTGCTCAGACCGCAAGACGCTTGCGGTTCCTGATCTCAAACGATTGAGGGCGAGGCTTCCGTCGCCCCCGCAAAGAAAAAGCAGGGCGACCCTGCTTTTCCCGAAAGTGTAAAACCGGCGCTCCGGGCTTACTGGCGGATCACCAGAGGATAGCTGCCCTCGAAGGCGGGTTTGCTCGGGTCCGGTTTCGCCTGCGGGATGACCTTGAGGCCCTGCGGTTGGGGCGCTGGGTCGAGATAGGCGGCGGATACCCAGAGCGGGGCGGCGCCATGGGCCGAGACCTTTACCCAGCCACGGGAGCTCTCGAGCGCGGTCAGCGGCGTGCCGGGGGCGAATGTGGTGACGGCGTGGTAACTGGTGCCGGGGCCGCTGCGGGCGTTGAGGGACACGCCGGGTTTGACGACGTAATCGGCCTGCATCACCGCCGTCTGAGACGGGGCGGTGCGGGTTTGGGCCACGGCCATGATCGGGGCGCCGATGAGGGCGACCCCCATCGTGACACGGAGGGCGGTGGTAAAAATGGTGCGTCGGGTTGTCATGAGACATCTCCTTTTTGTCAGGTCACGGAGGGAACGCGGCGACGGTGGGGCGGGGTTCCCGTTGCTGCCCTCGCATTTCCGTGAGGCGGCGGGGTTTCGCCCCCGGATCGGCGCTATCGCGCTTGCCCTCCGGCTTCGCTCTGCCTAGGGTCTGCGCAGGCAACGACAAGAGGCGCAATATGGCCACAAAACGCAGCATTTTCGAGGACGTCGGCACCAATGAGAAGCCGAAGGAGACGCCAAAGGGCGGGTTGATCGAAAAAGGGCGCGGTGGCGCACGCAAGGGCATCCGGGCCTGGCTCATCGTGATTTTCGCGCTGGTCATGGCGATGATCGCGGTGGGCGGGCTGACCCGTCTGACCGACAGCGGGTTGTCGATCACCGAATGGAAACCGGTGATGGGGGCCTTGCCGCCAATGACTGCGGCTGACTGGCAGGTGGCTTTTGAGAAATATCAACAAACTCCTGAATATAGGCTGCAAAACGAAGGTATGACCCTGTCGGAATTCAAACCGCTCTTCTTGTGGGAATGGGGCCATCGCAACCTTGGCCGGGTGATCGGGCTTGTCTGGTTTCTGGGCTATGTGCGTTTTGCGGTTGCGAAAAAGATCCCGACCGGCTGGCACAAACGCCTGATCTTCATCGGCGCTTTGGGCGGGCTTCAGGGCGCGATCGGCTGGTGGATGGTGTCCTCCGGGCTGACCGGCGACCGGCTCGATGTGGCGTCCTACCGGCTGGCGATCCACCTTGGTCTGGCCTTCATTATTCTCGGTTTCATCGCCTGGTACGTGTTCCTTCTGGGCCGCACGGAGCCGGAGCTGATGCAGGCCCGGCGCGCGAAGGATGCCAAGCTGTTCGGCATGTCCACCGGCATGTTGCATTTCGCCTTTCTGCAAATCCTTCTGGGCGCGCTGGTGGCGGGTATCGACGCCGGGCGCGGCTATACCGACTGGCCGCTGATGGGCGGGCAGGTTCTGCCCCCCGATCCATTCTATATCGAGCCCCTGTGGCGCAATTTCTTCGAGAACCCGGCGCTGGTGCAATTTCTGCATCGGATGGCGGGGTATCTGTTGTTCATCTACGGCATCGTGACCTGGCTCAAGGGCCGCAAATCCGCCAACCGGGCGACCGCGAGCGCCTTCACCCTGATGGCCGCCGTGCTGTTCTTGCAGGTGATCCTCGGCATCACCACGCTGGTGCATGGCGCGCCGCTGGCGCTTGGTCTGGCGCATCAGGTCGGCGCGGTGGCGCTGTTCGTGGCGATTTCCCGCGCCCGTTTCCTGTCGCAATATCCGCAACCGCAATCCGTCCGTTCCGTTTAATCTTGAGACATCTGTGAGGCAAACCATGAGTGCTTTCGACGACCTTCTCGCCCACGTTCGCACCACCGAAGCCCTCGGCCAGATCGCCGGGCGGCTGTCGTGGGATCAGGAAACCGTCATGCCGCGCGGCGCCGCCGAGCAACGCGGCGAGGAATTCGCCGCCATCGAGAGCGTGTTGCACGCCCGTCGGGTGGATCCGCAACTGGGCGAGTGGCTGGCACAGATCGACGAGAGCGGTCTCGATGACTTCGGCCGGGCGCTGGTGCGTCACAGCCGCCGCTCTTATGCGCGTAACACCAAAGTGCCCGCCGATCTCGCCGCCGAACTGGCGCGCGTGACCTCGGTCGCGCAGGGCATCTGGGCCGAAGCCCGCGCGCGCGACGATTTCAACCATTTCGCACCCACGTTTGAAGAGGTGGTCAAGCTGCGCCGGGAAGAGGCGGCAGCTCTCAAAGAGGGCACGGATCACGCCGATCTCTGGGACGCGCTGCATCAGGATTACGAACCGGGCTCGTCCGGCGCGGAGTTGGACGCGATGTTCGGGGCGCTGCGCCCGCGTCTCGTGGCGTTGCGTGACAAGATCATGGGGGCGGATCAGCCCAAGGGTCTGACCGGCACCTATGACGAAGACAAGCAGATGGCGCTGACCGGCATTCTCGCCGGGGCCTTCGGTTACGATTTCGACCATGGCCGGATCGACAAGGCGGTGCATCCGTTCTCCTCGGGGTCTGGCCTCGACACCCGCATCACCACGCGCACCAACCCGGAAGATCCGCTCAATTCAATCTATTCGACGATCCACGAGACCGGACATGCGTGCTACGAACAGAATATTTGCCGCGACTATCTTTTGACCCCGCTGGGGGCGGGCGTCTCCATGGGCGTGCATGAAAGTCAGTCGCGGATTTACGAAAACCAACTGGGCCGTTCGCGCGCCTTCACCGAATATCTCTTCGGTCAGATGCGGGACATGTTCGGCGAGATCGGCATCGACACGGCGGAAGCTTTCTATGCCGCGGTCAACCGCGTGACGCCCGGCTATATCCGCACTGAGGCGGATGAGGTGCAATATAACCTGCATGTGTTGCTGCGTTTCGATCTGGAGCGCCGGATCATCAACGGATCGCTTGAGATCAAGGACCTGCCGGAGGCCTGGGACAGCCGGTTCGAGACGGATTTCGGCGTCAAGGTCGACAAGATTTCCAACGGTTGTTTGCAGGACGTGCACTGGCCGGTGGGGCTGTTCGGCTATTTCCCGACCTATTCTCTGGGCAATGTCTATGCCGGCTGTCTGCACAAGGCGCTGCGGGACGACATTCCGGATCTCGATGCGCAACTGGTGCAGGGCGATACCTCGGGCGCGACGGGTTGGCTGAAAGAGAATCTGCAACAGTTCGGCGGTCTGCGCGAGCCGCGTGACACCATCGTCCATGCCTGCGGTTTCGAACCCTCGGAAGTGCCGCTTTTGGACTATCTCGAAGAGAAATTCGCCGGGATTTACGGCTTCTGATGGCGCTTTTGATGGACAAGCCCGCGCTGGAAACGGTTCTGGCGCGGGATTTCGGCGATCTGGCGCGGCTTTTCGCGTTCGACGCCGTGAGTGAGGAGGCGCTGACCCTGCGCCTGACGCCCGAGGCCGGGCATATCCGCTCCGGCGGCACGGTATCCGGGCCGACCATGTTCCTTCTGGCGGATGTGGCGTTTTTCTTCGCGATCCTCTCGCAAGCGGGCGATGTGGCCATGGCGGCGACGACCAATGCCCATATCGACTTCCTGCGCAAACCCGCCGCCGATCAGCCGCTTCTGGGCGAGGCGCGGGTGCTCAAGCTCGGGCGCACCCTGTCGACCGGCAGCGTTACGATCCGCAATCCCGGCTCGGACCGGGTTCTGGCGCAGGCGCAGATGACCTTTGCCATGCCGCCCAAAGAGCACGCGATGTGAGCTTTGCAGAAGTGTCTTGAACGCCTGAGAGGAAACGGATTGTGCGGTTTGTAAAAAGTGTCCTGCCGCTGATCGTCCTCGTTGCTTGGATGATGGCGGTCTATCTTGTGACCCTCTCCACCGGCAAGGAGCTGGTCAGCCTGAGCTTTCTTCTGGGCTTTCCCTTCGTGGCCGGTGGGGTGATGGTCGCCTTTCGCCCGAAAGGCGCGTTCAAAAGCTTCATGGGGGCGATGGCATGGGTCGTGATCGTGATGATTGCGAGCCTGACCCTCTCGCGGATTTCCGGTCTGGAAGGGTTCATTTGTATCGCCATGGCCTGTGTGCCGATTCTGGGCGCAGGTCTTTTGGGAGGCGTGATCGGGGTGACCATTCAGCGGGTCAAGGCCGATCGCAAGACCACCACAGGTGTCTATCTCCTGCCGCTTCTGGCGGTTTGGGGGCTCGATCAGATTCCGACCGAGCCGCAGTTCTACACGATTTCGAACACGATCGAGATCGCGGCGCCGGTGGGAGATGTGTTCGATTTCATCAAGGAGATCCGAGACATCCGCCCCGAGGAGATCGACACGCGCGCCTCGCATCTTTTGGGTGTGCCAAAGCCGACGGAGGCGCTTTGGCTGGTCGAAGAAGACGGGGTGACGCGGCATTCGTACTGGGGGCCGAAGGTGCATTTCCTGGAGCGGATCACGCGCATCGAGCCGGATCGGCGGATCGAATGGCGCTTTGAATTCCCGGAGGGCTGGGCCGCCGAGGGGATCGAGGACCCGCATGTGAAAATTGGCGGAAAATATGTCGATGTGCTGAACGGCGGTTATCTGTTGGAGCCCTTGGGGAAGGGACGGACGCGTCTCGTTCTGACGACACGCACGCGGGACAGTTCCGGGATGGGTGCCTATGCGCGGTTCTGGCATCACTTTTTTATCGAGGATTTCCATATGGTCATCCTCGATCTGGTGAAGGCGCGACTGGAAACTGCATGAGCCCTTGCAGCGTGTTCCGTAGCGCTCTTGTCAGAGCGCGTTCCGTGCGACAAACCACGGTTCGCACTGGCTGCGGATATAGGGCCAGAGCTTTGGGCAGCCACGGGCGATCTTGACGCCGACGCGGCTGTCGAGCTGATGTAGCTTGACGTCATAGGTGCGCCAGGAGCCGCCATCGTCGGAGAGATTGTGCAGCACCGGCTGGGTGCGGTCGATGGATTTCGCATAGATCGCGGTGGGCGTCTCGGCGGCTTCGAACTCTTCCCAGATGGCGCGGAACATCCTGCCCTGATCCTCGGGCAAAAGGCCGAACAACCGGTCGGCGGCGCGCTGTTCGGCGTCTTCCTGTGCTTTAAGAGCTTCGGGTGTGACTGCGCCGTGGATCGGTGTGTCGCCCGCGTCCACTTCGACAATGTCGTGCAGCAGGAGCATCTTGAGCGCCAGCGCGATGTCCACTTTGTCCTGCGCGTGATCCGCGAGCGTCAGGGCGTAGAGCATGATGTGCCAGCTATGTTCGCCGGTGTTTTCCTTGCGCGAGCCATCGGCAATCGGCGTGGCACGGTAGACGGATTTGAGCCGGTCCGCCTCGCACCAGAAGGCGAAGCGTTGGGCGAGCACCGGATCGGTGGCCTCGCCCTCAAACGCCGCGCGGGTGAACTCGAACAGCTCCGGCAGGATGTCTTTCGCCTTCACGGCGCGGCCACGCCGCAGATTGCCGCCAACGATGTCGCGCTCTTCCTCAAGTTGTTCCGGCGCGCCGATGCTTTGCAGCGCAGGCGCGAGATAATCGACCGCCTTGGCAAAGCGCGCGGTCGGGGTCTCCATCGCCTCGAACTCTTCCCATGTGGCACGATACCGCGTGGCGAGATCCTCGGGCAACAGGCCATAGATGCGATCCGCGGCGGCCTTTTCCTGTGCCACGATCTGGTCGGTGTCGTAGAGGATATGGATCGGATGATCGCCCGCGTCTACCTCGACGATGTCGTGCAGGATCAGCATTTCGATCGCCCGGTCGAGATCGACGCCGGGACCGGCCATGGGGGCCATCAGAAAGGCGAGGAGACAGGCGTGCCAGCTGTGTTCGGCGGAGTTCTCGAAGCGCGAACGATCCATCAGCTGGTTGGCGCGCTCCACCGTCTTGAGCCGGTCGGCCTCCATGAGAAAGGCGTATTGGGCGTCGAGGCGGGGGGAGGCGCTGTCTTTGGGCATGGTTTTCCTAGTATTCGATGTCGTCCTCGGCGCCCGGCGGCGGGGCGGAGGCTGCGAGGCCAGCCTTGGCCTCGGCAATGCGTTTTTGCAGGTAATCCCGTGCGCGCTTTTCAGCAAGGCGCACACGGGCGGCGGTCATGAAGGCCTCCTGCGTGGTGATCGAGGAGGCGCCGAGCACGCGGGAGACGTCCTGGATGAGCTGGTCATCCTGAATGATGTCGAGCGCGTCGATCGTGTCTTTCGCCAGAGCGTCGGCGAGATCCTCCATGATCCCCATGTCGGATTACCTCGTGGTCTCGGTCAGGCGGCGGCGGACATATTGATCCACATTGCCGATCATCTCTTCCATGTGCGGGTCTTCGAAGAAATGCCCGGCACCTTCGATTTCCGTGTGCGTGATGGTGATGCCCTTTTGCTCGTGAAGCTTGTTCACCAGCGAATGCGTGTCTTTCGGCGGCGCGACGCGGTCGGCTGTGCCGTTGATGATCAGGCCAGAAGATGGGCAGGGTGCCAAGAACGAAAAATCGTACATGTTGGCGGGCGGCGCGACGGAGACGAAGCCGGTGATTTCCGGGCGGCGCATCAGAAGCTGCATGCCGATCCAGGCACCGAAGGAAAAGCCCGCGACCCAGCAATGTTTCGCGTTCGGGTTCATAGACTGCAGGTAATCGAGGGCCGAGGCCGCATCCGACAGCTCGCCCACGCCTTGGTCATATTCGCCCTGAGACCGGCCGACGCCACGGAAATTGAACCGCAGCACGGTGAAACCCATATTATGGAAAGCGTAATGCAGGTTGTAGACCACGCGATTGTTCATCGTGCCGCCGAATTGCGGGTGCGGATGAAGAATGATGGCGATGGGGGCGTCTTTTTGCGGTTGCGGGTGGTAGCGGCCTTCGAGCCGGCCCTCGGGGCCGGGAAAAATCACTTCGGGCATCTTGTCCCTGTCTCCTCATGTGGCGCCTGTCGGGTCGATGATCCCCGGCGCCGGTCGCGGCAGTCTGTCGGGCGCGGACGGGTCCAAGGTTTCGGGAGCCGTTTTGCGCATCTGGTCACACCGGCGCGGTTTATAGTTGACGAAATTGCTCAGGCTATTTAGAAGCGTTCTAAATTGACCGAAAGCAATGCACGCGCGGGTGGTATGGAGGTAAGGCCCCCACGCGGGCACGTCAATGTTTTTGCGACTGTTTTCGTCGCCCCGTGGCAAGGAATCGCGGGGAAGGGCGGTCGGAGCGTGAAAACCGGGGCGATTGCGGTGGCAAGCACTGTGTTGAAAAGGGGAAAGACGATGAAGCTGTCGACGAAAGGGCGGTATGCCATGGTGGCGCTTGCGGATCTGGCCTTGCAGCCGGAGGGCGGGCTTTTGTCGCTTGCGGAGATTTCCAAGCGCCAGGATATTTCTCTGCCCTATCTCGAACAGCTTTTCGTCAAACTGCGTCGTGCTGAACTTGTGACCTCTGTGCGCGGGCCGGGCGGCGGTTACAAGCTTGCGAAACCGGCGTCTGAAATTCGCGTATCGGATATTTTGGGCGCGGTGGACGAGACCGTGTCAGCGATGCATACGGGCGCAGGTGCCTCGGGCGGGGTGTCCGGCTCGCGGGCGCAGTCGATGACCAACCGGCTCTGGGAAGGGCTGTCGGCGCATGTCTACGTGTTCTTGCATCAGACCCGGCTGTCCGATGTGGTGAAAAACGAGCTGCGACCCTGTCCGGCGGTGCCGACATTGTTTGCCGTTGTGGATGAAGACTGACGGTCATTTTGAGTATTTGACCAGCAAAGGAAACCCGTGATCAGGACCCGCACATATCTCGATTGGAACGCCACAGCGCCGCTTTGTGGGGCGGCACGGGAGGCAATGATTGCGGCCATGGATGTGGTCGGCAACCCGTCGTCTGTGCATGGCGAGGGGCGGGCTGCGAAAGGTCTGATGGAGCGCGCCCGTGCGCAGGTCGCGGAGGCGTTCGGGGCGCATGGGGCGGATATCGTCTTTACCTCGGGCGCGACGGAGGCGGCGGCTTTGGCCTTGTCCGGCAAGGGCATGCATTGTGCGGCGGTGGAGCATGAGGCGGTGTCTTCGTGGTGCGACGCCGATCTTGCGGTGGATCGTTCGGGCCGTGTGACGGTCGCAGAGCCGGCAAAGAGCGCCTTGCAGATCGCCAATTCGGAAACCGGGATCGTCCAGACCCTGCCCGAAGGTTTGGCCGTCTGCGATGCGACGCAGGGCTTTGGGAAAATTCCGCTGGCCTTCAACTGGATGGGCTGCGATATGGCGCTGCTTTCGGCGCACAAGCTTGGCGGGCCGAAGGGCGTCGGCGCTTTGGTCCTGAAACAGGGCCTTGATGTCGAAGCCACCATCAAGGGGGGCGGTCAGGAGATGGGGCGCAGAAGCGGCACCGAGAATCTGATCGGCATTGCAGGCTTTGGCGCGGCTGCCGAACGCGCGGCCAAACAATTGGCCGAGGGCGTTTGGGAGGAGGTCGCGGAGAAGCGCGATTATCTTGAGGCGCTGTTGGCGGATGGGATGCAAGCCCCCATCTTTGTGGGCAAGAATGAGTCCCGTCTGCCCAACACGATGAGCCTGATCACGCCCGGCTGGAAGGGCGAGACGCAGGTGATGCAGATGGATCTGGCGGGGTTTGCCGTATCTGCGGGCTCGGCCTGTTCTTCGGGCAAGGTCAGGGCCTCGAAGGTGCTGACCGCGATGGGATCCAGCGACGAAGACGCGGCCTGTGCGCTTCGGGTGTCCATCGGGCCGGAGGTGACAAAAGAGGAATTGGAGCGGTTCGCCACAGCCTGGCTTTCCGCCTTTGGACGTTGGCGCAAACGCGCCGCATGAAACATAAGGCCATAAGGCCGACAGAAGACGCACATGAAGGAGTGATCCGATGATGGATGACATTCAGGTCAAGGAAGGGGTCGAGGAGGAAACGGTTGCGGCCGTGAAATCCCTCGCCGGGAAATACAAATACGGTTGGGACACCGATATCGAGATGGAATATGCCCCCAAAGGGCTGACCGAAGACATCGTGCGCCTGATTTCGGCCAAGAACGAAGAGCCGGAATGGATGACCGAGTGGCGTCTTGAGGCCTATCGCCGCTGGATCACTCTCGAAGAGCCGGATTGGGCGATGCTCGACTACCCGGAAATCGACTTTCAGGAGCAGTATTATTACGCGCGCCCGAAAAGCATGTCGGAAAAGCCGAAGTCGCTCGATGAGGTCGATCCCAAGCTGTTGGAAACCTACAAGAAACTCGGCATTCCGCTGAAGGAACAGATGATCCTTGCCGGTGTCGAAGGCGCCGAAGAGGTGGCCGCCGACGGAGACAATTCAGAGCGCAAGGTGGCGGTCGATGCGGTGTTCGACTCCGTCTCTGTGGGCACGACCTTCAAGGCCGAGCTTGAGAAGGCGGGCGTGATCTTTTGCTCCATTTCGGAAGCGATCAAGAACCACCCGGAACTCGTCAAGAAATACCTCGCTTCCGTGGTGCCGATTTCGGACAATTACTATGCGACGCTGAACTCCGCCGTGTTCTCCGACGGATCCTTTGTCTACATTCCGCCGAACACGCGCTGCCCGATGGAGCTGTCGACCTACTTCCGCATCAACGCGGAAAACACCGGCCAGTTCGAGCGCACGCTGATCATCGCCGACAAGGGCAGCTATGTGTCCTATCTCGAAGGCTGCACCGCGCCGCAGCGCGACACCGCGCAGCTTCACGCCGCTGTGGTTGAGATCATCATCGAGGAAGACGCCGAGGTAAAATACTCCACGGTTCAGAACTGGTTCCCCGGCGATGAAGAGGGCAAGGGCGGCATCTACAACTTTGTGACCAAACGTGCCGATTGCCGGGGCGACCGGGCCAAGGTGATGTGGACGCAGGTCGAGACCGGCTCCGCCGTGACGTGGAAATACCCGTCCTGCGTTCTGCGCGGCGACGACAGCCAGGGCGAGTTTTACTCCATCGCCATCACCAACAACTACCAGCAGGCCGACACCGGCACGAAAATGGTGCATCTGGGCAAGAACACCCGCTCGCGCATCGTTTCCAAAGGCATCTCGGCAGGCAAGGCGCAGAACACCTATCGCGGTCAGGTGTCGATGCACCCGAAGGCGAAAAACTCGCGCAACTATACCCAGTGCGACAGCTTGCTGATCGGGTCTGAATGCGGCGCGCATACCGTGCCTTACATCGAGGTGCGCAACAACTCGTCGCGCGTGGAGCATGAGGCGACGACGTCGAAGGTGGATGATGAACAAATGTTCTACTGCCGTCAGCGGGGCATGGACGAAGAAGAAGCCGTGGCGCTGATCGTCAACGGGTTCGCCAAGGAAGTGCTGCAAGCGCTGCCGATGGAATTCGCCATGGAGGCGCAGCAGCTTGTGGCGATTTCTCTGGAAGGGTCTGTGGGCTGATGATGCACCGTGGGGATCATGAAAGCGATGCGCCGGACATCTCCGGCATGATCGGTGGCACGCTCCGGGTGAAGCCGGGGACCAAGACCGTGATCTCCGCCATGATCAATCGTGATCTGGTCCTTGCCTCTGGCGTCGAGGCGGAACTGACCTGGATGGTGCAGAACAACGTCTATCTCAATGGCGGAACTCTCACCGGCAAGGGCTTGATCGGCGGCGAAATTTTGCATGAGGGCAAGCTATGATCGTAACCACGACCCCCTCCGTCGAGGGGAAAAAGATCACCGCTTATCGCGGCATCGTCACCGGTGAGGCGATCATGGGGGCGAATATCGTCCGCGATCTCTTCGCGCAGGTGACCGACATCATCGGCGGGCGCTCGAACGCCTATGAATCGAAACTCGCCGAGGGACGCGAAACCGCTCTGAGCGAGATGGAAGACAAGGCGCGCGCGCTTGGCGCGAATGCCGTTGTGGGTGTCGATCTCGATTACGAGGTGATCGGTCAGATGCTTATGGTGTCCGCCTCCGGCACCGCCGTGACTGTGGAGTAAGCCATGCATTTCGAGCTTTTGCCCTATTTTCTGATCAAATCCTCTGGCATCGGTGTCGGTATCTTCATCGGCCTGCTGATCGGCCTCGGCGTGCGCGCCAAGGGGGGCAATCGCGAGGGGCTGATCATGAATTCGGTCGTAGTGACGGCGCTTGTCGTCGGTCTCGCGGCGCTGGTGTTCACCGCGCTGATCCGCATGGTGAGCTATTCCGGCTGATGAGCGCAGAGCACGCCCATATCGCCCCGTTCGGCCCCGCAGGGCCCGAGCTGACCTTCCCGGAGGAGGTGGGCGACTATGTCTGTGCGCAATATGACCGGGCGGAGCGGATCGTCGAATACGGTTCCGGCGGTTCTACCGCTTACGGGGCGGCGCAACCCGGCAAGGCGATCTGGTCCGTCGAAGGCTCGAAAGACTGGCACGCCGCCATGGCCGCGCATTTCGAAGCGCACCCGCCCAAGGCCGAGCTGCATCTCATCCATGCCGACATCGGCCCGACCAAAGCCTGGTCCTACCCGTCGAACAACAATGGCTGGGCGCGCTACCCGGACTACTGTTTCGGGGTGTGGCTGCGCGCGGACCTTGTGGCGCCGGATCTGGTGCTGATCGACGGGCGGTTCCGCGCGGGGTGTTTTCTTGCGACTCTGGTGTCGATTACCAAGCCCACGCGGGTACTGATCGACGATTATGTCGGGCGCGAAGACAAATACGAGGGCATCACCCAATTTGCAGAGCCGACCGGGTTCCACGGTCGCATGGCGCAATTCGATCTGGAACCGGTCGAGAGCCTGCCCGCCACGGCGCTCTATCCGATCCTTAAACTGTTTCAGGGGAAGGCGTGACGATGCTCTCTTCCCTGACATACTCTATGCAGACGCCCGATTTTCGCCATGATCACATGGTAAACAGTCCCCTTACACAGCGTGGTAAAGGGTGTTGCGATGCATCAGCGCGAGGATTTCTACAGCCGTCTCGGACGCGTGACGCGCGCGCCGCAGGATGGGGTGCACAGGATGGGGCCCAGCCAGACGCGCAATCATGGCCGCAACCAGCACCTCAAGGAGATGCTGGCGCGGCACAAGGCGCAGGGCGTGCATGGTGCACCCGCGATCGAGCCGAATCTGAAACTCACGCAGGTGCTGTCCTATCTTCTGGCCTTCGCCATGGGCGGGCTGGCGGCGGTGATCGCGCGCTGGCTGCGGTTTCAGCTTTCGGACGGTATGACGCAGGTTTCGGCGGATCTCGATCTGGCGCTCGATGTGCTCTTCGCCATCGTGATCGCCTTCATTCTGCGCGAGGCGGTGTCGCTTTCGGCGGTGAAGCGCATGGGGGCGCAGGTCGCGGGCATCCTGCTGGCCATGGTGACCATGCACAATGTGGTGCACGAGATGCCGGACGTGTTTTCGCGCCTGTTCTCGCCGCAATGGGTCGCGCATGTGACCGACACGACGGAGCCGGGCACGCTGGCCTTCCGGGGCCACAGCTATCATCTCTGAACCGCGCAGATGCTGACGCAACGTCAGGTCTCAATGTCGTAACAATTTCTGTCTCGTGCCACGTTCTTTCCCAATTTCCCGATCAATCTGGTGAGGTCCAGAACAAGAGACGGGAAGAGGGGCAGGAACATGCAACCAGCACAACAGGCACAATTCGCCGAGCGCATTCAGCGCATCCAGTCGGGGGGGCCGAACACCTTTGCGACCGTCTATACGGGGCTGCAAGATGTCGACACGCCCGCGGGCAAGAAGGTTTCCGGGGTGCAGCACAAGAGCGCGCCGGTCGAGGGACGACTGTCTGCGGCTGCGCTTTTGAGCCTCGGGCTGAAATCCGGCTTGCTCAAGCTGGTGGCCTTGGGCTCCGGCATTCTTCTGTTTTTGCATTTCGCCGGGGTCTGAGCCATTGCGCTTTTTCCGGCGATGACCTCACCGGTGCCGGTCTGACGGCGGCGCCTCATTCGAACATGACAAACGCACATGCGCCTGCCGGGGTCCCGATCCCGCGCGGGCTCTCTTCCGTGAAAGGACAATAAAATGTTGGAAATCAAAAATCTCCACGTCAAGCTTGAAGAAGAGGATAAGCAAATCCTCAAGGGTGTGAACCTCACCGTCGGCGAAGGTGAAGTCCATGCGATCATGGGGCCCAACGGCTCCGGTAAATCCACCACCTCCTATGTGCTCTCGGGTCGCGACGGCTATGTGGTGACCGAGGGCGAAGTGATCCTCGACGGTGAGAACATTCTTGAGCTGGAACCCGAAGAGCGTGCCGCTGCCGGTCTGTTCCTTGCCTTCCAATACCCGGTCGAGATCCCCGGCGTGTCCAACATGACCTTCCTGCGCACCGCCGTGAACGCGCAACGCAAGGCGCGTGGCGAAGAGGAGCTGTCGGCGACCGACTTCCTCAAAACCGTGCGCGCCAAGGCGAAAAGCCTTCAGATCGACGCCGACATGCTGAAACGCCCGGTCAACATGGGCTTCTCGGGCGGTGAGAAAAAACGCAACGAGATCCTGCAAATGGCCATGCTGGAGCCGAAGCTCTGCATCCTCGACGAAACCGACTCCGGGCTTGACGTCGACGCGATGAAACTGGTCTCCGAGGGCGTCAACGCGCTGCGTGACGGCAAGCGGTCTTTCGTGGTGATCACCCACTACCAGCGCCTTCTCGATCACATCAAACCGGACGTGGTTCACATCATGTATGACGGTCGCATCGTGAAAACCGGCGGGCCCGAGCTGGCGCTCGAGGTGGAGCATAACGGCTACGCCGATCTGCTGGCCGAGGTGGAGAAGGCCTGATGACACGTGCGGAACTGAAACAGAAGAAACTGGACGCGACGGCGGCGCGGGTCGAGGGTATGACCCTTCCCGCGGGCGCGCCCTGGGCTGAGGCCCTGCGTCAGGATGCGCTCAATCGGCTGTTGTCCATGGGGCTGCCGCAAGGGCGCGACGAATATTGGCGCTGGACCCGTCCGGACAGCCTGAACGCCGCCGAGGCGCCGAAAGCCGCCGTGTTCGTGGCGAGCGAGGCGCCGGTGTTCTCTGGGCTCGATCGGATCAAGATTGTCTTTGTCGATGGCGTGTTCGATCCTGAAGCTTCTGACGCGCTCGAGGGCGAAAACCTTGAGATCATGCGTCTTTCCGATGCGCTCTCCTCCGACATCCACTGGGTGAAGGACGCTTACGGCGTTCAGGAGAAAAAGGCGCAGGACCCGGTCGAGCGCCCGTTTGCGACGCTCAACACTGCTTTCGCCACGGACGGCATGGTCATCCGCGCCACCGGCAAGGTCGCGAAACCTGTGTCGCTTGTCTACCTGCACAAGAAAGAGACCTCCGACGCCATCCTGCACCACGTGATCCGCGTGGACGAAGGCGCCGATCTGACGGTGCTCGAAAACGGCCCGGCGGCGGCGCGGTTCAACAAGGTGATGGAAGTCGATGTGGCGGATAAAGCCGCTTTCCACCATGTGCGTGCCCAAGGCCGCGATCATGAGCGCCGCGCGGTGACCCATGTGTTTGCAACCGTCGGGCAGGAGGCTCTGTTCAAAAGCTTCACCATGACCGCCAACGGCGTTCTGACCCGCAATGAGGTGTTCATCGACATCGTCGGCGACGACTCGGTCGCGCATGTCGCGGGCGCGGCCATGGGGGACGGCGATTTCCTGCATGACGACACCGTGTTCATCACCCATGACGCCGAGCGCTGCGAAAGCCGTCAGGTGTTCAAGAAGGTGCTGCGGAACGGGGCCAAAGCCGTGTTTCAGGGCAAGATCTTGGTGAAACCCGAGGCGCAGAAGACCGACGGTTATCAGATTTCTCAGGGCCTGCTTTTGGACGACAACAGCCAGTTCCTCGCCAAGCCCGAGCTGGAGATCTACGCCGATGACGTCGCCTGTTCGCACGGCTCGACTGTGGGGGCGATCGACGATGAGGCGCTGTTCTACCTGCGCTCGCGCGGGGTTCCGGCGTCCGATGCGACCGACCTTCTGACGCTGGCGTTCTTGGCCGAAGCCATTGAGGAGATCGAGGATGCGGCCATCGCCGAAGACATCCTGCATCGTCTCGAAGGCTGGCTGAAACGCCGCCGCAAGTAAGGGGCATCCATGGGCGTCGTCACCGACATCGCGAAAAGCTACCGCGCGCCACGGGCCGTGCTCCGGCATCGGCTCGCGGGCGAAACCGAGGGCGGTGCGCTCGTGACCCTGATGCTCGCTTGCGGGCTGATCTTTGTGGCGCAATGGCCGCGGTTGTCGCGCGTGGCCTTCGAGACCGGCCAAGAGGTGCAGATGCTCATGGGCGCGACGCTCCTGAGCTGGCTCTTCATCATGCCCTTGGTGTTCTACGTCCTCTCCGGGATCGTGGGTTTTGCCCTGCGTCTCATGGGGGCCGCGGCCTCGGGGTTCGAGGTGCGTCTGGCGATGTTCTGGGGGCTTCTCTGT
The DNA here is from genome assembly GCF_002407265.1 of Celeribacter ethanolicus. Classification (NCBI taxonomy): domain Bacteria; kingdom Pseudomonadati; phylum Pseudomonadota; class Alphaproteobacteria; order Rhodobacterales; family Roseobacteraceae; genus Celeribacter; species Celeribacter ethanolicus. The sequence continues at coordinate 384,070 of NZ_CP022196.1, forward strand.
GCGGCCCCTCTGTGGCTCCTTTGGGGGCTGACGGCGGGGTTTGTCGGGCCGGGGGCCACGACCAATGGCGTGGGCGTTCTCGCCCTTGTCGCCTTGATTTACTTCTGGGGCGCGATGCTTGCGGAAGTCGTGAAGAAAGAGAGCTGACATGTTCGATGTCGCAAAAATCCGGGCCGATTTCCCGATCCTCGCGCGCGAGGTCAACGGCCAGCCGCTGACCTATCTCGACAATGGTGCCTCCGCGCAAAAGCCGCAGGTGGTGATCGACGCGATCACCCAAGCCTATACGTCGGAATATGCCAATGTTCACCGTGGCTTGCACTTCCTGTCCAATCTGGCGACGGACAAGTACGAGAACGTACGGCAGGTGGTGGCCAAGTTCCTGAACGCGGGCCATGAGGATGAGATCATCTTTACCTCGGGGACGACCGAGGGGATCAATCTCGTGTCCTATGGCTGGGGTGCGGAACATCTCTGCCCGGGCGATGAGATCGTGCTGTCCGTGCTCGAACACCACGCCAATATCGTGCCCTGGCACTTCCTGCGTGACCGTCAGGGCGTTGTGCTCAAATGGGTCGATTGCGCGCCGGACGGATCGCTCGATCCGCAGGCGGTGATCGACGCCATCGGGCCGAAGACGAAACTCGTCGCGATCACGCAAATGTCCAACGTCACTGGCACGCGGGTCGATGTGAAAACCATCTGCCATGCCGCGCGCGCGCGTGGCGTGGCGACGCTGGTCGATGGCTCGCAAGGCGCGGTGCATGGCCCGGTCGATGTGCAGGACATGGGCTGCGATTTCTATCCGATCACCGGGCATAAGCTTTATGGGCCAAGCGGGTCGGGCGCGATCTATATCCGCGCCGAGCGTCAGGCCGAAATGCGCCCCTTCCTCGGCGGTGGCGATATGATCGACACGGTGACGAGGGACAGCGTGAGCTACGCCAAACCGCCTTTGAAATTCGAGGCCGGCACACCCGGCATCGTTCAGACCATCGGCATGGGCGTCGCGCTCGATTACCTGATGCAGATCGGCATGGAGAACATCGCCGCCTATGAGGCCGAACTGGCCGCCTATGCGACGGCGAAGCTTCAGAACCTCAACTGGCTCAATGTGCAGGGCACGGCACCCGGGAAGGGGGCGATTTTCTCCTTCACCATGGAAGGCGCGCACCCGCATGACATCTCGACCGTTCTGGACAAAAAGGGCGTCGCGGTGCGGGCCGGGAGCCATTGCGCCATGCCTTTGATGCAGCATCTGGGCGTCACCGCGACCTGCCGCGCGTCCTTGGCGATGTACAACACAACGGACGAGATCGACCGTCTGGTCGACGCGCTTGAGCTTTGCCGAGAATTCTTCGGATAAGATGATTTGCCGGGCGTGAAAACCGATTGCACGCCCGGCACGCATCGCCTATAGACAGGCGCACTGACGCGGTCAGCCCGCGCACCCATAGCTCAGCTGGATAGAGCGCTGCCCTCCGAAGGCAGAGGCCAGAGGTTCGAATCCTCTTGGGTGCGCCATTTCATATTTTTCCCTCTGAAACACCTCTAAGGCCTTGAGTATTAAGGTGATTTTGGGAGTTCGAATACCTTTTTCACGGGAATAGATAATTGGCTTCATAAAGGCCAAACTCAGGGCGATCCGCTTCCATGCAAAATTCCCCTCCTGCCAAATCCTTTGTGGGTGTTGAATGACAGAAGAACCTGCAGGAAGTGCGAAGTGGCCTGCTGGAACTTCGGGCAAGAAAAGTGCTACACCGTGCAGCCGGCGCTACATTCTGTAACGCCGGGGTCAAAAACGGCGCTGAATGGGACCTAAACGAGGAAAACGCATAAAATGGCGAATCCAAAAAAACAGGACAAATCAGGTTTTCCCGACGTTCGGCACGCTGCCCGCCTGTCCGTTGCGCCGATGATGGATTGGACGGGTTGATTTGAAAAATCCGTTTATTTACAATGTGAAAGAGTATTTTTCATGTACCAAGTACCAAATTTTTTGCGGCGCGATGCTCCCCTGAAGGCAAATTGGGCTCTGTTGCCTTCAGAAAACCTAGACCTGATGATCGCGGAGTGAGCTGGCTGGCTCTCTTATCTCTCCCGCGGCTCAGACAACTAGAGTTTGCTGGTGTGACGTGCGGAGCCAGCCACCCGCATCGTTCAGATATGTGGAGGCGCAAAGTGCTTCATAGATGGGCAGATCGGGCTTCTCAGCGGAGGCATGGTAGCTGAGAATGACAATGTCACCACATTGCGTTGCTCTGCGCCCAGTCATCGCCACGGACCGCCAGCCGGTTCTGCGCTTCAGGCCGTGCCAGATCTGCTCACCCTGTAGGATACCCGGAGGGTATGGAAAGATCATGATAGCGTTTTCCGCGGTTGTCGCGCGCGCGTTGTCGGAGTCACTGGTCCAGAAGCGCTCTTCCATATCCCAGAGAATTTCCTGATCCGTTGGAGAGGGCTTGCCGATCTTATTTGCGGCATGCTCGAGAGTAGTCTTTCGCGGCACGGAGAGGGTCATTCGGCTGTCTCCCATGTACCGGAAAGGATTACCTGGATCAGGATCAGTATCACGACCGCCACTGACAGGATTGTTCCCGGCGAGAAGGCGATGCCCTTATGCAACGCATCGCTAAAACTCGTAGCGGCCGGTGCGGCACCCGGAAGGAGAGGGGCAAGGGTGCGGGCCACCTCTCCATTCTCCGTCGCGAGTGCAGGCACGTCTTTGCAGCGTGACAGCAGCGTTCCCAATCGCGAAACCGCAGCTTGACGACCCGAAGACGCAAGCTCGGCGGCCACTTCCCATGGATCGAGCTCTAGCCTGGCAAGCGCTGAGAGCACGGTCACGATGGAGCCATCTCGGTCTTCGCCGACGGAGGCGAAGAGAAACCGTTCCAGTGCGGGGTCATGGGGGTTGAGAATATCGGCTGCGGACATCGTTGTTTCCTCGATATATGTGATATATGGCTCCGGATCGCGGCAGGTTTAGACGCAGAACGATTTGGTTCGCCAAGACCGACCGAGGATATTTCGGATTGCTTTGATCCTGCCCGAATCCGGCCTTATGCGGGCTGACGCAGATCAGTCTGCCGCCAAGCCGTCGTTCCTGACCGCCATACCGGCCCCGGCCTTGTCTGCAAGCTCACCATTGCGAGCGAGGCTAACATGGGTCAGCGCGTGAATTCCTATCACCAGGTAGAAGCATTGATACCAGCAAGCTGAGCCTCCTTCCCGAAGCCAGGGAGGGCTCGGACTTGGTGCTGGACCCCTGCAGGTTGCACGGAGATCAGGTATGGCCATGCGCTCGACCAATTCGACTGTGACGTTCAAACACCCGTTTTTCTTGTCCGGTTACACGGATGAATTGCCCGCTGGCGATTATGACGTGGTCGTTCAGGAAGAGCTTTTGGAAGGTCTCAGCTTCGCGGCTTACCGAAGGACGGCGACGTATCTGACCGTACGAGGAAAGGGGCAAAGGGCTGGACGGGTCGAACTGCGATCGACCAGCGAGCGAGATCTGGAAACGGCACTTGGCTTGGACCGGAGATTTCCGACCCGAGATAGCGAGACGGCGCTTTCCCCGTCGGAGGACTTGAAATGAACACTCCCGAATGGCTCAAACCCGGCATCTACGGCGCCGTAATCGGCGCGGTCATTGTCGGTGTCGTCGGATTTACATGGGGCGGCTGGGTGACCGGCGGAACTTCGAGCGACAGAGCCTTGACCATGGCCCATGAGGATGTTGTCGCGGCCATGGTGCCCGTTTGTCTGGAAATGGCCCGGACCGATCCGGAGCGGGCCGCAAAGATGGAAACAATCAAGGCTGCGTCAACTTACCAGAGGCGCGACGCGCTTATGAAGGCGGGATGGGCGACCGTACCCGGCACCGACGCTCCGGACCGCGACATCGCGCAAGCTTGTCTCGCAAAGCTCCAACTTTAGAGCCTCCGAATGCAACAGTCCCCGGATATCGGCAACGAAAAGACCCTGCCCGCGATGGAACAGTCTTCCGCTTCCCGAGTTAAGAGAACCGAGCTCGAACGTCGCGTGCTCGCTCATGAAAGGGTCCTTCAGGCGCTGATCGCATACATGTCCCGAACTGAGCCGCGGTTTGTCGATCATCTGAGAGAACGGTTCGTGGAACCGATGCGCATGGCTCAGCACGAGCACGACTATCGGGGGGGCCGACGACTATGCGGAAGAATTCATCCGCGCCGTGATGCTTCTCGGTGAACCGCGCCAGCCGCCGGTCCATCCGTCGGAGGCTGCGAAACGCGCTAGCGCCTCTGAAAACGATAGATTGGAGGGCTCCGATCCGCATGCGCAACGCGACCAGGTTCTGGTCAAGCAGAGAAACGGCATATGGCAAGTGACGGTCAATGGCGTCTTTCGCGGCGACTACCACCAAGAGGAGCACGCCAACGCAGCTGCGGCATTGTTGAATCTGTCCCTGCCATGACCCTCGGCGTTCAACCTACTGGACCGAGCGAGTTTGCGATCCAGGCAGCCGAGAACGAAGGCATGCCGACAAGACCGGATGCTGCGCCTGTGTTGCCGACTGTCTCGGCGGCGGAGCAGCAAACGGAACACTTCAGCCGATGCGCTCGAAATCCCACAAGCAAACGAACCGCCCCAGAACTTGAAGGATGGAGCAAATGGAACGCGATGAACATCCACATAGCAGGCCCCCTAGGCGCCTTATTTCGAAGCTGGCGGCGGCGGCCGGCATGATCGCCTCTCTCGCGTTTCCGGTCTTTGCGCAGGACGGGACCGGACCGCTCCCGGAGAACGCGCGGGCACGCAGTTATGGCGGAGGGTGGAACTGTGACGTGGGCTACCGGGTGGATGGCGCTGAATGCGTTGCCATCGACATGCCGGAGAATGCTTATGCGACGGGTCGATCCTACGGAACGGGGTGGGAATGTCGCCGCGGATACGAAGAGAGGGGTGAGGCATCGTGCGCCCCCATCCTTGTGCCCGCCCACGCCTTCCTGCAATCTTCAGGTTTCGACTGGCAGTGCGAACGCGGATATCGGCAAGACCGCGAAACCTGCGTGCCAATCATCCTGCCGGAACACGCATTTCTCACCGAAGATCCCGGGGGCACCGGCTGGACCTGCGATCGCGGCTTTGCAGCGGGCGATGGCGCGTGCGTTCCAATTGCCGTGCCGGATAACGGCTACCTGACCAACACCGATTACGGCGATACATGGCGTTGCGAAAGAGGCTTTTCCGAGGTTGACGGTCGCTGCGATGCCATCGTGTTACCGGCCAATGCCTTTCTGGACACGGATTCGTATGGGCCGGGATGGCGCTGTGAGCGAGGATACGAGCGCAAGGATCGCAACTGCGTCGTGATCGTTATGCCGGAGAACGCCCATCTCGATCGATCAGGCAATCGCTGGAGTTGTGACCGAGGCTTTCAATTGTCCGATGGGGTCTGTGCTCGTGGACGATGATCTACACGCCTTTGGCCCTTCTCGAGCGTCCAGCATGCGTGTGAGCATAGGATGCCGTCTGCGCTACGCGTTGAGCCAGCCGACGCCATTGATCGCGATGTTGAATGTGCACTACTCGCGCTTCGGTGATCTGGAGCGCGCCGACTATCTCGTGACCTCTCCCAGCGTCCCGCTCGAAAGCTACCGTGACGGATTCGGAAACTGGTGCACGCGCATGGTGGCACCAGCGGGCGATTTCACCTTGTCTTCGGATGGCGTTTTCCGGGATGGCGGGTTGCCCGACCCAGTTGCGCCGGGGGCGGTCCAACACGCGGTTCAGGAGCTGCCTTTCGAGACGCTCGTCTATCTGCTCGGCAGCCGATATTGCGACACGGATCTTCTTTCCGACGAAGCCTGGCGGCTGTTTGAGAACACAAAGCCCGGATGGGCTAGGGTCCAGACGATCTGCGATTTCGTCCACGAGGCTGTGGCTTTCGACTATATGCAGGCGAATGCGACCCGCACAGCCTCTCAGACGCTTGCCGGCCGGGCCGGTGTTTGCCGTGATTTTGCGCATCTCGCCATCGCCTTCTGCCGCTGCATGAACATTCCGTCCCGCTATTGCACGGGCTATCTGAGCGATATTGGCGAGCCGGAGCCCTATCCGCCCGGAGATTTCGCTGCCTGGATGGAAGTCTTTCTCGATGGTCGCTGGTGGGTCTTCGATCCGCGCAACAACACACGGCGCACCGCGAGGATCCTGATCGCGCGCGGCCGGGATGCCGCGGATGTGCCTTTGACGCAGACCTTCGGGCCAAGCACGCTGTTGGAGTTCCGGGTCTGGACCGATCAATTGACCTGATCGGGCCTCAATCCAAGTGGTTGGCCATCAGGCGATCACGGCTCTGATCCTCTCTGAGGCAAGGCTCTGGATTTGCAGGTCTTCCAACGCAGGGGAGGCCGCTGGCGGAACATGAGATCACCGAATTGACCGTAAATAAGGAGGACGCAGATGGAACACCCCAAACTAAAGAGCGTTGCGGTGTTTTCGAGACCGTTCACTGTCCCGGGTTTTGACGAAATGCTGCCGGCCGGAGCCTACGAGATCGAAACCGAGCTGAGTGCGCCGCCCGATGACCGCAACCCCGATGCCTGGAAGGCCTCGGTTCTGGTAGACCTGCATCCGCGAAATTCGCATCCTGGACTGTCAAGGACCTTGATGGTTTCTCTGGCCGACCTCGATGCGGCCCACGCAAAAGACGAACTTACCGGGAAAGAACTCACGGAGTTCTTCCTCGAAGAGGTGTTGGCCAACCCGATGGTGCAGCTGGTTATGCAGGCCGACGGTGTCTCTGAAGTGCAGCTTCGGCATCTCTACTCAGGCAAACGTTCGTCTGAGGTCGGCTCTGATACCGTGACACCCATCCGTGAAGCTAGAACTCCGCAGGACAAGTCTGCGATTCAGGCTGCGGAGAACGAAGGAATGCCGCCGCGGTCAAATTGAGCCGCGCGTCGTAGTACGCACGCCGACACTTCGGCTCCCGGTTTCCCCTGAGTTGGCCGTGCTAGAAAAAGAGGAAAACACCATGACTGATCATGAGGATGACAGCCCAGAAGATCGAGGTCCTTGGAACACCCGACAGAAGCGTGCTCCACCAGAGATCGATGCCATTCTCCGCCAGGGTCGCGAACGCATGGGTGGCCTGTTGCCAGGTGGGCTGCCGCCCGCCAAGAGCATCGCGGTGGTGGGGGCCGTTGTTTTCTTCGCAGTTGTCGCCTGGTCGTCCTACTACACGGTTCCGAGTGACTCCGTTGCAGTGGTCCAGCGATTTGGAAAATACACCGCTGAGGTTCCGCCGGGGCTTCACTTCAAATTTCCGCTTGGAATCGATGTGGCGACGCTGGTTCCCGTGAAACGTCAGCTGAAACAGGAATTCGGCTTTACAACACCGGGTGCAGGGGATCCGTTTCAAAGCCCGGTCGATGGCCGCCGCGAAACCGAAATGGTAACCGGGGACCTGAACGCCGCTCTCGTGGAATGGGTGGTGCAATACCGGATATCAGAGCCCCTGAAATTCCTCTTCGAGGTGCGTCAGCCGGGCGCGACGCTTCGCTATGTCTCCGAATCGGTGATGCGTGAGGTTGTCGGCGACCGCACGGTCGACGAGGTCATCACCATAGGCCGACAGGAGATCGAAAGCGAAGCTCTTCTGAAGATGCAGGCGCTGACGACCAAGTACGCGATGGGGATCAGCATCGATCAGGTGCAGCTCAAGAACATCAACCCGCCCGAACCGGTTCAGGCCTCTTTCAATGAGGTCAATCAGGCGCAGCAGGAGAAGGAGCGCTTGATCAACGAAGCGCGCCGCGAATACAACAAGGTCATTCCGCTGGCCGAGGGCGAGAAAGACCAGCGCATCCGCGAGGCCGATGGCTATCGCCTAAAACGCATAAACGAGGCTGAAGGTGACGCCGCACGGTTCACCGCGCTTCTGGCCGAATACGTGAAGGCGCCCGAAGTCACGAGGCGGCGCATCTATATCGAGACGCTGCAGGATGTGCTGCCAGGGATAGGGTCGAAGATCATCGTCGATGGCTCGACCGCGAGCATTCTCCCGCTTCTGACGCTCGATCGGGCTCGGGGGGATAAGCCATGAAAATGAAATCTGGCATTCTTGCAGGTCTCGCCGTTGCGGTTGTCGTGACCGCGCCGAGAGCCTTCTATACGGTTGGCGAGGTCGAACAGGCGATCATTACGCAATTCGGCAAACCCGTTGGAGAACCGATCACGACAGCCGGCCTCAAGCTGAAACTCCCCTTTATTCAGGAGGTCAATCGGATCGATCGCCGGGTTCTCGAGTGGGACGGCAATCCTTCGGACATGCCAACCAAGGATAAGCTCTATATTTCCGTGGACTTGTTCGCCCGTTGGAAAATTACAGATCCGTTGCAGTATTTCCTGCGCCTGCGCGACGAGCGGAGCGCGCAATCGCGGCTCGACGACATTCTCGGCAGCGAGACCCGCAATGCCGTCGCCAAGCACGAGCTGATCGAGATCATTCGAACAACGAAAGGCAGGGTGCCGCTGCGGGACACGCTCCTGACGGATGAAGAACGCGCGCAGGACATCGGTGCGCTGGTTCCCATACAGAAGGGCCGGGCAATGGTGGAGCAGGAGATCTTCACAGCCGCCGCAGAGAAGGTCCGTGTCTTTGGGATCGAACTGCTCGACATCCGCTTCAAGAGGATCAACTACAACGAAAGCGTGCGTCCGAAGATCTATGATCGCATGATTTCGGAGCGACGTCAGATCGCCGAGCGTTTCCTGTCCGAAGGCAATGGCGAAGCCGCGCGTATCCGCGGCAACCGCGTGCGGGACCTGAACAAGATCCAATCCGAAGCCTACCGGGATGTGGAAGAAATCCGGGGCCTGGCAGATGCCTCGGCGGCGGACATCTATGCAAGAGCCTACAACATCACTCCCGAGGCCGCTGAATTCTACGCGTTCACGCGAACCATGCAGGCCTACAAGGATATGATCTCGGGCGGAACGACACTTGTTCTCACGACCGACAGCGATCTCTTCGGATACCTGAGGGCAATGGAAGGAGAAACGTCAGGCACAGGGGCTGACCCTGCCCGTGCAGGGGCCGAAGCGTTGGTCGAACGATGATACCAGGGAGACAATAGCGATGACGGACGATCCGGTTGACCTCGATACAAGGCGAAGCGCCGAAGGCCGGATCGCGGCCGACATCCGGCGACACTCCCTGAAGGATTTCGAAGCCGATCAAAGAGCGCTCCGCTTGCGGCAGGAGGAACTCGAAGTACAGCTCCTCGCCCAACCCGCCGCCAACTGGCATGAGGCAGCGCTCAAAGCGCAGTATCTGATACGGCGCTACTCGGAAACTGCCGAAGCCAGTGACGCCCGGCGACAGGAACTCATCGAGCGCACGCTTGGTGATCTGGCACGGCTGATTGAAGAGGATGGCGCAGATCGATGACCGAACTCGTGGATCAGGACAATGGGCCTGTGCGGGCCATCGACGATGTCCCGAAAGAGCGTCTTTGTCTCCGTTGCCGCACGCCCTTTCCGAGTGAAGGCTTCGGGGAGCGGATTTGTCGGCGGTGCAAAGCGTCGCACTCATGGCAAACGGCGGTGCAACCTGTCCGCTCGTCAGGGCGCCGGTGACAGCTGTATTGCAGCGCCCTGGCCCAAATCCAAAATCCTGGGCACTCCAAAAGGCTGCAGTCTCTGAGCGTCGTCATGGGTTGCGTATCATGTCCTCGTCTCGAGCCGTGTCAGTTGAAGCAGTATCAGTGTGCCGATTGTCGCAGCGAAGGCCGATCCTGACAGGATTCCTAGTTTGGCAGCGTTAAGCATCGTCGCATCGAAGGCCAGATCCGCGATGAAGACCGACATCGTGAACCCAATCCCCGCCAGAAACGAGCCGGCCACGATGAAGGGCCAGGACAGGCCCGGCGCAAGCACCGCAATGCCGGAACGAACTGCAAGCCAGCTGAAACCGAGTACGCCGATTGGCTTTCCCAATAACAATCCCGCAATGACCGCCAGAGTGACTGTTTGTTGGAAATCCGCACCCTGAAACATGATTCCGGCATTAGCCAGCGCGAAGATCGGCATGATTGCAAATCCGACCCAAGGGTGCAGTATCATCTCGAGACGCTCGACTGGAGAGACGGATTCCGTGACCGCTGTCCCTGCCTGGAGAAGGTCATGGCGTTCTGTGGTGTCGCCACTCCAATGCTCGCCGGCAGGATGGGCCAGCAACCGCCCCAGGATCCCGCGTAGACGTGCATCGCTGACCCAGACCCGGGTGGGTGTCATGAGGCCCAGAATGACGCCAGCGATGGTCGCATGGACGCCGGATGCATCAACACTTAGCCAGATTCCAACTCCCAGCAATGAATAGACCGGAACACTTCTGACTCCGAACCGCGAGGCGCTTGCAACGACACCAATTCCCAGCAGACCCAACCCGAGTGCCGACCAGTTCAGGGCTTCTCCGTACCCGAGCGCGACCACGACAATCGCGCCGACATCATCGAATATCGCCAGCGAGAGCAAGAAGAGACGCAGGGTAGGTGGAACCCGGTTTCCGAATAGCGCGAGGCACCCGATTACGAATGCCGTATCGGTTGCCATAACGGTTCCCCAACCATGCAGTCCGGATTCTCCGGACATCAACGCCAAATACATTGCGACTGGAACCACCATGCCGCCCACGGCCCCCGCCAGAGGCAAGGCGACTTGTCGAGGATTTCTCAATTCTCCCAGAACGATTTCCCTCTTGAGCTCGAGCGAGAGCACAAAGAAAAAGAGCGTCATCAATCCGTCATTGACCCAGTGGCGCAGGGAGCGGCTGAAATCCCATGAGCCGAATGTCAGGCCGATACGAGTTTCCCAGAAATCCAGAAAAACGCGGTGCCAAGGCGAATTCGCCAGTCCCAACGCCAGCAACACCGCCAGGAAAAGAAGGGCACCCGCTGCCGCCTCGATTTTCAGAAAGCGTGCGAAGGGTCGCGCGAGCGTGTCGGCGGCCTCATGGGGCAGAGATGCTAGTTTGTCGATCATTGGACCGATTTCCCTTTTTTCCACTCTGAGGGACAGTGCCTCCGCACACTCAACCAGGGTCCGTTTCCTTGTCCCTCAGCCAAATCGCACAGTCTCACGCAGAAAGCGCCCGAGCCTCCGCGAACGACAAAAGTCTATGGCTTTGCTCGTCCCAGAGGTGGAGGCGCGCGCAGCGGAAGCTCTCCCAAAGTGTTATGCGCTTGGTCTGCGCCAGGACATCGTGATCCCGGATAACCTCGTCCAGACGGTAGAAGGGAATGCGGCTGGCCAGATGATGCACATGGTGAACGCCGATGTTTGCGCTGATCCAGCGCAGGATACCGGGCAACGCATAGTGTGAACTTCCGTGCAGGGCCGCGTCCTGAATGTTCCAGTCCCCGTCGTGCTGCCAGCTTGTATCTTCGAACTGATGCTGCACGTAAAAGAACCACATGCCGGTGACCGCTGCCAGAAACATCGTCGGGAGGAACACGAACAGCAGAACATCCCAGCCGCCCAGCCAGATGATCGTCATCAGTGAAAGGCCAATGGCGAGGTTTGTGCCCATCGCGCTCAGCCAGTACCGCCAGCCGGATCGCATCAGGTGCACGGGCAGGCGGTTTTGCAGGAAGAATGTATAGAACGGCACCACGCCGAACAGGAACAACGGATTGCGGATCAGCCGATAGCCTACCCGGCCAACTCGTCTCATGTCCTGATATTCGCTGACCGTCAGGATCGGCATGTCTCCGACGCCCCGATGGTCCAGATTTCCGGTCGTGGCGTGGTGGAGCGCGTGCGTCTTGCGCCAGACATCGTAGGGAGTCAGAGTGAGAACGCCGATCACCCGCCCGATCCAGTCGCAGAGGCGCCGGCTGCGGAACAGCGACCCGTGGCCGCAATCATGCTGGAACATGAACAGACGGACGAGAAAGGCCGCATTCGCTAGCGCCAGAATGATTGCCAACGCGGTGCTGATCGACAGCGCCCACCAGGCGACAGCCCAGAGCGCCACGAATGGCGCGAGTGTAATGGTGAGTTCGAAAACGCTACGCGACGGGATAGGTTGTCGATACGCCGCCAGCGTTCGTGTCCAGTCCGATGGGGTGAACTGCGACTGCTTCGATGCGCGGTCGGTCTCGGCGGAAGAATGGCCAGCACTTTTCACCGCGTCCGCGTGTGATCCGGCATCCTGTAGGTCGGGTCCGGAGTTGCCATGTTCGCCTCTTTTGTTCGCCGTAGCGTCCTGTCGGCCACGCCGTTGAGGCTGCTTGTTGTCTGAGCGGGACGAAAACGTCATGGGTGATGCAGATCCTCTACGATTGAATGTATCATGCTGGTGGTCGGTACACTGAATTGCCCTGAGTGATGATCTGATTGATCAGGGCCGCCGCGGCCCGGTGGATTTCCGCGTCAGGCTCAGTGTCGATGGTGTTCTCATGGATGGCCGCGGCGTCGCGGAGAACTCCGACGATCTCGTTCTCCGGCAGCAATCCGCGATCGTTCATGGCCAGTAGAAGTGACTCGCAGATCGACAGGGCGGCCAGTCCTGCAGCGTCGTTCGACGTAGGCATCCGGTGTGTTCCTTTCATCGCGTCACAATCTGACGGGGAAGCGTGCCTGATGTGTTCCCCTTTCTTGCATGAAATGCTCTATGCTGGACTGATCAAGAGCAGTCCCTGAGCTCATCTCGAAATGTCCCCCGCAACCGAAAGGAAAGGATCATGACACCGGCCGCGGCAAGCCCGCTCACCCGAAAACTCTCGGCATTTGTCGCTTTGTCAGAGGCCGAACTTGCGGTGCTAGCGCGTCTGCACGGGCGTCGGCGGTCTTTTGTCGCCGGGCGAGACATGGCCCATCAGGGACAATCAGATCAGGCCGCCTACATCCTGTCCGCGGGCTGGGTCTGCTCCTACAAGATCCAGCCGGACGGAACGCGGCAGATCGTTGATTTTCAGGTGCCGGGCGATTTTCTGGGATTGCGAAGCGTGCTTTTGCGTACCTCGGACCACAGTTTCGAGCCAATCGTGGACGTAGAGGCTGCAGAAGTCTTGACGGGCGATCTGCTCGAGGCGTTCGCGCGGACACCGCGGCTCGCAACCGCCATCCTTTGGGCGGCGTCCAGGGATGAGGCGATGGTGGTTGAACATCTCGTCGGGATTGGGCGGCGGGACGCGGGAGCACGGATGGCGCATTTCCTGCTGGAGTTGGGATCGCGGCTGGCTCTTGTAGGCATGGGGAGCAAGGAGGGGTACGACTGCCCGCTCACACAATATCACCTTGCCGACGCGCTTGGATTGAGCGCAGTCCATGTGAACCGTGTGTTGCGGCAATTGCGTGAACGCGGTCTGGTGACTTTCCGCGACGGTCACGTGGCATTTCACGACTACAGCGGGCTGGCGGAGCTTGCCGGGTTCGATCCGGCGTATCTGGATCAGACCGGGCCGCTTTTGAAATGACAGAGTCGCCCTCAGTCTTCAGCAAGCGTCTCAGGAGGTCGCGACAGACGCCGGAATGCCACTCAAGCGCGTGTTTGGCGGCGTCGAGTTCCAGGTTCATCTCGGCTTCCTGCCCTGCTGTCTAGGAATCCAGGAGCAGGCCATTCAGCGGCTGTCTTAGAAGGGAAAGAACACCGGAATTGTCAGAACTGCGGCGGCCCCCACGATGATGTTCATTGGAAGACCGATCTTGATGAAGTCCGTGAACTTGTAGTTGCCCGCACCATAGACCAGTGTGTTGGTCTGATAGCCGATCGGGGTCGCGAAGCTTGCGCTCGCTCCAAACATGACTGCGACAACGAAGGGGCGTGGATCAACCCCGATCTGGTCCGCCAGTCCGATCGCCAGAGGGGTCACGACGACCGCGACCGCACTGTTGGTGACCGCCTCCGTCAAGGTCGAAGCGAGCAGATAGACCGCGGCCAGGGCGATGATCGGGGGCATGTCCGCAAGCGGGGGGGCAATGGCACCGACGATCAAGGCAATCGCGCCCGAGTGCTGCAGCCCCGCACCAACCACCAGCATCGAGAAGATCAGAACGAGCACGCCCGCGTCGATGGAATTCCAGGCCTCATCGTTGTCGATGCAGCGCAGGACGAGGATGAAGGCCACGGCGACGAGGGAAACAAGGCTGATGTCCGCCACACCAATGGCGGCCAGGGCCACCACCGCAAACAGCGCCGCAAGCGCGAGCGGGGCCTTGCCGCGTCGAAAGGGGCGCCCTCCGGCCATCGTGACGCCAGCCAGGTCCCCGGCCTCGATCAGGCGGTCGTAGCTTTCGTCGGTTCCCTCCAGTAGCAGTTTGTCCGCAGGTCTGAGGAGCGTGGTCGAGAGGTCGGGGCCGAGGCTTTCCCCATGACGATGTGCCCCCAGGACACGCATGCCATACCTGAACCCGATGGTCAGCTGCGCGATCCGTACACCGCGGCTGCGATGCGAGAGCGTGACGATCGCCTCCGCGACTGTTGTTTCGGCACTATCCCCGGCTGTCGGCCCCTGACGCAGTCCGACATCCCATCCTTTCTTGTTTCTCAACGTCAGCAGTTCGGAGGTGCGGATAACCGCGATCAGCCGGTCACCAGCGGTAAGGATGTGATCGAGCACGTCGTCACGCCTAACCTCTGCACCGGAACGTATTCCGACCACCGTCACACCCGGGCGGGTCAGATCATCGATATCCCCCAAGGCGTGACCCAGCCCCCAGAAATCATCCTTTGGGCGCAACTCGGTCAGGAAATCCGCCTCACCTGCCGCACCCAGATCCGTCTGATCCTTGCGGTTGGGAAGCAGGAGCGGTCCGAGTAGCAGCAGGGTCAATCCGCCGGTGGCTGCGGCCACCAGACCGACCGGTGTGATTTCCAGAATTGAGAAGGGCGCCAGCCCGATCTCTCTGGCAACGCCATCGACCAGCAGATTGGTCGAGGTTCCGATCAGCGTGCAGGTCCCGCCGAGCACCGCCATGTAAGAGAGCGGGATCAACAGACGCGTCGCTGCGAGGCCGAGGCTTTGGGCCAGTCGTATGGCGACCGGGATCAGTACCAGCACGACGGGTGTGTTGTTCATGAGCGCCGAGGCCACGAGGGTCGAAGCCAGAAACACGCCGGTAGCCGCAATGGGACGCTGGCCGGCGGCGGCGACGACACGATTTGCCAGTGCATCGAGCAACCCGGTGCGCACGAGGGCGCCGCTGAGGATAAACATCGCGGCGATCGTGATCGGTGCGGGATTTGAAAAAACCGATAGAACAGTGTCTTGAGGCACCAGTCCAAAAACGACAAACAACGCCGCGACCGCTGCGGCCGTCACCTCGGGGGCGAACCGCTCGTAAAGGAAGCCCGCGAAGAGAACCAGAAGAAGCGCGAGCGCAAGATAAGGCTCAAAGGGGTACAGGTGTGTCATTCCGGGGTCTCCAGTGCATCGACGGCGGAGCGGTCCTGACGTCGCGATATATGTGGTCTTTCGTTCTCGCTCTGCCTCGAAGACAGGCGCAGGGCCCTCCTCGATCGGCCGCCGCGGACCGGGGTTGCGGTGATCAGTATTCGATGACCACGTGGCGCACCTCAACGGTCATGCTTCGCTGGGTGTTTCCCGACCCCGTGAAGCTCCCAGTGACCGGGACGACCTGATGAATGCCACGGGCGACCGCCACGGGAATGAGGTTCTTTGATCCGACGCTCCGGTTTGTAGGGTCAAACGCGACCCAGCCGGCACCGGGCATGAAGACTTCGGCCCAGGCATGGGTAGAACCCGCCCCTTCAGATCCGACAAGGCGCGTTTCGGGATCGAAGAGATAGCCGGAAACGATGCGGGCACCGAAACTGAGCGTGCGCGCGGCTTCGGCAAACAACACCGCAAAGTCACGGCATGAGCCCCAACCGCGGGAAAGTGTTTCCAGCGGCGACTGTGTCCCTTCCATCTCTCGCCCCTGATATGCGATCTGCGTCGACACCCCGTTGGCGATATCCTTGAGCAGAGACAGCGTATCCGTGGGGCGTTGAAGGACGAAGCCCTCGACCCAGCTGGAAAACTTTCCGTCAGGGTCGGGATATTGTGGCGCCGTCAGGGAGCCGAGGTCGGCCCAATCGTCGCCTGAATAAAGGAAGGGAAAGCTGATTGCCTCCGCCGCTATGGCGAATACCGGCCAGACCGCGGCGGTCAGATCGACGGTTGCACGGCTTTCGATGATCAGATGGTCGCTCGGCTGATTGAACTGCGCCGTGGCGACCGCATTGCCCGCAACGTCATGGGCCCAGGTGATATCGGCATGGGGCGTGAGGGTGATCTCATGCGACAGCAGCCGCAGGTCCCGGGCTTCGCGCGGGCGCAGCATCATCCGATGAGGTCCAAGCAGAACGGGTTCGCCGTAGCGGTATTCGGTCTTGTGATAGGTCGTCAGCGTGGTCACGTTAGGTGCCTTTCGGCTGCAATGCGGTCACCCGGCGTCGGGTCGATTGAGTGGCGTCGGTTGGACAGGCGGTCAATCCGGCGGGATCGGGAGCACAGAACTGTCGATTTCGGCTGCCGTCTCGGTCGACACAAGGCGGCCGAGAGTCAGGTTCAGGTCGTGAGACCCGCCGTCGAGGGGCAGGAACACCACCGGCCCGGCCGTGATGGGGTGGCCATCCAGCGTGGCTCTCGGATGATCCGCTCTCTCGATCCGGATCCTGCACGACGTGCCCGCCACCCTCAGCGTCATGGAAAATCCCGGCCAGTCGGGTGGCATGGTGGGGGCGATCCGCAGACGGTCTCCGTCCCGGGTCACGCCGAGGATGCCTTCGATGGCCGCGCGGTGCATCCACGCGGCCGAGCCCGTGTACCAGCTCCAGCCGCCGCGTCCGATATGCGGTGCAACGGAATAGACATCGGCGGCCACGGCGTAGGGTTCCGTCCTGTAGCGCTGTACGTCCTCGGGCGTCCGGGCGTGATTGATCGGATTGAGCATCGCGAAGAGCTCCGCAGCGCGCGCTCCATCCCCCAGTCGCGCCCAGGCCAGAATGGCCCACATCGCGGCATGGCTGTATTGCCCGCCATTCTCGCGCAGCCCCGGCGGATAGCCGGCGATGTAGCCCGGATCCTGCGAGCCCGAGTCGGGACCGATCCCGAAGGGCGGCGTGAACAGCCGCGCCAGATCGTTTTCGCGATCGACCAGAAGGCTGTCGACGGACTCCATCGCGCGCCGCGCGCGGTCGGGATCTGCCTGTCCGGACAACACCGCCCAGCTTTGCGGGATCGAGTCGATGCAACAGGCCGGGGAGCCGGCCGCTCCCAGCCATGTTCCGTCATCGAAGGTCGCGCGGCGGTACCAGTCCCCATCCCAGGCATGGGTCTCCATGGAGAGGCGCAGCGTTTCGGCCTGCTCGCGCCAGCGCCGTGCCCGTGCCGGATCGCGCTTTTCCGCAAGCGGCACGAAGGCGCCGAGCGTCTGCAGCAGCAGCCAGCCCAGCCAGACGCTTTCGCCGCGGCCGGCGGCGCCGACGCGGTTCATCCCGTCGTTCCAGTCGCCGCTGCCGATCAGCGGCAGACCGTGCTCCCCGGTCAGGCTGAGTGCGCGGTCCAGTCCCAGGGCGCAGTGATCGAACAGCGACGCGCCGTGGCCCGCATCGTCGGGCAGGAAGAACGCGTCGTGCTCGGTCTCTCCGAGGCGATGCCCTTCGAGGAAGGGCACCTGTTCGTCCAGTATCGCCCTGTCGCCCGTACTCGTCACATAGGCGGCGACAGCATGGCCGAGCCAAACGCAATCGTCGGAAATGCGTGTCCGCACCCCCTGGCCGGAATGCGGCAGCCACCAGTGCTGCACGTCGCCTTCCGGAAACTGGCGGGCGGCGACCCGCAGCAGATGCGCGCGGGTGCGGTCAGGGCGCGTCAGCATGAAGGCCATGTTGTCCTGCAGCTGGTCGCGGAACCCGTAGGCGCCGCTTGCCTGGTAGAAGGCCGCACGTGCCTCGATCCGGCAGGCGAGCGCCTGATAGGGCAACCAGCCGTTGACCATGATATCCATCGCCCGGTCGGGCGTCTCGATCCGGAGATCGCCCAGCGTGTCGTCCCAATAGGTCTGTACCGCGGCCAGTTCGGCCTGCATGTCGGCGGACCGCAGCCTTTTCAGAAGCGGGACGACCGCCGCCGCGTCTGCGCATTGGCCGAGAAGATGGACGAGCTCAATGCTCTCGCCAGGGGCCAGGGTCAGGGTCTTCATCATCGCGAGGCATGGATCGAGCCCCGCTCCGACCCGCCCCGACATGACGGCGCCCCGGCGTAGTGCGGCGGGATCGGCATGGCCGCCGCACGAGCCCAGAAATTCGGTGCGATCTCCCGTCCAGGCCTCGGCCGGACCGGAAGGCGCGCTGAGCGCCGCGAACATCACCCGGCCGGGAAAGGCGGTGTTCCACGGATTCTGGACCAGAAGCGCGCCAGTTTCCGGCTCGTACGAGGTCACGAGGAACGGGGCCGAGGCGGCGCGCGATTGACCCATGACGGGTTCGCAATAGGCGACGAGGCTCAACCTCCGGGGCTGCGTCGCGGTGTTGCGCAGGAACAGCCGCGAGACCCTGACCGGATCGGCGCGCGGCACGAACTGTACCAATTCGCAGTCTATGCCATTCGCCTGATGCTCGAACCGGCTGTAGCCGAAGCCGTGGCGCACGATGTGCGGACCGGCCCCTGCAGAAGGCGACAGAGGGTGCGCAGTCGGTGAAAACAACAGGCCGCTGTCGTCGTCTCGGATATAGATTGCCTCGCCCGGAGGGTCTGCCACAGCATCATTGGACCAGGGCGTTAGCTGGTTGTCGCGGCTGTTCTCGGCCCAGGTAAAACCGCTGCCGCTGGCCGACACCTGGAATCCGAAGTCCGGATTGACGATCACGTTGATCCATGGGGCAGGCGTACTGTCCGGTGGGCCAAGGCGGATGACATATTCTCGTCCCTCCCGGTCGAACCCGCCTGTGCCATTGTAGAACTCGAGGTCCGGGCGGTCGGATAGCGGCCTGGCCTCGTCCCGCTGCGGGGCGGCTCTGTCACGTCTGTTCGCGCGCAGTCGGAGCGCATTGGCGGGTTGCGGGGCGGGGCCAATCTGTCGCGTGGCTGCGGTCATGGTGTCAGCCGTAACAGGATCGGCAAGAAGGGCGTCGAGCTGTTCGCCAATCATGCCGCGCCGGGCCAGCATCACAACCCGCGCCGCAGCCAGGAGAAGCGCCCGCGTATCTGGTGCGATCAGGTCGGAGCGCAGCGCAAACACGGCGCCCCGGGCCGGTCGCGTGTCGTCGCCGGGACGGGAATGGCTGCTGCGCAAGGTGATGTCGATGGCGGTCTGCAGATCCTTGACATAGGAGGCAGGGTGCTCGTTGAGGATCACCAGATCGACCGCAAGCTGCCTTCCCAGCCAGTATTCATGGGCCTGCAGCAGGGCGCGAACCTGTCCGATATCGGCGGGATCGTCGATGCGCAGCACCACGATCGGCAAATCGCCGGAAATCGCGAGCGGCCAAAGGCCGGATTGACGTCCGGCGCCCCGTATCAAGGTGGCAGACGGCAGGCGGAAACGGCGATCATGATAGAGGACAGGGGCGGCGAGGCGTTGGAAGTCGGCGGCTTCGGTCGGCGAGATGCCTAGATGGCGCAGTTGCACCTGAGCCTGGGTCCAGGCCAGGGTCCGTGCGCGGTCATAGGCGCTGCGGTCGTGATGCCGGTCGATCAGATCCATCAGCGCTTCGCGGCTGTCGGCAGCTACCATCCAGACCAGGATCCGTGCGGTGCGCCCAGGCGCGATCAGGAGCCGGTTGCGGAATGCGAAAACCGGATCCAACACCGTGCCCGTGGTTCCGGCGAGAGGCGCCGGATCGGTTATGACGTGCGGCTGGGTCTGGTCATGATCGCGGCCGAAAGCGCTGTCGCGATCACTGTCATATTGCAGCGGCGCGACGGTCGTCCCCTCGACCACGGAGAACTGCGCCACCCAGATTTCCGGTTCCTCCGGGCTGCGCCGCCTGCGCCATGCAATCAACGCGCCGTATTCGGGCAGGAACTCGGTCTGAACGAACATCCGCGAGAAGGCAGGGTGCGCCAGTTCTGAGGCCGGATCCGCCAGCGTCAATTCGACGTAGGAGGTTACATCCAGTTCCCGGGGTTTGCGCCCGCCATTGGTCACCGACAGGCGTCGCACCTCCGCATCGGCCTCGCCCGAGACGAGAACATCCAGCACCGTTTCGAGCTGGCCTGTCCGGGCGGTGAAGGTCGCGTGATCCTCGAAAAACTGCACGTCCTCCGCGTCGGCGGTATCCGGCGCGCCAGGTCCGAACCTCTGGTCAGAGCCGTCCGAGAGATTCCGGATGTGGAGGATGGCGCCATGCGGATCCCGGGTCGCGTCCTCGCGCCAGCGGGTGAGCGCGATATCGCCCCAGCGGCTGTAACTCCCGCCCGTGGCGGTCAGCATAACCGCGTAGCGTCCATTCGACATGAGATGGGTGACCGGGGGGCCGCCCGGGCGGCCGGTAATCCGGCGGCCCCGGTCCGCTTCGGACGGCGTCGGACCGCCGGGCCTGGCGTCCTCAAGCGGCGGCAAGGCGCGGTCGATATCGCGCGGCAGCCGTTCCTGGAGCAGCAGTTCGCTGGCATGGATCATCGGTTCATGGTGGAACCTCTGGCGCATCAGGCCGCCGGTCAGGGCGTTGGCGATGGCCACGATGGTCATCCCCTGATGATGCGCCATGTAGCTTTGCACCACGGCAACGCGACGACCCGGCAGCACACGGTCGGGGGTAAAGTCGAGGGCTTCATAGAAGCCACAGAGCCCAAGGCCACCCATGGCCTCCAGGTCGTCGTAGTTCCGCCGTGCAGCACCGGGATCCAGCATCGCGGCCAGCCCGGTTGCATAGGGCGCGATCACCAGATCCCCGGCAAGTCCGCGCTTGAGCCCAAGCCCCGGCACACCGAAGGTGGAATACTGATAGTTGAGATCCACATCCCGCGCGTTGAAACCGGATTCCGAAATGCCCCAAGGGACGCCTTGCGCCCGTCCGTAGGCGATCTGTCTCTCGACGACCAATCGACAGGTGTGACCCAGCTGACCGCCTTCGGGTTCTCGCATCACCAGTCCAGGCATCAGGTATTCGAACATCGAGCCGGCCCAGGAGACGAGAATGGCGCCGCCACGGGTTGCGGTGACCGTCCGCCCCAGACGGAACCAGTGGCGCAGCGGCAGATCCTGTTTGGCGACGGCGAAGAGACTGGCCAGACGCGCCTCGGAGGCCAGGAGGTCATAGCAGGACGGGTCGAGATTGTTCTCGTGGGCCGAGTAGCCAATGGACAGCAGCTTGCGCTCGGGGTCGAGCAGGAAGCCGAAATCCATGTCCACTGCGAGCCGGCGGGCCTGCACTCCCAGCCGATGCAATTCTGCGGCCAAAGCGGCAAGGTCGGCCTCGCTCGATGCGGCATCTGTCGCGGCTTCGGCCAAGCCGTCGCGAAGCAAGGACAGCCATCGGGGCGCATGCGGGGACATAGCCGCCGGCGTCGGAGTGGCGTGTTCGGCCTTGGCCGCCAGGCGTTGCAGGAAGGGCCAGTTCACTTCAGCCTGTTTCAGGCCATCGCGCAGCGATCCGATCGCCTCGGAGCAGGAGTCACTGAGCGGGGACTTTAACCGCTCTGCGTCACGCTCCACCAGGTCAAGAATATCGGTCAGCCCCTGAGATCTCTGACGTGGCGTCTCGCCGGAATGCGCGGCCCAGTCCTCGCAGGCGTTGGCCAGTGCGATCAGGTGGCCGGCCAGATTGCCGCTGTCCACCGACGAGACATAGGGCGGGTCGAGAACCCTGCCGTCTCGCGTGTCGTACCAGTTGTAGAAATGCCCCTTTACCCGCGGCAGCGCTTGCATCGTGCCAAGGGTCGCGGCGATCCGGCTGGCCGCCTGACGCAGGCCGATCCAGCCGAGATCGCAGGCTGTGACAGTGGACAGAAGGTAAAGCCCCATATTTGTGGGCGACGTGCGGTGCGCAAGCATCGCGTGTGGCTGCTCCTGAAAGTTGTCGGGGGGCAGATGGCTGTCTTCTGGCGTGACGAAGGTCTCGAAATAGTGCCATGTCCTGCGTGCGATCAGGCGCAATCCCTGGGCGTCCTGCGGGGTAAGGGCGGCGTCGGGTTGTGCGCGGGAAGGCTGACTGACCCGAAAGGCGATGAGCGGCGCGGCAAGCCAGAGGGCTGCAATGGGAAGGATCAGGGGGAGCGCGCCGGGGGCGGCCAAGCCGGCCAGGCCTGTGGCCGACAGTCCCAGCAGGATCCCCGGCGCCATGGCACGGGAAAATCCCCGCAGATCGGGGCGCGGAGCGGCCGAGACCGAGGCCGCCGTGGTCCATTCCAGGAGATGCCGCCGTGAAACCGTCAATCGCCAGATTGTGCGGGCGATGGCATCGAGCGCGCGCCAGGCGGCGTCGGCGAGAAAGCTGACCGCCAGCCCGGTTTGCAGTACGGCAAGTGACAGGTCTTCCTGCATCAGACGCAGGTGGTTGCCCATGTGAAGGCGGCGCTGATGCGGAACGGCGGAAAGGGCTGCGTGCAGGAAAGCGGGCAGGCTCATGGCGACCAGCGCCAGAGCCGTCGCCAGCAAGGCCGCCGGGCCAGTCAGAAGCCACCCCAGTGTCAACAGGACAAGCGTGGCCGGGGCCAACAACGAGCGGCGCAGCGTGTCCAGCACCTTGACCCGTCCCAGCGCGCCCAGCCCGCCTTCCCGGCCAAGCCAGGGCAGCAGTTGCCAGTCGCCTCGACACCAGCGATGGATGCGCCGCGCGGCGAGGTCCTGTCGGTCGGGGAAGGACTCGATCAGTTCCACGTCCGAGACGAGCCCGGCCCGGGCGAAGATGCCTTCAAGCAGGTCATGGCTGAGAAGGGCGTTTTCGGGCACGCGCCCGGCCATCGCCGCCTGGAAGACATCGACGTCGTAGATACCCTTGCCGGTAAAGGAGCCCTCGCCGAAGAGATCCTGATAGACGTCCGACGCAGCAGCAGCATATGGATCCATCCCGCCCGGACCCGAGGTCGCGCGCTGAAATGCCGTGCCGTGCCGTTCCGGTGTCAGGGCGGGGGTGATCCTCGGCTGTAGAATGGCGTGACCGGCACTGACCCGGCTGAGGGCCGTATCGAAGATCGGCTGGTTCAGCGGATGCGCCATCTTGCCGATCAGCCGCAAGGCCGCGTCACGCGGCATCCGGGTGTCGGAATCGAGCGTCAGGACGTAGCGCACACCGGGAGGCACGGCTGGCACATGACCCTCTGCCGTGCGGTAGTCGGTGTCATCGGCACCGCGCAACAGACGGTTGAGCTCGTGCAGCTTGCCGCGTTTGCGCTCCCATCCCATCCAAATCTGTTCGGCGGCGTTGTAACGGCGGTCACGATGCAGGTGCAGAAAGCGGGCACCGGCGGGACCCGCGCCGTAGACCTGGTTCAGTCGGGCAACCTCGACGTCGATCAACGCGACAAGTGGCGCATCCTCCGGCATGTGCTGTCCGGGGGCGTCCAGCCCGTCGGTCAGGATTGCAAAAGTTACGTCTCCTTGGGCGCCGGACAGATAATGGACTTCCAGCCCTTCGAGTTGTTCGGTCAGCTCTGCGCCATTTGTCAGCATTGTCGGCACAACCACGAGCGTGCGCAGCGAAGACGGCACGCCACTCTCAAGCGCCAGTCCCGGCAATGCCGTGGCAGGTACGGTCCAAGCCACCATGCGATCAACGATAAGTTGAGCGACGGCACTGACCGGGATGACCGCTGCGAGAAACCAGAGCGCAAGCACAGTCCACGACACGGATGGGCCGGAAAGGACCACCAGACTCCATGCGCTCAGCGCAAGCAGCCCAAGAGTGACACAAAGAATGCTGCCAAGGTATCCTGCGAGACCGGGTCGGAACTGCGGGCGATGCCATCCTCTGTATCGATAGCCGATCTGGCGTTCGAACGCCTCCCGGCCCTCGGCGAGGAGATGCCAGCCCGGATCGCTTCTCCGCAGGATTTCCGGCTCGGAAATCCGGTCGCCATCCGCTTCCGGCGCAGCCACCGCCGTCGCCAGCACCTGCTCGGCCAGATCCAATTCGCTGTAGTCACTGTGGCGGGCGAGATCCTCGAGGGCATCGCGGTACAGGTTGCGGCTGGCGAAATCCATCGCCGAAAATCCCGGATGCTCCCGCAACTTCGCATCGACCAGGCTGACACTTTCAAAGAGCTCTGGCCAGTCCGTCTCTGCGATCGTGCGCAGGCTGGTGATGACGTTTCGAACCGTGACGTTCGAGGCGCCCTGACGCTCCTGTGCATGCCGGACTGCCAGATCGACATTCGACCCCTGCTTGATCAGCCGATCCTCCAGCCAGCCGATGGCCGGAGTCGTGACAGGGTCGCAATCACGTAGCCTCTTCGCCACCTGCGCGGCAAAGATCTCGGAAAGGGGCTCGGACGCGCCAATATCTGCAGGCATCCCGATCCCGGTCTGGCCGTCCCCCAGGAGCCGATCCGCAAGGGCATCCGCCGAGAGGCGCATCCTGTGACCGAAGGTGATCTGGTCGGCCAGCCGCCGCAGGTTTTCCAGAAGGACGAGGCGGAGCGTTATCGGAACCGCCCAGAGCTCTCCTATGGTCAGGGGCTGTACCTGCTGATAGGCGCGCAGAAAGCGGGACAGTGCGGGAGCATCGAGATGGCTGTCCGTATGGGCGACATAGGCCCAGATCAGTTCGAACACTCGCGGATAACCGTGAAACGGCCCTTGGGCAAGTTTCGGCAGAAGCTTGTAGTAGCTGGGCGGCAAATCCGTACGGCAGTCGCGCACCTGCGCCTCGACCCTGTGAAAATTGTCCACCAGCCATTGGGCCGCGGGGACAATAGGTTTTCCCGCTGCCGACTCTGAGAGACAGGCCTTGCGGGTGGCCCGCAGAGCCGTCGCATTATCGTTCAGTCGCTGGCGCAGTGATGCGATACGCGGTGTAGAGGCGCAGATACGTTGTACCTCGGCCAGGCTGGCGGCATGTTGCTCCAGCCTTTCGATACCGAAAAGCTCCGCGCGCACCGGCGCGACGCTCTTCCAGGGTGAGGTGCGTGTGCCGCGGAGGTTGAGTTGAGGTAGCGCCCAGGCATTCATGCTAGAACCCTGTCGGCAAGCGGGCAATTTTGCCGACTTGCCGCATGGATGCACGTTCTGTTCCCAGGCCCAGGCGATCGCGCAAGACGAGCCGGGTCAGGCCTTTTTCCCCTTCGGCTTTGTGTCGATCGTCAGGCCCTTGCTGAAGGAGGGCGCCGGAGCCGGTTCAGCCTTCTTCTGCTTCGGTTTCTTGTCCTCACGGCCGCGACGGCTTTTGCCCTTCGCCATGGTGTTCTCCTAAGTGATTGTGCTTATATGAAAGTTATCTCGCCTCGGTGAGGCGGAGACAGCATGCGCTGCAGGTTGGGATTCCGAAGGCTGCGCTGTTGTGCATTAGTGCGATTTTGGAGTATCGCAGAGATCCGCCGCTTCCGCGCTGATCCAAATCAGCGTTCGGCGGAAAGATTAATTGTGCTTGATAGGTAAACCGGCTTGCTCAAGCCAGTCGGAAAGGGCCCGTCCTTCTAGGCATCGGCAAGTTGTCTCGGTCACAGCGCAAATCGGACAGCATCTCGCAGTTCTGGGTGGAGGATCCAGTTTCCCGGGTCCTCTTCGTTGCGCGGTTCTCCGCGGAACCCCAGAAACAAGGCGCCTTCCGGATCGCTTGACGACCCGTCCGCGGTCGTCTCGACGGAAAGGTAGTTGGCGATCAGCAGACCCGCGCCCGCGAAAGATCGATGGGCCGATGTTTGAGACTTGTACCCGGCGGCGTTCGCCATCCGGTGCTCTGTTAATCCGTCGCCGTCTGCCAGAGACAACGCGATCAGCATCGCGCGCTGGGGGTGGGAGAGGGTAACCTGGCCGATCGCTTCGATGTATTCGTCGATGCTCGGAATTGCGGATCCGGTTCGCGGATCAATCCTGCGTTCTTCGGTTCTTCGGGTTTCCCTGGCGTCGATGGCCTTGTGCAAGGCCGTGATTGCTGCCTTTTCCGTTGCCCCTCTCGCCTCGGCGATCAGGCCGCGTGCGTTCGTCGGCGGTTTCGGAAACGCGCGGGCGACATATTCCCCGGCAAGGCGGCCCGACTTGATCTGATATCTGCCGTGCTCACCGACGAGGATCGCCGCGGGCATGTCCTGCGCGCGATCCTTGGTTTTCTTCTTTGCCTTGTCCTTGAAAAGGTCGTGGCCCGTATTCGATCGACCTGAAGTATTGAAACGAGTCATGGGGATCATCTCCTGGGTTATGGGGGAGGCACGGCGTTGCGTGTTGAGACGGCGGCGTCAGCTTCCGTGCCTCGGAGAACGAGACGAGCCGTCGTCCGGTTTCGTCCCAGAGCGTGAGCCGTGCGGAGCCGAGACTGTCGCGCAGGGTGAGGCGCCCGATATCGGCGAGTTCGGCATGGTCCCGAAGGACTTCGGGCAGGCGGTAGAAGGGAACGCGGCTCGCCAGGTGATGCACATGGTGGACGCCGATATTGGCCGTGATCCATCTCAGGATCGGCGGCAGGACATAGTGGGAAGAGCCGTGGATGGCCGCAGCCTGAACCGACCACTCGGTGTCGGGGTCCCAGGATGTCTCCTCGAACTGATGCTGGACGTAGAAGAGCCACATGCCGGTTGAGGCGGCGAGCAGCATCATCGGCAGATAGACAAAAAGCAGCACCGGCACGCCCCCGAGAACGTAGAGTATGGCAAGCGTGGTCAGGATCGCGGCATCTGTCCCAAGCGCGCTCGCCCAGTAGCGCCAGCCGGAGCGCATGAGGCCGGTCGGGAGGCGGTTCTGAAGGAAGAAACTGTAGAACGGGACGATCCCGAAGAGGAACGCAGGGTGCCGCACCAGCCTGTACAGGGCGCGATGGACCAGCGGCTTCGCGCGATACTCGGCAACCGTCAGCGTTGGAATGTCTCCGGCACCGCGACGGTCCAGATTGCCGGTCGTGGCATGGTGGATGGCATGGGTCCTGCGCCAGACGGCGTAGGGTGTCAGCGTCAGCACGCCGATGATGCGGCCGCCCCAGTCATTCCAGCGCCGATGGCGGAAGAATGCGCCGTGGCCACAATCGTGCTGGATCATGAAGAGCCGCACGACGAAGGCCGCGTTCACCACAGAAAGCAGGACGGAGAGCCAAGGGCTGACCGAGAGCGCCGCCCATGAGAGCGCGAAGAGCGCTGAAAAGGGAATGGCCGTCACGGCCAGTTCGAAGCGGCTACGTGCCGGAATCGGGGTTCGATAGGGAGCGAGACGGCGTGTCCAGCGAGCCGCTGCGACGCGTGATGTGGCTGTCGGAGCCGGCGGCGGCTTGGAAACAGGAGCTTTGCGGATTTGCAGAGCATCTGGTGCCGGACACCCTTCAGGGTGCCCGGCGACATTCGGCTCAGACGAGCGCGAGATTGGTCGCGCTTTCGCGGCCGTCACGGCCGGTTTCGACGTCGAAGCTCACCTTCTGGGCGTCCGCGAGGCCGGTGAGGCCCGCGCGTTCGACGGCAGAGATGTGGACAAAGACGTCCTTGCCGCCCGTTTCGGTTTCGATGAAGCCGAAGCCTTTGGAAGGATTAAAAAATTTCACGGTGCCATTGGCCATGTCCGTGGTCTCCTGTTTAAGCGCTGCCCACAGGATGCGGCAGCCCGGCAAAGTCAGATTGGATCGATCAACTGAGAGCCGGATGAACGGAGGCAGCGGTTCGAATAGAACAACGTAAGTGATTTCCACATAGACTTTCGGTTCACGACATACAAGGCCGGCAAAGCTCCGGCGTGGTTTTAGTTGGTGAAGGGGCGCCGTTCCCGTTCGTCATTGACAACGAGCCTGCGAACCCCCACATCAGAAGTGCGCCGTTGCTTTGCCGCGTGAGCAGGCGGGTTCGTTCTCGCCCCCCGGCCATGGCGCGCTGTTTTCCCACATCACGAGAGGGGGGACGCCGCCCGGTGCGGCTCTCGGCGCAATGCGGTGCCGGAGTGTTCGCTTGGGCGCATCCCGACCGAACGAGCGCGAGGGCGCTTGTCGGCGATACCGGACCCAGGGTCCGGACAAGGATTGACATGACTTTCAATGAACTCGGGCTGAATGCCCGCATGGTCTCACGGCTGGCCAGCCTGGGGCTGAATACACCGACACCGATCCAGCAAAAGGCGATCCCGCATGCATTGCAGGGGCGCGACGTGCTGGGCATCGCCCAGACCGGGACCGGCAAGACCGCCGCTTTCGGCATCCCCCTGGTGGTTGCGCTGTCCAAGAGCCCGGAGCGGCCAGCGCCGCGATCGGTCCGCGGGCTGGTTCTGGCCCCGACGCGCGAACTCGCGGGTCAGATCGTCCAGAGCCTTGGCGGCCTGACCTCGGATCTCCGCATAACGCTCGTCGTTGGTGGCAAGTCGATCAACGCGCAGGCCGCGAGGCTTTCGCGCGGGACCGACATCCTCGTGGCCACCCCGGGCCGCTTGATCGACCTTCTGGACCGCCGCGCGGTGGACCTGGGCCAGACACGGTTTCTCGTGTTGGACGAGGCCGACCAGATGCTCGATATCGGTTTCATTCATGCCCTGCGCCGTATCGCGCCGATGCTCGGCAAGGAGCGCCAGACCATGATGTTTTCGGCCACCATGCCGAAAACGATGGCCGATCTGTCCCGCGAATACCTGAGCGAGCCCGTGCGCGTCGAGGCCTCGCCGCCGGGCAAGGTCGCCGACAAGGTGACCCATTCGGTGCATTTCGTCACCAAGGAAGGAAAGCAGGACCTGCTGATCGGTCTTCTGCATGGGCATCGGGAGGACCGCGCACTGGTCTTTTCGCGCACCAAGCATGGCGCGGAACGGTTGATGAAGCAGCTCGATCGTGCCGGTTTCGTGACCGCCTCGATCCACGGCAACAAAAGCCAGGGCCAACGCGACAGGGCGCTCGGTGCGTTTCGGGACGGATCGGTGCATGTGCTGGTGGCGACGGATGTCGCGGCCCGCGGGATCGACATTCCGGGCGTGGGACATGTCTACAATTTCGACCTTCCGAACGTGCCCGAGAACTACGTGCACCGGATTGGCCGGACGGCCCGTGCCGGTCGTGACGGTCGCGCGATTGCGTTCTGTGCCGCCGATGAGGTGACGGAGCTCAAGGCCATCGAAAAGGTGCTTGGCATGCGCGTCGCGGTTGCTGGCGGCCGCCCCTGGGAGGCCACGGACGAGACGCCGAAGCCGCAGAAGAGGCGGCGGTCGCGCCGGCGCGCTGGCGGGCGTCCGGAGCGGATGGTTGCATGATGAAGGGAGGCCGGCGGCCTCCCCGCAAGCCAGGCGAAGGAGAAGGCGCTGTACCGGCAGTTGACTGCGACCTGGAAGACCTTTCACAGCGAGGCGGCGCTTTCTCCGCAGGAGGATATGAAATGAAAACTCCCGAATGGCTCAAGCCGGGCATCTACGGTGTCCTGATCGGCGTTGTTTTCGTCGGCGTCGCCGGTTTTACCTGGGGTGGCTGGGTGACCGGCGGAACCGCACATGACAGGGCGGTGGCGATGTCTCATGACGATGTGGTCGCGGCGATGGTGCCGATTTGCCTCGACATGGCCCGAACCGATCCGGAACGCGCGGAAAAGTTCGCGACGATCCGGGCGGCTTCGAGCTATCAGCGCCGGGATGCGTTGATGAAGGCCGGCTGGGCGACTGTGCCGGGCACCGAGGCGCCGAACCGCGACATCGCGCAGGCCTGCCTGGCATCTCTCGACGTTGATGGGGCGCCGGAGCGCGCGGAATCCGTGGTGGACGGAGAATGAGCCGCGCACCATCAATCGGTTCTCCAGCGTCTTCGCGGGCGAGCCGGTTGGCAGAGGTCGCTTCTTTCGCGGGCGTGATTGCCTTGCTGGCCTATCCGGTCCTCGCGCAGGACGGGATGGGGCCGGTGCCGGAAAATGCAGAAGCGCGGAGTTATGGCGGCGGATGGGATTGTGTCCTGGGGTTCCGGGCGAACGGTGCAGAATGCATCGCAATCGACATTCCTGAAAACGCTTACGCGACGGGACGGTCCTACGGGTCGGGCTGGTCGTGCCGGCGCGGATACGAAGAGGTTGGCGGCACGTCCTGCAAGGCGATCCCGGTTCCGCTCAATGCTTTCCTGCAATCGTCCGGACATGACTGGCAGTGCGAGCGCGGTTATCGGCAGGATCGGGACGCATGCGTTCCGATCACCCTTCCGGACAATGCTTATCTGACCGACGATCCCTCGGACTCCGGGTGGGCCTGCGAGCGCGGTTTCACCGCGACCTCTGCCGCCTGCGTTCCAATTGCGGTGCCCGAGAACGGCTATCTCACCAATGCGGACTATGGGGCGGAATGGGCCTGTGAGAGGGGCTTCTTCGAGATCAATGACCGCTGCGACCCGGTAGTGCTTCCGGCGAATGCCTTCCTCGACCCTGATTCCTATGGAGCGGGATGGCGCTGCGAGCGGGGATATGAGCCCGAGAACAACGCCTGTGTAGCGATCGACCTGCCGGAAAACGCCCATCTCGATCGGTCCGGTAATCGCTGGCGCTGCGACCGGGGCTTTCAACTGTCGAATCGTGAGTGTGCCCTTGGCCGATAAAGCACCCGGATCAGCCCATGACGACGCCTCCGGCATACGGATGCACATTGGGTGCCGCCTGCGCTATCGGCTGACGCAGCCGACGCCCCTTATTGCGATGCTGAACGTGCACTACTCGCGCTTCGGTGATCTCGAGCGCGCCGACTATCTGGTGACCTCGCCAAGCGTGCCGCTCGAAAGCTATCGGGACGGGTTCGGAAACTGGTGCACGCGGATGGTGGCTCCGGCCGGAGAGTTCACGTTATCCTCTGACGGGATTTTCCGGGATTCCGGCTTGCCCGATCCGGTCGCGCCCCATGCGGCGCAGCATCCGGTTCAGAACCTGCCCCTGGAAACCCTAGTTTACCTCTTGGGCAGCCGCTATTGCGACACGGACCTTCTGTCGAGCGAGGCTTGGCATCTGTTCGAGCATACGCCGCCGGGCTGGGCGCGTGTCCAGGCGATATGCGACTTCGTGCATTCTGCGGTCTCGTTCGACTACATGCAGGCGAGTGCGACGCGCACCGCGTCGGAAACGCTGGCCGGGCGGCACGGCGTCTGCCGCGATTTCGCCCATCTCGCCATCGCCTTCTGCCGTTGCATGAATATTCCGGCGCGCTACTGCACCGGCTATTTGAGCGATATCGGCGAACCCGAGCCTCATCCGCCCGGTGATTTCGCGGCCTGGATGGAGGTCTTTCTCGACGGTCGCTGGTGGGTCTTCGATCCGCGAAACAACACCCGGCGCAAGGGGAGAATCCTGATCGCCCGCGGTCGGGATGCAGCGGACGTGCCGCTGACGCAAACTTTCGGGCCAAACACATTGACCCAATTCGAAGTCTGGACCTGGGATGCGCGCAACGACCCGGGGAAGGCGCCGCTTGGTGCTCGGAATTGAGCGCTGGCATCCCAACCTCGGACCGGTCTGTTCGCGTCATGCCGACTCCTGAGACCGACCGCCGTTGACGAAGGTTGAGGCCGTGCCGCTCGCCAGATCCGGTGACGCGGCCTTATGGCCGACAAGACAAGGCCCCACGATCATCTTTTCGTGCGGGTGCCCGCAATCGCAAACTATTCTGGAGCATCGAGATGACCTCTTCAATCAAGACGACCGCCATTTTTCTTCGACCGTTCGAACTTCCGAGTTTCAATGAAGCCCTTCCGCCGGGCGAATACGAAATCGAGACCCAGCTTCTGGAGCCTGTGAACTGGATCGAACCGGGCACATGGACATCGTCCGTTCTCGTGCGGCTCCATCCGCATGCCACGCATCCCGGGCTCAACCGAACGCTCACCGTACAGCTCGCCGAGTTGGAGAATGCGGTCGCCAAGGACAAGCTCACCGGCAAGGCACTGACCGATTTCTTCCTCGAAGAGATGCTTGCCGATCCGATGATCCGTCTCGTCATGCTGGCCGACGGCGTGGCCGAGGCCGATCTGCGTGCCCTCTACTCGAGCCGGCCCGTGTCGATCCAACCCGTGAGTGTGCCTGAACGTTCAGAAGACAGGACAGCCTTGGCTCTGCCGCATGGTGGTGACCCTTTCGAGCGATCCGGACCGCGCATCGGAAGCGCACGACCAGGGATCGGCGAATGACACCAAAATCGAGTAGGCGATGGAAGATCGAGATGCCTCAGTAGCTTCTCCGGAAAGAACATGCGCTTGTGCCGCGCTACTGCAGAGCCGAGGCCGCGGTCGGAAATAGCCACATCCGCGATGCCTGCATCGTCGAGGCGTACCAGGTCATGCCAATGGCGTGCGAAGCGCTCCCCGCGGAGCCGTCCCTGGACGCAGAAAACATGGATCGCCGTGGCCTTCTCCCAAAAGGTTCGTTCGGCATGCATCACGCGCGGTGTCGCGGTTGGAAAGGTCACGCCGTCGATCAGCCCGTTCGCGTCGCAGGAGACGTCACGCAGGCTCGCCGGTTCGCCGGTCGATCTCGCGCCGAATTCCAGCATTACGCTTGGGGGCGACATAGCCGGGGCCAGAAGAGGCGGCCTCGTAACCGATGAAAAGCGTGTCGCCATCTGCCCGTGTCGAGGCGGGGAGCCCCTGCGCTTCAATGGCGTCCTGGATCAAGGGCTGTGTCGTTTCGTCGACCCATTTCGGCAAGCGATCCCGGACAGCTTTCGACCAGCGCTTTTCCTCGCTGCGTGTGGTTGGCAGGGCTTCGGAGCGTTCGCCCACCAGATCAGGCGCGATTGCCCGAATGTCATAGGTCAGATCAACGTCTTCGGAGAAGCGTTTGATCGCCCCATAGGCTTTGGAAAGGGATGTTCCGCCCTTGAAGACGAGGTGCTCACCAAGCTCGGACCTGAAGAGGGTCTGAAGGGCCAGACAACCCAGACGTCCTTTTCGAGCAGGTGCGCGGGCCGCCCGGAGCGATCTGCAGCTACGGCCAGGGCCTCCTTGCGGTCTGCAGGCGGCAAAGACAGGAAGGGTTCAGACATGCGCCGCCTTTCCGACACTGCGTGCAAGCCAGGTCGGGAACTGCGGTGCCGCGATTACCAATTCGTCAAACGCCGCTGCGGGCAGTTTCTGCTTCAGCGATCTCAGAGCTGTCTCTGCCTGTTCCGGCCCGAGCCAGGCCAGGGCGCGAACAGCACTGCCTGCCGGCCTTTTCCCAAGGGCGAGTTGCCATCGGGGGGCGTGGCGCAGTTCCACGAGTTGTTTGCCCAAGGAGAGCGTGCGGCTGCGACCCGAGGTCAGGTACACGGATCGAACAGGCACTTGCGTAGTCAGGCCGAGTGCATTCGCTTCGGCGGCGCCGGTTGGAACGATGACTTCGCCACGTTGCGCCGCGAGGGCCTCGACAGCCTGTTCCACGGACGGCGCGCGCGTTCCAAACCGGCTTTTGATTGGTCGCAGGTAAACCCCGCGCCCGGCACGGATCAACTGACCGCGCTCGGCGAGGCGCGACAAGGCCTGATCCACACCGGCACGGCTGCCGAGGTGCAGCAGCCCCTTTGCGGCAAGTGGCGCTCCTTCCGGAAGTCCCTCTGCATGGGTCAATATCTGTTCGGCAAGGCGCTGCATGATCGTTCTCCTGTCAGAAATATACGCAGTTTTCTGACAGAATTCAATCCGTGCTGTCGGGCGAGGTGAGGAGGGTGGTCGCTTCGTGCCATGGGCAGCAGGCTGGCCTTCGGCGATTTTCAGATGGGAACACGCTTACCGAAGGCCCTGCAGTTGCAGGCATTCCTTGACGGCTGCAGCCCGCCTCTTGTCCAGGTACTCGGCCAGATCATCGATATGGACGCCTTTGGCGCATTTCTGCGACGCTTCCATGCGGACGAGAGGAAGGGCGATGGAACCGGCCGAGACTTTGCGGATGAACTTGTCGGTACTCAGACCGAAAAAATCCCTGGCGACATCCTCAGCGGGAATGATCGGTCGCCCGGAATACATCGCTATCAAGAGAAACGCCGTGTTCATGATCCCGGAATGAAACACGATCGCATAGATGGGAGAAGGGCGCGCAGCCGGTTGTCGGGGAGACGGATAGCATAGAGCGCAAATCGGACGGGGGCGTTGGATCGGGGGGCACCTGAAGTGTGTGAAGGGATACTATGACCAACCGGGAGGGGAAAGCCTTCCCCTTGGTCGGCACTGGCGTTGCCGACGCACCCCCATCAGTGGGGAGGCCCCGCAACGCCCCCTGAGAGTGAGAGTGCGGGCGGGTTTTCCGTGACGGGTTGAGGACTGGAGGAGAGGCCTCCGGCGCCCGTCGCGGAGATCATTCCGATGGCCAGAGAGCATCGCGCAGCCCGCAAAAGCGGCCCGCGAACGAACCTTTATGACGACATTACCGACAAGATCATCGCCGAGCTGGAGGAGGGCCGGCTGCCCTGGGCCCAGCCCTGGGGAACGGCGGCGGCGCAGGCGCCGCTCGCCATGCCGCGCAACGCCAGCACGGGTTGGCAATATTCCGGGATCAATGTCCTGATCCTATGGGGTGCCGTCATCCAGCAGGGCTATCCAACCCAGCAGTGGCTGACCTTCCGCCAGGCGCTGTCGCTCGGCGGTAATGTCCGCAAGGGCGAGCGCGGCACGACCGTCGTCTATGCCGACCGGTTCACGCCTGAAGACGAGAAGCGCCGCGCGCGGGAGACCGGAGAAGATGCGAACAGCATCCCATTCCTGAAGCGCTTTACCGTGTTCAATGCGGCGCAATGCGAGGGGCTGCCCGACGACATCGCCGTCGAGCCACCGCCACCGCCGCCCGGGCTGATCGAGCCGCGGGTCGAGGAACTGATCAAAGCGACCGGCATCGATTTCCGGATCGGCGGCAACCGCGCCTTCTATGTCCCTGCGCTCGATTACGTGCAGGTGCCACCTCCGCAGGCCTATTTCGAGCCGATCAACTGGCACAGGACCGCCCTGCACGAGATGGGGCACGCGACAGGACATGCCTCACGGTTGGGGCGGGATTTCTCGGGCGGTTTCGGCACGAAGACATACGCCTTCGAGGAACTGATCGCCGAGATTTCGAGCGCGTTTTGTTGCGCCTCGCTCGGGATCGTCCCGACTGTGCGCCACGCCGATTACATCGGCTCCTGGCTCGAGGTGCTGCGCGAGGATTCCCGCGTGATCGTTCGTGCAGCCTCGCAGGCCAGCAAGGCGGCCGACTGGCTGCTGGCCCATCTGCCCGACGACAGCACCGATGTTGATCGGCAAACCCCGACGGAAGGGAGGGCCGCGGCATGATCCTCCTGACCGACACACAGCGTGACCGTTTGCTGGCGAATGGCCGCGATCGCGATCAGGATCACATCCCGGTCGTGAAGTTCTTCAATCCCTTTGGCGCCGGTGTCTGGCTTGCGACCGAGCTCGACGAGGACGGCGACATCATGTTTGGCCTGGCCGACATTGGCTACCCCGAACTTGGCTCCTGGAGCCTCAACGAACTGTGTTCCATTCGGCTGCCCTTCGGCATGGGCATCGAGCGGGATCTGCTGTTCACGGGGGACTTCCCGATCTCGGTCTGGGCCGAGGCCGCCCGCGATGCCGGCAGCATTCGCGATGCCGAGCGGCTGCTTTATCGCTCGGGCCGTCTGCCAGGCGGGACACGCCCCGATGCGGAGCCCCGGCGTTCCTGAGATCCACGCTCTTCAGCTTCGGCGCCGCTCTCTTCGCAGGAAAAGGGCGGCGCTTCTTCCTGTGACGCGGAGAAAGTTCGGCGCCTGGTCGACCGCCCGTCGGAGAACAGCACCATGACACGAAACACGAGAACATCCGCCATCGAACCGCAGCCGCTCCGGTTCTCCGCCCAGGAGCAGGCCGTGGTCTACGAGGCCCGGCAGATCCTGCTGCGCCACCTCAATCAGAACCCTGTCCTGTCGTCCTGGCAGGCGGTGCTCGACTATTGCGCCCTCACCATAAGGGGCGATGTGGAGTGCTTCCATGTCCTCTATCTCGACCGGAGGAACCGGCTGATCTCCGACGAGTGCCTCGCCATCGGCACGGTCGATCATGTCCCGGTCTATCCCCGGGAGGTGCTGCGGCGCTGCCTGGCGCTCAATGCCTCGGCGCTGATCATCGTTCACAATCATCCGGCCGGTGATCCGGAGCCGTCGGCCGCCGACCTCGCGATGACGAAGGAAATCCGGAACGCCTGTGCGTCCCTGGGGGTGATACTGCACGACCACATCATCACCGGGGCTGGCCGGGAGACCAGCCTGCGTGCCCGCGGCGACCTCTGATGGGTCTGCGCGTTCATCCGCAGCTCGGCCATGAGAGGGAAAGGAGGGTGGGGGTTTCGTGACGGGCTGGTTGCCGGAGAGAGAGGCTCCCCGGCGTCCGTCATGGAGACCCTGACATGGCCACTGCCACTCAAAAAATCACCCTGTCGTCCTCGCGCGACATCCCCTTCAACAAGCTGGTGCTCAGCCAGTCCAATGTCCGGCGCGTGAAGGCCGGCATCTCGGTCGAGGAACTGGCCGAGTCCATCGCCCGCCGCGGGCTGATCCAGTCCCTGCATGTCCGACCCGAGCTCGATGCCAAGGGGCAGGAAACCGGCCTCTTCGAAGTGCCGGCTGGCGGCCGCCGCTATCGGGCGCTGGAATTGCTGGTCAAGCAGAAGCGCCTCAACAAAACCACGCCGGTGCCCTGTATCGTCTCGGAGGCCGGAGACGACATTCTGATCGACGAGGTGTCGCTTGCCGAGAATATCGAGCGCGCGCCGCTGCATCCGCTCGATCAGTTTCGCGCCTTCCAGGTCCTTCGTGAGAAGGGCATGAGCGAGGAGGAAATCGCCGCGGCCTTCTTCGTCGACGCCAAGGTGGTGAAACAGCGCCTGCGCCTGGTCTCGGTCTCGCCGGCGCTGCTCGAGACCTATGCCGAGGACGGCATGACGCTGGAACAGCTCATGGCCTTCACCGTTTCTGACGACCACGCCCGCCAAGAACAGGTCTGGGAGGCGATCAAGGATGGCTGGCAGAAGGAGCCCTACACCATCCGGCGCATGCTGACCGAAACCACGGTGCGGGCCTCCGACAAACGGGCTCTCTTCGTCGGCATCGAGGCCTATGAGGCGGCGGGAGGCTATGTGCTGCGCGATCTCTTCCAGCAGGACGATGGCGGCTGGCTTCAGGACCCGGTGCTGCTCGACCGGCTGGTCGGCGAGAGGCTGAAGGCCGAGGCGGAGACCATCGCCGCCGAGGGCTGGAAGTGGATCGAGGCCGCGGCGGATTTCCCCTACGGCCATACAAGTGGCCTGCGTCGCCTGACCGGCACCACCATCGACCTGACCGACGAGGAACGCGCCGAGCGTGAAAAGCTGCGGGACGAGTTCGACGGGCTGGAGGCGGAATATGCCCAGGCCGACGAGTTCCCCGACGAGGTGGATGTCCGTCTCGGCGAGATCGAGGAGGCACTGGAGGCCTTCGAAAACCGGCCGATGCGCTATGACGCGGATCAGATGGCCCGCGCCGGTGTCTTCGTCAGCCTCCGCCACGACGGCCAACTCGCCGTCGAGCGCGGCTATGTCCGTGCCGACGATGAGGTGGTGGAAGGTCAGGAAGGGCAGGGGGCCGATGGGTGTTCTCCCGAGGGCGGCGAGTCCGGTGGTGTGCAGCGCGCGGTCATCATGGTGGGCGGTACGGCGACCGAACCCGAGGAGGACGATGAGGTCGAGACCATCCGGCCTCTGCCCGATCGCCTCGTCAGCGAGTTGACCGCGCATCGCACGCTGGCGCTCCGCGATGCCGTGGCGGCGAACCCGCATGTGGCGATGACGGCGCTTCTGCATCGGCTGGTCACCGATTGCTTCCTGCCGCATTCCACCAGGGGGTGCCTCGAGGCCCATGTCCGGGAGGTTCATTTTCCGGCACAGGCCGACGATCTGGGCGAAAGCGCCTCGGCGCGCGCCATCGCCGACCGCCACGAACGCTGGGGCGATCATATCCCGACCGACGATGCGGCGCTCTGGGACTGGCTGGTCGATCAGGACGACGACACCCGCATGGAGTTGCTCGCCCATTGCATCAGCTTCGGCGTCAACGCCTTGCACGAGAAGCCCAACCCCTATGGCGGCATGGGCGTCAGCCAGCACGGGCTCGACGTGCGCCTGTCCCAAGCCGACCGGCTGGCGCGGGCAACAGGCCTCGACATGGTGGCCGTGGGCTGGCGGCCGACCGTCGGCAACTATCTCGGTCGCGTGACCAAGCCGCGGATCATCGAGGCGGTGCGTGAGGGCGCCGGCGAGCGGGCCGCCCAGCTCATCGACCATTTGAAGAAGAGCGATATGGCCACGGAGGCCGAGCGCCTGCTGGCCGAAACCGGCTGGTTGCCGGAGCCGCTGCGCATGGTAGATCGCGATGCCGATATCGCGGTGGATGCCGGGGGCGACACGGAGGCGGATGATCTGCCTGAATTCCTTGCCGGCAATGGCGAGGATGAAGACGCCACGGAGGGCGAGGAGCAGCCAATGGTCGCCGCCGAATGATCTTCAGGTGGGGCGGCGTTGGCTGCCCCGCCACATCTCTTCCGTTTCAGAAACGCGCCCGGTCCTCGTGACCGGGCTTTTTCTTTGGAGAATCCTGATGCCTGCAACGATCGATATTGACCAGATCTTCCGCGAGGACAGCGCCAACCCGCCTTCGGAGCGCACGCTGCCCTGGGAGGAAACCCGCGACGGCATCACCGTGGTGGTGGAGCCGAAACCGCATTGGGCCGAAGATATGCGTGTCTTTCGCCTCGAAAAGCGAGAATACTGCCGCTACGCCGATTGGGCCGCGAATGGCGGTCATGCCCGATTTTACGGTCATATCGACACGAGCGGCGATGAGGTGATGATGAGAACTCGGGCCATGATTGCGCGCGAGATCGCTGATGGTCTTTGGGATTGAGCCTTACGTCGCGTTGAAAACATGCAAGGAGTTTCCCGGGGCTTATCGGCGCGGTGGGTTTTGCAATCTCGGCCCGATCGTCGGCATTTCTTTCCAGAGGTGCGGACGATCCGCGCTTAAAGGCAACTTGGACTGTTGTCCAAGCAGGGCCTTCATCCGCCCTCAATGAGACGTGCTTTCCATCGGAGACATGACGCATGACGACCTTTCTTATCTACCCGCTGGCCGCCCTAGCCGAGATCGCAGGCTGTTTCGCGCTCTGGTCGTGGTGGCGCGGCGCTTCTATCTGGTGGCTTGTGCCGGGCGTGACGAGCTTGGTCCTCTTCGGCGGGCTGCTCGCTTTGATCGATACCGAGGCCGCCGACCGCGCATTTGCCGCTTATGGTGGGGTTTACATCATCGCGTCGCTGCTCTGGATGTGGAGCATGGAGGGGCAGCGACCGACCCTGTGGGACCTGACCGGGGGCAGTCTGTGCCTCCTTGGCGCCTTCGTCATCCTGCTTGGTTCCCGCGCAGTCTGATGCCCTGAGCCTGTCCTGCCCTGCTGCGCCACACCGAGGTCGGCGATCGGGAAAAATATATGTTGCGCAGCACCTTGCGGCGATGGGGGCGACCTTCCAGATAATCGGGATCGTGTCACGTCAGCCCCGCGGAGTGGCAATCATGATTGAAACCTGGGTGCCGCTGCTGGGAGGTCTGATTTTGCTGGTTGCCGGGGGAGAGCTTCTGGTGCGCGGGGCCGTGCAGGCGGCCGAGCGCATCGGGATCTCGCCACTGGTGATCGGCCTGACGCTCGTGGGTTTCGGAACCTCAATGCCAGAGCTGGTGACATCGGTGCAGGCGGGGTTGAATGGATCTCCGGGCATCGCTTACGGCAACATTGTGGGCTCCAACATCGCGAACATCCTTCTGATCGCAGGCGTGTCTGCCCTCATCTGTCCGATCGTTGTTGCGCGGTCCGCACTTCGCAGGGATGCCATCGTGATGCTGGCGGTCGCAGCAGGCTTTGCGGGTCTGGCCT
This sequence comes from Celeribacter ethanolicus, assembly GCF_002407265.1. Lineage (NCBI taxonomy): Bacteria > Pseudomonadati > Pseudomonadota > Alphaproteobacteria > Rhodobacterales > Roseobacteraceae > Celeribacter > Celeribacter ethanolicus. The sequence continues at coordinate 424,034 of NZ_CP022196.1, forward strand.
GGGCCGTGCCCATGGGGCGGATGGCGGGTGCAGGGTTCGTGGTCATGCTGATCGGCTACATCTGGTTCGTGATCCATCAGGAAAGGGTCGCGGCCGATGGAGGAGCCCTGCACGACAAGAGCCTGGCGTTGGCAGAGGTCGACCCGGGACTTGCGCCGCCTCATGCGGTGAAGCGTCTGGCCGTCCCCATTCTTGTTGCCCTTGCCGGCTTGATACTTGTGGTCGCTGGCGGATCTTTCCTTGTGAGCGGAGCTGTGGCGCTGGCGCGCGGGTTCGGGGTCTCCGAGACGGTGATTGGATTGACCATCGTGGCGGTCGGCACCTCCATGCCGGAGCTGATCACGTCGGTCATCGCCGCCTTGAAACGCCATGGGGATGTGGCGTTCGGCAACGTGGTCGGGTCGAACATTTACAACATTCTCGGGATCGGGGGAACGACCGCCCTTATCGCCCCGTCACAGGTCCCATCCGAAATCGCAGGGTTCGACGCGCCCGTGATGGTGGCGGTGTCACTTCTGTTGGTGCTGTTTGCCGCTACCGGCCTGAGGATCGGTCGGCGTGAGGGCGCGGTTCTTGTAACCGGATATGTCGCCTACCTCTGGATGCTTTGGCCGTGACGCAGGTACCGCCCCGCCGTCAGATTTCGGCTGAGTTTCAGCAATGGCACGGCAGTCCTGTCAGCTCAAGCTGGGGTTGCCCTATCGCAAACCTGAAGTTCCGAAGAGGGGTCGGCGCCCTCATGCGCGTCTTCAAGCAGGAAGGGTGGCATCCCCTAATCGCACGCGGTCAGAAGCCGGAAACGGAGACAAAATTTGGTCTTCCCCAATGCCGGCCAAAACCCACTCCCGCACGAAGCGGGCAGTGTGTCATCCCAGTCGGGAGAGGACTGCGAGGGGTGAGGAAATTAAATAGTTTGAGCTGACGAGTCAGAAAACCCAACCTTTTAATTTAATTGTGTTTTTTTGAGCCTCTGGCGAACCATTTCTGGGGGCTAAAAATCGAAAGGCCGCTGACAGAGCTGGCAGCCGCGTCAACGGCCAAATCGTAAAGTTTGCACGAACTGAATACCAGATCGCGAGCCTGATCGCAATTTCGGGAGGGGGCAATGTCTGAGCCTTTGCCCTTCTGCAAGGTCAAGCTGCAATACTTGCTTGAGATGGTCACTGACCACGAGTTGGACGACAACGCCCTGCGCGTGGCGCTCTACCTCGCACTGGCCCATGGAGCGTGGGGCCAACAAGGGGAAATTATCGCGCTACCGCCCGACAAAGGCGGCTATGCAGCGGGCCACGGATCGGCGCCGCGAAGGGGACAAGGTTGTCCCCCTTACCCTGTGTTTGCTATGGAAGAGATCATTTCTTGACGGCAGAGCCCGTCTGGGCAACATTATAAAGGTACCCGGTCAGCCGGATTCCAAACGACTTGCTGACCTAAGCGGCCAGAATTTTCCGACATAGGACGTTATCCATCCTGATCTCGCGGATGCGGAATGGGAACTTTTCAATGACGTTGTTCACGAAGTTGATTGCATTGGTCTGAGTGTGTTTCTCGTAGACTTTGAGTGCGCGAACCCTCGTAGCATTATCAATGGCGGTATATTGGAATTGGAAAGCTTGGAATCATGAAACGCGGTTTGTAAAAGCAAAGCGGCAGAGACGATGCTCTGCCGCTTCACCTTCCGGTGGTGCATCAACGAACGCTGATCGGCTCTATTGGAGCCTGACCGCGCTCAGTCGGTCCACCGAAAACGCCATCTTCCATACGTTATAGAGAGATGACGTCATTCCTGGACGTTGTGTGGCAAGGCTTGTCGTGTGTCCAAAGCCTTGTCAGCTGCAAGGCGCTCAAAGAAATGATGCCAACCGAGGTCGGATTTCTTCTTCTTTTGAGTAATGGTCATCATCGCAGGGGTCTCACCTGCGGGGGTCTTTTTGAGTGTCATGTTTGGCCCTCCATCGTATTCCGGAAACATCCCGGAATTTCATCTTGAGCCCATGAAATCGGCTCAAGTGTTTTTCTTGTCGGTGGCAAGCGGGCTGTCAGGCGCGTCCTTGCCTGCGTCGCGCGACAGTCGTGCGGCCTTGAGGCTGGCCGTCAGGTCGGCACGTCGTGCTGCCTCCGTTTCGATGATCTCGCGAGCCGCCGCAGCCGTACGGTCATGCGGCGTGGCTGGCTTGGTCGTCGTTTGGCGAAACAGGGAGGCGGCCTTGTCTTTATGGGGCATGAAGCCTCCTTGGTTGTGGGACCCGGCAATGACCGCCGGGTCCGAAACCGGTCAGATCAGGCGAGTGCCAGATTGGTCGCGGACTCGCGTCCGTCGCGCCCGGCTTCGACATCGAAGGTCACGTCTTGACCTTCATCCAGCTGCGCGATGCCGCCGCGTTCCATCGCCGAAATGTGGACGAAAATGTCGCGTCCACCGGTTTTCGGTGCGATGAAGCCGAAGCCTTTAGTTTGGTTGAACCATTTCACAGTGCCATTGGCCATTGTGATGTCTCCTTGATTATTTTGCAGCCCACGCGAATGCGGATGCCCGGCACAGTCTGATCGAAATGGCAGACTGGAACCGATAAGGGAGACAGGATGCAGATGGAAAAAACGTTGCTCCTATTGGGTACAGGACGTGGCTCCGAATAGCAAAGGAAAAGAAATAAAAGATTTGACGGTCCGGGTGCGGCGTGGTTTTTGGGGCCGCCAATTGGTGGGTGGTCATGTGATCTGATCGCTCCAGACTGCGAAGCCTGACAGGAGGCTTTCGCCAAAAGAATGGGTCAGCGGCACGTCCGCGGCATCCCGCCCTTGCGCGACCAGAACCCGTCCGATGCGCAGCATGTTGTTGCGCGGATCGAACACCCACCAGCGCCCATCGAGCCAGACCTCCATCCAGGCAGCGAAATCGCCCGGCGGATAGGGCGGCTCCATGCCGATGTCGCCCAGATAGCCGGTACAATACCGCGCGGGAATGTTCATACAGCGGCAAAAGGTGATCGCCAGATGCGCATAATCGCGACAGACGCCCTGCGCGTCGTGATTGGCCTGCGCAGCGCTGCGTGTGGCATCCGCAGCAAGGTAATCGAAGCGGATATGTCCATGCACGAAATCGCAGATCGCCTGCACCCGAGCCAATCCGGGGGGCGTATTTTGAAACAACTGCCATGCCGTGTCGGATAGGGTGTCGGTGTCGCAATACCGGCTGCCCAAAAGATAGACGAGCACCTCGTCCGGTAGGGCCTCAACCGGGGCCTGTGTGCCGATTTCAGGACGCGCGTCGGGCAGGCCCGTGTCCCGAATAATCGTTTGCGTCTCAATGGTGAAACGTCCTTGTGGCGCGATCAGCCGCGTGCACCAATTGCCGAACCCGTCACGATAGCCGCTCATCGGCACGCGGGGCGTGGTGGTGAGGTGATCCGGGTATTCCAGATCGCTGACCCGTGAGAAATGCACGTTCAAAAGCGCGATCATCGGGGTCGGTTGCGGCAGCTCGAACTGGAAACGGCAGCCGAGTTTGATGCGAAGATCAGGTGGGGTCATGGCGCGTTTCCTGTTTGTTTCGTCCAGCTTCCGGATGCCGGGGCACCTTCGGTGGTCTCATGATTTGCGATTATGGCGCGACCACGCCTTGCGCAATTCGGAGCCGACGGGGGCATACGACGCATCGAAAATCGAGCGACGCGGTTTCGGCGCCTCGCCAGTGGTCGGCTTGATCTGGGGCTTTTGTGTGATGGGTGTTTTCTCGGCGTCGGTTTCGGTGCTGTGACCAATGTGTTTTGTCATTTTGAGTGTCCTTTCCGGGAGCAACCTGCGGATGCGGAAAAGACGCCACAGACATGTGGCAGCCTCCTCGGGATCGGCAACTTGGGACCAGTTCGTTTGGTGTGTCGTGCGGATACGAGGAGAAACTGGGGGCATATTGCGCACCGCAGCGATGGCGCGGGTCGTCGCCCGCCTGTGAGAATTTCCTTGTAACCTCAATAGATATGGGGGATCGCGCACCGCATTACCAGTGAAATGACATGCGCGCGGCGCAACTTATCCATGAAGTTACCGTGGGATGGCGAGACGCGGCCCGGCTTGCCCGAGTTTCAGAAAATAATAGTGATTGTTTTCCATAGCTAAGGCGGGTTTCGATTCTTTCTCAGAAAAATGCCTCGTATTTCGGCGGCAGAGCATCTATGTATGCCTCATACGTCTGGCCCGTGGCGCATTCACCAAATGGCCCGCAGATGTGTCTCTGCCCCTCCGCAATCCGCGCGAGGCAGACGACGCGGTTGTTTTTTCAGTCGCAAAATTCATCACCTGACCAGGACGAAGGGTCCGCAGTACGGTGCAATAAGCCTGTGCGACGAAGATGCATGGTGGAGACATTCACCTGCGCCGCGCCACGTCCGGTCATTTCTCTTGAGTTCATCTGAACCAAGTCACCCAAAAGGGCAGATGCCGTTGGCCGCATGCCACGCGCTGCCCGAAACCGCGATCCCGTCTCTACGGTCATGCGGTTTGTATCCGAGAAAGAAAAAGACCTTGATCGAAATTTACTGGGGCACTCCCCTGTCGCTCGTCACTTCACCCGAGGGCGACGTGCAGAAATTCGGCACCATCGAAAAAGCGCGCCACTGGCTTCACCGCAAATGGCCCGTGTCAGACGACGCGCGGCAACGCGCACTGGAGACAATTGAAGCTGCAATGGATTGCATGGCCCCTGTCGGCGAGGCGCGCAAAGCGTTTATGATGGCCGCGAAAACCGCAGGTTTCTTGCCTGTGGTGGCATCGCAGACAGTCGCATAGCCAAGGTTTTCTGCGTAGTTACCCTCCCATGTCTCCTTTTGGTTGCCTCTGGAGCTTCTCTGCTCTCCTCATGAATGTCGGTGAGTGGGAAGGCCGTTCATTCCATTAAAGCGTTTCGCATTAAATCTGAATCACAGATTTAGGGCGAAGCGCTCACAACGCTTATATGTTGCACTGCGTTTTGCTTTTTCCCTGTCTCAGATAAAAAGCAAAACGCTTTAGCTCACATCAAAGGAGGCCCCTTTGTAGCCACGCAGAAAGGCACCATCCGCTCCGCCGGTGGACTGGGAAATCTCATGCAACGCAGAACCGATGAGGCCAAGCTGCCCCAGTGTTTAGCCCACGGCTTAAGGAAGGCGTGCGCGCGTCGTTTGGGCGAGGTTGGAGCCACAGCGCAAGAGATAGGAACGGAACCGGCCACAAAACTCTGGCCCTCGTGAAACGTTACACAGAGGCCATTGGCTGCGAAAGCATGGCTGATTCTGCAATTGAGAAACTGATCGCGCGTCCGAATGGCAAACGCAAATAGGCGAACCCTTCCAAGAAGTTCGTCAAACCCAAAGCTCACCCAATGAAGGGGAAGGTAAAATTATGAGAGGTGGTGAGCCGTGCAGGAATCAAACTTCGATATCGATACCGGTCTGAAGCAAGGCCGCGACTTCGGTCTGGATGGGCGTCATCAGATCGACGTCGACCTCCGGGGTTTCGATGCCGATAACGAGCGCATAGCGGGCCTTGCTGTTCGCTCGCCCCAGGGCTCGCCTTTCGCGCCACCAGCCCGAGATCGGGTAGACATAGAGGAGATCACGTTCCACGAGCTCGACGGCGCTGCCCTCCCAGATATCCATGTGAATGGAGCCGGCAGAGATCGACTTCGGCCCGAAGAACCAGCCGTCGTTGTCTTCGTTGATCGGGCGAGGGTCGTTTTCGCCACGGTCATCCTTGTTCACCCGGCGCAGGAAATTCCCGTCGGTTTCGCGTGCCCGCTTGAGGTCGAAGCGCAACCCAAAAGACTGATATCGGGCAGGATCGATCGCGCTTGCAAAGCTTGGGTTCGGCTCGACAAAATATGAGAGTGTCACCTTGAGGCGCACAGGCTGGTCGCCCAAATCCTCAAGGACTTGTCGGGGCCAGGGCAGGCGGTAGACATGAGCATCCGAGAAGCGCACGCTGCCATTCTCGACCCGGAACGGTTGGATATATTGCTCGGCAACCAACGCAAGATCATCGCGGGCCGAAGCAAGGGCGCGCCGAAGATCCGGTACCCCGTATCCGTATTTTCTTGCGAGCGCCTTTCTGTCCGACTTTGACGCGGTCGCGTTGAATTCCGCAAGCATATGCGGCGTCCACCGGGCGCTGTGCACGGTCAGGGCGCGGATGGTTTCAGGCCAATACTCCGGGTGCTCAGCCATGATCCGCGTCGTAAGCCGTGCCGCTTGCGCTGTCGCTGCGCTGGTTGCCCAGAAGGGTGTCACCGGATGCGGAGCGACCGATTTCGCCGTGGTGAGCACCGAGAGGGAAGGGAGGACCGACAGTGCTTCGAGCCCCGATCTGCTCAGCGCGCGGTTTCCAGCTTCAAAGACGATCTCCGGCTTGATCGGCGACTGCCCCGCGCGCCATAGCGCGCTCGTCCGACTGTAGGGGCTGCGGTCCCCGGGAGGTGACCATCCGCGCCAGTCTCGGTAACCGGCCTCTGCGATTTCTGATTTCAGAGTTGTGCCGCCGACCGTCAGGACATTCCATGCCTGTGCGGGATCTTCTCCCGGAAACGCGTCGCCATCAGCAATGTCCTCGGCGCGCGAGCTGTCCGCGATGTTGCCGATCGCCTGGACGAAAAGGCGCCGAATATGGTCCGGGCCTTCCTCGATTGCGTCCACGCCCGCCGAGATCTGGTCGAGAGCCGAGCTCCAGGCCGTCGGCTCCGCTCCCGATCGGTTTTCATTCGTCACGGCCATGCAAAAGACCCTCGGCCGCTCGGCAGCCGTTATCTCCGGTAGCGAACTGGCGGAGGTTGTAATCGCGCCATAGGAGCCGGGATCATTCTGCTCGAAGCCGTCCGGTGGAAGGATTTTGACGGACTCGAGGCGATGCGCAAGGACTGGATGCGACGCATCTCCCAACGGCATTGTCAGGTCGCCGTGGAGCGCCAGCCCGGCCATTCCGGATCCATGCCCGCTAGGACTATCATCATCCACCCCCCAATCAGCATGCACAGCGTGCATGTCACCCGGAGCCAGGGCAGGTTCAATCAAAGGATGGCCGCGGTTCACACCCGTATCGAGGAGGCAAACCGCGGGCACGTCGCGGCCTGGCCAGGTGATCCTTTCGGCCAGATCATTCACGAACGCGTTCGCCATCTCCTCGAGTTCATCCGTGAATACCGTCGGCGTATCGCTCGCCCGCCGGATTTCGGAAATGCCTCCCGTTGAAAACAGCAGCATCTCGATCGCTGCTCTGCGCCCATGCACCGGAAGAACCACGACTTCGGGGAAGTGCAGCCAGCTGTCTTCGCCCCCGACGGTCAGGCCGAGCCGCTGAGCGCTGGTCTCGACACGTTCGAGGCGGTCGGCAAAACACCACAAGGCCCACCACATTTCCGCCTGCGGATCATCGGGCAGAGCCAGGGGATCGTCGCGCCAGAACGTTCGCAAGCGCGCGGCGCGGATATGCTCGACAGGCTCGACGCGGGACTTCTTCGGGGCCTCGGCACCTTCGTCAACTTCCGTAAAGGCGTAATCCCTGAAAACCGCCTCAAAGACATCTCTGGTTTCATCGGGGACGAAGAGGGCAATGCGCCGCGCACCGGTTTCGGAAAGTGTGACGGCGCCCTGGCGTGTCCCCTCGCGCGTCTTCTCCAGCGTGGTCGGTCCCACAGAGGGCGCGAGCTCCACCTCAAGGTAGACGCCGTCGGATGCTGGAGCTCCCTCAGGTGCCCCCAAATCCTCTCGTCCGAGATCAGACGCCTCGAAGGTGGCTTCCAGCTCGCCGACAATGCGCTGGCCATGTTCCTCGCGGATGCGCTGGAGCGGCCGTTGTCGGGCGTTACTGCCTGGGGACTTGTAGTCGCGGGTTGTCGAAAGACCGCTCAGGTCGATGTGACGGTGCTCGTAATCAGCCAATGTGCCCCTGTTCTTCAGAGAACACCGTTCTCATGGCCTGGCGTTTGCGAAGCTCGCGCGTCAGATCGGCGGTGGAAATCTGATTTCGTTCTGAAAGGATTGCCGCTTTCACGGCCTCTTCTGCCGCATGGACAATTTCCGCCTGACTGAGGCAGTTGGCCGCGGCAACAATGGTTTTCCAATTGATCTTGGGATATTTCATCGGCGACAGATGTGCCTTGATAATGGCGCGCACTTCATCTGCTGATGGCATCTCAAACTGCAGAACTTCATCGAAGCGCCGCAATAGCGCGCGGTCGAGAAGAGAGGGATGGTTCGTAGCGGCCACCAGAACACTGTCGGTCGCAGAAGGCTCTTCCATGAACTGCAGGAAGCTGTTCAGTACCCGCCGCATTTCCGCGACATCATTCGTCGCCAACCTGTTGCTGCCCACGGCATCGAATTCATCAAAGAGATAAACACCTCTGCGCTTCTGCGCTTCGTCGAAAACCAGACGCAGTTTGGCGGCCGTTTCCCCCATAAAGCGCGTGATCAGGGTTTCGAGACGGATCACGAACAGAGGAAGATGGAGGTCGCCCGCGAGTGCCTCGGCGGTCATCGTCTTCCCCGATCCCGGAGGTCCGGCAAAGAGGAGGCGGCGGCTCGGTGTCTTCCCATGTTCCCGGAGCCAATCCCGACGCTGTTGCTGAAGCACAACCGCTTCGATATGACCTTTCACCTCTGCATTCAGCACCACATCGGCAAGATGGATCTGCGGGTCCCGCAGATCGAGAAGGCTGTCGAGGTCTCCACGCGGCCGAGAAAAGGCGATCGGAACAGACGCCCGCGTCCCGCGCTGTGAACGTGCGGCATCCACTGCCGCACGGATATCCTCTGCGGTCGCACGGTGTCCCTGGCGGGCCTCGCCAGCCGCAACCTGAAGCGCGATGGAGAAGAACTGTTCTTCATCGCCTTCCGCCTGGCTTCTGAGCATCGCCAGTATCTGTTTCGCATTTGACACCGCGTCGCCCCAGTCGTCTGTCTTTTCGTCGAATCCTAATTGACTCTCGCGGTTTTGGAAAGATCGGCGTGATCGAAACAAGTCGCACATGGGCATATTTGTTCTGCCCGCAGGTGCACGTTGCGGGGCTTTGCCCGGCGGATCGCCCCGTATCCACATCATTCGAGCGCTGTGACCTGGCTTCCAGAACCACTGTCGCACCACCGCCCATCAAGCGGTCAGGTCGCATGACCGTCATGCCGTGTACAGGGGGCGGAGGGTCACGCGGCGGCTCCAGTTCCAACTTCACCATGTCCCCGTCATCCCATCAAGGCACGTGCCATGGGTTCGGTCCCATCTCCGGCCTGTAACGCAATTCCTCTGTTGATGCTGCGGTAAGGGTTGGCCGGGCGAAGCATCTGCAAGGGGAGATCCGGCACCTGTCGGATGCAAGACACCACCCCCGCTTCCATTCGCTAACCTTGGTCTGATCCGTCTCTTTAACATTCAACCCCGGAGGGGTCGGCTTACGCATGCGTACCGCCCTCGGGGATTCGGAAAAAGTCCGAACGCCCGAGGGTGAGTGCAGATCCGGTCAGACACGTCGGGCGCTTGGTCAGCGCGGGGGATGGTCCCCCGCCTCCAAAGACAGGAGCCAATCCCGATGTCCTATGCAGATGCCACCGCTTTCGCCGCCAGCCTCGCCACCACTCTGATGGTCGTGATCGTCGTGTTCCAGGCCGGGGACGGAACCCACGGCACCATGCCCGCCGACGAGTTCGACGGTGACGAGGATATGGTGAAGCTGGAACTGGATCCTTTTGAATGAGGCGCGTAAGCGCCTCATTCACCCCCTCCAGCGCATTGCACCCGGACGTCGGCGCTGCGGCCTCTCAAGGCGCTTGGAGTTGCCAGCCACAGAGACGCTGAGCCGCCTATGATCCAGGCTCGATTTTTAGAGCGCTCTCAGGCTGTTGCAAAGGTTCTGGGCAACAGCTCCGATGAGGGGGCGTTGACGGTCACGAGGCCTTTCGCGGCCTGGGTTGCTGCCACGCAGATAGGGGATAGAGGAGGGACTTGGGCATTCCAATGCGTCCCCCTTACCGTTTCCTGACAGTTGGAAATGCGGTCGTGTTGCTGCTATTGATGCCTCGTATTTTCAGTGAAAGGGCAGAGGCATGAGTCTGGGTGACCGGATTGAATTTGCAGGCGGTTCTTATGAGGTGCGAGGCATGGTGGACGGACGATACGTCGTCCGGATCCGAAATCGGGACCGCAACAAGGAAGTATACAAGGTTTGGACCGAAAGCGAGCGGAACGATTTTGATAAGGTGCAGAAAAATCGCGCCGACAACGCCGATAGGAACGCGCAAATATACGAACGCAACCTTGCCGGAGAGACGAAAGCAAGCCTGGCGCGGGAATTCAGCTTGAGCCCCACCAGTATTGGACAGATCTGTGCCAAACAGGCACGAAAAGAAAAATCTAGGAACATCCGTCAGTCAAGGACCCGATAACCTCCGTCATCTTCCCATTTCACGATATCAGAGTCTTTTGGGACATCCATATCGTAATAGCTGAACTCAGATGCCTGCTTGATCCACTTATATTGTGCGCGGGTGAACCTCAGCATCATGAGGTTTTCCCGAATTTCCAAATGGATCTGCTTGATATTGGCATTGCGTGCGAAGGCCGCAGATACGAATTCCACTGTGCGATAGCCCGCACCGATAGTCCGGGCGCTGCCGTCCGCTTCCCAAAGTTGCTGGCGCATCGCCGGGCCGTAAGCGTCTCGCATGATGGGCAGCAGCTCCATCTGTTTGCGGACAAGCAACTGCCGGAACTTCTGGCGCTTCTGCCGGGCTTCATCGTTCAGATCCAGCGCGTTGCCTTCCTCATACAGCAATGCCCATGCACCGATGAGCAACAGGCCGGTGTTGATGGTGGCAACGTCGCCGGTATACTTCGATGCCTGCACGCCGGGGATAGAGGCAATCTCCCGGTCCAATTGCTCGATATAGCTGGCAACCTTAGCTGCCTGTTCGGCTTGGCGTGTTGCCGCAACTTCCTCCGCCCGCGCCGCGGCTGCGGCTTCAGCCTCAGCTTTTCGGGCGGCGTCCGCAGCCTCAACCTCGGCCTTTCGCGCCGCTTCTGCCTCAGCGACCTTCGCCGCTTCTATGGCGTAGCGTTCGGGAGCCAGGTCTTCCAACTCCGAAAGCCACTTGGTTTGATCGCGATCTTCAAGTTCTGCCAGATAGGCGGCAGGGTCCGTTGCCCGCAGATCAGCCAGGCGCTGCGTATCCGACACGAGGCCATAGGACGCTGCAGTGGTCAGAAGTCCGACAAAGAACGCGACGGACGCGCTGAATGCGCGGTGCCCCAAGTGAAGTTGGGGGAGCGGTTTGAACACCGCCACCAAAGGTATTACGAGGAAAACCAGCCCGACCCATACCCCAATTTTCGGCGCAACCGTTGCAAGGATCATGCCCGCGATTGTCAGGGCAACAACAATGCCGAATCCTTTCAGAAAAGCTTTCACTTCGACGCCCCTTTCAGATCACGGGTTATAGAGCGAGAACACCCCGCCTTCGAACAGGTACCAAGCGGATTTCCGCGCCTCGTTCGTGACAAATGGATACATCACATGCCGCTTGGCTGGGTTGCCGCCACCCTCACAAGTGATGCGGTGAACAAAAATGGTTTCGCTGTTTAGCGTCATTTCCTCGCGAAGCGGCAAGAACAATTCAAATTCGGGATTGGTGAAAAAGGCGTCATTGTCATACGAGGTATAGGAGGAAGACTGACCAGCATAGTCGCATTTATAGAAAACGCCTTCTGCGTATCCGCGATTGAAGGTCTGAGACTGACCGATGACACTTTGCGGGTTGATAAACCACGCTTCGCCGGTGAAACCTACAACCGACCAACGGGTGTCTATGAAGTCAGCCTGCGCTGGGGTGAACAGGAGAGCACCGAATGCGGCGGCCAGGATTGTGGAAACTGGTTTCATAAATATTCTCAGTATTCAAAGGAACGAGGCGATCTCGCGGCATCGGTTTCCATTTCGATGCAGCCTTGAAGGATACTATAAGACCCACCGCTAACCCGCGCGACCTCATCGCAGTAATTGCGCGAAGTGCCGGACAGTTGTGACCAAACGGGTTTCAGGACGTCGTAAGCCTGCTGTTCCATATCCATGCAGCCGTTACGGATCATCGCGGATCCACCGCTAACATCCGCGACTTGTTGGCAGTAGCTTGCAACATCGTAACGGGGAATGGTCTGGGCCTGCGCCGGAATGCCAAAGCACGCAAAGGGCACCAGAGAAATAAAACCCGCTCTGCTCAAGATCCACTCCAAGTAAAATTCACAATATGTGCCCACACCATAGCGCGAATGCAATCATACTATCCAGATGAAACAACCCTCCTGCCGGCTTCGTCCTGAAGGAGGGGCGTCCCGGTTGGTGCCGCCGGACAGAGAGAGGCAGAGAAGGGAGGGGGCTCCGTGACGGATTGAAAGCCGGGGGAGAGGCCTCCGGCGCCCGTCGCGGAGATGTCCCGATGAACGCACTTACTTCCTGTTTTCCGGCCAATGCACTGCCAGCAATGCTCGCAGACGCCGGCCCCTTCAGCCTGATCTGCGTCGGCGAAACCTTGGTTCATGATCCCGACCTCGGCTCCTGGCCAGTCCAGACCACCTTCCTCCTCGGCCGGTTCCGAGAGCTTGACGAGGCCATTGGGTGTGCCGCGCGTCGGGGCCGCCCCGGCGGGCTTCGCGCGGAATACATGCTGGGTTTCACGCCGAACCTGCTGGTGCTTCAGGACCACCAGCAACGGTTGTGTCTGGCTGGACAGATCGCATCGGCCGGCTTGATCTGGTGCGCGCCGGTCGCCTCCGAGGCGGAGGCGCGGCGTGTGGTGCAGAAGGCCTGTCGTCTCCGAGGGCAGGCGATGGCAGCCCAGGATCGGGGCGAATACGAGACAGCGTGTGATCTGCGGCGCGATGCCACCGCCCTCGATGCCCGTCTGGTCGACCCGGCCTGGCGGGGTGCCGTGCAGATCGGTCGGCTTCAGGCCGCCTGATCCCTCATCCGCCTTCCCATCCCCTTCGCCCGGCCTCGCGCCGGGCTTTCTCATTTCAGGAGCCTGATATGGCCGACTATTTCACCCATTTCTCCTGCCTGCTTGACGTGGGTACCCCCGAGAATGCTGCCCGCGCGCTTGATCTCTACAACGCGCTCTCGAATGAGAGCGCCGCTGAAGATCCGCCCTCGGACGGCTTCCTGCTCTCCATTCAGCCCGAGCATGGCGGAACCCAGCTCTGGATGCGTGATGACGTCACAGGCGATCCCGAGCATGTCATCCAGTTCGTCAAACGCTGCGCGAAGGAGTTCGGTCTGACCGGCCTCTGGGGGATGCAATACGCCAATACCTGCTCGAAGCCGCGTGTGGACGGGTTCGGCGGCGGGGCGCACGTCCTCGATCTCGCCACCGGAGAGACGGTGGATTGGATCTACACGGACGGCTGGCTTGCCATCGTTCTCGACGGAGGCGATCCCTATGTCTGATATTATCGAAACCATCGTCTATCGGTTTGAGGAACTTTCCGAAACGGCGCGGGACAAAGCCCGCGCCTGGTATCGCGAGAGTGGCTTCGACGATGACTGGTACAATGCCGTCTATGAGGATTTCCAGCGCGTCGCCGAAATCCTCGGGCTGAACCTCAAGACCCGAACCGTCCGGTTGATGGGCGGCGGCACACGGCAGGAACCCTGCATCTGGTTCCGGGGGTTCTGGAGTCAGGGCGATGGTGCCTGCTTCGAAACTTTCTATGCCTACCGCAAGGGCGCCCCGCGACGCATCAGAGAATACGCGCCGCAGGATACTGCGCTTCATCGCATCGCCGATGCTCTTCAGGCAATCCAGCGTCGAAATTTCTACCAGCTTCGCGCCGAGGCCAGCCATCGTGGCCATTATTGTCACGCATACTGCATGGCGATCTCGGTCGAGCGTGACAGCCCGAGCTGGCAGGACATGACCGCCGATGCCGAGGACACCATGATTGAGGCGTTGCGCAATCTCGCCCGCTGGCTCTACCGCCAGCTCGAGAGCGAAGATGACTATCTGTCCTCGGATGACGTTGTCGATGAGGCCATCATCGCCAACGGCTACACTTTCACCGAAGCCGGCCAACGGTTTGGGTGAGGAGGCTCGGCCTCAGAACTCGTCCTGCAACTCCGCATAGATGGCTTCGATCCGGTCAGCCTCCTCATCGGTCAGAGCGGCGAACTCTTTCGCTCTGGCGCGTCCGGAGAGTCTGCCACCGTTCTGGTGCAGGAAGCGAAACAGCAGGTCGAGCACGCGGTCCGGCATGTCGATCAGGCCAGAGACGCGGGACTTGAACCCGTCATAGGCACGCAGGAAACGGGTCTCTGCTGGCAGGTCATGGTCGATTGTCTGGGCCACGCAGGCGAAGAGGAATTCGGCATGGGGCGTGGCATCGAAGAATCGATAGAAATCGCCGGTGTCGTTCAGCACCTCGACGTTTCCGCGATCGGTTGGGCGCCAGCTGACATGGGGCAGCAGCCGACGCGAATAGCTCTCGAGGACCTGCCGATAGGCCTCGATCCGTTCGAGGATCACCGCCGACACCGGGAAGACCAGCCCGGGCGGATTGAAGCCGCGTGCAGCAAGCACGTGGTGGATCAGGTAGCGATGAAGGCGCCCGTTGCCGTCCTCAAACGGGTGGATATAGACGAAGCCGAAGGCGAGGCCGGCGGCAGCCAGAACAGGGTCGAGCCCCGGGGCGATATCGCGGTCGAACGCTTCGAGCCCGGCGATCAGCGCAGGCAGGTCTTCATGTCGGGCGCTGACGAGATCGGGCAGGGGGGCGCCGGTCGCGCGGTCGTGCTCGCCAATGAAGCCGCCCTCCTGCCGCAGGCCCAGATGGACGAAGCGGGCATCGCCGATGACGATGCGTTGCAGGCGTTCGAGTTCTGCCCGGTCGATCGGATGCCGCCCGGCTTCGCCGATGATCTGGCCCCAGCGCCGGATGCGATCCTGGGGCGGGTTCTCGCCTTCGATCTGGAAACTCGACCGCGAATCCTTGAGCAGCAGGAAGGCTGCCGTGCGCGCCAGCAGATCGGCGGGCACCTCGGCCAGCACCGCGCGGGCCTCGGCTGCCAGATCGCGGGCGATGAAGGCCTCGATTGCCGCTGTGCGGAAGATCATCGGGCAAAAATCCGGGGTGCCGGGCAGGTTGTTGCGGACCCTGTGGCGCGGCGAGGGGGCGCCCTCTGCGTCCCATTGGAGCTTGGCATCGACCACGGGCGCGTAATTGCCGCGCGTGGCGTCGAGCAGCTCCAATTCCGCGCCGAGGAGCCACTCATAAAGGAACCAGATCCTGCGCGCGTAGCTGCCTGTCGGGGCGGCCTCGACAATGGCCTGGATCGGCTCCGGTCCGGTTGCCTTGAACAGTCGTTTGAGAACTGCCAGATCCAGCCCCTCATAGCGCAGCGCGAAGGTCAGATGACCGATGAGGCTCGCCTCGGGTTCATGGCGGGGCGTGTAGAGGCGCCAGCCGTCGGCCTCGTAGACCTTGTGACGTGGGCCGATAGCGGAAAGTGTCCGGGGCAGGGGCGTTGCGAGCGCAAAGGCATCGATCAGCGCAGCATAGCCCGCAGGTGTTGCCTCCTCGGGGAGCCAGCGCTCGTGAAAAACGGTTACGGCACCCGAAAACGGATTCCTTTGCGTCTGCTCCATGAAATTCAGATCTCGGCCCTGATGATTGGTTTCAAATTTGTGTATCTCATGAATATCGATTGCAATCAATGAGCCCTCGCGAAAGTTGATGGCGGAGCGCTGTCGCCGTCAAGTCTGCGAGGCGATGGGGCCTGTGATGAAGAGTCAGAGAGGTACCGGGACAGGGGTGAGTCCGGGTGGTCGAGAGAGAGCGCCGTCCGGGTCCTCCCCGTTCCCGCTCTCCGAGGTTCCCCGACATGAATATCTCATCTCCCGTGACCGGTCCGGCCACCCAGCCGGCCCCCGTGATCCTGGCCGCCGCCCATCTCATTCTTCCCCATCTCGAACGCGGTCAACGCGTCGATACTGCGGACCTCCGCAGTGCCATGGAAAGCGCTTTCGGCGCTTCCGACGCCAGCGGCGCTTGGGACTGGAAGCTCGCCTATGAGGCCTGCGAAGTCGCCACGGTTCTGTTCCTGCGCAAATATGGAAAGGCGCTTTTCCGCAAAGCCGGTTCTCCGGCGTCCCGGCTCGGTCCTCTGGCGAAGATCGCGGGCCTACTGCCGACGCAGACCCGCCGCTCCGAGGAAAGCCAGAGCTTCCAGCAGTTCAGCACGCCTCTGCCTCTCGGTCTTGCCGCGCTGGCGGCGGCCGCGATCACGCCTGATGACGTGGTGCTGGAACCCTCGGCCGGCACCGGCCTGATGGCTATCCTGGCCCAGACCGCGGGCGGTTCGCTGATCCTCAACGAACTCGCCGAGACCCGCGCCGATCTTCTCTCTTCCCTCTTTCCGGCCTTTCCCGTCACCCGGTTCGACGCCGCCCAGATCGACGATCATCTGACCCCGGAGGCTGTGCCGTCGGTGGTGCTGATGAACCCGCCCTTCTCGGTCATGGCCAATGTCGAGGGACGGATGGCGGATGCTTCCCTTCGCCATATTGCCTCGGCGCTGGCCCGGCTTGCTCCTGGCGGACGGCTGGTCACGATCACCGGGGGGAACTTCGGACCGGAAGCACCGGCCTGGCGCGATGCTTTCATGCGCTTGCAGGACCGTGGCCGCGTGGTCTTCACCGCGGCCATCGATGGCGCGGTCTTTTCCAGGCATGGCACCCGCATCGACACGCGGCTGACAGTGATCGACAAGCTGCCCGCCAACGACTCTGCCATCTTCCCGGCCTCACCAGAGATTGCACCCGACGTCAGCACGCTGCTCGGCTGGATCGAAAGCCAGGTTCCGCCGCGCTTGCCGGTCTCGCTCCCGAAGGTCGCTTCTCCCGTGCCGGCGGCTGCCCCGAAGACCGTGCGCGGTTATCTCGCTCGCGCCACAGCGTCCCGACCCGCCGCCGCACCAGCGTCCGATCCCGAGGGGGTGGAGCTCGAGTATGAGACCGTGGACTGGGTGCCGCCCGAGGGCGCGCGGCTGTCGGACGCGATCTATGAGGAATATGCGCTGCAATCGCTGCGCATACCTGGCGCCGCGCCGCACCCGACCAAGCTGGTGCAATCCGCCGCCATGGCCTCGGTCGCACCACCCAGGCCGTCTTACCGCGCCATGCTGCCCGCTGACATCTGCGCGCGTCTGTCGGACGCCCAGCTCGAAACGGTGATCTACACAGGTGAAGCCCATGCCGATCATCTCGCCGGTGCCTGGACCGTGGACGAGCATTTCGACAACGTGCGCGCCGCCGCCGAGGATGCCGCTGGCGCTATCCGCTTCCGCCGGGGTTTTATGCTGGGTGACGGCACCGGCGCCGGCAAGGGCCGTCAGTCGGCCGGGATCATCCTCGACAACTGGCTGCGCGGTCGCCGCAAGGCGGTCTGGATTTCCAAATCCGACAAGCTGATCGAGGACGCGCAACGCGACTGGTCGGCGCTCGGCATGGAGCGACTGCTGGTCACACCTCTGTCACGCTTCCCGCAGGGAAAGCCAATCACGCTGTCGGAAGGCATCCTGTTTACCACCTATGCCACGCTGCGCTCCGATGACCGCGGAGAGAAGGTTTCGCGTGTGAAGCAGATCGTCGAATGGTTGGGCAGGGACTTCGATGGGGTCATCATTTTCGACGAAAGCCATGCCATGCAGAATGCCGGTGGCGGCAAGGGAGACCGCGGCGATATCGCCGCCTCGCAGCAGGGACGCGCGGGCCTGCGGCTCCAGCACGCGCTGCCCGATGCGCGCGTGGTCTATGTCTCGGCGACCGGCGCCACCACGGTTCACAATCTCGCCTATGCGCAGCGCCTCGGCCTCTGGGGCGGCGAGGATTTTCCGTTCCAGACTCGGGCCGAATTCGTCGAGGCGATCGAAGCCGGTGGCGTTGCGGCCATGGAAGTGCTGGCCCGCGATCTGCGATCTCTCGGCCTCTATACCGCCCGCTCACTCTCCTATGATGGCGTCGAATATGAACTGATCGAGCATCAGCTCACGGACGAACAGCGCCGCATCTATGACGCTTACGCGGCCGCGTTCGCCGTGATCCATGGAAACCTGGACGCGGCGATGGAGGCGGCCAACATTACCGGCAGTGAAGGCACGCTAAACCGGCAGGCCAAATCCGCAGCGCGGTCGGCCTTCGAGAGCACCAAGCAACGCTTCTTCGGGCATCTGCTGACCTCAATGAAGACGCCGACACTGATCCGCTCGATCGATGCCGATCTCGAGGCGGGCCATGCCGCCGTCATCCAGATCGTCTCCACCGGCGAGGCGCTGATGGAACGGCGGCTGGCAGAAATCCCCACCGACGAATGGAACGACATCTCCGTCGACGTCACGCCACGGGAATATGTCGGCTCGTACTTGCAGCATTCCTTCCCGGTGCAACTCTATGAGCCCTTCACCGACAGCGAAGGCAATTTGTCCTCGCGGCCCGTGTTCCGCGATGGGCAGCCGGTCGAAAGCCGAGAAGCCGTCGTCCGGCGCGATGAGATGCTGGAGCAGCTCGGGTCGCTTCCGCCCGTGCCGGGAGCACTCGACCAGATCGTCCAGCGATTCGGCACCGATCTGGTGGCCGAGGTTACGGGGCGTTCGCGCCGGATCGTGCGCAAGGGCGATGGCGCATCGGCCCGCCTGGCCGTCGAGAACCGCGCGCCTTCTGCTAATCTTGCCGAGACCTCGGCCTTCATGGATGACCAGAAGCGCATTCTGGTCTTCTCGGATGCGGGGGGCACCGGGCGCAGCTATCACGCGGACCTTTTGGCGCGGAACCAGCGCCTGCGGGTGCACTACTTGCTGGAGCCGGGCTGGAAGGCCGATGCCGCCATTCAGGGGCTCGGGCGCACCAACCGCACCAATCAGGTGCAACCGCCGCTCTTCCGGCCCATCGCGACGGATGTGAAGGCTGAGAAGCGTTTCCTCAGCACGATTGCCCGTCGCCTCGACACCCTGGGCGCGATCACCCGCGGCCAGCGCCAGACCGGCGGTCAGGGCCTGTTCCGGCCCGAGGACAATTTGGAATCCGCCTATGCCCGCGATGCGTTGCGCCAGCTCTACCTGTTGATCGTGCGCGGCAAGGTCGAGGGCTGCTCGCTTGAACGGTTTGAGTCCGCCAACGGTCTGAAGCTGATGGACGCGAACGGCATCAAGGACGACCTGCCACCGATCACGACCTTCCTCAATCGCCTGCTGGCTCTGACCATCGAGTTGCAGGGCATCCTGTTCTCGGCCTTCGAGCAGCTTCTGCAGGCGCGGATCGACGGGGCGATTGCATCCGGCACCTATGACATGGGGCTGGAAACGCTGAAGGCCGAAAGCTTCATCGTCACAGGCCGGCAGGTGATCCACACCCATCCGGGGACTGGCGCGGAAACCCGGCTCCTGACGCTCACCGAGCGCAAACGCAATCAGCCGGTCACGCTCGATGCAGCCCTGGCGGAGCTGGATGATCCGCGGGCGAAGCTGCTCGTGAACGAGCGGTCCGGTCGTGCCGCCGTGCAGATCCCCACCACCAGCGTGATGCTGGACGATGGCGAGATCGAGCGCCGCGTCCGGCTGATCCGGCCGATGGAAGCAATGAACCTGCCCATGCGGGCGATGGGCGAGACCCACTGGGTAGAGGCCGAGCGCGCTGCCTTCGCCTCGGCATGGCAGGCCGAGTTGGACGAAGTGCCGGAATTCACTGACAGTATCCTGCATATGGTGACGGGGCTTTTGCTGCCGATCTGGAAACGCCTGCCGCAGGACTCCTCCCGCGTCTATCGGCTCCAAACCGATGAGGGGGAACGCATAATCGGTCGCCGTGTCTCGCCCGCATGGGCTGCCAATGCCTCGACCAGTGGCGTCACCAGCAGCCTGACACCGGATGCCGCCTATGCCGCACTGATCGAAGGTTGCACGATCCTTGATCTCGCCGAGGGGCTGCAACTGCGACGCTCGCGTGTCATGGGCGCGAACCGGGTCGAACTGACCGGCTTTACTGACGCAATGCGCGAGCGTCTGCGGGCCTATGGCCTCTTCAGCGAGATCATCTCGTGGAAGTTGCGCTTCTTCGTGCCCGTCGATGCATCGGGGCCGGAGATCATCGGCAAACTGCTCGACCGCTTCCCGGTTGAGCGCATCGGTGAGCGGGTGGCTGCGTGATGGCACGTCTCAACGCTTCCGAACTGGCACACCGTCTCGCCCGACAGGCCGAGGTGGTGTGCCGCCACTACCTCTCGAACGGGCGCAAGCAGGGCAATTACTGGCAGGTCGGGGATGTGCGAAACACGCCCGGTCGTTCGATGTTCGTCCGTCTGACCGGGCCAGAGACCGGTAAGGGGGCGGCTGGAAAATGGACCGACGCATCGACCGGCGAGCATGGCGATCTGCTCGACGTGATCGGCGAAAGTCTCGGCCTCATCGACTTCGCCGACATTGCCGAAGAAGCCCGCCGCTTCCTAAGCCTGCCGCATCCTGAACCGGAGCCAAACTCCCGCCGATCCCGAACACCGCCAGCACCATCGGGATCGTCCGAAGCTGCCCGTCGCCTCTGGCGCATGACGCAACCGCTCACCGGCAGTCTCGCAGAGGCGTACTTACGGCAACGCGGCATTGCGGATTTACGCGGAACCGCAAATCTGCGGTGCCACCCGACCTGCTACTGGCGTGCGGAGGGCGACGGCCCAACCGAAACCTGGCCGGCCATGATCGCCGCCGTCACCGACCTCGAAGGCAGGATCACCGGTGCGCATCGCACCTGGCTTCAACGTGACGGCTCCGGGAAAGCGCCGATCGATCCGCCGAGAAAGGCGATGGGAGACCTGCTCGCAAACGCCGTGCGGTTTGGCGAGGCGCAGGATGTCATGGCAGCGGGCGAGGGGATCGAGACCATCCTCTCGCTGCGGCAGGCATTGCCGATCATGCCGATGGTCTCCGCACTCTCGGCCGGACATCTCGCTGCTATCCTGTTCCCGCCGCATCTGCGCAGGCTCTATATCGTCCGCGACAACGATCCGGCAGGCGACGCCGCACGGGACAGTCTGGTGGACCGGGCCATCGAGGCCGGGATCGAGGCCATCACGCTTTCGCCCATGCTGGGAGATTTCAACGACGATCTCGTGAGCCTCGGCCTGGAGGCGCTTCGGGCGCGGATCCGGGTGCAGATCGCTCCCGAAGACGTCAGACGCTTCATGTCGCGCGCACCATAGCCAGAGAGGGCCGTGATCGAGGATAACCGATCCCGCCATGGGCAAGGGGTGTAGCACCTCGGCAAAAGACCCGCGCCTTGGCCTTCTTGAGAGGGCGAGCGGCCCACAAACGCTCCGGCCCGGCAATGGCGGCGCCCGACTGATTTCCGTCGGCGACCCGCCACCCCACGCGACAGGTCGCGTGGGGACCCCGTCTCCCCCGCCTTTACAGCGCGAAGCAAATCAGCCGGGCTTTGCCATCAAGGTCCTCGCCTGAGGCTCGGACTGCCAGACCGGAGCGCCCGTGGGCTTGTCGCCGCCATGAAGGCCGCGACGGTCGCGGTCCAACCGAAGGATACATCCCATGTATGCCCATGACGAATTCGAACCCGATCACAGCACATCTCCCACCGGCCATGTCGTCGAAGCGCTCGAACTCTATGGCTACCGTCCCGCCGAGGGCGAGGCCGATCCCCGGATCACGCCCGAGGACACCGCCATCCAGGGCGCGGTTGCCGACATTTTCGATGCGCTGATCTCCACCATGGCCGATACCAGCCTCGATTTCGACCTCGACGAGATCATGTGGTCCACCGTCAATACCTTCCATCGTGCCGTCGAGCGGACCGAACGCAAACTCGACGATAACGAGCAGGCCCAGAAGCGCCTTCAGCGCGAACAGGACGGCAGCGAGGTCAAATCCGTCCAGTTGGAGGCCCTGATCGACATTGGCCAGAACCTGATCGAGCGCCGCGACAGCATGGAGACTTTCCGCGACACTGCCGCCGACCTCTATCTGCGCAGCACCGGCACGCCCTGGTCGCCGCGCTCCGGTTCACGAGTCAACCATCGCCAGATGACTTCGGCCATGATCGATAGCCGCGACTTCCTCTCCGCCAAACGCAAGGCCGACAATGAGGTGCTCTTGCCCGCCGGGCCGAAGATTGCCTTCTCGGGCGGGGATACCACCGATCACCGGCTGATCTGGGGCAGGCTCGATCAGGTTCATGCCAAGCATCCCGACATGGTGCTCCTGCACGGCGGCAGCCCGAAAGGCGCAGAACGCATTGCGGCCACCTGGGCCGACAACCGGAAGGTGCCGCAGGTTGCCTTTAAGCCCGACTGGACGAGACACGCCAAGGCCGCGCCCTTCAAGCGCAACGACCGGATGCTCGATGCCATGCCGATCGGGGTCATCGTCTTCCCGGGTACCGGCATTCAGGAAAACTTGGCCGACAAGGCCCGCGAGATGGGTATCCCGGTCTACCGCCTCGCGGAGGGCAGCGCGTGAGCGCTGCCTGCAATCCATCGATACCATGCCCGGCAGAACTCTCGCCATGCCGGGCGATTTCATGCTATGTTCGCCTTGCGCCATGGTGGTGGTGGAAGGCGCGACCGTTCCAAGTCAAACGGGAGACTCCACCATGATCGTTCTCGGAATCCTTACATCTTTCGCGGCCATTGCGGGCCTGTGCTGGTTGGTGTTCAACCTCGCGGTCTTCGCCCTGCCGTTCCTCGTCGGACTTCATACCGGCATATGGGCCTATGGAACCGGCGCAGGCTGGTTCGGTGCAATCCTCGTCGGCGGCTTCGCTGCAGGGTTGACGCTTGCCATCGGTCAGGCGCTGATCATGCACGTGCGCCCGCTCTGGGCGCGGTTTGTCATCGCGCTGATCTTCGTGGTGCCGGCGGTGCTCGCTGGCTTCCACGCAACCCTCGGGATCGCCAGGGCCATGATGCCCTCGGAGACCTGGCAGATGATCTTCGCCGTCATCGGCGCTGGCGCTGTAGGCGTTTCCGCCTTTCTTCGCATTGCGGGTTCGGCAGCCGAGCCTTCGGACAGCTCTCCCGTGAGCGCCTGTCACTGCAGGCGATCCGATGAGGCGGGGCCTGATCACTGCTGGACTGTCATCCCAATCCTCAGATTGCCGGTAGGGGCGGTGTGCGGATCGGCATGAGGCCCGCGTCGCGGCCCGTGGCCGTGCGGTGGAGGGGGCGGAGCGTTCGAGCGGCAGACTGCACCTGCGATCGCGGGGGGCACGTCGGGCGGGGCGCCTGGAGAGTGATGCGTATGGCCTGTCGCGGGTGAGCAAACCTGCCGGTGGAAAGGCCGGTCAGGCTGGCGGGCATCCGCGGTTGCCATCGTCTCCGTTCTGACCCGTCCCATGTCCGCTCCATACGGCCCTTTCAATGGCCTGATCTGGCCGAAGATCGGCTACGCCTCGACCGGCTTGGCGCAACAGCGCCGCCATAACTTTCTTCCCCTGGGCTGCGCCCATTCCGCGCGAGACAAGAAAGTTCTGCCTTTGCTGTCCAGCCCCCGGCACGCCGGGGGTGCGCCGCCGGTCGTCTCCGGCCTGTCGATCGCCATCGGGCCGCAATGGTGCGGACCCGGAAACGGAAGACGGAGACTTAAAATGGCAACCATCGGCACTTTCAAGAAGACCGGCAACGAATTCACCGGCGAAATCGTCACCCTCAGCGTCCAGGTCCAGGGCGTGCGCATCGTTCCCGACACCCGCGCCACCGGCGAGAACGCCCCCAGCCACCGGGTCCTGGTGGGCCGCGCCGAGATCGGCGCCGCCTGGTCCAAACGCTCGGGCGAGGGCCGCGACTATCTGGGCCTCAAGCTCGACGATCCGAGCTTCACCGCCCCGATCTACGCCAATCTCTTCGACGACGAAGACGGCGAGAGCTACGCTCTGATCTGGTCCCGCCCCAACGGTCGCCGCGGCGAATAACGCCGTCGCGAGGCCCCGGTCGTAAGACCGGGGCCGATCGCCGAACAGGGCAACCGAATCAGTTCCCGAAATTTCCGGCGAGAAAGCGAAAACGCGATGTAAACACGTCAGAATTTTGGTGGTGAAATTCTGATAAGCGACTATAATAGTCGTAGTTCTGGCGTTTGCGCCGGGCCGGATGGGAGGTGATTTGCATGATCACCGCCCGACAATCACGGGCCGCGCGGGCGCTTCTTGGCTGGACACAGGAGCAGCTGGCGGATGAGGCCCGGGTATCTTTGACCGCGCTCAAGCGCCTCGAGTCCGAAAGCGGGCTCGAGGTCTATGAGACCACGCGCGATCAGGTCCGACGGGCTTTCGAGGCGAATGGCATTCTGCTCCTGAACTCCGACCAGGGGATAGGAGTGATGCATGTTCAGGCGAAGGCTGCCTCGAAGGCCTGACCTTTCCGGCAGGTTTTGCAGAGAGCCGAATTGCGCTATTGCCGTGCTCACAAAACTGTCAACTGGCTGTGCTAAGGATGTGCAGCAAACGCCGTGGGGATGCGCGTGACGATCAGCAGCTTGCAGGATGTACCGCCGCAGGGGGACGTGGTGACTGAGTATGACCGTCATCACATGGCGCAGTATATGCGTTTGCTCGATGCTGCAGGCGAGGGCGCGAGCTGGCAGGAGGCCGCGCAGATCATTCTAGGTCTCGATGCGCAGACAGAGCCAGAGCGGGTGCGTCTGGTCCATGACGCACATCTTGAACGCGCGCGTTGGTTGAGCTCGGAAGGGTATCGGCAGTTGGCGGCGGGGCGAACCGCCTGAGGAGGTGATGCGTTTCACGCATCACCTGATGCCTTGCGACGGGCTTCCCAAGTGATTGATCTCTTGGAATCCTTTCTTGTGATCAACCCAGGGGAGAGGCGATGCCATGCAACCTGATCGCTCGAATTGGCGTGACCAGGCCGCCTACGACTATCTTGATGATTTGGCTGCGCCGGACCTCGGCTGGGAATGCCTGCGCCGCAATCCCGAATATCAGTATGACTACGCGAAGCTCGCAGGAGAACCCCCGGAGAGGGTTGATCTGAGGGATCAGGTCGGCCGTCGATGGGGGTTGTGCTTTCCCGATCCGGCCCGGGCTGCCCGCCTCCGTTGCGGAGGTGTTCTGGTGTCCGGCGGTCGATACAGGTGTCGTGGTGCTCGTTGCCGCCCCCGAGGCACTGGCCGAAGAGGCAGACGCCCGCGGTAGTGAAATAGTCGCCCCGACGGGCAGGGCGTCCCCCATTGGCAAGCACCTGCGCCACAGGCTGCCGGACGGGACATACCTACATCTCGTCGCTCCCCTGAAAGACCGTGGTCGGCTTGTTGCCACTGTTCCTCTCGGTCCCGAGGGCCTTGATCGCATCGAAGCAATCCAGCGGCTGTTGGCGGACCAGCACCGCCGTCGATCCATCCCCCGCGACACCCGTCTGACCGCGCAGCAGAAAGCGCGCCTGCGGCGTGTCCTTCAAGCCTCCGACGCCGCCTTCCATGGCGCGACCCAGAAGCAGATCGCCGAGGTCCTGTTCCGGACCGGTCGCCTGGACCGCGATGAATGGCAGGTCTCCTCGGCCCGCTTTGCCGTCTCCAGCCTCCTTCGCGAGGGGCGTGACCTGATCGCCGGTGGCTATCGCAAGCTCCTTCGCCACCAGCGCCGCCTCTAGGTCGGCGATCCCGCGCCGCGGTGTGCGGATTTACCCCTGCTACCTTTCCACTGCATCTGACCGGACGCGCTTCGCCATCGTGACCGTCATCAGCCGCTGTTTCGCGGCACTGGTCACACACAGTAGGGAGACGCCCGATGTCCGCCATCTCAACCGAACTTCCCCCGCGCTATCTGCGCACCAAAGAAGCCGCCCAGTTCCTGAGCCTGTCGGCTCGGACGCTGGAGAAGCACCGGACCTATGGCACCGGTCCCGCCTACCACAAGCTGGGCGGACGCGTGGTCTATGCGATCGAGGACCTGCAGGCCTGGGTCGGACGCGGCGCCGTTACCTCGACATCCGACCCGCGCGGGCAGGTACTGCCGGCGAAACGCCACGCGCTCCCGAACCTCCCGCAGCCCGGCCGCTTCGTGCGCTGACCTGGGGGCGACACCTTCATGACCGATGGACGCAGACCCCGTTCCGAGCGTGGACAGCTCGATCTGTTCCGCGCGTTGCCCGGTGACTTCGCCCCCAGAGATGCGCAGGACCTCATGGCCTATCCCTTCTTTTCCCTCGCCAAGTCTAAGCGTGTTGCGCCGATCGACTTTGCCGCTGGCAGCGTCAGCATTCGGGTCGAGGCCGTTCCCGATCACGGTATGGCCACAATCTGGGATGCCGACATCCTGATCTGGGCGGCGAGCCAGATCGTCGAGGCGCGTGACGCGGGGCTGCGCACCTCCCGGCTGATGGCCGCCACCCCATATGAGATCCTCACCTATGTTGGTCGCGGAACCAGTGCGCGGGATTACCAGCGCCTGAAGGCGGCGCTGGATCGTCTGCAGTCGACGACGATCTCCACCTCGATCCGGCAGCCTGCGGAAGGACGCCGCCATCGCTTCTCCTGGATCAACGAATGGCAGGAGCGCAGCGACAGGGAGGGGCGCCCGGACGGCATCGAGTTGATCGTGCCCGACTGGTTCTACCAGGCCGTGCTCGACAATGCGCTCGTCCTCACCATCGACCGGGCGTATTTCGACCTGACCGGCGGGCTTGACCGCTGGCTGTATCGCCTGGTGCGCAAGCATGGTGGCCGACAGCGCGATGGCTGGCGTTTCGACTTCCATCATCTTCACCAGAAGTCCGGGGCGCTGTCCCCCTTCAAGCGCTTCGCCTTCGAGCTTCGCGACATCATCCGGCGGCAGCCGCTGCCGGGCTACACGCTCTTTCTCGAGACTGAGGTTGGTGGACGCAAGCTGCTGGCTTTCGAGCCTACTCCGGGCTGTGGAAAACCTGTGAATGGGCTCGTGCTATCGGGAACCCGGGCTATCGTGCTATCGGGAACCAAAGGCTCGTGCTATCAGGAACCCAAACAGGGGGTAACGCACGGAAGCAAAAGCGGAAATCGCCCCCTTAACTTAGAGTCTAACAAAGAGTCTAACTTTGAAGAGCGCGCGCGTGATGTGGAAAACGTCATTCGTGCCACCGCAAAAAGCCTCAGCCAGGCCGGCAAGACGAAGGCAGCCGTCGCCCCATCGGTGCCGCGAACGGCTTCCGATCAGGGTGTCGCAGCAGCCTCCGATCATCCAGATACGCCCCGCCTTCCTCTCGAATTGCCGGGAGGTGGCGAATGATCATCGCTCTGCTCAATCAGAAGGGTGGCGTCGGCAAGACGACGCTGGCGCTCCATATCGCTGGTGAATTGGCGATACAGGGCAAGCGTGTCACCCTGATCGATGCCGACCCGCAAGGCTCCGCCCTGGACTGGTCGCAGCAACGCGCCCGCGAAGGTCTGCCGCGGCTCTTCGGCACCCTCGGCCTGGCCCGTGACACCCTGCACCGCGAAGTCCCCGAACTTGCCCGCACAGTCGATCATGTCGTTATTGATGGCCCACCGCGTGTTGCGGGGCTCATGCGCTCGGCGCTGCTCACCGCCGATCTGGTGCTGATCCCGGTACAGCCCTCGCCATTCGATGGCTGGGCCTCTGCCGAGATGCTGTCCCTCCTTGCGGAGGCCCGCATTTATCGGCCGGAACTTGTCGCCCGCTTCCTGCTCAACCGCTGCGGCGCGCGCATCGTCATCGCTCGGGAAACCGCCGAGGCGCTGGCGGATCACAATCCTCCTGTGCTTGCCAGCACGATTGGTCAGCGCGTCGTCTTTGCAGATGCGGCGCAAACCGGTCGCCTCGCCAGTGACATCGACCGTAAATCGCATGCTGCCCGAGAGATCGCGGCGCTGACGTCTGAAATCGGGCGCCTCGGTCTTGGGAAGGTGGCGGTATGACCGGGCGCAATGACAAGCGTGGTTTCGCCGCGCGGCCAGTCGATGCCGAGACCTGGATCAAGGCTGGCGAGGCGCCATCCGCACAGGGTCGCGCGGCGGCGATCTATACGGCCCGGCTCACCATCGACATCACCCCGGACCTGCGCGGTCGCATCAAGGTCGCAGCTTTCAGCCGCGGCGTCACTGTCGCTGACATGCTGCGCGAGTTGCTCGGGCGCGAATATCCAGAACCCGAAGGAGAACCTCAATGACCGGCTTTGTGATTTCCGGCGTGACCGGAGACGGATCGTTCGACGCCCGTTTCCGCGGCGCGCTGACGCGCGTGGAACTGACCTGGGTGGAGAAGCGGATCGAGTTCTGGATCAGGTTCGGCCAGGAGGCCGGAACGCAGATCCTCGACCGCAGCCGCCGCATTGTCTTCTTCCGTCCCGGCGCCGTGTTTGGCTTCGTCCGCTGGGCGGCGAATGACTATGGAACCGTTGTTTCGCGCATCGACATTGTGCGCGCGATCGCGCCTGGTAGCGCCTGTCAGACGCTGCCCTGCGTGCGTCCCGGTGGCGAGATTTTGTTGAAGATCGAAGGCTGGCCCAAGGTCGAAGAGGTCCTGCGCCATGTCGATGCGATCGAGGGTCTCGGGATCGACCCTGCCGAGGTCGATCCCGACCACTGGCGCCATGTCGCCCACTGGATGAAGGCGGGCGAAGCGCCGCGCGCCTATACGGCGGAACGCCATGCCGCATGGCTCCGGCGCCGGGAGATCGGAAAATGACCCGTGCCCGCTACATCATGGCGACGGTCGCGGCGCTCACCACCGTCATCGCCGGCAGCATTCCGGCTGCGCCACGGCTGGTCTGGAACGCCTCGGCCAGCGTGCCGATTGGTTTCTACACCATCGCGTCGGTGGACCGGCTCGCGGTGCCAGATCTGGTCGTGGTCATGCCGCCCGAACCCTTTGCAGGTTTCATGGTCGCGCGCGGCTATATCGGTCGCGATGTGCCGATCCTGAAGCACGTCATCGGGCTGCCGGGACAACGGGTCTGCCGTGACGGTGCTGCGATCACCGTCGATGGCAGACACCTGG
The DNA here is from genome assembly GCF_002407265.1 of Celeribacter ethanolicus. NCBI lineage: Bacteria > Pseudomonadati > Pseudomonadota > Alphaproteobacteria > Rhodobacterales > Roseobacteraceae > Celeribacter > Celeribacter ethanolicus. Next base: position 453,037 of record NZ_CP022196.1, read on the forward strand.
GGGAGGCGCGAGAGCGCGACAGCCAGGGCCGCGATCTTCCTGTCTGGCAGGGCTGTCTCACCATCGCGGAGGGCGAGGTCTTCCTGATGAACCCGGCGGTCGCTGACAGTTTCGACGGCCGCTACTTCGGCCCGTTCCCCACCTCGGCAGTGATCGGCCGGGCCAGTCCACTGTTCACCGACGAGGGTGGCGATGGCCGCCTCGTCTGGCACGCGCCGGAGCGGTGACGGCGCGTCCATCGCGGGGCGCGCAAGCGACCCGCCTCCCATTCACCGCATGAGGAAGGAGCTTCCAATGCCACAGATCGGTCAATTCACCCGCACCCCGTCTGGCTATGCCGGACAGCTGCGTACGCTCTCTCTCGACCTGGAACTGACCTTCGTTCCCACCGACAATGTCGATTCCGAGAAAGCTCCCGCCTATCGCATCCATCTCGGTGATGAGGATGGTCCGGAGGTTGGCGCGGGCTGGAAACACACCGGCGAAACCGCAGGAGCGTTCGTTTCGGTCCTGCTTGATGATCCAGTTTTCCAGCATCCGATCCGCGCCCGCCTGTTCCAGTCGGATGAGGAGGGCAGGGAGTGGGGGCTGCACTGGACCCGCCCGAAGAAGCGCGATGAGCAGGACTGACCATGATCATGTCCTGCATCCGCCCCGCCTCGGGGAGCGGTGGCATCTGCCACCGCATTCTTCTCCTTCTTCTTTCCGGCCTCCTCATCCCGGTCGTCGCCACCCAGCCGCTTCTGGCGCAAACCGGTGTGCCCGAACACGCAATCGCCGCGCGTCCCTACGCCGCCCAGGTCACCGAGGCATCGCAGCGCTTCGGCATTCCGACGACCTGGATCATGGCCGTGATGCGGGCAGAGAGTGCGGGCGATCTGCGTGCGGTTTCTTCCGCTGGCGCGATGGGGCTGATGCAGGTCATGCCCGACACCTGGGCGGGGCTGCGCATCCGTCATGGTCTTGGCCGAGACCCTTACGATCCGCGTGACAACATCCTCGCGGGCACGGCCTATCTGCGCGAGATGTGGGACCGCTATGGCAATGTCGCGGCGATGCTGGCGTCCTATAATGCCGGTCCCGCCCGCTACGAAGAATACCGACTGGCGGATCGTCCGCTGCCTCCCGAGACACGTGCCTATGTCGCTGCGCTTGCACCCGTTCTGCTTGGCGAGCGGCCATCGGGCACCGGTATCACTGCAGCACGACCACGCGATTGGCGTGAGGCGGCGATCTTCATCAGCCGCGACGACGGGACGCTTGCAACCGATCCTGTGTTGCCTGACCGAACGGTCGGCGGCGCTCCTTCACCCGTCCCGGCGGTGCCGCAGGCGGGCCTCACCCCGCGATCTGAGGGCCTCTTCGTCCAGCCGGAGACTGGTGAGGCCCGGCCATGACCCGGGAGATCGCACTTCGCATTCCGTCGTGCTCTGGCGCGCGTTCGAGGGGACGGACGGTGGTGGCTGGCACCACGACCGAAGGATGGCAGGATAAAAGGGCGCACGGTGCGCGGCGGTTGGGCGGTTGTTTTTGTTCATGTTTTCGCCGCGTTCCGCACCGTGTGGCGTGTGCGCGCACCGTGCGAGATGTGCCTAAGTTTATGAAAATGATCGCTGTTTCGCACTGTGCGGGGATTTCCCATGCCCGATGATCGCGAGTTCCGCATCCGCCCGGGGCGTATCCGTTCGACACGGGCGCAGCAGGCCCGTCCCTTTGTCGCACAGGCTCTGGCTGCCGCGAAAAAGGCCGGGGGTGGTGTCTCGCGGGCCGGGCGTGTCACCCCGGGCAATCGGTCCCGCTTCGGGCGCGGTCAATGCGCCAGTATTCAGGCCAACCGCCTCATCACCGCCCGCACACGCGGCGCGGTGGTCAAGGCGCGTGTGGTCCGGCACAGCGGGAAATCCGCGCCCCTCGGAGCCCACCTCGATTACCTGCGCCGGGACGGCGTGACCCGGGACGGGGAGAAGGCCAGGCTCTTCGGGCCGGGAACGGAGGATGCCGATGGCCGGGCCTTTGCCGAGCGGTGTCGCGATGACCGTCATCATTTCCGGTTCATCGTCTCACCCGACGACGCGCCGGACATGTCCGACCTGCGCTCCTTCACCCGCGATCTCGTCGGGCGGATGGAGCAGGATCTCGGCACACCTCTTGACTGGGTCGGCGTCGATCACTGGAACACCGCCCATCCGCATGTCCATCTGATCGTTCGGGGTACGCGCGACGACGGCCAGGATCTCGTGATCTCGCGGGACTACATCAAGGAGGGCATGCGCGACAGGGCACGGGATCTCGTCACCCAGGAACTGGGCCCACGTAGCGATCTCGACATCCGCCGGACACTAGAGCGACAGATCGGGGCTGAGCGCTGGACGCAGCTCGACCGTCAGTTGCTGCGGGATGCAGGGCGTTCGCGCATCCTCGACATGGCGCTGGATGCGGACCGGCAGCCGGATGCGTTTCACCCGCTGAAGGTCGGGCGTCTGCGCCGGCTGGAAATGCTCGGCGTCGCCGACCAGATCGGACAGTCGCAATGGCACATCAGGGATGATGCCGAGGCGGTCCTGCGCGAGATCGGGGAGCGTAGCGACATCATCAAGCGGATGCATCGGGCGCTGACGGAACGCGGGATCGAGCGCGGGTCCTCGAGTTTTGTCCTTGCCGCGGAGAGCCTCGATGTTCCTGTCATCGGTCGTCTGGTCCAGCGGGGCCTTGATGACGAGCTGAAGGGGACAGCCTATGCCGTGGTCGATGGTGTCGATGGCCGGAGCCACCATATCCGTCTGCCCCATCTCGACGCCGCCGGCGACAGTGCTCCAGGCTCTATCGTGGAACTCCGCACCTATGACGATGCGCGCGGCCAGCGTCGTGTCGCGCTGGCGGCTCGGTCCGATCTGGACCTCGCTGCGCAGGTGACCGCGTCCGGGGCCACCTGGCTCGACCGGCAGGCCATCGCGCGGGATCCGCTCGCCCTGTCGGAGCAGGGCTTCGGTGCCGAGGTCCGGGAGGCCCTGGAAGCCCGGGCCGAGCATTTGATCTCGGAGGGGCTGGCCGAGCAGCGGGGCGGCAGGGTGGTCTTTGCCCGTCGCCTGCTTGGAACCTTGCGCGACCGGGAGTTGCAGGCGGTTGGCACGCAGCTCTCGGGGGAGACCGGGTTGCCGTTCAACAAGGCGGATTCTGGCGACTACGTCAGCGGCCTCTATCGCCAGCGTCTCGCGCTGGCTTCGGGCCGTTTTGCCATGATCGAGGGCTATGGCGCGGACGGCGCGCTCGGGTTCCAGCTCGTGCCCTGGTCTCCGTCTCTCGAAAAGCATCTCGGCCGGGATGTCACCGGCGTCGCGCGCGGGGACGGCGGAGTGGACTGGGACTTCGGCCGCAAGCGCGGCCTCGGCCTCTGATCAACACACCGGAAAGGAGCGACAGTCATGTCCGCGACCAAGATCCTCTGGGGCCAGATCTCTATTGTCTTCCTCATCATTCTGGCCACTACCTGGGGCGCAACGCAATACGTGGCTGCGAGCCTTGGCTATCAGGCACAGCTGGGCCCGCCCTGGTTCGTGTTGTTTGGGACGCCCGTCTACTATCCTCCCGCCATCTTCTGGTGGTGGTATTTCTATGAGGCCTACGCGCCACCGGTCTTCGCGACAGGCGGGATCATCGCTGCCTCGGGGGGCTTCATCGCGATCGGTGTGGCCATCGCCATGTCGGTCTGGCGTGCCCGCGAGGCCCGCAACGTCGCGACTTACGGTTCTGCCCGATGGGCTGAGAGGGGCGAGGTGAAGGCGGCCGGACTTCTAGACCCGGATGGTGTGGTCCTGGGTCGCTATGACCGGGAATACCTGCGCCACGATGGGCCGGAGCATGTGCTCTGCTTCGCTCCGACGCGATCCGGCAAGGGGGTAGGGCTGGTCGTGCCCTCACTTCTCACCTGGCCCGGCTCGGCCATCGTTCATGACATCAAGGGAGAGAACTGGCAGTTGACCGCCGGATTCCGGGCCCGGCACGGTCGGGTCCTGCTGTTCGATCCGACCAATCCGAACTCTTCGGCCTACAACCCCCTGCTGGAAGTGCGCCGTGGGGAGTGGGAGGTTCGCGATGTCCAGAACATCGCCGACATCCTCGTCGACCCCGAGGGGAGCCTGGAGAGGCGAAACCATTGGGAGAAGACCAGCCACAGTCTACTCGTCGGTGCGATCCTGCACGTCCTCTATGCCGAGAAGGACAAGACGCTGGCCGGTGTCGCCAACTTCCTGTCCGACCCGCGGCGTCCCGTAGAGTCCTCACTCCGCGCCATGATGCGGACGCCGCACCTTGGCGAGGTGGGACCGCATCCCGCGGTCGCCAGTGCCGCCCGCGAGTTGCTCAACAAGTCCGAGAATGAACGCTCCGGTGTGCTTTCGACGGCGATGTCATTCCTTGGGCTCTATCGCGACCCTGTCGTCGCTCAGGTCACGCGCCGCTGCGACTGGCGGATTGGTGACATTGTCGGGGGAGTGCGCCCCGTCACGCTGTATCTCGTGGTGCCGCCCTCTGACATCAATCGCACCAAGCCGCTCATCCGCCTGATCCTCAACCAGGTCGGCCGACGCCTGACCGAAGACCTGCAGGGCAAGGATGACCGGCATCGGCTGCTTCTGATGCTCGATGAGTTCCCAGCTCTTGGCCGGCTCGACTTCTTCGAGAGCGCGCTGGCCTTCATGGCGGGCTACGGGCTGAAGAGCTTCCTTATCGCCCAGTCGCTGAACCAGATCGAGAAGGCTTACGGCCCGAATAATTCGATCCTCGACAATTGCCACGTCCGGGTGAGTTTCGCGACCAACGATGAGCGCACGGCCAAGCGGGTATCCGACGCTCTCGGCACGGCCACCGAGATGAAGGCGATGAAGAACTATGCCGGTCACCGTCTGGCGCCCTGGCTCAGCCATCTCATGGTGTCCCGGTCGGAAACTGCGCGGGCCTTGCTCACGCCCGGAGAAATCATGCAACTGCCGCCGTCCGATGAGATCGTCATGGTGGCCGGCACACCACCGATCCGGGCGACGAAAGCGCGGTATTATGAAGATACGCGGTTCACCGAGCGGGTCTTGCCGCCGCCCGATTTGGGGGATGTAGGCGCGACCGGGAAGGATGACTGGAGCAGTCTGGCCGTCCCAACGCAGAACGGCGAGTTGGAGCCAGTATCCGAGACGGGATCGGAGGATGAGGACCCGACTGCGTCAGAGCGCCGTCTTCAGCCGGAGCTGGCGCAGACTCGGTCGGCCGACAGGCAGACGCCTCTCGAGAACGAGTTTGAATTCGACCCACCCGAGGATGAGGAGGATGGTGCCATTCGCAATCGACGCATCATGCAGCAGATGCGCGGTGTCGCGCGTCAGGTTTCCCTCAATCCCGATGACGGCATGGAGCTTTGATCATGACCTCGAGCCGCAAGAAGACGAAGATCTCAGTCTACCTCGATCCAGAGGTCATGCAGATGCTGGCAGACTTCTCAGCTCGTCGCGACAGATCCCAGTCAATGGTGGCCGAGGCCGCGATCGCATCCTTCCTCTCTCCGGATGACGCGGAGCGCCGCGAGGCGGTTCTGGCGAGGCGTCTGGATCAGATCGACAGGCGGATCACACGGCTGGAGCGCGATGTCGGGATCTCCGTCGAAAGCCTGGCCGTGTTCATCCGTTTCTGGCTTGCGACAACACCCGCTCTGCCGGAACCGGCAGCCAAGGCGGCGCGGGCGAAAGCAGGAGACCGATACGAGGCGTTTGTCTCAGCTCTCGGTAGGCGTCTCTCGCAGGGGCCGAAACTGCGGCAGGAGGTGTCGGAGGATGTGGAAGGAGGCGCGGGTGGCTGAAAGGATGTCACCTGTCTCAGCCGCAGACGTCGGAACTGTAGCCGTGATCACCGTGTCCGGGTTGATCGGCCCAAAGCCGCCGCCCGATGCCCAACCTCGGTGCTGCGCAACGGCACGTCATTGCGGACCTTCGCCGCAACCGAAAGATCAGGTGATAGGCGAACTCACGCGTTGCGGGGCAGAGCTGTCGTTTCTAGTCTCGGGATCAGTGACCAATGCTTTTCGCGCTCATCCTTGGTTGCCCGAGCGGTCAATATGTTCTCGGCACGAGGGGCGCTATCGGAGGGAAGTGATGATCAACCTGAGTGCGGGCGAACGAGATGCCATTGAAGACATGGATGTGGATTCTCTTCGAATTGCCATCGAGGAAGCACGGAAAGCGCACAGCTCGACTGCAGTGACGCGCCTACAGCTTTATCGCCTTGGCGCTTACGTCCAGGAAGCCGAACGGCGGTTCGACTTGGCATTGGCCAACCTGCGCAAGGCGAATGCCGCGGCGAAGATCGCGAGTTCAGAGCAAGCAGCCATTCGTGCCGGATGGGATCTCGCCTCAGCAGTCGATCAGATGAAGAGTCGGGCAAGACAGGAGAGGCGCGATGGTGAGCGCTTTTATGTCGATGACCACATCCACGAACCCTTCACGTTCCGACCAGAGATGACCGTCTCGGTTTCGTACCGCTGGCGGACCACGGAAAACGATGACTGGTCTTATGGTCGGATAATCTTCCATCATCACCATGTTGCCCGGCCCCAGCCCAGGGCTTTCGCTCATCGGCGCAAGCTCACCGCGCGTCAGCGTGAGAAAGAGCTATCGGAGGCGCTCCAGCGGGAGTGGTATCATATGCGCGATCTAGCCCTTTTCAGCGTGAGGGATTTTTTCCGCGATGGTGGCAATGGGGCCGACATCCCGGAGACGTTCGATGCCGTCACCGATCGCGGTAGCTTGAATAACTCCAGTCTGAACTTCTGGGCGTAACAACCTTGCAGCTGCCGATCTCCACTCCGCAGCGTTTCGTGGGACCATGACCGGGCAAATCCGTTGTTCGCGGCCCAAATGTATGTGTCGGCTGCTGTTCGCAATCGAGAATTTGGCACGATTTCGGAAATCGCTCATATGTATCCGGCCTGTTGATCGGCTCGCGGGCCGTGGCCTTGATGGGGTTACGCACGCACCGTGGTCTCATTACCGGCAAGGTCCATGATGACCATTTGGGCCGTCAGACTCTGGGGGCGTATTTTCTCCGTTCCATGCTGTCCTCTCTATCGCGAACTCCTTGGTGACCGTGGAAGGCGTTAGATCGCTTCCATGGCCGCGTCTTTTGGCGCGTCGAACCGGGTGCCGTGCCGCAGTAGGCTCCAGGCGGTTCGAGCGAGTTTGTTGGCAAGCGCTATGGCCGCTTTGTTTCGCGGCATACGGGCAACCGCCTCGGTCAGCCACGGGCCGAAACTGAAGTCGGACCATCGGTGCGGGCGCATCATGATCACTTTCGCCGCCTGCACGAACAACATCCTCAGATAGCGGCTTCCGCGTTTGGTGATCCTGCCGAGAATGGTGCGACCGCCGGTGCTGAATTGTCGGGGCACCAAGCCAACCCATGCCGCGAAATCGCGGCCCCGGTCGAATGCCTCGCCTTTGCCGACGGCCGCGACCATCGCTGTCGAGATCATCGGCCCGATGCCGGGTATCGTCATGATGTTGGCGCAGTTCTCTTCAGTGCGGCTAATCTCCTCGATCTCGCCAGAGACATCCTCAATCCGTTTGTCCAGCCAGAGCCAGTCGCCATAGAGCCCGATCAGAATGCCGCGCATTCTAGGCGATATCTCATCCCTTCGCTGGTCGAGGATCTTCTCGAAGGAATTTTTCAGCGCCCGCAGTCCCGACCTGACGGTGATGCCCTGTTCGATCAGAAAGGCCCGGATCTGGTTGATGGTGGCGGTGCGCCGCGAAACCAGTCGTGCCCGAACCCGATGCAGGGCCTGAAGGTCGAGCTGATCCTGATTTTTCTCCGAGACGGTCCGAAGATTGGGCCGCAGCGCGGCTTCTGCGATCGCCTCGGCGTCGTTATAATCGTTCTTCTGGCCCTTGTTGAACGGCTTTACGTAAATCGCCGGTATGATCCGCGGCTCGAACCCCATGCCCCGCAGCGTTCGGCTGACAAAATGGGCGCTGAGGCAAGCCTCCATACCCACGATGCAGGGTGGGAGTTGCTCAAAGGTGGCATTCAGAGCCAAGCGCTTGATTTGCTTCCGTATGACGAACTGGCCGGACCGATCGAACCCGACCAGGTGAAACGTATCTTTTCCGATGTCGATCCCGACGACGGCGAGGTCTTCGATACTTCCTGTCTTCTTTGCACACATGGCTGCTTCTCCTTGTTGCGCGGTTGATCCCGGTTAAGGATAACCCAACGGTAGGGAAGCAGCCGACACATCCCATTACCGGCCATCCACTGCGCTCCCTTGCGCCGCGGCGCAGCTTCGTCAAACCGGCCTTTGGCGCATCGTGCAGCATTTTGAGAAGACCAGTGACTGCTGCGCGGGAAAGAGGTATTGCTGGTTCGCCCGGAATTCGGATGCCCGGACCCAAACGATGCATCATCACATGTACCTTTAGGGTTGCAAGCATACAGTCATCGGAGGACGATAACGTGAATAGGCTGTTCAAGCGGTGGCCTTAGAACCATAATCCATCTTATTTGCAAGGGACTGTGTTGGAAGGCGTTAATTTAGAGAAGAGTGAAACAGGGTCATTATGTTTCACTATTGAAAATATTTCTGATGAGTTGAAAGGCGTTGTTCGAAACCGCCTGTCCGAGATTTGCCATGGCGCGGCTAAGGCGTCGAGAACATCGGTTATCTATTCATACAGAAGAACGCTTAACGCTTTCTTCGAGAAATTCGATACCAAATCCGCCGATACGCAAAAGGGCATGATTGGAGAGCTGCTGACTCATGTACTCTTCCTGCATTTCGAGGAAGAGTTTCGTGCGGCATCGCCATTCTTCAATATGGAAGAGGATTCGATCAAGAAAGGCTTTGACCTCGTCTTGCATCACAAAGGCACGAGCGAAATATGGTTTGTCGAAGTGAAGGCTGGGGACTGCGGGCTGGAAACGAGCATCAACAAGCTGGGCAACCTTCTGTCCCTAGCAAAAAACAGTCTGAAAGCCGCGCTTAATAGCGAAAGAAATACACTTTGGCAAAATGCCGTGAACGGGGCCAACTTGGTCATTCAAAGTTCAGGGCTCAAGTCACAAATCGAAACACTGCTTGAGATTTACAATGAAAAGGCAGTGGCGGGTAAATCGGTAAGTGCTGACTATAACGCTGTTCTGGTGGCCGTGTGTTTTTCCGGCGGCCAGGCGTTCGCTACCGGGGCGGAGTTTGAAGGAAGACACACCACACAAAGGGATATGAACGAGTTCCAGAATTTGATGTCAGTTGCGCTGCAAAAGGACACCATCCAAAGCATCGTAGATTTCCTACGGAGCGAGGTTGACGATGGCTAAGGCACCGCTCAGAACGCTCAGAAATTCGGATTTCTTTGAACTATATCAGACGCTGTTAACTCGCGGTGAATTGACCCGGGCACAAGCGGAAACGCTTCTGGCAGCGGCTGTCCTGTTCCTGAACAATGACAACCCGGATGTCACCGCATTGGGATACCGGATTGTTGTGATGTATGCGAACCTTACCGGTGACTACGTTCCGCTATACGACGTTGCGATTGGCCGGGGATTCATGCCGATTGTAGACAGTGTGCAATCTGGCTTGGCTGCGGAGGACGAGACCGCCCATTTCTTCCCCGAATATTTTTCATCTCTGCTGGAATTGTTTGAAGTCGAAGGCGCGGTCTTCACTCAACAGCAGCTGGATTTGGGAAACTTCTTTTTTGAGCACAACCTGACGGACGTGACGGTCACGGCCCCTACATCTTACGGAAAGTCGGAGCTGATTTCCGGGTTCTGCAATCAAAACCTCCAAAGCAATATCTGCGTCTTGGTGCCGACCAAAGCTTTGCTGGCCCAGACCAAACAACGCTTGCTGAGAAAGCGTGTTGCTGGCGACAACCGCCAAATCATCACCCACGCCGAGATGTTCCAGGGTGGTGATCGCAATTTTCTGGCAGTCTTGACCCAAGAGCGGTTGCTTAGGTTCTTCATTAAGCATCCGGGTGTCAATTTTGACTTTGTCTTCGTTGATGAAGCGCACAACCTGCTCGGGGAGGACTCGCGAGCTTTGTTGTTGGCCAAGGTTGTCATCCTGCAAAAGCGGCGAAATCCGGCGGCGCGTTTCAAATACCTGACACCGTTTCTAGTTGATCAAAAGAACTTGCAGCTTCGATACGCAAAAATTGAACCAGAGGACTACAAGGTCAAGGAAAGCCTGAAGACTGAGCGGTTCTACGTGGTTGATTGCCGGGATGGCGGAGCTGTCCAACTTTACGATCAATATTTCGACAGGTTTGTTCAGTGTGGCGACGATGCCTTCGGTGACGAACTTGAGTTGATTTTGCAGCAGGCCGCCAAGAAGAATATTATCTTCTTCAACTTGCCAAAAAAGATCGAGAAGTTCATGCATGCCTTTCTTCCGCGTAATGACAGTGTCGAAAGCGATAGTATCGCGCGGGTGTATGAGAGCATTTCAGATTTTCTGCATAGTGAATATTTGCTTGTTGAGGGCCTGCGAAAAGGCATCTTGTACCACCATGGTTCAGTGCCGGATATTGTTAAGCTTTATATCGAGCGGGCCTACACCGAGATCCCGGAAATCCGCCATATTGCGTGCAACTCAACTTTGCTTGAAGGCGTGAATATCCCAGCAGAAAAGATGTTCATCCTCGAGAAAAAGAAGGGACTGAAAAATCTTTCAAAGGCTGAGTTCCGGAATCTCGTGGGCCGGGTATGCAGGTTCAATGAAATCTTCAGCGGCGAACCTGGGAAACTTAGGATGCTCGAACCGGAAATATTCTTGGTCGGAAGCGATGCGTATCTGGATGGGGGAGCCAATCTAAAAGATTTCATCAAGTCCGTTTCACAAGTCGATCTGAAGCTTCAAGATGAGATCGATAACGTATTGCTGGAAGAGCGGTTGATCGAAGATGACGTCACTGAAGGGCTCAAGCGCGAGGCCGATGAATTCCTTGAGAACATCCTTCCGGGCACAACGGGGCTGGAGGTCGCCCGCGCAGAAACGCCTGTAGGACGCGCATGCTTTCTGAACAACATCTCTGAGATAGGGGTCCTGCAGCACGAGATAGAAATCCAGAGTATACTCGACGGTCTTGTTGAGCCGCTTCAGAACTCAAACGAAGTCATGGCCTTGATTGCTGGTGCGTTCATCCCGTTCCTCAAGGACGGTGCGGCCTTTGACATCCTTCGTCGTTTGAAGGAGGAAAACGCCCAGACCTTCTACGCCATGCTCATTGACTGGAAAATCAAAGGCGCGTCCTACGCGGAAATGATCAGGAACTTCCTTCGCTATTGGGAGGGTATGGGCAGCAATGAAGTGTATGTGGGGAAGTGGGGTGAAATCGCCAGGGAAGGCTCTTATCGCCAGAGTTGGGTTGTCATCAGCGAGAAGACGCATGCCGAGCAAGTGAATCTGGCTATAGTGCGGATCAAGGAGGAGCAGGATTTCGTTGATAATCACTTGCTGAAATACGTGGAGCTCCTGCACGATCTAGGGAAGCTCGATGAAGAACTATATTTGCAAATCAAGTACGGAACGACCAATCAGGACAAGATCAGACTGATGAATTTCGGAGTGAACTCGATACTCGCAGGCAAACTCATCGATAATTATTCGAAGTTTGTTGACGTTCAACCTGATGCCGGTGTTGTAGAACTTCGACCTGATTTGATCGCGCAGATGCGCCAAAATGGCGAGAATGAAATCTTGGTGTTTGAAGCTGAAATGCATATGGGACTAGGGCACGAATTTTGAGCCAAGATAGCAACCGGTTATGCTGTGACAGAATGCCCTTTTAGGTTAATCGGTGGTTCTCTTCGTGCGTGCTGCGAACGTCCGTTTTCCGCCCGAAACCACCAAGTTCGCATGACGGTTGCCACGACGCCTTCCTTCTGGAGTGGATCTGGGGGACATTCCGCCGTCTTCCTGTCTTTACACGCCACGCTACTACGCTCCTCGGAAACCTGTTGAGCCGTAGGCATTTACGGCTTTTTTAATCGACCCCGATCCAGGGCGGCCTGTTGGAGGCGCCCGTAAGGGAACGGGGCCGGCATGGCGAAGACCGATCAGAGACCAGAGGTGATCCGGAGAGGCGCGCGGATGCTGCGTACCGCGCTCGGGCCGGCGATCGCCGGGTTTCTGGACGACCCCATGATCGTCGAGGTGATGCTCAACCCCGATGGGCGGCTCTGGGTCGACCGACTTTCCGAGGGGCTGGCCGACAGCGGCAAGACGCTCAGCGCAGCCGACGGTGAGCGCATCGTACGACTGGTCGCGCACCATGTCGGCGTCGAAGTTCATAGCCTGTCCCCTCGCGTTTCCGCAGAACTGCCGGAAACCGGTGAGCGTTTCGAGGGGCTGCTTCCGCCCGTGGTCGCCGGTCCGGCTTTCGCCATCCGCAAACCCGCCGTCGCCGTCTTCACCCTCGAAGATTACGTCACCGCCGGAATCATGACCGGGATGCAGGCCAAGGCGCTGCGCCAGGCGGTTGCGACCCGTGCCAATATCCTGGTGGCGGGGGGCACCTCGACCGGCAAGACCACGCTGACCAATGCGCTGCTCGCCGAGGTAGCGAAGACGCAAGATCGCGTCGTGATCATCGAGGACACCCGGGAACTGCAATGCGCCGCGCCGAACCTCGTGGCGATGCGCACCAAGGACGGCGTTGCCAGCCTGTCGGATCTGGTGCGGTCCTCGCTGCGTCTGCGCCCCGATCGTATTCCGATCGGTGAGGTGCGTGGCGCCGAGGCGCTGGACCTTCTCAAGGCTTGGGGCACCGGACATCCGGGCGGCATCGGCACAATCCATGCCGGTTCCGGCATCGGTGCGCTGCGCCGCCTCGAACAGCTCATCCAGGAAGCCGTCGTCACCGTGCCGCGGGCCATGATCGCGGAGACCATCGACCTCGTGGCCGTCCTGGCCGGGCGCGGTTCCGCGCGTCGTCTGGCCGAACTCGCCTGCGTCGAGGGCCTCGGGCCGGAGGGCGACTACCGGATTTCACCTACCATTTCAGAACCCACCACTCACGAACCAGGAGATCCCGCATGATCCGTCACGCCCTGCGCATCCGCCAACACATCGCCACGGCCGCCGCCGCCACCTATGTCAGCCTGTTCATCGCTCCGGCTGCGCATGCCTCCGGGTCTTCCATGCCCTGGGAAGCGCCTCTGCAATCCATCCTCGACTCCGTCGAGGGGCCGGTGGCCAAGATCGTGGCGGTGATCATCATCATCGTCACCGGTCTGACGCTGGCCTTCGGCGATACCGGCGGCGGGTTCCGGCGGCTGATCCAGATCGTCTTCGGGATTTCCATCGCCTTTGCGGCCTCGTCCTTCTTCCTGAGCTTCTTCAGCTTCGGTGGCGGAGCGCTGATCTGATGGCGCTGAGTTTCGAAGCCCTCGACGCCGTACCGGGGTTCAGCGTGCCGGTTCACCGCGCGCTGACCGAGCCGATCCTCCTCGGCGGAGCCCCACGCTCGGTCGCCATTCTGAATGGCACACTCGCGGGTGCGGTCGGCCTCGGACTTCAGCTCTGGCTGGTCGGGATCCTGATCTGGGCCGTCGGCCACATTGCTGCTGTCTGGGCGGCCAGGCGCGATCCGCTCTTCGTCGAGGTTGCACGCCGCCATTTGCGCATTCCCGGTCATCTCTCGGTGTGAACTCCCATGATGAATCTCGCAGAATACCGCCGCACCGCCTCGCGCCTCGCCGACTACCTGCCCTGGGTGGCGCTGGTCGGGGAGGGCGTGGTCCTCAACAAGGACGGCTCGTTCCAAAGAACGGCGAAATTTCGGGGGCCCGATCTGGACAGCGCCGTCGCGGCCGAACTGGTCGCGGTGGCAGGACGGCTGAACAACGCCTTCCGGCGCCTCGGTTCCGGGTGGGCGATTTTTGTCGAAGCACAGCGCTCTGAGGCCGCCACCTATCCTGCAAGCGCCTTCCCGGATGCGGCGTCGGCGCTGGTCGATGCCGAGCGCAAGGCCGATTTCGAAGAGGAGGGGAGCCATTTCGTATCCGGCTATTTCCTGACCCTCCTCTGGCTCCCGCCCGCCGAGGACGCGGCGCGCTCAGAATCCTGGCTCTACGAGGGCCGCGAAACCTCGGGTGTGAACCCCTGGGAACAGGTGCGCGGCTTCATCGACCGTACCGATCGCGTGTTGGCGCTGCTCGACGGCTTCATGCCGGACTGCCACTGGCTCGATGACGCCGCTACGCTGACCTACCTGCATTCGACGATTTCGACCAACCGGCACCGCGTGCGCGTGCCCGAGGTGCCGGTCTATCTCGACGCGCTCTTGCCCGACCAGCCGCTGGCCGGCGGGCTGGAGCCGCGCCTGGGTAATCATCACCTTCGCGTCCTGACGATCACCGGCTTTCCCGGCGCCACGACCCCGGGCCTGCTCGACGAGCTGAACCGGCTGGCCTTTCCCTATCGCTGGTCGACCCGGGCCATTCTCATGGACAAGCTGGATGCGACGAAGCTGCTGACCCGGATACGCCGTCAGTGGTTTGCCAAACGCAAGAGCATCGCCGCGATCCTCAAGGAGGTGATGACCAACGAGCAATCCGCGCTGGTCGATACAGACGCGGCGAACAAGGCCGCTGACGCGGACATGGCCTTGCAGGAACTCGGCGCGGATGTGGCTGGTATGGCCTATGTCACCGCGACGATAACGGTCTGGGACGAGGACGTCCGTCGCGCCGACGAGAAGCTGCGGCTGGTCGAGAAGATCGTCCAATCCCGCGATTTCAGCGTCATGGTCGAGACGGTCAACGCCGTCGATGCCTGGCTCGGAAGTCTGCCCGGGCATGCCTATGCCAATGTCCGCCAGCCACCGATCAGCACATTGAATCTCGCCCATATGATCCCGCTCTCGGCGGTCTGGGCGGGCGAGGCGCAGGACGAGCATTTCGGCGACGCTCCGTTGCTCTACGCCAGGACCGAAGGCTCCACCCCGTTCCGGTTTTCTCTCCATGTCGGCGATGTCGGGCACACACTCGTCGTCGGCCCGACCGGCGCGGGCAAATCCGTGTTGCTGGCGCTGATGGCGCTTCAGTTCCGGCGGTACTCGCGCAGCCAGATCTTCGCCTTCGACTTCGGCGGTTCTATCCGCGCCGCCGCGCTTTCCATGGGCGGCGACTGGCATGACCTCGGCGGAGAGCTGACCGACGCGGACGAGAGTTCCGTCTCGCTACAGCCGCTGGCCCGCATTCACGAGACGTCGGAGCGCGCTTGGGCGGCTGACTGGATTGTCGCCATCCTGACGCGCGAGAACATGCAGATTACCCCGGATGTGAAGGAACATATCTGGACGGCACTGACCTCGCTGGCCTCGGCCCCTGTGGGCGAGCGGACCATCACCGGCCTCGCGGTCCTGCTGCAGTCCAACGACCTGAAGCAGGCGTTGCGCGCATATTGCGTCGGTGGACCCTATGGCCGGCTGCTCGATGCCGAGACCGAACAACTGGGATCGGCGGATGTGCAGGCCTTCGAGATCGAGGGGCTGGTGGGAACTGGCGCGGCGCCCGCCGTCCTCTCATACCTGTTCCACCGGATCGGTGATCGGCTCGACGGACGACCCACGCTGCTCATCATCGACGAGGGTTGGCTCGCGCTCGATGACGATGCCTTCGCGGAGCAGCTCCGCGAGTGGCTGAAGACGCTGAGGAAGAAGAACGCCTCGGTGATCTTCGCGACGCAGAGCCTCAGCGACATCGATGGCAGTACCATCGCGCCGGCGATCATCGAAAGCTGCCCGACGCGGCTCCTGCTGCCGAACGAGCGGGCCATCGAGCCTCAAATCACCGCGATCTATCGCCGCTTCGGCCTCAATGACCGGCAGATCGAGATCCTCGCGCGAGCCACGCCCAAGCGCGACTACTACTGTCAGTCGCGGCGCGGCAACCGGCTGTTCGAGCTGGGTCTCAGCGATGTCGGACTGGCCCTTTGCGCGGCGTCGTCCAAATCGGATCAGGCGCTGATTGCCGAAATCTGCGCCGGGCACGGCCAAGACGGCTTCCTCGCCGCCTGGCTGAAGGCGCATGGCCTCGATTGGGCCGCCGACCTGATCCCCGACCTCACCAATCTCGCCATCGACGCAGAAGGGGAATCTCCGGCCTCCGCTGTTGTTGAGGACGCCGACATCGACCTTGAAGAAGAGGAAGTCACACCATGACACGCAAGATTACGTTTCGGTTCGCCGGCCCGTCGCTGTTCGCCCTCGCGCTGGCGATGCCCATGGCCATGTCGCCCATCGCAGCGCCCCCCGCCCATGCGCTCTTCGGCATCGGCGGGGGGCCTTTCATCGTCTACGACCCGACCAACCATGCCGAAAACCTCCTGACCGCGGCGCGCGCTCTGGAACAGATCAACAACCAGATCGCACAGCTCCAGAACGAAGCGCAGATGCTGATCAATCAGGCGCGCAATCTCGCCAACCTGCCGTATTCCGCGCTCCACCAAATCCAGCAGAACGTCAGCCGCACACAGCAACTCCTGGCCCAGGCGCAGAACATCGCCTTCGATGTGCAGAGCATCGACCAGATGTTCCAGCAAGACTATGGCAACCTTTCCCTGACGGCGACCGACCAGCAGCTGATCGCCGAGGCTCGGTCCCGTTGGGAGAACACGGTCGGTGGCCTAGAGGATGCGATGCGCGTGCAGGCCGGTGTCGTCGGCAATATCGATGCCAACCGTTCGGAAATGTCGGAGCTCGTGGGGCAGAGCCAGAACGCGGTCGGTGCTCTGCAGGCCACACAGGCGGGCAACCAGCTCCTTGCACTGCAATCGCAACAGCTCTCGGACCTGATCGCGGTGATCTCGGCAAACGGTCGCGCCAACGCGCTGACCGAGGCCGAGCGCGCCACCGCTGCGGAACAGGGCCGCATCCAGCGCGAGCGCTTTCTGACGCCGGGCTCGGGCTATCAACCCGGCAATGCGCAGATGTTCAATTGAGGCCGGGAGGGGAGACGATGGAGGGGAAGGTGCTGGCTGGGATCGCGGCCATCGTGTTCGTGGCGATCGCGATCACTGCCACAGTGATCGAGATGTTACGCGAGGAAACTCCCGTGCCAGCCAGCACCGCGCCCGTGCTCCAGCCGTTTGCCGATCCTCTCCGCGCGACGCTGCGCCGGTGCCAGCAGCTTGGCGAGGCCGCTTCCAGCGATGCCGATTGCCTCGCCGCCTGGGCCGAGAGCCGTGACCGGTTCCTCGGCCGGACGCCTGCACCCGAAGCGCAGCTGCGTCCGGGAGACCAATGAGCCATGGGGGGAACCGGGGTCATCGACAACTTTCTGGGCATCTTCACCAGCTATATCGACAGCGGGTTCGGTCTGCTCGGGGGCGAGGTGGCTTTCATCGCCACCACGCTGATCGTCATCGACGTGACGCTGGCGGCCCTGTTCTGGGCCTGGGGCGCCGATGATGACATCATTGCCCGACTGGTGAAAAAGACGCTCTTTGTCGGGGTCTTCGCCTATATCATCTCAAACTGGAACAACCTCGCCCGGATTGTCTTCGAGAGCTTCGCGGGCCTCGGTCTGATGGCCTCGGGCACCGGGTTTTCCGCCGCAGATCTTCTGCGCCCCGGCCGCGTCGCCCAGACCGGGCTCGAGGCCGGGCGACCGCTGCTCGAGAGCATCTCCGATCTGATGGGCTGGGTCGCGGTCTTCGAGAACCTCGTCCAGATCCTCTGCCTGTTCTTCGCCTGGGTGTTGGTGATCCTCGCCTTCTTCATCCTCGCGGTTCAGCTCTTCGTCACCCTGATAGAGTTCAAACTCACGACCCTCGCGGGCTTCGTGCTGATCCCCTTCGGCCTCTTCGGCAAGACCGCTTTCATGGCCGAGCGCGTGCTGGGCAACGTCATCTCGTCCGGCATCAAGGTTCTCGTCCTCGCCGTGATCATCGGCATCGGATCGACGCTCTTCGGTCAGTTCACCGCAGGCTTCGGAGGCGTGACGCCGACCATCGATGACGCCATGGCGATTGTGCTGGCCGCCCTGTCTCTGCTGGGCCTCGGTATCTTCGGCCCCGGCATCGCCTCGGGTCTGGTGTCCGGCGGACCCCAACTCAGCGCGGGGGCGGCCATAGGTACAGGCCTTGCCGTTGGTGGTGCTGCGATCGGGGCCGGAGGGGCGACCATGCTGGCTGCACGTGGAGCCGGATCAGTGCTCTCCGGTGGCGCCGCCCTGGCACGCGGCGGTGCCACCGCGGCGGGCGCTGCCTCGAGCGCCTACACGCTCGGCTCGATGGGCGGAGGAGGTCTCCCCGGCGGGATGGCTGGTGTGGCGCGCGCCGGTGCCGCTGCCGCGGCATCACCCCTCAAGAAGGCCTCCTCTCGCGCTGCTGGCGGGATTCAGTCCAGCTACGCCGAGGGCGTCAAGGGCGGTGTTGCGGCGACGGGCGGAACCTCCTCGATGGGTTTGGTCGGCGGCACGCCGCCCGAGCCTTCTTCCGGCCCGTCCACCTCCGATGGCCCGCCAGCCTGGGCAAAGCGCATGCGCCATAGCCAAGCCGTGAGCCATGGCGTGCGCGCTGCGGCCCATGCCGTCCGGTCGGGCGACAGCCACGGCTCGGGCTCCTCCGTCAATCTCTCCGAAAGGGATCGCTCATGAACCTCTTCAGGCGCTCCGCCACCCATTATGGCAAGATACCTCAGCCAGAGACGCCCTATCAGAGGGCCGCGCAGGTCTGGGACGAGCGTATCGGCTCCGCCCGCGTTCAGGCCCGCAACTGGCGCTACATGGCCTTCGGCAGCCTGATCCTCGCGGCGGGTTTTGCCGGCGCCCTGGTCTGGCAATCCGCGCGTGGCACCGTCGTGCCCTGGGTCGTTCAGGTCGACGCGCTCGGCGAGGCCCAGGCGGTCGCGCCAGCCTCCGCCGACTACGAGCCGACCGATCCGCAGATCGCCTTCCATCTTGGCCGTTTCATCGAACAGGTTCGTTCCATCCCCGCTGACCCGATCATCGTGCGGCAGAACTGGCTGCGCGCCTATGAGTTCACCACGGATCGCGGGGCGGCCGCGCTCAACGATTTCGCTCGCGCCAACGACCCGTTCTCCCGCGTCGGTCGCCAACAGATCGCTGTCGAGGTGTCCTCTGTCATCCGGGCCTCGCCGGGATCGTTCCGCCTCGCCTGGACCGAGCGGCACTACGAGAACGGTCAGCTTTCCACGACCGAGCGCTGGACCGCGATCCTGACCGTCGTGCTCCAGACCCCGCGCAGCGCCGAGCGCCTGCGCGCCAATCCCCTCGGAATCTATGTCAATGCGATCTCCTGGTCGCGGGAGATGAGCCAATGACTGGAACTCTTGTTCGTGAACGCGGGTCTTTGATGCCCACCATTCCCGGATTGGTGGCTCTTCTTCTATCAGCGTCCGTGCTGGCGGGATGTGCCAGTAACCCGGTGCCGGAATTCAGCTACGACGAGTCCGTGCCGCCACTGCCCAATTCGCCCGCCTCGACTGCCGAGGAACGCCCTCGGCCCCTGCACACGCCACCGGTCTGGACAGTCGCGCATGGCGGAGCGGCGGCGGGCACACCGACCGGCCGTATCGAAAACGCCAATGCCGCCGCCCGGATCGAACCGCGCCGGGAAGGCTATTACAATGCGATCCAGATCTATCCCTGGTCGGAAGGAGCCCTCTATCAGGTCTATGCCGCGCCGGGTCAGATCACCAACATCGCACTCGAGCCGGGCGAACGTCTGACCGGCGCGGGTCCGATCGCTGCGGGGGATACCACGCGCTGGATCATTGGCGACACAGAGAGCGGGTCCGGATCCACTGCCCGCGTCCACATCCTCGTCAAACCGACGCGGGACGACATCTCGACCAATCTGGTGATCAGCACTGACAGGCGGGTGTATACGATCGAGCTGCGTGCACGCGAGGCGCTCTACATGCCGTCGGTCGCCTGGGCCTATCCGGCAGCGCCCCGTGGTGGGCGACAGGCTGTGGGAACCGCGCCGGCCATTCCGGCGCCCTCTGCCCGCAATCATCGCTACGGCTTGCAGATCCAGGGCGAAAGCCCGCCCTGGCGTCCTGTCTCGGTCTTCGACGATGGCCGTCGTGTTTATGTCGTCTTCCCGGCTGGCATCGCCCAGGGCGAGATGCCGCCTCTTTTCGTGCTCGGTTCGGACGGGGAGCCGCAGATCGTCAACAGCCGTATCCACGGGAACGTGCTGATCGTGGATCGCCTCTTCGGCGCCGCCGAGCTCCGGCTGGGCGCAGGAGACCGCCAGCAGGTGGTCCGGATCGTGCGCATGGAGGCGCGCGAGGCGGATGCGCGGGCGGAGGGGGATGCGCAAAGGGGAGGGGCGTCATGAGTGACACCGATCCTGCAGCTCCGATGCGTCTGCGCCCCGATCCGCCCCGCGTGACGAGGCTGTCGCGCAGGGTTCTGGCCGGTGTCGGGGCGGTCGCGCTGTTCGGCCTTGGGGGCGCGTTGATATATGCGCTTCAGACCCGTGAGGCAGGGCCGGGAGGTGGAGAACTCTATTCCATCGACAACCGACCGGCAGCGGACGGCCTGGAAGGGCTGCCGTCCGACTATACCGGACCGGTTCTGGGACCTGCACTGCCCGGTGACCTCGGGCGACCGATCCTCGATGCGCAGGAGCGGGGAGTGCCCGTGACCCCTCCGCCGATTGTGGGCCCGACCGTCGATCCGGAAGCGGAGCGCCGCAGGGCGGAGGAGGAAGCCGCGCGGTTGAGCGGCGTCTTCTTCCAGACGGCGTCTGGCAGGGTAACGACGGCCGGGGTCGGCGGGAATCTTCCGGGCCTGAACGGCTCCGAGCAACCTGAGGGGAGCCGACATACGGCTTTCCTCAACGGTCCGGTGGACCGGCAGACCGTCGCATCGGATCGCATTCAGCCGCCAGCCTCTCCGTATATCCTACAGGCGGGAGCGGTGATACCCGCCGCGCTCATCACCGGTATTCGCTCCGATCTCCCGGGGCAGATCACCGCGCAGGTCACCGAGAATGTCTATGACAGCCCGACCGGATCGCTGCTCCTGATCCCGCAGGGAACCCGCATCATCGGCCAATACGATGATGGCGTGACGTTCGGCCAACGCCGCGTTCTGCTGGTCTGGAACCGCCTGATCCTGCCCGGAGGCCGGTCCATCGTTCTCGAACGTCTGCCAGGCGCGGATGCGAGCGGCTATGCCGGCCTAGAAGATGGCGTCGACTACCACTGGTGGGACCTGATGCGCGCGGCGGGTCTGTCCACGCTGCTTGCGATCGGCGCGGAGCTCGCCACCGATGACGAAGACCGCCTGGTCCAGGCGATCCGGGATGGCGCGGTGGACACGATCAATCAGGCTGGTCAGCAGATCGTCCAGCGTCAGTTGCAGGTCGCGCCGACACTGACCATCCGCCCGGGGTTCCCGGTCAGGATCATCGTCACCCGCGATCTGGTATTCGAACCCGCAGGAGGTTGATCATGTCGAAACTGAAGCT
The DNA here is from genome assembly GCF_002407265.1 of Celeribacter ethanolicus. Classification (NCBI taxonomy): domain Bacteria; kingdom Pseudomonadati; phylum Pseudomonadota; class Alphaproteobacteria; order Rhodobacterales; family Roseobacteraceae; genus Celeribacter; species Celeribacter ethanolicus. Next base: position 474,530 of record NZ_CP022196.1, read on the forward strand.
TGGGCCGCTGCCCGACGAAAAGCCGGTTAAGGTGACAGTGGAATTGCCCGCGTCCGTTCATCGCGATCTTGTCGCCTACGCAGAGGTGCTGGGGCGAGAGACGGGGCAACCTGTAAGTGATCCTGTCCGGCTGATCGTGCCGATGCTCGAAAGGTTCATGGCGACGGATCGTGGGTTTGCGAAGGCGAGGCGGGCTGCTCAATCCCACAGGGATGCCCATTGATCACCCCGCGATTTTCCAGTTCTGCCTTAGCCCTTGCCATGCTCAGAAGCCGCCTGAACGCTGGGTTGTCGTTATTCGGCGACCAGATTGCAGAAAATGGAAGGCGCTCGCCCTTGATCGGTCGAAAGACCACTCCCGGATGGGTCGTCACTGTCATTGCCTCGCTGACCACGGTCAAACCTCGCCCAATGGCAACCAATGACAGCAGGTTATCTCGACTTACGGACTGCACATGTATGTCAGGGTGCCAACTGAGCTCTGCCAGCTTCCTCACCAGATAGTCATAGATCTCTTGGCCTGGCGCTGTTTCGCTGACCATGAAAGCCTCGCCGCTAAGCTCGCGCCAGTCGACTGCTGTCCGGATGGCTAACTCATGGCGTTCAGGCAGGACAACGAAAACACCTTCCGACCACATCAATGCGCTGTCGCAATCTTGCCAGGTTCGGGTTCCGGTTAGGAAAGCGACGTCGAGTTTGAGCCCGCGAATGGCAGCGACGTGTTCTTCCGGGTTTCCATCGATCAATTCGATCTGCACATGATTGTGCTGCTCCCCGAAGGAGCGCAGCAATTCGGCCAGAAAGCCCGAGGCAATCGATGAATAAATGCCAACTCTTATACGGCCGTTTTCCGATCTGCCAAGTGCCGCCATCGCGTGCAAGCTCTCATCAAGCCCGCGAATTATCTGACGTGCGCGAGGTAGAAATTGTTGCCCGGCGCGGTTTAGGGCCACACCGCTTCGATGACGGTGGAACAAGGATGTTCCGAGGCGATCTTCGAGATCGCAGATGCATCGACTGATTGATGACTGCGGGACACCCATCGTGCTTCCAGCCTTTCGGAAACTGCCATGATCGGCTGCATTAACGAAGCACCGCAGGTGCCGAAACTCAATGTCACGTGCTCTCCTTTTCATCGTGTGTCATCCGCTCGATGCCCCCATAGGTGGGTCTCGCACTCGATCGTGCAGGGTTCTGGTGCCGTGCTTTTTACGAGATCGTTCGTCCATTTTAGCTATGTGAACTGCTAGGAAGTACTTTTGCGAAAGACCAGTCCCGGGCAACTGCCTGAAGTTCCAACCGGACCTGCATCGCTCTCTCCCGATTGGATTTAGCCGTCCAAGACTGGAGAAGTGTAGGTCGTCGTGCCGACAGCACGGTGCCGCCGGCACGCCATTTGGCATCAGGCGTTTTTCACCTCGATGCGCTTGACCTTGGCCTGCGCCTCCGGGGTCTGCGGCAGCTTGATCGTCAGCACGCCGTTCTTGAAGCTGGCATCGGCCTTCTCACCGTCGACTCCCGGCGGTAGCGGGATCGTGCGATAGATCGCGCCATAGCTGCGTTCGGAGAGATAATAGCCCTTCTTCTCCTCCTGCCGCTCGATCTTCTTCTCGCCCTTGATGGTCAGCATGTCGTCGGTCACGGTGACCTCGATGTCCTTCATTTCCATCCCGGGCAGTTCGATCGATACCTCCACGTGATCTTCGGTATCGACCACGTCGGATTTCGCCTCGCCGCCTCCCCAGGGCCAGTCGAAATCGCCGACGCGGTTCCAGAAGCCTTCAAACACACGGTTCATGTCGCGTTGAAGGGTGGCGATGGGGTTCTGGTCATCACTTTTCGGGTCGGGCGCATGATCCTTCCGCGCCCAAGGGATCAGGTCCTTGATCTGCATGTGAGTTCTCCTTTCTTCTTTTGGGTGCGACATGTCGGGTTTACGAAGCCGTTACCGTGATCTTTTTGGGTTGGGCTTCCGCTGCGCGCGGCAGCGTCAGGGTCAACACACCGTTCGAGACCTGCGCGCCGATCTTGTCGGGGTCGAAGTCGTCGGACATGGTGAAGGCTCGCTCGAAATCGCCCTCGCCGTATTCGGCATAGGCCAATTGCAGCTTCTCGGGCTGCGTGGCATGGACCTTACCTCGGATCGTCAACACGCGCTTTTCGAGCGTGATATCCACGTCTTCGGCGGCGACGCCCGGCATCTCGAGCATCAGCGTCACCCCGTCACTCGTTTCGACGATGTCGGTCAGCGGCCTGTAGATACGACGGCCGGTGGTGGTTTCCGGTGTCTCGGCCGGGGTCTTGTCGGCAGTATGTGTCACATCGTTGGTCATGGATCGGTCCTCCTCTTACGCAGCCTTGATCTCGATTTTCCGCGGCTTGTCCTCTTCGGGACGGCCGATCACGATGCGCAGCACACCGTTGGTCATCCGCGCCTCGACCTTGTCCTCTGCGGCCACGAACGGCAGCCGAACCGAACGAGCGAACTTGCCAAAGCCGCGTTCGTTGCGGTGCCAGCGGCCGCCTTCCGGAATTTCGGGCGCCTTGCGCTCGCCAGAGAGCGTCAGGACATTTTCCTTCACGGAAATGTCGATGTCGGCCGGGTCAACGCCAGGGAGTTCTGCAGTGATCGCGACTGCCTCGTCGCCCTGCCAGACGTTCACGGCGGGGAAAACGGGCTGGGTCACGCGGCCAGGAGAGGTCCTGTCAAAATCGCGCAGCATCGAGCGCATCAGCGCAAACGGATCGCTGCGACGTGTGTAGGTGGGATAGAGCATGTTTCGCCTCCGTCGTTTCAGTTGACGGCGTGGATTTGTCACCACGCCACTGAACGCCCGCGGAGAACGGACATGCTTCAAGGTTCGCCATTTCGGCGGCGGTCTGGTGCGTTCGCGTCTGCCATGCGTTCCTCTCAGGCGAACGTCAGGCGGTCCGCTTTCTCAGCCGAACCTGTCGCGTATCCGTGAAACCCCAACTGGGCGTTCCGCTGCGGATAAAGTGTTGCTTGTTTGCAACTTCAAGGCCTCAGCGCAAAAAAGTACTCATCGATAGACGCCCCAGGGCCCGTAACGCGGCGTGGAGACGCGCACAGCCCGCGGTGCGTTCAGGGGAACGGACGGTGGGACCGGTCGGCGGGGTCCGGAAAGTGCACGCAGTCGCCGGACTCGATCGGCGGTGGGCGGGTGCGTGCGCAGGATCGAGGGTTCGGGGATGCGGCGGCCGGGCAGGAACATCTCTTCCCAGACCCGCCCGATGCGGCGTTCCAGCTTGAGGAGGGCCGAAGCGAGGCCATCGGGATCGCCGGTCAGCTCGGCGCCGCCCCTGTCGGCATCGTATTCCCGGGCCCGCGACAGCGCGAGCTGAAGAAGGGCCATGATCGTGGGTGAAAAGATCAGGACAAGTGGTACCTGCCAGGGCACATAAGCCGCGCCGGCCAGGATGAGCGGCAGGTTCAGCAGCAGGATGAGTTGCCCAACCCAGGACGCGAGCGACACCGCGCGCGACATCGCGTCGGCCAGACCCATGATCCAGAGATCGCGGTTGGCGATGTGAGCGACCTCGTGCGCCAGGACCCCGGCCAGTTCGCGCTGGTTCATCAATCGCAGAAGACCATCGCTGACGCAGACGGCGCTTTCATCCGGAGAGCCCATAGCGAAGGCGTTCGGTATCTGGCTCGGTACATAGTAGAGTTCCGGTACACGCGGCAGCCCGGCGCGGCGTGCGAGTTCGGCCAGTATCGCCATGCCCTCTGGAAATTCCCGCCCGCTGAGCCTGCGTGCGCCGTAGGCGTTCAGCAACAGGCGTTTCGGGATGCCGGGTGACAGCAGCAATCCCAGCAAGGATCCGATGACGATCGCAATCGCCAAGCCCTGTCCCGCAATCGCCGAAACGATGAACCAGGCGATAACCGCCATACCCGCCAAAAGCAGGATGGATTGAAGCAGGTTCAGGAATTGGTGGCGCGGCGTTGCAGTCATGATCGCAATAAACTTCACTCGCAGCTAACGGGAAGTGGCACACCACGGGATGTAAGAATTTTGGGCATCGTTGCCAGCTTCGATCTTCATGTCGGATCCCTCTTGAACTCGGCTCAAGCAATACCAATCTGGCCGGGTGTGATAAACCAGCAACATCTCTACGGGTTGGCGCCGAGGAGAGAAGGGGATGGAAAAGAGAACCGAATTTAACATCTGGTACTGGATCGTCGCATTTTTTGCGGTGATCTTTATTCAGGATCTGATCGCCAGCTACCGCAGCACCGCGCCGATCAGCTATAGCCAATTCGAACAGTATCTAGCCGACGGCGACATCGCTTCGGTTGCGGTCGGGTCCGATACGATCACCGGCACCTTCGGGACTCCCATCGACGGGCGCTCGGGCTTCGTCACCACGATCGTCGATCCCGCCATTCTTGAACGGCTGGACGACGCGGATGTCGAGATCACCGGCATTCCGCAAAACACCTGGATCGGGGCGCTTCTCTCCTGGGTGGTGCCGGCAGTGGTCTTCTTCGGTCTCTGGATGTTCGTCTTTCGCAAGTTCGCCGAGCGTCAGGGTTTTGGCGGCTTCCTGCAGGTCGGCAAGAGCAAGGCCAAGGTCTACATGGAGAAGGAAACCGGCGTCAGTTTTGCCGATGTGGCCGGGGTCGACGAGGCCAAGGCCGAGCTGGAGGAAGTGGTCGATTTCCTGAAGACGCCCGAGGAATACGGCAAGCTCGGCGCGCGGATCCCGAAAGGTATCCTGCTGGTCGGCCCGCCGGGTACCGGCAAGACGCTTCTGGCGCGGGCCGTGGCGGGCGAGGCGGGCGTGACCTTCTTCTCGATCTCCGGCTCTGAATTCGTCGAGATGTTCGTGGGCGTCGGCGCCGCAAGGGTGCGCGATCTGTTCGAGCAGGCCCGCAAGAACGCACCCGCGATCATCTTCATCGACGAGCTCGACGCGCTCGGCCGCGCCCGCGCCTCCGGTCAGATGGCCGGCGGGCATGACGAGCGCGAGCAGACGCTGAACCAGCTTCTCACTGAGCTGGACGGGTTCGACCCGTCGTCGGGGATCGTGCTGCTGGCGGCCACCAACCGGCCGGAAATCCTGGACCCGGCGCTGCTCAGGGCCGGGCGCTTCGACCGGCAGGTGCTGGTGGACAAGCCCGACAAGAAGGGCCGCATCCAGATCCTCGGGGTACACATGAAGAAGGTGACGCTCGCACCGGATGTGGATGCCGAGAAGGTCGCCGCGCTGACCCCGGGCTTTTCCGGAGCGGACCTGGCAAATCTGGTCAATGAGGGGGCGCTATTGGCAACCCGCCGAAAGGCCGATGCGGTGACCATGGAAGACTTCAACAACGCGGTAGAGCGTATCGTCGCCGGGCTGGAAAAGCGCAATCGTGTTCTGAACGCGCGCGAGCGGGAAATCGTGGCGCATCACGAAATGGGGCATGCGCTGGTCGCGATGGCGCTGCCGGGGGTCGATCCGGTGCACAAGGTCTCGATCATCCCGCGCGGGATCGGTGCGCTTGGCTATACGATCCAGCGCCCGACCGAGGACCGCTTTCTGATGACCCGCGAGGAACTGGAGAACAAGATCGCCGTTCTTCTGGGCGGGCGTGCGGCCGAGAAGGTCATATACGATCACCTTTCGACCGGTGCCGCCGAAGACCTGGTGAAGGCAACCGACATCGCCAGGGCCATGGTCGCGCGGTACGGCATGGACCCCGATCTGGGCCATGTCAGCTACGACACCGAGCGGCCCGGCTTCCTTGGCACGGGGGATCAATCCGCCTGGCTCAACCGCCGCCACAGCGAGGCAACGGCCGAGCGGATGGATACCGCTGTCAAGGCGATTATCGACGACATCTTCGCGCGTACAGTCGCGCTTCTCGACGCGAACCGGGCGCTGCTGGAGGAAACGTCCCGCGATCTGCTCGACCGCGAGACGCTGGACGAGTCCGACCTTCGGGCCATCGCAGAAAAGATCCGCGCTCAGGAGGTCGAAGCGGCCTGAACACAGAGGCCCAGTCCGGACGTTCCGGCTGGGAGCATGACGGAGGTGAAAAATGGCAAACGGCATCTGTGATATCTGCAAATCCCGACCTGCCAGCTTTCGTGCGCAGGTCTCTGTCAACGGTGAGCGCAAGGTGATGGAGCTTTGCGACGAGGACTACCGTAGGATCGCCCGACGGCAGGGGCGTAGCGCATCGCCACTGGAATCGCTTTTCGGAGGGCGCTCGCTCTTCGATGAATTCTTTGGCGATGCCGGTGGCCTTTTCGATCGGCTTGGCGAAGATCAGGGGCAACCCGTCCCGATCCGACAGGCGGGGCGCGCCGCGCGGCGCGGCGGCATCAATATCGCTGACCGCCTGAGCGAACAGGCCAACCGGCTTTTGCAGGAGGCGGGTCAGAAGGCGCATGAATTCGGCCGGACCGAGGTTGATACGGAACACCTTCTGCTGGCGCTGACCGGCTCGGATGTTGTCCGCACGGTGCTGGGGCAGGTCAAGATCGACGCCGACGATCTGCGCCGCCAGATCGAGAGCGAAGCGAAGAAGGGCGACGCAACGGGGGAGGACCGTGAGATCGGCGTCAGCCCGCGGGTGAAGGATGCGCTGAACCGCGCCTTCATCGCCTCGAACGAGCTGGGCCATTCCTATGTCGGCCCCGAACACCTTCTGATCGGTCTCGCCGAAGAGGGCGAGGGCGTGGCGTCGAGCATCTTGAACCGGCTGGGCCTGACGCCGCAGGCGCTACGCCAGCAGGTGACGAAGGTCGTCGGTCAGGGGGCCGAGGAAGGCCGCGTCGAAACCCCGTCGAGCACGCCTGATCTGGATGAATATAGTCGCGATTTGACCAAGCTGGCGCGCGAGGGCAGGCTCGACCCGGTGATCGGCCGGGCGCGTGAAATCGAGACGACGATCGAGGTTCTGGCGCGGCGCAAGAAGAACAACCCGGTGCTGATCGGCGAACCGGGCGTCGGCAAGACCGCGATCATCGAGGGGCTGGCGCAGCGCATCGTCGCGGGCGAGGTGCCCGAGGCGCTGCGCGACAAACGGCTGGTCGAACTCAACATCAACTCAATGGTGGCCGGATCGAAATATCGCGGTGAGTTCGAGGAGCGGGTCCAGAAGATCCTCAAGGAGATCGTGGCCAACAAGACCGACATGATCCTGTTCATCGACGAGATCCACACCATCGTCGGAGCCGGACAGGGCGGCGGCGAAGGCGGGCTCGACATCGCCAATACGTTCAAGTCGGCGCTGGCCCGCGGCGAGTTGAACCTGATCGGCGCGACCACCCTGAACGAGTACCAGAAATACATTGAGAAGGACGCCGCGCTGGAGCGCCGCTTCCAGCCGGTCTATGTCGATGAGCCGACGGTGGCGCAGACGATCATGATCCTGCGCGGCCTGCGCGACACGCTGGAAAGCCACCACAAGGTGACGATCACCGACGAGGCCATCGTCGCGGCGGCCGAGCTTTCCGACCGTTACGTCACCGGCCGCTTCATGCCCGATAAGGCCATCGACCTGATCGACCAGGCTGCCGCGCGCGTGAAGATCAGCGCTACCGCGCGTCCCGTCGATGTCCAGGAGCTCGAGGCTGAGGTCGCCCAGATCCGGCGCGAGCAGGACTACGCTGCGGGGAGGAAGCAGTTCGACCGTGCTGCTGAACTCAAGAAAGAGCTTGAAGCCAAACAGGTCGAGCTTGACGAGTTGATGGAAACCTGGAAGCGCGACCGGGCCTCTGCGACGGCTGAAGTGCGCGCCGACCACGTGGCGCAGATCGTCTCGAAACTGACCGGCGTGCCGGTGAGCGAGCTGACAACAGAAGAGCGCGAAAAGCTGCTGAGACTCGAGGACAAGTTGCATGAGCGGGTAATCGGCCAGGAAGAGGCGATTCATGCCGTTGCCGATGCCGTGCGACTGGCGCGCGCCGGGCTGCGCGAGGGCTCCGGCCCGACCGCGACCTTCCTGTTCCTCGGCCCGACCGGCGTCGGCAAGACCGAGCTGGCCAAGACTCTGGCGGAGACGATCTTCGGTGATCAGGATGCGATGATCCGCATCGACATGTCCGAATATGGCGAACGTCACGCGGTCGCGCGGCTGGTTGGCGCCCCGCCGGGCTATGTCGGTTACGACGAGGGCGGCCAGTTGACGGAACGGGTCCGGCGCCGGCCCTATTCTGTCGTGCTGCTCGACGAGATCGAGAAGGCGCATGCGGATGTCTATAACATCCTGCTGCAGGTCTTCGACGATGGCCGCCTGACTGACGGCAAGGGCCGCGTGGTGGATTTCACCAACACCATCATTATCGCCACGTCGAACCTCGGCTCCGATATCATCCAGCGCAACCTTCGCAAGCGCGGAACCAAGGAGTTCGACGAGGCAGGGCAGAAGGCCGAACTGATGGACGTGTTGCGTGCCCATTTCCGGCCCGAGTTCATCAACCGGATCGACGAAATCATCGTCTTCCATTCTCTGAACCAGTCGGAAATCCGGCAGATCGTCGAGTTGCAGCTGGCCCGCGTCGCCCGCACGGCGCTGACCCAGGGGGTCGAGCTCGACTATGACGGAAGCGTTGCGGAGCATTTCGGAGCGGTGGGTTTCCGGCCAGAGTTCGGCGCCCGCGAGTTGCGACGGCTAATCCGGTCGGAACTGGAAACCGAGCTCGCCCGCGAGATGCTTTCCGGTCGGATCGAGGACGGCGACAAGGTGCGCGTCGCCTGGATCGCGGATGATCAGAAGATCACGTTCCAAAAGCTGGAGAGCGCAGCAGAAACCGAGGCCCTCGGCGAGCCCGGCAATGGCGATAGCGAAGAGGCCGAGCCTGCCGCCGAATGACGGCCCGTGCACCGGCGACGGTAACGCCGCCGGTGCCGCAATCCGAAGAGAGGTACATCATGATGAAAGGACACAACCGCCCACCGTTTCGACCGAAGATCCCCGGAACTGACCTGACATCTCCAGACCTGCCGACAGCGTTGATCTACAGGCCAGCTCGCTCGTCCCACACCTCGGCTCCAATTAGGCGGCAGCATTGGATACTCGAGTTTGAGCCGGCCCGGGCGCCGGTCATCGAGCCTCTTATGGGCTGGACCGCAACCGAAGATCCCTATCGTCCGATCCGCCTGACATTCCCTGATCTCGACAGCGCCATCGCCTTCGCGGAACAAAACGACTGGCAGTATATCGTGCGCCACGAGCCGGACAAACGTCGATCCGTGCCACCGCGCCGATTCTGGTGGGAGACAGTGCCAACCAGCAAGGGAGCCGATGCTCCACCGTATCGAGACCGGCCACCGACCGAGTTCCCGGCACCGGCTTCACCGAGGCATCGACGCGGCCAGCGTTCGTGATCTCTCAGCGGAACTCGCGACGGCTGCAGACCCGGTCTGTGAAGCGAGTGCTGAGTCCTTCCCCGCGTCCGACCCACCGGCGTGGATCGGGGCGACTGTCTATGGAAGCGGGCGACGTTGATGCACGCCGACCAGGGGCTGTTGGAGGCCGCCGCGTTGCTCGCCATGATGGCTTTTTGCCATGTCGCGATCTGCGCACGGCTTGGCATCCCCGCACTGGTCGGTTTCCTGCTGTCCGGCATTGTGATCGGGCCGTCCGGTCTGGGGCTCATCACCGAGGGTGCCACACTGACGGTTATCGGTGAGGTCGGGGTGATCCTGCTTCTCTTTGCGCTTGGTCTGGAATTCTCCCTCGACAAGCTCGTGTCGCTCCGGCGGCTGATCTTCGGACTCGGTCTGGTACAGGTGCTCGTAGTTGGAGGGTTGGTCACCGTAGGGCTCCTCGTCTTTACCGAGATCGCGCCGGCGGCAGCGGTTCTGATCGCTGGCGCGGTCGCGATGTCATCGACCGCGCTATGTCTTAAGGTCCTGGCGGGCGGCGATGCGCTCGGAACGCCTCAGGGACGGGTCGCGATAGCTGTTCTGCTGTTTCAGGATCTGGCGGCCGTCGGCTTTCTGGCGTTTCACGATGTCATCGCCGGGGCAGGAGCCGTGGAAAGCGCGCACGACGTCCTGAAGATGGTCGGGGGCATGGGCGTGCTCGTCGGGGCGCTCTTCATCACCCGGTCAATGCTTCAGCGGCTTGCCGGATGGGTCGCAACCCAGGGCGCGGCTGAACTCGCACAGCTTCTTGCCCTGACCGTTGCCTTGCTCGCGGCCATTATTGCGCAGGTTGCGGGTCTTTCGCCGGCGCTCGGTGCATTCGCTGCCGGCATGATGATCGCCGAGGGCGACGCCCGCCAATTTGTCGAACGGGAAATCAGGCCGTTCCGGGATTTGTTCGTCGGGGTGTTCTTCATCGGTATCGGAACCCAACTCCATATAGGTGCGATTTGGTCGACATGGCCAACGGTGTTGGCATGGCTTTTTGTGCTCATGGTGGTGAAACTCGCGCTTGTTGTTGCTCTGACCCGCATGTTCGGAGAACAGCTCGAGACTGCGCTTCGCGCGGGCGCCATCCTGGCCCATGGCGGCGAATTCAGCTTGATGCTCATCTCTGTCACGACTGCCTCCGGCCTGTTGCAATCCAAGGTCGCCGAGCCTCTGTTCCTCGCGTTGGGGCTGAGCATGCTGATTGGAGCGGTTGTGGTTCGTCGCGCAGCGTAAATGCGACCGACGCACACTCAGCAGTTGTCTGCTTCGCCTAATATTTTTTGCGCGCCGTAGGGGTTGAAACTCCAAAGTCGATTTCTAACTGAACTTTTTGCAGGGGTTCCCTGCTATCTGATATCGCTGTTTTGCGCAGGAGGTTTTGCCGGGCAAGGCCATCTCGCGTTCCGGCACCATGGTCCGGCGGATGGCAGTGATCTTGTATCACGACTGTCCGAATTCGAGATGCCACATCCGGCGGTCATGCCCAGGCGGGGTGATCGTAGACGACCTTCTCGCATCCATTGTTGAGGCTTCGCTCAGAAGAGGAGGTTTTGCCGATGAAGATCGCACAGATCGCACCGCTAGAAGAAAGTTGCCCGCCGCGTCTCTATGGGGGAACAGAAAGGATCGTCTCCTATCTCACCGAGGAACTGGTCAGGCAGGGCCATGAAGTCACGCTGTTCGCCAGCGGCGACAGCCGGACCAAGGCCCACCTGGTCCCGTGCAGCAAGGAAGCCCTCCGGCTCGATCCGAACGTGAAGAACTCGCTGCCGTGGCATGTCGCCATGCTGGAGGAAGTCCGCTTGCGGGCCGATGAATTCGACGTGCTGCATTTTCACATCGACTTCCTGCACTATCCCATGGCGCGGGCATTCGCCGACCGTATGGTGACGACCATGCATGGGAGGCTCGATGGCCCCGATCTCCGGCCCTTCTACGCGACGTTCCCAAACTATCCGCTCGTTTCTATCTCGGACGACCAGCGCCGTCCGCTGCCCTTCGTGAACTGGGCAGGGACCGTCTATCATGGACTTCCCAAGAATCTGCTGTCGTTCACCAAATCTCCGAAGGGGGACTATCTTGCCTTTCTTGGGCGGATTTCGCCGGAGAAACGGCCGGACCGCGCCATCGAGATAGCGGTGCGAGCGGGGTTGCCATTGAAAATTGCTGCTAAGATCGGCGATGCGGATCGCAAGTATTGGGACGAGATCATAGCACCAATTGTCGATGCCCATGACAATGTCGAGTTCATTGGGGAAATTAACGAAGAACAAAAAGCCGAGTTTCTCGGGAACGCGCGGGCGCTGTTGTTCCCTGTCGACTGGCCTGAACCTTTCGGTCTCGTGATGATCGAAGCTATGGCTTGCGGCACGCCGGTGATCGCATGGGCGAATGGCTCCGTGCCGGAGATCGTAGAGCCTGGGCTGACTGGCTATGTAGTGAATTCTCTGGAAGATGCCGCCGCAGCTGTGGGGAAACTGAACCGAATCAGCAGACGAATCGTGCGCGAGACGTTCGAAGAACGCTTCACTGCGGACCGCATGGCGCGCGACTATGTCGAAATCTATCGTGGGTTGCCGGGCGTCGAGGCTGTTACGATGCCGCTCCCGCATATGCTCGGGGGCCAAGGGGCTCAGGTCCTGCATGCAGCGGAATGAGAGCGAAGGAGAATAAGATGACCGAGGCGCTGCAACAAACGGGCTTGCGTGCGTCGCAACTGGTCGCGCCGCCGGCGCAATTCTTCATCCCGGCGGCAGCCTCCTTGCAGGAACGGCGGCCACGAACCCTGAAGCACGGCGATACCTTCGCCGTGTTCGATCACAATGGCGATGTGCTCTCGGGGCCGGGCAGCCCCGAGGGCCTGTTCCATCGCGACACCAGGTATCTCTCGCATTACTATCTGACCATCGGGGGAGAGCGGCCCATGCTGCTCTCGTCCACATTGCGCGACGATAACGCCACGCTGACCTGCGATCTGACGAATCCCGATCTTAATGACGAGACCGGTCGCTGTCTGATTGCGCATGATCGCATCCACATGCGCCGGACGCGGTTTCTCTGGCAAGGCACCTGTTATGAGCGGCTGGCGGTACGCAATTTTGACGAGGTCGCACATGAAGTTACCTTGGAAATCGCCTTTGAGGCCGATTTTGCGGATATTTTTGAGGTCCGTGGCCGGGTACGGGCCCGCCGGGGAACGTCGCTCTTGCCGGAGGTGGATGGCTCGCACGTAATCTTGTCGTACCGGGGGCTCGACCACAATCCACGTAGCACCGCTCTGCGTTTCGATCCTGCGCCTGCGCAGCTTGAGCCGGGGAAAGCCGTCTATCGTCTGAGCCTCGCCCCCGGCGAAACGCGTTCGCTCTTTATCGAGATCGGCTGCGACGCGAATGGGGCCGAGGATCCTCCGTCGCGCCTGTTTTTCCGCTCCTTGCGGGACGCGCGCCGCGCACTCAGACGTTCCTCTTCCCGCGCAGCCACGGTGCAAAGCTCCAACGAGATTTTCAATGAGACCATGCGCCGTTCGGTCTCGGACCTCTACATGCTCATGACCGATACGGAGGAGGGGCCCTATCCTTATGCGGGCGTGCCCTGGTTCAGCACCGTGTTCGGTCGCGATGCTCTGATCACCGCCCGGGAAATGCTCTGGCTCGACCCGGCGGTCGCGCGGGGCGTTTTGCTGCATCTTGCGGCCAACCAGGCGACGGAATTCGATCCGGATACCGATGCCGAGCCAGGCAAGATCCTTCATGAAGCGCGTTATGGCGAAATGGCGGAAACCGGCGAAGTTCCGTTCCGGCGCTATTACGGCAGCGTGGATTCGACACCGCTGTTCGTGATGCTCGCCGGGGCGTATTTCGAGCGCACCGGCAATCGGGAGGTGCTGGAAACACTCTGGCCGCATGTCCGTGCGGCGCTCGATTGGATCGAGACCTATGGCGATCGGGACGGCGACGGTTTCGTGGAATACGAGAGGCGCAGCGACAAGGGGCTCGCCAACCAGGGGTGGAAGGACAGTCATGATGCGGTGTTTCACGCCGATGGGACGCTGGCCAAGGGGCCGATCGCGCTTTGCGAAGTGCAGGGCTACGTCTATGCCGCCCGGCTGGCCGCGGCCGAGATCGCACGGGAACTCGGTCATGACGGGATCGCGCAAGAGCAGGCGCGAAAGGCCTCGGAACTCAAGTCCCGTTTCGACGCGGCGTTCTGGGACGATGAGCTTGGGACCTATGTGCTCGCCCTCGATGGTGACAAACGGCCCTGCCGAGTACGCAGTTCGAACGCGGGCCATCTGCTCTGGACGGGAATCGTCCCGGAGGAGCGCGCCGAAACGGTCATTCATGCCCTGATGGGGCCGTCGTCTTTCTGTGGATGGGGAGTGCGGACCATTGCCGCGGGCCAGGCGCGATACAATCCGATGAGCTATCACAACGGGTCGGTCTGGCCGCATGACAATGCGCTGATCGGGGCGGGGCTGGCGCGCTACGGGTTCCGTGAACAGGCCGCACGGATTTTCGAGGGCATCTTCTCTGCGGCCACCTACATCGACCTGCGACGGTTGCCGGAGTTGTTCTGCGGCTTCCCGCGCCGTGAGACGCAAGGTCCCACCTTCTACCCGGTGGCCTGTACGCCGCAGGCCTGGGCGGCGGGAGCGCCGCTGTTGCTGCTTCAGGCCTGTCTCGGGCTGCGCTTCGACGCCGAGGCGCGGCAGGTGATCTTCGAGCAACCGATCCTTCCGGAGTTCCTGGGAGAGGTCGTCCTGCGCAATCTGCGCCTTGACGGTGGAACTGTCGATGTGGCTCTGCGCCGGTCCGGCACTCACGTGGTTGCCGATGTTCTGCGCCGCGACGGGCCGGTTCGGGTGATCGTGACCACCTGAAGAGACGGGCTGGCACCGTCCTGAATGCCAGCCCGATTTCTGTTATAGCAGATCGTCTTCTTCCTGATCGGCTTCGAGCAATTCGACCAGCCGGGCGATGCGGCCCGATGGGAAGGGGCTATGGGCATCGACCTGCGCCTCGTCCGCCTCGACCCAGGCCTTGGCACGGGCAAGCTCGGAGGCGTCAGCGCCGGTGCGCAGAATATCAGACAGAAGTGTAGGATCCGTGCCGGGACCCAAGATGCTCTTCACGTCATTCTCGGTCATGATCTCCTCCTTTCGAATGCTACAAGGAAGTGCGTGAAATATAGGATTTCTGTTCGCAGAAAAAAGTTTTGAGCACCCTCTTGAAACCGTAAGGTGCTGTTCCAAATCAATTTGTGCTGATCGCCCAGATGGGGATCGGTGACAAGGCGGGACGCCGTTCCTGCGGTGCTTCCGTCGTCTGTACCCATGTTGCTCAAAGGAGGATATGGCTATGGCAACGAGACTCGATTTTGCACCTCTGTTCCGTTCGAGTATCGGTTTCGACCGTATGCTCGACGCACTTGAGGCCGCCCGTCGGGTGGAAACGCTCGACAACTGGCCGCCCTACGACATCGTCAAGACCGGCGAGGACGACTATCGCATCGACATGGCGGTGGCTGGCTTTGCCGAAGACGATCTGACCCTGACCCAGGACAAGAACATGCTGATCGTGTCGGGCCACAAGGAGACTCCCGATGGTGACGACGGTGCCAGCTATCTCTATCGTGGCATCGCCGGTCGGTCGTTTGAACGTCGGTTCGAACTGGCTGATCACGTCCGGGTCGAAGAGGCCACCTTGTCGAACGGCCTGCTGACTGTCCAGCTGAAGCGCGAGGTCCCCGAGGAACTCAAGCCGCGTCGGATCGAGATCGCGTCTCCTGAGGCGACCGAAGGTCTCGAGACCAGGCAGCTCGAGACGGCTCGTGAGCCGGAACCTGTCGCGGCCTGAAGCACCTCGGGCCCAGGATGGGATGCTCCGGCCGCTTTCTTGGCGGTCGGACGCCGTTCCCGAAATCTGGAGGGTAAGTAGTGAACTTGATCAGTGGAGATTTCACAGCACAATCACATGCCTCACCCATTCCGAGCCTGGCCGGTTCGCGACCCGACTGGGACTCTTCTCTGCCGGACGATGCGGTCGCCCGGATCTGGAAGCCGTCGAAATCGGCGATGACCTCGGGGCGCGCGGGTACGCAGGGCTGGAAGATGAGCTTTCCGCGCCGGACCGGTCCTTGGCTCGAGCCTTTGATGGGCTGGACGGGTGGGGACGACACGATCCAGCAGATAGACCTGAGCTTTCCGACGCTGGAAGCTGCTATTCGCCATGCAAAGCGTCTGGGGGTGGCTTACGAGGTGCATCTGCCGGCAGGCGAAGCCGCGCGCGGTGCCGCCCGGGCACGGGACAGGCAGGCCGGGCTGTGGTCCGATGCCACGCTTTCTCGGCTCGGCCTGTCGGAGATGCGGCAAACCTATCGCGACGCGATGGCCGGCGCCAAACGGCGGGGCGATCCGAAAGGCGGCGATGATGGGCGTCCTCCCATTGAGGTTGCTTCGGACGCCAGCCTGTCGTTGGAGGCTCGCCGTTCTATCCTGATGAACTGGGCCTACACGGAGTATCTTCAGGATGTCGCCAGCACCGAAGGCATGCCGGAAAACCAACGTGAATCGCAGCTTGCCGAGGTTGAACGAGCGCTGTTGGCGCTTGAAGCGGCGGTGGCCGCCGACGGCATGTATCCGTCCGTTGAGGAAGGGAGGGCGGCATGAATCCCTTCGTTGCAATTGATGCCCAGCAGGCGGTGCCCGATCGTTTCGCTCTGGTCCTCGCCGCGAGCGCCCGCAGCCGGGCGCTGAAGGCCGGGGCAGAACCGCGGGTCGAACCTAAACGGCAAGCCACCGAAGAGCTTGCCTTGGAAGAGATCGCGACCGGCGCGATTTCGCAGGAGGAGTTGTTGCCCTTCCTGCCTGCGCCGGCGCCCAAGCGGCTGGCTCGGCCGCATTGAATCCCTGGTGAAGAGAAAGGAGGTAACACCATGAGCAAGACCTGGACTACGAACTATGACAAGCTTGGCGACGGCATCAGCCTTCTCGCGGGCCTCGCCCTCGCTGGGTTGCCCTTCGTCATCACGATGACCGATATTGCCTTCTGGAGCGCCCTGCTGACAGGCGGACTGATCGCAGTGCCTTCCGCAATTGCGCTTTGGCGACCGCATGAAGGGCTTGACTGGGCACGTATGGTTGCGGGGGTCTGGGCTGCGATCAGCCCATGGGCTCTCATAGCCGGCTTCACGCTCAGTATCGCACTCGCCCATGTGGCTCTCGGCGCGCTCGCGCTGGCCTTTCCCGCCTGGCGGCGCTGGAAAAACGACGGCGGCAACTCTGCTCTGACCGCCTGATACGACTGTCGGCCCCACGCGCAGGGCCGACAATTTATGAACTTGGTTCAAGGAGACGCATTGTTCTCCGGTTTCTTATTGATGCGGTTATGGTGTTACAATTGACCCACCGTTGTCTGTTGCTGCGGAATACTGACGAGGTATTGTGGCGTTGCGCAAATCCCTCCGGGGTTTGTCTTTCTCCCGTGTTTGAGAGCGCACATTCCTTGCTCCGGCACTCGGCACAGACAGTATGAAACCATATCCTAGCCTTTGCCGGTGCAAGATCCCGGCTTCGCGCGGGCCATAGGGTCTTGGCTGGAAAATGATCAGGAGAGGCGCGAAATCCCAGGGTAAGGACCCGGGGTCATGACGGCGCCGGACCCAACACAGACAGGTGAAGATGAACACCGATCCTTATGAGATACTTGGCGTGCCGAAGACCGCCACACAGGACGAGATCAAGAAGGCCTATCGCAAGCTGGCGAAAGAGCTGCACCCGGACCTGCATCCCGATGACAAGGCCAAGCAGGAACGGTTCAAGGAGGTGTCGGCGGCCAACGATCTGCTGGGCGATCCCGAGAAGCGCCGGCGTTTCGATGCCGGCGAGATCGACGCCAGCGGACAGGAACGCCCCGAGCGCCAGTATTACCACCACTATGCCGGCCAGGATGCCGGCCGCCGCTACGACCCGGGTCCGGGTTTCGAGGGTGGAATGGATCAGGACGATCTGAACGACATCTTCTCGCAGTTCTTCAGAGCGCGCGCCGCCGGGGCGGGCGACGGTGGGTTCCGGCACGAGGTCCACGCCCGCGGTTCGGATATGCGTTATCATCTCGAGGTCGATTTCCTCGATGCCGCGCGCGGCGCGAAGCGTCGTGTCACGATGCCCGATGGCAACAATATCGAAATCACGATCCCGCCTGGCGTCAGGGATGGCCAGACGCTTCGGCTGCGCGGCAAGGGCGCTCCGGGGATCGGCGGTGGCGCCGCCGGCGACGCTCTGGTGACCGTTTCGGTGGGGACGCATCCGGTGTTCGCCCGGCTGGATGACGATATCGAGATGGAATTGCCAATCACCTTCGATGAAGCGGTGCTCGGCGCAAAGGTCGATGTGCCGACCGTATCGGGATCCGTCTCGGTCACGATTCCGAAAGGGGCGTCGTCGGGTCGGCGCCTGAGATTGCGCGGCAAGGGCATCAAGGGCCCGAAAGGCAAGCCGGGCGATCAGATCGTGAGGTTGAAGATCGTGCTGCCTAAAAAGATCGACCCAGAGATGGAGGAACTGGCGGAGCGCTGGCGCCGGATGGCCGTGTTCGACCCGCGCGCCGAATTGCGGAGGATGACATGAGACACACGGAAGAGATGGTCCTCACCAAGATCCGGCGCCTGTCCCGGCGGGAACTCCGGCTTTGGGTGCGCCAAGGGTGGGTACGCCCTGCGGTGGGCGAGGCTGGCCCGGTCTTCGACGAACTCGATATCGCGCGCCTGCGCCTTCTTTGCGATTTGCGAAAGGAGATGGCGCTGCCCACGACTGCTATGCCGGTGGTTTTGAACCTCATCGACCAACTCTACCAAACCCGACGCGACCTGCGAACATTGCTCAGGGCGCTGGACGATCAACCCGAAGATGTAAGAAGCACACTAGCGGCACGCCTTCGTCTTAGCGATACCAACGACGCGGCTGAAGACAGCGATTGAAAATGACTGTTGCGGCCGGTTTTGCCAGAAAACGGTAGTCAAAGGCGGCCGTGTTGCGCAAATCCGGCTCTGATCACAGTTCCCCTTTCCCCGGACGAAATTACCCTATGGCCTCTGTGAGAGGTATGCCGAGCGCGGCGTAACCGCCGAGGACTGCAATGCGGATCTGCAGCTCCACAATCAGGTGGTCAAAGTCTAGAGCCATCAGGGATTTGCGAAGCATCTTGGTGCATTTCATCTTGCTCTCAACACAGCTTCAGCGGTGGTAGCCTGAGCTATTACCCATCTCTTGAACAGGACCTGGTGTGAATTAAGCTACTCGTTGCACCTGCTGATCAGGTTGGTTGATAGCATTTCTCTGCCAATAAACCAGCGCCGGAGGCTTGCCGCCGAGGGCGAAGTGGGGCCGCTGGTGGTTGTAGAAGGTCATCCATTTCCGGATGGCCGCCTTTGTCTCCGAACCTGCCTCCCAGGCATGAAGGTAGACGCACTCGTATTTCAGCGTGCCCCACAGCCTCTCGATGAAGATGTTGTCGAGGAACCAGTGCGACGAGGTGGTCGCCAGCGTCAAGGCGATGAACATCATCGGGAAGAGACCTTCCGCATCCAGGCAATAGACGGGATTGCTCAGATCAATGGCCCGGCAAGGGGCCGTTGATTAGGGGCCTTCAACGCCGTTCTTCTTGCGCAGCACCGCGACGAAACCCGGGATTTTCTGCGTGGAGCTTTGCTCATGAATGATCTCGCTGACTTCGCAGATCTCGAAACCGCAGGTTTTGGATAAGTCGGCCAGGTAGGCGCTGCCATGCGCAAAACATCCCGATTTTGCGAGTTCCCGATAGCTCGATGCACCAAAGGCTGTTGGGTCGGAACCGTCGTATGAATAGGTGGTGAAAGCAAATGTTCCTTCCGGCCGAAGGGCCAGCCACACTGCTTCGAGGACGGCGTTCAGGTCTCCGAAATGGATGAGTGCCGCCGCCGAGACGATCAGGTCAAATTGGTCTGGATGCCGGGTCAGGAAAGAAAGCAGATCATCCTCGTTCAGGACGTCATAGATGCCTTTCGCGCGTGCGCGCTCAAGCATGTCCGGTGAGACGTCGACCCCCGTCATGTGCTGGGTCATCGCGCGGAAGCCGGCGCCGGAGAGACCTGTGCCACATCCGGCATCGAGGGCCGAGAGGAAGAGCGGGGAAGCGTGGCGCAGAACGGCATCCAGGACGTGACGATGCGCGAAATAGCCTGGGACAAGATCCCAATTCTTCGCCTTTCGTCGGTAGAGGTCGCGCAGAAAGGCGGGGGATGCTCTAGCTGGAACAGGCGCCTTGCCAATGGATGCAAGAAGTAGTTCAGCGCCTCGCTCGTCTCCGGGGGCGAGACGAAGGTAGCGACGCAATGACAGAGCTGCCGCGTCAAGATCATTCAGGGCGATTAAAGCCTCCGCCAAAGCGAAATGCGCCCGCGCATCTTCAGGACTGGCAGCGGTGACTTCGGCAAGAAGGTCGGCTGCTGTAGAAAAATCCGCCAGATCCATTGAGGTGACAGCCAAATTGTACATCGCTTCCGCATATCCGGGCCGTGTTTCGATGGCCTTCCTGAAGGCTGCAATTGCGTCTTCAGGCCGCTGCCCCTTACGCAGAGCTATGCCGAGATTGTTGTAAGCTTCCGGCGAGGGTACCGGTGCATGTACGCAGGCGGCCTCGAGGGCCTCGATCGCCGCGGTGATGCTACCATGAGCGAGCAGTGCGACCCCGAGCAGGTGAAGCAGGTCCGGGTCGTTAGGGTAGTCCATGAGTGTGCGCACGCAGACGGTTTCCGCCGCTGAGTAGCGTCCTGCGGCATAGGCGCTCAGAGCTTCTGCGGTACGGCAACGCTTGATACTATCCATCGCGCGAGGACCCTTTGGAGGGTATGGTAACTTGTTGGCCCGACATGCCGTCCTGACCGATGGAGTGTTGCGCTGACAGCCAGTCGGACGTGCCCCGGCGGTGCCGTCCGGCGCAGATATGTGCGGCAGTTATGAGCCGCCGGAGCGCCGGATTGCCGTTCGCTCGATTCCAGATTGCATTGAAGGCCAGGCTGTTTTTGGGCTCGTTCACCGGGAGATAGGAAAGTTCCCGATCATCTGGTCGCTGCCAGGAAGAGACGGCGAGCGTAATGCCCTGGTTCAGGGCGACCAGATCCAGAAGCATCTCCTGCGTCGCATCGATCCGATCGACCTTGAAGCCGCAATCATCTTCGGCTGCCAGAACGCCGCGAATGAAGGCTTCGACCTCGGGACCTGGCGCGGCGACGGTTACGAGGACCCGTTCGTGCCGCATCGAGGACCAACTGACAGCGGGCACGCCAGACAGTGCATGGGTCTTCGAGGTGACAACGAAAACTTCTTCCTGCCACAGCTGTGCGTAATCGCAGTTCGACGGGATCTCGCAATCGGTCACGAAGGCGATGTCCAGAGAGCCCGCCGCGACGAGCCTGACATGCTCTCTCGTTGCGCCGTCGACTGCGCTAAGCTGCACCTTGGGATGGGCCGTCGCGTATCGCCGGAGAAGGTCCTTGAGGAAGCCGGTGCCCAGCGAGGTCTGAATCCCGATCGTGAGACTTCCGGTCTTTCCTCGACCTGCAAGCCTGGCATGTCGCTGCGCACGTTCGAGCAGTTCGATCGCGGATTTGGCTTCGCGAAGGAAAGCCTGCCCGGCCTCAGTGAACTCGACGCCGCTATGGCGCCTGTCCAGAACTATCGCGCCGAGCTCATCCTCGATGGCGCGGACGGTGCGGCTTAGCGTCGACTGTTGTACCTCCAGAGCTTCGGCGGCAGCGCGCAGGCTCCGAAACTCGGCGATAGCGATCAATTGGTGTAGTTGACGCAGTTCAATCATGAAGCCACCTCCGAACCTGCAGCCGAAACCTGCGTTCGGAAGCGGGGGGCTGGCTGCTTGCTTGCTTCAGCGCCTTCTCATGCAACGCCTGATCATCATGAAAAACCTCTCGCATCATGCGTAGTGAGAATGTCTCACCCGGCGTTGAATTTCCGTCCGAGACGAGTAGCGACCTTACCGGCTGGCGGCGTTTTTCATCCCCAGGAGAACCGCTGCCAGGATCATGCAGCTGCCTCCGATCCGGTCCAGCCAACGACGGGCCGAACCCTTCAGTCGTTGGGAGAGCCAATGCGCGCCAGCCCCGTATCCGGTCAGGAACGCTCCGTCGATTGCGATATAGGTGGCCGACAGAATTAGAAACTGCGGCCAGAACGGCTGCGCCGGATCAATGAACTGGGGAAACAGCGCGGCGAAGAAGACCACGGCCTTGGGGTTGGCCGCCGAGGTTACGAAGCCTTGCAGCCAAAGGGCCCGCAGGGAGGCCCGTCGAGAAGCGGAGTGCGATATGGGCTTCATCGATCGCCGAAGCGTACGCAGGCCGATCCACAGAAGATAGAGGGTGCCGGCCCATTTTACGACGGTCAGGGCCTCGGCGGAGGCTGCGAAGACGGTTGCCAGCCCCAGGCCGGCGGCAAGCATCTGAATTAGGTTCGCCGTCAAATCTCCCGCAGCGGTGAACCAGGCCCGCGGCAAGCCATTGATGGCGCTGTTTGACAGCATCAGCATCTGGCTGGGGCCAGGCGTGCTCATCAGGGCGAGCACGGTTGCGACGTAGATCAGCCAGATATCGATGGGCATGGTTTGCTCCGGTATCGCGCGTGGTGTTGTCAGCCGAGTAGCGCCTTTCCAAGCGGTTTTACGGGTTCCGAGCGCAGCACCAGAGAGGTCGTCACCGCGCCGAACCGGGCGATGGTGTCGACGATGGTCTCAAGTTGGCCGGGCGTCGGGACGAGGACTTTGAGCAGGAAGCAGTCTTCGCCGGTCAAACGGTGGACCTCGATAACATGCGGCATCTCGGCAAAGGCTTTCAAAGCGGGCTTGATGTGCTCATGCGTGGTTTTGAGCCGAATGATGGCCATCATCCCGAGACCGAGCGCGGCGGCGTCCAGACGCGCTGTATAGCCGGCGAGTATTCCGCGATCCTCAAGGCGCTTCACCCGCTCCGATGTCGCCGGCTGCGAAAGCCCGACACGTCGGCCGACCTCCGATAGCGGGGTGCGGGCGTTTTCCTGAAGCGCTTCGAGGATTGCGATGTCAAGGCGGTCGAGCTCACTGGTCGGCATGTTGCACCGCAGGTTCCGTTAATTCATCGGAAGTTTGTCACAATTGCCGATGAATTGCCATTCCCGTTATGCGTTCGGCAAGGGACACTCCAGAAAGGTAAACATCAGGAGATTAGCATGGGGCGTCGTTTCGTTATGGTGCCGGGCATCGGGGGATCCGGCCCTGAGCATTGGCAGAGCCATTGGGAAAGTCTCTATCCGAACACCCTCCGGATAGAGCCAAATTCCTGGGATGAACCCGACCTTGCGGACTGGTTCGCCGCCCTGGACCGGGCGGTCGCCGCAGCACCTTATCCGCCGGTGCTGGTATGCCATTCGCTCGGGTGCCTGCTCTTCGCCCATTGGCGTGCGGCGTCGTCCCGGGCGATCGCCGCGGCATTTCTTGTTGCCGTGCCGGACCCGAGCGGGCCAGCTTTCCCGGCGCAGGCAAAGGCATTCGGAGCGTTACCTGCAACGGGGTTTGGTGAGCGGCCGGTGTTGGCCGTCGCAAGTGAGAACGATCCCTATGATCCGACGGCGAGTGCGATAGCCTGGGCTGCCAGGCAAGGCGCCTGGCCACGCCGTCTTGGCCCAAGGGGCCATTTGAATGAGGCGTCAAACCTCGGCGCCTGGCCCGAAGGTCAGGGGCTTCTGGCAGATTTTCTGGACGAGATCGGAGAGTAGCCATGGACGTTGCAACTGCATTGCTGAGCTTTTCCATTGCCGCGGCTTTGCTGACGATCACACCGGGGCTCGATACAGCCCTCGTCCTGCGAACGGCGGCGGTCGAGGGGTCGCGCCGGGCGATGCTGGCGGGGGCAGGGGTGGTGACCGGGGTGCTGGCATGGGGATTGATTGCGGCTTTGGGGCTCGGTGCAGTGCTGGCCGTATCGGAACTGGCTTACCGTTGCCTTCAGCTTGCCGGCGCGGCCTACCTGATCTGGCTGGGGATCGGGATGTTGCGGGGGGCGTTCCGTGCGCGAGAGCCGGGGTTTCCGAGGGTCATGGCGCCTTCCGCCCCGAATTGGTTCCTGCGTGGGGTGATGACCAACCTTCTTAACCCCAAGGTCGGTGTCTTCTATATCAGCTTCCTGCCGCAGTTTCTGCCCGTGGGCGTTCCGGTGGTGCCGTTCAGCGTCCTGCTCGCGGGGATACACGCGTCGATGGGGCTGATTTTCTTTGCAGCGCTGACTGCCGCGACAGTGCCGTTTCAGAATGCCCTGAACGGCCCCCGCCTGCCTCGGCTCCTCGACGGGGTTACCGGCAGTGTCTTGATCGGGTTCGCCCTGCGACTGCTGACGGAGCGGCGCGTGGGATGACCTCAGATCTCCATCCGACGCTGCAACTGACCGGGCGTGATCCCATGGGCGGCATGAAAAGCGGCCACGAAGCCGCTCGCGGTGGCGTAGCCGGCGGCATGGGCTGCATGCTGCACGCTTTTGCCGGCCATCAAAGGGGCAATGGCGCGTGCCAATCGAAGGTCTCGCATCCAGGTGGCCCAGTTTTGCCCGGTGTCGCGACGGACGAGCCGTTGCAGGCTGCGCCGCGACAGCGCCAGTGCCGCGGCCCAGTGGTCGAGCGAATGGTCGACCCCATCGAGATGTGCCAGCGCGATACGACGCAGGCGCGGGTCGGCAGGCAGGGGCAGTGTGGGCGCAGGGGCGGGGCGCGCAAGCCGGTCCCACAGCACGGCCGTCAGCCGGGCGAAGGCGGGCTCTTGCCGGTCGGCGCGGCTGGACCCTGCGAGGGTGCGGAGAAGTTCGGCTTCCAGCGCCTCGAGAGGGAAAGACGTGGGGGCCTTGGGCAGCGGTGCCGCGGCCGGCCGGGTGTAGAGGTTGACCGATTTCCGCGCGCCCTCGGCCTGGATGCGGTGGCGGTGCGTCGGTGGAAGCCAGATCGCCATGCCGGGAGAGAGAAGATGCAGCCTGCGTCCTGTCTCGACCGTCACCGGCCGGTCCGGGCACCAGGCGAGCTGCCCGCGCCAATGCGCATGCGCCTCCGGCATGGTGCCGGGTGTGAAGCTCGTGATCCTGCCAATCACCGGACTTCCATCCTCGGCAAATCCTCCAATCTCATCGCGCTGCATGCTGGCACCTCCGGGGAATCATCTGGCACCGGGGCGACACTTTTTTCCAGCCCCTCCGTCAGGATCGCGCGGAGGCGGAGCGGAGGACCGGATGGATATGACGACAATGGCGCTACTCGCGGGCGCGGGGCTGCTCGGCGGGCTGTGCAATGCGATCGCGGGAGGCGGCACGTTTTTTACCTTCCCGGCGCTGCTGGCCGTGGGGCTGCCGCCGGTGACGGCGGGCGCGACCAGCGCAGTCGCGATCTGGCCCGGCCATGCGGCCAGCCTGATTGGCGAAGCTGCGGTGCTGCGGCAGGAACTGATCGCGCGGCCCGGGCGCGTCGCGGTGTTTGCGCTGGCCTCGGCGGCGGGGGCCGGGCTGTTGCTGCTGTCGGGAGATGCGCTGTTCCGGCAGTTGGTCCCCTGGCTGCTGCTCTTCGCGACGCTGCTGTTTGCTGCGGGGCCTTGGCTCAACCGCTGGCTCGCCCGCCACGGGGTGTCGATCGGGCCAGTCAGCGCCGCGTGCGCCGAGGGGGGCATGGCCCTTTATGGTGGCTACTTTGGGGCAGGGCTGGGGGTGCTGCTGCTGGCTCTGCTGACCGTGACGGGGGGCGACGATCTGAAGCGGCTGAACGTGGTCAAGAATGCCTTGGCGACGCTCGCGACCAGTATCGCTGTCCTGATTTTTGCCTTTGGCGGGGCGGTTGCCTGGGGGCCGGCTGCCCTAGTCTTCCTGGGGGCGACGGCAGGTGGTGTCATCGGTGGCCGGCTGGCGCGCCGGGTGAAGCCGCAATTCCTGCGTGCCGCGATCGTGTGCCTCGGCCTGTTGCTGGTCTGGCACTACGCGTGAGCCCGGGTCGAGGCGCGGAACGCCTCGCGCAGGGCCGTGGTGATGCGCCCGACGGGCCAGGTGCTGTGCTTGCCGGGGCGGTCCAGCGAGACTACGGGGCGAAGCTCGACCGACGTGCCCGTGACGAAGACCTCGTCCGCTGCATCCAGATCGTCGAGGCTGACGGTTCCTTCATGAACCGACAGGCCAAGGCCACGCGCAAGGTCGAAGACATGGCGCTTGGTCAGGCTGTCGAGAAAGCATGTAGGAAGGGGAGAAAGAAGCCTGCCGTCCCGGACGAGGACGATGTTCGTCACCGTGGTTTCGGCGACATGGCCTGCCATATCCAGCATGAGGGCATCGTCATGTCCGCTACGGGCGGCTGCGGCCCGCGACAAGGTTCCGGTAATGTAGAGGCCCGAGCATTTCGACGCCGTCGGCGCTGTATCGGGCGCGGGGCGCCGCCAATCCGACAGAACCAGGCGCAATCCGCCGGTCCCGTCCCCAAGGGCGCTCTCCACTGGCCAGTCCCAGGCCGCGATGGCGGTATGGATCCGGCACCCCTGCGCCAATACGGTGACGCTTTCGCTGCCGCGCCAGGCGATCGGCCGAACATAGGCGTCCTTGAGTCCGCCAGCCCAAAGTACCGCCTCGGCAGCGGCCTGAAGATCATCGACCAGCCATGGCAGCGTGTAGCCGAGAAGTTCGGCCGAGCGTTGCAGACGCCGGAAATGCTCCTTACCCAGAAACAGGCGACCGTCATAGGCGCGGATTCCTTCGAAGACCGCGCCGCCGTTGTGCAGAGAATGCGTCAGAACATGCAGCGTCGCCTCACCGGACGGCAGAAGCGTCCCGTCGAACCAGACGGGACTCGCCGTATCGACGAGCGGGACCTTCACGGCTTCGGTCAGCATTCGGGATCTCCCTTTTCGCGGATGGTGGGACGATCTTCAGGCTCAGGAGCCGGGCAGGCGAGTGAGCAGTTTTCAGGCGCTGATGAGAAAGCGTCGTTCGCGTGGTGCCGGTTATCGGCGATAGTCGGTTTGTGAGGATCTATGGATAAACAAGTACCCTTTCGGCTGAATGTGCCCCTGAACGCCCTGCGAGCCTTCGAGGCCGCGGCGCGCCATCTCTCGATCAAGGAGGCGGCGCTGGAACTTGGCGTCACGCCATCGGCCGTCAGCCACCAGTTGCGCGGGCTTGAGGATGCGCTAGGCCTGACATTGATGCGACGGGTCGGTCCGGCGCTCGAACTGACCGAGGCCGGAGCAAGGCTCGCGCCCGATCTGAGCGAGGGGTTTTCCCGGATCATCGAGGCGGTCGGCGGCCTCAGACAGGATCGCAACGCGGGCCCCTTACGGCTGTCGATGCTGCCGACTTTCGCAGCCCATTGGTTCTCGCCCCGGCTCACGCGCTACCCGTTCGAGCGCAACGGTTTCGATCTGCTGATATCCACGACACAGGAGGCCGTGGACCTGTCTGCCGGAGTGGCCGATGCGGCGGTGAGGCACGGGCAGGGCCAATGGGATGGGTTGCAGGCGGACCTGCTGTTCGAAGAAACCGTGAGCCTGTTCGGCGCGCCGCCCCTGGCCAAGGATGACCCCGACGAAATGCGGGCGCAGATATCGGGCATGACCCTGTTTCTCTCGCAGTATCGGAAAGAGAACTACGCGCGATGGAACGCGACGTTACCGGGCGGGCCGATCCGGCCTGCTGCGGTGATGATGGTCGATTCCGCCGGGCTGGCACTGCGCGCGGCCATGGACGGGGCAGGGGTGGCGCTGGCAGGCGTGGAGATCGCTGCCTTCGACGTCCGCGCCGGGCGGTTGACGCAGCTCTTTCCACACTGGGCTCATACGGGCGGAGGCTACTTCCTCGTCTATCCCGAGGCGCTGGCCAGGGACCGTCGCGTGCGCAACCTGAGCCGCTGGATGATCGAGGCCTCGGCCGGGGAAAGGACCCTCGCGCAAAGGCAACAGGAGCCGGGAGCAGATTGAATGAATCGTATTGAAGCGGCTGCGGTCGAAATCCGGCGACTTGAGGAAAACGACCGCGTGGCATGGGAAGACCTCTGGCAAGAGAACCTGGACCATTTCGCGGCACCTGATCGAGCCCGCGCGGACATGCCCGTCATCTGGCAGCGCCTCTTGGATCAAGCTGCGCCGCTTCTCGGCTGGCTGGTTCTCGTTCAGGGGCAGGCCGCCGGGCTGGCGCATGTGGTCCTTCGTCAGCACAGCTTCAGCACGGCCCAGATCGCGATCCTGGAAGATCTCTGGATCGCACCTTTCGCGCGGCGTCGCGGGCTGGCGGAACGGCTTGTCGAGCGACTGGTTCGGGAGGGGCGCGCGCAGGGCTGGCGCCGCATCGAATGGGAAACCGGCGATGAGAACCTCATTGCGCAGCGGCTCTATGACCGGATTGCCACGCTCGATCCGGTGAAACGATACCGGATCGACCTAGATTGAGCGGCGTTGGCTCAGCTCGATCCGGAAGCTGTCCCAGGGCGCGGGGTTGGCGATCGACTGATACAACCGTTTCGCCGTCAGATTGTCCTGCGGCACCAGCCAGCGCAGATGGGTCCAGTCGCGCGCGGTACCGATCTCGGTCAACTGGCCAATCAGGGCGCGGGCAAGGCCGCTTCCCCGGGCCTCGGGCATGACGAAGAGGTCGTCGAGCTGACCGGCACGGCTTCCTGAGATGATCTCGGGCAAGTCGAAGGCCAGCGCAAAGCCGGCCAGCGCGCCGCCATGATCCGCCCCGAGAAGCAGCAGATCCGGCTCGCTGATGGCGCGCTCGATCAGGGGTGTGGCCTGTTCCGGCGTCATTGCCTCGGCCGGTCCGCCCATGGCTCTCCGATAGGCCGTCATCAGATCGGCAAGGCGCGGAGCGTCCGCGGCGGACAGGCGGCGGATCGTCGGTACGGTCACCATCCGCCGATCCTGACCCACTCTGCCATCATCTCCATGCGGTCCCAGCCCCAGAAAGGCTCTTCATCAACGATGAAGAAGGGAGATCCGAAGACCCCCCGTGCCACCGCGTCTTCGCCGATCTTCCGGACCTTTTCTTTCAGGGCAGGGTCGGCGATGCCGGCCAGAAGGGCTTCGGGTTTGAGACCGAAGTCAGGGGCGAGCCGCGAGACGGCTTCGGGTGAGGCTGTGTCTAGACGGTCGTTGAAATACAAGGTGAAGACCCTCTTCGCGAAGGCGGCAGCAAGTTCAGGTCGCTGTCCTTCAACCCAGTAGAAGGCGCGCGTCGCCGACAGGGCGACATGGGGATGGTTGGCGGGCAGTTGGAAGGTCAGGCCCTGATGCCGTGCGATCCGCGCCCAGTCGCGCCGCGCATAGTCGCGTTTCAGCGGCGTCGACGACAGTCCGCGTGCCCCTGTCACCTTGTAAGCGGTGCCCAGCATGTAGGGTCGCCAGAGCACGGTCCGACCCAGGTCTGCCGCGGTGGCCTCAATCCGCTGCGCAGCGAAGAAGGCGTAACCGGACGAGAAGTCGAACCAGAACTCGAGGGACCTCATGGCTCTTCGCCGTCCCAGTAATCGACCGCATCCGCGGTCCGGAAGGAACTGGCAACCCGGCGCTTTGCCTTGTCACCTCCGGGCGCAGCGCCCGCGAAGACTGTCAGCTTGCCGCTGTCGGGATAGGCCATCACATCAGGCTCTCGCATGGTGCTGACCGCGACATATCGCAGAGGTTCAGTGCCGGTTGCGATCACCTGATGGGCCGTTTCGGCGCCACCCGCAGGGCAGACCGCCACCATGCCTGCTGCGACCGGGTACCGGTCGGGGCCGAACCGCAGTTCGCCGGTGCCCGAGAGAATGATGAACATCTCGTCATTGGCGTGATGGGCATGGAAGGGCCAGGCCGCTTTGCCGGGCGGAACCTCCACCAGCCGCGCGCCCAGATGCGTCGCACCGAGTGGGGCGGCAATGGCCGCCATGGCGGCATGAAAGCGGGTGCCATAGCTCTGTGGCGACAGGTCCAGATCGTCGAGCGTGACGACGGGGCTGCGTGGCATGCGATCCTGGGTCATTTCGGTGCCCTCCTGCGAGAAGAGAGCGCCAATCCGACCGGTCCCGCAATTGAATTGGCTTCAGGTGAGCCGTAGCAAAGCTCATTTGGCGTGCTTTCCCTTTCAAAGGAAGCTGTTCTCGTATTGTCGGACCTGAGACGAATGTGGACACCAATGCTTTATCGCTGGAGACCTGACGCTCCGCCATCGCGGCCGAACCCTGAAAGGCCCGCCTCGGCGATGCCCGCCGAACGCTTCGAGGTGGCGGCTGAAGACGGGTATCCGATCAGGGGTGGGATCTGGCACGCAGACACCGGCCCTGTCGTCGTGCTTCATGCCGCTACGGCGGTTCAGGCGCGCTATTACGCACGGTTCGCATCCTGGTTGTCCGGGCAGGGGGCGACGGTCCTGACCTTCGACTATCGCGGGATTGGTGAGTCCCGCTCCACGCCGGTGAAGGATTTGCAGGCGGGATGGGTCGATTGGGGCGTCCTCGATGCTGAGGCGGTGCTTGCCTATGCTGGCAGGCGCTGGCCGGATCGTGCGCTCTGCGCCGTGGGCCATTCAATCGGCGGCTTCGCCCTGGGTTTGGCGCGCACCTCGGATCGGCTGGACCGGATCGTGACGGTTGGCGCGCAATTCGCCTACTGGCGCGATTACGATCCCCGCCAGCGGCGTGCGATGTATCTGAAATGGCATCTCTTCATGCCAGCCGTGACGCGGCTCTTCGGCTATTTTCCCGGGGCACGGCTTGGATGGCTCGAGGATGTGCCGCGCGGCGTGGTGCGCGACTGGGGCCGGATGGGGCCGCGGTTCGAGTCGAGTGTTTGCTCCGCTTTGGACCCAGCAGACCTTGCAGCGCGTCATGGCGCCACCCGGGCACGGCTCCTGGCCATTGGGTTGACAGATGACCCGTTCTGCACCGAAGCTGCGGGCCAGCGATTGCTCGACTACTATTCCGGGGCGGATCGAACCCATCTGCGGATCGCGCCCTCGGATATCGCGGTGCCCGAGATCGGGCATTTCGCATTCTTCCACGCCCGTTTCGAACAGACGCTCTGGCCGCTTGCCGCCGCATGGTTGCTTTCCGGTCGACTGCCCAAGGATGTTCCGGGGCGGATCGTCTTTCCGACAGGCTGAATGCGGGTTTCTTCCACTAGGATCAAAATGAACGACCGACTTTTCGTCATTACCGGCGGCCCGGGATCGGGCAAGACGACGCTTCTGTCCGCACTGGCGCGGCATGGTCTCGCAACAATGCCCGAAGCCGGGCGCGCGATCATTCAGGATCAGACCCGGATCGGCGGGATAGGGTGGCACGGTCAGGACCGGCCGCTTTTTGCAGAGCTCATGCTCGGCTGGGAGATGCGCTCGTGGCACGAGGCGCAGGGGATCGACGGTCCGGTGATCTTCGATCGCGGCATTCCCGATGTGATCGGATATCTCCAGCTTTACGAGGGTGAGGCTCCCGCACATGTTCACGCGGCGGCCGAGCTCTACCGGTATCGCCCGACGGTGTTTCTTGCGCCGCCCTGGCCCGAGATCTTCGGTCAGGATGCGCAGCGCGGGCAGGATTTCGACGAGGCTGTTGCGACGGCAGAGGCAATGGAGCAGGCCTATGCCATGGCGGGATATGACCTGCTGCCGCTGCCTTTGGCTACGGTCGAGGCGCGGGTTGATTTTGTTCTGGAGGTTTTGGATCAGTCCATCTGATCAGGACGCGTCACCCAGATCCAGTTCGCCCCGCAGGACGATACAGGCGGCCCCGCCGATGGTGATCCGCAGCCCTTCGGCTGTCGTTTCCCAGCCCGCGTGAACCAGCCCACGCCGACCGATCTCGACCCCTTGCTCCGACAGGTAACCACCCCGAGGCACCGCGTCGCGATGCGTGGCGATCCACGCAGCAATGGCACCATTGCCAGACCCACAAACAGGATCCTCGGCCACGCCCTCACCCGGAGCGAAGGTGCGTACACGCAGGCGCGGCGCGGCCCCGGACCCGCTGTCCGCAAAGACCGTGAGCCCTGCCGCGCCGAGCCCATGGCAGATCCGCTCAATCCGGCCGAGGTCGGGTCGCAGGCCAGCCAGTGCCTGGAGGTCGTGCAGCTCAAGCAACAGCCATGGAACCCCCGTCGAGACGATCCGATGCGGGCTGTCCGCGAGCCTATCGAGCGGAAGGCAGATCGCCTCGGCAAGTTCAGCTTTGGTGACCGGCACATCGCGGAATTGCGGTGTCGCCTGCGTCATCGTGTAAAGGTCGTCTTCGAGGCGGATCGGAACCAGTCCGATGCCGCATTCCTGTGTCAGGCTTTGGGGCGTTCTGCTTTGCTCGCCGCAAAACGCATGGGCGGCGGCGATGGTCGGATGACCGGCGAAGGGCAGTTCGCGCACCGGGGTAAAAATGCGGGCGCGATAGTCCGCATCACCGGTCGGACGAAGCATGAACACGGTCTCGGAGAGGTTCATCTCGCGCGCGATGCGTTGCATGATCTCGGTGGACAAGTCGTCGGCGTCGAAGACCACTGCCGCTGGATTGCCCAGCAAGGGTCGGTCCGAAAAGGCATCGATCTGAAGCATGCGTTTCTTCATGGTCGGTAAGTCCTCGCTTTCAGCGCCCGTAGCGCGCTGTCAGTGTCACACTGCCGAGGCTGTGCGCGTGAATCATGTAGCCGGCGAGGGCGGGCATGGCGCTGGCGTCTAACCCCAGGCTCGGCACGTCGATGGCATAGACGGTGAACTCGTAGCGATGAGCGACTGCGCCCTCAGGCGGGCAGGGGCCGCCGTAGCCGGGCTGCCCGAAATCCGTCAGGGACTCGACCAGAGGGGCGGGCAGGTAGCCGGACGCACCCGCGAGCATCGCTCGTGTGTGCGCCGGAATATCCAGAACGATCCAGTGCCACCAACCGCTGCCGGTCGGGGCGTCCGGGTCGTAGACCGTAATCGCGAAGCTCTGTGTTCCCGCGGGCGGGTCATTCCAGACCAGGTGCGGGGATTGGTTGAGTCCCACGCACCCCATGGTCGAATTCACCAATTCCATGCGGATCGTTTCACCCTCCCGCAGGTCGCGGCTGTCCAGATCGAACGCGTGAGCGACAACGGGAGTGGCGGCGAGCGCCATTGAGATCAGGGCAGTACGGCTTAGGTTCATCATCATGAATGTCTCTCCTCGACTTCCATGATTTGACGGTATTCCAATGCGTTAGACGCGGCGATTGAGAAGCTTTCAGGGGCCCCGTAGAAATGATCACCGAACCTTGTCCAGACCCAGGGCGCGACCTTGATGCAGAGCCATCCACGCCAGAGCGATGGCTTGCAGACCGGCGATCAGCACGATGAACGCCACATGGGCGGACGAAATGCTCCACCCAAGCCGAACCAAAGCCTCGATGCCTGCGCCGATGCCGCCCTGCATCAAGAAACCGGTGAGGACAGCGCCGAGATTGAGCATGGCGATAGCGCGGCCGGACACTGCGTCGGGTAGCAGCCGGACCAGAAGCGCGTAGGCAAGGATGGGACCCGCGGTAAACAGCCCGTAGCCAGCCCAGAGGATGGGCTGCAGTGACGCGCCTGCACCGGCAACCGCAAACTGGCACAGCACAAAGCCAAGCGTCAGGGCGAACGTCAGGTGGAACAGGTGCCGGTCGGTGCGGGCGATCCGATCGGCGAGCAGGCCGAAGCCGAATTGCCCCAAGATGACGGCAAGGGAGAGTGCCATCAGGATGCTCGCTGCCGCAGTCGACTGGAGATCAATCGCGTCGCGCAGCCAGACCCCGGCCCAGAGCCCCTGATAGGCGACCCAGGCTCCCTGACAGAGGGCCGAAGCCGGTGCGATGGTGAGAAAGGCGGGGTGCGTGAGGACACCACGCAGTCCCTTCACAGCCGGTTCCGGGATCGCGGGTGCGGCCCGTTCCCTCGTCTGGGGCGGAACCACCGCGGCGATGATCAATGCAATCGTGGCTGTGACGCCGGCGAGACCCAGAAAAATTTCGCGCCAGCCGATTTGGCGTAGCAGCCATTCGGTCGGGCTGGTGACCGCGAGGGAACCAAGGCCGGCCGCTGCAATCGTGATGGCGTTTACCAGAGGCAGGCGCTCCCTCGGCCACCACAGGGTGTTCGCCTTGTAGGCGCCGGTCCAGCAAGCGGAAAGTCCGAGGCCGATCATGAAACGCGCCAGGACGAGCATGTGGGCTGTTTGTGCCCCGGCGAAGAGCGCGGATGCGACGACAGCCAGGAAGAGCGTAACCACCAGCACGCGTTTCGGCCCGAACCTGTCCAGGGCCTGGCCGACGAACAGCTGCGAGCCGGCCAGTGCGCCAAGGAAGGCGGAGGTCATCATGCCCATGGTCGCAGGC
The DNA here is from genome assembly GCF_002407265.1 of Celeribacter ethanolicus. Classification (NCBI taxonomy): domain Bacteria; kingdom Pseudomonadati; phylum Pseudomonadota; class Alphaproteobacteria; order Rhodobacterales; family Roseobacteraceae; genus Celeribacter; species Celeribacter ethanolicus. The sequence continues at coordinate 508,288 of NZ_CP022196.1, forward strand.
TCAAGCTGAAACTCGGCCGTGAGACGAGGCTCAAGAACAGCGTTCACATTTCGAAAGAGTTCGGAGAGCAGGTAGGCGAAGGTAAATGGCAGAGAGACGAAGACGATGCGGCGCAACGGGGACAATTGGGCTGGGTCAGTCATGCGTGTGGCCGGACCAGATGCAGCAGTCGTCCCTCAGGGAGTATACCCGCCCAAGGTCGTCGGTTTGCTCGGCACGATCCTGAATGGAGCCCGTTTCGCCAGATCGGTGAGGATAAGAGAGGAAGGACAGAAATGTCAGCAGGATGGCCGTGACCCAAAGAAGTGCAAGTCGTTGAAGACCCGACAGGCCGGGTGTCGGTGTGCCGCCAGAGGCGGCGCTCAAGGATTTTCTGAGATCATTGATGTTCATGGCTTCTGGAATCCGCTCTTTGTCTCAAGTGCTAGCCGGGAGCCGCCTCCACGCCGATTGAGAAGGTCTCAACCGAGCGGGAGATTTTGTCAGGGGCGGGCTAGAGCCAATACATCGGATGGTGCGCTACATCCGTCGGGACGGCCGCATGGTCTTCGACCGGATACCGGTCGCCGGCCGTATCAGGGGCGGAGACGAGCAGGATGCGCAGGTCTTCGGGCCCGTTGTTCTGCACCAAATGTCCCAGGCCCGGGGGGATTTCCAGGGCCTCTCCCGCCTTGGCCAAGAGGATACGACCCGGAACCTTGATCGTCAGTTCCCCGGCAAGGACATAGAAGATCTGGCGAGAGACCCGATGATAATGTGGTGCTTCGGCACCGCCGGGCGGCAGGCGCTCTTCGCGCAGCGAAAGTTCGGGGCGATCGACCAGTCTCCAGCCGTCACAGCCGTTCCCCCAGGGGTAATGGTTCGCGGCCGTCGCGCGCAGGGGGCCCGTCATTCCTCGGACCCGTAATAGGCTTCGCCCAAAAACTGGACGCCCTCGCGAAACCGCATGTGTTCGCAGGCATGCCTGACCCGACCGCCGGCTCGCGACACATAGAAAACCGTCACGGATTGCGCCTCTTCGTCAACGGCAGTTCCGCTCAGTTCGAAATGAAGATCGGGCACGCCTGCCAGGGCGTCGGTCCAGTACTGCCGCAGGGCGTCCTTCCCAACGATCTCAGCGTTTCCCGCCACCTGCTTGGCGAGAGGGCTGATGAAGACGGTGTCTTCGGCGAACGGCGCGAGAACCGTCTCCACGTCATGCGCGTTCCAAGCGGCGATCCAATGCCTGGCATGGGTTTCAAGGTCAGTGCGGGAAAGTCTTGTCATTCTTCCGGTATCCTTCTCCGTCCGCTTTAGCGGTCGGGGTTGACTGTCATGCGGCGGCATGGCTGCTCGCAATTGAGGAATCTTCTGGAGGTCCTGAGGATTTCGCGGCGACGATCACAGGGAGGAATTCTCAATATCCGCTGAAGGATCCGAAATTCATGGTTCTGGGTACGGGGTGCATTCTCTGGGGGAAGACACCGGAGGTGACAATGAACCCGCGATGCACGGCAGCCCCAACGCAAGAGCACGAGAAAGACAGTCTTGCATCACGCCCGGCCCGGCTGCCGCGCCGCTTTCGGGCCTTTTACCGCTTGAGCGACGCGGCGTTGGAAGATCTGGGATTGGATCGTCAAGATCTGCCGATCTTCAATCCTGTTCAGGCCATTCGCCGAGAAGACCTGTTCTAGCGCGAAGCGGGCAGGTCTGGCGTGTCATGCAAGCAGATCAGGGTTTGCATCCCCGTCGCGACATGTTTGCGGCGTTCTCCATCAACGCCCCATACGTCGAGCTGGCAGATGGTCAGTGTGCGACCGTTCTTGATCACGCGGCCGACAGCCTCGAGATAATCTCCTTGCGCCGGGCTGATCAGGTTCAGTTTGAACTCGACCGTCAGGACTGAACTGCCTTCGGGGAAGAGGGTGAACCCAGCGTAACCGCCTGCGCTGTCGGCGATGGCCGATGTCCCGCCAGCATGGAAGTAGCCATGCTGCTGCGTGAGTTCTGGACGGAACGGCAGTCGCAGCGTGACAAGCCCTGCACGCACCTCGGCTATCTCGGCCCCGAGATGTGCCATAAGCCCCTGTCGTGCAAAGCTTTCGCGCGCTCGAATGATGACTTCCTCGGAAATTGGATCGCCGACCTGCATATTTTTCCTCCACATCTTGGCCGGGGAAGTATGCATAAGGCATAGGTCTCGGCGCGTGAGGAATTCTCAGTCTCAACTGAGTGTTTGGCATTGGAGCAGACCGTTGTGCGGACCTCGAACACCCGCATGGCGGCGTCTCTCCCAAAAGGAGCCCGTCGCGGGCTTTTCCCAACAGGCGCAGATGCTGCATCGACAGCTTCATCACGCGGCTTCCGTGTTCGAGGGCTAGGGCGCAGAACCCCGCTCCTAGGGCCATGACCGGTTGGCTACCGTGCCTGGCCCTAAGCTCATTCCTGTGCAGCGAGCTTGATGCCCCTGTTCCGACCGAAACCAACGAGGGTGCGTTGCCTCCCGCAGGAAGCGGGCAAGATTAGAAAATCTCATTATCTCGGCAAGAGACGTCAGTTGTGCGAGCAAGGCCGCAGTGCATGTCTGATGCTATGCAAACAGGCCGTGTCCGTTCCGAACATCTATCTGCCGCTCTGATCCGGCTTCTGGCAGTCGGTGCCGGCGCGGCCGTCGCCAACAGCTATTATAATCAGGCTTTCCTCGGCCATCTGACAGCGGATTTCGGGCTGACGGCTGGCCCCGCCGCCATCGTGCCCGTGCTGACGCAGGCGGGCAACGCGCTCGGGGTGCTCTTCCTCGCACCACTCGGGGACCGGCTCGAGCGTAAGTCGCTTATCCTCGTGACCATCGCCGCCCTCGTGGCGGCGCTGATCGGTGCGGCTGTCTCGCCCGGATTCGTGTGGCTCGCTGTTGCTAGTTTCGCGGTCGGCCTGTTCGCCACGGTCGCCCAGCAGATCGTGCCGCTCGCCGTGCATCTGGCTCCTCCCGACAGTCAAGGTCGTGCACTTGGCACGGTAACAGGCGGCATCCTGATCGGAATTCTGCTTGCCCGAGCGGCAAGCGGCATAATCTCGGACCTTTGGGGATGGCCTTACGTGTTCTGGCTGGCCGCGGCGGTGATGAGCATTGTCGGCGCGGCGCTGGCGTGTCGGCTTCCCCGTGCGATGCCGACGACCAACTTGAGTTATCTGCGCCTGCTTGGATCTCTTTGGACGTTGGTACGCAAGTATAGCGTTCTCCGGCGCGTGGTCGTGGTGCAATTCCTGATCTTTGCGGCCTTCATCAGTTTTTGGTCGAACCTCGCGCTTCTGATGGCTGAGCCGCAGTATGGCCTCGGAGGAACAGCTGTAGGTCTTCTGGCGCTGGTTGGTGTCGTCGGCGCGCTTGCCGCGCCTATCGCAGGCGGTTTCACAGACAGGCGCGGGCCCGCCATGGTTGCGTCGATGGGCGCGGGGCTCGTGGTACTGGCCTTCGTCATTTTCGGGCTCTGGCAAAGTTCCATTATTGGGTTGGTCATCGGCATTGTGATCATGGATCTTGCTGTGCAATCCGCCCAGGTTGCCAACCAGTCGCGCATCTATGCACTCGATCCGAACGCGCGCAGCCGGCTTAACACCATATTCATGGCGACCATGCTCGCTGGTGGCGCGGTCGGGGCTGGCATTGGTGGCGCTGCCTACGCCGAGTGGGGCTGGAGCGGCACATGCGCCTTCGGCGTGATCTCGGCTACCTCGGCGATGCTGTTGTCGCGGAAGTCCTAAGACCATTAACAGACCGGCCTACTCACAAGCATAATGCTCTTTCCCGTCGCAAGTCTACGTTGCGAGCCCCATGGGAGGTGCCAAATGGATTGAGACAGAGGTCCTTTGAGGTGAGTGGCCTCTTCGCCAGAATCGAGATTCTGGTACTTACTGCTGAGCCGGTCGAACACCAGCTTTGAAGAATGCAGCGAGCCGGCACCCTGATCTGCGACCAAAAGCTTCCGGCTGGGATCTGCTTTGTTTGAGCGTGCGCTAGCCATCCGGTAGGGTCGCTCATTGATATCTCGCTCGTTCGTCCTACTCACTGCGAGAGCCATTTCAACGCGCTTGAAATGGGTTAGACTGTCATTTTGCGACGCCAGGGACGACTTGGCAGGTCATTCCAAGAAGTAGGCCGATCAGGTGACGATGTCCGTGCCGCCCGGCCTCAGTCAGACCCCAGTGAAAACAGCGCACGGCGGAACGCTGGCTCGCTCAGCACCACTTCACCCGCGCCAAGCGCCTCGGCGTAGCTGAGGGCGCGGGCGGTTAGGGTCTGGGCGTTCTCGATGGCGCGGGGCAGGGCAAGGCCCCGCCCGATGCCCGCGACCACAAGCCCGGCGAAGAGATCGCCGGTGCCGGGCAGGGCGATCGGCAGGCGCTTGGTCGGGTGGCGGCTGAGGGCTTCGGGGCCCAAGAGCACCGTCTCGAGTTGCCCGGGGCCGGTGTCGTCGAGCACGCAGCCGGTGGCGATCAGATGCGCTTCGGGCGCGATGTGCAGCGCCTCGCGCGCCGCCTGAAGATCAACCAACGTGTGGATCTGCTGCCCGGTGAGCCAGGCGAGTTCGAATGGGTTCGGCGTGGCGATGTCGGCCATCGGCAGCAGCCGGTCGCGCATTACGCCGGCGATGGTTTCTGGTACATAGAGGCCGGGCCCCTCGTCACCCATCACCGGGTCGCAGATGTAGCGCAGGCGCGGGTTCGCGGCCTTCGCCTCGGCCACGAAATCCGCCACCATCTCGGCCACATCCAGCGAGCCGATATAGCCGGTGAGGATATAATCCGCCCGCTCGGGCAGGCCGCGTTCGCGAGCGCCTTGCAGCAGGTCGGAGAAGAACTCGGGCGGCAGGGCACGGCCGCGCAGGGTCGGGTAGTCAGGAGTGTTCGAGAAGATCACGGTGGGGATCGCCGCCACCTCGAGGCCTGCCGCTTGCATCGGGAAGAGCGCCGCGGAATTGCCGACATGGCCGAAGACTACCTGGCTCTGGATCGAAATGACGAAAGGGGGGCGTTTCATGCGGTGCCGTCCAGTCTTGCACTCCAGTCCTCGACCCGGCGGCTTTCCAACCTCCGGACCGCGTATTTGCGCCAGCCCTCGGCCAGGACATTGAGCTTGGCGATACCTTCGAGTTCGACCAGGTTCATCCGGTCCACATAGAGAGCGTGCCAGAGCCGTCGTAAAGTCCAGTCCGGTGCCAGGCGGTCGATCAGCTCCAGCCGGTCCCCGGGGGTAACGGTGCCGGTCTGGAGCACCCGGTAATACCATCCCGTGCGCCCGGTCTGCTGCACGCGCCGCGCCATGTCGGGCACGCCGAAGCGGTGGTTGAGCTTCCAGCAGGGCTGGCGCCCCTGCGAGACCTGGATCAGCGCGCCGCCCAGCCGGAATGTATCGCCGACGGCGACCTCCGCTTCGGTGAGCCCGGCGGTCGAGATATTCTCGCCGAACCCGCCGGGAGCGGTCAGCGCCTGAAGGTCGCCGAGTTCCGCGCGCCAGTCGCTGTAATGATCGAGCGGATAATGATGCACGGCCTTCTCGACGCCGCCATGTACGCGCCGGTCGGCCTGTTCGTCGCCTTCGAACCCCTCGGGGCCAAGCCTCAGCGGGTGGGTAACCGCCGTCTTGCCGATCCCGCTCAGCGTGTCGCATCCGGGCAGGGGAGCGGCCCGACCTGTCAGGAGCGTGGCGGGCCTCATTCATCCAACCCCCGCAGCCATTGTTTCAGCATCGCCTGACCGGCGGTCCGCAGGGCCGGGCCATGTGCCCTGGCGTCCTGCCGGAGCGCCTCCGGGGCAATCCCCGCTTGCGCCAGTTCGGCGCTATGGCCGATCAGCCAGCGTTCGAAATGCGGCAGCATCCCGGCCTCGGGGTGGAATTGCAGGCCGAGAATATTGCGGCCCCGGGCGAAGCCCTGCGTTGCGCAGGCGGGGGTCGCGGCGAGACGCTCGGCTCCGGCGGGCAGGTCGAAGCCCTCGCCGTGCCAGTGCAGCACCGGGATATCCGAGAGGTGGGCAAGCGGCCCGGCCCGGCCGGGCGCGGTCAGGGTCAGGGGCGCGAAGCCGATCTCCTTTTGGGCAATGGGCGCGACAGGGGCTCCGAGTGCCGCGGCCATGAGTTGCGCGCCGAGGCAAATGCCAAGGGTCGGGCGATCCGCCGCCAGCCTCATGGCCAGCCATTCCCGCTCCTCTGTCATACAGGGAAAGGCGGCGCCGTCATTCACGCCGATCGGCCCGCCCAGCACCACGACCAGATCCGGTTCCAGCGGGTCGGGCAGTGGGTCCACAGCCGCCTCGATCCCGTGGAGCTGGTAGCCCGCGTCCCTCAGAACCGGGGCAAAGGAGCCGAGGTCTTCAAAGGCCAGGTGGTGCAGGATCAGGGCGGATTTCATTGTGGAAGCCTCTTGCGTTTTTCGCCTCTGTGGCAAAATACTGGCCTATGCAAAAGTGCCAGTATGAATGATTGAGATAGGCCGGTTTCCGACATGCGCGAGCCTCTTGCCCTCGGGATCGAGCCGGGCCACGACGGCCCGCTCTTCCTCGCCATTGCCGAGGCGATCACCCGCGACATCACCCGCGGGCGCCTCAAGCCCGGCGCGCGGCTGCCCGGCACGCGGGCGCTGGCGCGCGAATTGGGCGTGCATCGCAATACGGTGGACGCCGCCTATCAGGAGCTACTGACGCAAGGTTGGTTGCAGGCGGAACCGGCGCGGGGCACCTTCGTGGCGCAGGATCTGCCGCAGGGGATGCTGGTCCGCAGAGCAGCGCCCGCCCCGGTCGAGCCGGTGGCGCCGCGCGCGGGGATTGCCTTCAGCGATGGCGCCCCCGATCCGAAACTGGTGCCCGACAAGGCGCTGGCCCGGGCATTTCGCCGGGCGCTCTTGTCGCCGGCCTTCCGCGCCGGGGCCGATTACGGCGATGCGCGCGGAACGTCCTCACTGCGCGAGGCACTGGCAGGCTATCTCGGCTCGGACCGGGGCGTGGTGGCGGAGCCGTCGCGGCTGCTGATCGCGCGGGGCAGCCAGATGGCGCTGTTCCTGGCCGCGCGGGCGGCGCTGTCTCCGGGCGAGGTCATCGCGCTGGAGGAGCCAGGCTATCCGCTGGCATGGGCGGCGTTCCGCGCGGCGGGGGCAGAGGTGCGGGGCGTGCCGGTGGATGGCGGGGGCCTGCGGATCGACGCGCTGGAGCAGGCGCTGGCCGGCGATCCGCGCATCCGGGCGGTCTATGTCACGCCACATCACCAGTATCCGACCACGGTGACGATGGGCGCGGCGCGGCGGCTGCAGCTGCTGGAGTTGGCGCAGCGCCATGGGCTCACGCTGATCGAGGACGATTACGACCACGAGTACCGGTTCGAGGGCCGCCCGGTCCTGCCGCTGGCCGCCCGTGCGCCCGAAGGCCTGCCGCTGATCTATGTCGGCTCGCTCTCAAAACTGCTCTCGCCGGGCATCCGGTTGGGCTATGCGCTGGCGCCCGAGCCGCTACTGCGGCGGATGGCCGAGGCGCGCGCCGCCATCGACCGGCAGGGCGACGCGCCGCTGGAGGCGGCGCTGGCGGAACTGATCCGCGACGGCGATCTGGGCCGTCACGCCCGGAAAGCGCGGCGGGTCTACCGGGCGCGGCGGGATCTGCTGGCGGGGCTGCTGAGGAAGCATCTGGCCGGGCGGGCGACATTCGATCTGCCCGCCGGGGGCCTTGCGCTGTGGCTGCGTTGCGAGGGGAGATCCGCCGATGATTGGGCCAAAGCCGCTGGGCAAGCGGGGCTGGCCCTGCTGCCGGGTATGCGCTTTGCGCTGGAGGGTCCGGCGCCGCAAGCTTTCCGGCTGGGCTATGCGGCGCTGGACGAGGGGCAGATCGCCCGCGCGGTTGATATTCTCGCCCGGAGCGTTCCGGCATGAGCCTATTCCGCCGCGACCGCGCGCCGGGCCTGCGCGGGGGCGATGTGCATCCCGAGCCGGGTCAGCAGATCCTGATCCCTCCAGGCCGCCGGGTTGCCGGTGGTCAAGAGCTGGTCGCCCACGAAGATCGAGTTCGCCCCGGCAAGAAAGCACAGCGCCTGCAACTCGTCGCTCATCCCCGTGCGTCCTGCCGACAGGCGCACGACCGAGGCTGGCATCAGGATGCGGGCCAGCGCCACGATGCGCACCAGCGCGAAGGGATCGACGGCCTGGGCGCGCGCCTGCACCGGCACGCCCTCGATCTCGTTCCACAGGTTCACCGGCACGCTGTCGGGATGCTCGGGGAGCGTCGCCAGCGTCACCAGCATGGCGATGCGGTCCTCTTCGGCCTCGCCCATGCCCAAGATGCCGCCGCAGCAGACCTTGATACCGCCCTTGCGGACCTGCTCGACCGTGTCGAGGCGGTCCTCCATCGTCCGGGTGCTGGCGATCTGCGCGTAATAGTCGGGCGAGGTGTCGATGTTGTGGTTGTAGAAATCCAAGCCCGCCGCCTTGAGCCGCGCGACCTGTTCGGGCGACAGCATTCCCAGCGTCATGCAGGTTTCCAGCCCCAAATCGGACACGCCCCGCACCATGTCGCAGAGCTTGTCCATATCGCGGTCCTTGGGGCAGCGCCAGGCGGCGCCCATGCAGAAGCGTTGCGCGCCGGAGGCCTTGGCGCGCTGTGCGGCGGCCAGAACCTCCTCGGTTTCCATCAGCTTGGTGGCCTTCACTCCGGTGTCGTGAAAAGCGGATTGCGAGCAATAACCGCAGTCCTCGGGGCAGCCGCCGGTCTTGATGCTGAGCAGGCTCGCGGTTTCGATCGCGTTGGGGTCGAAATGCGCGCGGTGCAGGGTCTGGGCGCGATGCATGAGGTCGGCGAAGGGCAGGGCGTGGATCGCCCTGGCCTCTGCCATCGTCCAGTTGGTGCGGATCATTGTGCGCGGGTCCGGACGCGGGCGATGGCCGCGATGAGACCCGAGGCCAAAGCCAGCTTGAGCAGATCGCCGAGCAGGAAGGGCGTGAGACCCGCGGCCAGCAGCCCCTGCGCCGGGTCATAGAGCGCCAGCCAGGCGAGGCCGAGGGCATAGACCACGGCGAGGCCCGCCAGCATCGCCAGGAAACGCCCGATCAGCCCGCGCCCCTGCGCTAGCCAGCCGGTCAGGCCCGCGCCCAGCAGGTAGCCCGCAAGATAGCCGCCGGTCGGCCCGACCATATAGGCGAGCCCGATGCCGCGTTCCGGTGTGCCGGAGAAGACCGGCAACCCCAGGGCGCCCGCCGCCAGATAGGCCGCCATCGCCGCAAAGCCGAGCCTCGGCCCGAGCGTGGCGGCGAGGAAGAGCACCGCCAGCGTGTGCAGCGTCATCGGCACCGGCCAGAACGGGATCTGGATCTTGGCGCCCAGCGTGATCAGCGCCGCGCCGCCGAGCGCCAGCGCGAGGCCGCGTCCCAACGCTGCAGGACGGGTCAGAGAAGGGGTGAGAAATACCATGGGTCAGTCCTCCGAAGATAGGCATCGAATCTATCTATAATAACGAAGGCTGTGTGCGGTCCCTGCAACTAGGTTTATAGATAATTACCCTGGAATTTCGTAAGTCTCTCTTACGTCGGCATTTTTCATCGCAGTCTTGCGCTTGCCGATCCAGCCGACATGGCGCGCGAGGGTGGCGCAGGCGAGGTCGGTCTGCCCCTTGCGCAGCGCGTCGAGAATGGCGCGGTGGTCGTGATCCGTGCGTGCCTCCCAGTCGCGCCGCCAGGCGGCAAAGAGGAACCGCGCGCTGGCGGCCTGCAGGTCGTCGATGGTCCGCAGCAGACGCGGCATCCGGCAGGGGGACAGGATGAGCCGGTGAAAATGGCGGTTTGCTGCCTCCCAGTCACGGACGGTACTGGCGCTGTCGCCGTGGCGCGTAACCTCTTCTGCTTCCTTCAGAATCGTGCGTGTCATATTGGGTGCCGCGTGGCGTAGGGCGAGGCTTTCGAGGCTGGAGCGCATCTCGGCCACCTCGCGCAGTTCGGCCACGTCGAATTCGGTGACGCGAAAGCCGCGCCTCGGTTCGCTCTCTGTCAGACCCTGGGTCTGCAACTCGCGGAAGGCCTCGCGCACTGGGACATGGCTCGCGCCGAACTCGGCAGCGACATGGTCCTGCCGGAGGCGCGCGCCGGGCGGAATCTCGCCCGAGATGATACGGTCGGCAAGGACGCGGGCGATGCGGGCGGACTGGGTCTCTTCAGGGGCGTGTTTCATGAATTATAGATAGTTCATGCTGCGCCGCCCGTCGACAGTTAAGGTGGGCTTTGCGGCTCATCTGTCATCGTCGCCGTCTTGTAGGACCTGGCAAGCCTCTGCAGGCTCAGGCAGCCCTTGGTTGCAATGTTGGGAAGTCGCAATTCGTAAAGATCAGCGGCTCCGACACGTCTTCCCTCTTTCGGAGGTCGGCTGACACATTGGAAGGTCAGGATCGTCCGCCAGCCCCCGAGAACGTGCCAGCTTGCTCTGACGTCGATATCTCTCCATGGGATGATCGCCTCGGGATCAATGGCGTTCATGAGGATGCCCTGCGCCGTGAATGTCAGTATCGGGCCTTTTCGTCGTCCGTACTTCCAATGCAGGAGAACGGGCGCAAACCCCAGTGGCACGGCCAATGCCAAAAATGCCACCTGAGAGGGCCTGCCATCGACGCCGGGCTCCTGACTAAGAGACATCGTCACCGCGAGAGCTGGAACGAGGAGGAGCCCGGCCATAAGCCAGAAGCCGGCAAGCCGGAGATACGACAGCCAGATCACCAGATCGGGCATCGAATGCGCTTGGCGTGCCTTGTCCACCTTCAGAGCCAGAACATAAGGCACGTTGCCGATGTGAGCGCCGCGAGGGTTCGATTTGCGCGCCTGAGGCTGGTCGGGCTCGAGAGGTGGCGCCGCAGGGCGGATCCCATGGCAGACCAGACGGCCATGCACGGGGTGCCGATTAATGCGAAGGCCAAGCAAATGATCAGCAATTGAGGAAGAACCGCCTTCTCGGGCTGCAGAAATGCCGAGACCGCAGTGAGCGCGATCAGCCACGATTTCGGATTGATGAACTGGAACAGCATCGCCTGAGAGAACGAGATCGGGGTGGCATTGGGCGATTGCGCCAACGCATCTGCTTTCCAAAGCTTCAGGGCGAGCCAGAGCAGATAGAACGTCCCAGCCACCTTGAGTGCCAACTGGATACTGGGAAACTGTGCGAAAAGGCTGCTGAGACCGGCGGCCACGAGCAGGATCTGGGAGATCACACCGGTCGGAATGCCAACGATCTGCGGTATGGTGCTCCGAAAGCCAAACACCAGCCCCGCGTTGGCGAGAAGCATGTTGTTTGGCCCCGGGGTGATCGACATGACAAAGGCGTAGAGCGCCAGGGCTCCTATTGTGGTAAACTCCATTTGCGACCTTCCCAGTTCACACGACTACATGCTCCGCGTTCTGGACGGGCAAGGCGATTGAGAGCTTCTCAACTCGGCATGAGCATAATCCACGCTTGTCACGTGCCGGAACGCGAGGGACGCGGTCTCATTGGGTGGCGCTACCGCGGTTCATTCGCTTAGAAGGAGCCGAAAGGTCCGAATGCGAGGTGCGGGCTGAGCTCGCGCCCGCCCGGAAGCGAACTAGAATGACCAGCAAGCCACCCCCGCTGAGCAGAGCAGAAGACCGATTTGAGGTTTCTCGGGAACAGCTCTTCGAAGAGGTTTGGGAAACGCCGATCCTTCATTTGGCCGAGAAGTATGCCGTCTCAGGGTCGTACCTGGCTCGAGTGTGCACGGTGCTGCGCGTTCCCAGGCCCCCGGTTGGATACTGGCAAAAGAAGGCTGTTGGCAGGGCTCCCCGCCGACCGGAACTACCCGAGGCCCAACCCGGAGATCAACAGATCTGGAGCAAGGACAGGCCTCTCGCACGTCCCGCGAGAGAAGAGCGCGGTGAAGAGCGGCAGAAAGCTGGCCGGGGTGCGGCAAGGCCCGCAGTGAATGCCCTGCTGCGTGGGACGAAGAGCCAGTTTCTCAAGACCCGCAAGATTGATGCCAACGAATTCTTGCGCCCATACAAGCAACTCCTTCCTGACATCGTTACATCCGCCGCGCCTCTGGAACGAGCGCTCGACCTCGCCGATGGTCTCTATCTGGCGTTTGGAAAAAAGGGGTATCCCGTGCGGTTCGCCCCTCCGGATCAGAAGTTGCAGCGCGCAAAGATCGAAGAGCGGGAGACCGTCCGCCACGACCGGAAATATGGTCAGTATGGGCATGGTACCATCTGGTCGCCGCTCCGACCGACAATTGCGTACCTGGGCGCCATCCCGATCGGGCTGGTTCTGACGGAGATGACCGAGCGAGCGACTATGCGTTACCAAAATGGGAAGTACGTTCGTGAAAGCACGCTCGATCGACGACAGGGGCGGTCGATTTTGCAATCACACAGTTGGACGACAGAACAGGACCTGCCTTGCGGACGCTTTCGCTTGGTCGCTTATTCTCCGCACCCCGGAGTAGAGTGGCAGCTTTCATGGCAGGAGACCAGTAAGCGCTCCCTTGATAGGGCGTTCGGCGAAGTGATCCGCAAGCTTGAAGGCTCGGTCGAAGAATTGAAGGCTCTCATGGACGCGGCCGATGACGAGGCTGCCCGGAAGAAAAGGGAACAGGAGCTTCAATGGGAGCGCTGGCGGAGGGAAGAGGATAAGCGCAGTGAGGCGAAAGCCCGCTCCGAGAGCCTTCAACAGCTTTCGGATATCATGGCGGATTGGACCAAGGCGCTCTCCGTCGAGATGTTCTTCGTCGAGGCCGAAAAGCGTATGCAGATGGTGGACGGAGAGCGGCGCGTGCATCTGGAATCTCGGCTGCGTTTGGCGCGCTCGATGCTCGGCGATCTCGATCCGCTATCATTCATCGAGCAGTGGGTTTCGCCGGAGGAGCGCTACCAGAGAAAGTTCATGGATGAATAGGGTGCCAATAGGATGGACGGCATATCGCTAACTTGCCTCTATCTCAGCATTCAGCGGCCATGAAAGTTGATGCCTGTACCTGGCAAAACCTTGAGTGATGCGCGGGTCCTTTCGATGAGATTGACGTACTGGCGCATCACGTGTTGTCTATTGCGAGCAGCATTCCGGGCCAGTTTGCATATTTGTCGCCTGTCTCTCGGATGTGCGTATAGCGTTTCAGGCTGACCCAGGATCTGTGCCCACTGACAGCTGCGACATGGGGAATGTTCCAGCCCATTTCGAACAGGCGTGAGATGCCTTCATGGCGCAGATCGTGGAAGTGCAGATCCTCAATTCCGAGCAACTTGCAAGCGCGTGTGAAGTTGGCCGTGATTGCGTCCGGAGAGTAGGGGAAGATCTCAGCCTTGCTCTTCCGCATGCTGTCGATGATCCGAATGGCCTCCTCGGGCAAATCGACCCAGGTATCGTTTCCGAGCTTTTCTCCGGGATGCTTCATGTCACGGACCAGAATGCGCTTGTGCTCCTTCTGAAAGTCATCCCAGGTAAGGCGGGTGATCTCTGCCTGTCGGCGCGTCGAGAAGAGAGCGAAAACGATTACCTTGTGCATGGGCATGGCTTGAGGTGTTCTCTGGCGCCGATCAATGAAATGGGCCAGCAGCCGGTCGATCTCATCGAGTGTGGGCCTGCGGGTCCGCTGCGCGGAACGGGAGATGATCCCCATACGGCGCGCGACGGTGATCGCGTCTCTCATCTCCCGGTCATCCAGTCGGAAGTCCCACATCGGTCGTGCTATGGCGAATATGGAGGCGAGATGGCTCGCATAGTTCCCGACTGTTTGCGGTTGTCCGGGCAGTGACTGAAGGAACTCGATGATATCCTTCGACTTGATGGTGGAACAGGGCAGATCGGCGATCGGGTAGGTGGCGATGGTCCTGAGGACCTGGGCCTTTGTGCGACCGATGTCCTTCACCGTTTCTTCGGTGTAGCGCTCGATCGCTTTGGACAGGGGAGGGTCGGATGCATTCAGTTCCTCCAGCGCTCCGGGCTTGGCAAGCTCTTTCTCACGCTTCTTTATCCAGGCGGTCGCAGCGGGGCGTCTGTCAAAGGTTTTCGTCTCATGATAAGTAGAGCCCTCTCGCATTACACGCACACGAGCTAGGTAGCTGCTACTGCCATCTTTACGTTTGCGCGTGGTAATCGAGCCCATGATGACCTCCTGACTTGGTACATGGGAATTCTATTTGGTACATTGTGCCAAGTCTAGCGTCGAAATCGGCGTGTTTGGTACAGAACGGGCGGGAACTAGACGAAGGTGAGGCGCAGATAAGTGACTGATAAAGTTAAAAAAGAAGATTTATCAATGGCCTCACGCCTCTCCGTCGCCCCGATGATGGACTGGACCGACCGTCATTGCCGGTATTTTCACCGGCTGATGTCGCGGGAGGCATTGCTTTATACGGAAATGGTCACGGCACCCGCTTTGGTGCGCGGGCGGGCGTTGCATTTGCTCGACTATAACCCCGAGGAACATCCGGTTGCGGTGCAGCTTGGCGGCTCCGAACCTGCGGAGCTGGCGGCGGCGACGAAGCTGTGCGTGGCGCAGGGCTATGACGAGGTGAATCTCAATGTCGGCTGCCCGTCGGACCGGGTGCAGTCCGGCTGTTTCGGGGCGGTTCTGATGAAATCGCCCTATCTCGTGGCGGATTGCGTCACGGCGATGCTGGCGGTTGCGGGCGATGTGCCCGTGACGGTCAAATGCCGCATCGGGGTGGACGATCAGGAGCCGGCGGAGGTGCTGCCGGCCTTCCTCGCCAGGATGCGCGACGCTGGCGTGACACGAATCACGGTGCATGCGCGCAAGGCCTGGCTCGAAGGGCTGTCGCCGAAGGAGAACCGCGACATTCCGCCGTTGGATTACGATCTCGTCCATGAGATGAAGCGCGCCTTCCCGGACCTGCATCTGTCGATCAACGGGGGCGTTCAAAACCTCGATGTGGTCGAGGAAGAATTGACACATATGGACGGTGTCATGGTCGGGCGCGCCGCCTATCATCAGCCTTACGACATTCTCGGAACCGCCGATCAGCGGATTTTCGGCAGAGACGCCGATCCGCTCAGCCGTCATGACGTGGCGCTTGCGATGGAGGGTTATATCGGGCGGCACATCGCGGCGGGCGGCAAGCTGGCGCAGGTGACGCGACACATGCTGGGACTGTTTGCGGGCCAACCG
Organism: Celeribacter ethanolicus; assembly: GCF_002407265.1. Taxonomy (NCBI): domain Bacteria; kingdom Pseudomonadati; phylum Pseudomonadota; class Alphaproteobacteria; order Rhodobacterales; family Roseobacteraceae; genus Celeribacter; species Celeribacter ethanolicus. The sequence goes on from NZ_CP022196.1 coordinate 523,415, forward strand.
GGGGCGCGGCGCTGGAAGAGGGTGTTGTCCGAGGGGGCGCACAAGGACGGCGCTGGGTTCGAGTTGGTGCGCGAGGCCTTGCCGAGATGACAGGGGGAGACATGACGAAACAAGACCTGACCCGGCAAGAGGTCACGGCGGCGAACAGGGCCGCCTGGGAGGCCTCTGCGCCGCTGCACGAAACCGGACCTGAGTGGCTGGCGCTTCTGGACGCCGCAGCAAAGCCGGGGTTTTCCACCTTCGACGCCACGATGACCGAAGCGCTCGGGGCGCGCGATCTGACGGGCAAGCGCGCGGTGCAGATCGGCTGCAACAATGCCCGTGAGCTTCTGTCGCTGGCGTCTTTCGGAGCGATTCCGGCGGCAGGCATAGATCAGTCCGAGCGGTTTCTCGATCAGGGCCGTCGTCTCGCGGAGGTCGCAGGGCAGGCGCCCGCGCTGATCGCCGCCGATATCTACGACCTGCCCGAGGGGATCGGCTCCTTCGATTTCGTCTTGATCACCATTGGTGTGCTGAACTGGATGCCCGATCTGACCCGGTTCTTTGAAATCGTCGCGTCCCTGATGGCACCGGGGGCCGTTCTGATGATTTACGAAACCCATCCGGTGATGGAGATGTTCGACCCGGAGGCGGCCTCCCCGCATGAGCCAGGATTCAGCTATTTCCGCACGGAGCCGCATGTTCAGGACGACATCTTCACCTATGACGGAGAAGATCACGGTATGGGCACGACCAGCTACTGGTTCCCGCACACGCTGGGTGAAATCGTGACCGCCACCGCGCAGGCGGGATTGCAGATCGACGGCCTTGAGGAGTTCGGCCACAGCAACCGCGAGCCGGAGTATGACCTCTATCAGGGGCGCGCCGCGCAAATCCCGATGTGTTTCCTGCTGACCGCGACGCGCGGCGCCTGAGCCTTACTCCGCCGCATCTTTTCCGGGTTTGCCGCGACCCGTTTCCGGGTGCTCCGGCTCGAGCTCGATCACGCTTTCGGGCGTGGCCGTGGGCTGTTCCATCGGGCGTTGCCTCTGAACGGTTTGCGAGGCGCGTTCGGCGTCGTAGCTGTCGGGTCCGGCCCAGCTCTCCGTTCCCGTGGTCCAGACGAATTCCGGGTTCTTCGCGCGTCTGGCCTCGCGGCGCAGGCGATAATCCTCGGCGGCCGCACTCTGGATGCCCATGCGGGTCATCAGGCGCATCACCGCGTGGTGCACAAAGACCCAGAACCACACCCGTGCGGCCAGCATCGCGGGGGTAAACACCAAGGTCAGGATCGTGGCGATGCCGAGGCCGAAAACGACGGCGGTGGCGAGGTTGGTCCAGAACTGCGCCGTGGGCGAGTTGATCGTATAGCCGCCGCCCAGAAAATCGAGCGAGACCGCGAACATCATCGGCGTCAGCCCGGCCATGGTGGTGATCGTGGTCAGAAGCACGGGCCGGATGCGGTCCTCTGCGGTGCGGATGATGGCCTCGATCTTGGGCATGTAGCGGGCATATTCCTGATAGGTATCAATGAGAACGATGTTGTTGTTCACCACGATCCCCGCCAGCGCCACAACGCCCGTGCCGGTCATGATCATGCCGAAGGTCATGTCCATCACCATGAGGCCGATCAGCACGCCCGCCGTCGACATCACGACCGCCAGAAGCACCAGAACCGAGTTGTAGAAGCTGTTGAACTGCGCGAGCAGGATGATGAACATCAGCGCCAGTGCGGCGCCGAAGGCTTTGCCGAGGAAGGCGCCGGTTTCCTTTTGCTCTTCATCGTCGCCGGTCCATTCCCACGTCACACCTTGGGGCAGGGGATTGTCCGCCTCAAGCCATTGGGTCAGCGTTTCGATCCGCTCGGTCGGTGTGATCGTGACGCCATCGTCGCGGGTCATGCCGCTGTCGACGGCGGCTTTCACATCGTAATAGCGCTGCTGATCGACGCGGGAGATCGAGGCGAGTTTCGCGACCGGCTCACGGGTGATGAAATTCGACAGGGGCACAAGCCCGTCGGAGGTCCGCACCTTCAACGTGTCCAGTGTCGAGAGTACGCGGAATTCTTCGGGCAGGCGCACACGGATGTCGATTTCCTCGTCCGAACTGTCGACGCGCATGGTATCGAGGGTGATGCCCCGCGTCACAAGCTGGATCATCCCTCCGACGGTCGCCACATCCGCGCCGAACCGCCCGGCTTTCTCCACATCCACGTCGATCTGCCAGTCGATGCCGGGCAGGGGCCGCGTGTCTTCGATGTCGGCCAGTGCGGGCGTCTCGTCGAACTTGGCGCGCACGATTTCGGTGGCCGTCTCCAGCGTGTCGAAATCGTCGGCTTTGAGCCGAAGGTGAACGGGTTTCGCCGAGGCCGGTCCCATGGAGAGGTTCAGCGTTTCGGTATAGATGCCGGGGAGGCGGGCGAGTTTTTCTTCAAGCTGCGCCAGCACATAATCGCCGTCATACTCCGGGCTGACATGGGTGTTTTGGAAAAACAGAAACCCGTCTTCCGTGGTCGTGGGCCGGTCGTCCCATGGGATCAGCTCGACCTGAATTTGCCCGATGGTGTCGCGCGGCGCGGAGGTGCCGCCGGTGTTGGAATTGAGCCCTCCGTCGCCCGCAAAGACGAAGGCATTGTCGACACCGGGCTGGGCGAGCACGATGTCCTCCGCCTGCCGCACCAGCGCGTCTTTCTCGGCGACGGACAGGTTGCCGCGCGCTTTGACATAGATGATTGCCTGTTCCGGTTCGGTCGCGGCAAAGAATTCGACGCCTTTGTTGTGCGACCCGTAATAGGAGAACACCGAGAAGACCGCGACGATCACCGCAAGGATGGTGACGGGCGGCATGATCGGATTCGCCGTGATGAATTGGATCACATGGCCGAAGGGGGTGCGTTTGTAGCCGGATTCGACCTTTTTCGGCGCTTTCTCGATGCGCAGCGCGCCAAGAGTGATGGAACTCAGTGAGCCGCCAAGGAAGATCAGCACCAGTGCGATCAGGAAGCTTTCGCGCAGGAAGAGGAAAATGCCCGCGCCGAGCAGCGCAAGCGAGAGGACCGCGAGGGGGAGACGCAGCGCGTGCGAGACATGGTCATGCAGAAGATCGGAGATCTGGCTGTAGAATCGTGCGATCCGTCCGGTGACCCCGCCCATGACCGGCAGGTAGATCAGCGCCACGATCAGCGAGGCGGAGAGCACGAAGATGATCGTGACCGGCAGCATCCCCATGAACTCGCCCGCCACCCCCGGCCAGAACAGCATGGGCAGAAAGGCGCAAAGCGTGGTGGCGGTCGAGGACACGATGGGCCAGAACATCCGCTTGGCGGCCTCGACAAAAGCGGTCATCGGGCCTTCGCCCTCGTCCATTTTGCGGTCGGCATATTCGACCACGACGATGGCCCCGTCGACCAGCATGCCGACGGCGAGGATGAGTCCAAACATCACGATGTTGGAAATCGTAATGTCCATCAGGCCCAGAAGAATGAAACACAACAGGAAGGATGTGGGGATCGCGAAGCCCACCAGCAGGGACGAGCGGATGCCCAAAGCGGCCAGAACCACGATCATTACAAGCGCGATGGCGGTCAGGACCGAGCCTTCGAGCTGGCTCACCATCGACGAGACCTGCGTCGACTGATCGTTCGAGGTGCCGACCGTGATCGCCTGTTGCAGCGGTTCGGGCCAGCTCTCATACTCGGCCTGTACCGCCCCCTTGACCAGCGCAACCGTGTCGATCACCGGGTAGCCTTTGCGCTTGACCACCTGAAGCGCGACGGTGCTCTCGCCGTTGAACCGCGCCGTGCCCGCCCGGTCCTCGAAGGTCAGGCGAATGTCCGCCAGATCGCCCAGCGTCACCACCCGGTCGCCATTGACCTTGACGGGAAGCGCCATGACATCGCGCTGATCGTTGAAGCTCGACGGGATTTTGATCGAGAACGTGCCCTGATCGGTCTCGATCTCGCCCGCCGCCACGAGCTGGTTGTTGTTGGTGACAACGCTGATCAGTTCGCCCGCTGTGACGTTGTAGCTTTCGAGCCTAAGCGGGTCGATCACCACTTCGAGCATCTCGTCGCGATGGCCGGTGAGCTGAGCCTCCAACACCGGTTCCAGCCCTTCAAGCCGGTCCTGCATCGACTTGGCGTATTGCACCAGCGTGCGTTCCGGCACCGGGCCGGTGAGATTGACGATCAGGATCGGGAATTCGGAGAAATTCACCTCCGAAATGGTGTAATTGTCCGCTCCATCCGGGAAATCCGCCTGCACCCGGCCCATGCGGTCGCGCACGTCTGCAATGATCTTGGTCTTGTCCCAGCCAAATTCGAACTCGAGCCAGATGCCCGCATAATTCTCCGCCGCCGTGGCCGACATGGTGTCGAGACCGTCGAGGTCCGACAGCTCGGTTTCCATCGGCTTGATCAGCAGCTTTTCGGCATCCTCGGCGGAAATGCCGGGGAATTGCACCGACACATAAAGCCCGGGGATTTCAATGTCCGGCTCGCCCTCTTTCGGCAGGCTGACATAGGCATAGGCCCCCGCGATCAGGGTCAGCGCCACGAAGGCGAGGATCATCCGGGCATGGCGCCCGGCCCAGTTGACGAGGCCGGTCATTGTTCGGTCTCCGTTTCGGTGTCATCCTCGAAATGCGGTTCGATCAGGACACCTTCGCGCACGAATTCCTGTCCGACGGTGATGATGTCCGCCTGCTCCGGCAGGCCTGCGACCCAGATGCCTTCGCGCGTGTCGCGCAGCACCCTGACGGGGGCGAAGACGACGCGATTGTCCGGCCCGGCAAGGCGCAGCCCGATCAGCCCGTCGTCATTGAGCGTCAGCGAGGATTGCGCCACCAGATGCGCCATTTCGCCCTCGGCCCGGACCGCCAGTTCGACGGTCTGGCCATCGCGAATGGCAAAGTCCGGGTTCGGCACCTCGACCTCGACGCGGAAGGTGCGGGTGGCGGCATCGGCGGAGCGGGCGAGATAGGTGACATGCCCGGTGACGGTATTGCCGGAAATCAGCCGCGCGCCCGCGCGCGCGCCGATTTGGATCTCGTCGACCTCGGTCTCGGGGGCGTAGCCCACAAGTTTCATCGGATCGAGCTGAATGACCGTCGCACAGGCCGCGCCTGTCGTCAGGAAGGTGCCGAGCTCCGCCGTGTCGCTTTCCAGCAGCCCCGCGAAAGGCGCCTTGATCTCGAGGTTTTCAATGTCGCGCGCGGCCTGGGCAAGCGCCGCACGGGCGCTCTCGACACCGGCCTCGGCGGAGAGAATCTGGGTCTCGGAGGCATAGCCGCCCGAGGCGAGTTTGCGGGCGTTGCCCAAAGCGACCTCGGCTTCGGCCAGCGCGGCCTGCGCCTGTGCGAGCGTAGCATCGCGTGTGCCGCGGTCGATCTGACACAGAAGCTGTCCGGCCTCGACCAGTGCGCCCTTGCGCAGCGGTTCGTTGACGACGCGCCCGGCGGTTTCGGCCGTCACCGTGACCTCGCGCGCCGCTTCCGTTTCGCCGCGCAGCACAACGGTGCTGTCGAGCGGTTCGGCCTGCGAATGCCGGACCACGACAGCGACCGCATGAGCCTCCGTGCGAGCCTTTTCGGCGGGGGGCGTGAAATCTGCCTCGACCTGCGCGGTTTCGGGGGTGCCCGTCGGGGCAGTGCCGTTCAACCGGTCGCGCTCGAAGATGAACAGGTAGAGCGCGGCGGTGACGAGAATGGCGATGGCGATGGAAACGATGCGCATGTGTCTGTTGCTGTCCTTGTGGGGCCCGCGACATGAAGGCCGTGGAGCGGTCTTTGCGGTTGATCCTTCCCGGTGTCACGGTTTCGGGAGTTAATCGGATTAACATTGCGGCCAAGATGGATAAGACTTCATCTTATCACAAGAGAAAGATACGCAAAGATGACGTGTAAAAACGTCTCAGAAGAAGAAATTTTCCGGTATCGTGCCGAACTGCACGCAGTCCGGGAGTCTGTTGAGCGTTCGCGCACAGAGGTGCTCCCGCGCTCTCGCGCCTGTGATCCCAGGGGCGTTTGTGCCCGGGCCCGGTGTGTCGCGCAGGTCTTGGCATTCCGTCGCAGATCGGGGTAAGAGGGGGCAGACGTTTGAAATACCAATCCCGCAGCGCGCGGTCAGGGGGCGAGAGTGAGCCATACCGATAGCTTTATCGACGAGGTGACCGAAGAGGTCCGCCGCGACAAGTTCTACGCTTTCCTGAAGAAATACGGCTGGATCGGAATCGTCGCCGTGCTGGCGCTGGTGGGCGGTGCGGCCTGGACGGAATATTCCAAGGCGAAAGCCCGGACGGCAGCGGAAGCCACGGGCGACGCGATTACCGCGGCTCTGGGCGCCGAGACGCCCGAGGCGCGTGCCGCCGCACTTGCCGATGTCGCGGGTGGCGAGGCGCGGGTGGCCATAGCGATGCTGCGCGCCGGTGAGCTTCATGCCGCGGGCGATGTGAAGGGCGCTCTGGCCGTTCTGGCGCCGCTGGCTGCCGACGACATGCTGGACCCGGTCTATCGCGATCTCGCGGTGCTCAAGACGGTGATGATCGGTGCCGGGGAAATCTCGCCCGAGGACCGCATCGGCCAGCTTGCGGGCATTGCCAGCCCCGGTGCGCCCTATCGGTTGCTCGCCGAGGAACAGCTTGCCGCGGCGCAGGCGGAAATGGGCGATACACAGGCGGCGATCGACGGCTATCGGGCGATCTCGCAGGACGTGGATGCAAGTAATGCCTTGCGTCGGCGCGCGGCACAGATGATGGTGGCGCTTGGGGCGGATCCCGCCGAGTAAGGGTTGCGACAGGCAAGGGCCGGGTGTGGGATGCGTAGGGTTAAAGCAGGGAGTGCAGGGATGATCGGTCAGACATGTAAGGCCGGGACCGGCGACGTCAGAACCGGAAAGGCCGGGATTGGCAAGGCCGGGCTGTTCATGGCGATGCTGGCGCTGACGGCCTGTGGCGCCGGGCGGGAAGAGATTCTCCAGGGCACCCGGCTCGATCCGAGAGACGGCTCCGTACTCGCCGCCGCGAACACCGGCCCGGTGGTGAATCGCGCCGAGAAGATTTCTCTGGGAACGCCGATCACCCGTGATTCCTGGACGATGACCGGGGCAGGGCGCACGCATGCTTCTGGCCACAACGCGTTCACCTCCGGCACGCCGCATCTGATGTGGACCGCGGATATCGGTCAGGGCAAGACCCGCCGGGCGCGGTTGACCGTTGATCCGGTGGCCGAGGCCGGTGTGATTTTTGCGATGGATTCGGCGGCGCGCGTGACGGCGGTCTCCGCCAGCAGCGGTGCACCGGTCTGGTCCGTCGATCTGACACCTGCGGGCGAGAAAAGCGGCAAGGTCTTTGGCGGCGCTCTGGCGATCTCCGGCAACACGCTCTACGCCACCACCGGCTACGGCGATCTCGTGGCGCTCGATCTGTCGACCGGCGGGGAGCGCTGGCGTCAGCGGTTCGAGGCCGTGGGGGCTGCGGGCCTGTCTGTCCATGACGGGCTGGCCTATGTTGTCGCGGGCGACGGTCAGGTCTGGGCGGTGCAGACCAAAGACGGTCGGGTGAAATGGACCCTCAGCGGTCCGGAAACCATCACCTCGCGTGCCGGTGCTACCTCGCCGGCGATCGGCGACAAGTTCGCCGTGCTGCCGTTCTCTTCGGGCGATCTCTACGGTGTGTTCCGTCAGGGTGGCGTGCGCTACTGGTCGGCCTCTCTGGCCGGTCAGCGCAGAGGCGTGGTCTATGCCAACGTGTCCGACATCACCTCCGATCCGGTGATCGTCGGCGACCGCTTCTATGTCGGCAACCAGGCCGGGCGCTATGCCGCCTTCTCCATGGACATGGGCGAGCGGATCTGGACTGCGGACGAAGGCGCCTATAGCCCGGCCTCCGTGGTCGGCGGCTCCGTGTTCATCGTCACCGACCGCAACGAGCTTGTGCGTCTGTCGGCGTCGAACGGGCAACGGATCTGGGGCGTGCAACTGCCCTATTACACCACCGACAAGGTGCGCAAACGTAAGGCGGTCTTCGCCCATTACGGTCCGGTGGCCGCAGGTGGCAAGATGTGGGTGGCGTCCGACGATGCGGTGCTGCGCGGTTTCGATCCGGTCTCGGGTGCGCTGGTCGCCACCGTGGCTCTGCCAAAGGGCGCGGCGTCCGATCCGATCGTGGTGAATGGCACAATGTATCTCCTGCTTGAAGACGGCTCGCTCGCGGCGCTGCGCTGAGGCCTTGCGGAGACGTGAGCGCGGGTGATGTAACGGTATGAAACAGCTCGATCTTCCACCGGACCGCCCGATCCGGGATCGGGTCGTCGTGTTGGAAAACGCGCTGTTCCTGCCGAACCGGCGGCGTAAGGCGACCTGGCGATACTGGGGCGGCGTGCAGTCAGCCGATGGCAGCGAACACCCCTATGCCACCGGCTGGCATTATCCGCGGGACCGGGCGAATGTCATCCCCGAGGACTATCCTCTGCCCGAGGAGATCCCGACGCTTGAGGGCGATTTCCTCTATCTCGGTCATTACCCCTCGGGGTTCGGGCACTTCCTTCTCGAAGGCACGGCGCGGCTCTGGCACCTGCGGCAGAATGGCAAGGCCCATTCTGCGGCGCTGATGCTGAAGCCGCGCAAGCTGGCGCCGGAGGGGGTGGAGCGACAGATTCGCAGCTTTGCGGAGTTCTGCGGGCTTGAGGTGCCGCCGATGATCTGGCCCGACGGGCCGGTGCGTCTGACGAAGCTCACCGTGCCGCAACAGGGGTGCGGGGCACTCGAACTGATGCTGGGCGCGCCGGAATATCGCGACATGATCGTCGGGCGGTTTGCCTCCGATGTGCCCGCCCGTGGGGCGAAGAAAATCTACATCTCCCGCAGTGCCCTCGATTCGACCCATGGCTCGCTGATCGAGGAGGACAAGCTCGAAGCGCTCCTGAAAGACGAGGGGTTCGCGATCTATCACCCGCAGGAGCACAGCTTTCGTGACCAGATCGCGCAATACAAGGCTGCGGAGGTGATCGTCGGTCTCGATGGGTCGGCGTTTCACGCGCTCGCTCTCGTGGGCTGGTCTTCGGACAAGACCGTCGCGATCATCCAGCGCCGCCCGGCGGCGGAGGCGGCGCTGCAGGCGCGCCAGCTCGAAGCCTTTGGTGTGGCCCGGGTCGGGGTTGTGGCGGGGCATGAGACGGCTTGGTCTCCGGCGGGCACGCGACGCGCGGCGCTGTCGATGTTCGGCACGCTGTCCTTCGCCGAGACCGGACGGGCCCTTTATGAGCTGGGTGCGATCTCGCGGCCCGACGTCTGGACGGACACGCCGCGTGCCGAACTCGAGGAGCGAGTGCGGGCCATCGGGGCCTGGCTGGAGCGCGACATGTACGAGGTGCGCAACTCCGCCACCCCGCTGGATGACAGGCCAGCGCGTCTGCATTCCGATCACATCACCCTGATCCCCGAGACCACACGCAGGCCGGGCTGATTGGATGCGCCGGGCATGCCGCAGAGTTTCCTCTGGACAGTCGGGTGCAAAAAGGTATACCCCGCAGGGTCAACTCCGGAGCGTTTCATGTCTTTTTCACTTGCCATCGTCGGCCGCCCGAACGTGGGAAAATCGACCCTGTTCAACCGCCTGGTTGGCCGGCGGCTGGCGCTTGTGGACGATCAGCCCGGCGTCACGCGTGATCTGCGCGAGGGTGAGGCCAAGCTGGGCGATCTGCGGTTTACCGTGATCGACACGGCGGGTCTCGAAGAGGCGACCGACGAGAGCCTTCAGGGCCGGATGCGCAAACTGACCGAGCGCGCCGTCGATATGGCCGACATTTGTCTGTTCATGATCGACGCCCGCGCGGGCGTTTTGCCCGCCGATGAGGTCTTTGCCGACATTCTGCGCAAACGCGCCAAACATGTGATTTTGGCGGCCAACAAGGCCGAGGGGCAGGCGGGCGAGTCCGGTTTGCTGGAGGCGTTTTCCCTGGGCCTCGGCGAGCCGCTTCGGCTCTCCGCCGAACATGGCGAGGGCATGCCCGATCTTTACGCCGTGCTGCAACCTTTGGCCGAAGAGTTCGATGAACGTGCGGCGGCAGAAGCGCCGGAGGTGGACGTCGAGCTGACCGAGGAAGAGCAGGAGCTGGGCGAGGGCGAGGATATTGGCGGCGAGTCCCGCGAATTTACCTTCGACAAGCCGTTGCAGATCGCCGTTGTGGGCCGCCCGAACGCGGGCAAGTCGACGCTGATCAACAAGCTTCTGGGCGAAGATCGCTTGCTTACGGGTCCCGAGGCCGGGATCACGCGGGACTCGATCTCCGTGACCATGGACTGGAACGGCGTGCCGGTGCGCGTGTTCGACACGGCAGGGATGCGCAAGAAGGCCAAGGTGCAGGAAAAGCTCGAAAAGCTCTCCGTCGCCGATGGTCTGCGCGCGGTGAAATTCGCCGAGGTCGTCGTTGTGCTGCTCGATGTGTCGATCCCGTTCGAGCAACAGGATTTGCGGATTGCCGATTTGGCCGAGCGCGAGGGCCGCGCCGTGGTCGTGGCCGTCAACAAATGGGACACGGAAACCGATAAGTCCAACAAAGCCAAAGAGTTGCGCGAAGAGTTCGCGCGGCTTCTGCCGCAGCTCCGGGGCGCACAGCTTGTCACCGTGTCGGCGGTGACCGGCAAGAATTTGGACAAGTTGCAGGAAGCGATCCTGCACGCCCACGCGATCTGGAACCGCCGCGTGTCGACCTCGCGCCTGAACAACTGGCTGGGCGCGATGACCGAGGCGCACCCGCCGCCCGCACCGGGCGGTCGCCGGATCAAGCTGCGCTACATGACGCAGGTGAAGGCACGCCCGCCGCAATTCGTGGTGATGTGTTCGCATCCGGACGAGTTGAACGACAGCTACAAACGCTATCTGGTCAACGGGTTGCGCGAAGATTTCGACATGCCGGGGACGCCGATCCGGCTGTTCTTCCGCTCTCAGGCGGATAAGAACCCGTATAAAAACAAGACGAAATCGACGCCCTCGCGGTTGCGTAAACACCTTGGCAAGGACCGGGCGGATGCGCCGAAGGTCAAGAAGCAGCGGCCGCCGAAGAAATAAGAAAAGCGCTGACGCGCTTGCCTTCGGCGAGGAGTGAACGGCGGAAAAGAAACGCGCCAGTGGCGCGTTTGAGCCGAGAACGGGCGGAGCCCATGAGACAAAAGAAGGGGGCGTTGTGCCTCCCTTTTTCGTTTGATTTTGTGTTTAGAGGTCGAGATCGACCCAGATCGGGACGTGATCGGACGGCTTGTCCTTGGCGCGGGTGAAAGCGTCGATCTGGCAATCCGTCAGGAGATCGGCGGCCTGCGGCGACAGCAGGAAATGGTCGATGCGGATGCCGTCGTTTTTCTGGAACGCGCCCGCCTGGTAGTCCCAGAACGTATAGGTGTCCGGCGCGCCATTGCGGACACGCAGCGCGTCGGTCAGGCCAAGCGCGGTGAGGCGGCGGAATTTGGCGCGGCTCTCCAAGCGAAACAGCGCGTCGTCTTTCCAAGCCTCGGGGCGTTTCGCGTCCTCGGGCTGGGGGATCAGGTTGTAATCGCCCGCCATCAGGAAGGGCTGTTCTTCCGCCAAAAGCGCCTCGGCGCGGGCGGTCAGCCGGTCGAACCATTTGAGCTTGTAGTCGTATTTCGAGCCGGGCACGGGAGTGCCATCGGCGTCGAGATCGACCGGGTTGCCATTCGGCAGATACAGCCCGCAAATGCGGAGCGCCTGCGTCTCGCCCACAACCGTCGCCTCGATATAGCGCGCTTCCTCGTCGTCGCCGCCATCGCGCCCCGCGCCCTCTGCGCCGGGCAGGCCGCGCGTGACGTCCTCAAGCGGCAGTTTCGAGAGCAAAGCGACGCCGTTGAACGACTTTTGTCCATGGGTTTCAACATTATAGCCCAAGTCTTCGAAGATCTCGCGGGGGAAATTTTCGTCGACGGATTTGATCTCTTGTAAGATCGCCACATCCGGTTCGGCCTCTTTCAGCCAGTCCGTGAGCGCGTCTGCGCGCGCCTTGATGCCGTTGATGTTGAAGCTGGCGATTTTCATGGCTTCTCCCTCTTTTGCCCCTTTGTAGGGGGCTTAGCCTTTGTCGGCAATGGCCCGTCCGGCTGCCGCCGCCGAGGCCCAGGCCCATTGGAAATTATAGCCACCGAGCCAGCCGGTCACATCCACCACCTCGCCGATGAAATAGAGGCCGGGGACGGATTTGGCCGCCATGGTTTTCGACGAGAGCGCATCGGTGTCGACGCCGCCCAGCGTCACCTCGGCGGTGCGGTAGCCCTCCGATCCGGTGGGTTTGAGGGGGAGGCCGTGGAGTTGCTCCGCGATGGCTTGCAGGGCTTTGTCGGATTGGTCGGCAAGATTGCCGGTGAGGGCAAGTTTCTCCGCCAGCGCCTGGGCAAGCTTTGTGGGAAACAACGTCGCGAGGGCGGTTTGCATCTGGCGACGGCCGTTGTCCGCGCGGGCGGATTTCAGGGCATCGAAAGCGTTTTGCCGCGGCAAAAGATCGACCGTGATTGCGTCGCCCTCGCGCCAGTAATTGGAGATTTGCAGGATCGACGGGCCGGACAGTCCGCGATGGGTAAACAAAAGCGCCTCGTCGAAGCACGTACCATTGGCGGAGACCCGCGCGTCGACCGCCGTGCCCGCGAGTGGTGCGATCCAGTCGAGCTCATGGGGGGCGAAGGTCAGGGGCACGAGGCCGGGGCGGGTGTCGGTCACGGGAAGGCCGAATTGGGTGGCGATCTGATAGCCAAGCCCGGTCGCGCCCATTTTCGGGATCGACTTGCCGCCCGTGGCGACAACGAGATGACGACAGGTGGTGGAACGACCGGAGAGGTTCAGGCGAAACCGTGTGCCGTCATGGGCGATCTCATCGAGGGTGGTCTCCAGCCGGATTTCAGCGGCGCGGGCCTCAGAGAGCAGCATCTCGACAATGGCCGTCGATTTGCCGTCGCAAAACAACTGTCCCAACGCTTTTTCGGGGTTTTTCTCATGCCATGTGATGCCGTAACGGGCCAAAAGGTCGATGAAATCCCATTGCGTGTAGCGTGCCAGCGCCGATTTGGCGAAATGCGGGTTGCCGGAGAGGTAGTTTCCCGCTTCGGCGTAGAGATTGGTGAAATTGCAGCGCCCGCCGCCGGAGATGCGCACCTTTTCCGCCGGACGTTTGGCATGGTCGACCACAAGCACGGAACCACCTCGCGCGGCTGCAAAACCCGCACAGAACAGGCCTGCGGCACCTGCGCCCAGTATGATCGTGTCGACATGCTCCATGGGCCGGTTTGATCAGGCCGGACGGAGTATTGCAAGTCAGATTGCAGACAGAACAAAGGCCTCGCATATGCGAGGCCTTTTCTCAAAGCGCAGACTGGGTTCAGTCGATCGGGTTGCGATCTCTGACCTTCGCCGTGGCCGCAGGCGTCGTCGTATCCGTGGTGTAGAGCACGGTAAGAACGTCATTCAGAGCCGGTGTGGTGAAATTCACCCGAACATCGGTGTTGACGCCGGCTTTGACCGGAGCGGAGCCGAGCACTTTTCCGTCGGTGCCGGATTTGTTGTCGTAGGCGTAGATCACGCCATCGGTTTCAGCACGCACGAGTTCAAGCGTCACGCCGGAATTGGTGTTTTGGGCCTCACCCGGCTTGATGTAGTTCGATCCCGCGAAGGCAGCGGAACCGGCAACGGCGATCAGGGAGGCGGCAACAATGGTTTTCATGGAATGTGTACTCATGATTTTGGTCCTTTGGAAGTCAGACCGGGCATATCCCGGGTCCATTATATGTCCTGTCTCATATGGGGTACTCCGGGGCGGAGGTAAGAGTCTGAATGATCACAAGATTGCGCGTGAAAAGTGACAATTTCGTGTGTGAATCCCTGTGGCTACGCCTGTGCGAAAACGCGCAGAAAGGAAGGGTCTTCATGTGCGATGTGCATCAGGTCTCAGGCCTGGCCATCCCTGAAGCCGCGAAAAGCCCCTTGTGGGGCTTTTCTATCGGTTCTATCGGTCATGCGGGTTTCATCTGTCGTGGATGGGAGCTTACATCTTGTCGAGATTGTGCAGGGTGGTGGTCGCGACCGGCGCGCCTTCTTCGCTCAAGACCACGAGCGCTTTCTGGGCCACGTTCGGGGTGAGCTCCACTTTCACGTTTGTGTTGGCGCCGGCATGAACCTCGGCGGTCCCCAGCAGAGCGCCTTGGGTGCCGTTCGAATAGTCGTAGATCGACACGGTCCCCGCCTCGGAGGCCCGCACCAGCTCGAGGTTGATCACGGAGTTCAGGCTCTGGATTTCGCCCGGGACGATGTAGTTGTAATCCATATTGGCCGCGAAGGCGGTGCCGGAGGTGGCGACGGCGAGAAGAGCGGCAGCGGTCAGGGTTTTTACGGAATTGAAGGTCATTTTCTTGTCCTTTCCAGGAAGGCGTTTGAGAATGGCGGAACGGGAAGAACTTCGGGTCCGTCTGTGTGGTCAACAGGTGGAGGTCGCCATGCCGGTTTGTAAGGGGTTGATATGTCACAAGAACGCGCCTCGACCGTGACTTTGCGTGTGCGATTTCGTGATCGGAGCGGCGCGGTGACCGGGGAAAGCCAAAGAAAAAGGGAGATCCGAAGACCTCCCCGATCACGAATGGCGACATTCCGCCCGGTTTTACATCGAAAACGACACGCCGCAGCCGCAGGACGCGGTGGCATTGGGGTTGTCGATCACGAACCGCGCGCCGATCAATTCCTCGGTGAAGTCGATGGTGGCGTTTTCCAGAAAGGGCAGGGAGACCGGGTCGATCACCACCACGCCACCGTCGCCCTTCAGGACCACGTCGTCCTCGGCGGGCTCGTCGAGCGTGATGTCATACTGAAATCCGGAACAGCCGCCTCCCTCGATGGCCACGCGCAGAGCCTTGCTCTCGCCGGTCATTTCGTTGATTTCGGCCAGCCGGGCATACGCGCGGTCTGTCACTTTCGGCGGCAAGGTGAGGGGCATGCTGTCATTCCCGGGTGTTCAGGCTGAAAAAACAGCCGGTTATTGCGATTTTCCCGCGTCATCTGTTTGTCGCGGAGTGCTGGGCACAATATAGTCCTCACAAGGAACAGCGACAAGACAGCCATGAGGACGGAGGCGATGGCTTCCGGGAAGAGCAGATGTTGAAACCCTATGCGACCCAGCCTTTCGAAACCCGCGGGCGGCTTTACCCGGAAGAATTGTCGACCTTCCGCTCGCCGTTTCAACGCGACCGCGACCGGATCATCCATTCCTCGGCCTTTCGGCGCCTCAAACACAAGACGCAGGTTTTTGTCGAACATGAGGGCGATTATTACCGCACGCGGCTAACCCATTCCATCGAGGTGGCGCAGGTGGCGCGCACGCTTGCGGGGGCTTTGGGGCTGAACGAAGGGCTGGCCGAAGCCGTGGCGCTCGCGCATGATCTGGGGCATTCACCGTTCGGGCATACCGGGGAGGATGCGCTTGAATTGCTGATGGCGCCTTATGGTGGCTTTGATCACAACGCCCAGGCGCTTCGGATCGTGACCAAGCTGGAGCGGCATTATGCGACCTTCGACGGTCTGAACCTGACATGGGAGAGCCTTGAGGGTATTGCCAAGCACAACGGGCCGATCATCGGCCCCAATGCCGACAAGAAGAAACACCCGGATGATGCGCCCTTGCCCTATGCGCTCAAGGAGGTGAACGATCAGTTCGATCTGGAGCTGCACACCTTTGCCAGTGCCGAGGCGCAGGTGGCGGCGATTGCCGACGATGTGGCCTACAATCACCACGACCTGCATGACGGGCTGCGTGCGGGGCTGTTCACCGCCGAGGATCTGATGGAACTGCCGCTCACGGGCCCGGCCTATGAAGAGGTCGACCGGCTCTATCCGGGGCTGGAGCGCAACCGGCGCGACCATGAGGCGCTCAGGCGGATTTTCGGCTATATGGTCGAGGATGTGATCGCAATTGCCACCAACCGGCTGGAAAGCGCCAAGCCGGAATGTGCGCAGGACATCCGCGATATGGACCGCACGATCATCCGCTTCTCGAAACCGTTCTTCCAGAATCTTAAGGCGATTAAATCCTTCCTGTTCAAGCGGATGTACCGCGCGCCTTCGGTGGTGAAAGAACGCAAACGGGTGACCCATATGGTCAACACGCTCTTCCCGCTGTTTATGGAGCAACCGGAACTTCTGCCGGCGGAATGGCGCCATGAGGTCGATAATGTGCAAAGCGACACGGAACTGGCGCGGCTGGTTCTGGATTATGTTGCCGGGATGACCGACCGTTTCGCCATTCAGGAATACGAACGGCTCTGCACCTGATCCGAGTATTTAGAGCACAAAGGAAACAGCGACATGGCCACGGAAACAGTCACGGGACTTGGCGCGGTGGAGGCTTTTGCCCTTGTGGGCGTTTTGGGCGTCGGAGCGCAATGGTTGGCGTGGCGGCTGAAACTGCCTGCCATCGTGTTGATGCTCGCGGCGGGGCTGGTGATCGGGCCGGTGCTGGGCGTGTTCGACCCGGCGCGCGACATTGGCGATCTGGTGCAGCCGTTGATCTCGCTTGCGGTCGCGGTGATCCTGTTTGAGGGCGGGCTGACGCTGGATCTGCATAAGCTCGGCGATGCGCGCAAAGGTGTGATGCGCCTTGTGGTGATTGGCGCGCCTTTGGGCTGGTTCCTGTCCTCGGCGGCGCTGCATTGGGGGGCGGGGCTCGGATGGGAGGCCTCTGCGGTGTTCGGCGGCATCATGGTGGTGACCGGGCCGACCGTCATTGCGCCTTTGCTGCGGCAGGCGAAATTGCAGAAACGCCCGGCGAACCTGTTGCAATGGGAGGCCATCGTCAACGATCCGGTGGGGGCGTTGGCCGCCGTGCTGGCCTTTGAATTCGTGCTGGTGGGGCGCGAGGCGGAAAGTCTGCCTGCCGCACTGACCCAGTTGGGCGTGGGGATTGCCATCGCCATGGCCGTTGGCATCGCGGCAGGGGCGGCGATTTCTTACGCGTTTCGGCGGGCGTTTGTGCCGGAATATATGAAGGTTCCGGTGCTGTTTGCTACGCTTCTGGCGACCTTTGCCTTTCCCAATATGATGCTGCATGAAAGCGGGCTTTTGGCCGTGACGGTGATGGGGCTGATCATCGCCAATGCCGATCTGCCGTCCTTCGAGGAGCTTCGCCGATTCAAGGAACATGCGACGATCCTTTTGGTCTCGGGTGTGTTCATTCTGTTGGCGTCTTCGATGGATTTCGCCTCTCTCGGGCAACTCACATGGCGCGCGGGGCTGTTCGTGGCGCTGGTGATCCTTGTGGCGCGGCCTTTGACCGTGCTGATCTCGCTCATCGGCACCGGTCTGCCGCGCAACGAGAAGCTTTTGATCGCGCTCACCGGTCCGCGCGGGGTGGTTTTGGTGGCTGTGGCGGGGCTTTTTGGCGAACGTCTGGCGCAGGCGGGGGTGAGCGACGGCTCGGTGATCGGGCCGCTGGCCTTTGTTCTGGTGCTGGCAACCGTGGTGCTTCATGGCTTCACGCTGGCCCCTGTGGCCCGCGCTTTGGGATTGGCGTCGAAAGGTCGGCCCGGCGTTTTGCTTCTTGGCGGCTCGCGCTTTACCACCGCTTTGGGCGAGCTTTTGAAGCGTGAGGAGGTGCCGGTTTTGGTCGCCGATCCGAACCACGCGCGACTGTTGCGGCCGCGCACGGCTGGGCTGCCGGTGTTTTATGGTGACATCCTTGGCGAGGCGGCGGAGGACAGTCTGGAGATCCTGTCGTTCGAGACGCTGATCGCGGCCACCGAGAACGACGCCTACAATACTCTGGTCGCCACGGATTTCGGGTCGGAATTCGGTCGCGATCAGGTTTGGCAGATCGCCCGCGAAAAGGGCGAAAGGGCGCGCCATTCGTTGCCTTCGCAGCTTGGCGGGCGGCCTTTCGGGGCGGGTAAGACCTTTGGCGAGCTCGAGGAGCTGATGAAACAGGGCTGGCGCATCACCGCGACGCCGCTGACCGAGGATTACGGCTTCGATCAGTGGAAGGAGGACCGCCCGCATGCGCTTTTGCTCGGGCGGCTGGTCTCGGGCGGGGTGTTCAAGCGGTTCTTACAGGAAGATGCCGAATTGTTGTTCCCGCGCCGGGCCGAGGCGGCCATCGAGGCTCTGCCGGAAGATCAGCGTGAGACGGCGCGCGAGGCCTTGAAGCGGCGGCGCACCGATCTGCGTCTCAATGCAGCGCGCGGACGGATGGGGGCGGGGGTGAAACTCGTGGCGCTTGTGCCACCTGAAAGCGAGCGCAAACGCGCGGACGGGCTGTCCGAGGGGCAGGCAGACGGCGTGGCGGAGGGTCAAGCCCGTTGACCTTGGCCACATGCGTGGTAAACCCGCGCCAAGCTATACATTAGAGAGACGTCATGAACCTGTTCGCCGATATCCGTGTCCTTGTGATCGACAGCCTTGCGGCGCTGACCGCCGAGGGCGCGCTGCCCGAGGGGCTCGATTTTGCCAATGTCGCCGTGGAGCCGCCGCGCGATCCGCTGCATGGCGATATGGCGACCAATGCCGCAATGGTTCTGGCGAAACCGGCCAAGGCGAAGCCGCGCGATATTGCCGACAAGCTGGCCGAGAAACTCGCCGCCGATCCGCGTGTCGAGAGCGTCGATGTGGCGGGGCCGGGGTTCATCAACCTGCGTCTGGCGCAAGGTGTCTGGACCGGGCTCGTGGAGGGCGTTCTGACGGCTGAGGGCTATGGCCGCTCGAGCATGGGCGCGGGCAAGAAGATCAACGTCGAATATGTCTCCGCCAACCCCACGGGGCCGATGCATGTTGGGCATACCCGTGGTGCGGTGTTCGGCGATGCTCTGGCGTCCCTGCTGGATTTCTCGGGGTATGATGTGACGCGGGAATATTACATCAACGACGGCGGGGCTCAGGTCGATGTACTGGCGCGGTCCGCATTCGAGCGCTATCGCGAGGCCAACGGGCTGAACCCGGAGATCGCCGAGGGCATGTATCCGGGCGATTACCTCAAGCCGGTGGGCGAGGCGATGAAGGCGACATATGGTGAGCGCCTGCTCAACACGCCCGAAGAGCAATGGATCGACGAGGTGCGCGAATTCGCCACCGACGAGATGATGAAAATGATCCGCGCCGATCTCGCCTCTCTCGGTGTCGAGATGGACAATTTCTTCTCGGAGAAATCGCTCTACGGCACGGGGCTGATCGAGGCCGCACTCAAGGAACTCGATGACAAGGGGTTGATCTACGAGGGCGTCCTTGAGCCGCCGAAAGGCAAAACGCCCGAGGATTGGGAGCCGCGCGAGCAGACGCTGTTTAAATCCACCGAACATGGCGACGATGTCGACCGCCCGGTGAAGAAATCCGACGGCTCCTGGACCTATTTCGCTCCCGACATCGCCTATCATTACGACAAGGTGAAACGCGGCTATGACGGCATCATCGACGTCTTTGGTGCCGACCATGGCGGCTATGTCAAACGGATGAAAGCCGCCGTGTCGGCGCTGTCCGACGGCAAGGTCGAGTGCGATATCAAGCTCATCCAGCTTGTGAAACTCTTCAAGAACGGTGAGCCGTTCAAGATGTCGAAACGTGCGGGCACCTTTGTGACGCTGCGTGATGTGGTCGAGCAGGCGGGCAAGGATGTGACCCGCTTCATCATGCTGACGCGCAAGAACGACGCGCCCTTGGATTTCGATTTCGACAAGGTTCTGGAGCAATCGAAAGACAACCCGGTGTTCTACGTGCAATATGCCCACGCCCGGGTCCGTTCGGTGCTGCGCAAGGCAGCCGAACAGGGCGTGACCCTGACCGATACGCCGAAGTTCGACGACCCGGCGGAGATCGCGGTTGCGCGCAAGATCGCCGACTTCCCGCGTCAGGTGGAAATTGCCGCCAAGGGCCACGAGCCGCACCGGATCGCCTTCTATCTCTATGAGCTGGCGTCGGATTTCCACGCGCTGTGGAACAAGGGCAACGAGAACGAGGCGCTGCGCTTCCTGCATGACGATGCGGAGCTGTCGGCGGCGAAAATCGCCCTGCCGCGCGCCGTGGCCGTTGTGATTTCCGCAGGTCTTGGTATCCTTGGGGTCACTCCGGCGGAAGAAATGCGTTAAGCCGCAAGGCTTTAGGCGAACAAGGGTCGGAGACCCCGAGAGGGGCCGCGGGCAAACGAGGGCATAAGACCCTCATGCGGCCTCTCAAGAGCAGATGACAACCCGCAGAAAACAAAGCGGGAAACGAGCGAGGCGAAGAGAATGCAGGACGTGTCGAACGGCCCCCGTATGGGCTATGGATCGCCGCAGGCGGACGGTTATTCTTCCTATGACAATCACTGGCAGCGGGCTGAGCCGCAGGTGACGCGCGGGACGCATAATCCGGGTTACGGCCATCCCGAGCTGCGTCAGAGGCCGGATGCGGACCGGCTTTTTGCCGATGGACATGTGCATTTTGAGCAACAGTCGCCGCGCCATACCGCGACCGGTTTTCAGGACCCGCGTGCCTCATATGAGGCCGGTCCGGCCTATGTCTACGACACCACGGACATGCTGTCGGAAGAGGGTGCGGAGCGTCCGCATCTCGGGCCGGCGCAGTGGGGCGGTGCGATCGTCTCTCTGGCGCTGATTCTCGGGCTCGGCATCTGGGGCTATAAGCTGATGGTGCGCGATGTGACCGGCGTGCCGGTGATCCGCGCCATGGAAGGGGCTGCGCGCATCCTGCCGGATGATCCGGGCGGGCAACTGGCGATGCACCAAGGGCTTGCGGTCAATTCCGTGACCGCCGACGGCTCCGCCGCGCCGCCCGCAGACCGTTATGTTCTTGCGCCCGCTGCGGCAGACCTGTCGGAGGAAGATCAGCCGATGGCGGACATCCGGCCGGTGCTGAGTTCCTATGAACCGTCGACCGCCGATTATGCGGTTCAACCGGCCTCCGCGCCTCTGGAAGAGATGGCTGTGGAGCAGGATCCGCAGGAACTCGAGGGCGTCGAAACGGTGGTCGCCGCCGAGCCGGAGCTGCTTGAAGAGGCACCTGTCGCCAACGCCAGGCCCGTGCCGTTACCGAAACCGCGCCCGGTGCGTCTGGCCTCTCTGGCCGCGGAGCAGGGGGGCGCGAGCCTCGATGGCGTGGCCGGTGACATTCTGGCGGCACTTGGCGCTGCCGAAAGCGTCGAAATGGCCCGCGAAATGGCCCCGGAGGATGTGCCTGAGGGCAGTCGTCTGGTGCAATTCGGCGCCTATCAATCGGCCGAGGTGGCGCGGTCCGAGTGGGAACGTCTGACAGGGCGGTTCACCGATCTCATGGACGGCAAGACCCGTGTGATCGAACGTGCCGAAAGCGGTGGCAAGACCTTCTATCGCCTGCGCGCCTACGGGTTTGCCGATGCCTCGGACGCGAACCGCTTCTGTGCTGCGATGACCTCGATGAACGCGGCCTGCACGCCGACGGTTCAGCGCTGAGCGCCGGAGAACCCATGGTGCAGGGCGCATTTATCCTTGGTTGTGAGGGGCTTGCCCTCACCTCTTCGGAGGTTGAATTCTTTAGGTCCTCTAACCCTTGGGGATTTATTCTTTTTGCCAGAAATATTTCCGATCCGGTGCAGCTTCGCGCACTTACCGGCGCGTTGCGCGAGGCGGTGGGGCGGGACGCGCCCATTCTGATTGATCAGGAAGGTGGCCGGGTGCAACGGATGCGCGCGCCGCATTGGCGGGAGTTTCTCCCGCCTATGGATCAGGTGGAACAGGCTGTCTTGAAAGAGGGCGCCCCCGAACGCGCCCTGTGGCTGCGCGGGCGGCTTCTGGCGGAGGATCTGCACAGTGTCGGCCTCGACGTGAACTGTGTTCCCGGCCTCGATGTGGCACGCCCCGACACCCATCCTTTCCTGCGCAACCGCTGTTTCTCCGAGGACCCCGACACGGTTGCCCGCATGGGCCGCGCTTTGGTGGACGGCATGGCGGCGGGCGGGGTGGCGCCGGTGATGAAACATCTGCCGGGCCATGGCCGCGGCACGGTGGACAGCCATAAGGGCCTGCCGCGCGTGACCGCCACGCGGGCGGAATTGCAAACGGATTTCGCGCCCTTCAAGGCGCTGAACGATTTGAGCATGGGTATGTCGGCGCATATCATCCTGGATGCGGTGGACCCCGAACGACCGGCGACGCAAAGCCCGGACGCGATCCGGGTGATCCGCGAGGAGATCGGTTTTCAGGGCCTGTTGATGACGGACGACATCTCCATGGGGGCGCTCGAAGGTACGGTGCGGGACCGTGGTGAAGTTGCCTTGAAGGCGGGTTGCGATCTCGTGCTGCATTGCAACGGCAATCTGGCGGAGATGGAGCAGATCGCGGCGCTCGGCACGATGAGCGCGCAGGCACAGGCCCGTGCAGACCGGGCGGCGGACACGCGCCCGGCCCATGTGCCCATTGACACGGACGCGCTGGCGGACGAGTTTTTAGCCTCGTAATCCTGAAGAGCGCCCGATGGCCGATCCCGATCAGTTCGACATCAACGACATCCTGACGGTCGAGGAACGCCTCGCCGCCGAGGCCTTGATCGTGGATGTCGACGGGTTCGAGGGGCCGCTCGATCTTTTGCTGCAATTGTCGCGCACACAGAAGGTCGATTTGATGAAAATCTCGATCCTGCATCTGGCGCAGCAATATCTGCTCTTCGTCGAGAAGGCCAAGGAGCTTCGGATCGAACTGGCCGCCGATTATCTGGTGATGGCGGCGTGGCTGGCATTTCTGAAGTCGCGGCTCCTGTTGCCGCCCGATCCGACAGACGACGGCCCTTCGGGCGAGGAACTGGCCGCGCATCTTGCCTTTCAGTTGCAACGTCTGGAGGCGATGCGCGAGTCCGCCGCCAAATTGATGGCGCGCGATCAGAAGGGCCGGGATTTCTTTGCCCGTGGCATTCCCGAAGCGGTGCAGCGCCTGCGCAATGTGACCTATACGGCGAGCCTTCTCGATCTGATGCAGGCCTATGCGAGGGTCCGGACCAAGGACGAGTTCCGGCCCTTCGTTCTGGACCGTGAGGCCATCCTGTCGATGGAGCAGGCGCTGGAAAAGCTGCGCTACCTGATCCCCTATGCGGTCGAATGGGCGGATCTGTCGTCTTACTTGCCCGAGGGCTGGGAACTCGATCCCAAGAAACGGCGCTCGGCGACAGCGGCGACCTTTGCCGCCTCGCTGGAACTGGCGAAACAGGGACAGATCGAGATTCGTCAGGGCGGAACCTTCGAGCCGATCCAGATCAAGGCTCGGCAGATTAGAACACCACGGAGAGAAAATGGCTGAGGAAGATCGTCAGGAAGAGAGCCTGTTCGCAGCCCCGCCTTTGGCCGAACAGGAGCGTATGGTCGAGGCCGTGCTGTTCGCCTCGGCAGATCCGGTGACCATTGCCGATCTGGCGGGCCGGATGCCGCATGGCTGCGATCCGAAGGCGGCGGTCGAACTTTTGCAGAAACGCTACGAGGGCCGCGGCGTTCGGGTGGTGCGTGTGGGGGAGGCCTGGGCGATCCGCACCGCGCCCGATCTGGGCTTTCTGATGCAAAAGGAAACCACCGAGACCCGTAAACTCAGCCGCGCCGCGATTGAAACGCTGGCGATCATCGCCTACCATCAGCCTTGCACCCGCGCCGAGATCGAAGAAATTCGCGGCGTCTCGGTGTCGCGCGGCACGCTCGATCAACTTATCGAGCTGGAATGGATTCGCTTCGGCCGGCGGCGGATGTCGCCGGGGCGCCCGGTCACTTATGTGGTGACGTCCACCTTCCTCGATCACTTCGGGCTGGAGACGGCGCGCGATCTGCCGGGGGTGAAGGAATTGCGGGCGGCCGGGCTTCTGGAAAGCCGTCCGATGCCGGGACTCGACGAGGAGCGCGACGAGGACGAGGATCAGGACGACCTGTTCGAGGACGAAGCCTGAGGGCACAGAGTTTGCGTTGACGTGCCGCGGAACGACCTTATTCCTGCGGTAACCGGACTGATGACAGAGATGAGAGGGAAGGCAGACGTCATGAATTTGGACAGATTGATCTCGATGATCGTCAATCGCTTCGTGCGCACCCTTGTGAACAAGGGGGTGAATGCCGGGATCGACGCCGGGACGAAAAGCCTTGCGAAACGCCGTGGCGCCAAGACCTCTTCGGGGGTGGAGTTGACGCCGGAGCAGAAGGCGGATCAGGCGCGAATGGCGAAGCAGGGCCGGGACACCGTACAGAGAGCGAGAAAGATTGCCCGGATGAGCCGGCGAATCGGTAAATTCTAGGTCGGTTGTGACGAAGCTTTTCCCGTTTTAAATACGGCGACATAATATTACGCCTGTGTTCAAGTATCCTGCGAATTTCTCTGAAAACATTTAGGGGATGTTAACCTGTCCCGTCAGAGACTTCCGCATTCCGTGAAGTGCCGGGCAAGGGCTCTGTCAATGGGCGCCCGGAATCTGTGCCGGTGTTTGAAAGTGACTGATGCCATGTCAGGTTTGCATCTATTGGATTTGCGGAAGGATCGGTCTTTCCGACGTTTGAGAAGATCGAACGGGAACGGCGCAACCTGGCGCATGTGATGCGGCAGCAGGCGCGGCACAATCCGTTGACCGGGCTGATGAACCGGCGTGCGGTTCGGGATTATATCGGCGGGTTTCAAGACAGGGCGGATGCGCGAGGTCGGCAAACGGCTGCGTGGCAAATTGCGCCCTTCCGATTTCCTGGCGCGTTGGGGCGGTGAGGAATTCTTCGTGCTGCTGCCGGGGGCGGACCTGCACCAGACCATGAGCATGGCACAGGTGCTCCGAACGGCGGTGCGGCCCATGTCGGCTGGGACACAACACGGGGCAGCGCGAGGCGATCACCCTTTCGCTTGGTGTGACTGTCTATGATCGGCAGATGAGCGAGGACACGCTGGAGCAGGCGATCCAAAAGGCCGATACGGCGCTTTACACGGCCCAATCGAAAGGTCGCAATCAGGTGAATTGCTGTGACAAACCCGCGCCCGACGGGCAGAATGCCGTCGAGGAAGTCTTGCCGAAAAGCTTGGCGTTGCACTGAACCGCTGCGGGGCCTCAGCTTCGGAAATGTTTCGACAGTTTGAGCCCCTGGCCCTGATAATTCGAGGCAAGATCGGCACCGTAGAGCCGGTCCGGGCGGTTTTCCATGCGCTCATAGACCAGGCGACCGACGATCTGCCCGTGTTCCAGAACGAATGGCGCCTCGTGGCAGCGCACTTCGAGCACGCCGCGCGCCCCTTCGCCGCCCGCCGCCGCATTGCCGAAACCGGGATCGAAAAAGCCCGCGTAATGCACCCGGAATTCGCCCACCATCGCCAGATAAGGTGCCATTTCGGCGGCGTAATCGGGCGGGATATGCACGGCCTCGCGGCTGACGAGAATATAGAACGCCCCCGGATCGAGGATGATCTGGCCGGTCTTGGAATAGATCGGCTCCCAATAGTCCGCCGGGTCGTAAAAGCCGATGTTGTCGAGGTCGATCACCCCGGTGTGCGGCTTGGCGCGATAGCCGACGAGATCGCCCTC
The DNA here is from genome assembly GCF_002407265.1 of Celeribacter ethanolicus. Classification (NCBI taxonomy): domain Bacteria; kingdom Pseudomonadati; phylum Pseudomonadota; class Alphaproteobacteria; order Rhodobacterales; family Roseobacteraceae; genus Celeribacter; species Celeribacter ethanolicus. The sequence goes on from NZ_CP022196.1 coordinate 548,905, forward strand.
GGCGGGTTCGAGATCGACGGAAAAGCCCAGCCCCTGGTCAATCACCGCCGCGCCATTGACGAGCGGGCTCTCGGCATGGAGCGCCTCCAGCTCGGCATCGGACAAAACCGATTGCCCGGCGCGGAATCGCACCTGATTGAGTCGCATGCCGGGGCGCACCAGAACGGAGAAGGAGCGGGGGCAAATCTCGGCGTAAAGCGGCCCGTCATAGCCGGGTGCGATGCGGTCGAATTCGACGCCTTCGTCGGTGATCAGCCGGGTCAGGAGATCGAGGCGCCCGGTCGAGCTTTTGGCATTGGCCACGGCCTGAATGCCGTCGGGCAGGGCGAGGCGTTCCATCAGAGGCACGACATAGACGCAACCCTTTTCCAGAACCGCGCCGTCGGTCAGGTCGATCTGATGCATTTCGAACTCGGACAAGCGTTCGGCGACCGTGCGTCCTTCGCCCGCCAGAAACGAGGCCCGGACCCGCCAGGCGCGGGTGCCGAGACGCAGATCGAGCGAGGCGGGTTGCACCTGCGCGTCGATCACCGCCGGGCTGGCCGTAATTTCGCCGCGCGTCAGCATCTCCCGAATGGCATGATCGGCCAAAACACCCATGTCGTCCTCCCCGGGCCCTCAAACCCTTGTTTCTGATCCGAAAGCTGTAACGCAAAACCGCCCGCAAGCCCAGAGGCCGCGAGCGGTTTTGAGGTGTTTTGGTCGGGCTAGCAGGACTTGAACCTGCGACCTTCCGTCCCCCAGACGGACGCGCTACCAGGCTGCGCTATAGCCCGACGTGGACCCCTTACATAGTGATTTCCGTGGCGGGGGCAAGCGCTAAATTGGCAAATCCGTCGCAAATTCCTGTCGCAAATTCCTACCGCCGCCGCGCGCGTCGGGTTACCCGGCCATGCGCGCGCGCAAGGTCTCCGTGCGGCGCAGCAGGGCCGCGAGCTCGGTCTGTGGCACATGCTGCAAATGACGATGGTTCAACTGCCCGAGAATTGCGGTAAAGCCGTGATCCGGTTCCGCCGCGTCCGACGGGTCCTCCGGCAGGTCGAGATCGTCGCCGAGCGGGCCGCGTGCAGAAGAAATCGCAGACAAAACCGATGGGGGCGGGGCGGCATGGCTGTCCTCGGGCGGTTGTGCCGCATCGGGTTCGGTGGCCTCCGTGCCGATGTCCGCGGTGAGAATCGCTTCTTCCTCCGCAGTCATCGCCGCCATGTCACAGTCGATCTCAGGCAGTTCTTCGGCGCTGTCGTCCTCTGCCTCGATCAGGTCGGGCTCTTCGAACAGATCGGTCGTCGGGCCGAGAGCGAAATCGAAAGAGGTCTGACCGGGCAGCGGCCCTGACTCTTTCGGCGCGTCAGGCTCTTCGGCGATTTGCAACCCGAAGACCGTCTCCTGTTCGGTCTCCGGTGCGGCGGCGATCGGTTGGGGCGGCGTCATCGGTTCCGGGCGGGCAAAGGGAATCACACGCTCTTCCGGCTCGGGGCTGTCAAAATCGTCCTGCGGCACCATTTCGGCCATGGGCGCGAAGGGCGCAGGGGGAATCGGACTGTGCTCCGGCGCGGGGGCGCTGATTGGCTCGATGCCCTCGATCACAGGCGAGAGAGAGGCGACATATTTCACCCCATGCTCGCGCAGGAGCTTCTGCACGCCGCGAATGGTCATGCCATCGTCATGCAGAAGTTTCTTGATCCCGCCCAAAAGCGCCATATCGGCCGGGCGGTAATAGCGCCGCCCGCCTGCGCGCTTTACCGGTTTGACCTGGGTGAACCGGCTTTCCCAGAACCGCAAAACATGTGCGGGCGTGTCGAGCCAATCGGCAACCTCGCTGATCGTGCGAAAGGCGTCCGGTGATTTATCCATTGTAGATCAAACCTTTAAGCGGATTTACGACTTGTTGCCCGCCGCCACGCGGTCCTTCATCAGATGCGAAGGACGGAAGGTCAGGACGCGGCGTGCCGGGATCGGGGCTTCGTCGCCGGTCTTCGGGTTGCGGCCGACGCGTTCGGATTTGGCGCGCACCGAGAAGGTGCCGAAGGACGAGATCTTGACGGTTTCGCCCTCCACCAGCGCGTCGGAAATATGCGCCAGAACGCTTTCGACGAGGGCGGCGGATTCATTGCGGCTCAGGCCGACCTCGCGAAACACGGCTTCGCTGAGATCCATACGGGTCAGTGTCTTGTTCATTTTTTCCCCCTGTGGAACGTTTGTCCCGGAGAGTGGCAGTTTGCCAAGCTTGCGTCAATATCAATGACTTGGCTGGGGCTGTTGAGGTGCCGGAACCTGCCGAAAAGGTCAGGCAAACCTGACCCGGCGTGACCCGCGGATCACCACCGGATGACCACCGCGCCCCAGGCCAGCCCGCCACCGATCGCCTCGGCGACACAGACATCGCCCTGTTTGATCTGTCCGCGCGCCTTGCCGACCGACATGGCCAGCGGGATGGAGGCGGCGGAGGTGTTGCCGTGATCCTGCACGGTGACGACGACCTGATCCATCGAATGGCCGAGCTTCTTCGCCGTACCCTCGATGATGCGGATATTGGCCTGATGCGGCACGATCCAGTCGATGTCGGCGTCGGTGAGCCCGGCCTTGCCGATGGCGGTCTCGGCGGTCTCCGCCAGTTTCTGGACGGCTTGGCGAAACAGCGCATTGCCCTGCATACGGAGTTTGCCCGAGGTGCCGGTGGTGGAGACGCCACCATCGACATAGAGCATATCCTTGTATTGGCCGTCGGAGTTCAGGTCGACCGCAAGAATGCCACGATCCTGAGGCGTGCCGGCACTTTCACGCGCTTCGAGCACCAGCGCCCCGGCACCGTCGCCGAACAGGACGCAGGTCGAACGGTCTTCCCAATCCATGATGCGCGAGAAGGTCTCGGCACCGATGACGAGCACGCGTTTGGCCTGACCCGAAACGATCTGGGCGTTGGCATTGGACAGCGCATAGATGAACCCGGCGCAGACGGCCTGCACGTCGAAGGCAAAGCCGCAGGACATGCCGAGCGCGTTTTGAACCATCGTGGCGACGGAGGGGAAAGTCAGGTCCGGCGTCGAAGTGGCGACGATCACCGCATCGATGTCGGATGGCTCCATCCCCGCGTCCTTGAGCGCGGCGCGTGCGGCCTCGGTCCCCATCATGGAGGTGGTTTCGCCTTCGGCGGCAAAATGACGCCGCTCGATCCCGGAACGGGTGCGGATCCATTCATCGGATGTATCGAGGGTTTTTTCGAACTCTGCGTTCTCGACCACGCGGGAGGGGAGATAGTGCCCCACACCTGCGACGACTGCCCGGACTGTCATGGACAAGGCCTTATGTTATTTATGACGTTCCGTCATTTTGCGATGTGGCGACGGCGGATGCAACCCGTGCCGCCAAACGATCGGTAAAGCCCGAAGCAGACAGCTCATAGGCCAGTTTGATCGCAGCGGAGACACCTGTGGCGTCGGCCGAGCCGTGGGATTTGACCACGGTGCCGCGGAGCCCGAGGAAGACCCCGCCGTTCACCCGGCGCGGATCGATTCGTTTTTGCAGGCGTTTCAGAGAGGTCAGCGCCAGAAGTGCTGCGATGCGCGACAGTGGCGTCGCCTTGAACGCTTCCTTGAGAAGATCGCCCACCAGTTTCGCGGTGCCTTCGCCGGTCTTGAGTGCGATGTTGCCGGTGAACCCGTCGGTGACGATCACGTCCACCCGGTCGCCGGGAATATCGCCGCCTTCGACGAATCCCTTGAAGGCATAACCGCCGATGTCGGAGGCGTTCTCGATCAGTTCGTTGGCCTCTTTCAGCTCGGCGCGGCCCTTGTGTTCTTCGGTGCCGACATTGAGAAGTCCGACGCGCGGGGTCTCGAGGCCAAGCCCGTTGCGGGCATAGGAGGCGCCCATCATCGCGTATTGCAGCAGGTCGCGGGCATCGGCGCGAATGTCGGCACCGACGTCGAGCATGACATTGAAACCTTGCGGATTGCGCGAGGGCCAGAGGCAGGCGATGGCAGGGCGGTTGACGCCGTCGAGCTTGCGCAGGCGGATCATCGAGGTCGCCATCAGCGCACCGGTGTTGCCACAGGACACGCAGGCCTGGGCCTCGCCATCCTTCACCGCATCAATGGCGGACCGCATCGACGTGTCGGTGCGGCGCATCGCCTGAGAGGGCTTGTCATGCATGGTGACGACGCCCGGCACATCGCGAATCTCGACACGATCGCGCAACACTTTGCGCTTGCGGACGAGCTTTTCAAGCTCGGCCCCGTTGCCATGGACGATGAAGTCGAGAGCCGGATTCTTGGACGCGGAACGCGCAATACCGGCGACAACAGCCGCCGGTCCACGATCGCCACCCATGGCGTCGATCGAAAGCGTGATCTGAACCCCGTCGCGCATGCCGAGCCGTCCCGTGTTGTCCGTTTCCTTATGCCCGGACCCCTGTCCCGTGATCGGGGCAGAGGTGCCGGAAGAAGTCTCGGACGGGCTCATGCTCATCAGAACGCCAGTGGGGCTTCGGACTTACGCCGCGTCTTCGTCGAGGTCGATCTCGTCGGCCTGCGCGATGACTTCGCGGTCATCGTAGTGGCCGCAAGCGCCACAGACGTGGTGCGGGCGTTTCAGCTCGCCGCAGTTCGGGCACTCGGCCGGGTTGCCGGCGACCAGAGCATCGTGTGCGCGGCGCATGTTCCGCTTGGAGCGGGTAACTCTATTCTGAGGGACAGCCATGTCTCAACCTCGGTAGCAACGGGCAGGGGGCCTTACGATCCCGTGCCTCTGGTGGGCGGGGCTTGTGGCCCCTGATACAAGTCCGGACCTCATGCCCGGTGAAAACTTTGGCGCTTCATAGGCCTTCGCGGGCAGAGTGTAAACCATGGTTTGCACCATAATTTTCGTCTGCGCTCTTGTCTGGCCCGAGAAAGATCGGTGCCTGAAACCTGTCAAAGACATGCATGGAAGCGAGGCCGGGAACATACTCGCTTTGCGATTCCATGCAAGTGTTTTGTTTGCGATGTATAAAAGCGGCTTTCAGGCCGCCATTTCCGCCGCTTATTCGCCGTCTTTGCCGATCTTGTCGCGCAGTGCCTTGAGGGCGGCAAAGGGTTTGGTGTCCTCGTCGCTCATCGCCGCTTTGCCCGGTTCGGTGAACTGGGTGACGCCCAACTCCGCCCCGTCGGCGCGCGGATAATCGGGCGCGGCGAGCGCCAGCGCCTCTTCGGCGACGGTGGACAGCAGGAGCGTGGCAGGCAGCGGCTCGATTGTGTCGTCCTCCGGCATCTCGAGCTCCTGCTCGGGGTGAAATTCCTCATGCAGATCGGCAATATAGGTGCGGTTGACCGGCACATCGAGCCGGGTCGTGACCGGAACCAGGGTGGCGACACAGGGCTGCACCACAGTGGCCCCCAATTCGCCTTCAAGCCGCCAGTCACGTTTGCCGACGGGGATCATCTTGCCCTCGAACTTGACCTTGCGGACCGAACTGAGGCCCAGGGCGGTCGCCATTTCCTCCAGATCTTCGCTGGAAGGTACGAGGCGAAAGGCATGAGCATGCGCATCGGAAAGATCACGCAGGTGCAGCGGGCTGCCCCAGCTGTTCAAGCCGTCGTGTCCCATGGTGGAAGTCTCCTTGATCGTCGGGCGCTGTTTCTATAAGCCGGATACCGATACGAAGCGCAAGCGCACAAGGCAAGAGGGGGCTTATGTCCAACCGTATTTTCCCGCAGGGGGCTGTTAAAGGGGCCGCAATGGTGGCGAAAGCCGTTCTGGGGCTGGCTCTGGTCCTGTCGCTGAGCGCCTGTGTCGCGCAGTTCCGCAACCATGGCTATGTGCCCACTTCCGGTCAACTGTCGGAGGTGCGGGTCGGGGCCGACACCAAGGACACGGTGGCCGAAAAGATCGGCGCGCCGGGGGTCGAGGGGATTCGCGACAATTCCGGCTGGTATTACGTCCGCTCGCAATTCCGCCACTATGGTGCGTTCGAGCCGAAAGAGGTGGATCGTCAAGTGGTTGCGATCTCCTTCGACGGTCGCGGCGTGGTCAGCAATGTCGAGCGCTTCGGGCTTGAACAGGGCCGGGTCGTGGTGCTGGAACGCCGTGTGACCGACGACAATATCAAGGGCATCACCTTCCTCGATCAGCTCTTCGGCAACCTCGGCAACGTCTCGGCGGAACAGCTTTTGCAGTGAGCCGCGACCGGGATGCGATATTGAAAAAGCCGCCTTTCGGGGCGGCTTTTGTTTTGAGTATTTCAGCCATCGGAAAACCTGAAAGCTGCGAAAACCGGCTGTCGGATTTGCGTCGGACTTTTGTCGGACTTCCGTCGGGCAGGAAATCGGGCGTCGGGCAGAAACGCGGGGTTACGCCACCGTGCCGTCATCCGGCAAAAACCGGATCGACACGCCGTTGATGCAATAGCGCAGGCCGGTCGTTTCGCGCGGCCCGTCCGGAAAGACATGGCCCAGATGCGCGCCGCATTCGTCGCAATGCACCTCGGTGCGGATCATGCCGAAAGAGGTGTCGCGGGTCTCGGCGACGGGGGCGTCCGCCTTGGTGCGGTCAAAGGACGGCCAGCCGCAATGGGATTCGAATTTGTTCTCCTGCCGGAACAGCTCCGCGCCGCAACAGGCACAGGTGAAGGTGCCGGGGGCTTTCGGGAAGCCCGGATGAGAAAAGGCGCGCTCCGTGCCGTGCTGACGGGTGACGCGGTAGGTCTCCGGGTCAAGCTCCTCGCGCCATTCGGCATCTGATTTTTCGATTTTTGGCATGTTGGGCTCCCGTGGTCGTTTGGGAGGAAGATAGGGGGTGCGGGGCTGGTGGCAAGGGGGGAGCGGCCCGGAGCGCACGTATAAAGGCTCTGCCGCGAATGAACCTCGAAACCGACGCGCCGGTTGGCACCATAAGTGCGACCGCTCTTGCATGGTACGTGAAGCCACCCAAAGGTGGGCGGCTGCCCTTTGCACGGATTAGGGCAGTTGCCGTTGGGCCATACTCACCCTAGATTTGTTCCGAGGACAGGAACTAGATAGAGCGAAGATATGACCCCAGTCTTCAAATATTTTCAAGCTCGTGAAGAGCTTCAGATTTCTTTACAGTCGCTCGAAGAAATATACGCCATTTTGGACCCCAAAAGGCCACGTTTGCGTACAAGACTAGTATCTCTTACGACTGACTTGGTTGTGTCGAGTGAAATGTGTTTTGAAGGTTTTTGCGGCTGCATGCCTTTCTCGTTTCACTATGCATCAATAATCTCTAGCCCGGAATATGCTGCGGCGAAATTGACTGGGTGTGAGACTGAGAGATATCAATATATCCTTCTTGAAAAAAAGGCGCGCGGACATTCGCTTACAGAAAGCGAAGAGGCTGAACTGGCTGAAATTCAAGATCGGCTTAATCATTTTGGGGAATTTACCATAAAGATTTTCCGAGATGTTCCAAAGGAGATGGAAGAGACGAGGAGGCGATCAGAAGATCGATTGAAAGCATCTACTCGAGCTTTCCTATTTTCATGCCGTGCGTTCCAAGATGCACTATACGCATTGATGTTGGTTTCCCAGGGTCAAGCCCCCGGAAAATATTCTTCAATGGCGGACGGCGTTAAGGAGCGAGGCGTGGCGCGAAATCTCTTGGGCAACGAAAGTCCATATTATGATTGGTTTTCAAGATTTAAGAATTTGCGGGATTTGGCAAAAGAAGGCGCCACTTGTGGAGTTGGATTGGGTCAAATTGATGTGGGGGTGTCCTTTGATGATGCTAGAGATAATAAAGTCGTAAAGGTGGGGGGCAATGACTTTCATCTATCCGACCTAGCGGAAGCGATGCAAATGAGCGCGATGGCTATAAAAAAGACAGTCTCGGTGCCAGACGCGAGTTAATTGCCTCAAACAACCGGCTCCCCCGCGAACCTCGCGTTTTTTGGATATACTTGGACCGCTCTCCAAGGTGTCAGGCCTTGCAGTCGGCATCCCTGTCGATGGTAACGCGGATGAGTTTTCGGCCGTCAGAGTTCACCTTGTCGTCCGCAGAACTGTCGTTAGTGCCCCACGCAGCGAACGACCTATCCCCGCCCATCCCACCAAAATGCTCTGCATTCCGGCTGCCGCGATCACACACCCAAACCCAACGTCAAAAAACCGTCATCTCTTGCAGGCAGAAAGAGGCGACCCCATAGTCTTATGGTAAGATAGTGGTGAAAGCGGAAGGAAGCCTTCGCGATGTTCAACCTGCTCAAGGGCCGTTACACGGTGCGTTTTGCCGAAACCCGCGCGGATATCGAGGCGGCGCAGCGGTTGCGCTATCTGGCCTTCGTGGCCGGAACCGGGGCGGCGGAGCGTCTCGACGGGCTTGAGGCCGATGATTTCGACGGGCTGTGTCGGCATGTTCTGATCGAGGAGCGCAAGACCGGGCGGCTGGTCTGCACCTATCGGTTTCTCGACCTGAACGGCGGGGCGGAGATCACGCGGAGCTATTCGGCGCAGTTTTACGGGCTTGAGGGGCTGGCGGAGTATGAGGGCCGGATGTTGGAGATGGGGCGGTTCTGCATTCATCCCGAGTGTCACGACCCGGATATTCTGCGCATCGCCTGGGGCGCGATGACGCGTTATGTCGACGAACAGGATGTCGAGTTGTTGTTCGGCTGTTCGTCGTTTCACGGGGCGGACTGGGCGCTGCATGCCGATGCGCTGGCGATGCTGAAACACCGCCATCTCGGGCCGAAACGATTCTTGCCGAAGGTGAAAGCGCCGAACGTGTTCAAATATGCCGCGCGTCTGCGGCGCAAGCCGGATGCGAAACGCGCGGCCAAGGCGATGCCGCCGCTGTTGAAAACCTATCTGATGATGGGCGGCTGGGTGTCGGATCACGCGGTGGTGGACCCGGACCTGAACACGATCCATGTCTTCACGGGCGTCGAAATCAAATCCATTCCGCCGGCCCGGAAGAAGTTGCTGCGCTCTGTCGCCGGCTGATCAGCGTTTTTCCAACGCGAGGCGCAGGCCGAGGGCGATGAGAATCGCGCCCAGAGAGCGCTCCATCCATTTGCCGAGGGTCTGAGAGCGGCGCAGCGCTGCGCCGAGGCGGTCGCCCATGAGGATGAGCGGCGGCTCGATCAGAGCGGCGGTGAGGATGACCAGCGTGCCGTGGAGGAACAGTTGCGCGGGCAGGGGGCCTGCGCCCTCGACCACGAATTGCGGCAGGAAGGCGAGGAAGAAGAGCGCGACTTTCGGGTTCAGGATGTCGGTGAACACGCCTTGCCGGAAGATTGCCCAGGGGGAGCGACGCGGACCTGTCATATCCTTGTCTTTCAGAAAAGCGCTGCCGTCGGAACGCAGTGCCCCGATGCCGAGCCAGACGAGATAGGCGACGCCGACCCATTTCACGATGGAAAAGGCGGTGGCGGAGGTCATCAGGATGGCCGACAGCCCGGCAGCGGCCATCAGCACATGGACCATCGCGCCGATCCAGATGCCGAACATGGCGGCGAAACCCGCGCGTTTGCCGCCGCGGAGGGTCTGGCCGAGGATGAAGGCGAAATCCGGTCCCGGCGCGAGGTTCAGAAGAAGTGCAGCGGAGAGGAAGGTGGTCCAGTGGAGCAGCGAATAATCGAACATGGGGCAGGGTATAAAGCCATGGCACGGGGTGTCCAACGTCGCTTTGTGACAGGGGCCATCACATGACATGATCATTGACCTTTGTGCGGCGCCCGAGTAGCGGTGCGACATGGCACGCGCACCCGTTTTACAACTCTCCGATATTTCGCTCACCTTTGGTGGAAACCCTGTCTTTGACGGGCTGTCTCTTGTTGTCCAGGAGGGCGACCGGGTCGCTCTTGTGGGCCGGAACGGCTCGGGCAAGTCGACGCTCATGAAGGTCATGGCGGGGCTTGTGGAGGCGGACCGGGGCAGCCGGGTTCTGGGGCCGGGGATCACGGTCGGCTATATGGAGCAGGAGCCGGATCTGTCGGGCTTCGAGACGCTGGGCGATTTCGCGGCGTCGCATCTCGATGCGGCGGAGAGCTATAAGGTCGATATGGTGGCCGAGGGGCTCAAGTTCGATCCGGCCACGCCGGTCGCGACCGCCTCGGGCGGCGAGCGGCGGCGGGCGGCTTTGGCGAAGCTTCTGGCCGAGGCGCCGGGGTTGATGTTGCTCGATGAGCCGACGAACCACCTCGACATCGAAGCGATTGCATGGCTCGAAGAGGAACTGCGGCTGACCAAGACGGCTTTTGTGCTGATCTCCCACGACCGGGCGTTTCTCAATCACCTGACACGCGCGACGCTTTGGATCGACCGGGGCGAGGTGCGGCGCCAGGAGCAGGGCTTTGAGGCCTTCGAGGAATGGCGCGACAAGATCTGGGACGAAGAGGACCAGCAGCGGCATAAATTGAACCGCAAGATCAAGGCGGAGGCGCGGTGGGCGGTTGAAGGCATCTCGGCGCGACGCAAACGCAACATGGGCCGGGTGCGGGCGCTTCAGGACCTGCGCTCGGAACGCGCCAGCCAGATCAAACGCCAGGGCACGGCGGCGATGGAGCTTGAGGTTGCCGAGAAATCAGGCAAGCGGGTGGTCGAGGCCGATCACATTTCCAAGAGCTTCGGTGATCGCGTGATCATCCGTGATTTCTCCATCAAGGTGGGCCGGGGTGACCGGATCGCTTTCGTGGGGCCGAACGGGGCGGGTAAAACCACGCTTCTGAAAATGCTCACCGGCGAGATGGAACCGGATTCGGGGACGATCAAACTCGGGACAAAGCTCGAAATGGCGGTGTTCGATCAGACCCGGTCGAACATTCGCGAAGACCTGACGCTTTGGGAGGCGATGACCTCTGACAAGGACATCTCCGTCTCCGGCAAGGCCGATCAGGTCATGGTGCGCGGCACGCCGAAACATGTGGTCGGCTATCTGAAAGATTTCCTGTTCTCGGAGGCCCAAGCGCGTGCGCCGGTGGCGTCGCTTTCAGGCGGCGAGAAGGCGCGGCTTTTGCTGTCGAAAATCATGGCGAAACCCTCGAACGTCTTGGTGCTCGACGAGCCGACCAACGATCTCGACATCGAAACCCTTGATTTGCTTCAGGAATTGCTGACGGATTTCGAAGGCACGGTTCTGCTCGTGTCACACGACCGGGATTTCATCGACCGGGTGGCGACACAGACCGTGGCGGTTCCGGGGGACGGGACAGCGACGCTCTATGCGGGCGGCTGGACGGATTATCTGGCGCAGCGCGGCGACAATGGATTCGCCAATGAGAAGCCGCATGTGAAAGCGGCGGCCAAGGCGGAGAAACCCGCTGAAAAGGCCTCTGAGAAGGCGGCCGCTAAACCTGCGCCTGCGAAATCCAAACTGTCCTTCACGGAAAAGCACCGGCTTGAGGCGCTTCCGGGGGAAATCGAGCGGCTGGAGGCCGAGATTGCCAAAATCGGCGATCTTCTGGCCGATCCGGAGCTGTTCACCCGCGAACCTGTGAAGTTCAGGAAGGCGACCGAAATGCTGTCGCAGCGGCAAGAGGCGCTGATGGCCGCCGAAGAAGAATGGCTAACGCTCGAAGAGAAGAATTCCGACGCCTGAGCGCGCGGATTTCTTGTGGATTATTTCGCCTCGGCCAGTTCTTGCCGGCGCGGAACCCTGTCTCGGCAGCTTTTCACCGATTTAGGGTACTTCACGGTTTCCTCACGCGGGCGTGACCGTTACCCCTCTGTATTTCTGGAACGATTTCTCTATCTCTCTCGTTGAGATGTCGATCAAGGCATCACCTCTGAACGAGGCAGTACAAGGAGAATGAACATGAAACGTATCGCAACCCCGGCGCTCGCTCTGGCCGCTTTTGCCCTGACCGCTCCGGCCTTTGCCGGCGGCTATTCCGAACCGGTCGTCGAACAGCCGGTGATCACCCCCGCCCCCGTCATGCCGGTTGCCGGCACCGACTGGACCGGCGGTTACGTCGGTGCGACCATTGGCTACGGCTGGGGCGACAACGCGCTCGATGGCGCCGATGACATGACCTACGGCGTCTACGGCGGTTATGACTATGACTTCGGCAACTTCGTGCTCGGTGGCGAACTCGAATACAACGCCACGGAGATGGAAGAGGGCGACAACAGCCTCGACAACCTGACCCGTCTGAAACTGCGTGCCGGTTACGACATGGGTCCGGCTCTGGTCTACGGTGTGGTCGGTGCCGCCTATGGTGAAGCCGATATCAACGGCGCCTCCTACAATGACACCGGCTATGTCTACGGTCTCGGCGTGGACTATGCCGTCTCCGACAACATGACCGTGGGTGCCGAACTGCTGCAAAACGAATTCGACGAATTCGACAACAGCGGTGAAGACCTCTCCGCCACCACTCTCGGCGCGCGCGTGAGCTTCCGCTTCTGATCGACGGATCGGAAAGAGACCCCCCCGATGGTCCATTTCGACCATCTCTGGCCCCCCGTCTTTCGAGGCGGGGGGCTTTGACGTTTCTATGACCCGCGGGTCAACATCCGATGGACACGCTCCCCGGGGGCGCTAAAGTGAGGGTGAGACTGAACGGGAGGGGCCGAATGGCGCTCGAAGACGCGAAAACCCAGATTGATCTGGCCTTTACCGGCTCCGGTCGGGGGCTGGCCTATGAGAATGCCTTTGGCGGTGCGCTGTCGGCCTTTCGCCGGCGCTATACCAAGGATCTTGCAGGTGTCGATCTGGCCATCACCGGCGTGCCGTTCGATCAGGCGGTGACCAACCGGCCCGGTACGCGGTTGGGGCCGCGGGCGATCCGCGAAGCCTCCGCGCTTCAACCGTTCGATGCGCCCTATGGCTGGGGCTATTCGCCCCTGGATGAGTTCACTGTGGTGGATTACGGCGATCTGGCCTTCGATTACGCCATGGTGTCGGAGTTCCCGGAGCGCTTGACGGATCACATCCGGGGGATTCTGGCGGCGGGCGCGGGGAGCCTTGTTCTGGGCGGGGATCATTACATCAGCTACCCGATCCTCAAGGCGCATGCGGAGAAATTCGGGCCCATCAGCCTTATTCATTTCGATGCGCATTCCGACACATGGCAGGACGACGATCTGAGCCGGATCGACCATGGCACGATGTTCTACAAGGCGGTGAAAACCGGCCTCATCGACCCGAAAACCTCGGTCCAGATCGGCATTCGCACCGACAACCCGGACACTTTGGGCGTCAATATCATCGACGCACGGACGGTGCATGAACGGGGGGCGGCCTGGGTTGCGGGCGAGGTGAAAAAGATCGTCGGCGACCGGAACTGTTATCTGACCTTCGACATCGACTGTCTCGATCCGGCCTTCGCGCCCGGCACCGGTACGCCCGTGTGGGGTGGGCTTGCGAGTTGGCAGGCGGCGGCGATCCTGCGCGATCTGGCGGGGGTGAACCTCACTGGCGGTGACGTGGTCGAGGTCTCGCCGCCCTATGACACGACGGGCGCGACGGCGGTCGCGGGGGCTCATGTGGCGATGGAGATCATCGCGCTCTACGGCTGGACGCGGCGGGCGGGATGAAGATGCTGTTCTGGGGGATCGTTCTTGTCTTTGTCGGGCTTCAGGCGTTCATTCGTCTGGCGCCGACAGATCCCCTGCGCTGGCATGTCGATCCCTTTGCCGCCGCCGACCCTGCGCCGGGGGGCGTGAAACGGCTGGTCAACGTACCTTTGACGCCGGAGGAGGCGCTCACCCGTCTGGCGGCGATTGCCGAGACCGAGATGCGCACGCGCCGCGTCGCCGGGTCGGTCGAGGAGGGGCGTCTGACTTACCGGACCCGCACGGCGTTCTGGGGCTTTCCCGATTTCACCACGATTTCCGCACGGAGTTCCGAGGGCGGCTCCGAGGTGGTGGTGCTGGCACGGCTACGCTTCGGCAAATCCGATTTCGGGGTCAACGGGCGGCGGGCGGAGGCGTGGATCAAGGCGGCCGGGTTTTAGCGCGGCTTGACCCGGACCGTGTTTCAGCGCAACAGATCGCCTCATGATACCTCAAGACCGCCTCCAGCAGATTCTCCAGCGTTTCGAATTCCTTGAAGCCTCGATGGCGCAGGGCACGGGCGATATTGTCGCCTTGGGCCGCGAATATGCCGGGCTCAGGCCGGTGGTGGAGCAGATCCGCGCTTATCAACGCCTTGCTGGCGATATTGCCGAGGCGGAGGCGATGCTTGCGGACCCGGAGATGCGGGCGCTGGCTGAGGAGGAATTGCCGGGTCTGAAAGCGCGGCTCCCTGAGGCGGAGCAGGCGCTCCAGATCGCGCTTTTGCCCAAGGATGCAGCGGATACCGGCTCGGCCATTCTCGAAATCCGGCCCGGCACGGGGGGCGACGAGGCGTCGTTGTTCGCAGGCGACCTGCTCAGGATGTATCAGCGCTATGCCGAGGCGAAGGGCTGGCGGTTCGACATCATCGAGCTGGCGGAAACTGAGTTGGGCGGCATCAAGGAGGTGATCGCCAATGTCGAGGGCGAGGGCGTTTTCGCGCGGATGAAGTTCGAGAGCGGGGTGCACCGGGTGCAGCGCGTGCCGGAAACGGAATCGGGCGGACGGATTCATACTTCGGCGGCCACCGTGGCGGTGCTGCCGGAGGCGCAGGAGGTGGATATCGAGATCAACCCGGACGACATTCGCATCGACACGATGCGGTCTTCGGGCGCGGGCGGGCAGCACGTCAACACCACGGATTCGGCGGTCAGGATCACCCACATCCCCAGCGGAACCGTCGTGACCTCGTCGGAGAAATCCCAGCACCGCAACCGTGAGATCGCGATGACCGTGCTGCGCGCGCGGCTTTATGACGCGGAGCGGCAGAAGCTCCATGCCGAACGCTCGGCGGACCGCAAATCGCAGGTCGGCTCGGGGGATCGCTCCGAACGCATCCGCACCTACAATTTCCCGCAAGGAAGGATGACGGATCACCGCATCAATCTGACGCTTTACAAGCTCGATCAGGTGATGGGCGGCGATCTCGATGAGGTGATCGACGCGCTGATTTCGGATCATCAGGCCGGGCTTCTGGCGGAGATGGCGGAATGACGGCGCCGTCCACAGTGCAGGCCGCTTTGGTCGCAGGCACCAAACGTCTGGCCGAAGCCGGGATCGACGGCGGCGCGCGCGATGCCCGGCTTTTGATGGCGCATGTGCTGGGGTTCGCGCCCTCGCGGCTCACACTCGTGATGCCGGATGCGATTTCGGAGGCGGACGAGGCGGCGTTTGCGGTGGCGATCAATCGGCGGGTCAATCGCGAGCCGGTGTCGCATATTCTCGGGCATCGGGAATTCTACGGGCGGTCTTTCAAGGTCAGCTCCGATGTGCTCGACCCGCGTCCCGAGACCGAGATCCTGATCGCCGAAGCCCTCGCGCGGCCGTTCAATTCTGTGCTAGATTTGGGTACAGGATCGGGCGCTATCCTTCTGACATTGCTTGCGGAACAGATTTTGGCTAAGGGGCTTGGAACCGATCTTTCGGAGCCTGCTTTGAAGGTCGCGCGCGAGAATGCCGATGCGCTTGGCCTGACCGGGCGGGCGCGGTTTCAACAAGCCAACTGGTGGGACGGCATCGACGGTGAGTTCGAACTGATCGTGTCGAACCCGCCCTATATTGCGCTGTCTGAAATGCCGTCGCTCGCGCCCGAACTGGCGCATGAGCCGCGCATGGCGCTGACCGATGAGGCGGACGGGCTTACGGCGTATCGGGCGATTGCCAGGGGCGCGCGGACGCATCTGGCGCCGCGCGGGCGGCTGATCGCCGAGATCGGTCCGACCCAGGGCGCGGCCGTGTCGGAGCTGTTTCTGGCCCAAGGGCTCAAGGGCGTACGGGTGATTGCCGATCTCGACGGGCGCGACCGTGTGGTGCGCGCTCAGGCGCCGAACCCGCATCCGCGCAACCGGGGCAAGTGAAACATGGTTCTGTCATGTCGCAGGTATGTTGCCGACAGATGTCGCCAGCATATGCGAATTGGTAACTGTTTTGTGCCAAACTGGTGCCGATGCTCCCGCAGTTTGCGGTTTTCATGGCGAAATGCCGCATAAAGGTACCGGGTTTATGTAAAAATCGCTTGTCATACCCGACTCGACAGGGTTACAGAGGGATGCGCCGGACGGGAGATTGCTCCCCGACGCTCTTACCCTGCACAGCTTTGATGTTGAGGGCTCTCGAGAGAACGAGAGCGCATTGGGACAGACAAGCCAGCTTCAAAAGCCGGTCCGAGAATCCGGCACACAGGCTCGATTAACGAGATATAGGCTCGAAAGAACACCGTATGAGATCCTCGAAAAACCGTTCGCGGTCCAAGAACAACCGCAACCGTTCCGTTGGCAATATCGTCAACCGTGTCTTCGACAGCTCCGGCCCCGAGGGCAAGGTGCGCGGCACGCCGCAACAGATCATCGAGAAATACAACCAGCTTGCTCGCGACGCGCAGCTTGCCAACGACCGGGTGGCGGCGGAGAACTTCCAGCAGCACGCGGAACATTACCTGCGGATGCTGGGCGAGGCGCAGAAAGAGCTGGACGCGCAACGCGAACAGCAGGAGCGCGAACAGCAGGAACGCCGTGACCGTCAGGAAGCCGAGCGTGCCGAACGCCAGCGCCGTCGTGACGAGCAGCAGGCCGAACAACAGTCCCAGCAGGTGGCGGGGGCGGGCGATCAGCCCGATCTGGTCTTTGTCGAGGCCGATGTGAACGAGGCGGGCGACGGCAGCACCGATACCGGGCTTGTCGAAACGCCCGAGGATCAGCCGAAGCCGAAAAAGCCGCGCGCACCGCGCAAACCGCGCAAGAGCAAGGCGGAACGCGAGGCGGAGGCCGCCGCTGCCGCGGCGGAGGCTCAGGAGCCGCAAAGCGCCACGGAAAACGCACCGGAGAGCGCGCCGAACGACGACACCACAGAGGCTGCCGAATAAACGCGCTTGATTGGCGGAACGCTTGAGATGGCTGAATGCGAAAAACCCCGCCACTGAGCGGGGTTTTTTCATGGTCGTCGAGCTGGTGCGGTCAGGGGGCCGAAGGGGCTGTCGCGTCGCTCTGCGGGTGCGGGTCGATCAGCGAGTCGATCAGGGCGGACATCATCTCGGCGCGGTTGCGGGTGCCCGATTTGCGATAGATCGCGTTGAGATGTGCCTTGATCGTGCCCTCCTTGTTGCCGCGCAACCCGGCAATCTCGGTGATGGAAAAGCCTTTGACGAGAAAGCTCGCGACATCGCGCTCCGACGGCGACAGGCCCCAGAGATCGAAATGGCTCTCGATCACCTCGAACACGGCGCGGGAGGCGTCCTTGAGGCTGCGTTCGAGCCGGGCCTTGCGCTGCATCAGCTCGATGATCATGCGCAGTTCGAAGAGGATGGCGATCACCAGCGTGCCGGAGGCCAGAGTCTCGATGATCAGATGCAGGGTCGGTTTGCCGCCAGCCTGTCCGAGGTCGGTGGCGACGTCGGACAGGAAGAACAGGGCGCAGAAACTCTGCACCCCGATGAGGGCGACGATGAGGGCGGGGGATGTGCTCAGGCTGCGAGGGCGCATCGGCATTCCGGGGGGCATTGAGTCATGGCACCTCCTTATAGCCTGTCACCATGGCGCGGGGAAGGTTCACGCGCGTGCGGCGGCTCTCGAAGAGCACGGCGGCAATATGCAGGACAACGGAGAACTCCGCCCAGTCGACGGCGATCTGGTGCAGCTCATCGGGCCATTCGACGCCCCAGAACATGTCGGTGGTCATCAGCCAGCCGGAGAGCGCGATGACGGACAGCGTCACGATCAGGTTGTAGATCATCAGCGCGCCCAGCGGCGTATGGCCAAGGTGTGTCTTGACGCGCCCGGCGACCATGTCGGAGGCCTGTTCGAGCGCCCCATGCGCGGAGGGCGGAAAGGAAGAGAACCGGGCATAGCGCGGTCCGATCAGCCCCCAGAGCACGCGAAAGATCAGCAGGGCGATGATCGTGTAACCGAACCACAGATGCGCGTCGCTTTCGTGATCGACGATCAGCGCATTGGCGGTGAAACTGAGGACGAGGGTCCAGTGGAACAGGCGCAGGAGCGGGTCCCAGACCTTGTGTCGGGTCATGTGGCTGTCCTTTGAAGAGGGGCCGAAAAGGCGCCGGGGTCGGGAGCCCCGGCGCGGGGACGGCATCAGTCTTCTTCGGTCTTGACGACGTTGAGGTCGCCATCGAGGAAGATCTCGTATTTCATGCCGTCTTTCTTGGCATAGGCTTCATAAAGACCGTCCTCGATCTTGATCTTGCCGACCTCATAGCCCTGGGCGGTGAGGGTTTCGGTGATCTTGGTTTTCATCTCGTCGGTGAGTGCCACGGAATCCGAGGCGAAGGCCGCACCCGAGAGCGTGGTGGCGAGTGTGGCGGAGAGCAGAGCGGCGGAGATCAGGGATTTCATCGGCAGGTCCTTATGTCAGAGCGGGCGGGGTTGCCCGTGGCGTGACATAAGGACCTGCCGGGGAGGTTTGGCCATTGGACCGGAGTTGGAGGTGGCTCGGTCTCCGGTCGGTGCATGGGCGATTCAACCGGGGTTTAGGTGTTTATTCCGAAGCTTTCGGTCAGCTCGGTGCGATGCACGAGGTGGACCTTGTTGCCGAACGGGTCGCGCAGGTAGGCGCCGTAATAATCGGGCGCATAGTGCGGGCGCAGGCCGGGCGCGCCCTCATCGGTGCCACCATGGGCAAGCCCTGCGGCGTGGGCTTTGTCCACCGCCCTGCGCGACGGGGCGACAAAGGCCAGCATGGTGCCGTTCCCGGCGGTTGCGGGGGCTTTGTCGAAGGGCCGATAGACGTAAAACCGTGGGAAGGGGGCCTCCGGGCGCACCCAGCAACGGGCCTCGGGGCCGCCGTCGGGCTCGACCTCACGTCGATGCAGGCCAATCTCGCCCAGAACCGCGTCGTAGAAGGACGCGGCCAGATCGAGATCGTCGGCGCCGAGAGTGACATGGGAGAACATGGGTCAGCCTTTCACCATTTCGCGGGCGAGCGCGCACCAGCCCTCGATCGGCACCTGTTCGGCGCGATCCGTGGGCTTGATCCCGGCGGCGGTCAGGCGGTCTTCGATGTCGGGCGTGAGGCCCTTCAGCGAGGCGCGGAGCATCTTGCGGCGTTGGTTGAAACCTGCGGCGACGATGCGTTCCAACACTTTCGGGTCGGCTTCGAACCGCGGCGCGGGCAGGGCGTCGAGATGCACCACGGCGGAATGGATTTTCGGCGGCGGGCTAAACGCCTCCGGCGGCAGTTCCATGACGATGCGCGGCGTGGTGCGCCATTGCGACAGGATCGCGAGACGACCGTATTTCTTCGATCCCGGCTCGGCGACGATGCGCTCGGCCACTTCGCGTTGAAACATCAGCGTCAGCGAGGCCCAATAGGGTGGCCAGGACGGCGGGGTCAACCAGCGCACCAGCAATTCCGTGCCGACATTATAGGGCAGGTTGGCGACGATGCGCACCGGGGCGGTCAGGCGTTCGAGCGGGTCGATTTCAAGCGCATCGGCGTTGATCACCTCAAGCCGTCCGGGATAGGCGGCGGAGATTTCCGCCAAAGGCGCCATGGCGCGGCTGTCTTTCTCGACGGCGAGAACCTTGCGCGCGCCCTCGGCCAGAAGGCCACGGGTCAGGCCGCCGGGGCCGGGGCCGACCTCGAGTACGTCGCATTGCGTCAGATCGCCCGCCTGACGGGCGATTTTCGAGGTCAGGTTGAGATCGAGCAGAAAGTTCTGCCCCAGCGATTTCTTCGCTACAAGCTCGTGGGTCGCGATCACGTCGCGAAGCGGCGGAAGCCCGTCGACCGTGGCCATCAGAGTGCCTTTCGGGCGGTGATCGCCATGTCCTGCGCCATCTTGAGCGCGGCAATCAGGCTCGATGGATCGGCCACGCCCTTGCCCGCGATGTCGAAGGCGGTGCCGTGATCCGGCGAGGTGCGGATGAAGGGCAGGCCAAGCGTCACGTTGACGCCGCCGGAGAAGTCGATGGTCTTGATCGGGATCAGCGCCTGATCGTGATAGGCGCAAAGCGCCACGTCATAGCCTGCCCGCGCCCGGCCATGGAACATGGTGTCGGGCGGCATCGGGCCTTTGAGATCGAAACCCTGCGTCTTGAGCCGGTCGATGAGCGGAATCATCCAGTCGATTTCTTCCGTGCCCATGGCGCCGCCTTCGCCCGCATGCGGGTTCAGACCCGCAATGGCGATGCGCGGATGGGCATAGCCCCAGTAACGCTCCATATCGGCAGCGGTGATGCGGATGGTGTCTTCGAGAAGCTCCGGCGTGAAGGCCTCCGGCACGTCCTTGAGCGCGATGTGGATGGTCACGGGGACGACGCGCAGTTCGGTGCAGGCCAGCATCATCACCACGCGCTCGACACCGCCCAGATGGGCGAGGAATTCGGTGTGGCCGGGGAAGGCATAGCCCGCGCCGTCTTTCAGCACTTTCTTGTGGATCGGTGCGGTGCAAAGCGCGGAGGCCTCGCCGGTCTGCACGAGCGCCGTGGCGCGGCGGATCACGTCGATCACCCCTTGCGCATTGTCGAGATCGGGCGTGCCGGGACGGACTTCGGCGGCGAAGTCGTGGCGCAGAACCGGGAGCGCGCCGGGCGCAATGCGCAGCGCGTCCGCCGGGCTTGCGATTTCCTCGAACAGCGCATCGGATGGCAAATGGCGCGGATCTCCGATCCAGAAGAAGGGCACCGCACCGGCCAGAAGTTTGGCGGCCTTGACCGCAAGTTCCGGGCCAACCCCGGCCGGTTCCCCGCAGCTCAGCGCAATGGGGGCGAGATCGGAGGGGCACAGATCGCTCTGGCTCATGGGATCACGATCGTCGCGTCGGCGCGCATCTCGGCGAGGAAACTGTCGGCCAGCGCGCCGATGCGTTGCGATTGCAACTGGGCCCGAACCGACTCGCGATCGGCATTGGCCAGCGCCTCATAGGTGCGCCCGCACATCATCAGGAAGACAAGCGTCTGGCCATCGGCGCGGGTCAGTGCGGTGGAGACCTCACCCGGATCGAGTTTCGCGAGTTCGAAAGCCACATCGTTGGGGACCTGGCTCACCGGCAGGGTGTCGATTTGCAGCACGCTTTCCGGCTCGCCCTTGGCGATGCCATAGAGATCGTCGCAGGTGTCGACACTGGCCTTCACCTCGGCAGCACGTTTCAGCGCGGCTTCGGAGCGTCCGCCCGCGATGTAATAGGCGGCATATTTGATGGCGTCGGCATTGGGCGTCGGCGTGGCGATCTCGGCGACCGAACGCAACTGGAACAGGCCGATGGCGTTGCCGGTGGACAAGGGAGCGCTGATCTCGCCGGGCTTGAGGCCCATGACGGCGGCGCGCAGCGGCGGCGGCAGATCGCCGATCGCGGCCCAGTCCATCCGCCCGGCTTTCTCGCGCGACGGAGCGACGGAGTATTTCTCGGCAGCGGCGGCAAAGGCGGCAATCGAGGGGTTGGCCGCGATCTGTTTCGCCAGCGCGTCGGATTTCGCGGCCTCTTCGGGCGTGCGGGCTGGCAGGAAAAGCTCGGACAGAGCCACGCGCAGCCCGCCGGAGGGGCCGTTCGATTGCAGCGCCTTGTCGATCTCCGCTTCGGAGATCTGCGCTTTCGAGGAGAACCGGGCGCGGGCGTATTCACGCCAGATGATGCCCGAGGACACGAAATCGCGCACGGTCTGGGCCGAGACACCGTTTTTCGCCATCAGCGAGAGGAACTGTTCGGGTTGCAGCTTGCCGCGTGCGGCAAACTCGGCGATCGCGGTGGCGACCTGTTCATCGGTCAGCTTGAAATCCACGCGCTCGGCGACCTGTTGCTTCAGGCGCTCCTCGATCAGCGCGTCGAGCACGTCCTTGCGGCTTTTCGGACCGCCCAGAACGGAGAGCATCTGCATGCGTTGTTCAAGCTCGTAGCCGGTCACCACCTTGTCGTTAACATAGGCGACGGGAGCGAAAAGGTTCTGGGCCACAGCCTGGCCGGGGGCGATCCCCGGCAGAGCCATCGCCAGGGCGAGAAGCCCGCCGCGGATCGTGCCGCGCGGCATGGGGTTGCGCAGAGAGGTTTTCACCGCGTCCAGAAGATCGGCCCCGAATTTGCGTGTCATGCTCACTCCCATGCTCACTTCCATACCCACTTGTGGCCCCGGTTTCGGGGCTTTCGTCCAGATGTCGGTTTCTTTTAAGAGGTTTCGCGGTCTGGGCCAAGCGGATTGCTCGTCTCTGTGCCGTGCACGGCGGGGAATATCCCGATTGTGAACGCAGGACGGGGCGCGACGGGAGCTTGGCAGGGGCATGACAGGGGGTGGGGCCCGGCTCAGAAGGCGCAGGAGCCGGTCTTTTGCGTCCCCGACCCGAAGGCGCCGAAGCCGACGGAAAACGCCACGCGGGTGGTCGGATCGAGGGAATCGGTATCCCAGTAGCGGCGCGACAATTCGAGTTTGAGCCGGGTGCATTCGTTTTGGAACTGCAGGCCAAGCCCGGCACGGGTGGCTTCGTCCTCGTTGAAATCGTAGAGATATTGCGCCGTGGCGCTCCAGTTCTGCGCAAGTTTCACAGAGCCGTCGAAGCCGAATTCGTTGAGATCGGTGTCGCGCTCTTCAGCGGCATCGGCGATGACATAGGCATAGCTCGATCCGATGGTATAGCGCGGACGGCTGAGATCGAGCCGGGTTTCCCATTTTGTGATCTCGGCATCCTCGGTGATGAGCGCGCGAGTGTTGGCGGCAAAGCCGTTCTGAAAGCGCAGCCCGGCGCCCAGAAGCCAGTCGGAGCTTTGCCCGGAGAGGCCGGAGGCGACGGAATAGGCGTCGTGATCTTCGAGGCTGAGGACCCGACCGAGCGTGAGGCCATAGTCGGAGGTCTCGCCGTAATGCGAAAACCGCAGCCCGGCGGCGGCGGTCAGGCCGGTGTCGCGCCGGTCCGCGCCGGGAAAGCGCGCGAGGGTCAGCAGATTGCCCTCGTCGAATTCGACGAAACGCGAATCCGTATTGGGCACATCGCCGCCGGTGCTGTCGGACCAGCCAAGCTGCAACAGAGGTTCCAGAAGCTCGGACGCGCCGGAGGCGGTGCTGCGGGTGAGCGGCCAGCTCAGGCGGGTTTCGGCACTGCCGGTGAGGCGGGTGACGTGGTTTTCGTAGGCGGAATATTGCTGTTGCAGGTAGCCGTCGACATAGAGGGCGGCGGCGTTTTCGAGTTTCAGGCCGGGGCCGAAGACGGTCGAGCCGCTCCAGCGCCCTTCGGCCCCAAGACGCAGCACGTCATAGCCGTCGATGTCGTCTTCGGAATCGCGGTACGAGGTCGAGGCGGTGATCCCGAAGCTCAGTTGACCGGGCAAACGGGCCGGATCGTAGAGATGTTCGTAGCTGAATTCGCCCAGAAGGAAGGGCAGCGTGTCCTCGATCGCCAGATCGGAATCGCGCAGGCTGCGGGAATAGACGAATTGCCCGTCGATGGCCTCGTCTTCGCGGTAGCGGCTCAGCGTGACTTTCGAGGGCAGGTAATCTTCGTCGAAATAGCCGTAATCCAGCAGATAGGCGATGTCGGAGGTGGCGCGCAGATCGAAGCCGAGCTTCATGCCGTTGTCGAGCCGCCAGTTGCCCTCGGCAAAGAGATAGGCCCGCAGCCCGTCGCGGGTGTCGTCGGAACTCACCGCGCCGTTCAGTTCGAGATCGCCATGCACGAAGGCCTGACGATAGCGCAGGTTGAGCGTCGTGGTGTTGGTCGCCAGATAGGGTGCGACGGTGAGGTCGCGGTGATCCCCCAGCGTGATGAAATAGGGAACCTCGATGCCGGTGCCGAGGGTGGAATCGGTGCGGATTTCCGGGATCAGGAAACCGTTGGCGCGGGTCACGGTCGGGTCGGGTACCCGCAGGTGCGGCAGCCAGAACACCGGAATATCGACGATGCGCAGATGCGCGTCGGTGAAATAGAGCTGATGGGTTTCGTTGTCGTGGATCACTTCGCTGGCGCGAATTTCCCAGAGCGGCACCGGGCGCACGGCGCAGACCTCGCAGGTCGATGCGACGGTTTTTTCGAGCCTTGTATAGCGGCCTTCGACCACGTCGAGCCGGGCGGCGGCCAATTGCATCTGGCGGTCGATCACCATGCGCGCCGACAGCAGAAGGCCGTTTTTCAGTTCTGTGTCGATCTCGGCGGCGGAGGCGAGAATCTCGCTTGCGCCATCGGCCTGGGTCAGGCGGATCGGGCCTTCGATCGAGAGCGCGCCGGTCTCCTGGTTGAAGGTGATGCGCGTGGCGGTGAGCCGCGTGTCGCCGCGCAGCACCTCGACCGCGCCGGAGGCGATCAACAGCGTGCCGTCGAAGCTGACGCTGTCGGCCATAAGCGCGGTGGAGGGCTCGGATGCTGTCTGGGTCATGGCGGGCAGGGCGGCCATGGACAGGGCGGCGCTCAGGGCGAGAGCCGTAAGCGGGGCGCGCAGGGTCTGCGCACGACGGGAAAGGGGGGCCTTCGGTGCGGCGGTCATGTCCTTATCCATCCTCCAAATGCAGCAGAAGGGCAAGAGAGGCGAGGATGATTGCGAGAGGCGGCGCCCAGGCGGCCAAAGAGATCGGCAGCAATCCGTTCTGTCCCATGACGATGGCGAAGGAGCGCAGGAAATAGAAGCCGAAGGCCAGAAGCACGGCGGTGATCACCCGCGAGGAGGTGTTGCCGAGACGGGTATGGCGCATGGTAAAGCCCGCAGCGATCAGCACCATGGCGATAAAGGAGAACGGCAGGGCCAGCTCGCTTTGCAGCCACATGCGGTAAGAACGGGCGGAAAAGCCGGCCACTTCGAGCTTGTCGATGTAGCTGGTGAGTTCCCAGAACGGCACGGCCTCGGGCGCGCCGAAGCGGTCGCGGATTTCATCGGGGGTGAGCGAGGTGGTCAGGGTGAGCGTGTCGTGCACGGTGGCGGCGGCCTCGGGGTTGGCGGCGCCGGTCAGCGGCCAACGCTTGGCCCCGGTGAGATGCCACTGGCCGTCCTCGATCTGGGCGCTCTGCGCTTCGATACGATAGAGCGGCGTGCCGTCGGGGGCGAAGCCGATGAAGCTCACCTCCTGCAATTGCGAGCCGTCGAGATTGGAGCGCCCGGCGCGGATCACCATCTGGCCGCTGGGCGTGCCTTCGCGCAGCCACAGCCCCTCGTCGGAGACCGAAAACACCTGGGCTTCGCCCTGGCTGAACAGGGTTTTCTGCCGCTCGTAGCTGCGTTCGGTGGTGGCGGCAATCGGGTTGAACACGGCGACGCTGAGCGCACCGAACAGGAAGGCGACGGCAACCGGCGGCACCAGGGAACGCAGGGCGGAGCGCCCGGCGGCGCGGGCGACGACCAGTTCGGAGGAGCGCGCAAGACCGAGAAACAGCACCAGCGTGGCGATCATCACGATGATCGGCAGGATGTCGTAAAGCGTGCGCGGCACGCGCAGGAGCGCCATGTGCAGAACGGCGGCGCTGCCGACCCCGAGATCGGCGAGATCGCGGAGCTGGTCGAGGCTTTCGACCATGAGGATGAGTCCGGCGAACATGGCGAGGACAATCAAGAGGGCGCGCAGGAAACGGCGGGCGAAATAGAGATCGAGCCTCATGACATCTTCCCCTGACGGGCCGGGGTGTCGTCCTTGCGGCGGCGCAGACGCGGATGGGCGGCCTTCCACATCAGAACGAGCGCCATGGCGACGGCCAGAACGGAGGCGAGATAGCGCAGCGGCCAGAGGCTTGGGGTGTCGTCGATCATGCCGCCAAAGCTGTTGTCGAGGGTTTTCACCACGACCAGAAGCAGGATCGCCAGAAGGATCTGGCGCCAGAGGCCGAAGCGCGAAAATCCGCCGATCAGCAGCGCGCCGAAGCCGACGAGACAGATGACGAGGCCCTGGACGGCCTTGTTGGTGCGCTGGGTCACCTCGGCGAACATCTCTTGCGGCGTGCGGCCGATCTCTTCCTGAAGCGCCGGGCTGGCCTGCAAGAGCGCGAGGCTGTCGGTGGAGCGCAGGGTGCGCGGCCGGGTCCGGGTTTCGCCGAGCAGACCCGAGAGGCTGTAGGAGAAACTGTCGAAACGGGTGACGGAGAGGCGCTGTGCGGCGAGTTCATAGGTCTGGCTCATGCCGTCGAACATCAGGAGCATCGGGCCGCTGTCGTCTTTGACGATGAGGGCGCGCGAGGCCATGAAGCTCTGGCGCTGGCTCTTTTCGCGGCTGTTCGAGAGGTAGACGTCTTCCAACTCGCCCGCAGCCGAGATGTTGCGCACGTAGAAGGTGATGCCTTTGACCGGGTGAACGAAGGAGCCTTCGGTCAGGAAACGGGCGGTCACGTCGCTGGCGATCTCGGCGCGGCGCAGGTCCAGTTCGCGCTGCGACAGCGGCACAAGCACATGGGCGAGGATGGCGACCATCAGCCCGACGATAAGGCCGAAGAACAGCACCGGGCGGGCGAGGCGATAGGGCGAATACCCGGCTGCCTGCACCACCACCAGTTCAGATTCCGAGGACAGGCGGTTGGTGACATAGACCACGGCGGCAAAGGCCGCGATCGGCAGCAGGTTCACGAGGATCGTCGGCAGCGACAGAAGCGTGAGTTGCAAAAACGTCGAGGCCGATTGACCGTCGCCCATCAGCCAGTCCAAGAGGCTCACCGCCTTGTTCACCCAGAACACCAGCGCCAGCAAAAGCGAGAAGAATCCGAACAGCATCAGCAGTTGCTGAAGCATGTATTTGTCGAATCTTCCCAACCCACTGGTCCCGATACTGGTGTTTGCGTTCGGGCGGACTTTATCCGCAGCCTGCGCGGGGAGAAAGCAGAAACCCGTGCGCAAACCGATGCAATCGGCGCAAACTCGCACTGGTCAGTCGGGGGTATGGCCGCTACCTATGGGAAAACCCGAATTCAGCAAAGGAATTGCCATGACCGCGCTTGCCCAGATCACCGTGACCGAATTGGACCTCGACGCCATCGCCGCAGCCCCCGGACGGGTCTCCGTCATGGTGACGCCCGACGGCAAGATGAGCCCGGCGGCGCGGCGGATCAACCGGCTGACGAAGGGCGCTCTGGCGCGGTTCGTCGAAAGCCCGGCCTTCGAGAAGATGAAAGAGGGCGAGGCGAAGGATCTGGCCTATCCGGTCGGCATGGCCGCCTCTGCGGTGCAGGTGGTGAAGCTGGCGCATCAGGCCTCGGTTGAACTTTGCCGCAAGGCGGGCGCGGCGATTGGCGCGGCGCTCGACAAAGAGGGCGCTTTGGTGCTGCCGGGCAGCCTCAAACGGGTCGAGGAGCTGGCGCTGGGGCTGATGCTCAGGAATTACAGCTTCACCGTGCATAAAACTTTGGACGAAGCGCCCGTTGCGCCCGCCGTGACGCTCGCGGTGGCGAAACCGGAGGCGGTCGATCTTTCGACGGTCACGGCGCTGGCCGAGGGGGTGTTCTTCACCCGCGATCTGGTGTCCGAACCGTCGAACGTGCTGAGCACGGTGGAATTCGCCTCCCGTCTGACCGATCTTGAAAGCCTTGGCGTCAAGGTCGAGGTGTTCGAGGAGGACCGTCTCGCGGAGCTGGGCATGAACCTTTTGCTCTCCGTGGGCCAGGGCTCGGTGACGCCGACGAAAATGGTTGTGATGACATGGCAGGCGGGCGGTGATGAGGCTCCGGTGGCGCTCGTGGGCAAGGGTGTTGTCTTCGACACCGGCGGGATTTCTCTGAAACCGGCGGCGGGCATGGAAGACATGACCATGGACATGGGCGGCGCGGGCACGGTGTCGGGCGTGATGAAATCCTTGGCTCTGCGCAAGGCGCCGGTGAATGTCGTGGGGCTTGTCGGGCTGGTGGAAAACATGCCGGACGGTCAGGCGACGCGGCCGGGCGATGTTGTGAAATCCATGAAGGGCGACACGGTCGAGATCATCAACACCGATGCCGAAGGCCGCCTCGTTCTGGCCGATGTGCTCTGGTACGCACAACAGACCTTTGCGCCGAAAGCCATGGTCAACCTCGCGACCCTCACCGGGGCCTGCATGGTGGCGCTGGGGCAGGAAAATGCCGGGGTGTTCTCCAACGATGACAGTTTCTGCGCCAGCTTCCTCAAAGCCGCCGAGGCGGAGGGCGAGGGGGCATGGCGTCTGCCGATGGGACAGGGCTATGACGATCTGCTGAAATCCAACGTCGCCGATATGAAAAACGTCGGCACGCGCTGGGGCGGGGCCATTACGGCGGCGCAATTCCTCAAGCGCTTCGTCAAGGATGAGACGCCGTGGATTCACCTCGACATCGCGGGTGTCGCCTCCGTCGCCACCGGCACGGCTCTGGCGCCCAAAGGCGCGACCGGCTGGGGCGTTCTGGCGCTCAATCGGATGATCGACGAGATGAACAAAAAGGGCTAACACCTTATGGGTGCTGTCTATTTCTACCACCTGACCCGTGCGCCTCTGATCGAGACGCTGGCCACGCTTGCGGAGAAATCTCTCTCTGCGGGCTGGCGGGTCGAGGTGCGCGGGCGCTCCGAGGAGATGCTGCGTGGCCTCGATCAGGCGCTCTGGCTGCGGGAGGGATTTCTGCCGCATGGCATGGCCGGGGGGCCGCATGACGCGGACCAGCCGGTGCTGTTGACGACCGGTACAGGTGGCAACAAAGCGGCCTGCGTGATGAGCGTGGGCGGGGCGGATCTGAGTGCTGAGGAAATCGCAGCACTCGACCGGGCCTGCATCCTGTTCGACGGCTATGACGAGGCGGCGGTGCAACACGCGCGGGTGCAGTGGAAAACCCTGACGGGGGCCGGGGCCGAGGCGCAATATTGGTCCGAGGAAAGCGGCCGCTGGGAGAAAAAAGCGGAAAGCAAGAAGGGCTGAAACTGTTTTCTATCACGATAGTGATTTACGTCGTCTTGATTATGACGCATGATTCATAATCTGTTGTTATGTTAGCGTATTCAACAATCGTATAGGAAATAGAGGCAACGATAATTAATAATGCTCCATCTATGAATATCGTTAACAAACGGCTCTTCTTAGCCTTAAAATCTCGTTCATATGCTTCGAGTAAAACTAGAAGTGCGAGGATGCCGATAGCAAATGTTGATATAAATGTTATCGCACCCGGGATGGCGCTCCATACAGTAGAGGAGCAGATTAAAAAATTGGCGGATGCGTATCTAATGTAAGCGCCAATACCGAGAAGAGCGGCACTCTTAATTACTGCTTCGCTTAAATCTGAGAAACGGCCTTTGGTCAAAATTACCTCATTTGCTGTCACGGGATACACTAGATGGTATTTGGAGAATGTTATCGCGTCAAAATCAGCTTGTTCTGTTTGATCTCGATGCTTTCATAGCGTTGCAGATAATCCATGCCAAGAAGCGAGCCGAACAGCTCGCCATCGGTGACATAGGCCCGCACGCGGCTGTCGGTGATGCCTTCGATCTCCAGCGTGTCGATC
The DNA here is from genome assembly GCF_002407265.1 of Celeribacter ethanolicus. Taxonomy (NCBI): domain Bacteria; kingdom Pseudomonadati; phylum Pseudomonadota; class Alphaproteobacteria; order Rhodobacterales; family Roseobacteraceae; genus Celeribacter; species Celeribacter ethanolicus. Next base: position 578,235 of record NZ_CP022196.1, read on the forward strand.
TTGACCGCCGCCGTGCGCACCGAGCCGTTGGCGGTCTGGGCGTGGCCGGTGAAGGCGAGGTTGTCGATGTCGATGCCCGCGCGTTCGGCGTCCTCTTTCGAGAGCACGACGTTCGAGGCGCCGGTGTCGACAAGGAATTCCACGGGGGCGCCGTTCACCTCGGCCATGACGGAGAAATGCCCGGAATGGTCGCGATCCACGGTGACGATGCCGTCGCCCATGCTCATCTGCGCGGGCGCAAGGCGGGGGCGGACGTCCTGCCACAGGCCCACGGCGGCCAGCGCGCCGATGAAGATCAGCGCCCAGAGCACGGCATGGCGCACCATCTGGCCCATGCGTTTGCGGTTGGCGATGACGTAATAGAACCCGACCGCTCCGAGGAGCAGCGAGAGATAGAGAATGCGGGCGGTGTCCATCTGATCCATAAGACATAGATAGGGGCGCAGGCGGGGTTTGTCAGTGGGACATTCTGTTCCTGACGAAAACGTCAAAGGGACGATCAGCCGATGAAGAAGATCGCCTTGACCCCGTCCACGACGAATTGCACCGACAAAGCGGCCAGCAACATGCCCATAAGCCGGGTCACCACATTGATGCCGGTGGCGCCGAGGACGCGTTCCATGACGCCACTCAGAGCGAAGAACAGCAGGCAAACGACCAGCACCGCGATGAGCACACCGAGCATGAACAGGACACCGGTGACGCCGTCGGCCTGATCAATGAGAAGGATCATCGAGGTGATCGCGCCGGGACCGGCCAGCAGCGGCGTGGCGAGGGGAAAGACGGAGGGGTCTTCGACCGGCTGATGTTCCGGGTGTTGGGCATGTTCCTCGCGGCGCTTGCTGCGTTTCTCGAACAGCATTTCAAGCGCGGTGAGGAACAAAAGAAGCCCGCCCGCGATGCGGAAAGCGGGCATGGAAATCCCTACAAATTCAAGGACATGGTCGCCGAAAAGGCCGAAAAGCGTCAGGATGCCGAAGGCGATCAGCACCGCGCGCAGACCGACGGCGCGGCGGTGTTTCGCGGTGGCGCCCTGGGTGAGCGCCACGAACAAGGGGGCAAGCCCGATCGGGTCGATGATGACGAAAAGCGTCATGAAGGCCGTGATCAGAACCTGCGGGTCCATGGCTCAGCTCTTGCCCCCGGCGGCTTCGAGTTTTTCGAGCGCGGCCATCCAAAGCGCCTCGGCGCGGTCCATCGCCTCCGAGACCTCGGCATATTTTTTCTGCCAGACGACGGCGGCCTGTTTGTCCTCGTAAAGATCGGGGTTCGCCAGTTTGACCTGTAGCTTTTCGCTCATGTCGTTGAGCTTTTCGACCCGGTCCTCGCATTTGCGCACCTCGGAACGAAGCGCCATCAGCTCTTCGCGGGTGGCTTTTTTGACCTTGGGCGCGGGTTTGACCTTGGCCTCTTTCGGTTTCTCGTCGCCCTGAACGAGGAAGCGGCGATAGGCCTCAAGGTCTTCCTCATAAGGCGTGACGCGGCCGTCTTTCACCAGCCAGAGCCGGTCGGCCACCAGCGACAAAAGGTGCATGTCGTGCGACACGAGGACGACCGCGCCGGTGTATTCGGTCAGCGCCTCGACCAGCGCCTCGCGGCTTTCGATGTCGAGGTGGTTGGTCGGTTCGTCGAGGATCAGAAGATGCGGCGCATCGAGTGTGGCCAAGAGCAGCGACAGGCGGGCTTTCTGGCCGCCGGACAGCCGCCCGACCTCGGTCTCCGCCTGATCGGCCCCAAGGCCGAAGCCCGCAAGGCGCGCACGCAGTTTCGTCGGTTCGAGATTCGGCAAAGCGCGGCGCAGGTGCTGGAGCGGCGTCTCGTCGAGATGCAGCTCGTCGACCTGATGCTGGGCAAAGAAGCCGACGCGGAGTTTCTTGTGCCGGGTGATGTCGCCGCCCATGGCGGGCAGGCGGTCGGACAGCAGTTTCGAGAGCGTCGATTTGCCCTCGCCGTTGCGGCCCAGAAGCGCGATGCGGTCGTCCTGGTCGATCCGAAGGTCGAGCCGTTGCAGGATCGCCTTGCCGTCATAGCCGACGGACCCGCCCTCGATCCGCAGGATCGGCGGGGACAGTTCTTCGGGAGTCGGGAAGGAAAACACCATGCGCGCGGCGTCTTCGGGCGCTGTGATGGTCTCCATCTTTTCCAACATCTTGACGCGGGACTGTGCCTGTTTGGCTTTCGAGGCCTTGGCCTTGAACCGGTCGACAAAGCTTTGCAGGTGGGCGCGATGCGCCTCTTGCTTTTTGGCGGCGGCGGCCTGAACCGCGCGTTGGGCGCTCCGGGTGCGGGCGAAATCGTCGTAACCGCCGGTGTAAAGCGTCAGTTTCTTGCCTTCGAGATGCAGGATCGCCCCCACGGCGCGGTTCAAAAGCGCGCGGTCGTGGGAGATCAAAAGCACGGTGTGCGGGTATTTGGCGAGATAGGTCTCAAGCCAGAGCGCGCCCTCGAGATCGAGATAGTTGGTCGGTTCGTCCAAGAGCAGGAAATCGGGCTGCGAGAACAGCACCCCCGCCAGCGCAACCCGCATCCGCCAGCCGCCGGAAAACGCCGAACAGGGCATCGCGATTTCTTCGTCGGTAAAGCCGAGCCCCTTGAGGATCGACGAGGCGCGGCCCTCGGCGGACCAGGCGTCGATGTCGGCGAGACGGGTCTGAATCTCTGCGATGCGGTGCGGGTCGGTGGCGGTTTCCGATTCCGCCATCAGCGCCGCGCGTTCCTTGTCCTCGGCCAGAACCGTGTCCAGGAGCGACACCTCGTTGCCGGGAACCTCCTGCGCCACGCCGCCGATGCGGGCCCGCGCCGGGATTTCGATCGCGCCGCCCTCAAGGACCAGATCGCCCTTGATCAGCCGGAACAGCGTGGTCTTGCCCGCACCGTTGCGGCCCACGATGCCGACCTTGTGGCCGGTGGGAATGGTGACGGACGCCTCCTCGATGAGGGTACGGCCTTCGACGGAATAGGTGAGATCGCGGATTTTCAACATGAGTGCCGCATAGCAGGGCGCGCGGGTGCGGTCCAGTGGCCGCAGACGCCCGCCTTGCAGCTTGTGCGAAAGACGCGACGCTCAGAAGGCGGGTTTCATTTGGGTGAGGCTGGAATTGTAGCTCCAGAGCACCGCAAGGACGCCTTCGGCCCGGTCATGGGAGAGGATATGCAGATAGAGATAATTGACGGTGCCGTCTTGCCAGAAGGCGAAGATGTCTTCCTGCCAGGTGTCGGACAGCCTGGCGTGATAAAGGGTGTCCGACTGATCGAGCGAGTTGCCGTAGAGGGTTGTGAGCGTCGTGCTCAACTCGGAAATCTGCGCGTCGGAATAGCTGTGTTGCGAGTCCAGACGCCGGATCAGCCCCGCATAGTCTCCCTGTTTCAGGCGTTGCGAGATGTCGAGGATCATCGCTTTGCGGCTTTTGTAGGCCATGTCCGGCGTCAGATCGGGAGAGGGAGCGTCCGGTTGTGGCGAAACGGCGGTCTGCGCCGCCATGGGCAGGGCATTCAAAAGCAGGAGGGAGGCGAAACAGGAGAAAAAGAGGGCGCGGGTCAGCATGGGAACCTTGTAAAAAACAGTTTTTCCACTGTGTCGCGGTTCCTGTTACGGTCAACGCGAGAGAGTCGATATGCCGCATGCAGTGCGCCTTTCGCGCTTTTCAAAGCGCCTTGCCCGTGGTATCCGGCGGCCAATCTTCGGGCGTGGGGCTTTCCGCACCTGTTTTCACTGCAAATCGAGATCCAAGAGGCTTTCCCAATGGCGATCCAGCGTACCTTCTCCATCATCAAACCCGACGCCACCAAGCGCAACCTGACCGGCAAGATCGTTGCCAAGTTCGAAGAGGCCGGCCTGCGAGTCGTGGCTTCCAAGCGCATTCAGCTTACGCTGGCTCAGGCTCAGGCCTTCTACGGCGTGCACAAAGACCGTCCGTTCTTCGGCGAACTGTGCGAATACATGATCTCCGAGCCGGTTGTCGTTCAGGTGCTCGAAGGCGAGAACGCCATCGCGAAAAACCGCGAAGTCATGGGCGCCACCAACCCGGCGGACGCCGCCGAAGGCACCATCCGCAAAGAATTCGCTCTGTCTGTGGGTGAAAACTCCGTGCACGGCTCCGACGCGCCGGAAACCGCGGCCGAAGAGATCGCCTTCTTCTTCTCCGGCATCGAGCTGGTTGGCTGAACCGAACCCGGTTCCGACATTTGAAAAGGCCGCTCTTCGGGGCGGCCTTTTTCATGTGGTATGAGCGCGTAAGCTCAGATCCGGCCTTCCTCAGGTGTGCGGGCGATGATCCAGACGGCGTGGACGATGCCGGGGATATAGCCCAGAAGCGTCAGAAGGATGTTGATCCAGAACTGTTTGCCGATGCCCACCTGCATGAAAACGCCCAGAGGCGGCAGGATGATGGCGGCGAGGATGCGGATGAGGTCCATGTGTCTCTCCTGAATGTGCTTTGAAGAGAAACGCCGCGCGGCGTTGGAAAGTTCCGATTGGGGGCCGAGCGGGGGACGTCTAGCGTCGCAGCCCTGTGCCGATGTCGTTCAAAATCGCCTCGATGCCCAGAGGCACGGCGGTCTTGTCTTCCTGCACGGAGGCGACGATGGCGTCGAAGCGGGCGCGCAACTCGTCCTTTTCCTTGCCTTTGCAATCGTTCCACGGGCGGCCCTGAAGCCCCATGACGATGCAGTAATAGCCGATGAAATGGGGGCGGCTGCCGTGCGTGAGCAAGTGCCTGTACGCGGCATCTGCCCCCATTTCACGGAGCTCCTCGGCGGAGGTGATCCCGGCCCGTGCGAAACTTGCGTCCGATGCGGGGCCAAGGTTGCGGATGGAAGAGACGGGTGTCGGCATGGGCGTCCACGGAACTGCGAGACAGGCGGATGTCGCAACTGTCCCGCAGCTTCGGGGGCGCGTCAAGCAAAGCCCGACCCGGTTGGCTCAGATCATCGCCCAGTCGATGAAGATCGGATGCGGCATGTAACGTGCGGCGACGGTTGGCACCTCGCTCATCGGGATGGGCGCGCGCTGTTGCGGCAGGGGCCGTTGATAGGCGAGCGGCGGAACGGGGATCGGATGTTGGAGCTGCTCAGTGTCTTTCGGGTGCATGGCGTCTCTCCTCGAAATTCGTGTGCCACGGAGTGTGCCGTGACACAGGTTAAATTCTGCTGAGAGTGCGTGGCGAAATGTGGGGCAGAAATGCGAAAAACCCGGGCGATTTGTCCGGGTTTTTAGATAAATTTTAGGGAAATCGAGTCGGTGGTCTTCAGGCCGGTTTTACGACCGTGTCGAGCGCATGCAGCGTTGCCAGAAGCGGGCCGAGGTCTTCGATCCGGAGCATGTTCGGGCCGTCGGAAGGCGCGTTGTCCGGGTCTTCGTGGGTCTCGATGAACAGCCCCGCGACGCCCACGGCGACGGCGGCGCGCGCCAGCACGGGAACCATGGTCCGGTCGCCGCCCGTCGAGGTGCCGTTGCCGCCCGGTTGCTGGACCGAATGGGTGGCGTCCATGATCACCGGATAGCCGGTTTCGGCCATGCGCGGCAGGCCGCGGAAATCGCTCACCAGCGTGTTGTAGCCGAAAGACGTGCCGCGTTCGCAGAGCATGATCTTGTCATTGCCGGTGGAGGCGAGCTTGGCGGCGACATTGTCCATGTCCCAGGGCGCAAGGAACTGGCCTTTCTTGACGTTGATCGCCTTTCCGGTTTCGCCGGCGGCGAGCAAAAGATCGGTCTGGCGGCACAGAAAGGCGGGGATTTGCAGCACGTCGACCGCTTCGGCGGCCATGGCGCAATGGGCGGGTTCATGTACGTCGGTGATCACCGGGCAGCCGAATTCCTCGCGGATCTTCGACAGGATGGTGAGGCCCTTTTCGGCGCCCAGACCCCGCTTGCCCGACAGCGAGCTGCGGTTTGCCTTGTCATAGGAGCCTTTGAACACGAAGCCGGTGCCGGTCGGCGCGCAGGCCTCGGCGATCTTCTCGGCCAGCATGCGGGCGTGATCGAGGCTTTCCAACTGGCACGGACCGGCAATGAGGCCGAAGGGTTTGGCGTTGGAAAAGGTGACATTTCCGATGGCGACATCTTTGGCGGTCATGTCGGGCTCCTTTTTGGCAGGTCTGGCGTCCCTATCCCATGAAGCGGGGGGCTGGTGCAAGTCCGAGCGACAGCGGGCAGGGCGCTTGCGCGGAAAGCGGCGCTGGGGCAGAACAGTCCTATGAGTGAAGAACTTGATGACGAGACGCGGCTCCGGTTGCGGATTTATTTCGGCGCGCGGCTGATGCTCGGGCCGGGCAAGGCGGATTTGCTCGAAGGCATTCGCGACACTGGCTCGATTGCGGCGGCGGGGCGCAGGATGGCGATGAGCTACAAACGCGCCTGGTCGCTGGTCGAGGAGATGAACGCCGCGTTCAAAGAACCTCTGGTGGCCTCCGCGCGAGGCGGAAGCAAGGGCGGCGGCGCGCATCTGACGGAGACAGGCGAGGCGGTTTTGACGCAATATCGGGCCATTCTGGCGGAGGTCGAGGCGGCGTCGGAGGCTCGGATTGCCATGATCCGGGGGATGCTGGCGGAACGTGACGATATGCGTCTCGATATGTCTGGAGGGAAATAACGCTTGCCCCTTCCTGCATGTGTTGCGATATGTTTGTGCAAACATATCCATGCTCAGGGAGTTCCCATGTCCGTTTCTTTCCCCCGTCGCGCTTTGGCGCTTGCAGCCGTTTCGGCCTTTGCCCCTCTGACGGCCCATGCCGAAGACATCACCGTCTTCGCCGCCGCCAGCATGACCAATGCGCTGGCCGAGATCGAAGAGAAATTCGAGGCCGAGACGGGCCACAGCCTTGCGATTTCACTGGCGGGGTCTTCGGCGCTGGCGCGCCAGATCCAACAGGGCGCACCCGCTGATATTTTCATCTCGGCCAATCCGGGCTGGATGGACACGCTTGAGGAAGAGGGGCTTGTGGAACCGGGCACGCGGTTCGATCTGTTGAACAATTCCATCGTGCTGATCGCGGCAGGCGACGCCGATGCGGTGGAGATCACCCCCGATCTCGATCTGGCGGGGCTTCTGGACGGCGGGCGTCTGGCGATGGCGCTGGTCGATGCGGTGCCTGCCGGGATTTACGGCAAGGCCTCGCTCGAAACGCTCGGGCTTTGGGACGATGTCGAGGCGCAGGTGGCGCAGGCCGACAATGTGCGCGCGGCTCTGGCGCTCGTGGCCACCGGCGAAGCGCCTTATGGCATCGTCTACGCCACGGATGCGGCGGCGGAAGCGGGCGTGACCGTGGTCGGCACGTTCCCGGCAGACAGCCATCCGGCGATTGTCTATCCTGCCGCCGATCTGGCGGGTCGCGATGTGCCGGCTGAGACCGAATTCCTTGAGTACCTCAAGGGGGCCGAGGCGCGTGCGGCATTCGAACGTCAGGGTTTCGTGGTCGTCGCAGACTAAAGGGGACGTCTTTGCTGGACTGGTTGGGACCGGAAGAATGGGCGGCGGTGCGCCTGTCGTTGCGCGTCGCCTTTTGGGCGGTGGCGGCGAGCCTGCCTTTGGGCATTTTCACCGCCTATGCTCTGGCGCGCTGGTCCTTTCCGGGCAAGCAATTGCTCAATGGCATCGTGCATCTGCCGCTGATCCTGCCGCCGGTGGTCACGGGCTATATGCTGCTTTTGACCTTCGGGGTGAAAGGGCCTGTCGGCAGCATTCTCCATAAAATCGGCATCACCTTTGCCTTTCGTTGGGAAGGCGCGGCGCTGGCCGCCGGTGTCATGGCCTTTCCGCTCATGGTGCGGGCGATCCGGCTGTCGATCGAGGCGGTGGATGTGAAACTGGAGCAGGCGGGGGCCACTCTGGGGGCCTCGCCATTCTGGGTGTTTCTGACCGTGACCCTGCCGATGACCTTGCCGGGGATCGTGGCGGGGGCCATTCTGGCCTTTGCCAAGGCGATGGGGGAATTCGGCGCGACGATCACCTTCGTCTCCAACATTCCCGGCCAGACCCGCACCATCCCTTCGGCGATCTATGCCTTTCTGCAAGTGCCGGGCGGCGAAGGTTCGGCAATGAAACTGGTGCTTGTGTCGGTGGCGGTCGCGATGGCGGCGCTGTTGATGTCTGAAATTCTCGCCCGACGTGTGGCGGATCGGGTGGGGGGCAAGTGATGTTGTCGGTCGATCTGCACCATGCGTTTGCCGGTTTCACGCTCGATGCGCGGTTCGAAGCCCCGCCGGGACTGACGGTGCTGTTTGGCGCCTCCGGCTCGGGCAAGACCACGGTGATCAATGCGGTCGCCGGGCTGTTGATGCCGGACCGGGGAAGGATCGCGGCGGGGGACTGGGTACTTCTGGACACCGAACGCAAGCTGCGGCTCAAACCGCATCAGCGCCGTCTGGGCTATATTTTTCAGGACGCGCGGCTGTTCCCGCATCTGACGGTCAAACAGAACCTGAACTACGGTGCATGGTTCGCGCCGAAAGACGCGCCGCGCGAGGATATGGGGCGGGTGGTCGAGCTTTTGGGCATCGGCCCGTTGCTCGACCGGCGTCCCGGCGCGCTTTCGGGAGGGGAAAAGCAGCGGGTTGCCATCGGGCGGGCGCTTTTGTCCGCACCGAAACTGATCCTCGCCGATGAGCCTCTCTCGGCCTTGGACGAGACCCGAAAGGCGGAGATTCTGCCCTATTTCGAGCGATTGCGCGACGAGGTGGCGGTGCCGATCCTCTATGTCAGCCATTCCGCCAGCGAGGTGGCGCGGCTTGCGACCACGATCGTTGTCATGGAGGGCGGCAAGGTGGTGCGGCAAGGCGCTGCGGCGAAGGTTTTGGGCGATCCTGACGTGTTGCCGATGGGCGCGCGGGAGGCGGGCGCGGTTCTGACCGTTTCGGTGAAGACGCATCATGCCGACGGGCTGACCGAATTGGACGCGGGCGGCGCGCCGCTCTTTCTGCCGCAGATCGCCCAGGCACCGGGGCAAAAGGTGCGGGTGCGGATCGCGGCCCATGACGTGATCCTGTCGCGGAGCCGCCCGGAAGGGTTGTCGGCGCTCAACATCCTCTCGGGCGTGGTGCAGCAGATGCAGCCGCATGAGGGGGCGGTGATCGTGGCGATCGACACGCAAGCGGGGCGGGTTCTGGCGCGGATCACCGGGCGCTCGGCGCAGGCGCTCGATCTGGCGCCAGGCGTGGCGATCCATGCTATCGTCAAGACGGTCGCGGTGGCCTCCTCCGACATCGGCGCGGTGGCCGCTCCCGCTTAGGCCTTCGGAACGCCGCGTTTCTCCAACTCCTTGCGCAGCCCCTCGGGCGCGGCATAACCCCAGCCGGGATAGCGGTCGCAGATCACCTCCATCATCTGGCGGATCGGGCGCGAACTATCGTCGCGGCGAAAGCTCATGAAGATCGGCGAGGTCGGGTTTTCCACGATGGGGCGAAAGCATAGCCCGTCCATGCGCGAACGTCGCACCGCCTCGGGCACCATGGCGATGCCTTCTTCGGCGGCGACAAGCCCGATGGCGATGTGCAATTCGCGCGCCTCATGGGCGATGTTGGGGGAGATGCCGTGGTCGTGGAACACGGCGAGCACCTGATCGGCAAAGCTCGGGCGCGGCTGGCTTGGATAAAGGATCTGCGGCTCCTGCGCGATGCGGGCCAGCGGCAGCGGGCCGTCTTCCTGCGCCAGCGGATGGGTTTCGGGCATGGCGACGAGCATATCCTCCTCGCGCAACAGGACGCGGGTGATCGCGGGGTCCTCGAAGCGCTGCGTGCCGAAACCGGCGTCGATCCGGCCTTCTTTCAGGGCCGGAATTTGTTCCAGACTGCTCATCTCGATCAGGTTGATGTCGACATCCTGCGCCGCTTTGCGAAAGCCCCGAATGAGCGCCGGAAAGCGACCGTACATGGTCGAGGCGACGAAACCGAAGACGACGCTTTGCCGACCGGAATGGGCGGAGCGCTCGATCATCTTCTTGGCGGCCTCGGCATGGGCCAGAATTTGCTCCGCCTGTTTGAGAAAGAGCCGCCCCGGCGCGGTCAGTTTCAGGGGGCGCACCGTGCGGTCGATCAGCTCGGTGCCCATTTCCGCCTCCAACATCTGAATCTGGCGACTGAGCGGTGGCTGGGCCATGTGCAGTTTTTCGGCGGCGCGGGAAAAATTCCGCTCGCTGGCGACCGCGACGAAATAGCGGAGCTGGCGCATCTCCATACTATACCCTCCTCGTATAGAAACAGATGAACTTGGTCTTGGATTTTTTAGCTCATGTTTCGCAGAGTGGTCCAATCTTGTTTGGATGCGGCGGCTGGAGGAGCGGCCGTCAGGGAGGTATCACCAGATACCGAAAAGGTCTCAAGAGGCGTGACTGGGCCTCTTCTCCCCCGTTTCGGGGGCCGGGTTTCTGCGTGCCATTGACGGGTGGCGCGCCGGAGCCGGGGTCTCTTCCTGCCGATCCGAACGGGACAGCAAACGTGCCCATAGGCACAGGCCAAAACGGAGGAGAACGCATGACCACCACGCTCAGAGACCGCATTGCGGGGGCCGTCGAGGAAGACGAAAACGGCATCCACCGCTGCCGCCGGGATATTTTCACCGACGAACAGATTTACGATCTGGAGATGAAACACATCTTCGAAAACGGTTGGGTGTATCTCGCGCATGAGAGCCAGATCCCGGAACCGAACGACTATTTCACCACCTGGATCGGTCGGGTGCCGATTGTCATCACCCGCGACAAAGAGGGCGAGCTGCACGCGGTGATCAACGCCTGTGCCCATCGCGGCGCGATGCTCTGCCGCCGCAAACACGGCACGAAATCGAGCTTCACCTGCCAGTTCCACGGCTGGACCTTTTCCAACACCGGCAAGCTTTTGAAGGTGAAGGACGGCAAGACCGGCGGCTACCCGGAAGGGTTCAACAAGGACGGCGCACACAATCTCAAACATGTCGCCAAATTCGAAAGCTACAAGGGGTTTCTCTTTGGCAGCCTGAACGCCGATGTGCCGACGCTCGATGAGCATCTGGGCGAGACCAAGGTGATCATCGACCAGATCGTCGATCAGGCGCCCAATGGGCTTGAGGTTCTGCGCGGCAATTCGAGCTATACCTTTGACGGCAACTGGAAGCTCCAGATGGAGAACGGCGCGGACGGCTATCACGTCAGCTCGGTGCACTGGAACTACGCTGCCACCATGGGCCACCGCAAGGACGAGGGCACGCAGGCGGTGGACGCGAACGGTTGGTCGAAAAGCGTCGGCGGGGTCTACGGGTTCGAGCGCGGGCATATCCTTTTGTGGACCCGAACTCTCAATCCTGAAGTGCGACCGGTGTGGAACCACAAGGACGAGCTTGAGGCACGTCTCGGCAAGGAGAAGACCGAGTTCATCACCACCCAGACCCGCAACCTCGCGCTCTATCCGAACGTCTACCTGATGGATCAGTTCTCGACGCAAATCCGCGTGGTGCGACCGATCAGCGTCGATAAGACGGAGATCACGATCTACTGTTTCGCGCCGGTGGGCGAGGCCCCGGAAGAGCGCGCAACGCGTCTGCGCCAGTATGAGGATTTCTTCAACGTCTCCGGCATGGGCACGCCCGACGATCTCGAAGAATTCCGCGCCTGTCAGACCGCCTATGCCGCCGCCGACGGGGTCTGGAACGACCTGAGCCGGGGCGCCACGCGTTGGATCGACGGGCCGGACGAGAATGCGACGGCGATGGGGATGACCCCGATCCTGAGCGGTATCCGGTCGGAGGACGAAGGGCTGTTCGTGCGCCAGCATGAATATTGGTCGGGGCTGTTGATCGAGGCGCTCGACAAGGAGGCGGCCACGCCGGTTTCCGCAGGTGAGGAGGTGATGGCATGAACGCGTTCGTGAAATCCGATCTCGAACAGATCGCCGCCTTTCTCTACCGGGAAGCCCGGCTTCTCGATGACCGTGAATGGGACGCATGGCTGGAATGTTACGCGCCGGAGGCGACGTTCTGGATGCCGTCCTGGGACGACGACGACCAGCTTGTCGAAGACCCGCAGTCGCAGGTGTCGCTGATCTATTACCCGAACCGTCAGGGGCTTGAGGACCGGGTGTTCCGGATCAAGACCGAACGCTCCGGTGCGACCATGCCGGAGCCGCGCACCAATCACATGATCACCAACATCGAGATCGTCGAGCGGCGCGAGCAGGACCTCGATCTGCGGTTCAACTGGCACACGCTGAGCCATCGCTACCAGACCACGATGAGCTTTTTCGGCACGTCTTATTATACGCTCGACCTGTCGGGCGAGGTGCCGAAGATCACCGCGAAAACCGTGGTTCTGAAGGATGATTACATCCATCAGGTCATCGACGTGTACCACGTCTGAGGAGGGCGACATGAGTTATCGCATTGCCCTCAATTTCGAGGACGGGGTGACCCGTGTGATCGACTGCAACCCGATGGAAACCGTGATGGATGCGGCCTATCGGCAAAAGGTCAACCTGCCGGTGGATTGCTCCGACGGGGTCTGTGGCACCTGCAAATGCCGCTGCGAGGAAGGCGCTTTTGATATGGGCGACGACTATCTCGAAGAGGCGCTGTCCGAAGAGGAGGCCGCCGAAGGGTTGGTCCTCTCGTGCCAGATGGTGCCGGAAAGCGATTGTGTGGTCTCCGTGCCGGTGCCGTCGTCGAGCTGCAAGCTCGGGCCGTCGGTCTTCTCGGGCGAGATCACCACGCTCGAACAGGTCTCTCCCAGCACGATCGTGCTGGGGGTGACGTTGCCGAACCCGGAGGCGCTCGATTTCCTGCCGGGACAATACGTCAATATTGCCGTGCCGGGGCTGGGCGTCACGCGCTCCTATTCCTTCAGCTCGGCGCCGGGGGCGGATGAGGCGATGTTCCTCATTCGCAATGTGCCGGGCGGGGCGATGAGCCGCTATCTGACCGAGGTCGCCAAACCCTGCGACCGGCTCGAATTCACCGGCCCGTTCGGCAGCTTCTTCCTGCGGGAACGCAAACGTCCCGTGGTGATGCTGGCGGGCGGCACCGGGCTTGCGCCGCTGTTGTCGATGCTGGAGGTCATGGCGGCCAGGGGCGAGACCGAGACGCCGGTGCATCTGATCTATGGCGTGACCTCGGACAGCGATCTGGTCGAAACCGCCCGGATCGAGGCCTTGGCGGCGCGTCTGCACAATCTCACATGGGCTGCGACTGTGGCGGATGCGGCCAGCTCTCATCCGCTCAAGGGCTATGTCACGCACCATCTCACCGACGCGCAGCTTAACGCGGGCGAGATCGACCTCTACCTCTGCGGTCCGCCGCCGATGGTCGAGGCGGTGCGCGGATTTCTCAAAGACAAGGGCGTCACGCCCGCCAGTTTCCATTACGAGAAATTCACCCCGAATGCGGCGGAGGAGGCGGCATGATCTGTCCCGGCAGGTTTGCGGGTAAGGTCATGGTCATCACCGGCGCGGCTCAAGGCATCGGTCGGGGCGTCGCCGCCCGGGCCTGTGCCGAGGGGGCGGATGTGGTCCTGGCCGACCGGGCGGAGTTCGTGGCCGAGGTGGCCGGGGAGATCGCCGCTTCGGGGCCGGGGCGCGCCACATCCGTGGTGGCCGATCTGGAGAGCTATGCGGGCGCTGAGGCCGTCATGGCGGCGGCCATCGCGGCCTTTGGCGGCATCGACATCCTGATCACCTGCGTCGGCGGCGCGATCCGGATGCGGCCCTACGGGGCGTTTGAGCCGGGGCAAATCTCGGCGGAAATTCAGCGATCCTTGATGCCGACGCTCTGGGCTTGCCATGCGGTCTTGCCCGCGCTCAGGACCCGTGGCGGTGGCGTGATCGTCAATGTCTCCTCGAATGCCACCCGCGGCATCCACCGCGTGCCCTATTCAGCGGCGAAAGGCGGGGTCAATGCCTTGACCGCCTCGCTCGCGATGGAGCTGGCGGAGGAGAACATCCGGGTCGTGGCCACGGCACCGGGTGGCACAGAAGCGCCGCCACGCCGGGTGCCGCGCAATGCGGCGGGGGATACAGCGGCGGAACAGGCCTGGATGGCCGAGGCTGTCGAACAGGTCACCGGCTCCACCATGATGAAGCGCTACGGTACGCTCGAAGAACAGGTCGCACCGATCCTGTTTCTGGCCTCGGAGGAGGCGGGCTATATCACCGCCTCGACGCTTGTGGTGGCCGGCGGCGATACCGGCTGAGCCGGAGCCTCCAAGATTGAGACAACCGGCCTCGCCATCGCGGGGCCGGTCGCCAGACATGTTCAGAGGGATGGGAGGCCCGGATGAACTTCAAGCAACTCACCTATTTCATCGCCGTCGCCGAGGAATTGCATTTCGGACGCGCGGCGGAACGGCTCGACATGGCGCAACCGCCCCTGAGCCGTCAGATCAAACTTCTGGAGGAAAGCCTCGGCGCGGTGCTGATCAACCGCTCGCGCAATGCCACCTGCCTGACCCAGGCGGGCGAGAGGCTTCTGGACCGCGCCCAGTCGATCATGGAACAGCTCAACGACACACGCCTTGAGGTCAAACGGCTCGGGCAGGGGGCGGAGGGGCGGCTGCGCGTGGGGTTTGTCGGTTCGGCCACCTTTGGCATTCTGCCCAATATCCTGAAATCCTACCGCGCCGCCTATCCGGATGTGAATCTGAGCCTCATTCCGATGAACAACGCGAAACTGCACCGGGCGCTGGTGACCCGCGAGATTGACGTGGCGCTGACCCGTCCGGCGCTTCAGGACAGCGATATCGTGAGCCGCACCCTGACGGAGGAGGATCTGATCGCGGCGGTGCCCGACACGCTCGACACCGGTGGGCGCAGCGTCGATCTCGCGGCGCTCGACCAACCGAATTACATCCTCTACCCGGAATATCCGCGCCCGAGCTATGCCGATCTCGTGCTCGACTGCTGCGCGCGTCAGGGGTTCGACACCTCGCGCCGGGTCTGGACGATGGACATCCAGACCGCGCTCAGCCTTGTGGCGATCGGCGAGGGGATTTGCATCGTGCCCGCTTCGGTCGGCACCGCCCAGCGCAATGGCGTGCGGTTCCGACCGATCCGCGCGCCGCTCGGGGTGACGACTTTGGCTCTGAATGCGCGGATCGACGAGCAGGGGGTGCATGTCTGCAATTTCAAACGCATCGCCCAGACGGTGGCGCGCAAGACCGGCTGAGCCGTCCGGCCTGCGCTTTTCTATCACACGCCCAGCCATCTGTGCTGGGCGTTTTCGTCCGCGCGGATCGCGTCTGCATCCCCCGTCCAGACCACCTGTCCCTTGCTGACCACGACCACATCGTCGGCGAGCGAGGTGGCAAAGCCGAAATTCTGTTCGACGAGGATCATCGACAGGCCTTCGTGTTTCAGCTCCATGAGCTTGTCGTGAATGAGCTTGACGATGATCGGCGCGAGGCCTTCGGTCGGCTCATCAAGGATCAAAAGCCGCGGGTTCATTAAAAGCGCACGGGCGATGGCGAGCATCTGCTGTTCGCCGCCCGAGAGCTGCGTGCCGCCATTGTCCATCCGCTCTCCCAGGCGCGGGAAGAGATCGAGCACGCGCGCCATGGTCCATGGGCTGTCGCTGTCGCCAAAGCGTTTTGCAGTGATCTCAAGGTTCTCGCGCACGGAGAGCGAGGGGAAGATGTCGCGGGTTTCCGGCACATAGGCGATACCCATCCGGGCGATGTCATAGGGCGTCTTGCCCATCGGCTGGCCGTCCAATGTGATCGTGCCTTCGCGGGTCGGCAAAAGCCCCATGATGGTCTTGAGTGTGGTGGATTTCCCTGCGCCATTGCGGCCCAGAACGGCCAGAACCCGGCCCTGTTCGGCGCGCAAGGACAGCCCGTGTAACACCTGCGTTTCGCCATAGCCAGAGGCGACGGATGTGAGATCAAGCATCTTCCCAGCTCCCCAGATAAATCTCTTTCAAAAGTTTCGACCCGCGCGCTTCTTCCGGCAGCCCGTCAAACACCACCTCGCCGTAGTTCAACACGGTGATCGTGTCGGCCACGTCGAAGGCCAGATCCATGTCATGTTCGATGATCAAGAGCGTCAGATCGCGCGGCAGGTCGTTGAGCAGATCGTGAAACCCCTTGGCCATCTCGGGGCCGACGCCGCTTGTCGGTTCGTCCATCAGCAAGACGAGGGGCCGGGTGGCCAGAGCGACGCCCACCTCCAATTGCCGCCGCACGCCATAGCTGACTTCGGAGACCTTCGCGTGCAGATAGGGCATCAGGCGCACCTGTTCGGCCACCTCGGCGACTATTTCGCGCACTTCGGGTGTGGCGAGGCTGTCGCCCCAAAGCCGCGTCCCCGCGCCGGTGTGGATCGCGGCGGCGAGGCCGAGGTTTTCCTCGACCGTCAGCCCGTCGAACAGCGTGTTCTTCTGATAGCTCCGCGACAGGCCGCGGCGGGCGCGTTTCGCCACCGGGAGGGCGGTGACGTCCTCGCCCGCCAGCAGAACCGAGCCGCTGCTGGGGGTCAGTTCGCCGACCAGAAGGTTGAACAGCGTGGTTTTGCCCGCGCCATTGGGGCCAAGGATGACACGGCGCTCGCCGCGTTCGAGTTTCAGCGACACGTTCCGGGTGACGTGAACGGCGCCGAAGCTCTTGTCGAGATTGCGGGTCTCAAGCATCGGTGGTGATCTCCTCTGCGTCGGATTTGCGGGTCATATCGGAGAGGCGGCGCTCAAGCCGTGCGCCCCAGCGGGATTCGATCCAGCCGAAAAGCCCATTGGCGCGGCTCATCACCACGGCGATCAGCAGAACGCCGACGACGAGATGCCAGTGGCTGGTGACATTGCTGACCTCGTGTTTCAGGATCACGAAGGCGGCAGCGCCGATCATCGGGCCGACCAGCGTGCCGAGGCCCCCGAGAATGACGACGACCAGCGCTTCGCCGGAGACGGTCCAGGCCAGAAGGCCGGGCGAGATATACATGACATGCTGGGCGGCGAGCGCACCGGCGAGGCCTGCGATCATGCCGGAGAGGCCGAAGACATCGGCCTTGACGCGCCAGACGGTCAGGCCCAGCGCGCGCATGCGCTGTTCGTTGTGCATAACCCCGGTGAGCGAGCGGCCCAGACCCGAACGCAGGATCAACACCGCCGCGCCATAGGCCGCGCCCAGAAGCACGAGGCAAAACAGCGCAAAGCTGCGGCTGTCGTTCAGATCGAGACCGATGAGCGACAGGTCGATCCGGGGAATGCCGCCCATGCCGTCGTCGCCACCGAAAATCGGCGCTTCGAACACATAGGAATAGGCCATTTGCCCGAAGGCGAGTGTCGCCATGATGAAATAGATCCCGTGCGAGCGCGCGCCGATCGCGCCGATCACCCATGCGGCGGCCCCGGTGACGGCGATGGAGCCGCCCAAGGCCACGGGCGGCGCGAGGCCCGCCTTGGTGGTGAGGATGGCATAGGCATAAGCGCCGACCCCCATCAACGCGCCGTGGCACAGCGACACCATGCCGCCAAAGCCCGCGACCATGTCGAGCGCGAGGACCAGCATGGCGAGGAGCAGGATTTCGGTCAGAACTTCGAGGCCGAAATAGCCGGCGGTGACGGCTTGGGCAAAGGCGCCCACGGCCAGCAGGATGAGAGCGGCGTAGCGCAGCGGAGTGTGTTGAAACATCGTATCAGCCTTTCGCCGGGAAGAGGCCCATGGGACGGATCACGAGGACCGCCGCCAGAAGCGCATAGATGAGAACGGAGGCGAGCTGGGGCGCGAGAACGGCGCCGAAGGTCTGGACGAAGCCGAAAATGAGCGAGCCCGCGATGGCGCCTTGCAGAGAACCGAGCCCGCCGATGACGATGACGATCAGCGTCGGGATCAGGATCTGAAGCCCCATGTCGGGGGTGACGCTCAGAAGCGGTGCGGCCACGGCCCCCGCCAGCCCCGCCAGCGCGCAGCCGACGCAGAAGACGATGAAGAACAGACGCTCGACATTGATGCCGAGACAGGCGGCCATGGCGTCATTGTCGACGCCTGCGCGGATCATCGCGCCGATCTGGGTGCGTTTGAGCACGGCTGCGAGGGCGGCGAAAATGGCGAGGCCCAGCGCGATGATGAACAGGCGATAGACCGGGTAATCAATGCCGAAGAGCGAGACGCGACCTGCGAGCAGCGGGGGCACTTCGATGGCAAGCGCGATGTCGCCCCAGACGATCCGCGTCAGATCGAGCAGCGCGAAGATCAGCCCGAAGGTCACCAGAACCTGCGCCATCGGCCCGCTTTTGCGCATCCGTTTGATCAGCCCGCCATAGAGCAGAATGCCCATGCCCGCGACCGCGACGGGGGCCAGAAAGAACCCGGTCCAGTACCCGCCCACGGTGGCGGCGGCTGCGGCGACATAGGCGCCCAGCGCATAGAGCGAGCCATGGGCGAGGTTGACGAAATGCATCAGGCCGAAAATCACCGTGAGGCCGATGGAGAGAAGGAACAGGAGCATGGAAAGCTGCAACGCATTGAGCGTCTGCAACGCCCAGAAACCGGGGTCGAGAGACATGGTGGGGGTCCTTTGACAAATGCCCGGCCGGGGAGTGTGCCCCGGCCGGGCTGGGAGGTCAGTTGGAAACGGGCTTAGTTCGAGACGGGTGCCATGGCGCAGCCGTTGACCGGATCGAGCGTTGCGGGCAGGGTGGCCAGAACCTTCTGGGTCAGGCCCGCATCGCCTGCGACGGTCTCATAGACATAGATCGGCTGGACGATGTTGTTGGTGGCCGGGTCGATGGACAACGTGCCGCGCGGGCCGTCGAAATGCACCTGACGCAGGGCATTGGCGAGGCTGTCGCGATCCATGGCACCGGTCTTGGTGGCCTCGATGAGGGCACGGGCGGCGTCGAAGCCCTGCACGGCGTATTCCGACGGCGTGCGACCGGTTTTCGCCTCGAAAGCGGTGACGAAAGCGGCGTTTTCCGGGCTGTCGAGGGTCGGCACATAATGCAGCGCGGTGATCACGCCCTCGGCGGCGGGGCCTTCGGCGTTGACGTAGAGCGGAGAGGTCAGAAAGCCCGAGCCAAAGAGCGGCAGATCGGCTTTGAGACCGAAGCTGTCATATTGTTTGACGAAGGAAATCGCCTCGCCCCCCGCGTAGAACACATAGACGGCGTCGGCTCCGCTGGCCTTGGCCTTGGCGAGGAACGGTCCGAAATCCTGCGTCTTTTGGAAGGGCGTATATTCCTGCCCGACGATCTCTCCACCGGCGGCAGTGAAGGTCTGGGTAAAGCCGTCGATCATTTGACGGCCTGCGGCGTAATCGGGGGCCAGCGTGAAGACCTTGGTCAGGCCCTGCTCGACCATCCACGGTCCCATCGGGCGGTTCACCTGACCGTTGGAGAAGGACATGCGGGTGATGAAGGGCGAGCAATGCGCGCCGGTGGCCTCGTCATTGCCGGCATTGGCGACAATGAGCGGCACGCCCGCACCATCAATGAGATCGCGCACCGCGCCCAGAACGCCGGAACTGACGATGCC
Source organism: Celeribacter ethanolicus (assembly GCF_002407265.1). NCBI lineage: Bacteria > Pseudomonadati > Pseudomonadota > Alphaproteobacteria > Rhodobacterales > Roseobacteraceae > Celeribacter > Celeribacter ethanolicus. The sequence continues at coordinate 597,648 of NZ_CP022196.1, forward strand.
CGCCATGACGTCGACCTTGTCCTGAAGGATGAGCTTCTTCGCCTTGGCGAGCGCGACGGGCGGTTTCACCTCCGTATCTTCGCGCAGGAGCACAAAACTGGCGTCGGTCTCGGAGCCGTATTCCTCGATCGCCAGTTCGAAACCGGCCTCGATGTCATTGCTGAGCGCGGCATAGACGCCGGAATAGGGTAGCAGAAGCCCGACTTTGATCTCTTCGGCGTTTGCGGGCATGCTCAATGCGGTGGCGAACCCGAGGGCTGCCAGAACGGTGGTTTTCATGATATTCCTCCCTGTATCCCCGAACCCCTCCCCGGGTCCGGGTGGCGGCCACAGCGGCCGACCTTTGTGCGTGCCAGTCCGGGGCTTGGAACCCGTTCGGAACAGCTTGCGGCCAGACTGTGCGCAGGGCGCGCACAAGTCGAGAAAGGTTTGGGTATCGAATAATATCGGTTTTGTTGCGAGTGGCACCGGGTCACAGCCTCATTTTTAGGCGGTGATCGGGAAGTGGGGACGACGGAGCGGATCGGGCGTGGGCCAGCGTTGACAGCTTCGGCAAAAAATAAATCAATTGGTCCAAGTTTCGCATCGCGGGAGCGCGATGTGGGCCAAGCGTTCGCACAGACGTACACCATAAAACTTCGCGCATGCGAGCAAGCAACAGGGGATCAAGATATGACCAAAGACATGACGCGCCTCGGCCAGTCCCGGCGCAGTTTTCTCAAGGCGAGTGCGGCGGGTGCGCTTTTGACCACGCCCTTTGTACGGGCCGCGCTGGCGGCGGGAGATGGGCCGCTCAAGGTGGCAGGGATCTATACCGTGCCGGTCGAACAGCAATGGGTGAGCCGCATCCATGTCGCCGCCGTCGCGGCGCAGGCGCGGGGCGATATCGAGTACACCTATTCGGAAAACACCGCCAACACCGACTATCCGCGCGTCATGCGCGAATATGCCGAACAGGGCTATGACCTGATCGTCGGCGAGATTTTCGGCGTCGAACAGGAGGCCCGCGAAGTGGCCGCCGATTATCCGGACACCGCGTTCCTGATGGGCTCTTCGTTCAAGGAAGATGCGGGCGTGCCGAACCTGTCGGTTTTCGACAACTACATTCAGGACGCGTCCTACCTGTCGGGCATCATCGCGGGGGCGATGTCGAAATCCGGCAATATCGGCATGGTCGGCGGCTTCCCGATCCCGGAGGTCAACCGTCTGATGAACGCCTTCATGGCGGGCGCGAAGGAAATGAACCCGGAGATGAAATTCCAGGTGTCCTTCATCGGCAGCTGGTTCGATCCGCCCAAGGCGAAAGAAACCGCCTATGCGATGATCGACAACGGGTCGGACATGCTTTACGCGGAGCGCTTCGGTGTCTCGGATGCGGCGAAGGAAAAGGGCGTTCTGGCGATCGGCAATGTGATCGACACCCAGACCGACTACCCCGAGACCGTGGTCGCCTCGGCGCTCTGGCATTTCGAGCCGACGTTGGACGCGGCTATCGCCAAGGTCAAAGCCGGTGAATTCATCGCCGCGGATTACGGGCTGTATTCCTTCATGAAAGAGGGCGGCTGTTCGCTTGCGCCTTATGGCACGTTTGAGGGCAAGATTCCGCAGGAGGCGCTCGATCTCGTGGCTGCGCGCATGGCGGAGATCAAATCCGGTGCCTTCACCGTTGAGATCAACGACGAAGAGCCGAAGTCCGCGTAAATGCAAGCCTTTGAGACGGACGCAGGGCAGGGTGAACCTGTCCTGCGCATGACCGGGATCACCAAGCGCTTTGGCGCCGTGACCGCCAATGAGGATGTGAGCTTTGCCCTGCAACCGGGCGAGGTGATCGCCCTTCTGGGCGAGAACGGCGCGGGCAAGACCACGCTGATGAACATCCTCTTCGGACAATACGCGCCCGATGAGGGCAGCGTCGAGGTGTTTGGCGAGACCCTGCCGCGCGGCAATCCGCGCGCCGCCTTGTCGGCGGGCGTCGGCATGGTGCATCAGCATTTCACGCTGGCGGGGAACCTGACGGTCTGGGAAAACATCGTGCTCGGCACGCAACCTCTGGGTAAACTCAGCCTGTCGCCCGCGGCGGTGCGCGCCAGGATCACCGCGCTGGCGCAGAAATTTCACCTCAAGGTCGACCCGAATGCCAGGGTCGGCAAGCTGACCGTGGGCGAGCGGCAGCGTGTTGAGATCCTCAAGGCGCTCTATCGCAAGTCCCGCATTCTCATCCTCGACGAACCCACCGCCGTTCTGACGCCGCAGGAGACCGACGATTTGTTTGCGACGCTGCGCGAGGCGGTGGCGCTTGGCCTGTCGATCATTTTTATTTCGCACAAGCTGCACGAGGTCATGGCGATCTCGCATCGGGTGCTGGTCTTGCGCCATGGCCTTCTGGTCGCTGAACGGGCCGTCACGGACACCAGTCGCGAAGAATTGGCCGCGCTTATGGTTGGCAGCGAAGTGACCGCCCCCGATATTCCCGCCCTGCCTGCGGGACCTGCGCTTTTGTCGCTGCGCGATGTGCATGCGACGGGGCTCAATGGCGTGACGCTCGATCTGCCCGCCGGTCAGATCACCGGGCTTGCGGGCGTGTCCGGCAACGGGCAGGCGGCGCTGTTCGATCTGATTTCCGGGCTCAATCCGCTGCGCTCCGGGGCCTTCACCATTCTGGGCCAGACGCCCGAGCATTGGACCCCGCGCGCCGCACTTGAGACGGGTGTCGGGCGCATCCCCGAGGACCGGCACACGACCGGCTCGATTGCCGATTTCGACCTCACCGAGAATGCGATCCTTGAGACCTATGCGACGAAATTTTCCCGCAAGGGTTGGATGAACTGGGGCAGGGCGCGCGCCGCGACCGAGCATCTGATCGCGACCTATGACGTGCGCTGCCCGGGGCCTCAGACGCGCATTCGCCTCCTGTCCGGCGGTAATATGCAAAAGCTCATTCTGGGGCGGGTTTTGGAAGAGGCGCCGAAGATCATCCTCGCCAACCAACCCGTTCGAGGGCTCGATATTGGTGCTGTGAACTATGTCCATGGCCGTCTGGCGGCGGCGCGGGAATCCGGGGCCGCCGTGCTGTTAATCTCCGAAGACCTCGAAGAGATCATGACGCTGTCGGACCGCATTCATGTCATCTCAGAAGGCCGTCTCAGCCCGGCCTTTGCGCGCGGCAGCGTGACGGTGGCGGAGTTGGGCAAGTGGATGGCGGGAGATGGGGAGGGCAGCCATGCGGCTTGAACCCATTTCCAACGCGGGCCCGGCGCGCAAGCTTCTGCCGCCCGTACTGGCGATCCTTGCCTCTTTCGTGGTGGCGGCGGTTTTGGCGCTGGTCGCAGGCGGCGATCCCTTCGCCGTTTTCGGTCTGATCTTCAAAGGCGCGTTCGGGTCTAAATTCGCCCTTCTGGAAACGCTGAACCGCGCCACGCCGCTGATCTTTACCGGGCTCGCCGTCGCCGTTGCCTTTCGTGCCAAGCTCTGGAACATCGGGGCGGAGGCGCAGTTTTACGCCGGGGCCGTCGTGACGGCGGCGCTTGGTGCGGGTGCGATCGGGCTGAGTTCGGTCTTTCTCTTGCCCATCCTCGCCATCACCTCGGCCCTTGCCGGGGCTTTTATCCTTCTGATCCCGGCGCTTTTGAAAACCCGGTTCAAGGTCGATGAGGTGGTGACCACGCTGCTGTTCAACTTCATCTTTCTGCTCTTCGTCTCCTACCTGCTCGAAGGCCCGCTGAAGGACCCGATGGGCATGGGCTGGCCGAAATCCGTGCGGCTCATTCCCGAAGCCCGCCTGCCGCGCATCGTCGAGGGGCTGCGGCTGCATTGGGGCTTTGCTTTGGCGCTGATCTGTGCAGTGGCGCTTTATGTGATCGACCGGAAAACCACGCTCGGGTTCGAAATGCGCGCGGTCGGCCAGAATGTCGAAGCAGCGCGGTTTGCGGGGATTCCGGTGACGAAAGTGATCCTCAAAACCGCGCTTTTGTCGGGCGGATTGGCGGCCCTCGGCGGCTTCTCGGAAGTGGCGGGGCTCAAAGGCTCCCTGACGCTCGATCTCAGCGCGGGGTTTGGCTACACCGGCATCGTCGTTGCGATGTTGGCGCTTCTGAACCCCTTGGGCGTGGTGGCGGCCGCGTTCTTTGTGGCGGCGATTTTTGTCGGCGCCGACAGTATGAGCCGGGCCATCGGCGTGCCGACCTATCTGGCGGATATCATGCTGGCCTCCGCGCTTTTGATGATGGTTCTGGCGATCCTCTTCACCAAATTCCGGATCAGGAGGGACTGATGGAGATCATCGACATTCTGCTGTCCGTGTCGTTCTGGGCCGCCGCGATCCGCATCGCCTCGCCGCTGATTTTCGCCACCATGGGGGAGCTGATCTGCGAGCGGGCAGGCGTTTTGAACCTCGGGATCGAGGGCATCATGGTCGCGGGCGCCTTTGCGGGCTGGTTCGCCGTGCTCTCTGGCCTGCCGCTTTGGGCGGGGGTGGGCGTGGCGCTTTTGGTGGGCATGGCGTTTGGGCTGTTACATGCAGTGCTCTCTGTGCCTTTCGGGCTGTCGCAGCATGTGGTCGGCGTCGGTGTCACGCTGTTTGCCACCTCGACCACGTTTTTCATCTATCGCGTCGCCCTGCCGGAGGTCTCCTCGCCGCCGAAGATCACGGCCTTTCAGCCGGTCGAAATCCCGATCCTGTCGGATATTCCGCTTTTGGGGCAGGCGCTGTTCAACCAGACACCGCTCACATATGCGGCCTTCCTGACCGTCGCGCTGACCGCCTTTGTTCTCTACCGCACGCCCTTGGGTCTGGCGGTGCGGGCGGCGGGGGAAAGCCCCTCGGCCGTGGCCGCCCAAGGCCTCTCGGTGACGCTGATCCGCATGGGCGCGGTGGTGGTCGGCAGCGGCTTGATGGCCGTGGGCGGTGCGTTCCTGACCATGTCCGCCTTTGACAGTTTCTTTTTCGAAATGGTCGGCGGGCGCGGCTGGATCTGCATCGCTTTGGTGGTCTTCGGCGCATGGAAGCCCGGCAAGGCGATGCTGGGCGCGATCCTGTTTGCGGCGTTCGACGCGCTGCAAATCCGGTTGCAACAGACCGGCGTGGGCGCCATCGTGCCCTATCAGGTCTTCCTGATGATGCCCTATGTACTGTCGATCCTGGCGCTCGTTCTGATGTCGCGCCGCGCCGAAGTTCCGGCGGCTTTGATGGTGCCGTTCAACAAAGGAGAGAGATGATGTTCGACCTGCTCGTCAAAGGCGGTACCTTGCCGGACGGAACCGTCGCGGACATCGCCATTCAGGGCGACAAGATCGCCGAGATCGCGCCAAAGATCGACGCCGGGGCGCGCGAGGTGATCGACGCCACGGGCGATCTGGTCGCGCCGCCTTTTGTCGATCCGCATTTCCACCTCGACGCGACGCTGTCCTATGGCCTGCCGCGCCTGAACGCGTCCGGCACGCTCCTGGAGGGGATTTCGCTTTGGGGTGAGCTGCGGGAGATCGCGACGGTCGAGGAGATGGTCGAACGTGCGCTGCAATATTGCGACTGGGCCGCCTCCATGGGCCTTCTGGCGATCCGCAGCCATGTCGACACGACGCCCGATCATCTCAACACCGTCACCGCGATGCTGGAGGTCAGGGAGAAGGTCAAAGGCTACATCGACCTGCAACTCGTGGCCTTTCCGCAGGATGGCCTCTACCGTGCCCCGAACGGGCGCGAGAACCTGCTCCGTGCGCTCGACATGGGTGTCGATGTCGTCGGCGGTATCCCGCATTTCGAACGCACCATGCAGGCCGGTGCCGACAGCGTGCGCGATCTGTGCGAGATCGCTGCGGAGCGCGGGTTGCCGGTCGATCTGCATTGCGACGAGACCGACGATCCGATGAGCCGCCACGTTGAGACGCTGGCGCATGAGACGACGCGTCTGGGGTTGCAGGGCCGGGTGGTCGGCTCGCACCTGACCTCGATGCATTCGATGGACAATTATTACGTTTCGAAACTGATCCCGCTGATGGCCGAGGCCGAGATCGCCGCCATTCCCAACCCGCTGATCAACATCGTGCTGCAAGGCCGTCATGACACATTCCCGAAACGCCGTGGCCTGACCCGTGTACGGGAGATGCAGGCGGCGGGGATCGCCGTGGGCTGGGGGCAGGATTGCGTGCTCGATCCGTGGTATTCTCTGGGCACGGCGGACATGCTCGATGTGGCTTTCATGGGGATGCATGTGGCGCAGATGACCCACCCGGACGAAATGGCGCGGTGTTTCACGATGGTGACCGAGACCAATGCCGCGATCATCGGGGTTGAGGACTATGGGCTGCGCAAGGGGGCGATGGCCTCATTGGTGGTGCTGGATGCGAGCAATCCCGTCGACGCGCTGCGCCTGCGGCCTGCACGGTTGGCCGTGGTGTCCAAGGGCAAGGTGATCGCGCGAACGTCGAGGCAGGATGCGACATTGTCACTGGCTGGGCGCCCGGGCCGTGTCCGCCGCCGCGCACCGAAACGATAATTCCGTTTCCGGGCATGCGAAGCGGGTCTTCCCACCTCGTCCAGCAAGGCCGTGAGAGGAAGTTTGATCCCGAGGTCTTGGCGAGGATTTTCTAACTTCGTCAGGGAGCTGGACAACGTGGCCGTGTTCAAAAAATCGTCTTGAGCACTTTTCCGTTCCGGCACCCCAATCTTCAATTTCTTCTTTTGTCGCTGCACGCCCTTTTGTGTGGTCGCAAATGTTCCGTATATCAGCCAAATGCGGGATGAAGAGCCATTGTAGCGCTGTCGTCACGTCTGCATCTTTTCGCATCTGACTTAGGTCAGATATGCCGGGGTTTTCTTGCTGATCGTGATGCCGGGAACTCTGCAAACTGCCTGTGGTTAGCAGTCTAGAGGAGGTGCTCGACATCTTGCGGCGGCGCCGGGGCCAGAGAGCAGCAGTATGCGGCAGCGCTCAGAAACTCATACGGCGCAGGGCTCAGAGCAGCGCCGATTTGTGGTCTGAATATCGGTGATCTCGAAAGTATGCGTCCAATTTGGTGGGAATCATCTATGCTTAAGGAAAGAGACCTGTGCCCTATTGTGCGAACTATAGAGATGATGTGCAAATTTGCATTGCAAATACACGCATTGATCCAAACTTAAGAATTTGAAACAATACTAAAGCATATATTTAAACATACTAATTGGTTATCTATTTTGCCGCTAACTATACGTAAAATATAGGTTAAATTCTTTTTTGTGTTGTTTGTTCGCGCATTTTATTTTCTAAAAGACATGTCTCATAAACGTATTTTCATTTAGGCAATACGTTTTGATCTTAGATCATCCAAAAGTCTTGGATTGACAAAAATATAACCTTTAGGGGGACACTCTATGAAATTCATCCAGAACTCCAAGAGCCTCATGCGGCGGTTCGCGCGAGAAGAAGACGGCGCAACAGCCATTGAGTATGGTCTCTTCGCCGCTTTGATTGCGGCAGTGATTGTTCTCGCCGTGAGCAACCTCGGGGGCACTCTTAATGGCACGTTTACGGACGTGAACACCTGCTTGGAAACACCCAACGCAACCAACTGCGGATAACTCAGTTGTGATTGTAATGTCTGGTTTTCCCAGGCGCGCGACCCTGGTTCTGGCCACGTCGGCTGTGGTGGCCGGCGTTGTGGTGTGGGGAGGGTTTCGTCCGAACACCCAACCCACTGCACAGCCCGTGCTCCAGGTCGCCTCCGGAACGGCAGAGACGACGCGTATTCTTGTCGCGTCGCGCACCGTTCAGGCCGGAGACCGCGTCTCGCCCGACGATTTCCACTATGCCGACATGACGCAAGACACCGTTCATGACGGGTTTCTCGCGGATACGTCGGCGCATCGGGCCGTGTTGACGGGAATGATCGCTTTGCGGACCATTCCGGGAGGCACCCCTTTTGTCGACGCCGATTTGACGGGGCCGGACGTCAGGCTGGACCTGCCGGAGACGCTTTCGTCGCCGACCCGGCTGAATCTGTCGGAGGGGATGCGGGCTATCGCCCTGCCGGTCAAGGCAGAAACGGCGGTGGCCGGGCTGCTCGAACTTGGCGATCGTGTCGATATCCTGTTGTCCTACGAGATGGCGGAGGACGTCCTGGCGATCCGCACGGTGTTGCGTAATGTGCGGATCATCGCGACGGATCAGACCACGCAGCCTCCGGCGGAAGACGCGCAGGCGGAGCCGAAAACGCCGCCGAAGATCGTGACCTTCGAATTGACGCCGGAGGGAGCCAAGGTTCTGGCTCTGGCGGATCAGATGGGCGACATCATGTTGGTTCTGAGCGAAGATGATGCAGGTGAGGGGCCGGTGATCGCCGAGGATGCCCCGATTTTCTCCAGCCAGATTTCCGGCCAAACGACCAAGCCTCTGCCGACGGTGACCAGTCGCAGCGTGTCCATCGTGCGCGGTGCGCAAAACCGGGTGGATGTGTTGCTCTCAGAAGAGCAGCTCCCGGGGGGCGTACCCGCGGCGGTCGTCTCCGTTCCTTCCAGTTCAGCAGAGTGATCATGATGTTTCAAAAACGTCTCAATCTCATCCTCCGCAAGCCTCCGATATTGCGGTTCGCCCTGAGCGCGCTTTTGCTGTCGCTGACCTTTGCCCCCGCGCAAGCGCAAACCCTTGTGGAAACGCGCAATCGGGCGATTGATCTGTTTGCGGGGCAAGGCAAGTTGATCAAACTCGAAAGCCCTGCGGAGACGGTTTTTCTGGCCAATCCCGACGTGGCCGATATCGAGATCAAATCTCCGAAACTGCTTTACATCTATGGAAAGTCCATCGGGGAAACGACGCTTTTCGTGATTGATGACACGGAGGAAGTGACGCTCAGCAGCGCAGTCAACGTGTCCTTCAACATGGAGGCCATGACCCGTGCCGCCCGTGCTGCGCAGCCGGGGGGCAGCTTTTCCGTGACCGAGATCGGTGGGGCGATCGTGTTGAGCGGCAGCGTCGATACCATCGGAGAGGCGGAAAAGGTCGAAGCGGTTGTGCGGCAACTGGCGGGGGCCGATGCGACGGTGGTCAATTCCCTGTCATTGAACACCCCGGCGCAGATCAACCTTCAGGTCAAGATCGCGGAAGTGTCCCGAACGGTGACGGAGGATCTGGGGGTGAGCTGGACGGTGTTGTCCGGTCAGGGCTTTTCCGGCGGATCCGGCGTCGAGGGCGGCTATGCGCTGGCTGGCAATATTCGCAATGGCGGCACAAATATCGGGGTGACGCTTGAGGCGCTGAAAGGCGAAGGTTTGGTCACAATCCTGTCGGAACCCAATCTCACCGCGCGCTCCGGCGACAAGGCGAGTTTTCTCGCGGGGGGGAGGTTTCCCTATCAGACCACCAAGGACGATGACACGGCCACGGTTGTGTTCGAGCCCTTCGGCGTGGAGTTGGAATTCCTGCCGGAGGTCTTGCGCGCGGATCAGATCAAGCTGAACGTGCGCACGCAAATCCGCGAGCTTGATTTTTCGAACGGAAGCCAGACCAACACACAGAATGTGCCGTTGATCCGCGAACGCAGTGCCAGCACGACGATCGAGGTTGGCAGCGGTCAGAGCTTTGCCATCGCTGGCCTGTTCAGCGCGTCGACGCAGCAGGATGTCGAACAGGTGCCGGGCCTCGGGGATATTCCGCTGTTGGGCGCCTTGTTCCGGTCGACGAGCTTTCAGAAGGGCGAAAGCGAGCTGGTGATCATCGTGACGCCCTACATTGTCGAACCGGCCGCACCCGGTCAGTTCAAGACGCCGCTCGACAAATTCAGCCCGGCAAACAGTCTCGACCGCAATTTCCTCGGCGCGCTCTCTTCCGGTGAGCCGATCAGCAAAGACGGTCCTGTGTCTGTCAAGAACATCAACGGCAACGCAGGGTTCCTTTTGCAATGAGACCGATCCGAATGTCCTCCGTCTGTGCCCTTGTCGGGGTCTCCCTGTTGAGCGCCTGTGCAACGCTGGTTGTGGATCGCGGTGCGATGCAACGTCTTTCGGCGCCCTATGTCGAGGTTCAGCACCAGTTTCGCTTTGCCAGCGGTGGTGGCGATCTCTCCGCCTCTGAAAGACAAAGTGTCCAGCGCTTTTTGAACAGTCTTTCTTTGACGGACAGCGACTTGGTGATTGCGACCCTTCCGGGAAGCGGCCAGCCGACGGTGGATGCGGCGCGCGAGCAGGCGATGCGGTCGCTTTTGTCGCGCAGCCCTGCCAAAGTTGAAATTCTGATGGACGAGACCTTTGGGGCCCGACCGACGCCGAGGCGACAGGTCGGAATTCTGCGTGCTGTGCGCGCCCAAGGGCTTGCGGTCTCCTGTGCGCCGGGAGAGCTCATCGCGGATCTGGGCTGTGCCAGTGCGACCAATCTCGCGGTGATGATCCATGAACCGGGCGATGTTCTGGCCGCCGAGGCGACGGCGGCGCGGGCCTATCGTGACAGTCCGGCGGAGACGGCGCAATGAACCAGCCTATGCCTTCCCGAGCTGTTACCCGGCATGCAATTGATGCGTTTGTTGCCTCCGAGGAGGGGCGCGATGCGATCACCTTGCTGTTGCAGCGGCTTGGAGAAAGCGACGCCGCCACACTTCAAACCGGCACGCTTGAGACCGTCGCCCGGCTCGCCGGTCTTGCCCCGTTTCGCAAACTCATGATCGTGGAACTGGGACAGGGAGAGATGGGTGACCATCTCGAGGCCGTCCGTGAGATTGTCGCCGAAGGTGGGGAGCTCGTGCTGCTCGGGCGCGAAAACAGTGTTGCGGCATATCGCCATTTTCTGGCGGCCGGGGCGCGGGACTATCTTGCACTGCCTTTGGAGTCGGATTTTGTGCTGCCGGATGTCTTTGCAGCGCCGAAGGGCGCGCTCCCGGTTCATGGCATCCAGGCTAAGGGCCGTGTCGTTGCGGTTTGCGGGGCGTCGGGCGGTGTCGGTGCAAGCCTCTTGGCCGCCAATTTGTCCGTTGCGTTTCTGGCACATAATGCGCCCCATAGGGCGGAAATCTCAAACGCGGGTCAGGGGGCAAAGGTCGGTCTGCTCGATGCGGATTTTGCCTTTGGGTCTCTGGCTGTCGATTTCGACATCGAAGCGACGCAGGGCGTTTTCGAAACCTTGGAAAGACCGGAGCGCGTCGACAGCACCTATCTTCAATCCAGTATGGCGGAGGTTTTGCCCGGTTTGTCGGTCTATGCCGGAGAGCTTCATGATGCGTCACTTCTTGCGGGGTACGAACAGGGGCTTGCGGGACTTGTGCAAACGCTGAAAGAGGAATTTCCGCTGACCGTCATGGATTTGCCGCGCCGACTTTTGCTGCAGGATGTCGGTTTGTTACGGGAATTGGACGATGTGGTTTTGGTTCTGGCGCCCGGTTTCGGTGCGTTGCGCACTGCGGGACGGTTGATCGAGCGCGTGAGCAGCCAAAGCGGGGCCACGCGGATCTGGAACGTCGTATCCCAAAGCCGCCGAGATGCCGGGTTGAGCCGAAAAGAGATCGCTGAGGCCCTGGGGCAGCCGGTGACTTGCGAACTGCCTTTGAGCTCTGCCGAAATTGCGCGCGCCTCGGTCAAGGGCGCGCCGCTACAATCCGAGTTTCCGAGGAGCGCTTACGCCCGAAAAGTCGCCGATCTGGCCCAGACGATATTGGCGGCATCGGAACACGAGACATCCGACGTAAACGACCGTCGGTCTTGGTGGAAAAAGAGGTCGCGATGACCATGTCCGACCCGCGACCAGCTACTGAATTGTCGACCGCACATGTTCAGATCGCAGAGCGTGTTCGCCTTCTGATGGCGGAAGGCGCGCAGGGCGGGCCTTATTTGGTGAGTTCTGCGATTGATTGGTATCAGGCGCACAGTGGTGAAACCGTGCCGCGCAATGTGCAGCGGGCGTTGATGCAGGATCTGGTCGCAGATGTGAATAGAATCGTACCCACCCCGCCGCCGGTCGTGCCTGTATCGCCGGGGAGGGCGCAGTATCAGCCCGAGTTTACCAAGCGGGTGATGCAGCTTGGCGGGCAGATTGCGCCCGAGGTGATCGGGCTTTTGGATTTGCGTGCCTTGGGGCATTTGTCTTTGGACGCGCAGCGCAGTGCGATCCGGGATGCCGTTCTGAGCGTCAGTCGTGGGCAGAAACTCGATCTGAACGGCGTCGAGACGGCGGAGCTGGTCGATTACGTCGTGGACGACATGTTGGCGCTGGGGCCGCTTGAGCGTCTGCTTGCGGATGACAGCGTCTCCGAGATCATGGTGAATGGGCCCCGGCAGATTTATGTCGAGCGCCGCGGACAGTTGGAGCTGGCGGATATTTGTTTTCGCGATGACGACCATGTGGTGAACATCGCCTCGCGGATTGTCGGCGCCGTTGGGCGTCGGGTGGATGAGACGACGCCGCTTGTCGATGCGCGCCTGCCGGATGGCAGCCGGATCAATGTGACCATCCCCCCTCTGGCGGTGGACGGGCCGACCATGACCATTCGGAAGTTTCCGAAAGACGATCTGACGCTTCAGGATCTGGTGGAACGAGGCAGTCTAAGCCGACAGATGATGCAATTCCTGCGTCTTTGTGCACAGTTGCGGCTCAATCTTCTGATTTCCGGTGGCACGGGGTCCGGGAAGACCACGCTTTTGAACGCGATTTCGCGCGAAATCCCGGCCAGGGAGCGGATCGTGACGCTTGAGGATGCCGCCGAATTGCGTCTGCAACAGCCGCATGTCGTCCGGCTTGAAACCCGGCCCGCGAACATCGAGGGGCAGGGGGCGGTTCCCATGCGGGCCCTGTTTCGCAATGCACTGAGGATGCGACCGGACCGGATCATCATCGGTGAGGTGCGTGGCGATGAGGCATTCGACCTTTTGCAAGCGATGAACACCGGACATGATGGTTCGATGAGCACGCTGCACGCGAATACGCCGCGCGAAGCGCTGACCCGGATGGAGAACATGATAGCCATGTCCGGCGTTGTCCTTCCGACGGAATTCGTGCGTCAGCAGTTGGGCGACGCGATCCACGTTATCGTGCAGATTTCGCGCATGCGTGATGGTGGTCGGCGGATTTCCTCCATCTCAGAGATCGTAGGTGTCGAAGGCAGTGTCGTCAGCCTTCAGGAACTGTTCCGTTTCGTCCCGCGCCCCTATGAGGGCGAGGCCGTGCAGGGCGATTTTGTCTCCTCAGGTCTGATGCCCGGTTTCTTGGATCTGGCGGTGGAGCAGGGGCTGGACAAGACGTTGCGTCAGACCATGGAGCCAGGCTGATGCTGATGTCCGCGCTTTTGTTTCTGCTCATCTTCGTCGCCTGCGTCGCTGTGAGTACCTTTGCTCTGATGATGTATGACCGGACCAACCGGGGCCGGAGGGGCCGCTTGATGCGGGCTGCGGCGGCGCATCCCGGCGCCACCTCCGCACAGGTGCGGCAACGGCTGGCGGAAAGCGCGTCCGAGGCGGCTTCTGCGGTGCTCAAGCGTGAAAAGAGTGGTGTGATTGGCGTCCTGGAACAGCGACTTCGTGCCGCTGGATTGTCTCTTTCTGCGCCCGCCGGGCTCCTTTTGGTCTTGTTTTTGTCTGTCCTCAGCTTTCTCGGCCTGATGGTCTTCGCGGCTGTACCTGTGATGTGGTCGGCGCTGATAGCGATCGGAGCGGGCTGGATGCTCCTCAATGTTGTGCTCGACATTCTGCGCCTGCGGCGGGTGCGGCAGTTCACCGAAGCCTTGCCGGATTGTCTCGATGTCTTCGCGCGCGGGCTGCGGGCCGGACAACCTCTCGGGGAGGCGCTCGGTCTGGTGGCCAATCACTCCAAGGGGATCGCGCAGGAAGAGTTTCTCAGATGTCGTGAGGAATATCGTATGGGGATGGCGCTGGATGAGGCTTTGTCGGGGATGGCGGATCGGATCACTTCCCCGGAAGCGCGTTTTATCGCCGTGGCCACAGGATTGCAGGCCGAAACCGGCGGCAACCTGATTGAGACGCTTGAAAACCTTGCCATGCTCCTGCGAGACCGGCGCAAGTTGCGCAAAAAGGCGGCGGCGCTTTCGGCCGAGACGCGCGTGAGCGCCGTGATCCTGTCCGGGCTGCCGTTTGCTGTCGGTGGCGTCATTTTCTTTATGAATCCGAACTATCTGTCGCCGCTCATTGAGGACCCGAGAGGCCGCATTCTCGGCATTCTGGGGCTGCTCAGCCTGAGCCTCGGCATTGCCAGTATGTACAAGCTGTCGCGGATAGATGTCTGAGATGGAACGTTTTTTTCTCCTCCTGCTTGTATTCGCAGCACTGGGCCTGCTGCAGGTCCTGTTTTGGGGGCTATGGGACGCAAGGGCCAGGCGCGCGCGATTGCAGCGCACGATCGCCCGAAACGCGCAAGGGGCATCGTCAATTGCCTTTGCGCCTCCTGTGGCCAACCCGATGCACAAGCGTCTTCAGGACCATTTGACACGTATGGCGGTGGCGACATTTGAGCGGGTCTCGGTCGTGAAGGGCAGTGAGGCGGAGGCTTCGGATGCGCTGTTGAAAGCCGCGGGCATTCGCAGCCGGGATGCCCACCTGGTCTATGCCTTTCTGAAACTGGTTCTGCCGATTGCCGGGGTGTTTTTGGCGTTGTTCTGGTTGATGTTCAATGCGGACGGCGGGCTCAATCCGCTCTCCGTCATTATTGGTGTAAGTGGCTGCGCGCTTTTCTTTTCCCGTGCGCCGGATGCTTTTTTGGCAATGCGCCGGCGCAAGCGGCTTGAACGCGTGCGCCGGGCGTTTCCCGATATGCTGGAGCTTTTGGTGATCGTCAGCGAAGCTGGCCTTGGTCCGCTGCCGGCGCTGCGGCGGGTCGCGCGGGAACTGCAGGTGAGCTGTCCCGATCTGTCTTTGGAACTGCAACAGCTCGTGCTCGAACTCACGGTTTTGCCGCAGCGCGCAGAGGCGTGGCGCAATTTCGAAGAGCGTCTGCCATTGCCGGAAATCTCGGTGTTTGCCAATGCCCTTGTGCAGGCGGAGCGCTATGGCACGCCGTTTCGCGGCGCGCTGCGCAACCTGATGCAGGACACGCGGTCGGCGCGTCTGTTGCAGATCGAGGAAAAGGCCGGACGTCTGCCCGCCCTTATGACGATCCCGCTGATTGTTTTCATCATGCCAGCGCTTTTCGTGGTGCTGATCGGCCCGGCCGTGCTGAGCATTCTTGACAACATTATGCAGGGAGGAGCGGGGGGATGAATCTGTTTCGGCGTCACTTGCAGGAGGACGAGGGGGCGACGGCGGTCGAGTTCGCGCTCGTTTTGCCAGTGCTTTTGAGCATCCTCTTCGGCATCATTGCCTTCGGCCAGTATTTTGCCATTGCCAACAGCCTACAGCAATTCGCGGCAGAAGCCCTGCGCTATTCGGTGAGCGAGCCCTTCATGGCCGACCGTGAGGCGCGTGCGAACAGTTTTCTGAACAGCCCCGGAGAGCGCTTTGCCTTTCTCGACGCCACCAAGATTTCCCGTACCGTGACGCCAAGCGAAACGGTCACAGAGAGCGGTCTGACCGTCACGGCGCTACAGATCACGTTGACCTACGATCTGAGCGGAACGGCGGTCGATATTGCGGACAGGTTCCTTGGCATCGGGATCGCTGACATCACCCGGAGCAGTTACCTTGCCTATTAAGCGCCATGTCCAGAGATTTCACCGCGATGAACGTGGGGCAGTTGCGATTGTGGTCGCGCTCTTTATGACCGTTGCGATCGGGTTTCTGGCCTTGGGGGTCGACCTGGGCTCGCTCTATTTCGAGCAAAAGACCCTGCAAACGCGTGCTGATATGGCGGCGGTGAGTGCGGTTTTGAATCTTGACGACAGCCCGGCTCAGAACGCTCAGGACACGGTAGCGGGCAATGCCTTGGCTGTCGCCGATCTGGAAACGCTGTCCTATGGTCGATACCTCTATGACGCGGCTGTCTCGCCCGAGGCGCGGTTCACTGTGGGGGATCTGACCGACACCGGGACCAATGCGGCGGAGGTCGTCCTCACGGATGACGCGCCGCTCTATTTCTCCTCTCTGTTTCTTGGATCGAACAGCACGCCGTTGAGCGCATCCGCAACCGCCGCCCGGTTTGATTTCGCGTCTTTCAGCCTTGGCTCGCGCTTGTTGTCGCTGGACGAAGGGCTGCTGAATGCGCTGCTTGAGGAGCTTCTGGGCACCTCCTTGTCGCTCACCGCTCTGGATTACGAGGCTCTGGCCAATACGAATATCGACCTTTTGACCTTCACCGATGCTTTGGCCAATCGGATAGATTTGACCGCAGCGAGCTACGAAGACATTTTGACCTCCGATATTGACCTGCTCGATGTGGCGGGGGCGCTGCTCGATACCGGGCTGGTCTCGGGCTCGACGGATGTGTTGACCGCCATTCTCAATGGTGTGGTGTCCAGCACTCTCAATGCGTCGCAATTGATTGCGATCGACGGCGACAATGTTGCCTTGCAGCTTGAAGATGTGCTCGGGGAAGTTTCTGTTTCCGCTCTCGATATCCTGATGACGAGTGTCGAGATCCTCAATCAGGATCACTATATCGAAGCCAGTCTGAATCTCGATATTCCTGGTGTCCTGGACACCGATTTGGGGTTGATCGTCGGGGCGCGGAAGGCGGGGTCTGGCTGGATCACGCTGGGAGATCGCGGCGCCACAGTGCATACGGCTCAGGTGCGTCTCAAGTTGTTGCTCGATTTGTCTCCGAGCCTTCTCGAAGGAATCGGGGAGGGGGTCTCCGTGCTGTCTTTGCGTCTGCCGCTCTACGCCGAGATTGCGAGCGCCACGGCCACGCTGGCGGATCTCAATTGCGACGCCGGGGATGCGGACGACGTTGTGGCGCGGTTCGACACGGGTTTTGCCCCGATGACCGGAACGACGGGCAACCATGTGCTCGAATTGTTCTTGGGCGAATTCGACGCGCCGACCTTTGAGGATACGACAACGCCGCTGGACGCCGCTTTGCTGGAACCCGCGAAGTTTCTTGATCTGGAGCTTAGCCTGTTGTTGATCACCATCGACTTGTTCTCCCTGAACATCAAATCCCATGTCGCGACGGGGATCTCCGAACAGCCGGAAACGGAATTTCTCGTGTCTCAGATCGGCGAGACACAGACCTACGGGGTGGAGGGGGTGCTCAGTTCAACCGTGGCCAGTTTGCTGGACCCGGACAATCTCGAGATCAGCGTCAGCAATGACAGCCAGTCTCTTTTGGGGGGGCTTCTTGAGCTGCTTTTGGCGCCGGTGGTCGCATTGGTGAACCTGATCCTGACCACCTTGCCGAACATGTTGCTGACTGCGCTTTTAACCCCCATCGACGCTGTGCTCGACGCCCTTTTCAACCTGCTCGGCATTGGTATTGGAGAAGCGGACCTGACGCTTGAAGGCGTGTCCTGCGGTAAGGTCATGCTGGTCCGATGAATGTTCTTGCGTCCCTCATACAAAACCGCTGCCGTGGGGATGTTTTCGCCTCACTCTTCTCATGATCCCTCGTCGACCGGAGTAGCCTCTTGCGCCTTATCACACACATGAAACACCTGTTTGCACCTATTCTTGTGGCTCTGAGCCTCTCGGCCTGTACGCTTGGCACTGAGACGGCGACACAGGGGGCAAGTGGAGGCGGTTCGGAAACCCTGCGTTTGGCACAGGCGACCTCTGAGGCGGGCGACAATGAAACGGCTGCGCGGCTGTTTGAGAAGGTTCTGGCGGTCGATCCGATGTCAGTGCCTGCTCTTTTGGGGGCGGGCAACAGCTATGCGCGTATGGGGCAAAACAGCCGTGCAGAGGCCGTGCTTTTGCGCGGGCACGAACTTGCCCCCGGGAATGCAGAAGTGCTGACCACTTTGGCGCGTGTCTATCTGGCGATGCAACAATCCGAGCGGGCGGTTGACACCTATGACAAGGCGCTGCGGGTGGATCGCACCAATGTGGCGGCCCTGACCGGAAAAGGCGTGGCACTCGACACGCTGTCGAGGCACAAACAGGCACAGGGCGTCTATGAAGATGGCTTGCAACTCTATCCCACGAATTTCATTTTGCGCAGCAATTATGCGCTGTCGCTGGCGATTTCCGGCGATATCGTGCGGGGGACCGCGATCCTGCAAGAGTTGGTCAAAGACCCGGCCGCTGCCCCCTATGTGCGGGGCAACCTTGCCTTGGTCTACGGGCTGGATGGGCGCGAAAACGATGCGCGGGCGACGCTGAAACTTGATCTGACTCCGCAAGAGATCGAAGAAAATCTGGCGACCTATCGGGCTTTGCGCCGGATGCGGCTTGAGGGGAAACAGATCGGGTCTCTCGTATTCGTCTGAGGCAAAAGAGGGTGCTCTGACGTTCACACGGCAGTCGGGCCGGACAAATGATCCAGGATTTTACCAAAGCCGATCGAGTTGGACGCGTTTAGCAAGATGGTATCCCCCGGTTGCAGATGGCGGTCGATGTCTTCTAGGAGATCCGACTTCAGTTCATCTACCGTTGAATGGTACGCAACGTCGGTGTCTGTGGTGTTTCGGGCAGGACGCTCGTTTTATCAAGTGGACGGACGACTCTACCGCAACGCCGTGGAGGCTGACCCCTTCGGCGATGCCTACGAATTCCTGATCTCCAACTACGCCGCCAACGCCGGCAAGTCAGGCGGCGAATTCTTTACCCCGCAACACGTGTCCAAGCTGATCGCGCAACTCGCCATGCACGGCCAAACTCGCGTTAATAAGATTTACGACCCCGCTTGTGGCTCTGGTTCACTGCTGTTGCAGGCCAAGAAACACTTCGACGCCCACATCATCGAAGGCGGCTTCTTCGGGCAGGAAATCAACTACACCACCTACAACCTCGCCCGCATGAACATGTTCTTACACAATGTTAACTACGACAAGTTCGACATCCAGCATGGCAACACCCTCGAAGATCCGCATTTTTTGAATGCCGAGCCCTTTGATGCCATCGTCTCGAACCCACCCTATTCCGTGAAATGGAAGGGTTCGGACGACCCGACCCTGATCAATGACGAACGCTTTGCGCCCGCAGGTGTGCTTGCCCCGAAATCCAAGGCCGATTTTGCCTTTGTGTTGCACGCACTGCATTACCTGTCGGGTCGTGGTCGCGCTGCGATTGTCTGCTTCCCTGGCATCTTCTATCGCGGCGGGGCGGAGAAAAAGATCCGCCAATATCTGGTCGACAACAACTATGTCGAAACCGTCATCGCGCTGGCCCCGAACCTGTTTTTCGGAACCACCATCGCAGTGACGATCCTTGTGCTGGCCAAGAACAAGCAAAACACCGATGTGCAGTTCATTGATGCCAGCGGAGAGGCCTTCTTCCGCAAAAGCACCAACACCAACCTGATGGAGGACGGCCATATCGCCGAGGTGCTGCGCCTGTTTGCCAGCAAAGACCCGGTGCCCCATGTGGCGCAGAACATCACGCAGCAAAGAGTCATGGACAATGACTACAACCTGTCAGTCAGCGCCTATGTGGAGCCGAAGGACACCCGCGAGGTGACGAATATTGTCACCCTCAACGCCGATATCGCGACGACGGTCGAACGGATCACCGACCTGCGCGCGCAGATCGACGCGATCGTGGCGGAGATCGAGGCGTGAGCGGCTTGGGCTATATGGAGCGCCTTTTGGATGGGGCGGCGGTGGAATGGGTGCCGTTGGGGGAAATCGCCATTCTGCGCCGTGGAAGAGTTATGTCGAAGGAATATCTCGTTAAAAATGCAGGTGATTACCCGGTTTACAGTTCACAAACGGCAAGAGAAGGCATGATTGGAAAAATCGGGACCTTCGACTTCGATGGAGAGTATGTGAGTTGGACGACTGACGGTGCAAATGCTGGCACAGTGTTTCACCGAACAGGTAGGTTCTCGATTACAAACGTTTGCGGCGTCATCAAAAGTAACTGCGCAGAGCCGCTAAACCTCAAGTTTCTCTATTACTGGCTTATCAGGGAAGCTCCCAAGCATGTTGTTTCAGGCATGGGCAACCCCAAACTAATGAGCCACCAAGTCGCGAAAATCCTCATCCCCATCCCCTGCCCAGAGAACACGCAGAAATCTTTGGCGATTCAGGCCGAGATTGTGCGGATATTGGACGCTTTCACTGCCCTTACCGCTGAGCTTACCGCTGAGCTTACCGCTGAGCTTACCGCTGAGCTTACCGCTGAGCTTACCGCTGAGCTTACCGCCCGCAAAACCCAATACAACCACTACCGCAACCAACTCCTCGGCTTCGACGGCGCGGATGTAGAGTGGAAGACCTTGGGGGATTTGACACTGAAATCTTACTCTGGCGCAACGCCAAAAGCGGGAAGCGCAAAGTATTACGATGGGCGGATGCGGTCTGTGCGCCGTGAGAAGATGGGCCGGGTGTTCATCATGCACTCCATGCGCCTCGACATTGAGGTGAACGAGTGTGCCACGGGTGCCGAGGTGATGCGGCGCATGGGCGATGTCACGTTGCTGTCACCAAAGGAGGTGGATCGTGTGTTCGGCGCTGGTGGCGCGGCAACGCGGCGCGCGCTCAGCCATGTCGAGGCGACGCACAAGTATTGGATGAAGGAAGGGCAGACTCAGCCGTTCAAGTGCGCCGTTGCCGTGGGCGCGGATGCCGCGCAGTGCATGGCCGACTTGGGCGCGATGCGGTGGGAAGCGGTATGAGCGGAGATGTTGCGCAGTTCTCTTATACAGTACTTCAGTAGAGAAGTGCGCAACATCTCGACACCGCGTGGCACGGCGCCCAGCATGATCCCGCGTGGTACCGTTGCGCAGACTGCCTCCCGATCACGGGCAGGTCTCTTCCTAATATGTTAGCATTGCTGACATACTTCCACCCAACCAATTGATGTTTCATCAATCGCCGCGCCCAAACTGACTGCGCCATCAAGCGGTTAGTCGCCCTCTACAACATCGCTACAACATGGAAAGCAGGGCACGCAGTACCTGCTAAGGGGACCCCCTCCCGGAGACACAGAACCCCGCACCCGACCTTGGAAATATCTGAGCAGGATTTTGCGCCCTCTCAGAAGCGGACTTTCGGGTCATCTTTCGGCATGGCCAGAATCTCGGGCACACGGCAATGCGCTTCCATCCATGCCTTCTTGTGGGGGCAAACCCAAGTCATCACATCGAGGATGTTTTGGTAGTCCTGCTGTAGATGCCGCTGGAAAATCGGTTCGTGATGGGCAATGCGATTGCGGAACGTTCGCAAGTAGTCGAGTGGTGTGTGCGCGCCCGTT
This sequence comes from Celeribacter ethanolicus, assembly GCF_002407265.1. Taxonomy (NCBI): domain Bacteria; kingdom Pseudomonadati; phylum Pseudomonadota; class Alphaproteobacteria; order Rhodobacterales; family Roseobacteraceae; genus Celeribacter; species Celeribacter ethanolicus. The sequence continues at coordinate 618,835 of NZ_CP022196.1, forward strand.
CGATTCAAAGAACTCGCGTGCGGAAAGGCGCCTCGAAGAGCGGGTCGCCAAAGCGTCATTTCATAGTTCGCCCGTCGGGTTCGGTTTGCATCCATGTATCCGCCACGGCCTAGAAGTGAGACCCAGAACCCAAGAGATAGTCCTGCGATGACATGCGGCGGATCGACTGGATAGTTACTCCTCTGGAGTTCCCCCTTCGCTTGCAAGATTTTTTTGTTGGCACCGTTGTCTAGTCCGCTTGCGGGGTTGTCGTACCAATGAGGGCCATAGGCATTCGCCAAGCGCCCATGCATCGAATTGCGGACCGCAACCTCCAGTGCCTGTAGTGGGCCGTAGAAGGCTGCACTGACGGCTGTGTTCCATGTATACAGACGCGCAGCCGCCTCACGGTCGCCCCCCGCTGCCGCAAGGTAAGTGGCAAAGCGGTCGGCAGAAAGTGTTGCTTCAAGTTCGTTCAGGGCGTCCTCACCATAGGCATACCCCTTGACACTGGCGTCCATATCCATCATATCACTCTCGTTCGCCCCGGACCCGCCTCTGCCCTAGGTATGCGCCCGGGGCTCAGCTTTTTATGGGGTTCTCAAACCTCGTTCTTGCTGACAGCCGTCTTCTTCGTTCGCCTGTAGCCACGCTTGGTAACTGCCTTACGCTCTGCCTTTGCATCGTCTTCAACTTCGCGAAACTCAGGTTCCAGCTCCTTCAGTCGCTTCACCAAGCCGGACAGGTCGTAGATGTTTGTTTGCTTGCCGCCATGTCCGGCATGACGCTCGATGCGCTGAACCAAGCCCGCTTTTTCCAGATCGGCGATATAGCGGCGGACCTGCCGCTCACTTAGGCTGAGCCGTTGTGCAAGTGTCTTGACGCCAGGATGAGGTTTCCGCGCTTCTTCCCACCAAAAGTCGCAAAGTTGCAGCAAGACAGCCAATTGCGTCGGGTTCAGCCCAAGCCTCTGCTGTGCCCGCAAGAGGAGCGATGGGACGATGCAGAAGCCAAGGTCAATTACCTTTTTTCCCCATTTCCGTTCAGAAGACAGCCCTGCTTTGGCCTTGGGAGGGCGGAGTTGCACCACCTTGTTTTGATCAGTATCTTTGTTGTCTGAAGTCATGTCGAAGTTCCTTTCTCTGCTGAGCTATATCGCACTGATACGACTGCATTTCAACGCTTTGCCACCGGACGCCACTGTCCGCTGGAACCAGTCGTAAGCGTCCGCATCCTCCGGTCCGAGTTGTCCGGTAAAGAAGGATCATTCACCTAGCATCCGGGAAGTCGGACGAACTAGCATACGTTAGGTGCGGACATGGGTGTCAGGAGGGGTCGCTACTTCACCTGCTTTTTGTCGAGAAGCCGATCATACTACCTGCTTTCCCGGTTTGGGATGTTCTGTAAATGTTCTAATGTCGCATCGACCGCTCCTTTCACACGGGCAACTGGTGCGGTCTAAAGGATAGGCCAGTTGCCCACCTCTTACTGATCGGGCAACACCCATGCGGAAAATCACCCTGGCCGACGGCGAACTGCGCCAATATCGCTTCCCGTCCGACACCACCCCCATCCTCGTCTTCCCAATCCCGCACGATGCCGCCGCCTTCAAGCGCATCCTGCGTGAACTGCTCACCTCCGAAGACATTGCCGTGTCGCAGGACGAAATGGTCGCGACCAAGACGGAAGTCGCGGTCTCGATCATCACGCGGCAGGGCAAGTTCCCGATCCCTTGGCAGGACGCCGCCCGGATCGCCTTCACCAACATCGACGCCACTGCGTGATGAAATACCGCGCCGAAGACGCTCCAACCGCTGACTGCGAGACGGCAGCAATCCGAGCAGATCGCGCGGCAAAGCGGCAGGTGGGTCGGTTGCCCGACCCGGCCCGCCTGTCGCGCCCTAACTCTTGGAGAGACTGAATGAGCGCCATCATCAAGAACGTCCGATATGACGAGCGGGCCTACGAGTATCAACTGATCCGCGATGCCATCGCAGGGGAGCGGGCCGTCAAGGCTCAGGGGCAACTCTACACGAAGAAATCCGACGGCATGACCTCGGCCAACTACGAGCATTACCTCGAACGCGGTTCCTTCTACGGTGCGCCCGAAATGACCCTGCGCGCCCTCGTCGGGCTTGCACTGCGCAAGGACCCGGTTATCGCCCTTCCCGAACGGCTGGAACCGATGCGACTGAACGCGACCCACGAGAAGGCCCCGCTGTCTGTGCTGATCGAGGACACCGTGCGCGAGGTCATGGCGCTTGGGCGGTATGGTCTGCTGCTGGAATTCCCGCGCGAGGGGAACGGCGCGCTGACGACGCCATATTTCTCGACTTGGCGGGCGGAAGAAATCACGGATTGGGATACGGCCTATGTGAATGGTCGGAAGGAACTGACCCGCGTTGTGCTGGCGTCGGACGAGAAGTTCGACGGGTCGGATGCACGGTCCTTGAGGGCGGAACGGACTTTGTGGTCGACTTCTGTTACGACGATGCTGGCCTGTTCGGCTTCTCCTACAACCCGACCTGCTTTGCAGATCGTGCAGAGCGGAATGCAATGGAGAAGGAGGCCGTGGCATGAACGACGACCTGCGTGCTCTCTTCGAGCAACTGGCCGACAGGCCTTACGTGACGAATGCGACCATCACGCTCAACGACGGGACTGAATACCAGTTTGAGAAACCCTCGGTTCCAGATGGAGTCCTGTATCAGTGCCGTGTCACTCAGAAGAAAGTGTTTGTGGTCTGACCGCCACCACATCGACAACAAGGCCGTGCCTTCGGGCGCGGCCTTTTTCGTTGTAGAAGCCCAATGTTGTAGAGTTGTTGTAGAGGCCCCCGAAAACGACAAAAGCCGCCCTGCGAGGCGGCCTTTATCATCTTGATCTCATTGAGAGATATTGGCTCCGGCGGTAGGGATCGAACCTACGACCAATTGATTAACAGTCAACTGCTCTACCGCTGAGCTACGCCGGAACATGTGGGGTGTATAGCTATGGGATTTCGGGGGTGCAAGAGGGTTTTGTGACAAAAAGTCAATTTTTGCGTATTTTCCTCTCAAGGCACTGAAAATACAGCATTTATGCCGATTTTTGGTTGCGCAATCAGGCGTTTTTGACGGGTCATCTCGACGAGGTGCGCCAGTGTGTTGCGGGCGGCGGCGGGCAGGTGGGTTGGCGGCAGATCGGTGTAGACCGCACGGGTCACCGCCATCAGATCCATCGGGCCCTGCGCGAGGGCTGCAAGGATCTGTGCCTCCCGTTCGGCGCGGTGATCCAGCAGGAATTCGATCCGTGCGCGCGGCGTTTCGACCGGGTCGCCATGACCGGGATGAAGCCGGTCGGGGGTCAGGCGCAGAAGCAGGGCGCAGCTTTGACGAAAGGCTTCGGCATCGCCATCGGGTGGCGAGATCAGCGAGGAGGACCAGCCCATGATCAGATCGCCGGAAAACACCGCGCCGCGCCAGGCGAAACAGAGGTGATTGCCCATATGGCCGGGGGTGTGCAGCGCTTCGATCGGTCCCGCCGGGGTGTCGAGAAGCGTGCCATGGGGCAGGGCGATGTCGGGGACAAAGGCCGAATCCACCCCTTCGCCGCCGCCAAGCGTGTCGGAAAGTGCCGCCATATGGGCGCTGCGCCCGGCTGCGGCGGTGCCAAAGGCCAGAATCGGTGCGTCCGTGGCCTCGGAGAGCGCGGCGGCGCCGGCGGAATGGTCGAGGTGGGCGTGGGTGACGAGGATCTGGGAGATTCGTGTGTCAGCGGGCAGGGCGGCCAGCACCGCCGCGCGATGCGCGGCCAGATCTGGCCCCGGATCAATCAGCACACGCTCCGTTCCTTCGCCCAGCACATAGGTGTTCGTGCCCCAATAGGTCATCGGCGACGGGTTGGGGGCCAGAATGCGCATCAGCCCGGGGGCCAGCTCGGTGAGTGTCTCGGGGCGGGTCTGCACGCGATTTCTCTTTCCTTCAGAGGTCTTGCAGGGATACCAATAGCCCATGTTCTTCGACTGGCTCAAAACATATCTGCCGCGCGGGCTCTATGGGCGGGCTGCGCTCATCCTGCTGGTTCCGGTCGTGGTGATCCAGCTCGTCGTCATGATCGCCTTTTCCCAGCGCTATTTCCAGGATGTCACCCGCCAGCTCACCCAGGGCGTCGTCGCGGAGATCGGTCTCTATGTCGCCGCCGTGGAGGGGCTGCCGGAGGCGCAGATCCCGCTGGCGCTGGAGGAGATGGACGCGCGGCTGCGCTTTACCTCTCGTCTCGGCGATCCGACCCCGGTGACGGATCAGCGGTCGTGGGACGATATTACGGGCCGGGTCATCGCTGCCGAGTTAAGAGACGGTCTGGACGGGGTCGAGGGGGTCGATTTCGCCAGCGATCCCCGGCGGGTGCAGCTTTCGGTCCTGACCGCACACGGACGTCTGACGGTCGATCTGCCGCGGCGTCGCGCCTCCGCTTCGAACCCGCACCAGCTTCTGGTGCTGACCGCGCTGACCGGCGGGCTGATGACGCTGATCGCCTTCATCTTCCTGCGCAATCAACTGCGCCCCATTCGCCATCTTGCGCGGGTGGCGGAGGCCTTCGGGCGCGGCGAGAACAAACCCTACCGGCTTGCTGGCGCTCTGGAGGTGCGTTCCGCCGGGGCCGCCTTTCTCAACATGCGCGCCCGGATCGAACGCCAGATCGAACAGCGCACGCTGATGCTTTCGGGGGTTTCGCACGATCTGCGCACGCCGCTGACCCGCATCCGCCTCGGCCTGTCGATGCTCGACGTGCCCGAGGCGGACGAGGCCGAGATCAAGGCGATGCAGAGCGATCTCGACGAGATGGAAAAGCTGATCGACACCTTCCTCGATTTCGCCCGTGCGGACGCGACGGAGGAACCGAAGCGGCTCGACCTCAAGACGCTGATGCGCGATGCGGTGACCCGAGCCGAACGGGCGGGCTCGGTGATCGAGGCGGTCATCCTGCCCGAGGAGGCGGTCGAGTTGACGGGACGACCCGCGGCCCTGTCTCGGGCGCTCGACAATCTCCTGTCGAATGCGCGGCGCTATGGCACGCGCACCCGGCTCAGCCTGACCCTGTTCGAACGCGCGGCGGTGATCTCGGTCGAGGACGACGGGCCGGGGATCGCGCCGGAGGCCAGGGACCGGGCGTTGCAGCCCTTCGTCCGGCTCGATGCCGCCCGCAACCAGAATCGCGGCTCCGGTGTGGGGCTCGGGCTCGCCATCGCCCATGACGTCGCGCGGCGTCATGGCGGCACGCTGCGTCTGGGGGAAAGCGAAGCGCTCGGCGGGCTGAAAGCCGATCTGGTTCTTGCGCGCTGATTCCCCGGCGTCGGAAGCCCTGATCGTCTCCGATACGGTCGTCGCCATGGGCGAGATCGAAAGTTCGTCGCAGAAGATCGGCAAGATCATCGCGGTGATCGAGGGCATCGCCTTCCAGACCAATCTTCTGGCGCTGAACGCCGGTGTCGAAGCGGCGCGGGCCGGGGAGGCGGGGCGCGGATTCGCCGTCGTTGCCAGCGAAGTGCGCGAGCTGGCGCAACGTTCCTCACAGGCTGCCCATGAAATCAACGCGGCAATTTTCGACATCGAACAGACGATTCAACACAATGCCGCCATGTCGGAGGAAACCTTCGCCAGCAGCGCGACCCTGATCGAGGCGGCCTCTCACCTGCGCAAGCTGGTGGACCGTTTCCAGATCGCGGCGGAGGATGAGAGCTGGAGGGTTCGGAGCCGGGTGGCCTGATCCCGTCGCGGCGGTTGTGATATTCCGGCTTGGACGGGGACATCCCATGGTCGGGAACCGGCGGAAAATCTTGGTAGGCCCGGCAGGACTTGAACCCGCAACCAAAGCGTTATGAGCGCTCTGCTCTAACCAATTGAGCTACAGGCCCGCCTGTCGCCCTGATTATTGCGGTGAGAAGACCGGGTCAAGTGGCGCAGGCAGGCCTTTTCAACGCGGCACAAACCGCGTAAACGGGCCGAAACGTCAGTTTCGCGGGGAGCCTTTGCCATGACGCAGGGAAAGAACGGTCTCACTTATGCCGATGCGGGTGTCGATATCGACGCGGGCAATGCGCTTGTCGAACGGATCAAACCGGCGGCGAAGAAAACCGCACGCCCGGGGGTGATGGCCGGTCTCGGCGGCTTTGGCGCGCTGTTCGATCTCAAGGCGGCGGGCTATGAGGACCCGATCCTTGTCGCCGCGACCGATGGGGTCGGCACCAAGCTGCGCATCGCGATCGACACGGACAACGTCAAGACCGTCGGCATCGACCTCGTGGCCATGTGCGTCAACGATCTGGTCTGTCAGGGCGCGGAACCTTTGTTCTTCCTCGACTATTTCGCCACCGGCAAGCTCAAGCTCGACAATGCCGCCGCCGTGATCGAGGGCATCGCCGAAGGCTGTGCCCAATCGGGCTGTGCCCTGATCGGGGGCGAGACCGCCGAGATGCCGGGCATGTATGAAGATGGCGATTTCGATCTGGCGGGCTTTGCCGTGGGCGCGATGGAACGCGGTGCCGATCTTCCGTCCGGTGTGACCGAGGGCGATGTGCTTTTGGGCCTGGCGTCCAACGGTGTACATTCCAACGGCTATTCTCTGGTGCGCAAGACGGTCGAGGTTTCCAGCTTCAAATGGTCCGACATCGCGCCGTTTTCCGACAACACGCTGGGCGAAGAACTTCTGACCCCGACGCGGCTTTACGTCAAACCGGTGCTCAAAGCGATCCGCGCGGGTGGTGTTCATGCGCTGGCGCATATCACCGGCGGCGGTCTGACCGAAAACCTGCCGCGTGTGCTGCCGACCGGCATGGGCGCCGACATCGACCTGTCGAGCTGGACGCTGGTGCCGGTGTTCCGCTGGCTGGTGGATACGGCGGGTCTGAGCCAGCACGAGCTTCTGAAAACCTACAACGCCGGGATCGGCATGGTGGTTGTTTGTGCCGCCGATCAGGCTGATGCGCTCACCGCACTTCTGAGCGGCGAAGGCGAGACTGTCTACCGCATCGGTCAGGTGACCACAGGCAATGGCGTGACCTATGAGGGTGAGCTCAAGTGAGCCACAAGAAGGTTGCGATCCTGATTTCCGGCGGCGGCTCCAACATGGTGTCGCTGGCGAAATCCATGGTGGCGGACCACCCGGGGCGTCCCTGTCTCGTTCTGTCGAACGTGCCGGCGGCGGGCGGTCTGAAAAAGGCCGCAGATATGGGAATCGCGACCGCAGTCGTGGATCATCGTGACTTCAAGGGCGACAGGGAAGTCTTTGAAGAAGAATTGATTTCCGTCATCGATTCCTATGCTCCCGACGTCATTGCGCTGGCCGGGTTCATGCGCATTCTTACGCCGAAATTCATCACCCATTATGCCGGGCGGATGCTCAATATCCATCCTTCGCTCTTGCCGAAATACAAAGGTCTGCACACCCACCAGCGCGCCATTGAGGCGGGCGATGCGGAGGCAGGATGCTCCGTGCATGAGGTGACGGCCGAGCTTGATGGCGGGCCGATTCTGGGACAGGCGCGGGTGCCGATCCTGCCGGGCGATACCTCTGACGATCTCGCCGCCCGCGTTCTGGTGCAGGAGCACCGGCTCTATCCGGTGGTTTTGCGCCGGTTTATCGAGGGCGAGCGGACGCTTTTCACGCTCTGAGGCAAGGTGTCGCGCCAATGTGAAGGGCGGACGGTGACATTCGGGCTGTAAAAGATATATTCGAGATATAGAATGTAAGGGAGTCTCAGATCGGGACCCGCGTTTCGCGAAAGGATATCTCATGCAAACCGCTGATTTCGTCGCCACCATCTTCGACGGCCATTCCAACCCCGGCAAGGTCACCGTGGCTTTCACCATGGCGCTCAACGCGCAAAAGATGGGCCACAGCTCGATCGTTCTGCTGATGGTCGAAGGGGTGGAGCTTGGCAAACCCGGATCGACCGAAGGTATGGATATCGGCAAGCCCTTCGAACCGGTGGCCAATCTGGTGAAAGAGTACCGCGCAGCGGGCGGACGGATCGGCATATGCGGTGCCTGCATGATCCACAACGGATTCTCCGCCGAGGAAATGGACCCGGACTATGAAATCATCACCGCGCCGGAAGTGGTTGAACTGATGATGGCGGCGAAAGGCACGATGCCAATCACCTGAGGCGTCTATCTCATCTACGGACCACAAAGGGGGCCATGTCTGCGCCCCCTTTGTTCTTTTCTTTCGGCGAAAACCTGCGTATCAAGACCAAATCGTCGGGATGACCCCGCGCCGCAGGTAAGAAACCATATGATCACCATCACCACGACCGAAGGCCTTCAGGCCTTCTGCGACCGCGCCAAGGATCGTCCTTACGTTACGGTCGACACCGAATTCCTCCGTGAACGGACCTATTATTCGAAACTCTGCCTCGTGCAGCTCGCCATTCCGGGCGATGCGGAAGAGGACGCGGTTCTGCTCGATCCGCTGGTGAAAGGCCTCGACCTTGCGCCGCTTTACGAGCTGTTCCGCAATGAGAATGTGGTCAAAGTCTTCCACGCCGCGCGGCAGGATCTTGAGATTTTCTACATTCAGGGTGGGGTGATCCCCGCGCCGCTGTTCGACACCCAGGTCGCCGCCATGGTCTGTGGCTTTGGCGAACAGGTCGGCTACGAGACGCTGGTGCGCAAGATCGCCAAGCAGAGCCTCGACAAGACCTCGCGCTTCACCGACTGGTCGCGCCGTCCGCTGACGCCGGCGCAAGAAAGCTACGCGCTGGCCGATGTGACGCATCTGCGGGTGATTTACGAATATCTCGCGCGCGAGATTGCTCGTCAGGGGCGCGAGAAATGGGTGGCCGAGGAGCTTGAGGTTCTGACCACACCCGCGACTTATGTGATCGAACCGGAGGAGGCCTGGCAACGGGTGAAGACCCGCACGAGCTCCGGGAAATTCCTCGCCGCGGTCAAGGAACTTGCGGCGTTTCGCGAGTTTTACGCCCAGAGCCGCGATATTCCGCGTAACCGGGTGTACAAGGACGATGCGCTTCTGGAACTCGCGTCCACCAAGCCGAAAACCCCGCAGGACCTGTCGCGTTCGCGGCTTTTGCTGCGCGAGGCCCGGAAGGGCGAGATTGCAGACGGGATTTTGCAGGCGATTGAAAAGGCTGCGAATTATGCGCCTGGCGACATGCCGAAGCTGGATCAGTCGCGCGACAAATTGCAGGTCAATCCGGCACTGGCAGATATGCTTCGGGTGCTTTTGAAAGCGAAATCCGACCGTTTCGATGTGGCCGCGAAGATGATTGCTTCTGCCGCCGATCTCGATCTGATCGCTGCGGGCGAGCGCGATCTGCCGGTGTTCAAAGGCTGGCGCTCCGAAGTGTTCGGTGACGACGCGCTGCGGCTTTGCAAGGGCGAGATCGGTCTTGCCGTGAAAGGCCAGAGAGTCGATGTGATCGCCCTCTGATCTGCGCGGTTACGCCAGTTCCATTGCGAAACGCGTTCCGCTGAACGGGTGGGGTGCGAAACCGCAAGCGCGGTAGGCGGTCTGTGCGACGGCGTTGTGTTCCCGGGTCGAAACCGTGAGGCGCGCACAGCCGAGCCGTTCCGCCAGATCGCGACTGGCGTCGATGAGATGCCGCCCGAGACCTTCGCCGCGGACATGATCCCGGATGAACAGGTGATGCAGGTCCATCACCTTCTTGCCATGCTGCAACTGAACGCCTGCGACCAGCGCGGCATAGCCCTCGAGCACGCCGTCACGTTCGGCGACGAGGATGCGGATCCAGGGCAGATCGGCATTCAGAAGGTCGATGAGCGCAGGCAGATCGAGCTCCGGTTCGTCGCCATTGAAACGCGCCAGCGCGTGGATCATCTCCAGAAGCGCGTCCTTGTCGCCCCAGCGCGCCGGGCGGATCACGGCCGGGCGCGTCTTGGTATCAATGCGTTGCATGAGGGTCATTTCAATCTCCTGTTTCGCGCCACAGGGGATCTTCGACATAAAAAAACCGCCCTGCGGCGGCCTTTCATCGTGTCATGACTTTGGACCGCGCTCTATGTCAGCTCGGTCCAATAAAAAACGGTCATGGTGGTTGCGTGTGTCATGGCGCGAGATTGCGGCAGAGCGCGGGTCCTGTCAACAGGGAAATCGGGGGCTCAGACCGGCATCACATAGCGCGGTGCACGCAGCGTCGGGCGCTCGAAGCCGAGGGCGCGATAAGCTGCCTTGGCCATGGCACTGGTGCGGCCGATGGCGACGGTGAGGGTTTCACAGCCCAGCGTGCGTGCCATGGTCATCGCCGCATCCGAGAGCGCGCGCCCGACGCCCTGGCCGCGTTGCGCGGGCTCGACATAGATGTGATGCATCTCCATGGCACGGTCTTGTGCACTGAGTTGCAACCCGCCGACCAGCGCGGCATAGCCGACCAGTGTGCCGTCCTGTTCCGCCACAAGCAGGCGCACCCAGGGGGTCGGGGCGTGAAGAATGTCGATCACGCTGATCTCGTCGAGGTTCAGCTTGTCCTCGGTCAGCGGTTTCAGATCGCGGATCATGTCCATGAGACGCGGCAAATCGGAGCCTTCCGCGGGGCGGATGGTCAGGGCAGGCAGGGAGCCTTTCAGGGAAATCGGCGTCTGGAGGGACATGGCGGTCGGCTTGTGTTGATGGTGTCTACGGTGCGAATCTGTGGGATCCCGATGAGAAGAAAACCGATAAAGGTTAAAGCTCACTTATCGCCGGGACATCTTTTTCATGACCTGTCACGCCATGCTGTTGCGGCTCATATGGGGGGCGGCGCGAAAACTGTCAATCAGCCCGGTTTGAATATTTGGTAAAAGATTTATGTCAGGCATGAGGCGGGCGGTTTTGTGCCGGTTTGCGGGGGGCGGACTTCCTTTGCGCAACAAAGAAAGGCACCCGCTTGGCAAGCGGGTGCCGAAGATCGGAGGCGAGCAATGTGCCTGTAAACCGGGGCTCCGCCCATGATCAGCTTAAAAGGTCCACTGGACCTTTTGTCGCCATTGGCCGATCCGCTGATCACCCATCATAATCCACTTCTTCGGTGAGGCGCAGCGCGCTCGCGCGTTGGTTGGCGATCTCCATCAGGCTCAGGTTGTCGGGGTTCAGATCGCCCCAGCCTGCCACAAGTTCCGACGGCTCCGTGCCGGGCGCGACCGGATATTCGGAATTCGTTTCCGCATAGATTTCCTGGGCCTCATGCGAAGACAGGAATTCGATGAAGCGGGTGGCATCTTCCTTGTTCTTCGCGGCTTTGGTGAGTGCCACGCCGGAGATGTTCACATGGGTGCCGCCCCCCTCGACGTCGAAGACCGGGAAATCGAGACGCACGGAGTCGGCCCAGACCTTTTGCTCCGGGTCGGCCAGCATTTCACCCATGTAATAGGTGTTGCCCAGCGAGATGTCGCATTCTCCAGCCCAGATCGCCTTGACCTGTGCGCGGTCATTGCCCTGCGGTTTGCGGGCCAGATTGGCCTTCAGCCCTTCGAGCCAGGCTTTGGTCTCTTCCGGGCCGTGATGGGCGAGATAGGCCGAGGTCAGGCCGATCATATAGGTGTGCATGCCGGAGCGGGTACAGATGCGGCCCTGCCATTTCGGATCGGCGAGGTCCTCGTATGTGGTGACCTCGCCGGGAGCCACGCGGTCTTTCGAGGCGTAGACGATGCGGGCGCGAGTGGTCATACCCCACCATTGACCGTCGGGCGCGTGGTATTGTGCCGGGATGTTCTCTTTGAGCGTGTCGGTCATCAGCGGTTGTGTCACGCCGGCCTCAACGGCCTCGATGATGCGGGAAATGTCGACGGTCAGGATGACATCGGCGGGAGAGCGGTCGCCCTCGGCCTTCAGGCGCTCAACCAGACCGCTTTCTAGAAAGGCGACGTTGACCGGGATGCCGGTTTCTTCGGTGAACGCATCGACCAGCGGCTGGATCAGCTCCGGCTGGCGATAGGAGTACACGTTGACATCGGCAAAGGCCGGGGCCGTCGCGAGCATGAGGGGAAGCGCATATTTCAGGTGGGGCCGCATGGGTCTCTCCGTAACGTGGTGCAGGTTTCGCCCTTCTTAAATCTGACAAAAACAATCAGGTCAATCGGGAAAGCTCTGCGCCATACATGTGGCTCACTCTCCACGCGCTTTCTCAGCCGCCTTCGCGGCATCCCAAAGCACATCCATTTCTGCCAGATCGCTCTCTTGCGGGGTCTTTCCCTTTGCATTGAGTGCGTCTTCCACTGTATTGAACCGGCGTGTGAATTTCGCATTGCAGGCGCGCAGGGCCTCTTCCGCGTCGACGCCCAGATGTCGCCCGAGATTGACCACGACAAACAGCAGATCGCCGAATTCCTCGAACACCTCGTCTTGCGTGAGCCTGTCGCGCGCCTCTTCAAGCTCGGCGGCTTCCTCACGGATCTTGTCGAGAACATGCGAGGTGTCCGGCCAGTCGAATCCCACCCGCGCGGCACGTTTTTGCAGCTTTTGCGCCCGCATCAGAGCCGGAAGGCCCATGGCCACACCGTCGAGTACCCGATGCTCACCGCGCCGGGCACGCTCCTTGGCCTTTTCGACCTCCCAATCCTTGGTTTGTTGCTCTGGCGATTTCTGATTGCTCTCATCCCCGAACACATGCGGATGGCGGGAAATCATTTTGGATGCAATGGTTTGCGCGACGTCGTGAAAGTTGAAGAGACCTTTGTCCGACGCGATTTGCGCCTGAAATACTGATTGGAACAACAAATCGCCCAGTTCGGATTTCAGATCTTCCATATCGCCGCGCGCGATGGCGTCGTCGACCTCATAGGCCTCCTCGATCGTGTAGGGCGAGATCGTCGCGAAATCCTGTTCGATGTCCCAGGGGCAGCCGCCCTCCGGGTCACGCAGGCGACGCATGATTTCCAAAAGCTGTTCAATGCCTTGCGGGACGTTGTGAATGGGATCACTCATGGTGGGCTCCTTTGGCGAGAAGCGCATCCACCCGGTCCGATCCGGCGGGGGTGCAGGTGGAAAAGACGCCTTGGCTCAGGATGTCTTCGGCGTTTGAGATTAGCCGTTCATGGATCGACCGCGCCAGCAAAGAGCCAAGCGAAATGCGCGCCACGCCGAGGGCGGCAAAATCGGCGCGGGTCAGGTTTTGGAGCGGGCCGACGGGCAGGGCGTTCACCGGTTTCTCGGTCGCCGCCACCACGGTTTTCAGATCGTCGATGGTGCCGGGACAGGGCACGTAGAGGCAATCCGCCCCCGCTGCGTCAAAGGCGCGGATGCGCCGCAGGGCCTCGTCCAGATCGTAATCGCCATTCATCACCCCGTCGGCGCGGGCCACCAAAACGAAATCACCAGGCAGGGCGCGGGCGGCGCTCACGGCGGCTTTGATGCAGTCGACCGCCAGATCAAACTCCCGCGCGCCTGCGTTGGGGAAGGCCGTGTCCTCGATGGAAATCCCAGACAATCCAGCCTCATAGGCCAGTTTTACGGTCCGTGCGACCTCATCGGGGTCATTGGAAAACCCGTTCTCGAAATCGCCAGAGACCGGCACGGAGACGGCGGCCACAAGGTCCTGGGCATGGGCCAGCGCCTCGTTGCGTGTGATCGTGCCGCCATCGGGGCGCCCGAGGGTAAAGGCCTGTGCCGCAGAGGAGGTGGCAATCGCCTGTGCGCCAAGTCCCGCCAGCACGCGCGCCGATCCGGCGTCCCAGGCATTGGCGAGGATGAAAGGCTGGCCGGGGCGGTGGAGGTCTCTGAAATCTGTCTGGGTCATAACCGTCACCCTGACCCTCACATGAGGGCTTTGCAAGGGCGAAAACCCGCGCTACAAAGGCCGCATGACCAACCGTGCCACCATCATTATTGGCTGCTGCATTATCCGCTGACATCGTCGCGCGGGTCCGGTCTCTTTTCACCTGAAATGGAAGCTGATAAGCCCGCCGGGGACACCCGAAGGGACAGGCTTATGACCATCAAGCTCACCAATTCGAAAACGCGCAAGAAAGAGATTTTCGAGCCGATCGACCCCAACAACGTGCGGATGTATGTCTGTGGCCCGACCGTTTACGACCGCGCCCATATCGGCAACGCGCGGCCTGTGATCGTCTTTGACGTGCTCTACCGGCTGTTGCGCCACGTCTACGGGCCGGAGCACGTCACCTATGTGCGCAATTTCACCGACGTGGATGACAAGATTAACGTGCGCGCGGCGGAGAGCGGGCGCTCGATCCGCGAGATCACCGATGAGACCACGCAATGGTATCTCGACGACATGCGTGCGGTGGGGGCGATGGACCCGGATCAAATGCCGCGGGCGACCGAATTTATCGGCGCGATGATCTCGATGATCGAAGGGCTGATTGCGAACGGCCACGCCTATGCTGCAGAGGGTCATGTGCTGTTTTCCGTCGAGAGCTATAAGGATTACGGCAAACTCTCGGGCCGCTCCATCGACGATATGATCGCCGGCGCCCGTGTCGAAGTGGCGCCCTACAAACGCAACCCGATGGATTTCGTGCTGTGGAAACCGTCCTCTGACGATCTCCCGGGCTGGGAGAGCCCATGGGGGAGAGGGCGTCCGGGCTGGCACATCGAATGCTCGGCGATGTCCTATGAATTGCTCGGCGAAACCTTCGACATCCACGGCGGCGGCAACGATTTGATGTTCCCGCACCACGAAAACGAGATCGCCCAAAGCTGCTGCGCCCATCCGCAGGGCGGCTTCGCGCGCTATTGGCTCCACAACGAGATGTTGCAGGTCGAAGGTAAGAAAATGTCCAAGTCCCTGGGCAATTTCTTCACCGTGCGGGATTTGCTGGATGGGCATGATGGGATGCCGGGTGTGCCGGGGGAAGTGATCCGCTTTGTGTTCCTCTCGACGCATTACCGCAAGCCGATGGACTGGACGGCGGAGAAGGCTCGAATTGCAGAAATTCAATTGACGAACTGGGCACAAGTAATCAGAGCTCACCCGTGGGCAATTGCAGAGAAAAATTTGAACCCAGAAAAGTTTAGCCAATCATGGGTTCCGGTCGATGTTTTGGCTGCTATCTCCGATGACTTAAATACTTCTCTTGCGATTAGCCAGTTGATCGCACTGTCCAAACCGGTATTGCCTGGATCCGGTTTTTTTGAACCTGATAGCGAAGAAGCCTCAAATATTCGCGGTCTCTTGGCTGGCTGTGATATCCTTGGAATTGATCTTGTAAAATATCTCGAGCGAATTCTTCTCAAAGAAAAAGAAACACAGGGTGACGGTCGCCTAGCGAAACTTGCCGACCATCTTTTCGCACTCCGTCAAGCGGCGATGGAAACCAAAGACTTCTCTGCCGTTGACGAGATGAAAACCGCGCTCTTGGACGCGGGGGTCGAGGTGCGCATGTCGAAAACCGGGGTCGAGTTGGAGCCGGGTCCGAATTTCGATGTGGCGAAGCTTGAGGGGCTGTTGTCATGAATGTCGTAAGAAGAACGCAGGTTTGCCCCCGGCACGAGGGTGGGGGCGCAATCGCCCCCGCCCTGGGGGGCGGGTCGGGGACGAACCGGGTCGCAAGCGTCCCGGTGAAAGAAAAGGAGGTCACCCATGTCTGACCGCCTCTACCTCTACGACACCACACTCCGAGACGGCCAACAAACCCAAGGTGTGCAATTTTCCACCGAGGAAAAGCACCTGATCGCCGACGCGCTCGACCATCTCGGCGTCGATTACATCGAGGGTGGCTGGCCCGGTGCCAATCCGACCGACAGCGACTTCTTCGCCGATGCGCCCAAGACGAAAGCCCGTTTCACCGCCTTCGGCATGACCAAACGCGCCGGGCGTTCCGCCGAGAATGACGAGGTGCTCGCGGGCGTGTTGAACGCGGGCACGGACTCCGTCTGTCTCGTCGGCAAGACCCATGATTTCCACGTCACCACGGCGCTCGGCATCACGCTTGAGGAAAACATCGAGAACATCGACAAATCCATCGCCCATCTGGTGGCGCAAGGCCGCGAGGCGCTTTTCGATGCCGAGCATTTCTTTGACGGCTACAAGGCCAACCCGGACTACGCGATCGCCTGTTGTCTGGCCGCCTATAAGGCGGGTGCGCGCTGGATCGTGCTCTGCGACACCAATGGCGGCGCGCTGCCCGGTGAGGTCTATCAGATCACGCTCAAAGTGATTGAGGCGGGCATTCCCGGCTCACATCTGGGCATTCACACCCATGACGACACCGGCAATGCCGTCGCCAACAGCCTCGCCGCCGTCAATGCGGGCGCGCGGCAAGTGCAGGGGACATTGAACGGCCTCGGCGAGCGCTGCGGCAATGCCAATTTGACGACGCTGATCCCGACATTCCTGTTGAAAGAGCCCTATAAATCGACGCTCGACACCGGCGTCACCGAAGAGGCGCTCCACAGCCTCGTCAAGACCTCGCGCATGCTCGACGACATCCTGAATCGCGTGCCGCTGCGCTCCGCGCCCTATGTCGGCGCCTCGGCCTTTGCGCATAAGGCGGGGCTGCATGCCTCGGCCATTCTCAAGGACCCGACCACCTACGAACACATCCCGCCCGAGACAGTCGGCAACGCCCGGATCGTGCCGATGTCCAATCAGGCAGGGCAGTCGAACCTGCGCTCGCGTCTGGCGGATATGGGGCTGGAGGTCTCGGAGCGGGCCGATCTCGGTCGCATTCTCGACCGGATCAAACAGCGCGAAAGCGAGGGCTATTCCTACGACACCGCGCAGGCCTCTTTCGAGCTTGAAGCCCGCCGCGAGCTGGGCCTCATGCCCGCGTTTTTCGAAGTCGAGCGCTACCGCGCCACGGTCGAACGCCGCCGGGATGCCAAAGGGCGTGAAATCCATCTCTCCGAGGTCACGGTGGTGGTCAATATCGGCGGAGAACGTCACCTGTCGGTGTCCGAAGGCATCATGGCTGACGGCAGCGATGGCGGGCCTGTGAATGCGCTCTCGAAAGCTTTGGTGAAAGATCTCGGCCCCTATTCCGACATGATCACCGACATGGAACTCGTTGATTTTAAAGTCCGTATCACCAATGGCGGCACCGAAGCTCGCACCCGTGTGATTATCGACCATGAGGACAGTCTTGGCCGTCGTTGGTCGACCGTGGGCGTGTCCTCAAACATCATAGATGCGTCTTTCGAGGCGCTTCTCGATGCGGTTCTGTGGAAACTTCTGCGCGACGGTGCGACCGCGCTCGGGGCCGAGTGATGTCGGTTCAGTCCTGCGCAGAGATCGTTCAAAAGGGCGATGAGGACCGGTTCCGCGCCACCATGGCGGCGCCTGTTGCCGCACGCGAGGTGTTGTTTCCGATTCATGCCTTTTGCCTTGAGGTCGCGAAGGCGCCTTGGGTGACGCAAGAAGCGATGATCGCCGAAATGCGGTTGCAGTTCTGGCGCGATGTCTTGCAGGAGAAAATCGACGGCAAGGCGCCGCGTGCGCATGAGGTTGCGGGGCCTTTGGCTGCGGTTCTGGACACGGCCTCAGCGCAGGCCTTGGATGCCACGGTCACCGCGCGGCAATGGGACATCTACCGCGATCCGCATGACGATGCGGCGGCGCTCAGGACCTATCTGCACAACAGCTACGCCATCCCGATGCACCTTGCATCCCGTCTGCTTGGTGCACCGGAAACCGCGGCCAAGGCGCTTAACGCTCTGGGCTACGCCGGCGGTTTGGCGCGCTATCTGATGGCCATTCCGGGGTTGCAATCGGCGGGGCGGATTCCTCTGGTCGATGGGCGCCCCGAGGCGGTGTCGGAGATGGCGAAAGAGGCGCTTGAGCAGGGCCGCTGGGGCGCGCAGCAATTGGGTAAACTGGGGAAAGCCGCTCGCGCGCCGATGATCGACGCGGTGCTGCTCTTGCCGGTGCTGAAACAGGCGGCGAAAGACCCAAGCGCGGTCTTACATGGACGTCTGGGTCAGGGGCCTGCCCGCAAATCCCTGCGGCTGGCGGTGGCGTCTCAGTCGCCGAGTTGGACTTTTTTCTGAGTGTAATCCAGAACATAGACCCGGATCGCGGAGGCCAGACCGCTGTCTACGCCGCGCAATTCGTCGATCTCGGCGGCCAGCACATTGATTGGCACATCGCGCTCCTTCGCAATGGCGCGAAAGGCGCGCCAGAACGGTTCTTCGAGGGACACGGAGGTGCGGTGACCGTGCAGCGTCAGCGAACGTTTGACGGGGCGACCACTCATTCCTTCTCCTCGCGCTCATGCGCGTCCAATGCTGCGTTCATTCTGGCTTTTTGCGCCTCTTCCAGCGTCTTCTGCGCCTTGGTGCGCCCGAATTTCACGGCATTCTCGTCACCCTGCGCGCGTTTCTCGGCGCGGGCTTTCCGTTTGCGAAACTGGTTCAGATTGGTGACTGTGCTCATGGGGTGGGATATTACCACACCTTGACCGAAGGGCAAGCAGTTTCATATCTCGTGCATCAGAAAAGGCGACCCGAGGGTCGCCTTTGTCGTCTGTACACATTGTCGGAGAGGCTCAGTCTTTCGGCCCGATCATCTGCTCCGGGCGGACCACGGCGTCAAAGGTCGCTTCGTCGACAAAGCCCAGCTTGATCGCTTCTTCCTTGAGCGTCGTGCCGTTCTTGTGCGCAGTCTTCGCAACTTTCGTGGCGTTGTCATAGCCGATGGTCGGCGCGAGAGCGGTCACCAGCATGAGCGACTCGTGCAGGAGTTTCTCGATGCGCGGTTCGTTGGCCTGAATGCCCACCACCATGTTGTCGGTGAAGGCGGAGGCGCTGTCACCCAGAAGCTGCATGGATTGCAGCACGTTGTAGGACATCATCGGGTTGTAGACGTTCAGCTCGAAGTGACCTTGCGAGCCCGCGAAACCGACAGCGGCGTCGTTGCCCATGACGTGGGCACAGACCATGGTCAGCGCTTCGGCCTGGGTCGGGTTCACCTTGCCCGGCATGATCGAGGAGCCCGGCTCGTTTTCCGGCAGGATCAGTTCGCCAAGGCCACAGCGCGGGCCGGAGCCCAGAAGACGCAGGTCGTTGGCGACTTTGAACAGCGAGGCGGCGATGGTTTTCAGCGCGCCGGAGAACATCACCATGGCGTCGTGGGCGGCGAGCGCTTCGAATTTGTTCGGCGCGGTCACGAAGGGCAGGCCGGTGATTTCGGCCATGTTTTTCGCGACGGCTTCCGCCCAGCCTTTTTTCGTGTTGAGACCGGTGCCGACGGCGGTGCCGCCTTGGGCCAACTCGTAGATCGCGGGCAGGCACATTTCGACGCGTTTGATGCCCATGCGGACCTGATGCGCGTAGCCGGAGAACTCCTGACCGAGCGTCAGCGGCGTTGCGTCCTGGGTATGGGTGCGGCCGATCTTGATGATGTCCTTGAAGGCCTCGGATTTGGCTTCGAGCGCTTCGGCCAGTTTCTTGAGACCCGGCAGCAGCACGTCACGCGCCTGCATGCCGATGGCGACATGCATCGCGGTCGGGAAGGTGTCGTTCGAGGACTGACCCATGTTGCAGTGATCGTTGGGGTGCACCGGATCTTTCGAGCCCATCACGCCGCCCAGCATTTCGATCGCGCGGTTGGAGATCACCTCGTTGGCGTTCATGTTGGACTGGGTGCCGGAACCGGTCTGCCAGACGACGAGCGGGAAGTTGTCGTCGAACTTGCCCGCGATCACCTCGTCTGCTGCGGCCACGATGGCGTCGCCCAGCTCTTTCGCCAGCTTGCCCTGCGCCATGTTCTCAAGCGCACAGGCTTTCTTCACCACGCCCAGAGCGCGGATGATCGGAACCGGTTGCTTTTCCCAGCCAATCGGGAAGTTCATGATGGAGCGCTGCGTCTGCGCGCCCCAGTATTTGTCGGAGGGAACTTCCAGCGGGCCGAAGCTGTCGGTTTCGGTACGGGTGGTGGTCATCGGGGGATCTCCCTAGCTCTGCCAATCAGTTGCCATGGCTATAGAGCCTCGCCTCGGCGCTTGCAATGTATACCGAAGCATACACGCCCCTGTTTGCGCTAAAATCCGACGCGCCGCCGCTCAACCCGGCTGGCGGCGATATTCGAATACCCGCGCGGGCGGCAGATTGGCCCAGACCGTGCCGCGTTTCACTGCCGAGAGGCCAAGCTCGGCCTGCATCGCGGGCGTCACTGGCGAGCTGTTGGCATAGGTGATCTGGGTGAAGAAGGCCCCCGGCGCCATGACCTCGAAAGCGCGACCGACGACGGCACGTTGCAGATCGGGGCGGGCGAGAACCGGCACACCGGAGATCACCGCGCCGACGCCCGTGAGCCCGATGTCACGGATGTCCTCGGCGGAGCGGTTGAGCACGGTTACTCCGGGAAATTTCTCGCGCAGGTCGTCGCAGAACCGCGGGTTCAGCTCCAGCAGCGTCAGCCGTTCGGGTGCCACGCCACGGGCGAGGATCGCTTTGGTGAACACGCCCGTGCCCGGGCCGATCTCGACCAGCGGGCCGGTGACCTTTTCGACGCCTGCGGTCATGAGACGTGCCGCGGCGGCAGAAGAGGGCGCGATGGCGCGCACCTCGTCGGGGTTGCGGATCATCTCTCCGAGAAATACGGCAAAATCGCGCGGCATGGGGGGCTCCTGTGCATCACCTCGTGTCAGAGGTGCGCGGAGCCTAGGCGCAAAACAAGAGGCCACACGAAGCTGTTACGTAAAATTCACGGAGATGTTTCGAAAGCGTCAGAAACCCGGCAAGACGGATGCGGGTTTATTTGCGAAACTTGTCGAGAGAGACGATTTCCGCCTCTTTCGGGCCAGCGGTTTTGCCGGTGTCGTCCTTCGGTTCGAAGGAGGTCACTTCCGCGTCATGCGGAATCTCGTCCTCGTCCATTTCCTCTACATCGTACTCCTGCGTCTCGAAGCGCAGGCCGAATTCGACGGAAGGGTCCACAAAGGTGCGGATCGCGTCATAGGGAATGTAGAGCGGTTCCGGGCTGTCGCCGAAATTCAGCGTGATCGCAAACCCGTCTTCGGAGACTTCGAGATTGTCGAACCAATGCTGGATGACGATGGTCATTTCCTCGGGATAGCGGTCCGACAGCCAGTCGGCCAGTTCCACATCCGGGTGCATGGTGTCGAAGGTGATGAAGAAATGATGTTCCCCCGGCAGGCCGTCGCGGGCCACGCCGTCCAGCACCTTGCGGATCAGACCGCGCATGGCGTCATGCATCAGGTTGCCGTAATCGATGGTTTTGGCCATCCTAGGGTCCTTTCTCTCATCCTGATTGCAGCATACGGGATTCTGCAGCCAAGGAAAGGGGTCACCGCACGCTTGCCGGAAGCCCAAGTCCGAGGCCCAGCCCGGCCAAGGCCACAAGGGCGATGGTGAGCATCAGCGAGCGTTTCAGGCCGAAGAGCAAAAGCGCTGCGAGTCCCGCGAGCACGGCTGCGAGCGGCTCGAATGTGGCCGGATCGGGCAGGGTGAGTCGCAACGCGTCGAGGCGGGTCTCGTTGACCCCAGTGAAAAACACATGCAGCGCGAACCACCATGACAGTGAGGCGATCACGCCCACGACGGCCGCTGTCACGGCCTTCAGTGCTGTGTCGATCCGGGGGCGGGAGGCCATCCAATCGATGTAAGGAGCGCCCGCGAAAATCCAGAGAAAACAGGGGATAAAGGTCACCCAAAGAGTCACGAGCGCGCCCGCCACACCACCAAGAATACCCAAGGGCGTGGCGGCCATATAGCCAACGAACTCGGTCACGAGGATCAGCGGGCCGGGGGTGGTTTCGGCCAGTCCCAACCCGTCGAGCATCGCCTCGGGCGCGAGCCAGGCTTTGGCCGTGACCACCTCTTGCGACATATAGGCCAAAACCGCATAGGCTCCGCCGAAGGTCACCACCGCGAGTTTCGAAAAGAACAGGCCGATGGCGAGCAGACGCTCCTGACCTGTGGCCCAGAGGAGCGCGAGCGGTGCGGCCCAGAGCGCGCCCCATGTGGCGAGCGTGCGGGGCAGGTGGGTGGTTTTGGGCGTGGGCAGGGGCTTGGGCATGCTGCGGGTCGTCAACGCCCCGACGAGGCCCGCGCCGAGCACGATCAGCGGAAACGGCACGGCAAATCCCGCGATCAGCACGAAAGCGGCCAGTGCCAGCACCTTGCGCAGCGGCGTCCCGAGCGCCTTGCGCGACAGCCGCACAAGTGCTTGCAGCACGACAATCACCACCGTGGCCTTGACGCCCAGAAACAGCGCTTCGGAGG
Source organism: Celeribacter ethanolicus (assembly GCF_002407265.1). NCBI lineage: Bacteria > Pseudomonadati > Pseudomonadota > Alphaproteobacteria > Rhodobacterales > Roseobacteraceae > Celeribacter > Celeribacter ethanolicus. Next base: position 640,954 of record NZ_CP022196.1, read on the forward strand.
CGGGCAGGTGGCCGTAGGCAGCATAAAGCGCTGCGAGCGCCAGCATCACCAGCGCACCGGGCAGGACGAAAAACAGCCCCGCGACGATGCCGCCCGACACGCCTTTGAGCCGCCAGCCGCAATAGGTCGCAAGCTGCATCGCCTCGGGGCCGGGCAGCATCATGCAAAACGAGAGTGCGGAGAGAAACCCGTCCTCCTCCATCCAGCGCCGGTCTTCCACAATTTCGCGGTGCATCACGGCGATCTGTGCCGCAGGCCCGCCGAAGGACAGGAGGCCGATGCGGGCAAAGCTTTTGAGGAAGTCGGAGAGGGGCGGCTGGGGCGTCATGGGGAGGGCGCTCGTGGCTGGTGTCCGTCCCGCCCTTGTTAGCCGCCCCGGCCGGTCAAGTCACTCAGTTTGCGGGGGCCAGACGAACAAAACCGCCGGTCTGACCTTCGAGAACGCCATGCTCGTCCGAAGTCGGTTTCAGCATCGCCTCCAGAAGCACCGGCGCCGGGGTCCAGTAGGGGATGTACCATTCCTGATCCACTTCGAGGATCAGAACCGCGTCCCTGGCGGCGTCATAGGCGCCGATCACCGAGACATGCGGCCCGTCCCAGTCGCCGGTCACCACGCCCTGGTTGAAATAGACCAGCATCGCATCCTCGGCGCTTTCCTCGTTGAGCATCAGCCAGTTGCGCAGGGTCGCAAGGCTTTCGGCGCTGTCGTCCGTCGGTTTAAACGTGCTGACCGCATAGCTGTCGAGACCGGCGACGGGCAGGGCCTCGGTCGCATAGGTCACAAGCTCGTCGAACATCACACCATCGCCGCCCTCGGCGGAAATCTCCGACCAATGGGCATCGCCCACGGCCTCGAGCAGATCCGGCTGGGTCATCACCGTATCCTCGGCATTGGCCGGAAGCCCCGCAAGCCCGTTGAGGGCGGCGGTGACGGAGGCAACGCCACAGGCAGAGGTGGTGAATTGCGGTTTCACGAATTCGGCAAAGGCCCAGTAGTCCGGCGCGGGCGCGGTTCTGAGATACTCGGTCGCTTCGGTGACGGGAATGGCGTTGGGGCCGAGTTTCGGCAGCGGCGCATCGTCCTGTGCGAGGGAGGCTTGGGCAAGGGAGAAGAGCAGGACCGCGGAGGTCAGCATCAGGTCAGTGGATTTCATGGGTCACCTGTAAGAGAAAACGGGCGATGCCATGGCCGAGTCGCACCACGGGCCCGTCCGTTTCACAGTCCGGCAAAGTTCTATGAAAGCAAGGAAAACCGTGTTTCAGGGGCTGGGTCAGGAGAAAGTTTCCCCGGCCAGCATCAATGCCACAGAATCTTTCGGAAGATTGCCCATCTGTTCGAAATAACTGACAAAATCGTAGCTGTTATGTGCCTCAATGATCTTGCCATGCTTGAGCCGCACCATGACCTGGCCGGAGATATGAATCGGCATCATGTCCTCGGCCTTCCGGGCGTGCAGCGTCATACGGGCCCAGACCTTGTCGCCGATTTCCATCGAATCCTCGAAGGTGATGCTGATGTCGCGCAATGCGTGGCGCACGGCGGGCACGAGGGTTTGGAAGTCCTCAAGCTGGGCCGCAAAATCGCTCATCAGCCCGGAGGCAAGTGCTTCCGTGTCGAAGAAATCGGCCACGGCGCTCAGATCGCCCTTTACCCATACCTTGTCATACCAGGCTTCCAGCAGCTCCATGCCGGTCATGAGACGGTCTCCTTCGGTCTTCACGTCTGGAACGATTTTGCGCTCAAAAGCTGAACGAAACCTTTCTGTTCGAGGGGAAAATACCGGAAAAAGAGAAATACATGTGTGGGTGTTACGTCAGTCTTCGCAAATTGCAAAAGCAGAGGGCGGCAGGACTCAATCTCGCGCGCCGCAGGATACATGTCCAACAACGATTGTGCCGGGGATCGTGTCGGGCGGTGAGAGGGGGAAAGTGCAGGTTTCTGTTGCCAGGTACCTGCGAACCCCGCCTTAAGCTGCTAGGCCTAAGGGCTTAGATTTCGATATTTCGCACAGCTTACGCTGCGAGAGCCATCGGAGCTTTGTTGTCGTTTGCAACTAGCTTAGGTGTACCGATAACGGTGGTAACTCACCGAGACAAAGCAAACCCCTTTAGACGTCCGTCGATCCTATTTCGTCCCCATGATCCAATCTCTTGCCGGTCCCAAACGAAAACCGAAGAGGGGTATTTGGTGGAGACGCCGGGTACCGCCCCCGGGTCCGATCCGCTTATTACGAGCGCGTTTATGTCCATAGTCCCCGAAGGGACAGATCACAGATAGGCGATGAGGCTCCGGGTTTCAAGTGCCCGTCGGTTTGGGAGAAAGGCGATAATGTCCGGTGATCGGATAGGCGAAGAGAAAGCCCTGTTCCCGCGTGCCGGCGCCTGCATTGTGCAGGATCAGCGGCACGCCCGTCCGGGCCTCCGTCCGGTCAGACACGATGCCGATATGGGGCTTGCCGGGCGCGAAAAGCCAGGTGACCAGATCGCCGCGCAGATAGTCCTCGGCTCGATCGCTGACTGGCAGAGACTGGCCATGGCGCTCGAAATAGCGGCGCAGGTTCGGAACCCTGCGATGGTCGATATTGGAATCCGGGCCGCTCGATCCCCAAAGCGCGGGATAGTCGGAAAAGGCGCGCAGCATGTCCTCGTGAACGCTTTGTTGCAGGTCGAGACCGTGGGAGGCACGCAGCGCCCTAATGACGACATCGGTGCAGACACCGCTCTCCATGGGCACGTCCCCGTTGGGATAGGCGATCTGCGCATAGGCCCCGTCATACTGCATCGTGACGCCGATCTGAGCTCGGGCCGCGGCGATCAAGGAGGCGGACCAGGGGTCCGCGCCCCCGGCTTTCTGTCGCCGAACCATAGGAGATCGGGACGAGGTCTGACAGCTTCGCCGTGACCGTGGCTTTGAGCGCAGGCGAGAGCTGGGAAAAGCCGAAGCCAACCGCTGCAAACACAAGACAAAGCATAAGAAACACACGACGGTACATGAGGCATTTTCCTAAGTGCGCACATATTTGTCGAGCCAAAATGCAGGCATAAGAAAAACGCCGCCCACAAGGGGGCGGCGTTCCTTTTTGGCTTTCAAGGAAGGGCTTAGAAGCCAGCCTTGATCTTCTCGAATTCTTCGGACTGCTTCTCGCGCAGCTCGACCGACATCGGCAACTGGGCCAGGATCGGGGCGTCGATCGGGGCCAGGCCACCGGCTTCGAGCGCCTCTTGACCCAACGTGGCGAGGCCTTCGGTGTTGGAAATGCCATAGCCCGCGTCCATCAGCACGGCGGCGTTGGAGGCATCGAGGAAGCCGTTAAGATAGTCATAGGCTTTTTCTTCAGAACCGGGGCCGTCCTTCAGATTGACGTAGCCACAGAGCCAGAGCGAAGAGCCCTCTTTCGGCTCGCGCTGAAATCCGACGGGGAAACCTTCGTCCGCAAGCGTCGGATAGGTTTCGTTCCAGGCCCAGGAGATCAGCACTTCGCCGGTTGCCATGAGCTGCGCCAGTTCCGCAGGGTCGGTCCAGTAGGTACGCAGGTAGGGGTGCACTTCGCGCAGCCAGGCGGAGGCGGCCTCGAATTGCTCGTCTGTGGCATTGGTCCAGTCGGTCGTGCCGGTGGCGAGATAGGCCAGCGCATAGGCGTCGTCGACGTTGTCCGGCAGCGTCATGCGGCCTTCGTATTTCGGGTTTTTGAACACGTCGAGAGAAGCGACATCCTCGGCGGGCACTTCCTCCGTGTTGTAGGCGATGGCGGTGGAGCCGAAATCGGTCGGGATGAAATAGGCACTGGTCGCCGCCACGTCCTTGCCGACGAGATTGCTGTCGAGCTTGGCGAACTCGGTGATTTTCGACGTGTCCCACGGCTCCAGAATGCCGCTTTCCTCCCATTTCATCACGGAGCCGGCACAGACGTGGCTGACGTCGGCCTTGAAACCGGAGACGAGTTTTTGCAGCGCCTCGTCTTCTTCGCCGAAGAAGGCGAAAGAGGGGACATCGCCATTCTTCTCGACATATTTGGTGTGGAAGGCCGGGTCTTCGAAACCGGAATAGTCAAACACCAGCAGATCGGGGTCTTCGGCGAAAGCGGCGCTCGCGACGGTGGCGAAGGCGACGCTGCCCAGAAGAGTTTTAAGCGTGTTCATGAAGGTCATCTCCCTGAAAATGGACCAATTCTGGGAGATGACGCTAGCATGGGTTTTGCCTCGTGCAAGGGGCGCTTTGGGCGTCGTGGCGTTTTTTCGGGAGTTTGCCCTAAATTTGATCAAATTTAGGCGATCAATCTCTTCGATGCGGGGTTTCCGGAGGGGCCGCAAGCCGATGGCCCTGCGCCGCATGGGCGGTGCGCAGGGTCTGGTCCCGCAGGTAATCAATCAGGATTTCGAGCTTCGATCCGACCCGCGCTTCCAGCGCATCGGCAATGGCCTCATGCAGGCCGATCACGGCATCGCGGTCGCGCTGGCGATAGGTGATCATGTTCATCAGCGGCTCGATTCCCTCGACCGCTGCCGCCAGTTGCCATGACAGCACCGGATTGCCCGCCGCATCAACAAGGGCCCGGTGAAACGCCACATCGGAGGCGCAGAACGCCTCGTCGCTCAGTTCCGGATCCTTCTGTCGGGCAATCTCTCGTCGCATGATGTCGAGATGCTCCGGGCCGCGATGCTTGGCGGCCAGTCGCATGCAACCGCGCTCAAGCGCAAAGCGCGCTTCGCAGGCGGTGGCGATGTCGATCTCGTTCAATCCGATCAGAAGCGTGGCCTTGGAAGCCATGTCGGCGCATGCTTCCTCGAAGCTTTGCCGATGCACGAACGCCCCGCCAGCGGCCCCGCGCCGCGTGCGGATCAGGCTCTGCGCCGCCAAGCGTTTGAGTGCTTCGCGCACGGTCGCCCGCGACACGCCATGGGTCTCGGCCAGTTCCGATTCCGAGGGCAGGCGTTGATCCGCCGCCAGCTTGCCAGAAGCAATATCGGCTCGGATCGCATCCGCGATCACGGTTGGCAAGTCTCTGGACATATTTTGTTTTTCTTTATTGTCTGACATTTAAACCATGGTCCGACCTATTTGTCAGACATTTGCTTGCATTGTGTTTTCATTTGTCCGACATTTAAGCAAATCTCATGCAGCATAGCAAGGAGGACCGCATGAAAGCTTTGGTCATGGAACAGACTGCCGAGGGGCTGGCAGAACCGCATATCAAGGACATTTCCGAAGATCTTCTGCCCGAAGGCGATGTCACGGTGAAGGTCGAATATTCGACGCTGAATTACAAGGACGGGCTGTGTCTCTCCCCAAAGGGCGGCGGGCTGGTGCGGCACTATCCGCATGTGCCGGGGATCGACTTTGCCGGGACGGTCGAGCGCTCCGACAGCCCCGAATTCCACCCCGGCGACAAGGTGGTGCTGACCGGCTGGCGCGTCGGGGAGGTGCATTGGGGCGGCTATGCCGAAAAGGCGCGGGTCAAATCGGATTGGCTGGTGCCGCTGCCCGAAGGGCTCTCGACACGGCAAGCCATGGCGGTCGGCACGGCCGGGTTCACCGCGATGCTGGCGGTCATGGCACTCGAAGATCACGGTCTGACGCCTGACAAGGGGCCCGTTCTGGTCACCGGTGCCTCGGGTGGGGTCGGCTCCGTTGCGACAGCCATTCTCGCGCATCTCGGCTATGAGGTCGCCGCCGTCACCGGGCGTCCCGCAGGGGCTGGCTATCTCAAATCCTTGGGCGCAAGCCGGATCGTGGCGCGTGAAGAAATCGCGGAGACGGTCAAACGTCCGCTCGAATCCGAGACCTGGGCGGGCTGTGTCGATGCGGTGGGGGGCGCAATGCTGGCGCGCATCCTCGGCCAGATGAAATATGGCGGTTCGGTGGCCGCGGTGGGGCTTGCGGGCGGGGCCGATTTGCCGACCTCGGTGATCCCGTTCCTGTTGCGCGGGGTGAACCTGCTGGGCATCGATTCCGTCATGCAGCCGAAAGAGAACCGCATCCGCTGCTGGAACCGGATCGCCATCGACCTTCCGATGGAAAAACTTGAGGAGATGGTGCAGTCGGTGACGCTGGAAGACCTGCCCGCGCTCGGCGCTGCGATCCTCAAGGGCGGGGTGAAGGGCCGGGTGCTGGTCGAACTCTGATCGGAAACGCAGGCACAGGCTTTGAAAAACGCGCTCTTTTCAGGGGCGCGTTTTGTCGTTAACGCTTTGCGCCATGGATTTCGCAACGCTTCTCCCCTTCGCCGCCCTGATCGCCGTCATCGGCGCGTTCGCGGGCATTCTTGCAGGCCTTTTGGGCGTGGGGGGCGGCATCGTTCTCGTCCCCGCCTTCTATTACGCCTTCTCTGGGCTGGGCTATGACAGTCCGCAACTCATGCAGATATGTCTCGCCACGTCTTTGGCGACGATCATCGTGACCTCGATCCGCTCCGTTCTGTCGCACCACAAAAAGGGCGCGGTGGAATGGCCCATCCTCAAGAGCTTTGCGCCGGGGATCGTCGTCGGCGCAATCATCGGCGTGCTGGTCGCCTCCAGCCTGCGCTCGGCCACATTGCAGATGATCTTTGGCGGGGTCGCGATCTTCATCGGGCTCTACATGGCCTTCGGCAATTCCGCATGGCGGATCGGCTCGGAGATGCCCAAGGGGATCATGCGGGGGATCATCTCGCCGCTGATCGGGTTCCTGTCCGTGCTCATGGGCATTGGTGGCGGCTCCTTCGGGGTGCCGACGATGACGCTTTACGGCGTGCCGATCCACCGTGCCGTGGCCACCGCCGCAGGCTTTGGCGCGATCATCGCGATCCCTTCGGTGATCGGCTTTCTCTTTGTCGATCTGCCCGCCGATGTGACGCCCCCCTTTACCGTGGGGGCGGTCAATATCGCAGCCTTCCTTCTGGTCATCTGCATGACGCTGATCACGGCCCCTCTAGGGGCAAAGATCGCCCATGCCATGGACCCGAAACCCCTGAAACGCGTGTTTGGCGGCTTCCTGATCCTCGTGGCGCTCAACATGCTGCGCAAGGCGCTGATGGGGTGAGGTTTTGAGTATTTCGGGCACAAAGGAAACCCGTCTCCTTTGTGCTCAAATACTCATTCCATCCGTTTCAACCGCGCCGCGCGGCCGCCACGGCGTTTGGTCGGGGCCGGTGAGCGGTTGGGCAGTTCAGCCATGATGGCGCGGCGCTCTTCAGCGGACATCGAGGACCAGCGCCCGATTTCGTCGATTGAGCGGGCGCAGCCAAGGCAAAGCCTTGTGTCCGGGTGAATTTGACAGATCTTCGTGCAGGGGCTTTCGATCTCGTCGCGTTTCCAGATGTCGTCCGTCATAGGTTTCTGAGCCTGTCCAGAGCCCCCTGAAGGATCACGCCCGCCGCCACCTGGTCGATTTTCTCGGCGCGTTTGGCGCGGGACATGTCGGCCTCCAGCATGGCTCGGTCGGCGGCGACCGACGACAGGCGTTCGTCCCAGAAGGTGATTGGCAGATCTGTCAATTGGCCGAGATTGCGCGCGAAAGCGCGAGTTTTCTGACAGCGCGGGCCCTCGGTGCCGTCCATGTTGCGCGGCAGGCCCAAGACGATGCCACTCACTTCGCGCGACGCGAGCAGCTTGAGCAGTGCCTCGGCATCCAGCGTGAATTTCTTGCGCCGGATCGTATCCGTGGGGGAGGCGACCGAGTGCAGCCGGTCGGAGATTGCCACGCCAATGGTCTTGTCGCCGAAATCCAGCCCGGCAAGCGGGCACATCGGGGTCACGGCGGCCTTGAACACCGCAATATCATCGGTGATCAGCGCGCTCATTCGACCAGACCCGCACGTTCCGCGCCCTGACGCACGACCGCCAGAGCCTCGGGGGTTGCGCCGAAGATCACCTGTGCCTCGCCCCAGATCGCCTTGGCGCGCTCCGTTTCGCCCAGCATGGCGAGCGAGGAAATCAGTCGCGACCATTCCTCCGGGCTGCCGCCTTCATTGGCGAGACGGGCCGCGAGGCCTTCGACCATGCCGCGGATCATCTCCTGACGTTCCTCGGGGGTCATGTCGGCGGTGGCTTCGACATCTTCCTGCGTCGGGCCGCGCAAGCCCCCGGCCATCGGGGCAGGCGGCAGGGTATAGCGGATGCCTGCGGCCTGTGCGACGCTCTCGATCTGCTGCCGGATCGGCATCACCCAGGGGTCTTCGGCGGAGGACGAGGACAGGAGCGGTTGCCAGAGCCGGAAGGTCATGTCGGGGCGCCCGGTCTGGGCAAACATGAGGCCGGAGTAATAGATCGCCGTGCCGTTCTGCGGATCGCGTTGCAGCGCCTTGGTGAGTGCGTCCTCGGCCTCCGGCGAGACAAAGCCGCCCGCAGCGAGGATCATCATATCGGCCAGATCGGCGTAATCGTCGGCGGTGGCGCCGGGGCCCTTGATGCGGATCACCTGTTTCTGCGCCTCATAGGCGGCGCGGTAATTGCCGGCCACGGCCTCGTTGCGTGCCAGAAGGATATGGCCCTGAAGATCGTCGGGCCTAGTGGTGAGCGCATCGCGCAGCTGGACAAGCAAGGTCGTGAGGCGCTCGTCCGGTTCCATGATGGGCGGCGAGGGCGGGCGCATCTGTTCGATCGCGTCCTGTGTCGGGCGGTTGGCACGGGCCTCTTCGGCCAGTTCGATGCGATGGGTGAGCGGCAGGTCCTCGTAGCCCGGCGCACCGAGGTCGTTGTAGAGCCAAAGCGCACCGCCGCTGACTGCGGCAAAGAGCACGGCGGCGGCCCAGATCGGCGCGCCACGCACACCGTGCTTTTCGCTGGCGCGGGCCTTGTCGGCATCGAGGAGACGGCGCGAGACCTCGATCCGGGCGCGTTTGGCGTCCTCGGCGGAGAGCACGCCGCGAGCCTCGTCGCGGTCCACTTCCTTGAGCTGGTCGCGGTAGACCTTCATCTCCACCTCGGCGGTGGAGCTATCGACATCGCCGATGCCATGGGCGCGCCGGAGCGCAAGGGCCAGCGGGATCGCGGAGAGCAGGGCGATGGCGAAAGCGATGATCCAGAAGGTCATATCAGGGTCCGTCAAAGAGAATTCCGTTGCAAGGGTGTATCCGGCGGACGGGCTTTGCGAAACCCCTTATGACGCGGGTGTGACCGAATGGCTCGTGGGGAAGATTTATTCCAGAGAAGGGAACATCAATTCATGAAGGTCGCTTCCAAGATCGGCGCTGTGTTCACTGCTGGACAGCAGAAGTTCTTCGCCGTCCTTCTTGAGGGTCAGTCGAAGTTCGGCGTCGCGTATGTCCTCGGCGATAAGAGACGCGCCATCGAGCACCGTAAGGGTTGAAAACAGCGAGGCTTCGGCAATGTACTCCATAAGCTGACGGCAGGTCCGTTGTTGCTCCTCATCCAGAGACCTGTACCATTTAGACAACGTCACAAGTCGCTTTGCGGGTTTGCGTCCCGGAGGGTTTTGTAACGATTGTTCGGATGACGTTACGACGTCATCAACGCACTCACGGCGCAGATCCAAGGCAAACTGTTCTCTGGTGTAGTTCATTGCTTTCGCTTCTGAAAAAACTATGTCGTCTGATCCCCCAAGTTCATGGATCATCTTCAGAAAAATCTAAATGTTTCTCATTGATCTTTCATAAATGCCCTATTTGGAACCAATCGCAACGTCAATCGTTTATCACCTAAGCGGCCTGTCATGGCCCAGACTTAAGGAGAAAGATATGAGTGGCAATAAAACGGGTGGCAACACAGGGCTTGGAATTCTGGTGGGGGCGATGCTCGTGCTGGTGGCTGGGATCGCCTATTATCTCTTCACGGGGGGCGATGTGCCGCCGATCGGCGACGAACCGGAAATCCAGATCGACCTGCCGGACAATTGAGTCCAGTCCAGACCTGATCCGTGGCGCCCGGTCGGGTGCACGGAAAACGGATGGTTGAAGGGTGAACAACCCATGTTCGCGATTTTTGGAACGTTTCCAAAGTTTCTCCCTTGACCCGAGCCGGTCATCGGATCAGGTATATGCCTGACAGAAACGCACAACTTCTGAATTATGGAGGCCCCAATGGCTTTTGAACTTCCCGATCTTCCCTATGCCTACGACGCACTCGCTGATCTCGGCATGTCGCAAGAGACGCTGGAATATCACCACGACCTGCACCACAACGCTTATGTGACCACCGGCAACACGCTGGCTGCTGGCACCGAGTGGGAAGGCAAATCGGTCGAAGAGATCATCAAAGGCACCTATGCCGCTGGCGCCGTGGCGCAGTCGGGCCTGTTCAACAACGCGTCCCAGCACTGGAACCACACCCAGTTCTGGGAAATGATGGGTCCGGGCGAGAAGAAAATGCCGGGCGAGCTTGAAAAAGCTCTCGTCGAGTCCTTCGGTTCCGTCGACGAGTTCAAGAAACAGTTCGCCGCCGCGGGTGCCTCCCAGTTCGGCTCCGGCTGGGCCTGGCTGGTGAAAGACACCGACGGTTCGCTCAAAGTGACCAAAACCGAAAACGGCGTGAACCCGCTCTGCTTCGGCCAGACCGCTCTGCTGGGCTGTGACGTGTGGGAACATTCCTACTACATCGACTTCCGCAACAAACGCCCGGTCTACCTGTCGAACTTCCTCGACAAGCTTGTGAACTGGGAAAACGTCGCCTCCCGCATGTAAGTCGTGAGACGATGCCGGATTTTGGAAAGGGCGCCCATGTGGTGCCCTTTTTGCATTTCGGGGAGGGGGCGCGAGATTTTCCCATTGATATCAAATGCTCCGACACTCAGCCTTGCGGTACACGCGTCAAGGATCAGGAGGGGTGGATGAAATATGTCATGGCGGCAGGGCTGACGGTGATGTGTCAGATCGGCGTTGCACAGGCGGAGGATTTGAAAACCGCTTATGTGAACGGCTGTATGGCGGAGGGCGAAAGCCCCGTGGTGTGCGACTGTGCCTATGGGGTGGCGGAAAGGACGCTCGATCCGGATGTGATCCGTATCGCCATTGCCCTCTCGGGTGGAAATGTCGCGGCGGCGCAGACCCTGGTGGTGTCGGCGGGATACAGTGGCGCAGAGGATCCCGAACTCATAGCCGATGTCATGGGCTTTGCCCGGGCCGTCGAAGCGCAGTGTCTGCCCTGACGTGGTGTGACGGAGGGCTCTTTCCCTCGCGCGTGACACATGACAGGGTGCCGCTGATCTGACGACAAGAGACACCGAGATGACGCCGCTTTCCAACGCCTGGACCCTCACCCCGGACATGCTGTCCGAGGCCGTGGCACTGCGCCATGAGCTGCACCGCTTTCCCGAAGTCTCCGGTGCCGAGCATGAAACCGCGAAACGCATGGCCGCGCGGATGCGGGCGCTTGGCGCGGAGGTGATCGAGGGGCTGGGGGGCATGGGGATCGCAGCGCTGTTCGGAGCCGGACCGAAAACTTTGATGATCCGTGCCGAACTCGATGCGCTGCCGATCCTTGAGGCGACCGGGCCAGACTATCGCTCGGAGCACGAAGGTGTCGGGCATCTGTGCGGTCACGACGGTCATATGGCAACGCTTTTCGCCGTGGCTTCTGCTCTGTCGCAGCGTGCGCCGGAGTGTCGTGTGGCGCTTTTGTTCCAACCCGCCGAGGAGATCGGGGCGGGGGCGCGGCTGGTGCTGGCCGACCCGGCATTCGACGCGATCAGACCCGATCTTGCGATCTCTTTGCACAATCTTCCGAAACGGCCGCTTGGAGCGGTGGCCCTGAAGGAAGGTCCAGTCGCCTGCGCCTCCCGGGGACTGCGTATCCGCCTGACCGGCCAGACCTCGCATGCGGCCCGACCGGAGAACGGTCGTTCGCCGGGGCTGACGCTGGCACAGCTCATCCCGGCGCTCGGGGCCCTGTCGCGCGATCTGCCGACCGAAGATCCGGGGTTTCGGCTATGCACCGTCACCCATGCCCGGCTCGGTGTGCCGTCTTTTGGCATCAGCCCCGGCGAGGCCGAACTTCAGATCACATTGCGAACTTTGTTCAATTCTGAAATGGCTGCGCTCGAGGCCGAGGCCCGCGCTCTGATCGAGACCACCGCCGCAGGGTTCGCACCCGAGATCACTCTCCACGATGCGTTTAGCCATTCGGTCAATGCGCCGGAGGCCACGGCGCTGCTGGAGCGCGCCTGTACGGGCCTGCCGCGCGCCGAGGGAGCAATCCCGATGCGCCCGTCTGAGGATTTCGGCCTGTTCGGTACGAAAATCCCCGCAGCCATGTTGTTTCTTGGTTCGGGCGAGGATCAGCCGGAATTGCACAACCCGGATTTCGATTTTCCCGACGGGCTCATTCCTGTCGGTGCGGAGATTTTCCTGCGCGCGATTCAGGCTTTCGCCAGCGATGGCAGGCAGGGCACCTGAGCCCCTGTGCGTTTTCGCCTCTTGCCAAAGGGTGGGGAAAAGGCGCTTTGTCACGGCCATGACCGAGACGCAAAAAGGCTATGTCGCCCTCCTGATCGCCCAGACCGCATGGGGTCTCTCGCCGCTGTATTACAAGGCGGTGGCCGATGTGCCTGCCTTCGAGGTGCTGGCGCATCGCACGCTCTGGACCTGTCTGCTTTTCGGTCTCTGGATCGGGTTGCAGGGCCGGCTGGGCGAATTGCGCGCCCTGATGACCGGACCGCAGGCGGGCAAGGTGCTGGCCGCCGCGCTTTTCGTGTCGGTCAACTGGGGGCTGTTCATCTATGCGATCCAGTCGGGGCAGGCGCTTGAGGCCGCCTTCGGCTATTACATCTTTCCGCTGGTCGCGACCGTCATCGGCATGGCGATGTTTCGTGAACGGCTCTCCGGCCTGCAATATGCGGCGCTAGGGCTGGCCGCGCTCGCCGTCGTCGTGCTGGGCGTCGGGCTCGGTGCGCTGCCCTGGATCGCGCTGACACTTGCCGTGACCTTTTCGATCTACGGCGCGATCAAGAAGACGCTCGACGCCGGGCCGATCCTGTCGGTGACCGCCGAAGTGGTGCTTTTATTGCCGATCGCGCTGGTCTGGCTCGTGGGCGCGTATCTTGCGGGCTGGGGCGGGACGGAGGCACAGCCCGCAGGCGCCTTCGGGCACTCGCTCAAGGACACGGTGCTTCTGATCTTCTCGGGGCTGATTACCGGCATGCCGCTGATCTTCTTCACCGCCGCCGCGCGTCGTCTGCCGCTTACGGTGGTCGGCATGGGGCAATATTGGAACTCGACGCTGCAATTCCTTGTCGCCGTGCTGATCTTTGCCGAACCTTTCACCCATTGGCATGCCATCGCCATGCCGCTGATCTGGATCGCACTGGCGCTCTACACCGTCGAGGCTTTCCGCCGCGAGGCCCTGAGCCGCAAAGCACGCAAGGCCACGCGAACGGTCTAGAGAACCGTCACGCCCAGACCGCGAAGCAATTCGGTTGCCTGCGCCTTCGAGATGATCGCGCCCTTGAAACAGGCGGCACTCGCAAAACTCAGCGGTCCCAGATCGGCCTGCCGCAAATCGGCGCCCTCGAACCTGGCGGTTGCGAGATGGGCCGCCTGCATCCGGCAGCGTTCGAACGTGGCCTCCCGGAAATCGCAGCCCGCGAGATCGGCTTCGCTGAGGTCGATCTGCTCGAGCTGGCATTTGCGGAAATTCATCTGCCGCAGATAGGCCCCCGCAAGCACCGAGCCGTTGAAGTCGACCCCGAGGGCGCGGGCGTCCCTGAACTCCGCGCCGGTCAGCTTGCAATCGCGAAAGATCGCATCGGAAATATCGCTGCCGACCCAGCGTGACAGCGAGAGGTTGCAACCCTCGAACCGGGCCTCTGAGAGACGGGCGTAGCTGAAATCGGCCTGAAGCGCCTTGCATTTGACAAAGCAGGCCTCTTCCAGCGTTGCGCCGGTGAAGCTGCAGGACTGGAATTCGCAGAGCTCGAATCTATAGTCCGACATGTCCATCCCGTCGAAGTTTAGCCCTTCGAAGCGGCAGGAGAGGACATCCGTCCCGTTCAGCGCCGCGATGTCGTCAATGACCTGCATCGGTCCGCGCGGTGCGCAAAGCTTCGGCCAGCTCGCCGACCGTCTGCACCGTCTCGTAATATTGCGCGGTGGAAAGCGGCGCGAAGCCTTCGTCGATCACATGTTCGATCAGCGCTTCGAGCGGTTTCCAGTAGCCTTCGGTCGACAAGAGGAAGATCGGCTTGTCATGCAATCCGATCTGTTTCCAGGTCAGCACCTCGAAGAACTCGTCGAGCGAGCCGGCGCCGCCCGGCAGCACCACGATGGCGTCGCAATTCATGAACATGACCTTTTTGCGCTCATGCATGTTCTCGGTGACGATGAAGGTGGTGAGATCGCGTTTGCCGACCTCTTTCGGCAGAAGATGGGTCGGGATCACACCAAAGGTCGCAGCCCCCTTGGCCTGTGCCGCCCGCGCCACGGCGCCCATCAACCCGACATCGCCCGCGCCATAGACCAGCCGCCAGCCTTCGTCCGCGATCATCTCTCCGACCTCTGTTGCCGCCGCCTCGTATTCGGGCTTGCCTCCGGGGCGCGAGCCACAGAAGACACAGATCGAAAACAAGGAGGAAACGGGCTGGGATGACATGGCGGTCCCTTTGCGACGGGTTTGAAAAAAGGAAGTCTTTGACCCTTGTTAGCCCCCTTGCTAGGTTGTCTCAAGCCTTGATCTCGCAGCCCTGATCCGTGTCTCAATCTCGGGGGGTGACGGTCGTGCGACAGGGCCGGACCATCAGGGGGATGTGCCGAACATGGCGAAACAGAATGCATGGATGATGCCGGCGGCCGGTGTCGGGGCTGCGGTGCTGGTCGCGGCGATCGGGGCCGTGCTCTATCTCGGGCGTCCGATGGAGGAGGAGGCTTTGCCTCAGCCGGTGGCGGTGGTTCCAGAGCCTGCGACCGGAGACAACGGGACGATTGAGAGCGCCGAAGCCGTGCCGACCCCGGCGCAGATTCTGCCGCGCTTCGATCTCGTGCGCATTCCGCCCGACGGGCTTGCCACCGTGGCCGGACAGGCCGAGCCGGGTACGGAGGTGCATATCCTCGTCGATGGCACCGAAGTCACCAGCGCAGAGGCCAATGAGCGAGGCGAATTCGTGGCCCTGTTCGGGCTCGACGCCTCCGGGACGGCACGCGAAATGCAATTGGTGAGCGGTACGGGCGCGGGCGCTTTGGCGAGTGCCGAAAGCGTGATCGTCGCACCGGCCAGCCCCGCCGACACGGTGGTGGCAGAGGCACAGCAGCGGCCGGACGCGACCTCGCCGGACGAGGTGCCCGACGAGGTCGGGGCCGAGGCGATCGAAACTGCGGGCGGTGCCCCTCTGGCCGCCTCCGGGGCGGGCACTTCCATCGCGCAGAAAATTCTCGACGGCAACGGCAACGTGGTTTCGCCCGTCGCGCCAACCGTGCTGATGGCCGATGACGAAGGCGTCAAGGTGCTGCAACAGGACGGCACGGCTCCCGGTGCATTGCATATCGACGCGGTGAGCTACGATCCCGAGGGGCGAGTCTTCGTCTCGGGGCGGGCTGAGCCGGGCGCGGCGCTGCGGCTCTATCTCGATCAGGCGCTTATTGCACACACGCAGATTGGCAAAGACGGACAATGGCGCACGGAACTCAAGCATGTGGCCGCCGGGCGTTATGCCTTGCGCGCCGATCAGGTGGACGCCTGGGGCGCGGTGGTGAGCCGGGCGGAAATCCCGTTCCATCGCGAGGAGGTGGCGTTGCTGGCGCAGATCGCGGGAGAGACGACCGAGGCCGAACCGCGTCAAGAGACGGGCGTTGCCGAAACCGTGGAAGTTCCAGAAGTGACGCCGCCCGCATCGCGCATCGCCTCCGTCACCGTGCAGCCGGGCAACACGCTTTGGGGCATCGCTTCGACACGCTATGGCGACGGGTTCCTTTATGTGCGGGTGTTCGACGCCAACCGTGACCAGATCCGCAATCCCGACCTGATCTATCCGGGGCAGATTTTCCAGTTGCCCGAGGAGTGATCCAACCCGGTTCGGAGATTGCGCAGAAAGCATCAGAGGGGTATGCGGGCGAGGCCTCTTGCCTTGCCGCGTCTTTTCCGCGATTTTGGCGTCCCTTCACTCCGATCTGAAGTGTTGCGACTTGAGCTTGAGGCACGAAGATAACTCGAAACGCACACAACATTCAGATGTTCCACAGGTTTCGCGAAAAGCTGTGTCTCAGGTTTTTCCCGAAACGCTCTAGCCCGAAAGGTTGCCATGAGAGGTATGCGTCCCTCCGTCACCACCGACCGAACTCCCGAGAACGGCTGGCTCGTTCTGCGCAAGGTCGCGCCCTATCTCTGGCCCAGGGGCAACACGCCCGTGCGTGTGAAGGTGGTGATTTCAGTCGTCCTGCTGGTGATCGCCAAACTGACCGCCGTGGCCACGCCGTGGTTCTACAAGGCTGCCGTCGACAGCCTCTCGGGCGAGACGGCACAGGACGCGGCGTGGTTCGTTGCCGTGGGGGCGATCGGGCTGACCGTGGCTTATGGCGTGGCGCGGATGATGGAGGTGGGGTTCCAGCAACTCCGCGCGGCGGTGTTTTCGCCGGTCGAGCAGGGTGCGCTGCGGGTCATCGCGCTCCAGACCTTCCAGCACATCCACAAGCTGTCGCTGCGCTACCACCTGACCCGACGCACCGGGGGCCTCAGCCGGATTATCGAGCGCGGGGTGAAGGGCGTCGCGTTCCTGATGAACGTGCTGATCTTTGGCATCGCGCCCCTGATCTTTCAGCTCGGGCTGGTACTGATCATCCTCTGGGGGGCATTTGGCTGGACGTATATGGGGATCGTGGCGGTCACGGTGGTGGCCTATGTGGTCTTCACGCTCAAGGTCACCGAATGGCGGGTGAAAATCCGCTACGAGATGAACAAACAGGACACGGAAGCCAACCAGAAGGCTGTCGACAGCCTGTTGAACTTCGAAACCGTCAAATATTTCAACGCCGAAGGTGGCGAGGCGCGGCGCTACGATCAGGCCATGGCGGGCTATGAGACGGCGGCGATCAAGACCGAACGCTCGCTGGCGTTTCTCAACTTCGGCCAGACCTTCCTGATCACCTCCGGGCTGATCGCTGTGATGGTTCTGGCGGCTTTGGGAGTTCAGAACGGCACGCTGACCGTCGGCGATTTCGTCATGGTCAACGCCTATATGATTCAGATCACCATGCCTTTGAACTTCTTGGGCTCGATGTACCGCAACATCCGCCAGTCCATCGTCGATATGGAGGATATGTTCTACCTCCTCGAACAACCGGCCGAGATCGTCGACGCGCCGGGTGCGCAGCCGCTCAAGGTGACGGGCGGGACGGTGACCCTCGATCATGTGGAATTCGCCTATGATCCGGCGCGGCCGATCCTGCATGGCGTCGATCTTGAAGTGCCGGCGGGGCGCACATTGGCCATCGTCGGCCATTCCGGATCGGGCAAATCCACCATCGGGCGGCTGTTGTTCCGCTTCTATGATGTGACCGGCGGGCGGCTGATGATCGACGGGCAGGACCTCCGCGATGTGACGCAGGACAGTCTGCATGCCGCGATTGGCGTAGTGCCGCAGGACACGGTGCTGTTCAACGACACGATCCGCTACAACATCGGCTACGGGCGCGATGGGGCGACTTATGACGAGATCGTTGAGGCGGCAAAAAAGGCCAAGATTCACGACTTCATCATGGGCCTGCCGGAGGGCTATGAGACGCAGGTCGGCGAACGCGGGCTGAAACTCTCGGGCGGCGAGAAACAACGCGTCGGAATCGCCCGCACGCTGCTGAAAGACCCGCCGATCCTTCTGCTCGATGAGGCCACATCGGCGCTCGACACCCAGACCGAACGCGGCATTCTGGGCGCGCTGAAACTGGCGGGCGAAGGCCGCACGGTGATCACCATCGCGCACCGCCTCTCGACGATTGCCGACAGCGATGAGATCGTCGTGCTGGAGGCGGGCCATGTGGTCGAGCGTGGCACCCATGAGGCGCTTTTGCAGGCGGGCGGCAAATATGCGGCGATGTGGGCGGCGCAGGCCGAGGATCGCGACGCGGCGGCGGCGTGATCCGCCTCTGTCACGGCAATGAAAATGCCCTATATCATCGGCAGATGTTGATATGGGACAGGTTATGACGGCGATTTGGTGGATCCGGCGCGATTTTCGGTTTGAGGATAACCCGGCGCTTGTGGCGGCAGCGGCGCGTGGCGCGGTGTTGCCGGTGTTCATCCGGGACGAGACGGTGGACGGGCTGGGGGCTGCGCCGAAATGGCGGCTTGGGCTGGGCCTTGCGCATCTCGTGGAGCGCATCGAAGCTCAGGGCGGGCAGGTCGTACTGCGCTCCGGGTCTGCGAAAGACGTTTTAAAACAGATCGTTGCCGAGACCGGCGCAGAGGCGGTTTTCTGGAACCGGCTTTACGACAAGGCCTCGATCGCGCGGGATACCGAGGTCAAATCGGCATTGAAAGACACCGGTATCGAGGCACAATCCTCAAATGCGCATCTTTTGTTCGAGCCCTGGACGGTCTCGACGAAAACCGGCGGCTATTACAAGGTCTACACGCCCTACTGGAAGGCCGTGCGCGAGATCGGGGCGGGACAGCCGGTGAAAACACCGCAGGTCACATGGGCCGGGGCGCCCGAAAGCGAGGCTCTGGAGGACTGGACCCTCGGGGCCGAAATGCGCCGGGGGGCGGCGGTGGTTTTGCCCCATTGCCATGTCGGCGAAACGTCGGCAAAGCGTCGGCTTTCCGTCTTCCTCGACACTCATGTGGGCGACTACAAGGCCCGGCGCGATTTTCCCGCCGATCCGGTCTGCTCGGGCCTGTCGGAAAACCTGAGTTATGGTGAAATCTCGCCCCGGACCATCTGGCACGCGGGGCTTCATGCCATGGAAGAGGGCGCGGCTGGCGCGGAGCATTTCCTCAAGGAACTCGTGTGGCGCGAATTCGCCTATCATCTGTTGTATCACGAACCCGATCTGCCGGAGCGCAATCACCGCGACGGCTGGGACGCGTTTCCCTGGCGGGGCGACAACGAGGACGCAGAGAATTGGCGGCGCGGGCGCACCGGCGTGGGCTTTGTCGATGCCGCCATGCGCGAGATGTTCGTGACCGGCACAATGCACAACCGCGCGCGGATGATTGCGGCCTCTTACCTGACGAAACATCTGCTGACGGACTGGCGGGTGGGGCTCAAATGGTTCGAGGATTGCCTGATCGACTGGGACCCGGCGTCGAATGCCATGGGGTGGCAATGGGTAGCGGGCTGTGGCCCGGACGCCGCGCCGTATTTTCGGATTTTCAACCCGGACGGTCAGGCGGAGAAATTCGACCCGGACGGTACCTATCTGCGGCGCTGGATCGCCGAAGGCGCGGGGCAGCCGACGCAAACCGCGCTGTCCTATTTCGACGCCGTGCCGAAATCATGGGCGCTTTTGCACAAGGATGCACCAGCAACCCCAGCAATTTCGCTCAAGTCCGGGCGGGAACGCGCGCTTCTGGCTTATGAGACGCTAAAGGGGTGACGGATCGGAGATTTGCGTTACTCTGGGGCTGATATGGCAGTCAGGAGGCGCAGATATGCCCGGGACAGCACCCGTTTTGATCAGCACCGAAGGGCAGGGCGATCTGCCCCGGTATTTTCCGCAGGTCTTTGCCATGGCGCAAAGCATGGCGGCCGGACAGCTCGATTTCATCCTGCCCGACGGGCGAGTGTTTCGCGCGGCTGGCCCTGCGCCGGGGCCGGTTGCGGCGCTCAACATCCATTCGAACGATGTCTTTGCCCGGCTGATCCGCGAGGGCGATCTGGGGTTCTGTGACTCCTACATTGAGGGTGGCTGGTCGAGCCCGGATTTGCAGGATTTTCTCGATCTGCTGCACGCGGGCAATGACGTGCTGTACGACGGGTTTCCCGGCATGGGACTCCTGCGCGCTTTCGAGCGACTGCGGCACTGGATGAACGCCAACACGCGCAAACAGGCCAAGAAGAATATTTCCTATCACTACGATCTCGGGAATGAGTTCTACAGCCTCTGGCTCGATGACTCGATGACCTATTCCTCGGCCCTGTTCGAGACCGGACAGGAGAGTCTGGAGCAGGCACAGCGCGCGAAATATGCGTCCCTGATTGACGAAATGGGCGTCAAGGACGGCGATCATGTGTTGGAGATCGGCTGCGGTTGGGGCGGGTTCGCGGAATATGCGGCGGGGGAGCGTGGCTTGCGCGTCACCGGGCTGACGATCTCCGAAGAGCAGTTCAAATTCGCTGCCGAGCGGATCAAAAAGGCGGGTCTGTCGGACCGGGTGCAGTTGAAATTGCAGGACTACCGCGACGAGCGGGGGGCCTATGACGGCATTGCCTCCATCGAGATGTTCGAAGCGGTGGGGGAGAAATACTGGCCGACCTATTTCGGCAAGCTCTTCGAGTGCCTGAAACCGGGCGCCAATGCCACGCTCCAGATCATCACCCTCACGGATGCGCGGTTCGAAAGCTACCGCAAATCCGTCGATTTCATCCAGAAATACATCTTTCCGGGCGGCATGTTGCCCAGCCCCTCGGCGCTTCGGGACCAGATCGACAGCGCGGGACTGCATTTCCGGGGCTCGAAGGAATTCGGCGAGAGCTACAGTCAGACGCTCCGGCGCTGGCACGAGACCTTCAATGCCGAATGGGAGCGGGTCGCCGCACTTGGCTTCGACGAGCGGTTCCGCCGGATGTGGAATTTTTACCTGACCTCTTGCGCCGCCGCGTTTCACGGGGGAAACTGCGACGTAACACAGGTTACAATGACACGACCGGGGGCCTGAACCCCGAGAATTCAGAGCAGGTCACAGATGCCCACAGCCGCCAAACTCGTCGCAGCCCTCTGGTTTGCCCTTTTGGCATGGTTCGCCGCCGAATTGGTGATCCCCTACCTGCCGGAAGGCACACAAGTCGGGTTGTTTTCCTATATCACCGGGGTCATCGGACTGTTGACCGGCTGGGTCTTTCTCGGGCGGCGCGCGGGCGACACGATGGCGGCGGCACTGAGCTACGGGTTTTCGGCCTCGGTCATCCTGACATTCTGGGCGATCTTCTATTTCTCCTTCGAAATGATGATCCACCGCTCGCTCGACAAGCATTATCGCGGCCCGACGCAGGCGCTGATGTCGATGGTGGACATGATGCGCGACAACGGTTTGTTGATGCTGAAATGGGACATTGTCATCGTATTGGTCGCGGGCGGGTTCTTTGGCGGTTGGATCACTGAGAAGGCGGCGCGCAAATGGTCGTAAGCGATGTTTTTGCGCCGCTGAAAGCCCGGTTCAACTCGGATCAGGTGGCGTTCCTGCGGGCGGTTCTCGACGGCGATGAGCCGTTCCTGTCACCGGCTCTGATCGCGGCTGCCGCCGAGGAGGTGGTGCTTTACGAGCGCGAACGCGAGGTGGAGGAGTTGCGGGCGCTGCGCTCCGCGATCTTCATCCGGGCCTGGGCAAGGCTGACCGCAGCGGCGGGCGAACGTCCGAGGGCGGAAGGCCGGACCGATCTGTCGCGGGCCGATGTGACGCTGATGTCCCGGAAGATTCCCTATTCGCATTTCTTTGCGCTCGACGACAGCGTGCTGACGCATCGGTTGTTCGACGGCGGCAGTTCCGAGGTGATGACCCGCGCGGGATTTCTCATGGCGGATGCGGCGACGGTGCTGCCCTATGATCCGGTGCGCGACCATGTGCTGGTGATCGAGCAGTTCCGCTTCGGCCCCTATGCGCGCGGGGATGCTCGGCCCTGGATGCTGGAGCCCATTGCCGGGCGGATCGACACCGGCGAAGGCCCGGAGGCGACGGCGCGGCGCGAGGCGGAGGAAGAGGCGGGTGTCACGATCGGGGCGCTTCACAAGGTGGCGGAATATTACCCGTCCTCGGGCGCGATCACCGAATATGTGACCTCTTATGTGGGGATTGCGGACCTGCCCGAGAGCCTCGCCAAATCGGGCGGCGGGCTAGATCACGAGCATGAGGACATTGCGTCCTATGTGATCCCGTTTGCGCGGCTGATGGAGATGTGCGACGCGGGTCAACTGGACGTGGGGCCGCTTTACATGTCGGCGCTGTGGCTTTCGCGTCATCGCGACCGGATCAGGGCAGAGGCGGGGGTGTAAAGGCCCCCGCCCACCGCGTTACCCTTTGTTTTTCGGCTGCATCCAGAGCCAGATCAGCGCCGCACCGGCGAGCGTCAGGAGCGGGATCATCGTCAGGTTGACCGCGATCCAGCCGTCCTGTGCCGAACCGCCGGAACAGTTCAACAGACCGCCGGAGGCCAACGAGGCCAGCGTCACGCCGCCGAAGACGATCAGGTCGTTCATGCCCTGAACGCGGCCACGCTCCGACGGCTCATGGGCCGAGGAGAGCATGGCCGTTGCGCCGATGAAGCCGAAGTTCCAGCCGACGCCCAGAAGGATCAGCGCGCCGAAGAAATTCTCCAGCTCCACCCCCATCATCGCCACGACACCGGCGGCGCCCAAGATGACGAGGCCCAGCGACATGATCCGCTCGACGCCGAATTTGGCGATCAGATAGCCGGTGAAGAAGGACGGCAGGAACATCGCGATGACGTGGGCGGAAACGATATTGGCGGCGGTGTTCTGTTCGAACCCGCAGCCCACGACGGCGAGCGGCGTCGAGGTCATCACGAGGTTCATCAGCGCATAGGAGGTGGTGGCGATGATGATCGCAACCGCAATGCGCGGGGTCTTCAAAAGCTCCATCCGCGAGCGCCCGATCAGGTGGTGATGGGTCGACACCGGCGGTTTCGGGATGTCGAGGAAGAGAAACAGCAGCGAGCCGACGATGTTGATCGCGATCACCGCGAGATAAGTGCCGAGGAAGGGCACGACCATGGCTTGCGACGTCACTTTCACAAGCTGAGGCCCGATGATGGCGGAGGCGAGCCCGCCCGCCATGACATAGGAGATCGCTTTCGGGCGGAAGGACTCGTCGGCAGTGTCGGTGGCGGCAAAGCGGAAGAAGCCCTGCGCCGATTGATAGACGCCGGTGAAGAACCCGCCGAGAACGAAGAGCCAGAAACTTTGGTGCAGAAGCGCATAGGCGCCGATTCCCGCGCCAATGGTGCCCGACCCGGTGCCGATCCAGAACCCGACACGACGGCCCCAGCGCTGCATCGCGGCCGAGAGCGGCGTGGCGGCCATCATCGACCCCAAAACGGTGGCGGAAATCGGCAGGGTGGAGAAACAGAGGTTGGTCGCCAGAGACTGACCGGCGAGGCCGCCGATGGTGAAGATCATCGACATCTGCGCGCCCAAGAAGGCCTGAGCGAGGACGAGGATCATCACGTTGCGCCGGGCGCGCTGGGTGTCGGGGCTGAGGGCCGTGTCGGTCATGAAGCGTCCGTGTGCATGTTTTTGAATGTGTCGTCTCAGCGTTTAGCCGCTCAGCCGCGTCCTGAGAACCCGCGTTCTTCAAGGGGCGCTGTGCAGAAACGGGGATTATGACGGGATCGCGTCGATCAGATGCAGGAACGATCCCGCGACCGAGCCGGAGATCAGCCCTTGCGGTCCGAGATCGGTGCCTTCGGCATCCGAGGCGGCAAAAAGCGGCGTGCCCTCGGCCTTGAGCGTCGTGGCATAGTGAAACTCATGCGCCGCCCATCGACCGGGGAACGGCCCGTTCACGGCCTGCGCATGGCGGTAGCCCAGATGCAGCTTACGCGCGGCAAAGGAGGTTTCGAGCCGCAAAAGCCCGGCCATTTTGTGCCGCACCCCGTCCTTGTCGATCAGCCCGTCTCCCAACACCATATAGCCGCCGCATTCACCGTAAACCTGACGCCGCGCGGCGGCTTCGCGGAGCCCCTGAAGGAACTGATGATTGGCGGCGATCCGTCCGGCGTGCAATTCGGGGTAGCCGCCGGGCAGGTAGACCAGATCGGCGGGCGGCGGCGTTTCATTGGCCAGAGGCGAGAACAGCCGGATCTCCGCCCCCTGCGCCCGCCAGTCCGCGAGGAGATGCGGATAGGTGAAGGCAAAGGCCGCGTCCTGCGCCACCGCAAGGCTCTGGGCGGGCGGCGGAACGCGCGGGGTGTGATCTGTGACAGGCAGCGGGGTGGCGAGATTTTGGATCAGGTCGAGATCGAGCGCGCCCTCGACCGCCTCGGCGGCGGCGTCGAGAAAGGCGTCGAGATCGGGACGTTCTCCCGCCTGCACAAGGCCGAGATGACGGTCGGGATGGCTAAGCGCAGTGTTGCGGGGCAGGGAGCCGATCAGCGGGATGTTCAGCGGCGCAAGGGCGCGGGCGAGCATCTCCGCATGGCGCGGCGAGCCGGTTTTGTTGAGGATCACGCCTGCGATTTTCACACGCGGATCGTGATGGGCAAAACCCGCCACCAGCGGCGCAACGGACCCGGCCATGCGCGAGGCATCGACCACGAGAAGAACGGGGATGTCGAACAGCCGCGCGAGATCGGCACAGGCGCCCTTGCCCTCGGGCGGCGCGCCGTCGAACAGGCCCATGGCGCCTTCGACGATCAGGAGACCGTTGCCTGAGGCAAGGCTCGTGAGCCGGTCAGGCGTCATCGCCCAGGCGTCGAGATTGACACAGCTCCGCCCGGTGGCGGCCTCGTGAAACCGCGGGTCGATGTAATCCGGGCCGGATTTCGCGCCGCGCACCGGCACGCCGTGCCGGGTCAGCGCGCGCAGGATGCCAAGCGTGACAGTGGTTTTGCCGGAGCCGGAGGCGGGCGCGGCGATCAAGAGGCCCGTGGTCATCAGCCTTGTTCTGCCGGTTTGCCACGACCCAGCGGATCGGTGTTGCGCGGGGCTTCCCCCCGCATCAGGGCCTGCCAGTCAAGCACCTGGCGCATCAGCACCGCGCGCCCGACACAGATGATCGCGGGCGGCTCAAGCCCTGCATTGGCGATGTCCTCGACCATCGCGTCCAGCGTGGTTTCCAGCACCCGTTGTTCGGGCAATGTGGCCTGCGACACGACGGCGACGGGTTCGTCTGCGGGTCGTCCGGCCTTAAGGAGGCCGTCGCGAATGGTCGGGGCGTGTTTCATCCCCATGTAGATCACCAGAACGCCGGAGGCGCGCGACAGGGCCTCCCAATCAAGGCTGCCGGTCGGGCCGCCGGTCTGATCGTGGCCGGTGACGAAGCTCACCGATTGGTTGACGTCGCGGTGGGTGACCGGGATGCCCGCATAAGCGAGCCCGCCGATCCCCGCCGATATTCCCGGCACGATGCGCACCGGCACGCCATGTTGGATGAGCGTCTGGGCCTCTTCGCCGCCGCGGCCAAAGACGAAGGGATCGCCGCCCTTGAGCCGCAACACGCGTTTGCCCGCGCGGGCGAGATCGACGAGTTGCAGCGAAATATCGGCCTGTTTCGCAGAGGGCTTGCCGCCGCGTTTGCCGGCATAGACCAGTTCGGTGCCCTCGGGCGCCCAGCTCAAAATCTCCTGCCCCACAAGCGCATCGTAAACGATCACATCGGCCTGCCGCAGCGCATTGATCGCATGCAGCGTCAAGAGGCCGGGATCGCCGGGACCCGCGCCACAAAGCCAGACCCAGCCGGGTTCCAGTGTGGGCCAGTCGCCCGAAGGGAGGGAGAGCGTCGATTCTGTCATATCTGTTTTATGACGAAGGCCGGGGGGCGGGGGAAGCCTGTTTGGTGGCACGAATGCGTCTGGCGGAAGCTGGGCGGCTGGCTTATCGTGACCATGATGACCGAGACTTCACCTCCTTTGCGCCGTGGCTGGACCACGGGGGCCTGCGCGACGGCGGCAACCCGCGCGGCGCTAATGGCGCTGTGGGGCGAGGGCTTCCCCGACCGTGTGCGGATCACATTGCCGAAAGGCGAGCGGCCCGAATTTGCCCTGTCGCACCGGGCCGAGGGGCCGGGCTGGGCCGAAGCGGGCGTGATCAAGGATGCGGGCGACGATCCGGACGTGACCCATGGCGCGGAAATCCGGGCGCGGGTCTGTGCCTCCGGGGGTGGCGTCGTGTTCCGGGCGGGTGCGGGCGTGGGGACGGTGACGAAACCGGGCCTGCCGATCCCGCCGGGAGATCCCGCGATCAACCCGGTGCCGCGCGAGATGATGGCCGGGCAGGTGGCGGAGATGGCGAAACGGCTGGGGCAGGCGGGAGATGTGGAGATCACGGTCTCCATTCCCGGCGGCGAAGAGATCGCGCTCAAGACATGGAACCCGCGCCTTGGCATTCGGGGCGGGCTGTCGGTTTTGGGCACGACGGGCGTGGTGCGGCCGTTCTCCTGCGCGGCATGGATCGCCTCCATTCAGCGCGGCGTCGATGTGGCGCGCGCCGAGGGGCTTTGCCATGTGGCGGGTTGCACGGGCGCGACGTCTGAGCGCGCGGTGCGGGGGCTTTACGATCTGCCCGAGGGCGCGATGCTCGACATGGGCGATTTCGCGGGCGGGCTGCTGAAATACCTGATGAAACACCCGGTGCCGTGCGTCACCATCGGCGGCGGTATCGGCAAGATCGCCAAGCTGGCGCAGGGCGAGATGGACCTGCATTCCAAGCGGTCGCAGGTCGACAAACCTTATTGGGCCGCCGAGATGGGCGACCCGGATCTTGTGCATTGCAACACGGCGCTGGAGATTTACGACCGTCTGGGGGCTGACTTTGCCGCGCGGGTGGCGCAGAAAGCGCTGGAACAGGTCGAGACACGGTTCGGCGGGCGCGGCTGCGCTTTCGACATCGTGGTGATCGACCGCAAGGGCACCATTATAGGACGGGCATAAATGATCCTTCTTCTCGCAGGCAGCACCGAGGCGCGCAATCTGGCCGGTCATCTGGCCTCTTCGGGGATCAAGGCCGTGGCCTCTCTGGCGGGGGTGACCGACGATCCGCTGACCTATCCGATCGAGACGCGTGTCGGGGGCTTTGGCGGCGAAGAGGGGTTTCGCGCCTATCTCAAGGAGGCTGGCACCACCGCCGTGATCGACGCCACAAACCCCTTTGCCGAGGCGATCACCGCGCGCACGGCGCGGGTTTGTCGTGAGCTGGGCCTGCCGTATCTGCTTTATGAGCGCAAAATCTGGCGCTCGCAGCCGGGCGACGCCTGGCATCACCTCTATGATCTCGCGGAGCTGCCCGCGATGATCCCCGAAGGCGCGCGCGTGTTCCTTGCGACCGGGCGGCAGAGCCTTGATCGCATCGGGCCGCTTTTGCCGGGGCGGCATCTGATTTGCCGGGTGATTGATGCGCCGACGCAGCCGTTTCCCTATGAGGGGGACTGGATCACCGGGCGTCCGCCGTTTTCGGAAGCCGAAGAGATTGCCCTGTTCGAGCGCCTCAAACCGGATTTCCTCGTGGTGAAAAACGCAGGCGGTGCGGCGCGCGGCAAGCTGGACGCGGCGCGCAAGCTCGGCATTCCCATTGCCATGATCGCCCGCCCGCCGGTGCCCGAGGGCGTTGAGCGGCGCGAGCAAGTGCTCGATGCGCTGGAATGGGCGGAAACCCATGGTGAGACCTTCTGATGCGGATCATCGCCTGTGACGCGGATGTCGCCGAAGGGGCGGCGCATCTGGCCACATGCGAGCCGCGTTTTGCCCATGCGCTGAGCCTCACCGGGCCTTTACCGCTCCGGCGGCGCAAGGACGGGTTCGAAGAGCTTCTGGGCGCCATCGTCAGCCAGCAAATTTCGGTTGCCGCCGCCAATGGCATCTGGCGGCGTCTGAAGGCAGCCAAGCTCACAGGGCCGCGCAAGGTGCTTTGGGCCAGCGAAGACGATCTGCGCGCCTGTGGCCTGTCGCGGCAAAAGGTGCGCTATGCCAAGGCCTTGGCCGAGGCGCGGATCGACTACCGCGCGCTGCGGGACGCGCCCACGCCCGAGGTGGTTGCGACCCTGACCGAGGTGCCGGGGATCGGCGTCTGGACGGCGGAAATCTATGCGATGTTCTCGCTCGGCCATGCCGATGTGTTTGCGCCGGGCGATTTGGCCTTGCAGGAAGCGGCGCGTCTGTTGTTCGATCTGCCGGACCGCCCGAAAGAGCGCGCGCTGCGGCAGATGGCCGAGGATTGGGCGCCATGGCGGGCGGTCGCGGCGCGGGTGCTCTGGGCCTATTACCATGTGGCCAAACAACGCGAGGGTGTGCGGTAAGCCCGGTTGCGAAGCCCCTGCTTTGTGCTTAGAGCTTGGCCATGACCCAGTTTGAGAGGACCCCATGAGCGATCTGACCAACCACAAACGCGACAGCCTGTCGGGGCGCACGAGCTCTGCGGTGATCTTCCTCCATGGCTATGGCGCCGATGGCAACGATCTCCTGAGCCTTGCCGATCCTTTGGGCGAACACCTGCCAGACACGATGTTCTTCGCACCGGACGCGCCCGAGGTCTGTACTGGCAACCCGATGGGATTTCAGTGGTTTCCGATCCCGTGGATCGACGGTTCCTCGGAAGAGGAGTCGCGTAACGGCATGCTTCGCGCAGTCGATGAGCTCAATGACTATCTCGACAATCTTATGGTCGATTACGGGTTCGAGGCCGAGCAGATCGCTCTCGTGGGCTTTTCGCAGGGCACGATGATGTCGCTGCATGTGGCGCCGCGCCGCGAAGAGGCGATGGCCTGTGTCGTTGGCTTTTCCGGGCGGCTGATTGCGCCGGAGATGCTCGCCGACGAGATGAAGGTGAAACTGCCGATCCTGCTGCTGCATGGCGATCAGGACGAGGTGGTGCCGCCACAGTCGATGCCGGAGGCGGGGCAGGCGTTGCAGGAGGCCGGATTCGAGACCTACGCGCATATCATGCGCGGCATGGGACATGGCATCTCGCCGGACGGTCTGGGCGTCGCACTGGCGTTTTTGCGGGAAAAGCTGGGCTATGAGGCCGGATAAGGCGGCGTGACGTAACGGTCTTGCGCATCGCGGGTGCGAAAGGGACGAAAGTTAGCCTTCTGTTCACTTTTTTCACCACATGATGAGCGCGACCCCTTGACCCTGCACCTTCGGGTGTTACCTATTTTTATACATAGCTAGGAGGGCTGACCTATGGACATTCTCATGACGACCGCACTCGCCTTGATCGCAACCGGTGTCGTGGTGGCCTATGCCTTCCTTTCCCAGCGTCCGACTGAGGAACGTCTCCCTGTCCGCATCCGTGTTGAGGACCGCAAACGCAAGCTCTGAGCTTGCGTCATCAGGTTCTGAACCGCGTGTAGCTTTCGATCTGACCCTCGGGCCCGGTGTGACCGGGCTTGTGGGCCGAAATGGATCGGGGAAATCCTCGCTTCTCAAATTTATTGCAAGCTCTGGGCTAACGGGGGCAACTGACCTGCCCGTGATGGGGGAGGTCTCACTCTCCGGCCCCGTGCGCCTGCTCGATCAATCGCCCGATCCGCAGGCCCGGCTGTGCGGGCTGTTCGGCTGTGCCGAAGCCTGGGCCGACCTCAGGCACGCTCTGGCCGGAGAGCCTACACGGGGGGCGTTTGAGGCGGTCGACTGGACGCTTGAGGACCGCATGGTGGCGCAGCTCACGCGTTTCGGGCTGCCCGGAATGGCGCCTGAACGGCGTCTTGGCGCGCTGTCGGGAGGGCAGCAATTGCGCGCCTCTCTGGCCGCGTTGTTTTTCGACGCGCCGGAGATCATCCTGCTGGACGAACCGACCAATGCGCTCGACACGGAGGCGCGGGAGGTTCTGGCGGCGGCGTTGAAATCTCATCGTGGCATCGCGCTGGTCGCAAGCCATGACCGCACGCTTCTCGAAGAGGTCGACCGCATCGTGTCGCTGGAACCGGACGGCTCGGTGGCCCAGTTCGGCGGTGGCTGGTCGGCGTTTCAGACCGCCAGGGAGGCGGAGCGTGCCCGGCTCGTGGCAGAGGCCGACAAGGCCGCTCGCGCCCTGCGTCAACATCGGGCACAGGTCGAGGAGGCCGCAGCCCGACAGGCAAGGCGCGCGCGTCAGGGCAAGGCGTTGCGCGACGGCTCGCAATCGAAGATGCTGCTGGACAAGGCCAAGGAAGGCGCTGAAGGCGCGGCCGGTGGACGGCTCCGGGCCACGGCTCGACGGCAGGAGGCACTGGGGGCGGCACAGGCAAGCGCAGTCAACCGGATCGAGGTCGTAACACCGGTGGCGATGGTCTTTCCCGAGATCAACCTGCCCGCGACGAAACAGGTGCTCGTGCTGCGCGAGGCGGTGTTTGCCATTGGCGATCGGCGGATCGGGCCGATCACCCTGAGCCTGACGGGGCCGGAAAGGCTGGCGATCAGCGGCCCCAACGGCGCAGGGAAATCGACGCTCCTGCGCGGCATCGCAGGCAAGATCGCGCCGCTGTCGGGCGAGGTGATCCGTCCGGTCAAATGCGCCCGGCTCGACCAGAGTGGCGGTCTTGCGGGACCGGGGAACCTGATCGAGGCGGCGCGCCGCGAACATCCGCATCTCGAGCCCGCCGAGATCCGCACCGCACTGGCACAGGCCGGGTTTCGCGGTGATACCGCGCTGAAACCGGTGGCGGTGCTGTCGGGCGGCGAGCGGCTCAGGGCCGCGATTGCACTTTTGGGCGCGGGTGGCTATCCGGCACCGCTTCTTTTGCTCGATGAGCCGACGAACCACCTCGATCTCGATGCGTTGGAGGCGCTGGAAGAGGGGCTTTCTCAGTGGCGTGGCGCGCTGATCGTGATCAGCCACGATGCGCATTTCCTGCGGAAACTGGAGATTTCGGCGAGGTTCTGCCTGAATTCGCGTCACATGGGCGTCACGAAAGCCCTGTAAAGACCGAGGCGAAGGTTTCGCATATTCTGAGGCTTGTCAGGTCAAAGCCGCGATATATAGTGAATCACAAGATGTGGGACGGGTCGTCCCGTCCCGCCAGCCGAGAGTTGAGCAGGACGAGGACCAGTGCACCCATGGATGGAGACTTCAGGACACATTTTGTCAGGGAACCCAACGCGGCCAAGGCGCATCCCGCGCTGGTGCTGAACGCGGATTACCGGCCGCTCTCTTATTACCCGCTGTCGCTCTGGCCCTGGCAGGAGGCGATCAAGGCGGTCTTCCTCGACAGGGTCGACATCGTGGCGGAATATGACGACTTCGTTCATTCCCCGAGTTGCAAGATCCGCATCCCTTCGGTCGTCGTCCTCAAAGATTATGTCAAACCTCAAAAGCGCGTGGCCTTCACGCGCTTTAATTTGTTTTTGAGGGATGAATTCCGCTGCCAGTATTGCGGTTCGAAAGGCGATCTGACCTTCGATCACGTCATTCCGCGCGCCCGGGGCGGCATCACGAGCTGGGAAAACATCGTGGCGGCCTGCGTGCCCTGCAACCTCAGGAAAGGCTCGAAATCGCTGCGTCAGGCCGGGATGAACCTGCGCAAGCCGCCGCGCGCGCCCGGCGCCGAAGAGCTCAAGAACATGGGGCGCAAATTCCCGCCGCATCACCTGCACGAAAGCTGGATCGACTTTCTCTATTGGGATGCCGAACTGGACATGTGAACTTCGGGCTTTTCCGAGGACCTAAATACTCAAATCCCGTGCGATGAAGCGCGATCAGGCGGAACAGGACGCGCCGCCCAGCACACAGAATTTCGCACAATGCGGATGATTGAGTGCAACCTCGCCCATGGCGCCCGCAAGCGTCGGACCTAGGTCGAACTCTGCCTCATAGGGCAAAAGCGTGCAGGCGACCACCGACGGCGCTGCCCCCTTGCGTTTCACCACCATGCGTTGCGACGCGCACATGATCTCCGAAGGCGATTTGCCAAGAATGCCCCAGCAGGCGGTGGTAATTTCCGGGACCTCGACCGTTATGTCCATCTCCGGGAAAATCACGGTTTTCGCCGGATGATCCGGGTCGATGTCATAGCCGCGATCGGCAGAAAGCGCGGCAAATCCGGCGCGGGTCTCGGCCTCTGTTTCATGCCAGAGCGAGCGGGCTGCGACGGTCATGGCGATGCCGTGATCGCGCAGCCAATCCATACCCGCAAGCGTCGTTGCGAAACTGCCCTTACCGCGCATGGCGTCATGATGTGCGGCGGTGAAATGATCGAGGGAGATACGGAGCGTGAGCCGACCGGGAAACGCCGCGTTCAGCTCTTCGATCGCGCTCAAAACGGCGGGCCGCTGCATCGGGCGCATGGCATTGGTGAGCACCAAAACCTCATAGCCCCGCGCCAGCGCCACCCGCATCATCGCAGGCATCTCGGGGTTCATGAATGGCTCGCCGCCGGTAAAGCCGATCTCGCGCGGGCGCATCCCGAGAGTGTCGAGCTCGTCGAGATAGCTCTCAACCTCCGCCGCCGTCATATAGGTCAGGGCATCGTTGGTCGGCGAGCTGTCGATATAGCAGTTCACGCAGGTGATGTTGCACAGCGTGCCGGTGTTGAACCACAGGGTCTCGAGCCACTCAAGCGCCACACGGGCGCGGGTCTCGCCCTTGGCTGTCATCGCCGGATCGGAAAATTTTCCAATGTTGGCAATCTCTTGGTTCTGATCTTTCATTGAAATGGCTCTCTGGCGGGCGGAGGAAGCAGGATATGGCGGCATCGGATCAGAGGCAGGGTAGTCCTCCAGCGGCGTGGTGAAAAGGTCTCACTTTTTTGCACAGCACCCGCCGGTGGAGGATTTGTCCCTAAGGACACTTGAGAGGTTGCGTGGCGGTGCTAGACTTCTTCCGGGCAAGGCGTTACGACAGGGGTTCGTTAGCGCTAACACTCAAAGCGCTGTGAGAGAGGGGCAGTCCGCTCTCACGCGGCTCAAACGCGAAAAGGAACACAGCCATGGCGTCACGCGTCATTCCGGTCGACGATTTCGATCTGGTGATCTTCGGGGGCACGGGGGATCTGGCGCGCCGGAAAATCCTGCCGGGGCTTTACCGCCGGTTCTGCGCCGGTCAAATGCCACCCACGGCACGCATCATCGGGGCGGCGCGCTCCGAACACGACACGGAAGAGTTCCGCCGCATCGTGCGTGCGGCGATCCTCGAATTCTCTTCGAAACACAGCTGCGACGAGGCGCTGATCGGCGATTTCCTCAAGCGGCTCGATTATGTGCAGGTCGATGCCCGTGGCGAGGACGGTTGGGACGCGCTCAAGGGGATGATGCGCGACGATGTGATCAAGGCCTATTATTTCTCGGTGGCGCCGTCACTGTTTGGCGACATTGCCGAACGGCTGATGAGCCATGGTATCGCCGATGACAAGGCGCGCATCGTGGTCGAGAAACCTTTTGGCCGCGATCTCAAAACCGCCAAGGCGCTGAACCGCGATCTCGCGAAACATTTCGACGAGACGCAGATTTACCGCATCGACCATTATCTGGGCAAGGAAACGGTGCAGAACCTCATGGCGGTGCGCTTTGGCAATATCCTGTTCGAGCCGCTGTGGAATTCGCAATACGTGGATCACATCCAGATCACCGTAGCGGAGACCGTCGGCGTCGGCGGGCGGGGCGAATATTACGACCGCTCGGGCGCCATGCGCGACATGGTGCAGAACCACCTGATGCAGCTTTTGTGCCTGATCGCGATGGAGCCGCCCTCGCGGTTCGAACCGGATTCGGTGCGCGACGAGAAGCTCAAGGTGATCCGCGCTTTGGAGCCGATCGACCATCACCATATCGTGCGCGGCCAGTATGACGCGACCGACGACGAACCATCGTACCGCGAAGATGCGGGCGATCCGCGCTCGCGCACCGAAAGTTTCATTGCGCTCCGCTGCATGATTTCGAACTGGCGGTGGGCGGGCACGCCGTTTTTCCTACGCACCGGCAAGAAACTCAAGGCGCGCAATTCGGAGATCGCCGTGGTGTTCAAGGATGCGCCGCATTCGATCTTTGGCGAGGAGGCGGGGCGGCATGCCAACCTGTTGTCGATCCGCCTGCAACCGAACGAGGGCATGACGCTCAAGGTGACGATCAAGGAGCCGGGGCCGGGGGGAATGCGCCTGATCGACGTCCCTCTGGACATGTCCTTTGCTGAGGCGCTCGGCGAGGATGCCGAGGAGATCACCGACGCCTATGAGCGCCTGATCATGGATGTGATCCGTGGCAACCAGACGCTGTTCATGCGGGGCGACGAGGTGGAAGCGGCCTGGGCCTGGACCGATCCTCTGATCGAAAGCTGGGAGGCGCGCGGCGACGTGCCGAAACCCTATGAGGCCTATTCCTCGGGCCCCGAGGAGGCGGCGATCATGCTTCATCGCGAGGGGCGGCGCTGGCGGGAGATCAAGGGATGAATTTCGTCGAATTTCCCGACCGCGAAGTGATGCTGCTCGATCTCGCCAACAAGATCGCGGGGGAATTGCGTGCGGCCCTTGAGGTCGAGGACCGTGTCAGTTTCTGTGTGCCCGGCGGCACGACGCCAGGGCCGGTGTTCGACATCCTCTCGGGCGTGTCGCTCGACTGGGGCCGGGTCGATGTGCTTCTGAACGACGAGCGCTGGGTGCCGGAAAGCTCGGAACGCTCGAACACGGCGCTTCTGAAACGGCGTTTGTTGGTGGGCCAGGCGTTGGCGGCGCGGCTCATCCCGCTCCATCGCGACGTACCGACGCCGGAGGAAGGCCTGCCGGGGCTGATGCCTGCGGTGGAGGCGGCCCTGCCGCTCAATGTGCTTTTGCTCGGCATGGGGACGGATATGCACACGGCCAGCCTGTTTCCCGGAGCCGATCAGCTTGAGCTGGGGCTCTCGGAGGACGCGCCGACGCTTTTGGCGATGCGCGCGCCCGGCGCGGGTGAGCCGAGGATCACGCTTTCGGCCAAGGCGCTCAAAACCGCGATCTCGACTCACATCCTGATCACCGGAGCGGAGAAACGCGCGGCCCTCGAGCGTGCGGAAACCCTGTCGGAGATCGAGGCACCGGTGCGCGCTTTTCTGGCCGATGCGACAGTGCATTGGGCACCCTGAGCTCTGCGCGAACCGTTTCGTGTTGAAATTTCCTCTTTTGCGAGGAAGGTTTAGCGTCCCTGAAACAATTCGACTATAAGCAGAATGAAAGAACCGGGCTGACAGGCGCGTCGGCCCGAGCCGCCGAAAGGACTTGCAATGACTGTTGATTTTGCCGCCCTCAAATCGCTGCGCAGTGCAAGCGCAGACCGTCATATCCTCGATCTCTTCGCAGAGGATTCAGACCGGGCCTCACGGTTCTCGGCGATGGCGGACGGGCTTTTGTTCGATTACTCGAAGACCAACATCGACGAAGCGACGCGGACGGCTCTGTTCGACCTTCTGGATGTGGCGGGGGTGCCGGAAAAACGCGAGGCGATGTTCTCGGGAGAGAAGATCAACGACACCGAGGGGCGTGCAGTACTGCATACGGCGCTGCGCAACCTCGATGGTGGGCCGGTCATGGTCGACGGCAAGGATGTGATCCCCGGTGTGCGCCATACGCTGGCGCGGATGGACGATTTCGCCGACCGGGTGCGGCGCGGCACGATCACGTCCTATTCGGGCGTGCCGTTTGAAAACGTGGTGAATATCGGCATCGGTGGCTCCGACCTTGGGCCGGTGATGGCCTATGAGGCGCTCAAGCCCTATGCCGACGGGCCGCATTGCCATTTCGTCTCCAATGTCGACGGCGCGCATGTGCATGATGTGCTCTCCGGGCTGAACCCCCAGACCACGCTGGTCATCGTCGCCTCCAAGACCTTTACCACGATTGAGACCATGACCAATGCGCAGACGGCGCGGGACTGGTTGGTGAAAGCGGTGGGCGAAGAGGGCATTTCGAAACATTTCGCGGCGCTGTCGACCGCGAAGGACAAGACCGCCGCTTTCGGCATCGACCCCGATCTGGTGTTCGGTTTCGAGGATTGGGTCGGCGGGCGCTATTCGGTTTGGGGACCGATCGGGCTGTCCTTGATGCTGGCCATCGGGCCGCAGCGCTTTGCCGAATTCCTGCGCGGCGGGCAGGCGATGGACACGCATTTCCGCACCGCCGAATGGCAGGACAACCTGCCGGTGCTTTTGGCGCTGGTGGGCGTCTGGCACAATCAGGTCTGCGGCTATGCCACCCGCGCGGTGCTGCCCTATGAGCAACGTCTGCTGCGGCTTCCAGCCTATTTGCAACAGCTCGAAATGGAATCGAACGGCAAGCGC
Source organism: Celeribacter ethanolicus (assembly GCF_002407265.1). Lineage (NCBI taxonomy): Bacteria > Pseudomonadati > Pseudomonadota > Alphaproteobacteria > Rhodobacterales > Roseobacteraceae > Celeribacter > Celeribacter ethanolicus. The sequence continues at coordinate 676,911 of NZ_CP022196.1, forward strand.
GTGGCGATGGACGGCCGCGCTTTGCCGTTCGACAGCGGGCCGGTTGTCTGGGGCGAGCCGGGCACCAACGGTCAGCACGCGTTTTACCAGTTGATCCATCAGGGCACGCGGGTGATCCCCTGTGAATTCATGGTCGGGCGTTTCGGTCACGAACCGGGTCTGGCGCATCAGCATGAGCTTTTGGTCTCGAACTGTCTAGCGCAGTCCGAAGCGCTTTTGCGTGGCAGGTCTTTGGCGGAAGCCACGGAGATCATGAGGAAAAAAGGGTTCGAAGGGGCAGAACTCAAGCGGCAGGCACAGCACCGGGTTTTCCCGGGCAACCGGCCTTCGACAACGTTGGCCTATGAGAAACTGACGCCCTTCGTGCTGGGCCAGATTGTGGCGCTTTACGAGCACCGGGTGTTTGTCGAGGGTGTGATCCTCGGCATCAACTCCTACGACCAATGGGGCGTGGAGTTGGGCAAGGAGCTGGCTCTGGCGCTGCAACCGGTGCTGGCCGGCGAGGCCGATGGCGCGGGCAAGGACGGCTCGACGTTGCAGCTCGTCGACTACCTGAAGATGAACGGGTAGCGCCTTGAAATAAGGAAAAAATGGCCCATTGATGGGCCATTTTTATCCGAACAGGTTGCCGAATTTCAGCGCGGTCTTGGCATCGCCTGCAATCTTCAGCTTGCCGAACATGGCGGCTTTCATCGGGTTCAATTGTCCCGCGAGGATTTTCTCGAAGGTCGGCTGGTCGGCGATGATGGCGCAGTCGGCACGGTCGTCTGAAATCTCCGCCGTATCGCCCTTGATGATGAGATTGCCGATTTCCTTGATCCTGAGGGACACGGATTTTTCGAAATTCTCGCCCTTGAGCCGTTCGGTCAGCGCCGCTTGCGCGATGTCCAGAAAGTCTTTGGTCATGTGAGGTCCTCCCGGCAAAATCCCTAGCCGGTCGAAGCGGACAGCCAAAGCGAAACCTCACGTCACAGGGGCCGTGCGACCATATTCCAGATCAGCGCGGCGAGAAACAGACCGAGACCGAAAGACAGATGTGCGACCAGGCTGCGCCAGCGTGCCACGCCGGGGCGAGGTGACCGGGCGGCGGCAAAGCCAAAGCCGAAGGCCGGTTGCATCACGCAGTAGGGCAAGAGAACGGAGGCAGCTCCGATGAACATGGCGGGGCCGAAGATCTCTCCGGCGGCAAGCTCCGCCGGCCCCCGGTGCGCCCCGAGCCAAAGCAGCAGCAGGGCGGCAAAGCCGATGCCGATCAGGTAATGCAAGGCCCAGCCGACGGGACGTTCTCCGGCAACCGGCGGGCTGTCGAGGATGGTGCGATGGCGGAACCGGCCCCGCGCCATGCCAAGCCCCCAGCGCCCGACGAGCGCATAATCGAGCGAAGGGATCTGCCAGAGGCGTTGGCGCAGGAGGGCCACCGCATCCATGAAAAGCGTTGCGCCGATGCCCATGAGTGCGGCATCCGCCATGAAGGTCAAAATCGTCATCTGTCTCTTTCCTTGATTTGAGGGAAGAGCTATCCTGCCACTTCAAGTCAACTTGAGGTCAAGCCATGTTTCTCGATATTTCCGAAGTGGCGAAACGCAGTGGATTTTCGGCATCGACCCTCAGATATTATGAGGAAAAAGGATTGATCTCCTCGGTGGGTCGCCGTGGTCTCCGGCGGGTGTTCGAAGCACGGGTGCTCGACACGCTGGACGTGATCAGCCTTGCGCGTTGGGCCGGGTTCAGCCTCGACGACATTCGTGACTGGATATCGTCCGAGGGGCAGGTGGCGATCGACCGCGACCGGCTTGAGGCGCGAGCCGGGGAAATCGCAACCTTAGCGGCCCGCCTCACTTCGCTGGCCGAAATGCTGCGCCATACGGCCGATTGTCCGCACGAAGATCACTTCGACTGTCCCGAGTTCCAGCGCATGCTACGCGCCGCGCGGCGGCGCAAGCCCGGCAGGCAGTTACAGGGTGATGAGCTTTATCGCTTCACCGTCTTTGCGGAACACCGCCACGATCTTGGTTGAGGGGCCGAAAACTGTAGGGTTACTGCACCGCCAGTGTTGCCGCCAGATACAAAGGCTTTGAACTTTGGGTGACTTATAACCCCGTCATAAGCCTTCACATAATCCTCAGGCGTGTTGAACTGCGTCGCATGTTCCCTTATGTGCTTGATATTATTGCTCATTGTAATCGGCACGTCACCCTTGCCCGGAACATGGATCGTCGCGCCGCCAAAATCCGGCGGCGTGCCGTGTTTGATCGGGTCGTAGGGCACGCCATACTTTTTGAAGAACTTGTCATGGTCCACAACGGAACCTGTCATGGGATCCAGACCATGCAGGACGCGATTCAGAAGTTGCTTTTGGGGCAGAGGCGTTTCGAGCCAGATTGCTTACCAATCTTTAGGCTTGGGGCGGTTCCAATAGTCGGTCACGTCCGGCTCTTCACCACTCTCAAAGGCGTATTTGTAAACGTCTTCGAAGAACCGGCGGGCGGATTTTTCGTCCTTAGCTACACAGGCTGTTGCCCATCTGAAATCATCCATACCTAAAAGATTATATTTGAGACGACGTTCGTACTCTGCTTTCAATTCTTCTCGTTTGTGCTCTGAGAGAGATTGGATGAGTATTGGCACATCGTCACTCATTGCAACATTCACATTAAAATGGCCAATTAAGGCATACAAGCTTGCCTCTGTTTCTTGGAGGGTCATTCTTCACCTAAGGGTTGGGATACATTGTTTTGAGTAGATAAGTGCCGTTCGCATCTTTTGCGAAAACAGGTACAAGCTCTGTATTTGGACCAAACACTGTTGGCTTTCCAAATTCATCGTAGCCTTTGATGCGTGATTGAAAGTTTGGACCAAATATATCTGACATTTTTATTCCCTTTACTGCACCGCCAGTGTTGCCGCCAGATACAAAGGCTTTGAACTTTGGGTGACTTATAACCCCGTCGTAAGCTCGCACATAGTCTTCAGGCGTGTTGAACTTCGTCGCATGTTCCCCGCTTATATGCTTGATCTTATTGCTCATTGTAATCGGCACGTCCCCCTTGCCGGGGACGTTGATCGTCGTCCCGCCAAAATCCGGCGGGGTGCCGTGTTTGATCGGGTCGTAGGGCACGCCATACTTTTTGAAGAACTTGTCATAGTCCACAACGGAGCCTGTCATGGGATCCAGACCATGCAGGACGCGATCCAGAAGCTGTTTGTCGGTCACGGCCCCTTCGTGCCTCTGGGGGCCATGTCCCTGTCTGGCCAGATCATCGAGTTTCTGGATCCAGTGCCGGGTCGGAATGATGACCTTCTTAACAGGTTCGAGACTTTTCGTTTCCCGAATATACATGCTTTGCCGCAATTTTTGGCCAAGCGGGCCAACTTTGGCAATGATCGGCTCGGCTGTTTTCAGGAATGCGACAAAGGCATAAACCTTGCTATTCGCATTGATTATTTTCCGCAGCTTGCTGGCCAGAGACGCGATCTTGCCCGCAATGATCACCACCGCCCCGGCGGCACCGACACCTGTCGCGGCAAGAAGCGCCGACACGATCAGGCTGATCACCCACATCAGGAGCTCAGGCAGGACAAACCCGATACCTTGACCGAGAATTTCTGCCCAGAAGTTCGGTGTCATCAGCGTGATGACGCGCATGATGCTATTGGCGATGAGGCCCAGAACCGGTGTGCGGCGGAAGACTTCCAACAACCCGTTCAGAAATTCAGATCCTTTGGCGAAGAGATCGCTCATGAGGGTGCCGAACTCGCCGATGACTCCTTCTGCGGTTCTGAGGGCTGCCAATGGATTGAGTGCTGCAAACAGCTTGTCAACATCGCCGGACAGCAGTCCCCGCATGAATTCTGTCAAAGCTTTGACGACTTCCACGCCGGTCGTGATCGCTTTGGCATGTGTCTGAGCGATGTCTTGCAATGTGTCTATCGGGTTCGACACACGATCCCAGACTGCATTTCCCACCTTCGCAGCAGAGCTTTTAAGCGCTCCGGCAACTGATCCCCAAAAGTCCTTTTCTCCGTCCCACCAACTCGACATTCCACTGCCGACACCGGTGATGAAGTCACCGCTGGCGCCCAGCCAACCGTCGCTGTTCCACTCCGTAATATAGGGGGCGAAGACACCAGCCATCGTGACTTCAAAGGTTCTGAGAGCCGCAACGATTTCCTGTTCAAGCGTCCATGCTTCTTCTTCCAGAGCGTTCAGCGTTTCCTCATCGCCCGTGTCGATATCGAGGGGAGTGCGTGGCAGGTCAGGTTGTTCTGAAATGCCAAGATTGGAGCGGACGGGCGGCACGTCATCGGTGCTGCATTGCGCGCCATAATTCTGAACATGGTAGCTGCGCGTTTCAGCAAGGACGACGTCTTTGTCCAGAAAACGTGTCAACACGGCAGTGGCTGGTGTTTTGTACGGGTCGTCATACAGAAAAAGGACACTGCGTGGAGCGGTGCAGCTTTGTGTCACGCCGCCATATGTGCCGGACAGTGTGTTCGCGACGGGTTCGGCCTGTGCGGTCACCTCTGCGGGGGTCATCTCGGTCATGATGCTGCTCTCTTCGGGGCGGAAAGGTGCTCCATACGGGCTTTGAGGGCGCTCATTTTGTCGATCTCACTTAAAGGACTTTTGCAAATATCGGACAGGCGGCCAGAGGGGTCTTTATGTTCAAAGCTCTGGCCAAAGAACAACGACCATGCCGCCAGAATATAAAGGTGTTTTTGTTGCCTGAACCCGTAGCCGACCATGCGATGTACGGGATCTTCGATCAGGGAGAGGATCGTCTCTTCGGAATAGTTTTTAAGATCTTTCGGGAAGCCTTTTTTCAGAGCTTCCGCCAGCGTCCAAAGGTCCTTGCGCTCACGCTCTCTGGAAAAGGGGGCGAGGTCGTATTCTGTGATTTCAAAGGGCTTCGAGGGGGTGTTCGCTGTGTACACCAGCGTATGTTGCAATACAATTTCCCGGACGGTTTTGCCGCCATCCTGATCGGCCAGCAGGGCGTGAACACAGAACCCGTCACGCATAAACCAGCGCTCAACGCGCTCTCGATTGTTGGCGATATGCGGGAAGTAAAGCCGCATATATTGCTCATCCCAAAAGCGGACAAAGATCGGAGTTCGCTGTCCTGCGCGCGGCACGAGGGTAAATTTCCTGAAATGCCCCCAAACCTCGCTCATGCGCGCCGTTGTACGGATGAAAATGCCGGTATTTTGCCCCCAATGCTTCGCGAAAAAGCTCTTGTGGAAGGCTGGTACGAGGCCGCCGTCGTCCCAGGCGTCATCGGGCAGGGTCATGTCGATGAGATACGGCGCACTTTCCTTAAGCTCCTCGGCGGCGGTGCCTTTGAACAGGCACTGAACCGGCACATCGACATCGTCGAGATCGAACGTTCCGATGACGTTCTTGCGCAGCGTGGCATCCACGATGAGATAGGTGCGCAGTTTCTGGCCGTCTTCCGGCTGACCGAACAACAGCTCTTTCAGCTCCGGCGCGATCCAATCCCGATCCCAGAACGGAATGCCGGTCTGATCGGGGAGCGGCGCGAAGGCATGGTCCTCAATGGTCAGATAGCTTTCCGGTTGAATGGTTTCGTGAGGCCTCATGCTTTGCATTGGTCCCAGCTCAACGGTGTTGCCGGAATGCACGGCCTGCACAAGTGCACCAACCTGCGGATGCTGCGATGTGTGATCCGAGATGTAGTGCGCGGCGGGCAGGACGTCTTCGAGCCAGATCAGCGTATAGCCACGAGGCGCCACATGCGCCTCAAGCGTTGCCCGGAAACTTTCATAATGCGCCCAAACTGCGGCCTGACAGCGATATTCTCCACCGTCGGCCTGCCGTAAATGGCAGACACCAATCCATGCTGTTCTCATCTCGCAACCAATAAACTCAGTATAGAATCAAAGCAGAGCGCAAGGCTCTCATCTTTCTACGGGCGACGCTCGCTACGGTAAAGGTTTTGACTTTGGTGAGGCAGCCTGTGCGCGCAGAGGCGCTTAGGACGGCCATGAGGCAGGCGGCGAGGCTCAGGCTCTTGAGGAACACAGAACGGCTTGTCGTGGCCGCTGTGGGTCTGGCAGAGGAAAAGCACGTGGTGATCATGGCTCAGGTCGCAAAGGTCTCATTTTCGCCCATGATCGCTAAATCCAATAGGTACGCAAGCCGAACGGCGATCCGTTTCGAAGATGAAGAGAGGCCAAATAGGCTGAACACGCCGTAAATTCGTGTTGCATTCCGTCTTTTTGAAAATGGGGAGCGCGTTTGGCTGGCGCGCAAATTAACCCGTCATTTTTCTTATAAAACAAACACTTATTGGAGCGGGTAGCGGGAATCGAACCCGCGCGTTCAGCTTGGGAAGCTGACAGGCTACCATTACATCATACCCGCCTGAGGTGAGCCTTTAGGTAGTCAAAGCCGCGGGGGCGGTCAAGCGGATAAGATTGGGTAAATGCTGTTTTTTCATTAGAAGATCAGCAGTGCGACCACGATCAAAATGGCGATAATAATAAGGACCAGCCAGGGATTGAGGGGGGCAGCGTTGATCCGCCAATACTGACCGATCGTGAGGTTTTGAAGGATGCGGGGCTTTCCACCAATGGAGGACAGTACGAACTGATCCTTGGATTTGAGTTCGGCATCCGAATAGGTATCGCTTGAGAATTGCAGATATTTTTCAGTGCCGTTCTGCGTATACCTCACATCATATTCACGAGTATTCGTTTTCCTTTGCCCACGGGACCTTTTCGAACGCGCAGTTCCCACAAGGCTCGTAAATTCAATATTACAGTTTTTGCGTGTTAGAGAGAATTCGCCTTGCCCGGAGACGGAAACCGCAGTTTGCGTCGCGCATTTGGGGCAGACAATATTCAATTGCATTGCGTTATAAATTTCATTGTTAACTGTACCTGATAAAGACGTAGCATATACGTATCTGCCTGTGAAGATTTGGCGATTGTTCCCTCCGTCGGCGCTACGATGAGCGCAGAAGCGCAGTATGGCGATCAAAAAGGCCACGCCCGGTGAGGCGCGGCCAAGAGGTCCGGTGGGATGGACATCAGGTCTTGCGATATCGCTTAGGACACCGGCATCAGCACACCGTCGACGAAGTACATCACGCCGTTGGACTGCTCGATGTCTTTCGCGAGCGTGGTCACGAGATTGCCCTGGGCGTCGCGCAGGATGAGCTCTTCGCCGGTGCCTTTCTCGACGCGGATCGGGTCGCCGGACACGGTGGTCAGGGTCACGATGTTGTTGTCGAAATCGACCGCGACATTTTCCGGCAAGGCAATGTTGTCCGGGGACTCATCGCTCTTGAGCAGATCGTCGATCATTTGCGGCGTGAATTCGCCTTTCACCAGATGGGCATTGATCACGTCCTGAAGCATATCACGGTTTTCCGGCTTCATCAGATCGGCCACGGCCTCGGCCGGAAGCTTGTCGAAGGCGGCGTTGGTCGGCGCGAACAGCGTGTACGGGCCTTCCCCCATCAGCTCTTCGGCGAGACCGGCGGCCTTCACCGCTTCGATCAGGGTGGTCAGGTTCTGTACCTTCATCGCATTTTCGGCGATGGTGGCATTCTGGTCGAGTGCCTGTTCGTTGATGATCTCGGCACCGTTCACCGGCGCGTCCGCAAATGATGCGAGCGGGGCGGCGGCCATCAGGGCAGCGGTCGACAGGGCAAGGAATTTACCACGGGTTTTCATGAGAAACCTCCGTTTCATGTTCGTCAATTTGGCGTGGGCGACGTCTTCGCCGGCCTTCTGGGGACACAACCCGGCAAAACGGGCAAAGGTTTCCCTCCGCCCGTTCACATCATTTTCAACCAGTATCTGGGAACCTTTTGGCTCTTAGCCGCGCCGCCGTCTGCGCCGTCCGCCACCGTCGCCATCGCCCGCATTAAAATTCAGATCGGGCAGGGGCACGAGAGCACGCAGGCCAGTGAAAGGATCGGTTGCGTGCGGGATGGCGTTGGCGTTGACGAAATGCTCCTGGAACTTCGGCTCGATGGCGGTTTCCACCTTGGTGATGTGATGCACCAGCTCCTCAATCTCGCGCCGCGCGGCCCGGTTCAGAAGCGCGATCTGCGCGCCTGTGCCAGCGGCGTTTCCGGCGCTTGTGACATGCTCCAGCGGACAATCCGGGATCATGCCCAGAACCATGGCGTGTTTCGGCGAGATATGCGCCCCGAAGGCGCCGGCGAGCACCACGCGGTCCACCGTATCGGTGCCGAATTCATCCATCAGAAGCCGCGCGCCCGCGTAGAGCGCGGATTTCGCAAGCTGGATGGCGCGAATGTCGCCCTGAGTGACGGAGACCACCGGGCCCCCCTCGGCGGAGCCGTCGTAGACCACATATTCATAGGTGCGCCCCGAGGCACGGCAGCGCGACGTTCCAACGGCCTCCGGCGAGCCGATCAGCCCGTTGGCATCGAGCACCCCCGCCATGCGCATTTCCGCCACCGCCTCGATGATGCCAGAGCCGCAGATACCAGTGACGCCAGTGCGCCCGATCTTCTTGGCAAAGCCTGGCTCGTCGGACCATTGCTTGACGCCGATGATGCGAAACCGGGGTTCCTTGGTCACCGGGTCGATCTCGATCCGCTCAATGGCGCCATTGGCGGCGCGCTGGCCGGAGCTGATCTGCGCGCCTTCAAAGGCCGGGCCGGTGGGTGAGGAACAGGCCAGCACCCGCGTCTTGTTGCCCAGCAGGATTTCCGCATTGGTGCCGACATCGACGATCAGCGTCAGCGGGTCCTGTTTCTGAGGTGCCTCCGAGAGCGCTACGGCGGCGGCATCGGCGCCCACATGACCCGCAATCAGCGGCAGGATGTAGAGCTGGGCTTCGGGAGCAAGGCGTAGCCCGATGTCGGAGGCGGGCAGGTCGAGCGCGGAATTGGTCGCCAGCGCGAAAGGTGCCTGTCCAAGAGGCACAGGGTCGAGCCCCAGCAACAGGTGATGCATCACCGGGTTCATCACCACGACGATTTCGAAAATATCGGATGTGGCAATCCCGGCCTCATCGGCCAACTCCGCCGCCAGTTGCCCAAGCGCCTCACGCACCGCATCGGTCAGTTCGGCGGCACCGCCCGGGTTCATCATCGCATAGGACACCCGCGACATCAGGTCCTCGCCATAGCGGATCTGCGGGTTCATCACGCCGCCGGAGGCCTTGACCTCACCAGTTGCAAGATCGGTCAGATGCGCGGCGACGGTTGTGGAGCCGAGATCGACCGCCAATCCGTAGAGTGCCGGTTCGTGAAATCCCGGCCAGACGCCGACCACGCGCGGCGCACCTTCGCGGGCGGTGTTGAGCGCCAGTGTGACCGCGTCCTTGCCCTCGATCAGCGCCGCCTGAAGCTGGGTCAACATGGCCAGAGACAGGGTTGCGCTCTCAATCTGCCACGTCTCTTTCAATTGCGTCTGTACCCGTTCCCAGTCGCCGGTCGGCGTGTGCATGTCGGCGGGCGGGACCTCGACATAGACGGCGCGGGTCGCCGGGTCCATGTCGATGACCCGCGTGGTGGCGGCCTTCCGCACCACCTGCTTGTGCACCTGGCTCTCGGATGGCACGTCGATCACCACATCGCCCAGCACCTGCGCCTGACAGCTCATCCGGTGCCCGGGTTTGATGCCGCGCTTGGCGTCATAGGCGCGCTCCACCGCGTTGACCGGGCTGAGCGCCGCTTCGCCCGCGTGAATGCCGTGTTTGGCGTGATCGCCAAAAGACGGGCGCACCATGCATTTCGAACAGATCCCATGCCCGCCGCACACACTGTCGACATCGACACCGAGATCGCGTGCCGCCTGCAACACAGTGGTGCCGGGGGCAACATGGCCGCGCTTGCCGGAGGGGGTGAAAATCACCAGAGGGTTCTGATCGCTCATCTTTTCTTTGCCTTCCACGGATCGTCCTCGCGCCACGCGCCACTCTCCAACCCGTCCAGATGCCACGGCCCGATGGACAGCCGGATGAGCCGCAATGTGGGAAAGCCCACGGCGGCGGTCATCCGGCGCACCTGACGGTTGCGGCCCTCGGAGATCGTCAGTTCGAGCCAGCTTTCGGGGACGGATTTACGGTAACGCACCGGCGGCGTGCGCGGCCAGAGCCAGTCCGGTTCGTCGACACGCCGGGCGCGGGCAGGGCGGGTCATGCCGTCTTTCAGTTCAACGCCTTGACGGAGCAGATCAAGCGCCTCCTCGCTCAGATCCCCCTCGACCTGCGCCAGATAGGTCTTTGCCATCTTGTGACGCGGATCGGAGATCGCCGCCTGCAATTTCCCGTCATCGGTCAGAAGCAACAGCCCCTCGCTGTCGCGATCGAGCCGCCCGGCCGGGTAAACGCGTGGCACGTCGATGAACTCCGAAAGCGTCTTGCGTGTCGTGCCTTCGCTGCCCTTGTCGGTGAACTGGGAGAGCACGTCGAACGGCTTGTTGAAGGCGATTAATCGCGCCATGACGTGCGTTTCCTTTGCTGTTCAAATACTCAGGCACGGTCCCTTCGGACGTGCTTACCCTCTGCGACGCCGTCCACCGCCACGACGCCCGCCACCGGCGCCACCTGCCGCCGCGGCCTGTGCCGCCTCGGCAAAGCTCGCGCCCTGCGCCACGGCCTCCGCCACGCGGGAAAACCCGATCCATTTCGTGCCATCGGGATCATGATTCATCAGAAGGTTGGCGGCGCGGATCGCCTCCATCTCCTGCACCCGCACCGGGTTCATGATCGCAGACGTCATGCCCGCGCCAATCGCCATCGGCAGAAACGCCGCGTTGATGCCGTGGCGTTGCGGCAGGCCGAAGGAGATGTTCGACGCGCCGCAGGTGGTGTTGACGCCCAGCTCATCGCGCAGGCGTCGCACAAGGGTGAACACCTGATGACCGGCGGTTGCCATGGCGCCGATCGGCATCACCAGCGGGTCGACCACGATGTCATGCGCCGGAATGCCAAAGTCCGCCGCGCGTTCGACGATTTTTTTCGCCACGGCAAAGCGCACATCCGGGTCTTCGGAAATGCCGCTGTCGTCGTTGGAGATCGCCACCACCGGCACGTTGTATTTCTTCACCAGCGGCAGAACGCGCTCCATCCGCTCTTCCTCGCCGGTCACGGAGTTCAGAAGCGGACGGCCCTCGGCCATCTCCAGACCTTTTTCCAAAGCATCCGGCACCGAGCTGTCGATGCAAAGCGGCACGTCCACCACGGCTTGAACGCGGGCCACCAGTTCGGCCATCAGCGGCGGCTCGACAAAGTTGTTGTCGGCATAGCGCGGGTCTTCGGCCATCTTGTTGGAAAACACCGCACCCGAATTGATGTCCAGAACATTGGCGCCACAGGCCACCTGCTCCAGTGCGTCACGCTCGACGGTGGAGAAATCGCCCATCTCCAACTCGGCCGCGAGTTTCTTGCGCCCTGTCGGGTTGATGCGTTCGCCGATCACGCAGAAGGGTTCGTCAAAGCCGATGACGACGGTCTTGGTCTTGCTCTCGATCACAGTACGGGTCATGGGTCTCGTCCTTTACTGGGCCTCACGGCCCTCGTTGTTCACCAGCGCGATCAGGCGCTCTTTGTCATAGGCCGCATCCAGTTCGGCGGCGCGGGTGTCGGCGGCCTCCTGACCGTCGAGTGTGGTTTCCTCCACCACATCGCGCCATTCGGCCATATAGGCGTCGCCATCCGTGGCGCCGATCTTCATCGCCACGCGGTCGATGGCCTGTTCGAACCGCTCCGGCAGAACGGCACGCGCGGCCCGGCGGCCCCGGCCCACGCGGACCTGCGCCGGAATATCGCGCCAATAGATTACGGTCAGATCAGCCATCTTGCTCTCACGCTCAAATTCAGTCTCAGAACGCATAAAAGAGCATAAAAGAAAGGCGGGCTGCGGGAAAGGCCGCAGGATCGGAAAAATACTCAAGAAGATCATGAGCGGGGCCGGACCGCGGCCGCCGACCTCCGGTCATTGTGATGGTCAGTGATGGTCATGGCCTCTCACGGCTCTTGCCCGACGCGCGGATTTTCGCTTATGGTGGGGATAACTTGATATGGAGGGCGTGAACCATGGCGCCCAAGCGTCCCAAAGGTGCGGGCGCGTTCCCGAAAGCGGTCGAGCCTTCCGCACCCAAACCCGCCGACCCGGCCGAGCTTTATGCCGCGCTGGATCTCGGTACCAATTCGTGCCGCATGCTGATCGCCCAACCGAAGGGCAGCCAGTTCCATGTGGTCGACAGTTTCTCGAAATCGGTCCAGCTCGGCAACGGGCTCGAGGCCTCCGGTCGGTTATGCCGCACGTCGATCACCCGGACCATTCAGGCGCTGCGCGTCTGTCGCAAGAAGCTCGAAAAACACGAGGTCAAACATATGCGCCTGGTGGCGACGGAGGCCTGCCGCCGCGCCCGCAATTCACGCGATTTCCTGCGCCGGGTGCAGCGGGAGACCGGGCTCAAGCTCGAAATCATCAAGCCGGAGGAAGAGGCGCGCCTCGCCGTCGTCTCCTGCGCGCCTCTGGTCTCGACCAAGACCGAACAGCTTCTGGTGGTGGACATCGGCGGCGGCTCGACGGAGCTCGTGTGGATCGACCTGACCAATGTGCCGCGCGCCGAGCGTCCGCGGTCGATCATGCGGCTGCATACCGGTTTCACCAATGCCGACAGCCCGTTTCCGCATGCCAAGGTGGTGGACTGGATTTCCGTCCCACTCGGTGTCGCGACCCTGATGGAGCAATTCTCCGACGTCGAGGACGATGCCGCGCGGTTTGCGCTGATGTCCTGGTATTTCGAAGAAAAACTCGCCGATTTCACCCCCTATGCCAATGAGGCCTGTCGCGAAGGCTTTCAGATCATCGGCACCTCGGGGACGGTGACCACGGTCGCGGCCTCGCATCTCGGGCTCAAACGCTACGACCGCAACAAGGTCGACGGGCTGCGCATGACGTCCGAGCAGATCAACCGGGTGATCCGCGATTATCTCGACCTCGGCCCGGAAGGGCGCAAACGCGACCCGCGCATCGGGCGTGACAGGCAGGAGCTGATCATGTCTGGCGCGGCCATCCTTCAGGCGCTGTTGCGGATCTGGCCGACAGATCGGCTGTCCGTTGCAGATCGCGGCCTGCGCGAAGGTCTGCTTTATGCGCAAATGTCGGCGGACGGTGTTTTGGAAGAGGCCGTTCCCTAGGTTTTCTGATGGCCTGAATACTCAAACAAAAAGCGGGGCTTGCCCCGCTTCTTTCATGCATCATATTAAGTTTCGACAAGGCGCGAAATCAGGGGATGATCCGCGTGTATTTCGTCCCTTCGACAGTCGCGCCCGCGATGAGACCGGCCTGACCGAAGACTACGGCGATCACCGGAGACAGCGAGGTCAGGGTTTCCGCCGAAAGGTTTTCGCCCTTGTTCGACAGCGCGTATTCGAGATCGGCCCCCGCCGACCAACCCGGCGAATTGCGGAAACCCGCGAGTGCCTCGTTGGTCATGAAGAACAGGACGTGGGCATATTGCTGCGCGCCGATCTGAAGCCCGAAGGTGGCCTGTGTCGAGGAGAAATAATCCACCGTCACACCGCCCACGCGCAGCGCGCCGCGGCCATAGGACCCGCCAACGCCGAATCCGGCCTTGGTGATCAGCGGCATAACCAGCATGCCGACGGATTTGTCACGCAGCGCCGTGGTGCCGGGGTAGGTGGAGTAGAGGTAGTTCAGCGTACTGTCGACCCGAGCGTCGATGGTCGCGGCACCATTGGAGCGCATGGAATTGTCGCAGGCGGCCAAAAGCCCGGCACTGCCCAGACCGATCATGAACGTCCGGCGATTGGAAATCGGCATCTTGGAGGATGTCATAAGGCTGTCCTTTACTGCTATGCCTCGGAAGGGCTCTCTTGGCCCGATTGCCGGTACTATAACCGCAAGTTTTCGCCCATGTCATCGGCAAAACACCACCTATGGTGGGTTTGAGTGGGGTTTTGCCGATCTGTAGCCGTTATTTCGCGAGCAACTTCGCCGCTTCCGGGGCGAAATAAGTCAGGATGCCGTTGCATCCCGCGCGTTTGAAACACATGAGGCTTTCAAGCACGATCTTTTCGCGGTCGAGCCAGCCGTTCTGGAACGCCGCCGCCAGCATCGCATATTCGCCGGAGACCTGATAGGCGAAGGTCGGCACATGGAAACGCTCCTGCACCCGGGTGCAGACGTCGAGATAGGGCATGCCGGGCTTGACCATCACCATATCCGCGCCCTCAAGAAGGTCGCGTTCAACCAGACGAAGTGCCTCGTCCGTATTGGCCGGGTCCATCTGGTAGGTCTTCTTGTCGCCTTTCAAGGCGCCCGACGCTCCGACTGCATCGCGGAACGGGCCGTAAAACCCGGAGGCGTATTTCGCGGCATAGGACATGATCGACACCTTGTCGAAGCCCTCGGCCTCAAGCGCCTGCCGGATCATGCCGATGCGGCCGTCCATCATGTCCGACGGACCGATGATGTCGGCGCCCGCCTCGGCCTGGGCCACGGACATTTTCACCAGCGCCTCGACGGTCATGTCGTTGACGATCTCGCCATTCACCACATAGCCGTCATGGCCGTTGATGTTATAGGGATCGAGCGCCACGTCGGTCATGATCGCAAGTTCCGGCACCTCCGCCTTGATCGCGCGAATGGCCCGGTTCACGAGGTTGTTCGGGTCCCAGGCCCCGGCGCAATCTTCGGTTTTCAGCTCCGGTTCGATATAGGGAAACAGACAGATCGCAGGAATGCCAAGCGCGTAAGCCTCTGTGGCCGCTTTCACCAGCCGGTCGATTGTCAGACGTTCGACACCGGGCATCGAGGGAATGGGCGTCGCCTCATTCACGCCTTCGCGCACAAAGACCGGCCAGATCAGATCGGCGACGCAGAGGTGGTTTTCCCGCACGAGACCGCGCAGGGCCTCCATCTTTCGCGTCCGGCGCAGACGGGTGAGCGGGAAGGGAGCGGTGGTGCGTGTCATGGCGGTGACCTCGGTTTGCGACATTTCCATTGAGGTGGCATGGATTTTCTGGCGCTTCAAGGGTAGGAATCGGCACCTGGGGGGCCTAATCTGTGCACAGGTTGGGCAAGCTCCCCACAGAATTTGCCGTAAAAACCGGCCCCAGAAGCAAAGAGCAGGCGCCCGTGGACTTCTATTCAACCATTTTCGAAGTGATCGACATGCGGTCCTTTTCGAATCTGTGGTACTGGATCGCGCTGGCCGTGCTCTGGTCCACTGCCTCGCATTTCGTCCTGGGGGTGCCCTTCGATCTGGCGCTCAAGGCCAGGCGCCAGGGCGGTCAACGCATGGCCGATCTCGAGGATCTGGTGCGGATCAACTGCGCGCGGCTGCTCAGCATCGCCGAGGTTTCCGGGCTGATGCTCACGGCATTCGCGGGGGCGGCCATCACCATTCTGGGATTCACCGGATTCGTCTATGATATGGAATTTTCCCAGGCCCTCTTCCTGATGGCCTTCCCGATGATTTTCGTCGGTCTTCTGAATATCCGTCTGGCGCGGCGCATCGCAGCGGACCGCCCCAGGGGCGAGCACCTCGTCAGCCTGCTGCGCCGTCAGAGGTTCTATGTGCAACTCATTGGCATGATGTCTATTTTCGCCGCCGCCATGTGGGGCATGTATCAGAATATCGTCATCGGTCCCTTGGGAGGGTGAACGAATGAGCAAGGCCAATCATCTTACCGTCGGCGGCGCGCCGGAGGGGTTCGACGCGTTTTACCTTGCCCGCGAAGTGGCGCGCTCAGAGGCGCCCGTGATCCATGTGGCGCGGGACGACAAGCGTCTGGCGGCCCTGCGCGACGGGCTGCGGTTCTTTGCGCCCGATCTGCCGGTGCTGGAATTCCCGGCTTGGGATTGCCTGCCTTTCGACCGCAGTTCGCCCAACCCCGACCTCGCCGCACAACGCATGGCGACGCTGGCGGCTCTGGCCCATGGCGCGGTGCCGAAACGCTTTGTCCTGCTGACCACGCTGTCCTCCGCGACCCAGCGCGTCCCGGCGCGGGATACGCTCGCGGAGGCGGCGTTTACGCTCAGAAAAGGCCAGCGCGTTAATGAGGCGGAGTTGCGGGCGTTTTTCGTTCGCATGGGCTTTACCCAAGCGCCGACCGTGGTGGAGCATGGCGACTATGCCATTCGCGGTGGCATCATCGACGTCTTCCCGCCGGGGCAGGTTTTGCCGGTGCGGCTCGATTTTTTCGGCGATGAGCTGGACGGCATCCGGCGCTTCGATCCGGCGAGCCAGAAAACCGTCGACACCCTGGCAGAGGTCAGCTTCACGCCGGTCTCTGAGGTGATCCTTGATGAGCCGGCGATCACGCGGTTCCGGCAAAATTACCGCATCGAATTCGGTGCGGCAGGCACCGACGATCCGCTCTATGAGGCGGTGACGGCGGGGCGCAAACATGCGGGCATGGAGCATTGGCTCCCGTATTTCCACGAACGGCTGGATACGATTTTCGATTATCTGCCGGGCGTAACGATTTCCCTTGACAATCAATCGACTACGGCGCGTCTTTCGCGCTGGGAAGGCATTGAGGATCAGTATCAGACCCGGCGCGAGGCACTGGCTGCCAAGGGGCGGCTGGACTCGGTCTACAAACCCTGTCCGCCGGGTTTGCTTTATCTCGACGATGCGGCGTGGGAGGCGGCCACCGAAGGTCGTCGGGTGATCCATTTCCACCCTCTGCCGCAGGCCTCCGGCCCCGGTGTGATCGACGCGGGCGGTCGTGTCGGGCGTAATTTCTCGCCCGAGCGCCAGATGGAAGGCGTCAATCTTTTCGAAGAGTTGTCGGGTCATATTCGCAAACGGCGCGAAGTCGGGCAGGTGATCGTTGCCTCATGGTCCGAAGGCGCACGGGAGCGGCTCAAGTCGCTTTTGGAAGACGAGGACCTGAATGGGCTGACGGAGATTTCCGACTGGCGCGATGTGCCGGACGGGATCGGCGGCGTGTATCTTGCGGTCTGGACGCTGGATCAGGGCTTTGAGGCGCCGGTGGGCGACGGCCATTCCGTGACGGTGATTTCCGAGCAGGACGTGTTGGGCGACCGGCTGATCCGCCGTCCGGGACGACGCAAGAAGGCGGAGAATTTCCTCACCGAACATAGTACGCTGAGCCCCGGCGATCTGATCGTCCATGTCGAACATGGCGTGGGGATTTTCCGCGGGCTTGAGGTCGTGACCGCTCTGGGCGCGGCGCATGAATGTCTTCTCCTGGAATATGCGGGCGGGGATCGGCTTTATCTTCCCGTTGAAAACATTGAGCTTCTGAGCCGGTACGGCCATGACGAAGGGCTTTTGGACAAGCTCGGCGGCGGCGCTTGGCAGGCCAAGAAAGCGCGGATGAAGGAACGCATCCGCGAGGTGGCGGAGAAGCTGATCCGCATCGCCGCCGAGCGCCATATCCGTAAAGCGCCGATCATGGAGCCGCCGGAGGATATGTGGGAGGCCTTCTGCGCGCGTTTCCCTTATACGGAGACCGAGGATCAGATGAAGGCCATCGAAGATGTGCTCGATGATCTGGATCGCGGCATGCCGATGGACCGCCTCGTGTGTGGCGATGTGGGATTTGGCAAGACCGAGGTGGCGATGCGCGCGGCCTTTGTTGCGGCACTTTCGGGCGCACAGGTGGCGGTGATCGCACCGACGACGCTTCTGGCGCGGCAGCACTTCCGCAGCTTTGCCGAGAGATTCCGGGGTTTTCCCATCAATATCAGACCGATGTCGCGCTTTGTTTCCGCAAAAGACATGGCGAAAACCCGGGAGGAACTGGCCGAAGGGACGGTCGATATTGTCGTGGGCACCCATGCTTTGCTGGCGAAATCGGTGAAGTTTGCCAATCTGGGCCTCTTGATCGTGGACGAGGAACAACGCTTTGGTGTGACCCACAAAGAGCGCCTTAAGTCTTTGAAGTCCAACATTCATGTGCTGACGCTTTCGGCCACGCCGATCCCGCGGACGCTGCAAATGTCGCTCACCGGGGTGCGGGATCTCTCTATTATTGGCACGCCGCCCGTCGACCGGCTGTCGATCCGCACCTATGTGTCGGAATTCGACACGGTGACG
Organism: Celeribacter ethanolicus; assembly: GCF_002407265.1. Lineage (NCBI taxonomy): Bacteria > Pseudomonadati > Pseudomonadota > Alphaproteobacteria > Rhodobacterales > Roseobacteraceae > Celeribacter > Celeribacter ethanolicus. The sequence continues at coordinate 694,968 of NZ_CP022196.1, forward strand.
ATCCGCGAGGCGCTGTTGCGCGAACATTACCGGGGCGGGCAGTCGTTTTTCGTGGTGCCGCGCGTCAGCGATATTCCGGAGATCGAAGAGTTCCTCAAGGCGCAAGTGCCGGAGCTGACCCATGTGGTGGCGCATGGTCAAATGGCGGCGGGCGAGCTCGACGATCGGATGAACGCGTTTTACGACGGGAAATATGACGTGCTGCTGGCGACGACCATCGTGGAAAGCGGTATCGACATTCCGACCGCAAACACGATGGTGGTGCACCGCGCCGATATGTTCGGCCTCGCGCAGCTCTATCAAATCCGGGGCCGAGTGGGCCGTGCCAAGACGCGCGCTTATGCCTATCTGACCACGAACCCCCGCGCGCCTTTAACACCGCAGGCGGAAAAACGTCTGCGGGTTCTGGGCTCGCTCGATACGCTTGGGGCCGGATTTACCCTTGCGTCTCAAGATCTTGACATCCGGGGCGCAGGCAATCTGGTGGGTGAGGAGCAATCCGGGCACGTCAAAGAGGTCGGCTTTGAGCTCTATCAATCCATGCTGGAAGAGGCCATTGCGCGGATCAAATCGGGCGAGGAGGCGGTGAGCCTTGACGACGACGGCCAATGGGCGCCGCAGATCAACCTTGGCGTGCCGGTGCTGATCCCCGAAACCTATGTGCCTGATCTCGATGTGCGCTTGGGGCTCTATCGGCGTTTGTCCGGCCTGAAAACCAAGGTGGAGCTGGAAGGCTTCGCAGCCGAACTGATCGACCGCTTTGGAAAATTGCCCAAAGAGGTCAACACCTTGCTGCTCGTTGTTCGGATCAAGGAGAAATGCCGGGAGGCCGGGATTGCGCGGCTCGATGGCGGGCCAAAGGGCGCGACGATCCAGTTCCACAACGACAAATATGCCAACCCGGCGGGGCTTGTGGAATTCATCCATGGCCAGAAGGGTCAGGCCAAAGTCAAAGACAACAAGATCATCATCCGGCGCGACTGGAAGAAGGACAGCGACAAGATCAAGGGCGCGTATTCGATTGCGCAGGACCTTGCGAAATTCGCGAAGACCGCTGCGCAACCATCTAAAAAGTAAACTTTATTCAGCCGGTTTCGAGGGTTGCGACGGGGCGCCATGGGGGGCCGTGGCGCTGTCTTCGAAACGGAACAGGATCAGCGCCAGACCGGAGCAGAGAATCCCTGCCGCCATCACCGGGATCGGCGTGCCGTTGAAGGCAAGTCCGACGGGTGCGGCAATGAGAACGGCACCCATAGTGAACACCGCCCCGATCAGCGAGTTGGCGAGCCCCGCGAGACGCCCGAGCGGCACCAGTGCCAGTGCATTGAGGTTGCCGAAGGTGAAGGCGTTGATCGAGAACATCGCCACGGTCCACAGGAAGAACACGACAAAGCCCGGCATGCCGGTGCTGACGCCCAGAAGGTTGAGGGCGAATGCGATCACAGAGGCGGTCAGCGCGATGCCATAGCCCAGCCGGATCATGAAATGCATGCCTTTTTCACCCACGAGCCGCCCGTTCAGGATCGCGCCCACAGCGGAGATGATGGCGGTCGCCCCGAAGAAATAGGGGAAAACCTCTTCGAGCCCGAAGGTCTCGCTATAAATCTGCTGGACGGAGGAGAGGATGGCGAACATCTGGCCAAAGCCGAGAAGCAGGATCACCGTGTAAATCCGCACGTTGTAATTGCCGAAAACTTCGACCGCACCGGAGGACAGGTCCGCCCAGTTCAGGCGGCGGTGATTTTCCGGCATGAGGGTTTCACCCTGGCGCAGGCCGAGCCATGTCGCGCCCAGAATGGCGACCAGGATGAAGGCCGCGAAAATCCCGTGCCAGCCGAAATCCGTCATGATCAGCGCGCCGATTGAGGGGGCGGCGGCGGGCACCACCATGAAGATGGTCATCACGAAAGAGGTGATCTTGGCCATTTCCCGGCCTTCGTAGAGGTCGCGGACCATGGCGATGCCGACGGTGCGGGGAAAGGCGCCGCCGACGCCCTGGATGGCGCGGCCGACCAGCATCATTTCCAGCGTCCCCGACAGGCCAGCGACCACCGCGCCGACGATATAGAGGCCGAGGCCGAACAGGATCACGGGCTTGCGTCCGAAATGGTCGGACAGGGGGCCGGAGACCAGCGTGCCGAATCCCATGCCGAAGACGAAGGAGGTCAGCACCAGTTGCGCACGGTTGATGTCGTCGGGCGACAGATCGGCGGCGATCTGCGGCAGGCCGGGGAGCATCGCGTCGATGGAAAAGGCGACGGTCGCAAAGAGCAGGGCCAGAAGAACCGTGAATTCGAGTTGCGGCAAACGGCGCGGCATGAGGGTCACTTTCAATTTGGAAACGCTGGGGGACCCTAATCGGGGTGCGGCATTTTGAACAGTCCGTGAGATGGCGGGGCGGCTCTGCGGGAATGCACAGCCGCCGGGCTTGGGGTGAGGCGCCGCGCTTTAATCGGTCTCTTGCGCGGCCAGCTCGTCGATCACGTTGAGCCAAAGCTCGGTCGGCTGTGCGCCCTCGACCGCGTGCTGGTTGCCGACGATGAACAGCGGCACAGCGTTCACGCCCCGGTCACGGGCGTGCTGATCGCGGGCGCGGATGTCCCCGACGTCGGCCTCGGTGGCGAGCAGGCGGGTGACGGCCTCGGCGTCCATGCCGACCTGTGCGGCGAGATCGGCCAGCGTGGCGGAATCCCCAATATCGCGACCGTCCTGGAAATAGGCGCGGTAGAGGGCGGCGACCATCGGTGTCTGACGTCCCTCGATCCCGGCCCAGTGAATCAGCCGGTGCGCATCGAGCGTGTTGGGTGTGGTGCGAATGCCGAGAAGATCGGTCTTGGGCAGTTCCCGGATCAGAATCTCGACCACCGGCGCATAGGCTTTGCGCGCCCCCTCGGAGCCGCCGAATTTCGCATTGAGATAGTCGCGTCGCTCCATGCCGTCCTTCGGCATGGTCGGGTTCAATTGGAACGGGTGCCATTGGATGGCGAAACGGTGGTTTGGGCGCGCTTCGAGAGCGCGCTCGAGGCGCGCCTTGCCGATGTAGCACCAGGGGCAGATCGGATCGTGGAAAATGTCGAGCGGGATCATCGGGACCTCGTTTGGATGTTGAGGGCTTGTAGCGCGGTCGGGACGGGGAGGGGAGTGAGAAAAGGAAAATATTCTTGCCGCTCACATTTTTCAGAAAAGTGAATGTTCCCCTTGTCCCATATCTTGTGTTCGGGGCGGGTTTGCAGGTTTGCAAACTCTTCATATTCCCGATTTGTTTACTCTTCGTTCACGCGTGATCTGCGCTGAGTGCGGTGAGGATTGTGACGGACCGAGTTCGGTGACGAGGGCGGGGAATCGTGGTTAACTACGTGCAATCAAATGTTTTCAAGTTCATCAGGGTCACCATCATGGCGATGCAAAGCACTCCGCACTTCTCCACATTTCAGGGACGCGCCCCGCGCTCCGAACATGAGGTCGACAGTTTTCGTCACCGCATGCGTGTGCCCGTCGCGACGCTGGCCCTCGGTCTGATTGCGGCGATTGCCATCGCGGGCGGTGCGCTGGATCGGGTGATCTCGCATCAGGTCACCGGCGGCCTGACCGACATCGAATTCCTCACAGGTACGCTTCCGATCACCTCGACCGAGCTCGACTAAAGCAACCGGTCAGAAGAGAGATTCAGAGACCCAGGGCAGGCAAAACCTCACGAGCAGTCCACCCAACTGACCCTGCCCCAAGAGCCCCCGAAGATGCGAGAACAGCATCCGGGGGTTTTCTTTTGCCCTTTTCATCGTGCCAGCCGACGCGCTACAAAGCGCCATGGAACCGGATGACGATCACACCCCAAGCCTGATCAGACTGGCGCGCGAAGGCGTCGAAGGCCTGCCGGAAGAGGCGCGGCCTTTGGATTTGGGATTGCGGGTGCGCGATCTGCGCAAGGCGCGCGGTTGGACGCTGGAACAGGCGGCGACACAGGCCGGTCTGGCACGCTCGACGCTCTCCAAGATCGAAAACGGCCAGATGTCACCCACCTACGATGCGCTGAAAAAGCTCGCCGTGGGCTTAGAAATCTCCGTGCCGCAGTTGTTCACCCCGCCGCAGAAGGCGCAGATCTCGGGCCGGATGGCGGTCACGAAATCGGGCGAGGGCGCGGCGCATCCGACGGCGACCTATGAGCATGAGATGCTCGCGGGCGCGCTGACCAAGAAATCCATGCTGCCGTATCGCGCCACCATTCGGGCGCGCAGTTTCGAAGAGTTCGATGGCTGGGTGCGCCACGACGGGGAGGAATTCCTCTACGTGCTCACGGGTGTGATCAAGCTGATCACCGAATTCTACGAACCTGTCGAAATGCGCCGGGGCGACAGCGCCTATTACGACGCGTCGATGGGCCATAACGTAATCTCGGTCAGCCCGGAGGATGCGACCATCCTCTGGGTGACCTCCCTAACGTAACGCTCGCCCGACGTAATGTTCGGGCCGGGCCCGAGAGGTCTTTCCGCTCAGAACCAGCCCTGAACCGTGCGCGACGCGCCGGTGATGTCTTCGCCGACGCCCGCGACGGTGCCGCAGGAGGCCAAGATGAGGGTGAGGAGGAGGGCGACTGCTGCTTTCTTCATATTCTTTCTTCCCATTTCTCTAAAGGGTATTTTTCTCAGGCCTGAAGGGTCATTCTTCCCAGTACCACGTCATTTCCCGCCACATGATCCAATCGCCGTACAAAGGCAAGGGCTCAGGATAATGCAGCTCTTTCACATGTGCGTTGAAGCTTTCGTTCCAGGCGTAAAGCGGGATGACGTAGCGGCCTGCGGTCAACAGCCGATCGAGCGCGCGGGTGGCGGCAAGGCTGTCTTCGCGGTCATTCGCGTCGAGCATTTTGGCGATCATCGCATCCACGACCGGGTCCTTGATCCCCGCGACGTTGCGCGATCCGGGCTGATCGGCGGCGGTCTGACCGAAATAGGCATATTGCTCGTTGCCGGGGCTGAGCGAGGTGCCGTAGCGCACCGGGGTCATGCCGAAATCGAACTTGCCCATGCGTTGGATATATTGCGGCTTGTCGACGACTTCGATCTTCGGCTGGATGCCCAGTTGGTTGAGCATCTGGGTGTAGGTGTCGATGATGGATTGGTTTTCGTTGTCGCCGACCATGAGCAGAATCTCGAAGGTGAAAAGCTGGCCGTCGGCATTTTTCATCTGGCCGTTCTGGATGGTCCATCCGGCCTCTTCCATCAGCGCGAGCGCACGGCGCATCGCGCCTCGGTCAATCTCACGGCCCGAGGTTTCGGGCAGGGTGTAACCCTCCATCACGCCGGGGAGCAGTTGGTCCTGATAGGGTTCCAAAAGCTCTTTGACGCGACCTTCGGCAGGCCCCGGACGCATGCCCAGCGGCGAGTTGGAGAAGTAAGAGGTGATGCGGGTCTGCTGGTTCTCGGTCTGGGCCTCGTTGATATAGTTGAAGTTAAAGGCCTCGATCATCGCCTGCCGGACGCGCCAATCGGCGAATTGCGGCAGGCGGGTGTTCATTGCGAATCCAGTCATGCCGGTGGGGCGCTGGTGCGGGATCTCGGATTTGATCACATCGCCGCGGGTGACCGCAGGAAAGTCGTATTGATCCTGCCAGGTCTGCACGTTGAATTCGCGGTGCGCGTTCAGCTCTCCGGCTTTGAAGGCCTCGATCACCAGAGAGGGATCGGCAAAGAACTCAAACCGGATGGTGTCAAAATTCGCCTGACCCTGCATCACGGGCAGGTCCTTGCCCCAATAGTCGGGGTTGCGGGTCATCTCGATGAACATGCCGGGGTTAGCGTCGGTCACCGTATAGGGCGCGGAGGTCACCGGGATCTGGTCCATGCCGGATTTGGTGAACTCCTTGTCGTCCCAATAGGCCTTTTTCAGGATCGGGCGCGTGGCGACCAAAAGCGCCAATTCGCGGTTTTCCGTGTTGAAGGTGAATTTCACGGATCTGTCGCCGGTCTGCTCGACGCTGTCGATCTGGCTCCAGAGCGAGGCGTAACGCCCGTTGCCCTCGGTGCCCAGCGTCTCGAAAGACCAGATCACATCCTCGACCGTCACCGGTGTGCCGTCGGAAAATTTCGCCTCCGGGCGCAGGGTGAACTCGACCCAGGTGCGATCTTCATCCGTCTCGACCGTCTCACACAGCAGGCAATAGAGCGAGAAGGGTTCGGAATAGGCCTGCATCATCAGGCTTTCGGCCATCAGATACCGCAACTGCCAGGGCACATTGCCTTTCTCGATGAAGGGATTGAGGCTGTCGAAGGTGCCACCTTCGCCGGTGACGATCTTGCCTCCCTTGGGCGCGTCGGCGCGCACATAGGGCAGGGACGTGAAATCGGCGGGCAGCTCGGGCGCGCCATACATGGCAAGACCATGGGTCGGCTCGGCATGGGCCATGGGGGCCAGGGCGCACAGCGCGAGCGCCGCAGTCGAAAGTCTCGCGGTATTTTTGACGCCCGAGAAATAGTTTTGTGCCATGGTGTAAACGCTGCCTCCGCCGGGGTCTTTTTGCGACCGATGTGCCGTTGTTCTTGCCGCAAACTTACGCGCAGCGGAAAGTGTTTTCAAACTTTTAGCTTGGAGAGCGGCACAGAACCGCGTATAAAGAGATCACTGCTCGATAGGTTTCTTGCCTGTATGAAACCTGCCTCAATAACTCAGCGCCCGCCTCGTGCGGGCGTTTTTTTTGGTTCTCAAACCGCCTTTTTTCCAAGCAGGCTTGAGTGAATCCGCCGTCGTGAATGGCAGGGAAAACCTGCCCGTCGGCGCATATATGGAACAGGGCCGGGCGATTCTCTGAGAGCGGGGCGATTCTTTGTCTTGGGATCGGGAGGTCTGGCCGCACCGTGCCGCAGGACGCACTCACTTTTTCGCGTTTGTCGTGTCATGCCGAAAACTGAGCCAGCCGCCCAGAGCGATGACAAACGCCGCAGCGAGCCAGGGCAGAGGAGACCAGAGGTTCAGTCGGACACAGAGGTAAAAGGCACCGCCCGCAAGCAACCAGGACCGCAACGATGTACAAAAGAAACAGAAGCCCCTGTACCTCCCCGACGATGACATCATAGAGAAAGCGGAACATGTTTCACCCTTGCCCTCACAACAACGGGAAAAACATATGCGTGACTTCACCCCAAGGGCAACCTAGGTTTTCCCCGACAGACATGAGGAAGTGTCAGAGGAGATTGAGATGTCATTGAAATCCAAAACCGCCGTGATCACCGGATCGAATTCGGGGATCGGGCTTGGGGTCGTACGCGAACTGGCAAAGGCAGGGGCCGATGTGGTGCTCAATTCCTTCACCGACCGCGACGAGGATCACGCGCTGGCCGAGGCCATCGGTCAGGAATTCGGCGTCAAGGCCCGTTATATCAAGGCGGATATGTCGCAGGGCGCGGAGTGTCGCGCGCTGATCGAGCAGGCGGGCACCTGCGACATCCTCGTGAACAACGCAGGCATTCAGCACGTGGCGCCGATCGACGAATTCCCCATCGAGAAATGGGATGCGATCATCGCGATCAACATGAACTCGGCCTTTCACACCACCGCCGCCGCTTTGCCGCTGATGCGCAAGGCGGGCTGGGGCCGGGTGATCAATATCGCTTCGGCGCATGGCTTGACCGCCTCGCCGTTCAAATCCGCCTATGTCAGCGCCAAGCACGGCGTGGTCGGCATGACCAAGGTGGTGGCGCTTGAGACCGCGAAAGAGGCGATCACCGCCAATGCGATCTGCCCTGGCTATGTGCATACGCCGTTGGTGGACGCGCAAATTCCAGACACGGCGAAGAAATACGGCATGAGCGAACAAGAGGCGATCGAGAAGGTGATCCTTGAGCGTCAACCCTCGAAACAGTTCGCCACGGTGGAACAGATCGGCGGCACGGCGGTGTTCCTCTGTTCCGACGCCGCGGCGCAGATCACCGGCACGACGATTTCCGTCGACGGGGGCTGGACCGCACTCTGATGGCGAAGCGGAAGGCGAAGAGCTCGATCAAACGGATCAACCTCGCGCTTCAGGGCGGCGGCGCGCATGGCGCCTTCACCTGGGGCGTGCTGGACCGGCTTCTGGAACATGAGGAGATCGAGATCGCCGCGATCTCCGGCACCTCGGCGGGGGCACTCAATGGGGCCGCGCTCAAATCCGGGCTGGTGCGCGGCGGAGCCAAGGGCGCGAAAGAGGCGCTCGACGGGTTGTGGGAACAGATGGGCGCGGTGTCCGATATGCGGCTCAACCGCTGGATGTCGCAATTCGGGCCGACGACCGAGATGGTCACCCGGATGATGCAGGCCAGCGTCCCTTTCGCCTTTCTCGATTCGATTGCGACCTTCACCAGCCCCTATGTCTACGGCGCCTTCTATGAGAACCCGCTGAGCGATGTGGTGGAAGATCTGGTCTGTTCGCAGACCGGATCTGACGAGGGGCCGGTGCTGTTCATCTCGACGACCAATGTGCGCACCGGCAAGATCCGGGTGTTCTCGGGGGCGGAGGTGACGGGGGATGTCATTCTGGCCTCCGCCTGCCTGCCGGAACTGTTTCAGGCGGTGGAGATCGAGGACCCTGAGACCGGCGTGACCGATCCCTATTGGGACGGCGGCTATACTGGTAACCCGGCGCTGTTTCCGCTGTTCGAACCGGAATTCCCGCAGGATGTGGTGATCGTCAACATCAACCCGATGGAGCGGCCCGGCACGCCGAAGACACCGGAGGAGATCCAGAACCGGATCAACGAGATCTCGTTCAATTCCTCGATGTTGCGGGAGCTGCGCTCGGTGCAGTTCGTGCGCGACCTGATCGCGGACAAGCGCCTTCCGGCGGGGGCGATGAAGGATGTGCTGATCCACATGATCGCCGATGACGATCTGATGCAGGATCTTTCGGCGCGCACCAAACTCGTGTCCTCGCCCTTGCTTCTGTCTCGGATGAAAGAGGCGGGCAGGGCCGCCTGCGACCGGTTTCTTGAGGCGCATTTCGACGATCTCGGACAGCGCGCGAGTGTCGATCTCAAAGCGATGTTTTCATAAGAGAAAAGCCGCCCTGATAGACGGCTTTCGGGAACGGGGTGGTCTGTCGTCTTGCCCCGGCTATGCGGACGGCAATGCGTCGGGTTTGGGCGGCTGTGTCGGGTCCTTCGGGTTCGGGTAAACCAGCCCCGCCGAAATCACTAGTTTGGCGGCATCTTCGACCGTCATATCGAGCTTGATCACGTCATGTTCAGGAAAGAACAGCAGAAAACCAGAGGTCGGGTTCGGCGTCGTCGGCACGAAGACGGAGAGATATTTCGTATCCTGCGGTGTGCGCCGTGCCACCTCGCCCTTGGCATTGGTGGAGACAAAGCCGATCGCCCAGATGCCGCGCCGCGGGTATTCCACCAGACAGGCCTGATCGAAGGAGGTTTCCGCTTGCGAAAAGATCGTTTCGGCGATCTGCTTCACCCCGTTGTAGATCGAGCGCACGATGGGCGTGCGGTCTACAAGGCTTTCGGCCCAGCGGATGAGCGAGCGGCCGACGAGTCCTTTGGCGATCCAGCCGACGACCACGGTGAAGATCAGGAAAATGATCACGCCTGCGCCGCGCAGGTTGATATGGATCTGATCCGCCGGGTCGGTATAGCCGAGGAACCGGTTGATCAGCGCATCGGGGTGATAGCCCTGCGGCACGAAGGTCAGCACCCAACCATCGACCCAGCCGATCACGGTCCAGATCACATAGGCGGTCAGCCCGATGGGGGCGACCACCACGAGCCCGGTCAGGAAGGCCGCACGCAAATGTGCAAAAAGCCCCGGACGGCGCGGTTTGGGCGGGTGGGTTTCGTCTTCGAACGGGTTGGTCATGGGGGTGCGAAGCCTGTGCTTGCGGGCGAGGTGCCCTGTTTGCGCTGAACTTATGCGCGCACAGGTTAAGAGACAAGTAAGCGGCCCAAAGGTTTCGGGCCGCTCACAGGTTTATTTTTCAGATCGTCGGTTCCGTTGCCGTTCTGGCGTTTATTTGCACAGCGCTCTCATTGTGCAGAGCGTCAGGATCTTTAAGCGCAGAGCGCCTTGGCGATCTCGGCCGCGAGCCGGGCGTTGTTGCGCACCAGCGCGATATTGGCGGTGAGCGAAGCCCCTTCGGTCAGCTCGAAAATCCGCTGCAACAGGAAGGGGGTGACCTCTTTGGCGTGGATGCTTTTCTCTTCAGCCTCTTTCAGCGCGGTCTCGACGAAAGGCATGATCACCTCGCGCGGAATCTCATCCGCCTCGGGGATCGGATTGGCGATAAGCTGCCCGCCCTTGACGCCCATGGCGGCACGCATATGCATGGCGCGGGCGATCTCTTCCGCGCTGTCCATCCGCAGAGGGGCCTGAAGCCCGGAGGCGCGCGACCAGAAGGCCGGGATGTCGTCCTGACCATAGGCGATGACCGGAACGCCATGGGTTTCCAGCACCTCGAGCGTCTTCGGGATGTCGAGAATGGCCTTCGGACCCGCCGCAACCACGGTCACGGCGGTTTCGCCCAGTTCCAGAAGGTCGGCGGAGATGTCAAATGTCTGTTCTGCGCCGCGATGCACGCCGCCGATGCCGCCAGTGGCGAATACCTTGATCCCGGCGAGTTCAGCCCCGATCATTGTCGCGGCCACGGTGGTCGCGCCCGTCGCACCGCGTGCGATGCAGACCGGCAGATCGGCGCGCGAGACTTTCATCACGCCGGTCGCCTGACCGAGGGCGGTGAGCTGTGTGTCGGTCAAACCGATGTGCAACACGCCGTCGAGCACGGCGATGGTCGCGGGCGTGGCACCCGCCGCCCGGATGTCCTCCTCGACCATGCGCGCGGTCTCGACATTCTGCGGGTAGGGCATGCCATGGGTGATGATCGTGGATTCGAGCGCCACCACGGGGCGGCCCGCCTCCAGAGCCTCGGCAACTTCGGGGGCATACATCATGGGAAGGGTCATAGGGGGGTATCTCCGGAAACGTAAAGGGCAGCGGCCTCAAGCGCGGCGGTCAGCGCACCGGTCGCATCGACCCCGCGCATTTCCGCCGCGATATGCGCCGCCATGAAAGTGTCGCCCGCACCGGTCACGCGCGCGACCAGAACTTCGGGCGGGGTTTGGGTCAGGACATCGCCACCGCTTGCAAGCGACGCGCCCTTGCCACCATTGGTCACAAGAACCCGATGCGCGCCTTTCTCCACGAGGGCCTGCGCGGCCTCGGCGGAGCTCTCAAACACGGTCTGTGCCAAAAGCCCGGCCTCTTCGAGGTTGACGTAAAGCGTTGCGCGCGGGTGATCCAGAAGCGGCAACAACCGCTCCGCTTTGCCCGGCGAGGCGGGTGCCACGCGCAGGTCGGCTTTGGCAAACAGCGGCGAGGTGGCAATCTCGCGCAAGAGCTGCGTGGTCAGGTTGCCATCGAGCGCCACAGGGCCAATGTAAGGCGCGTTCACCGTGCCCAGCCGCCCGTCGGCCAGAGGCCGCAGGATCTTGTCGCCCGCGCGTTCCAGCGAATGCGCATCCGCGATGGCAGCAATCAGACCGTTGGCCCCCTCGACCGCCATGTAACTGTCGGTCGGCAGATCCTCGGAAAGATAAACGTGCTCCGTGCCGATCCCGCGCACCTTCGCGGCCTCCATCAATTCCGTGCCTGCGGGATCATGCCCGATGGCGGTCAAAAGATCGGGCCGCATCCCGAACCGCGCCAAAGCCATGGCAATATTCATCGCCACACCGCCCGGCACCCGCACGATGCGCCCGGGCACATCGGAGCCCACGCGCATCGAACGATCCGTCCGCCCGATCACGTCCCAGAGCACCGAGCCAATACAAAGAATGTCATGTGTCTTGTCCATGTTCCCACTTGCGCCGGATTTTGACCGGATGGCAAGAGATGGCATGTGGTCCGGGCTCCGCCCCCTGTCTCCTTTGTACGAAAAATACTCAAAAACGGGGCAGGGGTTGCCAATGCCCGAATTCCCCTCTATATGCGCGAGCACTTCACAGACGGAGGCGGGCCCTCGGGGGAGACATCCCTGAACGGTCCACCGGTTGGGCATCTGCCTGAGACCCTCCGTCAAGGCGTTAAACCGGAAAGGAACGAACATGGCGCTTCCCGATTTCTCCATGCGTCAGCTCTTGGAAGCTGGCGTTCACTTTGGTCACCAGACTCAGCGTTGGAACCCGCGTATGGCGGAGTTCATCTACGGTGAGCGCAACGGCATTCACATCTTCGACCTGACGCAGACCGTCCCGATGCTGGACCAGGCTCTGCAGGCCGTGCGTGACACCGCCGCCAAAGGTGGCCGCATTCTCTTCGTCGGCACCAAACGCCAGGCCGCTGGCCCGGTTGCCGAAGCCGCAGAGAAATGCGCGCAATACTACATGAACCACCGCTGGCTGGGCGGCACGCTCACCAACTGGAAAACCGTGTCCCAGTCGATCCAGCGTCTGGCTGCCATCGACGAGACGCTCTCCTCGGGCGCCGAAGGCCTCACCAAGAAAGAGCGCCTCAACATGGAACGCGACCAGGCCAAGCTTCAAGCGTCGCTCGGCGGTATCCGTGAAATGGGCGGTCTGCCGGACCTGCTGTTCATCATCGACGTGAAAAAAGAAGATCTCGCGATCCTCGAAGCCAAGAAACTGGGTATCCCGGTTGTGGCCGTCGTCGACTCCAACTGCTCGCCGGCCGGTGTGGACTACATCATTCCGGGCAACGACGACGCCGCCCGTGCGATCTCGCTCTACTGCGACCTCGTGGCCCGCGCCGCTCTGGACGGCATGACGGCTCAGATGGACGCCGCCGGTGTCGACATGGGCGCCTTCGAAGAGCTGCCGGTTGAAGAAGCCGTGGCCGAGGCCGTCGAAGAGTAATCTTCGTCGCCGGGCCTGTATGTCGGTCCGGTCGTTACAAAATTGATACGGGGGCAGGGTAATCCCGCCCCCGCAAGCATATCCCAGAATTCGAGGAGAGCCGACATGGCAATCACTGCTGCTCAGGTCAAAGAACTGCGCGAATCCACCGGCGCAGGCATGATGGACGCGAAAAAAGCGCTGGTCGAAACCGATGGCGACATGGAAGCCGCCGTTGACTGGCTGCGCACCAAAGGTCTGGCGAAAGCCGCCAAGAAATCCGGTCGGACCGCTGCCGAGGGCCTCGTGGCCGTCGCCGTGAACGGCGGTGTGGGCGTCGCCGTCGAGGTGAACTCCGAGACCGACTTTGTTGCGAAAAACGCCGAATTCCAAACCATGGTGAAAGACATCGCCACCGCCGCTCTGGGCGTTGCGAATGTCGAAGAGCTGGTCTCCGCCGACGTGAACGGCAAGCCGGTTTCCGAACTGATCACCGACAAGATCGCCAAGATCGGCGAGAACATGGGGCTGCGCCGTATGGCCAAGCTCGAAGCTGAAACCGTTGTGACCTATGTCCACAACGCGGCGGCCGACGGCATGGGCAAAATCGGTGTGCTCGTGGGTCTCAAAGGCGGCGACGAAGCCTTTGGCAAACAGGTTGCGATGCACATTGCGGCTGCCAACCCGCAGGGCCTCGGCGAAGCCGATCTTGACCCGGCGATGGTGGAAAAAGAGCGTCAGATCCAGATCGAGATCGCCCGCGAATCCGGCAAGCCGGAAAACATCATCGAGAACATGATCAAGGGCCGCATGGCGAAATTCATCGCCGAGTCGACCCTTCTCGGTCAGGCCTTCGTGGTGAACCCAGATCTGACCGTCGAGAAAGCCGCGAAAGAGGCTGGTGCCGAAATCACCGGTTTCGTGCGTCTCGAAGTCGGCGAAGGCATCGAGAAAGCCGAAGAAGATTTTGCCGCTGAAGTCGCGAAAGTGATGCAGGGCTGATCCGTCCTCTTCGGACGAGCGTTTCGGGCCGTCTCCTTCGGGAGGCGGCCTTTTTCATGGCTCATGGTGACATGCGGCGTGACATGCGGCGGTTCGGCTGACGCGTCGATGGCGAGGCAGAAGAGTCGAGGCAAAAGAAAAGGGTGGCTCAAAAAGAGCCACCCTATGCGGGACAAAAACCTTGGATGAGGGACCCCGCAAAACTCATACAAACAAAAAGGACCGCACGGTTGAGTATAAACCCGCGGCCCTTCATAGAAGCATCGGTAAGCCGAATGACCCTGGCGATCCCGTACCCCCCCGTCCCAAAGGCCAAGCCTCGAAAGCCGGAACAATCTCATTTTGTTCCTCTCTCAACCAGAACGAAAGTACGCAATTCCATACCTTTTGGTTGATTTTATCCGTGGACGGCCTGGCGGCGGGGGTCAGAAGGTAAAAATTTGGTTGTGTAATGAAGCCTTTAGCACCGCCTGTGCCGTGGTTTCCACCCCCAGAGCCTCACGGGCGAGTCGCAGGTGTTTCTCCACCGTAGCCTTGTTCAGGCCCAGAATCTGGGCCGTATCGGCGACTGTTTTGCCATCGCTGATCCATTCCAGCACCTCGCGCTGGCGCTTGGTCAGCATGCGTTTCGGCAGCGGCATGCTGATCAGCTTCAGATGTGCAATGCCGCACAGGATCTCAATGTCCTCGCCATGCACCCCCCAGATTTCATCTGCTTCGGCCTGTGTGCCGTTGAACGGCTCCAACGACATGCCAATCGCACCCTTGGCCCGTTTCAGCGAATGCGGGAAGGCGATGGTATAGCCAGCGGTGACGCCGGAGGCCTGATTGAAGGCCACCACCTCACGCTCTTTCTCGGTAAAGCTGGCATGGTTCGCGCCGATCCAGTCCCAGGAACAACACCCTGAATTCTCCACCGCCCAACGGACCATCGGGCCGTGGCGATACCGGCCCTCAAGGAAATAGCCCTTCATGTAGTCCGGGCCGAAATTCGTCAGGAAGAGGTGGTCGTTGTCGTCACCGAACCCGGAATCGGTATGAAACCGCGTGAAACCGTAGAGCACATGATGAAAGCCGACCGTTTTCAGTCGTCTCAGCAAGGGGTCCCAGACCTCCTGGACCGTGGTCGCGTAGAGGATCTTCTGGACCTGATTGTGAATGCTCGTGTCCCCCATGCATTGAAATTAAGTAGAAATTACAAGCCGCGCAAGACATCCCGCGAGGTCAACCCGATGCCCAAATACTGTACATTGACGCACGGTTGCTGTGCATCACCCCACAACATGGGCCAGAAGAAGACAGCTTTCCGAGGTCACCACGCCGGGAATTTCACGAATCTCGCGCAGGATCCGGTCGAAATTCACGAGGCTGTCGGTGCGGATGTCGACGACCAGATCCCAGGCGCCATTGGTCGCGAAGACCGTGGAGACGCCCGGGATACGGGTCAGGGTGCGGATCACCTGGCGCGACATCTTGCCTTGCAGCGCCACAAGCGTGATCGCCCGCACCTCGCCCTCGACATCCACATCGGTCTCGATGGTGAAGCGCCGGATATGCCCGTTCGCCACCAGCGCGTCGAGCCGCGTGCGCGCGGTGCTGCGCGACAGGCCGGTGTCCTGCGCCAGTTCGGTGATCGACAATCTTGCATTGCGCCGCAGCGCCCCCAGGATGGCACGATCGCTGTCTGTCAGGGCGGGGATGTTCATTTTGACCTCATAATTAGTCATTTTGTATAAAACTAACGCCATAACGATCAAATTATAAGTCACAACTTTCATGGAACCGGCGCATACTGCGAAAAACGCACATCCTCACAAAGGTCTTCGCAGATGATGAAATCCACCGTTCTCCTTGGCGTTCCGGTCGAGACCGGCGCATCGCAACGCGGCTGTCTCATGGGGCCGGCAAGCCTGCGCACCGCCGGGTTGCCGGAGACACTCCAGGCGCTCGGCTGGTCGGTCGAGGATCGTGGCGATATCGAGATCGCGCCGCAGGAGAACATGCCGCATGCCAACCCTGCGGTGCACAACCTCGCCGAAACCCGCGCCTGGATCGCGGCTTTGGAGCCCGCCGCCTATGAGGCCGCACGCGACAGCCGTCTGCCGATCTTCATGGGGGGCGATCATTCCATGTCGGCGGGCACGGTGCCCGGCATCGCCCGCCACGCCGCCGAGGAGGGCCGACCGCTCTTCGTGCTCTGGCTCGATGCGCACCCGGATCTGCACACGCTCGACACGACCGAGAGCGGCAATCTGCACGGCACGCCGGTGGCCTATTTTACCGGGCAAGAGGGCTTTGAGGCCTATCCGGCCCTCACCGATTCCGTCGCCCCTGAGCATATGTGCTTCATCGGCATTCGCTCCGTCGACTCGGCGGAACATAAACGCATTCAACGTCTTGAAATGGATGTTCAGGACATGCGAGCGATTGACGAGACCGGGGTTCTGGTGCCGCTTCGGGCGTTTCTCGACCGGGTGCGCGGCGCAAACGGGCGGTTGCATGTCAGCTTCGATGTCGATTTTCTCGACCCCGGCATCGCGCCGGCCGTGGGCACAACGGTGCCGGGTGGGGCGACCTTCCGCGAGGCGCATCTGATCATGGAAACCCTGGGTGACAGCGGGCTGGTCGGCTCGCTTGATCTGGTGGAGTTGAACCCGTTTCTCGACGAGCGAGGGCGTACGGCGAAACTACTCTGCGATCTGACGGCGAGCCTGTTCGGTCGCCGCGTTCTCGACCGCATGACCCGGAGTTTCGGATGATGAATCTGCCTGCCTCCTCGAACCTGGCCCCTTCGGAGCTCGCCTATGTGCCTTTCGTCTCTGTCGCCAACATTATGCGTCTCGTGCATCATGTTGGAATTGAAAGATTTCTCAGAGACTTGGCGGGGCATATCGAAGCGGATTTCAAACGCTGGCCCGAATTCGACAAAACCCCGCGCGTGGCGTCCCATGTCCCCGGTGGCGTGATCGAGCTGATGCCGACAGCCGATGACACGCTCTACGGGTTCAAATATGTCAACGGTCACCCGAAGAACACGAGGACCGGCCATCAGACGGTCACGGCCTTTGGAGTTTTGTCCGAAGTTTCTACGGGTTACCCGGTGTTACTCACGGAAATGACAGTTTTGACGGCGCTGCGCACGGCGGCGACTTCGGCGCTTGTCGCCAAATACCTCGCGCCTACGGGAGCAGAGATCATGGCGATGATCGGCAATGGTGCGCAATGCGAATTTCAGGCCATGGCCTTCCGCGCGCTCTGCGGCATCAACCGGCTACGCCTCTATGACATCGACCCGACGGCGACCGCCAAGGCGAAACGCAACCTCGAAGCGCAAGGCTTTGAGATCACGACATGTTCCAGTGCACAGGACGCGGTGATCAGCGCAGAGGTGATCACCACATGCACCGCCGACAAGCAATATGCTACGATCCTGACAGACAACATGGTCGGACGTGGGCTGCACATCAACGCCATCGGCGGCGATTGTCCGGGCAAAACGGAGCTGCATCCGGATATTCTCCGGCGTGCCGGGATTTTCGTGGAATACCCTGAGCAGACCCGGATCGAGGGCGAGATTCAACAGCTTCCGGAAGATCACCCGGTGACCGAGCTTTGGCAGGTCATGCGGGGAGAGACCGAAGGGCGGCGCGACGCGGCGCAGCTCACGCTGTTCGACAGCGTGGGCTTTGCCATAGAAGATTTCTCGGCGCTGCGCTACGTGAGAAATCTCATACAAGGCACTAATTTTGCGGAAAATCTCGATATGCTTGCCGATCCGGACGACCCGCGCGATCTGTTTGGCATGTTCGAGAGAGCGGCGCGTTGACCCTCTGTATTCTCCTCAGCCACCGATCCCCAGCGCCTGATAAATCTCGGCCAGACGGCGCACGGCGATGATATAGGCGGCGGTGCGCAGATCGGGAATGTCGTCGGAGCTGTTCCAGAGCCGGGACATCTCGCCATAGGCGGAGCGCATCTTGTCGTCGAGCCCCGAGCGCACCAGATCAATTTCCCGTGCCCCGTCGAGGAAGCTCTCCGCGCCTTCGGGAAACTGATGCCCGGTCATGCTCTCGATCTGGCGTGCCAGCATGCGGTTGCCCTGTTCGTCGCGCCGGCGTTCCATCAACCCGAAGGGAATATGGGTCAGGTTCTTGACCCATTCGAAATAGCTCACGGTCACGCCGCCGGCATTGGCGTAAAGGTCGGGGATGATCACCACGCCGCGCTCGCGCAGGATTTCGTTGGCGGCATAGGTGATCGGGCCGTTGGCGGCCTCGACAATCAGCTTTGCCTTGATTTCATGGGCGTTCCCGTCGTGGATCGCGCTTTCAAGCGCCGCCGGAATGAGAATGTCGCAGGCATCGCTGAGCGCGGAGCCACTGTCGTATTCGCCGCCCGAGAACCCGCTTATGCCGCCGGTTTCCAGCATATGGGCCTTGAGCGCCTCGATGTCGAGGCCAGCCGGATTGCGCAGCGAGCCGTCGCGCTCGACCACCGCCACGATCTTGCAGCCATCCTCTTGGCTAAGGAATTTTGCCGCGTGATAACCGACATTTCCAAGCCCCTGAATGATCACCGTGCGGCCTTTGAGGTCCGCCGGCAGGCCGGTTTTCGCGATGTCTTCCGGGGTCTGGAAGAACACCTGCGTGGCGTATTGCACGCCCCGCCCGGTGGCTTCGACCCGGCCCTCGATGCCGCCCATGGCAATTGGTTTCCCGGTGACACAGGCATTGGCATTGATGTCATTGGACTTCATCCGGCGGTATTCGTCGGCGATCCAGATCATCGTCTTCTCATTGGTGCCGACATCCGGGGCCGGGACGTTCTGCGAAGGGCTGAGGAAATCGTGCCGCGCCAATTCCTGGGCGAACCGCCGGGTGATGCGCTCGAGCTCATGCGGGGCCCATGCGCTCGGGTCGATCTTCAGCGCGCCCTTGGAACCGCCGAACGGCAGATCCATCAGCGCGCATTTGTAGGACATGAGGGCGGCGAGTGCCTCGACCTCTTCGTGATTGGCATAGGGGGCATAGCGAATGCCCCCCTTGGCCGGGCTGGGGTGATTGGAATGAACGGCGCGCCAGCCCTCGAACGTATGCATCTTGCCACGCAGCCGCACCCCGAAGCGGGTCGTCAACGTAGTGTTGCAGACCGAGATTTTCTCCGCCAGCCCCTCTTCGAGCGACAGCAATTTGGCCGCATCGTTGAACATATTGGTGACATCGGCGAGAAACCCGTGACTGGTGGCCATGAAAACGCTCCGTAAGATCCTTGAGTGATGTGAAAAGGGCGGCCACACATTTCCCCGTGGCCGCCCGTCTTCGATGATATATCAGGTCAACCCGCCGAAGCAGAGGTTCTTGATCTCGAGATAATCGTCCATGCCGTATTTTGAGCCTTCGCGGCCCATGCCGGACTGTTTGACGCCGCCAAACGGGGCCATTTCCGTGGAAATCGCACCGGTGTTGATGCCGACCATGCCGCTTTCCAGCGCCTCGCCCACACGCCAGGTGCGGTTCAGGTCAGAGGTGTAGAAATAGGAGGCCAGCCCGAATTCGGTCGCGTTGGCGAAGGCGAGCGCCTCCTCCTCGGTCTCGAATTTCACCAGCGGCGCCAGCGGGCCGAAGGTTTCCTCGCGGGCGACCTTCATCTCCTGCGTCACGCCTTTGAGAAGCGTCGGTTCGAAGAAGGTCTGGCCGAGGTTCGAACGATTGCCGCCGGTGACCACTTCCGCGCCTTTCTCGACCGCATCCGCAATATGGCTTTCGACCTTCGCGACCGCCGCCGCATTGATCAGCGGGCCGGTGTTGACGCCTTCGGCGAACCCGTCGCCAAGGGTCAGGCCATCGAGCGCTTTCGCCAGTTTCGCGGCGAATTCATCATAGATTCCGGACTGAACATAGATGCGGTTGGCACAGACGCAGGTCTGGCCGTTGTTGCGGAATTTCGCAAGCATGCAGCCCTCGACCGCCGCGTCGACATCGGCATCGTCGAACACCACGAAAGGCGCATTGCCGCCCAGTTCCATGGACATTTTCTTGACCGTCCCAGCCCCCTGTGCGAGCAGAATTTTCCCCACGCGGGTCGAGCCGGTGAAGGTGATTTTCGCCACTTTCTCGTTGGCGCACATCTCCTGGCCCATGCCTGCGGCGTCGAGCCCTGTCAGCACGTTGAACACGCCGGCGGGCACGCCCGCGCGCTCTGCCAGAACGGCAAGAGACAGTGCGGAGAGCGGCGTGAACTCGGACGGTCGTGCCACCATGGTGCAGCCGGCAGCAAGGGCAGGGGCCATCTTGCGCGCCAGCATGGCGTTCGGGAAGTTCCACGGCGTAATGGAGCCGACCACGCCCACCGGTTGCTTGACGATCACCATACGTTTGTCGTTTGTCGGCCCCGGGATCATGTCGCCATAGATCCGCTTGGCCTCTTCCGCGAACCATTCGACATAGGACGCACCGTAGAGAATTTCGCCACGGGCTTCGGCCCAGGGCTTGCCCATCTCGGCGGTGAGGATCGTCGCCAGATCGTCGGCATTCGCGACCATGAGATCGAACAGCCTGCGCAGGATCGCGGAGCGTTCCTTGACGCCGGTCGCGGCCCAGGCCTTTTTCGCGGCATGGGCGGCATCAATCGCCATGGCCACATCTTCCGCCGACAGGTCGGTGACATGGGCGATCACCTCTCCGGTGGAGGGGTTCTCCACCGGGAAGGTGTTTTTGCCTTCGACCCAGACGCCATTCACATAGGCGCGGGTTTCCAGAAGGGTTTTATCGTTCAGCTCACGCATCTCAGAGTCCTTTTGCCGCTTTGGCAGCGTTTTCGAGGATATCGAGCGCTTCTGCAAACACATCGTCCTGAATGGTGATCGGCGCGAGGAAGCGGATCACGTTGCCATAGACGCCGCAGGTCAGCAGAAGCAGGCCACGGTTAAGCGCCTCGACCCGGATCGCATTCGCCAGTTCCGGGGCAGGGGTGCCGTCGGCGTGGCAGAATTCGGCCGCGACCATGAAGCCCGGACCGCGCACTTCGACGATCTCCGGCACATCGGCTTTCAGCGCTTCGAGACGGGCTTTCAGCGTATCACCGAGCGTATTGGCGCGGTCGCAAAGCTTTTCTTCTTCGATGACGTCGAGCACGGCGTTCGCCGCCGCAATCGCCAGCGGGTTGCCGCCATAGGTGCCGCCCAGACCGCCCGGACCGGCCGCGTCCATGATCTCGGCCTTGCCGACCACGGCAGAGATCGGGAAGCCACCGCCAAGGCTTTTCGCCATGGTGGTGAGATCCGGCGCGATGCCGTAAGCCTCCATCGCGAACACGGTGCCGGTGCGGGCAAAGCCGGTTTGCACCTCGTCGGCGACCATCACGATGCCCTTATCGTCACAGAGCTTGCGAATACGTTCGACGAATTCTTTCGGGGCCGGGTTGAAGCCGCCTTCGCCTTGCACGGGTTCGAACACGATGGCCGCGACTCGGGCCGGATCGACATCCGCCTTGAACAGGTGCTCGATGGCATTCAGGCTGTCGTCAACGGAGATGCCATGCAGCGCGTTGGGGTAGGGCGCGTGGAACACGTCGGCGGCCATTGGGCCGAAACCGACTTTGTACGGCACCACCTTGCCGGTCATCGACATGGTCATGAAAGTCCTGCCATGGAAGCCGCCGTTGAAGGTGATCACCGCCGATCGACCCGTGGCCGCACGCGCGATTTTCACGGCATTTTCAAGTGCTTCTGCGCCAGTCGTGACAAAGAGGGATTTCTTGTCAAAGTCCCCAGGAGCCAGCGCGTTCAGGCGCTCGGCGAGACGAACATAGGGTTCATAGGGCACCACTTGGTGGCAGGTATGGGTGAAGGAGGCGAGCTGCTTCTCGACCGCTGCGATGACCTTCGGGTGGCGGTGGCCGGTGTTCAGCACGGCGATGCCGGAGGCGAAGTCGATCAGGCGATTGCCATCTTCGTCCCAGATTTCCGAGTTTTCCGCTTTCACCGCATAATGGTCGGTGAGTACGCCCACGCCGCGGGCCAGAGCCGCCTTGCGACGGGATTCGATTTCGGTATTTGCAGTCGATTTCAACATGATCTGTCCTTTCAGGGCGCCGATTTGGCGCGATGTTCTGTGCCTTGCTCCTGAGATTAGGGGTTTTATTATTTTCAAAAAGTCTGTTTCTTTATTTTTGTAACACATTGTATTACGGTGATAGCTCACAACTGTTTGGTCGATAATGAACACCCACAACACCTCCGACGATCTGGCCCTCGGCCACCGGCTGCGTGTCGTGCGCGAACGCGCGGGCCTGTCTCAACGCACTCTGGCCAAGAAGGTCGGTGTGCCGAACTCGACCATTTCGCTCATCGAGAGTGGCAAGATGAACCCGTCGGTCGGCGCGCTGCACAAGATCCTCGCGGGGGTACCCATCGGACTGTCGGAATTCTTCGCCATCGAACCCGTGGCCGAACAGCAGATCTTCTACGCCGCCGAGGAGCTGACCGAGATCGGCAAAGGCAAGGTCTCGCTCAAACAGGTCGGGCAATCGCTCTTTGGTCGGGCGATGATGATGCTGCGCGAACGCTACGAGATCGGCGCGGACACCGGCCGTGTGATGTACGGTCATGAGGGCGAAGAAGCCGGAATCGTGATTTCCGGCCGTGTCGAGGTGACCGTGGGCGATCAGCGCAAGATCCTCGGACCGGGCGATGCATATTACTTCGAAAGCCGCACACCGCACCGTTTCCGCCAGATCGGACCGGAACCCTGTGAAGTGGTAAGCGCCGCGACGCCACCGAGTTTCTGATGGAATATTAAGGGATTACGAGCAATATCTCATCTTGGTATTTGTATATATTATACATAATACCAATTATCAGACAATTTCAGATTGGTCCAACTTCCCCGAAAACGCGGTTCCGCCACGTCTACGTTAGGACGTCGCACAGTATGGACGATCTCCGCAGAACGCATGATCGAAGCCAGTGCCCCTGGTCCGACGTATACACAAACCCTGCGCGATCATGGCGTTACAGGCTGCGATCCCCGGCTCTGGTCAGTGTTGAAGACGCTATCGCAGAACCGTTGCTCAATCCTTTGGCGCAAAGTTGTGCACACAGCCCCCTGAGTGTGTCTGCACAACGGCTCATGCTTGACCGCCTCATAATTTGATCATATTTTTCCAAAGACGGATCAAAACGATCCCCGACCCGTCATGGCCACCCGGTATTGCTCCCCTCTCGGGTGCGATGCCCTCGAACGGTCCGGCGATAAAGGATAAAGACCATGCAAGACAACCACCTGCCCACCGCCGAGCTGCAAGCGCTCGATGCCGCTCACCATATGCACCCGTTCACCTTCGGGGCTGAACTGGCTGAGAAAGGTGCGCGCATCATCACCAAGGCCATGGGTGTCTGGCTGACCGACAGCGAAGGCGAAGAAATTCTCGACGCCATGGCGGGCCTGTGGTGTGTCAATGTCGGCTACGGGCGCGAGGAACTGGCCGATGTGGCGGCGCGCCAGATGAAGCAACTGCCCTTCTACAATACCTTTTTCCAAACCTCGCACGTCCCCGCGATCATGCTGGCGAAGAAACTCGCCGAGATTGCACCGGGCGATCTGAACCATGTGTTCTTCAACGGTTCCGGATCGGATTCCAACGACACCAACCTGCGTATGGTGCGGCATTATTGGGAGCTCAAGGGCCAACCCGAGCGTTTCAACGTGATCTCGCGCTGGAACGGCTATCACGGCTCGACCATGGGCGGTGGTTCTCTCGGCGGGATGAAAGGCATTCACGCTCAGGGCGGTCTGCCGATTCCCGGCATTCACCACATCGACCAACCCGACTGGTGGTCCGAAGGCGGCGACATGACGCCCGAAGACTTCGGTTTGCAACGCGCGCAGGAGCTTGAGGCGAAAATTCTCGAACTCGGACCCGAAACTGTCGCCGCCTTCATCGCGGAACCCGTGCAAGGTGCCGGTGGCGTGATCGTGCCGCCCGCCACCTATTGGCCGGAAATCCAGCGCATCGTGAAAAAATACGACATCCTGCTGATCGTCGATGAGGTCATCACCGGCTTTGGCCGCACCGGCAACTGGTTTGGCAGCCAGACCATGGGCATCACGCCCGACATCATGACCTGCGCCAAGGGCATTACTTCCGGCTATATCCCCTTGGGCGCCTCCATCGTGTCCGACAAGATCGCCAATGTGATCGACGAGGGCGACGAGTTTGCCCATGGCTACACCTATTCCGGCCATCCGGTGGCCTGTGCCGTGGCGCTCGAAAACATCCGCCTTCTGGAAGAGGAAGGCATCGTCGAGCGTGCGGGCAAGGAGATCGCGCCCTATCTCAAGGAAAAATGGGAAGCGCTGGTCGATCACCCG
Source organism: Celeribacter ethanolicus (assembly GCF_002407265.1). Taxonomy (NCBI): domain Bacteria; kingdom Pseudomonadati; phylum Pseudomonadota; class Alphaproteobacteria; order Rhodobacterales; family Roseobacteraceae; genus Celeribacter; species Celeribacter ethanolicus. Next base: position 719,161 of record NZ_CP022196.1, read on the forward strand.
CTGGTCGGCGAGGCCAAGATCGTCGGCCTCATGGGCTCCATCGCCCTCACCCCGAACAAGGCCACGCGGGCGAAGTTCAAGGCCCCCGGGGGCACGGTCGGCTATATTTGCCGCGAGCGGTGTTTCGCGAACAATCTGGTGATGCGCCATGTCGGCGACCGGATGATCATCTCGCCGCCGCTGACCATCACCAAGGCAGAGGTCGACATTCTCATCGACCGCGCGCGCAAGTCTCTTGATGAAGCGCTGGAGCGGATCAATGCGGAGGGGCTGAACGCCTGAGTTCCGTATGGACATCCTGACCTATAACGACCGCTTGGGCGAACATCCGCAATCGTGGTACGCCGCCACAGCGGAGACGCCCGGCCCCTACCCGGCTGCCACCGGCACGATCAAGGCCGATGTCTGTGTTGTCGGTGGCGGCTATGCGGGGCTGTCGGCGGCGCTGCACATGGCACGGCGCGGGCTCGACGTGGTGCTTCTGGAGGCGTCGCGCGTCGGCTCCGGGGCTTCGGGGCGCAATGGCGGTCAGGTGTCGATGGGACAACGGCTCGAACAAGACGAGCTTGAGACTCATGTCAGCATGGATGACGCGCGGATGCTCTGGGATCTGGGCGCCGAGGCCGTGAGTCTGGTCAAAACGATCCTGTCCGAGAGCGGGGATGACTGCGACTGGCGCGATGGCGTGATCCACGCCAACCATCGCGCGCGGTTTTCCGACCATTCGCAAAAGCATGTGGATCACATGCACAAGGTCTACGGCTACGACAAAATCCGCTACCTCGACCGCGATGCGGTGCGCCATGAGACCGGGTCTGAGGACTATCATTCCGGCACGCTCGATATGGGGTCCGGTCATCTGCACCCGCTGCGCTATGCCTTCGCGATTGCACGTCTGGCCGAGGCCGCAGGTGCGCGCCTTCATGAGCTGTCGCGGGCCACCAAGGTCGAGACCAAAGGCAAGCCGCGCATCCATACCGATCAGGCCGTCATCGAGGCCGATCACCTGATCCTTGCGCTCAATGGCTATCACAACAATCTCGACCATGACGTTGCGCATCACGTCATGCCGATCAACAATTTCATCGCGGTCACCGCCCCCCTGCCCTCGGGTCTTGCCGCCAAGCTGATCCCGAACCGCCATGCCGTCGCGGACTCGCGTTTCGTGATCAATTACTACCGCATGTCGCCCGACAACCGGATGATTTTCGGCGGCGGTGAGAGTTACGGCTATAAGTTTCCGACCGACATTCGCGCCAAAGTCCGCGCGCCGATGCTGGGTGTTTACCCGGAGCTGAAAGACGCCAAACTCGACTACGCCTGGGGCGGCACTCTGGGCATCACCATGTCCCGCCTGCCGCATTTCGCGCGCCTCGGGCCATCGTCGATCTCCATCGCCGGATTCTCCGGTCAGGGCGTCGCTTTGGCCACGCTCGCGGGCCAGATCGCGGCGGAGGCGGTCGAAGGTCAGGCGGCGCGGTTCGATCTGATGCAATCGCTGCCCAGCCCGCGCTTTCCCGGCGGGCCGAGCCTTCGGACGCCGCTTCTGGCGCTGGCGATGACGTGGTATGCTCTGCGCGACAAGATATAAAAGACAACAGGATAAGAGGCGAAAATGACGGAATTGAAAACCGACAGGTTCTATATCGACGGGGCTTGGGTAGCGCCTCTGGGCAGCACCATGGTGGACGTGATCAACCCGGCGACCGAAGAGGTCTTTGCCGAGGTTGCCCTGGGAACCAAAGCCGATGTCGATGCCGCCGTGGCCGCAGCAAAAGCCGCCTTCCCGTCCTTTTCGCACAGCACGAAATCCGAACGCCTTGAGCTTCTGGCCTCAATCCGTGAGGTCTATCAGAGCCGCTACGACGAGATGTCCGCCGCGATCACCGAGGAAATGGGGGCGCCGATTTCGCTTTCGGACCGGGCGCAGGCCGCCGTTGGCATCGGCCATCTCGATGGCGTGGTGAAAGCGCTCGAAGCCTTCGACTTCGAACATCGCAACGGGCCGGGCGATCTGATCCTGCATGAGCCGATCGGGGTTTGCGGCTTTATCACGCCGTGGAACTGGCCGATCAACCAGATTGCTTTGAAGGTGATCCCTGCCCTCGCCGCCGGTTGCACCATGGTGCTGAAACCCTCGGAACTCACCCCGATGAGCGCACTGCTCTATGCCGAGATCCTTGAGGAAGCGGGCCTGCCGAAAGGCGTGTTCAACCTCGTCAATGGCGACGGGCCGACGGTGGGCGCTGCGATCTCGTCGCACCCGGATGTGGCCATGGTGTCCTTCACCGGCTCGACGCGTGCGGGTGTGGAGATTTCCAAAGCCGCCGCCGCGACCGTGAAACGCGTGACGCTGGAGCTTGGGGGCAAATCGCCGAACATCCTTCTCGACGATTGCGATTTCGAGGAGGCGGTGAAGCGCGGCGTGCGCCATTGCTTCCAAAACACCGGCCAGTCCTGCAACGCACCGACGCGTATGCTGATCCCGCAGAGCCATTACGAGACCGCGATGGAGATCGCCAAAGAGGTCGCCGAGAGCACGAAAATCGGCCTTCCCGCCCAGCCCGGCAATCACATCGGCCCGCTCGTGTCGCAGATGCAATACAATCGGGTGCAAAGCCTCATTCAGGCCGGGATCGAAGACGGTGCGCGGCTCGTCGCGGGCGGTCTGGGCCGGCCCGAAGGGTTCAACCGTGGCTATTTCTGCCGTCCGACCGTGTTCGGCGATGTGACCAACGACATGCGCATCGCTCAGGAAGAGGTGTTCGGTCCGGTTCTGGTGATGATCGCCTATGACGGCGACGACGAGGCGGTGGAGATTGCCAACGATACGCCTTACGGCCTCGCCGCCTATATCCAGACCGGCACCAGCGAGGACAGCCAAGCCCGCGGCATGGCCATGGCGCGCGAAATTCGTGCGGGCATGGTGCATCTGAACGGTTCGGATATTTCCTACGGCTCGCCCTTCGGGGGCTACAAGCTGTCGGGGAACGGTCGTGAGGGCGGCATTTACGGCATCGAAGATTTCTGCGAAATCAAGGCGATTTCCGTATAATCTCAACTTTTACGTGAACTCTTCTGTTTCGGCGACAATGGCGCGAATATTCTCCATCCCCTGAAGAATATCGCGCCGCACTGCCTCCGCCACGCCCTGACTGTCGTGACGCTTCAGCGCCTCGATCGCCACGCGGTGCATGTCGGGCAGGTTCTGGTTGCCGAACCGCGTGCACATCACCCGAAGCGCCGGACCGCAGCGCAGCCAGAGCGTGTCGATGATCGGGCTGATCACCTCGCTCCTGCCCGGGGCGTAAAGCTGCATGTGAAACCGGTGGTTGTAGATCATATAGCCGCGCATGTCGCCTTGCCCCATGGCGACGTCGATCTCGCGGTCCACCGCCACCAGAGCCTCGATCCCCTCCTCCGTCATCCGCTCCGCGCCACGGCGTGCCAGTTCCGGCTCCAGAGCCAGACGGGCGAAAATCAGATCGTCCACCTCGGAGAGTGTCAGCGCCGGGACCGTCACCCTACGGTTGCCGTGAAAAATCAGCGCGCCTTCCGAGGTCAGACGCCGGATCGCCTCACGCACTGGCGTCATGCCCGCGCCGAGCCGGTCGGTCAGCCCCTTGATCGTTACCGGTTCGCCGGGGACGAGATCGCCGGACAAGATCAACTCGCGAATGCCGCGATAGGTCCGCAAATGTGCGGGTTCCTTGAAATAAAGATCCGTCATGCTCCGCCCTGATCCGCCACCTGTCGAAATTTGCTCAAATCATCTGAGCACAGGTTGACGGGGCTCGGCAAGAGAGGCGGATTTTTCTTCGCATTTTCAGTGCGGAAAAGCACCGACCCTTGGCGGGACCGGTGCTTCTCTGCTCATTTCTTGCACGCGTTTCGTGTCGGGGCTCAGCCGAGCGCGTAACCCGCGCCACGCACCGTGCGCACCGGATCTTCGCCACCGTGTTGACAGAGCGCCTTGCGCAGCCGGCCGATATGGACATCCACCGTGCGGGTATCGACATAAATGTCGCGTCCCCAGACCCGGTCGAGCAATTGCTCACGCGACCAAACCCGCCCCGGTTTCTCCATAAACGTAGACAAAAGCCGGAATTCGGTCGGGCCGAGTTTGAGCTGTTCGGCGCCGCGCGTGACGCGGTGAGTCTCGCTGTCGAGGCGGATGTCATCGTATTCGAGCACCTGCCCGGTGGCCGCCGGACGGACGCGGCGCAACTGGGTGCGCACGCGGGCCATCAGTTCGATCACCGAATAGGGTTTCACCACGTAATCGTCGGCTCCGGTCTCGAGTCCGCGCACCCGGTCCACCTCTTCGGAACGCGCCGAGAGCATGATGATCGGGATTTCGCGGGTATCGGGCCGGGTCTTGAGACGACGACAGATCTCGATGCCGGAAACCCCGGGCAACATCCAGTCGAGGACGATGATGTCGGGGTTGTCCTCGTCGACATAGAGAAGCGCGTCATCGCCGTTCTCCGCCTTGGAAACGGCGAAGCCTTCGGCCTCGAGATTGTAGGCGAGCACCTCCCGCTGGGCGGGTTCATCCTCGACGACAAGAACACGGGGCTGGTCTGCGGACATCAGAGATCCTCCGCGTCCACGGCCTGCGAGGTGAAATCACCTTTCGGACGGGCGTCTTCCGGCATTTCGCCAGTGGTCAGATAGATCACCTGTTCGGCAATCGAGGTGGCATGATCGCCCATGCGCTCGATGTTCTTGGCGATGAAATGCAGATGCATGCAGGCGGTGATGTTGCGCGGGTCTTCCATCATATAGGTGAGGAACTCGCGGAACAGGGCGTTGTACATCTGATCGACGTCGAGGTCGCGGTGACGCACTTCGTTGGCCATGGAGACGTCGCGCTGAATATAGGCGTCGAGCGCCAGTTTCAGCATTTCCTCCACCTCGCGCGCCATACGGCGGATCGAGGGGGCCGCGCCTTCGATCGGACGCATGTTCACGAGCACGCCGGTGCGCTTCGCGAGGTTCTTGGCATAGTCGCCGCAGCGTTCGAGATTGGTCGAGATCTTCATCACGGTCAGAACCGTGCGCAGATCGGAAGCGGTCGGCGAGCGCAGCGCGATCAGCCGCGCGGCTTCCTCGTTGACATCCTCTTCGAGCTTGTCGATGGCCTTGTCCGCTTCGCGCACCTTTTCGGCCAGTTCCACGTCGCGCTCTTCGAGGGCCTGAGCGGCATCCTTGATGGCGGCTTCGACGAGCCCGCCCATCTTCATGATCATCGCCTGAATGGCTTCGAGATCGCGGTCGAAGGCGGAGGCAATATGTTTGCTGTCGTTATGCATGGTTCTCTCCTGAGCCGATCCGGCCTTACCCAATCCGACCTGTGATGTAGCTCTCGGTGCGCTCATCTTTCGGGTTGGTGAAAATCTGTTCGGTATCACCATATTCCACAAGGTTGCCCAGGTGGAAGAAGGCGGTTTTCTGGCTGACGCGGGCGGCCTGTTGCATCGAGTGGGTCACGATGACGACGGAGAAATTCTCGCGCAATTCATCAATCAGTTCCTCGACCTGAAGCGTCGCAATCGGGTCGAGCGCAGAGCACGGCTCGTCCATCAGCAGCACTTCCGGCTCGGTCGCCACGGCGCGCGCGATGCACAGACGCTGTTGCTGACCGCCCGACAAACCAGTGCCCGGCGCGTCCAGCCGGTCTTTGACCTCGTCCCAGATCGCGCCACGGCGCAGCGCCTTTTCAACAATCTCGTCGAGATCGGCCTTGTTCTTGGCGAGGCCGTGGATGCGCGGGCCATAGGCGATGTTGTCATAGATCGACTTCGGGAAGGGGTTCGGACGCTGGAACACCATGCCCACTTTCGCCCGCAATTGCACCGGGTCGACGCGCTTGTCGTAGATGTCTTCGCCGTCGAGCAAGATGTTGCCCTCGACGCGGCAGATGTCGATCGTGTCGTTCATCCGGTTCAGACAACGCAGGAAGGTGGACTTGCCACAGCCGGACGGGCCGATGAAGGCGGTCACGGTCTTGTCCTTGATCTCCACGTCCACGTCCTTGATCGCGTGGGTGTCGCCGTAGAAGACCTGTACGCCTTTGGCCGAGATTTTGGTGTCGTTCATGTCCACGTCTTTTCTCACAATTCGCATATCGTTCATGGGTCTAACCTCAAATGACCTCGTTACCAACGGCGCTCGAAACGGCGGCGCAGGATGACGGCGATGATGTTCATCGTCATCAGGAAGAGAAGAAGGATGATGATGCCGCCCCAGGCCCGCTCATAATAGGCCGGATCGGCGCGTTTGGCCCATTCGTAAATCTGGGCCGGCATGGCGGAGTTCGGCGACAGGAAGGCGGCGGCAATCCCGTCGGGCATGTTGGAGGCGATGAAACCCACCATACCGATCAAGAGAAGCGGTGCGGTTTCGCCAAGCGCCTGCGCCAGACCGATGATGGTCCCGGTGAGGATGCCCGGCATGGCGAGCGGCAGCACATGGTGGAACACCGATTGCATCTTGGAGGCGCCGACCCCAAGAGCCGCATCGCGGATCGAGGGCGGCACGGCCTTCAACGAGGCGCGCGTCGAGATGATGATCGTCGGCAGCGTCATCAGCGTCAGCACCAGACCACCCACGAGCGGCGCGGACATCGGCAGATGGGCGAACTGGATGAACACCGCGAGGCCCAGAATACCGAAGACGATGGACGGCACGGCGGCGAGGTTGGAGATGTTCACCTCGATCAGGTCGGTCCATTTGTTCTGCGGCGCGAATTCCTCGAGATAGATCGAGGCGGCCACACCGATCGGCAGGGACAGCACCAGCACCACCATCATCATGAAGAAGGAACCCACCATCGAGACCCCGATCCCGGCCTGTTCCGGGCGGCTTTCCGAGGCGTCGGAACCGAAGATGAAGGCCGGGTTGAACGAGGTCTTCATCAGCCCCGCCTTGACCATGGCATCGGCCACGTCAAGGTGTTCGGCGTCGAGGTTCTTGTCACGCGCCAGGCTGTCGCGGGTCACACGGCCCTTGAAATAGCCATCGACACGGGACGAAGCCAGAAGCCGGAAATCGACCGTCTGCCCGATCAGGTCGGGGTTGGCGAGCACGGTGTCCCGCACCTGGGCGGCCACGGAAGAGGACAGGATATCCTCGACATCCTTTTCCTTGGCAAAGGGGATCTCGATCCCCTGCTCTTTCAGCGCCGCAACCAGGGCATTGGTCACGAGCGGCTTGTAGCCAAAGGTCGTGACCTTGGCGAGATCGGCCGGATCGCGATTGCCGTTCTTGTCGAGCTTGGCCTCGGTCAGCTCCACCGGGATGGTGACGAAGGTCTGCTTGAACGCCGGAATGCCGTTCGTGATGATCGAGAACAGCAGCGCCACGAGGAAGAACAGGCCGAGCGCGATGGCACCGATGCCATAGACCTTGAACCGGGTCTCGGCGGCATTGCGGCGTTTGGTGCGCGCGGTTTGCGTGAAGAGCGAGCTCTTGCCCGCGGCTTTGGCGGGGCCGTTATCAGCGGTAAAGTCGGACATCAGTCATACTGCTCCCGGTATTTGCGCACGATCACGAGCGCGACGATGTTGAGGCCGAGGGTGATGACGAACAGCGTCATGCCCAAGGCAAAGGCGACCAGCGCTTCCGGCGAGGAGAAATCCGCATCGCCGGTGAGCTGGGAGACGATCCGCGTGGTCACGGTGGTCATCGCCTCGAACGGGTTCATGTTGAGTTTGGCTGCGGCCCCTGCCCCCAGCACCACGATCATGGTCTCGCCGATGGCGCGCGAGGCGGCCAGAAGGATGGCCCCGACGATGCCCGGAAGGGCTGCGGGCAGTACGACCTGTTTCACGGTCTCGGATTTCGTCGCACCGAGACCCAGAGAGCCGTCGCGCATCGCTTGCGGCACCGCATTGATGATGTCGTCCGACAGCGAGGAGACGAAGGGAATGAGCATCACGCCCATCACCAGACCCGCGGTCATCACGGAACGCCCGCCCTGCATCCAGCCGAGGCCTCCGTCGCCGAAGACCGACATCAGAAGCGGCCCGACGGTCAGGAGCGCGAAGAGACCGTAGACGATGGTCGGGATACCGGCGAGCACTTCGAGAAGCGGCTTGGCAATCGCGCGCACCTTGGGACCCGCGTATTCCGACAGGTAGACGGCGGCAAACAACCCGATCGGCACCGCGACGACCAGCGCGATCAGCGAGACATAGAACGTGCCCCAGAACAACGGCAGAATGCCCAGCTCGGAGCCGCCACCGAAGGACGGCGCCCATGTGGTGCCGAAGAAGAAATCCGTGGCCGGGTAGAGCTTGAAGAATTCGATGGTGTTGAAAATCAGCGACAGCACGATGCCGACCGTGGTCAGGATCGCGATGGAGGCCGCCGACAGAAGCAGCATCAGGATCACACGTTCGACGGAGTTGCGCGCCCGCAGGTCCTTGCCTGTGCGCAGGAAGGCCACGGCAAAGCCCGCGATGGCGGCGGCCAGAACGGCCCCGGTCATCAGCCAGTGGCCGGTTGCGTTCATCGTCCGGTATGTCTGCGCCGCCTGAAGCACATAGGGCTGCACATTGGAGCCGAGCGCCACGCCGACCTCGCCGAGGCGGCCGCGAATGTCGGTGAACTCGGTGCGGATGTCGCGGGCCTGTTCGGCGCTCAGGGCACCCTGCTCAACCGCGATGTCGAGCCCGTCGGCAACGCGACGCACATCGGACATGGCGAGGTTGAGAGAACCGTAATCCGTCAGGCCGCGCTCCGGGATCATACCCGCCACCTGACCGTGGATCACCATCGGCTGGACGATCAGCCAGAGCACCAGAACCGCGAAACCGGGGATCAACGTGGCCAAAAGCACGTTGGAGCCGTAATAGCTTGGGAGAGAGTGAAGCAGGCGAATATCGCCCTGCGCATCTTTAAGCGCACGGGCGCGCCCGAGAACAAATCCGATGAGGCCAAGGGCCAGAACGAGGATGAAAAGCCACAAAACGGGCATGGAGCTGCTCCTATGCGGGACCGGGGGAGGAATGGACCGGTCCGGTGCAGGGATTTCGAAAAGCGATCTGCCGGTGTCGGCGGGGCTTTCCGGCGGGAAGCGGCGCGAGATCTCCCGCGCCGCCTCTGTCTTCGTGCAAACCTTGGGGGTACCCCCGAGGCTTATTGCATGGTGTCTTCAGCAGCGACAGCAGCTTGCGTGGCGGCCAGTTCCGGGTCGGACACGAGGCCGTACTCGGCGAGCGGGCCGTCCGGGCCAGCCATGTCGTCGGAAATGAAGAACTCAGCATATTCTTTCAGACCCGGGATCACGCCGATGTGGGCTTTCTTCACGTAGAAGTAGAGCGGACGGGAGACCGGGTAGTCGCCGGAGGCGATGGAGGCGGTGGTGGCCTCGACGCCGGACATGGTCGCGGTTTTCAGCTTGTCGGTGTTGTTCTCGTAGAAGGCGAGACCGAACACGCCGATGCCGTTCGGGTTGGCGTCGATGGAAGCGAGGGTTTCGGTGTAGTCGCCGTCGATGTCCACGGATTTGCCGTCGGTGCGAACCGCCATGCAGGCGTCTTCCGCGTCGTCTTCGGACATGCCGGAAGCAACCATGGCTTCCATCGCGCCGGTGGCTTCACAGCCGGCCAGGAGCACTTTTTCTTCGAAGACTTCACGGGTGCCGTGCTTGGTGCCCGGGATGAAGGCCATGATGTCGGCGGCGGGCAGATCGGCGTTGAACTCGGACCACTGGGTGTAGGGGTTGGCAACGATCTCGCCGTCTTTCAGGACTTTCTCGGCCAGAGCGTTGAAGATGTCAGCCGGTTCAAAGGCGGTGAAGGCCGGGCCGTTGAGCTGGGAGGCGAACACGATGCCATCGTAACCGATGCGCACTTCGATGATGTCGGTCACGCCGGCTTCGGCACAGGCGGCGATCTCTTTGTCTTTGATCTTGCGGGAGGCGTTGGCCACGTCGATGGTGTTTTCGCCGACGCCTTCGCAGAAGCGTTTCAGGCCAGCGGAGGAGCCACCGGATTCCACGACCGGGGTCGGGAAGTCGAAGTTTTCACCGAAAGCTTCCGCGACGATGGAAGCGTAGGGCAGAACGGTGGAGGAACCGGCGACCTGCACCTGATCACGGGCGCTCGCGGCGGTGGCGGAGACGGCTGCGATCGCGATCGCGGAGGCGGTCAGTTTCACAAAGGACATCGTATGCTCCTGATTTGCTCTATGTCCGAGAGCGGTATTGCTCTCTCGCTGGGCGGTTTAGGGGGGACGTGCAATGCTTTTGTGAAACTAGTGTAACAGTTTCATGACAGATGGCGTGGATTTCCTCGACATCTTTCGGATTAGTCGAGAAAACGCAGGGGTTTTCGGCTGTTTCGCACCTTTCCTGTGACATTCCGTCAAGGATTGTGACAGGAAATTAACCTTTACCGACCGAACACTGGCAGGCAAATGGAGGGACTATCCGGTCGCCGCAAACGGTTTGTGACAGGTTTATGTGACGCTTATTCGTAGGGCAGGATGACGGAGAAGCAACTGCCCTGCCCCGCGTGGCTTTCGATCCGAAGACGCCCGCGGTGCCGGTTCAGGATGTGCTTCACGATGGCCAGGCCCAGCCCGGTGCCGCCCATTTCGCGCGAGCGGTGCGAATCGACGCGGTAGAATCGTTCGGTCAGGCGCGGAATGTGCTGGGCGGCGATGCCGTCGCCCTGATCGGAAACATCTACCCGCACCGCCTGCGAGCGCATGGTCGGCTCATCCGTGTGCGACGTCAGGCAGACCCGCACCTCCTTGCCGCGGCCGCCGTATTTGATCGCATTCTCGATCAGGTTGGTGAAAACCTGGATGAGCTGGTCGTGATCGCCAGGCACCTCTTCGCAGCCCTCGACCCCTTCGACGATCAAGGTCACGTCCTGGGCCTTGGCCACCGGTTGAAGATTGAGCGCGACGGAGCGCAGAATCGCCGAGACATCCACATGATCGGTCGGACGCACCCGACGCTCTGCCTCGACCCGGCTCAGGGACAAGAGATCCCCGACGATCCGATTCATCCGCTTGGCCTCGCGATCCATGATCCCGAGAAAGCGTTCCCGTGCCGAGGTGTCCTCCGCCGCAGGTCCCAGAAGCGTTTCGATGAAGCCCAGCACGGCGGTCAGCGGCGTGCGCAGCTCGTGGCTGACATTGGCGACGAAATCCCGCCGCATCTGCCCGGCCTCATAGACCTCGGTCTTGTCCTCGAAGGCGACCGTGACACAGGCGAAATCGCCGACGATCACCGGGCGCAGCACAACGTCATAGACCAGTTCGCGCTGGCTTTCGGTGACGCGATAGACCGCTTCGGCCGGGTGCGACAGGCGCAGCACGTTCTCGATCGCATCCAGAAGCATCGGCTGGCGCAGAACGGTGATGTAATGCCGCCCGACCATCTGTTCGTTGAACAGACCACGCGCCGGGGCATTGGCCGCCATGATGCGTTCGTCCCGCCCGATCACCACGACAGGCAACGGCATGGCATCCGCCAGGGCGCTGACCATCTCGCTGTCTCGGGAAGAAGATTTGAAACTGTATTGCATCGGAAATCCTGTCTGCGCGCCTGCCTAAAGTGGCGATGTAACTGTTTCATGACAGTCCGGGCAGGCCAAGCGCGATCCACATTCTCCTGCCTTAAACCGCGCCATGATTTTTTCAATTTGCGAATTTTTCCGAATTCAGAAAAAATATTGTTGCATTTTCGATACTTTACCCCTTTCCTCAGAGAGGACGAGGCAGAAACAGATGGGGACCCGGCCCATGGGAACCGTAAGACAAACGGCTTTCGGAGAGTTCGTTGCGGGACGACGCGGGGCGCAACCCGGCGCCGGCGGCATGATCCTGATGGTCGGAGAGCCTCAGCGCATGCAGACCCTGAAAAAGCATTTCCCCGAACGCAGCGGGGTGTTTTTCATCGAATTCTCAGACCTCACCCCGGAGATTTTGCATAGCATTTGCCCCGACAGCGTGATTTCCCCGGCGATTTCCGATCAGTTCGATTGTCTCGATCTCGCGGATTTCCTGAGTGCCGCGCGCTACAAGGGCGCCTATCGCGTGCTTGCCCGTGACCTGCCGCGCCCGGAGATCATCCGCAACGAATTGCGCAGCCATTATCCGGGCCTTGATTTCGATGTGCTGCGCCCGGAACCGATACGGGTGCTGGCCTCGTTGCACTGAGGCCAGACACAAGCCGCTCACGAAAAAGGGGCCGTGCGGCCCCTTTCCTTATCCGATCTGTTGCAACCCGTCGCGATAGCGCTGCGCGTTTTGCTGGTAATGCAGCGCCGAGCCTCTGAGCCGGGAAATCTCCGTCTCCGACAGCGCTCGCACGACCTTGCCCGGGCTGCCCATCACCAGAGATCCATCCGGGATTTCCTTGCCCTCGGTGATCAGGGCACAGGCGCCGATCAGGCAGTTCCTGCCGATCTTCGCGCCATTGAGCACCGTCGCTCCCATGCCGATCAGGGAATTCTCGCCGATGGTACAGCCGTGCAGCATCGCCTTGTGGCCGATGGTGCAGCCCGCGCCGATGGTCAGCGGATAGCCCATGTCGGTGTGGCAAACCGTGTTCTCCTGGATGTTCGTGCCCTCGCCGACAAGGATCACCTCATTGTCGCCGCGCAGCGTCGCGCCGAACCAGACGCTCGCGCCCTCTTCCAACACCACCTTACCGATGACATTGGCATCGGGCGCCACCCAGAAGTCGCCATTCTCCGGCAGAACCGGCGCGTGATTGTCCAGTGTGTAAAGCGTCATCCCTCGACCTCCTCGAATTCCGCCTGCAACTTGCGCACGAATCTCATCAGCCCCGGTTGCTGCGCGCGTTTCAGGCGCTCCGCCGATACGATGGTCTTGAGCCGTTCGAAAGTCACGTCCAGATCGTCGTTCACCAGCACATAGTGATAGCCGTCCCAATGGCTGATCTCGTCCCAGCTCTGTTCCATGCGTTTCGCGATCACCTCGGGCGTATCGACACCGCGACCTTCGAGGCGACGGCGCAGCTCGGTGATCGAGGGCGGCAGGATGAAAACCGACAGGACGTGATCGCGCAACACCGAATTGGAAATCTGCTGCGCGCCCTGCCAGTCGACGTCGAAGAGCACATCGCGCCCCTCCTCGATCGCCGTGCGGACCGGACCGGCGGGCGAGCCGTAGAAATTGCCGAAGACATTGGCATGCTCCAACATCTCGCCCTGGTCCACCATATGCTTGAAGCTCGGCACGTCGACGAAATGGTAATGCACCCCGTGATCCTCGCCTTCGCGCGGCGGCCGCGTGGTCGCGGAGACGGAAAAGCTCAGGCTCTCGTCCCACTGCATGAGTTTCCGCGCCAGCGTCGATTTGCCCGCGCCCGAGGGCGAGGACAGAATGATGAGAAGGCCGCGACGATCCGCATTCCGCTCCGCAGTCATGTGAAAATTCTCCCTGAGACGGTCTTGGCCTTGTCCTTATCAGCCCGTTTGCGGCTTGAAAAGCGGCCCGCCCCTGCGACAGGGCGGAACAAGACGGGAGCAAAATGTGACCGGAATGTGGTGGGAGGCCTGCAAAAGGACTCACTTGCGCCGCCGTTTTCTGTCCGATCCGCCCCCGTCCGGCCTCATCGCGGCCGATATTTAAAATTTTACCGTTATCCGCAAAGTGGGATACAGATCGGAAAAATTCGTTAACGCCAGATCAAGATGCTTCTGCAAATATTTGTTTTCATGTGATTTACATGGTTAATATGGGCATGATGCCGAACGAAGTCTTAAGAAATTCCCTACCATTCCATGGAATATTTCGTCCCATGTTAACCACTGGTTAGGTTTTTCCACCAAATCGGGCAAGTTCGTGGCATATTCAGGTCAACACAGCGGTCAGGCTTGCAAGATCCAGCCAGACCGCCGCGAAGATGAGATAACAACCCGCGGGATCGCCCGGGCCCAGACAGCTCCGGACCAGTGCTCAGAACGGCCGCCCGCCTCCGAACGCACCGCCAGAGCGGAAGACCGCCCCAGGCCCGTCGGAAAAGTAACAGGTGACGAGATGAAGATCGAATATGTCAGTGGCTCGAATGTCGTATCCCTCATGCCCCGCCGGGGCGCTGCGCAATATCCTGCGCTGAAAACCGTGGAGGCCTATTGGGAGGGCCTGCGCAATGGCCGTCCGGTGCCCGCGCGCTCCGAGATTGATCCGCGCGGCATGCAATCGGCGCTGGAATTCGCCTTCATCCTCGAACGCATCGCCCCCGGCGTGGCGCGGTTCCGTCTTGCGGGCATGCATCTCACCGATCTCATGGGCATGGAAGTGCGCGGCATGCCGCTGACCGCCATGTTCGTGCCGGAAAGCCGGGCGAAACTCTCCGAGGCGCTGGAAGCCGTGTTCGAAACCCCGCAGATCGCCACGATCGCGCTCAAGGCCGAACGCGGCATCGGGCGCGGCGCGATGGATGCGCAGCTTTTGCTCTGCCCGCTGAAATCCGATTTGGGCGACGTCAACCGCATTCTCGGCTGTCTCCAGTCGAAGGGTGAGATCGGCCGTCAGCCGCGCCGTTTCGAGGTGGCCAATGTCCAGTCGCGCCCGCTTCTGGGCAATCCGATGGAGCAGAGCTTTGAAACCACGGAAAAAGGCACGCCTGTGCCCGCCGGTTTCGCCGAGGCCAAACGCGCCTATGACGAGGCCAGTGCGGACGCCCCCCGCACCGAGGCGACCCCGCGTCAGGAACCGATGCGCCCGCGCGGCAAGCCGGTGCTGCGTCTGGTGAAAACCGACGAGTGAGGCGACAGGAACACTTACCGCCCAGAAAACAACAACACCGGAAGGCGGTTCCGGCGTGGCACCTGTGGGGGCGCCACGCCTTTTTGCTTTTCAATGACGCGCTGGCATGCTCCTCTCTGTCCAAACAGGAGTGCCACGCATGATCACCTACGCCCTGGAGCCGGACCTCTCCGCCACTGAATTCCTTGCGCTGCTTGCGGCCTCGACGCTCGCCGAACGCCGCCCTGTCGATCAGCCGCAGCGGATTTCCAAGATGCTCGCTGGCTCCGATCTGATCGTCACGGCGCGCGATGCGGCGGGACATCTGGTGGGCGTGGCGCGCTCCGTGACCGATTTCGCCTATTGCCTTTATTGTTCCGATCTCGCCGTCGACCGCAAGGTTCAGGGACGCGGCATCGGCAAGGCACTGCTGCGCGAAACCGTCAAGGCGGCGCCGGAGGTCAAGACTCACCTGCTGCTCTCCGCCCCCGGCGCGATGTCGTTTTATGAGGCGGCGGGCTATGAGGCGGTCGGGAATTGCTTCATCTTCCATCGTGGGGAATGACAAAAGCCGGGCGCGAGGCCCGGCTTTCGACTTCTTGATTGCGCATAGACTTACGCGGAGGCAGCGAGGCTCTCCGGCGTCTGCCCCTTTTGCAGCTCTTCGGCCACGAGGAACGCGAGTTCCAGCGACTGAGACGCGTTGAGGCGCGGGTCGCAAGCGGTGTGGTAGCGGTCGGCGAGGTTTTCGTCCGACACGGCGCGCAGCCCCCCGGTGCATTCGGTCACATCCTGGCCGGTCATCTCGAAATGCACGCCCCCCGGGATGGTGCCCTGATCGCGATGTACCGCGAAGAATTCCTGCACCTCGGAGAGCACCTGCTCGAAGGGGCGGGTTTTATAACCGCTGTCGGATTTGATCGTGTTGCCATGCATGGCGTCACAGGACCAGACCACATTCGCCCCTTCGGATTTCACCGTCTCGATGAGGCGCGGCAGATGATCCGCCACTTTGCCCGCGCCAAAACGTGCGATCAGCGTGAGACGCCCGGCCTCATTCTCCGGGTTCAGTTTTTCCATCAGAACCTTGAGATCCTCGGCACTGGTCGAGGGGCCGCATTTCAGACCGATCGGGTTCTGCACCCCACGGCAGAATTCGACATGCGCGCCGTCCGGCTGACGGGTGCGGTCGCCGATCCAGATCATGTGGCCGGAGCCCGCAATCGTGGCGCCGGTGGTGCTGTCAACGCGGCAGAGCGCCTCTTCGTATTCCAGCAGAAGCGCCTCATGCGAGGTGTAGAAATCCACCGTCGCCAGTTCGTGGTTGTTCTCGGAGGTCATGCCCGCCGCTTTCATGAAATCGAGCGCATCCTGAATGCGGTTCGCCATGTCGCGGTATTTTTCCGCCTCGTCCGATTCCGTGAAGCCGAGCGTCCAGGAATGCACCCGGTGAATATCGGCAAACCCGCCTTTGGAGAAAGCGCGCAGCAGGTTCAGCGACGCCGCGGCCTGAGTGTAGGCCTGAAGCATGCGGTTCGGATCGGGGATACGCGCTTCGGCAGTGAAATCGAAGCCGTTGATGATGTCGCCCCGGTAGGACGGCAGTTCGACGCCGCCCACGGTCTCGGTCGGGGCCGAGCGCGGTTTCGCGAACTGACCGGCCATCCGGCCCACCTTGATCACCGGAACTTTCGCACCGAAGGTCAGGACCATGGCCATTTGCAGCATGACCTTGAATGTGTCGCGGATCTGATCCGCGCCGAATTCGGCAAAGCTCTCGGCGCAATCGCCGCCTTGCAGAAGGAAGGCCTCGCCACGCGATGCCTTGGCCAGATCGCGTTTCAGCTTGCGCGCCTCGCCCGCAAAGACGAGCGGCGGATATTTGGCAAGCTGTGCCTCGACGGCAGTCAGCGCGGCCTCGTCCGTATAGTCGGGCATCTGCACACGCGGTTTGTTGCGCCATGCGGTTTTCACCCAATCCGTCATCGTCTTTACTCCAAAACGGTTGATATTCTCCTCCCTCCCGCGCAGCCGTTAGCGGTAGCAAACGCGGTCGGTCTGCGGAGTTATAGAGAGTGTCAGGCCTTGAGAAAACCCAAAACAGACGCGAAAAGCCGCGCAATTGCGTCGCAATGGCCTATTTCTTATGCGTTCAGCGCGCGGGCGCAATCCGGTAGGCCACCCCGTCGATCACCGAGAGAAACCAGATCGCCCCGTCGGGCGCTTCGACCACGTCGCGCACACGCCCGGTTTCCGGCCATTGCCACTGCGTCTCACGGCTGAGATCGGGGGACAAGACAGCGATATAATCGAACTTCAGCGAGCCTATCAGATGTGCGCCTTTGAGTTCCGGGAACAGGCGCCCGGAATGGATCGCATAGCCCGAGGGCGCAATCGAGGGCGTCCATTGATGCGCGGGCGGCTCAGTGCCCGCAAGTGTCATCGGCGCAAACCGCCCGCCGCCGTAATTCTCGCCATAGGTGGTGAGCGGCCAGCCGTAATTCGCGCCCTTTTTCACAAGGTTGATCTCGTCACCGCCCTGCGGCCCGTGTTCGTTGACCCAAAGCCGCCCCTGCCCGTCGAGCGCTGCGCCTTGCGGGTTGCGATGGCCATAGGACCAGATCGCGGGCAAGGCATCCGGTTGATCGACGAAAGGATTGTCGGCGGGGATCGTGCCGTCGCGGTTGAGCCGGAGCACCGATCCGTTGGCGCGCGACAGGTCCTGCGCCAGTGCGCCGTCACCGCGCTCACCCACCGTGAGGTAGAGCGTACCGTCCGGGACCTCGACGATGCGGGAGCCGAAATGCTGGCCTTTGCGGCTGCCGTTCTCCATCACGAAGAGATCGCGAAAGCCTTCAAGCCGCCCTCCTATCAGTCGCCCGACCCCAAGCGCCGTGCCCGCCCCGCCCTGCATCGGCTTGGAATAGCTTAGGAAAATCTCACGGCTCTCAGCGAAATCGCTTGGCACCATTACGTCGAGCAAGCCGCCTTGCCCGGCGTCCCAGACCTTTGGCACGCCGGACACCTCGCGCAGCGCCCCAGCGTCGAGCCACAAAAGCCGCCCGTCCACCTCGGAGATCAATACACCGCCATCCGGCAGAAACCCGATGGACCAGGGCGCGTCCAGCCCGGTGACCATCGGCGTGACCTCCACCGTGCGGGCCCCGGCCATACGCTCGACAGCGGCGGCGGGAAGCGGCAGAGCAAGGAGGATCAGGCAGGTCAACATACGGATCATCGGAGCACCTCTTTCATCGCAGATGTCATCACATTTTCCTCTTGAGTGAGCTAGAGCGCCGAGACGCACGGTCAATCATGAGGCCGAGTCGGGTGTCGCTGTCACGGCAAGCACACGCATAGCGCGAAACTTCTGCGACCGAATCCCGCAAGGCTCTCAGAATTTGAGCAAATGCCCCCATTCCTGGCGCGATCCGCTCCCGGAACGGGACGGCATATCTTTCCATCCGGTCAAAGCCCGTCTAGTCTCCGGGCCAGGACAAGATCCAAACAGGGAGAATTCTTTTATGAAAAAGCTGCTTCTGGCGACCACGGCCGCCACGCTCATGACCGGTGCGGCCTTTGCCGAAGACGTCAAGGTCGGTATCCTTCTCGGGTTCACCGGCCCGCTCGAAACCATCATGCCGCATATGGCGGACAGTGCGGAGCTTGCGTTCAAGGAAATTTCCGAAACCGGCAAATTCCTCGGCGGTTCGACCATCAGTTCCGTGCGCGGTGACAGCACCTGTGTGGACGCCTCCGCCGCCACCGCCGCCGCCGAACGCCTGATCACCGCCGATGGGGTCGTGGCGATCATGGGCGCCGACTGCTCCGGCGTGACCGGCGCGGTTCTCTCCAACGTGGCCGTGCCGAACGGCGTCGTGATGATTTCGCCCTCCGCCACCTCGCCGGGCCTGAGCTCGATCGAAGACAACGGGTTGTTCTTCCGCACCTCGCCCTCCGATGCGCGCCAAGGCGAAATCCTCGCCGATGTGCTGGAGGAAAAAGGCATCACCTCCGTGGCCGTGACCTACAACAACTCGGATTACGGCAAGGGCCTCGCCGATGCGTTCGCCGCCAATTACGACGGTGAAATCACCCTGAGCGCGCCGCATGAAGACGGCAAGGCCGACTATTCCGCCGAAATCGCGGCACTGGCCTCCGCCGGTGGCGAGCTTCTCGTCGTGCTGGGCTATATCGACCAGGGTGGCAAGAACATCATCCAGTCCTCCGTCGACACCGGCGCCTTCGACATGTTCCTCGTCGGTGACGGCATGTATGGCGAGAGCCTGCTCGGGCTGGGCGACATCGTCGAAGGCATCCTGGGCGTCGTGCCTTGGGCCGAAGGCGAAGGCACCGACATGTTCACCAAGCTGGGCACCGATGCCGGGATTCTGGTCGACAGCACCTACACCCGCGAAAGCTATGACGCCGGCGCTCTGATCGCGCTCGCCATGGCCAAGGGCGGTGCCGCCACCCGCGAAGCCGTTGCCGCCAATGTGCTCGACGTGGCCAACGCGCCGGGCGAGAAAATCCTTCCGGGCGAATTCGACAAGGCGCTCGACATTCTCGCCGCCGGTGGTGACATCGACTATGTCGGTGCGACCAACGTCGAACTGATCGGCCCGGGTGAAGCTGCCGGGTCCTACCGGTATTACACCATCACCGACGGGGCCTACGAGACGGTGGACATCCGCTGAGACAGGGCGTAAGCCACACCATCCGGCCCGGGGCGCCATATGACGTCCCGGGCTGACTTTCTTATCCGGCCCGCTGATAATGAGGCCGGAACCAGATACGGGACACGAAACACATGATCGAAGTGCGTGATCTGCACATGCATTTCGGCGGTTTTCGCGCGGTGGACGGGGCTTCGCTCACACTTGAGCAAGGGTCCATCACGGGGCTGATCGGCCCCAATGGCGCGGGGAAAACGTCGCTTTTCAACTGTATTGCCGGGGTGCTCACGCCGACCTCCGGGCAGGTGCTGTTCAACGGTGAGGACATCACGGGCCTCAAGCCGCATGAGCTGTTTCACAAGGGCATTCTGCGCACCTTCCAGATCGCACATGAATTCGGTTCGATGAGCTGTCGCGAGAACCTGATGATGGTGCCTGCGGGGCAATCTGGCGAGACGCTCTGGAACACCTGGTTCGGGCGCAAACGCATTGCCGATGAGGAGCGCGCTTTGCGGGCCAAGGCCGACGAGGTGCTGGAGTTTCTGACGATTTCCCACATTGCGGACCTGAAAGCGGGCGAGATTTCCGGCGGTCAGAAGAAACTTCTGGAGCTGGGCCGCACGATGATGGTCGACGCCAAGATGGTGTTTTTGGACGAGGTCGGTGCGGGTGTGAACCGCACACTCCTTTATACGATCGGCGATGCGATCAAGCGGCTCAATACCGAACGCGGCTATACCTTCTGCATGATCGAGCATGACATGGAGTTCATCAAGCAGCTCTGCGATCCGGTGATCGTGATGGCACAGGGGCAGGTCATGGCGACCGGCACCGCCGACGAGATCATGCAGAACGAAGCGGTGATCGAGGCCTACCTCGGCACCGGTGTGAAGAACAAGAAAACCGGGGAGGACGCGGAATGAACCGTCTGTCTGCGCTTTTTCTCGGAACCATGCTCACTCTGGGCGGCGCGTCGGGCAGCCTGGCCCAAGCGATTGTCGGGGTTGCCTTTGTCGATGGTAAACGTGTCGATCTCTATGACAACGGCACCTGGGATTTCAGTGAACAAGGCGACCTGACCTGTCAGAAGATTGCGGCAAAGCTGTCATTTTGCGGCAATCCCCTGAAATGGAAACCGGCGAGAGTGCCAAATGCCGAGGTGAGTGCCGCGTTCAGCATGGATGACCGCAATTACGGCATGGTGGTCTATGAAGCGGTTGGCGCAAAAGAGGGAATGTCCCCTGCATTGCTGCAAAGCGTCGCCCTTGAATATGCGGCCGAGGCCGCCGGGGTCTCTGTGTCGCACATTCCTGTTTACGGGATCGAGCCCTCGGAAGTCTCCGGGCACGCAACCGAAACGCTGTATTACGGCGCCTCGTTCGAAGGCATGAACATCATCTATGCCAATACGCCCATCGTTGGCGATCACGACACGGCGCAACTGATCACATATACGCTCGCCGAGCAGATCGACGATGCGTTCAAAGCACGTCACATGGCTTTTCTCGACGACTTCAAAGCGAACTTCTGGGAGGATTCAGAATGACCTTCCTCCACGCGAATGAAATGCGCGGTGGCTATGGCAACGGCGCGGATATTCTGCACGGTTGCACGCTCACGGTGCAAAAGGGCGAGATCGCGGTGATCGTCGGCCCGAACGGCGCAGGCAAATCGACCGCGATGAAAGCGGTGTTCGGCATGCTGAACCTGCGCGAGGGGCATGTCCATCTCGACGGCGAGGACATCACCCGCCTGTCGCCTCAGGAACGTGTGCGCAAGGGGATGGGCTTTGTGCCGCAGACCCATAACATCTTCCCGACCATGACAGTGCGTGAAAACCTCGAGATGGGCGCCTTCATCCGCAAGGACGATTTTGAGCCGACCATCGAACAGGTCTACGAACTGTTTCCGGCGGTCTATGAAAAGCGCCACCAGAACGCGGGCGAACTGTCCGGTGGGCAACGTCAACAGGTGGCCGTGGGGCGCGCGCTGATGACCAAACCCAAACTTCTGATGCTCGACGAGCCCACGGCGGGCGTCTCGCCCATCGTGATGGACGAGTTGTTCGACCGGATCATCGAGGTCGCCAAGACCGGAATCTCGATCCTCATGGTGGAACAAAACGCCCGGCAAGCGCTTGAAATCGCGGACAAAGGCTATGTTCTGGTGCAGGGCGCGAATGCCTATACCGACACCGGCGCGAACCTTCTGGCCGATGCGGAGGTGCGACGCACCTTTCTGGGAGGCTGAGGGGGCTGACATGCGTATTTTCTCCAGAAAGACGGCACTCGCAGCCCTGCTCCTCGCCGCCCTGCCCACAGCCTTGATGGCCAGCGCACAATGTTCGGTCATCGTACAAGGCGGCGCGCCCTGGCGGTTTTCCCTTGAGGAGGGCGACGGGGTGAGCTGTGCGCGCTATCTGCGCGAAGAGGGGGCGCGTGACGCCACCTGTCTCTTCGAGACCACGGCCGAAGCACCGAAAACCCACCGATACCAACACAGCGACAGCAAGGCCTTCTGGGACCTGCGCGAAGACGGTCTGATGACCGGCTATGTCGATGTGATCACCCAGGACCCGACGCCGGGGGTCGACATGCTCCCCTTCGGCGGCATCTGTCAGGAGGTTGTCTGATGGATCTTCTCAACGCACTGGTTGCGTTCACCAATTTTGTCGTGGTGCCCGCCACCGCCTATGGCGCACAGCTTGCCCTCGGTGCCTTGGGCGTCACGCTGATCTATGGCGTACTCCGGTTCTCGAACTTCGCCCATGGCGAAACCATGTCCTTCGGGGCGATGGTCGTGGTGCTGGTCACCGGACTGTTCCAGAGCTGGGGCATAACGCTCGGCGTCCTGCCCACGGCGCTTCTCGCCCTGCCCTTCGGCATGCTCGCGACCGCGCTCCTGCTTCTGGCGACCGACAAGGCGATCTACAAATTCTATCGCAAGGTGAAGGCCGCGCCGGTGATGCTGGTGATCGTCTCCACCGGCGTGATGTTCGTGATGAACGGGCTGGTCCGCATGGTGGTCGGCACCGATGACCGTCGTTTCGCCGATGGCGCGCGCTTCGTCGTCAATGCCCGCGACTTCAAGGCCTGGTCCGGTTTAAGCGAAGGTCTTGCGATCAAGACGACACAGGTCATCACCGTGGTCGTGGCGATGCTCACCGTCGCGGCGCTGTTCTGGTTCCTGAACCGCACCCGCACCGGCAAGTCCATGCGTGCCTATTCCGACAACGAGGATCTGGCGCTTCTGTCGGGCATCAACCCGGAGCGTGTGGTGACCATCACCTGGATTCTCGTGGGCGCTCTGGCGACCATCGCAGGTGCGCTCTACGGCCTCGACAAGTCCTTCAAACCCTTCATCTTTCAACAGCTTCTCCTGCCGGTCTTCGCCGCCGCCATCGTCGGTGGCATCGGCAACCCGCTGGGCGCCATCGCGGGCGGGTTCGTCATTGCCTTTTCCGAGGTGACGCTGACCTACGCTTTCAAGAAGGTCGTGACCTATCTCGGCCCGGATGGCTGGGCCCCCGACGGCTTGGTGCAGCTTCTCTCGACCGATTACAAATACGCCGTGTCCTTCTCGATCCTGATCATCGTGCTGATCTTCAAGCCGACCGGCCTGTTCAAGGGGCAAAACATATGACCCGGACCCGTGCACCGCTGTATTTCGCCGCCATGGCCGCGCTCATTCTGGCCGTCGGCTTCCTTCAGTCGTGGAACTCGGCGCTCTCCATTCTCAACATGGGGCTGATCTCCGCCATCATGGCCTTGGGCGTGAACCTGCAATGGGGCTATGCCGGGTTGTTCAATGTCGGCGTCATGGGCTTCGTCGCGCTTGGCGGCCTCGCCGTGGTGTTGACCTCCATGGCTCCGGTGCCCGCCGCCTGGGCCGCCGGTGGGGGCCGTGTCCTTCTCGCGCTGGTCGTTGGCGTGATCGCCATTGTGGCTGCCGCTCTGACCTTCAAACGCCTGCCGAAAGGGCGTATACGGGGGGCGGTGATCGCCGCCATCCTGATCGTCGGTCTCTGGGCCTACCGCACCTTGTTCGACCCGGCCGTCGCCGCCATCGAAGCCGTGAACCCGGCGGTCACCGGCTATCTCGGCGGGCTCGGCCTTCCGGTCCTTCTGGCTTGGCCTGTAGGAGCCCTGCTGGCCGCCGGTGCTGCCTGGCTCGTGGCGAAAACGGCGCTCGGGCTGCGCTCCGACTATCTTGCCATCGCGACCCTCGGCATTGCCGAGATCATCGTCGCCATGATGAAGAACGAGGACTGGCTGTCCCGCGGCGTCAAGAACGTCAACGGCTTGCCGCGCCCGGTGCCCTATGAGATCGACCTGCAACAGGCAGACTGGTTCCTGACCCTCATGCACAAGATCGGCATGGACCCGGTCACCGGTTCCTCGATCTTCGTCAAGCTGCTCTATGCCGGTTTCTTCCTCGCCGTCATCGTGATCATCGTCACCGCTATGGAACTGGCCCTCAAGTCGCCTTGGGGCCGGATGATGCGCGCGATCCGCGACAACGAGGTGGCCGCCGAAGCCATGGGCAAGGATGTCACCGGACGCCACCTCCAGATCTTCGTGCTGGGCGCGGCAATCATCGGCTTTGCCGGTGCGATGATGACCACGCTGGACGGCCAATTGACGCCGACGACCTACCAGCCGCTGCGCTACACCTTCCTCGTCTGGGTGATGGTGATCGTCGGGGGATCGGGTAATAACTGGGGCGCGGTTCTGGGCGGCATGCTGATCTGGTTCCTGTGGGTCGAGGTCGAGCCGATCGGCGCCTGGATCGTCGGGCTTCTGACCTCCGGCATGGAGGACGGGACGCTGAAATCCGGGCTGATCGAGCGGGTCGCCTACATGCGTTACCTGACGATGGGGATTATCCTATTGGTCGTGCTGCGCTTTTCGCCCCGAGGGCTTTTGCCCGAAAAATAAACCGGTGGGGATTTGTCCACCACCTGAAAACCCGCGACGGGGCTTTGCTGGAATTTCCTTTCCGCACAGCCCCGTCGCCGCCTATCATCTCTCGCGTATCTCCAGTGTCACGGGCGTGTTTGTCCCAACATGAGGTCTCCAACATGAGAGCAGTATTTTGAAACTTCTCGCAGGCATCTGTGCCGCAGGGCAATCGCGCCGTATGGGCTTCGACAAGCTCTCGACCCCGCCCTCGCTGCATTCTCCCGATACGCTGTTGCGCCGCGCGGTGTCCGCCGCCCATGGCCAGCCCTTCGTCGTCGCCCTGCCCCCGGAAACCCATCCCTATCACCGCGCCCGGCGCGATCTCTTGCGGCCTCATGATCCCTGTCTCGTGGTCGGGGATGCCGAGACTGGCCTGTCCGCCACGCTCAAGGCGCTGGCCCGTTACGCCATCGACCGCGAGGTCGACGGTCTTGCGATCCTGATGGCCGACATGCCCTTCATCACCGCGAGCCATCTCGAAACATTGGCCACCCTGTTCGAAACCTTCGGCACCACGCGCATCGTGCGGGCGCAATGCCAGAGCGGGCGCGAGGGCTATCCGGTGATTTTCCCCGCCGCTCTCTTGCCGGAATTCGAAACCCTCTCCGGGGACGACGGCGTACAGGTTCTGCTGGAACGCCATGGGGTGAAGCGGATGGAAATGCCCTCTGAATCCCCCTGCCTGCATGTGAACACGCCGGAGGACTGGCGGCAGATGTGACAGGGGTCGCAAAGGAGCCCGGTCAGACTGACGAGAGACTTCGCTCGCCGTGAGCGCTTCACGCGCCTGGGAAACGCGACGGTCAACTTCTGGAAATTCGCAGCTCTGCCGCCCATAGGCCGCGAAATATGGTGCCTGAATCAGGCTAATCCAAATTTCAGCGCATTATTTCGCGACAAGCCCCCATATTTGTCCCCATTGGACACATATAGGAAACAGTCGTCTCCGAAACGTCACGCGTCTCTTGGCAGGCAGGAACCGCCTCCCCCGGGATCACACCCGAGGGGGACGGCGGCAAATGCCGGCGCCCCCGACGGCATAGGCCTGAGCGAAAAACCAGGCTCAGGAGACCAGAAGCTCCGCCTCATGTTTGCGCAGGATGCGGCGCGCGGCGGTGAACCCACCACGGGTCGACACTTCGGCCAGTTCCGGGAAGAGCGTGAAAAGCTCCTCGCGGGCCTCTTCGCCGATGCCGGAGAGCGTGTAATCGCCGGGCTGGAAGCTTTCGGACCAGGTGCCATCCGACAGAACCACCTCGTGGCGGTCGAACATCACATGGATATAGGTCAGGCCGTAGGCCTCCACCACATCCACCCCGTCCATCCGGGTCAGGTGTTTCGCCGCAACCAGAACCTCGTGCTCGTCAAAGAGCAGCGCGGCTTTCTCGTTCGAGACCAGCATGCGGTGGTTCGGCGACACCATCATGTCGCGTTCCGGCAGACCGGCCCCGAGCGCGCCCTTGCGGATCAGCACCGGGTTCAATTCGGAACGCGCCGCGAGATCGGCCCCGGACAGGGTCTTTTGCCCGATCCAGCGGATTTGCTGAATGCCGTTGTCGCGGGTGATCACCCTGTCGCCAACTTTCAGCTCTTCCACCTTCATCTCGCCCTTCGGTGTCGCGATCAGCGTGCCGGGGGTGAAGCAGGGGATGATTTCCTCGATGTTGGTGTAGTTGATGTTGGCGTATTCGTTGGTATCCGCCTTGTAGAGCTGGATCTGGCCGTCATAGCCATTGCCGTCGCTGTCCGGGTTCTGCACATGGTGAGTGATCACCCAGCCATCGGCCAGAAGCTCGGTCAGATTGAGCGTATCCCAGTCGACACCGCCGTCGCCACCATGCACGGTGGTGTTGTAGACGCCGGAGGTCACGTCGGTGAAGGTCACGTAGATCGTGTCCTCGTCGTCGCCACCGTCGAGAACGTCGTTGTCGCCACCGCCATAGATCGTGTCATTGTCTTCGCCGCCGAACACGGTGTCGTGGCCTGCACCCGCGTAGATCGTGTCGTCGTCGATGCCGCCGTCGATGTAATCGTCGCCAGAGCCGCCATAGATCAGGTCGTCATCATCCTGACCATAGATCGTGTCGTTGCCGGCGCCGCCGTCGATGATGTCCTTGCCGTTCTCGACTTCGAGATCGCCCGCATCGTCCGGGACGTTCAGGCTGTCCGGATAGGCCGGGTCGAGGCCACCATAGATGGTGTCGTCGCCGTCGCCGCCGTCGATCGTATCGGAGCCTTCGCCACCGATGATCGTGTCATTGCCGGTGCCACCCAGAATGGTGTCGTCGTCGAAACCGCCGTCGATGTAATCGTCATCCGCACCGCCGTCGATATAGTCGGCATCGTCACCGCCATAGATGGTGTCGTTGCCGGCGCCACCGTAGAGCGTATCCTTGTCGTTGTCCGGATCGGCATCGTCCGGCACATAGGGGCCGTAGCCGCGATCCGGGCTGCCGTCCGGGCCGCCGATGATGATATCGTCGCCGTCACCGCCTTCGATCACGTCATTGCCGTCGCCACCGTCGAGATAGTCGTCACCGCCCGCGCCGGAGATGGTGTCGTCGCCACCCATGCCCCAGAATTCATTGGTATAGGTGTCCGACGGATCCGTACCCTGACTGTCGAAGCCGATCAGCGTGTCGTCATATTCGGAGCCGATCACCCCGTCGATACCCCCTGCGATCGTGTCGTTGTCGGCATCGCCGCCCGACAGATCGTTCGTGGTCAGATTGACATTCACCGCCTCGTCCGAGCCGGAATAATCAATGTTGTCCTGACCCGCACCGCCGCTGAACGTGTCCGCGCCCGCGCCGCCGATGAACGTGTCGTCGCCCGTGCCCCCGGAGAGGTAGTTGGTGCCCTCGTCGCCCTGCAATGTGTCATTGCCGGCCTGGCCAAAGATCGTGTCGTCGCCCGCGCCGCCGATCAGCGTGTCGTCGCCTTCGCCTTCGCCGATCACGGCGCTGTCCACATCATAGGTCACGTCCGAAATATAGACGACCGAGGTGCCGGTGCCGGTGTTGGCGTGAATGATCTCGATCGAGGACACCGGGCCTTCGATGCTCACCGTCACGGTGTTGCTGTCGGCAGTCGGCGCAACCATATCCGTGCCGGTGCCGGACACGGTGCCACCGTTCTCGGTCAGATCGGAACCGAGGTCGTAGGTTACTTCGACCGCATTGCCATCGGCGTCATAGGCCCGAACGGTCACCGTGCCGTAATTGGCGTCGATATCCGCGATGTTGAAGGTCACATTCTCCACTTCCTCGGAGAAGGCGATCTCGTAGGTGCCGCTTTCGCCCGCATCCGCCGTGGATTTCAGCGACGAGAACGCGGAGGCGCCATCGACACCGTCGGTGTTGATCGTCGTGGTGGAAAAATCGGAATCGACCGAGTTGTAGGAGGTGTGACACCCGCCACTCTCGACTGGCGTGGTGATCGAGACGGTCACATCGCCGGTGTCCTGGATCAGGATCTTGCCATCCAGGTCTTCGCCATTGTCGACCGTGCCATAGCCGCCATCGGTATCGGCAAGCCTGGCCCAGATGAAGGTCTCGGAGCTGCTCGACGAGACCTCGCCGGTGTCGCCGTAGATCGTATCGTCGCCCTCGCCGCCGAGCACCGTATCGTCGCCATCGCCCGCATAAACGATGTCATTGAGCCCGTCGGCGCTGTCGATCATGTCGCCTTCCGGGTCGCCAGTATAGGCGATGTCGATATAATCGTCCCCCGACGTGCCCTCGACAATCCCGTCGATCGTGGGAGTCGCAGGATTCGGATCGGTCGGGTCGCAGCGATCATCATAATTCGTCGTCATCGTCTCTCTCCTTGCAACCGCTCACCGCGGGCATCCTCTTTAAAACACGCGCTCAAGGTCCGGGTGCTCCGAGACCATTCGCAGTCTGGGCCCGTACAGGCACTCCGGCCCCGAAGGACCATCCGTAATGGGAAAGACACGACCAGAAATCCCCGACACCATGGCGCAGAACCATGAGCGTCGGCGTTTCGTCACCTCAAGCAGCAGCAGATCGGAACCCCGACCTTTTTCCACATCGGTCACGCCGGTCGACATCCTGCAATACGGATATCTTTTTGCGTGGCCGCCCCCGTGGCCTTTGGTGCCCCCCAGTTGGGCCCCTTCTGGATATGTCAAAACCGTGGTCAAGGAACAGGGAAAATGGCGGGAATGTGCTCAAATATGGCGCTCGCATGGCAGCCCTGCCCACAAATGACCAAAATTCAGGCATTGTCACGACCATGAGTCTTGCCCTAAAAGGAAAATAATTATCATTTGATATTAAGGATTTACGGGATATCCATCAGGATGTGATGCAGGTTTTTACCCCCATTTACCTTACGGAAAGTTTTCCGGCCATATCCGGGAACGGGTGGAGGTCAAAATGTGTCAAAAACATGGCACTCACGAATGGTGAGAACCAATATCGTGCAAAAAACCGAATTCGAGCAAAACCGGGAACAATCCCCGACTGTGTCACGAATCGGATCACAGCGACCGGCCCTCTCTCCGGGGTCCCCAGGATGCGCGGATGAAGGCTTCCCGCCTGCAGAGAATGAGCGCTTTTCACACTTTCCACTCCGCACACACACCGAGCCATCATGCAGACCAAAATAAACGAAACAGGTAATTGGGATTCGCCTGTGTGAGTAATCTGCACTCACACCTCGGTCATGTCAGAGGTCTGGTGGAGAACCTCTTGAACGAACTGGTACCCGTGGCCGGACTCGAACCGGCAAGGCCGCAAAGCCGGGGGATTTTGAATCCCCTGTGTCTACCAATTCCACCACACGGGCAGAGCGCCATGAAGGCGCAGTAAAAGGCGTTTAGCCGAGGCTTGAGGAGAGGTCCAGAGGGATCAGCGCAGCGAATGCGAAAAATCCTCCCCGCAACACGACAGCCGACGCCGGAACGCCGCCCTGCCCCCTCAGAGCCGATCGGCCGAGAACGTGTCGCAGGCGTTCAGATCGCCTGTCTTGTAGCCGGTGGCGAACCAGTGCTGTCGCTGCTCGGATGTGCCATGGGTGAAGGTATGCGGCTGCGGGATGCGCCCCGCGTTCTTTTGCAGCGTGTCGTCGCCGATCTGTTTCGCGGCGTTGAGCGCCTCGCGGATGTCGCCATGTTCGATGGACCCGAATTTCTCATCCGCCATCTTCGCCCAGATGCCGGAGAAACAATCGGCCTGAAGCTCGATCATGACCGAGACCGCATTGCTTTCCGTCTCCGAGGCCTTGGCGCGATAGGCATTGGCCTGCCCGAGGATGCCCAGCTCGTTCTGCACATGATGCGCGACCTCATGCGCAACCACATAGGCCTGGGCAAAGTCGCCGCCCGCCCCCAGTTGCCGCTGCATCGTGGTGAAGAAATCGGTGTCGAGATAGACCTTCTGATCGGTCGGACAATAGAACGGCCCGGTCGCACCGGAGGCGGAGCCACAGGGGCTTTGCGTCACGCCTTTGTACAACACGAGGATCGGCGGGATATATTCGCCGCCCAGTTGCTCGGCAAAGACCTCGGTCCAGATCTCTTCGGTGTCGGCAAGCGTCACGGACACGAACTGCGCCGCGCGTTCGTCGGCGGCGGTGATCTCGACATTCTGGCCTGTCGAAATGCTCTGGGTTCCCTCCAGAAGCGGCGTGACGTCGATGCCAAGGAAATAACCGATCGCGATGATCGCCAGAAGACCGAGCCCGCCGACCCCGCCCACAGCCTTGCCGGAACTCATGCGCCGCCGATCCTCGATGTTGCGCGAGCCGCGCCGTCCCTGCCACCTCATCGCTCACCCTTTCGAACGCATCACCTGCCGCTCACAATACTGTCAGCCCGGCGGGGAACAAGCCCTCATGCTTGACGCTGCGCCATGAATGGGGCCTATAGGGGCAAAAGCGACGGGACGGCAGATGATCAGACGGCTTTACAACTGGACCATGTCCCTGGCGGAAAGCCCGCATGCCCTCTGGGCGCTGGCGCTCGTTGCCTTCATCGAAAGCTCGGTTTTCCCGATCCCGCCGGACATCCTGATGATCCCGCTGATTGTCGCCCGTCCGCGCGAGGCCTTCAAGATCGCGGGCATCGCCACGGTGGCCTCCGTTCTGGGCGGCATGCTGGGCTATTGGATCGGCTTTGGCGCGTTCGAGACCGTGGGCAAGCCGGTGCTCGAATTCTATGGCAAGGACGCCTATTTCGACGATTTCGCCGCCAAATATAACGACTATGGCGCATGGGCCGTGTTGATCGCCGGCGTCACCCCCTTCCCCTACAAGGTGATCACCATCTTGTCGGGGGTGACGCATCTGTCCCTGCCGGTGTTCATTGTGTCCTCGATCACCGCCCGGGCCATCCGCTTTTTCGTCGTGGCGGCACTTCTGTGGAAATTCGGCGATCCGATCCGCGACTTCATCGAGCGCCGTCTCGGCCTCGTCTTCACGCTCCTCATCCTGCTGTTTCTGGGCGGCTTCTATGCCGTGAAATATCTATGACCAAGCCCGTCTCTCCTTTCGCCCCGCAACAACCGGCACTGGCCGCCACCATGGGATCGCTCGCCATCCTTTGTGGCGCCTTCGTGTTCCAGTCGCTGGGCTATGCGCCCTGCGAAATGTGCCTCTGGCAGCGCTGGCCGCATGCCATTGCCATCGCGATCGGCGTGCTCTTTGTGATGACGAAATCCCGCCTGCTGACGTTCCTGGGCGGGCTGACCATGCTCGTTTCCGCCGGTCTTGGCCTCTACCATGCCGGTGTGGAGCAGAAATGGTGGCCGGGTCCGACCTCCTGCACCGGCGCCTCAGACGCGCTTTCGGGCCTGTCGGGCATGGATTTGCTGCCCACGGCGGGCGCGGCGAAACTGGTGCTCTGCGACGAGATCGTCTGGGACACCTGGGGGCTTGGCATCACCATGGCGGGCTGGAACTTTCTGTTCTCGCTTATCTTCGCGGCACTCTGGTTCACCGCCTGGCGGAAAGCCCGATAAACCGAAAAAACAGCTCTTGAGATCGGGCGCAAAACACCCCATCTTTGCCTCATGAGCAAAATGCAACCGCAGAAAAAGGTCATTCCCTTCCCCACCGCCCGCCGCGGGCGCAAGCGGGTCGGCGGCGCTCTGGCGGATGCCCGCGCCGAGGCTCTGAAGGCGCGGTTTCACGAAGTTTCCAAAGCCGCGCAAACTGGCGATGCGACAACGCCGCTCAAACGGCTTTTGAAGCGATTCTGAACCGCCCCCCCTTAATGCACCCGGAACTCACCAACACAATTGCGCCATTCGCCCGGCGCGATCAGCTTGCGGTGGGTAAAGCGCACATGGTGCAACGGGCCTTCGATATTCTCCTGCCAGAATTCGATGAATTTGAACAGCTTCGGGTAATCCGGAGCGAGATCGAAGAGCTGCCATGAGAACGTGTTCAGCACGCTTCGGTAGTCCGGCATCCGGTAGGTGAACTCCGCCAGCGTCAGCCCGTAGCCCGACAGCATCATTTCCGTGTCGCTCATCTCGCGCGCCTGCGTCTGCGGCATGTGCATTTCTCCTGTTGGTCTGGCCGTTTCGGCCTTGGTTTGGGCCTCCCTGAAAAAATCCTGCCGGAAAATGATTAACTGTCAATGAAAACATCGTAAAAACAGTATGTTGTCACTCGCGCGTGCTGGCTGCCACCGATCCGCCGCCGGTTCGGCGCATCCGCCATTGCACCCCATATCCGGTATAGGGTAGAGTGTCCCACAACGAGATACGGGACCGGATCCCGCAACGCAAAAAGACAGGCGGACAACGTGAGCGATACACCCGAAACCCCTGAAAACACGCCCGAAAACGGCGAAGAAAACCGTCGTGAACCGATGGCCTGGGAAGGTCCGAAGGTCTCCATCACCCAGGAGATGAAAACCTCCTATCTCGATTACGCGATGAGCGTCATCGTGTCCCGCGCGATCCCCGATCTGCGCGACGGGCTCAAACCGGTGCACCGGCGCATCCTCTTCGCGATGAACGAAGCGGGCAATACCCATGACAAACCCTACCGCAAATCGGCGCGTGCCGTCGGCGACACCATGGGCAAATACCACCCGCACGGCGACTCGGCGATCTATGACGCCCTCGTACGGATGGCGCAGGATTTCTCCATGTCGCTGCCGCTGCTCGACGGTCAGGGCAACTTCGGCTCCATGGATGGCGATCAGGCTGCGGCCATGCGCTATACCGAAGTGCGGATGGACAAGCCCGCCGCCTATCTTCTGGCCGACATCGACAAGGACACGGTCGATTTCGAACTGAACTATGACGGCAAGGACAAGGAGCCCACCGTACTCCCGGCGCGCTTCCCGAACATGTTGGTGAACGGCGCGGGCGGGATCGCGGTCGGTATGGCGACGAACATCCCGCCGCACAACCTGGGCGAAGTGATCGACGCGACGCTCGCGCTGATCGAGAACCCCGACGTCTCTTCCGAGCGGCTGATGGAGATCGTCCCTGCCCCGGACTTCCCGACGGGGGGCATGATCCTCGGTCGTTCCGGCGCACGCAAAGCCTATCTCGAAGGCCGCGGCTCCGTAGTGATCCGGTCCAAGACCCGCGTCGAGGAAATCCGCAAGGACCGCTACGCCATCGTCGTCGACGAAATCCCCTATCAGGTGAACAAAGCCTCGATGATCGAGAAGATCGCCGAATGCGTGCGCGACAAGCGGATCGAAGGCATCGCCCACGTTCAGGATGAATCCGACCGCAACGGCGTGCGCGTGGTGGTCGAGCTGAAACGCGATGCGACCGCCGAGGTGGTGCTGAACCAGCTTTTCCGTTTCACCCCGATGCAGACGTCTTTCGGCTGCAATATGCTGGCTCTGAACGGCGGGCGGCCCGAACAATTGACGCTGCGCGCCTTCCTTGAGCATTTCATCACCTTCCGCGAGGAAGTCGTGGCGCGCCGGACGGCGTTTGAGCTGCGCAAGGCCCGCGATCGGGCCCATATTCTCTGTGGTCTCGCGGTGGCTGTGTCCAATGTCGACGAGGTGGTCGCGACCATCCGTGCCTCTGCCGATGCGGCCGAGGCGCGCGAGAAACTGATGACCCGGCGCTGGCCCGCGCATGAGATCGCCGATTACATCCGCCTGATCGACGATCCGCTGCACAAAATGAACGACGACGGCACCTATAACCTCTCCGAGGTTCAGGCTCGCGCCATTCTCGACCTGCGCCTGCAACGCCTCACCCAGATCGGTGTCAAAGAAGTCACCGATGAGTTGGTCGAACTGGCCGCCAAGATCAAAGACTACCTCGCCATCCTCGCCTCGCGCGAGCGGATCATGGAGATCATCTCCAACGAACTCATTGAGGTCAAAGAACTGTTCGCCGTGCCGCGCCGCACCGAGATTGCCGACTGGTCCGGCGACATGGACGACGAGGATCTGATCGAGAAAGAGGACATGGTGGTGACCGTGACCGCCTCCGGTTGGGCGAAACGCACGCCTCTGGCCGATTACCGCGCGCAGAAACGCGGTGGCAAGGGCCTCTCGGGCATGGCAACCAAGGATGAGGACGTGATCACGACTCTGTTTGTCGCGAACACCCACACCCAGCTTCTGGTCTTCACCGACGATGGCATGGCCTATAAGATGAAGACATGGCGTCTGCCGCAAGGCGGCCGCACCGCCAAGGGCAAGCCGCTCTTGCAAATCCTGCCGATCCCGCAGGGCGTCTCGATTGCCGCCATCCTGCCGATCGACCGCGACGAGAAGGACTGGGACGATCTCCAGATCGTCTTCGCCACCTCGAAAGGCTCGGTGCGCCGCAACCGTCTGTCGGATTTCACCAATGTGAAATCGAACGGCAAGATCGCGATGAAATTCGAAGGCGAAGACGAAGGCACCCGCCTGATCAACGCCCGGATCTGCGACGAGAACGACGATGTCATGCTGGTCACCTCCGGCGGCCGCGCGATCCGCTTCCCTGTGACCGATGTGCGCGTGTTCAACTCGCGCAGTTCGACCGGTGTGCGCGGCATCCGTCTTGTGAACGAGGGCGACGAGGTCGTGTCCATGTCGGTGATCCGCCATTTCGAGGCCGATCCGTCCGAGCGCGCCGCCTATCTCAAAATGCGTCGCCAGATGGCCGGGGCCGATGAGACCGACGCGGGCGATGACGAGGAAGAGGCCGTCGAAGGCGCGATCACGCAGGAGCGTTTCGAGGAAATGCAGGCCGCCGAAGAGCTTTTGGTGACGATCACCAAAGCAGGCCTCGGCAAGCTGACCTCGTCGCATGATTACCCGGTTCGTGGCCGTGGCGGTCAGGGTGTGGGCGCCTTCAAGCTCTCGGCGAAAACCGGCGCGCTTCTGGCCTCCTTCCCGGTCGGGCTTGAGGACCAGATCATGCTCGCCACGTCGAAAGGCCAGTCGATCCGCTGCCCGGTCAACGGCATCTCCTTCCGCTCGCGCGGCGCCGGTGGCGTCAAGGTGTTCGACACCGGCAAGGGCGAGGAAGTCGTTTCCGTCGCCTGGATCGCGGAAAGCGAGGATGAGGACGACAGCGCGGAAAGCTGACGCGGCGCCCCTCCGAAACAAGCCAAAAGACCCGTGTCTGCGACGCGGGTCTTTTTTCATGGGCCACTCCGCCATGGCGCTTCTGACGGCCACGACACCACAGTACAAAAGCGTTATTGCATTTTTGTTTGCTATTTTGACGTTTTGCCATCCGATTGGCGCATCAAAGCCCTTCGATATATCCTGATGCAGGGTCGGGATGGCGGTATGTTTGACGCCTCGCCCCTCGCGTCGAGGCCTGCGCTTGCGACACCGCACGCGCGAGCGCTAACGGTCGGCATGCTGGTCGCCCTCCGAACAGCCCTGAGGGGGCCTTGCATGCCATGCGGCAGGAGACAACAGGTGACGCAACTTAAATAACTGAATTAAAATGATTTATGGAATTATCCGATTTTCGGAAGCGCGTCGCCGCACCAGCCGACTCACCCAAAACACCCAGAGGTAAGAGAAACCGTACCTTATGGTGCGCAAATTGGACGACCCTGAAACCGGCTCTGCAAAACTTCGCCAGCCTGTCGTGTCGGGTTTGAAAAAACCGTTGCGCAAAGATGACAACATAGCTTTTCTTTGCGCTCTCAGCCCCTGAAATCCGCATTCGCATCGCACTCCCCGGGCCAGACGCCTAAAATGCATTCGTATCTCATGATATGACGTTCCGGACAGCTTCGGGACCGTCTTCATCCTAGTGTTCACACTGCTGACAAAATCGTCTTCCCGACGATGAAGAGGGGCAAATTATGAAAAACCTTATGATCACGACCGCATTGGTCTGTGTGGCATCCACGGCCGCTTCGGCCCAGGAAATCACTTATGGCGGCCTGCTGGCCAATCTCGGCACCTACTCCGTTGACGGCTACGACGCCGACCTGAGCCTGTTCGCAGGCGACATCGGCATCGCTGTCGGCACCTTCGACTTCTGGATTGATGGCGTCCAGGCGACGCTGAGCCCGGAAGGCTCTTCCTACGACGCGCACGCTGACATCCTGACCTTGGGTGCAGGCGCCTCCTTCGGCAACGGCTTCCGCGTTGACGTGTCCTCCAGCGACATCAGCGCAGGCGTGTTTTTCTCGGGCTTGGATGTCGGCATCGACGAACTCGGTGTCGCCTATGACAACGGCACCTATTTCGGCCGCATCAGCTACGCGAAACTCAGCGAAGACACCAACGGCGACATTGACGGTCTCTGGGGTCTGCATGCCGGCTATGCCTTCTCCGATGCGGCTGAAATGTCGCTCTCCGTGCATGGTGTTGATGGCGACTGGGGGGACTACATCGACCCGGTCTACATCCTTTCCGGCAGCTATGACGCCGGCGTCTGGGATGTCAATCTGAACGGCATTTCCGCCAATATCGACGGTCTGGACATTTCGCTTCTGACCATCGGCGGCAGCTATGATTTCACCAGCGAATGGTCTGCCTACGGTGCCTACACCTATGGCTCGCTGGAAGATTACGACGCGAACCTCGTCCGTGTCGGTGCGGCTTACACGCTTAACGACACCTACAAGTTTTTCGCCGACTACACCTATGCCGACGTGGAAGACATGGACGGCAATCTCGATGGGTTCTCCATCGGCGTCTCCATGGACTTCGGCGACAAACCGACCTCGTATGAAACCACTGCGGATCGTCTGACCAACTCTCTGAAATCCGTTCTGGCCTTCGATTACTAAGCGCGACGGCACAATCAGGCACCGCCTGCGCAACACGGAAGGTCCGCCCCTTGGGGCGGGCCTTTTTGTTTGCTCCCACTCTTGGCAAAATAAACGGAAGGTACACGCACCTTCCCTCCGCAGGTCGCTGCCGGGACACCAGATTGGCGCGCAGGTCAGAGCAGGTTGCGCCAGCCTCCGCGCCAGAGCGAAAACCGACCGCCACCCCAGAGGATCAGCGGCACGGCCATCGCAACGGTGAACAGCGTCAAACGGGCGGTATGATCCGGGCGCAGCGGCTCATGCGCCACCGCAAAGTGAAACGCCAGGACCAAAGCCGCCGCCAGTGCCGCCATGACCCGGGTGCGGATGCCGAAGGCCAGCCAGATTGCGATCAGGAAAAACAGGCCACCGACGACCATGTCGCGCATATCGCTCATCAGCAGAAACACCGAGGACATTTCCGAGACGTCGCCCACCAGTCCACCAGCCTGCGCGCGCAGGCCCTGCGTCCAGCCCAAGCTCTCCGACACCGGGTGCAGCAAAAGTGCCACGCCAAGGGAAAGCCGGACCCCCAGACGTCCACCGTCGCAGGCGATCCCCGTCAATGAGGAGAACATGTTCATAATGGCCTCGTGCGTCTCTTGTCTTCTTCAAGATAAACGCACAAAAAAGCACCGATCAGCCAGTTCAGATTTGCACATTGCGCAATTGCAACAATCTATGCGTGTGTTCTCGCTGCAATTACGGCCCAATCATCTGCGGCCCGAGATCCCATCCCCCAGTCGCGTAAAGCTGGAATTTGCCACGCTCTGTGCAATGAACCCGGTCACCTGGGTGATCGCAGGGTCCCCACGCCGGCTTTCATGATGGCTCATGTAGAGATCGCAGCTTTGCGCCGTATCCGGCACGGCCACGAAATCCGCCATCTCCAGACCGGAAGCCACCGGAAGGAGCCCCGCCAGACGGGTTGCGCGCATCACCAGTTGCAGATGGTCGAACGTATCCACATGAATGCGCGGCGGCTGGCCGAAATACTGCGTCGCACAGACCATCGGCTCGAACTCCCGTAACTCGACCCCGAGCCCGACCCAATCCCGGATCGCCGGATCGCGCTCCGGGGCAAAGACCTGGACCCTGATCGACCCGATCTTGCGCGAGATCAGCCGCCCCGCGCGCGGTCGCAGGGAGGAGATGATGACATCATTGCCGGACAGGGTCTCGATCATCGCCCGATTGTGAAAGCTGAGCTGGATGTTTTCCATCTCACGGGCGCATTCCGCCAGCGCGGGGATCAGGATATGCCCCGAGATCAGCGGCGAACAGGCCACCCGGATTTCCGCGCTCTGCAAACCGTGCTTGAGGCGCAGGCGGTTCTTTTCCCGCTCGATCTCCTCGTGAAACCGATCCGAAGCCTCGATGAGACCGCGCACCTCCGGATTCGTGCCCCAGCCTGCGGGGGTCTTGATCACCGGATTCATGCCCAGTTCGTCGGCCATGCGCTCCATCCGGCGCGACACTGTCGCCGGGTTGGTGCCAAGCGCCCGCGCGGCGGCAGCCATCGTGCCATGCCGTTCGATTGCCAACAGAAATTTCAGGTCATCCCAACGATCCATTCCGCTTGCCCTCTTCTGCGCGCCCGCCTGTGCTGCCCGTTCTCAAACGCCGGACCCGCCGTATGAGCATGGACGGCAGCCCCCTCATTCACTTTACCGAAAAGCCAGAAATGGAAAAATAAGATGATAATAAGATAAGACAGAGCGACATATACGCAAAATGAACACGCTTGTCCGCTTGACCTCACGCAACCCGATGCATTTTCATCCGCTCTCCTGCCATGCACCCGCGCCCCGCAGCCAGGCACGGCGCATGCGTCATGTGCAGGAAAAGACAG
Source organism: Celeribacter ethanolicus (assembly GCF_002407265.1). Classification (NCBI taxonomy): domain Bacteria; kingdom Pseudomonadati; phylum Pseudomonadota; class Alphaproteobacteria; order Rhodobacterales; family Roseobacteraceae; genus Celeribacter; species Celeribacter ethanolicus. The sequence continues at coordinate 757,614 of NZ_CP022196.1, forward strand.
GTCCGCCGCCCCGGGAGCATCCGGATGCGATGGGGGCGGCAATTTCTCGAATTGGCCTCTGATCAATTGAATTTCGCGGGACTTTTCATGTGGAATGCCTACAACTGAGCCGAACCGGAACCAGGAACACGACCCAGATGAGCGCCTATGACCAAATGCTGAATGTGACCCAGACACGCCTGATGGATGCGCGGATCATCCCGCCCCTGCGCGAGGGAGCCTTTCGGCATATGGCCGGTGTCTTCGACAAGACCGGGGCGTTTTGCCAACCCGCCAACATCAAGCGCGGCGCAGACTACCTTCTGGGCACGAAAAATCTGCGGGAGACACCCGCCAAGCGTCTTCAGGGCAGACATCTCTACGGCGGTCAGATGAACCACCATTTCGGGCATTTCCTCTGCGAAACCCTCTCTCGCCTCTGGGCTCTGGATCATCTGGACACGGATATGGACTCGATCCTGTTCCTGTCGCGGCGCCCCAGTACCCCGCATGACCTGCAACCCTTTCAAACCGCAATATTCGACGCCCTGAACCTGCCGGTTCCGGTCCGGATCGTCTCCGAACCGCTCATCGTCGACGAACTGATCGTCCCGACCCAGGGCTTTGGGGTGGACGAACTCGGCGAAGGTGCGCCGGAATTTCGCGACTACATCCATCGGAATTTTCTGCCGGAGGTCGCGCCGGAGGGGCCGGAAAACCTTTACATTTCGCGACAGGGCCTGTCCCTGCGGGCGGGCGCGGCGCTCGGTGAGACCGCCCTGTCCGACAACCTGCGCAACGCGGGCTATGAAGAATTCTTTCCGGAGAAACACGACATCGCCACACAGGTCGCGCGCTACAAAGCCGCCAAGAACATCGTCAGCATCGAAGGATCGGCCCTGCATCTCTATGGTTTCGTCGGCCACAAGGCCCAGAACGCGGCGGTGATCGTCCGGCGCTCCGACATGTTGGCGGCGAACATGATTGCGGCACAACTCAGGACATTCTGCGACATCACCCCGCATGTGCTGAATGCCGTGACCCGGGAATGGGACATCGCCGACGGCCCCGTGCGCAGTTCGAAATCCATCAGCCTGCTGGACATCCCGCAACTCGGCCATGAGCTTGCGCAAGCTGGCATGCTGGAGGACGGGGCCTGGGCCCCCGCCACGGGCAATTTCGACCGGCGTATCGCGCGGATCAGCGGCAAAACCAACCGGGATTACCGCGAAGTTCCGCTTCAAACCGCCCCTGCACCGGGCTGATCCATGGACATGGCCTTGCCATGCAGAGCCATCGCGACTAAGCCCAATCCTAAAATGGTGCAGGACGTCATGACAGAACACACACTTCACATCGTCGGCGGCGGCATGGCCGGGTCCGAGGCCGCATGGCAGGCCGCCAATCTCGGCATCAAAGTCGTGCTGCATGAAATGCGGCCCGAGGTCGAAACCTTTGCGCATCAAAGCGGCAAATTCGGCGAGATGGTCTGTTCCAACTCCTTCCGCTCGGACGATGACGAACAGAATGCCGTGGGGCTTTTGCATTGGGAAATGCGCGCCGCCAACGGCTTGATCATGGCGACGGCCGATAAACATAAGCTGCCTGCGGGCGGGGCCTTGGCGGTGGACCGCGAGGCCTTCGCGGATCACGTCACGGCCCAGCTTGAGGCGCATCCGAACATCTCCGTCGACTATGGTGAAATCACCGAATTGCCCTCCGAGGGCATGTGGATTTTCGCCACCGGCCCCCTGACCTCTCCGGCGCTTGGCGAAGCCATTGCCAAGGAAACCGGCGCCGACCGGCTGGCGTTTTTCGACGCCATCGCGCCGATTGTCTATGCCGAGAGCGTCAATATGGACGTCGCCTGGTTGCAAAGCCGCTACGACAAGGGCGAGACCGAGGAAGAGCAGAAAGCCTATCTCAACTGCCCGATGACGAAGGACCAATACGAAGCCTTCATCGACGCGCTTTTGGCCGCCGACAAGACCGAGTTCCATGAGGGCGAAACCGCGAAATATTTCGACGGTTGCCTGCCGATCGAAGTCATGGCCGAACGCGGGCGGGAAACCCTGCGCCACGGACCGATGAAACCCATCGGTCTGACCAACGCGCATAAGCCCGAGGATAAGGCCTATGCGGTGGTGCAATTGCGCCGCGACAATGCGTTAGGAACACTTTATAACATCGTCGGCTTTCAGACAAAAATGAAATACGGCGCGCAGACTGAGGTGTTCAAAATGATCCCCGGTCTGGAGAACGCCTCTTTTGCCCGTCTGGGTGGCATTCACCGCAACACCTTCCTCAATTCGCCGACGCTTTTGGACGATCAGATGCGGCTAAAATCGCGGCCGAACATTCGCTTTGCCGGTCAGGTGACGGGCGTTGAGGGCTATGTCGAAAGCGCTGCCATGGGCTTGCTCGCCGGTCGCATGGCCGCTGCCGAACTTCTGGGCCGCGACCTGCCGCCGCCGCCCTTTACCACGGCGATGGGCGCCCTGATCAACCACATCACTGGTGGTGCGGAGGCCAAGACCTTTCAGCCGATGAATGTGAACTTCGGTCTTTTCCCGCCGCTGGACGGTCTGCGTGGCGGTCGCAAAGGCCGCAAGGAGCGCTACAAAGGCTATACGGATCGCGCCAAAGAAGATTTCAATCAATGGCTTGAGGAGCAATCCTAATGCCCTACGTGACCCGGTTTGCGCCTAGCCCCACGGGGCCTCTGCATCTGGGTCACGCCTTTTCCGCGCTCACCGCTTACACCCGCGCACGGGAGCAAAACGGTCGTTTTCTCCTGCGCATCGAGGATGGCGACACAAGCCGCTGCCGCCCGGAATGGGAGGCGCTGATCTACGCCGATCTCAGATGGCTCGGGATCTCTTGGCCGGAGCCGGTCCTGCACATCACGGCACGCGAAGACATTTACGCAAGTGCCCTGAAAAGGCTCGATGAACTGGACCTGATCTATCCCTGCTCCTGCACCCGCCGCGATGTGATGAACGCGCTGTCGGCCCCGCAGGAAGGTGCCCCCATGGGTCCCGATGGGGTGATTTACCCCGGCACCTGTCGCAGCCGCGCCATGGCATCATTCCGCACCGGCGACGCGATCCGACTCGATATGGCAAAAAGCCTTGCATATCTGGGGGATGTGAGCCGATTCTCATGGCAGGAAACCGGCCCCTATGAGACCGGAACGCATCGCCTCGACTCAGCTCAGTTGATCCACGGCGTAGGCGACATCGTTCTGGCCCGCAAGGAGCTTGGCACCGCCGCCTATCACCTTTCCGTGGTGATCGACGACGCGGCTCAGGGCATCACCGAGGCCGTGCGCGGTGCCGATCTTATGGAGGCGACGCAAATCCACCGGCTGTTGCAGGCGCTGTTGGACCTGCCGGAACTCGCTTACCACCATCACCGCCTGATCCGTGACGAGAACGGCAAACGGCTTGCCAAACGCACGGACGCCAAAGCCATCTCGAAATTTCGCGAGGAGGGCCTCACCCCTGAGGATGTGAAAGCTTTGATCGGATTGTGAGTATTTGGGGCAGCAAAGGAAACGGAACGGGGTTCCTTTGCTGGCAAAATACTCAACTCATCGGTTTCATCAACTCAACGGCCTCGCCGTCCTGCACCGAACGGTAGAAACACGAGCGCCGATTGGTGTGGCACGCAGCCCCCGCCTGATTGACCAGAACGAGGATGCAATCCATGTCGCAGTCGAAGCGGAAATCCACCAGCGTTTGCAGGTGGCCGGAGGTCTCGCCCTTGACCCAGAAGGCCTGACGCGAACGCGACCAATAGGTCACCTTGCCGGTCTCCAGCGTTTTGCGCACCGAGGCCTCGTTCATCCATGCCATCATCAGCACCTCGCCCGTCGCATGGTCCTGTGCAATGGCCGGGATCAGCCCCTTGTCATCATATGTCAACTGAGCGGCATCGAATGTGCCAAATCTCTCATCGCTGCACGTCGCACTGCACATGGGCTTGTCCTTTCCAAACGAGGGCATTTGCCCTATCTATGAGACCCGATCCCGAAAGGCAAACCATGTCCGCGACCTCCTCCACTGACCTTGCACAGCTCTATTCCGGCACGCTCCTGGCGCTGGCGGCCGACATCCCGCTCACGGGGCGGCTCGATGCGCCGATGGTGTCGATCAAGGAACGCGCGCCACTCTGCGGCTCCACCGTCACCGTGGATATGGATGTCGAAGACGGGCGCGTCACCCGGTTTGCGCAGGATGTGAAGGCCTGTGCCTTGGGTCAGGCGGCGGCCTCCGTACTTGGGCGTCATGTCATCGGGCGCACGGAAGCCGAGCTGATCCGCGCCCGCGACGAGTTGACCGTCTTTCTCAAGCAGGATGGCCCCGTGCCTTCCGCCCCGTTCGAAGGCTTCGAGGCCCTCCTGCCCGCCCGCGATTTCAAAAATCGGCACGCCTCCATTCTTTTGGCGCTCACAGCCGCCTGTCACGGTTTTGGCAGGCTGAAAACCCCGGACTGAGACGAATTGGAACGGGCTTAACCGAAGCGTAAGACCCTTGGGGCATGATCCGGAGCAATCCGGAGGTGTTCATGATTCCCAATCCCGAGTTTGACGGGGCCCAACCCGCAGAGCAGCGCATGACGAAACTTGCCGACTATGCGGGCCGTCTCGGTTTCGAAGTGGTCGATATCGCCGGCTTTCTCGATACGGTCGACCGTCAGTCGCAAAACCAGATCCGCACGTTGAGCGAAGCCCAGATCGCCGCCTCCGAGGTGATGGCGGCCAATGGCACCGTGCGTCAGGCTCTGACCTCCGTCACCGGCATCACCGATCAGACGCTTGCGAAAGTCGAGGGCTCGGTGGCCTTCGTGCGCGAGAGCGGGCAGAAATCGCAAAGCGTCGCCGCATGGGTACAGGAACTGGCCGAACGCATGGAACGGGTTGCGAAATCGCTCGAGGCGGTCGAGGCCAACAATGCCCATATCGCCGACATCGCCCGTCAGGTGAACATCCTCGCCATCAACGCCAAGATCGAAGCCGCGCGCGCTGGCGACAGCGGTCGCGGATTCGGCGTCGTGGCTGAGGCGATCAACGAATTGTCGCAGAAGACCGCGCGCGCTGCGGGGGAGATCGAGGAGAATATCTCCACCCTGTCGAGCTGGGTCGGGAAACTGCGCGACGAGGCCGGCACCGTGTCTTCGGACGCTTCCCATGTCATCGCCAATGCGACCGAAGCGGACCACGCGCTGACCGGCATTGCCGAAGGGGTGCGCCAAACCCATTCCGCCACCCGGACCATGGCGGATGAGGCCGAGAAAGTTCAATACGCGGTGGAGAAATTCCACCCCGCCTTCGACACGATCGGCACCATCGCGCGCGATACGGCGGAGGGTATCCATATCGCCAACACGCGTGTCGAAAAGCTGGTCGACAGTTCGGAAACCATCTTCCAGACCGCCGTGGCCCTCGGCGGCGCGAGCGAGGATCTGTTCTTCATCAACAAGACGCGGCAGGCCGCAGCAGAGATCTCCGCCCTGTTCACCGGCGCCCTCGCCTCCGGCCGAATTTCGCGTGCCGATCTGTTCGACCGGAGCTATGTGCCACTTGCGGGCACCAACCCGGCGCAGCATATGGCGCGGTTCACTCAATTCACCGACGAGGTTCTGCCAGAGATTCAGGAAGCCATGCTGTCGATCGACCCAAAGGTCGTGTTCTGCGCGGCGATCGACCCGAACGGCTATCTGCCGACGCACAACCGCAAATTCTCACAGCCGCAGAGCAAGGACACGGCCTGGAACGCTGCCAATGCCCGCAACCGACGCATCTTCGATGACCGCGTCGGGCTCAAGGCCGGTCGTAACACCGAACCCTTTCTGTTGCAGGTCTATCGCCGCGACATGGGGGCCGGAAAATTCGTCATGATGAAGGATGTCTCCGCGCCGATCTTCGCGGATGGGCAGCATTGGGGCGGGCTGCGCCTTGCTTACACGTTCTGAACAAAAGAAACCGCCGCACTTCGGGGCGAAGGCGGCGGCAGTCGGATCTGAGCTCCGCACGGCGGTCGGTGGGATGAGGCCCACCGCTGACGGGAACAGGTGAATGTCAGCAGAAAGCCGGAGTGCGGGTCGGGGTCAGATCTCAGGCAGAATAGGAATATCGTGTCTCAATCAGGCGAGATCAGAGCAGAGCCGGCAGGGACAAGCCTCCCATGAGGATGACGAGCAAAGCAACCGCTCCGAGCATATCTTCGAACAGCGTGGCTTGCGAACGGGCGACTACGGATTTCAGGTCGTTGATCATGGCATCCTCGGCATCATGGTTAATGACTTGTTGCCAATTTGTTCTCATATCGCCCGAGGTCTGTAAAGAACTTTTTGAGAACATTCGCGAACAAAATGGAATTACGCGATGCGAGTTCCAACTAACCCACTGAAATCAAACGAATCGCTTCGTCCTTCCCCATGAGCCACAAAAGCACACGTACTGCCGCCCCGCGCTCAGTCTGGAGCTTCGGATCGTCATGTAAAAGCTTGCGTGCATCCGATTGCGCCAACGCCATCAGCGCCGATTGCCGCTCCAGATCCGCCACGCGAAACCGTGGCAGCCCGGATTGCGCCGTGCCCAGAACATCGCCCGCACCCCGCATGGCAAGGTCTTCCTCAGCAATCCGAAACCCGTCCTCCGTCTCGCGCAGGATCTCCAGCCGCCGACGCCCGGTCTCGGTCAGCGGAGGTTTGTACATCAGAAGACAGGTCGAGGCGACATCGCCCCGCCCGACCCGTCCACGCAACTGATGCAACTGCGCCAGACCGAAAGCTTCCGCGCGCTCAATGACCATGATTGACGCGTTGGGCACGTTCACCCCCACCTCGATCACCGTCGTCGCCACCAGAACCGACAGCCGTCCAGCGGCGAACTCCGCCATGGTCCGGTCCTTATCCTCGGCGGCCATCTGACCGTGGACCAAGCCGACCTGACCCTCCCCGAAAGCGGAGCGGAGCGTCTTGAACCGCTCTTCGGCGGCCATCATGTCGACCACTTCGCTTTCCTCGACCAGCGGGCAGACCCAATAGGCCTGCCGTCCCTGCGCAATCGCTCCTCTCAGATGCGCGACCACCTCGTCCATCCGTTCGATGGAACTCAGCGCGGTCTTGACCGGTGTTCGTCCGGGCGGTTTTTCGTCCAGCACCGAAACATCCATATCGCCATATTGCGCCAGTGAGAGCGAACGCGGGATCGGCGTCGCGGTCATCACCAACACATCCACAGCCTGGCCTTTTTGCGCCAGCGCCAAACGTTGCGCCACCCCGAACCGGTGCTGCTCGTCGATGATCGACAGCCGCAGATCGTGAAACGCCACATCCTCCTGAAACACCGCATGGGTGCCGACCAGAACGTGAATATCGCCACGTTTGAGGGCCGCGAGCTTGTCCTCGCGTGCGCGCCCCTTGTCCCGCCCGGTCAAAAGCTCCAGCACCACGCCTGCCGCCTCCGCCATCGGGCGCAAACCTTCAAGGTGCTGACGCGCAAGGATTTCCGTGGGAGCCATCATGACACCCTGCCCGCCTGCCTCGACCGCGACCAGCAGAGCCATCAGCGCCACAAGCGTCTTGCCCGACCCGACATCGCCCATCAACAGCCGGTTCATTCGCAAAGGCGTCGCCATATCGGCGGCGATCTCCTCCATCGCGCGGGCCTGCGCCCTGGTCGGCCGATACGGCAGCGCGGCCAGGACCTTGCCCCGCAGCGCGCCATTGCCCTCATTCGCCCGTCCCTTGCCGCGCCGCACCTGCGCCCGGGCCAGAGCCAGCGTCACCTGATGGGCAAACAATTCGTCATAGGCCAAGCGTTGCCGCGCTGCACTCGTGGGCGACACTTCGCTTTGAGACAAGGGCCGGTGCGCCTGATCCAGGGCCACGTCGAAATCCGGCCAACCTTCGCGCGCCTTCAGCGCCGGGTCGATCCATTCCGCCAACTCCGGCACCCGCTCAAGCGCCGCCGCACTGGCTTTGGCCATGGTTTTCTGCGTCACGCCCGCCGTCAGCGGATAGACCGGTTCGAACCCCGGCAATTCTCCCGCCTCCTCGGGCGACAGGATGTGATCGGGATGCGGCATCTGGAACTGGCCGTCATACATCTCGACCTTGCCGGAGATCAGCCGCCGTTCGCCCACCGGCAATTGCGCCTCGATCCATTTCGGCGCACCGCGAAAGAACACCACCTGAAACGCCAGTTCGCGGTCCTCGACGGTCACCCGGTACGGCAGCCCCTTGCGGCTCGGCGGCTGGTGGCGCAGCACGGTGACTTCGACCGTGGCAATCTCCCCCGGCGCGACCTCGCGCAGACTGTCGCGCCGCCTCCGGTCCACCACCGCATTCGGCAGGGTGAACAGCAAATCACGAGGCCGCTCAATCCCGAGCGCGGGCAAGAGCTTCGCGGTTTTAGGTCCGACACCCGCGAGGGTTTCGAGGCCCGCGAACAGCGGAAACAGGATATCTGGCCGACCTGAATTCATGCGTCCCCGATCAAAGCGAGCCAGCCGTCTTCGTCCAGCAGTTCAATGCCCAATTCGCGGGCTTTTTTCTCTTTCGAGCCAGCCCCCGGACCGGCCACGACCAAATCGGTTTTTGCCGAGACCGAGCCTGAGACTTTCGCGCCAAGCGCCTCGGCGCGGGCCTTGGCCTCTGCCCGGGTCATCTTTTCGAGCGTTCCGGTGAAGACCACGGTCTTGCCACTGACCGGACTGTCATTTTGCGGTTTTTCCGCCTCGATGGGCCGGAGATGCGCGACCAGACGGTCGATGGAGGCACGTTCGGCCTCCTGATGGAACGTGGTGATCACCGAAGTCGCCATGACCTCGCCCACGCCGTCGATGGACAGGAGATCGTCCCATTCCGGCCCCGTGCCCACGGTTGCGGTTTTCATCGCACTCTCGAAGTTTTCCCAGGTGCCATAATGGGTTGCAAGCAGATTTGCAGAACTTTCCCCAACGTGCCGGATGCCCAGGCCGAAGATCAGCCTGGCGAGCGGAATGTCGCGGCGGGTGTCGATGGCGTCGAAGAGGTTGAGGGCGGATTTCTCGCCCCAACCTTCTCGGTTCTTCAGTTGCGACAGGTTTCCAGGGCCGAATTTCGCTTTGAGTTCAAAGATGTCGGCGGGTTCTTTCACCCAACCGTCCTTATAGAACTGCTCCACCTGTTTCGCGCCCAGACCCTCGATGTCGAACGCACCGCGCGAGACGAGATGTTTCAGCTTTTCAACAGCTTGCGCGGGACAGATCAACCCGCCGGTACAGCGCCGCACCGCGTCGCCCTCTTCGCGGATCGCATCCGACCCACACTCAGGACAGGTTGTCGGAAAAGCGTATGGCAACGCGTCGGACTTGCGTCGGGCAAGATCGACGTCGGCGACCTTGGGGATCACGTCACCGGCGCGGTAGACCTGCACCCAATCGCCGACGCGAATGTCCTTGCCGCCGCGGATTTCTTCGCCCTTGCTATCGAGACCCTTGATGTAATCCTCATTGTGCAGCGTGGCATTCGAGACGACGACACCGCCGACGGTCACCGGGGTCAGACGCGCCACCGGAGACAGCGCCCCGGTGCGACCGACCTGAATGTCGATGGCCTCCAACCGGGTCCAGGCGAGTTCCGCCGGGAATTTATGCGCAATCGCCCAACGCGGCGTGGTGGAGCGAAACCCGAGACGGTGTTGCAGGTCTAGCCGGTCGACCTTGTAGACCACCCCGTCGATGTCATAGCCGAGCGTGGCGCGCTGCGTCTCGATCTCATGATAATGTGCGATCAACTCTGAGATGTCGGTGAAGCGCTTGGTCAACGGGTTGGTCTGAAATCCCAGTTCGGTGAGGCGGTGAATCGCGCCCATCTGAGTATCGGCTAACGGCTCGGAATGTTCCCCCCAGGCATAGGCGAAGAATTTCAGAGGCCGCGCACGGGTGATCTCGGCATCGAGCTGGCGCAGGGACCCGGCGGCAGCGTTGCGCGGATTTGCGAAGGTCTTGCCGCCGCGCTCGGCATGGCGAGCGTTCAGCGCCTCGAAATCGGCATGCGACATGTAGACCTCGCCACGCACTTCGAGAATCTCGGGCGCACCGGTCAGCTCCTGCGGAATGTCGGCAATGGTGCGGGCATTGTCGGTGACATTCTCACCGACCTCGCCATCGCCGCGGGTGGCGGCCGAGACGAGTTTGCCCTGCTCGTAGCGCAAAGAAAGCGACAGCCCGTCGATTTTCGGCTCGGCGGTATAGGCGATCTCGCCCGGAGCGCCGAGATATTTGCGCACGGAACGGTCGAATTCCGCCACATCCTCGTCGTCGAAGGCATTCGCGAGCGACATCATTCGCACGGCATGGGTGATCTTGCCAAAGCCCTCGGACGGGGCCGCACCGACCTGCTCGGTCGGGCTGTCGTCGCGTTTCAGATCGGGAAAACGTGCTTCAATTTCGGCATTTCGGCGCTTGAGCGCATCGTAATCGGCATCCGACATCACCGGCGCATCGTCCGCGTGATAGGCCGTGTTGGCCCCGGCCAAAAGATCCGCGAGCCGCGCAAGCTCCGCACGCGCCTCCTCCACGCTCAGCGCAGAGGTGGCTTTTGTCGCAACAGATTTTTCCTGTGTCAGATCGTCAGCCATGAAAATACCTCCCCGCAGATGCCTCTCTCTGATTTAGGAGAGGGGCGCGGGGAGGTCCAGTATGATATCCACGGAGGTGAGAAAACGTCTCGACGGGTTACGGGACCGGCGGCGCAGATACCGCCGGGTACAAATATCTCGCCCGATGGCGTCAGGCCCCGATCGCCATCTGTTCGTCGCCATGGCTGCTACCAGGTTCCGGATCGCGCAGCACATAGCCACGGCCCCAGACGGTCTCGATGTAATTCGCACCGTCGGTGGCGTTGGCGAGTTTCTTGCGCAGCTTGCAGATGAACACGTCGATGATCTTGAGCTCGGGCTCGTCCATGCCGCCATAGAGATGGTTGAGGAACATTTCCTTGGTCAGCGTCGTCCCCTTGCGCAGCGACAAGAGTTCGAGCATCTGATATTCCTTGCCGGTCAGATGCACCGGCTTGCCGCCGACGGAGACGGTTTTCGCATCGAGATTGACCTCGATCTTGCCGGTGCGGATCACCGATTGCGAATGGCCTTTCGAGCGGCGGATGATGGCGTGAATGCGGGCGACCAGTTCCTCGCGGTGAAACGGCTTTGTCAGGTAATCGTCGGCGCCGAAGCCGAAGCCCTTGATCTTGTTTTCGGTATCGTCGGCCCCCGACAGGATCAGGATCGGCGTGTCGACGCGCGCGAGGCGCAATTGCCGCAGCACCTCATGGCCGTTCATGTCGGGCAGCCCGAGATCGAGAAGGATCAAATCGTAATCATAAAGTTTCGCGAGATCGATCCCCTCTTCGCCAAGGTCCGTCGTGTAGACGTTGAGGTTGGCGTGCGACAGCATCAATTCGATGCTTTTCGAGGTGGTGGGATCGTCTTCGACCAGCAAAATACGCATAACCTTGGCTCTCCGTTTTTCTTCCAATGACGTTCTTGTTGCGTTCGCTTGTTAGGAAGATGGCTAAAAATGGTTAACTACACGTTACCAGATTTAACCTTTTTCGGATTTCAACTCAAGGTTGTCTATATTTCTGCACAGAGGTGGCTTTCAGCGCCGCTTCGCCGTGCTCCGTGATGGCATTTTTCCACGAATTGAACTCTTCTTCGGACAATCCATACATTTTCAGCGCCTCGGTGACGGGAATCAAGCCGAAGACCACCCCCTTCACCACGGCCGCCTTGCGCGAGGCGACCCAGCGGCGGGTGTCCTTCGGCGGCAGATCGGCACGGGTCATGATCGACCCATCGGGAAGGGTCACCGCACGGGGGCCATCGACTTTCTTGAGATACATAACGCTCACCCTCATCTTGAATTGCACAGCCTTTGTGCCGCAATCCTCTTAATGGGGGGTGAAGCCGGGACTTGAGAATAGCTCGAATTTTCTTATATAGCGGAGCAGTTCCCGAAAGGATTTGTTCATGTTTGACGACGGCGCACACCCGCTGAACTCTTTGGGCTTTGCCAAGCCCCCCAAGGACACCCGCGTGGTCGTGGCCATGTCGGGCGGCGTCGACTCGTCCGTCGTGGCGGCGCAACTGGCCGAAGAAGGCTATGACGTGGTCGGCGTGACTTTGCAGCTCTATGACCACGGCGCGGCTCTGGCCAAGAAAGGCGCCTGTTGCGCGGGGCGTGACATTCATGACGCGCGGCGCGTCGCCGAGGAGATGGGCTTCCCGCATTATGTGCTCGATTACGAGAACATCTTTCAGGATGCCGTGATCGACGAGTTTGCCGACAGCTATCTGGCGGGGGCCACCCCCGTGCCCTGCATCCGCTGCAACGAACGCGTGAAGTTCAAGGATCTGTTGAACACCGCGAAGGATCTCGATGCCGATTGCATGGCGACCGGGCATTATATCCAACGCGTGATGGGCGAGAACGGGCCGGAGTTGCACTCCGCCGCCGATCCGAACCGCGATCAGAGCTATTTCCTGTTCTCGACCACGCCGGAGCAACTCTCCTATCTGCGCTTCCCTCTGGGTCATTTGCCGTCGAAGGATGCGACGCGGGCGCTGGCGGCGAAATACGGGCTTTCCGTTGCCGATAAGCCCGACAGTCAGGACATCTGTTTCGTGCCGAATGGCAACTATGCGCAGGTGATCGAGAAACTGCGCCCCGGCGCCGCCGAACCCGGCGAGATCGTCGACCAAAACGGCAATGTGCTGGGCACCCACAAGGGCGTCATTCACTATACGATCGGCCAGCGCCGCGGGCTTGGCATCGGTGGGCTGGCCGATCCGCTTTATGTGGTGAAACTCGATGTCGACAACCGGCAGGTGGTTGTCGGCCCGAAAGACATGCTGGCGACCCGGACGATCCCGGTGCGGGAGATCAACTGGCTGGGCGATGAGCCCTTCATGTCTCGCAAGGAATGGGTGCTCGACGTCAAGGTGCGCTCGACCCGCCCGCCGCGCGAGGCCATCGTCCGCCCGATCTCGGAGACCGAAGCGGAGGTCGAACTCGCGACCGCCGAAGAAGGCGTCTCGCCAGGGCAGGCCTGTGTGTTCTACGATCCGGAAAGCCCGCGCATCTATGGCGGCGGCTGGATCTGGAAAGGACGCTGAGATGAAACGCCTCGCTTTGATCGCCCTCCTGCCGGTGGCGGCTTTCGCCGATCCGTCGACGGAATGCTCTATCGGCCTCGGGTCGCAGGTCGAGATCGCCGATTGTGTGGCCGAGACCGAGGAAAAGGCGAACGCGGCGATGGAGATCATGCTGGGCTTTGCCCGCAGCTCCGCGCAGGAGCTCGATGAGATCACCGGGCGCGAAGTTGCCCTGCCCGCTCTGGAGGCCTCGCAAACCGCGTGGCAAACCTACCGCGACGCGCAATGCGACTCTGTCGGCGCGGGCTTTGGCGGCGGCTCCGGCACGGGGATCGCAATCCGGTCGTGCCGGGTCGAGCTGACCCGCGCACGCACCAAAGAGATCGAAGACCAGATCAACTGATCAGTTGCGCTGAGTGGGAGACAGACTCACCAGATAGGCCGCAAGATCGGCGTTGTCCCGATCTGTTCGGTCCTGATCGAAACGGGTCTTGTGCGAGGCAAGAAACGCTGCGATTCGCGACGCGTCCTCGGGCGCTAGGACCATTTCTATCGTCCCGCCATGACATCGCGCACATTTCTCGGCATAAATCTCCGCCCCACGGGCGGTCTCCGCGACCAAATCCCCGACCGTCAGGTCATCGGCCTGCGCCGACAGGACGCAAAACATCAAAGCAACACAGAAAACGGCTCGACCCATCGCACACCTCCGGCGATCACACTACGCCTCGAATTGACCGAGCGCAAAGAATCGCCGCGATGAGTCGCCTTAGCCTTCTCCTCATGGTTGCAATGGAGGGCTGCGCCATGACTTCGCCTATGAAATTCTGCCAAAGCTGCGGCATGCCTTTGTCCCAGGATCCCTTGGGCGGCGGGCGCAATGCCGACGGAACCCGGTCCGATCATTTCTGCTCGTTCTGCTATCTCGACGGTGCATTCGTCGATCCCGACATGACCGCGCAGGACATGCAGACACTCTGTTCCGGGAAACTGCGCGACCATGGCACATTGGCCCTGCTCGCCTGGCTCAAAACACGCCACATCCCGCATCTGGAACGCTGGCGCGACGCCGCCTGACGTGTCCCTGCGTTTCCTTTGCTGTGAAAATACTCAGGCCACGGCCCGCGCCTCGGAGATTCCGTCCAAGACGGCGCGCGCCGCCCGAAGCCCCGGAGCCTCATCGCCACGCCCGAGCCGTTCCATGGTCAGATTCATGGCCGCGCGCTGCTCGTGCCCCTGAGTGTTGACCACATGCGACAGGCTCGCCGCGATCTTCTGCGGGATACAGTCGGGGCCAAGGAATTCCGGCACCACGCGGCTCTCGGACACCAGATTGACCAAGGTCACCGTGTCGACCAAGAGCTTGCGCTTGACGATTTGTTCGGTCAGCCAGTTCATCCGGTAGGCGATCACCATTGCCGTGTCATTGGCCGCCAGTTCCAGAGACACCGTCCCCGAGGCTGCCAGCGCCACATCGGCACCCCGGAAGGCCACGGATTTGCTTACCGGGTCGGTGAACAGCTCGACCTCGACAGGCCAATCCTTGATCGCGGCGCGCACATGATCCTCAAGCCCCGGCGCCACCGCCAGCCAATAGCCTGCCTCCGGGTGGGTCTTGGCGAAATGCCCCAAAGTCTCGCCAAAAATCGGCGCAAGACGGCTGATCTCGCCTTTGCGCGAGCCGGGCAGGATCAAAACGACGGGCTTGTCGATCAGATTACAGGTGGCGCGCAAGGTCATCACCGCGTCGAAGCTCGCCACATCCTCGGTCGCCACCGGGTGCCCGACGAAATCGCACCGGAGGCCCTCTTTCTCAAAATAGGGCGGCTCGAACGGAAACAGCGCCAGCACCTGATCCACGCGTTTCGCCATCTTCGCGGCGCGTTCGGGCCGCCAGGCCCAAACGGTGGGCGCCACGTAATGGCAAATCCGGATGTCGCTTTCGGCCTTCACAAGGTCGGCGACGCGCAGGCAGAAATCCGGGCTGTCGATGGTCAGCACCACATCGGGCTGCCAGTCGAGAATGGCCCGCGCCACCTCGCGGATGCGGCGTTTCAAGTGGAAATATTTCGGCAGGATCTCGGCAATGCCCATGAGCGACAGCTCGGACATCGGAAACTGGCTCGTAAGCCCCTCCTCCGCCATGCGCATGCCGCCGACGCCGCGAAACTCGACCTCTGCGAGAGATTTCAGGCCCGCCATGGCGGCCGCCCCCAGCTTGTCGCCCGAGGCCTCGCCCGCGATCACGAACACCTTCACCGCTTTCTCGGTCATTGCGCCTTCAGGAACAGCCCCGCCTCCTTGATCCGCGCTTTGACCCGTTCCTGTTCCAGGACAATCACGCCCCCCGCAGGCACCACAATGCCGCCAATCCCGGCGGAGATCAGCTTTTCCACCGTCTCGATACCGATGGTCGGCATGTCGATGCGCAGGTCCTGCCCACGTTTCGGCGCCTTGACGAAAACGCCCCTGGCCCGGCGCAACCGCTCCGGCGTCGCGCCCACGAAGGACAGCATCGCATCGGTGCCCTGAACCGTCTCGATCCCCAGCATCTGACCTCCGGCACAGACCGCGCCCTGCCCGACATCCAGCGGCGACAGCGCGTCGAGCACCTCCTGCGCGCGTGCAGCGTCATCGAGGTCTTCGCGCGACGGTTTGCGGCCCCAAAGCGTGTCGGGCGCAAGCAAAAGATCGGGACGGATTTCGGTGGCGGCGCGGATCAGAAAGCCCTGATCCTCGAACAGCGCCAGAACCTCGCGCAGCAGCGCATCATCGCCCTTGCCGAGTTTGCGGGCGAGGCGAAAGGCGTGGTGATCCAGTTTCATCGGATTGATCTTGGGCCGCGCCATCGCGCCCGCAAAGACCACCGCGCCGACGTCGTGGGATTTCAGTTCCTTGAAGAGCTTGCCGAGCTTCTCGATCCGCGCGGTGACATGGTCGATCCCCTCCGGCACCGCCGTCTCGTCAAGCGTGACATAAACGGGCTCATTCAGCGCCTCGGCCAAAAGCCGGGGCAGCGCGCCCGATCCGGCGATGATCGCGGTTCGGGTCATCGCGGGCCTCACTTCGGGGTCAGGAAACCACGGTCGCTCTCGCCCATGACGAAGGCCACCATGCGCGCGACGTAATCGCTGTCGAAATCTTCCGTCAGACGCTGGGCGCGGTCCTTGAACGAGCCTTCGCCCTGTTTGAGCATCTGGAAGGCGGCGCGGAGCTGGTTGATGTCGTCCCGATCAACGCCTTTGCGTTTGAGACCCACGAGGTTCAGCCCATCCAACTCGGCGCGCGGCCCCTGCACCAGCGCATGCGGCAGCACGTCGGAGGTGACCATGGAAAGCGCCCCGACAATGGCACCCTGCCCGATCCGCACCCATTGGTGAATGCCCGACAGCCCGCCGATGATCACGTCGTCCTCGATATGGCAATGTCCGGCGACCGCCACGGAGTTCACAAGGATCACCCGATCCCCGATCTGCGCGTCATGGGCCACGTGGCAGGACGACATGAACAACCCGTCATCGCCGACGCGCGTCACACCGCCACCGCCCTCGGTGCCGGTGTTCATCGTCACATATTCGCGGATGCGGTTGCGCTTGCCGATGACGAGTTTCGTCTCTTCGCCCTTGAACTTGAGATCCTGCGGGATCTCTCCGATGGAGGCGAATTGAAACACCGTGGTGTCCTCGCCGATCTCGGTGTCGCCGGTGACGACGACATGGGATTTGAGCGTGACCCGGTCAGAAAGCCGCACCTTCGGGCCGACAAGGCAGAACGGGCCGATCTCGCAACCCGCGCCGATGACGGCGCCCTCTTCGATCACCGAAGACGGGTGAATTTTGGCGCTCGGGTCGATCATGCTCATCGTCTTGCCCTCAGGATTTCGGCGTCAGGTCCATCATCGCGGTGAACTCGGCCTGACAGGCCAGTTCGCCGTCGACCTCGGCGCGGCCGTCGAATTTCCAGACCTTGCCGCCGCCGCGTTTCACCGTGACATGCATCTTGAGCTGATCGCCGGGAACCACTTTGCGGCGGAATTTCACGCCGTCGATGTTCATGAAATAGACGTTGAACACCTTGTCGGCCAAATCCATATGGACGCCGACCATCACCGCCGCAGTTTGCGCCATGGCTTCGACAATCGTCACGCCGGGCATCACCGGTTCGCCGGGGAAATGGCCCTGAAAATGCGGCTCGTTATAGGTCACGTTCTTGATGCCGGTGCAGCTTTCCGGACAGACGATGTCCACCACGCGGTCCACAAGCAGAAACGGATAACGATGCGGCAGAATGCGCTGGATCAGGTCAATGTCAGCTGTGGTCGGTTTGGTGGTCTCGGTCATGTCTTGTCCCCGGCTTGGCTCTGGGCCGTCTTTTGTCTGGGCCATCTTCACGCCTCGGACCCGTCCCCGGTCCGGCCCGCACGCGGCCCTTGAGCGGGCGGGATGGCATTTTCCCACAATGCTGTAACAATCGCGGCAGGGGCTGACAAGCGCCCTCAGTCCGGCTCCGATGCCGCAGGCGCGTCCGCCGGTGTCTCTGCCTCCTCCGCATCGAGCCGCTCAATCAGAAGCCCCGAGACATCTATGGCTCCGCTCATCAGGTAGACCTGCCCGCGCTCGAACACCAGAACCGCGCCGAAATCGCGCGCAAGACCGGTCAAGGCCTTGTTCATCTCCTCTTCGAGCCCCGCGAGCCCGTCGTCATATTGCGTCTGGATCGCTTGCGCTTTCTGATCCTGTTCGGCCCGGATCGCCACGACCTTTTCGTCGAAGGCCTGGGCCCGGGCGCGGAATTCCGCCTCGCTCAGGCTGTCACGAATGTCGGCCAGAGCCTGCTCTTCGGCCTCGAGTTCGTCATAGATCCGCTTGTTCTCCTCAAGAAGCGCGTTGCGCGCCGCCTCGCCGCGGGCCTCCAGAGCCGCACCGGCCGCGCTCGAGGCGATCACCCGGTCCCGATCGAACACCAGCACCGGAAAGACCAGCTTGGTCCTGACCTTCTCCGTTTCCGGCGGCACGGTCGCGCCCGTGTCCTGCGCCCGCACCGCCAAGGGCGCGAAACACAGGGCAAGGCTCAGGCCGAAACACAGGCCAAAGGTCGGAAACGCCGCACGCCGCATCCAGAGCCTCCGTCAGAAGCTCGAGGAAATGGTCAGATCGAAGCTCTGTTCCTTGTCGTAGTCTTCCTTGTCGAGCGCCTTGGTGAAGTTGAAGCGCAACGGCCCCATCGGCGTCGTCCAGAAGATCGAGGCCCCCACCACGGAGCGCCAGTTCAGATCGTCG
Organism: Celeribacter ethanolicus; assembly: GCF_002407265.1. Classification (NCBI taxonomy): domain Bacteria; kingdom Pseudomonadati; phylum Pseudomonadota; class Alphaproteobacteria; order Rhodobacterales; family Roseobacteraceae; genus Celeribacter; species Celeribacter ethanolicus. Next base: position 776,022 of record NZ_CP022196.1, read on the forward strand.
GAGCCCGCGATGATATCCGTCGCGTCATCCAGCCCCCAGACCGAGCCGTAGTCGAAGAACAGACCGCCGGAGAGACCGTATTCCTCCGGCAGACCGAGCGGGAAATTCGCCTCGAGACGTGCCACGGCATAGTAATTGCCGCCAAGCGGCAGGTCGTTGTTGGACGAGCGCGGCCCGATGCCGCCCGGCTCGAAGCCACGGATGATCGAGGGCGAGTTGAAGTAGCGATCGGTGATCCGGCTGTCACCATCGGCGTCGATCACCCCGCCTTCGAGGGTCGCGCGCAGTGTCACCTCTTCGTGCCAGACCTTCATCTCGCCGGTCAGTTCGGCGGAGGTCTTGATGTAATCCGTGTCGCCCCCGATCAGACCGGCAAAATCCTGACCGAACTTGAACAGCATCCCGGCATTCGGGTTCAGCCCGCTGCGACGGGTGTCGTAGCTGTAGGAATAGCCCAGGGAATGGGTCGTGAGGCGCCCGGCGTCGATGTCGTTCTGGATCTGCACCGGATAGGTGTAACCCGCGTCGGTGTAATCCTCGTCCTCGACGATCTCGGCCACCTCGGCCCGGTAATTGACCGTCAGCGCCCCGTTTTCCGACACCGGGAAGGTCAGGCGCGGCGAGACATAGGCCCGGCGGGTGACATATTCCGCATAGGACGGCTGCGACGACCCGATCCCGGCGGACAGCCCGAAGGCCACATCGCGCCCGAGGAAGGCCGGCTCGACGAAGTTGAAGCTCAGGCTGCCGTCATTGATGTCGGTCGTCAGGTTGAAGGACAGGCGTTGCCCGCGCCCGAGGAAGTTCGCCTCGCTGAAGGAGGCGATCAGGTTGGCGCCCTCGGAAACCGAGTAGTTGCCGCCGAAGGAGAACGAGCCCGTCGGTTTTTCCGTCACGTTCACATCGACGATCATCTGATCCTCGGCGGAGCCCTGACGGGTGTTCACATCGGCATTGGAGAAATAGCCGAGCGCGCGGATTCGTTCCGCCGCGTCGCGGATCTCGCGCGGGTTGAACGGGTCGCCTTCGACGGTCTTGAATTTCTGCCGCACCACGCGGTCGAGCGTGGTGGCATTGCCCTCGATGTCGATGCGTTCGACGAAGACCCGCGGCCCGCGCACCAGCACGAATTCGATGTCGAGCGTCTGCGCCCGGTCGTTGCGTGTCACCCGCGGCTCGACCCGCAGGAAGTCGATTCCCTTCGCCGTGGCCAGCGTTTCCATCCGTTCGATGGTGTTGTCGACGGCGAGCGGCGAATAGGTCTGTCCCTCACGGATCTTGTTGACCTTGAGGAATTCGGCCCCATCTGCCTCCGCGATCTCGGAGGCGACGGAAATCTTGCCGAACTCGTATTTCTGCCCCTCACGCACGTTGAAGGTCATGAAATAGGCGTTGCGCTCGCGCGAGAATTCGGCGGCGACGTTGAGCACCTGGAAATCGACATAGCCGCGCGAAGTGTAGAAATCGGTCAGCACCCGCTTGTCGAACTCGACCCGCTCTTCGGCATAGGTGTCGCGCCCCACGATGAAACGCAACAGCCCGGCCTGCTTGGTCTCGAGCACCCGGCGCAACCGGTTGTCGGAATAGCTGCGGTTGCCGACGAAGCTCAGACGCTCGATCTCGACCCCCTTGCCCTCTGTCACCTCGAACACCACGTCGACGCGGTTTTCCGGACGGCGGATGATCTTCGGCGTCACCGTTGCGACGAGCTGGCCCTTGACCTCATAGGCCCCGGTGAGCGCGGCGGCATCGGCCTCGACGACCGCCGGCGAATAAACCCCGCGGACTTTCGTCTGCAACGCCGACATCAGCGCCTCGTCGGACACTTTCTTGTTGCCCTCGATCGCGATGGCCGAGACGACGGGGAATTCCACCACCTTGATCACGAGCGTGTTGCCGCGCGGGATGAATTCGACGGTCTCGAACAGGCCGGAGGCCAGCACCTTCTGATAGGCGTCGTTCAGTTCGGCGGCTGAGACGCCCTGACCGCGGGCGATTCCCGCGTAGGACAGGATCGTGTCGGGCGACACCCGCTGTGCGCCTTCGACGGACACAGAGGTGAATCGGTAGGCCTGGGCCGCGGCCGGGGTCGGAAACGCCGTGTAAGACACGGACGTGACAGCGAAAGCCGCGAAGGACAGAGCAAAAGCGCGGGCCGCGAAACGCGTTGCCCCACGGGTCGGACGATCATTGAATGCGAACATGGCAGCTTTCTCGAAATTCCCCACAAGTCCCTAGCTGAGTACCGGGATTGCCGCCCCTTGTCAAAACGGAACGCGCCGGTCACGCCACAGCATAAAGGCCTTCGCCGAAAGCGAAAGCCCTTCATCTTGTTTTCAGAGGAAAATCAGCGTGGTTCCGCCGCCTTGCCACAGTTTGTGACGGGCGGCCCGTTTCAGAGCCCCGACAGGGGCTCAGAGGAACAGGTGGCCGAAGAACGATCCCGCCACAAGTGCGACGACAATGGTCGCGGCGTAGAGCAGACGATCCCAGTTGAGATCGGCAAGTTGGCTGAGGCTGCGGTAGCTTGCGCGGATTGCGGTCATGTCTGTGCCTCCTTTGCGGTCCTGTTCCAGCGGACCTGTTTCGACGGATCGCGGAATGGCGCGGATCATTCCGACACCGAAGAGGGGCGCTGAGACGCGTCCCGTCTGTGCCCGCTCTACGCGTCGAATGTGGCAGGATTTGGACCGCCTTGCCGTTTGACAGAAAAAACTTGCGCCCGCATCAAATCTGATCCGGGCGCAGAAGACAGACGGCAGCGATCCGTTCAGATCATTTGCAGAACAGGTCCGAGGTCAGCCCCAGCACCATGAACCCCATGATCACCACCATGCCGATGGTCATCATCACGCCGACAGCCCGGTCCGGCAGAGGTTTGCCGCGCACCGCCTCATAGGCGTAGAACACCAGATGTCCGCCATCCAGCACCGGAATCGGGAAGAGATTCATCAGACCGATCGCAGTCGACAACATGGCGACGGTCCACAGGAAACTGCTCGCCCCGTCGGAGGCCGAGGTCGACACCACTTCGGCGATGCCCACCGGGCCGGAGATGTTGCAGGCCGAAATCGCCCCGGTGATCATATGACCCAGCCCCGACAGCGACATGGTGATGATCTGCCAGACCGCGCTGATCCCCGCCGACATCGCCTCGCCAATCCCCACCGGCTCGGTGCCCACGGTGAACAGCATGCCGCCGGTGATGCCGATCAGCCAGCGTGTTTCGAACCCGCCATCCTCGGCGGGAACATCGCGGCGACGCGGCTCCAGCGTGGTCTCGAATGTCTCGCCCCCGGCCTCGGTCGGACGCCAGATCGTGAGCGTCATCGCCGCGCCGTCATGGCTGCCGACATAATCCTGAAGGTCCCAGAAGGTCTCGACCGGCTGACCGTCGAGCGCCGTGATCACGTCGCCCGCCTTCAGCCCGGCATCGCGCGCCGCCGATTTCGGGGAGATGCCCGCAACGATCACCGGATAGGGGTAAGGCCCTTCGACCGTGACCTCCTGCCCGTCGCGCAGCACGGTGTAGGACACCCGCACCGCACGCGGCAGCGTGTCAAGAAAGCCCGACATTTCCTCCGGCGCGGGCACTTTGATGCCTTCGATCGCGAGGACTTCGTCACCGGATTGCAACCCGACCTCAGTGGGCATCGGCTGCACTTTTTCGATCACAAGCGTGTCGGCGGCCTTGCCGATGCTCAGCACGAAGGCGGTGAAAACGAGGAAAGAGAAGATGAAGTTGAACACCGGCCCTGCCGCCACGGTGAGCGTGCGCGCCCACAACGGTGCGCCGGGCATGGTGTGGCGAGCCTCGTCGGCGCTCAGCCCCTCGACCGCATGAGCATCGGGGGCGGAGGCGGCATTGGCGTCGCCTGCGAATTTCACGTAGCCGCCAAAGGGCAGCGAGGCGATCTGCCAGACCGTGCCGCGTTTGTCGGTGCGTTGCCAGAGCGGTTTGCCGAAGCCCAGCGAGAACACATCCGCCTTGATGCCGCACCAACGCCCGACGATGTAATGGCCGTATTCATGCACCGTTACGATGATCGACAGGGCGACGATGAAGAACACCAGCGTGAAAGCGCCCCCGCCCAGACTGTTCAACAGGCTGCTCAAATCCATAGTCTCCAATCCCCTCAGGCTGCTTTCAGGTCGAAAACCCGTGCCCGTGCCTCTTTATCGGCTTCTAAAATCGTCTCCAAGCTCAGAGCGTTAACCCGAAGGCTCACACCGGCTGACATTTCCGTCAACACCCGCTCCACAAGCCGCGCCATGTCGGGAAACCCGATCTTTCGGGCGATAAAAAGGTCCAGAGCCGCCTCTTTCGCGGCATTGAACACCGCACCCGCCAAGCCGCCCGTCGCCATCACCTCGCGCGCCAGTCTGAGCGCCGGAAAGCGGATTTCATCGGGCGCCTCAAAGCGCAACTGGCCCACTTTCGCCAGATCGAGCCGTTCCACCGGCAGGTCGCGCCGCTCCGGCCAATGCAGCGCATAACCGATGGCGTGGCGCATATCGGGTGCGCCGAGATGCGCCATCAGCGCCCCGTCGCGGAACCCCACCAGCGCATGCACATAGGAACCGGGATGCACCAAAACCTCGATCTGATCCGGAGAGAATCCAAAATATTCTTTGGTCTCAATGATTTCGAGCGCCTTGTTGAACATCGAAGCGGAATCAATCGTAATCCTCTGCCCCATGTCCCAGGACGGGTGCTTGCAGGCCTGTTCCAGAGTCGCGCCCTTGAGCTGTTCCAGAGACCAGTCGCGGAACGGCCCGCCGGAGGCGGTGATGATCACGCGTTCGACCTCTGCCGGATTCTCACCCACGAGGCCCTGAAACACCGCCGAATGCTCGCTGTCGACCGGCAGGATGCGCGCGCCCTGCTCTTTCGCTGTGTCCATCAGCAGAGGCCCGGCGGTCACGAGGCTTTCCTTATTGGCCAGCGCCAATGTTTTGCCGTGACGCAACGCGTGCAAACCGGGGGCCAGCCCCGCCGCCCCGACGATGGCCGACATGAACCAGTCGACCTCACGGTCCGCCGCCTCGATCAGCGCCGCGTCCCCCGCCGCCGCCTCGATCCCCGTCCCCGAGAGCGCCGCGCGCAACTCCGACAGCCGGTCCTCATAGGCGGTGACGGCCACCTTGGCCCCGAGATCTATGGCATCCTGCGCCAGACGCGCGATATTGCCGCCGCCGGTGAGCGCCACCACGTCATAGGACTCACGGTCGCGCCGGATCAGATCAATCGTCGATTGCCCGATGGAGCCCGTCGCCCCGAAAATGGAAATGCGTCGCATGCCTCTGCCTCAGCCGAAAATCGTCGCGAGAATGACGTAGAGCGCGCCCACGGCCAGAAGCGCGTCGAACCGGTCGAGCACGCCGCCATGACCGGGAATGATGTGCGAGCTGTCCTTGACCCCCATGCGCCGCTTGAGCGCGCTTTCAAGCATATCGCCCAGTTGCGAGGCGAAGGACAGCACCATGGCCGAGGTGACGAAGAACCACAGACGCACAAAACCCTCGGGCATGTAAGGATGGGTGAAATAGGCAAAGATCATCGCCCCGATCCAGCCGCCTAGGATGCCCGACCAGGTCTTGTTCGGACTGATCCGCGGCCAGAATTTCGGCCCGCCCAGCGTCTTGCCAACGAGATAGCCAAGGCTGTCGGTCACCACCACAAGCCCGATGGCATAGAGCAAAAGCGCCAGCCCGCCCTCGGCCGAAAGCGAAATGAGTCCAAGACAGCCCAGAAGCAGCACGACCAGATAGAGCGCAAGCATCGGCTGATCGCCGGGACCGAAGCCCCCCGCCGCCTGCTTGACCCGGGCCATGCGCCAAAGTTCCCAAAGCCCGACCAACCCGACGGCGACCACCAGCACGGTGAAGGCAAGATGCCCCGACAGCACCGCCCCAAGCCCCACGGCGACCATCGCAATGGCGGACAGAAGCCGCGGCGCCAGATCGCGCCATTTGCCGGGTTTGGGCGCCGCGCTCATGGTTTCACGCCCCCGAACCGGCGATCCCGGCCCGCATAGCGCGAAACGCATTGGGCAAAGACCTCGGCGGTGAAATCCGGCCAGAGCGTGTCGATGAACTCGTATTCGGAATAGGCCGATTGCCACAGGAGGAAGTTCGAGATCCGCGCCTCACCGGAGGTTCGGATGACCAGATCCGGGTCCGGCAGCACGCGGGTGTCGAGATAGCGGGTCAGCGTCGTCTCATCCACGGTTTCCGGGTCCAGCTCGCCCCGGGATGCCTCACAGGCCAGCGCCCGAACCGCGCGCGCCACCTCGTCGCGCCCGCCGTAATTGATCGCGATGGTGAGATGCACCTTGGTGTTGTCTTTCGTCACCGCTTCGAGATCGTCCATCAGCGCCTGGAGTTTCTTGTCGAGCCTGAGCCGGTCCCCGATGAAGCGCACCCGCACGCCCTCGGCCACAAGCCCCCGCATCTCGTTCTGGATGTAGCGGCGAAACAGGCTCATCAACCCCGAGACCTCGGTCTGGGTGCGTTTCCAGTTCTCCGTGGAAAAGGCAAAGATCGTCAGGTACTCGACGCCGAGATCGGGACAGGCCCGGACGATCTCCTTGACGCGTTTGGCGCCGGCATGGTGCCCGAAGAGACGCGGTTTGCCGCGCGACTGCGCCCAGCGACCGTTGCCGTCCATGATGACGGCGACATGTTTCGGCCCGCCCATGTTTCGCGGCGTCTGGTCGCTCATCACGTCTCTCACTCTACTCTACAGCGGAAGCGCCCGCGCGGGGCGCTTCGCAATCGCATCGGTCGTCCGGCGCATCGGTCGTCTGGGCCGCAGCCCCGGCCCGGATCACACCTGCATGATCTCTTCCTGCTTCGAGGCAAGATGTTCGTCGATCAGCTTGATATGCTTGTCGGTCAGCTCCTGCACCTCGGATTCCCAGAATTTCTGGTCGTCGTCGGACATGCCGTCCTTGTTCTTCTTGATTTGCTGCATGCCGTCCTGACGCACGTTACGCACGGCGACGCGGGCGTGTTCGGCATATTGGCCGGCGACCTTGGTCAGCTCGCGGCGACGCTCCTCGTTCAGCTCCGGGATCGGCAGCATGATGATCGTGCCATTGAGCTGCGGGTTGATCCCGAGGCCGCTCTCGCGGATCGCTTTTTCGACCTTGTTGACCATCGACTTGTCCCAGACGTTGATCGTCACCATGCGCGGCTCCGGCACGTTGACGGTGCCGACCTGGTTGATCGGGGTCATCTGGCCGTAGGATTCGACCATGATCGGTTCCAGCATCGAGCCAGAGGCGCGCCCGGTGCGCAACGAGGCGAATTCGGTGCGCAGGTTGGAGATTGCGCCATCCATCCGTTTCGCCAGATCGGCGGTGTCGAGTTCGAACTCTTCAGACATGGGTGTTCCCCCTTCTTATCTCTCGAATGCCTCCCCGAAGAGAGGCGCGTCGCCGGTGCTTATAGCCGGATCAGTTCACCAATGTATAGGTGCCTTCGCCCGCCAGGATCGACCGGAATCCGCCCGGCGCATCGAGCGGGAAGACGATCAGCGGCAGTTTGTTGTCGCGTGCCAGCGCAATTGCCGAAGCGTCCATCACCTTGAGATTCTTGCGCAGCACCTCGTCATAGCTGACGTGATCGTAGCGCTTCGCATCCGGGTTGGTCTTCGGATCCTTGTCGTAGACCCCGTCCACCCCGTTTTTGCCCATGAAGATCGCCTCACAGGCCATCTCGTTGGCGCGCAGCGTCGCCGCCGTGTCGGTGGTGAAATAGGGGTTGCCGGTGCCCGCGGCGAAGATGCAGATCCGCTTCTTCTCGAGGTGACGCACGGCGCGGCGACGGATGTAAGGCTCGGCCACCTCGTTCATGGTGATCGCGGAAATCACCCGGGTGTGGATGCCGAGCGCTTCGAGCGCCGCCTGCATACCAAGCGCGTTCATCACGGTGGCGAGCATGCCCATGTAATCGGCCGTGGTCCGTTCCATCCCCTGTGCGGAGCCCTGAAGCCCGCGGAAGATGTTGCCGCCGCCGATCACCATGCAAATCTCGACTCCGAGATCGTGCACCGATTTCACCTCTTTCGCGATGCGTTCGACGGTCGGCGGATGCAGGCCGAAGCCCTGATCGCCCATGAGCGCCTCGCCCGAGATTTTCAGAAGCACACGTTTATATTTCGTGGCAGGATGGCCAGCCTCAGGCACTTGGCCCGCCTCAAGCGCTGCGTCGCTCATCAGATGTCCCCGGTATTTTGATGTGGTTGATGGCCGCCAAAATGGTCGAAAACCCCGGCAGGTTCAATGGACGTTTTTCGCGCAGTTCGCTGTATCGCCGCGTTTTTCCCTCGGCATCCTTCCCGGTTGGCTCAGATGGAAAGATACATGGCGATGACAGAGAGCATGGCCAGAGACCATGTCACCACAATGATGAAACCGATGGGCTGCACACGAAACGCATACCGAACCGCAGGCTCGGCAACGAAAAGCGGCACCGTGCGCAGTATCAAGATCACCATGTTCGTCATGAGAAACAAAGCGTTCATCGCGAGTCCAAACAGCATGACGTCCTGCGTCAACTCTGTTCCGGTTTCGACAAGACACCAGAGCGTCCCTCCGGACACAAAGAGCGGCCCGCCGATGAGCCACCCCAGAATGCGTTGCGGCCGCCGCTCCTCCGGGCTCACCGAGACCGCATAGGACGGTACACCGAAGGCAACGGCCAGAAGGTAGGGGGCCCACCAATCGCTTGCGTGGTTGTCCACGAGATACGTCGCTATTGTGGCATACAAACCCAGAGCCGTTTCCATTTTGACCTCTTACATGTCCGATGAGAATATTTTGTTATAACATAACAACTCTTACATCCGCTCCAAGGCCAAAGTGTCATTGACAGCGCAATCGTGCCCTGAAACATGCGCAGGCATGACCCTGCCCTTCGACATATCGCCCGACCAGCCGGTGTTGATCGCCGGTCCAACCGCCTCGGGAAAATCCGCGCTGGCACTCCGGATCGCCGAGGCCCAGGGCGGCGTCATCGTCAACGCCGATGCGTTGCAGGTGTTTCAAAACTGGCGCGTTCTGACCGCCCGACCGTCGATTGAGGACGAGGCCCGCGCGCCGCATGTGCTGTATGGTCACGTCGCCGGGGACGCGCAATATTCCGTCGGGCACTGGCTGCGCGACATCGCGCCCCACCTGTCCGGTCCTGAGCGCCCGATCATCGTCGGCGGAACGGGGCTTTATTTTGCAGCACTCACCGAAGGGCTGGTCGAGATCCCGGAAACCCCGGCAGAGATCCGCGCACGCGCCGACGCCCGGCGGTTCGACGAGGGCGGTCATGCCGGGATTCTGGCGGAATTGGACGCCGAAGACCCCGAAACCGCGCAAAAGATCGACCGGCTCAACCCGATGCGGGTGCAACGCGCCTGGGAAGTGCTGCGCGCCACGGGCCGGGGTCTTGCCGCCTGGCAGGCCGACACGCCGCCGCCCGCCCTGCCCTTGCCCGCCTGTTTTCCCATCGTGATGGAGGCCGACCGCGACTGGCTCAACGCCCGGATCGCCCGGCGATTCGATCTCATGCTGCGCGACGGCGCATTGGATGAGGCGCGGGCCAATCTCGCCTCCTGGGACCCCGCTTTGCCCTCCGCCAAGGCCATCGGCGCGCCGGAACTCATCGCGCATCTCTTGGGCGAAATGACGCTTTCGCAGGCAAAAGAGGCGGCGACCGTGGCGACCCGGCAATATGCCAAACGTCAGCGCACATGGTTTAGGGCGCGCATGAAAGCCTACCACAAGATATCGCTGCCCTGAGCAGCGCTAGCGGGCGCTTCATCGAAAAAACATATCACATTGAAAACACAAGATTTTCTTTGACAGGCCGCCCCGCAGCGCTAGGGTCGGCGCAGTTGTACAAACCGAACACGATCCTGCGCCATGCCCGAGAGCTTTTCGAGAAAAATTTTCCAAACCCCACCTCTGGGGCAGATGTCCAAAGTCACAGAACAAGTCACGACGGATGCATCCCCGCTCCCCGAGACCCCGAAAAAGCGCAAGCTGCGCGCGCCGGACATTCCCGAGATTCCCGCCCAGCCTGCCTATCGCGTGCTGCCTTTGGGGCGTGGCTCGAACACGCTCTCGACGGCGGAAAAATGGCGCATGCAGGCGATGCGCAGCCACCGCAGTCCGACGCTTCTGTGGTTCACCCGCGGTCAGGGCCGGATCACCGTCTCCGGCGTCACCCGCGGCTTCGGCCCACACAACCTTCTGTTCCTGCCGACCCGCACCATGTACGGCTTCGAGCCCGTCGGTCAGGTCATGGGCTACCGCGTCCACCTGCCCGACGATGTCACCCTCGGCCTGCCCGAGGAGCCGCTGCACATGCGCTTTCGCGAGGTGCATCAGCAAAACGAGATCACCGGCATGATCGAGGCCCTGCAACGCGAGATCGACGGCCATCAGGCGGGCCGCGAGCGCGCCATGGCACTTCAGGCCGGTATGATCGCTATCTGGCTCGAACGTCAGATGGCGGTGATGCCCGATTATGACATGGCCCCCGACGCCTCCCGCCGCCTCGCCGCCGCCTTCACAGCCCTTGTGGAAAGCGAGCTGCGCGAAGGCCATTCGGTCGGCCATTACGCCGCAGCCCTCGGCGTGACCCCCACGCACCTGACCCGCGCCTGCAACATCGCCTGCGGTCGCTCGGCTTCGACAATCCTCGCCGACCGGCTGCATTTCGAAGCCCGCCGGATGCTGCGCGAAACCGACCTGCCGGTGAAATCCATTGCCGAAAAACTCGGCTTTCACTCTGCGGCCTATTTCAGCCGCGCGTTCCACAAGCACACCGGCCTGTCGCCGAGGGACTTCCGGCAAACGCGGTGATCTTTTTTAAGGGAAGGCGTTGTGCTCCTTTGGTGTGGGTGGGAAGGTCTGCTTTGCGGACAAAGCGACCCTTTGAAAGTGCAACTATTCTGGGGTATCGAATTGCGGCTGGGCAGTCGTGCATTAACGCTGTAGATTGCATAGTACAGGCACGGAGTGCCATGAGAGGGATTAATTTATTGTTTCAAAAAGCTATTTACTTGTGTGCTGCGCTTAGTCTTGCTGCTTGCACAGCACCATTTCAGGAAACTGCTGACGCGGGTAGAGAAGCCTTCTTGGCGAGCATCCCGCTGCGAAATGCCACGGAAGATACTCTACTGGCTCAATGTGAGCGGGCTTTGCAGGGCAAGCTGGTGCAAGCCGAAGCTCTGGCACGTCAGGGCTTCACGAGCTCGAACCCTTCCGCGACAACGGCCCGTTATGAAAAGGTTTTTGGCAGCTCTCCCGCCGCGTTCGGAAAAGACACCCTATTTGTAATGAGTGCAACGATCATTGATATTTCACGCCACAATGAGATTGTAAGTAAGGGAAAGAAGAACCACTTTGGTATAGGGTGTTCATCTTCTGGCTTTCAAATTGCCCGCGTACTTTCGTATCTGACGTCGCGAGGCTATGATGTTCAGCTGGTAGAGCGCGGCAAGTTCTCGGTTCGGAAAGGGAGCTTGCAGTTCCGCATTATTGCCGTGCAAACCATTTACGGCGCCCACCAGCAGACAAGTTCTGTGTCGCTGGTACGCACCCCTTAACTCGAAAGAGCGTGTAGCGTGTTGGGCTCATGCCAGCCATTCTCTGCAATCTTCCCTGTCCGTTCCGTTCATTACCCAGAGACCGAACTCTCCTCCCCGCCACACTTAAAAAGGCGGGGCCAACACCCCGCCTTTCTCTCCTCATGGTATAGGCTTACGACTTGTCGTCCGCCTGATCTGGCACAAGCCACTCGGTCTGAAGCTCGGAGACATCCGTCACCACCTGATCGGCGAAGGCCATCACCAGCGCGTCGTAGAACGCGGCGCGGTCCGGCGGCACGATGGCGACATTCACCGGTTTGAAGCCCTCAAGCTCCTCGGCCTTGAGCATGACGTGGAATTTCTTCAACGGCTCCTCGGAACCCGGGCCATCGACATAGACCCAGCCTTCGAGTTGGTTGAATTCGCCGTCATCGCTCAGATAGGTCGCGCCCAGATTGGAAATCTCGGTCACATCGACCCGGACGTCATAATCGCCGCCCTCTTCCATCCGGTCGTTCAGACCGGCGGTGATCGCCAGCGTCAGGTCTTCGGCAATCGCCGGCCAGCGGTCGAGCGCGTTCGCATCGACGGCTTCGAGATTGGCCTCGACCTCGACGGAGGAAATATCGAGCGGTTCGGCCAGAAGCGGCCCCGCGGTTACGGAAGCGGAGGTCAGAAGAGCAAACAGAACGGTACGTTTCATGTGTCTTATCCTTTCAAACGGCGATGCAGGCGCACCGCGTTGCGTTGAAAGGATAACCCCTGAGGCGGGCGAATGGTTCCCGGCCCCGGTCGACGGGCTTACGACCCGTAGATGATCCGCACGTAATTCATGGTTTCCTGATAGGGCGGCACACCGTCATATTTGTCGACCGCCTCGGGCCCCGCGTTATAGGCCGCAAGCGCCAGACGCCAGTTGCCGAAGCGGTTGTACATCATCCGCAGATAGCGCGCCCCGCCTTCGAGGTTCTGATGCGGATCGTTGATGTTCACGCCCAAAAGCCGCGCCGTATCGGGCATGAGCTGCGCCAGTCCCGTCGCACCTTTGGGCGACTGGATCGTCGGGTTCCAGCCGCTTTCCTGCTGCACGAGGCGCAGGAACAGATCGGTCGGCACGCCATGCTTGCGCGCCATCTGTTCGGCGACCGGCAAATACTGCCCCCTGTAGGCACCGGTGTAGCGCTGGGTCTGACCGTCGGCGCCAAAGCGTTCCGGCTGATAGGCCACGGAGTTGGAATATTGTTCCGCCGCGCGCCCGTCGAGCACGTCGAGCTGGGAAGCAAACAGCGCCATGCGGTTGCTGGTCGACAGCGTATCGCCGGCGAAAACGGCCTCCGGCAAAGCACAGATCGCCACACCCAATGCCAGAGCAAATCCCTGCCCCGACACATACCACGCCCGCGTCGTCGCCATCTTGTAAAATCCGTCCACCGTTTCCCTAACGCGCGTACTATAGCCACAAAACCGTGCATTTCAAACAGAGTGTCTGTTACAGGCGGATTTTAGCCCTTGCCCCTCTGCCCCCGGCAATGGTGTAACGGGGACCAACTCTAGAATCTCAGGGAGAAGTTGCATGGCCGGGTCCGTGAACAAAGTCATCCTCGTGGGCAATCTCGGGCGCGACCCGGAAGTGCGCACCTTCCAGAACGGCGGCAAGGTCTGCAACCTGCGGATCGCCACCTCGGAAAACTGGAAAGACCGCAACACCGGCGAGCGCCGCGAACGCACCGAATGGCATTCGGTGGCGATCTTCTCCGAACCGCTCGCCCGCATCGCCGAGCAATATCTGCGCAAAGGCTCCAAGGTCTATATCGAGGGCCAGTTGGAGACCCGCAAATGGCAGGACCAGCAGGGTCAGGACCGCTACACGACCGAAGTCGTACTGCGCCCCTATCGGGGCGAGCTGACGCTTCTGGACGGTCGCGGCGAAGGCGGCGGCGGTCAAGGTGGCGGCATGGGCGGTGGCGGCGGCTACGGCGGCGGTTACGATCAGGGCCCGTCCGGTGGCTATGACGATCCGGGCTATGGCGGCTCCTCCGGCGGCGGCTACGGTGGCTCCTCGGGGGGTGGCTCGCAAGGTGGCGCCCGCCCCTCGCTCGACGACGACGAAATCCCGTTCTGAGCCCTCTCGGAGCAAGATCGAACCGACACCCCGCTCGCGCGGGGTGTTTTCGTTACGTCCCCCTCCCGGCAGGCGTGCCATCCTCCGTCACCCCCGTCTCTCGGTCGGTCTCCCAATCCACTGCGCGCATGGAAAAATATTCTTCGCCAAGCCCAAGCATCTTGTCGAAAAAATACGCGCTCAGGGTCGATTGCGGACATCTGGCATTGCGCCCATAGGCTTTGAGCCACCCCTCCGCCTCATATTTATTGGCGGTCATTTCAAGATTACCCGGCACAAGGTTGAGGGCATGCCCGCGCCCGAGGTCCTTCCGATGCGCGTAATCCATGGCGTTGCGTGTCGCAATGTAGATCACATGGCACACTTCCCCGAGGGAAAAACGCGTCACGAGATCTTCGAGCACAGACACTGTTTTCGTGCCGGCCCCTTCGTCGTGATAGCCATATTCCTCAAGTCGTTTTGCAAGAAAGTCCTGCGCTTCGAGGCAGGCAATCTCCAGCCAGAGCCCCCGCAGCACGTCATGCGCCGCGGCGTCTCCTCTCGCATGTTCGACGGCCTGCGCCAGAGAAAGGTCCAATTTCCGCACATAGTCCAGTTTCTCCCCACCGCTCAGCCCCGGCAGAAACGCCCAGTCGACCCGATCAGGGAAAAACGTCTCGGGTGTCCCCTCGCCGAAGTCGAATGCCGAGAGTGAACTGTCCGGATCGGGGGCGATCACCCGGGCGTGAAACAAGGCACGCACCATATCGTTTACATGGCGCAACAGCGGACTCAACGGCTATTGTCTGGCCGCATAAGGCAAGGCCAGGCGCAGATCTTCTGAAACCGCATGTGTAAACAGCACCCGTGCCCAAAGGCGCAGATGCAACGACAAGTCATCGACCTCGGGAACGCTCCACTCAGCGAGGGAGTAGCAGCTATGGACCAGATCGCGCTGAGCCTGCTCCTGTCGTCGTCGCGCCTCCGCAGCCCGGGCGCGACAGTTCGGACAGGCACAATAGGGCACATCGCGATGCCCGCAATTCGGGCAAAAAGCCTCCTGCCCGCCATAGCCGGCACGCGTGCGTGGCTTTCGTTGCAGATGGATGTCCTCGCAATAAGGGCAGGTGTCGGACAGAATGACCGGCGGCAACAGGGTATGAAAACGTGACGGGATCACATCAAGAGAAAAAGCGGAGATCAACTGCGCGACGGTTTCGGGTTTCTCAGGGTCGTAATATCGCCTCAGGAGATCCTGAAATTGATCTTCGCTCAAATGGGAAAGCTTTGGATTCATGCGCCTAATATAGGCAGTGCTTTCGAGATGTTAAGCCAGATTGCCCCCACTTTTGCATGATGCCGCCGTCCCGCGACATCTCGCCTCCCTCCCCTCAAAAATTGCCGGGGCCACCCTATATATAGAGGGTCCCCGCAGAGGAGACGGGGTCCGCAACACATCAGGAGGAGATCATGATCAACCGCATTCTCGTCGCAAGCGACCTGTCGTCCCGTTCGGACCGGGCCGTGGAACGCGCCGTCCAACTCGCACAGGAACACGGTGGCAAGATCATCCTCATGCATGTCGTCGACGAGGACCTGCCCGCCACGGTCGTCGCCCGCATGCGCCAGACTGCCGGGGAGGTGCTCGGTGCCGTCGCGCAATCCGAACATGCGCCCGAGAGCACCGAAATCGTGGTCGAGACCGGCGATCCGGTGCTGACCATCGCGGAGATGGCCGAGGCGCTCGACGTCGATCTGGTGGTGCTGGGCGTGCACAAACCGCGCCCGTTCTGGGACATGTTCTCCGGCACCACGATGGAACGGCTGGTGCGTGCGCTGCATCGCCCGGTGCTTCTCGTGCAGGGGCCGGTGACCGGGCCGTACACATCCGTGCTCTGCGGCATCGACCTGTCGCCCTCCTGCCTCGCCGCCGGGCGCACCGCGCTGAGCCTCGCGCCCAAGGCCAAGGTCGCCACCTTCCACGCCGTACATGTCCCCTATCAGGGCATGATTGCCCGAGACGCCAGCGAGAAACAGCTCGCCCCCTTCGTCAAGGATGCCAGGGCCCGGCTCGACGGCTGGTGGGACAGCGCCGCGATCCCTGCGGGCCTGCCGAAGCCCGAGGTGACCCCGGCCAGCGTGCATGACGCTCATGCCGCGGCTATGACGCAGAGCGGTGCCGATCTTTTCGCGCTGGGGGCCCATGGCCGCATGCCGCTCTCGCCCAGCCTGCTCGGCGGTTTCACCGAAGAGCAGATCCGCGATCCGCAGAGCGATCTTCTGGTGGTGCGCGGCTGAGCCCCGTTCAGCCGCCGACGGAGCCCGGGTGCATCACCGTGTTGCGCCCGGCCTGTTTCGCCCGGTAGAGGTTGGCGTCGGCACGATTCAGCGTCTGTTCGATCTCGTCCGGGGTGGAATAGCTCTCGACCCCGACCGAAATGGTCAGCCGGATGCCTTTCGGCAGTTCCTTTTCCGCCAGATGGCGCCGCAGACGCTCGCCCACCCGCACGGCCAGTTCGACCGGGACATTGGGCAGCAGCACGGCGAATTCCTCGCCTCCCATGCGATAGAGATATTCCTGTTGCCGCAGCACTTCGCTCATGCCCTCGACCATCATGCACAGCACCTGATCGCCGACCACATGGCCATAGCTGTCGTTGACCTGCTTGAAATGGTCGATGTCGATGAACATCAGGCTGCCCGGTCCGGCGCCGAAGCGGCCCTCTTCGAGGCGGCGCATGAAGGAGCGGCGGTTGCGGCACCCGGTCAGCGCATCGCGCTCCACCGCATCGCCCAGCTCGTTCTCGAGCCGCCGCATGGTCTTCAGCATGAAGCGCAGGAACACGATCACGGTGCCAAGCGCGAGCACGAAACGGAAGGCGAACCAGAAATCCCCGGTCGCACGGTACACCAGGACACCACCAATCAGGGTCATGATCGAACCGATCACCTGCGCCACGCCCAGCGAGGAATAGAAAAAGCCCGCCACGGTGATCGGGAACAGCCAGAACGCCGCGGAAGCGCCATGATGCGCGATCAGCTCAAACGCACCGAACTCGACGGCAATCAGGAGCACCGTTGGATTGATCGGCACCTTGTGCCATTTCAGATAGCACCAGAGATCGGCGGCAATCAGCGCGACAATGACGGTATAGTAGACCGACAGAATATACTCACCCAGCACGATATAGCGCACGATCGCGATCGGAAGCACCATGATGGCCACAGCCGCCATGAATTTCGCGATCACAGGGCTTCCCAGAACGGTGGGCACCTGAAATCTCCGCCGGTAACGACCTATGCCATTCATAACCTTTCCCCATGTGTTCAGGGGTGACAATTCATCAATCTATGTTCGAACCCGCATCGGATTCGCCCGAGACGTCGGGACAAGTTATTTTCGAAGTATGAACCTTTTTTCCAGCCCCTCCCATAGGGGCTGGTTCAAACGGCAAAGATTATTTGTCGTTTTCAGAGACCGTCGCGCAACACCGCGAGCACCGCCTCACGCGGCACATCCGCTGTCACGAAGGCCGATCCGATGCCCCGCGCGAGGATGAAGCGAAGCTGACCGTCGAGCACCTTCTTGTCCTGCGCCATCAGATCGACAAGCGCCTCCGCCGAGGGCAGATCGCCGGGGATGTCCTTGAGATCGCATTTCATGCCCATGGCCTTGAGGTGCTCGCGCACCCGGCTCGGCGCTTCCTGCGAACACAGGCCGAGACGCGCGGACAGCTCGAACGCCAGCGCGCAGCCGATGGCCACGCCCTCGCCATGCAAAAGCCGGTCGGAATAGCCCGTCGCCGCTTCCAGCGCATGGCAGAAGGTATGCCCGAGGTTCAACAACGCCCGGTCGCCCTGCTCCGTCTCGTCGCGCACGACAATATCGGCCTTCATCTGCACCGAGTGCCGCACCGCCTCGGCCCGCAGTCCCAGATCGCCCGCCGCCAGTTTCGGTCCGTTCGCCTCCAGCCATTCGAAAAAGCCCTCGTCGCCCAGAAGCCCGTATTTCTGCACCTCGCCGTAGCCCGCGAGGAAATCACGTTCGGTCAGCGTGCCGAGGATGGCAATATCGGCGAGCACCAGAGAGGGCTGATGGAAGGCGCCGATCAGGTTCTTGCCCTGCGGCGCGTTGATTCCGGTCTTGCCACCGACAGAGCTGTCGACCTGCGCCAGAAGCGTCGTCGGGATCTGCACGAAGCGCACGCCCCGGCGCAGGACCGAGGCGGCGAACCCCGCCAGATCGCCGATCACACCGCCGCCAAAGGCCACCACGATGTCGCGGCGTTCGCATTTCTCGGCCAAAAGCCATTCCACCGCGCGGGTGAACTGCGGCCAGCCCTTGGTGCTCTCGCCCGCCGGAAGCGCCAGAGCCACCATGTCGATGCCCGCGCTCGCAAGCCCCGCACGCAGGGCCTCAAGATGCAGCCCCGCGACGGTCTCGTCGGTCAGCACGAAAACCTTTTTCTTCTTGCCCAACAGAGGCGCGATATGCGCCCCCGCCTCGGCCACCAATCCCTCACCGATCCGCACATCATAGGCGCGATCCCCCAAAGGCACGTGAACGGTTTGGTAGCTCATTGATTGTCCTCCAGAATTCCACCATGGGCCTTGAGCGCGTCGATCACCTTGTCGGCCATGGCCTCGATCGACAGGCCCGGTTCGGATTCGACCACGATCCCCGCCATCTCGTAAGACGGCGTGCGCGCCGCCACCAGCTCGCGCAGGGTCTCATAGGGATTCGCGGTACGCAGAAGCGGCCGCGTGTTCTTGTGTTTCACCCGGCTCCACAACAGGTCGAGATCGGCCTTGAGCCAGACCGCGATGCCCTTCTCGGCGATCGTCGCACGGTTGATCTCGGAGAGAAACGCACCGCCGCCGGTCGACAGGATACCGCGCTCGGTGTCCAGCAGGCGCCCGATCACCTCGGTCTCTCGCGCCCGAAAGAACGCCTCGCCATCGCGGGTGAAAATCTCCGCGATGCTGCGGTCGGCAGCTTTTTCGATCTCCTGATCCGAATCGAGAAAGGGCACGCCAAGCCGTGTGGCAAGCACCTTGCCCACCGCCGTCTTTCCCGCCCCCATCATGCCCACAAGGGCCACGGTCTTTCTCAACCCCGTCACGCACTCACCCCTTCGTCGCCCTCACATGGGCGGCAATTTCCCGCCGATGAAAATTTCGCCCCCTCAATGGCGTGATCTTGCGAAAAATGCCATATATAAAACCGAGAAAACCCGGGACCGGCGGAAAATCACGGACGACAACAGTCCGACCGGCGGGTCCCGGCGCAACGGAGGCAGTGAACTTTGCGCAAATTCCTTTTCCGGCTTCTGGCCGTCCTCATCCTTCTCGGCCTCATCGGCTTCATCGGATTCGCCTATGTCGGCGATTTGTCGCCCGAGCGCAGCGAACAACGCGCCCCCGTGACGCTCGAGCTGAAATAGGCGCCTCGCCCATGTGCGCGCCCTCGCCGCTCTCTCGCCGACAGTTCGGCGTCACAACCGGCCTGACGCTGTCCCTGCTGCTCGCGGCCCTGCCCCTCGCGGCCCAGACCGCTGCGGGCGACAAACCGCTCTCGGCCATCGACTGGCTGTCCGACACGCTCGAGACCCCGCGCCCGCTCACCGCCCCCGAGGCCAGCGACATTTCCGAGAACGCCCTGCCCGAAGAGGTCACGGTGATCCCGCTCGATGCGCCCGACCCGGACGCCGCCGGGCTCCTGCCCGCCTCCACGACGGGCCTGCCGCGCAACCTCTGGGGGGCGTCCACGGCCACCGACATCGCCCGGCGCATCACCACGATTTCCGCCCGCTCCGATCTTTTGCCCGCCTCGCGACGGCTCCTGAACACGCTGGTGCTCGCGGAACTCGACCCGCCGGTGCAATCGGATCGCGACGGGCGGCTGTTCCTCGCCCGGATCGACGCGCTTCTGGCACAGGGGCTGCTGGACGAGGCCGATGCGCTGATGGAGCTTGCGGGCCTCACCACGCCGGAGATTTTCCGCCGCGCCTTCGACACCAAGCTGCTTCTGGGCACCGAAGACGCCGCCTGCGCCCGGCTCAATCACACGCCCGGCCTCTCGCCCGCGCTTCAGGCCCGGATCTTCTGCCTCGCGCGCGGCGGCGACTGGAGTGCGGCGGCGCTGACGCTGGAAACCGGCGAGGCGCTGGGCCTCATTCGCGAGGATCAGGGCACGCTTCTGGCGCGCTTTCTCGATCCCGAGCTGTTCGAGGGCGAACCGCCCCTGCCCGTGCCGGATCATCCGACGCCGCTCACCTTCCGCCTGATGGAAGCCATCGGTGAGCCGCTGCCGACCTCGTCCCTGCCGCTGGCCTTCGCGCAATCCGACCTGCGTGCCACCTCCGGCTGGAAGGCCCGTGCCACCGCAGCCGAGCGTCTGGCGCGCGTCGGCGCGCTCTCGCCCAACCGCTGGCTCGGCATCTGGTCCGAACATCTTCCGGCGGCCTCGGGCGGCATCTGGGACCGGATCGACGCGCTGCAAAGCTTCGAAACCGCGCTGGCACGAAACGACATCGAAATCGTTTCGCTCCGCCTGCCCAAGGTCTGGGACGCGATGCGTGCCTCCGGTCTGCAACCGGTCTTCGCCGAACTCTTCGCCCAGCGTCTCGCCGCCTTGCCGCTCACCGGCGAGGCCTCCGAGATCGCGTTTGAAGTGGCGCTGCTGTCGCCGGATTATGAAAAGATCGCGTTGAAATGGAGCATGCCGCTGTCCCGCGATCAGATTTTCCTGCATGGCATCGCCACCGGCAACCTGCCGACCCAGCGCCAGAGCGATGCGCAGGCCCGCGCCATCGCGGCGGGCTTCCGCGCCACGGGCGTTCCCGTCCGGCTCGAAACCCTGGTGAACGAACAACGGTTGGGCGAAGCGATCCTGCGCGGCATCGAACTGCTCGAAGGCGGGGCGGCAGGCGATCTCGACGAGCTGTCGGACGCGATCCAGTTCTTCCGTGCCATCGGGCTTGAGGCCACGGCGCGGCGGGCCTCTTTGGAGCTTCTCTTGCTGGAACGACGCGGATGAGCCTTGCGGCTTCAGACGCCCGCTGGATTTCGGCCTTTGCCGAGGCGCAGATGGCAGAGCTTGGCGCGGCGGAAAACACGCGGCTGTCCTACGGGCGCGATCTTGTGGGCTTCTCCGAATGGCTGACCCGCAAAGGCGCCACGTTCGAGACCGCCACTCGCGATCAGATCGAGCGCTATCTCGTCGCCTGCGAGGCCGAGGGGCTGGCGCAGTCGACCCGGGCACGGCGGCTCTCCTCGATCAAACAGCTTTATCGTTTCGCCTTTGAAGAGGGCTGGCGCGGGGACAATCCGGCGATCCAGATCAAGGGGCCGGGACGCACGAAACGCCTGCCGAAAACCCTGTCCGAAGAGGAGGTGTCGCGCCTGCTCGACGCGGCCCGCGCCATGGGGCGGACGGAAACAGAACGGCTGCGCAACGCCTGCCTGATGGAAATCCTCTACGCCACCGGGATGCGCGTGTCGGAACTCGTGTCTCTGCCTGTCTCAGCCACACGCGGCGATCCCCGGCTGTTGCTGATCCTGGGCAAGGGCGGCAAGGAACGCATGGTGCCGCTGTCGGAGCCTGCCCGCGCCGCGCTCAGGGACTGGTTGGCGGTGCGCGATGCCGCCGAGGATCTGGCGAAACGTGAGACCGGGGCAAAGGCTTCGGCCTTTCTCTTTCCCTCGCGTGGCAAGCTGGGTCACATCACCCGCGACGGGTTTTACAAGCTGATCAAGGACATCTCGGTTCAGGCCGGAGTATCGCCCGCCAAGGTCACGCCGCACACGCTGCGCCACGCCTTCGCGACCCATCTACTGGCTCATGGCGCCGATCTGCGCGCGATCCAGACGCTTCTGGGCCATGCCGATCTTTCGACGACAGAGATCTACACCCATGTGCTCGACGAACGGCTCAGGGAACTGGTGTTGACCAAGCATCCGCTGGCGGAAGGCTGAGGCGATCCGAGTATTTTCGCCATCGGAAAGCCGTAAGCCCTGAGGGACCTGTTGCCATACAGGTGCCCGACAAAAGTCCGACGCAAAGCCGACGCAAATCCGACCGGCCTTTTCGACGACAAGGTGGCTTTTTTCATGACAGGCACTTATGGCCTTGAGAGCCTCTTGCGAAGACGCCTCCGCATGCCCATAACCATGCCATGACAGAGACTTCCTTGCTTGACGCCGCCTTCTGGATCACCGCCGCCGCGATTGCGGGGCTTTTGGTGTTGTCCGCGTTTTTCTCCGGCTCCGAGACCGCCCTGACCGCCGCCTCGCGCGGCAAGCTCCGCGCCCAGGCCGACAAGGGCGACAAGGGTGCCGAGCGCGCGCTCAGCGTGACCGAGGACAGCGAACGGCTGATCGGCTCGGTGCTTCTGGGCAACAACCTTGTGAACATTCTGGCGACCTCGCTGACGACGGCGCTGTTCACCAAGCTGTTCGGCCAGAACGGCGTGGCCTTTGCGACAATGATCATGACCGTGCTGGTTCTGATCTTTTCCGAAGTTCTGCCAAAGACTTATGCGATCACCAACCCGGAGATGGCCGCCGCCCGCGTCGCCGGTCCGATCGCCGTGGTGGTCAAGGTCTTCGCCCCCGTGGTGGCTTTCGTGCGGCTTCTGGTGCGCGGGCTGTTGCGGCTGTTCGGGGTTCAGACCGATCCGAATGCGGGCGTTCTCGCCGTCAAGGAAGAGATCGTCGGCGCCATCACCCTTGGCATGTCCGAGGGGACGGTGGAGAAGGAGGATCGCGACCGTCTGCTGGGCGCGCTCGATCTGGCGGACCGCACCGTCGAGGAGATCATGCTGCACCGCTCGCAGATCGAAATGCTGGATGTCGACCTGCCCGCGCGCGAGATCCTCGAACGCTCGCTGAAAAGCCCGCACACCCGCATCCCGCTGTATCGCGACGACCCGGAGAACATCGTCGGCGTGCTGCATTCCAAGGACCTGTTGCGCGGCATGCATGCCGACAGGGTGGCACATGAATCCGAGAACCCGACCATGCTGGTGGATTTCTCCGATTTCGACGTGATGACCGTGGCGATGAAGCCCTATTTCGTGCCGGAAACCACCACGCTCGACGACCAGATGCGGCAATTTCTCAAGCGCCACACGCATTTCGCCCTTGTGGTCGATGAATACGGGGCGCTTCAGGGGCTGATCACGCTCGAAGACATTCTGGAAGAGATCGTCGGCGAGATCACCGACGAATTCGACCGTTCCGAGGATGCGCCGAAACAATCCGGCGAGACCGGCGACTGGGAGGTCGACGGCGGCATGACGATCCGCGATTTCAACCGCTGGACGGACTGCGCCATGCCCGACGAGGAGGCCAACACTATGGCCGGTCTGGTGATCCACGAGGCCCAGACCATCCCCGTGCCCGGTCAGGTGTTTTCGTTTCACGGCTATCGGTTCGAGGTGATGGAACGCAAGGACAACCGCATCACCAAGCTCAAGATCCGACCGCTGGCGGACGTCTGATGCTGTCCTATCAACACGGGTTTCACGCCGGAAATCTGGCGGATGTGCAAAAGCACGGACTGCTGGCCATGGCGCTCGATTACATGACGCGCAAGGACAAGCCGGTCAGCTATCTCGAAACCCATGCCGGGCGCGGGCTTTACGATCTTTCGGGCGATCAGGCGCAGAAGACCGGCGAGGCCTCTGAAGGCATTCTCAAGGTTGCGGATTGGTTCGGACCGGATCATCCCTATAGCCGTGCGCGTTTGGCGGTCTCGTCCCGCCATGGCGAAACGATCTATCCCGGCTCGCCCGCGATTGCGGCAGCCCTGTTGCGCGACATCGACAAGATCCACCTCGCCGAGCTGCATCCCGGCGAATTCGATCATCTGAAAGCGGCGATGCGGGGCACCGGCGCGCATCTTGTCAGGGAAGACGGTTTCGCTTTTGCCCAGAGCCTCTGCCCGCCAGCCCCCCGGCGCGGCATGATTCTGATCGACCCGCCCTACGAAATCAAATCCGATTATGCGACGATCCCCGGCTTCATCGCCAAGCTGCATCGCAAGTGGAACGTCGGTGTCATTGTGCTCTGGTATCCGATCCTGACCACGGGGGCGCATAGCGGCATGATTCGGTCTCTGGAGACCGCCGGTTTGCCCGGATTTTTCAGGCACGAGGTTCGTTTCCCGCCCGCCCGCGAAGGTCATGGCATGATCGGCTCCGGCATGGTTTTCGTCAATGTGCCCTGGGGCTTGGCGGAGGAAGCGGAACGGTTGAGTGAATTGTTCGTACAACTGACACAATGACCGGCATTTTACAGCTCTGTCGCGCCTACATGCCGAGTGCCGTATTTTCGCCTTTTTCCCATGGACTCCCGCGCATATTGGGCATTTATTAATAAATGGTTAATAAAAATGCATTTGCTGTGGGGTAAATATGCTGTCTGTTCTTACGCTCCTGGCGGGGTCTGCCCTAGCCTATGCGGCCACCGGTCTGTTCGACACCGATGAGGATGAAACCGAGGCGGAACCCTCCGCCGCGGATGAGCTTTCCGGCGAGAACCTTTCCGACGATGATCTTTCCGACACCGAAACCACGACGGTCTGGAATTTCGGCTCCGCCTCGGATGACACGATCTACGGCGGCGACGTCATCAATGAGATGCGCGGTGGCGCGGGTGATGACCTTTTGCGGGGCGGCCGCGGCGATGACACGATTTTCGGCGGCACGGGCGATGACGTTCTGAACGGCCAGCAGGACGACGACCGGCTGGTAGGCGGCTCCGGCAGCGACACGCTGTATGCCGGTTGGGGCGACGATCATCTGCAAGGCGGCACCGGCGACGATCTGCTCTATGGCGATCACGGCGACGACTGGCTCCAGGGCGAAGGCGGCAACGATTATCTCGACGGCAATTACGGCGACGATGTCCTCTCGGGCGGCAGCGGGCACGATGTGCTCTATGGCGGCGCAGGCAACGACATGCTGTCGGGCGGCGGCGGCGAGGATCGTCTTTATGGCGGCAACGGCATCGACATCATAGACGCCGGCTGGGGCGACGATCTGGTTCAGGGCGGTATGGGCAATGATGCCATCTACGCCAATGAAGGCGATGACATCGTCTCCGGCGGCAGCGGCAACGACCTGATCTTCGGCGGGGAAGGCAACGACAGTCTGAGTGGCGACAACGGCGACGACACGATTCTGGGGGAAGACGGTGACGACCAGATCTGGGCCGGAACCGGCAACGATGCGGTCGATGGCGGCGCGGGCGACGATATGATCGTCGGCAGCGATGGCACGGACATCCTCTATGGCGGCGACGGCAATGACGTCCTGCTCGGCGGGCGGGTCGGAAACATTCTGGCCGATGACGCGATGGATATTCTGGATGGCGGCGCGGGCGACGATCATCTTGTCATGCAGCAACAGGCGATTGCCACCGGCGGCGACGGGGCGGACACGTTTACAACCGGCACCTCTTTCGACGAGGCCGAAGATCTGGACGCCTGGAACACGGTGGTGACGGATTTCGAACCGGGCGTCGACACGCTTGAGGTGTCGCTGAGCGGCTGGGACGAGAGCTGGGCCTATTCCGTCAGTCTGCATTCGAACGCGGACGGCCCCTATTACACGCTCGATCTCGACATGAATGGCGAGGCGATTTCTCCGGTGACGATCTATCTGGCCGACGGGCAAGATCTGCTGAGCGAGGACGAGATGCTGAGCATGATCAGCCTCACCGGCAACGGCTTGCCGACAGTGCTTGAGGGCGATGACGGCGACAATCTTCTCACCGGGCTCGAAGGCGATGATACCATCACCGGCGGTGCGGGCGACGATGTCATCTATGGCGGCGCGGGCAATGACATCCTCGATGGCGAAGGCGGCTCCGACACGATCTATGGCGGTGCGGGCGATGACATCATCGTCTCCGGGGACACCAGCGTCTTGACCGCCGCCTCGGATTATCTCTACGGCGGCGAGGGCAACGACACGATCACCGGCCTGTTCTATGACACGATCGACGGCGGCGCAGGCGACGATACGCTGCTCGGCGGCGAGTATTCCACCATCGACGGCGGCGAGGGCGCGGACACCATTGGCGCAAGCTCCGACACCTATGTGGTCCATGGCGATGCGGGCGACGATACCATCACCCTCTTCGAAGATGGCTATTACGACCATGTCCGGATTTATGGCGACGCGGGTGACGATGTGATTAATACGAGCATTGCCGATGACGGCGTGTTCGTCTCCGGTGGAGAAGGCAATGACACGCTGATCGTGACCAGCAACGACACGGTCTATGGCGATCTCAGAGAAGGTGGCGGTTCCGGGGACGACATCATCACCGTCTATCAGCAGAGCACCCAGATGGCCGGTGGCGAGGTCGTGACCGGCGATGGTGCGGACAGCGTGACACTCGTCGCCGAGGCCGGGATGGAGGCGGAGCAGACCGGTCACATCACGATCTCGGATTTCACCCCGGGCGAAGATGTGCTTGCGCTCGATCTGTCCGAGACGCCCGACGCCACGGTGGAGATCAGCTTCGATGCGGCGGTGAACCGGTTCGAGATCACCCTGACGCAAGACGGCAGCTCGCGGCTTCTGGCCATGGTGAACCCGGCGGAGGGGATCACCTTTGCCGAAAGCGATCTGACCCTGAGCGATCTCAGCGTGACCGTTTAAGGCGTGCCACCTCAGCGGGCCTTGAACAGCCCTCCGAGGATGCCGCGCACAATGCGTCTGCCGGTGGTGCCGGTCAGCTCCTTCATGACCATCTTGGTCATCTCCTCACCAAAGGATTTGTCCGTGGATTTGCGCGAGGAGGTGCTGCGCGTGCCGGTCTTGGTCGATGCGCGTTCATAGCTCTGGCCATCATAGCGCCGCGCCTTGGAGAACTCGCGCTCAAGCTCGTCGCGGCCCCGGACGTTTCCGGACGCCTCCGCCTGTGTCGCCTCGGCGGCTTCGGCCTCTTGCGCCGCCGCAGCCGCGCGGGCTTTCAACAATTCAAAGGCACTTTCGCGGTCCACCACCGCCTCGTATTTTCCCGCAATCGGCGAGGTTTTGACGATCTCCTCGCGCTCGCCCGCCGTGATCGGCCCGAGCTGCGACGAGGGCGGGCGAATGAGCGTCTGCTCCGCCATGCCCGGCACGCCCTTGGCCTCCAGAAACGATGTGACCGCCTCCCCCGTCCCGACTTCCTTGATCGCGGTTTCGATGTCGAAGCGCGGGTTCATCCGGTAGGTCTCTGCGGCAAGTTTCAGCGCCTTCTGATCGCGCGCCGTAAAAGCCCGCAGCGCATGTTGTACGCGGTTGCCGAGCTGGCCGAGGATGTCCTCGGGCACGTCATCGGGGTTTTGCGTCACGAAATAGACGCCGACACCCTTGGAGCGGATCAGGCGCGCAACCTGCTCCACCTTGTCGACCAGCGCTTTGGGCGCGTCGTCGAACAGAAGGTGCGCCTCGTCGAAGAAGAACACCAGCTTGGGCTTGTCCGGATTGCCGACCTCGGGCAGCTCCTCGAACAGCTCGGACAGCAGCCATAACAGGAAGGTGGCGTAGAGTTTGGGCGAGGCCATGAGCTTGTCGGAGGCGAGGATCGAGATGCGCCCGCGCCCGTCGGGATCGGTGCGCATGATGTCGGACAACTCCAGCGCAGGTTCGCCGAACAACCGGTCGCCGCCCTGGTTCTCCAGCACCAGAAGCGCGCGCTGGATCGCGCCGACGGAGGCCGTCGAGACATTGCCGTAGCGCAACGACAGGCTGTCGGAATTCTCGCCGACCCAGACCAGAAGCGATTGCAGGTCCTTGAGATCCAGAAGCGGCAAGCCCTGTTCGTCGGAGACGCGGAAGGCGATGTTAAGCACCCCTTCCTGCGCCTCGGTGAGCTGCAAAAGCTGGCTCAGCAGAAGCGGCCCCATCTCGGAAACGGTGGTGCGGATCGGGTGGCCCTGCTCGCCGTAGAGATCCCAGAAGGTCACCGGGAAACTGTCATAGCCGAAATCGGTGAAACCGATGGTTTCGGCACGCGAGGTGAAGGCCTCGTGCAGCTTGCCCAAAGCGTCACCGGATTTCGCGAGGCCGGAGAGATCGCCTTTGACGTCCGAGAGGAACACCGGCACCCCCGCTTTTGAGAAGCTCTCCGCAAGGATTTGCAGCGTCACCGTCTTGCCGGTCCCCGTGGCGCCCGCGATCAGCCCATGGCGGTTGCCATATTTCAACAAAAGGTGCTGTGGCATGCCATAGCCCTCACCGCCACCGCCCACGAAAATCCGGTCCATGCCCGTCTCACTCATCCTCTCGCCCCTTCACTCGAACGTCCGCATCAGCGATTCCATTGGAAATCCTCTGAAAATTCAGCCGCGTATGCCGCCACAATACAATCTTAACCAATTTCTGCCAGACTAAGTGTCATCCGAACCACTCCTCTTCGGTTCGGAATGACTTCCTCCCTGTCAGACTGGCCGCACCTCCTTGGGTGCGGCTTTTTTCGCCTCTGCGCCGAAGCGCACTACAACGATCCTCTCGGGGCGACAGCCCTCAACGACAGCACGCAAGTCCCGCATTTTGTGGAATTTTACCGTAATTTCCGACATGCAATTTTTCGTTGACGCCATCACGATCCTGTCATACCGTTCCTGCCAATAAGTCGGCCAAGTCCGATGGGGAGAAGTTAAAACCATAGAAACCTGTGTTTTTGAGACAGGTGGCGATTGGATCGCAAAGGCCTCGGGAAACCGGGGCTTTTGTTTTTCGGCCCGTCGGTCCCGGCATGGAAAATTCCGGCATGAGCGAAGCTTGGCCTGCGTGCCAACATCCCTCACGGTCTCACGAAAATATTCCGTCCTCCCCCCTGACAGCCTGCCATACGCATGATAGAGCAGGAGCAACCGATGATAACCAGCAATGGACAGATGATGATTTCCGTCTCTCGTACACTTTCCGTTTTCGCAACCGTCACCGCCTGTGCGCTCACCCTCGCACAGCCTCTGGCCGCTCAGGACAACACCTTGTCTGCGGGCACGCCCGTGAACCCCGATGGCACCGCCGCACCCGCCGACAATGTCGGCCGTCCCTACACGCTGGAAACCAATGGCGACTGGGAAATCCGCTGCCTCAAGGCGCCCGAGGGGCAACCCGATCCCTGCTCGCTCTATCAGCTCCTGAAAGACGATGAGGGCAACGAGGTCGCAGAGGTCGCGATCTTCCATGTCGGCCAGGAAAATGTCGAGGCCGCCGCGACCTTCACCACGCCGCTCGAGACCATGCTGACCGCACAGCTCGCCATGTTCGTCGATGGCGAAAACGGCCGCAAATACCCGTTCCAGTTCTGCAACAAGATCGGCTGTTACGTGCGCGCTGGCCTGACCGCCGCAGACATCGACCTGATGAAAAAGGGCAACGAAGGCATGGTCGCGATCATGCCGCTGGGCCGTGGCGACAACCCGGTCAAACTCAAACTGTCCCTGTCCGGCTTCACCGCAGGCTACACCAAGGTGACCGAGCTGAACGAAGCCGCCAAGAATGGCGAAGGCCCCACCGCACCGGATGCGGCACCTGCGGAATAATCCCGCTGACAGACATGACAAACGCCGCGCGGAGCGATCCGGGCGGCGTTTTTCTTTATGCTGGGCGGGCCGGTGAGGCTTACGGCGCCTTGCGCAAGGCCAGAACCGCGTTCAGCCCACCGAAGGCAAACGCGTTCGAGATCACCACATCGACCTTCGCGTCCCGTGCCTCGTTGGGCACCACATCGAGGGCGCATTCCGGGTCGGGTTCCTCGTAATTGATCGTCGGCGCGATGATACCGTCGCGCAAGGCCATGATACAGGCCAGAAGCTCGACCGCGCCGGTGCCGCCGATCAGGTGGCCGTGCATGGATTTCGTGGACGAGATCATGATGTTGTCGGCATGCGCGCCCAAAGCGTCAGCCACCGCCGCGCATTCGGTCTTGTCATTCGCCGCCGTGCCGGTGCCATGGGCGTTGATGTAACCGATGTCGGAGGCGTTGATACGCGCATCCTGAATAGCACCGGAGATCGCCCGCGCCGCCCCCTGTTTCGAGGGCATGACGATGTCGGAGGCATCCGAGGTCATGGCGAAACCGATGACTTCCGCGAGGATCTCCGCCCCGCGCGCCTTGGCGTGGTCATAGTCCTCGAACACGAACACGGCGGCGCCCTCGCCCTGCACCATGCCGTTGCGCGTGAGGGAGAACGGACGGCAGGCGTCTTTCGACATCACCCGCAGCCCTTCCCAGGCTTTCACGCCACCAAAGCACAACATGGACTCGGAACCGCCCGTCACCATGGCCGTCGCCACCCCGTGGCGTACCATGTTGAAGGCTTGCCCCATGGCGTGGTTCGAGGAGGCACAAGCAGTCGCAACCGTGAAACATGGGCCTTTGAGATTGTATTCCATCGAGACGTGGCTCGTGGCCGCGTTGTTCATAAGCTTGGGCACGACAAAGGGATGAACCCGGTTCTTCCCCTCTTCATAGACCATGCGGTAATTGTCGTCCTGCGTCGTCAGACCACCACCGGAAGTCCCCAAGACCACGCCGGAGCGCAGCGCCAGATCGCCGACGAACTCAAGGCCGGACTGGCTGATCGCCTGCTGCGCCGCCACGAGGGTGAACTGGGTGAACCGGTCATAAAGCGCCATTTGCTGACGATTGAACCGGCCTTCGGCATCCCAGTCGTGAATCTGCCCGCCGATCTTGATCGACAGCCGGTCCACGTCACGGAATTGCAGTTCGGAAATGCCGTTCTTGCCCTCGGCCATGGCCTTGAGCGTCGAGGGCACATCGAGGCCAAGCGCGTTGACCGTGCCTGCCCCGGTGATAACAACGCGCCTCATGCTTTCTGATCGGCGATCAGGGCTTCGACGGCGCTCACGATGGCGGCAACCGAAGAAATGTCGAACTCCGACTGTTCCGGTTCATTGGCGTTGAACGGCACGGTAATGTCGAAGGTTTCTTCAATGGCGAAAATGCTTTCGACCAGCCCGAGGCTGTCGATCCCAAGGTCTTCGAGAGACTGATCGAGCGAGACATCCGCCGGGTCCAGAACCGCCTGTTCCGCGATGATCTCGATGATCTTCTCTTTCACATCCTGCGACATATGCGCCCCTCCGATCCGAAACTTGAGCCTGATTTAAAATGAAATGGCGCCGGTTGAAACAGGTTTTTGCCTTACGCCCCCATCAAATGACGCAGCGGACCGGGCCTCAGCCCTTCTCGCGCAGCTTCGACAGCACCCGC
This sequence comes from Celeribacter ethanolicus, assembly GCF_002407265.1. NCBI lineage: Bacteria > Pseudomonadati > Pseudomonadota > Alphaproteobacteria > Rhodobacterales > Roseobacteraceae > Celeribacter > Celeribacter ethanolicus. Next base: position 806,966 of record NZ_CP022196.1, read on the forward strand.
GGCAGACGCCGGAGCGCCTTGTACATCTCGACATGGGTCTGCATCGCCACCGCCGGGTAGCCCATCATCGCCTTGCCTTTCGGCACGTTCGACAAAACGCCGGTGCCCGCACCGATGATCGCGCCCTGCCCGATGGTGAGATTGTCGGCGGCGCCGGCCTGCCCGCCCATCACACAATAATCACCGATCACGGTCGAGCCGGCGATGCCGACCTGACCGCACAGGAGGCAGTGATTTCCGACCACGACGTTGTGGCCAATATGGACCTGATTGTCGAGTTTCGTGCCGTTGCCGATGCGGGTGGCGCGGATCGTGCCCTGATCAATCGTGACATTGGCGCCCAGTTCCACATCGTCGCCGATTACCACCGAGCCGATGGAGGCGATCCGCATCCAGGCCTGCCCCGCCGCCTCGACGGTTTCGCCAAGGCTTTCGCGGGCCTCTTCGACGGCGGATTTCTCCTGCGTCACGAAGGAAAACCCGTCCGCGCCGATCACGCCGCCGGGCTGGGCGATCAAACGGTCGCCGATAGTGGCTTTCGCACCGATTTTGACGCCGGGATGAATCAGCGCATCGTCGCCAATCGTGACGCCCGCGCCGATGGACACATGCTGGGCGATGCGGGCATTGCGACCGATCTTTGCACCTTTGCCAATCACCACGAGCGGACCGATGGCCGCGCCTTCGCCGATCTCTGCCGTGTCATGGATCACCGCCGTCGGGTGAATCCCCGGCTCAAGCCCAAGCCCGTGATCGAAGGCCGCCGTCACTCCGGCCATGGCCAGCCGCGCGCGTTTCACCAGAATGGCGGCCTTGAGCCCCAGCCCCTGCCAATCCGCGCCCTCCCAAAGCACGGCGGCCTGCGCCTTGCCCTTGGCGATGTTGTCGGCAAAATGCGGGTCCATCGCCAGCGCCAGATCGCCCTCGCCCGCGTCCTGAGGTTCGCGCGCGGCCTGAACGATCAGGCTCCCGTCGCCCGCATAAGGCGCATTGAGGGAAGCTGCGAGGTCCGCGATGGTGATGGGCATGATGAGGTCTCCGTCAATCTTGCGGAAGACATAAGCGCTCCGAACGGTTTTGAAAAGCAAAGGGGGCCGCAAAGCCCCCCTTATGTTTCCGACTGTTACGGCGGCGTGAGCCCTCTCGGAGGTTCGCCGCCGAGATCTCAACTTCCGACCGCGCGCAACTGCACACCCTTGGCCTTCAGCGCGGCCCAGATCTTTGCATCCCGCCCGTAAATGTCGCGACGATACTCGACGCCGCCTTTCGGCAGAGTCACGGCGGTGCGGTAGACGAGGTGCACCGGCACATGTTCCTCAAGCTCGATGATGTTTTCCTGACGGGTTTTCAGATGCGACTGGAACAGACCGACCGGATCGCTGCTCTGCTTGGCCAAAAGCGCATAGGCGAAATCGAAGGGCTGTTGCAGGCGGATACAGCCATGGGAGAAGGCGCGCACTTCGCGGCCGAAGAGGCTCTTCGAGGGCGTGTCATGCAGGTAGATGTTGTATTTGTTCGGGAACATGAACTTCACGAGGCCGAGCGCATTGCCATCCGAGGGCGGTTGTTTCAGCGCATAGGGGAAGGTCTTGGTGGTGTATTGCGAGAAATCCACATTGGCCCGGTTCACCGTACGCCCCCGGCTGTCGACCAAGCGCAGATGGCCCGCCGCGTTCGGATTGCGCTGCATCATCGGCAGGTATTCCTTGACGGCGATGGAACGCGGCACGTTCCAGGTCGGGTTGATGACCATGTGCTCCATCTCGTCGGAGAACTCGGGGCTACGGCGGTCGCCGGTGTTCTGGCCCACCACGGAGCGGGTTTCGAAGGTCACGCGTCCGTCGTCGACGATCTTGGCTGAGAAATCCGTCAGGTTGACCCAGATGTGACGTTTGCCCAGCGGCATGTTGATCCAGCGTTCACGCTCCAGCGCCACGAGGATCGAGGCGAGACGCGCCTCGGGACCGACATTGATCTCGGCCAGCGTGCCCTGCCCCACGACCCCATCCGGCGTCAGCCCGTGCTGCATCTGGAAGACCTGAACGGCCTTGGTCATCGCCGCATCGTAAGTGGTCGCCGCCGAGCGCGGCAGGTAGCCCATGGCCATCAGACGGTTGCGCAGCGCAATCACACCATTGCCGCTTTCGCCCGGTTCGTATTTCGATCCCGGCACCGTCGGCCCCCAGCCGCCCGCGCCCAGAACACGCTCCATATTCGCCTTCTCCTTCAGAAGGCGGGCATATTCCGGCGAGCCGGGCTCCAGTTTGCGCAGATAGGCCTGCGGATTGGATTTCACGAAATTGGTGAGCGTCTGCACGCCGTCGCGGTAAGGCACCTGACGCACCAGGCCCGCGTCGATGCGGGACGGGATCAACTGACCGGTCTGGATGTCGCGGGCGTAATCGAGAAAGAGCTGCGCCATGGCGACTTCGGCGCGGCCCAGATCGCGGTCGGACTTGATCGCGCGCAGATTGGCTTCGAGCAGCGTGGTGTCATAGGGGGCGAGGCCCTTTTCCGGCGCCGCCTGCACCGCACGCAGCAGCGCCTGACGGCGGGCTTTGGCGCGCGCGCTGTTGTCGGTGAAGATCGGTTTGTAACCGGTGGCGCGATAGAATTCGGACAGGTCCTTCGAGGACGCCGCCGCCTCGGCGATGGATTGCATCAGCGCACTGACCTGTTGCGCCGGTATCTGTTCGGCCTGTGCGGGCATCGGCGCCATCGGCAAAGCCGCCACGCTCACGCTGGTCCCCAGAAGCACGGCACTCAGGGTCTGACGGGTAAAGGCCGGAAGCCGGAACAAGGGGGCAAACAGCATGGCGATCCTCGGACAAAATTCAGCAGTCATTTCAGCGAGCCTACAGGAGATTGCGACTTTGCGTCAGGGGGAAGAATGCACCCTGGGGACACATGTGCCAAAAGCACAACACATCACGGATAAGGGAAGAAAACGGCATTTTTCCCCTTAAACCGCGCACGAAGCTGCACGGCAAAGCCTGATCGAAATGCCCTCTTCCGGAAGGCGAAACAGCATCCGCTCCTCGTTCCATGCCCAAATATTGAGACATTTTTACTCCGTTCGACGGCCAAATCCGCGTGTTTTTCCGGCAACAGACAAGCGGATAGCTGCAAATTGCGCAAAAAACTGCCGATCGCCCGCATTCCCGGCAAATCCGGGCAAACCGATGCTTGGCCGAAGAATCGCAATGTGCCATAAAGCTGTCAGAACGGTGAACAGATCGTTACTTTACTGTGTGTCCGACGGGTTCGAAGGCAAAACCCTTCATAATCCGGTCAAAAGGACCAGAAAACGTGCCGGGTTTGATACCCGTCATGGTGCTGGCGAAAACATGGTAAAGAATGCCGTAAACAAACGGCAAGAAGTGTCGAAACAATCGGCACGCAACAGCAAGACCGCATGAGGCGGGAACAGGTAAGCGACGGGACGCTTTTGAGAATGACCAAAACCACTTCGGGTGTGATTTCACGCCGCGGGCTTCTTCGCGGATTTGCAGCAACAGCCATCAGCGCAGCTCCGGTCTATGCCAATGCCGCTGGCTTCCTGCGCGGCTCCGGCGACATCCGCCGCATCAACATGTACTCGGGCCGCACCGGTGAGAGCATTGACACGATCTACTGGGTCGAAGGCGAATACATCCCGGAAGCGCTCAAAGAAGTCACCTATTTCATGCGCGACTGGCGCAATTCCAAACTCAAGGCGATCGACGCGCGCACCGTGGACATCATGACCGCCGCGCATCGCCTGATGGAAACCGACGAGCCCTACATGCTCCTGTCCGGCTACCGCTCCCCCGAGACCAACGCCATGCTGCGCGCCCGCTCCGGCGGCGTTGCCAAGAACTCCCTGCATATGCGGGGTCAGGCCGCAGACCTGCGCCTCAAGTCGCGCTCGGTGTCGCAAATGGCCTCTGCTGCGAAATCCTGCTCCGCCGGTGGCGTGGGCACCTACCGTGGCTCCAACTTCGTGCACATGGATTGTGGCGTGGTCCGCACCTGGAACGGTTGAGACAGAAGGCTGATCCCGAACAGCTTTGGAAAGCCGCCCCATCCGGGCGGCTTTTTTTGTTGGTAACCGCTCGTGAAAGATTTATATGACCTTTCCCATCGGGTTCGTCCTGTTATCGAACCTGCAAAACCCTTTCAGAAAGAGACTTTGAGATGAAAAAGAGATTTCTCCCCCTGCCCTTGTTGCTTCTGACCGCCTGTGTCGAGCCCATGGCTTATCCGGGGCAGCTCGACAAACAAGCCGCTGTCGCAGCACAAAGTTCCGCAACGCCGGTCGATCAGATCGCATTGACCCAGGCCGCGACGATCAACGGCGGGCGCTACAAGGAGCTTGGGCAAATTGAGGCCAGCGTTGGCAAGGTGACCGCGTTCCATCCGACGCCATCGGTTGCAGATGCAGAAAAGAAATTGCGGATCGAAGCCGCCGAGCTTGGCGCCGATGCCGTGATCAACGCAAAGATCGGTGCGCCCCACATCTGCCCTCTGAGCTGGTCGTGCCGCGACGTTTCAGGCACTGCCGTGGCTCTCCCCAAGTGATCCAGACAAACAAAAACGGCACCGAAATGGTGCCGTTTTCTCAGTCTCTATCTCTGTCCCGACAATCTATTCCGCAGGCGCCACCGGTTTGAGCCGCCCTGGTTCGTTGCTCTCGAGATAGGCCTCCTGTTCCGGCGTCAGTTCAATGCAATCGTAGCCGGTCACCATCGGTTTGACATGTTCGCGGAATCCATGCCCCGTGGTCAGCAGGTAGACGTGAACGATCACGAAGGCAAAGATCACATAGGCCGCCAGCAGGTGAATGTTGCGCACCACTTCGAGAACGAAGGTGCTGTCCGCCCCGCTGTCCCAGAAATTATAGGTCAGGTAGATGATCCCCGAGACCCAGATCGCCGGGAAGACGACCCATTTCAGCCCAAAATAGGTCGCGGCCTGAAGGGGGTTGTGTTTGCGCAGCATCTGTTTCTGATAAGGTGGTTCCTCGCCCTTGAAGATGCCATAGGCATAGTAGCGCGCGGTGGCGAGCATACCTTCGACCTTCGGCAGGAACTGCCGCCAGGTGCCGGTGGTGAACAGCCAGAAGGTGGCGAAGATCCAGACCACCAGCAATGTCAGAGCCGAGAGCGTGTGCAGCATGACCGCCGGGCCGAAGGGGATAAGCTCATGCACGCCGCTGACCCGCAAACCGGTGAACATCAGAACCGCGATCAACAGCGCCTGGGTCCAGTGCCAGAGCCGCTCGAAGCGGGGATAGACCTTGACGAAACGTTTGGACATCAGTGGGTTCCTCCTTTACCGCGCGACAGGAGCCGCAACAGGCCATGACCGACGACACCGAGCGCGGAGAGCAGCACGAGAAGCTGGCCTAGGCGCCCGACGATGGAATTCGGGTTGGTCCCCGGCATCACGACGCCCGCGAGGCCGACAAGACGCCCGTCTTCCGCGTGGCATTCGGCGCAATCCATCGCCTCGTCGGCAGGCGCGACCATATGGGTGATCGGCCAGTACATATAAGTGTCGATGAACCCGTATTCGCCGGAATAGGGCGAGCCTGCGGCTTTCATTCCCGCCTCGATCGCCTTGCCCCAATCGTAATTGGTCCAGAAGGCCGTGTCCGTGGTCGGTCCCCAGACGTGGGAATAGGCCAGCTTGTTATACCCCGCATCATAGGACTGCCGCCCAATCATGCGTTTGAACGGCCAGATCCGGCTGTCCTCGCCATCGGGGGTGCCCAGCACCTTGTTGATCTCGACGACCTGCGTCGGGTCGATCTCTTCCTCCGGCAGGGTGTATTCCACCGCGCCGTTGAACCAGGCGTAATAGGGTTCGACATTCTCGCCCCATTCGAAATCGCCTTTGATCGTCAGATAGGTGTGAAGCTCTTCGCCATTGCTCTGGGTGAAATTATGTTCGGCAATCGGCTGACCGGCATTGTTCAGACGCCCGGCCGTTGACCAGTCCCATTTGGTTTTCGTCGCGACACCGCCGCGGGCGAATTCCGGGATGTGACAGGTCTGACAGGCCACCTTGTCGGTATGATCGTTGAGCTTGATCGCCATAAGATCGCCTTCGTGCGGCTCGGTCCCGTGGCAGCTTTCGCAGGAGGCGGAGAACCGATGTTCACCCGGCTCACCCGTACCGATGGTGTCCTTCGCGTCCATCAGATAGCGCGACCCGGCCCAGTTGTGGCTCTCTTCCGTGTGGCAATCGGAACAGACCATATTGGCGCCGTCTTTCGACATATGCACGTCGGTGTGGATGTCCGGATCGTAAAGCGCCGAACTCAGATCGCCGTGCTTCACGTTGTCGCCGCCGCCACCGTAAAAATGGCACTGGCCGCAATTCTCGCGCGTCGGCATCCCCACGCTTTGCGCCGATTTCATCAGATCGACCGCCCAGGCATCGGCCCCGGTGATCGTCTGCCCCTTGACCGGCTCGCCCGGAACATCCCCCAGCGGCGGATGCCCGGCCCCGGTCGACAGCTTGGCATATTGCCCGGACTGGTCGTGACAGACGAGACAGTCGACCGCGGTCGATTGCTGCGGCGGCGCGCTGTGCATGTCGTCCCAGCCATAGCCCGCGTGACACGAGGTACAGCGCGGCTCGTTGCCGACGACATTGCCGCAAAAGGCGTTGATCACCTTGGACTTGCCAAGCGTCTGGCCCGTCACCGGGTTGTCGAATTCCCACTGGAAGTGGATCGAATGCATGACCTGATCGTCCGCCTCGGTATGGCACGACAGACAGGCCGCCGTAACTTCGGGGCCGGACTTGAACTCCTGCTGCAGGATCTCGAATTTCGAGTGATCCGCCGTCGAGCCCTCTCCGGGCACGGGCGGGATCACCTCCTGCGCGAAGGCGACACTGGCGGTGAGGCCGAACGCGAGGCTGTAAGCAAGGCGGGCGAACGCGGTGGTGTTGCGGCTGGCGTGCATGTGCTCCTCCCATTCACACGAGTCACCTCGCGCGTGGTATAAATTCACCCCAGTGAATACGAGCGTATGCGCAACCTCTTTGATCTATCGCAAATGCATCTTTGAAAATCGCTTGATCACCGTATTTTCCGATCAAAACCTTGAAACATTGCGTTTGTGCCAGGTGCAGAGCCCCGCCCACCGAAGCGGACAGGGCCGGTTTCCCGCTGCGGACCGACAGAACGGCTCAGCGGATGCCCGCAGCCGCAAGCCGTGGCAGAACCTCATCGCGGAAATAGGGGAATTCCTCGACGTAATCTACGAAGGACAGCGTCGTACCGGCAAAACCCGCGTCATGCAGCCTGATCAGCCCCTCGGCGACCTGATCCGGCGTGCCGATCAAGGGGAAACCGCCATGGCCAAGCGCCATCACATTGCGGATCTGTGCCAGAAGGTCGTGCGGGAAGCTCTGGGCATGGGCGAATTGCAGGTTCACCAGATTGTCCACCGCCTCCCAGTCGATCTGGCTCATGATATAGTCGTGATATTCCTTCGCCTCGGCCTCGGTCGGGCGACAGATCACATGGCTGAAGGTCAGAACGCCGACATCGCGCCCCTTGCCCGCCGCCTTTTCGCGCAACTCCCTGATCTCCCCGACCGAACGGCTGAGGTCGATCGCGGGGGTGAAGAGGTAATTGGCATTCTGCGTCGCGAACTCACGGCCAAGGCCCGACCCGGCGGCATTCAGAATCGGAACCTCGCCGTTGAGCGGCCAGGGATCGCCCTTCACCCCTTTAAGATTGAAATACTCTCCCTCCCAATCGAAATGCTCTTTCGCGGTCCAGAGCTTTTGCACGATGTCGAACCATTCCTGCGCATAACCGTAGCGGGTCTCATGATCCTCCGGCAGGGTGAGCCCCAGCGCCTCGTATTCCGGCTTGTTCCAGCCGGCGACCACATTGAGCCCCGCACGCCCCTGTCCGATCTGGTCCATAGTCGCGATCTGCTTGGCCACGACGACCGGGTGGTTTGCGGTGGTGTGGATCGTGGCGAAGACCGAAATATCTTTGGTATTCGCCAGCAAAGCCGTCGCCCAGGTGACGGTTTCGAGAACTCCGCCGTGGAAATCCGTCTCGCCGCCATAGCCGATCCAGCGCGCGATCGGCAGAATGAAATCCATGCCCGCCTCATCCAGCATCTTGCCGAGTTCGAGATTGTTCTCCCAGCTATTGACCCAGCGTTCGGGGGCCTTGCTGACCGTCATGCCCGAGGAGCAGTTCGACGAGAACGTCCCGAGCTTGAAGCCTTCCTTCTGAAGCATCTTGTTGTGTGCCATGTGTGTGTCTCCTGTTGGTCATTACGTTTGATTCGAGTTTTGCTTTGATTTTTTATTTAAAACTTGAAGCTTTAACGCCTCTTGTGTCAAGCCTCATGACAGGAAAGACTGGGGCAATAATGTGCGTGATGAAAAAGGGATCAGCGGTGAGCGACGAACAGACAGGTCCACGCGGGCTCGACTTCAAATGGCACCTCTCCTCCGACGATGTGGAAATCGCCACGACGGAGATGGAATTCGCCCTGATGCGCACTTTCGAAAGCTTTGGACGCTGGCAGGCGGAATGCCTGATTGCCGCCTCCGGGTTGACGCTGAGCGGGCCTGAGAATGCGCTTCTGCACATCATCCGGATGAACGACCGCCCAAAGTCGATCAAGGAACTGGCCCGGCTCAGCAATCGAGACGACATTCCCAACATTCAGTATTCACTCAGAAAAATGGTCTCAGCCGGGCTCATCACCAAACAGGGCACAAGCCGCACCGGCGTGACCTATGAGGCGACGGACAAGGGCAAATCCACCACCGATGTCTATGCCGAGATCCGCCGTCGTCTGCTGGTCAAGGAATTGCGCGAGATGCCGGATTTCGCCCAGAGGCTCGAAGAGGTCTCACGCACGCTCAACATGCTGTCGGGGATTTACGAAGAGGCCTCGCGCGTAGTTGCCACGCACAGGCGATAATCAGAGCCGATGCTCTCAAAGCCGCCCCGCACCCCGCAAGGTCTCGCTGGGCGTGCAGCCGAATTTGCGCCGGTACTGTTCGGAAAACCGCCCGAGATGAAAGAACCCGAGCTGCATCGCTACCTCGGTGACACGGGTGGCAGGCCCCGGATGGCTCAGCTCCTGCCAGGCGCGCTCCAGCCGCAGGTCGCGCAACACCGTCATCGGGGAGCGTCCCCGCCCGGCCCGAAACGCCGCCTGCAACGCCCGCTCGCTCACCCCGACCGCACGCGCGAGCGTTTCGAGCGTGATCACCTCCGTGAGATGCGCGCGCATATATTCCTCCGCCAGACGCACCGCTCGCGGCAAGGGCCCGCCGGTCTCCGCCGCCCGATCCGAAAGATTGTGCCGCTGGGTCTGCAACAACCCGACCATCAGCATGGTCTCCAATTGCTGCCCCATCAGCCCTCCCGCCCCCAAAAGACCCTCGCCGCTCATCGCATAGCTCAACAGCCCAAGGAAGGCCTTGCCCTCTCCCGCGCGCATGTCATTAGCGCCTGAGAACCGCAGGCTCTGCCCCGTCGGCAGACCGAAATGGCTCCGCGCCGCCTTTTGCAGCGCCTCGCGCCGGACCTGGATCATCAACTGCGCACAGCCCTCGCCCCAGATCATGCAGGTATCCTCTTCCGGATTCACCACACCGCCACGACCGCCGCCGATCTCGTGGCAGTTCGTGCCGTTGGCAATCGAGGCATGCCCGGAGAGCGGATATTGGAACAGGTAGAAGTCGCGCAGCGCCCCGGGCGTGATCATCGTCTTCGCCGTATAGGTCATCACATTGACCGACAGAGCGCGCCCCGACAGCCGGTTGTGCCGCGCCTCGAACCGCCCGCGCCCCATCGGATCGAGCCGGTGATCGCAATAGACCTCCGCCACCCGCGCGCGGGCCTCGTCCACATCGGTGGAGGCAAAGAGCGGCGAGGCGGACAGCGGAAGGGCCTCTGGCCGCCCATGGATCTGATGCATCCCACCAAGGGACATGGCACCCCCGACTTGCTTCAAGAGTGAAGTAAATATTTGCGCATTCCGGATAGGCCGGACGCAATCAGGATAGCGCGCGCCCGGGTGTGGCAGGCAAGTGTTTTTTACAAATTCATAACAAACAGGGAGACGCAGATGCGCGGATTGAAGGACAAAGTCGCGATTGTGCCCGGCGGTGCCACAAAAATTGGCGCTGCCGTGGTGAAATGCTTTCGCGAGCACGGAGTGAAGGTGATTGTCGCCGATATTGACGCCAAGGGCGGCGCGGCGCTCGAAGCCGACGGGATCACATTTGTCGAGGCCAATATCCGCTCGGATAACGACATCGCCAGGATCGTCGCCACCGCGATGGAGACCTATGGCCGGATTGACTTTCTGGTGAATGTCGCCGCCACCTATCTCGACAACGGTGCGGAGAGCACGCGGGCCGAATGGCTCGAAGCTTTGGATGTGAACATTGTCGGCTCGGTCATGCTGATGCAGTCGGCGCGCGCCGAGCTTGCGAAGAACAAGGGCGCGATCGTCAATTTCGGCTCGATCTCGGCCCGCGTGGCACAGACCGGGCGCTGGCTTTACCCGGTGTCGAAAGCAGCGATCCTGCAACTGACGCGCAATCAGGCGATGGATCTCGCCCCCGACGGCATCCGCGTCAACGCGGTCTCGCCGGGCTGGACCTGGTCCAACATCATGGACAGCCTGACCGGCGGCGACCGCGAAAAGACCGACGCCGTCGGCGCGGACTACCACCTCTTCCCCCGCGTCGGCGACCCGGAAGAGGTGGCGCAGGCGATCATGTTCCTCTGCTCCGACGAGGCGTCTTTCGTGACCGGCACCGACATTCGCGTTGATGGCGGCTATACGGCGATGGGCCCCGAAGGCAAGCTTCCGGCGATCCCGCGCCTGATGGACTGATCCGATAAAAACCAAGCTAAAACAAAGACAACAGGAGAGAAGCGCATGAAACGCATCACCATCGTCGGCGGCGGCCAATCGGGCCTACAACTCGCCATCGGGCTCTTGCAAAAGGGCTATGACGTCAAGATCATCCAAGACCGCACCGGCGATCAGATCGCTGCGGGCCGGGTTTTGTCGTCGCAATGCCAGTTCGACGCGGCCCTGGACCACGAACGCGCCCTTGGCATCAATTTCTGGGAAGACACCTGCCCGCCGGTCGAAGGCATTTCCTTCACCGTGCCCAACCCCGAAGGCCCCGGCAAGGCGGTCGAATGGGCCGCCAAGCTCGACGCCAAGGGGCAATCCATCGACCAGCGGGTGAAGATGCCGCGCTGGCTCGAAGAGTTCTCTCGTTTGGGCGGCGATCTGGTCATTGCCACGGCGGACATCGCCATGTTGGAACACGAGGCCAAGAGCGCCGATCTGGTGTTGGTGGCCTCCGGCAAGGGCGAGATCGGCAAGCTTTTTGAGCGCGACGCGGAGCGCTCGCCTTTCGATGCGCCGCAGCGCGCGCTGGCGCTGACCTATGTCCATGGCATGGCCCCGCGCGAAAACTTTTCGGCGGTGAATTTCAACCTCATCCCCGGCGTTGGCGAATATTTCGTCTTCCCGGCGCTCACAAAATCCGGCCCCTGCGAGATCATGGTGTTCGAAGGCGTTCCCGGCGGCCCGATGGATTGCTGGAAGGACGCAACAACCCCCGCCGCCCATCTCGAAACCTCGCTCAACATCCTGAAAACCTTCACGCCGTGGGAATATGACCGCTGCAAAAACGTCGAACTGACCGATGACAACGGCATTCTCGCGGGCCGCTTCCCGCCGACCGTGCGCAAACCGGTGGCCACCCTGCCTTCGGGCGCCAAGGTGCTGGGCCTCGGCGATGCGGTCTGCCTGAACGATCCGATCACCGGCCAAGGTGCCAACAATGCGGCCAAGGCGGCGGCGGTCTATTTCGACGCCATTCTCGCGCAGGGCGACAAGCCCTTCGACGAGGCGTGGATGAGCGCCACCTTCGAACGCTTCTGGGATTATGCGCAATGGGTCGTGCGCTGGACCAATATGATGCTGCTGCCGCCGCCGCCCTTTGTGCTCAACATCATGGGTTCGGCGCAGGTTCTGCCGGGGCTGGCGCACCGGATTGCCAACGGCTTTGACGATCCGCGCGATTTCTTCCCGTGGTTCGCTGATCCGGCGGCCGCCGAAGATTATCTCACCAGCCTTCAGGCCGCCTGAATGCTTGATGTCGCGACCTTCCGTCAGGCCATGGGCCTCTTCCCGGGTGCTGTGACATTGATCACCACCGGGGAAGGCGATCTGAGGCGCGGGATCACGGCGACGGCGGTGTGTTCGGTCACCGACAGCCCACCGTCGCTCCTCGTTTGTGTCAATCGCAAGACCGGGACCTGTTCGGAAATCCAGCGGTCGGGTTGGTTTTCGGTCCAGCTTTTGGGGGCGGATCAGGCCGATCTGGCGCTGTGTTTCGCGGGGGCGACCGGCGCGACCGGGATCGGGAAATTCGCCACCCCGGACTGGACCACCTGCCCCGCTGGCCAGCCTCGGCTCAAGGCGGCTTTGGCGAGCCTCTCGTGCCGCGTCACATCCGCAAGCGAAAACGGCAGCCATATGGTCTTTATCGGCGCGATCGAGGATGCAGCACTTCGCGATGGCGAGGCCTTGATCTACGCCCAATCGTCTTTCCGGCGCTTGGAGCCTGTCTGAGCCAAGACCCGAAAAGGCCCCAGCGGGGGCCTTTTTTCTGCTGTATTTACTGCGCCAATTCCGGATGCAGATACCGCGCCAGCCCCGCGCGGCAATCCTCCGGCCAGGGGTGGGATTTGTGATCCTTGGTCGAGGTCATCACAATGAGCTGCTCGATGGTCCAGAGCACATCGCCGTTCGCCGTCACCACCGTATAGAGATCGAGCGAGCTTTTCCCGATCTTGCGCACATGCACGTTGAACTCCAGCACATCGCCATAAACGGCGGGCTTCTTGAACTCGATGTTCATTTTCACGGAGGGCAGTCCCAGGTGGCGCTCGAACATCAGCTCCTTCCACGTCACGCCAAACGACGCGAACATCGCCTCGTTCACATCCACCAGCATCGACAGATAGGCCGGGTGATAGGCGATCCCCGTCAGGTCGCAATCGCCAAAGCGCATGGGTTTTTCAATCGTGAAGGGCATGACGCGTCCTTTTCGTTATGCAGGCGTAGACCCGAAAACCCGAGTCACTCGCGGAATATTACTTTATGTCTAAACATTATGCACAAAATTAAACAGGTCAAGAATATCTGTGACATTCCCTTAAAACACAATTTATAGCCTTAATTTATTCATGCTTTCATGATTTGAAATTTTTGGCTCGATATTTATTTTAGCCTTGAAGTATTTTTAAATACAGATAATCTAAACAAAACCAAACAGGGAAAGTATGCGCCATGAAGATCGCCATTCTCGGCGGCGGCCCCTCCGGCCTCTATTTCGCCATTTCGATGAAGCTGCGCGATGCAGCCCATGAGATCACCGTCTATGAACGCAACCGCTTCGACGACACCTTCGGCTGGGGCGTTGTGCTCTCGGACGAAACCATGTCCAACTTCGAGGACAACGATCCAGTATCGGAGAAGATGATCCGCGATCACTTTGCCTATTGGGACGACGTCAAGGTGGTGCGCGGCGATGAGGCGATGACCTCCGGCGGCCACGGCTTCTGCGGCATCGGCCGCAAGCAGATGTTGCTTCTGTTGCAAGACCGCGCCCGCGAACTGGGCGTCCATCTCGCGTTTGAATCCGACATTACGCCGGAGCGCATCGAAGAGCTGAAAGCCTCGCACGACCTGCTGGTCGCCGCCGACGGGCTCAATTCCAAGACCCGCAGTCTCTACGAGGATAAGTTCCAACCCGAGATCGACATGCGCAAGAACCATTTCGTCTGGCTCGGCACACATCAGAAGTTCGACGACGCCTTCACCTTCATCTTCGAGGATACCGAACACGGCTGGATCTGGGCTCATGCCTATCAGTTCGACGAGGACACCGCGACGTTCATCGTGGAATGCGGGCCGGAGACCTACAGAGCCTTCGGGTTCGACACGCTGTCGCAACAGGACAGCATCGCGCTGTGCGAAAAGATTTTCGCCAAGCATCTCGGCGGCCATGCCTTGATGACCAATGCCAACCACATTCGCGGCTCCGCCTGGATCCAATTCCCGCGCGTGACCTGTGAAAACTGGTATTTCGACAATGTCGTGCTTCTGGGCGACGCCTCGGCCACCGCGCATTTCTCGATCGGCTCCGGTTCCAAGCTTGGCATGGAAAGTGCGATCATGCTGGCCGACGAGCTGAACTCCGGCAAACCCGTTCGTGACGCACTGCAAAGCTATCAGGACGAGCGTAAATTGCAGGTGATCCGCGTCACCTCGGCGGCGCGCAACTCCACCACATGGTTCGAAGAGGTGGAACGCTACCTATCCCTTGATCTGATGCAGTTCAACTACGCGCTTCTGACCCGGTCTCAGCGGATCAGCCATGAAAACCTGCGTCTGCGCGACCCGGACTGGCTGGGCTCTGCCGAAGCGTGGTTTCAGAAACAGGCCGGAAGCAATTCCACCCGCCGCCCGATGTTCGCGCCGTTCAAGCTGCGCGACATGGAGCTGGTAAACCGCGTCGTCGTCTCCCCCATGGCGCAATACAAGGCCAGGGACGGCATGCCGACCGACTGGCACCTGATCCATTACGCCGAGCGCGCCAAGGGCGGTGCGGGCCTTGTCTTCACCGAAATGCTCTGTGTTTCGATGGAGGGCCGGATCACCCCCGGCTGCCCCTGCATCGGCGAAGATCAGGTCCCGGCATGGTCGCGTCTGGTCGAGTTCGTCCATACGGAAACCCCCGCAAAGATGTGCGCCCAGATCGGCCACGCGGGCCGCAAGGGCTCGACCCGTCTCGCATGGGACGGCATCGACAAACCGCTGCCCGAAGGCGAAAACTGGCCGTTGTTGTCGGCGTCCGCCATCCCGCTGATGGAGGGCAATGTGGTCCCCAAGGCGATGGACCGCGCGGATATGGATATGGTCAAGGCCCAGTTCGTCGAGGCCGTGCATGCCGCTTCCAAAGCGGGCTTCGACATGATCGAAATGCACGCTGCCCACGGCTATCTTCTGGCCTCCTTCATTTCCCCCGTGACCAACACGCGCGACGATGACTATGGCGGCAGCCTGGAAAACCGCATGCGCTATCCGCTCGAAGTGTTCGAGGCGATGCGCGCCGCATGGCCCGCCTCGAAACCGATGACCGTGCGCATTTCCGCCCACGACTGGATGGGCGACGCGGGCGTCACCCCCGAGGAGGCCGTCGAAATCGCTGCCCTGTTCAAAGCCGCCGGCGCCGATGCGATCAACACCTCGTCGGGCCAAACCGACAAGGCCGAACAGCCGGTCTATGGCCGCATGTTCCAGGTGCCGTTTGCCGACCGCATCCGTCAGGACGTCCATGTGCCAACGCTGGTCGCGGGCAATATCTACGAGCCGGATCACGTCAACTCGATCCTGATGGCCGGGCGCGCGGACCTTGTGCTTTTGGCCCGTCCGCACCTTGCCGACCCCTACTGGACGCTGCACGCAGCGGTCGAGTTGGGCGACGAGGAACAGGCATGGCCTGCCCCCTACGAGGGCGGTCGGCGTCAAGCCAACACCTTGGCCGAACGGGCGAAAGCGATGGCGTCATGAGGCTTGCGGGCAAGAAAGCCTTTGTGACAGGCGGCGGCTCCGGGGTTGGGGCCGTCATCGCCACCATGCTTGCGGACGCGGGCGCGGAGGTCACGATCTGTGGCCGCCGCGCGGGCCCTTTGGAGGCCGTCGCGACTCATACGAACATCTCCGCCACCGTCGCCGACATCACCGACGAGGCCACGATCTCGGACGCCATCGCCGCCTGCGCGCCCGACATCGTCGTGGCCAACGCCGGCGCTTCGGAAAGCGCGCCTTTCGCGAAAACCGAACTCGCCGACTTTGAACGGATGATGCACGTGAACCTGACCGGCACCTTCCTGACCCTGCGCGAAGGGACAAAGGCGCTCAATGGCAAGCCCTGGGGCCGCCTCATCGCCATCGCCTCCACCGCCGGGATCAAGGGTTATCCCTATGTCGCGCCCTATGCGGCGGCGAAACACGGTGTGGTCGGCATGGTCAAATCCGTGGCCCTCGAACTCGTCCGCAAAGGCATCACCGTCAACGCCATCTGCCCCGGCTTTCTCGACACGGAGATGACCGCGCGCTCCATCGCCAACATCGTCGAGAAAACCGGCCGCTCCCCCGAAGAGGCCCGTGCTTCGCTCGAAGCCACCAACCCCATGCATCGCCTCGTGCCGCCCGAAGACGTCGCCCGCGCCGTGCTCTGGCTCTGCGGCGAGGGCTCCGATATGGTCACCGGACAATGTATTTCGGTTTCCGGAGGAGAAACATGAACGCTATTTTCAAACTGTCCCGTCAGGTCGAATTCAACCATTGCGACGCCGCGGGCATCGTCTTTTATCCGCGTTATTTCGAGATGATCGCCGCCGTTCAGGAACGGTTCTTCGCCGATGCGCTCGGCGCGAGCTGGGCGGAGATGACCCCGGCGGGTCTCGGCACGCCGATGGGCGAGATCACCGTGCGCTTTTCCAACCCGTCGCGGCTGGGTGACATGCTCGATTTCGCGCTGGTCGTCCCCCGGATCGGCACCGCCTCCGCCGGGCTGGACATCACCTGCCATTCGGGCGGCGAATTGCGTTTCAGCTGCAACGCCACCGTTGTCTACGCCGCGTTCGACACCGGCCGCTCCCTGCCCTGGCCCGCCGACTTGCGCACCAAACTCACAGAATTCCTCCCAGAAGACCGAAAGAAAACCGCATGACCGCACTGACCCCCCATATGTTTCTGCAACCCGACGGCTGGGTCCCGGCCAAGGGGTATGCCAATGGCGTACTGGCCGAGGGCCGCATTGTGTTCACCGGCGGGCTCGTCGGCTGGAGCGGCGCACAAGAGTGGGAGCATACGGATATGGCGGGCCAGTTCCGCCAGACGCTCGAAAATATCGTCGCCGTGCTCGCCGAGGCGGGCGCGCGCCCCGAACATCTCGTGCGCCTGACCTGGTACATCACCGACAAGCAGGAATACCTAGCGAACCTGCGCGCCTTCGGGGCGGCCTATCGCGAGGTGATCGGCCGGCATTTCCCCGCCATGGCCGTGGTGCAGGTCGCCGCCCTGATGGAAGACGAGGCCAAAATCGAGATCGAAGCCACCGCCGTCATCCCCCATGACTGAGGCCCTCCACAGCTCCGTCCCGGCCCTCATCACCGTCGCGCCCTACGATCAGGTGACGCCGCGCGGGACCATCTTCGGCGGCTGGCTCATGGCGCAGATCGACCATGCCGCCGGGTTGGCGGGACGTAAAATCGCCCAGGGCGATGTCATGATCGTCTCCGTCAAGGAGCTGACCTTCCTCGGTCCGCTCGCGCCCGGCGAAGAATTCGTGATGCACGCCGCCCTGATCCGCCGTGGCAACAGCTCCTTTACACTGTCGCTATCGGGCGAGGCAGAACCCGACACAGAATCCCGCCCGGTGCTGCGTGCCGAGGCTGTGCTCGTGGCGGTCGATGCTGAGGGAAAGCCGCGCAAATTGCCGGAACCACTCTCATAATTCCTGTCGCGACAGAGATACCTCGGGCCGGGCGTTTTCATGCCGCAGATGCAGCTTTCGCTTTACGCTCAGCTTTGAAAGTCGATATATGAAATAAATCATCTGTGCGAGTGGAGGCCGGAATGGCGGCAAGAATGGCAACCGAAACGAAAGAAACGGATGAAGGCCTCGCCCGGCAGCGGCTGCGGCTCTGGCTTCAGATGCTCAAGGCGGTGCGCCATATCGAGGCCAATCTGCGCGAGAAACTGCGCGAGGGCTATGACACCACCCTGCCCCGGTTCGACGTTCTGGCCGCCCTCCACGCCACGCCCGAGGGCATGAAGATGAGCGAGCTGTCGCAGCATCTCGTGGTGTCCAACGGCAATGTCACCGGCGTCGTCGACCGTCTGGTCGGCGAAGGTCTGGCCGAACGCCAGACCATGGAAAGCGACCGCCGCGCCTTTCTCGTGCGGATCACCGACAAGGGCCGCGCGCTGATGGATGAAATGACCGCCGAACATCGTGGCTGGATCGACGAGATGTTCGAGAACG
The DNA here is from genome assembly GCF_002407265.1 of Celeribacter ethanolicus. Taxonomy (NCBI): domain Bacteria; kingdom Pseudomonadati; phylum Pseudomonadota; class Alphaproteobacteria; order Rhodobacterales; family Roseobacteraceae; genus Celeribacter; species Celeribacter ethanolicus. The sequence goes on from NZ_CP022196.1 coordinate 825,098, forward strand.
TCTCGGAATCCGACGCGGCGCGGGGCATTTCGATCATGCTCGACATCCGGCACAAGGACTGAGCCGGGCGCGCGCCTTGGCTCGCCTCAAATCAGCGACTTCTTGTAGGCCTCCGGGTCCATGTCACGAATGTCGGCGCTGATCGCCTCAATTGTCGGACAGAGTTGCCGCAGCTTCGCAACCATGGCCTGCGAGAGCCGAAGTTTTGCCTCCGGCGTCCGTCCGGCGAGCATCGAGATCGTCATATGGATGAACGAGCGCCGCCCGTCACCGAACAGGATCGCCTCGGCGGGCACAAGCCGCACCTTGATGTCCTGGCGCTGCATCACGCCGCTCCCCGCCGCCGTCTCAAGTGCCGCGTCGAGCACGGCGGCGCGATCGAACGCCTCCGTGCAGAAATACTCGATCACCACATGCGGCATCAGAAAATTCCGAAATATTCGTGCTGTTCCCATTCCGTGACGATGCTGAGATAGCGTTTCCATTCGGCGCGTTTCAGCGTCGACATGTATTCCGTGAACTCCGCCCCCAGAGCGTCGCGGAACAGGCTTCCACGCTCAAAGGCCTCGATGGCGGCGATCAGGCTCGGCGGCAGAGCCCGGGCGTCATTGTCATAGGGGTTCTCGACCGGCGCAGGCGCGGTCAGCCCCTGCTCCAACCCTGACACGCCCGAGAGGATTTGTGACGCGAAATAGAAATACGGGTTGGCGGTGGGTTCGGCCACACGGTTCTCGATCCGGCTCGCCCCATCCCCCGGCACCATCAGCGCCCGCACCATGGCGCCCCGGTTGTCATACCCCCATTCGATCCGATCAGGTGCGAGCTGGAAGGGCTGATAGCGTTTGTAGCCGTTGACCGTCGGCGTGGTCAGCAGACAGCTTTCCGACGCATGGGCCAGAAGGCCTGCGATCCATGCCGAGACCTCCGGCGTCAAAGCCCCCGCCTCCGCTGGGATAAACACATTCTCGCCCTTGCCGTTCACCAGCGACTGGTGCAGGTGCCAGCCGCTCGACGCGCTGTTGGGCAGTTTCGGACGGCACATGAAGGTGGCGTGCAGGCCTTCGCGGGCGCAGACCTCTTTGACCATGGTGCGGAACATGATCATGTTGTCGGCGTGCGTCATCGGATCGGCGGGCTCGAAAGTGAATTCGAACTGGCTCGGCCCCATTTCCACCTCGGTCGAGCGCACCGGCAGGCCCAAAGCCTGCGCGTTGCGACGCAGAAGGTCCATTACCGGTTCCAGCCGGTCGTAATTCGTCTCCGCAAGGTATTGGTAGCCCTGATCGAGCAGCCTGGTCCTGACCGGCTGACCGGGCATCCCGGCCTCGTGGTGGCCAAGGCTGTCGCCGTCGCGGTCAAACACATGGAACTCGACCTCAAGCCCGACGATAAGGCTATACCCCAGCCCCGAAAGCTTCTCGACCGCCTTGCGTAGCACCGGGCGCGGCGCAAACGGGATCGGCGTGCCGTCACGCGTGTAGGGATCGCAGAACAGCCATGCCGAATGCGGCGACCACGGCAGGATGCGAAACGTCGCCGGATCGGGCACCAGCAACATATCCCCCGCCCCCGACATGGTCGCCATAACGCCTTCGCTTTTGCCGTCCCAGATCGGGAACACCGTGCGGTTCGACGTGTCCTTGAGCAACAGCGTGCCCGGCAGGTTCAGCCCCGAGCGGAACACCGAGGCCAAAGCGCCCGCCGTCACTGTCTTGCCTCTGAGCAACCCGTGCTGGTCGGCAAAGACCACGCGCACCGTCTCGACCTTGCCGCCATCAAGCTGGCCCAGAAGATCGGCGGCCTTTTGCACTTGGGCGGCGGACAAAAGCCCCTCGCGCGCGAGGCGGCCGGAGCTGAGTTTTTCGAGATAGGCGGAGGTCATGCGTGTGGTCCCCATTGACTTTGACGGGTTGGCTTTTGCGACGGGCCCCGAAAGGCCCGTCGAAATGGCGTTTTTAAACCGGAGCGGCGCTCAGATGATCGCATCCCAAGAGCAACCGCCGCGACGGATACCGTCCTCGGTCTTATAGGCTGCATCGACATCCCCGTCCGCAGCAATGGCATCGACAGAGATCGGCCCGAAGACGGTCGAAGCGTCCACCTTTTGCATCGGCAATGCATCCTCGCCGCCCTCCTTGAGCGCCGCAATCGCGGCCCGGAGCATGCGGCGATATTTGATGATCGCCACGTCGGATTTGCCCAAATGTTCATCGGTGCGATCCTGTATCGCCCCCATGCTTTCGACCGCCCATTGGTCATGCACGTTGATGTCGAGCCCCATGCCGGTGTAGGTCTCGCGCTCCTGCTCGTCCGGGTTGTAGCCGTAATTGTTGCGCTTGTTCTTCAAGGGCGCGTAATCCGGCAGGCGGTGTTCTTTGAGGCGTTGTTCGCGCATCAGTTCCTTGTTCACCGGCTCTTTGAAGCTGGTGAAAATCGAGTACCAGTAGCAGTTTTCATCGTCGATCGGCACGTGCCATTGGGTGATGATCATCTCCCGGCTCATCGGGATGGAGATCGCTTCCGGGAAGATCTGATTGGTGATGCGCACATGCACACGACCGTCGTCGAGATGACGCAGCGCGGTGATCTTGATGCCGAACTCGGTCTCGTCGACGGAGATCGCCGGGCGCGGGTATTCGCGCAGCAGTTTCGTCATCGGGATCTCGGTGTTCGCCGCCTTGTCCCGAAACTGTTTGCCGTAGCTGTCCGCCGGGTCCTCGTCCTGAAGGAAACGGTGCAGGAAAGAGGCGTGTGCCGGGTCGATGCCGACTTCCATGGCTTGCAACCAGTTGCATTCCCACAGGCCCTTGAAGGCGAAAACATGGCTGTCAGGCGCGCGGAAACAGTCGAAATTCGGGAATTCCGGCGGCTCGCCCGGCCCCATATAGGCCCAGACGATACCCGCACGTTCCTCGACCACATAAGAGCGCGCCTTGATGTTTTCGTGCATGCGCGAGCCTTCGGGTTCTGCGGGCTGTTCGACACATTGGCCGTCGCGGTTGAAATGCCAGCCGTGGAACGGGCAGCGCAGACCGTTGTCTTCAAGACGACCAAAACACATGTCGGCACCGCGGTGCGGACAGTGGCGCTGAATGAGGCCGAGCTTGCCCTCGCTGTCGCGGAACAACACGAGGTCCTCGCCCATCAGCCGTACCGGCACCACCGGGCGTTTCGTGTTGAGTTCTTCGGACAAAGCGGCGGGTTGCCAATAGCGGCGCAACACCTCGCCCGCATCGGTTCCCGGACCCACGCGGGTCAGACTGTCATTCTGGCTTTGGCTCATCATGGTGGGGGTCTCCTTCCTATGAATGGACAGGTCCGGCTCAGGCCGGGACCTCGAAAACGGTGCCCGCAAGCTCGGGCATGACTTTGATCTGACAGGACAGCCGACTGGTCTCACGGCGCGGGCTTTCCGCGAAATCGAGCATGTCGGCCTCATAGTCGCCCGGGGCTTCGAACCCCTCGGGCGCATAGACGTGACAGGTGGCGCAGGACAGGCTGCCGCCGCATTCACCTTCGATGCCGGGGATGCCCGCCATCACGGCGGCTTCCATCACGGTACGACCGGACTGGACCTCGACCGGCGTCTCGGAGCCGTCGCTTTGGCGAAAGATCAGGGGGACGGATGTCATCTTGGTCTCCTCAGACATGGGCAGATATTGGTGTATTATCGCCCATTTGGTGTATTTTAATTTCAGACATGCGAAGACCGGAAGGCCGGTTTTCGCGAGATGTGTTAGAGCCGTCCGGTGAGCAACAAAGAGATCGCCGGGAAGGCCAGAAGGATGCCGAGGCGGATCACATCGGTGATCACGAAAGGGATTACGCCGACCATGATTTTCGACAGCGACGTGCCGCGCGAGGCGCTTTTGACCATGAAGAGGTTCATGCCCACGGGCGGCGTGATCAGGCCAAGCTCCACCGTCACCACGGCGATCACCCCGAACCAGATCGGGTCGAACCCGTTGGCGAGGATCACCGGGAAAAAGATCGGCACGGTCAGGAGGATCATCGCGAGGCTTTCCATGAAGCAGCCGAGGATCACGTAGAACAGCAGGATGGAGAGCAGCACCTGCCAGGGGCCGAAGCCGCTGGTGTTCAGGAAATCAACCAGCGCGTTGGAGAGCTGGGAGGTGGAGAGCACGAAACCAAACACCTCCGCCCCGATCAGGATCAGGAAGATCGAACCGCTGGTGGCGATGGTCTCGGTGAAGGCCGCAATCAATTCGGCGCGCGGCACCTTGCGCCAGAGCGCGAAGATCAGCGCGAGCGCGGCCCCGACGCCCCCCGCCTCGGTCGGCGTAAAGAAATTGCCGTAAAGCCCGCCCATGACGAGACCGAAAAGCACGAGGGAGGGCGCAAACAGACGCAGGATTTCGAAATGGCCTTTCGGCGCGATTTCCTCGTCGGTGATCCGGGACGCGCCCTCTTCCGGCGGCCAGATCTTTGCCATGATCAGGATCGTGACGAGATAAAGCAGGAAGGCGAGAATACCCGGCAGGATGCCCGCAAGGAACATCGTGCCCACCGATTGCTCGGTGATCAGCGCGTAAAGCATGAGCGCAATGGAGGGCGGGATCAGAATGCCCAAGGTTCCACCTGCGGCGAGCGAACCGGTGGCGAGACGGGTGTCATAGCCGTGGGATTTCATCTCCGGATAGGCGACGCGAGTCATGGTGGAGGCGGTGGCGAGCGACGATCCCGAGACGGTGGAGAATACCGCGCTCGCCGTTACCCCCGCCGCCGCCAGCCCACCGGACCAACCGCGGGTCAAAAGCAAAGCCCCCCGGAACAGATCGGCGGCGACACCGGAGCGCGAGATCAGGTTGCCCATCAGCAGGAACAGCGGAATGAGCGTAAAGCTGTAGCTCGTCACCGTCTCGAACGTGGCGGTTTTCAGGATGCTGAGCGCGGGGGAGATGCCGATGATGGCGGAAAACCCGGCAAAGCCGACGGCGATCATGGCCAGCCCGATCGGCGCGCCCAAGATCACGATGACGAACATCGCGGCGATGGAAATATATCCGATGATCAGGGGCGTCATTATGAGAGCTCCGCATGGTGGCCATCGGCGGTGAGCGCTTCTCTGAGCGCGATCACGGCCAAGGCAAGGCATTCGAGCGTATAGAACCCGTAGATCAGGAACATCGGAATGCGCAGGTCCTGAGTTTCCTCGGAGCGGGAGAATGTGGCCTGCGTTTCATGCCAGAACAGCCAGACCAGCACGAGGGCGAAGGCCAGAATGCCGACGAACCACAACCGCGCGACCAGCGCCTTGAGCAAAGGCGGAAACCGCCCGACCAACAGGTCGACCGCGATCATACCACCGTTCAGCGAGGCTGCGAGCGCCGCAAGCGCGACAATGCCCAACAGGTAAGACACCTGTTCGATCGCACCGGGGATCATGAAATTCACCGCCGTGTCGGTGGCGTCGAAAACGATCCGTGCAAGCACGTTGAAGCCCACAACGAAGACCATATAGAGCAGACAGAGCGCCGCGATGCCGAGACAGGCGGCCTCCATCCATCCGGCGATGCGCCGGATTGCGGAGATAAGCATGTGCGTTCCTGTGACTTGTGTCAGCTTTGGAATTGGACTGGTTTGATGATGACGGGCCGCAAAGGGATCGAACGGCCCGCCAGAAGGTGAAACGGGCTCAGTTCAGCTCGGTCTCACAGTCCGAAACATAGCCTTTCACCGCCTCATAGGTCGCCGTTCCCGGCAGGCCCTGAGCGTTCAGGAAGGCGATATAGCTGTCGGTCGCGGCCTGTGCCGCCTCGTCCCATTTCGCGCGTTCCTCGTCGGACAGCTCGATCACGGTCGACTCGGTTTTCAGCCGTTCCAGCACTTTCGCGCCTTCCTCGTCATAGCCACGCCCGGCGGTCACCGCCCATTGCATGCCGGAATTGGCATCGACGGCGGCTTTGGCTTCGGGCGAGAGGGAGTCGTACTTGGCCTTGTTCATCGTCGAGATGAAGGCCAGTGCATAAAACCCGAACACGGTGTGATATTCGGTCAGTTCATCGAGACGGAAGCTGTCGACGCTTTCCCACGGCAGCATATAGCCGTCGATGGCCCCGCGTTGCAGCGCCTCATAGGTGTTCGGCGCGGGCATGCCCACCGGCTCGGCGCCCAGATTGGTCAGAAGCTCGCCCACAACCTGCGTCGGACGGCGCAGTTTCAGGCCCTTCATGTCCTCGAGCGTATAAACCGGCTTCTTGGAGGTGTGCAGATGCCCCGGATCGTGGGTGTGGACAAAGATGATATGCGTGTCGGCATATTCCTCATCCAAAGCCCCGGAGTCGTAGAGTTTCTGGAAGGCGCAGGAGCCGACCGCGCCGGTTTCGAAGAGGCCCGGAAGCTCCATGATCTGGCTCAGCGGGAAGCGCCCGGCGGTATAGCCCGGCACGGTCCAGGCGATGTCGGCAATGCCGGTGACGGCGTTGTCATAGCCCGCCGCCGCCTTGCCCAGCGTCTGCGCCGGAAAGACCTGAACGTCGACCGCGCCGCCCGACGCGGTTTCGACCGCCGTGGCCCAATCTTCGAAGATCGTCTGGTTCTGCCAACTTGCGGCTGACATGAAATGCGCATAGCGCAGCGTTTCGGCGGCATGGCCCGGAACAGCGGCTCCCAGCGCCAGCACGCTGGTAAGTGCGAGTTTTTTCAGCATGGCTATCCATTTCTCCCTGTTGGATTTGCTGTATGTAGATCCTGTGTCCCTTTTGGGATTCATCAGGTTTGTGCGATAATACACCAATTGGTCCGAATACGCACAGGCCTGTCAAGCCTCAAAGAGCCGTTCGACGGGTCTTGCCGGGGGTCGTACAATAAAGGCACAATATTTGGGCCGCTTTTTTTAAGAACCGAAGATCAAGGGCAAGAAACGTGCAGAGCGCCATCCCGACCAAAGACATTTCCCTCACCTTCATGAAAGGCATGACGGTGCTGCGCGCCTTCGACGAGACTCACAGCCGATTGACGCTCGCGGAAATCTCGCGCCTCACGGGGATCGAACGCGCCGTGGTGCGCCGTCTCGTGCTGACCCTCGTCTACCTCGGTTATGTCCGCAAGGACGAGAACCGCTATTCGCTCACACCGCATGTCCTTGTGCTCGGCAGCGGCTTTTTACGCGGCAACGAATTCGGTCGGGTGATCCAGCCGCTCATCGAAATGTGCGCCCGCGAGTTGGGCTATAGCGTCGGCCTCGCCATGCGCGACAGTTCGGACGCGGTCTATGTCGCGCAATCCTCGCAACAGAACGCCCGCTACACCTTCGGCTTCACGGTCGGCAGCCGTCTGCCGCTTCTGAGCACCTCGATCGGGCGGATGTTGCTCGCCTGGGGGGAACCGGACTGGGCAAAGGAGATGATCGCGACGCTGGAGATCGAGCGCTTCACCGCCGAGACTCTGATGGAGCGTGCCCAGATCGCCGAGGCTGTATACAGGACCCGTGAGCGTGGCGTCTCCATCGTCGAGGGCGAATTCGAGGCGGGCGCGGTGGGGATTTCCGTGCCGGTGGGGCCTTTGGGTCGTTCAGAAACCGCGCTGGGTCTGTCGGAACCGCAAACCGCGATCCGGCCCGAGGACTACGACCGGCTCACGGAAATCCTGCACCGCTACGCGGCGCAGATCGCGACCGCTTTGAAATAGGTCTCAGTGCCCGTAAACCTCGACACCCCGACGTTTGAGAAACGGATCGTTGACGAAGGTCCCAAGCGGCACAAGAGAGGCCACGAACGCCCGCCCCTTGTCGCGGCCCTGCCAGCCCAGGCCTCGCATCACGATCAGCATGAGTGCGAGATAGGCAAGGAAGGCATAGCCGTGAACCGGCCCCATCACCTTGACCCAACCCGGGTCCTCAAGCCCGTATTTGATCGGCATGGCGACGAAGAACAGCAGAATCGTGGTCACGCCCTCAATCAGGGCGATCACGCGGAACAGAGAGAACAGGCGCTTGTTTTTCGGCTCTTTCGGCGCGGGGGTCTGGGACATGCGGGCACTCCGGTGCGGTCTTGTTTTGGGGGCGTCTGGCGACGCTGAGCGCAGCGGCCGGACGGTGATTTGCGCGACCCTAGCAAACCGTGCCGCCAGGATGAACCCGCGCGCATTGCCGCAGGGCCACCCCGTCCTCGTTCGGTTCTGCGTCCACCGGATGGGTGGCCTCACATGCGCAATCCGTGGCAATCGGCGATGATCGGCCCGGCAAATATCGACTGACGTCGCGACAGGTGGAAATGGCTTTGGACAAAGCCGCCCGGGCTTCCTAGGCTGGGTCCGAAAGACACCGCCCGCAGGATCGCACATGCCGCCCCTGATCCCCGACACGCCACACGCCAAACCGGTCGAGGAACTGACCGCGCGCATGTCCGTCTCGCCAGAGCGGGGCCTGAGCGCCGAAGAGGCCGCGCGACGGCAAAAGGTATACGGCCCGAACCATCTGCGTCAGCGAAAACCGCGCAACCTCTTGTCCATCCTTCTGGCGCAATTCCAAAGCGTCGTGGTCTATCTTCTGGCTGCGGCCGCCGCTCTGGCGCTCGCCATGGGCGATCTGCCAGAAGCGCTCGCCATCCTCGTCGTCCTGCTGATCAACGGGCTGATCGGTTTTCTCACCGAAGCGCAGGCCACGCGGTCGATGGAGGCGCTGCGGCGTCTCGCCGAAACCCGCTGCCGGGTGCGTCGCGGCGGGCAGGATCAAATGATCGCCGCACAAGACCTCGTGCCCGGCGACATCGTCGTGCTGGAGGCGGGTGATGTGGTCACCGCCGATCTGCGGTTGATCCGGTGCGCCGGAATGCAGGCCGACGAGTCGATCCTCACTGGCGAGGCCGTGCCGGTCGACAAGGACAGCGCCCCCGTTCCCGCCGACACCGATCTGGCCGAGCGCCGCTCCATGGCGTGGAAAGGCACCGCCATCACCCGCGGCACCGGCGAGGGGCTTGTGATCGGCACCGGCATGGAGACGGAAATCGGCCGGATCAGCCGTCTGGTTCAGGAGGCCCAGCCGGAGGCGACCCCGCTTGAGGCGCGGCTCGACCGGTTGGGGCAAAAGCTGGTCTGGCTGATGCTGGCGCTGGCCGGGGTGACCATTCTCGCGGGGCTGCTCCGCGGGCATCCGCTGGGCGAGATCGTCCAGACCGGTGTCGCGCTTGCCATCGCCGCCGTGCCGGAGGGGCTGCCGGTGGTCGCCACGCTCTGCCTGGCGCGCGGCATGTGGCGCATGGCCCGACGCAACGCGGTGATCAACCGGCTGTCCTCGGTCGAAACGCTGGGCGCGACGACGCTGATCCTGACCGACAAGACCGGCACGCTGACCGAGAACCGGATGACCGTGGTACGCTATCTGACCGAGGACGGCGCGCATACGATTCCGCCCGGAACTGTCGCGCCCCCGGCCCCCGGCTCGGCGCTGGAACTGGCGATGCGCATCGGCGCGCTGTGCAACTCTGCCGACATTGCTGAGCACGCCGAGACCGTGCCCACCGGCGATCCGATGGAGGTGGCGCTCCTGAGCATGGCGCAGCGCGCAGGTCTTGCGCAGGGGCCGGACGGTCCCGTCACCGAACATGCCTTCGATCCCGAGCGCATGATGATGACCCATGTCCATGCCGAAGGCGCGGGCTTTCTCTATGCCGTCAAGGGCGCGCCCGAAGCGGTGATCGCAGCCGCCGAACAAGAGCTGACCCCGGAGGGCCCCCGCCCGCTCTCCCCCGAGGTCCGCGCCGACTGGCGCAGCCGCGCTCAGGCCATGGCGTCCGAGGGGCTGCGCTGTCTGGCACTGGCGATGAAACACGATCCCCTGCCCGATGCCGCGCCCTACGCGGGTCTGACCCTGGTGGCGCTGGTGGCGCTCGCCGACCCGCTGCGCGCCGACATCCCGGACGCCATCGCCGCCTGCCACCGCGCGGGCATTCGGGTGATCATGCTGACCGGCGATCATGCCGCCACCGCCACGCGCATCGCCTCGGACGCCGGCATCGGCGATGGCGAAACGGTGGCTTTGACCGGCAAAGATCTCGCAGGTTTCGACCCCGCGCAGCTGGACGGCCCGGAGGCCAAGCGCGTCGGCCAAAGCGCCGTTTTCGCCCGCATCACACCCGAGACCAAACTCGCGCTGGTGCGATTCTTCCAGAACGCTGGCCATGTCGTGGCGATGACCGGCGACGGGGTGAACGATGCGCCCGCGCTCCGCAAGGCCGACATCGGCATCGCCATGGGCCAGCGCGGCACGGAGGTCGCCCGCGAGGCCGCCGATGTGGTGCTGCGCGACGATTCCTTTGCCACGATCATAGCTGCGGTGCGCGAAGGCCGGATCATTTTCGACAATATCCGCAAATTCGTCGTCTACCTGATGTCCTGCAACATCAGCGAGGTTCTGGTGGTCGGGCTAGCGGTCGGCGCAGGGCTTCCGGCGCCGCTTCTGCCGCTGCAAATCCTGTTCCTCAATCTGGTGACCGATATTTTCCCCGCCTTCGCCCTCGGCCTCAGCCGCGGTGACGCAAGCGTGCTGGAGCGCGCGCCCCGCGATCCCGCCGAGCCGATCATGCGCCGGGCCGACTGGCGGCGGGTGATCGTGTTGGGCGGTGCGATCACGCTTGCGACCATCGCGGCTTTCCTCCTCGCGCTGCGCCATCTGGCCCTGCCGCCGCATCAGGCCGTGACCGTCGCCTTTCTGACGCTCGCTCTGGCGCAGCTCTGGAACGTGTTCAACGCCCGCGCGCCGGGCCGCCGGGCGTTGCGCGACGGCGACATCGACAATCCCTATGTCTGGGGCGCGATCGCGCTTTGCCTGCTGCTGATCGCCGGGGCCGTGCTGATCCCCGGTCTGGCAACGCTGTTACAACTGCCCTACCCCGGCCATACGGGCGTTCTTCTCGCACTTGGCATGAGCCTTGTGCCTCTGATCTTTGGTGCCGCCTATCTCGTGCGCGCACACGATTGAGGCGGGATCAGCCGAACGGTCGGCTGGCCGCCGCCAGACGCCGATCCAGAAGCCGCCCACGCAATCGCGACAGCTCACCAGCACAGGCGGGGTCCCCGGCGCGGTTCAACCGCTCGCCTTCCACGCTGTCCAGATCGAACAACATCGGCGGCACGCCCCCCGCAAAATGCACGTATTTCCACCGCGCCTCGCGCAGGATCACCGCGCGGCACTGTTCGGGCGGCAGACCAAATGCGCGCTCAAACCGCGTCGGCTGGCCCGGTTCGCCGAACTCGACCTCCATCATCACCGCATCGCGCCAGTCTTCCGGGATCTCTCCCCTGAGCCAGGGCATCAGAGAGCGCCCGTCCATCTGTGCCGATGCCACACCGCCCAGCCATTCGAGGATGGTCGGCGCAATATCGACGCTTTCCGTGAGCGCCGTCACGCGCCCCGACACACCGCCCGGCATGCGGATCATCAGTGGCACATGATAGGCCGCCTCGAAGACACTGTCCTTGCCCCAATGCCCGTGATCGCCGAGCATCTCGCCGTGATCGGCACAGAGCACCACCATGGTGTTTTCTGTCTGCCCGGTGTCGTCGAGAAACTGCATCAACCGCCCGAGATGGTGATCAACCTCAGACAAAAGCCCGAGATAGGTCGCGCGCACCTTGGCCGCAGTCCCCTCCGAAATCGAAGCGCAATCGCCATCGAAGCCCCAGAACATGCCGAACTGGCTCCGCTCTGACTGCCACGCCGTCACGAAGGGATGATCGCACACCCCCTGGATCGGCGCGGGCACCGCCGCCGGATCGACCTGCCTGTGGTACGGCGCAGGGGCGACAAAAGGCGGATGCGGCCGGATATAGGTCACATGTGCGAACCACGGTTTTGATCGGCGCACCGCCATGGCGCTGAGCGTCCGATCGGTCAGATAGGCCGTGTCGCTGTCCTCCGCGCGATAAAGCGCGGGACCGCCCAATACATCGCCTTCGGGCCGGTAGAGCCGCCAGATGTCCGGGCTTTCCGCCTGAAACGTGCCATAGCCTTTGGCCTGAAGATAAGCGGGCCATTCCGCCCCCTGCTCCAGCCGCATCTCCACGATTTCGCGAAACCCCGGCAGAACGCTTTCATAGGTGCGATTGTCCGGGTCGTTCGGATGCAGGCCGGTGGGATCTGGCTGCACATCCGTATAGCCGAACAGCAAGGGTTCATAGCCGAGCTTGCGCGCCTCAAGCGCGATGTTGCCCGTCCCCGGCGTCAGAGGCGCACCGTTGCGGATCGCACGATGGGTCATGGCATATTGCCCGGTGAGCAAGCTCGCCCGCGACGGACCGCAGGGCGCAGTCACCGTGAAATGGCGCTCAAAGCTCACGGCACCGGCGCGAAACGCATCGAGGTTCGGCGTCGGCAGCGCCTCGGCAAGCGCACCGAACACGGCATCGGCGCGCAGCTGGTCGATGACGATGAACAGCACATTGTTTTTCCGTGCCCGGTTCCCTGTCCCTGCGGTCATGCGCGTCCTCATGTCTTCGTCACCGGCGACTGTCCACCGGATGGGTCGCTTTGACAAGCGACCACGACACGCGCAGACCGAAATCTCCGGGAACATGGCGTTCGGAGCAAGCATGCGCCCGACTCTCCGTCTCTTTTCCGGAAAAGTTCAGGCGCAATCGGGCGAGGCCCTACCAGCTCAAGCTCCGAATGCAAGGTCGATCCTCTCGGCTCATCTGCGGCGAAACAGGCCCTGCCTTTCAGTCCAGAAAAGTCAACTCGGGCCTCCGGCAGACGGGGACATCCCCCCCAAGAAACTCCAGAAATCTCTGTACATACCGTCGCTTCCTACATCTCTCCGGCCAAACCATGAAATACCCGTCCCCGGTGCGCACTGCTTTCGGAAACGGCGCCACAAGCTGGCCGCCGGACAATGCGGACGACGTCAAAACCAGATCTCCGATCGAAAGCCCGTGCCCGGCCATCGCGGCCGCGTTGCCCTGCTCAAGCGTATCGAAGACCTGGCCCTGAGAAATATCCGCCAGCTCCGACATTCCGGTCCGCCCGAGCCAGCGCCGCCAGTCGCGCCGGTCCGGTGACGGGTGAATGAGATCGTATTTCCCGAGATCGCGGCCAAGATCGCGAGACATCGACGGAGCACAGATCGGGATCAGCCATTCATCAAAGAGTTTTGCGCTGCGGGTGCCAGATCCAAACTGACCGGACCCGAGCAGAATGGCGCAATCGTAAGGCTCGGTGAAAAAATCCACCGTGTCGATATCCATCCAGACACTGGAAATCTGCACGTCGAAACCGGGGGCACCGGCCCGAAAACGGCTGACGCTGTCAAGCAGCCAACGCATCGTCAGGGTCGAAGGCGCCTTGATCCGCAACACGTTTCTCTCGCTCTGAAAGACGCGGCAGGCGTCCTCGATCTGTTTGAAACCGTGTTTCAGACCTTCCGCAAAGATCTGCCCCTGCGGGGTCACTTCAAGCCGGGGGCCGTGCCGGTGAAACAGTTTACGCCCGAAATGTGCCTCGAGCGTCTTTATATGTTTGCTCACGGCACTTTGCGTCACGTTCAACTCCGCCGCCGCTCCGGTGGCCGAGCCGGTTCGGGCGGCAGCTTCGAAAGCGCGCAAAGCATAGAGAGGCGGGAGGGGTCTGTTCATGATCGAAACGCCCTATCGAAACTTTTACTCACGATAAACGACAGAATTTTCCATTTTTCAAGATCATGCCCCGCGCCGATAAAACCTCTGATCTTCAGCGGGAGAGGACATTTTTCATGCCGAATTTTTCACTTTTCATGGCATTTCATCGGGTCATATTGCCGATCGGCCTGTCCTTGAGGCCCGCCGGAAAGTGCGGGAGGATCGACTGACAGCAACGGAAACTGCCGTAGAATTATGATATTTACGACTGAATTGCCGACAGACCGCCAGCCTCCCCACATTCCGAACCAAACCAGAGAGGTCGCCCCTCATGAATTTCACACTTCTGTTCGCCTATCTGACCTCTATCGTCCTGCTGATCGCGACGCCGGGGCCGGTTGTCGCACTGGTGCTCACTACGGCGGCAAAACGTGGACGGCGTCAGGCGATTCTCACAGTCTTGGGCACCAACTGGGCCTCCCTTGTCCTGATCGGCACCGCGGCTCTGGTGATTTCCGGCCTGTTGACCATCGACGCCAGAGTGCTGACATGGGTCAGTCTCATCGGGTGCCTGTTCATCGCATGGATGGCCATTCAGGCGCTCCATCACACGTCGCCCCCTCCGGAGGCACAGCCCACTGAGCAATTACAATTGGCGCGGCGCGGCGCATCGTCCCTGTTGCACGGCTTTCTCGCAGGCATTTCCAATCCAAAGGACATCCTGTTCTTCGTTGCCTTTTTTCCGCAATTTGTCGGCATCACAAACCGCCACGAGATCAGCCTCATCATCCTGACCTTGCTCTGGATTCTTTTCGATTTCGCGATTCTCGTGAGCTACGCCGCCGCGATCCACACCAGCGCCTTCCGTCGCCACGCGCATCAGATCGCGCAAGTCTCCGCCGTCTTTCTGCTCTGCGTCGCCATCGCAGGGGGAGCCTATTCGGCCAACGACCTGCTTTTCGCAACACATCGCAACACATTGAGCGGCGAGCCATAGCATCACTCACCAGAAAAACACCAATCAAGCCCCCCCGGGCCGAGATCCGGAGCGACCTGCAAATTGCGCATTTCTGTGACAGCCTGAAAATATTTACCGAATATTCATCAAAACCCATTTGCCACTTCGGGCGCCACATGCATTCTTGTGCCAAATGTATCGAGGTCAGGGAGAAAGAATTTCGCTTTCCGCCCTGGCATCACGTCAAAAAGTTTGGTCGCGCCGACCTCAGGTTCGGTCTCTGCGCGAACGTTGAAGGGACTATAGGGACTATTATGCCATATGAATTTTCAGGGAACTTTTCCGTCAAGCAACGTGCAGTGCTGATCGCCTCCGCCTCTGCGCTGGCCTTGATGGTGGGCCTTGGCGGGCAGATCGCCAGCGCGGACACGCTTTACTGGGATGGGACAGACACCTCCGCCGATGCCGATGGCGGCACCGGCACCTGGACGACAGGCGGCACGAACTGGGATGACGCGGCCACTTCCGGCACCGAGACAGCCTGGTCGGACGGCGACGATGCGGTTTTTACGGCGGCCCCTGGCACTGTGACGGTGAACAGCGCGGGCGGCGCAGTGGTGGTCAATGACCTGACATTTGACTCGACCATCCTGAGTCCATCCTCGAACACCGTTGAGGGCGACACGCTGACCACCGCAAATGGCGACACCTCCATCATCATCGGCGAAGAAACCGTCTACTTCAACACAGACCTCGACGGCAGCGCCAACTCCACCGCCTTCACACTCTCCGGCACATCATCGAGCTCTTTCTCCCAGCTCGCTCTTCACGGGACCATCTCCGGCGGCTCCTTCACCCTCGAAGACAGCACCAGACTGTCGATCAGTGACGGCACACTCGATGTCGGCACCGGCACCATCGCGGTCACCGAGGACTCTTATCTCAACAGCAACAACCCGGCCAATGTGCTCACCGGGGACATCACGGTCGGAACAAATGCGCGTCTCACCTCCTACGGGACCGTGAACGGCGACATCACCAATGAAAGCGGATCGGCCTTCACCGCCTCGCTGGGCGGCACGGTCAATGGCGACATCACCAACACCGGCTCCACCGCCGACATGACAGTGACGTCTCTCGACCTCAACGTCACAGGCGATGTGACCAACACCGATGGCGCAACGCTGAACCTGGACGGCGATCTCACGGTCGGCGGCACCTTCACTCAGGACGACAATCCCTCGGATGCCGGCGATGTCAACTTCAATGGCAACACCCTGAGCGCCGATATTGTCGACATCGACGCGGATATCACCATCGGTGACGGCACCAATGGCGGCACGCTCAACTCTACCACATCGACAGATATCGAAACCGGCGCCACGGTCACCCTCGCGGACAGCAGCGCCAATCTGACATCGGACGGCACGATCACCGTCAACGGCACGGTCGACAATACCCATGGCGGCGTAATCTCTGCCACGACCGTGAATGTGAATAACGGCAGCATCGACACCAGCGGCACGTTCACCGCAACGACCACCAATGTCACCGCAGGAGACGGCGAAACCGCCGCGCTCAACAACACCGGCACGATCACCGGCAATATCGCAATCAGCAGCACCGGCACCGGCGCAGCCTCTGTCACCAACGACACGAGCGCGACAATCACCGGAAACGTAACGGTGGGCCCGGCCGCCAGCGGTTCGGCCAGTTTGGCCAACAGCGGAGAGATCTCCGGCACCGTGACCGTCGATGCGAATGGCACGTTTACCATGGACGACGGCTCTGTCGGCGCGCTGGTCAACAACACGGATGGGACCTCGACCCTGACGGGTGGCGAGGTCACCGGCACCACCACGGTCACCGGCGGCACGGTGACCTCCTCGGGCGATCTGACCGGCGGCGCGACGGTGACGGGCGGTACGCTCGACATCACCGGCGGCACCTCGGGCGCTGTCACCAACGCCAGCACGCTCGAACTGGGCGGCGGCACCGTGGCCTCTGTGACCCAGAGCGGCGGGTCGACCACCGTCGATGGCGACACCACCGTGACCGGCACGACCGACATCAACGGCGGCAGTTTCGCGGTCAATTCCGGCGCCACCCTCACCGGCAGCGTCGATCTCGACGCGAACACCACCTCAGGCACCATCTCCGGCACGGTCGACGGCGACGTCACCAGCGCCACGGAGGTCGATGTCGCGAGCGGCGGCGCGGTCACCGGCACGCTGTCGAACTCCGGCACGGGCTCCAGCAACGCGGGCACGGTCGGCGCGCTGGTCAACTCCGGCGGCACCTTCGACAACAGCGGCACCGTCACCGGCACCACCACGGTTTCGGGCGGCACGGTGACCTCCTCGGGCGATCTGACCGGCGGCGCGACGGTGACGGGCGGTACGCTCGACATCACCGGCGGCACCTCGGGCGCTGTCACCAACGCCAGCACGCTCGAACTGGGCGGCGGCACCGTGGCCTCCGTAACCCAGAGCGGCGGGTCGACCACCGTCGACGGCGACACCACCGTGACCGGCACGACCGACATCAACGGCGGGACCTTCGCGGTCAATTCCGGCGCCACCCTCACCGGCAGCGTCGATCTCGACACGAACGCCACCTCAGGCACCATTTCCGGCACGGTCAACGGCGACGTCACCAGCGCCACCGAGGTCGATGTGGCGAGCACCGGCGAAGTCACCGGCACGCTGTCGAACTCCGGCACGGGCTCCAGCAACGCGGGCACGGTCGGCGCGCTGGTCAACTCCGGCGGCACCTTCGACAACAGCGGCACCGTCACCGGCACCACCACGGTCACCGGCGGCACGGTCACCTCCTCGGGCGATCTGACCGGCGGCGCGACGGTGACGGGCGGTACGCTCGACATCACCGGCGGCACCTCGGGCGCTGTCACCAACGCCAGCACGCTCGAACTGGGCGGCGGCACCGTGGCCTCTCTCGACAACACCACGGGCAATGTCACCATGACCGGCGGTGAAATCACCGGCGATCTCGAGAATGCCAACAGCATGACAGTCGAAGGCGGCACCTTGTCGGGCAATGTCACCAACTCCGGCACGCTCAATGTTGCGGTTGATCAGACCGTGGGCGGCGATATCGACAACTCCGGCACCTTGGCTCTGACCACGGACGGCATCACCGTCGGCACCAGCGGCACATTGACAACGTCGGGCAATGTGACCACGGTCGGCACCGGTACGCTCTCGGCGGGCACCATCGTGATCGACAACGCGGCAACCTTCAATGGCACCACCGATCTCGACGGTTCGGTGGTGCTCGACGGGGACATCGAAAACGCCGCCACCCTCACCGTCTCCGGCGACATGACACTGACCGGCGATCTGACCAACACCGGGGGGCTGAGCTTTGGCGCCGCTCTCGATGCAGGCGGCAACGCGATCACCAACGATGGCGGCAGCTTCGACGTCACTGCGACGGGGTCGATCACCGATGGCGGTCTCCTGACCAACCAGAACGGCGGCGTGATGGGCTTTGCGGACGGCAGCACCAGCACCGTTTCCAGCACGGTCAACACCGGGGCCGGGAGCACGCTCACCGTCGACGGCACCCTCAACAGCGCCGGCGGGATCACCAACGACACGGACGCCACGCTGACCGTCGGTGCGACGGGCGAGATCACGGGCGCGCTCACCAACAGTTCGACCTTCGCGCTGAACGGCGGCTCCGTCGGCGCGGCGAGCAACCTCTCGGGCGGCACCATGACCGTCACCGGCGGCGGCACCGTGAACGGCACGCTCACCAATGCCGAGACGCTCGACATCACCTCCGGCACGCTCACCGTCAACGGTGGCAGCAGTAACAGCGGCACGGTCGACATCGCTGACGGCACGACGCTGGCCTCCGATCTCGACAACAGCGGCGACGTGACCCTGACCGGCGAGATCGACGGCAACCTGACCAACCGGAGCGGTGGCACGGTGACCGTGGACGATGCAGACTCCGCCGTCACCGGTACGACGGCCAACGCGGGCGATCTTCTGATCGACGACGGTGCGGTCCTGACCGCAGGCGGCACGGTGACCAACCAAAGCGGCGGTTTCATTGATCTGGCGGGCGATCTGGCCGGCAATGTGGTCAACCAGACAGGCGGCACGATCGAGACGACGGACGCGGCGGGCCTGATCGACGGCACACTGACCTCCGCGGGCACGATTGACGTGGACAGCGGCGAGACCCTGACCGTCACCGGGCTGACGACGCTTCAGAACGGATCGCAGACCACGGTCGAAGGCACGTATCTTGGCGACATCACCCTCGACAGCGGGGCCTCTCTGGATGTCGATGCAAGCGCCGTACTCGGCGCGGATACCGATACGAGCACCATCCAGAACGGCGGGGACATGACGCTGGGCGGCGATGTCTATGGCTCCCTGAGTGTGCTGAACAGCGGCTCTCTGCAGGTGTTCGACGATTTCATGCTGACCGGCAGCCTCGCGAACGCGGGCAACATGCAGGTGGAGACCGGCCTGACCATCTCGGCAGGCAGTTCGGCGGCGATCACCAACTCCGGCACCCTGATGCTTTACAGCGGCAGCTCGATTGTCGGACTGACCAACACCTCGGGGGGCACCACCTCCCTGGTCAACGAAACAGCCGGTGTCGCGAGCACGGCAACGATTGCCTCGCTCGACACCTCCGGCACGCTGGATCTGGCCAACGGTGTCGACACCGATGTGCTGAACATCACCGGCGACGCGGTGATCAACGGCACGGTGGAGATGGATGTCGATCTCTCCGAGGGCTCCAGCACCGGCGACCTCATCGCGGTCGGCGGCAATGTTTCGGGCAACGTCCACCTCAGCTTCAGCAACAGCAGCGGCAGCCTGGGTACGATCGACACGGGCGGAATCACGGTTCTGACCTATGGCGGCACCTCCTCACTGACGGTGACCGACACCAGCGGACTGGATACCTCGGGCGGTCTGGTGTACTCGCTCACCAAGGTCAACTCCAGCACAGGTTCCGGCAGCTACGTGATCGAAAGCTCGGTCGCCGACGGTGTCAGCGCGGTGGCCTCCTCGGTCGGTCTCATCCAGTCCCTTGTGGGCTCCGTGGTGAACCGCCCGACCTCGGCCTTCGTGGCCGGCTTCAACCCGGGCGAAAACGAGCCCTGCGGCTTCGGAAGCTGGGCACGCGCGACCGGGGGCAAGGCGGATGCCGACGGCAATTACACCGACGTGGGCACCGGGCGCAGCGGCACCAGCCCGCTCAGCCTGAACTATGGCGGGTTGCAGGCGGGCGGTGACTATTCCTGCTTCGGCGGCCATTTCAACGGCTGGAACCTCTCGTTCGGCGGCATCGTCGGGGTCAACACCGGCTCCTCCAAGAACGACGTCTACAGCTTCAGCGCCCTCACCGGGACCTCGACCGACACCGTGGTCAGCCGCACCAAGACCGATTTCGATCAGACCTATGTCGGGGGCTATGTCGTGGCAGAAAAAGATCGCTTCTTCGCCGATCTGCAACTGCGTCTGGAAGACACCGCCTTCACCTCGACCAACAGCGCTGTCGCGGGGTCGAACGGCACCGATCTCGGGCTGACCAATGCGGAATACGACAACACCGGTTACACCGTCTCCGGCTCCATGGGCTATGTCTTCCCGGACATCGACAAACGCGGCCTGAACTTCGTGACGACCGCCGGGTTCTCCTTCACCAGTTCGGAAACCGATCCGATCAACTTCGACAACGGCTCTGTGCTCGAACTCGAAGATGGCAAAACCCAAATCGGTTTCCTCAGCGGATCGCTGTCGAAAACCAAGATCGCCACGGATCAGAAGAGTGCGCTCAACTATTTCAGCACGCTCACGCTCTACAACGACTTCGCGGACGACCGCCTGGCGACCTATACCGACAGTGTGGGCGACACGAGCGATATTTCCCTCGAGTCTCTGGGGGCCTATGGCGAGTTGTCGCTGGGCATGAACTACACCCGCCTGCTGGAGCCGGGTGATTTCGGGGCGGCGAAAATGCTGAACGCCACCATCCGTCTCGATGGGCGCAAGGGTGAAAACCTCGAAAGCTGGGGGATCACGGGCCAGTTCCGTATCCAGTTCTGATCAGACGTGGCCCGCTCAGGCGGGCCATATCGCCTCTGAGGGAAGACGTGTTTTTCCTGTGGGTGATACGATTGCCGACGTCCTGAATATCGGCATGTTGCCCCGGAACCGTTTGACACGCCCCCCTGCACGGTATTCGATTGACGAGATAAGCGATGTATTCAGCGATCAGACACGGCGGCAGCGCCCGGAACGCGTCGGCAAGCCTCTGCGACCGATCATCCGGTGCGGCGGCCCCGGATCGTACCTCCGAGAGCCCCGAAGAACGGGACCGGATTGAACAAGGCAACGCGGCGCTTGACAGAGGCGCGAGACGACAGGGAAACCATGATGGATAGTGAACTCGACAGCGAACACACCATGCCCCCCATGCGCAGCTTGCGCTTCGACAGCCCACAGGCCCTCTACCGCACCATGCCGGAAGTGGGGATTTTCACCAAGCATCGCCCGAGCGAGGACGAGGATGCGCTGGGGTATCTCGAACGGCTGCGCAGTTCGACCACGCCGGAAGATGCGGTGACCTATGCCGCTTTCGCCGCCGAGCCGAAGATGGCGATTTCCTGGGGCGTCGATTGCGTGCGGATGAACCAGCCCAACCTCTCTGCCGAGGACAGCCATCTCGCCAATGCGGTGCTGCAATGGCTCGAATATCCCGGCCATGAAACCCGCTGGCATGCCATGCAGGGCGCGCTTTTCGCACCGCGGCGAACTCCCCTCGTCTATCTCGGCCTCGCCGTCGGCTGGTCCGGTGGCCCGATGGCCCCGAACGACCCGCTGTCCGTGCCGCTCTGGCGCACCCCGAAGGCGGTGAATGTCGCGGTTCTGTCCTCGATCGCCACTCTGGGCCTCGATCATCGCTCGGTGAGCCTTGCGCGCGTCCTCGATCTCGCGGCAGGATTGTTCAGAATCTATTGAAACGTCATGTCCGGTCAGAGCGCTTCCTCGCACCGGACAGGCCCAGCACTTTGAAGACCCTATGCATAGCCTGAAATTGCGCATCGAAAACCACGCCACTCTGCCGAACGGGGGGCCGGTCACCCTGACCCTGTCGGGAGGCACGGCGCAAGTCGGTCGCAAGGCCGGGATGGATTGGGTTCTGCCCGATGCCTCGCGCCACATCTCCGGGCACCATTTCGATGTGAGCTTTCGCGACGGGCGCTATTACATCACCGATGTCTCCGCCAACGGCACCTTCCTGCATGGCGAACGCTACCGGCTCGACAGCGCCCATGAGGTGCAGGACGGCGATCGCTATACGGTTGGACATTACATCATCCGCGCCACGCTCGAAGCCGGGGCGACAGAGGGGGTGCATGACGGGCTGCAAACCCCGATGGCCACGGCAGCCTCCCCCGCCCCCGTGCCCGGTGTCTCCGTACCGCCCTATCAGGCCGATCTCGACGACTGGGCCGACCTGATGCCGCAGACACCGGCACATCACACAAGCACGGCACAGCCGCCGCTGCAAACGCCCGGGCACATGCCCGACCAGGCGCCACCGACACCCGATATGGGGTTCGTTCCGCCGATGACGCCGCCCCCGCCCATGCAATATGGCGGGCCCGCCGTACCGCCCTCTGGCCCCTCGGCCTGGGAGATGCCCGCAGCGCCTGAGCCTTATGCGCCGCCCCATCCCAGCTTTGCGCCTGAGCCCTCCGCCCCCGCGACGCCGCCCGAACCGCAGCCTTTCTACGGCCAGCCCGCCGCGCCGCTGGCCCCCGAGCCCCCGTCTCATCCCCAAGGTGGCACGGACACACAGGACCGTTTTCTCACCGCTTTCCTCGACGGCGCCGGGGTGTCACCGCACGCCGTGCCGGACATTCCGCCGGAGGTGCTTGGGCGGATGCTCGGCCAATGCGTGCGCATGTGCACCGACGACTTCATGAAGATGCTGACGGATCGCTCGGCGGTGAAGATGTTCTTTTCCAAGGAAGAGCGCACCATGCTGAACGCTTCGGGAAACAACCCGATGAAGTTCATGCCGGACCGGGACATGGCCTTTGCCGCCATGTTTCTGACGCCCCGCGACGGTTACATGACCGGGCCCGACAGTTTCGCCAATGCGCTGACCGACATTCGTCAGCATCAGGCCGCCGTGGTCGCCGCACTGCAACCGGCGCTGGCGGAGATGCTCGACGGTTTGTCGCCGGACGAGATCGAGACCACGACCGAGGGCGGACGTCTCAGCGGCAAGTCGAAGAAATTCTGGGAAGAGTTCGTGCGACGCTGGGACGACAAGGCAGCAAAGGGCGAAAACGGCATGTTGGATGCTTTTATTGAAGCTTTTTCAAGACATTATGCTGACGCGCTGCGTCGGATGTGACACAGTGGCAGATATCGGAAATGACGAGATTCGCAGCATGAGGGAGATCGGCAGATGAGTCTGGACTGGGTGAGCAAAGCGCTGGCCGGAGACAGCCCGGCGGGTCCCGATCTCTGGGAAGCCGACGACGCTGAATATGGCGACTACTACTTCTCCGCCCTCGACCGGATCGACATCACCTATGTCAAACCCGGCATGGACAGCGCCACCGTCTTCGACCCTGCGGATGTGGACCTGAAATCCGAACTCTCAAGCATTGATGCGCTGCTGAAGCGCAGCCGCGACCTGCGACTTTTGTCACTCAGGGCGCGATGGGCAATCCTCGCGGGCAAGCTCGAGGCCTGTGTCGAGAGTGTCGAGGCGATCGCCGGGCTGATGACGGAGATGCCGGCCGATGTCCTGCCGACGCTCGAACACGGGCCGGCGGACCGGCTCGATGCGCTCAACGACCTGGGTCATCAGGAAACCATGCTGCAACCGCTGCGTCACCTGAACCTCGCAGGCACGCCGACCACCTATCGGCTGGTGACCGTAGCGCGGGGTGAGATGACCGCGCGCGAGGACGAACAGGATGTCGATCTGGGCGCGCTGATGCGCGAGCTGAGTTTCGCCAAGGATGAAACCGAAGAAGAGCGGTTGGTGCTCAAGCGCTTCCGCAATGCCCTGCACCGCATCAGCGACACGGTGACCAGCGGCCCGAAACCGCAGTTCGGACCGCTCGACAGCCTGTTGTCGGATATTCTGGCCCTGCTCGATGCCGCCGTACCCGACCAGGCCCCGGTGGCGGCCCCTCCGGCCTCTGAGGCGCCTGCGACCAGCGCCGCAGCCCCCCTGGCCGGAGCCACCGCAGCCGCGCCCGCAATGGTCCCCGCCCCGCCGCAGACCGAAATCAAGTCGCAACAGGAGGCCGCCGCCCGTCTGCGCGCGGTGGAACAGTATTTCCGGCATTTCGAACCGTCGTCCGCGGCGCTGTTGCTGGTGACGCAATCGCGCATGCTTTTGGGAAAGTCGCTGATTGAGGCCTTCGAGGTGCTGATGCCCGACACCGCCGCACGGGCCGCGATTAATTTCGCCGAAGACAGCGGATTTCGCTTGAGTCACGGCCATTTGCGGGCGCTCTCCGATCAGGCGATGAGTGTCACGACACCGCCGCCCGTGATGCCGGAGCCCGAGACCGCCCCCGAACCGGAGCCCACGCCCGAGCCGGAAGCCCCGCGCAAATTGTCGATCGACGAGATTCTCGGCATGCACGAATCGGGTGGCTCCGCGCCGAAGCCGGCGCCCCCCAGCCCGGCCCCGACACCCGCACCGGCCCCGACAGCCGCATCTTCGACGGGGAAAAGCCCCGCATTTGTTCCCCTTGATCCCGACGACGAGGCCGCGCTTCTGGTCGAGGCGGCCCGCTATCCGGTGACAACTTCGCAGGAGGCACAGGCGCAACTGATGTCGATCGAGAGCTATTTCCGGGCCGTAGAGCGCTCTTCTCCCATCCCGATGCTGCTCACAAAGGCCCGTTCCTACATCGGAAAGGACTTCGAATCGTTGATGCGCGAACTGATCCCCCGACAGGTCTGACGCGAAAGCTTCATGAAGTTCGGGCAATTATAGCATTGACATAACAGCGTTTCGTGGGGCTCAATCCCCCGTAGTAAGTTTTGGAGGAAGTGATTTATGGCCTCAGATACGGGCAGCGGACACATTCGACGCAATCGTCCGCCCAGGGTGCATATCGCCTATACGGATCCGATCGACTCGCAGAAGGAAGTCGAGCTTCCTTTCGTGATGGGCGTGATGAGCGATCTGTCGGGCAACACTCCCGGCGTCGAGAAAGCGCCTGTCGATCAGCGCGAATTCGAAAAAGTGACGAATTCCACGCTCGACAGCTACATGCAGAAAAAGGTCAAACCGGGCCTCAGCATGATGGTCGAGAACAAGCTGAAGGACGGCGAGGGGCAAAAACTCGGTGTGACGCTTCGGTTCAACTCGATGGACGATTTCGAACCGGCGCAGATCGCGAAACAGGTTCCGGCGCTCAACGAGCTTCTCGAAGCGCGCAAGCAGCTTGCCGATCTCCTGCTCTACATGACCTCGAAACCGAAGGCTCAGGAGCAGATCAAGGAACTTCTGAACGACCCGGAACGTCTCAAGGTGCTCGCCGCTCAGGCGAAAGCGGAAGCGGACGCCCGCAAGGCCGCGGAAGCGACCGAGACACCGGAAGAGTGACAATCGCATGCGGCCGCCCCGGCGCGCCGCATTTTTACAGGGAGCGTGACAATTGGCAGAAGAAGCCCAGGTCGCATCGGGAGAAGAGAAGTCCGCGCTGAGCGAACTTGAAGACTTCTCCGCCATTCTGAAACAGACGATCAATCCGACGACGGAGGGGGCTGAAAAAGCCATCGACAACGCGCTGGCCACCGTGGTTCAGACGGCCGTTGCCGAACAGACCATCGTCGACGATGACGTGATCGACACGTTGCAGGCGATGATCGCCGGGCTCGACCAACAGTTGAGCGCGCAGGTCAATGAGATCCTGCATGCCGAAGAGTTCCAGAAACTCGAAAGCTCCTGGCGCGGTCTGGCCTACACGGTCAACAATTCGGAAACCGGCGCCTCGCTCCAGGTCGAGGTGATGAACGCCTCGAAATCCGAGCTGGCCTCGATGATGAAACGCTATCCGGGCGCCAAATGGGACCGCTCGCCGCTCTATCGCCAGATCTATGAGCGCAAGATCGGCACCCTGGGCGGTGCGCCCATCGGCGCCATCGTGGGCGACTATTATTTCGATCATTCTTCCGCCGATGTGGCGCTTCTGAGCTCGGTGTCGAAGATCGCCGAAGCCGCGCTTGCGCCCTTCATCGCCTCCGCCGGTCCGCGCCTTCTGGGCCTTGAGAGCTGGAACGACATCGCCAATCCACCGGACATCGAGGACCTGTTCACGGCCTCCGACTATGCCGGCTGGAATTCGCTGCGCGACAGCGAGAATGCCCGTTTCCTCGGGCTGACCCTGCCCCGCGTTCTGGCCCGCGAACCCTATGGTCCGGACAGCACCATGACCGTCGAAGAGTTCAACTTCGTCGAGGACACCGACGGCCACAAGGGCGAGAAATACTCCTGGATGAACGCGGCCCATGCGATGGCCGTGAACATCAACCGGGCGTTCAAGGAATACGGCTGGACCGTCCGCATCCGCGGCGTTCAGTCCGGCGGCGAAGTCACCAAGCTGCCGACACACCATTTCGACACCGGCGCGGGCGAGACCGATCTCAAATGCCCGACCGAAGTGTCGATCGACGACCGCCGCGAAGGCGAGCTGTCGAAAGTGGGCCTTCTGGGGCTCATTCACCGTCAAAACAGCGACAAAGCCGTCTTCCTCGGTGGCCAGTCGCTGTACAAGCCGAAGAAATACGTGGACCCGGAGGCGACCGCATCGGACAACATGTCCTCGCGCCTGCCTTACATGTTCGCGATTTCTCGCTTCAGCCATTATCTGAAGGCAATGATCCGAGATCAAATCGGTTCGTCGGCAGATAAGGATCAGATCCGGAAAAACCTGCAAAGCTGGATCGATCAATATGTGACGCTCAACCCGGAAAATGCCGATGAGCGTGAAAAGGCGAAGAAACCTCTGGCTGCCGCCAGGGTTGACGTGGTCGAGGACGAACTCAATCCCGGATATTATATGGGCAAGTTCTTCCTCAAACCGCACTTCCAGATGGAGGGAATGGACATTGGGATGAGCCTCGTGTCCAAAATCCCGCCAGCTAAGTAATGATTAACCAAGGAAACTGACATGGCTGTCGATATCTTTCTCATTCTCGACAAAATTAAAGGCGAATCCGTGGACGCAGTGCACGCGGGCTCGATTGATGTGACCGCATGGTCCTGGGGCATGTCCCAGTCCGGCACCACCCACCTCGGCCCGGGCGGCGGCTCCGGCAAGGTCAATGTGCAGGATTTGACCGTGACCAAATATGTCGACATGGCGACGCACGAACTTCTGAAGTCCTGTGCCTCCGGTCTGCATATTGCGGAAGGTGAGCTCATCGTTCGCAAGGCCGGCAGCACGCCGCTCGAATATTTCAAAATCAAGATGACCGACATCATCATCTCGTCCTACACCACCGGCGGTTCCGGCGATGGCATGGACCGTGTGATGGAAACCGTGACGCTGAACTTCGCCAAATACGAAGTGACCTACGCGTCGCAAAAAGCCGACGGGTCCAAAGGTCCGGAAGGCACCGCGGGCTTCGACATCGCGAAAAACGAAGCGGTGTAATCCCATTCGTTTGAAGATTGTCATGCGCCATCCTTTACAGGGTGGCGCATCGACTTCCTGAACTGCTGACGATCCCCTTTTCAGAGCGCCCGCCCGTGTCACCCGCCCCATCCTCATCCCGGCGGCATCAGTCGCGCCAAATTCACGATCGGTCGCGTATCGCACTGATTGACGTGTTCCGGCTCGCCTTCGAGGAAAAGGACGCCCGCGCCGCCCATGTGGTGCATCGCGAGAGAGACAATCTCACCCTGACCTCAGAACTGTCGCAACGCTCCAACGCGCGGCGTCTCGGCGTCGATGAGGAAACGCTGCGTGCGCATGTCCGCGAACACCTGTCCATCCTGATGAACACCATTCGTCTCGACGCGACCGTCGATCTGTCGGACACGCCGCATGTGGCACGCTCAGTGGTCAATTACGGGTTCCAGGATCTCTCCAACATGTCGCGACAGGACCTGATCGCGCCCTATATTTCCCGCTCGATCCGGCAATCCCTGCTCGATCACGAGCCCCGCATCGTCAAACAGTCGCTCAACGTCAAGGTAGAAGCCATCGAAGGCGATGCCCGGCAACGTATCGCCGTTTTCGTGAGTGCCGAGCTGATCGCCGACCCGGCCGACATCGCCATCGAGTTTCAGGCCGATGTCGATCTTGGGGCCGGCAAATGCATGGTCGACAAACCGAAACGCGTCGGCTCATGAAGGACGCGTTCAAGGCAGCTTACGAGCGCGAGCTGGCGCTCCTCAAGGAACGCGCCGCGGCCTTTGCCCTCGAAAATCCGGGGCTGGCGGAGCGTCTCGGCGGGTTGCTCGAGGAAAACCTCGATCCGTCGATTGCCGGACTTCTTGAAGGCAGCGCCTTCATGGCCGCCCGCGTCCAGCTCAACATCGACCAGCAATTCCGCACGTTCAGCCGCGAGTTGCTCGAACAGCTTTTTCCCGATGCCACCGCGCCCCTGCCCTCCGCCATGATGGTGCGCGCGGCGCTGCCCGGCAAACCCGGCGACGTCGCGGAGGGGCGTGAAATTCCCGCGGGCTCCTATCTCGACAGCTCGTTCAGCCAGGCCGAACGCCGGATCACCTGTCGCTATCGTCTCGCCGAACCGCTCACGCTCTGGCCCTTCGCCATCCCGGAGGCGACCTATCACAGCTCAGCCACGCCGCTCAATGCGCTCGGCTGCGACACGCCCTCCGCCGATCAGAACAGCGCGGCCCGCACCGAAGCCGGTCTGGTGTTCACGCTCCGGCGTGGCGACGGCGGACCGCTCGAAGAACTGACCTGCGACGCCTTGCCGATCCATTTCACCGGCGCGATGCGCGAAGCCATGGCGCTTTACGAACAGGTGTTCAGCCAGCTCACCCGCATCACCCTGCGCTGGGAAGATCGCAATGGCGATCCGGTTCTGCGCCGCCTGCCGCCCGAGGTGCTGGCTCAGGTCGGTTTCGGTGGTCCCGGGCTGTTCGGCCATGACGAGTTGCTGTTCCCCGGCATCTCCACGCTTCTGGAATATTACGCCTTCCCGCGCAAATTCCTCGGCATGATCTTCACCGACTTGTCGCGCCATCTCGCCGGGATCAAGAGCGACAGCGTGCAGGTGATCTTCGAATTCTCCGCCGTGAACAGCTATCTGAGCACGCGGTTTTCCGAGGCGGACCTCGGTCTCTACTGCGCCCCGGCGGTCAACCTCTTTGAGGACGATGCCCAGCCCATCGCCCTCGACAATCGCCACCATCGCTACCCGGTGGTGCCGAACCGCACCCCGGTGATGAATTACGAGGTGCACCGTGTTCTGGGCGTGCGCGCGCAATATGAGGGCAATCGCGAGCGGGTCGACGTGCTGCCGCTCTATGCCCTGCCCAAGGGCCATTCGACCACGCGTCAGACACTGTATTACACGCTCGAACGAGAGCGGCGGCGGTTGACGAGCGAAGAGCTTCGCGCCGGCGGTGTGCGCTACCGCTACGAGGGGACGGAGACCTGGATCACGCTCTACCAGCCACCGGAGCAGGACGAGGCCAACCTCCTGTTCCTGCGCACGCTCTGTTCCAACCGGCACCTGCCTGAGATCCTGCCGATCGCCGACGCGACCTTTCATCTGCTCGACGATCGCAGCGTGCATCTCAAACCGGTGGCAGCGCCGACGAAACCGCGCGAGGCGGCGAGCGAGCTGGACCGCGAGGCCGGGCATCGCAGCCATGCGGGCGACAATTACTGGCGCCTCATCTCGCTTCTGAACCTCAGCCAGCGCGGCTTTACCGGGCGTGACGGCAGCGGCAATATCGAGGCCCTGCGCGAGATCCTGCGGCTGTTCAGCGATGTCTCCGATCAGGTGACACAGGCCCATATCAATGCCGTCCACGAGATGAAGGTGCGCCCGATCACCCGCACGCTGCGCCGTCCCGACGGCTATCACAGCGCGCGCGGCATCGAAATTCGCCTCACCCTCGACGAAACGGTGATTGACAGCGGCGGGATGATCACGCTCTCGGCCATTCTGGATCGGTTCTTTGCCGATTACGCCGCCGTCAACAGCTTTACCCAGCTCACGCTGCTGGATCGTACCGGCAAGCTGCACAAGACCTGGCCACCCAGGTCCGGATCAGGGCCGCTTCTGTGAGCACGGACACGGAAAAAGCCCGCGCCGGGCGGCGCAAGGGCTGGGGGTTTCTCACCCTCATGCGCCATCTGGAGCGGCGGGCGGGCAAGAAACCCCGGGTCGGAGAGAACCTCCGGGTGCGCGACGAGATCGCCCAGATGGGTCAGGACCCGTTCCTGCATTTCCCCGACAGCGATCTCTCTGACGTCGACCTCTCGGCCAATCCGCCGGTGGTGCGCCCACGCTTTCTCGGCCTCTTCGGCCCCTTCGGCCCGATGCCCTCCGCGATCACCCGCGAGGCGGCGCATTGGCAGGCCAACGGCGACGCCTCCTTTGTGCGCTTCGCCGACCTGCTCACCGCGCGGTTCCAGCAACTGTTCTACCGAAGCTGGTCGGACGCCCGCGCCATCACCCAGTTCGATCACCCCACGGGCGGGCGCTTTCCCGATCAGCTCCGCGCCTTTACCGGCGATGCCGGCCTGCCGCATCGCAACAGAGGCGCGGTCGATGACATCGTGCGGGTGCGCTACACCGCACTCGCCATGGGCCGGGTCAAAAGCCCGGTCAAACTGCGCGAGCTGCTCAAGGCGCATTTCGAATTGCCGGTGCGGGTCGAAGAGTTCGTCGCGAGTTGGCTGCCCTTTGCACCCGAGGATCTTTCCAAGCTGGGACAACAGGGCATGACCCTGGGCCAGAACCTGCGGGCGGGCCGTCGGGCACGCTCGCTGGGCGAGACACTGACGCTGCATCTCGACTGCCGCGATATGGCGCAGTTCAAAGGATTTCTGCCCGGCCGGCCGCAGGCGCGTGAACTTCAGGACCTCGTGACCGGCTATCTCGGGCCGTTCTTCGACGTCAACGTCGCGCTCTGGCTGCCAAAAGGCGCGATTGCGCCGGCGCAACTCGGCCAGAGCATGGAGCTTGGCTGGATGAGTGCATTGCCATTGGGCGTGCAGGCGACACCGAACATCACGAACGGGAACCGGGTGCAGGTCTGCCGCTTCCGGATCACACAGGATATGACTTAAAGGGCCGACAGGGTCCGTAAAGGGTAATAGGGGACAAGATATTATGGCTGCGGAAATTCAGGTCGAAACCTATGCGGGCAAGCTCAATCGCACCGGCTATGACGCGTTTATCAAGGCGATGCGCCAGGCGCGCGGCGAAGGCCATCGCCATGTCGATCTGCTGCATTGGCTCTACCATGTGATCTCCGATCCGAAGAGCGACATCTCGGTAATGATCGGCGAGTTCGGCCTCGACCGGGCGCGGGTCCTGACCGATCTGACCAATGCGCTGGCGAAGCTCGACAAGAACGTGACCGAGATGCCGGTGGTCTCCGAGATCATGAGCGCGACGCTGAACAACGGCTGGGTTTACGCCACGCTGTTGTTCGGCGAGGCACAAATCCGCACCGGGCACGCGCTTGTCGCGATCTTGTCTCATGGCGAACGCAAACGTGTGTTGCAACGGCTCTCGCCGGAGCTGGGCGATCTCTCGCCCGAGCGCGTGGTGAGCGAAGGCCCGCGGGCCTGGTCGGCCTCGAACGAGGAAAACCTGCAACCGATGGACGGCTCGTCGATTGGCGCGGGCGGCACCTCCGCCGATGGGGTCGAAGGCCCCGGTGCCTCCACCGCCCTTGGCCGCTTTGCCAAGGACATGACCGCAGCGGCGGACAGCATGGACCCGATCGTGGGGCGGGACGACGAGATTCGCCAGATCGTCGACGTGCTCCTGCGCCGTCGCCAAAACAACCCGATCCTCACCGGTGAGGCGGGCGTCGGCAAGACCGCCGTGGTCGAAGGCTTTGCCCAAAGGCTCGCCAAGGGCGATGTGCCCGACAAGCTCAAGGGCACGAAGCTTTTCGAGCTGGACATCCAGTCGATGCAGGCGGGCGCCTCGATGAAAGGCGAATTTGAGCAACGGCTCAAATCCGTGATCGACGAGGTGCAAAACTCGCCGACCCCGATCATCCTCTTCATCGACGAGGCACATACGCTGATCGGGGCGGGCGGGAACGCCGGCACAGGCGATGCCGCCAACCTGTTGAAACCGGCCTTGGCACGCGGCACATTGCGCACCATCGCCGCGACCACATGGTCCGAATATCGCAACTATTTTGAGAAAGACCCGGCGCTGACCCGCCGCTTTCAGCCGGTGAATGTGGACGAGCCGGATGTGGCGCGCTGTACCTATATGTTGCGCGGCATCCTCGGCCCGATGGAGGCACACCACGGCGTGCGGATCTCCGATGAGGCGATCGTCGCTGCCGTCTCGCTGTCGCATCGCTACATCCCGGCGCGGCAATTGCCGGACAAGGCGGTGTCGCTTCTGGACACCGCCTGCGCGCGGGTTGCGGTGTCGCAGGCCGCCCTGCCCGCCCGGATCGCCGATATGCGCGAAAAACTGCGCGAGCTCGAGGCAGAGATCGCCTCGAAAACCGCCGAGCGCGAATTGGGCCAGACGAACGAAGAACGCATCCTCGAGGCCGCCGAAGAGAAACAGAAGATCGCCGACGAGCTGGTCGGGATCGAAACCGCCTATGAGGCGGAAAAGGCACTGGTCGACAGCATTCTGGAACTGCGCGCCAGCCTTGGCACAGATGAGGACGAAGACGTCGATCCGGCTGAGGTCCGCACCGATCTGGCCGCCAAGCTTGCGGAACTCGAAGGCGCCAACCCCGACGAGCGCATGGTCTACGCCCATGTCGATGCGCAATCCGTGGCCTCGGTGATCTCCGACTGGACCGGCATTCCGGCGGGCCGGATGGTGCAGGACGAGTTGGAGGCGGTTCTGACGCTGGCGGATCGGCTCAAAGAACGCGTCATCGGCCAAGATCACGGGCTTCAGACCATCGCCAAACGCATCGAAACCTCGCGCGCAGGCCTCGCGAACCCGGAAAAACCCATCGGTGTTTTCATGCTTTGCGGTCCTTCGGGCGTCGGCAAAACCGAAACCGCTCTGGCGCTGGCCGAGGCGCTCTACGGTGGCGAGCAGAACATCATCACCATCAACATGTCCGAATTCCAGGAGGCCCATTCCGTCTCGCTCCTGAAAGGCGCGCCTCCGGGCTATGTCGGCTATGGCGAGGGCGGGCGTCTGACCGAAGCTGTGCGGCGCAAACCCTATTCCGTGGTGCTTCTGGACGAGATCGAAAAGGCCCACCCGGACATCCACGAGCTGTTCTTCCAGGTCTTCGACAAAGGCATCATGGAGGACGGCAACGGTCGCCCGATCAATTTCAAGAACACTTTGATCCTGTTGACCTCAAATGTCGGCACCGAGGTGATCATGGAGATGGCCGAGGACGGCAACACCAAGCCGGACGTGGACGAATTGTCTGCTGCGCTGAAACCGTTCCAGCTTGATGTCTTCCCGCCCGCGCTTCTGGGTCGGATCGTGTCGATCCCCTATTTCCCGCTGGGCAAAGAGGCGCTGGCGGACATCACCCGGCTCAAACTGCGCTCGGTCGCCAAACGCCTCAAGGCCTCGCACAATGCCGAACTGGTCTATGGCGCGGATGTGATGGATTACATCACCGAGCAATGCCGCGACCCCGACAGCGGCGGACGGATGATCGACAATATCATCACCAACTCCATCCTGCCGGAACTGTCGCGCCATGTGTTGGAGCGCATGGTCTCGGGCGAGGAGTTTGCGCGGGTGAATGTGACCCGGACGGAAGATGCATTTGAGTATGAGTTTGCCTGAGGCTTGGAAGCTAAGGCGACGCCCACAATGACAAAAACCCCCGCATCGCGGGGGTTTTATACCATCAGGGCCACCTGAGCGCAGATGAAGGTCCCGTTACGCCAGATCGTTTTCCGCCAGACACTGCTGAAGCATCGCTTCGAGCGTGCGGAGCTGGGTTTTCAACTCGGCGAATTTGCGACGGAACTGAAGTTTCAGCGTGAAAGTGCGCGTGTCGATGGAGACCTTTTCGTCGAAATAGGCATCCATGCTCTTGTTCAGGTTCTGATCATAGGTCTGAAGCGCGACAAGCCCCTTCACCCCGTTCATCACTTTGCCAAGCCCGGCGCCCCATGACGCATCGCCCTCTTCGGCAGCTTTGGCAATCAGATCGGCGGTGCCGATGATCTGGTCGCGGGCATAGCCCATGGCCATATTCTGTGTCTCGGACTGCGCCTGTTGCGGTCCGTTGACCGCGATCTCGCCCGCGCCCAGGAAAGACCCGCCGATGAATTTCCCGGCCTGCCCCGCCGCCGAGTTGGTCGGAAGCGCGGAGACACCGGTTTTGGCAAAGCTCGTCAGAGCCTGGGACGTGGATTTCTGCCCGGCATGCCATTCCGCCGCCGTACCGGAAATCTGGATCGCGTTCACCCCTTGCGAGGCCACGGTCGCCGCCTGTTTCATGCCCACGATCTCAAGCACATTGGCGCCGACATCGAGAAAGGCGACACAACTGTCCTTGATGATCGAGGCCCAGAAAATGCCCTTGTTGGCAAAACTCTGTTGATCGAGCGCACGCAATTGAGCCTCGAAATGTTGTTCGGCGGCAGAGATCGTGCGCTGGAGATTGGCGATTTTCGAAGAAATATCGCGACAGGACTGCGGCCGCAGGACGTTTCCGGCATGATTGATCTGACTGGCAACCGGGGTCGACCCGGGTTGAATACTGGCACCTGACATCTTGAGAATCCCACTGGCAAAAATTTGTTTTCATAGAGGACGTTATCGGCTCATCTGTCAACCGGCTCCACGCCCTCCGAACACGCCGCAAACCGCTTGAGCGAAACTTCGCACAGCTCGCTTCGGAAACGGGCCGCTCTCACAAACGCCCCAAAAGCCCATCCACGGCCGAAACATAGCGCTTGGTCTCCGCGGTCAGAGGCACGAAGGGGGGCGTGGCCTGAGCAACCACCGGCCCGACACCCGAGGCGTTCATCTTGCGATCCGCCCAGGCGGCCATTTGCGACACGCTCCACCCCGTCAGGAACGGGTTCGCCCGCACCACGGCGGGGCCCATCACCTCCAGAACAGAGGCATCGGGCGTTTGCGTCGTCGCCTTAAGTGCCACATCCGCCCCCGCCGGTCCGAGGAAATGCGCCAGATAAAGCCGCCCCGGCGTGATGACATGGCCGCGCGCGCGCAGATAGGCCTCATTCTCACGCGCCAGATTAGTCACCATTTCCCGGCTCAGCGCCGGGTCGAAACGCAGTTCCAGAAGTGCGGCGCGATCAAGGCTGCGCACCAGATCGGGGCGATAGGTGTTCATCATCCTGATCCATGTTCCGTCGATGAACTGCCCAAGCCCGGTGGCCGAGGAGCGTGTGTTCTTGGCCCGCGCATTGCCAGCACTTTCGACCCGGATGATGCGGTTGACCAAAGCCTCCACGGCTTGCGAACCATGGCTGCTGCCGGTCGGGTCGATGGCCTGTCCGTTCAGCCGGATTTCGAAATGCAGATGCGGGCCGGTCGAGCGACCCGTGGTGCCGACATAGCCGATCAGGTCGCCCGCCTGAACCTCATCCCCCACCTTCACCCCATCGGCAAAGGCGTTGAGATGTGCATAGCGGCTCTCATATCCATTCGCATGTCTGAGCCCGACAACATTGCCGTAAGCGCCGGAAAATTCCTCCCGGATCACAGTGCCCGCCGCAGCGGCATGGACCGGCGTGCCCACCGGCGCGCCCCAGTCGAGCCCGTCGTGATTGACGG
Source organism: Celeribacter ethanolicus (assembly GCF_002407265.1). NCBI lineage: Bacteria > Pseudomonadati > Pseudomonadota > Alphaproteobacteria > Rhodobacterales > Roseobacteraceae > Celeribacter > Celeribacter ethanolicus. Next base: position 860,597 of record NZ_CP022196.1, read on the forward strand.
TTTTCTTCAGGATCGGATGGAACCGCGGCCCGAAGCCCGAAGTCTTGGTCCCCGCCACAGGCACGATGAAACCGGGCAAAAGTCCGCTGCCGCCCCCACCATAGGCCGGACTCTGCGGTTTCGAAGGATCGAAACATGCATAGGGTGCATCTTCGCGCGGTCCGCGTGTCACGTAGCATTTCAAATCGAGTTCCGGTCCGGTCAGCGATGCAAAGGCGATACGCCCAGCCGGGAGATCCGCCCCCTCCTCGGCGTAGAGAATGCGGATCCGGTCCTTTTCGTCGACAATCTGGTCGAGATCCTGAACCCGGGCCAGCATCACGAGCAATTCACCGACAAGATCGGAAGGCATCTGGTGGCGCAGGGTCAGCGAATAGATCGCGTCCTTGAGCCTGAGCTGACCTTCGGTGCCACGCGCCGCCAGAGCCTGATTTGCCAAAGACCGCAGGTCTCTGGAAAACCACGGATCGGCGCCCGAGACAAAACGGCCCGGGCGCGGCTGTACAAGCGTCATGAGATAGCCATCCGGCCCGTAGATTGACATTTGCAACAATCGCGCCTCGTAGCGATTGTCGTCGAGCCGCAGGGCCACGAGGCTGCGGGCAGGCAGATCGGTGAGGCTCTCAACCGCCACCCCGGCGGCATCGGCTTCGCGGGAAAGCGCGGCGAGGATGCGCTCGATCTCGGTCTCCGAGAGTTTCTGCGCCTTCAGGATGTCGGTGAGCCTGCGCGGCTCCGGCACGTCTTCGAGCACCTCGCGAAACAGCGCCTGACGTTCGGCAGGTGGCGTGCTCAGCGCGGAGGTGGTGGTGTTCTCGATCACCGTCTCGATATAGCGCACCTCCTGTGCCTCCACCGTGCCGCTCTCGCCGATCACCGCGCCCCAACTGCCGCGCCCGTCCTTGATGTCCACCTCGGTGCCCGCCGAAACCTCCTCCGGCAGGCTGCTCCCGGCGTCGCCCGCTTGTGTCCCCAGCGCAATGCCGTCGGAGCGGCGGGCGTTGAAAGCCGCAAGGTCGGCGCTCGAAGAGGGAATGGACAGTTGCACCCGCTGGCTGCTGTCGAAAAGCGCATCTTCGAGCAGGTCGAAATGCCGCCCTGCCGGGAACCGTCCGGGCTCAAGCGCCGAACCGGCCACCAGACGGCGCTCGCCGAGGTTGCCATTGCCCTCGGGCAAGGTGAGGATCATCGGCGCGCCACGAATGTTGAGAAAGGCCTCGGCCCCGGCGGCAGCAATTTGCACCGTCTCGTCGGCCGTTGCCCCCATCTGCACCAGCATCGCATCTTCCGCATCCGGCAGCGCGGCGCGGTCGCCTCCGCTCCGGATCAGGAACACCGCCCCGCCCAGAACTGCCAGGCTGCCAAGACCGAACCCAACCTGTCGCATCAGGCGCAAACGGCGGCGCTTGACGGCGCGTCGACCGCTGCCCTTGAAAGTCGGATCCACTTCGATCTGCATCGTTCAGCCCGCAGCGCCCTATCGGAACACGCCAACACCGCCACCGGAGATCGACGGGCCGGAGGAACCCGAAGATCCGCCCGTAGAGCCGGGGGACGTCCCGCCCGAGGAGCCGGTGCTGGCGGGACGACGGTTGCCCGTGCTGGCCGGGCGTGTCTGTGTGCCGGTCTGGGCGGCCACGACACAGGTGGTGTCTCCGCCCAGAACGATGCTGCGGAACAGCGCGGCGGTGGCCGTCGCCCCGAGGCCGTTGTCGTTCACGCCGCTGGTACGGAAATACTCCGCCGCCGCCCGGCGCGAGCCCGCCCCCCAGGCACCGTCGATCGACGACCGGTAACAGTTCATCCGCTGCAATTCTTCCTGAAGCGCTACGGCAACCCGGTCCTCTGGCGGATCAATATGGCCCTGACTTACCAGCGCGCGAAACATCTCCGGATCGGAGCTCCGAAGCGCATTGCGGCTGGCGATGTCATTATAGGGGAAGGCGAATTGCGCCACGGTTTCCGGCATCAACCGGTCGATGCCATAGCTCTCCTCGGTCCCGGCCGGCACACGCCCGAGAATGATTGACGGGGCGGGAAATCCGGCGCGCGGCGCGATGGCTTCGCCGCTTTGCGCGTCTGGCACGGTCGTGAAACGGATCAGACGGGGCAGATCGCTGGCAGGTTCATAGGCAACGACCAACGGTGTCTCGCCCTGTCCCGGCTCGAACAGGATCGGAGGGGCATTGAAACTCTGGGCCTGGAGGCCGGAGCCGAGCGTCACCAGCAAGGCACCGCCCAGACAGGCGCGCCGGGCATGTCCTTTGACCACACCAGTGTCTTTGGGCTTTTCCAACGCCGACCCTCTCCACGCATTAAACACCTGTCCACGATAGGCGAAATCCCCCCCTCCCAGCAAGTCAAGAGCTCGGAAAACGCGCGGAATTTACCGGGTCTGGATGTAGAAGGTCCAACGCTCCGAGCGCCGTGTGTCGATTTCGAAGAACGGGGCACTGAGATAGCCGCGCAGGAGACAGTCCTCATGACCGCGAATCCGGAATTCCCCCGGGTCGATGCACATCTCGGTCGTGCCCGACACCATGGTCTTGTTGAACACGTCGCGGGCATAGACATAGACGAAGCGCGCAGTCAGGTCGTCCTCGATCACATCGGCGCATTGGTTCGGCCCGATGGTCCACCAGCCGGAGGTTTCCCAGGCGTCGTAATCCCATTGCCCGATGGCGAGATTGACCACGTCGAAAGTCTGGTTGCAGACCTGAAACCGCGCCTCGGCGGGACTCGCGAGCCACAGGGCCAAGGCAGCCGCCAGCCCGCGGAACGCTGACCGCCGCAAGGCGACTCGGCTCCGCGCATGGCAGTCGGACAAGGATTTCATGCGCCTCGGATGTGACATTTCCGCCACGCCCCCTTCCTGCCTGATCGAGAAATTCGTCGCGACGTGCCTACAACAGGAGGTAAACCCTGTGCAACAGAACGCGTGCCGGACCAGTCAGGCAAGGGCTTCGACACAGCCCCCGGGAAAAATCCACTCAAGGTCGATTCCGGTTATGCTTTCGTAAAGCAATTGTGCTATAGTGACCCCATGAAACATCGTATCTTGTTCTTCGTAGGCGCCATTTGCCTTTCCGTTGCCTCTGCCTTTGGCCTGTCTTACGGCCATTGCCAGATCAGCGCATCCGACAGTGCATCCTGTGGCAGCCGGTCCATGACCTCGGCTCAGCTCGGCCCGGCTGCGATTTCGGTCGAAGAGTTGCGCGCGCCTGTGATGCCCGCTTCGGAAGATCGCATCGCACACGCCTCGGTACCGCTCGCCACCGTGCCGGAGACCGCAGTTACCGCGCCCTCCGCTGCGCCGCTTGCGCCTGCGGTTTCGCCCGCCCCGGTTTCGGTCGCGGTTTCGAAGGGCAGCATGTCCGGCTTCGATCTGACCCTGCCCGAACCGCGCGGCATGACCGTGCTCTACAGCGACGCCCCGCTCGGCGCAGCATCCCAGCCGCACCTTCCCAGCATGTCGCCCGACATCGCCGCCTATAGCGGAAGCACCTATCTCGGTGTGACCGAAGTGCAAACGATGCCGGACTATCTGATCGGCGTCTATCGCTGAGCTGGCTGGCATGAGACTTGTGCAAAGTCGGACTAGCCTATTGACTTAACGCCCCGGACCATCGCTATTACAGGCGGTGGTTCTTTTGTTTCGAGGATCTCTGTACCGATCTCCATCATCATGTATTCAGACATCTTTTTCGATTTTCTCGCGCATCCCATCCTCCCTTCCCCCTGTATCGCGCCCAGAGGTTGCTCATGAGTTTCAGCATTTTCCAGATCATCTCCCTCACGATCTACATCGCCCTTGCAGCTCTGTCCTTTTTCACTGTCAGCGTGGCCATCTACAAAGTCGCGCAATTCGCGCGGATGGGGGTCGGCAAACGCAAGGCTGCGGAGAAAATTCTCGATGACTGGCTCTCGGGCAAGGTCGACCGTGCGGTGCAGGCCGCCTCGAAACGCGATTCCGTTCTGGCCCGCGTGTTGCAAGCCGCGTTCTCGGGTGTGCGCGCCCGACCGAACGATCTCAGCTATGCCGAAGAGCTGTCGCGCCAGACCGCGATCATCGAACTGGCACGGATGAGCGAACGCATGCGCTCGCTCGACATGGTGGTGCAATCGGCGCCGATGCTCGGGCTTCTCGGCACCGTGATCGGCATGATCGACGCCTTCAGCGTGCTCTCGCAAACCGACGGTGCCGTCGATCCGACCCAACTCGCCTCCGGCATCTATGTTGCACTTTCGACCACCGCCGCGGGCCTCGCCATCGCGCTCATTGCGTTCTTCGTCGCGACCTGGTGCGAAAGCCGCATCGACCGCGAACGCAACATGATGGAGGCGCTGATGTCGGCTTCGATCCACGGGCGCGTCGATCCGAAAGCCAAGGCCGCCTGAGGCCGGAGGGGCGTCATGAGCATCCTGATCTCCAGCCTCCCGGTGCGCAAACGGCGCTATCGCTTCGCCCTGACTCCGCTTGCGGACGCGATGTTCCAACTGCTCATCTTCTTCATGCTTTCTTCGAGCCTCACCCCCTATTCGCTTCTGACCCTGCAAAGCGCACCGTCAGAATCCGAGGGCGAGGCCCTGCCCGAGGACACATCCGCACTGAGCGCCGATCCCGACGCCGGCCCCGATGCGCCGCTGTCCGGGGCCGAGATCACGGTCTGGCGACTTCTTGAGGGGCGCGTGGCCGTCGACGGACAGGAATTTGCCACGGATCAGCTTTCGGAGTTGGCCAATGCACTCGGCCAACAGGGGCTCCGCGGGCAACTCGTTCTGGCGATCACCGCCACGGCAAGGGTTCAGGACGTGGCCACCGCCCTCTCCGCCCTCGAAGGCGCCGAAATTGCCGGGGTCCGGATCATCCGGGAGGCGCCATGAGGGGCCAGCGCCTGCATCCGCCGGAGTTGAAGATCAAGCTGGATTCCTCTCTGGCCATCGTCAACATGGTGCTGTTGCTGATCTTTTTCTTTCTCACGACCGGTTCGCTGATCGGCGCGCGGGAATTTCAGGTGCGTCTGCCCGAGACCGAAGACCTGCCGCTGGATCTGTTGCCGAAACCGCTTCTGATCGTCGGCGCGGATGGCGCCATGGTGCTCGATGGCGGGCCGGTCGTCCCGGGGACGCTGAACGCGCGGCTGATCGACGATCCGGTGCTGCATGTGCTGACAGATCGCGACACGCGCGCCTTCGACTTGCTCGACATTCTCGCCGCCGAACGACTTGTGGCAGTTGAAATTCAACTCGTGACGATCCACCGTACCTCGGAGGACGCCCCGTGAATTTTCTGCCTTACGACCGCATCCGCCCCGGTCAATGGGCTCTGCCGTTCACCGGTTCGCTGCTGTTTCACGGCGCGGCGCTTCTGTTGTTTTCAACCGCATCCCTGGCGATCATCCCCCCAAAGGAAGAGGAACCGGAGCTGCTGATCAGCCTCGAAATTCTCGACCTCGAAAGCTTTGGCGAAACCGCACCGATCGCGGAGAAGTCCGGGAATATTCCTGACACCGGGGAGGACGGCAATCCCGACGGCGCACTCACTCCTCCGGAAGAAAGCGCCATCGAAGAAAGCGTCGCCGAGCAAGCTGCGCCGGAAGAGCCCACGCCTGAAGACCCGGTGACCGGGGACCCCGTCTCCGAAACGCCGGAGATCGAAGAACCCGAAGCAGAAGACCCTGTCGAGGCCCCCGTCGAAGAGATCGCCGACACGCCAGAAGACACAGCCGAACCGCCCCCCGCGGTAGCCCCGGAAATTGCCGTGCCGCTGAGCGGTCTCTCCCTGCCCACGGAGCAGAGCCTTGTGCAGGACAATTTCGTCTCGCCACTGGCCGAAACCGGCGGGTTTGCCCCCTCGCCCTTCTCGGGCGACATCTCGCTCGAGGCCCCTGACAGCCTCTTTACCCAACCGCCCCTGCCGGACAGCCCGCTGGCGCTCGCGGCCCTCGAACCGCCCAGCGTGCCAGCCCCCGCCGCGTCGCTAACCGGCCCCGGCGCGCCGCTTGCCAATGCCAGCGCCGCCGATCTGACCATAGGTCAGCTCCTGATCCGCATCCGCACCAGCGAGGCGCCGCGGTGCACACTGGCCCTGCCCAGGCGCGGCACGGACGGTCAGGTCGGCCTGTCGCTGATCGGGGCGGATCGCGCCGCCCTCGACGCCTATGGCGCGGAGATTCTGGCCGGGATGGATACGGTGCAACGCGTTCGCGAAGAGGTGGATCCCCGACAGTGCGCCGCCCTCGATGCGCTGACCCTGACCGAATCCTACCCTGCGGCACGCATCGGGTTCAGCCTCGCCTCCACCTCCGTGCAAAGCGGCGACACGGTTGAGGCGCGGATCTCCGGCGCGGGCGGGCTCGATATTGCGGTGCTGCTGATCGACGACAATGGCGTGGTACAGGACCTCGCGCGTTTCACCACGATCGAGGATGGCGTTCCGGTGATCTCGGCTCCGGTGGCGCGCGTCGGAGACGGGCGCGAGACCCGGCAAATCCTGATGGTGCTGGGCGGCGATGGACCGTTCGATCTGACGGATATGGACGGGCGCACGGCCGAGGAGGTGTTTTCCTCGCTCGACCGCGACCAGTTGCGGCAAAGCGCTTTTGCGATGGCGAGTTTCGACGTGCGCTAAGCGCAAGATGCGCGCTCAGGGCGTGATTTCAAGCGCGCCGACCACCACATAGCCCGCATCGTCCTGCGCAATCTCCCGACCGATCAGCGGCAGGATCACGCTGGCCTCGGTCCCGTCCTTCATCGCGCCTGCGCGCACCGAAGCCGCCTCGGAGGCGGTGGCGACGATGACATAGATCCCCGGCTGCGCCGATGGCAGGCGGAAGGAGAAGCGGCGCGTGTTGCCGATGGGAGTTTCGAGTTGCCGCGCGAGCGAGAAGACCCGCCCGTTCGGCGCGACGATGGAGAGCCAGATCTGGCGCCCCTCGGTGCCGTAAACCGTGCCGACGATGCCGGTCTGGCGCGAGACGCTCGGCGCCTCGAAGCGGATCGAAATCGGGTCGCGTGCGGTTCCGGCAAAGGGTTTGGCCAGCGCGAGAGCGGCGCATTGCGGGACGGCAATCGCGGTTTCGTCGACCTCGGGCGCGGCGTCGAACGGCCAGTTCGCGGCCAGCCCGGCAAAGGCGGTTCCGGTGTCGCTCAGTGCGGCAATCGTCCCGCTTTCGGTCACGGAGGCGTAGGCGCAGCCCTCTCCGGCCTGTGCCGCAAGATAGCCCGCAACCGTCCTCTCATCGCGGACAAGCCCGCCCTCTTCGGCCACGGTCTCCGGGCCGATCGGATGGTTACTCCACCAGGTATACGCGCCGCCGCCGATGGCCGCTGCGAGGATCACGAAGCCGAGACTGAGCATAAGCCCGCTGCGGCTTTTCTTCTCCGGCAGTTCTTCGATCTCGGCGATATCGCCAAGGCTGTCGGCCGTCACGCTTTGAATCCCCAGATGGCTCGCCGCCGGCCCGGATTGCAGCCCCGGCACGGCGTTGGTCGTGAGACCGGAGGCAAAGCCGCCCATCCCGGTTCCCATGCCAGTTCCCATACCGGTGAGCGTCGCCCCCGTCCCCGTCAATGTGCCGCCAGATCCGGTCTGGCCGCCGGAGATCATGTCAAGGCCTGCGATCACCGATTGCATGTCGGGCATGCGCTGTGCCGGATCGGGTTGCAACATGGCGTAGAGCAAGGGTTGAAACGGTCCCGGCAGACCCGAGAGATCCGGGATGGTCTGGCGTTTCTGCACCGCGTCCACGATGGTGTCGCCCATCTGCGGCGTTTTGCCGGTGAGCGCCGCGATCATCAGAAGCCCCATGGAATAGACATCCGAGCGCCCGTCCGCCTCGCCGCCAAAGGCGCCGAGCTGTTCCGGAGAGACATATTTCAGCTTGCCCGCGAACTCGTTGCCGATGGTCACATCCCTGACCTTGGAAGAGCGCGAAATGCCGAAGTCGATGAGCACGCCCCGGGTGATGTCGCCATCCTGCAACATGACGTTGTCGGGCGCGAGATCGCGGTGGATCACCCCGATGTCATGCGCCCGGCGCAAACCGTCGGCAAGCCGCGAGAACAGGCGGCAGGCCTCATCCGTGGTCAAGGCGCCCTTGTCGCGCAGATGATCGGACAGCTTGGTGCCCTCGATGAAGCCCATGACCAGTGCGTGCAGGTTCATCCGCTCGTCCGGCGGCACATAGGCGAAATAGCGCACGATGGCCGGGTGGTGGAGCTGGCGCAGGGTGCGCGCCTCGCGCCGGAACATCTGCCCGACCTTCTGGTCCTCGGCCATCTCGGGCAGGATCACCTTGATCGCGACGGGATCCCCCGTGCCGATCTCCTCACCGCGAAACACCCGGCCCATGCCGCCCTGATCGAGCGCACTTTCGACCCGGTACATGTTGTTAATCACCGTGCCGGGTTCGAGCACTGTCACCGGGCGCGGCACCTCAGAAGGGGCAAAGCCAGCGGCGCCGCTGGCCGCCCCGGCCACGACCGGAGCCACCCCCGCCAGCACCGTAGCATCGGGATCGGCGGGCGGGGCGACGGGCGGTTGCGCGCCCCCGGAAGACGGCGTGGAGACACCGGCAAGAAGGGTCGCATCCGGGTCGGCGGGCTGCATGTCCTGCGGCAGATCCGGCGTCGGCAGAGGGCTCAGGATGGTCGCATCCTCCCCCGGCTCCGGGGACGACGCGGCAGACAGATCGACCGGCGGGCTCGCCGGGGCGTTAATCGGCGAGAGGATCGTCGCATCCTCCTCGAAACGCTCTGGCTGATCTGCCACCGGCTCTTCCGTTTCAGATGTGCCCGTCACGGCCTTCTGCGCTGCCTGCAACGTCTCGGGAGAGGCCAGAACCGTGCGGTCTTCCTCCGGCCCCTGTTCAGCGACGGGCTGCGGCTTCGGCACCTCCCCAGTCGGCGGGATCGTCTTGTCATCGTCGCTCATAGGGTGCCCTCGAATTCAGGGAAGGCCCAAAGCGCTTCCTGCCGTTCCGGCGGCTCTTCATGGCAGCGAAAAAGCACGACCGAAATATTGTCCTTGCCACCGCGCTCCACCGCCGTCGTGACGAAACGCGCGCACAGCCTGTCGAGCTCCGTTTCTTCCCCGGTCGCAAGCACGGATGCGATCTCGTCATTCTCGTAATATTCGGTCAGCCCGTCCGAGCAGATCAGGAACAGATCGCGGTCGTGCAGAACATCCTCGACCACATCGCATTGCGGAATTTCGGTGACGCCGATGGCGCGGGTGATGACATTCTTGCGCGGCCAGTTGGCGGCCTGCTCCTCGGTGATCGAGCCTGCGTCCAGAAGCGCCTGCACCTCCGTATGATCGCGACTGACCTGCACCAGTTGCCCGGCCCGGAAACGGTAGACCCGGCTGTCGCCCGACCAGACACAGGCGAAACGGTCGCCATGGATCAGCACGGACGCCAAAGTCGCGCCCACCGTACCGCCCCCCAAGGACTGGGCATGCGCGATGATCCGGGCATTGGCCATCGACAACCGCTCCATGAAACGGATTTTCAGGTCATTGAGCGAAACCGGCACGCCGACGGTTTCTAGCGTCCCGGTGATGGTCTGGCTGGCGAAATCGCCCGCCGCATGACCGCCCATGCCATCGGCCACGACCCAGATTCCGCTCTCGGGCAGACAGAGCGCGCTGTCCTCGTTGATCTTGCGCACCCGTCCCACGTCGCTCTTGAGCGCGCTGTCGAAGCGGAAGCGTCGTCCGAGATCTGTCATGTCCGATACTCTTCACTGACTGCTTGACTGTTTTCTGCTCCGGCCTCGTCCTGTGGCGAACGCAGCCGCTCCGTGAACAACCAGCCAAGCGCGTCCACACCCGGCAACCCGTCACAGGCCAGCCACCCGGCGGCACGCGGTCCCTGTTCGGGGTGCCACCAATGGCTGCGGCGAAATTCGGCACGCTCGGCCTCGACCCCGGCGGCGTCTTTCAGAAGCCGCGCCAGATCGCCATCGTTGCGTTGTCCCCAGATCGTTCCGCTGAGCCCCTCTTCCCACATCAGCGCCGGAGAGGATGGCAGGTCGAGCCCTTCGAGCAGATCCGCTCCGCCGCGAAATCCGCCTTCAGGCGGTTTGATCCCGGCGATATGAGCGAAAAGCGCATCGTAGATCGTCTCGTCATGGCGCGGATCGGTCGGCGGCACACCGGCGTGGCCCTCCCCCTCCGGGTCGCAGACCCCAACCAGAAGCGGATATATGCGCCCGACCCGATCACGCGATGGCAGGAACACGCCGTAAGCCGGCACACCCAGCACATCCGGCCCGATCCAGAACCGCAGCACCGGCGCGCTTTGCCAGACCATCGTCCAGGCGTCGCCAAGGCTGTCACGCAGCGCGGTCAACACCGGCTCCAGCCACCGATCGAGACCGGAAACCAGGGCCCCGGAGCCCCCGTAGGAGAGAAAATCGCCGAAGGCGGGATGTTTGCCGTAAAGAAATGGGATCACGGGATCGGGTCCTCGGAGGATACTGAGTAAAAGGGCGTCTATTCCAAAGTGGTAGGGCAGGAGAAATCGCGCAGTTCCTTCATCAGGAACGGCACGGTGATGCTGTCGAATTCGAGACGGAAGGACACCGGTCGACCGCCGACATTATGGGTGACATCGACACGGCTGCCCGAAGGACGCGCCACACCGGCATTGATGAATTCCGCCAGCGCCCAGCGACCGTCGGCAAAGCGCAGACCGTTGGCCGCGCCGCGTTTGGCCTTGGGCAGGAGCTGGAACACGATCTCCGTCACGTCGTCGGGCCATGTCAGCGTGACCCCAGAGGAATTCGGGAACAGCTGTGCCTGACGCGCACCGAAGGACATGGCAACGCTTTCGACCGCCTCCGAAGAGGCACGCTGCGACAGGGTGAAGCTCACGGAAGGCTTCATGCTGCCGGGTTCGAAAAACGCCTGGCGGATGCGCTCGGCGCGACCGAATTGCGCCAGAGTGGCGGGGGCCAGCCGGTCGCCGATGTCGCTGCCGTCGCGCGGTACGATGTCGCCCTCGGGGCTGCGCTGGGTGTATTCACGCAGATGGGCGTCGTAGAAATTCTCCATCCGCCCGCCATAGCCGAAGAACTCGCCAAAGGCGGCGGTCGAGATGTGACGCCCGTTCGCCGCAAACGGGAAGGCCCCGGTGACGTTCTGGGTGCAGAAGGTCGTGACCTCTTCGGACAACAACCGTTGCAGCTCTTCCATATTGGCATTGGTGGTGACAGTGAGGAATTCACGCTCGATCTGGTTGACGAAGCGCACCATCGTGTCCGGATAGAAAGGGACGCCCTGCGTCAGTTTGCCAAGCGCGCCTTGCAGCCCCATGTTGTTGAGGGTCTCGCCGCCGCTCGCCGCGAACTTGCGATCCTGCAACAGCTCCTCCAGGCTCGCCAGCACGGTGTCGATCGGGCGTTTGCGCTGATCGGCGTCGCCTTTCATCAGCGCGTGCCATTTCTCGAACCGTCGTTCGATGTCCTCGATCTGACGGCGCTCGGTCGGCGCGGTGGCGGAGGGCGCGGCGCGTTCCTGGAACTTGGCCTTGTTCTTGAGCGCGTTGAGCACGATCCGCTCGAAGGCGCCGGAGCGGCGCTCCACCGCGCTGAAGCCCGCGTTCGACAGATCGTTCTCGATATTGCCGGAGGCCAGCGCCTCGGGCGAGATTTCCATATTCTCCACAATGTCGAGGAAACGGCTGAGCCGGGTTTCGCGGTCCACCATCTCGGCGAGTTTCAGGATCGGCGAGGCAAAAGGCGCGGATGCGATGGTGAGCGAGGTGTATTGTCCCGAGGGATCGGACATAGGCACCAGTTCGATCCTGTCGAGCACTCCTTGCCACGCCGCGACGAAATCCGCCTGATAGAGCGCATGGATGTCGCGATTGAGGCCCACGAGCTGGGTCTGGTAATCGGCCTTGCCCGGCTCGCCCAGCACCCAACGCTCCTCGTCGAGGCGACTCTGGGCAGAGGCGAGTTCTTCCTTGAAGACGCCCCAGTAGCCCGAGAAGGTGAAGAGCCCCGGCACGGTCAGATCGGACAGCGCCGTGCCATCGACGGTGCGCAAGACCTGATCGACCTGCACGTCGGAGAGCTGATCGTAGATGTTGAGCGGGGTCATGCTGGCCGCCTGCCCGAGGATCGAGCTATAGGCCTGACGCGCCAGAGGCAGGGTGGCGATCTGCCGCTGTGCGGTTTCCACCAGCTCCTTGTTGGGCTGAAGCGCGGGCGTCACCCGGTCGTCGAGCGCCAGCATGGCGTCGAGGTGATCGTTGATCGCGCCATAAGCCACCTCAAGCCCCGGTTCGGAATATTCCCGCGCCCAGGCTTCGGCAAACCACGACTGGATCGCGGTGTCGTCGCCCTTGCCCGGCTGCGCCTTGGCGAGCAGAAGATAGACCTTGAGCGCGCGATAGGCCTGTTCGTAATCCTGCGCGGCCAGAAGCTGCGGCAGGGTGTTTTCGAGTTGCAACATCATCCGCGGACGCAACATGTGTTCGAGTGCGTAGGAATAGCTCTCGGTGGCGGATTTGCGGATGCTGTCGCGCCGCGACAGGCCCATACGCTCGATGAATGGTTGTTCCGTCGTATCGCCATAACCGCCCGGCAGGTTGCGCACGGTGTTCAGAGCACCGAGTACGGGACGGGTCGCCGGATCCGTGATGATCGGCTCGGCCAGAATGTCCTGCGCCTCGACCGTATAGAGGTTCATCGCGGCATTCGCCTGTCGCACCAGCGTGGCGTTCTGCCAGAAACTGTAACCGAAAAGCCCCATCGCGCCGAGACAGACGGTGGCGATCAGCCCCGTCGCACCGCTGCGCAAAATACGGCGGCGGCGCATGGATTTGAAATCATAGCCGACCCAGTCACGCTCGGCAAAAACCACCTTTTTCAACAGGTCATGCAGGAAATAGCTGCGCCCCTTGCCGGACATGAAGCCGGGCTGGAACCCTGCCCCCTGATCGTGACCGGAGGCCATCGCGCCCAGCACCTGGTCGATTGGCGTGCCTTCCTGAGTGCCCGAGGTGAAATAGAAGCCGCGCAGAATGGCGTGAACCTCTTCGGGTTTCTGGAAAATCCGGCGCAGGAAATCGGCGATGTTGCGCTGCATCAGCGCCATCTGCCCGGGGAAACCGAAAATCGAGATGCGCGCCACCGGATCGTGCTCTTCGTTCAGCCGGTCGGTGACCTCGTCGGAAAGGCGCGAAATCAGCTTGTCGAACTCCGCCGACACCTCTTTATAGGTGTCTTCCTTGCGGTCGCGTGTCTGGAAGGTCACCCCCCAGACACGGCGGCGGCGATCTTCGCCCAGAGGGCCGAAATAATCCCGGAATCCCGCGACGATGTCGGCCTTGGTGAACATGACATAGACCGGCACGTCGATGCGCAGCGTCTCGTTCAGCTCGGCCAGACGCTGGCGCACGGTCAAAGCGTGACGCTCCAACTGGGCCGCGTCGACGGTCATGATGTCTTCGCAGGAAAACGCCAGCAAAACGCCATTGACCGGCTGGTCCGAGCGGGCCTTCTTGAGTTCCGACAGAAAGGACTGCCAGCTTTCGCGGTCGGCGGTGGCATCGCTGTCCTGCGTCGTGTAGCGCCCGGCCGTGTCGATCAGAACGGCATCCTCGGCGAACCAGAAATCGCAATTCTTGGTGCCACCAAAGCCCGCAACCGCCTCCTTGTCGGTGCCGGGAAAATCCAGGCCGCAGTGCAAGAGCGCCGTCGTCTTGCCCGCACCGGGCGGGCCGATGATCACATACCACGGCAGATCGTAGAGATAGGTCGCGCCGCCGGATTTCTTGAGCCGTCCGAGCGCCTCCTGCATCCGCTCGGACAAAATGTCTCCATCTCCGGGGGTTACAAGCGTTTCCTCAAGTGCTTTCGCAGCTTTGCGCCGGCGCAGATACTTGAGCAGGGCCGAGGTCCCGATGGCCATGAGCACCAGCGCGATCAGACCGCCCCGGGTCCAGGGCGATACCAGCCAGCTCACCCCGGTCATCCGCAAGCCAAACCAGATCGCAAGGCTCAGGATCACCACGGCAAGGATCAGGATCGGCAACCGGAGCCATGTGTAACCCCAGAGCTTCTTGGGCGAAACGCCGAATACTCTCATATCTTGTTTTCCTGTTGCAGGAGTATCTCGACCCTGCGGTTCCTGGCCTGCGCCTCGCGCGTGCCGCTCGTGTCAACCGGATCGTTCGGCCCGACGCCCACCACGCTCATGCGCGCCGGATCGCTGAGGCTTTGCGCCAGCACATCGCGCACCGTGGCGGCACGGGCTTCCGACAGTTCCTCATTGGTGCGATACCGCCCGGTGCCCCGAATCGGGATGCTGTCCGAATGGCCCTCGACCACGATTTCCCCCGGCTCGCCATCGAGCGTCTGGCCGATGCTTTTCGCCAGAGCGGAGAAATCCGAGGTCAGATCGGCGGAACCGGAGCCAAAGCGCAGCACATCGCCCACCCGGATCATGATGTAATCGCCCTTCTCAGCCACACTCAGCGCGCCGCTGTCGATCTCCGCGGCAAGAGCATTCCGAATGCGGTCGAGCTGGGCCGTGTCCACCTCCCCCACATAGGGCACGGCAGAGGCGGCAAAGCTCTGGCCCTCGATGGCGACGGTGGCGTTCGGATCGTTGAGCCGCAGGATCGCGGCCTGTGCGGCATTGGTGTCATTCGACAGAATCCATGACAAGGTCGCGAACAGCGCCACCACCATGCCGCCCCCGATCCCGGCCACCACCCAGAGCGGCATCCCCGCTCCGCTGCGCTTGCCGGAGAAGATCACCGGCAGCCAGTTGATCGAGAGATCGGGTTTCGGGCGCTCGACGACGGAGCGCAGGCGCTGGTACACCTCGTTGCGCAAGCGCGCCAGCAAGGCCATGCCATTGGGCTCGGTGCGATATTTCCCCTCGAACCCGAGATAGAGACAGGTCAGCATCAGCTCCAGAAGGTCTTTTCGCTGTGCCGGATAGGCAATCACATGATCGAGCCGCGCGAAAAAGCCGATCCCCGCAGAGCGGTCGTTCAACAACTCGGCGGCCATGGAATATTGCTGCCAATAGCCCGGATCGCTGCCGGGGATGGTCTGCACGATGTCGTCGGCGGTCGCGGCCAGCGCATAGCGCGCGACGTCGATGTCCTCCGGCGGCACGCTCTTTTCCTGCGCCTTGCGGACGAATTCGCCGATCTCGCGAATGACGTGATCACGCAGCGGAATCGCCTGCATCTCGACCATGCCGGTGCGCAGACGCCCGAACAGCACCAGAAGGTCCGAGGCGGCCGCGAGAATCGGGTTGGTCGAGGTGCCGATGTCCAGCCCGGACCCCTTGAGCGCGTCCTGAAAGGAGATTTTCGGCACATTGCCGGCAAAGGCTGCGGCCTGTGTGGTCGGGGGCACCATGGGAAATTGCCCGTCCGTGCCACCGCCCGCAGGGTAGGCCCCACCGTATGGGCCAGGCTGCGCCGGGTACTGACCCTGCCAGTTCGGCTGGGCGGGCTGACCATAGGCGGGCGGCTGAGCGTATCCGCCCTGCCCCTGACCGGCTTGACCATAGGCCGGTTGTTGCGGCGGCTGGGGGGCTGGCTGCGGGGCGTAGGATTGTGGCGGCGGCTGATAGGCCGGGGCAGGAGGCTGCTGCGGTGCACGCCCCTGAAACCAGGTGCCCTCGCCGGAAGGCGCCTGCAGCGCCTGCGGTTGCGCCGGTTGCTGCGGCGGACGTCCACCGAACCACGTGTCCTCCGCACCGGAGGCGGGCGGCTGGGGCGTTTGCGGCGACTGATGCGGTGGATAGGCCTGCGGCGGCTGCGGATAGCCCTGTGCGGGCGGCACTTGCGGCTGTCCCGGGGGCACTTTCATCCCGAACATGGTGCGGTCGGATGTGCCCTCCACAGGCGGCTGCGCCGGGGGCTGACCGTAATACGGCTGTTGCGGCGCCATATTCGGCGCATGCGGATTTTGCCCGACAGGCGGCGCAGATGGGTGTTGCGCCACAGGTGGCACAGGTGAGTGTTGCGCCACAGGCGGCGCGGGCCACCCCGGTTGCGCGGGCGGCTGCTGTCCGTAAGGCGCTTGCGGCGGATGCCCTACAGGCCGCGCGGGGCTCGCCGGGGGAATTTTCTGACCGAATACCGTGCGGTCGTCGTCATCGTCACTCATTCAGCGCTCCTCGGGAATGGCCCACAATTCCAGCTCCAGCCCCGGCCATGCGCCCGCGAAATGCATGCCGATGGCAGGCGCGATCGAGAAGTCGCGCCACAGCGGGCTGGTCTTGTCGACGAGGAAATAGACGTGGTTGGCGACCACGCGGATCTGCGGCGGCGGATTCGGAATATGCACCAGCGGGATGCCAGGCATGTTGTTGACGATGATCTCCTTCATCCGGGTCGAGGGGCCGAGCTTGCAGAGCTGCGGGAACTGGCCCTGGATCTGGGTGAGCGGCAGGGCCGCTGAGACCTCGACGATGAACGTCGCATTGGCGAAGAGATTCGGATCGCCCACGAGGGCGGCGAAACTGTTTTCGCGGCGCTGTTCGAGCGGCAGGCGCAGCGCACGCCCGAGATCGCGCGACAGGAACCGGCGGATGTCGTCGACCAGTGGCTTGAACGTCTCTTTCGGCTTGTCGTGACGATAGCTGTAATCGCGGGCCTTGCGCGCGCCGTCCTCGAATGTCGATAGCTCGCCCGCGAATCCCACAAGCAATTCATACATCCGTTCGGGATGCACGGCGGGCATGGCCTGAATATGTTTGAGCTGCGGCAGCACGCGGTTGAGAACCATCAGCATGAGATAGTCCTTGTCCTGCATCCCCCCGCCCGAGGTCGGATCGGCGGCATAGCGCGCGAGGACTTCGAGCCGGGCTTCGACCGCGCCCATCACCGCCTTGAGAAAGCCCGCATAGGCCCTGTGGCACGAGATGATCAGCCCCACCGGCGGTTCGGTCTTGTCCAGCGTGACGACCGCGCCGTCCTGCACATCGAC
This sequence comes from Celeribacter ethanolicus, assembly GCF_002407265.1. Taxonomy (NCBI): domain Bacteria; kingdom Pseudomonadati; phylum Pseudomonadota; class Alphaproteobacteria; order Rhodobacterales; family Roseobacteraceae; genus Celeribacter; species Celeribacter ethanolicus. Next base: position 877,565 of record NZ_CP022196.1, read on the forward strand.
GATGCGCCCGAGCGGGATACACTGATAGCCCTCACGCGGGGTGTCGCGGATGACCAGTTCGAGACGCGGCACGGCGACCTCGATCTGATCCTCGGTGCGCGAGACGGCGGTGACATCAGTCACCCCCTGTTCTTCGGCCAGAATATAGCGGGTGCTCATGTCCTCGGGCATACCGACTTCACGCTCGTTTTGCGGAATGTTCGGCACGGTGAGCCAGATGGTTTTCCCCGTCGCGCTTTCGTTGACGAGCACCTCACGCGGCAGCGGGCTTGTGTGCGGCGCGTCAAACGGCGTGCCGTCGGGCATGATTCCGGACACGTTTTCGAGTTCCAGCCGCCCCTGACGGAGCTGACTCTCGTCAAAAGACATTTCGGCAATGCCCCATGGAAAGGGCGTGATCTGAGCCGTGCGGTTGGCGATCAGTTTTTCGACATATCTGTCCGCTTGCTGGAAATGCTGGGGCTTAATGAAAAGCCCTTCTTTCCAAGCCACCTTACTAAACCGAGACATGGCCCAAAACACTCCCCGAAAGCGAACATGTGCAACAATTGCCAATATGATGGCGAACTTAACGGGCGCCGATCCAGAAGGTCAAGGATACGTTGCAGGGCGCTTTCCCCATTGCATTTTTCCAGACGACCTTTCTCGCGATACACAACTGGCTTTGGCCCTGTTCACATCCACGATTTCCGACCGTCTTGCGAGGGTGATCGCCAAACGCCATGCGCAGCGCCGTGGCTCTGGACAGACCGTTCGAAACCACCCTTCAAATCGCGATCCTGTCCCCGATGCGGTCCACTCTGGCAAAAACCGCCCTGCCCTTACCGGGACATATCGGGCCTCGGCGCGCCCCTGTTCGAAATACATGATACGACCGATGGTATTGCCCGGACCTTCGGGACCGGCGCAGCATGCATGACAGCCGAAGATCGGCCATGACAGCGCCCGGGCAAGGGATGTCCGCCATGCGCGATATAGGCCCGTGTCATCGCGACGGCGGCACTCCGATCCCCCGAAGATCGACGCATTTCCGCGCGGACACTATATCATAGGGAATGATCGTCGAGACATCCGGCCTTGCCCCGGCCTCGACCAACTGCGATCCGCGGCGGTCCCGGAAGGCGTCATACACAGACCTGTTGTCGAACAGGTTCTGCATGGCCGCGTCTCCCTCGACACACAGGCAACTCACGGGGGAAATGGGCGCGAAACGCCTGCGGCGAAGGGGCCAGTGCGGGGCGACGTGGGGTGAGATCGGCAAAAGTGCTCACGATACTCTGCGGGCGTCGTCTTTACTCTGCGCAGGAAGGCCCTGCGCAGGGTGTCAGGCCCGGCGAATCCACAAAGCGAAGCGATGCTCTTGAGGGGCATCTCAGTCTCCTCAAGCGCGCGGCGCACCGCATCAACACGGGCATATTCGACGAAAGCCGCGGGGGTTATCCCGGCCTCGGCCAGGAACAAGCGGGAAAAGTTCCGCGGGCTCATGCCCACGCGCTGCGCGAGCACCGCCACGGACAGATCCGCCGAGACATTGTCCAAAATCCAGCCCTGAACCTGTGCAATCCGCCCCTCTTGCGCCATCTGCGCCGCCAGATGCGCGCTGAACTGAGACTGGCCTCCAGGGCGTTTCAGGAACACCACCAACCGCTGCGCCACACGCATCGTGATCTCATGCCCGAGATCCTCCTCAATGAGGCGCAGCGCAAGGTCGATCCCCGCCGTCACCCCGGCTGAGGTATAGAGCCCCCCATCTTCGACATAGATCGCATCGGGAAGCACATCGGCGCCCGGGCAGCACGTCGCAAGCTCTGCCGCATGTTGCCAATGGGTGGTCGCTTGCCGCCCCTCCAGCAGCCCGGCTTCGGCGAGGAAAAACGCCCCGGTACACACGGAGCCGATCCGGCGCACGTCTCCGGCCCGCACGCGGAGCCAAGCGGAAAAGACGGGGAAATCGTCCGCGCGATCATATCGCGGCGTTCCGGCCACCAGAAGCGTGTCGATCCCTTCGGGGATCTCGGCGAATTCCGCATCCAGCATCAGGGTCATCGCACCCGCGCGCACCTGACGGGCGCCATCCACAGACACGAGTTGCATGTCGTAGCAGGCCTCTCCCATCAGCCGATTGGCCTCCAAAAAGCAATCGAGCGGCCCGGAGACATCCAGCGATTGCGCGTCTGGCGGGATGCAGATCACCACCCGGATTTTGTGCTGTGCGGACATGACGTCCCTTTCTGACGGCTCTTTGTCTTCAATCGTCTTTTCACGACGATTGAAGACAAAGCTACCCGAAGACTACGATTAATCACAAGAAAATAAGGAGTTATCCATGTACACGCTCTACTATTACCCCGCGAACGCCAACGCGGCACCACATATGATGCTGGAAGAAATCGGCACCGCTTTCGAGCTGTCCCTCGTGGACCGCAAGACCGAAGCCCAGAAGTCCGCAGCCTTTCTCGCGATCAATCCGAACGGGCGCATCCCGGCGCTGAGCGACGGCGGTCTGGTGATCTTCGAAGCGGCGGCGATTGCGCTGTATCTGGCGGACAAACACCCCGGCGCGCACCTTGCCCCCGCCCCCGGCACACCGGAGCGCGCGCGGTTTTATCAATGGCTGATCTTCCTCACCAATTCCTTGCAGGAAGAGCTGATGATCTGGCAATACCCCGAGCGCCTGACCGGCAGTGACACCCATGCCGAAGCGGTGATCAAGGCCGGATCGGAGACCCGGATCAACACCTATCTCGACGTGATCGAGGCGCATCTGGCCAAGGACGGCCCCTATTTCATGGGCGACAGGGTCAGCGCCGCCGATTTCTATCTCACCATGCTCTGCCGTTGGGCCCGTCCCATGGCCACGCCGCCGCGCAGCTACCCGTCGATTTCCCGCCTGCTCGATCTCATGACGAAACGCCCCTCGGTGCAACGTGCCTATGCCGCCGAAGGCATCGAAGACGGCATCGCCTGACCCCCGAAAGGACGAGAAACATGACACATAACCGCGATCTTCCCGACCGCATGAACCTGCCCTTCGTGGGGCTGGTCAGCTTTGCCGGACAACCCGCGCAGGAGGACTGGAGCCAGCTGAGAGGCGCCGATGTCGCCATTTTGGGCGTGCCCATCGACACGGCGTCGAGCTATCGCGTCGGCACCCGATTTGGGCCGCGCGCGATCCGAGAGGCCTCGATGTTCCACAGCTTTGGCCCCGAAGGCGTGTTTGATTTCGAGGATGAGGCGACCTATCTGAGCGCCAATGAGGTGCGGATCGTTGACGCAGGCGACAGCGATGTCATTTATGCCGACACGAAACGCAGCCTCACAAATGCCACCGAGGCGGTGCGCGCGCTTTTGGATCAGGGCACCCTGCCCTACATTTTGGGCGGCGATCATGCGATCACCATGGCGACCGTGGCGGGGTTTTCCGATGAACCGCCCCTCCACATCATTCATATCGACGCGCATTTCGACTTTATCGACGAGCGCAACGGCATTTCCTGGGGGCACGGCAGCCCGATGCGGCGCTCCTCGGAAATGTCCCATGTGACCGGCATCACCACTCTGGCGCCGCACAACATGGCCTCGGTCAGCCGCAAGGATTACGAGGCGGCCAAGGCCTATGGCACCCATGTCGTGCCCCTGCGACGGCTGCGCCAACAGGGAGGCGCTGCCTCTCTGGCGCATCTGCCGGACGGGCAACGGGTCTATGTCTCCATCGACATCGACGCCTTCGACCCGTCCATCGCGCCGGGCACCGCAACGATCAGCCATGGCGGGCTGAGCTATTACGAAGGCAAGGACATCCTGCGCGAAATCGCCTCGCGGTTCGACGTCGTTGGCGTCGATTTCGTCGAGGTCTCGCCGCCCTATGATCCGTCGGGGATCACCTCGCTTCTGGCGGCGCGACTGACACTCGATTTTCTGGGCGCGATCTTTCACGGCAAGCGCATCGAAACGTGGTGACGGCCCCATCGCCCCAGAAGCTGGAGCGGGGCCGCCGATCCGTCCCGGGATGGAGCTGGCAGCCGAGGCGGACATGGGGGGACGGACATGGAATGGCGCATCTCACCCCGGCACGAAATCCAGACCGATGTCGAGCACCGGCGCGCTGTGGGTGATCCAGCCGAGCGAGATCAGATCGACGCCGGTCGCCGCCACAGAGGCCGCCGTATCGGGGGTGATGCCCCCCGACGCTTCGGTGATCGCGCGCCCGTCAACCATCGCCACCGCCTCGCGCAGCATGGCCGACGTCATGTTGTCGAGCAATACGGCATCCGCCCCGATCTCCAACACCTCGGCAAGCTGGTCGAGCGTGTCCACCTCGATCTCGATCTTGACCAGATGCCCCACAGTGGCACGCACGCCCTCAAGTGCCGGGCGAATGCCGCCTGCCAGCGCGATATGATTGTCCTTGATCAGCACCGCATCGGCCAGCGAATAGCGGTGGTTCATGCCGCCCCCCGCCCGCACGGCGTATTTCTCAAGCGCTCGAAGCCCCGGCGTGGTCTTGCGGGTACAGGCAATCGCCGCCCCGGTCCCCGCCACCGCGCGCACCAGCTCCGCCGTGACTGTCGCGATCCCGGACAGATGCCCCATGAAGTTGAGCGCCGTGCGTTCGGCGGTCAACAGGCTGCGGGACGGCCCCTCGAACGTGGCGATCTGCGTGCCGGGCGTGACCAAAGCGCCATCTTCGACCAGTCGGGTGACGGTGATTTTGGGATCGACGAGGTGACAGGCGATCTCGGCACAATCGAGCCCCGCGATCACGCCGTCATGGCGCGACACTGCGGTGACGACGGAGCGATGCTCCGCCGGGATTGCCCCCATCGAGGTGATGTCGCCCGCCAGCCCAAGGTCTTCCTCAAGCGCCCGGCGCACCACAGGTTCGATCATCAGATGCGGCAGCGGGGCCAGAAAGGGGGGCTGAAAAGAAGCCCGAAAAGAAGTCTGGGTCACGTTACGATCTCCGGTTGAGGGATGGACTCGACGGCAAGGAGCGCGCCGCTGGTGTCGAAAATTTCATTGAGCGTCATACGACGACGGACAGGTTTCGCCGCGGCCCCGGGAAAATCGCTGCGGGCATGGCCGCCACGGGATTCTGCGCGAAGGGATGCGAAGCAGGCAATGCCAAGCGCCACGATGGCCGCATCCGTCTCCGGTCCCTCCGCCATCGCCAGAGGGCGCAAGTCACGCAAAGCGGTCGCGATCCCGGCCCCGTCCCGGATCATCCCGAGATGGCGCGAGACGATGGCGCGCACCTCTGCGGTCTCCGGTCGCGGCAAGACCTGCGGTGCAGTGCGCGGCGCGGCTTGCGGTCCCGTCACGGCATGCGCCGAAATGTCCCGCGCCGCGCTGCGCCCCATCACCACCGCCTCCAAAAGTGAATTGCTTGCCAGCCGGTTGGCCCCATGCAGCCCCGTCGCGGCACATTCTCCCACGGCCCAAAGCCCCGGCACAGAGCTGCGCCCGCGCAGATCCGTCGCAATCCCACCCATGTAGTAATGCGCCGCCGGGCGCACCGGGATCGGGTCTCGTGCCGGGTCAATTCCGGCCTCAACACAAAACTGATGAATGATCGGAAATTTCGCGGCAAAGCCATCACCAATCGCCCGCGTCGCATCGAGGAACACGCGCTCCCCTTGGGCAATCTGTGCGTGGATCGCACGGGCCACGACATCGCGCGGAGCCAGTTCGGCACCGGGCGTGTCGGCCATGAAGCGCGCGCCCGATGCGTTCACCAACCACGCCCCCGCGCCCCGCACCGCTTCGCTCACCAGCGCCAGCGGCGTGCGTGGCACATCGAGCGCCGTTGGGTGAAACTGCACGAATTCCAGATCGGTGAGCACAGCCCCCGCGCGCGCGGCCATCATCACCCCTTGTCCGACATTGCCGCGCGGGTTCGTGGTCGCATCGTAAAGCCCGCCGAGGCCACCCGTGGCCAGAACCACATTCGCGGTCGGCAGGATCGCCGCCTCTGCGTCGGTCTGAAGCCACAGCCCGCTCACGGCCCCGTCGGTCACACAGACCCGCCGCACTTCGACCTCGGTCAGGCAGGTGATCGACGGCGTGTTCAGCACGGCAGTGACCAGCGCCTCGGTGATCGCCGCGCCCGATCCGTCGCCACCCGCGTGCAGGATGCGGTGCCGCCCATGCGCGGCCTCTAGCCCGAGCGCATAGGCGCCGGTCGCATCGCGATCAAAGCGCACACCGTAGTGTTCGAGCCGCTCGATCGCCGCGCGCGCCTGCGTGAGAATTCCCCACGTCGCCGCCGGATCGCAAAACCCCGCGCCCGCGCGCAGCGTGTCGTCAATATGCTGCTCCGGGTCGTCCTCCGGTCCGACACTGGCGGCGATCCCGCCCTGCGCCCAGAGGCTCGAACTTTCCCGGCCAAGCGCCGCCTTGGTCACAAGCACCACGGGGCGTGGCGCCAGTTCGAGCGCGGTCATCAGCCCGGCAATGCCGCTGCCGACCACCGCGATCTGTCCGGCCAAAGGCGCGATGCGATCCACAAGGGGGGCGTCCTGAGGGCGCGCGGAGGTGGTCATCACACCGCCAGCATCCGCTCGACCGCGCGGCGTGCGTCATCGGCCACCGCCGGGTCGATGGTGACCTCATGCTGCCCGGTTTCCAGCGCCGTGCGGATATTCGCGAGGCTGATTTTCTTCATATGCGGGCAGAGATTGCAGGGCCGGACGAACTCCACATCCGGGTGGTTCACCGCCACGTTGTCGCTCATCGAGCATTCGGTCAGAAGCAACACGCGGGCGGGTTTCTTGTCTCCGACGAAATCGGACATCACCGCCGTGGAGCCGGAGAAATCGGCCTCCGCCACCACCTCTGGCGGGCATTCCGGGTGCGCCAGAACGGTGACGCCCGGATAGGCCTCGCGCATGCTGCGCACATCCTGCGGGGTGAACAATTCATGCACCTCGCAATGGCCTTTCCACGCGATCAGCTCGACATCCGTTTGCTGTGCGACATTCTGCGCCAGATATTCGTCGGGCAGCATCAGCACCTTGTCGACGCCCAGGGATTCGACGACCTGTTTGGCATTGCCGGAGGTGCAGCAAATGTCCGACGCCGCTTTCACCGCCGCCGAAGTGTTGACATAGGTGACGACCGGCACGCCGGGATGGGCCGCCCGCAAGAGCGCGATGTCCTCGGGCGTGATCGAATCCGCGAGCGAGCACCCTGCGCCCATGTCGGGGATCAGCACGGTCTTGCCCGGGTTCAGGAGCTTGGCGGTTTCCGCCATGAAATGCACCCCGGCCAGCACGATGACATCGGCCTCGACCTCCACCGCCTTGCGCGCCAGTGCCAGACTGTCGCCGACGATATCCGCCACGCCGTGAAAGATTTCCGGCGTCTGGTAATTATGCGCGAGGATCACGGCGTTTTTCTCGCGTTTCAGTCTGAGAATGGCCTCGATATCGTCCTCGAACAGCATCCAGTCGGGCTGCGGGATGATCTTCGACACGCGATCATAAAGCTCGGGCAGGCGCAGGGTTGTCATCATATCCTCCTTGTACTCGACTTGAGTACATCTGAGCCCTGACTTATTCTCGATTTGAGTTTATGTCAAGTGCATGACAATGGGACCTCTGATTTCTGGAATGGCCTGTCAGTGTCGGGAATACGGCAGGCGCGCGCCCGACAGCGCGCTCGCTTCCAGAATGGCGGGACGATAGCGGAACAGCTTGGCCGGTCGCCCACCCGTCTCGCTCGACATCGCGCCAGTTTCCTCGATCAGATTCTGCTGGTCGATCTGGCGACGGAAATTCGATTTATGGAGCCTGAGCCCTGCCAATGCTTCGGTCATCCGCTGAAGATCCAGAAGCGTGAAACTGTCGGGCATGAGTTCGAACACCACCGGGTAATATTTGATCTTCGCCCGAAGCCGCGTGATCCCTGTGGCCAGAATGCGCCGGTGGTCCCCCGCCATCTGCCGCCCAAAGCCCGGCACCTTCTCGAGCTGTGCCTCATAGATCATCTCATAGCGCTGCAAAACGAGATCTTCGTTCCAGACCATCCCATTCAACCCGAACAGAAATTCGACACTCTGACGTCGGGTGACATCCTCCCCCGCCCAGTCCAGAAGCCGTCCGGTGATCTCATCCATGACCGCAGGACGCCCTTCGCGGCGATCTTCCCATGGGAAATACTCGTACCAACTCCGCCATTCCGGTCGCGCGTCGCCCAGGGCCACCTGTTCACGCACCAGCCCGAGATACCCGATGGAAATGTGCCGCGGCTGACGCTGCGGGTCCGACGCCTCCCCCGTCCGGTCGCGATCGGCAAAGGTGTAAAGCTGTTCGAGATACCCCACCGGATGCCCGGTCTGGCTTTCGATCCAGGCGCGCAACCCGCTTTGCAGACTGCGATGCCCGGTCTCGAAGGGACCCGAGGGCAGTGCCGCCCCGGCGCCAAGCGTCATGACCCGCGGCTCATTGTCGGTCACAGCAACGAGCACGGCGATCAGTTCGGCATGGGCGAGATTCTCGGGCAAAGGGATCGTCCTGTGATCAAAAGATAAACCTGTCGGCCTCAAACTGGCCGCAGTCCCGTTTACCTTGCCCGTCCGGGTTTCGATAGATTCCTTATCGAAAAAACAAACCTTCTGGTCGATTTTTTCCGTTCCCCCCTTTCATGACAGGCAGCCCCCCGGTTGACAAGCCGGACAAGTCTACCGATACATAGGCTTACGTCAGGGGAGTCCCGCCCAAGGGACTGAGAGGCTGATTGACGGCGGCAAACCCGCCCGAGGTGACGCGACCCTTAGAACCTGACCCAGTTGACACTGGCGTAGGAAGACCGAAGGGCATCACACGCATCTCAAATATGGGGGGCGGTCCTTTCGGGCCGCATGGCCCTATTGCGTTTGGACGCATCGGGCAGCGGTCCATGTCTGCTACCCGTTTCACTTGGGTCTCATCGTTTGAGGAGACCGAAATGAAAGATACCATTCCCACCATCACCACCGGGGCTTTGCCCGCGTCACAGAAAATCTACGTGCATGGCGACATGCATGAGCTGCGCGTGCCGCTGCGTGAAATCGCGGTGACGGGTGAAGCTCCGCTTCGCGTTTATGACAGCTCGGGACCCTACACCGACCCGGCGGCGGAGATCGACATTGCCAAGGGCCTACCCGATGTGCGCGGCGGCTGGCAACATCAGCGTGGCGACATCGAAGCTTATGAGGGCCGTGCGGTGACCGAGGCAGACAATGGTTTTGCCACCGGCGAACGTCTGACGCCCGCCTTCCCGCATCAACGCGCCCCACTGCGCGCTGCGGGGGACCGCGCCGTGACCCAGCTCGCTTATGCCAAGGCCGGGATCATCACGCCGGAGATGGAATTTGTCGCCATCCGCGAGAACGAAGGCCGTCTGTCGGGCGCGAAAACCGATGGCGAAGCCTTTGGCGCCACCCTGCCCGAGTTGGTCACGCCCGAGTTCGTTCGTCAGGAGATCGCCGAAGGCCGCGCCCTCATCCCTGCCAACATCAACCACCGGGAATTGGAGCCGATGATCATCGGCCGCAATTTCAAGGTGAAGATCAATGCCAATATCGGCAATTCCGCCGTCACCTCCTCGATGGAGGAAGAGGTCGAGAAAATGGTCTGGGCGATCCGCTGGGGCGGCGACACGGTGATGGATCTCTCGACCGGTCGCAACATCCACAACATCCGCGATTGGATCATCCGCAACGCGCCTGTGCCGATTGGGACCGTGCCGCTCTATCAGGCGCTGGAAAAGGTCGGCGGCATTGCCGAGGACCTGACGTGGGAGGTCTTCCGCGACACTTTGATCGAACAGGCCGAACAGGGCGTCGACTATTTCACCATCCATGCCGGTGTGCGGCTTCACATGATCCCGATGACCGCCAAACGTGTCACCGGCATCGTCTCGCGCGGCGGCTCGATCATGGCGAAATGGTGCCTGCACCATCACCGCGAGAGCTTTCTCTACGAGCATTTCGACGAGATTTGCGACATCTGCCGCCGTTATGACGTGTCGTTTTCCTTGGGCGACGGGCTGCGCCCCGGCTCGATTGCCGACGCCAATGACGAGGCGCAATTCGCCGAGCTGCGCACGCTTGGCGAGCTGACGAAAATCGCCTGGGCCAAGGATTGCCAAGTCATGATCGAAGGCCCCGGTCACGTGCCGATGCACAAGATCAAAGCCAACATGGACGAACAACTGAAGCACTGCCACGAAGCGCCGTTCTACACGCTCGGGCCCCTCACGACCGACATCGCGCCGGGCTATGATCACATCACCTCCGCCATCGGCGCGGCGATGATCGGCTGGTTCGGCACCGCGATGCTTTGCTACGTGACGCCGAAGGAGCACCTTGGTCTGCCCGACCGAGACGATGTGAAAACTGGCGTCATCACCTACAAACTCGCCGCCCATGCCGCCGATCTGGCCAAGGGCCATCCGGGCGCGCAACTGCGCGACGATGCATTGTCACGCGCGCGGTTCGAATTCCGCTGGGAGGATCAGTTCAACCTCGGCCTCGACCCGGATACGGCGCGGGAGATGCATGACGAAACCATGCCGAAAGAGGCGCATAAGGTGGCGCATTTCTGTTCCATGTGTGGGCCGAAGTTCTGTTCGATGCGGATTTCCCACGACATCCGTGCCGAGGCCGAGAAACAGGAGGGAATGGCGGCCATGGCAGAAAAATTCCGCGAGGGCGGCACGCTCTACATCCCGGCAGAGGATCAGGCTGCGGAACCGGCAGAATGATCTCGATCCTTGGATCAGGCGTGGCGGGGCTTTGCGCCGCCACCGCCCTCATGGACGCGGGGGGCGAGGTCGAGGTGATTTGCCCTGACACCGCCCCTGCGCCCGCCTCCCGTTTGGCGGGCGGGATGCTCGCGCCATTTTGCGAGGGCGAAAGCGCCCCCGACCTCATCGTCACGCGCGGACAGGTCGCGATTGACTGGTGGGCCGCCCATGTGGAGGTGATCCGACACGGCACGCTGGTCGTGGCCCCGCCCCGCGACGCGCAGGAACTCAACCGCTTCGCCCGTGCCACCCGTGCGCATCGCTGGGTCACGCCCAATGCGTTGGAACCCGATCTCGAAGATCGCTTTGCCCGTGGGCTCTATTTCGAAAGCGAGGCGCATCTCGATCCACACGCAGCGCTCACCGCGCTCAAGCACAGGCTTCTCGCACAGGCCGTCGTGTTTCGCGACGGCGCACCACAGGGGCGGATCGTGGACTGTCGCGGTATGTCCGCCACCGAGACCCTCCCCGATCTGCGCGGTGTGCGGGGCGAGATGCTTGAGGTTTACACGCCCGAGGTCACGCTCTCGCGGCCCGTGCGCCTGCTGCATCCTCGGTTTCCCTGTTACATCGTGCCGCGCGGGAACGGGCGGTTCATGATCGGGGCGACCATGGTCGAATCCTCTCGCTCCGGCCCGATCACGGCGCGCGCGGCGATGGAACTGCTCTCGGCGGCCTATAGCCTTCACCCCGCGTTTGCCGAGGCCGAAATCATCATGACCGGCGCCGACCTGCGCCCGTCTTTTCCCGACAATATCCCGGCCCTGCGCCGCAATGGCACGGGGTTTCACATCAACGGCATGTATCGCCACGGCTTTCTGATGGCCCCCGTTCTGGGCATGGATCTGGCCGGGCTTTTGACACAGGAGAACGCCGATGCGCATTGAATTGAACGGACAGTCTGTCGAAACCACCGTCCCCACGCTGGCCGCGCTGATCACGGAGCAAAACTATGAGGCGCGCTCTGTCGCCTCTGCCGTCGACGGGCAATTCGTGCCGCGCGACGCGCGCGAGGGGATCAACCTGACAGCGGGCATGAAGATCGAGCTTCTCTCGCCAATGCAAGGGGGCTGACATGTTCTACGGCACCGACTTGAAAAATCGCCTGCTGCTCGGCACGGCGCAATACCCCTCTCCCGACATCTTGCGGGCGGCCATCGCGGCCTCTGGTACGGAGGTGATCACCGTCTCGCTTCGTCGCGAGGGCGCAGGCGGCGCGGGGTTTCGCGACATTCTCAAAGACAGCGGCTGTCGCATCCTGCCCAACACGGCGGGCTGTCACAGCGCCCGCGAAGCCGTCACCACGGCGCAGATGGCGCGCGAAGTTTTCGGCACGCCTTGGATCAAGCTCGAGGTGATCGGCCATGCCGATACACTTCAACCCGATCCCTTCGCCTTGGTCGAAGCCGCGCGCATCCTCTGTGCTGATGGGTTCGAGGTGTTCCCCTACACGACCGAAGACCTGATCCTCGGCGAAAAGCTGATCGAAGCCGGATGTCGAGTATTGATGCCATGGGGGGCGCCGATCGGGTCTGGTCAGGGCCTGCGCAACATCGAAGGGCTCAAGACCATGCGCGCGCATTTTCGCGATGTGCCTCTGGTGATCGACGCCGGGATCGGCGCGCCGTCACAAGCGGCACAAGCGATGGAAATGGGCTTCGATGCAGTGCTTTTGAACACAGCCGTGGCCAAGGCCGTCGATCCCGTGGCCATGGCAGAGGCATTTTCCCGGGCTGTGGGCGCCGGAAAACAGGCCTATGACGCGGGCCTCATGCCGCGTCGAGATATGGCTGAGGCCTCCACCCCGGTGTTCGGCATGGCGGAGCTTTTGGCATGACGCTTGATCCGTTTTATCTCATCGTCAGCCATGTCAGTCAGTTGGAACTGCTCGTGCCGCAGGGCGTGCGCCTCGTGCAACTTCGGATCAAGGGTCAGCCCGGCGAAGAAGTCCGCCGTCAAATCCGCCGCGCCCGCGATTTTTGCGCGGTGCATCGCGCCCAGCTTGTGGTGAACGACTATTGGCAGGCCGCGCTCGACCTGAAATGTCGCTTTGTGCACCTCGGCCAAGAGGACATGGAGACCGCCGATTTTGCCGCGCTCAGGCGTGCCGGGGTCCGTTTCGGACTTTCCACCCATGACGAGGAAGAGTTGGACCGCGCGCTGGCGCATGACCCCGCCTATGTCGCCTTGGGGCCGGTCTATCCGACACTTTTGAAGAAGATGAAATGGGGGCCGCAAGGGCTGGATCGGGTGCGGCGCTGGAAGGCCATGGCAGGGGACACTCCTCTGGTGGGCATCGGAGGCCTGACGCCGGAGCGCCTGCCCGGCCTGTTCGAAGCGGGCGCAGACAGTGCCGCCGTGGTGACCGACATCGCCACGGCCACCAACCCCGAGGCCCGCTGCACAGAATGGATCAAAGCCACGCGGGCGTATGTCAAATGAGCCGCTACGCCAGACAGATATGCCTCGCCGGTATTGGCCCCGAAGGTCAGGCCCGCCTCGCAGCGGCGCGGGTTCTGGTCGTGGGGGCCGGCGGGTTAGGGGCGACGCTTTTGCCGCAACTAGTGGGCGCGGGCGTCGGGTTTATCCGCCAGCTCGATCCCGATCTGATTGAGGAAAGCAACCTGCACCGACAGACGCTTTTCCGGATGAGCGATCTCGGCCAACCCAAAGCCCAGATCGCCGCAGATGCGCTGACCGGCCTGAACCCCGATGTCACTCTGGAGGCGCATGTCGCCCGGCTGACGCCTGCCAACCTGCCGCGCTGGTCGCGGGATGTCGATCTGATCGTGGATGCCGCCGACAGTTTCGCCACAAGCTATGCGCTCTCGGATCATTGCCACCAAAGCGGACAGCCACTGATCAGCGCCTCCGTGACCGGCCGTCAGGGCTATGTCGGCGGCTTTTGCGGCGGAGCCCCCAGCCTGCGCGCGGTGTTTCCCGACTTGCCGGAGGCGATGGGATCTTGTGCAGAAACCGGCGTGCTCGGACCGGTCGTCGCCAGTCTCGCCGCCGTTCAGGCCCAGATGGCGCTGGCCGTGATCCTGGAACACGCACCAACGCCACTCGGACAGATTCTCTCGCTCGATCTGGCAACATGGCGCATGAGCGGCTTTCGGTTCGATGGTGCGCCGGACCCGGCCCATCCCGTGCCGGTCATTCTGTCTCCGGAGCAGATTGAGCAGGAAGATATCGTCATTGATCTGCGCGCGCCCCCTTCCCCTTCCCCGTGCCCCAAGCCCGGACAACGCGTGGTCTTTGTCTGCGCCTCCGGGCTTCGTGCCTGGCGCGCCGCCATGGAGTTGATGAGGCAAGGCCATCGCAGGGTCGCCATCGTCGGGATGGGCAGATGAAGACGCCCGTCCTGATGATCGGAGGCCTCGATTCAAGCGGCGGCGCCGGGGTGTTGCGCGATTGTGCCGTGGCGGAGGCCTTCGGCGTTCCGGCCCGTGTGGCCGTCACCGCCGTCACGGCACAAAGCGATCAGGCGGTGAGCGCCGTCCATCCGGTGCCCCCTGACACGATCCGGGCACAGATCGCCATCGCCGGTCAGGTGGGCGCGGTCAAGATCGGCATGCTCGGAACGGCGGAAACCGTCCGCGCCGTTGCGGAGCTTTTGCCTCCCGTTCCCTGTGTCGTCGACCCCGTTCTGATGACGAGCTCCGGGCATATGTTGCTGGATGAAACCGGGATCGCGGCGCTCATTGCGGATCTTTTGCCGAAAACCGACCTCCTGACGCCGAACCTGCCGGAGCTTTCCGCACTTGCGCGGGCGCTTGGGCTCGCCCCCGATGATCGGGAGGGCTGCGTCGCGAAACTGTTGGAATTGGGCTGTGGCGCCGTGTTGGTCAAAGGCGGCCATGACGACGGACCACAGAGCGTCGATCGTCTCTATCGCGGCACCAGGCCTGCGTTGGATTTCACGGCCCGACGCACCGATTCAACGCTTCGCGGCACGGGATGCCGGCTGGCCAGTGCGATCACAGTTCACCTTGCGAATCGTGACGACACAGGCCCTGACGCGCTCGTGTCTGCGATTGAGGTCGCGAAAAAACACGTCCTCGACGCCTTGAAAGCTGCCACGATTGAAGCCTGAGAAGCCGGGTTGCCGGCAGGGCTGCTTGAAGCACACCGACCGCGTTCTGGCTCGACCCTCCGGCAGGACCATCCGAACCGGCTATCTCAACCCGGAAACCACATATGGAACATGCGTAGGATTTCACCGCAAAGACCTTCAAACCCCATAAAAAGCACTCTGGGCGCGGAAGGCGCACTTTCCACTTCGCAGCAAGTCTCCGGCGCTTGACAGTCCCGCACTCTGGCGCAGGATGAAAGCAGCCACATCTCATCGGACACAGACCACTCTGCGGATCGAACCGCCCCGGGTCGCCCCGGAGTTGAGCCGAGAACAGCGGCAGGGGGGGAGCGGCAGGAATGCGGCTTTCGCGACGCTCTTTCTTGTGTCCGGAACATTTTGCTTGGGATCTCACATGCGCATCGCCCTGCTTCAGCCCTCCCCCTCTGCCGCCGATCTCGCGTCCCTGCACATCTCTCTTCTGGAGGCCCGCCGAGATGACGCCGATGTGCTGATCGTTCCAGAACTTCTTGTCCCGGGCTACAACCACCCCCGGAAGCATCGCCGCGAAGCCGAGCCATTGGACGGCATCTGGATGCAGGCGCTGCGGGCCATGGTCGCGAAGGTCGGCTGCGCTTTGGTCATCGGATGGGCCGAGCGCGACGGGGACAAGGTCTATAATGCGGCGAGCTGTGTGGATCGGGACGGAACGCTTCTGGCGCATTACCGCAAGGTCCAGCTTTTCGGCGAGATGGAACATGCGAGCTTTACCCCCGGCACCGAACTTGCCCCGCCCTTCGATCTCTGCGGGCGCAGATGCGGCCTGCTGATCTGTTACGACATCGAGTTTCCCGGCCACACCGCCACCCTCGCCCACGCCGGGGCCGAGGTGATCTTCGTCCCGACCGCAAACCCCGAAGGCTACGAACATGTGCAGGAGGTGCTGGTGCCCGCCCGCGCCCATGAGCTCGGCGGTTTCGTCGCCTATGCCAATTATTGCGGCACGGACAACGGGCTGACGTTCGGCGGCGGCTCCACCGTCGCGGGGCCGGACGGACGGGCACTTGCGCGGGCCGGCACTTCGGAAAGTCTGCTGATCGTCGATCTGCCGGAACTGTCCGACTATCCTCCCGAAACGCTTTCCGGCAAGGGGACTGATTTTCGCGCCGCCCCCATCGCGGAGGACACATACACCCCGGCAAAATGATCGCAGAAAAAAGAGACGCTTTCCCCGAACAAAGGGGACCTCCGGGAAAAGCGCCTCTGGGCAGACCGGGAAGAGGTCTCCGGTCTATGCGGTCACGGCCTCCTCCCGACGCCGCCGGTTGTAGCGCACCGAGGACACCAGCGAGAGTGCGATGAACGCCGCGCCGATCAGCCCGGTGATCACCTCCGGGATATGCACGAGGCTCTGCGCGAACATCACGCAGGACAGCACGAGGATCGAATAGAAAGCGCCGTGTTCGAGATAGCGGAATTCGGTGAGGGTCTGCTTTTCCACCAGCATGATGGTCATGGAGCGCACATACATCGCCCCGATGCCGAGACCGATGGCGATCAGAAACAGGTTCTGCGTGAGGGCAAAGGCCCCGATGACCCCGTCGAAGCTGAAGGAGGCATCGAGCACTTCGAGGTAGAGGAAGGCACCCAGACCGCCTTTCGCCAGAGAGGCGCCGCTGTCGAGCACATGACCGAGGGTTTCGACGGCGATGAAGGTGACGAGCCCGGCCACGGCGGCAAACAGGAAGGTGCCGCGTTGCGAGGCGTCGATCAGGCCGGAGAAGACCAGCACGATCAAAAGCACCAACCCGATGGCCATGCCGCGCACGGAGGCCCATTTGCGCAACAGATCCTCCAGAGGCCGCAGCCAGTCGACCTCCTTTTCCGGGTCAATGAAGTAATTCAGCGCCACCATCATCAGAAACGTGCCCCCGAAGGCCGAAATCGACAGATGCGCTTCGCCGATCAGCCGCGCATATTCGGTCGGTTCGCGCGCCGCGAGACGCAGTGCCTCGATCGGGCCGATGTGGGCGGCGACGGAGACGACGGCCAGCGGAAAGACGATGCGCATGCCGAAGACCGCGATCAGGATGCCCCAGGTCAGAAACCGCCGTCGCCAGGTTTCGTCCATATCCTTGAGCTTGTTGGCGTTGACGATGGCATTGTCGAAACTCAGCGAGATTTCCAGTACCGAGAGGATCACCCCGATCAGCGCAAAGGTGACCATGCCGGACAGATGCCCGGTATAGGCCCAGCCGAGCCAGAAACAGAGCGCAATCCCCAGACCGGTGACTGCGAAACTCCAGTGAAAATATTTCCATACGGACGAGGACATGGGCCCCGGCCTCCCTGTGTTGCCCTGCTCGGAGGGGATTAGAGATTATGCGCGAAGTGGAAGCTGTCGGCGTAGATGTGGTTGACGCTCGCCCCGGCTTCAAGGAAGCGCCCGCGCGCCTCCGCGATCATCGCGGGCGAGCCGCAGAGATAGATCGCATGATCCGAAAGATCCGGCAGATCGGCCAGAACGGCGTCCTGCACATGACCCGAGCGATGTGGGCTTCCGGGCGCACGCGACAACACCGGCACGAAGGTGAAATCGTCAAGCGCCGCTCCGAGCGCCGCGATCTCTTCGGCCAGATAAAGCTCGCTTTCCGTGCGCATCCCCCAGTACAGCGCCACCGGCGGTCCGTCGGGCTCCTCCTTGAGCGCCGCAAGCATGGCACGCAGCGGCGCGATTCCGGTGCCCGTCGCGACCAGCAGAAGCGGCCGAAAATCCTCCGGATGCAGACGAAAGAGTCCATGCGGCCCGTGCAGGCGCAGTGTCTCGCCTGCTTCGATCCCGGACAGTACGCCCGCAGTGAACATGCCCCCCGGGATCACCCGGATATGCAGGTCGATCTCGCCTTCGGACGGCGCGGACGCAATGGAAAACGACCGTGTCGCACCGCTTTCGGTCACCACATTGATATATTGCCCGGGCTGAAAGTCAGGCATCTCGCCTTCGGGCCGCAGCCTGAGCCGCAGGATATCCGGGCAGACCGGCGTGAGCGACACCACCTCGGCTTCGATCTCGACCGGCACCGGCCGATCCGAAGGCATCAGCTCCGCCGCAACCCGCAGGTTCATCCGGGCACGCGCCTGACAGGCCAGAGCAAAGCCACAGCCGCGCTCCTCCTCGCTCAGCCCCAGGGGCTCTTCGTCATAGGCAACTTCGCCCTCGAGCAGCCGAATGCGACAGGAGCCGCAAAATCCGCTCTTGCAGTCATGCGCCAGATCGACACCGGCATTGAGCGCCGCGGCGAGAATGGTTTCATGGGACTCGACGCAGAAACTCTCTCCGCTCTCCGCCAAGGTGACCTGCGCCACGACGGCTTCGTCCCCGTCTTCGATCTTGTGAACCGCGCGAATGATCGTCATGGCCCCCTCACTTCTTGATATCGGCTGCGACCACGACCTCATGGCCTTGGGGGGCGAGTAGATCCGCCAGCGCCTGAAGCGCCGCGACACCCGCCGCCGTGTCCTGTTCGCCATTGCCGCCCGACAGCCCGACGCCGCCGATCACCTCGCCATCGACCACGATGGGGAAACCGCCCACGAAGACCGCGAACTTGCCCTCGAAGGACAATTGGATACCGAAGGCCTCGTTGCCTGGCAGCGCGGGGCCATTGGGCGCCTTGTTAAACAGATGGGTGGAGCGTTTGTGCGTGGCGGCGGTGAAGGCCTTGTTCCACGAAATCTGCGGCCCGGTCACCCGCGCCCCGTCCATGCGCTCGATCAGGATCGGAAACCCGCCGTCATCGGCGATGCAGATGGTCTCCAAAACACCGATTTCCCTGGATTTTTCAACAGCGGCGGCGATCATCACACGCGCCTCTTCGGATTGCAGTCTGAGAACTGTTTTCAATGGTCCATCTCTTAGGTTGTGCGTTTCTCTTTCCTCAATTTAGTATACCATATACTAAAAATGCCAAGGGCTATTTGAGAGATTTTTGCTGAATTAGCGCCTTTAAATCCAATTTATGCTCCGAATGCCTATTTTTTAGTATACCAAATATGACGACACACATTCTGAAATGCACTCACATCCGGATTTCCCATCGCCATAGGAATCGCGCGATCCCACGCTCCGAAAGCGCGGCAATGCCGGCACTCGAACCCCGCCCTCTGCACGCGACACGTCGCGAAGAGCACGCGAGAGGCTTGGCAAAGCGCAACCGGCTCTGGTATACCGAATGCAGCATCGTGACCTCCAACCGAGAGCGGCCTTCCGCCCGGCCCGAAGGATGCGCGACCGAATATGAACAGGACATAACATGGCTCTGGCAATTGGCGACGCCCACACGCCCTTGACGAAAATGGTCAAGGATGCGCTGCGCGAACGGATTCTGAATGCGGAATTCGAACCGGGAACACGGCTTGTCGAGGGCAGGATTTCCGAAGAAATGGGCGTGTCCCGGATGCCCGTGCGCGAAGCCTTGCGGGAACTGGCGGCCGAAGGTCTGGTCAAGATCATTCCCCGACGCGGCGCGACCGTTTCCATGCCGGCTGCGGATCAGAAAATGGACCTGATCGAAGTGCGCGCCACGCTTGAGGCCCTGAACGCCCGGCTTGCGGCCCGACGCAAGGACCCCGAGCGGATCGAGGAGCTGCAACGGGTTCTGGCCGCCGGGGAATCCGACATCGAGAAGGGCGATTTCAGCGAGATGCGCGCCCATAACGATGCCTTTCACACGGCTCTGGGCGAGGTCTCGGGCAATGTGACACTTCAGGATCTGATCCGCACCCTGCGCGACCAGACCGCCATGCTGTTCAAACAGGACGATCCGGTCAAGGTGCGCGAAACCTGGCGCGAGCATGCCGATATTCTCCGGGCGGTGATCGCAGGCGACGAAGAGCTCGCGGCCATTCTCGCCTCCCGGCACGTCTACAATGCGGTCGAGCCGGAACAAGCCACCGACTGAGGCAAGCCAGCCCTACAGCAGCGCCCGCATCAACAGCCCCACCGCACTGAGCGCCGACAACCCGAGAAGGACATGCCGGATCGCGCCTTTCGGCACATGCCGCGCCAGAGGGGTCGAAACGGTAAAGCCGAGCAGAAGCGCAGGGAAAAGCAAGAGACCCAGCATGAGTTGGCGCAGCTCGAACCGACCGATGGACGCCAACAGGATGAGCGACGTCGTCGCCCCGAAGAAGAAGGTAAAATTCAGCGTCGAACGCAGGGTCGCAGGCGGGGTGTTTTGCATGACGATGGCATAGGGCGGTGCACCCGAAGAGGTGATCGTCCCCATGATGCCCGACATTACACCGGCAAAGCCCAGCGTGCGCCAGTTGGCAACAATGCGCCAGCCGCTATAGCTGAGTGCGACGCCAATCAGGATCAGCACCGCGAAGAGAATGTAGAAACTGTTGGTACTGAGCATCGCCATGATGAAGACAGCGATGAAATTGCCGATGACACGGCCGGAAATCATCGTGCCTGCGGATTTGAAGTCGATGGCGGAGCGCTCACGCAACACCACCATGACGGAGAGGCAGCCGCCGAGCACGAGCAAGGGCCCCGGCGCAAGTTCGGGAAAGAACAGCGCCGAGAGCGGCGCGGAAAACATGGCAAAGCCAAGCCCGCCCACGCCCTGAAGAATGGCGGCCACGAAGACCATGGCCACCATGCCCATAAAATGCGGCGTCAAAAGATTGCCGCCGATCAACTCGTGCACAAGCTCCATTCAGCCCCCCAGATAAACGGATTTGATCCGGCTGTAGAAGTCCATGACATTCGCCCCACCCTGCTCTTTCGCGCTCTGGTTGGAGGAATGCTTGAAGCCGCCGAAAGGGGCATTCAACGCCACGCCCGTGGTCGGGCTGTTGACCTTGACGACACCGTGCTGGGTCTTTTGCGCAATCTTCAGAACGGAGGCCATGTCATTGGAAACAACCGAAACCGCAAGCCCGTATTCCGTGTCATCCGCGATCTCGATGGCTTCATCCACGTCCTCGATGGCGCGCACCGCGACCACCGGAGCGAAAATCTCGTCACGCAGAAGACGGCTGTCCGTCGGCACATCGGCGATCACCGTCGGGCGCACAAAGAACCCGTTCGACAGACCGGCGGAGGCCTCCGGCAGACCGCCGGTGGTGATCCGACCGCCTTCCTGTTTGGCGATGCCGAGATAGGCATTGACCTTGTCGAGCTGCGCCTCGGTGGCGAGCGGCCCCATGGTGACCCCCGCACGCGTGCCTGCACCGATGGTGATGCCCTCCGCCGCGCCGGTGAGTTTTTCCACCAACGCGTCGTAATGGCTGCGCGCGACCAGAACCCGGCTGGTGCCGGTACAGGCCTGCCCGGTCAGCCCGAAGGCGCCGCGGCGGATGATGTCGGCGGCACGGTCGAGATCGGCATCGCCGAGAACGATGGTGGCGTTCTTACCGCCCATTTCGAGCTGACAGCGCGTGTCGGTGGTCAGCGCCCGGGCGATCTGCATGCCCACGGCATAGGAGCCGGTGAAGGTCAGCGCGTCGATCCCCGGCGTCGATGTAATCGCCTTGCCGACCGTCGGCCCACGCCCGTGGATGAGCGCCAGAAGCCCTTTCGGCAGACCCGCATCGAGCAGCACTTCGACCAGACGTTGCCCCATGAGCGGCGTCATCTCGGAGGGCTTGAAAATCACCCCGTTGCCCGCTGCCAGCGCCGGTGCGATCTTGCGTGCAGCCATGGAAAGCGGGAAATTCCACGGCGTGATCACCGCGACAACCCCCACAGGAGAGCGCAGAGTGAGCGCGATCTGCCCCTCCGGCATCGGAAAGCTCTCGCCCTTGAGCCGCAGTGCCTCACCAGCATAGAAGCGGAAATTCGCGGCGATCCGGCTGGTCTCGTTGCGCGCTTCGGTGAGGGTTTTACCCTCTTCGCGGGTCAACTCCGCGGCGATGGCGTCGATCCGCGAGGAAATGATGTCGGCAGCCTTGTAAAGCACGTCGGCACGCGCCTCCGGGCCCTTGGCGGCCCAGTCCGGCCAGGCGTTCGACACGGTCTCAACGGCGGCGGCCACATCCGCCTCGCCACCATCGGGAAACAGCCCGATGAGATCGGTCAGATCCGCAGGATTGCGGTTTTCGAATGTCGCGCCGGAGAGGGCGGGAACCCATTCCCCGCCAATGAAATTGAGATAAGACATGGCTGTCCCTTTGATCTTGCGTTTCTTGGCTGTCGGGCCTGTGCCCACCAGCCTCTAGCCCCAGGACACTTTCACATCCCCACGGACGAAGGTCTGGCAGGCCATGCGAAAGCCGTTGGCCACATCCTCGTCGCTCAGATGCTTGCGCTCCTTGGCCTTGATGTCGTCGGTGTGCTCCAGCCCCTCGACGATCTTGCAGCGACAGGTGCCGCAGAACCCGCCGCCGCATTTGAACGGGATACCACCCTTGTCCCTGAGCGAGGCGCGCAACAGGTTGCTGCCACTGTCCACGGAGATGGTCTTGTTCTCGTTCGGAATGAAGGTGATGCTGATTTTTTCCATAGGCTCTTCAGGGCTTTGTGCGTTTCTCTTCAACGGTCCCGGCAAGCGGTCCCGGCGGCCTCAGACGAGGCGCAACTCGATGTCCATGCTGCCGTAATGGGTCAGCGTATTGAGCTCTTCGCGCGCCTCTTCGAGCGTCTCGAAGCTCTCGAACAGCTTGCTCGGGACCTTGTTGGTGATATGCGGCGGCGCGTCTTCGATGATGGTGATCCGGTCCACGCCATTGAGTTCGGCGATGGTAAAATTGGCACGTTTGCGACCGTAGAAGATGTAGTCATAGGACTCGACGGAGGTGACGCCCTCGCCCATGACGGTGTGGAATTCTTCGGGTTTCGTGGTCAGGATGACGAACATGGCTGTCCCTCGTAGAAAATGGCAGATTGTGGGTCGGGAGCGGCCCGCCTCAGACAGCGGAACCGGCGCGGCGCAGGTGTCTTGCGCTCAGACGTCCTGCGTCAACTCGATGTCCTCGGACACCCAGAGCTGACAGGCCAGACGGTAGCCCTCGTCGAGCTTGTCGCCCAACTGGCGCTTTTCCTTCCAGTTCGGCGCTTCGAGATGCTCACCGCCCTTGAGGACGCGGCAGGTGCAGGTCGAACATTTCCCCATGCCGCATTTATACGCGAGATTGGGATAGGGAAATTTCTTGATCCCGGCGCGGACGACGAGATTGGTGTTGGGATCGACATCGTCGACAAACACCTCGCCGCCCTTGTGCAAAGTGACTTTCGGCATGGGGTCTTCCGATTTGGAGAGGACGGGAAGCCCGCCCTCTCGTGACAGGATCAGGCTGCCAGACCCAGCTCGGCGAGCGGGATCTCGGAACCGACGTAATCGTTGTAGAGCGAGGTGGTGTAGAGCAGACGCATCTGGGCCCCAAGCTCACAGATCTTCAGGCATTTTTGCTGAAGCTCATAGGTGCGGGCATGTTCCAGAACGATCTGGTAGCCACGTTCGCCGTGGATTTCGTCGGAGACGATGTGCAGGTCGAAGAATTCGACCTCCTCATCGGTAAAGCCGTATTTGTCGCGCAGCGTCGGGGTCTGTTTGCGATAGATCGACGGCACCTGGCTTTCGAGACCGACGACAAGACCGGCGATGGCGACGATCGGGTCTTCGCGCATCGCGGTGTTGTAGCACCAGGCTTGCAGCGCGCGGGTGGTGGCGTTGGCGTTCTCGACGTTCTTGATGCGCTCGCGGGTGGTGCCACAGGCCTCACCGAAGCGGATCAGGAGATCGGTGTGACGATCGGCGGCCAGTTCTTCTTCATACATGTTCTGCAACATGAAATCCTTGGCCTCCTCGTACTCCGCGGGCAGGCGGGCGTAGACATAGGCGAGGTAATCGGCGAAGGGGCCGACATAGTGGTAATGGTTTTCACACCAGCGCGCGAGATGTTCGCGCGACAGCTTGCCACTGGCCCAGGCCAGACTGAACGGCGATGCGTTTGCGGTATTGCCGCGAATGGCGTTTTCGAGGGCTGTGCGAAGTTCGTCAGGATTAAGGACCTTGCCCATTTCCGTCTCCGTGTTGGTTATGCGTCAGGTTTTATGTGTCTTGTCGAGACCCTGTCGGCGTCAGGGGAATGCGAGATTCTTCAGGTCTCAATTCACCATACTGTATACCAAATTATGGGTCCATATCTTATTGAAGGAAATTTTAAAAACCACAAATCAAACTATTTTATTGTTTTTGTTGTTTAAAATATAAATCTGCAAAATTTTCAGTCAAATTATGAAATACTAAATACTAGTATTTTCCATCCACTCCTGCAAACTCAGGAAGAAAATCCAACCCCAGAATCCCAAAATGGCCTCCCAGAACAAGGACCGCACGCCCGTGACCTCCCAGACGCCGCCTCCCGCTCCCTCATCCAAGCCCATATCCTCGTCGACCAGTCTGCGCGCCCGACAAGAGGCCGTCGCCACCGGCCACCCTCTCGCCGCTCAGACCGCCATGGACATACTGGCACGCGGCGGCACGGCGGTGGACGCCGCCATCGCCGCCGACGCGATCCTCGGGGTGGTCGAACCCATGGCCACAGGGCTTGGCGGCGACAGCCTCGCCATGCTGCTGCCGCCGGGCGAGGCACCGCTCACCTATAATGGCACGGGCAAAAGCCCCCGCGCCCTGACCCCGGATCATGTGGCCGACCTGCCCGGTCGCAAAATCCCCGAACGCCATCCCTATTCCGTCACCGTGCCGGGGCTGGCGCGCGGCTGGGCCGATCTACACGCGCGCTTCGGCCGCCTGCCCTTCGCCGATCTGCTGGCCCCGGCTGCAAAACTCGCTCGCGAAGGCTTCGAGGTCGCACCGATCTGCGCTCGCGAATGGCAGATCTTCGCCAAGGTGATCCAGAACGACCCCGCTTCCAATGCAATCTACCAAGGCGGAGCCATCCCGCAGGCCGGCGAGCGCTTCCGCAACCCCGCACTGGCCGATCTTTTGGACGCCATCGCCATGGAGGGGCCGGATGCGTTTTACAAAGGCAAGGCCGCCGAGGCGATCGAGCGCGCAGCCAAAGCGCGCGGCGCACTTCTCACCGCCGAGGACCTCGCCGCCCACGAAGGTTTTTTCGACCGCCCGGTGCGGCGCATGTTCAAAGGCATCGAAATTCTCGAATGCCCGCCCAACACCCATGGCATCGGCGTGCTGAAGGCGCTCGAACGCCTCGATGCGATGAATCTGCCGATGGACGACCCGACGAGCATGGTCGAGGTGGTAAAGGCCACCCGCGAAGGCATGAAATACGCGCGGGAGACCGTGGCGGACCCGTCGGGCAACACGGTCTGCACCGCGATTGTCGACCGCGAGGGCTTTGCCGTGACCCTGATGAGCAGCATCTTCAAACGCTTCGGCTCGGGGATTGGCGTGCCGGAACTGGGGATTTGCCTGCAAAACCGCGGCCACGGGTTTTCCGCGCCTGGTCATATCAATGGCGTGGCGGGCGACAAGCGCCCCTATCACACGGTGATCCCGGCGGCGGCGCTCAAAGATGGGCGGTTTCACGCGGTGTTCGGCGTGGTCGGCGGGCTGATGCAGCCGCAGGGCCATATCCAGATGATGGTCCGCCTCGCGGCCTGGGGACAGGATGTGCAGGAGGCCATGAATGCCCCACGCTGGCGGCTCGAAAGCGACACGCAGATCGCATTGGAAACCGGCTCCGATCCGGCTTTTGCCGAGGCCTTGAAAGCCGCCGGGTTCGAGGACGCCACAGGCGCAGGCGAATTGGGCGGGCGCAGCGATTTCGGCGGGTCGCAATGCGTCATGCGCACCGATGACGGCGGCTTAATCGCCGGATCGGACCCGCGCAAGGACGGCACAAAACTGGGCCGATAAAAAAGGGGCGCCGTGAGCGCCCCTTCCCCGTCCAGCTTTCAAACGATTTCAGTCCGTAGACACATGCCAGCAGGCGGCCCAATGCCCACCGCCGTGCCTGGCGAAAGGCGGCGCTTCGCGCTGGCAATGGCCGCCCGACTTGTCGCAGCAATCGCGGTAGCGGCAGCCCGGCCCCGCAAGGTTCAGCTCAGGCGGACGATGAGCCGCAGGCGCACAATCGCCATTGCGGCGCAGCGCCGGATCGGGTTCCGGCACGGCAGACAACAGCACCTTGGTATAGGGATGCTCCGGTGCCTCGTAGATCGCATCCCGATCCGCCATTTCCACCATGTGACCGCGATGCAGGATCGCGATGTCATGGGAAATATGGCGCACGACAGAGAGATCGTGGGCGATGAACACATAGGTCAGCCCCAGCTCCTGTTGCAGGTCCTGCATCAGGTTCACCACCTGCGCCCGGACCGACACATCGAGCGCCGAAACCGGCTCGTCGGCAATGATCAGCCGCGGCTTGAGCGCCAGCGCCCGGGCGATACCGATCCTCTGGCGCTGCCCGCCGGAAAAGCCATGCGGGAAACGATCCAGCGCATCGAGCGGCAAGTTGACCAGACGCATCAGCTCGCCGACCTGATCGCGCGCCTCCTCGATCGAGGACACGATCCCATGCACCAAAAGTGGCTCGGCAATGAGTTCGAGCACCTTCATGCGCGGGTTGAGGCTTGTGTAAGGGTCCTGAAAGATCAGTTGAATGTCGCGGGTGAGACGACGCAGCGCCTCACCCTTGACGTTGGAAATATCCTTGCCGTCGAAAATCACCCGCCCGTCGGAGATCGGCAGACGCCGCAGGATGGCCCGACCGAGGGTCGATTTGCCGGAACCGGATTCGCCGACGAGGCCAAGCGTCTTGCCGCGCGCCAGATCGAAGGTGATGTTCTCCAGCGCCTGGATCTTCTTCGGCGGGCCGAAGGGGCGTTCGCGTTCGCCATCGAAGGTGACGCCAAGCCCACGTACCGAGAGGATCGGCATTTCGGGGGCGACGGGATGATCCGTCGCGAAACGATTGGACTGATCGGTCATCGCGCCTGCACCTCCGCCTGCCTGTCAACCGGCTCAGCCCAGGCCGCCACGGAAGGCGTCCAGCAGGTGACCGTGCCACCTTCCGGCGTCGCCTGGCGCGCGGGTTTTTCGTCGCATTGTCGGGAAGCGACCGGGCAGCGCGATTGAAAGGCACAGCCCTTGGGCGGATGCAACAGGCTGGGCGGCGCACCGTCGATGGACACTAGCCGCGCGCGCCGATCATCGAGCCGCGGCGTCGAACGGATCAGCCCTTGGGTATAGGGATGCTCGGCATGAGCGAACACGGTTTCCGCCGCCCCCGCCTCGACAATAGAGCCTGCGTACATCACCGCGACCTTTTCGCAAAGCCCGGCGACGATACCGAGATCATGGGTGATCAGCACGATGGAGAGCCCCATGGATTTTTGCAGATCGGCCAGAAGGTCGAGCACCTGCGCCTGAATCGTGACGTCAAGCGCCGTGGTCGGCTCATCCGCAATCAGAAGCTCCGGCTCGCAGGCGATGGCGAGCGCGATCATCACGCGCTGGCGCATGCCGCCGGAAAACTCATGCGGATATTGCCCCATGCGCCGTTTTGGTTCGGTGATGCCCACGGCGTCGAGCAAGTCGACCCCACGCGCAAAGGCCTTGTCCTTCGAGAGGCCCATATGACGGCGCAGCACCTCGACGAGATGCGCGCCGATGGTCATCAGCGGGTTGAGCGAGGTCATCGGGTCCTGAAACACCATGGAGACGGATTTGCCCCGGAGCTTGCCCGCGGCCCTCTGCCCCTCACGGGTCAGAAGCGATTGCCCTTTCCACAGAATATCCCCCGAGGAAATCCGCCCCGGCAGGCCAATGAGCCCCATGATCGCCTGTGCGGTCACACTCTTGCCGGAGCCGCTTTCGCCCACGAGCGCCATGGTTTCGCCCGGCAGGACGGAAAAAGAGACCCCGCGAAGCCCCTGAACGAGCCCCGCCATAGTGTCGAACTCCACGCAAAGATCGCGGACTTCAAGGATCGGTGTCGGTTGTGCGTTTGCCATTGTTCTGTTCCTTGTCGTCCCGTCAGGCTTTCGTGCGGCGCATCTTGGCGGCGCGGCCCCGGGCGTAGCGTTTTTCGCGTTCGGCGGGTTCGGTGCTGACACGCAGCCAGTTGGCGAAAAGATTGATCGAGAGCACCGTCATCGCGATGGCGAGCCCCGGGAAAGTGATCGGCCACCAGGCGATCATCATGTAATTCTTGCCGCCCGCCACATCGAGGCCCCAGCTCGTCGCCGGAGGTTGCACCCCGAGGCCCAGAAACGACAGCGCCGCTTCGGCGAGAATGATGTTGGTGAATTCGAGAATGCCCAGTGTCAGAAGCGGCGCGATCAGGTTCGGCAGGATGTGCTTGATGATGATCCGCGAGCTTTTGCAGCCGACCACCTCGGCCGCCTCGATGAAGGGCGTCTGGCGCAAGGACATGACGATGCCGCGCACCACGCGGGTGTAGATCATCCAGTTCGAGAAGGCCAGAACGACGATGATCGTCGTGGTCGACGGCCCGATCACCGCCACCAGCAGAAGCGTGAGCAGAAGACCCGGAAAGGCCACCTGCACATCGACGATCCGCATGATGAGCGCGTCCGTCAGACCGCCCTTGTAGCCCGCGATTAGCCCGGCCATGACACCGAAGCTGCCCGCAAGTGCCACGACAGAGACCGACACCAAAAGCGAGGAGCGCGCACCGTACAGGAGCCGCGAAAAGATGTCCCGGCCCAGCATGTCGGTGCCCAGAAGATGCCCCGGCGCACTTCCATCCATCCAGATCGGCGGCTTGAGCCGCGCCATGACGGATTGCGCCGCCGGGTCATGCGGTGCGATCAGCGGCGCGAAGAGCGCCACCAGAACCAGAAGGACGAGAAAGGCGAAGCCTGCGAACCCGGCCTTGTCACGCCACAATTCGGAGAGAAAGCGCCCGACGGGAGCGAGGGACATGAGCAGGCCTTGTTTCAGGGTCGTTTCAGGAAGCGAAGAGGTTGAAGTGATGGTCATGGCTCAGGCGTCCTTGATCCGAGGGTCGATCAGCTTGAACAGCACGTCGAGCAGAATGTTGACGAGGACGATGCCCACCGCCACGACAAAGACGATGGCCTGAAGCAGGAAGAGATCGCTCTGCCCGATGGCCTTCATCGCGGTGAAGCCCAGTCCCGGCCAGGCGAACACCGTCTCAACGACAACCGTATACCCCGCCCAGGCGCTGATGACCTCCCATCCCGCAAGGGTCAGGACAGGTACCAGCGCGTTGCGCATGGCGTGTTGGAACAGCACCCGCACAAAGGGCAGCCCGCGCGCTTTCGCGGTACGCACATATTGCTGGTTCAGCTCGTTGATCACCGAGGAGCGCACCAGCATCATGATCCGCGCCATGGCCGGCACAGCGAGCGTCAAGGCCGGCAGGATCAGATGTGCCAGCGTGCCAGTCCCCGAGGTCGGCACCCAGCCAAGCCCCACGGCAAAGATCATGATCAGCAGAAGCCCCAGCCAGAATTGCGGGATCGACAACCCGGTCAGGCTCAGCCCGACGATCAGCCGGTCGAACAGCCCGTCGGGCCGGATCGCTGCCACCGCACCGAGAGGAATACCGATCACGATGGCCAGGAACATCCCCGCCCCGATCAGCTCCAGAGTCTTCGGCAATTTGCCCAGCACTACGTCGAGCGCCGGTTTGCGTTGCCAGATACTTTCGCCGAAATCGAACCGCATGAGATCGCCGAGAAAGGCAAAAAATTGCTGGCCCAGCGGCTTGTCCAGCCCGAATTGCGCCTCAAACGCCGCGCGCTGCGCGTCGCTGGCCGAGAGCGGCAACATCACCTTGGCCGGGTCGCCAATCAGCCGGGTTGCAACAAACACCACAATCGTTACGCCAAGCACCACAAGAAGGCCCTGAACAGCTCTTCTCAAAATGAACGTCCCCATAAGTCCGCTCCATATCGTCTGAATTACGTGGGACAGAGCGGACCAGCCGCTCTGCCTGCGAGAAACATGCGTCCTGAGATCAGCAGTGATCACTCGGAGACGGACATTTCCTTGACGAGAAGTTTCGCGTCGATGCGCGGGGTCCATTCCAACCGTTCGCTCAGCCCGTAGATGTCTTCCTGATTGAGCAACGGCGCGAGATAGTCGAGCTCGAAGGCTTTCTGTGTGATCTCGGCATAGAGCGCCTTGCGGGCCTCGACATCGGTTTCGGTGCGTGCCGCCTGAATTTTCGCAGCCATCTCCTCGTCGACATTGGAGGCGTAGCTGGCGTTATACTCAAGCCCGGCGGTCAGCGGACGATCGGCATCCAGAAGCTCGTCGGAGTTGGTCACGAAAATCGCGTCCGGGCGATGTTCCTTGTCGAAGAGCTGGTTGAGATATTCGCCGAATTCCTCGATATGGATGTCCACATCCAGCCCGATTTCCGACCAATAGGCCCCCACGGCTTCGATCAGTTCGCGATCCTTGAGCCAGCGCCCGGATTCCCCCACCAAAGTGATGGTCTTGCCGGTCGCCCCCGCCTCTTCGATCAGCGCCCTGGCGGCCTCCGGATCGTAAGCATATTGCGGCAGGCTTTCATTGAAGCCAAAGCTCTTCGGGTTGACGAGCTGGCCATGGACCGGGATCGCATTGCCGACGAACAGGCTTTCGGCCAGCGCACTACGGTCGATCGCGAGGTTGAGCGCACGGCGGACCTTCGGATCTTCCATCACCGGGTTCGCGGTCGACAGGATCAGCGTCGAGGTCTCCAGCCCCTGCGTGGTGATCGCTTTCGGCACGGCGGCGGCGAATTCCGGGTAGAGGTTGCGGATCAGGTCCAGCTCCCCCGCCATCAGCCCCGACAGGCGCGTGCCCGCCTCGCCGATGAAACGATAGGTGACATCGTCGATCTCCGGCACCTCGCCCCAGTAGCTGTCGTTGCGCACAAGCGTGATGCCTTCGCCCGGTGCCCATTCGGAGAGCATGTAAGGACCGGTGCCCGCCGGTGCACGACCGAATTGTTCATCCGCCGCATAGGTCGTCGGCACCATTTTCATCCAGTACATCCGCGCGGGCAGAACCGGATCGGGACCGCTGGTCTGGATGTGAACCGTCAGATCGTCGACCGCTTCGGCCCCTTCGATCGTGCCGAAATAGGCCATCTGTTCCGAGTTATAGGCCGGGTCGATGATCCGGGTAACCGAGGCCACAACGCTGGCCGCATCGAAGGGCTCGCCATTGGTGAAGGTCACACCGGGTTTCAGCTTGAATTCCCAGGTCAGATCGTCGATCTGGCTCGGCATCTCCGCGGCAAGCCCGGGCACGAGCGTGCCATCCGTCGTGCGCTCCAGAAGCGTTTCGAAGATATTGTCGGTCACCGCCCGTTCGGCCCCGTCGTCACGCTGTTGCGGGTCGAGGGTGGTTGGCTCGGATCCGATCGCGATCGTAACACCTGCGGCATGAAGCGGCAGAGCGGTGCCCAGCAAAAGCGCAGAGACGAGCGCGCGCGATAACGCGGCACGAAGTGCAGTACGATAAGGTGCGTTCATTTGTTTTCCCGTTGGCTAGGAGGTCTGTCCCGATTTTTCGGGTTCTTCTGTTGAGCGCCGACATTCCCTGACATCAGCCTAGGGAGCGGCCGGAATCCCTGTCAACGGCTTCGAGAGCATAATGCGGCCATCCGGGCGACGCGTCGCAAAACAATAGGGTGACGCACAATAATTAAGCGGATTTCGCCCACTATTTATGCGAATTCCTGGGCAATGCCGTCCATTTGGTATTCCAAAATGGTCAAGATCTCACATGACCTTAGAGTCAGCCACTCCATGAAACACAGACAAGAATCGCTTTTCAAAACGTCACAACAGGCAGTTACGACCATATAAATTGCATATTTTTCGAAAAAATCGCATCTCCCGCCCCGCATCACCGAACGCGGCGGGAATGGCTTGCAGGAATTTTTAGTATACCATATACAGATTGCGAGTTGAGACATTCCCAAACTCATACTCAAAGTCACGCCGCGCAGGTTCGGAGGTGACGGAGCTGGCGCATCGACCTCAGGTCGACCCCGCTCGTCTCCCCG
Organism: Celeribacter ethanolicus; assembly: GCF_002407265.1. NCBI lineage: Bacteria > Pseudomonadati > Pseudomonadota > Alphaproteobacteria > Rhodobacterales > Roseobacteraceae > Celeribacter > Celeribacter ethanolicus. The sequence continues at coordinate 909,420 of NZ_CP022196.1, forward strand.
CCCGCGCGGCGTGCGCATGGAACGGAACGCATGACCGACACATTGAAACGTACCCTGATCGTCACCGGCGCCGCCAGTGGCATCGGCGCCGCCATCGCCCGCAAATGCGCGGGCCCCGACACCCGGCTTTTGCTGCACACCGGCAAGAATGCAGACACGCTTGCCGCCGTGGCCCAAGACTGCATCGCCGCCGGATCGCAGGTGATCACCGAACTCGGCGACCTTAGCGATCCGGCACTCCCCGCCCTGCTCGTCAGCCGCGCCCGCACCGCATTCGGAACGGTCGACCAGATCGTCAGCAACGCGGGCAAGGCCTCGAAAGCGCCCTTCGGCCAGTTCAGCCATGACGATCTCATACGCGATTTCGCCATGATGCCGGGCGCCTTCGCCGGGCTCGTCACGGCGGCCTTGCCGGATCTCGAAACCTCGCCCTGGGGTCGGGTCGTGGCGATCAGCTCCTTCGTCGCCCATGTCCACGGTAAGGCGGGCACCAGCTTTCCGACCACCTCGGCAGCCAAAGCCGCGATCGAGGCACTGGTCGAAGCTCTCGCCCTGCAACTCGCCCCGATGGGCACGACCGTCAATTCCGTGGTCCCCGGTTTCACCCGCAAACAGGGCGGCGGACATCTGGCCGTCACCACGGACACGCTGTCCGCCGCCATGGCCGCCACGCCCACGGGCCGCCTGACCGAACCCGATGACATTGCCGCCACCGTGGCGTTCCTTCTGTCGCAAGAGGCAGGCCAGATCACCGGCACGACCGTCCATGTCGACGGCGGACTAACACTGGGGTAAGCCATGACCGACCTGACGCTCTATCTGCAACTCGGCGCGGTGCTGATCGCGACCGGTTTCGTCGCCGGGATCATCGCCGGACTTCTGGGCCTCGGCGGCGGCATCGTCCTCGTCCCCGCCTTCTATTTCCTGTTTTCCGCCATGGGCTATGAAAGCGCCCATCTGATGCAGGTCTGTGTCGCCACCTCTCTGGCCACCATCGTCGTGACCTCGCTGCGCTCCGTGCAATCGCATCGCAAACGCGGCACGGTCGACATGGACATCCTGAGGACATGGGCGCCGGGCATCGTGCTTGGGGCGGTGATCGGGACACTGGTGGCCACGCGCCTGTCCTCCCATGTCCTTCTGGCCATTTTTGGCATGTTGGGCATGCTGGTCTCCGCCCAGATGGCCTTTGGCGGACCAAAGGAGGCCACCGAAGACCATCGCCTGCCCGGTGAACCGCTGCGCTCCGCGCTCAGTTCCGGCATCGGCTTTCTGTCGGTGCTGATGGGGATCGGAGGCGGCTCTTTCGGCGTGCCGGTCCTGACCCTCTCCGGCCTGTCGATGCACCGCGCCGTGGGCACGGCCGCCGGGTTCGGCCTTTTAATCGCCCTCCCTTCGACCATCAGCTTCGCGCTGCATGGCTGGGAACTGACCGACAAACCGCCCTTTTCCCTCGGGCTGATCAACCTCCCGGCCTTTGCCGCCACCATCGCAATGACCCTGATCTCCACACCTCTGGGCGTCGCGCTCGCCCATAAGCTGCCCGCGAAAAAGCTCAAGCGGCTCTTCGCGGTCTTCCTGTTCCTCACCGCTGCGCGGATGTTGATGAAAGCCTTCGGGAGCTGACCCCAAGGGATCGGGCGTCACGCGATGCTGAGGCCCGATCCGCCCAACAGCCGCCGCACCGAGCCGACGGCAGAGCGCGGCGTATAAGCCCCACTCACCCCGCCAAGAGATTGGGACGACACGCGAATATCCCATTCGAGCCCCTGCCCTTCGACATGGATCAGATGTTCCATCGTCGCCTTGCCCGGCTCCGCGACCACACGGCTCTGCGTCCGGTCGAACCCGATCCCGGCCAGCGCGATGGCGGCATGGACATTGACGTTGCGGGGGAATTGCAGGCAGGCCTCGCGCGCCGTTCCCTCGAACAGCGGACCCGCCGCATCCTCGGCAAGCCCGAGGCTCGGCCCGCTCTTGACCGTGGTGATCGTCACACGTTCGATCACATCGCGCCCGTCCGCCAGACCGTCGAGCGCCATGACCGCACCATGCGGCACGAAAAACCGCGTCCCCGCCGCCGCACAGGCTGCGCGCACCGCATGCTCCGTTTCCGGGCGCGACAACGCAGTGCAACTGAAGGCGCAGAGATCGCTGTTGGCGAGGAGCGCCGCACCGTGCGTATGGATCACCTCCGGCACCGCCGCTTCGATCACCAGATCGACCTCACAGCTCAGGGCCTCCGCCATCTCGGTCAGGATTAGCGCCTCCGGCACCCCTTCCGGTTTGCGGCGACCGGCCAGCATATAGACCAGCTCGACGCCTTCCATCTCCGCCAGCGCATCGTGAATGGCGACGCCGATCTTGCCGGCCCCAAGGATGCCGATCTTGCGCGAAATAGAGGTCATGAGGAGCGGCCTTCTTATCAGTTTTCAAAGTCGTGAGAATTGACCATAAATCCTCATTTTCGTCAATGAATACAGCATGTTTTAAGGTTTATTTTCAGCACAAACACAAGGCGAAACCCGGCTCTTTTGCCACGAATTTGTGCGCCCCGCCCGGATGCCTCGAAACTCACCCTGAAAGCGCCACAGGTCCCTGTTCTGCATAGAGATCGCCCGGCCCCGGATTGGCCGCATGACAGGCGCCGCCGAGATGCGCGACAATGCCCCAGACCGCGTTCAGCCCGGTCTGAACCGCCCCCTCGACCCAGGCCGGGGTCCAGCTTACACTGTCGCCGGCAAGGAAAATTCCGCGCTGTTCCACGGGCATGTCATCCTGCATGAAATGGCTGTAGACCCGGTGGTTGTAGCGGTAATGGCCCGGCAACGCCCCCTTGAAGGCACCAAGGAAATTCTCGTCCGCCTCCCAACTGATGCATTTCGGCACGCCCCGGATATGGCTTGCAATATCGACCTCCGGGTAGATTTTCCCCAAGGCTTTCAAAGCCAGATCCACACGTTTCTCATCGCTCAGCGGCAGCAGCTTGAGCGCATCCGTCATCCAGGCATACGAGAGGCAGATCACCCCCGGCTGATCCGGGCCGTTATCGAAGAAATAGGTGCCCCGGGTGATCCGGTCGGTCAGTGTCATGGACATGACGGGCCGCCCGGTCTTCGGATCCACGTCATTCCAGAACGGCCGATCCACCATGACGAATGTTTTGGCCGCCTGCATGTAACGCGTCCGGTCGAGCGCCATCCAGAGCGGCTGGGCAAAAAGCTCCTCATCCACCTCGATCGCCGTGGTCAGGAGGTGGCTCTGACAGGTCACGAGCACCGCTTCATACGCCGCCTCATTGCCCCATTGATCCGTGACCAGAAGCGGACCATTCCGATTGGAACGGGAAATCTTCATGACTCTTGAACGGGTTGCGCCACGATGCAAAGAGCCGAGCGAGGTCCCTTCCGGCCAATATGTACAAGGCGGCGCGGCGTGCCACAGACGGCGCAAGACGCTTTCGACCCCGCCGACGACATAGCGCTGATCGTCGTCAAATCCGAGCAGGTTCACCCGCAGGATTTCCAGCATCGAGTTCGGGAAATCGGAATCCCAGCCGCCGGTGCCGAAGCCCACCTGGCCGAACACTTCGCGATGTCGGAAGCTGAGGGACTGGAACGCGTCGGAACTCGTGACGAAATCGTAGAAGGTGCGTTCGTCCCAGGCCGCGACGAGGGGATTCCACAGGGATTTGACCCGCGCGGCATCCTTGGCGCGGATGGCATTCTGCAATTCGGTGAAGGCCGCTCCCCCGTCGAGCGCCTGCGCATAGGCCGTCGCAATCTCCTGATAAAGGGCGGGTAACTCCTTCAAGTCACGGGCAAAAACCGTTTCCCCCTCAAGGTCGATCACGGTCGAACCGGCGGCACTGGTCAAAGGGTTCGGGAAGGGTTTCGTCGTGAGCCCCATGAGATCGAGATAATGGTAGAACCCCGCCGAGGAGGCGGGAAAGCGCATGCCGCCCATCTCGGCAATCACAGGCGGAGAGCCTTCGAACCCCGTGCCGTCGAAACTCTCGGATCGCAGCCGCCCTCCGAAACGCGACGCCTCGTAAATGACTGGCTTCAAACCGATTTTCATCAATTCATAAGCCGCGATCACGCCCGAGGCCCCGGCCCCGATCACCGCGACCTCGGTGCCCAGTACGTCCTTCGGCACAGCGCCCAACCCCGCCGGATGGGCAAGCCAGTCGTCATGGGCAAAGGTGAAATCGGGCCCGAAGGCAGTCAGCGGCGGCAGGGTCATGGCAGGATCTTTCCGGTCGAAACGAAGGGGCGGCAAAACGTCGGATTGGCGTCGGATTTATGTCGGACCTCTGAGGGCGACACCACACCCGAAGCGCGCGGGAGAGAACGGCGCGGAATCGCGGCGCGGGGGACGTCCGGCGATCAGATCGGCAACGATCTCCGCCGTGGCCGGGGCCGAGGCGAGGCCGACGTGACCGTGTCCGAAGGCATGGATCACCTCCGGCACCGCCGAGGCCCTGCCGATCACCGGCTTGCCATCGGGCATGGATGGACGACACCCCATCCAGCGTTTCAGATCATGCGACCGACCGGCCAGTGCCGGATAACTGCGCTTCAGATGCGACAGCAACACTTCCGCCCGCGCCCAGTTCGGCGGCGCATCCGGGACGGCGATTTCCACCTGCCCGGCGGCGCGCAGCCCTCCGCGCGTGGTGACATTGGCCATTTTGCCGTCCTGCGGCATCACCGGCACATCGAGGCGAAACGGCACATCGGCGATCTCCACATGATAGCCCCGCTCGGCGGCCAGCGGCAGACGATCCCCCGCCTCGGTCGCAAAAGGCGCTGAGGCGATCCCGGCGGCGATCACCGCCCGGTCACAGGGCAGATCTCCACCCGCGCAGCGCAGCCCCCGCAATTGACCGCCTGAAAGATCGAGCCCCAGAACCCGATCCTGCCGCAGCTCCGCACCCGAGACGGTGAGATAACGCGCCAGCCCCGCGACATAGCCGCCGGGGTCGACGCAATGCGCGCCCTCGGAGATCAGGATACCGAAACCGTAGTCAGACGAAAGATCGGGAGCCAGAGCGCGCAGCCGCGCGGCGGTGCAGTCTTCCATAACAACGCCACATTCGGCCCGGATCTGCCACACCGAACATTCGGCCTGCCATGCCGCGCGATCCCGGAAAGCGTAGAGCAAACCGGTCTGGCGGATCAGATCGGACTGCCCCGTGCGGGCCGCGAGTTCCGCGTGGCGCGCCGGAGCGTCCCGCAGCAACAGGTTGAGATCCCCGGCGATGCGGGCGACATTACCCGGGCGGTTCCCGGCACGCAGGAACGCCCAAAGCCAAGGCAGCAGTCCCGGCAGATCGCGCAGCCGGACGGAAAGCGCCCCGGTCGGATCGAGCAGCATCTTCGGCACCTGCCGCCACAGCCCCGGAGCCGACATCGGCAGAACGGAGGCCGGGCTGATGAACGCGCCATTGCCATAGCTCGCGGCCTGCGCGCCCCCCGGCGCAGCGGGATCGACCACAGTCACCCTGTGACCTTCGGACAGGAGCCGTTCGGCCACACAAAGCCCGACAATACCCGCGCCGATCACGGCGATATGTCTGGAATGAAAATTGCTCATGCTGTGCTCAGATCCGGCTAATCCCGCAGAGGCAGCTTTGCAGGCCACCTGTGAGGGAGGACGTTGTCACCCTTGTTTCGGATGTGTTTGAAACAGTTTGCCAGAGGGTGCGAAAAAAGGAAGGATGCAAAAAAGCATTCCGACATGAGTTTTACTCATGAGAAAGACCGGTCCCCGATGCGCCGTTTCATCCCCTCCCTCGCCGCGCTCGAATGTTTCGAAGCCGCCGCCCGGCATCGCAGCTTCACCCATGCCGCGCAGGATCTCGGCATCACGCAAAGCGGGGTCAGCCGACAGATCGCCGCGCTGGAACAATTCCTCGGCCTCAAACTGTTTCAGCGCATCGGCTCGCGCCTCGTCCTGACCGAGGTGGGAGAAGCCTATCTGAGGGACACGCATCGCCTGCTGTCCGATCTGGAAAACTCGGCGATCGACGCGGTGCGCGGGCAGAGCCTGAGCGGGGTCTTCACCCTCGCGGCGCCCACCGGCTTTGCCACCCATTGGCTGATCCCGCGCCTCGCCCGGTTGCGGGCGGCGCAGCCGGAACTGTTGATCGAGATTCGCATGCAGGATGACAAGGTGCCACCGCAGGAGAGCCGCGCCGATCTGATTGTCCGGCGAGGTGGCGGCGCATGGGCCGGGGTTCGGGCGGAGCCGCTTGCCCCCGAAGAACTGACCGTGATCGCCGCGCCAGACCTGCCCGGACTGCAAATGCCGCTCGACATCCTGGATTTCGACCGACTGCCATCGTTGCAAAACGCCAAACGCCCGGACCTCTGGCTGACATGGCTGCGCGGCACGGCGGTGGCGTACAAGGGGGCGATCCTGGGGCCACGGTTCGACAGCAGCGCGGCGCTGATCGCAGGTGCGCGCCACGGGCTCGGGCTGGCGCTGGTGCCCCGCATGTATGTCGCGCGGGAGATCGGAGACGGGCACCTCATGGAGCCGTTTGCGGGCAAGACCCACAGCGCAGAGAGTTTCTGGGCACTGCGCCCGGAACACCTGCCGCCGCATCCGCGAAGCGCACAGGTCCTGGCCTGGCTCAAGAGGGAAATGAAAGCCGCATGAGGCGGCACGGCACACCGCCGAGACCCGACGACGGTCGGGCGCTTCACCTCCGCCCGGACAGGCGAAGGCGGGAGATGTCGTCATGCCACAGAGAATGGCTCAGAGAATGCCGGTCTCCTTCGCGACCCGGCGATAACCCGCGCCTGCGGTAAATCCGCCGTCGATGACGAAATCCTCGCCGGTGATGAAGCCGGAAGCGTCGGAGGCCAGAAACAGCACGAGCTGGGCGACCTCATCGGCCTCGCCCGCACGCGCCATCGGCGTCATGCCGATCATCGGGCCGAGATGCGGCGAATTGCGGTTGAGGTCGGTGACGATGAGGCCGGGACAGATCGCATTGACGCGAATGCCCTGATCGGCGAACTCCATCGCCGCCGTGCGCGTCAGCCCGCGGATCGCCCATTTCGAGGCGGTATAAGCCGGGTCGTAATGACCGGAAAAGGCACTGTTCGACGAGATGTTGACGATCGAACCGCCGCCGGTCTCGGCCATCATCGGAGCCGCGAGTTTGATACCGATGAAGGCCCCGGTGGCGTTGACCTCAAGCACCTTTTTCCATTCACCAACCGACATATCCGCGATGGTCTTGCGGTTGATGATGCCCGCGTTGTTGACAAGGATGTCGAGCCGCCCGGTCCAGTCGCGGATCAGCGCCAGCGCCTCGAGCCATGCAGCCTCGGAGGTCACGTCGAGCTTGAGAAATTTTGCGTCGCATCCCTCGGCGGTGAGCCGCGCGGCCAAAGCTTCTCCCTCGTCCAGCACGTCGCAGATCAGCACGGAAGCCCCGGCCGTGGCGAGCAGTTCGGCTTCGACCGCACCTTGCCCGCGCGCCGCGCCCGTGACCAGCGCGGTCTTGCCGGTCAGATCGGTCAAAGCCTCTTTGAGTTTGCCAAAATCGCTCATGCCTGCACCATCCTTTGTCTTTGTTCCCCAAGCCCCGTGGCCCCGAGCGTCATCACCTGACCGGGTTTCAGGAACACCGGCGGCTTCATCCCAAGCCCCACGCCCGGCGGCGTGCCGGTGGCGATGATGTCGCCGGGCTCAAGCGTCATGAATTGAGAGATGTAACTCACCAGCGTGGCAACGCCGAAGATCATCGTGCGGGTGTTGCCGGTCTGGCGGCGTTCGCCATCGACATCGAGCCAGAGGTCGATGTCGGCAAGATCGGCGATCTCATCCCTGGTCGCGAGCCATGGCCCGACCGGACCGAAAGTGTCATGCGACTTTCCCTTGGTCCATTGCCCGCCGCGCTCCGACTGGAAGGCACGCTCGGACACGTCATTGACCAAAGCGTAACCCGCCACATAATCGAGCGCCTCATCCTCGCTGACGTATTTGGCCCGCGTGCCGATCACCACGCCCAGCTCGACCTCCCAATCGGTTTTCTCCGACCCGCGCGGGATTTCCACGTCATCGTTCGGCCCGCAGATCGCGTTCGACGCCTTGGCAAACAGGATCGGCTCGGCGGGCGGCTCCTTACCCGTTTCCCTGGCGTGATCGGCATAGTTCAGGCCGACGCAAATGAACTTACCGGGCCGGGCAATCGCCGATCCGAGCCGAGGATCGCCCATGACCTTCGGCAGAGAGGCCGGGTCCAGAGCCGCCAGTTGAGCAAGCGCCGAAGGGGCCAAAGCCACCCCGTCGATGTCACAGACATGGGCGGAAAGGTCGCGGATCGCGCCCTCCCCGTCCAGCAGGCCGGGCTTTTCGGCCCCGGCCGCACCATATCTTACCAACCGCATGATCAGGCCCGACGATAGCCTTCCAGCGCCTCGTCCGGCACATCCGGCAGGTTGGTCACCAGATTGTCCGGCGTCCGGCAGGTCAGCCACACCAGTTCCTCGGTGGTGGACATGTTCACTTCGACATGCGGCATGAAGGGCGGCACGAAGACGAAATCGCCCTCATACATGTCGATGAACTCCTTGTAATCCTCGCCGAAATAAATCCGGCCATGGCCCTTGAGCACGTAACCGCCGGTTTCGCATTCCTCGTGGTGATGCGGCGGGGAGCGGTGACCCGGCTCGTTGGAGACGCGCCCGAACCAGATTTTCGTGGCGGGCGTGTGCTGCGGGCTGACGCCGGATTTACGGACACATTCGCCCGATTGCAGCGTGGTTTCATCGAGCTCTCCGGCCCGGGTGACGACGGGAACGACTTGGTCGGTCATGATGGGATCCTCCCTGAGGACTGCTGACTGAGAAATACGGGTGAACTGCGCAGGTTGCGCAGGGCAAGGATCAGGATGCATATTTTATTTTAAACTTCAATCTTTTTATTCTACCCATCGCATCGCAGATGCAGGCCCAAAAGGCTCGGAGAGTCGTCATCACCACATCCAAAAACCTTTCATTATCGCTTAAAATAGTGATTTTGCAGGCGCAGAAACGTAAAAATGCGTTTATTATTTATGCAAACGCATAGAGTTTCGCTTCGAAGACCCCAAGAAATTCTCTTTTGTTAATTTTTGGACTTGAAGTAAAAAAATACATGCGCTTGCATACATCCAGTCTGAAACACGACCAATACAAATCATCAGGGAGCACGAAATGACCACTCAGGACACCCTCGCACAGCTTGCGACAGGCCTGCTCACCGGCGCGATCAAGGTGATCGACTGCGCCGCCACCCTCGGCCCGAAAACGCCGCTTCTGAAACTACCGCCGGAGATCGCCGACGACACGCCGCCGATCGAGATTCACAAGATCTCCGAATATGGCGACCGCGGGCCATTCTGGGCCTGGAACTGGCTGAAACTCGGCGAGCATTCCGGCACGCATTACGATGCCCCGCACCACTGGATCACCGGCAAGGACTACCCGGACGGTGCCGTCGACACCATCGACCCGCAATATTTCGTGGCCCCAGCCAATGTCATCGACTGTTCGAAAGAGGCCGCCGCCGACCCGGATTTCCTTTTGACCAAGGACGCGCTGATCGCCTGGGAACAGGAGCACGGCGAGATCAAGGCAGGCGAATGGGTGCTGATGCGCACCGATTGGGACCAGTATAACGAAGACGCCGGCACATTCCTCAATGCCGACGAGACCGGCCCTCACACCCCCGGGCCCTCGGTCGATTGCATCGAATACCTGATGGAAAAGAAGGCGCTCGGCTGGGGCACGCAATGTGTGGGCACCGACGCGGGCGCCGCGGGGGGCTTTGAACCGCCCTACCCGGCCCACAACCTGCTGCACAAGAACAACCGCTACGGCCTGGCCTCCCTCACCAATCTCGACAAGCTGCCGCCGAAAGGCGCGGTGTTCATCACCGCACCGCTGAAGATCGAGAACGGCACCGGCTCGCCCGTGCGTGCCCTCGCACTGGTCGCGGCATAAGGGAGAGAGGCGCATGACACCGACCTGCGACATCGCAATCATCGGCTCCGGCATCAACGCGCTTACGGCGGGGGCGATGCTGGCCAAATCCGGCAAGAAGGTTGCGCTCTTCGAACGTGAAGAGGTCGCGGGTGGCTGCATGCGCACCGAAACACTGGCCGAGGGGGTGAGCTATGACCCCCTCGCCACCACCTTCGTTCTTTGGGTGACCGGGGCGGCGCATGGCGCCTTGGGCGAGGACCTTGCCCGCCATGGCGTCGAATTCTGCGCCACCGACACACCCACGGGCGTCCTGCTCCCTGATGGCAGGGCGCTCACCTACAAGATGGACCGCGCCGCCAATGTCGCGGCCTTCAACGCGGCCCATCCCGGCGATGGCGACCAGCTTGCCGCCGATCTCGATGCGTTTGCCGCCGATGCGGAACTGCTGTTCGGGCTGATGGGCGGCGATCCGTGGTCGAAATCCACCGCGAAACTCCTCACCAAAGAGGCGTGGAAACGTAAACCGCATGGGCTGGCCACGACCATGGGCGGGGCGTTGCAGTCGATGCGCGGCTGGCTTGAGACCTCGTTTGCGTCTGACCTGAACCGTGCGCTCTGGGCACCGTGGTGCCTGCATGCGGGGCTTGGGCCGGAGGCGTCGTTTTCCGGCCAGATGGGTCAGGTGATCGGCTTTGCCCTCGAGCTTGCCGGGGCTCCGGTGGTGAAAGGCGGCGCGGCCAATATGGTGCGCGGGCTGATCGCCATCATCGAAGAGCACGGCGGCACGGTCACGACCGGGGCCGAGGTGGCCGAAATCACCCTAGCGAATGGCGTGGCGACCGGTGTGAAACTGGCATCCGGCGAGGTGGTGACCGCGGGCAAGGTGCTGGCCTCGACCACGCCGAACCAGCTTTACGGCACACTTGCGCCCATGCCGGAACGTCAGGACGATCTGCGCAGATACCGCTATGGCAAGGGCGATTTCCAACTGCATTACCTGCTGAACGGGCCCGTGAAGTGGAGGACGGAAGGGATCGAGAAGGTTCAGCTTCTTCATATCACACCGGGGCTCGACGGGGTGTCGAAAGCGGGCAACGAGGCCGAGCGCGGCATGCTGCCCGAGGTGCCGACGATCTGTGTCGGCCAGCCCTCTGCCGCCGATCCGACCCGCGCGCCCGAAGGCCAGAGCGTGCTCTGGCTCCAGCTCCCCGAAGCGCCCCGCGTCGTCAAGGGCGACGCCAAGGGCGAGATCGACGTGCCCGAAGGCGGCCAATGGACCGAGGCGCTGCGCGAATCCTATGCCGACCGGATCGAGGCCATTCTCGCCGATCACATCGAGGGCTTCCGCGACCAGATCGTCACCCGCCGCGCGATCTCTCCCGCCGATCTCGAAGGCTACAATATGAACCTTGTGGGCGGCGATCCCTATGGCGGGGCCTGCAACCTCGAACAGTTCTTCCTCTGGCGGCCCTTCGCGGGCAGCAAGCGCCACGATACCGGCATCAAGAACCTCTACCACATCGGCGCCTCGACCCATCCGGGACCGGGCCTGTCGGGCGGATCGGGCTTTCTGACCGCGAAGGAGCTGGGCGCATGATCGACAACCCCGAGGAGCTTGAGGACTTCACCCCCTATCTGATGAACCGCATCATGGCGCGTTATAACAAAGGCGTCGAAGCCGCCTTGAAAGAGGTCGGCGTCTCGGTCGCCCAGATGCGGGCGCTCGCGGTTCTGGCCGAGGGCGGCCCCTGCACGATCAACGAGCTGTCGGTGATGACGGTAATCAAGCAATCGACCCTGTCACGCACTCTGGACGCGATGGAGGCCGCCGGGCTGATCCGTCGTGAGGCGGGCGAGACCGACAGCCGCATCCGCAAGATCCATCTGACCGAGACCGGCGCAGCCGCCTATCACGCCGCATGGCCCGCCATGGAACACATGCGCGACACGATGCTGGCAAGCCTCTCGGAAGCCGAGCGCGCAACGCTCAAGGACATGCTCTCGCGGGTGCTGCACGACATCCGCCACCACGATTTTTAAACGCACAGCGCCCAAACGGGAAAACCAAGGAGACACCCCATGGCTGAAAGATCCTTCGCCAAGGAAGTCCAGAAACTCAGACAAGGCGACGGGGAGGTCTTCACCGGCGAAGGCATCCTCGGCATCACCAAGGCCCTGCTGGAAAACGGCGTCGGCTATGTCGGCGGCTATCAGGGCTCGCCCATTTCGCACCTGATGGATGTTCTGGCCGATGCGCAGGAGATCCTCGGCGAGCTGGGCGTGCATTTCGAAGCCTCCGCCAACGAGGCCACAGCCACCGCCATGCTCGCGGCCTCTGTGCATTATCCGATCCGGGGAGCCGTCACCTATAAATCCGTCGTCGGCACCAACGTCGCTTCGGACGCGCTCTCTAACCTCGCCTCGGGCGGGGTCACGGGTGGCGCGCTGATCATCGTGGGCGAGGATTTCGGCGAAGGCTCCTCGATCATGCAGGAACGCACCTATGCGTTCGCCATGAAATCGCAGGTCTGGATGCTCGACCCGCGCCCGAACCTGCCCTGCATCACCAAGGCGGTGGGCGACGGGTTCGAGCTCTCGGAAGTATCGAACACGCCCGTGATGTTGCAGGTCGGCATCCGCTCCTGCCACGTTCACGGCCATTTCACCGCCAAGGACAACAAGCGTCCTTCGATGACCGTGTCCGATGCGCTGGAAAACCCGCGCCGCGATCTGAACCGCATCGTCCTGCCACCCGCGACCTATCTGCACGAACAGGAAAAGCTCACCAAACGCCTGCCCGCCGCGCAGAATTTCATTGTCGAGCGCGAGATCAACGAACGCTTTGGCAGGAAAGATGCGAAAGTCGGCCTGATCCTTCAGGGCGGCGCCTATAACACCGTGATCCGGGCTTTGAACCGTCTGGGCCTTGCCGATCTCTATGGCGACACCGAGGTCGACATGATGGTGCTGAACTGCATCTATCCGCTGGTGGATGAGCAGTTGATGGACTTCTGCGAGGGCAAGGACGCGGTTCTGGTGATCGAGGAAGGCCACCCGAATTACATCGAACAACAGATCGCCACCATGCTCTACAAGCGCGGCAAAACCGTGAAGCTCGAAGGCAAGGGCGTGCTGCCGATGGGCGGCGAATACACCGGGCAGGTGATGGTCGACAGCCTCGGGGCCTTCTTCGCGCAATACGCGCCCTCAATGCTGCCGGTTGCGAAAACCGCCACCAACGAGGAACCCGTCGCGATCCCCGATCTGTCGAAAACCCTGCCGGGGCGTCCGCCCGGGTTCTGCACCGGCTGCCCGGAACGCCCGATTTTCGCCGCCACCAAACTCGTGGAGGAAGAGCTGGGCGAGCACCACATTTCCTCCGACATCGGCTGTCACCTGTTCTCGATCATGCCGCCCTTCGATCTTGGCGCGACGACCATGGGCTACGGCCTCGGCCCCGCCTCCGCCGCCGCCTTCCACAATGAGAACAAAAAGGGCCGTCGCTCGATCTCTTTCGTCGGCGATGGTGGGTTCTGGCACAACGGGCTGACCTCGTCGGTGGGCAATGCGGTGTTCAACAAATCCGACAACGTGATCGTCATCGTCGACAATTTCTATTCCTCCGCGACCGGCGGTCAGGACATCCTGTCGTCCCGCGCCGTCAACAAGACCAAGCAGACCCAGAACTCCATCGTCGAGGCCTGTAAGGGCATGGGCGTGAAATGGGTGCGTCAGGTGGACCGCACCTATGACGTGACCAAGATGCGCGACACTTTGAAAGAGGCGCTGACCACCGATGCGGAAGGCCCCAAGGTCATCGTCGCCTCGTCGGAATGCATGTTGAACAAACAGCGCCGCGTCAAACCGGAGATGGCCAAGGCCGCCAAGGAAGGCAAACGCGTCGTCCGACCCCGGTTCGGTGTCGATGAAGACGTCTGCACCGGCGATCATGCCTGCATGCGGCTGTCGGGCTGCCCGTCTTTGTCCGTGAAGGACACGGGCGATCCGCTGCGCGACGATCCGGTGGCGGCGATCGACCAGACCTGTGTCGGCTGCGGCAACTGTGGCGAGGTGGCGGATGCCGCCGTGCTCTGCCCATCCTTCTATCAGGCCGAGATCGTCAGCAACCCGACGGAGGGCGAAAAACGCCGCGCCGCGCGCGCCTCGAAAATCATCTCCTGGCTGCAAAGCCGCCGCGACGCGAAACGCGTGGCCTTTGCCTGAGGACTATACAACATGAACATGCAAGCCAAACCGATCATCGCCCGCCGCTCCCCCGGTCCCGACGGGGAAAAGGTCATCACGCTGGCGGCCCTCGCCGTCGGCGGTCAGGGCGGTGGCGTCCTGACCAACTGGATCGTCGATGTCGCCGAAGCCAATGGCTATAACGCGCAATCCACCTCGGTCGCGGGCGTGGCGCAGCGCACCGGAGCGACGATCTATTACGTCGAAATGTGCCGCGACACCGGTCGCCAGCCGGTGTTTGCGCTCTCGCCCGCCGTGGGGGACGTGGACATTCTCATGGCCTCGGAGCTCATGGAGGGCGGGCGCGCCATCATGCGCGGCTTCGTGACGCCGGGCCGCACCACGCTCATCGCCTCAACCCACCGCATCCCCGCCGTGTCGGAAAAAATCGCCCCTGGCGACGGGCGCGCCAACGGGCCGGAGGTGATTGCCGCGATGGACATCGCCGCCGATCACGTGATTGCCTTCGACATGGAAACCGTCGCGAAACAGGCGGGATCGGTAATCTCCTCGTCGCTTCTGGGCGCTCTGGCGGGCTCCGGCGCACTGCCGTTTTCGCGCGAAAGCTATGAAGAGGTGATCCGCAAATCGGGCCGGGGCGTCGAGGCCTCGCTGCGGGCCTTTGGCGAGGCTTACGAAATCGCCAAGGGCAACAAACCCGCCCCGGTCTTTGAAGAGGCCCCGGCGAAGCCCGTCCCGGTGCTCAACGTGCCGGAGAAACTCAAGGCGAAATGGGCCACGCTGGAAAGCCGCCTGACCGCCCTGCCCCTTGAGGTTCAGGAGATGGCGGGTCTGGGTCTCAAGAAGGTCGTGGATTATCAGGACGTAGACTACGGCAGCGAGTATCTCGACAAGCTGGACGAGATCGTGGCCCTCGACAAAGCCCCCTATGAGATGAGCGTGAGTGCCGCGAAATACATCGCCCGCGCGCTCTGTTACGACGACATCCTGCGCGTCGCCGACATCAAGACCCGCGCCAGCCGGTTTGAGCGCGTCAAGGGCGAGGTCGTCGTGAAAGACGATCAGGTCCTGATGCTGACCGAATATTTCCACCCGCGTTTTGAGGAATTCACCACCACCCTGCCCAAGGGCCTCGGCACATGGGTGCAGGGCAAAAAGGGTTTTGAGGCCTGGTACACCAAACGCTTCGACAAGGGCCGCCGCATCCGCACCGACAGCCTCCGGGGCTTTCTGATGCTCTGGATCGTGTCCTCCCTGCGCCCGATGCGCCGCAAACTCCTGCGCCATCAAAGCGAAATGGCCCATGTGGCTGCATGGTTCGCAACCGTCAAAGAGGTCGCCAGGACCGATCCGGCGCTGGCCTCCGAAATCCTCGCCAACTACCGGCTGATCAAGGGCTATTCCGACACCCACGCCCGTGGCCTGTCGAAATTCGCCCGCGTCATGGGCGCGCTCGATATGCTGAAGGGCCGCACGGATGCCGCCGACTGGATGCGCCGGCTGCGCACAGCCGCGCTTGAGGATGAAAAAGGCAAGGCACTCGATGGCGCTTTGGCCACTGTCAAAAGCTTTGCGGGGTAAGTCATGAGCGAGATTGTCCTCATCGGCGCCGGGATCAACGGGCTGGTCGCCGCCGCCGAACTGGCTCTGCGCGGCAAAAAGGTCCGCATTCTGGAACGCGGCCCGACGCCGGGCGGGGCGGTGCGGACCGAAGAGCTGACGCTACCGGGGTTTCGCCATGACGTGGCCGCCATGAACCTCTCGATGTTCGCGGGCTCCGCCTTCATGGCTGCCCATGGCGCGGACATGGCGAAACACGGCATGGAATTCGTCCCGATCGACCGCCCCTTCGCCCAGGCGATGGCGCCGGGCGATTACCTTGGCGTCTCGACCGACCCCGAGGAAACGCTGGCAACCTTCGCCTCCGAGGCTGACAAGGTCACATGGCGGCAGATGATGGCGGAGTTCCCCGAACGTATCGCCGTTCTCGGCCCGCTCTTCGGCACGCCGATGCGGCGCGGCCCCCTGCTCAAATATCTCTGGAAAAGCTGGCGCGCGCTGGGCACGGCGAAGACGCTCGAGACGCTGCAATTCCTGCTCTCGACCCCGCGTGCCTGGCTTGAGGACACGTTCGAGGACCCACGCCTGTGCACCGCGCTCTCGACATGGGGGCTGCACATCGACTTTGCCCCCGACGTCGCGGGCGGTGCGGTCTTTCCCTATCTCGAAGGCATGGCGGGCCAAGCCATGGGTATGGTGATCGGCAAGGGCGGAGCGGATGTGGCGACCCGGGCGCTGGTCTCGATCATCGCAGCCCACGGCGGGCGGATCGACTGCGACACCGAAGTGACCGAGATCCTTCATGCGAACGGTCAGGTCACGGGTGTTGTCGCCAATGGTGAAAAGATTGAGACCTCAACCATTCTTGCCTCGCTGGCACCGAAACATCTCCTGCGCCTCATAGGCGGCAGTTCCGGCAACGCACGATACGACCGCGGCCTCGCCAAATTCCGCCATGCCCCCGGCACAATGATGGTGCATCTGGCGCTCGACGCGCCGGTGCCATGGCTGGCCGAGGCGCTCAAGGGCTTTGCCTATGTCCATATCGGGCGCTCCATGGATACGGCAGCGGCGACCTATGCACAGGCTCTGGCCGGGTTCTTGCCGGAGACTCCGCTTCTGGTGGTCGGCCAGCCCTCGCTCTTCGACCCGAGCCGCGCACCCGAAGGCAAACATACGCTCTGGGTTCAGGCCCGCGTTGTGCCTGCCGAGATCAAAGGCGATGAAAAAGGCGAGATTTCCGCAAGAAACTGGGCGGATGCGAAAGAGGCCATGGCCGAGCGCGTGCTCGATCTGATCGAGGAACAGGCCCCCGGGTTCCGCGCGCATATCCTCGCTCGCCATGTGGTGTCGCCGCTCGATCTGGAGGCCGGAAACCCCAATCTCGTCGGCGGCGATCAGGTCTGCGGCTCGCATCACCTGACCCAAAACTTCCTGTTCCGCCCCGTTCTGGGATTTGCCGATGGCCACACCCCGCTTGAGGGCCTGTCGCTGATCGGCGCGGCCGCCTGGCCGGGCGGCGGCACCGGGGCCGGATCGGGGCATTTCGCCGCCCAGATGATCAAATAACCTGCACAGAGCGGGCAAGAACGGGAAAATCCGGCGCATCTGCATCTTTATGCTTTAAATATGAAATAACTATATCCAAAATAAAACCAACCGAGTCCGGAAAACGGGCCGGAGATCGCCAACAGGAGAGACATATGACGGCCAACGGACATCTGACACGGCGCGGCTTCATGGGCGCGTCCGTCGCGCTCACCGCGCTTCTGGCTTCGGGTGCAAGCGTGCTGGCACAGGACGGCACGAACCTGACCATCGCCTATAACATCCCGGTGCAAAGCTGGGACCCGACCACCGGCCCCGCCGCCGTGAACCCGGTTTTGCAATCCATCTATCTGGCGGTGTTCGATCGCTACATCGCACAGGCCCCCGACCTGTCCTTCGGCCCCGGCCTGCTGACCGACTGGGGCTTCAGCGCGGACCAGTCGAAGATCACCATGACCGTGCGCGACGGCGTGAAATGGCACAACGGTGCCGCGCTCACCCCCGAAGACATTGTCTGGTCGCTGGAGCGCGCCGCCAATCCGGAGACCGGCAACCCGATGCAATTCGTCTGGTCGAAGATCGGCAATTTTACGGTCGTGGGCAACGTCATCACCGCCGATGTGCTGGATTTCGAACCGGCGCTGTTCAAATGGATGGCCTTCCTGACCGCTTTCGTGCTGCCGAAAGCCTATTACGAAGAGCTCGGCGCGGAAGGCTTCGAGAAAGCCCCCATCGGCACCGGCCCTTACATGGTCGACGCTTTTGAGCAAGGCGCCTATGTCCGGCTCAAGGCCTTCCCCGACTATTGGGGCGACGCGCCGGCATTCGAGACCGTGACGATCAAATTCGTCACCGATGCGGCGTCGCGCGTGGCCGAGGTGGAAAGCGGCAATTCGGACGTCACCGTCAACATCCCCTATGAGGAATACGACCGTCTGATCGCCAAGGACGGGCTTTCGGGCGTGGCCGTGCCAATCACCGACATCGGCATGATCTTCCTCAACGACACCGGCCCGATGCTCGACAAGAACGTGCGCCTTGCCGCGCATCACGCCATCGACA
Source organism: Celeribacter ethanolicus (assembly GCF_002407265.1). Classification (NCBI taxonomy): domain Bacteria; kingdom Pseudomonadati; phylum Pseudomonadota; class Alphaproteobacteria; order Rhodobacterales; family Roseobacteraceae; genus Celeribacter; species Celeribacter ethanolicus. The sequence goes on from NZ_CP022196.1 coordinate 927,782, forward strand.
AGCAATTGATCATCGACCGGCTACTGCGCGGTTATGGCGTACCGCTTTCGACGCTCGAAGCGCCGGGCTACGCGGCCTATGACGAGAGCATTGTCGTGACCTACAACCCTGAAAGGTCGAAGGAACTTCTTGCGGCCTCGGGCTATTCCACCGACAATCCGGTCAAGTTCACCATCCAGACCACCCGCGGGCTCAAGCCCAAGGATTACGAGATGGTGCAGGCCATCGTCGGCATGTGGCGCAAGGTCGGAATCGAAGCGGAGATCGAGGTCTACGAGATCGCCAAGCATTACGAATTGCGCGCCACCGACCAGCTCGCGCCCGCCGCCTTCTACAACTGGGGCAACTCCATCGGCGACCCGTCGACCGCCACCGGTTTCTCAATGTTCGGCCCCTCGCCGCATGCGGTCTGGGACACCGAGGACCTTGTGAACAGGATTGCACCGCTCTTTGTCGAACGCGACGAGGCGGCCCGCATCCAGGGCTACAAGGACGTGTCGCGCTACATCGCCGAAGAAAGTTATGTCATCCCGCTTCTGCAATATGTCATGCCCGTCGTGTTCTCAAACACCGTCTCGGTCACGCCCTATACCTCCGGCGATCTTCTGCCGCAGGCGATCACCCCCGCGACCTGATCGCGGCGTTCAGGCCCGGCGATCTCGCCCCTTGATCGCCGGGCCCCTTTGCCAAAACGAGACACTCATGCTTCTCAAGACCGTTCTGACCCGGCTGGCGACGACGCTGGTAACGCTGTTCGGCGTGGCCGTCGTTGTGTTCACCCTCGTGCGCGTGGCGCCGGGCAATCCCATTGCGATGATGCTGCCGCCCGGCGCGACCGAAGAGGACATCGCCAATCTCACCCGGCTTTACGGCTTTGACAAAAGCCTGCCGGAACAATTCGCGATCTGGCTCGGCGGCGTCGTCCAAGGCGATTTCGGCACCTCGATTACCCTGCGCCAGCCGGTGATGGAGCTGGTGCTGGGCCGCCTGCCCGCCACGTTGGAGCTGTCGTTCATGGCGCTCGTCATCGCCGTGACACTTGGCGGTCTGGTGGCCGTGATCGGCGCGCGCAAACGCGGCACCGGCACCGAAGTCGGGCTCGATCTGACCAATGGCGCGGTGCTCTCCGTGCCGGATTTTCTCTGGGGGCTGATCTTCGTTCTGCTGTTCGGCGTGCTCTGGCCGGTGCTGTCGATCTCGGGCCGGGTCGATCCAAGGCTCGACATTGATTTCACCTCGAATTTCTACGTGATCGAGGGCCTCCTGCGCGGTCGTTTAGATGTGGTCGGCTCGACGCTGTCGCATATGCTGATGCCCGCCATGTCTCTGGCCCTGCCCTTGGCCGCGATGATCGCGCAGCTTTTCAAACAGTCGCTCAAGGAAGTGCTGCACCTCGATTACACCACGCTCGCCCGTGTTCGCGGGTTTTCCGAAACCGCCGTCATCCTGCGCGAGGCGCTGCGCAACGCGGCCCTGCCGACGCTCACGCTCGTGGGGGTGCAGTTCACCTTTCTCATCGGCGGCACCGTCATCGTGGAGCGCATCTTCGCCTATGAGGGCCTTGGCAACATGGCGATCGACGCGGTGATCAACCGCGATCTGCCGCTCATTCAGGGCATCGTCATCCTGTTCGCCGCGCTGTTCATCGTGATCAACCTTCTGGTCGATCTGTCCTACACCCTTCTGAACCCGAGGCTGCGCCATGGCTGACACCACCACCTCCGCCCCTCGCGCCCGGCGCATCGGGCCGGTCAACCTGCGGCTCTGGCTGCCGCTTCTGTGGATCGCCCTTGTCATCGCCGCAGCGATTTTCGCGCCTCTGCTGGCCCCGCACGATCCGCTGGAACAGGACCTGATGCTCGAACGCCTGCCGCCGTGGTTCATCGCGGGCAGCGAGCCGGGCTATTGGCTGGGCACCGACAGTCTGGGCCGCGATGTGCTGTCGCGGATGATCTATGGCGCCCGCATCGCCCTCATCGTCAGCTTCACCGCCGCTCTCGCCGCCTGCGTCGTCGGCACCGCCATGGGCCTGATCGCAGGCTTCTATGGCGGCTGGTGGGATCGGGTGATCTCCCGGCTCGTGGACATCTGGATGGCCTTTCCGCCGGTGCTCTTCGCCGTCCTGCTGGTGGCGGTTCTCGGCACCGGACTGGGATCGGTCATCCTCGCCATTGCGGTCATCGACTGGACCCGCTTTGCCCGCGTCATCCGGGCCGAGACCATGGTGCAGGCGCGGATGGATTACGTTGACAGCGCCCGGATCGGCGGCGCAAGGCGCATGGCCACGCTGATCTCGGAAATCCTGCCCAATATCCTGCCCTCGGTCATCGCGCTTCTGACGCTCGAAATGGGCATCGCGGTGATCGTCGAGGCGATCCTGTCCTTCGTTAACCTGTCGATCTCCTCGGACGATCCGACATGGGGGGCGATGATCGCCGAAGGCCGCGGCGCAATCCATTTCGCATGGTGGGTGCTGTTGTTCCCGCTGATCTCGCTGTTCCTGACCGTCCTGAGCTTCTCGACGCTCGGCGAAGGTCTCAAACGTCATTTCGATCCGGTGCTGCAATGAAACCCCATGCCCACACGCTTGACGTGATCAAGCTCAACATCGCCCTGCCGAACGGGCGCCGCCTTTTACGCGATGTCTCTCTGACGCTCGAACCCGGCGAGGTGCGCGCGCTGGTGGGCGAAAGCGGCGCGGGCAAGTCGATGATCGGTAAATCCGTCCTCGGCATCCTGCCGCCCAATGTGACGATCACCGAAGGGGAAATCCTGCTCGAGGGCCAGCACCTCAACATGATGACGCCGGCGACCCGGCGCAAAACCGTGGCGCAATCGGCGGCGCTGATCCCGCAGGACCCGCTGACGGCGCTCAATCCGGTGCGCAAGATCGGGCCACAGATCGTGGACCCGCTGGTGCGCATCCTGGGCTGGTCGCGCAGCGATGCCGTGGCACGTGCGCTCGATCTTCTCGACCGGGTGCATATCCGCGATCCGAAACGGGTGATGGGAAGCTATCCGCATGAGCTCTCGGGCGGCATGCGCCAGCGCGTGCTGATCGCTGCCGCCTTTGCCCCCTCGCCGCGTCTGATCGTGGCGGACGAACCGACCACGGCGCTCGACGTGACGGTCCAAAAGCAAATCCTGCGGCTCATTCGCGAACTGCAACAGGAGACCGGCACCGCCGTCCTCTTCGTCACTCATGACATGGGCGTCGTCGCCAAGATCAGCCAGAAGGTCACCGTGCTGTTTGCGGGCAAGGTGATGGAGGATGCCCCGACGCGCGAGGTTTTCACCAATCCCCGGCACCCTTACACCCGCGCGCTGATCGCTGCGACCCCGAGCTATGCCGATCTGGACCGGCCCTTTTCGCCGGTGCCCGCCGCCCTGATCAAGGATCTGCACGCGCGGATCGCACAGGACGACATGCTCTACACAGGAGGCCGCAGATGAGCGCGCTGTTTTCCGTTCGCGACCTGTGCCTGTCCTTCCCGGACCGGGCGCATAAACCCCTGTTCGGCGCCGCTCCGCGCAACGAGGTTCTGAAAGGTTTCAGCCTCGACATCCCCGAGGGGCAGATCACCGGCATCGTCGGCGAGTCCGGCTCCGGCAAATCGACCTTCGGGCGGGTTCTGGTGCGACTTCTGGAGCCCGACAGCGGGCAGGTTCTGTTCGACGGGCAAGAGATCGGCCATCTGGGCGAGGCGGCGCTGCGCCCCTTGCGCCGCGATCTTCAGATGATCTTTCAGGACCCGATGTCGTCGCTCAACCCGCGTCACAGGGTCTGGCGGATCATCTCCCAGCCGATGAAACGCTATGGCCGGGGCGGCACGAAATCGGATGCCATCGCGGCGCTCGACAAGGTCGGCCTGCCGCCCGCCTTCGCAGAGCGCTACCCGCATGAGCTTTCGGGCGGGCAGCGTCAAAGGGTCGGCATCGCCCGTGCCATCGCGCTTGAGCCGCGGTTCATTCTGGCCGACGAGATCGTCTCCGGCCTCGATGTCTCCTCACAGGCACAGGTGTTGTCCCTGCTCAAGGACCTCGCCCGGGACATGGGGCTGACCGTGGCGTTCATTTCGCACGATCTCTCGGTGATCCGCCATCTCTGTGACAATGTCATCGTGCTGAACCATGGCGAGATCGTCGATCACGGCCCGGTGGCAGAGGTGTTCGAGCGCCCGTCTTCGGAGATCACGAAAACGCTGCTGTCAGCCATTCCCCTGCCGGAGCTCGACGCGGGCTGGTTCGACGAGCCCTGACCGCCCCCGACAATCCGAAACGCAAAACACCCGCTTTTTGGCGGGTGTTTTTGAATGCGGCGGGCCTCTTGCCGGACGACCCGCCGCTCTGAACCCAGCGTCACATCATGTTGGGGACAAGCAGGACGATCGCCGGGAAGGCCAGAATGAGAACGACCCGCAGCACATCCACCAGCAGGAAGGAGGTGAGGCCCCGGAAAATGGTTCCGAGCTGCACGTCCTTGACCACGGATTTCAGCACGAAGGCGTTGAGACCGACGGGGGGCGTGATGTAGCTCACCTCGGTCACGATCACCACATAAATGCCAAACCAGATCAGATCGAAGCCCTGGGCTGCGACGATCGGATAGAAGATCGGCACGGTCAGGGTGATCATCGACAGGCCTTCAAGCACACAGCCCAGCACCAGATAGACCAGCGTGATGATCAGGATCACCATCAGCGGATTGTCCCCGACCGAAGTCACCAGCGTCTGGATGTCCCGGCTCATGCCCGAGAGGTTGACGTAATTGGCGAAGGTCAGCGCACCGAACAGGATGAAGAACATCATCGCCGTGGTCTTGGCGGTTTCGAACAGGGTCGAAAGCGTCTGAGACAGGTTGAGACGACCTTGGAGCAGCACCAGAAGGAAGGCGCCCCCTGCCCCCATGCCGGCACTTTCCGTCGGCGTGAACACCCCGAAATAGATGCCGCCCATGACGAAGGCGAAGAGACCGAGAGCTCCGGCCACGCCCTTGAGCGCCACGATCCGCTCCCGGAGCGGCAGCTTGTCCTCGACCGGCAGGTCGAAATGCCCGAAACGGATCGAGATCCGCACCGCGACGGCGTAGAGCACGACGCCCAGAATGCCCGGCAGAATGCCCGCGAGGAACAGCTTGCCGATGTCCTGCTGGGTCATGATGCCGTAGAACACGAGGATCACGGAGGGCGGGATCAGGATGCCAAGCGTGCCGCCCGCCGCGATGGACGCGGTCGAAAGGCTGTCCGGGTAGCCGAATTTGCGCATGTTCGGCAGGGCGATCTTGGCCATGGTCGAGGCGGTTGCAAGCGACGAGCCGCAGACCGAGGAAAAGCCGCCGCAGGCCACCACGGTCGCCACCGCCAGCCCGCCCTTGCGGTGCCGGAGCCAGGCATAGGCGGCGGAATAGAGATCGCGTGCGATGCCCGATTGCACCACGAAATTCCCCATCATCAGAAACAGCGGCAGGATCGACAGCGAATAGCTGCGGCTGTGTTCGAAATAGGTCTGCCCCAGCAGCGAATAGGACGGCGACCAGCCGATGATCGCGGCCGTGCCGACCGTGCCCAGAAGCGCCAAAGCGAACGAGATCGGCACGCCGAGAAACAGCAGGATGAACAGGACGAGCGTCCCGAATTCCCAATGAGCAAGCAAGGACATCTCAGTTTTTACCTCTCATCGGGTAGAAGATTTCGGCGAACATGATCACCGCGGAGACGATGCAGAGCATCGCCGAAAAATAACCGATCGGCGCGACCGGCAGTTCCAGCGTCGCCGTGGTGCCACCATAGCCCGCGACCTGCGACGCGGTCACCCAGAGCCGCCAGGCGATCATCACCTGCACGCCCACGGAGAGCAAAAGCACGATGGGGCGACGGATCTTGTCGATGGCCAGCGGCAGCCGGTCGGTGATCAGATCGACGGTGACATGTTCCCGGTCCAGCGTCGCCGCCGGAAGCCCGAGAAAGATCAGCGCCGCGAGCATCAGCTCGGTCAGCTCGGTCGCGCCCTTCACCGGGCTGTTGAGCAGGTAGCGGCCCAGTACATCGACCACCGTCAGCCCCATCATCGCGATCAGCAGCACCGCACAGGCCACGGCGATCACGCCGTGAATGGGTCGGGCTGCCTTGGGAGGCAGCCCTTGTTCATGCGGTCCGGCAATATTTTCGGACAGGTTGATCATTCTTCGGCCTCGATCTTGGCAATCTCGTCGAACAACATGTCATAGGCCGCCTGCCCGTCAATCCCCGTTTCGCTCACCTTGGCGATCTGGCTGGCCACAATCGGTGCCAGACGGTCGCGCAGCACTTCGATTTCCTCGGGCGTGGCGGCCTTGAGCGCGATCTTGCCCTCCATGGAGGCGCGGCCCTCGGCATCGACCTTGTCCCACATCTCGCCCGCGCGCCGCGCAAAGGCCTCGCCCAGAAGCGGCTCGATCAGGGCCTGATCCTCGGGCGAAATCGAATTCCATTTCGCCTCGTTCATCACCACGAACATCGCGGTGTTATAAAGCCCGCCCGGCACGGTGTAGCCGTAATCAAGAATGTCGTTGAGGTTGAAGAAGTTGACGGATTCGAACGGGAAGAAAATCCCGTCCGCCACGCCCTGGGACAAAAGCTCATAGGCTTTCGAGGACGGCCCCTCGACCGGCACGGCGCCCAGATCGGTGGCAATCGAATGCGCCAGAGCCGAGCCGATGCGGATTTTCTGACCGGAGATGTCTTCGGGCGTCTCGATCGGTTTGGTCGAGAAAATCTCCCCCGGACCATGGGTGAAAAGGGTCAGAACCTTCACGCCCTCATATTCGCCTGCGTCCTTGAGCAGCGCCTCATGCACGCGCCAGAAGGCCACGGAGGTTGCGACCGAACTGTCGGACATGAAGGGCATTTCCGCGATCATCGGCGTCTTGAACCGGCCGGGCGTGTAGCCATGCACGGAATAGGCAATGTCGGCCACGCCATTTTTCGCCAGATCGAAGGCGGCGGGCGGCGGCCCCAAGGGGGCGGGCAGCATGTTGATCTTCACACGCCCTTCGGTGACGCGTTCGATGTCGGCCATCCATGGCACGAACAGCTCGGAAACCTGCGGATGGGTCGGCGGCAGCCAGCTATTCATGGTCAGGACCGTCTCGGCCTGCGCCACGCCGGCATAGAGTGCGATGGATGCCGCCACTGAGGTGACCCGCGTGGCGATCTTTTTGAGTTTCACGTTCATTTTCACATTCCCTATTGGTGAGTGATGATGGTAAGACGCCCGTTACCGGACTTTATTATTGTTCAAACCCGCTGTTTGGACGGCCCGTGCGCCGTACAGCGTATGACAGAGGCCATGTATGACCCCGCCGACCGATCCGATGCCTTCCTCTCTGACCGATGCCTCGCGAGACACGGAACATTTCCGTGACACATGGCCCTATTTCTGGATCGACCGCGCCAATGCCTATTACATGCGCGCGCTCGACAAGCGGCTCAAACCGCTGGGCATCGACACGCCGCGCTGGCGCGTGCTGATGTCGCTCTATGAGCAGGATTACATGTCGGTCTCCGAGATCGCCGAGTTTTCCACGCTCAAGCTCAACACCACGACTAAGATCGTTCAGCGCATGGTCGCCGCCGGTCTGGTCGAGACCCGGGTGCGCCCGACCGATGGCCGGGTGACCGAGGTCTGCCTGACCGGGAAAGGCGACGATCTGCGCGCCAAGGCGCTCGGCGAGGTCAACCGCATCCGCGACGAAAGCTTTTACAACACCTCGCCCGCCGAACTTCAGACGCTCAACGAAATCCTCGCGAAGATCTCGAAAGATCTCGCCCGGATGATCTGAGGCGCAGCACACCCGCATCACTGCGACCCCGTCACAAGGTGATGGTAGTCGCGGCTGAACCAGACCAGCCCGTGTCGGGTCTCATCCGACAGGCGCACCGCCTCGACCTGACAGAAGAACACGGAATGCGTGCCCTCTTCCTGACGGCCCGTGATCCGGCAATCGAAGGCGACATTGGCGTCCGACAAAAGCGGCGCGCCGGTCGCTTCCGTCAGCCAGTCGCCATAGGAAAACCGGTCGACGCCCGCGACATAGCGCGCGAAATGGCCAGAGAGATCCTGATGCTCGGCGGCCAGAACATTGACCGCCAGCACACCGTTTTCCACGAATTTATCGTGCGCATAGGCGCTTTTGTTGATGCAGACCAGAAGCGTCGGCGGCTGATCCGTCACCGAACAGACCGCCGAGGCCACAAGCCCGTGCCGACCCGCCGGCCCGTCGGTGGTGATCAGGTTCACCGCCGCACCGAGCCGGCTCATGCCTTCGCGAAAATCGCGCTGGGTTTCCGTCAGTTCCGTCATGGCTCAGATATCCAGCACCAGTTTCGGCCCCTTGGCCCGCGAACAACAGGCGCAGATCACGTCACCGTCCTCGCGCTCCTCTTCGGTGAGGAACTGATCGCGGTGGTCGATCTCGCCTGAGAGCACATCGGTCAGGCAGGTGCCGCAGACGCCCTCTTCGCATTTCACCTCGATCTTGATCCCCTCGCGCGCCAGAGCTTTCGCGATGGTGTCCTCCGGGCCCACGGTGATGGTCACGCCCGATTGCGCGCATTCGACCTCGAAGCTGTCGCCCGTGAGTTCCACATCCGCAGAGAAATATTCGCGATGGACATTGGCCGTCGCATGACCGGCGGCCTCGGCGGTGTCGATCACCCAGTCCATGAAGCCCTGCGGACCGCAGACATAGAGATGGGTGGCGGCATTCGGTGCGGGAAGATCGCGTTTGAGATCGAGCTTTTGCGCCGCGTCCATATCGTCGAAATGGAACACCACCTTGTCGGCAAAACCGCAGCCCTTCAATTCGTCCATGAAGGCGGTGACGCCCTCGGAACGGGTGCAGTAATGCAGGGTGAAATCCTTGCCAATGGCGTGCAGGCGCTTGGCCATCGCGATCATCGGCGTGATGCCGATGCCGCCGCCCAAAAGCACGGTGGTCTCCGCCGTCTCATCGAGCGGGAAGTGATTGCGCGGGCCTTCGACGGTGAAGACCGCGCCCTCGACAGCCGTCTCATGCACCTTGACGGAACCGCCCCGGCTTTGCGGGTCTTTCAAGACGCCGATCTCGTAAAACCCGGTCTCAGCCGGGTCCGAGCAGAGCGAATATTGCCGCCACATGTCGAGATCCGGCAGGTAGAGATCGAGATGCGCCCCCGCCTCATAGGGCAGGATCGCGCCGCCGGCCTCCGGGGCAAAGCGGATGCGGGCGATGTCACCCTTGTCGTCGATCCGGGCGATGACTTTGAGGTTTTGTGCGTTATAGGTCATCACTATCTCACATAAAGCCCGCCGTTGACGTCCCAGCAGGCGCCGTTGACGAAGGCGGCTTCGGGGCTGGCGAGCATCACCACCATCTGCGCCACGAACTCGGGATCGCCGAGACGCTGCACCGGAATATTGGCAATCGCCGCCTCGATCTTGTCGCCCAGAACGCCCCGGACCATCGGCGTGTCCATCGGACCCGGCGCAATGGCGTTGCAGGTGATCCCAAACGGCGCGAGATCGCGGGCAAACACTTTGGTCAGGGTCAGGATCGCACCTTTCGAGGCGGCATAATGCGCGCCCGTCGCCGTGCCGCCATTCTGCCCCGCCAAAGAGGCCATATTGACGATCCGGCCATAGCCGCGGTCCTTGAAGTGGCGCGCAAAGATCTGGCTGCCGGCAAAGGTGCCGCCCGCGTTGGTGGCCATGATGTCATTGAACGTGGCTGGGTCGATCTCCATCAGCGGCTGCGCCATGGTGCGCGCGGCGTTGTTCACCAACACCTCGACGGAGCCGTAGCGCTCGATGCATTTATCGAGCACGCTTTGGAAATCCGCGGGCTTGGAAACGTCCAGCGTGGCGGTCACGGCGGTCTCGCCCGCAAGGTCCAGTTCGGAGGCGAGAGCTTGCGCCTCCTCGCCGGGATTGATGTCGGCGATCACCACGCGGTAGCCCGCTTTGTGAAGCGCGCGCACGACGGAGGCGCCGAAGCCGCGCGCCCCGCCCGTGACAATAGCGGTTTGGATTTTCTCAGGCAAAGGGGCCACCATCAGAACAAATAGCTGAACGAATTCAGCATCCCATCGGAGTTGAGAAGACGGATCACCTTTTGCTGGATCAGGAACCCGCCTTCGGTGACTTTGAGGATATATTCGACATTGCCCGCCCAGATGCGCTGGCGGCCGAATTTGTCTTCGACCAGATGTTCGGCACAGGAGACGGTGATCAGATCGCCCTCCGCGGCCTCGATCCGGAACCGCGACAGGGTGCGCACGGTTTGCGCGGGTGGCGCGGAGGAAATCGAGAACCCGGCATGAAACCGACCGACCCGGTCACGCCGCATCTTGGCGTTGTCGTAACACAGGTTGACGGAGTTCTTGAAATCCACCGTGTCGCCGATGGGCATGATGTACAGCCCGTCGTCGGTCCACAGATCGAGCCAGTCGTCATATTCCTTCAGGTCGAGCATGGCGCTCTCGGCCCAGATGAAGGCCGTGACATCGGCCAGCATGGATTTGGTGTCGATTTTGCTCATCTCGGTCATTGCGCCATCATCCTTTTCCACATTTTGTAAGCGGCACGCATGCCGGTTTCGGCGGAGATATGGCCGCGCGGGCCGAACTCGCCCGGCTCCTCGTCGACCATGCCCCGGTTCACGAGGATCTTGAGATCCGGGCCACCCTTGGTGCCGCGCTGGATGCGTTCCCAAACCTCGGCATCGTCGGGAGAGCCAAAGCCCATCGGTCCCTGGAAGTGTTCATGCAGACGGATGCGCGCCTGGTTCGCGGCCTCCGGGCCGCCGTCCATGCCGATGGCGATGTGACGGATGTCGGTCTGCTCCACGTTGATCGGGGTCAGCACGCGGAAGAAGGCGAGCGAGAAGGACACGTTCGGGAAGAGGTTGAGGTTGAACCCCGCCCCGCTCACCGCACGGACGATTTTCTTGACCTGATCTTCCGGGTAGCCCTCATCGCGCAGCTCCTGCGCCAGATCGGCAAAGCGTTCCGGGATCGGCGCATCGAGGTTCTCGTCGAGATCGACCAGTTCGGGGATCATGGTCATGACAGAGTGACCGTTGCCCAGATCTTCGACATAGCCGACGCCCTTGTCGAGGAAGTCGAACATCTCTTCGGTCGCGCCGTCGAGCGTCTGCATGAAGCTCTTGTGCACGATCGGGAAGTGATAGGCATCGGTGGTGTTCTCAAGCTGGACTTTCCAGTTCATCGGCACGGAGAACTGATGTTCGCCCAGCACCTTCACCGGGAAACCGCCGCCCTGTTTCATGAACAGGTCGATATATTTGCGCACGCCCTCGCCGAGGAAGTCCTCGAGCGGCTCGATGTCTTCCTTGAAGGTCGCAAACACCATGCCGTTATAGGCCTCGGTGCGCAGTTTCACGAGACCGTGCTGGGATTTGTCGAAATCGTCGCCGTATTGCTCCGGATAAGGCAGCGCACGCAGCGAACCGTCGAGGCCATAGCCCCAGCCGTGATAGGGGCACTGGAAGGAAGAGGTCTTGCCCTTCTTCACTTCGCAGACGGTGGCGGCGCGGTGGCGGCAGCGATTGACCATGCAATGGATCTTGCCCTTGCGGTCGCGCACCACGATCACCGGCTCAAGGCCGACCTGCGACAGCTTGAAAGAGCCCTTGTCGGGGAATTCGCTTTCATGCGCGACCCAGACCCAGGTGTTCTTGAAGATCTTCTCCATCTCTTCATTGAAGAGCTCGGGATCTTCGTACATTTCGGTGGCGACCTTGGCGTTCTTCTCGTCGTAGAGCACGTCGAGATCGCTGAATTTCGGCATATCGAGAGACATGTCGTCCTCCTTACGTTGCGGACTTAAAGCTGCGGGATTTCGAGAGCACGGCCCATGCGCGCCTCGACGGTCATGTATTTCCAAAGGCGATCGTTGCCCTCACCCACCACGATGGTGCGCAGAAGGTTGCAAGCCGCCATGACATCTTCGCGGGTCGGGAAATCGGCCATGATGTACCAGGTGTAGGGAAAGCCCACGGAGGCGCCGACAAAGGTCTGGTCGTCGTCGAAAGTGCCGACGATCTCGACGCCTTCCATCTGGTCGATCTTAAACATCAGCTCTTGGGTGGCTTTCCAGACCGGCCCGATCTGGTCAAACGGCAGGCTGAAAAACGCGGCGTGGTTGTTGAAGCACAACAGGGTGCGGATCGGTTTCTGGTCGCTCATGTCTCTGGTCCTCTCTGAAGGAAAATCTTTGCAATATGTCTGGGAACTGCGCAGGCGTTAAGGGTAACCCGGCATGGTCGGCTGATCGAAGAACCCGGCCCCGGCGGCGGTCCATGTCCCCTCGCCCATGAAGGCGTGCTGCGCCACGCAGGCGGCATCCACCATGCAGCGGCCAAGCGTGTGCCCCGTCGCCATCACGCCGGAACCGCCGATGACAAAGGCGAGACGCGCGGCTTCGGCGCCGTCGCGGGCCGCCTTGCTGGCCACGAGGCGCAGGCGGATTTTCATGTCCGGGCTGACCTCTCCGGTGGTTTTCAACTCGTCCCAACCGGCCTCGATCGTGTCGTAGAACGCCGCGCGGGCACCCATCAGAAGGCCCTGCGCACGCGCGAATTCCGCCTGCACATAGGGCCGCGCGCCGGGGTTCGGCGCACCGGTGATCGAGGCGCGCTGACGGGCATCCTCGACGAGGAAATCCAAGGCCTCGCGCGCCGCCCCCAAGGCCACGACGGCCAGAACCTGCGCCGCGAGCGCCATCGCCGGAAAACGGAAGATCGCATCGTCCAGAAGCGGTTTGCCGCCCCGGATGAAGGTCCATTCGGGCGCAACCACCACACCCTCGGCCACAGCGTCATGCGATCCGGTCGCCGACAGGCCGATGGTGTTCCATGTCTCGTCCACCGTCACCTTGTCGCGCGGCATGACGGCCACGCGCGGCAGCGGCGTATCATCGCCCTCAACCTTGATCCCCATGCCGACGATGGAAGACCCCATGATGCCCGAGCACCACGGCCAGCGGCCCGACACTTTGAACCCGCCCGCGACCTTTTCGGCCTTTTGCGGCGGGAACATCGCCCCCGCGAACACCGTGTCCGGGTCCTTGCCGTAAATCGCCGCGTAAGTTTCGGGCGGAAGCGCCGCGAGATAGGTGGCGGACACCCCGAAGGACGCCACCCAGCCGGTGGAGGCGTCAGCGGCGGAAATATCCTCGATCAGACGGCAGAAATCGGCGGGGCTCAGTTCATCGCCGCCAAAGCGCGCAGGCACAAAGGCGCGGTAAGCGCCGATCTGTTGCAGCTTTTTCACCATGTCGAGCGGCACATGTCGCAGTGTGGTAAATTCGGCCCGGCGTGCCCGGATCTCATCCAACACGGAGACATAGGCGGCCGTGTCGGCCTGTTCAAAAGCCAGTTTCGAAAGATAGGTCATTGGTTACGGTCCTTTGACTGAAACAGCGGGATGCAGGACGTGATCCAGCGCGCAACGGCGCAGAGCTTGGCGTCCTCGCCCTTGCGTCCGATGATCTGGAGCCCGATGGGCAGACCGGCGTTCGAACGTGCAGGCAGTGTGATGGCGGGATGGCCCGAAAGGTTGAACGGGCGCTGAAACCGGGTGAGCGAGAGGACATTCTGCGGGTCCTGAGCCTCGGCAAGCGTCGGCGGCACGGTCGGCAGCGAGGGTGTGACCAGGGCGTCATAACGCTCCAGAAGCGCGTCCACCTCGGCGGTGAAGCGGGTGCGGACCGCTTCGGCCTCAGCACGCTGCGCGTCCGTGATTTTCCGGGCATTCCTGAGCCGTGCAGCGATGTCCAGCCCGAAGGGCGCGCCCTGATCCAGCATCGGCCCGAAGTCCTGCGCCATTTCATGCGACATCACCACCATGCCCGCGTCGAAAGCCGCCTCGAACGAAGGCAGGATGTCGTAAGGCATGTCCGGATAGGCGTCCATCAGCGCGTAAACCAGCGGATCGCCCACCTCGGCGTCGACTCCTTCGGATTTGATCCGGCCCAGTTTCGGCGCATGGAGCAGCTTTTCCGGCACGAATGTCGGGTCGATCGCCGTCATGCCGCGCACCAGCATGTCCATGTCCCGCGCCAGAATGCCCGGACAATCGAGCGAACTGTGCACGGGTGTCAGCCCCTTGCGGCTCACCCGGCCATAGGTCGGTTTGATCCCGATCACGCCACAGCAGGTGGCGGGCTGGCGCACCGAGCCGCCGGTATCGGTACCCACGGCGAAATCGCAAAGCCCCTCGGCCACGGCCACGGCAGAGCCGGAAGACGAGCCGCCGGGAATGCGATCCGGCCAGAGCGGATTGACCGGCGTGCCGGTGAAACCGTTGACCCCGGTCATGCCGAAGGCGATCTCATGCATATTGGCCTTGCCGATGATCCTGCATCCCGCCTCCAGCAGGGCGTCGACCAGATCGGCGTTTCGTGCGGCGGGCGGCTGCGATGCGAAAGCCCGCGAGCCACAGCCCGTGACGGTGCCTTCGACATCAATACAATCCTTGACGACCACGGTCGGACCGCCCCCGCCAAGGGACAGCTCTCCGACCAGCGTCGCGGCGCTGGGAGTCTGTGCGTTCATCTTCTTTCCCTGTTGCGGGTCTTGGCCGTTCTCGCGGCTCTTTACGGTAACTTTCACGCAAAAAGACGACAGGTCAAGTGAAAACTGAAATAAATCCTTTACCCAAACATTCTCATTTCGTAAAAAACATTTACAGTAATTTTACCGCTTTAAATCCTGGCACACCCTCCCACCAAAGATCAAAAAACAGGCAGGGCGTGTCTTGACCACAGGGAGCGCGAGTCGCGCAAGAAAGGACAGAGATGTCACAAGACACCACGCACACGATAGAAACCCTCACCCGCCGCATCGAGAATCTCGAAGCCGCAAACGAAGTCCGCAACGTCCAGATGCGCTACATGTTCCTCTGCGACACGCCGCTGCCGGAATATGGCGTCAAGGACGACGCGGAACGCATCGACCTGATCATGGAGCTGTTCTCTGAGGAGGCCGTCTGGGAAGGCGTCGGCGAATATTACGACGGCCAGTTCGGTCGCGCCGAGGGCAAGGCGGCCGTGCGCAAGCATTTCGAAGGCTTCTGGGGCGGCAAGACCGATCCGGCGCTGATCCTCAACTGCCATTATGTGACCTCTGAGCAGATCCACGTCGCGGACGACGGCCTCACCGCGACCGGGCAATGGGTGCATATGCAACCCTGGCTATTCTCTGACGGCAAGGCGCTGCTGCGCTCGTCGCGTTTGTTCAACGCCTTCAAGAAATGCGACGACGGCGTCTGGCGCTATACCCGCAACCGGACGGAGAACGTGTTCGTCGCGCCGCTTCCGGCGACCTGGGCGTCGGATTACCCGTCGAAATCCGTGTTGATGAAACCGTAAGCGGTTCTCAAAACACAAAAAAGGGCGCCCCTCGGCGCCCTTTTTTGTGTCTGCAGTCCGATCCCCGCCGACGTCACCAAAGCGCCAGTTTCGGAAAAACCAGCGTAAGCACCAGAATGCCGATCTGCATCGCCACGAAGGGCAGAACCGAGCGGTAGATCTGGGTAATCTCCACATCCGGTACAGCATTTTTCAGATAGAACAACGCCATACCCACCGGCGGGGTCAGGAAGGACGTTTGCAGACAGATCGCCATCAGGATCGCCACCCATGCCGGATCGTGACCCAAGGCCGTGAGCACCGGCAGAACCAGCGGCGCGACGATCAGGATGATCTCCATCCAGTCGAGGAAGAAGCCCAAGAGGAAAACGATGAACAGAATGAGGATCAGCGTCCCTGTCGGTGGCAGCGGGATCGCGTGCAGCGCGCCTTCGATCAACTCGTCGCCGCCGTAGCCCCGCAACACGACCGAAAAACACGACGCCCCGAAGATCAGCGCGAAGAGAAAGGCGGTGGTCAGCCCGGTGCCTTCACAGACCTCCCGGAAGTCCGCCCAACTGAGCCGCCGGGAGGCCACCGCGATCAGGGTCGCGCCCGCCGCCCCGACGCCCGAGGCCTCGGTCGGGGTCGCGATGCCGAAGACGATGGACCCCAGCACAGCAATGACCAGCAAAAGCGGCGCCACCAGCGAACCGAGCAGATCGCGCAGGATCTCCCCCGCGCCACGCCCTGTTTCCAGCGCACGGGCGGGCGCGCGGTCAGGGTGCAGGATGGCATAAATCACCGCATAGACCACATAGGCGACGGCAAGCAAAAGCCCGGGGATCATCGCGCCACGGAACAGATCGCCCACAGGAATCTGTAACTGATCGCCCATGACGATAAGCATGATCGAGGGCGGGATGAGAATGCCGAGACAGCCGGTCGCACCGACAACGCCCAGCCCCAGCCGGTCGTCATACCCCGCCCCGCGCATCGCCGGCATGGCGATGGTGGCGAGCAACATGACGGAGGCGCCGATGATGCCGGTGGAGGCCGCAAGAACGACGCCGATCAGCACGACGGAAACCGCCATGCCGCCGGGGACAACCCGCAGCAAGGAATGCATTCGGGTCAGCAAACGCTCCGCCACGCCGGATTTGTCGAGCATCATCCCCATGAACACGAACATCGACATCGGGATCAGCGAATAGCTCGACAGCGTGTCGAAAATCCGGTTGGCGACAAAGCCGATCATCCGAAGAGACGCCATATCGGCATCGACGGAGAAATAATCGAGCATGGTGCCCAGAGAGGCAAAGCCCACGGCCACCCCGCCCAGAACAAAGGCGATCGGATAGCCGGAGAACATCACCACCAGAAAGGTCGAGAACAGCAGAAAAACGAAAAGAACATCCATCTCAACTCACTCCCGATACGTCTTGGGTCCGAAAAGGAACAGAAGAGATTTCAACAGGATCGCCACCCCTTGCAGGAACAGAAGCGACAACCCCGCCGCCATCACGCCCTTGATCAGGTAACGCGCCGGCAGGCCCGAGGGCATGGGAGAGCCTTCCTTGAGGTTCCAGGAATACTTGAAGATCGTCCAGGCCGAGCCGGTGACGTACCACAGAAAAGGCAGGAGCAGGAACACGACGCCGAGCACTTCGACAATCGCCCGCGCCGTGGGCGACATCCTGGCGTGAAACGCATCGACGCGGACATGCACGTCCTTCTGATAGGCCCAGGCGAGGCAGGACATCACGGCGATGGCGTTGAGATGCCATTGCAATTCCTCGAGCTGGATGAAGCCGAGGCCAAGCGCATAGCGGGAGAAGACATTGACCAGAATGGTGAGCATCAGAAGCGGCAGGAACAGGCTGCCGATGCGACCGATCCCGGCGATGAACCGTTCGGTATAGGAAATGAGTGCGGTCATGACGATGCGCGCCGGAGGCCCCTGCCCCCGGCGCATCTTTCTCAGCGGCGTTCGGACCAGGCGGCGGTTTTGGCGCGGTAGGCCTCAAGCGAGTCCCAGACCCGTTTGAAATCTTCGTCCGCGGCAATCTGTTCGGCAATCACCTCGTCAAAGGCAGTGTGCAGGCCCTCAAGCACCTCCGGCGGGAAGCTCTTGATCTCCACACCGGCCTCTTCAAACGTCGTAATCGCATCGCCATTGGCCGTGAGCGTCGAGATCACGGAGGTCAGGTTCACCGCCTTGCAGGTCTCTTCGATGAGGGTCTGCTGGCTCTCATCGAGGCTGTCCCATTTCGCCATATTGACGATCAGCTCGTTCATCGCCGCCGGTTGGTGCCAGCCCGGCAGGTAGTAATATTTGCCGACGTCCTGAAGGCCCAGCGTGATGTCGATGGCGGGCATCGACAGCTCGGTGCCGTCGATGATGCCCTTTTCCATCCCCGGATAGATCTCGCCGCCCGGCAAAAGCACGATGGACGCGCCGACCTTGGCCATGGCCTCGCCTGCGAGACCGGCAAAACGGATCTTCTTGCCCTTCAGATCGTCGAGCGAATTGATCTCGAAATTGTACCAGCCGCCCGCCTCGCTATCCATGAGGCCGCAGGGAATGGTTTTGACGCCCTGTTTGGCGTAGATTTCAGCCCAAATCTCGGCGCCGCCACCCTCGTAGAGCCAGCCGGTGTGGGTCAGCACATCGGGGCCGAAGGGAATGCCCCCAAAGAGTTGCACTGCCGGGAACCGGCCCGCCACATACAAGGGCGAGGTGATCCCCGCATCGAGCGAGCCCTGTTGCACCGCGTCAAAGATTTGCAGCGACGGCACCAGCTTGCCCGCGCCGTAAACCGACACATCGAGCGCCCCGCCCGAGGCTTCGTTGAGCTTTTCGCCGAGATAGGCCGCATTGGCACCCGAAGCCGGCATAGTCAGCGGCCAGGCGCTCTGGATGTCGAGCTTGGTGCCGCCGGCAAGTGCCGGGGTCGCCATCGCCGCCGTCACAGCCAGCGCGCCGAGGGTCTTCCCGAGGCTGTTTTTCAGGGTCGTTTTCATCGGTGCAGTCATCTCACGTCTCCAGTTGGATGGGGCCGGCACACCCTCGGACAAACACAGGACCTGCGCGGTCTTGCAGGTTTGGGACCTTGAAAGCCACCACACGGAACCGGTCGCCCCGAGACAGGAGCGGGCCGTATCCGGCAGGAGGTTTGACGGTGCGTTTGACCGGAACTTCCGGCAGTTTTACGTTATTATTACCGTAATAATTGACCGACATCCGAGACACCTGTCAAATGGTTTTCCTGAAAAATAGATGACAAGGCACATATTGCCCAAAAAACAAGCATGCCAGACTCCCACACGGAGCTCGGTGGCTCAGAGTGAAATCGTCACAGAAACCACCACTGACGCGCGGCATTTCCCGGCATCCGTCCCGTCCCCGTCAAGATAAACCCAGGTTATAGGGGCCTGATAAAGACAGGGAAATCGCATGGGGCAGATCGCAGCACGGGGAAGATCGCCCTTGACCCGAGAGACGCGCGCATGGTCTCTCGACCCCGACACATTCAAAAACGCACATCCATTTCGGAGACCCAGCCATGGCCACACGCACCCGTTCGGCGGCAGGCCTCGCCATTCTCGGAGCCACCCTCGCCCTCACCCTGACCGCAGGCGGTCTCGTCTATCAGGCCGCCACCGGCCCGAAAACCAATGCCGCCACGCGCAGCCCGAAAGCGCGGGCCTATACGGTCGACGTGGCCACCCTGACCCCCGAAACCCTCACCCCGGTGATCTCCGCCTATGGTCGTCTCGAGGCCGCGCACCGGCTCGAATTGCGCAGCGCGGTGGCGGGCACGCTCATCGAACTGCCGGAGAGTTTTCGCAACGGCGGGCGGGTTGCGGCGGGGGATCTGTTGTACCGCATCGACCCGGCCAGACTACAAAGCGCTTATGAGCTCGCGCAGACCGATGTCGCCGAGGCGGAGGCCAATCTCAACGAGATGCGCGCCACGCTCGAACTGTCACGGCTCGAAGCCAAGGCCGCAGAGGACCAGCGCGATCTGCGCATCCAGGCCTACGCCCGCCAGCTCGACCTGCGCGAGCGCGGCGTGGCGACGGCGGAGGCGCTTGAGACCGCGTCTCTGGCCCGCGCTGCCGCCGAACAGACCCTGATCAACCGGCAACAGGCGGTCGCAGGCAACGAAGCGCAGCTCGCACAGGCGCAGATCCTGCTGGAGCGCCGCCAGATCGCCCTCAGGGAGGCCGCCCGTGCCCTGTCGGACACCGAAATGCGCGCGCCTTTCGACGGCGTGCTTTCCGAAGTCACCGCCCTGCCCGGCGGGCTGGTGTCGGTCAACGAACAATTGGGGGTGCTGGTCGATCCCGGGCAGATCGAGGTCGCTTTTCGCCTCACCGGCAATCAATACGCTCGCCTCCTCAATGACGCGGGCGCGCTGCGCAAGGCGGAGATCACGGTGCTGATCCAGCGCGGGCGACAGGAAACCGAAGTCCCCGCCCGGCTCGACCGCACCGCCGTCGCGCTCGAGGACGGTCAGGTCGGGCGGCTGGTCTACGCCCGCCTCACCGATCCCGACCCGAGCCTTGTGCAACCCGGCGATTTCGTGGCGCTGCGCATCCCCGAAAAGCCGCTGTCGAATGTGGCCCGCATTCCGGCCAGCGCCGTCACCACCGACGGGCGCATGTTGCTGATCGGCGCGGCCAACCGGCTCGAAGAGGTCCCCGTGACTCTGCTGCGCCATCAGGGCGACGACCTGATCGTCGCGGATGTGCCCTTCGGTCGGCAATATGTCACCGCCCGCGCGCTACAACTCGGGCCGGGGATCGTGGTGACACCAGTGGTGCCCGCGCTTGCGACCGAGACCGCGCCCTCCGCCACGCCTGCAACCCCAGCCCCGGCCCCGGCGGCGGACACCATCGCCCTTGATGACACCCGCCGTGCCGCGATCGTTGCGTTCATCGAGGCCAGCGACAAGATGAAGCCCGAGAAAAAAGCGCAATTCCTCGAAGAGCTGAGCCGCCCGGAGGTGCCGCGCGCCACCGTCGAGAAATTCGAAGCCATGATCGCGGGAGGCCAGTGATGGCCGCGCCCGGCACGCCTTCCGGCCTCTTGGCCTATTTCACCCACCACCGCACCGCGGCGGCCTTTGTCATGGTCCTGATGCTGGCCTTTGGCCTCGTCTCCTCGACGAAAATCCGTTCGCAATTCTTTCCCGACGTGGTGGTCGACACGGTCACCGTCACCGTCGACTGGGACGGCGCCGGCCCCGAGGAGATCGACCGCGCCGTCGTCGCCCTTCTGGAGCCCGCGCTGCAAGGCGTCGAAGGGGTCGCAAGCTCCACCGCCGTGTCGAAAGAAGGCTCGACCACCCTGACCCTCACCCTCGATCCCGGCTGGGACATGGCGCGGGCGACCGAGGATGTGAAAGCGGCGGTCGAGACGGTCAAGAGCCTGCCGGAGAATACCGAAGAGCCGGTCGTGCGGCGCGGTGTCTGGCGCGACAAGGTGACCGAGGTGATGATCTGGGGCGACATCGGCCCGGAGCAATTGGGCCAGATCGGTGACGATTTCGTCGCCCGGCTCTACCGCGCCGGTCTGACCCGCAGCTCGATCACCGGGGTCGCCGCCCCGCAGATCGACGTCAGCGTGTCCGAGGCCGCCCGCGTGCGCCATGACATCGGGCTGAGCGACATCTCGGCGGCCATCGCGCGCCAGGTCGACACCCGGCCTGCGGGCGACGTCGGCGACAACGGCGCGCGGCTCTCGGCCGGGCGCGACACCCGCGAGGCGGATGCGCTGCGCGATCTGGTGATCCGGGTCAACGAGGACGGCTCGAAACTTTACCTTCGCAACCTTGCCACCATAGAGACCACCCGCTCCGACGCCGGTCAGGCCTATGCCGTCAACGGCCTCCCCGCCGTCTTGATCCGCGTCGACCGGACGGCGCAAGGCGATGCCATCGGCATGGAAGCCACCGTGCGCCGGATTGCCGACGAGATGGTGCCGGAACTGCCCGAGGGCGTCTCCGTCCAACTGATCAACGCCCGCGCCCAGGACATCACCGACCGGCTCGACATCCTGATGAAAAACGGCATCTCCGGTCTGGCGCTGGTGCTTGTGGTGCTGTTTCTCTTTCTCTCGGCGCGCACGGCGCTTTGGGTCGCGATGGGCATTCCGGTCTCCATGCTCGCCGCCATCGGCGTCATGTATGTTGGCGGGCTGACCCTCAACATGATGTCACTTTTCGGCCTGATTATCACTCTGGGCATCGTGGTCGATGACGCCATCGTCGTGGCCGAACATGCCGACCACCGGGCGCGGCGGCTGGGTGAAAGCCCCGACCTCGCGCCGGTCAACGCCGTGCGGCGGATGCTCGGTCCGGTGTTCAGTTCGACGACCACCACGATCCTCGCCTTTGTCGGTCTTCTGTTCATCGGCGGCGAATTCGGCAGCCTGATCGCCGACATTCCCTATGTGGTCGCCGCCGTTCTCGCCGCTTCCCTCGTCGAGAGTTTCCTGATCCTGCCGCATCACATGCGCCACGCCCTGATGCATAGCGCGAAAGAACGGTGGTACGACTGGCCCTCGCGCCAGTTCAATCGCGGCTTTACCTGGATCTCGGAGCGCGGCTTCGCCCCCTTCATGACCCTCGTCCTGCGCCTGCGCTATCCGGTGGTTGCCGCGATGCTGCTGCTCCTGTCGCTTTCGGTCGCACAGGTGCTTCGCGGCTCGGTGCCATGGGCGTTTTTCACCGCCCCCGAGCGCAGTTCGGTGACCGGCAATTTCGCCTTCCTCCCCGGCGCCACCCGCGAGGACGCGCTGGCCTTCACCCGCGAACTCGACCGCGCAGCCAAGGCCGTCGGTGCCGCCCATGAGGCCGAAACCGGCCTCGATCCGCTGGTGCATATCCTCACACAGGTCGGCGGCACGGCGGCTAAGGGCATTCCCGGCGAGGACACCATGGACCCCGACACGCTGGGCTCGATCGACATCGGCCTCGTCGGCGCGGATCAACGCGACTTCTCCGGTCAGGACCTCGTACGCGAGCTGATGGCGGAGATCAAACGCCCGGCGGGGATCGCGGTTCTGAATTTCCGTTCGCAGGGCGTCGGCCCCGGCGGGGATTCGCTTTCGGTCAATTTCTACGGCACCGACAGCGACCGCCTGAAAGCCGCCGCCACCGATCTCATCGCCGCCCTCGGCCAGTTCCCCGAAGTCACCGGGCTGCAAGACAGCCTGCCCTATGGCCGCGAGGACATCCGGCTCGACCTGACCCCCACCGGCGAGGCGCTTGGCTTTACCACCGCAGCGATCGGCGCGGAGCTGTTCGGGCGTTTGAACGGTCTGACGGCGGCGGAATTCCCGGCGGGCACGCGCACCACCGAAGTGACCGTCAAAGTGCCCGAAGCGGAACGCACCGCCGATTATCTCGACAGCACGCTGATGCAGAGCCCGGAGGGGCAATGGCTGCCGCTGGGCGAGATCGTCACGGCGGAGAGCAGCCTCGCCTTCTCCACCATCTCGCGCGAGAACGGGCGGCAGTTGGTGAGCATCACCGGCGCGCTCTCCGAGGACAATCCGGTCCGCGCAGGCGAGATCGGTCGCGCGCTCAACGACGAGATCCTGCCGCAGATCGCCGCGCGATACGATCTCGACTGGGATCTGGGCGGGCTGGTGTCGCAACAGAACGCCTTCCTCGACGAGGCGATGGTCGGGTTCATGCTCTGCATCCTCGGCATTTACCTCGTCCTGGGCTGGGTCTTCGGGAGCTGGACCCGCCCGTTGATCGTCATGGCCGTCATCCCCTTCGGCCTCATTGGCGCGGTCTGGGGCCATGCGCAGTTCGGCCTCGCCATGTCGCTCTTTACCATCATCGGCCTCATCGGCATGTCCGGGATCATCATCAATGACGCCATCGTTCTGGTCACCACGATTCAGGACAACGCCCGCACCATGCCGATCCTGCGTGCCGCCGTCTCAGGCGCGACCGAGCGATTGCGCCCGATCCTTCTGACCACGCTCACCACCGTTCTGGGCCTTGCGCCGCTGATGTATGAGCAGAGCCGTCAGTCGCTGTTTCTCAAACCCACGGTGGTGACGCTGGTCTATGGCCTCACCGTCGGCTTTTTCATCGTGCTCCTCCTGGTGCCCGCGCTTTTGCTGGTCCAGAACGATCTGTCGCAACGGCTCACCAGCCTGCGCCATCTGATCCGGGGCCACCGGATGCCCGAGCGCCTGCGCCGGGCGGCGGGGGGCACGGCTTTGGCGGTCATCGCGGTGACTCTGGTGCTGATGCTGCCTTGGGCGCTGACCGGCACGGCGCTGATCCCCCTGCCGGGCCTGCCGCCGCTCCTGTCAAGCCTGATCGTGACGCTTCTGGCCGATCTGGTGCTCGCTTGGGGCTTTCTCCGGCTGAGCCGGAAAATGGGGGATGACCGCCCTGCGCCTTCCCGGTAAGCTCGCCGAAAATCCTTTCGAAAGAAGCGCATGACCCAGCCCGTCATCGTCAACCAGATCGACCCGGAGTTCGGCCAGACGCTCCGCGCGCACCCCTCCCTGCCGCGGGTGATCGACCATTTCGACCGCGAGCAGCCATGGGACCTGCCCGAAGGCGCGCAGGCGCTCGTGACCCGCGCTTTCCGGTCCTGGCTCAAGGCCCCGGAGGTGGTCAATCTTCCGGCGCTGAAATGGGTTCAGACCTTTTCCGCCGGGATCGAGATTTACCCCGACTGGCTGATGCAGGGCCGCGTGATCACCAACGGTCGCGGCCTGAGCGCGCCGCAGATCGCGGAATATGTCATGGCTGCGATGCTCTTGGTAGAGAAGGATATTTACGGCGCGCGCACGACCTCTCTCGCCGATTGGGGCACGCGGGTATTCGGCACGCTGGAGGGCAAGACGCTTGGCCTGATCGGCTATGGCGCGATTGGCGAAGCGGTGGCGAAACGCGCGCGGCCCTTTGACATGGAGGTGCTGGCCTGTCGGCGCGGGCCGTGGCGCAAGGTTCCGGAGGGGATCACACCCTGCGCCACGCCCGAAGCGGTCATGGCCACCTCCGATCATGTGGTGATCGCCATGCCTCTGACGCCCGAGACGGAGGGCCTGGTGAATGCCGCCCTGCTCGCGCAGGCCAAGCCCGGGCTGCATCTGATCAACGTCGCGCGCGGGGCGCTGGTGCATCAGGGCGCGCTCTTGCAGGCACTCGATGACGGGCGCCTGAGCAAAGCGACGCTCGACGTCACCCATCCCGAACCGCCCGCCGCCGCCGATCCGATCTGGACTCATCCCAAGGTCCTTCTGACCCCGCATGAATCCTACAAGGGCGGCCTGTCGGAGCGCGCCCGCTTCGAACAAAAGATGCTCACCAATCTCGACGCATGGCTTGCGGGCCGACCGATGACGGATGTCGTCGATCTGACCCGCGGATATTGAGATTACGCCCCGGTGAAATTCGGCACGTCGACCGGTTCGAGATCGGCCGGGCTGACGCCCTCCTCGATCGCCTGACAGGCCACCGGGTAATGGTCGGCGGTGGTGCATTGCGACACCGGGTATTTTTCCACCTGATCGCAGGCAGCAAGGGTCAGCGCGGCAAGCGCCACAGGCAGGATCAGCTTTGTCATCTCACAGCTCCTCATGAAGTTTCGCCCTCTATGTGGGCGTTTTGACAAAACCGTCAATATGAGAAACCACTAAAAATGAACGAAACGGTTCACTTTTTTGCAACACGGAAACCCACTTCCCCTATGACCACGATCCTTTACGGTCTTCACGACACCTCAAGGGACCCAAAATGACACGCATTGCAATGCTCTCGGCACTTCTGCTCGCGGGCTGTTACGGCTTCGTCGTCGACCATCGGAGCTATGGCACAGGGCGCGGCCCCACGGCCACCCTGTCGGTCACAGCCACTCACCGGCTCGATCATTTGAGCCTTGCACATTGTGACGACAGCGCCCCGCCGCTCGTGCTGATCGCCCGCAAACGCGAGGATCCCCGCCGCGATCCGGCCTGGGCGATCACCCTCGACGCGAACACCTGCTACGAGGTTGAGGCCCGCTCGTGGCGGCTCAACTTTTACAAACGCCTCACGCTTGCCCACGATGCGGTGGAGCGGATCGAGATCGACTGACTTCAGGCGATGATCTCGAATTTGGTGACGTCCACCATGCCCCGGTCGGTGATCTTGAGCGCCGGAATGACCGGCAGCGCCAGAAACGCCAGTTGCAAAAACGGCTCTTCCAGGGTGACGCCCAAAGAGGCCGCCGCCGCGCGCAGATCGACCAAATGATCGCGCACCACTTCGAAGGGTTCAAGGCTCATCAACCCCGCCACCGGCAACGCCAGCTCGGCCAGAACCTTGCCATCGCGGACCACGACAAACCCGCCCTCGATCCCCGACAACCGGTTCGCCGCCAGCGCCATATCGGCGTAATCGACGCCAACGCAGGCGATGTTGTGATGATCGTGACAGACGGTCGAGGCAATCGCCCCCGCCTGTAGCCCAAAGCCTTTGACAAAGCCCGAGGCGATATTGCCGTTCTTGCCATGGCGTTCGATCACCGTGATCCGGGACAGATCGCGCGCCGGGTCCGGCGCCTTGTCGCCATCGACAATCGGCACGGTTTCCTTGAGGTGCTCGGTGATGATCTTGCCCTCGATGATGCCAATCACGTCCACCTCCTCGCGGTTGCCACCAGCGCGGAAATTCTCCGACACAACCTTCGGCGCCGTGACCGAGCCGCGCGCCACAGGCGCCACATGGCCGCGTGCCGCAAAGGCCTCGTCCGTCACCTCAACTCCGCCTGCGAAGACCATGGAAGCCTTGCAGTTTTCCAAACTGTCCAGCACCACAACATCGGCCCGTTTGCCGGGCGCAATCATGCCGCGATCCTTCAACCCAAAAGCTTCGGCGGCCGAAAGAGTGGCCGCGCGGTACACCGCCAGAGCGGGACTTCCGAGCGAAATCAATGTGCGGATGACGTAATCCAGATGGCCATACTCGCCAATGTCCAGCGGGTTCCGGTCATCTGTACAGAGGCACATATAGGGCGCGGTCAAATGGGTCAGCAGCGGTTGCAGCGCGTGCATATCCTTCGACACCGACCCTTCGCGGATCAAAACCCGCATCCCCTTGCGCAGCTTCTCGCGCGCCTCTTCGGCAGTGGTCGCCTCATGCTCCGTGCGAATGCCCGCCGCGATATAGGCATTGAGATCGGTACCGGAAAGCTGCGGACAATGGCCGTCGATATGCCCATCCTCAAACAGCCGGATTTTCTTCATCGCCTCGGGGGCGCGGTAGATCACGCCGGGGTAATTCATGAACTCGGCCAAACCGATCCCCGAGGGATGCCCCATCACCTCGGCCAGATCCCCGGCCAAAAGCTCCGCCCCCGCCGTTTCCATATGCGTGGACGGCACGCAGGACGACAGCTGCACCCGGATCGACATCAGCGTATGTTCGGACGCCGCCTGAAAATAGCGGATGCCCGGCAGGCCAATGACATTGGCGATCTCATGCGGATCGCAAATCGCCGTCGTCACACCGCGCGGCAGGACGCAGCGGTCAAACTCGAACGGCGTCACCAGCGAGCTTTCAATGTGCAAATGCGTGTCGATGAACCCCGGCACGATCACCTTGCCCGTCACGTCGATCTCGCGCTTGCCCTCGTAGCGTTCATAAACGCCCGCGATCCGGTCGCCGACGATGGCCACATCGCCGACAATCAGCTCGCCGGTCATCAGATCGAAGATCGAGCCATTCTTGAGCACAATGTCGGCGGGTTCCTCGCCCCGCGCCACCGCAATCCGATGTTCCAGATCCGCCATTTCCGCCTCCTTAAACCCGCACCGCCGGCACGCGCTCGACATCCTCGGGCAGACCCAAAGCCGCCCGTTCCGCATCGCGCCTTGGCACCAACCAGACGACCCGCGCGCCTTTTTCATAATCTTGCAGAACAACATGACGCTGGTCCGACAAAAGCCAGCCCTCCGTGCCATGGCTCTGCCCCACGATCACCCGTTCCGCATCGCGACGCGCCAGTTCCAGCATCGGGGCAAATTCCGCCTCGGCACAGACAATGAGATCGGCCTCCTGCAACCGCTGCACGGCGCGCAGCGTCAACAGGTCCGGGTCCGGGCTGCCCACCGGCAAAAGCGCCACGGCGCCACGCCCCGCATCGCCGGGCGCCCCGCCCGCCGCAATCGCCGCCTTGATCCGCTCCGCCGCCTCGCGTTCGGCCCCGCGCGCATACAGATTGCGTGGCGCATCGTGATAAACCCAGCGCCAGAACGCCCGGCGTTTCTCGCGCGGCACGTCCTTGGCCACCGCGTCGCGCAGCCGCCCGCCAAGCGCCACCAACTCGCCCAGACGTGGCTCCAGCATTTCCTCCAGCCGGGTCTTGATCTGGCGCGCCAGAACCGGGGCCGCGCCTTCTGTGCCGATCGCCACCACCAAAGGATCGCGATCCACCAGCGACGGCGTGTTCGCTTCGCAAAGATCGGGCCGATCCACGACGTTCACCAGCGCGCCAGCCTCGCGAACAATCTGCGCCATGCGCACATCGCAATCCTCATCCTCGGTACAGACAAAGACCAGCGCGGCGTTGGAGAACAGCTCATCCGTGATTTCGCCAGAGTGCTGGACCGCGCGCCTCTCGGTCACCAAAGCCGCCAGTTCCGGCTCCAGCTCCGGTGCCGCCAGCACAATCCGCGCTTCGGTCTTGAGCATCAGCCGCGCCTTTTGCGCCGCCGTCTCACCGCCGCCGATGATCACGACATCGCGCCCGGTCATGCGCAGGAACATGGGAAAGAATTTCATAGGGCGCGGCCTCTTGATGGACTTTCACCCAAGGTCTCCCATTGGCCCGGAAATGACAAGCCTGTCTCTTTTGCGCACCGGTCTTAACCTGTTTTTTACCCGTGCGCGCCCAAGACCCCTGCGATCGAGGACCTAAAGCTCTGGTCAAAAAACCTTTTCTTGACAATTTCGAGCCTAGGGTCACCGTGAACCCCGACAAGTTTCATTTTGCAAAGCGTGACATGACCTCCCCCAACCCGGCCTCCCCCGCCTCTGACACTCAAAACGACGACCTTCTCGATCTCTTCATCATCGGCGGCGGCGTCAATGGTTGTGGCATCGCCCGCGATGCGGCGGGCCGGGGCCTCAAGGTGGCTCTGGCCGAAATGGGCGATCTGGCGCAGGCGACCTCCTCGGCCTCCTCCAAACTCTTTCACGGCGGCTTGCGCTATCTCGAATATGGCGAGATGCGTCTTGTGCGCGAGGCTTTGGAAGAGCGCGAAGTGCTGCTCAACGCCATGCCGCATATCGCCTTCCCGATGCGCTTTGTCCTGCCGATCTCGAAAGAAATGCGGTTCGACGCCGACACGCCGATCTCGAAGCTGTTGAAATACACCATGCCCTGGCTCAAAGGCCAGCGCCCCGGCTGGATCATCCGCGTCGGGCTTTGGATGTATGACCACCTCGGCAAGCGCAAAATTCTACCCGGAACCACCGGCTATGATCTCACGGGTCGCCCCGAGGGCGCGCCTTTGAAAGACATGTTCAAACACGCGTTCGAATATTCCGACGTTTGGGTCAATGACGCGCGTCTCGTCGTGCTCAATGCCATGAACGCCCGCGCTCTCGGCGCGAAAATCATGACCCGCGCCAAAGTAACCTCGGCGCGGCGTGAGGCGGATCACTGGGAAATCGACGTCGAGGGCCAAGGCACCTTCCGCGCAAAGGCACTGGTCAATGCGGGCGGGCCTTGGGTGGCCGACATTCTCTCCGGCGTCATCGGCGTCAATTCGACCGAACGCGTGCGCCTCGTGCGCGGCTCGCATATCGTCGTCAACCGGCTCTACGAACACGACAAGGCCTATTTCCTTCAGGGCTCCGATGGCCGCATCATCTTTTTCCTGCCCTATCAGCGCGATTTCACCATGATCGGCACCACGGAAGCGCCCCATGAGGCCGACCCTCTGGTGGCCGAGGCGACCTTTGAGGAAAAGCGCTACCTGCTTGATTTCGCAAACCAATATCTCAAAACACCACTGACGCAGGCCGATGTGGTCCATAGTTTCGCAGGCGTCCGCCCGCTCTATGAAGACGGCGCCTCGACGGCCACGGCAGCGACCCGCGAATATGTCCTGTCGCTCGATGAAAACGGCCCGCCCTTGCTCAATGTCTTCGGCGGCAAGATCACCACCTACCGCAAACTCGCCGAGGCGGCGCTTGCCAAGCTCACGCCGTTTTTCGTCATGAAAAATCCGTGGACCAAAGGCGCGCCGCTCCCCGGCGGTTTCACCTATGGCCACGATCTCGAACAGGTGACCTCGCTCACCCTGCAATTTCCCTTCCTGTCGCCCGAGGCCGCCGACCGGCTCGTGCATCTCTATGGCCGCAACGCCGCCGCGATCTTCGAGGATGTGGTTGGCCCCTCCGACATGGGCCGCGATTTCGGCCATGGTCTGACGGAGGCCGAGCTGCGCTATCTCATCCGCGAGGAATTCGCCCGCGACGTGGCCGATGTGATCTGGCGGCGCACCAAGCTGGGCCTGCGCCTGACGGCGGCCGAGATCGCCGCCATCGACGACTGGATGCGCCAGAACGTCCCACTGCTTGCCGATCTCTAAACCTCAGCCTATCGTGAGCGCGGGAGGCACCATGACTGACACACTCGTCGCCCTCGATCAGGGCACCACATCCACGCGCGCCATCCTCTACGACGCCAATCTGACCCCGATGGCCAGCGCGCAGGAGGAATTCGCCCAGCATTACCCGCATTCCGGCTGGGTCGAACACGATGCGATGGACCTCTGGAAGACGTCGCGCCGCTGTCTCGCAGAAGTGCTGAAAGACGCCCGCCCCGCCGCCCTGGGCCTCACCAACCAACGCGAAACCACCGTGGTCTGGGACGCCGAGACCGGCAAGCCTCTGGCCCCCGCCATCGTCTGGCAGGACCGCCGCACCTCTGAAGTCTGCGCCAAACTGCGGGAGGAGGGCTTCGAGGACGAGATCACATCGCGCACCGGCCTCCTGCTCGACCCCTATTTCTCCGCCACCAAACTCGCGTGGATTCTCGACCAGACCGAAGGCGCGCGTGCGGCTGCCAAATCGGGCCGGGTGAAATTTGGCACGGTCGACACATGGCTGATCTGGAACCTCACCAAAGGCCGGGTGCATGCCACCGATGCCACCAACGCCTGCCGCACCATGCTCTACAATATCCACGAGGGGCGCTGGGACCGGACCATTTGCGACCGCCTCGACATTCCGATGGAAATGCTCCCCGAAGTGCGCGACAGCTCCGGCGATTTCGGTGAGACCACGCTCTTCGGCGCGCCCCTCCCGATCCGCGGCGTCGCGGGCGATCAGCAGGCGGCGACCGTCGGTCAGGCCTGCTTTACCCCCGGCATGATGAAATCCACCTATGGCACCGGCTGTTTCGCGCTGCTGAACACCGGCACCGAGCCGATCGCCTCGCAACACCGCCTGCTGACCACCGTGGCCTACCAGTTGAACGGCACGCCGACCTACGCGCTCGAAGGGTCGATCTTTGTCGCCGGTGCCGTGGTGCAATGGCTGCGCGACGGGCTGGGCGTGATCGAAAACGCCGCCGACACGCTCGCCATGGCGCAACAGGCCGATCCCGAGCAACAGCTCTACCTCGTCCCCGCCTTCACGGGCCTTGGCGCACCGTGGTGGGACGCGGACGCGCGCGGCGCGATCTATGGCCTGACCCGCAACACCGGCCCCAATGAGTTCGCCCGCGCCGCGCTCGAAAGCGTCGGCTACCAGACACGGGACCTCATAGAGGCCATGCACGCCGATTGGACCGCGCCGCAGGACACGACGCTGCGCGTCGATGGCGGGCTTTCGGCCAACCCTTTCGCGATGCAATTCCTCGCCGACATCCTCGGCGCGCCCGTCGACCGCCCCGCCAATCTGGAAACCACAGCCCTGGGCGCCGCCTATCTCGCGGGGCTCGCGACCGGTCTCTGCCCGGAGCCCGAGGCCTTCGCCGCAAACTGGCGCGCCGAGGCCACTTTCAGCCCCGAAATGGACGCCGCCACCCGTGATGCGAAATACAGTGGCTGGACCGACGCCATCCGCCGCACGCTCAGCGCCTGATCTTTTTCTTGGCTTAAATACTCAAAAAGGCAGGGTTTTCCCCGCCTTTCCCGTCAAATGAACCGGCTCACAAGGTTCTCCAACCGCTCCTGCCGCCCCGACCGCGGCTCCGGGTTGATCGCGTCGGCCAGCACCCGCGCCTCGATCCCTTCGAGATCACCGTGGTCGAGCATATCCGCATTCTCCGGCCGCCCCCAATCGGCATAGCGCGCCGCCCGGTTGGCCTCCAGCCGCCCGTCCTCCAACAGCGCCGCCGCCGCTTTCAGCCCCCGCGCGCACATATCCATGCCGCCGACATGGGCCAAAATCAAATCCTCAGGGTCCAGCGATTGCCGCCGAATGCGCGCATCGAAATTGGTGCCGCCGGTGGTGAAGCCCCCCGCTTTCAACACCTCGTAATAGGCCAGCGCCACCTCATGCGGCGCGTTCGGGAACTGGTCGGTGTCCCAACCGGACTGGTAATCGTTGCGGTTCATGTCGATCGAGCCGAAAATCCCCAGAGAGGTCGCCAGCGCCAGCTCATGCTCAAAGGAATGCCCCGCGAGGATGGCATGCCCCTGCTCGATGTTCATCTTGACCTCGCCCTCAAGGCCATAGCGTTTCAGAAAGCCATAAACCGTTGCCACGTCGAAATCGTACTGGTGTTTCGACGGCTCCTGCGGCTTCGGCTCCACCAGAATGGCGCCTTTCCAACCCCGCTTGTGTTTGTATTCCACCACCATTTCCAGCATCCGCGCAGCCTGATCCGCCTCGCGCGTCAGATCGGTGTTGAGCAGCGTCTCATAACCCTCGCGCCCGCCCCAAAGCACGTAATTTTCGCCGCCCAGCTTGATCGTCGCATCCATGCAGCTCTTGATCGTCGCCGCAGAGTAGGCAAACACCTCGGGGTCCGGGTTGGTCGCCGATCCGGCCATGAAGCGGCGGTGGGTAAAGAGGTTTGCCGTGCCCCAAAGGAGCCGGGTTTTCGAACCTTCCATCTTCTCGGCGAAATAGTCGGTGATCTCTTCGAGATTGCGTTTGCTCTCGGCGAAATCCGCGCCTTCGGGCCGCACATCCGCGTCGTGAAAGCAAAAGAACGGTGCTTGCAGGATGTCGAACATCTCGAAGGCCACATCGGCCTTCATCTTCGCCTTCGCCATACCCTCACCGAACCACGGGCGCGCAAAGGTCCGCCCGCCGAACGGATCGCCGCCCTCATAGGCAAAGCTGTGCCAATAGGCGACGGCAAAGCGCAGATGCTCCTCCATCCGCTTGCCCATCACCACCTCGTCGGGGTTATAATGTTTGAAAGCGAATTCGTTGTCGCTCGCCGGGCCTTCATATGTGATCTTCGGGATGTTCTGGAAAAACTCTGTCATGTCAGCCTCTTGAGTGCATGTTGTGCGGTCTTGAAACGGGCGAACCCGTCGTCATAAGCCGCCGTCAAATCGGAAATCGGGTCAATGGTGGCCTGGATGCGCGGCGCGGTGGCGATCTCCGCACCGCCGCCTGTCGTGGCCATCATGCCCAAACGCGCGGCACCGAAGGCGCCACCAAAATCGCCCGCCACCGGCAGGTCCACCGGCACGCCCAAAGCGGTGGCAATCGCCTCCAGCCAGTAATGCGATTTCGAGCCGCCACCGACGGCCAAAAGCCGGTCGATCCTGGTGCCGGTCGCGGCCAATGCCTCGGCGCAGTCTTTGATCGCAAAGGTGACCCCTTCGAGCACCGCGCGGGTGCCCGCCGCCGTGTCGGTCGCGTGTTCGAGGCCCGTGAAAGCGCCCCGGATCGCGGCATCGTTCAATGGCGTGCGTTCGCCGCCCAAATAGGGCAGGAATTGTGTCCTGGTCGGCGCTTTGAGCGATCCCAGATTGGCCGTCAGCTCCGCCGCACCTTTGCCGACAAAGCGACCGTACCAGTTGAGCGCATCGGTCGCGGCCAGGATCACGCCCATCTGGTGCCAGGTCTCCGGCAGAGCATGGCAAAAGGTGTGAACGGCGGTTTCCGCATCCGGCTGATAGCCGTCATTGGCCGCGAACAACACGCCGGAGGTGCCGAGCGACACGAAAGCCTGTCCGGCTTTGACGACGCCCACCCCGATGGCCGAGGCGGCATTGTCACCGCCACCGCCCGCGATCACGCAAGACGGGGACAGGCCCCATTGGGCCGCCAGTTCCGGGCGCAATTGACCGGAAACTTCGGAGCCCTCGACCAGACGCGGCATGTAACTGCGATCCATGTCTGTAGCCGCCAAAAGCGCATCCGACCAATTCCGTGCGGCGGTGTCGAACCAGGCGGTGCCAGCGCTGTCGGACATCTCACCGACGAACTCTCCGGTGAGGTAGAGGCGCAGATAATCTTTCGGAAGCAAGACCTTGACGGTCGCTTTGAAAGTGTCCGGCTCATTGTGTTTTACCCACACAAGCTTGGGTGCGGTGAAGCCCGGAAAGACGATATTGCCGGTGATGGCGCGAAACTGCGGATCGGCGTCGAGCGCGGCAGCCTCGCGGTAGGACCGCGTGTCGTTCCACAGGATGCAGGGACGCAAGACCCGATCTGAGGCATCAAGCAACGTCGCGCCGTGCATCTGCCCCGACAGACCGATGCCCTTCACGCCCGACAGGTCCGCCTTGTCGCCCAAAGCCGCCATGACCGTGTCGCAGGCGGCAAGCCAACTGGCCGGGTCCTGTTCCGACCAGCCATCCTGCGGGCGCTCGTTGGTGAGCGCCGCATTCGCCTCCGCCATGACGCTCTGATCCGCGTCGATCAGAAGGGCTTTGAGACCGGAGGTCCCGAGATCAAGTCCGATATACATGTGACATCCGTTGGTTGAGAACGGGACACCTGCCCCGTTTTATCAATGCGCCGGGTTCAATACGCCTGCGGCGGCTTTTTCCCCATGATGATCATGCCGAGAATATCCTCGTCCGTGACCTCGCCCACGTTGACCGTACCGACCTTCTGACCGTTCTTCATCACCATCGCCCGGTCGCAAAGCCGCATGACGTTGTGAATGTCGTGCTCGATGAGGAAAATCCCCAGCCCCTGCGCCTTCAGCTCCTCGATCAGTTCCGCGACCATCTGGGTTTCATGCGGGCCCAGCGCGGCGGTGGGTTCATCCATGATCAGGATCTTGGCGTTGAAATAGACCGCGCGGGCGATGGCCACCGATTGCCTTTGACCGCCCGAAAGTGCGGAGACCGGCACTTTGAACTTCTGGAAGTTCGGGTTGAGCCGCCCCATGATCTTGCGGGTCTCGGCCTCCATCGCCGGCTCGTCGACAAAGCCCAGAGGCGTCACCAACTCGCGGCCGAGAAAGAGGTTCGAGGCGGCATCAAGATTGTCCGCCAGCGCGAGCGTCTGATAGATCGTCTCGACATTATAGCGCCGCGCATCGCGGGTGTTGCGGATCTCGGCTTTCTCTCCATTGATGAAAATCTCGCCCGCATCCTTCTGATAGGCACCGGAGAGGCATTTGATCAGGGTCGATTTGCCCGCGCCGTTATGGCCCAAAAGGCCCACGACCTCGCCGGGATAGAGATCAATCGTGACATGATCCACCGCCTTGACGCCGCCGAAGGCGATGGAGATGTCTTTCAATTCGACAAGAGGCGTGCCGGTGTTCGGATTGCTGCTCATGATCGTCTCTCCTTACACCTTAATGCCAAGTTTCTTG
Source organism: Celeribacter ethanolicus (assembly GCF_002407265.1). NCBI lineage: Bacteria > Pseudomonadati > Pseudomonadota > Alphaproteobacteria > Rhodobacterales > Roseobacteraceae > Celeribacter > Celeribacter ethanolicus. The sequence continues at coordinate 962,945 of NZ_CP022196.1, forward strand.
CGGTACTGAATGTCGATCCAGACCGCGATCACGAGGACCGAGCCGACGACGATGTTCTGAAGCGGCGCATCGACACCCACCATCGCCATGCCGGATTGCAGAGATTGCATGATCAGCGCGCCCAAGATCGCCCCGTGAATGGTGCCAATCCCGCCGGACAAAGCCGTGCCGCCGATCACCGCCGCCGCGATCACGCGCAGCTCGTCCAAAGTGCCGATGTCATTGGCATGCGACGCCAGACGCGCGGAGGCGATCACCGCGGAGAGGCCACAGAGAAACCCCATCAACGCAAAAATCTTGACCGTCAGCAGTTTGGTGTTGATCCCCGACAGCTCCGCCGCATCCGGGTTGCCGCCGGTGGCGAAGATATATTTGCCCAGCCGCGTCTTCTTGGCGAGCATCGTCATGGCAATCGCCACCACGATCAGCACAATGACCGACACCGGCAGGCCGTAGGCCTCGGTATAGCCATCGGGCAGCACCTCGCCCCGCGCTTCGAACATGCGCCGCAGCTTGCCGGTCGGAATGTCATAGGCGTTGAGCGTGGCGACATAGCCAAGGATCACCGCAACGATCAGTCCACCGACGGTGAATTCGGCCCAGAGCGGCTTCGTCGGAAAACCATGGTTCTTCTTGGCCTTGCGCGCGTTATAAAGCGCATAGACAGAGGCCGCGACGGCCAAAGCGCCAACGATCCAGGACAAGGTCACCCCAAGCGTGCCTTCCGCCCCGCCCAGGACGAGATAGGTCTTGTCCAGAGGCGCAATCGTCTGGCCGTCGGTGACATACCAGCCGACATAGCGCCAGATCAGCAGCCCCCCAAGGGTGACGATGAAGGCCGGGATGCCCTGATAGCCGATGAGCCAGCCATTGAAAGCACCGATCAGCGTGCCCACGGCCAGGCATGTCAGGATCGCCAAGGGCGCGATCATCGGATTGCCGTAGTCGAGACCGATCACTTGCGGCAGCCAGCGCGCCTGCATCATCGCGCCCATGGCAGAGGCGATGGCCAGCACGGCGCCGACGGAAAGGTCGATATGACGGGTGACGATGACGAACACCATGCCGGTCGCCATGATCGCCACGGACACGGTCTGAACCGTCAGATTGAAGGTGTTGCGCGGCGTGATGAACCGCCCCTCGGTGAAGAAATTGAAGGCCAACGCAATGGCAATGAAGGCCCCCACCATCCCCATGAGACGCATGTCGAGTTCCAGTTGCCCCAACAGGCTCTTGCGCATTGCCGGCAGGCCGCTGTCCGGGCCTGTTCCCTGATCTGCCCTGTGATCTGTCATCGTCATGATCCTTTTCGCCCCTCCCAAAGGCGTCTCAGTCCCGCCGGTTCCCCGGCAGGACCTGCGCAGGCCACACCCGCGCAGGTCTTTCGGTCCCAGTTCAAGTGCGGATCAGTTACAGGGCGACGGGCCGTCCGTGACGCCCTGGCACAGCGCGTCCTTGGTGATCCAACCGGCATCCACCACCACGTCGAGGTTGTCGCGGGTGATCGGGATCGGCGCGAGGAACATGGCCTTCATCTCCTTGCCGCCCGGGGTGGTGAAATCGACCGTGCCCTCGACATCGGACGCCATCATCCCCCCTGCCAGTTCAACCGCGATCTCGGCGGCATTCTTGCCCAGCTCGCGCGAGTCCTTCCACACCGACACCGTCTGGGTGCCAAGCGCGATACGATTGAGGGCGGCGTGATCGCCATCCTGACCGGAGACCGGAATGCCCGCCATGCCCTGCGCCATGAGCGCGGCCACAGCGCCGCCCGCCGTACCGTCATTCGAGGCCACGACCGCATCCACCTTGTTGTCATTGGCGGTCAGGATCGATTCCATGTTGCGCTGCGCATTGGCCGGAAGCCAGGCGTCGGTATAGGCCTCGCCCACAATGGTGATGTCGCCCGCGTCAATCGCCGCCTGCAACACCTCTTGCTGACCGCCGCGCAGGAAGTCGGCGTTCGGATCGGTCGGCGAGCCCTTGATCATCACGTAATTGCCGGTCGGCTGGGCCTCATAGACCGCTTTCGCCTGCAACCGCCCGACCTCGACATTGTCGAAGGTCAGGTAATAGGCGCGCGGGTCCTCGATCAGCCGGTCATAGGCGATCACCGGGATCTCCTCGTCGGCGGCCATCTGCACCGCCGGGATCACCGCCTGGGTGTCCTGCGCCAGAACGATCAGCGCATCGACGCCCTGCGCAATCAGGCTTTCAATGTCGGAAAGCTGCTTGGCCGAGGACGATTGCGCGTCCGCCGAGACATAGGTCGCGCCCGCCGCCTCAAGAGCCGCCTTGATCGCGCCCTCATCCGTCTTCCAGCGCTCTTCCTGAAAGTTGGACCAGCTCACGCCCACCGTCAGCCCTTCGGCCATGGCGGACGTCGTGGCAGACGCCGTGAAACCGGCCGCCACAATCGTGGCCGCCATCAACATGGATTTACGCATGAATTTCCTCCCAAAGATTCACACCGTCGCCGCCCTCCTCCTCAAGAGACCAAACGACAGCCCGACTCGCAGCCGGATGTCAAAAGCATGCCATATTTAATTCACCTGTCAAAAAAATAATCTCGCTTTTGCCGAAAAATTAGGTGTAAATGAATCGTCAAACAGATGAAAACCGTGAAATTTCATGCTACAGAGCGGCATTTAATTAGACAGGTAAACTATAATGCCCGACACTGGACTGCCAGATACGCCCGCCGCGCCCGATTCCACGACCACGGACCTCGCCTCGGACACCTCCCCGGAGCATCGGGCACAAGGCACCGGCTGCGGACCGCTGTTTCCAACGCCGGACAGCAGCGCCAAATCGACACGTCAACAGCTTTTCGAAGCGGTACGCGCCGCAGGCGCGATCCCGCGCGTGGATCTGTCGCGCCAGACCGGGTTTTCCCCCGCCACCGTGACCCAAACCGCCGCCGACCTGATCGCCACGGGGCTGATCGAGGAAACCGACCTGCCGCGCCGCGAAGGCGATGGCGGGCGCGGTCGCCCGCCCGTCGGCCTCAAGATCCGGCCCTGCGCCGGGATGGTCGTCGGGGTCAAAATCTCCGACCGTTCGAACTCCGCCGTGGTGCTTGATCTCGCCGGTCAGCTTCTCGGCTCCGCCACCCTGCCCGCGCCGCCCACCGCGCGCAGCACCGAAGAAATCCTGACCGAGGCGGAAGTGCTCGTACAGACCGCCCTGCAAGACGCCGGACGCAGCGGTGCCCGCCCCGACGCCATCGCGCTCGGCCTGCCCGGCATGGTCGATTTCGATCTCGGTCGGGTGCTGTGGTGCCCCTTCATGGAAGAAGCCGACATTCCGCTCCGCGATTTGCTGACCGCCCGCCTCGGTGCGCCGGTGCGGATCGACAATGACGCCAACCTTCTGGCGCTCGCGGAGCTGTGGTTCGGCGAGGGGCGCGGTCTCGACAACTTCGCCGTGGTCTCCATCGAGCATGGCGTCGGCATGGGGCTTGTGATCAACCACCGCCTGCATCGCGGCGGCATGGGTCATGGCATGGAGATCGGTCACACCAAGGTGCAGCTCGACGGCGCGCTCTGTCGCTGCGGTCAGCGCGGCTGTCTCGAAGCCTATGTCGCCGATTACGCCTTGGTGCGCGAGGCGCACACCGCGCTCAACCTCGGCCATCAAAGCACCTGCGCCGACGTGATGCTGGAAACCCTCTACCGACAGGCCAAGGAGGGCAACGCCTTGGCCCGGACGATCTTTTCCCGCGCGGGGCGCTATCTTGCCGTCGGGCTCGCCAATGTGGTGACTCTGTTCGATCCGGCGCTGATCCTTCTCTCCGGAGATCGTTTGCGCTACGATTTTCTCTATGCCGAAGAGGTGCTGAGCGAGACCCGCGCGCTCACCCATCGCCCCGGCCGTCCGCCCACGCCCGTGGAAATCCACGCCTGGGGCGATCTGGTCTGGGCGCGGGGTGCGGGCGCGCTGGCGCTCGAATTTGCCACGGAGACACTGGTCGGATGACCCGCGCCCTCTTTTTCGTCGCTTCCCTCGCCCTGCCCCTCGCCGGTCAAGCCCAGACCATCCCGCAATTCCAAGACCGCTCCGACGCGCTTCCGGCGCAGATCTACGCTGGCGGCTGGGAGCATTACGTCGGCGGCGGGCTGGCGGTGTTCGATTGCAACGGCGACGGCCTACAGGAGATCTTCGCAGCGGGCGGCGCGATCCCCGCCAGCCTGATGCTCAACCGCTCTGGTCAGGGCGGCGCGCTTCGGTTCGAGCCCGGCCCCCTGCCGATGATCACCGGCGTCACCGGGGCCTACCCGCTCGACATCGACAGCGACGGCACGCTCGATCTCGCCGTGCTGCGCGTGGGCGAAAATCTCTTGCTCAAAGGCATGGGCGACTGCCGCTTCGAGGTGGCAAACGACGCTTGGGGCTTTGACGGCGGAGACCGCTGGACCACCGCCTTTGCCGCCGGTTGGGAGGGCAACAATGACCGCCCAACGCTGTTCTTCGGCAATTACGTCAACCGCGACGACCCGAACGGCCCGTTCGAGGCCTGCGACAGCAATGAATTGCACCGCCCAGCCGTGCACGGTTGGGACAAAACCCCGCTCAGCCCCGGCTTTTGCACCCTCTCCGCCCTGATCTCCAAAGGCGCGCGCGGCGTCCAGAGCCTGCGGCTCTCGAACGACCGGCATTACTACGTCAAGGGCGGCTATGAGCAGGTCTATGACCTTCAGAACAATCGCTTTCTCGATGAGAGCGACGGCTGGGAGCGGGTCTCGCTCTGGGGCATGGGCATCGCCGAGCGCGACATCAACGGCGACGCGGTGCCGGATGTCATGCTGACCTCGATGGGCGATCAGCTTTTGCAATTCGGCCACCCGGGCGGCACCTATGAGGCCGCGCCTTTCGACATCGGCACCTATGCGCACCGGCCTCACCTGGGCGATGACGGGCGCGCGTCCACCGGCTGGGCGGCGGATTGGGGCGATCTGGACAACGACGGGCGCGTCGATCTGTTCATCGCCAAGGGCAATGTCGAGCAAATGCCCAACAATGCCGCGCGCGACCCGAACAACCTCTTGCAGCAAAAGCCCGATGGCACCTTCCGCGAGGTCTCCATTGCGGCGGGGGTGGCCTCTTTCGCCAAATCCCGCGGCGCGCATCTGGTGGATTTCAATGGCGACGGGCGGCTCGATCTGGTGGTGGTCAACCGCGACAGCCCGATGGAGCTTTATGAAAACGTCACCCCTTCGGGAAACTGGCTCGACGTCAGTCTAACGCAGCCGGGGGTCAACCCGCGCGGCGTCGGGGCCGTGGTCGAGATCGCGACGGAGGGGGCGACGCAGGTGCAGGAGATCACCGTCGGCGGCTCGCATGGCTCCGGCAAGGCGGTGCCGCTGCATTTCGGTCTTGGCGCGACAGAAACGGCGCGGGTTCGGGTGACATGGCCGGATGGCACTCAAACCGACTGGGTCGGGATCGACCGGCTCAATCGCTGGGTGCAACTGGCACGCTGAGCTTACTTTTCGAAAGAAAGCCCCGAGGGCACCCGCTCCGGGATGCCCAACCGGTCCGGATCGTCCTCAAGCGCCGCCAAAAACGCCATCAGCGCGTCGATCCCGGCCTCCGGCAGCGTCCGATCCTCGACCTCGATGGCCGACAGGATCGCCGCCACATCCGCCTCGGTCTCCATAACCTCCCAGTCCTCCACCGGCAAATCCGGCAGGATCGCCTGCGCCCGATCATAGTGCAAAAGACTGTCGGCAGGCGCGAGATGGGCCACGATGAAACTCCGCAAATCGCGATAGGCCCCGGCGTGCCCATAGGGCGCGGTCAGCGTCACGTTGCGCAGGGACGGCGTGCGGAAGGCATAAAGGTCCTCCGCCTTGCCCGTCACGCGAAACCGGCCTTCATCACGGCTGCCGCGTTCGAAATCCAGCGTCTTGCCGGGGCCGAGCTGCGGCTGACCCATGGCGTGAAAATCGTGATCGGTCTGGAACGGTCCGGCATGGCAGGCGGCGCATCCCGCCTCACCATAAAACAGCGCCATGCCCTCTGCGGCCTGATCCGAAAGCTCCGCCTCTTCCCGCAAAAAACGGTCAAACGCGCTGTCATCGGCGCGGAATTCGAAGGCCATGAACCCGGCGATGGCATTGGAAATATCGGCAAAGCCGATCTCCCGCCCCGCCGCGATCTCCGGGTACACCTCCTCGAACCGCGCCTGATACTCCGGAATGCCCGAGACCTTGGCGGCGATCATGTCCCACGCGCCGCCCTCGCCGGAAAACCGCCCCATGCGGATCGCTTTCGAGAGGGGGTTTTCGCTGACATTGCCGCCCATTTCGTCGGGCGAGAGCACCGGAAACGCCGCCTGCGTCGCCAGAATGCCGGAGACTTCGGCGAAAAACCCGTCCTCGATCGGCACGCGCAGCGCTCCATTCACCCGCTCGACCCGCCCGTCATGAAACATATGGGTGAACGCGCGCGCGCCGAGATTGTAAAGCGCGGGCGCGTTGCGCGGCACCCGGTCCTCCGGCACATTCGCCGGGTCCGCGACCCGATCCGGCCCCAATCCGATGCCGCCCTCGCCCATGCCCAAAGACAGCCCGTCAGAGGTGCCAAAGCGCGGATGATGGCAGGTCGAACAGGAGATATTCTCGTTGCCCGACAGGATCGGATCGTAGAACAAAAGCTGGCCCAATGCGGCTTCAGCCTCGCTCACCGGCAGGTAATCGGCATCCGTCACGGGCGCGGGCAGCTCAAACGCCCCGGCGGCCCCGCCGAGCAGAACAAGACAAAGCGTCAGATCAGCCCGCATATTCGACATAGGCAAAAGCCTTGCCGTCCGGCGACCAGGACGGCACGTTCATCGTCCCCTGACCGCCGGTCAGTTGCACGAGGCTTTCCACCGACCGGTCCTTGCCAGTCCAAAGCCTGAGTTCAACCTGAAACCCCGAAGGATGGCCGATGGTGCCCTCTGGATAGGCCAGATAAACCACCTGCCCGTCCGGCCCCGGATGCGGGAACCAGTTGACCATCGCGTCCTCGGTCATCCGCTCAAGCCCCGATCCATCCGCCCGCACCCGCCAAAGCTCGCTCTCGCCCAGACGGTCCGAGTTGAACCAGATCCATTCGCCACAGGGCGAGAAATCCGGCCCGTCATAGCGATGCGCCCCCTCGATGATACAGGTCTCGCCCGAGCCATCCGCCTTCGCCGTGTAAATCCCGAACAACCCTTCGCGCACCGCCGTATAGCAGATCATCCGCCCGTCCGGCGAAATGCCATGGAACCACGACGGTTGCTTGGCCGTCACCTCGACAGGATCGGCCTCATCGACGCCAAGCGCCATGCGCCAGATCCGCGCCGCGCCGCCGTAGGAATGATCGGTAAAATAGAGCGTATCGCCATCGGGCGACAGGCCGTGATCGTTGTTGACGTTGACGCAAAGCCCGGTGTCGATCTCCAAAAGCTCCGGGTCGTCCAGCTCGACCCAGAACAGGCTGCCATCGCCATTGACGATGAGCGCCGTGCCATCCGGCACCCAGTTCGGCGCGGCAATTTCAAGCCCGGTCTCCAGAACAGGCATGGCCTGCCCCTCCTCAAGATCGTAGATCATCAGACGCGAGACCCAACCCGACATGGCACCCTCCCGATACATGGTTCTCCAAGGCTACACCGAGGCGCGCGCGCCGACAATGGCTTGTATCACAGGCGGTTACGCCTTTTCACCGCGCCCTTCGGAGGACATCGCCCAGAGGTTGATCTTTTCCTCATCCGCATACTTGTCGATCAGGGCCAATTCCTCATCCGAAAAGCTCAGATTGTCGAGCGCACCGACGCAATCGACCACCTGCGACGGTTTCGACGCTCCGATCAGCGCCGAAGTGATCCCGCCTTCGCGCAACACCCAGGCCAGCGCCATCTGCGCCAACGTCTGCCCCCGCGCGGCGGCGATCTCGTTGAGCGCATTGAGGCTTGCAATGGCATGATCCGACAGCATTTTCGGATCGAGCGATTTGTGCTGCGTGGCGCGCGAGCCTTCGGGAATGCCCTTGAGATATTTACTCGTCAGCATGCCCTGCGCCAGCGGCGTAAAGGCGATGGAACCGACGCCAAGTTCCTTGAGCGTATCCTTCAACCCGTCGCGCTCCACCCAGCGGTTGAGCATATTGTACGACGGCTGATGGATGACGCAGGGCGTGCCGAGATCGTTCAGGATCGCGACCGCCTGCCGCGTCCGCTCGGCATTATAGGACGAAATCCCGACATAGAGCGCCTTGCCCTGCCGCACGATCGTATCGAGCGTCCCCATGGTTTCCTCCAAGGGCGTCTCGGGATCGAAACGGTGGGAATAGAAGATGTCGACATACTCGACCCCCATGCGTTTCAGCGATTGATCGCAGGAGGCCATAAGATATTTGCGCGATCCCCATTCGCCATAAGGCCCCGGCCACATCTCATACCCCGCCTTCGAGGAAATGATCATCTCATCGCGGTAGCCCTTGAAATCGCTTTTCAAAATCTCGCCGAACGCCTCTTCCGCGCTGCCCGGCGGCGGGCCGTAATTGTTCGCCAGATCGAAATGCGTCACCCCCAGATCGAAGGCCGTGTGCAGGATCTCGCGCTTCACCTGATGCGGCGTGTCATGGCCGAAATTGTGCCACAACCCCAAGGAGATCACCGGAAGTTTCAGCCCGGATCGCCCACACCGATTGTAGATCATCTTGTCATACCGCGTCTCTGCCGGAACATAGCTCATGGCATCCTCCCTCAAAGCCAGTCGTCGTAATCGCTGACCAAAAGGTGCAGCGGGGCCGCGTCTTCGTCCAGTTGCGAAAACCGCCCAATGGGGTCGCGAAAGATGTTGTCCGTGCGGTCGTCATTCACATTCGACACCTCGCCGATCAGAACCCTTCCGCCCTCGCCCCAGAACGCATGCCAGTGCCACGGCTCCAGCGTCACGCTCTCGCCGGGCGCCAGCGCCAGATGTTCGCCGGGCTTCAAGCGCCGCACCTGACCGTCGGTCAGCACCTCAACCGGCGCGGTTTCATCGAAGCCGCCGTCGTCAGACCGGGTCCAAAGCTCCAACACCAGCGTCCCGCCACCGCGGTTGATGATGTCCTCAGTCTTCTTGATGTGGTGATGCATCGGGCTGATCTGGTTCTCCTCCGAAATCAGCAATTTCTCCGCATAGAGCGGCCCCATGCCTCGCGCCACATTCGCCGCATTACCGTTCCTGAGCGTGAACAGAAACAGCCCGAGATGTTCGAAATCCCCCTGACCGTAATCCGTGATGTCCCAGCCCATCATGTGATCCCGGATCACCGCACCACCGCCCGCCACATGCGCCTGCAACGCCTCCGGCGTCAGATAGGCAAAGGGCGGCAGGACAAAGCCGAAAGACTTCATAAACGCATCCGCCTCGCGGATGATCTCATTGACGGTCGAGCGTTTCACAGCGTGCCTCCCATGGTTGCGGAATACAGGTCTCTCAAGATGAAATTCACAGGTTTTCCAATCTTTTCCGGCACAAACCTGATGGTTACAGGCATCCCCGGCAACAGGGTCACCGCATTGGCCGAAAACCGCCCCGGCCCATCGGCCTCAAGCGCCACGAAGGGCGCGAGCGCTTTCGCCTCCAACGCAATCTCAACTTCGCCTTCCGTCTCTTTGATATTCATCGAAATTCTTGGGTCGCAAAGGTCATATTCCTTCCATGCCTTCGGAGCATAGAAATCCCCTCCGGCGCCGCCTTCATACTGCCATGTAAAGACGTAAATCTCATCGTCCTTCAGCGTCCCGGTCGGCAGATCGAACAGCTCCAGCGCCTTTGACGGCCAGGCCGACACCTCGACCTCCGCCAAGGGCCGCGCCCGGCCCGCCAGATCGACGGCGGCCACCTGCACCGTCACATCGACATTTTCTCCGAAGTCATTGACAATGAAGAAAACATCCTTTTCACCCTCGGGCACGACCAACACCGAAATCGGCGCATAAAACCGCGCTGCCATATGATGTGACAGCTTCCATCCGCCGCCATGATCCAGCGTCGACCAACTCGCACAGGGCCATGTGTCGTTGAGCTGCCAATAAAGCGTGCCCCAACACGATCCCTTCTGCGCCCGCCACGCGGAGATCGCGGTCTTGAGCGCCAACCCCTGCTGCACCTGACTCAGATAGATCACATCCTCCATGCGCTGCGGCAGGCGAAGCTCCCGCATCATCGTCGTCACGATCCGCGCGTTGCCGCCCACATTCTTCTGATGGCTTTCCATCGCGGGCGAGGACGGGTTCAGATCGCCGATCCACTCCGTCGCCACGCCCCGTGACGGAAAGGACTGAAACCCGAATTCCGACACAAACCGCGGACGCACATCCCGATACGCCGCAAACGGCTTGTTCTCATGCCAGACGTCCCATACATGCATGTCGCCCGAACCGCCGTCATGCCAGCCATCGCCAAAATCAAGCCGCCCGCGCGACGGCGAGGACGGCCACCAATTCGCCTCCGGATCGACCTCTTTCAACGCTGTCTCAATCGTCCGGTTCAGCCGATCATAGGCCACCAGATGCCGGTCCCGTTCCGCCCCGCCGCCGGTCAGTTCATCGAGCATGCCGATGATCTCATTGTCGCCGCACCACAGTGCCAGACAGGCGTGATGCGACAGGCGCTCAACCTGCTCCCGCACCTCCGCCGCCACATTGTCGAGAAACGCCGCATCCGCCGGGTAGAGATTGCAGGCGAACATAAAGTCCTGCCACACCATCAGCCCAAGCTCATCGCAGAGGTCATAGAACCAATCCGGCTCATAACGCCCGCCGCCCCAGACCCGGATCATGTTCATATGCGCATCCACCGCCGATTGCAGCAAATCGCGCACCTTCGCACGCTCAATCCGCCCCGACAGCGCCTCGGCGGGCACCCAGTTCGCCCCCTTGGCAAACACATCGCGCCCGTTGACCCGGAACTTGAACCCAAGCCCCCGATCGTCGCGCAAGCACACATGTTCGATCCGCCGGAGACCGATCCGCCGCATCGCCACAGCCGCCCCGCAAATCACCTCCAGATCGTACAACCTCTGCGCGCCTTGCCCCGCAGGCCACCAGAACTCCGGCACCTCGACGAAAAACTTCGCCTCCGCCACGCCAGCCTCGACAACCGCCTCGCGCACCCGATCTGCAAAGCGCATCTCAACGGATGCCCCGTCCCCATGCACCACATGCGTTCGCACGGTCACCGACACGCTTTCGCTCTCGATGTCATGATGCGCCTGCACCACCTCGATGCGCCCGAACCGGGTTTCCTTTGCTGGACAAATACTCACAGCACCCGCGCCAAAAGGCGCCAAGGCCGGGTTCCAGTCCCAGCCGAAATCGCATTGCTGTTTGCGCAGCATATTGATGTTGGGGATCGCGCAATTGCCCCTGTGATAGGGCACCTCGACCGGCTGTTCCGCCTGACGCCGCGCCGCCTCCCGCACTACGGAGAGAAAGCGCAATTCAATCTCGTTCTCCCCCTCCCGCGCAACCTCCGACAGGTCCGCGCGCCATGTGCGAAACGCATTGTCCGCCGTCAGCACAAGCTGCCCGTTCACCCGCACCTCGACCACCCCGTCGAGCGCCTCAAGCACCAGCTCCACCGTCCTGTCGTCCAGTGTCACCGTCCGCGACAGCACCCAGTCCCGCTCGGCAATCCAGCGCAAATCTTCGGCATTGCGACCGGCATAAGGCTCCGGGATCAGCCCCGCCGCGGCCAGAGACGACACCGCATCGAAGGGCAAAGAGACCTCGATCTCATGCCCCTGACCATCCGACAGCCGCCACCCTGTCTCCAAAGTCCGTTCTGATCTCTGCGACATGCGCGTGGCTCCCTGAAGTTTTCTGTCGCGCCCCTTCTGCCGCACCCCGTCTGGGCGCACAAAGCGGCAGAAGGTCCCTGTTGGCGCTATCAGACCCAGTTTTGACCCGACAGTCAAACATCTTTCAAAGCGTTTTGAACCCTTCGCCACCGGCGTTTTGCGGTTGACCGCCCAAGTGCAGCCGGTAAACCCGTCTCAGCAATGAGGGCAGTTCTCATGTATGACATCCTGTCGAAACGGGTCGGCCAGTTGGCGCGGCTGACGGCCTATCTGGGTGGTTTCGGATTGTTCGCGGTGATCGCAGTCACCTGCGTCTCGGTCACGGGCCGCGCGCTCGGGGGGATCGGGCTCGGGCCACTGCCCGGCGACATCGAACTGGTCGAGCTTGGCATCGGCTTCGCCGTTTTCACCGCCCTGCCTTACGCGCAATATGCCCGCGCCCATGCCCGGGTCGATCTGATCCGACCGGCGCTCGGCGCATTGCCCAACCGCCTCCTTGATCTCGCAGGCGATCTGCTCATGTTCGGCTTCACCGCCGGGCTCTCCTGGCGGCTCTGGCTCGGCACGCTCGACAAGGCGACTTACGGCGAGACCTCGTTCATCCTGCAAATCCCGATGGTCTGGGGCTATCGTGCCGCCATGGCCGCCATGGTCGTCGCCGTGATCACCGCCGGGTTCTGCGTGATCCGCTCCGCCCGCGCCCTCGTTCTGCGGGAGGCACGCGCATGAGCCGCATCGAGATCGGCCTCTGGTCCTTCCCCGTCCTTCTCCTGCTCATCTTCCTGCGCATTCCGATCGGGGTCGCCATGGCCGTCGTGGGCTTCGGTGGAGCTTATCTCCTGAACGGCAACTCCCTGATGATGCTGAGCCAGCTCAAACATCTGACCTATGGCGAGTTCTCCTCCTATTCCTTCTCGATCATCCCGCTCTTTCTGCTGATGGGCCATTTCGCCACTCTGGGCGGCATGTCGGCGGGGCTGTTCAAGGCCGCAGAAACATGGCTCGGCCATCGCAAGGGCGGCATCGCCATGGCCGCCGTGGGGGCTTGCGCGGGCTTTGGCGCGATCTGTGGCAGCTCGCTCGCGACCGCCGCCACCATGGGCAAGACCGCCCTCCCGGAACTCAAACGCTACGGCTATTCCGGCCGCCTCGCCACCGCCTCTCTGGCGGCGGGCGGCACGCTGGGCATCCTCATTCCGCCATCCCTGATCCTCGTGGTCTATGCTATGCTGGCCGAAGAAAACATCGCCAAGCTCTTTCTCGCCGCCTTCCTCCCCGGCCTTCTCGCCGCCATCGGTTACATGATCTGCATCTCGATCTATGTCCGCATCCGGCCCGATTGCTGCACCTCTCGCGCCGCCGCCACATGGTCCGAACGCCTCACCGCGCTCGCCAGGGTCTGGCCCGTCCTCCTGATCTTCGGCGCCGTCGTGGGCGGCATCTATCTCGGCGTTTTCACCCCGACCGAAGGCGCCGCCGTCGGCGCGGCTGGCACCGGGCTTGTGGCGTTGTTCTCCGGCGCGCTCACATGGCGCGGCATCGGCGAAGCCATTCTTGAAACCGCATCCTCCACCGGCATGATCTACCTGATCCTCCTGGGCGCGAAAATGTTCAACAATTTCCTCGCCCTCTCCGGCCTGCCCATGGCCGCCGCCGGATGGGCCGAGGGGCTGACGCTCTCGCCCTGGCTGATCCTCACTGCCGTTCTCCTGATGTATCTCGCCTTCGGCTGCGTCATGGACAGCCTCTCGATGATCTTCCTCACCATCCCGATCCTCTACCCGATCATGTCCGGGCTGGACTTCGGCCTGCCGCCGGGCGAATTCGGCCTCTGGTTCGGCGTCATCGTCCTGATCGTCGTCGAGGTTGGGCTGATCACGCCCCCTGTCGGCATGAACCTCTTCATCATCAACGCCTTGGACCCAGAAGTCCCGATCTCCGAGACCTTCAAGGGCACCTTGCCCTTCGTCCTCACCGACCTGATCCGCGTGGCGATCCTCGTCGCCTTCCCGATCCTGACCCTCGGCCTCGTGCGACTGGTATACTGATGCTGCCGCCCATTCACCTCTGGGGCATCTCCGCCCCTCTGGAACCCTTGGGCGGTGGGCATCGCAATGCCGTGTTCCGCACCTCCGAGCTGGCGCAAGATCTGGTCTTCAAATCCACCCGCCGCACGGAGGCGCAACTGCGCTGGCTTGCCCCCGTCCACGCCGCCGCCGAGACTGCGGGCTTTGTCACTCCCCGGCTGATCCCCGACCGGACCGGACGGCTCAACGCCGATGGCTGGACCTGCGAACCCTTTATCGAAGGCCGCCCGTTTCAGCCCGAAAACCTGCCGCAAATCGCCGAGCGCGTCGACGCCTTTCACATGGCCACGGCAAACCTCTCGCAACGCCCTGAATTTTGTTCGTCATGCGAACTCCTTACAGAAACCACCGGCGGCGACGTCGATCTTACCGCCCTGCCCGCCGATCTCATGGCGCTTTGCCGCACCGCGTGGCAAGCGCTTGGCAGTGAAACCGGCGTCATCCATGGCGATCTCACGGCTGGCAACCTGATCCACACCACCCAAGGCCCGGCGTTGATCGACTGGGACGAGGCCCGCGTCGATCACCGCGCCTATGACCGGCTCCGCACCCGGCCCGAGACCGCCACGGCCGCCGAGAAAACCGCCGCCCTGGCATGGGAAGTCGCCGCAAGCTGGCAGATCGAACCCGACCATGCCCAGCTCGTCGCCCGCATCCTCAGAGCCCGTGTCTAAAGCCGCTCCAGCCAGCCCTGCAAAAGCCCGTCGAGGGCGGAAAATTCCTCCGCACTGAGCCGATCCGTCAGCCGTTTCTGCGTCGCAACATGGTCCGCCACCGCCCGCTCGATCACCTCAAATCCCGCCTCCGTCAGCGCCACGATCGCCTTGCGTGCATCCCCTTCGTCCGCCCGGCGCTCGACAAGGTTCTGCGCCTCCAGCCGGTTGATCCGATTGGTCACCGATCCCGATGTGATCATCATCCGCGCCATCAACTGCCCCGCACTCAGCGCATAGGGCGACCCCGCCCGGCGCAGCGTCGCGAGCAAATCGAAGCTCGCCTGATTGAGACCGTGGCGCGCGAAAGTGGCCTCCATCTCCGCACCAAGCAACCGCGTCAGTCGCGCCATGCGCCCCAAAAGCGCCATCGGCCCGGTGTCGAGATCGGGCCGTTCCCGCGCCCATTGTGCGCGAATATCGTCGAGTGTGAGTGTCGTATCTTCCATCCGGTCACGGTCTCAGAAATTTATCTTGACGTCAAGATTTCACGGCTTATCTTGACGTCAAGATAAAATGAAAGACCCGACATGCCCCACCCCGCACATCCCCGCGACATCGCCCTGACCGCCCTTGCGCCCACGATCTGGGGCGCGACCTATCTCGTCACCACCACGCTCTTGCCCCAGGGCATTCCGGTCACCGTCGCGCTTTTGCGCGCCCTGCCAGCGGGGCTTTTGCTGCTCCTGATCCTGCGCAAGCTGCCGACTTGGGACTGGGTGCCACGACTGCTGGTCCTGGGCGGGCTCAATTTCACCCTGTTCTTCATCTGCCTGTTCATCGCCGCCTACCGCCTGCCCGGCGGGGTGGCCGCCACCTTGGGCGCAACCCAGCCGCTGATCGTTCTGATCCTCGCGCGCCTGCTGCTGGGCTATGCAATCCGGCCTCTGGCGGTCCTCGCGGGAATTGCCGGGCTGATCGGTGTCGCCTGTCTCGTGCTCTCGCCCGATGCCGCCCTCGATCCCGTCGGCATCACCGCCGCGCTGATCGGAGCGCTTTCCATGGCGACCGGCACGGTTCTGAGCCGCAAATGGTCCCCGCCCGTGCCGCCTCTGGTCTTCACCTCATGGCAGTTGATCGCAGGTGGCGTGCTGCTGTTGCCGCTCGCGCTCCTGATCGACCCGCCGCTTCCCGCGCTGAGCCTCGCCAATGTCTCGGGCTTTCTGTTCCTCGGGCTGATCGGCGGCGCGCTGGCCTATTTCCTGTTCTTTCGCGGCATCGCCACCATCGGGCCAGAGCGCGTCGCGCCGCTCGGGTTTCTCAGCCCCGTCACCGCCGTACTCTTGGGCGTTCTCGTGGCGCACGAGACCCTGTCCCTACCGCAAATCATCGGCATGGCGCTGATCTTCGGCTCGGTCTGGCTTGGGCAATATGCCCAAAGCCGTCCTCTCCGCTCCTGACCGCACAAAAGAAAACGCCCTCCAGTGGAGGGCGCTTTCACTCTTAAGCCGCGTCGGTTGCGGGGGTCGGACCTGTCACATCCCCCAGCGCCTTCATCGCCGCGAACTGGCTGAGGAACACTTGCCCCGTCAGGTCATGCAGGAAATGCGAGCGTTGCAGGCGATCCATCACCGGCCCTTTGACCTCGGACAGGTGGAACTTGATGCCGTTGTCGGCAAGGCGGCTGTTGACCTCTTCCAGCGCCTCAAGCGCCGAGCTGTCGATCTCGTTGATCGCCGTACACATCAGCACCACATGTTTGAGCGCCTTGTCCTCCGCCATGCGGTCGAGGATGTAATCCTCCAAAAAGCGCGCATTGGCGAAATACAGGCTCTCGTCGACGCGGATGGTCACCAGCTCCGGCGTGGTCAGCACCTCGTGCCGCTTGATATTGCGGAAATGCTCGGTGCCCGGAACAAGACCCACCTCCGCGATATGCGGTTTCGAGGTCTTGTAGAGGTGCAGCGCAATGGACAGGATCACCCCCGCCGACACGCCCACCTCGACGCCGGAGATCAGCGTCAGAACGATAGTCGCGAGCACGGCGGTGAAATCGGCTTTCGAATAACCCCATGTGGTCTTGAGGATTTTGAAATCCACCAGAGACAGCACAGCCACGATGATCGTCGCGGCCAGCGTGGCCTGCGGCAGGAAGTAGATCAGCGGCGTCAGGAAGAGTGCTGCGATGGCGAGACCGACGGCGGTGAACGCCCCCGCTGCCGGGGTTTCCGCGCCCGCGTCGAAGTTCACGACCGAGCGCGAGAACCCGCCCGTCACCGGGAAACCACCGGTGAACGCGGCACCGAGGTTGGCCGCGCCCAGACCGATCAATTCCTGATCGGGATCGACCCGCTGACGTTTCTTGGCCGCGAGCGTTTGCGCGACCGAAATGGATTCCACGAACCCGATGATCGAGATCAGCAGCGCCGGAATGAACAGTTGCTTCAGCAGCGCCAGCGAACTGATCGGCCAGGTGAAGGGCGGCAGGCTCTGCGGCACCTCGCCGACGATCCGCACGCCGTGTTGATCGAGGCGGAACACACCGACGACCAGCGTCGTCACCACCACGGCGGCCACCGGCCCCGCCTTGGTCACCACATCGGCCAGACGCGGACCGAGACCCGCTTTGCGCAGAAGCGGTTTGAGCCCCTTGCGCACCCAGAACAGGAAGGCGGTCGCCAGCACCCCGATCACCAGCGTGATCCAGTTGATCTCGCTCAGATGGGTCCAGAGGCTTTCGAGCAAGTGAACGAGCGTATGCCCGCCAGCACTGACGCCGAGGATATGTTTGAGCTGCGAGGCCGCGATCAGCACGCCAGACGCGGTGATAAAGCCCGCGATCACCGGGTGCGACAGGAAATTCGCCAGAAACCCGAGCCGGAACAGCCCGAGCGTCACCAGCATCGCCCCCGACAGGAAGGCAAGCGTGATGGCGGCGGTGGCATAGCCCGCCGTGCCCTGCTCCGCCACGGCCCCCACGGCGGCGGCGGTCATCAGCGACACCACGGCCACCGGCCCGACGGCCAGCGCCCGCGAGGTGCCGAACACCGTATAGAGCATGATCGGCACGATGGAAGCATATAGCCCCGCCTCCGCCGGCAGCCCCGCAAGCAAGGCATAGGCCAGCGACTGCGGGATCAGCATGATCGTCACGATGATCGCGGCGATGCCGTCATTGGCGAAAGCGTTGGCGTTGTATTTCGAACCCCAGTCGAGAATGGGGAGGTAGCGTTTGAAAACGCGAGGATCGAACGACACGGCGTGCCTGTCCTTTCTGGTCTTGCGGGCGACAAGGGGCGAAGTCACCTTCGCCCCCGGCCCGGTTCACATTATTTCGCCGAAACTTTTTCCGGTTTGATCATCCATTCCTTGCCGCGCAGCATCGCTTTCCAATAGATCGGCGGCAGGATCTGTTCCTTGAGCAACCACGCCTTGCGCGTCGGTTTCGTGCCATCGAGTACCCATTTCGGGAAGGACGGCAAAAGCACCCCGCCATAGCCGAACTCCGCGAGAACGATCTTGCCCTTCTCGACGGTCAGCGGGCAGGAACCGTAACCGTTATACCCGGCCTGCGGCCCCTTGCCGTCAATGTCGGCGGCCACATTCTCGGCCACGATCGGCGCCTGCATCCGCGCGGCAGCGGCAGTTTTCGCGTTCGGCGCATTCATCACATCGCCCAGAGACCAGATGTTGTCATATTCCTTGTGGCGCAGCGTGACCTGATCCACATCGACCCACCCGGCGGCATCCGAGAGCGGCGACACCTTGATGAAATCCGGCGCAGACTGCGGCGGCACCACATGGATCATGTCGAAATCGACCGTCACTTCCGTCGGTTCGCTGTCCGGCTTCGAGACCGTAAAGGTCGCCTTTTTCGCCGGGCCGTCGATGGATTTCAGATTGTGGAAGAAATTCAGGTTCGCCCCGTAGCGCTCGACGTATTTCTCCAGCGCAGGCACGTAATCCTTCACGCCAAACAGCACCCCGCCCGCGTTCATGAACTGGATGTCGATGTTCTTCAGAACCCCCGCCTGTTCCCAGTTATGCGCCGACAGGTACATCGCCTTTTGCGGCGCACCGGCGCATTTGATCGGCATCGGCGGTTGGGTGAACACGGCCTTGCCGCCCTTCAGCCCCTTCACCAGCTCCCAGGTGTAGGGCGCAAGGTCATAACGATAGTTCGAGGTCACGCCGTTCTTGCCGAGCGTCTCCACGAGGCCTTCGATCTTGTCCCAATCGAGTTTCAGACCCGGACAGACGATCAACCGGTCGTATTTCACAACCCGGCAGCCATCGAGAATGACCGCGTTGTTCTTCGGCTCAAAGGCAGCGACTGCGGATTTGAGCCAATGCACCCCGCGCGGGATCAGCGAGCCCATGGTCTTCGCCGTGGTCGCCGGTTCGAACACGCCCGCGCCGACCATGGTCCAGCCCGGTTGGTAATAATGAATATCCGCCGGGTCGATGATCGCGATGTCGAGATCGGGCTTGCGCGACTTCAGCGAGGCCGCCACGGCCACGCCCGCCGCACCGCCGCCGACGATCACCACGTCATGCTTGGCATCTTCCACAGAGTCGGTCGGGGTCACGCCGCCGTTCGCGATCCGACGCGCCACGCCGGTCATGTCATAGCCCGCAGCCTTGGTGGCCGCGAGAATGTCGACCACGGATTTCTCCTTGGCCATCGCCAGAGACCACAGCGTCGTCGTCCGCGTGCCCGTGCGGCAAAACCCGAACACCGGCCCCGGCAGTTCGGTCAGCGCCTGACGAAACGCGGTGGCGGTCTCTTCGGTCACCATGCCCGGCGTCACCGGCAGGTAGAGGAATTCGAGCCCCGCGACCTTCGCCGCCTGTTCCATCTCCTCATGGGTCGGCTGGTCGGCCGCTTCGCCATCCGGACGGTTGCACACCACCGCGCGGAAACCGCGGCGCTTGAGCTTTTCCATGTCCTCGGGCTGGATCTGACCGGAGACCGACAGGCCGTCCGTGATCTTCTTG
Organism: Celeribacter ethanolicus; assembly: GCF_002407265.1. Taxonomy (NCBI): domain Bacteria; kingdom Pseudomonadati; phylum Pseudomonadota; class Alphaproteobacteria; order Rhodobacterales; family Roseobacteraceae; genus Celeribacter; species Celeribacter ethanolicus. The sequence continues at coordinate 982,509 of NZ_CP022196.1, forward strand.
ATTTCCATTCGTGCGTCTCCTTTTTGGGGGACGGTTCGCCCCCCTCAGGCGGTCGTCCCGAAAACCGTTGTGACGGCAGGACGACGCACGAACAGCGCGCGTTATCCCGCCAGATAGGGGCGCAACCCCCGCATGTCATAGCCCGCACCCGCCGCCTGGGAGATGATCTCCTCCGGGTCCATCCGGCCCGATTGTGCCAGAGCCCAGGCGGTCGTCGAGCGCGTGCCCGAGCGGCAATAAGCATAGACCGGCCCGGCTTCCTCGCTGAGGATGCGGGCGGTTTCCTCGATCAGCTCTTCCGGGAACTGGCCGGGGAAGATCGGCAGATAGGCAAAGTTCAACCCCGCCTCGAGCGCCGCTTTCTCCATGATCTCGGACTCGAACCCCGGATCGACTTCCATATCCGGGCGATTGCAGATCAGCGTCTTGAAGCCCTTCTCCTTGAGGATTGCGACCTCTTCCGGGGTGATCTGGCTGCTGACCGTGAGCTGGTCGTTGATCTTGTTGAAATCCATTGTCGCGTCTCCTGTGCGTGGGGCCGGTTTGGCCCCACGTCAAAAGACGTCTCAGAGGCCGTTCACCGGAACTTTGAGGAAAGTCTTACCGTCCTGATCCGGCGGCGGCAATTCACCGGCGCGCATATTCACCTGCAAAGACGGAATAATCAGCCGCGGCATCGCAAGCTGCGCATCGCGTTCGGTGCGGAACTTGACGAAATCGTCTTTCGATTTGCCGCCACCGACGTGGATGTTGTGTTCCTTCTCGGCCCCCACCGTGGTTTCCCACGCGATGTCGCGACCGTTCGGGCCATAGTCGTGGCACATGAACAGGCGCATGTCGTCCGGCAGGGCCAGAACCTTCTGGATCGAGTCATAGAGCACACCGGCGTCGCCACCGGGGAAGTCGGCCCGCGCCGAGCCGCCATCGGGCATGAACAGCGTGTCGCCGGTGAAGGTCGCATCGCCCATCACATGCACCATGCAAGCGGGCGTATGACCCGGTGTGTGCATCGCGAAACAGTGCATCGTGCCGACGGTGTAGGTGTCGCCATCCTTGAACAGCCGGTCGAACTGCGAGCCGTCACGCTGGAACTCGGTGCCTTCGTTGAACACCTTGCCAAAGGTTTCCTGCACCGTGACGATATGCTCTCCGATGCCGATCTTGCCGCCAAGCGCGTCCTGGATATAGGGCGCGGCCGAGAGGTGGTCGGCATGGACATGGGTCTCGATCAGCCACTCGAGCTTGAGCCCCTGTTCTTTGATATAGGCGATGATCTCGTCGGCGCTCTTATAGGTGATGCGCCCGGCGGCATAGTCGATGTCCATGACGCTGTCGACAACGGCGCAGGCGTCCGAGTTCGGGTCTTTGACCACGTAGGAAATCGTCCAGGTCTCCGGATCGAAAAAGGCTTTGACGTCGGGTTTGACCGACATGTCGACGGGGTAGTTGGAACCCATGGGTTTCTCCTCTTCAACTGTTGCGGCTTCGGCGGCGCGTTTTGGCATGCCGAAGCCTTTCTGTTTTTTTCGACCTGTGCCCGACGGAAGTCCGACACAAGTCCGACGCTTTGCCGACCGGGTGTTATGCCCGTTTCAGGCTGCGGTTTGCGGTTTGCTTCATGACAAATTTCGCGGCGAAAATCCCTGCGACAAGTGCGCCGAAGAACACCCAGACATTCGGGTCCGTGGTGCCGAGCGCCGGAAGCGCGCCGCCCGGACAGAACCCCGCGATGCCCCAGCCGACGCCGAAGACAAGCGATCCGCCCACCAGTTTCGCGTCGATGGTCCGCGAAGTCGGCACGATGAATTTCGGCTCGAACGCAGGGGTTTCATAGCGTTTGAACAGCCAGCGGTAGCCAAAGAAGCTCACCGTCACCGCGCCGCCCATCACGAACATCAGGGACGGGTCCCAGACCCCAAAAAAGTCAAAGAAATTAAGGACTTTTGCGGGGTTCGCCATGCCAGACATGGAAATGCCGAGGCCAAAGATCAGGCCGATGACATAGGTCAGGATCAGTTTCATCTCACGCCCCTCCCAGCACATGGCGGATGATGAACACCGTCACCGCCGTGGAGGCCATGAAGGACAGCGTCGCCACGATCGAGCGCGGCGACAGGCGCGACATGCCGCAGACCCCGTGCCCGGAGGTACAGCCGGAGCCATAGGTCACACCGATGCCGACGATGAACCCGCCGACGATCAGCGCCAGTTTCGACACCGGCACCTCGACCTCGGGCATATGCCCGGTAAAAAGCATGAACGCCAAAGGCCCGGTCATCATCCCCGCCAAAAGCACCGCCCGCCAAGCCCAGTCCGACGAATTCGCCGGGGTCAGAAACCCTGCCAAAATGCCCGTCGCACCGAAAATCCGGCCTTGGAATGCCATCAGAAGCACCGCGGCCGTGCCGATCAGCATACCCCCAAACAGCGAGACCCAGGGGGTGAACTCCGTTGCAGTGATCTCGGTCATCAGTTTGCTCCTCCCGAACGAAGAGCAGGATCGGGCCTTTCGGCCCCAAAGAGCTTCGTCATATGTGCGTATCCTTTTTTCTTGCGGGTTTCCCGCTTGTCGACCTTTGTATGCGAGCGCTCACGGCTCTGTCGGTGAGTTTGTCACACACCGTCCGGTCACAGGCTCGTGAAGCCCCGCTCTGTGCCCCAATGCCCCAGATCAAGGCTCCCCGACCGGACTGAGCCTATGCTATCGTTCATCGAACTCTCGTCGTGAACCCCTTGTGAAAGCGTCATAAACATCATGTTTGCAGATATCGTAAACGCACTTGGCGGTGTCGGCCTTTTCCTGTTCGGCATGATCTGGCTCACCGAAGGGCTTCGCGAGCTGGGCGGCCCGGCGTTGCGCCATGCCCTGGCGCATTTCACCCGCACGCCCCTGAGCGGTGCGGCCACCGGGGCCGTGACGACCGCGCTGATCCAGTCCTCAAGCGCCACAACCGTGACCGCCGTCGGCTTCGTCAGCGCCGGGCTTCTGACCTTTCCACAGGCGCTCGGCATCATCTTCGGCGCCAATATCGGCACCACCATCACGGGTTGGATCACCGCCGTGCTGGGGTTCAAGATGGATTTGGGCCAGATCACCCTGCCCTTGGTGTTCCTCGGCGCGCTGGCCCGGATGTTCGGCGGGCCGCGCCTCAAATTCGCCGGGCTTGCACTCGCGGGCTTTGCGCTTCTGTTCCTCGGCATCGACGTGATGAAATCGAGCCTCAGCGGTTTCGAAGGGCTGATCACACCCGAGGATTTCCCCCGCGACACGATCTTTGGACGCCTCGCCCTGATTGGCATCGGCATGGCCATCACCATCGTCACGCAATCCTCAAGTGCGGGTGTCGCCACCGCCCTTGCCGTGCTGGGCGCCGGGGCGATCAACCTGCCACAAGCGCTGGCGCTGGTGATCGGCATGGATGTCGGCACCACCGTGACCGCAGCGCTCGCCACCTTGGGCGGTTCCACGGCGGCGCGGCGCACCGGGTTGTCGCATGTGATCTACAACCTGCTGACCGCGACCATGGCGTTTTTCCTGCTCACACCTTATAGCACGCTGATCGCCCTGCCCTCCGTGCCCGTCGATCCGCAGATCGCGCTCGTGGCCTTTCACACCGGGTTCAACCTTCTGGGCGTGCTGCTGATCCTGCCCTTCACCACACCTTTCGCGCGGCTGGTGACATGGATCGTGCGCGACCGCGGCACGGTGCTGACCGGCGCTCTGGGCAAGGAATTGCTGGCCGATCCGAACCTCGCCTACGATGCCGCCGCCACGACCCTCGACATGCTGGCGCGGGCGCATTTCAACTGTCTGTCCCGCCGCATCCTGCATCCGGAGATGAGCCGCGACGAGGCCGCCCATCTGCGCCAATTGCGCGAGGCGATCACCGAGCTGCGCGCCTATGTCGAAGGGATTGCCGCCACCGATGATCCGGCCCGCATCGCGCAACGCGCCACGATCCTGCATGTGCTCGACCACCTGAGCCGGTTGCAGTTCCGCTGCACCCAGGACAGTCGCATCGCAGCCCTGGCGCGGGATCGCCGCCTCAGCCGTCTGGCCCGGGTGCTGGCGCTATGCGTGGCGCAAACCGGCAGAGATGAAGGCCTCAGCGCCTCGGAAAGCCGGTTCAAGCGCCTGCGCCATCTGATGCAAAACCAGCGGGAGATTTTCCGCCTCCACACCATGGAGCAAACACCCGGACGAGGCCTCTCCGCCGAGGAGATGGGGCTCCGGCTCGACGCGATGCGCTGGCTCCTCCGGGTGAGTTATCACCTCTGGCGGATCACCTTCCACATGCTGAAACTGCAACAAGGCCGCGCCCCCGCCTCGCCGCAACGGGAGGCGGCGGTGGACGTTCTCACCGACTGACGCCTGATCGTTTGGGGCTTATTCGCCCTGCGCGTCGGCGCGGGATTTCCCGGCCACATCCATCGCGAGCGTCGCCGCCATGAATTTATCGAGGTCACCGTCGAGCACGCCCTGAGTGTCCGAGGTCTCGTAATTGGTGCGCAGGTCTTTCACCATCTGGTAGGGCTGAAGCACATAGGAGCGGATCTGGTTGCCCCAGCCCGCCGAGCCTTTGTTTTCATGCGCCTCGTTGATCGCGGCCGAGCGTTTCTCAAGCTCCAGTTGATAGAGCCGGGATTTCAGCGCCTTCATGGCGATGTCGCGGTTCTGGTGCTGCGACTTCTCGGAGGAGGTCACCACGATGCCGGTTGGATGGTGGGTGATCCGCACCGCCGAGTCCGTCGTGTTGACGTGCTGACCGCCCGCGCCTGAGGAGCGATAGGTGTCGATGCGGATGTCGGCGGGGTTCACCTCGATCTCGATATTGTCGTCGACCACCGGATAGACCCAGACGGAGGCAAACGACGTCTCGCGCGTGCCCTTGCCGAAGGGCGAAATGCGCACCAGACGGTGCACGCCGCTCTCGGACTTGAGCCAGCCATAGGCGTTGGGCCCGGAGATTTTATAGCCACAGGATTTGATCCCGGCCTCGGCTCCCGCCTCTTCGAACTGAAGCTCGACCGTGTAGCCTTTCTTCTCCGCCCAACGCACATACATGCGTTGCAGCATCGAGGCCCAGTCGCAGGCCTCCGTGCCACCCGCACCGGCGTTGATCTCGAGGAAGGTGTCGTTGCCGTCGGCCTCACCATCGAGCAGAGCCTCAAGCTCCTTCTCGGCGGCGGTCTCGGCCAGCGCCTTAAGCGCGTTTTCGGCATCCGCGACGACTTCCTCGTCCTCTTCCATCTCGCCCAGTTCGATGAGCTCGATATTGTCGGTCATCTCCGTCTCGATCGAGGTCGCGGTCTTGACCGCATCCATCAGCATCTGACGATCGCGCATGAGCTTCTGCGCCCGCGCCGGGTCATCCCACAGCGTCGGGTCCTCGATCATGGCGTTGAATTCTTCGAGCCGGTGCGGCGCGGTCTCCCAATCCATCCGCTGCTTGAGCAACGCCACGGATTTCTCGATCTTGGCCACGGTATTCTGGATTTCAGCGCGCACGGGTTCACCTGTCGGTCTTCGAAAGTTTGCAGAGAGATACGCGGCAAACGGTCGAGACACAAGACCCGGACAAAGCCCGGCGCGATCACAGATTACTCAAAAACGGCTCCTCCCGCACGCTCGTGCTTTTTCAACCCCTTCTCGATCCAGTTCAGAGCGAATTGCGCCGGTCCCCGGATCCCCGCCTGCGGCGCATCCGGGCGGTCCTCCTGGACATGGGCGTTCTGCATCAGGCTTTCCATCACATGACGAGCGCGCTTGAGCTGGTCCACCGTCAGACGCGGCGGCGTGTTGTGACTGACATCCGACAGCACGGTCTTGTGCACCGCCGAGGCAAGGCTCCAGACCGTCTGATAACGTAGCCCCTCCAGCATCGGATCTGCGGCGATCCGCGCGATGCAGTCGATCAGCGCCTCGAAACTGTCGATGTCGCGCCGCTCGCGCAGCATCTCGGCGGCGACGAAAATCTCTTCCGGTTCGGCACCGGGGCGCAAGCCCTCGCGCACCGGCGACAGATCGCCCAGCTCACGTGCCCGGTGATGAACCTGCTGGCGAACCGCGTGAAGCACATCCGCCCCGGCATTCGCATCGAAATCGTTGTACAAGCTGGTCAGCCGCGTGTTTTCCGCTTCCAGTTCCTCGACCTGCGCCTGGGTGGTTTCGAGCTTTTCCTTGACCTCCCGCAGCTTGATCTCGAACTCGCCGATCTTGGCGCTTTCGACGTTGCGTGTCAGAGCTTCGAGTTTTTCAGGATGGCGGATCAGCCAGATCACAACCCCGCCGAGCAAGAGCACCCAGAGCGGCACATATTCGGTGAAAAGTTTCAGGTATTGAAAAAAGACGTCGTTTTCCATGGCAGGCCTCAAGGCATTCAATCAATGCCCCGAGGATAGCACAGAATCGCAGCCTGACCTAACCCGCTCTAATACAGCCCGCCCGACGACAGAGAGTTGATCGTCGCTTTCTCCGGCACGGTGATCGTCCGCCCGGTCGAGGTCTGGACCTCGCGCGTGCCGTCTTCGCTGTCGCGCTCGCCTGCCGAGAACAGCGGCAGATCGGCGCCCATGGCGAAACCGCCGTCATACATCAGGCCGAAGATCGGTTCTTCGCCGTCGCGGAAATACTCCGCCACCACGTTCGGCCCCGAAGCGCTGTCGGAGAGGCGCGCGCCGGTGAACCGGTCGATCTTGATGAAATGCCCTCCCGGCGGGACCTTGAACTTGCCGCCGCCGTATTTCTTGACGGCTTCCTGCATGAAGCTGTTGAACACCGGGCCGCAATAACCGCCGCCCGAGGCCCCGCGCATCGCCCGCGGCGTGTCGTAGCCGATGTAGCAGCCGGCCACGATGTTCGAGGTGAAGCCGATGAACCACGCATCCTTGCCGTCGTTCGTCGTCCCGGTCTTGCCCGCCACCGGCACCGGAAGGTTGACCCGGCCCGCCGCCGTGCCGCGCTGCACCACGCCCTGCATCATTGAGGTGAGCTGATAGGCGGTGATGGCGTTGATCATGCGTTCGCGGTTCGACACGATCTTCGGCGCGACGCCGGGATCGAGCGAAGCCATGTCGCAATCCTCGCAGATCCGCGCGTCGTGGCGGTAAATCGTCCGGCCGTAACGGTCCTGCACCCGGTCGACCAGCGTCGGCTCGACCCGCTCGCCGCCATTGGCGAACATCGCATAGGCCGAGACCATCTTGAACACGGTGGTTTCTTCGGCGCCCAGAGCGGAGGCGAGGTATTGCCCCATGTGATCGTAGACCCCGAAGCGTTCGGCATAGCGCGCCACCGTGTCCATGCCGACCTCTTGCGCGAGACGGATGGTCATCAGGTTCCGCGATTGCTCGATCCCGGTTCTGAGCGGGGTCGGGCCGTAGAATTTGTTCGACGCGTTCTTGGGCCGCCAGACGCCCTGTGGCGTGTTCACCTCGATGGGCGCGTCGACAATGATCGTCGCGGGGGTAAAGCCGCTGTCGAGCGCCGCCGCATAGACGAAGGGCTTGAACGAAGAGCCCGGCTGGCGCGTCGCCTGGGTGGCGCGGTTGAACACGGAGTGCTCATAGGAGAACCCGCCCTGCATCGCGATCACGCGGCCCGTGTTGACGTCCATCGCCACGAAGGCGCCCTCGACCTCCGGCACCTGCCGCAGGCTCCAGCGGATCAGATCGCCTTCGCCATCGTTGCCCGTGGTCATACGCCGGATGTGCACCACGTCGCCCCGGGTGAAATTGTCCCGGAAACTGCCCTTGATCCACTTGATGTCCTCGCGCGGCACGGTGACCTCGCCGATCCCGTCCTCGACCATGACCGTCATGGAGGCATCGCCGATCTCGTTCACCGCCCCCACATACCATGTGCCATCAAGCGAGATGTCCCGCGCCACCTGAAGTGCGCCAAGCGCCGCCAGCCATGCGTCCGTGTCGAGCGTGGCGGGGTCGATGGTTTTGCCCGTGCCGTGCCAGCTCCCGCGCGAGCGGTCGAGCTCTTCGAGACGGCGTTGCAGCGAATGCGCCGCCACCGTCTGCATCTCCGGGTCCATGGTGGCGCGGATCGACAGGCCCCCTTCGAAGAATTCCTCTTCGCCGAAGTCTTTCGACAACTGACGGCGGATCTCGTCGGTGAAATAATCCCGCGGCGGCAGGCTTTCGCGATAGGACGGGTAATCGCCAGTCTGTACCGTTTTGATCGGCTTGGCCCGCGCGGTTTCGTAGTCTTCCTGGCTCAGGTAGCCGTTTTCATACATCTCGCGCAGCACATAGTTGCGCCGTTCCAGCGCGCCGTCATAGTTCTTGGCCGGGTTGTAGGAATAGGGCGCTTTCGGGTGGATCGCGAGGAAGGCCGCCTCTTCCGGAGCCAGCTCGGAGAGCGATTTGTTGAAATAGCTCTGCGCTGCCGCCGTCACCCCGAAAGAGCGCACGCCGAGGTCGATCTCGTTGAGATACAGCCCGAGGATCTGGTCCTTGGTCAGGGTCTGTTCCAGACGGGTGGCCAGGATCAGCTCCTTGATCTTACGTTCCGCAGATCGCGATCCGTCGAGAAGAAAGTTCTTCATCACCTGCTGGGTGATGGTGGACGCGCCCCGAAGCGGCCCGCCCCTGGCCGCCGTCAGCGCCGCCGAGGCCATGCCGCGCAGGTCATAACCGTGGTGTTTGTAGAAATTCTTGTCCTCCGCCGAGATGAAGGCGTTCTTCACCAGATCGGGGATTTCCTCCGGCGGGGTATAGAGGCGGCGTTCCTTGGCGAACTCGTCGATGATCCGGCCCTCGCCCGAATAGATGCGGGAGATCGTCGGCGGCTGATACTGCGCCAGCGCCTCGTGGTTCGGCAGATCGCGCCCGTACATCCAGAAGATGCCACCGATGACGATGGCCACAAGGAACAGCCCCGTGGTGATCCACGAAAAAATCGTCCCGAAGAAAGAAAGGATGAATCTGAGCACTGAGGTTTCCTGCAATCGTTCCCACACCCGTGCGCCCGGCTGACTCGCGTCCCCGGCACATACCTGCCCCTCCTTATACAGGGTCGACGCGATGGTCAAAACATCCCCGGCCGGATCGCGCGCAATTGTGAGCAGAAAGACGCCGCCCGTGAACGGCGCCGCTTGCCGTCCCCTTGCCGCCCTGTGCGCACGGGCCTATGTCCGGGGGCATGAAACCCGAAGACATCCTTCCCACCTATGAACGTCAGGCCCGCGCTTTCGATCTGGCGCGCGCGAAGACCCTGTTTGAGCGGCCCTGGCTCGACCGGATGCTGGGTTACACCCCCCAGACCGGTGGCAAGCGCCATGTGCTCGATCTCGGCTGCGGGTCGGGGCGCCCGATTGCGCAATATCTCTCGGACCGGCGCTGTGAAGTGACCGGGGTGGACGGGGCCGCCGCCATGGTGGCGCTGTTTCAGCAGAACCTGCCGAAGGCCCGGGCGATCCGGGCCGACATGCGCGGGCTCGATCTGGGCGAGAGCTTCGATGCGGTGATCGCATGGGACAGTTTCTTTCATCTCGCAGCCGAAGATCAGCGCGCCATGTTTGCCACCTTCGCCCGGCACCTGACCCCGCGCGGCACATTGCTGTTCACCACCGGTCCCGACGCGGGCGAGGCAATCGGCAGCGTCGAACACGAGACCGTCTATCACGCGTCCCTGTCGCCCGACGAGTACCGCCGTCTGATGGCCGATCAGGGGATCGAGGTCATCGCCTTCACCCCTGAAGACCCCGGTTGCACCGGGCATTCGGTCTGGCTGGCGCGGAAAACCGGCTAGAGGACACGGAAACGCCGCGCAGGTTTGCCGGCTCCTTCTTGCCCTATCCCCAAGGTTGAATATTTTCCCTGTCTGCGATGGTGGTTCCAAACGCCCTTGGGGCGGAAAATCTGACGGAGCTGACCTGCCCGACACAGGCGGAAAAGTTTACCGCAGCAAACTGTACCGCGCTCAGAATTGCGGTGTCTTACGAGGATTTCGCCGGGTATATCGCGCGCTGCGCCAGTATCCCCCCCGACCAAACGCCGCTGGTTTTTCTGGAACATGGGCGGTGTAAAGGGCCGCGGGGCCTGCCCGGAGACCCGCTGAAATATAGCGCCGCCGAAGCCGTGATCCTCACAACGCGTGACTACCAGTTCTTCGACTTTTACCAGAGCCTGCTCAATTTCATGGAACAGTACTGGCACGTGAAATTGGGCGCAGAGAATACCCTGATCGAAAGCCAAATAACGCGGCTTCACAATGTCGGCTGCATGATCGGCGCGGTCTGTTATCAGCACCCGGAACTGAACGCCGCACCAGAAGAGCAAATACCTCGATTAAAGCTCACGCCTTTGACCAGAGACATCAGACAAAGGCGAGGCATGTGAAACGCTTATATCTCGTACTGCGTTCCGCCAAAAGCTGTGTCTCGGGTTTTGGCGGAACGCTTTAAGCCGGGATGCGTTGCCAAGCGTGTCCCGCTGTTTCTCTCTTGCGTCGCTGTCGGCATCTCTTTAGGGAGGTTTTGTTATGTTATCACGTATCAAAATCTGTCACCAAGACCAAGGAAAGACCCCAATGCACAAGACCACCATCGCTCTGGCCTTTGCGAGCACCCTGTCGGCAGCCCTGTCCTTCGCCCCGGCTCAAGCCCACGATCACAGCGCCCACGCGCATGATCACGACGAACAGATCTACAATGGCTATTTCGAAGACGCTCAGGTCGAGGATCGCCCGCTGTCCGACTGGGCCGGCGACTGGCAATCCGTCTATCCGCTGCTGACCGAGGGCAAACTCGATGCGGTCATGGCCCATAAGGCCGAGCATGGCGACAAGAGTGCCGCAGAGTACACCGCCTATTACACCACGGGCTATGCCACCGATGTGGACAAGATCGAGATCGACGGCGACACCGTGACCTTCCATCGCGGCGCTTCCGCCACCCGTGCGCAATACGAAAGCGACGGCTACGAGATCCTGACCTATTCCAAGGGCAATCGCGGCGTGCGCTTCATCTTTGAAAAGATCGCGGGCGATGCGGAAGCGCCGCAGTATATCCAGTTCAGCGACCACCGGATTTTCCCGTCAAAGGCCGATCACTATCACCTCTACTGGGGCAACGACCGCGCCGCCGTGCTCGAAGAGCTGACCAACTGGCCGACCTATTACCCGGCCGATCTGAGCGCAGCGCAGGTCGCAAAGGACATGATGGCGCATTAAGCGCCGTCGCACAGCCGGACAGGGATCGGTTCTGATGTCACCGGTATGATCGCCCTGTCCCCGTCCCGGAGGTTCCCTGTGCCTCCGGGGCATTTATTTCCGCAACCTGTCCCGAAGCGACACCTCTTCCTCTTCCCATGCCAGCAAGGCATCGCGAATGGCCCAGGCCGCTTTCGTCCGCCAGGCCTGATCCTTGAGCTTCGCCCGATCCTTGGCCGAGGACAGGAAGCCCAGCTCGATCAGCACCGAAGGCATGTCCGGCGCCTTGAGCACCGAAAACCCGGCCTCCAGACGCGGACGTTTGTGCATGCCGACGCTCTCGTCGAGGTATTTCACCAGACTGTCCGCCAGCCGATCCGTGCGCGGCATGGTCTCGGTCCGCGCCATGTCCATCAGCACGGTGGCGATCACATCGTCCTGCCCCGTCAGGTCGACCCCGGCCAGCAAATCCGCCCGGTCGTGGCGTTCCGCAAGCTTCTGCGAGGCGGCATCGGAAGCGCGCTCCGCCAGCGTATAGATCGTCGCCCCCTCGGCGCGCCCCTCGGCAATCGCATCGGCATGGAGCGACAGGAAGACATCCGCCCCCGCCTCCCGTGCCAGCGTCAGCCGGGTTTCCAGCGGCACGAAGACATCCTCCGTCCGCGTCATCACCACGTCAAAGCCCCCGGCGCGGTTCAGCACATCCTGCAACTCGCGCCCGAAGGTCAGCATCAGGTCCTTTTCCCGCTCCCCGTCACGCTCTGCCCCCGGGTCGATGCCGCCATGACCGGGGTCGATCACCACTCGCAGCGGTCCATCGCCGAACCTGCGCAGAGGGGCGGTTTTTGCCGCCGCATCGCCTGTCTCTTGCGCAGAGGGCCGCACCAGTTGCGCATCCGGCGGCGTGCCCGCGCCCAGAGCGAATTCATCGGAGGCCGTCGGATCGAGATTGAGCGTCAGCACCGCGCCCTTGTCATCACGGCTCATCTCGGCATGCACAAGCGCATAGGGATTCGCGAGATCGAGCACCATCCGCGACCAGCCCGGAGTGAAGCCCCCGACCCGCAGCCCGCTCACCCCTTCGGCCGTGTCGAACGCTTCGGTGTCGAATCCGGTCCAGTCCACTTCGGAGAAATCCACCACCATGCGGCGCGGATCGTCGAGCGTGAAGATGCGAAACGGCACCGGCTGGCTCAGCCGCAGCATCATCTCGAGACTGTCGCCCTGATCGACCAGCGCCGAGGCACTGCTGTCGGCCCGTGCCAGCGCGGTCAGCCCGCCCGGCGGCTCCTGCGCCTCCGCCCGTGCGGCCAGAACGCCGCCGATCAGAAGCAGAGCCAGAATGAATTTCAAAACCAACGCCCGCATCACGCCCTCATGACTTATTTTGTGCAAGAGATACCATGTCTGTGCCCGAAAACCAGCCACGGACATGTGAAGCACCCCAGATAGCCCTCAAACAGTTGACCCCGTGGACGTTGCATCGCAGGCTTTGCGCAAATGACAAGGGAGCCGACCATGCGCCTGCCCGTTCTGACCGCCCTCACCGCCATGCTCTCCCTGCCCGCGCTGGCAGATCCGCTGCCGTCCTACTGGCAGGACGACCGCGATTTCTACAACGAGATCGCCGATGCCGCCTGTGTCGGCAGCGCTGACGACAGCGATTTCGACAGGCTTATCACCGCCGCGATTCAGGAGGCGAACGCCCCCGCAATGATCGCGCTGCGCTGGATGGTACTTTCCGAAAGCTGCGTGCAATACAATCCGGACGGCGATCTGCTCACCAACAGCCTGATGGTGATGGCCGCGCTTCAGGCCTATCCCATTGCTCAGAGCAATCTCGCGGGCAGCTACCTGCATGGCTATTACGGCATCGAACAGAACCCCGACGAGGCGGAAGCACTGTACGATCAGGCGATTCAGGGCGGCTATGGCGAGGCCGCCTCGGAATACGCCCGTGCGCTGATCGAAGGCGACATCCTGACGCGCGATCTGGACAAGGCGGCCGACCTGCTCGCCGTCGCCGAACGCGAAGGCGTCGAGGCCGCCACGCTCGCCCCGCTCCGGACGCGGCTCTCCGAACTGGGTGGCGCTGAGGTCGGCGAGCCGCATATCGACCCCAGTTGGGACGGTGTGGATACGAGAAGACTCGCCGAGTGGCTCTACGAAGGCCTCTACGGCAGCGACGACACGGAGTGAAGCTCCGTCGACACCCGGCCCCGGAGGTTTTCACCAGAGGCTTGCATATGGCGCGCAATCGGTCGACCCGGTGCAGGACGGCTCAATGGACGAACGGGTTTCAAACACCGCGCCCGGCCATGAACCCGGCAAGCCGTTTGAGACCTTCGCGAATATCCTCGGTCGAGCGCGCATAGGAGAACCGCAGCATCCGCGCGCCGCGCACCGGATCGAAATCGATCCCCGGCGTGACGGCCACGCCCGCCTCGGCCAAAATCTCGTCGCAGAAGGCCTTGCTGTCATCGGTATAGTCCGACACATCGGCGTAGATGTAGAAGGCCCCGTCCGGCGGCGCGATCTTGTCGAAGCCGATCTTCGGCAGCTCCTCGAGCATCAGCCGACGGTTCTCCGCATAAACATCGACCATCTGCTGGCATTCCTGCCGAGACTCCAGCGCGCCCAGAGCCGCGACCTGCGAGGCATGCGGCGGGCACAGAAAGAAGTTCTGCGCGATGCGTTCGATCACCCGCACATGATCCTCCGGCACCACCATCCAGCCGATCCGCCAGCCGGTCATGGAGAAGAATTTCGAAAACGAGTTGATCACATAGACATCGTTCGACAGCTCAAGCGCTGTGACCGCCCGGCCCTCGTACTGGATGCCGTGGTAGATCTCGTCGGAGATGAAAGCGATGCCCTTGTCATGGCAGGTCTTGATCAGCGCGCCCATCTCCTCATGGCCCAGCATCGTGCCCGAGGGATTGCCGGGGCTGGCCACGATCAGCCCGTCGAGCCCTTCGGGGATCTCGGAAGGCACCGGTTGCAGACGATTTTCCATTTTCGTCGGAATGCCGACTGGCGTGATGTCGAGACCGGTGAGAATCTGCCGGTAGGACGGATAGCCCGGCTCGCCCATGCCCACTTTCGCCCCCGCATCAAAGAGCGCCGTGAAGGCAAGAATGAACGCCCCCGAGGAGCCCGGCGTGATCACCACGCGCTGCCAATCCAGATCGACCCCGTACCAGTCCTTGTAAAGCGCCGCGATCGCCTTGCGCAGCTCCGGCAGGCCCAGAGCCACGGTATACCCCAAGGGATCGGCCTCCATCGCCTCTTCCACCCGCGCGCGCGCTTTCGAGGGCGCGCCCGTTGAGGGCTGGCCGACCTCCATATGGATGATCGAGCGCCCCGCCTCTTCGGCCGCCCGCGCCGCCTCCATCACATCCATCACGATGAAAGGGTCGACCACGGATCGTTGCGAGGTTTTCATGACGGGACTCCTGAATTTCATATCGGCCAACCCATGCCAGCCACCGGCGGGAATTGCAATGTGGCGGATCACGCGCAGGCGGTTTGCATCCCTGCACCCGCGCCTGTTGCATCTCCCTCCGCTGCGGCCTTGGGTCACGCAACTGTAGGGTGGAACCGGTCGCAGGATGTGGTAGATGCGACGGAACAGATCCTCAAACGGAGACAGACGATATGCCTTTTGCCAAAGCCTTGACCCGCCTCGGCGGCGCGGCGCTTTTCACCGCCTCCACCGCCCTTGCAGCAAGCGCTTTTGACATGGCCGACATGTCGGATGCGGAGCGCGAGGCCTTCCGCGCCGAAGTCCGCGCCTATCTTCTCGACAACCCGGAAGTGCTGATGGAGGCCGTCGACGTCTATCAACAGCGCCAGGCCGACCAACAGGTTGCCAATGATGCCGATCTGATCGCCGCCTATGCCGGTCCGATCTATGACGACAGCAACGATGCGGTCTATGGCAACCCGGACGGCGACATCGTCATCGTCGAGTTCTCCGACTACCGTTGCGGCTATTGCAAGAAAGCCTACCCGGATGTGCAGGCGCTTCTGGAGAAGGACGGCAACATCAAGCTGATCGTCAAGGAATTCCCGATCCTCGGCGACGCGTCCGTTCTGGCCGCGCGCTTTGCCGTCGCGACCAAACTCGTGGAAGGCGATGAGGCCTATCTCAAGCTCCATGACGAGTTGATGCAGGCCCGCGGAGACATTTCCGAAGGTGCGCTGCGCCGTCTCGCCAAGGATCTCGGCATCGACGCCGACAAGGTGATCGCCGAGATGGACAGCGACGGGGTCACCGCGGTTCTGGCCCAGAACCACCAGCTCGCCACCGCGCTGCAAATCTCCGGCACGCCCGCATTCATCATGGGCGACCAGATGCTGCGCGGCTATGTGCCCTATGACGGCATGGTCGAAATCGTCAAAGAGGTCCGCGCCAACCGCTGAGGCACGCCGAGTTTATCAATGCTGTGCTGAAACAAGAAACCCCGCCGGTTTGGCGGGGTTTTTATTTGAGTATTTGAGGCGGCACAGGAAACGCCGAAGTTATTCGGCGGGCTCGTCGACGGAGGCAGCGTCAAGCTCGGCGGCCTTTTTCTCCACCTGTTCGACGATATGCTCGATCATGTTGTCGTTTGACATTTTATGCGACTGAGTGCCGCCGAGATAGACCATGCCGTGACCTGCGCCCCCGCCGGTCCAGCCGACATCGGTCATCAGCGCCTCGCCCGGCCCGTTCACAACGCAACCGATGATCGAGAGGCTCATCGGCGTCTTGATATGCTCAAGCCGCTTTTCCAATTCCTCCACTGTTTTGATCACATCAAACCCCTGACGCGCGCAGGAAGGACAGGAAATGATATTCACGCCGCGGTGGCGCAGACCGAGAGATTTGAGGATCTCATAGCCGACCTTCACCTCTTCGACCGGATCGGCGGACAGCGACACCCGCAGCGTATCGCCGATGCCCATCCACAGAAGTTGCCCCATGCCGATGGCGGATTTGATCGTGCCGGACATCAGCCCGCCCGCCTCGGTGATGCCGAGGTGAATGGGCGCGTCGGTGGCCTCGGCCAGTTGCTGATAGGCGGCAGAGGCCATGAACACGTCGGAGGCCTTCACCGAGATCTTGAAATTGTGGAAGTCGTTGTCTTCGAGGATCTTGATGTGATCCATGCCGCTTTCGACCATCGCGTCGGGGCACGGCTCGCCGTATTTCTCCAACAGGTGTTTTTCGAGAGAACCCGCGTTGACCCCGATGCGGATCGAGCAATTGTTGTCCCGCGCCGCCTGGATCACGTCCTTGACGCGCTTCTCGTCGCCGATATTGCCCGGATTGATCCGTAGGCAGGCCGCGCCAGCCTCCGCCGCCTCGATGCCGCGCATGTAATGGAAATGGATGTCGGCGACGATCGGAACCGGACTTTCGCGACAGATTTCCTTGAGCGCGGCAGAACTTTCCTTGTCCGGCACGGAGACGCGCACGATGTCGGCCCCGGCCTCGGCAGCGCGGATCACCTGATCCAGCGTCGCCTTGACGTCATGGGTCAGCGTGTTGGTCATGGTCTGCACGGAGATTGGCGCATCGCCCCCGACCGGCACGTTCCCGACCCAGATCTTGCGGCTCACACGGCGGTCGATATTGCGCCAGGGGCGGACGGGATTGTGCGACATGGGAGCCTCTTTTGCGAAACGCGTTTGGCCTTAGATAGGCCTCTGCGTCGCGGGGGGCAAGCCGTCAGACCTGGCTTT
Organism: Celeribacter ethanolicus; assembly: GCF_002407265.1. Lineage (NCBI taxonomy): Bacteria > Pseudomonadati > Pseudomonadota > Alphaproteobacteria > Rhodobacterales > Roseobacteraceae > Celeribacter > Celeribacter ethanolicus. The sequence goes on from NZ_CP022196.1 coordinate 999,403, forward strand.
CCACGTCACACCCCTGCGACTTATTCCGCGTTTTGCGCCACGCGGAACATCTCCGCCACGCTGTCATTGGCCGCGAGATCGACCGGGCCATAACCGTCAGAGACATCGGCCACGGAGAGCGCGACATTCTTGACCACCTCGCCCGAGGAACCGACCGGCCCATAGGCCTGACCGTTCACCGCAAAATAGACGCCGCCGCCATTGCCGGTGCGCAGCACGGGCGGCTGTTCCATCGCGGGCACGACATAGCGTTCGCCCGCATCGAGGATCTTCTCGAAAATCACCGACCCGTCGGCGGCCTGCACCCGCACCCAAGACGGCAGAACCGCCACCAGCGCCAATTGCGGCGCGTCTCCCGCAGTGACCTGCACAGGCGAATCCTCCGAGCCCGACAGAGCGGCATCGGCGATCAGATTCGACATATCGTTGAGAATGGATTCGCGATCGGCGGCGGCACTTTCGCCAGCCAGAGCGCCCACTTCGCGCGGATCGAGCGAGGCAATCGGCCCGTCGCGCGGCACCAGCACCGGCACGTCGAGGGCCTGCGGCCGGTAAAGCCGATCCAGCGCTTCGGCGGAAGGCGTGGCCAAGCTCACACTTTCGTCCATGCCCGCGACGACCATCTGGTCCCCGCCCAAGGGCGCCACTTCGGAGATCACGCCGGGGGCCTGATCGACCGGGGCGAGTTTGACCTTTTGAATTTCCTGCAACACGGTCCAACCGCCATAGCCGATCACGCCCAGAAGCGCGAAAAGCACCGCCGAGGAGCCGAGCGCCCCCGGCTCGATGCGCGACAGGAAGCTTTGCCCGCGCGGCACGAAACTGGCATTCGGATTGGCGAACGGATCGCTGACCGTGGATTTCTGCGCCGTCCTGGCGGGACCGCTGCGTTTCGTGGAAGCCTGCGGCGACATGCCATGGGCGACAGCGAAACCGCTTTCCTGACAAAACCGCGCAAAGGCCCAGTCGGGATCGAGATCGAGATAACGCGCATAGGAGCGCACGTAGCCTGCGATGAAACCCTGGGTTTCGAACACGGAAGGATCGGCGTTCTCGATCGCGGCGATATAGGTCGCCTTGATCTTCAGCTCGCGCTGCACGTCGAGAAGGGATTTGCCGATGGTCGCGCGTTCGCCACGCATGATGTCCCCGAGCTTCAACTCGAAATCATCAAACCCGCGAGGATGTTCCGTATCCTCGACAGGTGGTTTGCTCCACCGCCCGATCATGAGCCTGCCCCAAGTTGATCCTGTCCCGATGGGGTTCCTGACGATTCGCCGAAACCCCTTGGAACAGTGTTATCACATGCTCAAACCAGCCGCACAGCAGATATGCGGTTCAGCCGGCCAATTCGGCACGATTCAGCGCACAATGGCTCCACAAAGCGTCAAGCGCCTTGATCAGGTGATCCATCTCCTTCGGACCATGCACCGGCGAGGGCGTGAAGCGCAGGCGCTCAGTGCCGCGCGGCACGGTCGGGAAGTTCACCGGCTGCACGTAGATACCATACTGCTCCAGCATCATGTCCGACATCAATTTCGTGTGCTTCGGATCGCCCACGATCAGCGGCACGATATGCGAGCCGTTGTCCGTGATCGGCAGACCCAACCCCTTGAGCCGGGTCTTGAGGATTTTCGCCTGGGTCTGGTGCTCTTCGCGCAGTTTCACCCCGCCCTCGCCTTTCAGGAAGGCGATGGAAGCCGCCGCACCCGCCGCCACCGCCGGCGGGATCGAGGTCGTGAAGATGAAGCCCGGCGCATAAGAGCGCACGGCGTCACACATTTTCGCGCTTGCCGCGATATAGCCGCCGAACACGCCGAAGGCCTTGCCCAGCGTACCGTTGATGATGTCGATCCGGTCCATCAGACCGTCGCGCTCGGCCACACCGCCGCCGCGCGGGCCGTACATGCCCACCGCGTGCACTTCGTCGAGATAGGTCAGCGCGTTGAATTCGTCGGCAATGTCACACAATTCCTTGATCGGCCCGAAATCGCCGTCCATCGAATAGACCGACTCGAACGCGATCAGTTTCGGCGTCTCGGGATCGTCGGCGGCCAGCAACGCGCGCAGGTGATCGAGATCGTTGTGGCGGAAGATCCGCTTGGCGCCACCGTTGCGGCGGATGCCTTCGATCATCGACGCATGGTTCAACTCGTCGGAATATATGATCAGCCCCGGGAACAAGGTCGGGAGCGTCGAAAGTGTGGCATCATTTGCGATATAGGCCGAGGAAAAGACCAGCGCGCCCTCCTTGCCATGCAAATCGGCCAGTTCGGCTTCGAGACGTTTGTGGTAGACCGTGGTGCCCGAGATGTTGCGCGTGCCGCCGGACCCGGCACCGGTCGCATCCACCGCTTCTTTCATGGCCTCGATCACGACGGGATTTTGCCCCATGCCGAGATAATCGTTGCCGCACCAGACGGTGACGGGCTGCTCGGTGCCATCGGGGCGGGTCCAGGTGGCGTGCGGAAACTGCCCGCGCTTGCGCTCGATGTCGATGAAGGTGCGATAGCGCCCCTCGTCGTGCAAACGTTGGATCGCCTCGTCAAGCTTCGCCGTGTAGTCCACTTTTTGTCCTTTCGCGCGTCTCGGGTCTGCCTCTTTTAGCGGCATAAAACGAAAATTGCGACTCATATTCACAATTCGCAAGATAATACCGCCACCAAACCCCGTAAGGGCTGAACAAGCCTTATTCTGTCCGGCCCTTTTAGAATGACTAAAAACCCCTTCTGAATGATCTATGTCAACCCATGGTCTCGACTGGACACCGGGAATGAGAGGCGTAAGCTGCGGCAAAACATCCAGAGCACGATCAAAGGTTTCCGATAATGAACACACGTCTCGATCCGGTGCTGTCGCGCATCGACGACACCCTCGAACCGACTCTCGAACGCCTGATGTCCTTCCTGCGCATCCCCTCGATCTCCACCGATCCGGCGCATAAGGCCGATTGCAGGACTGCCGCGGAATGGCTTGTCGCCGATCTGAAATCCCTTGGTGCCGAGGCCGAGCTTTGCGACACCCCCGGCCATCCGATGGTCTGGGGCAAGATCGGGTCCGGTGCGCCGCACCTTCTGTTCTACGGCCACTATGACGTCCAGCCGGTCGATCCGCTGTCGCTTTGGGACCACGACCCGTTTGCCCCCTTCATCGAAGAGCGCGAGACCGGAAAAGTGATCCGCGGCCGCGGCGCCTCCGACGACAAAGGCCAGCTCATGACCTTCGTCGAGGCCTGTCGCGCCTGGATCGCCGAACATGGCACCCTGCCCTGCACCATCACTTTCTTCTTCGAAGGCGAAGAGGAAAGCGGCTCGCCTTCGCTCATCCCTTTCATGGAAGCCAACAAGGACAAGCTTGCCGCCGATCTCGCCCTGATCTGCGACACCTCGATGGTGTCCCCGGGCGTGCCTTCCATCGCCTCGCAACTGCGCGGCATGCTGAAAGACGAGTTCACCCTGATCGGCCCCTCGATGGATCTGCATTCCGGCCATTACGGTGGCCCGGCGCTCAACCCTCTCAAGGAAATCTCTAAAATTGTCGCGAGCTTCCATGACGAGCAAGGCCGCGTCACCGTCAAGGATTTCTATGAGGGTGTCGAGGAAGTCCCCGCGGAACAGCTCGCACAATGGGAAAGCTGCGGCTTCGACGAGGCGGAATATCTCGGCAACGCTGGCATGACCGTCGCCCATGGCGAGGCGGGCTATTCCGCCCTCGAACAGCAATGGGCCCGTCCGACGCTGGAAATCAACGGGCTCTGGGGCGGCTATCAGGGTCCCGGCTCGAAAACCGTGATCCCGGCGGAAGCGCATTGCAAGATCACCTGCCGTCTGGTTGGCACACAAGACCCGGACAAGATGCGCAAGAACCTGCGTGCTCATGTCGAATCCCGCCTTCCGGTCGACGCCAAAGTCGTCTGGGATCAGGATCTCGAAGGCTCCCCCGCCGCCGTGATGAACACCGCGCGCCCGGAATTCGAAGCCGCCCGTCAGGCGCTCTCGGACGAATGGAACCGCGAGGCGGTGTTTGCCGGCATGGGCGGCTCGATCCCGATCGCCGGGTTCTTCACCACCATTCTCGGCCTCGATTCCATGCTTGTGGGCTATGCGGACGACGACGACCGCATTCACTCGCCGAACGAGAAATACGGGCTCAAGAATTTCCACAAGGGCATCCGAAGCTGGGCCCGCATTCTCGATGCGGTATCGAAAGCCTGACCGCGGCGCTTGCCTGTGGCCACAAACTCAAAAGCCTCCGGCATATCCTGTGCCGGAGGCTTTCCCTTCCCCACCGCGTGGAACGGACACCGCAACTCCTTAGATCAAAGCCAGCTACGGCTCTCAGGAACAGCCCGGGAACACGGCACGTTCTATGCAGATTTCTGTGCGCCGTCCTGTGCGCCGCTGTCAAAACATGGCACCCGGATGCCTGCCTCCTCGCACCATCCGCCCACACGCATGGCACCGGCGCCCCCCCCCAAAAAAAACGCCTCAGCCTTCCGCCGGTCGCGCCCCGTGGAGCAGTTTTGCGATCAGCAACACCCAAGGCAGCCCGTGCATCGCCAGATCGAACATGTCGATCGGGCGCGACAGCGTCCCTGAGGCGAGCATTTTCAGCTTTTCCCAGACATGCGGCTCCGGCACGAAAGGCGCGAGCCCCAGCGTCAGCGCCGCAATCACAAATGTCGACAAGGGGATGGAATCGATCAGTTTCATCCCCTGTTCCTGCCCGTCTTCAGGACAAAGACCAAGACCTTTTTCACCGGGCCGATCTGCCGGGATGTCGTTCTGCGCTCTTCGCTTCCCCGCCTCACACTTGCCGCGGCAACAGACACCGAAATCGCGCCATTCGTTTTCGGGACGACAGACCGATCACAGACCTGACACCCGCCGCAGCCCGTCGTAAAACTGCGCCACACCACATCGTTTGCTCCGCACATCGCTTGCACCGCGCCATATCCGCGCGCAAAGCCCCCCGCGCCGACACATCGCTTCAATGAGGCACGTCCACACGCCTCGCCCCGCAATCCTGTGGCAACCCCACCCCTATGCCTGTGGAATATCGCCCCCCCCCCATGCGCAAAGGGCGCCTGACGGTGCGACCTCAGAACAGTTCGAGATCGCTCGTGCGTTCCGGGGTCGGCCGTTTTTCAACGATCTGCGACGCATCGGAGACCAGCTTTTGCCGGGCTTTGCCAAGCGCGGGCATAAACTCGACCCGCCGCGCCTGCGCCCCGCCAAGGCTCTGCCCGTCACAGGGAATGTTCTCGCGCTCGAGATAGGACAGCACGAAGGTGCCGTTCTGGTTCCCGGCATTCGTCAGCCCCTTGTACATTTCTGCACCGCCAAACACCTTGGCCCTGAGCCTTTCACGCCGTGCCCCGTGCCGGATCAACCCGTTGATCAGAAGCTCCATGGCATTGGCTCCGAAGGAACTGACATCACTGCGCGAGGGTGGCCCTTCGGGTAGCAGGAAATGGTTCATCCCTCCGACCCGCGCCACCGGATCCCAGAGACAGGTGGCAACGCAGGAGCCGAGAATGGTGGAAATCACCGCCGCCTCGCAATCCCCGATGGCATATTCCCCCTGAGCGATATAGGTCCGGCTGCCGGACGCACGTTTTTCGGAAATCGTCGTCATGTCGCCCTCGCATGTGCCGGGCTCTCGCACAGACGCAGGATCTCATCTCCGAACACGTCGAGATCGGCCCATTGTTCGACACCGCCCAGCTCTCCGGCCACTCGCGGCATGCCGAATACGATGCAGCTTTCCTCGCTCTGCCCAAGCGTCCGGGCCCCGGCCTGGCGAAGCGCTGCCATGCCTTCCGCCCCGTCGCGCCCCATACCGGTCAGGATGCCCGCCGCCACCCGGTGCGCCATCGGCAGGGCCGAGAGGAACATCGAGTCCACAGACGGGCGGTGACCGGACACCGGTGGCCCCTTGTGCAAGGTGACCCCCATATCGACGGGACCACTTAGATTGAGATGTGTGGCCCCTCCCGGCGCGATCATCACCAGACCGGGTTCCAATACGGCGCCATCGGTTGCCAGCCGAACCCTGGGCGCAACCAGAGGATCGAGCCGCGCGGCAAAGCTGACCAGAAACGGCTCGGGCATATGTTGCGTGATCAGGGTCGGCGGACAATCCGGGGGAAAGCGTTGCAACACACGTTCAATTGCGTCCACCCCGCCCGTCGACCCTCCGATCAGGCAAATCCTGTGAAACTGTTGCTCCCGGATCGGTCGAGACCGCGGCACTTGGGCGCTGCGCGGCCCAGGAAGACGCGCCCGTGCCGCCAGAACAACCATTTCCGAGAGCCGCGAGAAATTTTCAAGCCCATCTCCAAGCTTGGGTTTTTCCACACAATCGACCGCCCCGAGGGCCATGGCTTCCACCGCGACATCGCTGCCCCGACGGGTCAGCGTCGAGACCATCACCACGGGCATCGGACGATGCCGCATGAGGCGCTTGAGAAACTCGAGCCCGCTCATGCTTGGCATTTCGACATCGAGCGTCATCACATCCGGACGATGCGTGTTCACCGCATCCCGTGCCTCGCGCGCCGTCCCGGCCTCGGCCACCACGGCAAGGCGGCTGTCGGCTTCGAGGATCGACCGGATGAGGCGACGCATCGTGGCCGAGTCGTCTACAATCAGTACACGTAACGGTTTCAAACCATTCTCCTTTTAACAGCCCGGATGGCGTGTGCCTGTCGCTCAGAAATCTTCCCAATCGTCCTCAATCGGCGGCGCAACGGGCGCCGGGGCATTCACGACCTGTTTGACCGGAAGTTTGGCGGGCGGTTTCGGCGCCTGGGTCGCGGCAGGAGCGGCCTTCGGGCTTCGCGGTTCCGGTTTGCTGGCCGGGCGTTTGAAATCCACCTGGACGGGCGCGTTGCCTTCCGGGGCCTGCCCCTGCAGGCTGCCGATGGCAAAACGCGACGTGGTAACGTTCAAATTCTCCGCCTCGCGGGTCAGAGCGTGGCTCGCGGCTGTGGTCTGTTCGAACATGGCGGCGTTCTGCTGGGTCACCTGATCGAGTTGATTGACCGCCGCGTTGATCTCCGCAAGACCCGAGGACTGTTCGCGCGAAGAAATGGCGATTTCCGACACGTTGTGAGAAATTTCGGACACGGATTTCACGATACCGCGCAGCGCCTCGCCCGTCTCGCCAACCAGGCTCACCCCGCGTTTTACCAGCGTCCCGGATTTGGAAATCAGATCGTTGATCTCCCGCGCCGCTTCGGAAGACCGCTGCGCCAGTGCCCGCACTTCGGAGGCCACGACCGCGAATCCACGACCCGCTTCACCGGCCCGCGCCGCCTCGACCCCCGCATTGAGCGCCAGAAGGTTGGTCTGGAAGGCAATGTCGTCGATCACCGAGGTGATTTTCGAGATCTGGTCGGAGGAGGTCTCGATCTGGCTCATCGCCTCGACCGCTTCCTGCACCACCTTGCCGGAGGCTTCGGCGTTGGCCTTGGCCGTCTCCACCATCTCGGAAGCCTGTTTCGCTCCGTCCGCAGCGGAGCGCACAGAAGAGGTCAATTCATCCAGCGCCGTCGCGGTTTCTTCCAGTGTCGCCGCCTGTTTTTCGGTCCGGCGCGACAGGTCGTCCGCCGCGTTCGAGATCTCGGAGGCCTCACCCCGGATCATGTCGGCATTTTCGACGACATTGCGCATGGCCGACAGGAGGTTCTCGATCGCCTGGTTGAAATCGCCGCGCAATGTTTCGTATTCGACGGAGAATTTTTCGTCGATGCGCGAGGTCAGATCGCCCTGCGCCAGTTTCTTGAGGCCGACACGAAGCCCTTCGACGACACGGTCCTGTTGCTCCTTCATACGTTCGCGTTCGGCTTCCGCCGCCACCAGCGCCGCCTGACTGTCGGTGATGTCGGTGCCGAGAAGAATGATGCGGAACGGACGCCCCGAGGAATCCTTCACCGGGCTGAACGTGCCTTCCAGAATGGAGGTGTTGCCCTCCTTGTCGAGCAGCTTGAATCGTCCGTAGATGCTTTCACCCTTGTTCAGGCGCTCCCAAACATCGCCCCGCTCGGAGGCCATCTTGGCATTGAAGGCAAAGATTTCGTCATGTTTCATGCCGACCAGTTCGGTCGGGTCGACCCCCAGCATGCGCGAAAAATTCGCATTCGCCTTCATGAGTTTGCCATCGACACCGAATTCGGCCTTGGCCTGATTGCCATCGAGTGCCGTGATAACGGCCTCGTTGGTACGGATGTCAGTGACATCCTTCCATTCCATCACGCAACCGATCTGCTCGCCGTCGAGATCGACCACTGCATTCACATCCAGCGCGAAATGCACGTCCCCCACTTTCATATCCGTCGAGAAGGGCATCTTGCTCGTATCGGAAAGGATCGCGCGGATCCGCTCGGGATGGTGGTGGAAGATGTCGATATTCTGACCGACGATGTGATCCGCATCAAAGCTACCGAACATCTCCCGGAAGACGGGTTCATTCTGCTTGAGCAGGTCATGCACCGCGCTGTTCATGTACGTGATCGTGAAACTCTGGTCGATCATCATCAGAGCCGCCGACGACCCTTCGAATGCCGCCCCCTTGAACAGACCGTCACGGGTGGCCTGTTCCGCACGCCCGAGCGCATGGCGGAAATCGTCCAGAGCGTTGGCAATCTGCCCGATCTCGTCGCCGCGCTCGACGCCGGGAACATCGACCGAATAATTGCCTTCGGAAACGGTACGCATCGCCGTTTCCACGCGGGTCAGCGGGCGGGAAATGGTCCGGGCGATCATATAGGCGATCAGCGCCACCACGGCAGTCATCAGAGCGCCCTGCCAGGCCATGGTCCGGGCCAACGCCGTCGCAGGCTCAAGGATTTCCTCGATGGTCTGGTCGGCGATCAGCCCCCAGCTCACCCCGTGGTAGTCGACCGGAAAGAAAGCCGCGAGATGCTCGTGAATCTTGCCGGCGCCACTCTCCTGATCTTTCTCGCGCAGAATGCCCGTTTCTCCGGCGATCACCTTTTTCGCCGAATCCGTGCTCAGGGCGACGTTGAGAATCTCATTCCCCGCACCGTGGATCGTGTTGGAGCGCAACAGAAGATCGGTGCCGACCAGATAGGAATCACCGGTCTTGCCGAGCCCCGTCGGGCGCGTGGTGATCGTGTCGATCCGATCCACAGGCATCTGGAACGCGATCACGCCGCGCATCTCGCCACGACGATCCAGAACCGGGGCGGCCAGGAAAGCCGCCGGAGCACCATGCGAGGGGGCGTATTTCTCGAAATCAGCAAAGAAAACGTCCGCCCCATCAGCAGCCAGGGCCTGTTTGAGCACCGACCCAAGCCCGGTGTCGGCATATTCTCCCTCCAGGAAATTGGTGGCGAAATCCTGTTCCTTGAACACCGAATAGATCAGATCGCCGGAGAGCGAGAAGACGAAGACATCGTAATAGCCCTTTTCCTCGACCAGCTTGCGAAAATACCCGTGATAAAGCTTGTGCACCTGGCTGTAGGCCGAGCCGTCCTGCGCGTAATCGAGCTGTTGCTTGAGGCCTTGCCTGCTGGGATTGCGGTCGATGTACCAATCCTTGAGATAGGCCGTGCGATCGCCGTCGAGCGCCTCCCAGGCTTCCCCGAAGCCACGGATCGCCGAAAGCACCGTCGGGTTTTCCGCCTGGCTGCGCAGGTCTATATCAACCCCCTCGAGCCAGCCCTCCAACTCGAGCGCCCGCGCTTCCGCCACGGTCATCAGTGCCTCTTCCGCCTCGACAAGCAAGGATTGCGACGCATTGCGATAGGATACGAGATTCGCAATCGCGATGGTCACGATGGTCAGTCCGATCATGATCGCCGGCAGCTTTTTCGCCAGTTTGATCCTGCTAAAAAATTTCATCTCATGTCTCCAGGCATCGCGGTTCCGCTCCACGTTCCGGTGAGAGGCGGCCCGAGCGATATATCGGTCAGCTTTCGGGCACAGGTGCCCCGTACCTCACGATCCATGCCGCCAAGGAGTGAAGATTCATTTAAGTCCGGATATTTTCATTCGGACAATCGCTCGATTTTTCATGAAACCTGCGGTCGCAGCCGATCTGCGCGCCGGTCGCCCGCCGCCCCCAACCTCTGAAAACCTGTGCATCTCGCGGTACACCCCGCGTTTTTTCGCATTTTCTGCCAAAGTCCCGGGCCGCATTCACCATTGATAAACCTATTAACCATTTCCTGAGACCACGCGCCCGTTTGCCGCTCCGGAACCTGCGGCCTCGAAACCAAATCGCCCAATCGGGATCAGCGACAGGCTTACGCCCCAGCCACCGTCAGCGTCATCGCAACACGCGCCTTCGTACGGTCACACCCGGCCAGGAATAAATGCCTCCCCGGCTGCGCCAGCGCTTGTACGACAGCGAGAGCGAGCATGACGACGCCCGTATCTCCAAAAGTCAGCGCCAGATGGCGATACTCGCACTCCGGCGCAATCCGTCCACCAAGGCGCAGATAGCAATGCGCAAGCTCGGAGGCCCGATAGCGCCCATTCGTCCAATCGGTACAGATGTGATCGACGACTGCGTCCCGACCCGAAGACTCGAGTGCCTGATACGCTGCCTCGCTCTGGGCAGCATAGGTGCTGTGGCCGTCCTCGAGCGCGCCGATGGGCTCGAATTCGTGCGCGGTTCCGGTGATGTGTGCAAGCGGCGCTAGCTGAGGCGCAGGATCGAGCAAGAGCGCCACCCCCGCCTCGCCCGGCACAGCACTATAAGGCCGTTTGGCGCTAAAGAGCCGCCCCTCGGCCGCCCGCGCGGCAAGTCTCGTGCGACAGGCAAAACTTTCTCCACCGAGCACCAGAAGCGGCCGCCCCTGCGAAAGCGACCCAGAATGATCGTGGAGCGCCTCGGCCAGCCCCGTCGACCCCGCGGCATGAGCGGTCACGTGAAGCGCGCTTAGCCCGGTGCGGGCATTCACATCGGCCAATATCTCTGCCGCAAGCGCGCTGACCGCCTCCGCCGCAAGGCCTTCCGCCGGGGCGACCGCAGGCAAGAGGATCGCGACGGTGGCCCCGCGCGTATCGAACGCGCCGGGCGCAGAGGACAGAAGGTCGTCAAGCGCCGCCCGGGCCAGCCGCCGCGCCCGGATGAGCGCCTGCGCCCCGGCCGCGGGTTCGGCCGCAAAAGCCGCGAGTTGCGGCGCATAGGTGTCGTCGAGATAGCTGCGCAGCCGCCGGTAGGCTGGCCGCCCCTCCGCCAGTTTTGCCGCGCTGGCCGCGCGTGTCGCACCAAAGACGGTCGACACACCGCACGCCGTCAGCGCCAGAGGCCCCGTCTCAATCCGCATCGCGCAGGTCCACCCCGCCCAGATCGCCGCCACACAGCGCGGCGATCAAAGCGACGAGGCCGAGCGCGCTCTCTTCCCAACCCGTCACCACGAGCCGCTGCGGGGTTTGCAAGACCAGCTCGGGGTCGGCCTCGGCAAATCCCGCGGGCGGGCCATCGGCAAACACGCCGAGACTCTGGAGCGCAAGAAACCCGTCCTCAAGCGCGGGCGTGAGCTCTGCGGCGCGCGGAAGATCGAACAAGAGCCGCTCTTTTCCGGCCTCGCGCCCCGCACCGATATGGTTTCCGAACTGATCCATGAGCCGCGCCGCGCCCGCCAACAAGGGCGCTGTCGCGGGCATAAGCGCCGCATCGAAATCGACCAGCGCGCCCTCCCCCGTCACGAGACAGCTCAGGGCCTCGTAATCGGTGATGAAACGGGGAGAAAAGGCCTCCCTCGCGGCCTCTTCATCGCCCTCCATGAGATCAACAAGCCGCTCGAATGCACCGGGCGGAAGGATCGCGGCGCTGGCCAAAAGGCGCAGCACGCACCAAAGCGCGAAAGGATGCAGCGGGCCGCCCTCGATCCGTATCCTGAACGCCTCGCCCTCCTGCGAAAGCGTGGCCGTGACGGGGGCTGGAGCGCCGAAGGAGGCAAAGCCCGCGCCGAACAGCCCCCCAAGCGTGCTGACGGGCCATTCGAGCGCGTCGAGGATCGTCAGCGTCCGCCCCTCGGTCAGAGCTTCGGGGGTGAAGAGGCCGCGGATCTCGATGCTTCGCAGCGCCTGCGGGATCTGGGACGCAATATGCAGGCGCCCAGCAAAAACGTCGGTGCGGTCCATCATGCGCCCTCCTCCTTGAAACGGTCGACATAGGCCTCGGCCTCGCGCATGCGATCCTTATCGGATGTGTCATGGCACGGTGCCGACATGAGGCGGATCGACCGGGAGGCCAGCGCTGGCTCAAGATAGGCCCGCGCGGCGATATAGCCCGCGATCGGTTCGCCCGCGTTCAGATCGCCCCAGACCGGCGCGGGGCTGGCGGTCACAACGCGGTGCCCCGCCCGCTCTTCCACCGCACCTCCCTGCGCAACCAGCGCGGCCAGTTTTGTCTCCAGCCCCTCCTGGGCATCGACACGGGCGCAGAGATCCGCCCCGAGGTACGTCCGCCAGCCGATGTCGGGCAGCCCGGTTTGATAATCGAACAGCTCCGCCTCGGGAATGGTCGCTCCTTTGGCATCACGGCGCTGAGAGAGGCGGCGCATCTGCACAAAGGGCGCGTCATAGCGCACCTCCCGCGACAACAGCTCCACCGGCGCCATGAGCGCGGTGCGAAAGCGCAGATGGGCAGGCGGAAGTTTGTACTGGCCGAAATCCCCCGGTACCATGGCAAACCCGTAGCCACAGACCCCGGCAACAAGCGGCACCCCATCCATGATCTGATGCAAACGCGCGATCAACCCCATCGCGGCGGGATGTTCCAAGGGCATATCGAGCCCGATGAACCCCGGCCCGCCGGGGAGATGGGACAGGTCGAGTGCAGGCAGGCCCACGCCCCGCGCCCCTTCGGCCAACGTCGCTTCGGCGTCCGCGGAGAGGTGGCGATGTGCGGGCATCCCCGCCGCAACGGCGGCCCGCGCTTCCTCGCGCTTTTTGGGCGTGGCCCGGGTCAGACGAACCCGTTTGCCTGCCGTCGGTTTGATCAGCGTCAGATAGCCGATCTCCCCGCCCAGGCTCTCCATCACAGCGTCAAAAACCGCCAAGGCTGCCGCGCCGCAGTCCGGCTGGTCGAACCCGCCTTCTGTCCAAACACAAAAGCGCAGTGCGGGAAACGCCACCTGATAGGCCGAGGGTGTGCCGCGTGCTTCGAGTATATCCATGCTTTCCTCTTGTCTTTTTTGCGACCGACTAGCCCATCGGCACCGAGGCACCGCGTCCCCGATCACAGCCGCATGTGGCATTGTCGACCTCAATCACCTTGCCATCCGTCACCTGTTCATAAAGACGGCGCTGATCCGGTGACATCTCGTCCTGATACCCCGGCGCATCGAATTTGAAATCGTAAATATTCGTGACCGCGCCGTCCGCATCGAGCGTGGCGAAATCGGGCTGAATCCGTAGCGCGTTGTCGAGCATATCCACCGCCCCGTCGATGATGTTGTAGACATCCATCGCCGTCATTGCCACATCGAGCCCCGTGGCAATCTGACCCAAAAACGGTACGGCCCGAAGCCAGAACCGTTTGCCCATGGACTTGAGACGGTTCACCCCTGCCCGGCCGATCGCGCGTGTGACCGCCCGTTTCATCGCCTCGCGCAAACCGCTCTGGGTGTAGAATTTGCGCCCGAGATCGAGCGCCTTGTCGCCCGCCGCGTAGAGGGTGCGTTCCGCCGCCCCGATGGAATTTCCGAGCGCACGGCGCAGCGGCGATCCCGCGCTGTCGAGGGCGGCATTAACCTTGTCGCGGGCAAGGATGGAGGGCCGTTTGCAGCCCGGTTTACCGCGGCATTTCTGCCATTCCTCCCGCGCCTCGCAAAAAATCTTGCACAGCGCATCCATCACCGGATCGCCCGAGCCGAGCCCCGCCTCACGCTGGCCCGAGTTGCCGCAGATCGTGTTGCGGTTGTTCATGAAAAGCTTGTCGCTGAGACGGCAGATGTTGTTGCCTTCGGCGTAGACGTTGGGAGAATAGGTGATCCAGTTGGACTGTTTGAGAAATGTGCCCGAGGCCACCCCGCCCATGGAGCCGCCGCCATCGCCCGTGCAGGAGGCAAATTCCGAGGGGCTCGTGGCAATCATCTGTCCACCGTCGGCCTTGACCGTTTCAGTGCCTTTGACGAGGCTGCCGTTGTCCGCTTTGATCGAATACGGCACAGGGTCGCCTTTTCCCGGCGTTTTGCACACATCGGGGGCGGAGTTCATATGGCTGCCGCCCGAGCCTTTGTGAGAGATGGTCAAACCATTGACCGCAATCGTCACCCCCATGGATCAAACCTCTCGCATGAGGGATGGAGATTTGTGGAACAGCCCCGCCGCCCCGGCCGGAACGCGGAAGCCCTGCGCGTGGTCCAGTTCGACCACGGTTTCGCTCACGGCCACATCCTCGTCGGCCCGCGCGAGCGACCAGGCCGCGTGGTAGAGCACATGAACCTGCATCGTGTCGAGATCCACCTCGACGCGCTGGAGCCGTGCCTCGGCGGGCTGCCAACGGCCCGAGAGTTTGGTGTCGCACCGCAGAGAAAGCAGCGGAAGCGGATAGATCCCCGGCGCATCTAAGGGGCCGGTGGTGCCGAAACCGCCTGCTTCCAGCGCGGCGCCCGGCGCAAAAAGATCGCGTGACAGGCGCTGATCGGGCGGCGCCGATTGCCAGTAGTCCGCCGACATATCCTCGGGAAAAAGCGGTGCACGGCGGCGTTCCCAGTTGGCATCATAGGTGCCGCCGAGCGCGCGGCGCGCCTCCCAGAGCGGGGAAATCGGACCGAGTTGCGCTGGCACCGTCCCTGTGCCCTCTGTCGCACCCTCCCTTGCCGGGGTCTGTCCGGCGAGATAGACCACTGGCGGGCTCGCCTTGGGATCTTCCGACACATTGCGAAAGCCCCGCCCGAGTGGATTGAGCGGATGCCCCGGCCCGCCGTATCCATGCGCCCCGTCAAGACAGAGCAAAGCGGGGGGCGTATCCGGGTCGGCTCGCACACGGATGCCGGGACTGCCGAAACCGAACGTCGGATTGCGTTGGTAGCAGAGCGGCGGATGCACTTCGAGAATTTTACTCCAGCCCCCGATCCGTAAACCCAGCGCGCGTGGCCGGCTCTCCTCGGCTTCCCTGCGCGCGGCGGGCTGATGGGCATGAGCGCGGATGATGAGATCGACACGCGGACGCGGTGGTGTGAGATCGGCATCGCGCGCGAGAGCGTCCCCCTCGGCGAAGACGAAAGAGGGGGTGATCGGACGCTGTTCGGGGTCGAAAAGCGGCAAGGCTCCGTCCCTGAGGGAGAACCCCGCCACCAGCCAAAGCCCCCAGAAGCCCGCATTGTCGGGGGTCCGATAGGCGCCAGTCTCCGCCGGAAAGGGGGTATGGTTCGTCAGCGTCCACATTCAGTTCAGATCTATCCTTCCGGCCAGAAGCCTGAGCGCTCCGGCGCTGTCGACCGTCACCTGTTCGCCCCGGAGACGGATATGGCCGTCCGGATAGAGTGCGATGGAGCTTTCCCCTGCGGAAATGATCGTCGGAGCGTCGTCGTCCCGTTCGGCCTCCTCGACGAGCCCAAGCACCACCGTCACCGGCGCGTCCCCGTCATTCAGGTCCTGACAGACCGCCAGACGCCCCACGTCCGAGGGCGACAGGCTCCCGGCCAGAAGAACCCGCGCGTTGGTGTCTGCAAGCCCCACGGCGCCATTCGGAGCAACACTGATCACACAGCGCAGGTGAAACGATCCGATCCGGTCCATGCGACGCTCCATACCACCCCGGCCTACTGCGCTTGTCTGGCGCCGAAATAGGCCGTCAGGGTTTCGAGCAGGATTTTCTGGACATAAGACGCATGCATCGAGGTGCCCTCCAGATAAAGATCGGTGCCCGCGGGCGCCACGGTGACGAAAGACAAAAGCTGCCCGTCCTTGCCATAGGCCAGCATCACGTCGAGTTTCACCAGAGCCTTGACCTCTCCCAGTTCGACGCGAAAGGTGTAGAGCGCGTTGAAGGCGGTCGTCTGCGCGAGATCCCCAATGCGGGAGGCCTCCACGGGCGCCAGTGTAAAGGGCTGATCGGGCGCCAGTTGGCCGAGCGCCATATGCGCCATCGCTGCCGCCGTATCGGCCAGATCGTTAAAGGACGCATCGCCGGGCGGGCCGTTCGGAAGATCGGCGGGTGCGGGCACTGACGCGATCATCGCGGCCAGATTGCCCTTGGCATCCGCCGTGTCGCGCCAGAATGAGAACACGCCCTTCGCGCCCAAATCCAGCGGTGCGTCGATCTCCTGCCAATGCGCGGGGAAACGCGCCCTCCAGGGCGCACCCCAGCGTGTCGCAAGTGCGCGGACCGGCGCGTCATCCCCGACCAGAGGCGTGTCGAGGGCGGTCTTGAATCTGAGGCTGCCGACCATTTTCGCCATGTCTTCGGCGTAGTTTTCGAACCGTTCGGCCTCGAAGCGCTGGCGCAGGATCAAAAGCTCCTCGCCGCGACGCCAGACGGAAATCCGGTTGACCATCATCGCACCGCTCGCATCGGTGCCGCCAAGCACCTCGCCGAACATCGGATCGGGCGCGCTCATGCCGAAATCGGTGGAAGACCAGACCCGCGCGAGCAGGCGCGCGTAGCTGACCGCGAGCGCAACCCGATCGGGATAGAGCGTGGCCCGGTAAAGGCGCACCTCATAGCGATCGCGTTCGAGCGGATCATAGCCGATACGGACCTGTTCGAAGGTGGAAAACAGCGCGGCGGGCGCAAATTCGACGGGCACATCCTGGGCTTCGCTCCACAGGAAGCGCTCGGGCACCCATGTGCTGAAATCGAGCGCCTCGCCGTCGAGATCGAAGGCGGTGAGACCCTTGGTTTCGCTCAAACGGGAAAATTTTTGCGCAGCAGCGCCCTCCGTTTCCGCCCTGCCCGTTTCCGCCCCGGTGTTCTGCGTATCAGCCATGCTGGCCCCCGCAACGCTCATCAGCGCGC
The DNA here is from genome assembly GCF_002407265.1 of Celeribacter ethanolicus. Taxonomy (NCBI): domain Bacteria; kingdom Pseudomonadati; phylum Pseudomonadota; class Alphaproteobacteria; order Rhodobacterales; family Roseobacteraceae; genus Celeribacter; species Celeribacter ethanolicus. The sequence continues at coordinate 1,016,350 of NZ_CP022196.1, forward strand.
CGATCAAAAGCGCCACCCGCGCCAAATTCCATCGCATTCGGGTCCATCGCATCGCGCCCCGCTCCTGTCATCAGTCGTTCCAAATCGCATTCCACCCGCTTTTGATCCCGTTCCAGATCTTGTCGAGCCCAACAAGCCCCGCGCGCCCCTTCACGGACGCCCCGAGCCCCAGCCCGATCTTCGCTCCGGCTTCGGCGGTCGCACGGCCTTTCTCATAGCCGACCTGCCCGTCGACACCGGCCTGCGCACCGATCTGGCCGCTGACCTCGCCACCGACCATAATACCGATGTCCCAGCTTTCCGAAAGCTCTTCGAAATCGTCTTCGGCCCAGCTATTATAAAGCGCGATCAGAGGGTTGGCGACACGTCGCGGGGTAATGTAGATATCGCCCCCTGCGCCGATTTCCACGAGGTTCACCTCCGCCCCAAGCTCGCCTTTGAGCGTGGCCTGTTCGGGAGAGAGCACCAGTTCGACATCGCCCTTGGCATCGCCCGAAACGACCGATCCGCTCACATCGCCCGCCACAAGACCGCTGTCGTCGCTCTCGATCTTGCCCTCGAGGAAGGAGCCGCTGGCTTGTGCGCCGGCGCCCGCTTTGAAACCGTCACTGCCCAACTCGAAACTGGCGGAGGCATCGCTGTCCGCGCCCAGAACGCGGCCCGAACCGGAAAAGAAATCGCCCTCTTCGCCGAAGCTGCCGTCTGCGACCGAGACGTCGAAGAAATCCTTGCTCGCCTCGGCCTGAGCCACGGTGAATTCCGCGTCGCGCCACTTGCCGGCGAAATCATTGTCCGACCAGTCTGTGCCGTCGGGATTCCTGCGGGTGTAGCCGGAGGCGAGATACTCGCGCACGACCCTTTGCGATCCGCTCCGCACCCCCAGATCCTTTGTGCCGCGCGACACCTCCCCGCCCGAGAAATCCCAGATCTTTTCCTCCTCGGCGGGCGCCGGATCGGGCGCCTCTGGCACGGTGACATTGGCCGGGGAGGCCAGCGCGAAATCCGTGGCGACACAGATGCCCGCGTCTCCCGCGGGTTCGAAGAATGGCAACGCCATCGGCGGGTGCCACCCTTCGGCGCTTTGTGTGCCTTCAAAGGGAAACTTGCTCTGCAGACGCATGTCCGAGCCGAGCATATCCATGAGCGACGGCAGCCCGTCCGGAACATTTTCCGGCTTGAGCACCCGAGGGCCGAAAAGAGGGGTATCCTGCGCCATCCGCCCCGCGCCCTCAGTTGAAATCTATCTTGTCGGCGTCGAGTTTGATATGCTTGCCCTTGAGGACGATATCTCCCTCCTTGGACATGGTCAGAGTGGAATTTTCCCCCACCTTTATGGTGATCTGATCGCCCACGCGCAGCACCTGTACCTGTCCCACATCAGATTCCCAACGCCCGCGCACCAGCGTGCTCATGGATTTGCCAACGGTTGTCTGAAACGCCTGCCCGACGACAATCGACTTGGCCACCCCCACGATCTCGGAAGACGCCACATTGACCACTTCGGATTTGTTCTTTTCCACGAACATCTGGAAGTTGCCCTTGCCGAAATTGAGCACGTCGGGGATTTTGATTTTCTCCATCACATCGCCCAATTTCGAGAACAACACCTGCGTCTTGTTCATCAGGGCGCGCGACAGGGGGTTGCTGCCGACGGCAATCGACATGTTTCCGGAAATCACTTCCGAATGATCGCCCCCGACCTGGATCGACTTATCCTGTCCCACAACCTCGCTCTGGTCGACCTCGACCCGTTTGGAGCGGTCGTTGAGCACCTGGATGTTCATATCCTTCTGAGCATGAAGGAACACCTCCTCCTCACCCCTCTTGTCCTCAAACCGAAGTTCGTTGAACCCCTCGCCCTCATGCGTATCCGTCCGGAACGTGCTGCGTGTCTTATGCTCCGGCAACTCATACGGCACCGCGTTCTTGCCGTTATAAAAGCACCCGGTGACCAACGGCTTGTCCGGGTCGCCGTCCAGAAACTCGACCACGACTTCCATCCCGATCCGCGGGATCACCATGCCGCCCCAGCCGTTGCCCGCCCAGCTCTGCGACACACGGCAGCGCATGGAGTAGGCTGCGTCCAAATCCCAGTGGAACTGCACCAGAATGCGCCCGTATTCGTCGCAGTCGATCTCGCCATCGCCCACGACCACCGCCGTTTGCGGACCTTTCACATCCGCCCGCGCGGTCTTCAGCTCCGGCACCAAGGGCGCGTCGGCGGGCAGCAAAACATAGCGCCCGGTGTAGGCGTAGCCGTCGCCCTCTTCACCGCCGGAGCCGTAATTGTCCGACGTGTAGCTGTGATGCGCCACGAGGCAGAGGTAGTCCTCTCCCGTCCCCGGAAGAGGCTCGCCGCCAAGCGTCACCCGCAGCCCCGCGCCAAGCGCAGGAATATCGCCCTGCGCCTCAAAGCGCCGGTCCTGGCCGGTCTCACCCTCCGACCGCAGCCGCGCGACCACATCGCCACGGCCCTGGTCGAGGTAATCCCCCGGCCAGTCAAAACTCTCGATCTGGCCCTGAGCATAGCGCGAAGAAGATGAAGAATTGGTTTCCATCGCCGCGGTCGGCGTCTTGAAATTGTAATCCGTGAGCCGCACCGCCCCCGTCGTGATCCGCCGCGCCGGACGCCATTCCCAGAAGTGCTCGATCTCTTCCTGATGGTGGCCGTCATAGGGTTTAAACGGGCGCGCGCCGATGGTCGCGTGGCTCTCGACAATGTCGGTCAGAACCATCAGGTGCGATCCGCTATCCTGTTCAAAATGATAGGAAATCCCGTGCCGCTCCATGAGCCGCGCGGCGAAATCCATGTCGCTCTCGCGGTACTGAACGGTGTATTCGAGTTCGGGATACTCGAGCGTCAGCCGGGGCTCCATCTTGCCCGCCGAGGCATAGGCGCCGAGGAGCTCGGTGAGGATGTCGACCACGGTTTTGTTGTGGAAAATCCGCTGGTTGCGGCGCAGAGAGGCAAGCCAGAACCAGGGTTTGAGCGTCAACCGGTAGCGATGCCCATTCTCGCCCGCGCCATCCACCGCGCTTCGGAAATGATGCCGTCAAAAGGCTTATCCGAGCCGTCATGGGTGCGCAGCGTAACGGTGGCATGGGTGCCCAAAAGCGCATCGAAATCAATATCATCGGCGGCGGCGAGACAGTCGACGTGGTAACTAAACACCCCGTTGACCCGCTCCTCGCCTTCAAAGCGCATCAGGACCAGAACGTCCTCGCCAAGAGCTGTGGTCAGGCGACCCATGCGGGAGGTTTGCGAGAAAAACGACATGACGGAAACCAGAAACTGGGAAGGAGTTGGCGCGAGTGTAGCCTCGTGAAAGATCAACTCAAGGGGAAATAAACGGAACAAGGTGTCATGACTGGAAACATTTGTGCGAGCTGAACAAAGCTCCCCCCGATCGGATATTCGCATTCCGTGCGGCGAGTGCCGGGCTGTCCGCCCGATGATTTTGCATCAAACCGCGTCTCTGATCGCACCTGCAAAATACAGCACGATGCTCCTGATGAGCGCGCCAAATTTTGTGTAATGCGGCCTTTAAAACGTCTCAGACCATCACTCTGTACAACGTGCCTCTACCGTCACACGGCTTCGCCGAGTTGCGCGAGATGGCTGGTCAGATCGGTTGCTTCGCCACCGGCATTGACGGTCTCGAAATAGTCGTGCCAGCCCGATTGCGCGATGCCGGAGACGAGCGCGCCGAGCGCCGCGTCATCGGGACAGCGCCACACTGCAAAGAATGCCTGCGGCGCGGAATGGAGTCTGGTCCGATCGACCTTGCCAAAGGCAAGAGCCTCCACGCCGAGGGCAGACAAGGCAGGCATCGCAGCCCCGATGGCGTCAAAGAACCGTTGGCGCCGGTCATCAGACAGGTCCAGCCAGGCAGGTTTCGGCGTGTAGAGTTCGGTGAGATAATGAGCCATGCATTGCATCCGTTTCAGTTTTTGGGAACGGGAGAGATCGAGCGAAGCGCGCGTTTGCAGATGCGCCCCGTCGCAGGTGTCGGACTTTCGACGGACCACCGGGCACATAGGGACTGCACCCAATCCGCCCGGTCCTTGCCAGCATCGTTCAGCCAGTTGCCGACGGAGTTCTGCACATAGGCGGACGGGTCTGCGCGAAGCGGCTCAAGAATCGAAAGCGCAAGTTGCGGCTGTGCCTTGAGCGCACCGATATGCGTGCACCACACACCACGCGGCCGGGTCGCTTCCGATGCAAAACGACGCACGCGCTCCGAAGGGTCCGCGGTCCATTCGGACAACATGGCGATGGCGGTTTCGAGTTCAGCGGCGAAATGCTTTCGGACGGCCATCCACGCCCATTCCCGCACCCCGAAATGCAGGTCGTCCGCATAGGGGCGTATGGCCGCGAGGCGGTCGCGGAGCGACATATCGGCGGCGGCGCCAATCATGAAGCAGGCCCAGCCACGCACGGTGTCCGATCTGTGCCGTCCAAGCCGCTCCAAAACGGAGCCGCCAAGCTCCGCGCGGATTACTCGCGCCGCAAGCGACATGCGTTTGGAAATGCCTGTCGCCGCACCGCGCTCCATTTCGCTCAAGGCGTCCGCACCGATTTCCGGCAGGACAGTGCGCATGAGTGCCGTGAAATCGACGGCCAGACATTCGGTCAGCGTTGCGGCCTCCACCTCTCCGGCGTTGAGCCGGGCGCGGCGGTTCGGATCAATCTCCTTGACGCCGCGCCCGGCGGCCTTCGCGCCGCTCATGCGCGTGCATCCTCATCCTGGCCAATCTGTTGCTTGCCTGCCCGTTGCTGGCCTGCCTGTTGCTTTCCGGTCTCCAGATTCCGCCAAATGCGTTGCAGCAGACCGGTCAAGGTCTGGCGGTCGGCTGCCGTAAAGCCTTGAAACAGGGAGGCGACCCATTCGGTATGTTCGCGGAACAGCTCCCCCGCCGCCGTCTGCCCGACCTCGGTCAATGCAACGGCAATCTTTCGCCGATCGCTGAGGCCACCGCGCCGAACTATGAAGCCGTCACGTTCCAGCCCATCGAGAAGTCCGGTGATCGTCGCCCGCGTCACGCCCGCCCGTTCAGCCAATTCATGCGGCGAAAGCCCCTCAGGCTTGTCGTGCAAAAGGAACAACAGAACGAACTTGCCTTCGGAAAGGCGATGCCGCGCGAGCCGGACTGCGCAGTCGCGATCGATGGCATCGTCCGGCGTCGTGCCACCACAAGGCGCCATTTCCGGATCGGGTAAGTTTCTCAAGGGACACCACGACATCTGAGGCACCGCCTTCACCGCACGCGGGCCGGACAGGTCCCGGGCCTCAAACGCCGGAACGAACGCCTAGAGCATTTGCGAAATCGTGCGCGCCGTGGCCCTGACCTTGCCGATCAGCGCCTCATCCGGGTGAAGCTGCATCTCGTGGCCGGACAGGTTGATCGCCCCAAGGGTACGCCCGTGACGCGAGACCAGAGGCGCGGCGATGGAAAACGTGCCGGTCGAAAGATGCGACCTTTGCGCGACATAACCTCTTTCCCGATCTTCCTTCAGAAGCGGCTTGAGCTCCGCAAGGGAGGACGGCGCGAGCGGGCTCATGCGTTCGAAGACATATCCGTCGAAGCGGCGGTCCAGATCCTCTTCCGGCAGGTCCGAAAGGAGCATACGCCCCATCGTCGTCGAGAAGGCCGGCAGGCGCGAGCCGACAGGCACGTTCGACACCATCGCGCGATTGGACAGGGCGCGATAGACATAGATGATCTCGGTCCCTTCGAGCACGGAAACATGCACCGTGAACCCGGTTTCGGCGCGCAGCTCGTCGGCGGGAACCCGGGCAATATCGTAGACATCCTGCGAGGCCAGATAGCGATAGCCCAGATCCATCACTCGCGGGGCGAGCCGATAGCTGGTCTTGTGCTTGCTGAGATAGCCTTCCCGCTCCAGCGTGACGACAAAGCGATAGGCCGCGCTGCTGGTGATCGACAGCGCCTCGGCGATTTCAGAGAGCGTCAACTCGGGGCTGTCAGCGCTGAAGCATTCGAGAATGCCGAGCCCCCGCAGAAGCGAATTCGAACGGTAATCAGGTTCCTTTACCAAAGCGCCTCCCCAGTGGATTGCAGTGTCAGGTCGACCTTCTTGCGGACAGCCGCTCTGCGACCCGCGACATGGCCACGCCATAATCTGCGACAATTTTCTCTTCCTGCGGATGCTGCCCGTCCGCGATCACCCTTTTGCCCCGGACCACGACATCCCCCACATGGAAGCCTCGGCCAGCGAAGACGTGGAAGTCAAGCAGGGCCTCGGGTTCGACCGGCAGAATCGCTGCGGGTTCCGGCGAAGCGACCTCGACGAAACTCGCCATGCCGCCGACGGCCAGCCCCTGCTCCGGGCGCCCCGCCGCCCGCGCCCCGCCCTGGGCCGCACGGGTCCAGAGGTTCGCGGCGACATGGGGCGTGTCCATCGCGGCCAGAACATTGCGTTGCCGGTCGCGAAGGCGCTGGCTGTATTCGAGTTGCTGCACTTCCTGGGCGGCACAGGTGGCGATGTTGGAATCCGATCCGATGCCGAAGAACCCGCCCTGCGCCAGATAATCCGTACCCCGGAAGATGCCGTCGCCGAGATTCGCCTCGGTCAGCGGACAGAGACCGACCGTCGCGCCGCTGCGCGCGATCATCGCCACCTCGCGGTCGTCGAGATGCGTCGCATGAATCAGGCACCAGCGCTTGTCTACGGGGGCGATGTCGAACAGTTGCGCGACCGGACGCTTGCCGTTCCAGGCCAGCGCATCCTCGACCTCCTTGACCTGCTCGGCGACGTGGATATGCACCGGGCTGTCGGGAATGAGATCGGCGCGCAGCTCCAGAAGCTTCGCGATCTCCTCCGGCGTGGCGGCGCGCAGCGAATGCGGCGCAATGCCGAGCGTATGACCCGCAGCCTTGGCGGGCGCACGCAGGCTGTCGAGCATTTCGGCATAGCCATCGAGGCTCTGGATGAACCGCCGCTGACCGTCGGTCGGCGCCAGCCCGCCAAAGTTGGAATGCGCGTAAAACACCGGCAGGTGCGTCAGGTCGATCCCGGTGGCCTCTGCCGCCTCGAAAATGCCCAGCGACAGTTCCTCGCGTCGGGCATAAGGTGTGCCGTCAAGATCGTTGTGCACGTAGTGGAATTCCACGATCCCCGTATAGCCGCCCTTGAGCAGCGACAGGTAAAGCCGCGCGGCGATGGCCTGCATGTCCTCGGGCGACAGGGTCAGGGCGAAGAAATACATGATGTCGCGCCAGGACCAGAAACTGTCGACCGGGTTGCGGCGCACCTCGGAAAGGCCCGCCATCGCATATTGGAAGGCGTGGCTGTGCAGGTCGGCGATCCCAGGCACGACCGGGTTGTCATAGACCGGAAGCCCCTCCGGGTTGTCGTCCTCGGCGGCGGCCCGGATCAGCCCGTCGGGCGAAAAATGGACCGACAGGTTGCGCACCCAGCCCTTGGGGGTCAGCGCAAATCGGAAATGCGCACCTTTCAGCGTTTCGAAAGCCATCACGATTGCTCCGTCTCGGGGTGGAAGTCGGCCATGACCGCAATCAACCGCGCCAGCGTCTCTTTCAGCCGGTCGGCACGCTCGGGAATGTAGCTCCAGGGCGTCTCTTCCTGCATGTAGCACTCCTGCGCGATCTCGATTTGCAGGGCATGCACGTTCTGCTCCGGCTGGCCATAGTGGCGCGTGATGTAGCCGCCCTTGAAGCGCCCGTCGCGCACCGCGCTGTACTCGCTGGCCTGAAGGGCTGCGAAAGCCGCGTCAGACAGGCCCGGCGCACAGGCCGCACCGGAATTCGTGCCGAGATTGAGATCCGGCAAACGCCCCTCGAACAGGCGCGGGACCTGACTGCGGATCGAGTGCATGTCCAGCATCACGCAATAGCCATGTGCCGCCTTGATGCGCGCGATCTCTGCGGCCAGCGCCGCGTGATAGGGCGTCCACCATGCCGCAATGCGCTCTGCCTGCTCCGCCGCATCCGGCTCGGCGCCGGGACGGTAGAGCGGCACGCCATCGAAGGTGATGGTCGACATCAGCCCGGTCGTGGCCCCGGCGTAAAGCGGCTTGTCGTCCGACGGACGGTTGAGATCCACCGCATAGCGCGTCACATTGGCGACCATCAGACTGGCACCCTCGGGCAAGAGGTCGCGCGCGATGCGATCCATGTGCCAATCGGTGTCACTCAGATCGAGCGCCCCGGGCGTCAGCGCCGCGCGCAGCGAGTCGGGCACCTGGGTGCCGGCATGCGGCACGTTCAGAAGCAACGGTGTGCTGCCGCATATCTGTTCAAATACTAGGCGTTTTTCGGGAAGGGCGGGCGCGTCCTGCATCTCCAATCCTTTCATATTTGAAAACAGTTATTGACATACAAAATTACGAGGTCAAGAAATTATACATCCAACACAGGAGTGCCTCCCCTGCGGCAACGCGAGGGGATGATGCTCGACAACCAACCACGGAGGATTCCATGTCCCTTTCCCGTCGCCAATTCCTCGGCGCGACCACGGCGAGCCTCGCCCTGCTGTCCGCCCCGGCCTTTGCCGCCGGCCGCACCTTCTTCGGCATCGCCACCGGCGGCACCGGCGGCACCTATTATCCGCTCGGCGGCATGCTGGCCCAGTTGATCTCGAACACCGCGGAACTGCCGGACACGAAACTGTCGGCCACGGCGGAAACCGGCAACGCCTCCGTTGCCAACGCCCAGCTTCTGGGCCGGGGCGAAATCGAATCCGCCTTTGCCGCCGCTGACATCCTGGATGCCGCCTATAAGGGCGTGAGCCAGTTCGAGGACGGCGCCATCACCAACCTGCGTGCCATCGGCGCGCTCTACCCGGAAACCGTACAGCTCGTGGTGCGTGCCGACAGCGGCATCGCGACCTTCGAGGATCTCAAGGGCAAATCCATCTCCTCCGGCTCGCCGGGCTCCGGCCAATGGCAGCTTCTGGGCGATCTGCTCGAAGCCCATGGCATGACCCGCGACGACGTGTCCGAGGATTATTCCTCCTTCGCGCAGTCGGTCGACAAGATCAAGGACGGCAACCTCGACGCCTCGCTGATCACCGCCGGCCTGCCGACTTCCTCGGTGACCGATCTCGCCAATGGCCATGACATCCGCATCGTGCCGCTGACCGGACCGGCCATCGTCAAGCTTCAGGAAGCCCAGCCCTATTACGCCGATGCCACCATTCCGGCAGGCAGCTACAAGGGCGTCGAGACCGATGTTCCGACCCTTGCCGTGCGCGCCATCTGGGCGACCCATGCGGAAGTCCCGGACGAGGTCATCTATGCCGTGACCAAGGCGCTCTACGAAAACACCGAGACCCTGGGTCAGGTGCACCCGATGGGCAAACAGATCTCGCTCGACAAGGCGCTCGAATCCGTCTCGATTCCGGTCCACCCGGGGGCCGAGAAATACTATGCCGAGAAAGGCATCACCAAGTAATGCCGGGGCATTTCCCCCTGCACCCCATCGGAAGGGCGGCCCGTGCCGCCCTTCTCCTTACGCTCGCCCTGCCCGCCACGGCCGGGCATGCGGACGGCTGGCTTTGCCTGTCCGAGACCCGTGGCAATCAGGCCGAAGTGGCCCGCCTGCCGCTCGGTCCCGACCGCAGCTTCGAGCTGAGTTTCATCCATTCCGTATCGCGCACCCCGGTCATCGACAGCTACCGCATTGAGGACGGAGAAATCCTCCAGACGCGGGAGGTCTTCATGGCACATGGGGCTGGACTTCCCTCGATTGCCAACGATATGGACGCCACCGGATGGCGGCACGAGGACGGACATTTCATCCTCGACATGCAGCGCCATACCGGCCCGATCCCGCTGCGCATTCAGGCGCAATTCAAGAACACCCTGTCGATTGACGGCACCGATCTGCCTCTGGCAAATCTGGGCCATTCGGCTCTCACCCTTGCCCCCTGCGACGAGGAGACACCCCAATGACCCAAGGTCTACCCCCGAAAGACAACCACGGCCATACTGCGGCCGATGGCGATCATGAATTCACCGCCGACGAGGTCGAAGCCCTCGTTCGGGAATACGACTCGGAATCGAATTTCCGCAATCTCGTCGGTCCGACCGCAATCCTGGTCACGATCGCCTCGGTCGCGCTGTCGCTGTTCCACGTCTACACCGCCGGTTTCGGCCTGCTGAACGAAGTGATGCACCGCACGATTCACCTGAGTTTCGTGATGGGGCTGATCTTCCTCGTCTTCCCGCGCAAACGCGCCGCGCCGACCACCCGCCTCTGGGTCGAATCCGGGCTTTTCGCGGCCTTTTATCTCTACATCCTCTACGGATTGGCCGGGTCGTTGACGGGCGGCACGCTGAAGACAGTGTTCATCGCCGTCATGCTTTTCCTGATCGCCCTGACCCTGCCCTTCAACCGCAAGGGCGCCGACCCCGAAAAGGTCGCCATCCGCGACTGGATCTTTGCCGCAGCAGGCGCCGGGTTCTCCGCCTATCTGTCGATCCTGTTCAAATACATCTTCATCGAAAACGTCGGCAATCCGCCCGAAGCCGCCTATATGATGGGCTTTCTCGCGATCATCATGACGCTGGAGGCGACGCGCCGCACCATGGGGCCGACGCTTGCCTGGATCGGCGTCTTCTGCCTGATCTACGCGCTCGCCGGGCCCTATCTGCCGGGCATCATGGCGCATCGTGGCTATTCGATCACCCGCATCATCAACCACCTTTTCATCGGCACCGAAGGCATCTACGGCGTCGCCGTCGGCGTGGTGGCCACATATGTGTTCCACTTCGTCCTCTTCGGCATCCTCGCCCAGATGAGCGGTCTCGGCCAGCTCTTCATCGACCTCGCCACCATCATCGCGGGCCGCGCCTCCGGCGGGTCTGCCAAGGTCTCCGTCGTGTCCTCGGGCTTCTTCGGCATGATCTCCGGCTCCCCCATCGCCAACACCGTAACCACCGGCGCCTTCACCATCCCGCTGATGAAGAAATCGGGGTTCTCGGGGCGGTTCGCGGGTGCGGTCGAAGCCTCCGCCTCCTGCGGTGGCCAGATCACCCCGCCGATCATGGGGGCCTCGGCCTTTGTCATGACCGAAATGCTGGGCGTGCCCTATAACGAACTGATCCTGATCGCCATCGTGCCCGCCGCCTTCCATTACATCGCCATCCTCCTGATGGTGCATCTGGAGGCCAAGAAGCTCGGCCTGACGGGCCTGTCCAAGGACAAGATCCCGCAGTTCGGTGCGGTTCTGGCCCGGTCCTGGCACCTCTTCGTGCCGCTGGGCGTGATGGTGGCGCTGCTTCTGATGCAATACACCCCCTTTCTCGCGGCCTTCTGGGGCATCATCCTGACCATCGTCTTTAGCTATGTGCCGCTCTTGATGCGCGCCTTCGGCAACACCACGATGGACACCTCCACCGTGCTGACGCCGCCGCGTCTGGTGCGGGGCTTCGAGGACGGGGCCAAGTTCGCGCTGGCCATCGGTGCGGCCTGTGCCTGTGTCGGATTCCTTCTGGGGATGACCACCCTGACCGGCCTCGGCTTCAAATTCTCCGCAGCCGTCGTCGAACTGGCGCATGACGTGGCCGGGTTCGCCATCGGGCTCGACTTCACCGGGCTGCTGTCGGAAAACGGTCTGGCGCTGTTCTTCGGTCTGATCTTCGTCGCCATCGCCTGCATCATCATGGGCGCGGGCATCCCGACGACGCCGACCTACATCATCCTCGCCTCGATCGCCGCCCCGGCGCTCACCGAATTCGGCGTGCCGCTGATCGCGACCCACTTCTTCGTCTTCTACTTCGGCGTGCTGGCCGACGTGACCCCACCGGTGGCGCTTGCGGCCTATGCCGCGGCGGGTCTGGCACGGGCCGAACCGATGACGACGGGGACGACCGCCTTCCGGCTGTCCATGGGCAAGGCTCTGGTGCCGTTCATGTTCATCTACGCGCCGAGCCTGCTGTTCGTGAACTTCACCTGGCTGGAATTCATCACCGCGCTTCTGTCCGGTCTGATGGGGGTGGTAGCGCTCTCGGCGGCCTATATCGGCTGGTTCCGGCGGCCCCTTGTGCTGTGGGAAAAACTGGCGCTGACCGTTGCCGGTCTGCTGCTGATTTCGACGCATTTCGCGACGATCTCGATCGGGGCGCTCATCGTTCTGGCCATTCTGGCCCGTCCCGTCAACGCACAGCCCGGCACCGCCTAGAACGGAGCCTCTGCACTTTTCGCACTGGCCGGCGCGCATCACGCACGTCGGCCAGTGTCGTGCATAGCCCCCTTCGACACCAAAGCCCGAGCATGCCCCTACGGCGCTCTTTCACAAAGCACCTTGCGCCACGAGACAGGTCTTGGTTTAGAAATATCAGGATATTTTACGGGAGCCCGCCTTGCCACTCATCAGCCTGTCCCATCTGGGGCAAGATTTGCAAAAGAAATACGTTCTGAGCTGTCTCGCCGAAATCTGGCAGGAGATGGGCCTGACCGTGCGTGTCGGCCCAGGCTTTGCGGAAGACGCTGATCTCTGCATCCTGCATCACGACGTCACCCGCCTGTCGCCGGAGCGCGTGCCACAGGCGCCAGAAGGGGTGCGGGTGCTCAACGGCGCGGTGCGCGACATTTCCAAGCGCCGCTATTCCTCGCTCCGGCTGGAGCCGGGCGCGGATTGGGACGGGCAGGTCATCGTCAAATCGAACCTCAACCATTTCGGCGGCCCCGAGCAACGCAACCTGCCGCGGCTGACGCGACTGCGGCTCAAGGCGCAAAGCCGCCTCGCCCGGTTGAACTGGGACCTCGCCCGCAGCCTGCCGAAGAAGACATATCCCGTGCTCGACCGTCTCGACAAGGTGCCCGGCTGGGTCTGGGAGCGCGACGATCTTCTGGTCGAGCGCTTCATGCCGGAGCGTGAAGGCGATCATTATTGCCTGCGTGGCTGGCTGTTCTTCGGCTCCGCCAGCTACGGCTACAAGCTGGTGGCGACCGATCCTCTGGTGAAGGTGCGCACCATGGTGCGCTATGAATATCTCGACGAAGTGCCACCGGAGCTGCAACGTCACCGCGAGGAGATGGGCTTCGACTTCGGCAAGTTCGATTATGTCATGCATGACGGGCGCGCGATCCTGCTGGACGCCAACAAGACACCGAGTTTCGCGGGCGACCGCCGCTCCGAACGCGTCCTGCGGCTGGCCCGCGCCGTCGAGGAGTTCCTGCCATGACAGCCGCGCTCCCTGCCCTGCCCCCGCTCACGCTCAGCGGACAAGAGGCTGTGCTCTGCCCCGCGCATGCCGCCTATATGGCCCGCACCGATCTCGAACAGACCCGAATGCTGGGCTATACGCCGGTCAATCTCGATGCGGTGACGACGCTCCTGCTCGGCCTGCTGGGCACGCGGGCGACCGTGCGCCACATCAGCGGCACCACGGATGAAATTCTGGACTGTCTCACCGAGGCGGGCCTGTCGATCACCGAGGAGATGCATCGCTACGAAACCCGGGCGGAGGCCGAAGCCCACGCCGAACGGCTGGTCGCCGAGGGCCGGGCGCTGTTCTGGCCCTACCCGCTGCGTGCCGGACGGTTTGCCGATGCGGCGCATCTGGTGCCGCCCGCGCTCTGGGCCCGTCTCAACAGCAAGACCGCCCTGCCCGATCTCGTGCCGCCCGAGGCGCTTGCGTCACGGCAAACCTACCCGACCGCAGCGCTGCCCGGGGAGATCGCCCTGCCCGTCTATCTCAAGGCTGGCGGAGAAGAGGCCACCGGCTGGGGTTATGCGGTGCGTCCTTGCGACACCGCCGGGCAACTGGACGAGGCGCGCGCCGCCTTCCTCGCTCAGGGCATCGAGACCGTGATCGTCGAGGACGCCATGACCGTGCGCCACTGCTGGTGTGTCAATCTCGCGGTCACCCCGGAGACCGTGCAACTGCTCGGCGCCGCCGAACAGACATTCTCCGCCCCCGCGCGGCAACTGGGCAGCGTGATCGACCCGGACACGCCCTATCCCGAGGCGGGTCATGCGCTTGCTTTGAGTGTCGCCGACGCGGCCCGCAGGCAGGGCTTTCTCGGAGTCTGCGGCCTGGACATCGGCCAGACCGACGACGGGCAGCTGATCGTCTTCGACCCGAATTTCCGCTTCAACTCCTCCACCCCGCAAATCCTGCTGCACCGCGCGGCGGCGATGCGCAGCGGGCTGCCGGTCAGCCTGTCCTTTTCCGGCACGACGCGCCGCGCAATGCCCGACCTGATCACACGCATCAGGGGGCCCATCGCGGACGGATGGTTCGTGCCGACGCGGCTGCTCGACGGCACACTCCTGCCCGCCGCCGACGGGATGAGCCTGTGCACCGGGTTCGTGCTGGCCGAAACGCGCGCGGCGGCAGAGGACCGCAGCCGCACGCTTCAGGCTCTGATCGAGGTCTGAGAACGCCTATCGGGTTCGGTCGATCACGCGTCCGCCACACAAAGCTGTCGCTGCTCGCCGAGCCCCTCGATGCCGAGCGTCACCACGTCTCCGTCCCGCAGAAACCGTTGCGGGGCCATCCCCATGCCGACGCCCGCGGGCGTACCGGTGGAAATGATGTCGCCCGGCTGTAGCGTGAAGAACTGCGACAGGTAGGAAATCAGCGCCGCCGGTTTGAAGACCATCGTCGCGGTCGTCCCCTCCTGCATGAGTTCGCCATTGACCTCCAGCCACATGTCGAGCGCGTCCGCGTCCGCGATCTCGTCCGGCGTCACGAGCCACGGCCCCACCGGTCCGAAATTGTCCGAGGATTTGCCCTTGGACCATTGCCCCGCGCGTTCAAGCTGATAGCTGCGCTCGGACACGTCGTTGATCAGGCAATAGCCCGCCAGATGATCGAGCGCATCCTCCTCCGAGACATATTTCGCGGGCTTGCCGATCACCAGGCCCAGTTCGACCTCCCAGTCGACCTTTTCCGCGCCGCGAGGTATCAGGATCGGGTCGTTCGGGCCACAGATTGCCGAGGTATATTTCGCGAAGATCACCGGCTCCTCCGGCAGCGCCATACCGCTTTCGGCAGCGTGATCGGCGTAATTGAGCCCGATGCAGATGAATTTACCGACACCGCCGACGCAGGGGCCATACCGCACCTCCTCGCTCACCACCGGCAGGGCATCGAGATCCAGCCGGGAAATTTCACCCAGCCGCGCAAGCTGCCCCCCCGCAATGTCATGCACATGATCCGACAGATCCCGCAGTCGTCCCTTGCCGTCGATCACCCCGGGTTTCTCTTCCCCCGCCTCGCCAAAACGTACCAGTTTCATAAGCCCTCTCCTTTGCTTTGCTCCTTCATGCCCCCTCCCGCCCGGCATGTTAAGCCGCAATCCTCGTCGCCCTCCGTCTTGTGATCGTTTTCCCGCTCCGCCGCTCTTGTCACCCAAGGACAAATCGCGAATGTAGAGCGCAAACAATCCGGAGCGCCCATGTCCACCGCCAGAGCCCGTCACGCCATCCTCGCCCTGTCCATCGGCACCCTGTTCTTCCTGTTCGAATTCGTCGCCCGCATCTCGCCCTCGACCGCCACCGAGGCAATCACCCGCGACCTCACCCTGTCGAGCGCCGAGCTCGGAGTGTTTTCTTCGCTGTTCTTCTGGGTTTACGCACCGATGCAGATCGTCGTCGGGCTGTTGCTCGATCGCTGGGGCGCGCGGCGTTTCGTCGTACCGGCCATCGCGTTCTGTGCCGGTGGCATCGCGCTCGTCGGCGCCGCCCCCAATGTCGAGGTCGCCGGGATCGGGCGGCTGATGACCGGGTTCGGGGCGTCTTTCGCCTTCGTCGGCGCGCTTTATGCAGTCAACCACTGGTTCGCCCCCGCCCGCTTCGCGCTCTTGTCCGGCATCGTCAATGCGGTCGGCATGATCGGCACCGCAATCGGTGTGGTCTGGCTCACCGCGCTGACCGAAACCGCAGGCTGGCGTCCGAGTTTTCTCGGCATCGGCGCGGTCGGGGGCGGGATTTTCCTGCTCGCGCTGCTGTTCTACCGCGACGCGCCCTCGGCCGGCGACACGGAAACCCACGCCACCCCTCTCGGTCCCCTGCGCCAGATCGTCAAAAGCCCACAGGTCTGGCTGATCTCCCTCGTGGGCGCGCTGATCTACATGCCGATCAACGTCTATGGCGGGCTCTGGGGCAATGAGGAGCTGACCGCCGATCACGCGCTCTCCGCCGTTTCGGCGGAAACCGCCGTGTCCATGGTGTTCTGGGGCATGGCAGCGGGATCGGTGCTCTGGGGCGCCGTGTCGGACGCCCTGGGCCATCGCAAATGGATCGTTTTCGGCGGCGCCGTGGCGGCGACACTGGCCTGGGCCGCCGTCATTTTCACCCCCATCGACAACTTCTGGCTCATCGCCACAGCGCTGTTTCTCGGGGGGCTGTTCTGCGGCGTACAGATGCTCACCTTCGCCATGGCCAAGGAAGGTCAGGACCAGAGCACGGTCGGCACAGTCACCGCTTTCGTCAACATGATCGGCATCGGTGCGGCTCTGGTGTTCCAGCCGCTGGTCGGCTGGCTTCTCGATCTCACGGGCGGCAAGCACGCGCTGGCGCTCGCCTCCGTACCGATCTGCCTTGGCCTCGCCGCGCTACTGGTGTTCACCCTGCGCGAACCCGACCAGCCGCATCTGCGCTAGAGGGCCGCCGTCTCAGTTCACCCGGCGGAGCTGCACACAGCCACCCTCCGGCATCATCATGTCCGGCTGCGGCAGGGACAAAAGCGCATCGAGACCCGCGTTGTCCGCCACCAGATCCTGCAGGGTCATCTCGTCGAGCACGCCGTAAAACGCCTCGAGCGCGGCAGTGAGCGCGACCCGCAAACGACAGACTGCCTGCAACGGACAGGTGTTGGCCCCATCCGCGAAACATTCGGCAAAAGGCACGCCCGCCTCGAAATGCCGCATCACCTCGCCCAGAGAAATCTGATCCGGCGCACGCGCCAGAACGATCCCGCCTGCCCGCCCGCGCGTGGTCTCGATGTATCCCCCGGTCGCCAGAAGATGCACCACCTGCGCCAGATGGTTTTCCGAGGCGTTCGCCGCCTTGGCAATGCCCGCCCGGCGGATCATATGACCCTCGTTCACGGCGCAGGCCATCAGCACACGCATGGCCAGATTGGTTCGGATCGTCAGACGCATCTGCGGTTTGTACTCCATCTCGAATGACACAAATTCCAACCACGTTAGAGCGCTCCGCGCCGCCCAGACGTTGATCTGTGTCAGAAAGGTATATCTCAGACTGAGAAATAAGTCCCGTCGAAAGGCACTGCAAGCGATCCTCCGCCGATGCCCTCGACCGTCAGCCGGTCCGCCCCGACACGCACCCCCGCCACGCCACGCCAGCCCTCGGGCCGGTCCAGCACCGCGATGGCATGGCGCAGGATGAGCCGCCCCTCTGGTCGCAACGAGACCGAGCTGGCCACGCCTTCGCGCGCCACCGCATTGTCCCCCAAGGCGGCGCGATGCCCCTCGGCGCCCGCCGCGCACCCGTCCTCGATGCCCAAAACCCCGTCGTGCCGCCCCTCCCAGGGCGCATAGCCCCGTCCGCCGTTGGAAACCCAAAGCATGGTGACCGGCATCACCCGGCTGTCTTTCAGCACCACGACGATGTCACCTTGCGCGGCGCGCGACACCGCGGTCCAGCCGATCCCCCCGCTGTCCGCCTCGATCAGCGTGATGAAGTCCTCGTGCCCGCTCTCACGCGGATAATGTGTCAGATCGACCGTGCAGCCTGAGACGGAGGGAAACCGTGTCACATCCTCGCTCCGCGCCCAGGGGGCCAGAACATGCGCGGGCTCCAGCGGATCATTGGTCACCGCCGCACGTTTCGGCGAATAGGCGATGTGATCCCCCGGCGACACCCGAAACATCGGATGATGTGCAAAGGTCAGTCCCCCTTCGCCGCCCGCGATCACATGGCGCTGATACAGCACTGGGTGGCCCTGACAGAACCGCAACTCCTTGGTGAGCCGCGCTCCCATCACCTCGCGTTCGAGCGCGAGTCTCATCATAGCGCAGGCCCCATCCTCCGCCCGCACCACCGGATGCCAGCGCGAATTGGCACTCCAGCCATGCGGCGGATCGCTCACCAGATCGGATGTGCCAAAGGGGGCGGCGAGAAAATCCCCCGCCAGATGCGCGTCGATCACAGACCCAGCGGCCTCTGCCGCAGGCGTGCCGACCCAATGCGCGGTATGAAAAATCTCGCGCCCGTCGACCGTGAAACGCCGGATATTGCCGACCTCCGGATCGAACGCAAGATCGAGCGGCCCCGCCCGAAGACGCAGCCAGCGCTCCATCAGCCCCGGAACCCCGTGGCGACCACGAATTTCTCGGAACTGTCGGAGCGCGAGGCCGGCGGCTTCATATTCACCACCTTCTCGAATTTCTGCTTCAACAGCTTCTGGAGATCACCCTCAGCGCCCCCCGCAAGCACTTTCGCCACAAAGGTCCCGCCCGGGGTCAGCACGTCAAACGCCAGATAGGCCGCCGCTTCGCACAGCGCGATGATCCGAAGGTGGTCGGTCTGCTTGTGGCCGGACGAGGCCGCCGCCATATCCGACATCACCACATCCGCCGGACCACCGAGCCATTCTTTCACCTGCTCGTCCGCATCATCGGACATGAAATCAAGCTGATAGGTCTGAGCCCCGGCAATCGGTTCGACCTCCTGCAAGTCGACCCCCAACACGGTGCCGATCTTCTTCCCGGACTTCTCGCCAAGCGCATTGACCCGTTTGACGGCCACCTGACACCAGCCGCCCGGCGCACAGCCGAGATCGACCACCCGCGCCCCCGGCACGAGAAAGCGGAACTTGTCGTCCAATTCGAGAATCTTGAACGCCGCGCGCCCGCGATAACCCTCGAGCTTGGCGCGCTTCACATAAGGATCGTTGAGTTGCCGCTCCAGCCAACGGGTCGACGACAGCTTGCGCCCGCGCGCAGACTTCACCTTCACCCGCAAATCACGCGCCCCACGCCCGGAAGTCTTCTTGTCGGCCATCACTCAGAGTCCTTTTGATCGAAAGGCCTTATAACAGCAACGCCGCCCCTTGGGAAAGGGCTTCCGATTTGAGTATTTTCACAGCAAAGGAAACCCGATTGCGTCTCCTTTGCGGCCGCAAATACTCACTTGAACGCTTTCAGTCGCGCCATCAGCGAGGACGTATCCCAACGCCCGCCGCCCATGGTCTGCACATCCTTGTAGAACTGATCTACAAGAGCCGTGACCGGCATCGGCGTGCCGGTTTCCTCGCCCGCCTCCAGACAGATCGCCAGATCCTTGCGCATCCAGTCAACCGCGAACCCGTGTTCGTACTCGCCCGCCAGCATGGTCTTGTGGCGGTTCACCATCTGCCACGACCCGGCCGCGCCGCCCGCGATCACCTCGACCAGCGCTTCGCCATCGAGACCGGAGTTTTCCGCCAGCAAAAGCGCTTCGGAGAGCCCCTGCACCAGCCCGGCGATACAGATCTGGTTGCACATCTTGGCGGTCTGGCCCATACCCACTTCGCCCAACCGTTTCACAGTGCGGCCATAGGCGGCCATGATCGGTTCGGCCTTGGCATAATCCTCTTCCGTCCCGCCGCACATCACCGAAAGCACACCGTTTTCCGCCCCCGCCTGACCGCCCGACACCGGCGCATCGACATAGCCGATACCGTTTTCAGCGGCCACGGCAGCCAGTTCGCGCGTCACTTTCGCCGAGACCGTGGTGTGATCGACAAACACCGAGCCGGCGCTCATACCCGCGAAAGCCCCGTCCGGGCCGAGGCACACAGACCGCAGATCGTCATCGTTGCCAACACAGGCCATCACAAAGCCTGCACCCTCTACCGCCTCGCGCGGTGTGGCGGCGAATCCGCCTTTGTGCGCCGCTGCCCAAGCTTCGGCCTTGGCCGTGGTGCGGTTGTAAACCGTCACGTCATGGCCTTTGGCTTCGAGATGGCCCGCCATCGGGGACCCCATGACTCCCAACCCCAAGAATGTGACTTTTGCCATGGCTTTTCCCTCTCCGCCGGATGTGATTTAACGGCGCAAACCGTAGCCGCTCGCGGCCCCGCGTCAACATCCATTCGCGCACATCCGATAGGTCTGCCCCGCCCATGGCCCGCACTTTCTCCATTCTGCTGAAGCTTGTCTCAGCCCTTGTCCTTCTGACCGTCCTCGGCATCTGGCTGACCTATTGGCTCGCCGCGCGCTCGCTTCCGGATTACGATGCCGATTACGAGGTGCCGGGGATTTCCGCCCCGGTCGAGATCGCCCGCGACAACGCCAACGTACCGCATATCTTTGGCACCACCGATGCGGATGTCTATTACGGGCTCGGCTTTGCCCATGCCCAGGACCGTCTGTTCCAGATGATCCTCCTGCGCCGCACAGCCCAGGGCAAACTGTCCGAGATGTTCGGCGAGCGCACATTCAAGACCGACGAGCTGATGCGGCGGCTGGGGATTTACGACGCGGCTCAGGCCTCTGCTCAGGTTCAGAGCCCCGAGGCCATGGCGGCGCTCGGGGCCTATGCCCGCGGCGTCAACGCCTGGATCGCCGAGGTCAACGAGGGCGCGCGCGGACGCGGTGCGCCGGAGTTCTTTCTCTTCCCGAGCGAGATCGCCTATTGGCAGCCCGCCGATTCCATTGCGATCCTGAAACTCGTGGCCCTCCAGCTCTCCGATCAAATCCCCAATGAGGTGCTGCGCGCCCAAGCTTCGCTTTTACTGCCGCAGGAACGTCTGCGCGACCTGATGCCCGATGCCCCCGGTACCGGCACCGCCCTTTTGCCCTCCTATGCGGCCCTGTTCCCGGAGGCCATCCCCGGCAAACAGCCGTCCGGCACGCAATATGCCATGTCGCCTTTCCCCAAACCGGGTCTTGCGGGCGCGTCCAACGTCTGGGCCGCCGCCCCCGGGCGCTCGACCTCCGGCTCGACGCTTCTCGCCAACGATCCGCATCTCGGGTTTTCCGCCCCCGGCGCGTGGTATCTGGCGCGGCTCGAACTTTCGAGCGGCGGGGTGATCGGCGCCTCCGTGCCCGGCATTCCCGCCATCGTCTCCGGGCGGCGCGAGGATTTCGGCTGGGGCATCACCGCCGCCTATCTCGACGACGCCGATCTCTATATCGAGCAACTCAACCCGGACAATACCAGCGAAGTTCTCACGCCTGACGGCTTCAAACCGATGCGCACCCGGCCCTCGATCGTTCAGATCAAGGATGCCGCGCCGCGCACCCTGACGTTGCAATGGACCGAAAACGGCCCGGTCCTGCCGGCCACCGCCTTTGACGTCGACACGATCACGCCGCCGGGCCATGTGGTCTCTGCCGCCTGGACCGCGCTGGTCTCCGACGACCGTTCCATGTCCGCCGTTGTGGCGCTCAATCACGCCCATACCCTGACCGAGGCGATGCAGGCGGCGCGCGATTTCGCCGCCCCGGCGCTCAACCTCGTTATGGCCGACCCGGACCGGGTGCAGATGAAGGTGATCGGCCGTGCGCCTCTGCGCGACGCCCGCCACCAGTCGCAGGGCCGCATCCCCTCGCCGGGCTGGATCGAGACCAACCGCTGGCAGGGCTGGCGCGATTTCGACGATCTGCCGCTGTTCACCGGCGGCGAGACCGGCATTGTCGGCAACACCAACAACAAGACCGTGGAGGCCCCCTTCCCCGAGCACCTGTCCTATCACTGGGGCGACACGCAACGCGTGCAGCGCTGGACCCGGCTGATGCAATCGCGCGAGGTCCACACCCGCGACAGTTTCATCGAAACGCAAAACGACGTCGTCTCCCCTGCCGCGCGCACGCTTTTGCCGCTTGTGGGCGCAGACCTGTGGTTCACCGGAGAGGCGGCGCCCGAAGGCACGCCAGAACGCCAGCGCCAGCATGCGCTCGAGCTTCTGGCCGAATGGAACGGTGAGATGAACGAGCACCTGCCGGAGCCGCTGATCTACTACGCCTGGATGCGCGCGCTTCAGGATCGGCTGATCCGAGACGAAATCGGGCCGCTCGCGCGTGAATTTACCCATGTCGACCCGTTGTTCATCGAACGCGTCTATCGCGACATCGACGGCGCGTCTGCGTGGTGCGACGTGATCCAGTCGGCACCTGTCGAGACCTGCACCGACATCGCACGCATGGCGCTCGACGATGCGCTGTTGTGGATCGGGGAGCATTATTCAACGAATCTTGAAAGCCTACGCTGGGGCGATGCGCATATGGCGCATCACGATCACCCTGTGCTGGGCGATGTGCCCTTCCTGAAGTGGGTGGTGAATATCCGGCAATCGACCTCGGGGGGCGACAACACGCTGATGCGCGGCGTCACCTCCGGCGATCCCGCCGATCCTTTCGCCAACGTCCATGGTGCAGCCTATCGCGGCGTCTACGATTTCGCCGATCCCGACAGTTCGGTCTTTATCACCGCCACCGGCCAGTCCGGCCATCCCTTGAGCCGTCACTATGACGATCTGGGCGAGCTGTGGCGGCGGGGCGAATATGTACCGATGAGCCTCGACCCGGAACTGGCGCGGGCGGCTGGTGTCGGCATCACCCATCTGATGCCGAGAGAATGAACCCGCAATGACCTCCGAGCTCGACAAGATGCGCGCGGGTGACTGGTATTGCTCGATGGACCCGGAGATCGACGCGATCCGTACCCGGGTCTTCGATGCAGTGCACAGGCACAACATGGCGCTGCCGTCCGAGCGCGGCAACATGCACCCGGCCCTGCGCGCGGTGATCGCCGCTGCGCCGGAAAGCGCACGGATCGAGGGTCAGTTTCACCTCCTGTATGGCGAGAACATGTTTCTCGGTGAAGAGGCGTTTCTCAACGTCGGCTGCGTCGTGCTCGACAGCGGTCGGGTGGAGATCGGCGCGCGCACGATGATCGGGCCAAAGGCGCAGATCTACTGCGCCGATCACCACCGCGATCCGGTGCTGCGCGGCCAGTTGATCGAACGCGCCCTGCCCGTCACCATCGGCCAGGACGTCTGGATCGGCGGCTGCGCGATTGTCCTTCCGGGGGTCACCATCGGCGACGGCGCGATTGTCGGCGCGGGGGCTGTCGTGACGAAAAACGTCTCACCGGGTGCACGGGTTATCGGCAATCCGGCGCGGGAGATTTAAAGCCTTTTAACGCGCAGAAAAGACCCGCTCGAACTTTGGGTCACGTGCAAATTCTCTTTGTGCGGCCCATGCCTCGAACCCGACCTCTGGGCCAAGTCGGCCATGGATTTGCGGCTTGAACCAATATTCCAGAACCTGCACCGAAATGGAATTCATCGTCGGCCCCGTAGAACAACATCGAACATTTGGCGGATCGCCGAAGCGCAATGTCCGAGCTTCAATCTTCGGTGCCAAAACCGGTTTCGCTTCCGACGAAGACAGGGCGACTCGGAAGTCCCGGCGACAGGCCTGGCACCGGATCAAAAGCAGCACTACTTCCTGCGCGGAAATCTTGGCCGCCTGTTCCGGTGAAAAATCCGCATAACGCGGCACGGCATGCTCATCGAACCAAAGCGGGGGTTCGGCAATACGGCTCAGAATGTCATCGTAAAAGACATGCACGGACAGCACTCACGCCTGCGCCTTCAACTCTTTCTTGTAGACGAGGAAAGACGCGCCCTTCTGCGCCGCGGTCTGGGCCGCACGATCGAGGGCCTTGTCGGTGAACCGCTGTTTCTGACCGGTGATGTCCCCGGCCTTTTTCAGCGTGATCCCGGACCATCCCGTCACCTGAAGCCCCTTGGCCGCCTTCCCCGTGGCATGTTTCACCTCAGAGGCCACCATAAACACCATGATTGCGTGGCGCGCGCCCATGCGCAGGCCGGTTTTCGCCCCCGCCGTGGCCTCGAACAGCATCATGAACAGATGCGGCTTCGACGCGGCATCCGCCTTTTGTGCGCCCGTCTTCGGTGCCGCCTGTTTCGCCGTGGCCTTTTTCGGCGCGGCCTTCCTGGTCGTCTTGCTCTCTTGCGCGCTCATCTCACATCTCCCGGAATTGCTTTTCCTGCCGCGGCGTCCACAGCACCTTGAGCTGATACCCCTCTTCGGTCATCTCTTCGGAAAGAACAACCCCCTCCTCGAACAACCACGCGCGCTTGCGCCCGTCTGCATAGGGCAGGATCATGTCGCGCTCGATCTTGTCTTCCTCAAAGAACGCCGACACGGCGGCCAGAAGTTCCGGAACGCCCTCGCCGGTCACCGCCGAGATCGCGAAGATGTTCTCCTCATGCGCCGCACGCTCCATGCGCGCCGCACGCGCCTCGTCGTCCAGCAGGTCGATCTTGTTCCAGACCTCGAACATCGGCGCGTCGTCCTTGATCCCGAGATCGCGCAGGATTTTCAGAACGTCGTCGCGCTGATGATCGGTTTCCTCCGACGCAATATCGCGCACATGCAGGATCAGATCGGCGTCAAGCACCTCTTCGAGCGTCGCGCGGAAGGCGGCCACAAGCTGCGTCGGCAGGTTGGAGATGAACCCCACCGTGTCGGACAGGATAATCTCGCGATCACCGCCATGGGCGTTCTCGATCACAAGCTGGCGCATGGTCGGGTCGAGCGTCGCAAACAGCATGTCTTTGGCGAACACATCCGCGCCGGTCACCGTGTTGAAAAACGTCGACTTGCCAGCGTTGGTGTAGCCCACCAGTGCCACGATCGGAAACGGCACCTTGGCGCGGGACGCGCGGTGCAGCTCACGGGTTTTCACGACTTTCTCCAACTGACGCCGGAGCCGGGTCAGTTGTTCGTCGATGGCACGGCGGTCGGCCTCGATCTGGGTCTCGCCGGGACCGCCGACAAAGCCCAAACCGCCGCGTTGCCGCTCAAGGTGGGTCCAGGCGCGCACCAGCCGCGTGCGCTGATAGGTGAGTGCGGCCATTTCGACCTGCAACACGCCTTCGCGGGTCCGCGCACGGTCAGAGAAAATCTCCAAAATCAACCCGGTGCGGTCCAGAAGCTTGACCTTCCATTCCTTCTCCAGGTTGCGCTGCTGCACCGGCGTCACCGGCCCGTCGACCAGCACCAACTCCACCTCAGCGAGCTTCATCCGCTGCTTCAGCTCCTCAATCTTGCCGGTGCCAAAGAGATGGCCGGGCTGGATCTTGGGCAGGCGCACGATTTCGGAGCCGACCACCTCCAATTCGGGCAAGGCATCGGCCAGGGCCACGGCCTCTTCGAGTCCCGCGACGGGATCGCGGCGGGTGCGGTCGGAAGTAATGTCGGGATGAAGCACCCAGGCGCGGGTCTTCTTCACCTCATGGTCATGCAGTTCGGCCAAATGCCGCTCCTTCAAACGTGAGAAAGCACCTGTCGCAATGCGACAAGTGCCCGGTTCCATACCGTCACTTATACCTTAACGAACGGAATACAAGAGGCCTGAAATCAGGCCTCTTCGCCGTCGTAGAGATTGATCGGCTGGGCCGGCATGATCGTCGAAATCGCGTGTTTGTAGACGAGCTGCGACTGGCCGTCGCGGCGCAGCAGGACGCAGAAGTTGTCAAACCATGTGATCACCCCCTGAAGTTTCACACCGTTGATCAGAAAGATCGTCACGGGAACTTTGGTCTTGCGAACATGGTTGAGGAAGGCGTCCTGAAGGTTCTGTTTGTCGGCGGCCATGATCTTTGCCTTTTTCTTGCGCTTTTGATGCGAACTGTCCCTCGGGCGACAGCACTTGAGGTGAGTTCGCCGGAGATTCCGGGGAATGTCAAGATAAGGCGCTGATTTTCGGAAGCTTGTTTTCGCCGCGACGCAAATTTGTGTCACATCCGCAGGATGGTGGCGCTAACGCCTCACACCAAAACCTCAGCGCCGCCAGAACTCCGGGTTCAGAAGCGCGATGATCGCCAGCATCTCCAGCCGCCCGAGCACCATGGTCGCCGCCAGAATGAGCTTTTCCGGACTGCCGAGCGCGGCATAGCTCAGCGGCACATCGCCCGCCACCTGCACCAGCGGTCCGGTGGTGGTCAGCGCCGAGATGGTAAAAATCGTCGCCGCTTCGAAATTCTGCCCGTAGAGCGACAAAAGCATCATCACGGCAGCGATGGTAAAGGCGAAGACCATGAAATAGACCCAGGCGACATAGGCGCCCTCGCGCCGGATGCGCCGGGCATTGGCACCCGCGCCGCCGACCGAGTTCGGCGAAATCAGTTTCTCGATCTCGCGTTCTCCATGGCGCACCAGCGCATAGAGCCGGATGAGTTTCACCCCCCCGGCCGTGGTCGCCACACCGCCGCCGAAAATCGCCAGCCCCATCAGCAGCACGCCCGGCGCCTGAAGCCCGGACCAAAGCCGCGCTTCTTCCCAGCCCCGGGATTCGAACCCCGAGGTCGAGAGAAAGGAGAGCACCATGAAGGTGCCGCCCCAGAGCGAGGACAGCGCCCGTCCGACGGTCCAGTCGCCGGAGACCTCAAGCACCGCAACCCAATGGCGCAGAAACAGGAGCAAGGGCACGGTTACGATAAGCGCCAGCGCGATCTTCATCTCCGGATCGCGCCACAGCGGCGGCGCATCGAGCCGCGGCTGATCTGCGGTGAAGGTCTTGCGCGACAGCGCCAGGAACAGGAAGGCGAAGACCAGCAGCTCGCCCATGAACCCGCCTCCGGCCTGGGTCAGCCCCCCCACAGGCGAAATGCCGGAGGTCGCCATCACCGACATCGCATGGCAGAGCGCCACATAGGGGGTGGAGCCGACCATGGAGAGCGCGAACCACAGCGCCAGCGTCAGCCCGAGGTAGATCGGAAACAGTTTCGAGGTGAATTTCGCCATCCGCTCGGGGGCGGCGGCGATGCGGGTGATCTGGCTCGCCCGCGTCTCCGCCTGCCCCGGCTGGCGCGAGGAGATGACCTCGAACCCGCCGAGGTTCAGCGGCGCCAGAACCGCCACCGCCGTGACCCAGGCGAACAGCCCGCCGAGCCAGCCGACGAGCGCCGTCCAGAGATGCACCGGCTTGGTCAGCCGCGCCGGGTCGTCAAACAGCGTCGCCCCGGTGGTGGTGAGCGCAGAGACCATCTCGAAATAGGAGTTGAAATAGGTGGTGTCCTTGGTCGCCTCGGAAAACGGCACCGCCAGGATCAGCGGCAAAAGCGTATAGGCCCCCAAAAGGGTCAAAAGCTGGTTGCGCCCCTCCCGGTCGCGCCCGGCACCCGCATCCGCCCCCTCGGGGCGATAGCGCGCGATGGCGATGAACAGCGCCAGAGAGGAAAACAATACGCTGGCGTAGACGAAGGCCCGCGCATCGTCCCATTCCCGCAGCACAAGCGCATAGATCGCCGGCACCATCATGGCGGCGCCGGAGACCAGCATGAGCTGGACGAAAAAGGGCATGCGCGAAAAGCGGTTCATCGGGCGCCGTTCATCAGAAATAGTCGATCGAGACCTGCAACAGGCGTTCGACCTCCGGCACGTCGGCCGCGAGCGAGAAGATGGTGATCACATCGCCCTCGTCGATCCGGGTCTCGCCCATCGGCTTGACGTATGTGTCGCCTTTGGTCAGCGCGCCGACAAGCACGCCTTCCGGGAAGTCGATGTCCCGGATGCGCTTGCCGGAGATCGGCGAGGTCGAGAGCACCTGCGCCTCGATCACCTCCGCCTCGCTGTCGCCCACCGAATAGACGTTGCGCACCCGGCCGTGGCGGATGTGGCGCAGGATCGAGGACACGGTCGTGGCCCGCGGGTTGATATAGGCGTCGATGTCGAGCGCATTGAGGATCGGCACCAGCGTCGGGTCGTTGACCAGCACAATGGCCATTTTGGCCCCGGCGGTCTTCGCCCGCACGGCGGCCAGCATGTTGACCTTGTCGTCATCCGTCACACAGAGCACCGCATCGGCGCGGCTCACCCCGGCTTCGGACAAAAGCTCCGGATCGAGCCCGTCGCCGTTCAGGACGATGGTGCGTTCCAGCGCGTCCGCCGCCTTCTCGGCGATCTTGCGGTCGCGCTCGATGATCTTGGCCCGCACCCGTTCGGTCCGTGCCTCCAGCGCCTGGGCCACGCCGAGACCCACGTTGCCGCCGCCCAGGATCACCACACGCTCCTGTTTCGCGTTGGTCTTGCCGAAAATCTCCAGCGTCCGGGTGATGTCGTCGGAATGCGCAAACACGTAAATCTCGTCACGGGCGAAAAGCTGGTCCTTCGGCTCCGGTGCAAACAGCCGCCCGTCACGGCGCACCCCCACCACGGTGGCGCGCAGCGTCGAGAACAGCTCGGTCAGCTCTCGCAGCGAGGTATTGAGCACCGGGCATTCCTCTTCGAGCAGGATGCCCATGAGCTGCACCCGCCCGGCCAGAAACGCCTGGGTGTCAAAAGCCGCAGGGGCCGCCAAACGCCGGAGCGCAGCCTCGGCCACCTCCTTCTCCGGCGAAATCACCACGTCGATCGGAAGGTGATCGCGGCGGTAGAGATCGGAATAGATCGCGGTCAGATAGCTCTGCGCCCGCAGCCGGGCGATCTTGCGCGGCACGTTGAACACGGAATGCGCCACCTGACAGGTAACCATGTTCACCTCATCGGAATAGGTCGCGGCAATCACCATGTCGGCGTCGCGCGCGCCCGCCTTTTCCAGCACGTCCGGGTAGGAGGCAAAGCCTTCGATCCCCTGCACGTCGAGCGTGTCGGTGGCGCGGCGCACCAGCGCGGGGTTGTTGTCCACGACCGTCACGTCGTTCTTCTCGACGGAGAGCTGCTTGGCGATCTGCCAGCCGACCTGCCCCGCGCCGCAAATGATGACCTTCATCGCATCATCCCTGTTTCAGGGCCGTCCGTGAAACTCACGTCGCGCCCTTGCCATATCACGCCCTGCGCCGGAACCGGTCCGGTGCGCGCAGGGCTTTCGCTTCGCCACAGGCTTGGCACGGAATATCAGGGGCGTCAACGCACCCGCATGCCGCCCGGGCCTCCGGGTGCCGTTGCGTCACCCCATGCCGCCCGCCCCGCTCAGTCGGTTTCCTCGACATAGGCCATCCGGCCACCCTGCTTGTTGCCGGTCACCACGCCCAGCGACTTGAGCTTGCGGTGCAGCGCCGAGCGCTCCATGCCCACGAAGGTTGCAGTGCGGGAAATATTGCCGCCGAACCGGTTGATCTGGGTCAGCAGGTATTCGCGTTCGAACACCTCGCGCGCCTCCCGAAGCGGCAGGGTCGCGATCGCAGGCGACAGCATCGCCCGCCCGTCGTCCTCGCGCACACCGTCCTCGTTGGGCAATTCGTCGGCCTCGATCAGCCCGGTGCTGTCGCCGAGGATCAACACCCGTTCGATGACGTTCTTGAGCTGGCGCACGTTGCCCGGCCAGGCCATGGTCTGAAGCATCGCCGCGGCATCTTCGGACAGATCGCGCAGCGGCAAGCCCTGTTCCCGGTTCAGCTTCTCGATGAAATACCGTGCCAGTTCCGGGATGTCCTCCCGGCGTTTTTCGAGCGCGGGCACCTCGATCGGCACCACGTTCAGCCGGTGATACAGTTCTTCGCGGAACCGCCCCGCCTCGATCTCCGCCAGAAGATCGCGCGAGGTCGAGGACACCACCCGCAGATCGACCGACACCCTGGCATTGCCGCCCACGCGGGTGAAGCGCTGATCGACCAACACCCGCAGGATCTTCGACTGGGTGCCAAGCGGCATGTCGGCAACCTCGTCGAAATAGATCACGCCGCCGTTGGCCTCCTCGAGAAGCCCCTTCTCGACGCCCCGCTCCGGCGTCTCGCGCCCGAACAGCACCTCTTCCATCCGGTCCGGTTCGATGGTCGCGGACGAAACCGTGACAAACGGCGCCTCGCGCCGCTCGGAGCCGGCGTGAATGAACCGCGCCGCCACTTCCTTGCCGACCCCTGCACCGCCCGTCAGCATCACCCGACCGTTGGATTTCGTCACCTTCTCAAGGTTGCTCTTGAGCTGCTTGAACGCCGCCGAGACGCCGATCATTTCCAGATCGCCCGAGCCCGAGCGTTTCAGCGTGGCGTTCTCCCGGCGCAGACGCGAGGTCTCCATGGCGCGCGTGATCACCACCATGAGCTGGTCGATGTTGAACGGTTTCTCGATGAAATCGTAAGCGCCCTGTTTGATCGCCGCGACGGCGATTTCGATATTCCCGTGACCGGAAATGATGATGATCGGCACTTCCGGGTGCTCGCGCTTGACATGTTTCAGGATGTCGATCCCGTCCATGTCGCTGTCCTTCAGCCAGATGTCGAGGATCATCAGCGCCGGAACGCCCGCGTCGATTTCCTTCAGGCATTCGTCCGAATTCGCGGCCAGCCGCGTCTCAAAGCCCTCATCCTGCAAAATATCCCCGATCAGCTCGCGAATATCGCGCTCATCGTCGACGATCAGAATATCAGACATCATTCACTCCAGACTTCATCTTTACACCGCAAGTTCTTGTTTTTCTTCAACACGCTCATCGCCTGCAACAGCGATGCGAATGGTCGCACAGGCCCCGATCCGGCCCGTGTCATCCAGAGGCGCCCCGTCGGTCAGCGTCAGCGTCCCGCCGTGTTCCTCGATGATCTTCTTGACGATCGGCAGGCCCAGCCCGGTACCTTTTTCCCGCGTCGTCACATAGGGTTCGAACAGCCGCGAACGATCCTCCGGCAGGCCGATGCCGTTGTCCGTCACCGTGATCACCGCCTCCTGATCGTCGCATTGCATGGCCACGAGAATGCGCGGCTCATAGCCCTGAGGAATTCCGCATTCCTCAAGACTTTCAATTGCTTCTCCGGCGTTCTTGATCAAATTTGTGAGCGCCTGCCCGATCATCGTCGCATCGACTTCAGCCAACGCCGTGGTCGGTTCGATCCGCGCCGTGATCTTCACATCCGGCTGGGCATTCTGCTGCAACAGCACCGCGCCCTTCACCAGCTCGACCAGATCGTGCTCGCGCCGCTCCGGGCTTGGCATCCGGGCGAATTTCGAGAATTCGTCGACGATCCGGCGCAGATCACCGGTCTGGCGCACGATGACCTGAGTATATTGCTCAAGATCCGCGCGCGCCTCCTCATCAAGCCCGCGTCCGAATTTGCGCAGGATGCGTTCGGCGGACAATTGAATGGGCGTCAGCGGGTTCTTGATCTCATGCGCGATCCGTCGCGCCACATCGCCCCAGGCCGCCAGCCGCTGTGCACTCACAAGATCCGTCACGTCGTCAAAGGCCACCACATAGCCCTCAAGCGCACCTTCGACGTCACGTCGGGTGGCGATCCGCACCAAAAGGCTTTCCTGCGCGCCGGACCGAATGAGCCGCAACTCCTCCTGTGCCACCTCGCGTTTCTGGCTGCGCAACAGGTCGAAGAGCGGACCGAATTCCGGCACGACAACGGCCAGCGCCTCGCCGGTCACGTCGCGCTCGCCAAGATTCAAAAGCGCCTGCGCCGAGCGGTTCAGAAGCGTCACACGGCCCTCCGCGTCCAGCCCCACAACCCCCGCCGTCACCGAGGACAGCACGGAATCGAACAGCCGGCGGCGATGCTCGATCTGGGCGTTGCGCTCCAGCAATTCGTCGCGCTGCACCTTCACCTGACCGGTCATCTGGTTGAACACACGACCCAGTGTGGCGATCTCGTCCTGCCCCTCTTCCTCGGGCACACGCACCGAAAGATCGCCTTCGCCCACCTTCTGCGCCGCGCCCGCCAGCCGCCCGATCGGCTGCGCCAGCCGTTCGGCGAACCACAGACCGAGCCAGGTCGCGGCCAGAATGAGGATGATGGCAAAGCCGATGTACAAGAGACCGAATTCGAACAACAGCCGCCCGCGCTCGCTTTCCAACTGGTTGTACAGCGCGATGCTGTCCTGGGTCTCATCGAGCAGGTTGAGGATCTTGCCGTCCACATCGCGGGTCACGTAGAGATAGCGGTCGGAAAAGCCCGCCAGACGCTGAAGCGCCCGGCTCTCGTTGCGGTCCCAATCGTCGATCAGAACCAGTTCGCCGGTCTCCGCCCGCGCCCGTTGCGCCTCCGTCGGTTTCTCGTAATTGAACAGATAGGAACGCTCGCCCCGCGCCTTGATCTCGCCCGCCCGGTCGATGACATAGCCCTCGCGCAGACCGCGCTGGATGAGCCCCTGCCCCTGGTTGAGCACCTGCCGCAAGTCGCCGTCGGACAGAATCGTGACCTGGCGGCGTCGATCAATGATGAAATTCGCCAAGGCGCGGGTGTCGTCGGCCAGACCGTCACGATGTTCGGTCTCATAGGCCTTCGCCGCTTCCAGAGACGAGCCCACCACGTTGCGCACCCGGTCGGAAAACCAGCCCTCGAGGCCGAAATTCACCGTCACCACGGCGAAGACAGCCACCATGACGGTCGGGATGAGCGCCAGAAGCACGAAGGCCCCCGACAGGCGCAGGTGCAGCCGCGAGCCCTCGGAATGCGCCCGGCGCGCGGCGACCACACTGGCGATGCGCTGCGCCACGAGCCCCGCGACGACAATGATATAGACCACATCGGCCAAAAGCACGCCGCGCAGCACGGAAGAGGCCGGGCCATGGTCGAGCGGCCCCAAAACGAGGAAGGTCAGCACCGCCAGCAGCGGCCCGAGAACGAACACGGCAAGGGTCGCCGCATTCTGCAACCGCCGTTGCCGCCGAAGCCGCATCAGCCTGTGCCAGCTTTGCCGACCGATTCTTTGTGCCACGGGCTTTTGCGCCATGGACCGTACCCTCGTACTGCTCAAAACCAGCCCCGCGCGCCCCATTATTCATGGGGTTTGACGCAAGACACCGTGGCAGAGACAGCGCAGCGGAGTGTCATTCCGGTCACTGCGCCCTATTCGGCACGGATGTGGCCTTTTTACATCAGCTTGCGACGGCGTGTCACCTGAATATCGAGGTCATTGATCTTTTTCCGCAAGGTATTGCGGTTGATGCCAAGCAAATCGGCACATTTGGCCTGATTTCCCCCGACCGCATCGAGCGCGATCTCGATCAGCGGCCCCTCGACCTCTTTCAGAATCCGCTGATAAAGGCCCGGCGGCGGCAGCACGCCCCCATGCAGGTCGAAATAGCGACGCAGATGCTTGGCCACCGACGACGACAGCTTCTCGCCCTCGCCCCCGCCCTGCAGCGGTTCCATCGCGGGCTGGTTGCCCAGCACGGTCTCGACCTCCATCCGGGTGATTTCCTCCTCCGGCGAGGTTACGATCAGACGACGAATGGTGTTCTCCAACTGGCGCACGTTGCCCGGCCAGCTATAGGCCCGCACCAGATCCATCGCCTCGCCGGTGAAGCGGCGCGCCGACAGCCCGTCGCGCTCGGCCTTCGAGAGGAAGAACTCCGCCAGCAGCGGAATGTCGTCCACCCGCTCGCGTAGCGAGGGCACGGAAATCGTCACGCCGCCCAAGCGGTAGAACAGGTCCTGACGGAAGGCACCGCTTTCCATCTTGGCCGAAAGATTGGCCTGCGAGGTCGCCATGATGCGTGGCGCGTTGTCGGTAAAGCTGTCGAGCATGCGCACGATGCGGGCCTGCGCTTCCTCATCGAGATCGCCGACCTCATCGAACAGGATCGAGCCGTTCCGGGCCTTGGAAATCACCGCCGCCGGGCCTTCCATCGTTGCCAGATCGGAGGCGGAGACCACCACGAACGGCAGGCTACGACGGTCGGAGAAATCGTGGATCGCGCGGGCAATCAGGCTTTTGCCGGTGCCGCTCTCGCCGGTGATCAGCACCGGCAGATCGGTGTTCATCACGCGCGCGACAAGCCGGTACAGCGTCTGCATCGCGGGCGTGCGCCCCACCAGCGGCAGGTCTTCCTGCGGCGCGCCCAGTTCCGACGGCGCCTTGGCGGTCGACGGCGCCGGATTGGCGCGACGCTTGACCTCGAGCGCCTTGGCCGCGCGCTTCATCAGGTCGGGAAGGTCGAAGGGCTTCGGCAGATAGTCGAAGGCCTCGGCCTCGGCGGCCTGAATGGCCGTCATGATGGTGTTCTGCGCCGAGATCACGATCACCGGCAGGCCGGGGCGCAGTTCGGCGATGCGCGGCAGGCTCTCAAGCCCGTTGCCATCGGGCATCATCACATCGGAGATCACCAGATCGCCTTTGCCCTCTTCCACCCAGCGCATCAGCGTGACCAGAGACGAGGTCGCATGCACCTTGCAGCCCGCGCGGGTCAGCGCCTGGGTCAGGACCGTGCGGATCGTGCGGTCGTCATCGGCGACGAGGATCGTGCCATCCATAGTATTCTCTCCTTGTCAGTCTCGCATCGAGCCCATCGGCCCGCGCGCAGCCCCCTTCTCTGCGGGGTTTTTCTCAACTTTATGACCTGTCACGCGCATGTCACTCTTTATTTCGGCTCACTCTTTCTCGGTTCGCGCGGCGCGACCGGAAGCGAGATGCGGAACACGGTTCTGCCGGGCACGGAATCCACGGAAATCCAACCCTCGTGATCGGAAATAATCTTCGACACCAGTGCAAGGCCCAGCCCCGTGCCGTTCTCGCGCCCCGAGACGAAGGGCTCGAACACATCGGCGGCAATCTCCGGCGGAAGTCCAGGGCCGTCGTCGATGATCTCGACCTGAAGCGGCAGCGCCGCCCCCGTGCCGTCCTTGCGCCGCAGGCGCAGCGACAGGTCGTAGAAGGTCCGAAGCCGGATCGTACCGCCCCCCTTGCCCGCCGCCTCAGAGGCGTTTTTGATCAGATTCAGAAACACCTGAAGGATCTGATCACCATCGACGAAGGTGGGTGGCAGAGAGGGGTCGAACTCCTCAATGAATTTCATGTTCGCGCCGTAAGACAACTCGGCGGATTTGCGTGCCCGGTCCAAGAGGTCGTGAATGTTGATCGGGCGTTTCGCGGGCGGGCGCAGGTTGCCGAATTGCTCCACCTGCTCCAGAAGCGCCACGATCCGGCGGCTCTCAGCCACGATCAGATCGGTCAGCTCCAGATCCTCCGGCGTGAGGCTCATCGACAAAAGCTGCGCCGCGCCCGTGATGCCCGCCAGCGGGTTCTTGATCTCATGCGCCAGCATTTCCGCCATGCCAATGGCCGAGCGCGCCGAGGTCTTGACCTGATGTGCCCGGCCCAGCCGGTCGGCGATCTGGCGCGGTTCCATCAGCAGGACAAGCCAGTTGTCCATACCCTGCAAGGGCGCGATCTGGATGTTGCACTGCACCGGCGCCGCATTGCCGCCCGAGACATCGACATTGTTGATAAACAAGGGGGAATCGTCACGCCGCACACGTCCGAAGGCCTCTTCCAGAGGTGCGTCGATGGCGAGCTTGTCGAACACCGGCACGCCGGTCAGCGCCTTGGCGGAGGCGTTGAGAAACAGCTCGGCGGCAGAATTGACCTCGACGATCTGGTCATCCGCGTCGATCATGATCGCGGGCACCGGCAGCGAGGGCCAGAGCATGTCGAAACGATGTGTCATGCGGCGCAGACCTCCCCGCTCAGTGCTTCGGGCAGCAGCGCGAACACGTCGCGCGGCGATTTTTGCGTCAAAACGCGCTTGCGCAGCGCATCCGCCGTGCCCGCCGTATCCATGTACCAGCCCAGATGTTTGCGCATCACCCGACCGCCCAAGGCTTCGCCATAAAACGTGAGCCCTGCCTCGTAATGACCCGCGACCATGTCGGCGAAATCCTTGCCCTCGGGGCGCGCGGGCATTGGTGCACCGGTCAGGTTCGCAGCGACCTGCGCCAAAATCCACGGACGCCCCTGCGCGCCCCGCCCGATCATCACCCCGTCGGCCCCCGATTGCGCCAGCGCCATCCGCGCAGCCTCGGGGCTGGTAATGTCGCCATTGGCGATCACCGGGATCGCCACCACGTCCTTCACCGCCCGGATCGCCGCCCAATCGGCGCGCCCCTTGTAGAACTGGCACCGCGTCCGGCCATGGATCGTGATCATCTGAATGCCCGCCTCTTCGGCGCGTTTCGCCAGTTCCGGCGCGTTCAACAGCGCGTCGTCCCACCCAAGCCGGGTTTTCAGCGTCACGGGTACGGCAACCGCCCCCACCACCGCTTCGATCAGGCTCAACGCATGATCGAGATCGCGCATCAGCGCCGAGCCGGAATAACCCGACACCACCTTTTTCGCCGGACAGCCCATGTTGATGTCGATGATCTGCGCGCCATTGTCTTCGGCCATTTTTGCCGCGAGCGCCATCGGCTCCGCCTCGCGCCCCGCAAGCTGCACGGCGGTGTTCTCGACCCCGAAGCCAAGCTCCGCCTTCTCGCGCGCGCCCGGACGCGCGTTCAGCATGTCATGCGAGGCGACCATCTCCGACACCACCAACCCCGCACCGAAAGACGCGACCAGATCGCGAAACGGCAGGTCCGTGATGCCAGCCATGGGGGCCAGGAACACGGGCGGGTCCAGTGCGAGTTGCGCCAATTCAACGGGCAAGCGATTAATCCTTGAGCATTTCGGACAGAGGTAGCGGTCACAGCCGCGAGTCGCAAAGGATCGCGGCGAAAAATGTGGCGAAAAACACGTTATGCATAAAATTTAACCATCCCTCAGGTCAAAAACAGCGCATTGCAAGCCTGCGCGCCACCGATTATGCCAAAACCCATGACAAAAATCGCAGCTCTGATCGTCGCCGCCGGACGCGGCACCCGCGCGGGCGGGGAGATGCCGAAGCAATGGCAAAGGCTGGGGACCGCCCCCACAGCCCTGCGCGTCATCGACCATGCCATCTCCGCCTTTCGCCCGCATGTCGCGCGCATCGTCGTCGTGCATCACGCGGACGATTTCGATCTGGCGCAAAGCCTTGAAAACGTGACGCTTGTTTCCGGTGGCGCGACCCGATCGGCTTCCGTGAAGGCGGGGCTTGAGGCACTTTCCGGTCAGGATTTCGACAGGGTTCTGATCCATGACGCGGCCCGCGCCCTGATCCCTACCGAGGTGATCGAAGGCGTGCTCACCGCACTCGAAACCCACGAGGGCGCAGCACCTGCGCTCATGGTCACGGATGCACTTTGGTTGGGCGCGTCCTCGCAAAACGCCGCTGAAACAGGCATTCTTGTCGAGGGCACCCGCGACCGCAGCGGGCTGTATCGCGCCCAGACGCCGCAGGGTTTTGTCTTCGACGCCATTCTGACCGCCCACCGCGCCTTTCAAGGCGAGGCCGCCGACGATGTCGAAGTGGCCCGCGCCCATGGCCTCGCGGTTGCGATCACCGAAGGCTCGGAAGAGAATTTCAAGATCACCCACCCCGGCGATTTCGCCCGGGCCGACGCAGTTCTGCGTCAAAGACAACAGGAGAAGGCAGCGATGGAAATCCGCCCCGATATACGCTTGGGCAATGGCTATGACGTGCACCGTTTCGGCGAGGGCGACCATGTCTGGCTCTGCGGCGTGAAACTCCCGCACGGGCGCAGCCTTCAGGGCCATTCCGACGCCGATGTCGGCATGCATGCGCTCACCGATGCGATTTACGGCGCACTGGCGCGCGGCGACATCGGTCAGCATTTTCCGCCCTCGGACCCGCAATGGAAAGGCGCCGAAAGCCATATCTTCCTGCGCCATGCCATCGGGCTTGCGCGCGAGATGGGTTATGAGATGATGAATTGCGACGTCACTCTGGTCTGCGAACGTCCCAAGGTGGGACCCCATGCCGCCTCGATGCGCGCCGCTCTGGCGGATATCATGGGCGTCGATGTGGAGAAAGTCTCGGTCAAGGCGACCACCTCCGAGCGGCTCGGCTTCACCGGGCGCGAAGAGGGCATCGCGTCGCTCGCGACTGCCGCCCTGATCAAGAGCTGAGCGACAAAACCGCGGCAAAGGCCCCGGTCAAAGACCTGAAGGAGACCCCGGATGAACCCCTATGCGGAACTGATCGCGACCCTCGCCAAGATCGGCTACATGAAACCCGCCTCCGGCACCTGGGGCTCCGCCGCCGCCGTGCCGCTGTTCTGGGCGCTGCATGAAAGCCTCGGCGTCCCCGGCGTGCTGATCGGCACAGCGGTGGCCTTTGTCGCAGGCCTCTGGGCCACCCAGAAAATGACCGCAAACAGCGACAACGAAGACCCCTCCGAGATCGTCATCGACGAGCTGGTCGGCATGTGGATCGCGCTCATCCCGGTCTCCATCGGCTCCGCCATGGCCGGTATGCCCTCCACCACGCTCTGGCCCGCATGGCCCACCGCCTTTCTCGCCTTCCGCCTGTTCGACATCTGGAAACCGGGCCCCATCGGCTGGGCCGACCGGCGCGGCGATGCGCTTGGTGTGATGCTCGACGACGTCATCGCGGGCGTCTTCGCCGCCGTCGTCGTTCTGGTCTTTGCAGGCGTCTATCACGGTCTGATCCAATGAGCGCGCATGCCACTACCCTGCCCCTCGCGCTGGCCGAAGAGGTGCTTGCGCTGGCCCGCACCGCAGGCCTGATGATCGCCACCGCCGAAAGCTGCACCGGCGGGCTGATCGTCGGCACGCTGACCGAGATCCCCGGCTCCTCCGACGTGGTGGATCGCGGCTATGTCACCTATTCAAACACCGCCAAGCGCGAGATGATCGGTGTTTCGCCTGTGACGCTCGCCGAACATGGTGCGGTCTCCGAACAGGTGGCCCAGGAGATGGCGGAAGGCGCGCTTGCGAAATCCATGGCCGGGATCGCTGTCGCCGTCACCGGCATCGCAGGCCCGGGCGGTTCGGAGCACAAGCCCGAAGGCCGGGTCTGTTTCGGCCTTGCCCGCAAGGGCGCGGTCACCGTGGTGGAAACCGTGGAATTCGGTCCCTTGGGCCGGGCGGGCGTGCGTGGCGCAACGGTGGAGCATGCGCTCGAAATGCTGCGCTCGGCGCTCAGGACATAAGAGCATAAAATCGGCGGGCACGCGCCGGATCGGGAGGAAACATGATCGACATTCTGCTGGTGCTCGTCGCCGGGCTCTTGGGCGGCATGCTCAATGCCGTTGCGGGCGGTGGCACCTTCCTGACCCTGCCCGCGCTGATCTTCGCGGGCGTGCCTGCCGTGTCCGCCAATGCCACCGCCACGCTCTGCGCCCTGCCCGGCTATGTCAGCAGCGTCTGGGCCTATCGCCGCGACCTGCACACCACCGCCAATATGCCCGCCCTGCGCATGATCGCCGTCTCGGCCCTCGGCGGCCTTCTTGGCGCGGGGCTGCTGCTCATTACCCCCAATGACACGTTTCTCATCGCCGTGCCCGGCCTCATGGCGCTGGCGACCCTGCTCTTTGCCGGCGGGCCGCAACTGATCCGGCGCCTTTTGGCCCGCGACATGCTGGCGCCTACAGGCGCGGCCATCGCGCTGTTGCTGGTGTCGATCTATGGCGGCTATTTCAACGGCGGGCTGGGGATCATGCTCCTCGCGGTGCTGGGCCTCATCGGCTACACCGACCTGCATGCCATGAACGGGCTGAAAAACGCGCTGTCGGTGCTTTTGTCGCTGGTCTCCGCCGTGACCTATGCGCTCGCAGGCGTCATCGCCTGGGACTATGCCGCGCTTCTGGCCGGAGCGATGATCGCGGGCGGATTTTTAGGCGCGCATTTCGCCCGCCGCATCCGCAACACCGCCCGGCTCAAACAGTTCATCGTGCTGGTCGGCGTGGTGATGACCGTGATCTTCACGGTTCGGCTGTTCTGAGCGCTTAGCTGTACAACTCCTGCGCCCGGCGCTCGAACGCCCGGACGATGCGCTGCATCGCCTCGTTGAACACCACGCCGATCACGCCTTGCAGGATCGCGTTCTTGAATTCGAAATCGACAAAGAACTCGATGTCACAACCGCCATCCGCGGCGGGTGTAAAGACCCACCAGCTTTTCATATAGCGAAACGGCCCGTCGAGATATTCCGTGTCGATCTTGCGCTCCGCCGGGTAGAGTTTGACCCGAGAGCCGAATTTCTCGCGGAACACTTTGAACGAGATCACCAGATCGGCCAGCATCAACTCGTGGTCGCCCATGTCCGTGCGCGAGCGGATGCGCGCGGCGGCGTTCCACGGCAGGAATTTCGGGTAATTCTCCACATCCGCCACAAGCGCGTACATCTGATCGGCGCTGTAGGGGAGGTGTTTTGTTTCCTGATGCGTCGGCATGGTCTCTGGTCTGTCTTTGTCCGGCCTGATACATCTATGGCCGAGACGGAAAATGCAAGAGTCCAAAGAGGGGACAGCATGACGCAGCGGCCATATCACATCGACACCATGATCTCGGCCAAGGCCATCGCGGCGCGGATCGAGGATCTCGCAAAAGAAATCCGGCGCGCCTACAAGGACACGGACAAACTCGTGGTCGTGGGTCTGCTGCGCGGGTCTTTCGTGTTCATCGCCGATCTGGTGCGCGAACTGGACATGAATGTCGAGGTCGATTTCCTCGAAGCCTCCTCCTATGGCGACGGCACGGAATCCTCTCGCGAAGTGCGCATCCTCAAGGACCTGCGCAACCCGATCGAGGGCCGTGACGTGTTGGTGGTCGAAGACATCGTCGACACCGGCCACACCCTCTCCGCCGTCATCAAGCTCTTGAAATCGCGCAAACCGCGCAAGCTCGAGACCATCGCCCTTCTGGACAAACCCGCCCGCCGCGAGGTCGATCTCAAGGCCACATGGATCGGCTTTGAAATCCCCGACGCTTTCGTCGTGGGCTATGGCATCGACTATGCGCAGGCCAACCGCAACCTGCCCTTCATCGGCTCCGTGGTCTTCGACGACGCACCGGAAACGCCCGCATGACCCCCATGCACTGGCTGCTGCGCGCCAAACGCTGGTCGCAAAATCCACCTTCGGCGAAACGGGTCGTCTTCATCTTCGCCATCGTCGCCACCTGTCTGGCAATTGTCCTTGTGGAAAAACTCTTCGGCCTGCCGGCCTGGATGCAGATCAACGGCGGACCCCGTTAAGGACCCGCCGCATATCCGAGGATGTCGGATTACTGCCCCGGCACCAGAACCTTGCCCATCAGATGCGGTTCCTCCGCCTCCAGCGCCGCCGCGATCCGGGCGCGTGCCTGCCGCAGACGCGGCGCATCGGCCAGATCGGCATGCGAGGCCACAAAGACCGGCAAAGGTGCCAGATCGACCACCGGCTCCACGGGCACGAGCTTCGGCGCGGCATTGCCAAGCACCACCGGCAACATCACCCGACCGATGCCGGTTTCCGCCAGCGCCTTGAGCGTCAGGAAACTGTCGGCGGCGGCCACGAAGGTGACTTTGCGCCGCTCCAGCTCCTCGCGCAGCTTCTGCGCCGCATGCGAGCGTCCGATTGCGCCCGTCAGCCCGATCCAGCGGTCCGCCGGCACCTCGGTCGAGCGGGCATAGAACCCGAACCGCATCTGTGCCGCCATCTCGCCATGCAGTTCTTCCGGCAGTTTGAACGTCGGGCGAACCGTCACATCGGCATGCAGCCGCGACAGATCCAGATGCGCGTTGTTCGAGATCAGCTCGAAGGACAGTTCCTTCTCATGCGCCGACAGACGCGTCAGGAGCGGCGGAAGCACCACCTGACAGAAGGTGTCCGTCGATGTCACCCGGATCACCCCCGCAAGCGGCGCCTCGCCCGCCCGCGCCAGACGTTCGACCGCACTCACCGCGGCCTCCACCTCGCGCGCAGCCTCGATCAGCCGCAATTTCTCCGGCGCGATTTCATAACCGCGCACGGATTTCTCGAACAGTTCGACGCCGAGCCGCTTTTCGATCCCCGCCACGCGCCGCAAGACGGTGGCATGGTTGACGCCCAACTCACGCGCCGCACCGGATACCGACCCCGTCCGCGCCACGGCGAGCACGAAGCGGTAATCATCCCAATTCGGCCTGTGCATCATTTCAAAACCTCCCCTCCTATACGCACGTATATTAGCATAGGAATGTGAGAAAATGCCTTGAGAGAGATCACATTTGAAGCGATTTTTGCACGGCCCGGTGCAAAATCAGGCCTGCAAAACTGCAGTCCTGTATAACCGCACCTTGAGCCCGCCATGGGCAATCGGTGCGGAAAGCGGCTCCCAGGGCAGCCCCGTGGCCTGCGCCAGTTGCCCGTCGGAGGTAATCATGCCGACCCGCCAACCGGTGAAACGCTCCCGCATCACCTGCCCGAAGGCGCCGTAAAGCGCGTAGAGGTCTTTCTTTTTGCCGATCCTCGCGCCATAGGGCGGGTTGACGATCACCAGACCGGGCTGGCCCTCGGGCCGTTCGACCTCCGAGACCGGCACGGGTTTGAACGTGCAAAGATCGGCCACGTCGGCGCGTTCGGCATTGTCGGTCGCCATGCGAACAACATTCACATTGCGATCAGACCCGCAAAACCGCAAAGCCGTTTCGCGTTCCCGCCAGTTCGCTTTGATTTTTTGCACAACCTGCGCATCGAACGGCGCGAGATGCTCGAAGGCAAAGCCACGCGCACGACCGGGCATCTGCCCCCGCGCCCATTCCGCCGCCTCGATCACAAAGGTCCCCGAACCGCACATCGGATCGAGCACCGGTTCACGCCCGTCATAACCGCAGGCCCGCAGAAAGAGCGCCGCCATGGTTTCGCGCATCGGCGCCTTGCCGACGCCCGCCTTGTAGCCGCGCTTATGCAGCGCCTCGCCGGAGGTGTCGACCGACAGGATCACATTGTCATCCTCGATCCGCACCTTGAGCACCACCTCGGCCTCGGCCGACACAGGCGCGCCCAATTCCTCGGTGATCGCGCGCTCGATGCGTTCCTGCGCGGCGCCTGCGTGGTAAATCTTGTTGCGCTTGCCGGTGACGACCTCGACCCGGAACGGCACATCGGGCCTCAGCACCTCACCCCAGGGAAATTTGCGCGCCCGCTTGTCGAGCTGCGCCAGATGAAACGCCCGGAACGTGCCGATCCGCGCCAACACACGCGCAGCCCCCCGCAGCACCAGATTGGCCCGCACCACGTCGTCCCAGGTGCCTTCAAAAGTCACGCCCCCGCCCACGGCGACAGGCGACGGAAACCCCGCCTCCACCGCCTCGGCCAGAAGATACGGCTCAAGCCCCGGCTGCGTGCCGAGGAAAATTTCAAATGTTCCCGACACTTACGCCTGACCGAGTTTCTTCAGGCGGTTTTCGCGCAGACGGGCGAAATCGTCGCCCGCATGATAGGACGAGCGCGTTAGAGGCGTGGCGGAGACCATCAGGAAGCCCTTGTTGATCGCGGCTTTTTCGTAGCTTTTGAACTCATCCGGCGTGATGAACTCGGCGACACGGTGGTGTTTCGGCGTCGGTTGAAGATACTGACCGATGGTCATGAAGTCGATGTCGGCGGCGCGCATGTCGTCCATGACTTGCAGCACCTCGGGGCGTTTCTCGCCCAGCCCCACCATGATGCCGGATTTGGTGAACATCGTCGGATCAAGCTCCTTCACCCGCTGCAACAGCCGCAGGGAGTGGAAGTAACGCGCACCGGGGCGCACCTCGTGATAGAGGCCCGGCACGGTCTCGAGGTTGTGGTTGAACACGTCGGGCTTGGCCGCGACCACCGTTTCCAGCGCCGAAGGGTCGCATTTCAGGAAATCCGGCGTGAGAATTTCGATGGTGGTCTCCGGCGAGCGTTTGCGGACCGCGCGGATGGTCATGGCGAAATGCTCCGCGCCCCCGTCCTCAAGATCGTCGCGGTCCACCGAGGTAATCACCACATGTTTGAGCCCGAGTTTCTGAACCGCATCGGCCACGCGCCCCGGCTCAAAAACGTCCAACGCATCGGGGCGCCCGGTGGCGACATTGCAGAAGGTACAACCCCGGGTACAAATCTCGCCCATGATCATCATGGTGGCATGGCCCTGCGACCAGCATTCACCCGCGTTCGGACAGCCCGCCTCTTCGCAGACCGTCACGAGTTTATGCTCGCGCATGATCTTGTGCGTGTCCATGTAGCCCTTCGAGGTCGGCGCCTTGACCCGGATCCAGCTCGGCTTCTTCGGCTGAGCATTGTCGGGACGATGCGCCTTTTCGGGGTGACGCTGATCGGGAATCTTGAGATCACGCATGGCGGGGGTCTTTTCCGTTTGGGCTTTTCCGTTTGGACCACGATATAGGCAAGCTGCCTGCAAATGTCTCGCGAAAACCGCGCATCTTGCCCGCATCTCGCCTGTGCAGCGATTTCTGCTGCAGGCACATTGATAGCTCGTTTAGAATCGCTCTAAAAGATGCGGCATAATGAAGCGCCTCCCTGCACGGAGAAGCGCAAGCTCAAGGAGTTTTCCCATGAAAGCCGGTTACAAACTGCCCGAAGTGACCTTCCACACCCGCGTTCGCGACGACAGCATCGGCGGTCCGAACCCGTTCAAATGGGAGGACAAGACCACCTCCGATTACTTCGCGGGCAAGCGCGTCGTGCTGTTCTCGCTGCCCGGCGCCTTCACGCCGACCTGCTCCACCTACCAGCTTCCGGGCTTTGAAAAAGGCTTCCCGGAGTTCAAGGAACTGGGCATCGACGCGATCTACTGCATGTCCGTGAACGACAGCTTCGTCATGAACAAATGGGCGCAATCTCAAGAACTTGAGAACGTCGGCGTGATCCCGGACGGCTCCGGCGAATTCACCCGCCGCGTCGGCATGCTGGTGCGCAAGGACAACCTCGGCTTCGGCCTGCGCTCCTGGCGCTACGCCGCCGTCGTCAATGACGGTGTGGTCGAAGCCTGGTTCGAAGAGCCGGGTCTGTGCGACAACCACGGCGAAGACCCCTACGGCGTCTCCTCCCCGGAGAACGTGCTCAAATGGCTCAAAGGCGAAGAAGCGGTCGCCGTCGCCTGATCCTCTCCCGGATCCGATCCTAAGAAAGGCCCGCAGGACATCCCTGCGGGCCTTTTCGCATCCGCAGCATCGCGCGATCTCGGAATACCGTCGCATACCGGGAATACCCGGAACGCATGGCTGATACGCGCCTCACGCCCGGCTTTGCGCCTCACACATCAACTCTTCCCCCGCATCCTTCAAAAGCGCCGCCAGCTCGGTGA
This sequence comes from Celeribacter ethanolicus, assembly GCF_002407265.1. NCBI lineage: Bacteria > Pseudomonadati > Pseudomonadota > Alphaproteobacteria > Rhodobacterales > Roseobacteraceae > Celeribacter > Celeribacter ethanolicus. The sequence goes on from NZ_CP022196.1 coordinate 1,061,149, forward strand.
ACCACAGCTTCGCCTCCGTCGACTGCCGCCGCACCAGCGCCACCATGCGCTGCGGCTCCGGATCGGAAAAGCGCAGCACCGCCATCTCCGGGCTCGCCGCCATTTCGGAACAGAGCGCAATCTCCGGCAACAACGTCAGGCCAAAGCCCTGCGCCACCAACCCGCAAAGCGTCGCCAGAGACGAGGCCCCGAGATCGACCGACTGCCGGTTGCGTTTCAGCCCGCAGACCTCAAGTGCCTGATCGGCAAGGCAGTGGCCCTCATCGAGCAACAAAAGGGTGTCCGGCGACAACTCCGTCGGGCGCGGCACCGTGGCCTCGGTCAGCGCCGCGATCCGTGCCTGCGATCCGGCCAGGAGAAACCGGTCGGTAAAAAGCGGCTCGGCCAGCAACCCCTGGATGTCATACGGCAGCGCGATCACCGCCGCATCGAGTTTTCCCGCCGCCACCAGCGCGATCAGCTCCGCCGTCTGCGCCTCCCGCACCCGCATGTCGAGATCAAGCGCCGCCGCCTTGATCCGTGTGAGCGCCCGTGGCAGGAGATAGGGCGCGATGGTCGGGATCACCCCAAGCGCCAGCCGCCCGGTCAGGCCTTTCGAGAGCCGGATTTCCGCCTCCAGATCGCGGGTCATCGCCAGGATCTGCCGCGCCCGGTCCAAAACCACCTGCCCCGCCCGCGTCAGCCTTATGTCCCGCGGCAGCCGTTCGACCAGTTGCGTGCCGAGGCTTGCCTCCATTTCCTTGATCTGCTGCGACAGGGCGGGCTGGGTCACATGCACGGTCTCGGCCGCCTGCGAAAAGCTGCGAGTCTCGGCCAGCGCCACGAAATAGGTCATTTGTCTGAGTGTCAGCATGGCCCCTCCAGTCATTAGAAGAGCTAATATCAAATCACGGAAATTACAATTTCAATTGATCCCATAGCGGTGCTATTCCCGCTTCACCCCGCTGGCTAGGGGGCGCCCAAAGGGTCCTGACCGACCCGATGGGCACGGATCGCAAGCTCCGACTTGAGCAGGACCGCCCCGGATCGGTCCCACCTGAACACCCGGAGGTTTTGAGGCCTTCGGGTGCTTTTTTCAGGAGGCGGCAGAGCATTTGCCGGGTCAAAAACCCAGACCTACCGGCCCTCGCAAGGGTGCGAGGGCGTTCGCGCCTTGAAAAGGTCCACTGGACCTTTCAATCTGGCCACAGGCCAGACCGGCCGGGGCTCCGCCCGTAAAATCCTCAAACGCTCCACTGGAGCGTTTGCCGGGGCCATGCCCCGAACCGGCCGGGGCTCCGCCCGTAAAATCCTCAAACGCTCCACTGGAGCGTTTGCCGGGGCCATGCCCCGAACCGGATTTTACCCAATCAAATTCGAATACCCCGCCTCGTCGTAATGCTTTTTCAACCGCTGCAACGCGATCCGCAGCACGATCTTGCCCGAGCGCGCCGACCAGCCCATGCGCTTCTCCGCCTGCTCCATCCCTTCAAGAAAGCAACAACAGCGCAGCGCCACATCGCCAAGCCCCGGCCCGAGATCGCCAAGCGCCGCCGCAACCCGCGCTTTCGCCGCCTCCGACCCGAAACCGTTGACGTCCCCCGTCACCTGCCGTGCCTCGATCAGAAACCGCTCCCAGTTCACGCCGCCCGCGCCCATCTGCGCCAGTTCGAAATCCTCGCGCAGCCGCTCCGCCGCCGCCACAAGCTCCGGCAAGAGGAACATCGCACCATCCTTGTCGCGCCGCCGCGCCAGCACCATCACCGGGCTTTCCGCGGCATTGTAGCGAATGCGCTTCGGACGATCCTCCGCCTGCGTTTCATCGCGAAATACAAAGCCGCCGGACCCGGCATCGAACCGCGTCGGCGCTTCGGCAAAGCCTGCCCGCGCGCTTTCGTCTTCGGCGAGAAACCCGCGCAGCGCCGCGCGCCCCGCCGCCGTGATCGTGTAGCGCGTGATCTTGCCCTTGGCATTGGCCACAATCCAGTCCTTGAGCGCCATCGCCTGCGCAATGGGACGGTCGAGCACCGCCGTGCGCGCTGTGCGCCCGTCCGGCAGATCGCGCACGACCACGGCCTTTTCCATATCCTTGGCCACCGCCAGACAGGCCCCCGGCTCCGACAGGCGACGCAGGATGCGGCGGGCTTCGCGGGCGATGGTCGCGTCATCCGGCGGCGTGGTGCCGGTCGGCTCGGAGAACGGGCTGTGGTCGGTCATGGAGTCCTTGTCCTTGCTGTCCTGAATGTCCGGGGAGGTCTGAAAATGCGGGTGCGCGTGCAACGACGGATCGACCCCGGGCGCGGCCTTCGGTGCAAGACGGCTGAGCGAAGACAGCGCCTCGTCGATCAGCGGGTCGTCCCGCTTCTGTTCGAGCTTGCGCACCTGGCGCAGCACGGTCGAGGGCGCACAGCCGCCGCGCCGCGCAAGTTCACGGATCGTGTCGCCGCTTTCCGTATGCGCCAGATAGCGCTTGGCCTCCTGTGGCACCCATTTCGGAAGCTGCCCCCCGGCTCCGGCGGTTCCTTTCCTAGTTTCCAGCATATTTCCCCCAGCGTTCAGAATAATTGTTTCCATTTTTGATACAGTTAAGGTTTGGGCCCCTCACAAAACAGGCAGATATCCACTGGATCTTCACAGGTTATCCCCCGTTTTATCCCGAATCCTGCCTCAACCATGAGTTGCATTGGTTACGCAAAGGTTAACTGTTTCTCGCTCTGCCATTATCGTTTCTTAAATATAAACAATAACGCCACGCACCGCCCTCAATTAGGAAACAATACGCAACACACGCTTAGGTTGTGCAAAGCTCCTTTCATATCGTTTCAACCACGACCCGCCGCCTGACATCGGACATTCCGTCGAACAGGCGCGACACCAACAGGAGACCTGCCATGACCGACGTCACGACCCTGCTTGCCGCCCTGCGCCGTCCCCGCCTTTTGATCCGCGCCGCACGCTTCGGACTGGAACATTACAACCGCAATCATGACCTCAAACGCGTCATGCGCAGCGCCACCGCCCCCTCGCCCGCCCGCGCCCTCACCGCGTTGATCGAGGAAGAGGCCCGCATGGAAGACATCCGCCGTTCGGGCGATGCCACCTATAATGTCACCCGCCATGTCGAGGTTCTGATCGCACTGATGGGCGAGGCCCGTTTGTTGCCGCAGAAGCAACAGACCGCCTGACCGGCCCCGTTCAAAGGCCACCCGACAGACCATCCCCCTGTACCGCCCCCGTTTCCGCCCCCGTTTCCGCCTCCTCCCGGCCGAAACGGGGGCTTTTTTATGGGCGCTTTTTCGGTGTGAAACGCCGGAATACGGAAATCCATCTTGCCTGAATCCGTCCGCGCGCATAAAGGCAGGGCATGACCCAGATTTCCCATGACCGCCTCCTCATCATTGACTTTGGTTCTCAGGTGACGCAGCTCATCGCGCGCCGTCTGCGGGAGCTGAATGTCTATTGCGAAATCCACCCCTATCAGAAGGTCACCGAAGAGAGCCTCAAGGAATTTGATCCGCGTGCGATCATCTTCTCCGGCGGACCGGATTCGGTGATGCGCGAGGGCTCGCCCCGCCCGCCGAAAGCGGCCTATGAGCTGGGCGTGCCGATCCTCGGCATCTGCTACGGCCAACAGGTGATGATGCACGATCTGGGCGGTCGTGTCGAAGCGGGCGAACATGCCACCGCCGAATTCGGCCGCGCCTATGTGACCCCGACCAAAGATCACACCGATCTCCTGAACGGCTGGTTCATGGATGCGACCGGCAAGGAACAGGTCTGGATGTCCCACGGCGACCACGTCGCCGAGATCGCGCCGGGCTTTGAGGTCTACGGCACAAGCCCTGGTGCGCCTTTCGCCATCACCGCCGACACCGAGCGCCGTTTTTACGCCGTGCAATTCCACCCGGAAGTGCACCACACGCCCAATGGCGCGACGCTCTACGAGAATTTCATCAAACTTGCGGGCTTCTCCGGCGACTGGACCATGGGCGCGTATCGCGAAGAGATGATCGCGAAAATCCGCGAACAGGTCGGCGACAAGAAAGTCATCTGTGCCCTGTCCGGCGGCGTCGACAGTTCCGTCACCGGCATCCTGCTGCACGAGGCGATCGGCGATCAGCTCACCTGCGTCTTCGTCGATCACGGCCTTCTGCGTCTCGGCGAAGCCGAGCAGGTCGTCAACATGTTCCGCGAGAACTACAACCTCAATCTGATCCATGCCGACGAGAGCGATCTTTTCCTCGGCGCGCTCGAAGGCGTGTCCGACCCGGAAGTGAAGCGCAAAACCATTGGCAAGCTGTTCATCGACGTGTTCCAGAAATACGCCGATCAGATCGAAGGTGCCGAATTCCTCGCGCAAGGTACGCTCTATCCCGACGTGATCGAATCCGTGTCCTTCTCCGGTGGCCCCTCGGTGACGATCAAATCGCACCACAACGTCGGCGGGTTGCCGGAAAAAATGGGCCTCAAGCTCGTTGAACCGCTGCGTGAGCTGTTCAAGGACGAGGTCCGCGCGCTGGGTCACGAGCTGGGCCTTCCGGCCTCCTTCATCGGGCGCCATCCCTTCCCCGGCCCGGGTCTTGCGATCCGCTGCCCCGGCGAAATCACCCGCGAGAAACTCGACATCCTGCGCAAAGCGGACGCGGTCTACATCGACCAGATCCGCAAACACGGGCTCTACGACGAGATCTGGCAGGCCTTCGCCGCCATCCTGCCGATGCGCACCGTGGGCGTGATGGGCGACGGGCGCACCTATGACTATGCGCTGGCGCTGCGCGCCGTGACCTCGGTCGATGGCATGACCGCGGATTACTACCCGTTCACCCACGAGTTCCTCTCTGAGACCTCCACCCGGATCATCAACGAGGTCAAAGGCGTGAACCGCGTGTTCTACGACTGCACCTCGAAGCCGCCGGGAACCATCGAGCTGGAATAAGTCCAAGTCTCAACATGCCCTGCTTTGGGGCATGTTCCAGTTTTAAAGCCTATATTGATGTCAGACCCTGCCCATTTTTCCTACGTATTCAACCGCGGCTATGCGTTTCCGTCTCTGGTGTCGTTGTCGTCTTTGCTGCGCCAGAGCCGCAAAGGCTGCGACGTTCTTCTCCTGACCGACTGCGCGGTGCCGCGGTTCAAGGCCGCCTTGGACTGCCTGCGCGAGCGCCATCCCGAATCTCGGATCAACCTCGTCGAAGACCCGACCCTCCCTAGTGCGGATCACCCCCTGGCGCATAAGGTGCGGCTGCAAAACTTCTGGCAGCTGTCTCTCTATAAGATCCTGCCGCGCAAAAGCCTTGCGATCGACGGCGACACTTTGGTGATGGAAGACCCTGTGGAGGCCTATGAAACACCTCTGGGACAACATGCCATCGCCGCCGCACCCGATTATCACTTTCAGGACCTCTATTACCGAAAGCGGTACTACCGGCGCTTCTATCCGTTCGAGCAAAACAAATGGCGCGACATTCCCGCCATCCTTTGTAAGAGCAAACGCGACATTCCCTTGCGCCACTACTGCAACAACGGCATCGTCCTGATCGACATGCCGAAACTGCGCGCTACGGGATGGGCGGACCGTCTTTGCGATCTCGACACCTGCCTGAGCACCAAACTGGAAAAAGGTTGGGAACACAACGATCAGGACTGGATGAATTTTATGTTCGCCGGACGGATCGCGCCGATGTCGCTCCGGTGGAATTTCCAGATCATGCTGATCGTGCCAAGCCGAACACGCAAACGCTACACACCCCGCCATATGCGCAAAGACTACAAAGACGGCTTTGCCCGCCCCGGCATCCTGCATTTCGCCGGAGATCGGAAACCCTGGCGGGACATGGAGACCGACACGGACCTGAACACTCTGCATCGCGAGGCCTTCCTGCATTGGCGCAAAGAGGCTGAGCGTCTTTCGGAGGAAACAGGGATGGACATCCGCCACCTTTGCAACGACCCTTTGGCTGCTTGACACGTGTATTCATTGCCAAAATAACGCAGGCGTGTCGGGCACAGGGAGGAGACAAGAACCATGGCTGGCAAAGTGATGCTCAGCGGCACCCTGACCTGCGCCGCCCATGAGGTCGACCATGTTCTGGCGCTGATGCCGGAACATATCCGCCTCTCACGCGCCGAACCGGGATGCCTCCAGTTCGAACTCTGGCAGGACGAGGTGCGCCCCACCGAATTCCACGTCACCGAAGTCTTCCGCGACGCGCGCGCCTTCGAGGCCCATCAGGACCGCGCCCAAAGCTCCGACTGGGGACGTGTCACCCATCACATGCAGCGCGATTTCCGGAAGACCGACGCATGAGTCAGGAGAGCCACCCACTCAAGGCCGCGCTCTGGATGAGTGGCGCACTCGCGGGATTCTCCGCCATGGCCGTCGCCGGGCGCAAACTCGCCGGTCATCTCGATACGTTCGAAATCCTCGGCTACCGCTCGCTCGTGGGGCTCGTGATCGTACTCACCATCGCCGTGGCACAACGCCGTCTCAAGGAATTCCGGCCCAAGGCCATGGGCCTCCACATCGGCCGCAACCTCGGGCATTTCGCCGGTCAGAACCTCTGGCTCTACGCCCTGACCCTCATTCCCATGGCCCAGCTCTTCGCGCTGGAATTCTCCTACCCGATCCTCGTGGGCCTCGGCGCCACGATCTTTCTCGGGGAAAAGATGACACCGACGCGGGCGCTCACCTCCGCCATGGGCTTTGTCGGCATCCTGATCGTCGCCCGGCCCTTCGGCGGTGCGCTTTCCATCGGGTTGATTGCCGCCATGCTCTGTGCCCTCGGTTTCGCCGCCTCGGCGCTGTTCACCAAGCGCCTGACGCTCACCGCCCATGTCACCGTTCTCTCGATCATGTTCTGGATGGTCACGCTGCAACTGATCTTCGGTCTGGTCTGTGCGCTGGCCGACGCCGATGTCGCCCTGCCGCGTCTTCAGGATGTGCCTTGGGTGATGGTCGTTGCCGTCGCCGGACTCGGCGCGCATTTCTGCCTGACCACGGCATTGTCGCTGGCGCCCGCCTCCATTGTCACGCCCATCGACTTCCTGCGCCTGCCGATCATCGCGGTCATCGGCATGGCCTTTTACAATGAGAGCATCGACATCTGGGTGTTCATCGGCGCGGCGATCATTTTTTCCGCCAATTACATCAATATCTTGTCCGAAAACCGCCGGATGTCCCGCTTGTCCCGCCCCGCCTGATGCAGAAAAGCCATGGTCGGGCGGTTGCAACCATGACGCGGCGTCAGAATTGCTTGAAATCTTGTCGCAGCTTAGGCTGATTGGACAATAAGAGCGGCAATTCGCTCACCACGACACTTTAAAAAGATCTAAGGAGCGGGCCTCAGTGCCCGTCAGGGATGGAGATCAATGAAAAACACGACACTTCTGGCGGCCTCCGCGGCCGTCGCAGCCATCAGTGCCGCCACCGGAGCTTATGCGGGCGGCATGGATCGGTCCCGTCAATCCATCGCACCGCTGTTTGAGACCGGCAGCTATGTGGAATTCAGCTTCGGCTCCGTCAGCCCGGATGTTTCCGGGGCCTATCCTGTCATGCCCGGTTATGAGCTCGACGCAGGCGATGTAACCCCGTCTTTCAACATGGTGGGTGGTGCCTACAAACGCGACCTCAACGACAAACTGTCCTTCGCGCTGATCATCGACCAGCCCTTCGGCGCGGATGTGTCTTATGGTGGCAACACGAGCTATCCGATTGCCGGGTCCAACGCCTCGGTGGACACCACCGCTGTGACGGCCATTTTGCGCTACAAATTCGATGATCGTTTCTCGGTCTATGGTGGTGTGCGCAACCTGAGCTCCGAAGGTAATGTCTATTTGAACATTCCGGTTCCAAACTCACCGGGCAGCACATTCCCCTATGCGATGGAAACCTCGACCGAAAACGACTGGGGCTATCTCGTCGGTGCCGCCTATGAGATCCCGGACATCGCGCTGCGCGCAAGCCTGACCTTCAACTCCGAGATCGACATCAGCTTCGACACGCATGAAGTGTCGGTCGCTATCGCAGATCAGAGCAATCCGACCGGAACGCTCGACAGTTCGATGGACGTAACGATGCCGAAATCGGTGAACTTCGACTTCCAGACCGGGATCGCCGCCGATACGCTTCTGATGTTCTCGGCCCGCTGGGCAGAATGGACCACCACGACCATCACCCCGACCGCTTACGAAGCAATCATTCACGACAACCTTGTCGACCACTCCGACGACACGATCTCCTACAGCCTCGGCCTTGGCCGTCGTTTCAACGACAAGCTCTCCGGCTCGTTCTCCATCGGCTATGAAAAGGCCTATGGCGGGATCTCCGGCAACCTGTCGCCGACCGACGGTTACAAATCCGTCGCGGCCGGTCTGAAATATCAGATCACCGATCAGACCGCGATTTCCGGTGGCGTCAGCTACGCCTGGATCGGCGACACCACCACTTCGGTGGGCGGCGAGTTCGAAGACAACTCCGCCATCGGTTTCGGCATCAAGCTGTCGCATCACTTCTGATCCGACCTCTGCCCCCCATCGAAAGGCCCTGCGAGATCGCAGGGCCTTTTTCGTGGCGCTCCATGCCCGACAAAAGTCCGACACAAGTCCGACGCTTTGCCGACAACGGTTTCGGGCCCTTTTACTGTCCCTTCCGAGCGAAAACCGTGATCCGCGTTTGCACAAATTCCGGTTTGCCTCCGGGGCCCGCTCAGGCGATTTTGCAGCGAACACATAAGGAAAGATCATGGCCCCGCAAAAGACCATCTCCGCCGCCGCATGGGCCGGGCTGTTTGCCATGGGCTTTCTCTGGGGCTGTTCCTTTCTCGCCGTCGCGATCCTCATCCGCGAGCTGCCGATCTACTGGGTCGTGGCGGGCCGGGTCTCCATCGCCGCCGTGGTGCTTTGGGGCTACATCATGCTCAAGGGTCTGCCCGTGCCGAAAATTTCCCAGTATTTATGGCGGTTTATCCTTGTCGGCGCCTTGACCTCCGCGATCCCCTTCCTGCTGATCACATGGGCGCAGCGGCACATCCCCTCTGGGCTTGCGGGCATTCTCAACGCCTCGACCGCGATCTTCGGCGTGCTCTTTGCGGCGCTGATCTTTGCCGATGAAAAACTGGGATGGCGCAAGGGAACCGGTGTGGCGCTCGGCGTGCTGGGCATCGTCGCCGTGATCGGCCCGGAGGCGCTTCAGTCCTTCGACCTGACCTCTCTGGGCCAGCTTGCCATGATCGCCGCAACCATGTCCTACGGGGTCTCGAACTCCGTCGGGCGCATCCTGCTCTCCGACCTGCGCCCCGAGGTGGCCGCCGCCGGCATGCTCTCCGGAGCCGCCCTCATCGCGCTTCCGGTCGCCTTTTTCGTCGCGGGCGCCCCGCCCGTGTCGCTCAAGCCCGAAACCTGGGGCGCGCTGCTCTATCTCTCGGTGATGTCGACCAGCCTCACCTATATCATTTACTACAAGGTGATGGCCGCGGCCGGTGCGGGCAACACCTCGCTCACCACCCTTATCGTCGCCCCCGTCTCCATCGCTCTTGGCGCACTCGTTCTGGGCGAAAGCCTGCCACCACAGGCCTATCTCGGCTTCGGCCTGATCGCGCTCGGGCTTCTGGTGATCGACGGGCGGATTTTGACCCGGCTGCGGGGCAAGGATACGGCTTAACCCTTGCGAGCGGGCGCGCGCCGTGGCACCACCGAACCCGACCAACAGGGCCCGACAGGAACAGACGGATGACATACGAAACAGGTGCACAGTGGCAGGAGTGCGGGCGCAAGCGGCTCATTCTCTTTGGCATGTCGGGTCTCGGCAAGACCGTGATCTCCAACATGCTGCGCGGCACGGGGGAATGGTATCACTACTCGATCGACTACCGCATCGGCACGCGCTACCTCGGCGAAGCCATTGACGACAATCTGAAAAAGGTTGCGATGCGCGAGCCGTTCCTGCGCGAACAATTCCTCTCCGACAGCATCTACATCAAGGCCAACCTGACCTTCGACAACCTCGCACCGGTGTCCTATTTTCTCGGCAAACCCGGCTCCGAAGCCCTGGGTGGCATCCCCATGGCCGAGTTCCGCCGCCGTCAGGCCCTGTTCCGCCGTGCCGAAGAAGCCGCCCTGCTCGACACTGGTCATTTCATCGACCGGGCGCAGGCGCTTTACGGCTATCCGCATTTCGTCTGCGACACCGGCGGCTCGATCTGTGAATGGGTCGATCCCGAGAACGCGCAGGACCCGATCCTCAAGGCGCTCTCCGACGAGGCGCTTCTGGTCTGGATCAAAGGCTCCGAGGCCCATACCGAAGAGTTGATCCGCCGCTTCGACAAGGCGCCGAAGCCGATGGCCTATCAGCCGGAATTTCTGGCTGCGATCTGGGAGGAATATCTCGCCGCCAAGGAGGTCACGGAAGACGCGGTCAACCCGGACGATTTCATCCGTTACACCTATGCCCGCGCCCTTGCACATCGCCAGCCGCGCTACAAGGCGATGGCCGACAACTGGGGCATCACGCTCGATTATGAGGACGTCAAACGGATCGAGGGTCCCGACGACTTCTCCGCCCTGATCGCCACGGCGCTTGATAATCGTCCAAAAGAGTCCTAAATCACCTAGCCTTACCCATAAGGAGCGCTCACATGCCCATCACCCTGCCCGAAAACCTTCCCGCCTATGACGTGCTCTCGGCCGAGGGTGTGATGGTCATGGGCGAAGGCCGGGCAGCGACGCAGGAAATCCGGCCGCTCAAGATCGCGCTTCTGAACCTGATGCCGAAGAAAATTCAGACGGAAAACCAGTTTGCCCGTCTGATCGGCGCCACGCCGTTGCAGATTGATTTTCACCTGATCCGCATGAGCGAGCATCAGACGAAAAACACCGCCGCCGAGCATATGGAGCAGTTCTACCGCCCCTTCTCCGAGGTCAAAGCCTCCGGCGAGAAGTTCGACGGGCTGATCATCACCGGCGCACCGATCGAGCATCTGCCCTTCGAAGAGGTCACCTATTGGGACGAGCTCAAAGAGGTGTTCGACTGGACCCAGAGCCATGTGTTTTCCACCTTCGGCGTCTGCTGGGGCGGCATGGCGATGATCTATTACTTCCACGGGGTGCAGAAACACATCCTCGATCACAAGGCCTTTGGCCTGTTCCAACAGGAAAACCTCGCCCCAAGCTCGCCCTATCTGCGCGGGTTCTCGGACCTGTGCTACATCCCGGTGAGCCGCTGGACGGAAATGCGTCAGGCGGAGATCGACGCTGTGCCCGGCCTCGTGCCGCTTCTCGGGTCCGACGAGACAGGGCCGTGCCTCGTGCAGGACCCGGATCACCGCGCGCTCTACATCTTCAACCATTTCGAATATGACACCGGCACGCTGAACGAGGAATATCAGCGCGATGTGGCCGCCGGCAAACCCATCGTCCTGCCGGAGCATTACTATCCGAACGACAACCCTTCGCTGCGTCCGATGAACCGCTGGCGCTCGCACGCGCATCTGCTTTACGGCAACTGGATCAACGAGATCTATCAGACGACGCCCTACAAGCTGGAAGACATCGGCAACTGAGGTGGCCACCCGCGCGCCGCATCCGCTGACTGAAATGCCGCTTCGGCGCGGGCCGATGCGGGCGCTCAAAACCCGGCGCAAGGGCGATCTGATCGAAACGCCTTCGGGCGCGGCGATCCATGTCGAGAGCTATGGCCCCCCCGAATCCAGCCCCGTTGTGCTGATCCATGGCGCGTCGGGTTCGACTTATGACATGAATTTCGCCCTTGCCCCGGCTCTGGCACAAGGCCACCGCGTCTATGCCGTGGACCGTCCCGGCTATGGCCACAGCCCCCGGATGCGCGACGAAAGCCTTGCCGCTCAGGCGCGTGTCCTGCGCGACGCCATTGCCATTGTGGAGCCGCGCACGCCGGTCGTTCTGGGCCAGTCCTATGGCGGCGCCGTGGCGCTTCGCTGGGCGCTCGATGCGCCCGGCACGCTTGCGGCCCTCGTGCTGGTCTCTTCGCCCTCGCATGACTGGGAAACCGGCCATCCGCTGCTGCACCGCACGCTGGCCGCGCCCATTCTCGGCTGGTGGGCGGCGGAGCTGATTTCGCTCACCGTGCCGGAGTTCATCGTCGAACAGCGTCTGGCCGAGGTCTTCGCCCCCGATCCGGTGCCCGACGGCTATGCCGAGCATTTCCAGCCGCGCAAGTCGATCCACCCGCCCCGGCACCGGATGAACGCCCGCCAGCGCATCGCGCTGCGTGACGAGATCAGGGCCATGGTGCCGCGCTACGATACGCTCACCCTGCCGATCGAGAGTATCCACGGCACGGCGGATGTCATCGTCCCAGACAGCGTGCATGCTCTGGCGCTTGCCGCGCGCCTGCCCTCGAACCGCCTCACGCGGCTCGAAGGCATCGGCCATATGCCGCATCACGCCGCGACAGAGGCGGTGGTCGCCGCCGTCGCGCGCGCCACGTCACGGGCTGCCGCACGTTGCAACCGGGGCTGAAAAACCCCATAGTGTTAAAGAGATTAACACGGAAAGCCACGCGCCATGCCCGACAAATCCCCTGATCTGCCCTTTGGCGGGGCCATTTCCCGCTATTTCGAAAAGGACGCGCCGAAATCCATCCGCAAGGCGGTCGAGGACGGCGGCAAGAAGGAAATCCTCTCGCCCTCCTTCCCCTATGAGACCTGGATGAAGAAGGCCGAGTACGAGGCGGAGATCGAGGCACTGCAACTCGAACTGGTCAAGATGCTTTCTGATGTGCGCGAGACCGGCAAGCGCATCGTCGTGGTCTTCGAAGGCCGCGACGCGGCGGGCAAGGGCGGCACGATCAAACGCTTTCGCGAGAATTTGAACCCACGTTCGGCACGGATCGTGGCCCTGTCGAAACCGACCGAGCGCGAGGCCGGGCAATGGTATTTCCAGCGCTATATCGACCACCTGCCGACGGCGGGGGAAGTCGTCTTGTTCGACCGCTCATGGTACAACCGCGCCGTGGTCGAAAAGGTCTTCGGCTTTTGCAGCGATGAGCAGCGCGAGAAATTTTTCCACCAACTCCCCGAGTTCGAGGAGATGCTGGTCTCCGAAGGCATCCAGCTTTTCAAGATCTGGCTCAATGTCGGGCGCGCCGAACAGCTCCGACGGTTTCTGGCGCGCGAGAGCGATCCGCTGAAACAATGGAAACTGTCCTCGATCGACGTCGAGGGGCTGAAACGCTGGGACGAGTATACGAAAGCGATTTCCGAGACCATGGAGCGCAGCCACACGCTGATCGCGCCCTGGACGGTGATCCGCTCCGACGACAAATACCGCGCGCGGCTGAATGCGATCCGCTCGGTGCTTTCGAAAATCGACTACAAGGGCAAGAACGCCAGAAATCTCGGCGAGATCGACCCGAAAGTCGTTGACGGGCCGAAGCTTCTGATCACCGGCGACGCAGACGAATAAGCGGGGCGATTGAGCGGTGAGCAAACGCGGCTATCATCACGGCAACCTGAAACAGGCCCTCATCGACGCGGCCTTGCAGTTGATCGAGGAAAAGGGCCCGACCGGCTTCACCCTCTCGGAGGCCGCGAAAACTGCGGGCGTGACCCCGGCGGCAGTCTATCGCCATTTCGAGGGGCGTGAGGATCTGATCGCGGAGATTGCGTTGCAGGGCTTCGAGGCGTTCGCCGACCTGCTCAACTACGCTTACGACACCGGCCAGCCCTCGGCGCTGGCGTCCTTCGAGGCGGTCGGGCGCGCCTATCTGGCCTTTGCCCGCAAATACCCCGGCCATTACATAGCGATGTTCGAAAGCGGCATCTCCATGCAACGCTCGCCCGAGCTTTTCGCGGTCGCAAACCGCGCGCTCGGGGTGCTGGAACGCGCCGCCGATCAGCTTGCGCAGCAGATCCCCGAGGGCAAACGCCCGCCGCCACAGATGTTTGCCGCGCATGTCTGGGCCATGGCGCATGGCGTGGTCGAGCTTTTCGCGCGCGGCACCCCCGGCGCGCGCGTCCCTTTCCCGCCCGAAGACCTTTTGGAAACCGGAATCGGGATATACTTGCGTGGATTGGGGCTCATTCCACAGGATACGTAAGCCCCGCAAAGGAGGCATATGTCTGGTTTCACACGCAGAACCCTGATTGCTGGCGGCGCGGCGGCACTTGCCTGCCCCTCCCTGCTTTGGGCCAGAGACAAGACTGAGACCCGGAGCTACGGCGCGGATGTGCTCGACATTTTCCGCGCCCACGCGCCACGCGGGGCGGTGATTTACATCCATGGCGGGGCATGGCGGGCCGGATCGCGCAAGGCGGTCGATGCCAAACCGGCATGGATCAACGCGATGAACCTCGATTTCGTCTCCATCGACTATCCGATGTTGCCGAAAACCCCGGTGACCGGTCAGATCAGGGCAGTGCGGCAGGCAATCGACTGGTGCTTCGCCCATGTCGCCAAACCAGATCGCACGATTGTCATGGGCCATTCGGCGGGGGCGCATCTCGCCGCCATGGCGACGCTCACCGGATGGGAGCCACGCCCGGCGGGCGTCATCGTCAACGACAGCGGCGCGGTCGACCTGATCACATTGGCGCGTGTCAATGAAGGCCACCTGCCCTTCGGAACCGCGAGCGCGTTCAAGGACCGCGCGCAATGGGGAGCACTCTCCCCCGCCTACAACCTCGCCAAGACCCTGCCGCCCATTCTGGCAATCTGGTCGGGGGCGCGGGGCCACGGGCTGGCGATGTCGAATTTCGTCACTGTGGCGCGCTCCAGAGGCGCGAATGTCAGCCTGTTCGACGGATCGGCCTACCGCCATGCCGAGGTGAACCGCACGCTCGGCACGGGCAAGATCCCCGATCTGGAACGCGCAGTGACAGGATTCGTGACCAAGGCGCTGCGGCGGTAAGTTACTGATCCGCCCCGAAGACCACCAGCGCCCCCGGCGACCAGCTCACGCGGGCCGAGGCACCGACGTCCAGAACATCCCGGCCGAAAATGTTGCGCATCGAAATGCGCACCGGCTTTTCGACGCCTTCGAAACGCACGTCATAATAGGTCATGTCACCGTAATAGACGACCTCCTCGACCTTGGCGGGGGCTTCGCGGTGGGTGGCGGTCTGACCTTCGTAGAGGATGGTCAGGGTTTCAGGCCGAAAGCCCACGGTCGCCTCGCCCAAGGGCACGCCTGCGGGGCATTGCCCCTCGGCGATCTCCGCCTCGCCGAGCCCCGCGACCGAGGCAATATATGTGCCGTTCTCTTCGCGCACTGTGGCCGGAAGGAAGTTCATCACCCCAATGAAATCCGCCACGCGTTTCGATTTCGGACGGCGATAGAGCACTTCCGGGTCGTCGCATTGCACGATTTCGCCCTCGAACATGACGGCGATCCGGTCGGACATCACGAGCGCCTCTTCCTGATCGTGGGTCACGAGGATGAAGGTGATACCCACCTCGCGTTGCAGCTTGATCAGCTCCACCTGCATCTGTTCGCGCATCTTGCGGTCGAGCGCGGAGAGCGGTTCGTCGAGAAGCAGAACCTTGGGTTTCAGCACAAGCGCGCGGGCCAGAGCCACCCGTTGACGTTGCCCACCGGACAAAGCATGCGCCGCGCGGTGGCCGTAGCCCTTGAGGCCGACCATCTCCAAAGCGTCCTCGGCGGCCTTGGTTTTCTCCGCTTTCGACATCGGCGATTTGCGCAGACCGAAGGCGACGTTCTGCAACACGGTGAGGTGCGGGAAGATGGCGTAGCTCTGGAACACCATGTTCGTGGGCCGTTTGTTGGCCGGAACCCCGCGCATGTCACGCCCGGAGATCAGCACGTAACCGCTATCGTAATCCTCGAACCCTGCGATGGTACGTAAAAGCGTGGTCTTGCCACAGCCGGACGGCCCGAGGAGCGAAAAGAACTCGCCCGTACCGATCTCGAGATTGATGCCCCGGAGCGCATGGTAGTCGCCGTAGTGCTTTTCCACGTTTTGAAGCGTGATCAGCGCGGGACCTGTCGGTTTTTTCTTGATGGTCATTAGAGGAAGCCCCCGGTGTCTTTAAGGCCTGCGCGTTTGGCGCCACGGCGGCGGAAGAATTCGGCAATCACGATGAGCAGTACGGAGAGCACGACGAGGATCGTGCCAAGCGCCATGACCGCCGGAAGAAGTTTCGGGAATCGCATCATCGAGAACAGGTAGACCGGCAGGGTCGGCTCAGCCCCTGTGAGGAAGAAGGCGATGATGAACTCATCCATCGAGATGGTGAAGGAAATCAGAAGCGCGGAGATGATCCCCGGCATGACGAGCGGCAATGTCACCAGACGGAAGGTCGAGGCGGGCGTCTCCCCCAGATCATAGGCCGCCTCTTCGAGCGACGGGTCGAGAGAGGCGAAGGCCGATTGCAGGATGGCGATGGCAAAGGGCGTACAAATGAGTGTATGGCCCGCGATCACCGACCAGGCCCCGGTGTCAAACCCCATGCGCAGGATCACGATCAGCAGCGAGACCGCGACAATGATCTCCGGCAGTACCAGAGGCAGCATGATAAAGCCCATGATGCCCTTTTGCCCCGGAAACGTATAGCGCGTCGCCGCCATGGCCGCGAAAATCCCGAGGATCGTGGCGAGCACGGCGGAAGTCAGCGCGATCTTGAGCGAGTTCAACAGCGCACCATGCATTTCGGTCAGCGTCAGGAGCGTGGTGAACCATTCGGTCGTAAAGCTCGTGAGCGGGAAGGCGATGACCGTCGAGCTGTTGAAAGCGAAGAGCGGCAGCAGAAAGATCGGCGCGTAGAGGAAGATCAGATAGAGGATGGCGTAGGTTTTGAGCGGTTTCATTTGCGGCGCCCTCCTTTGTTCCCGCCTGCGGCCTTGTTGCCCAGGAGCATGAAGGCGATGGCGATCACCGCGACGATGAGCATGGCGAGCACCGCCAAAGTGGCCCCCAGAGGCGCGTTGTTGAGGCGCAGGAACTGGGTCTGGATCATGTTGGCGATCATCAGACCACCCGGACCGCCGACAAGGCGCGGGGTCACATAGTCACCGATGGTCGGGATAAAGACAATCAGCACGGCGGCAACCACGCCGGGCGCGGCCAGCGGCAGGGTGACGCGCAGGAAGGTCATCGTGCGGCTTTCACCGAGATCGCGGGAGGCCTCCAGAAGCGAGCGGTCGATCTTTTCGAGCGCCACGAAGATCGGCAGGATCGCAAAGGGCGCATAGGCATGGGCCAGCGTGATCACCACGGCGTTGACGTTATAGAGGATGAAACTCATCGGCTCCTCGATCACGCCCACGGCCAGAAGCCCGGAGTTCAGCACACCGTTGTAACCAAGGATCACTTTCCACAGGAACACGCGGATCAGATAGGAGGTCCAGAACGGGATGGTGATCAGAAAGATCCAAAGGGATTTATGCTCCGGCTTCACCCCGAAGGAGACGAAATAGGCAATCGGGAAGGCCAGAACCACCGTGATCGTCGTCACCAGCCCCGACACCATCAGCGAGCGCAGCATGAGCTGGCGATAGAGCGGATCGGTCAGCGCCTCTTTGTAATTGGCCAGGGTAAACGCGGTGTCGAAATCGCGCACGCCCGTCTGAGTCCAGAAGGAAATCACCACAATCGCCACCAGAGGCACCGCCAGCAGCAAAAGCGCATAAAGGGCGGTCGGTGACACGAGCATCACGCCAACCCCCTGCTCCGAACGGAAGAACCGCCGTATCTTGTCACCGAATGTCATGCCCTCTTCCCCTGGACCCACCTGTGAGAACCGCTTTTCCCGATCCTGTGAGGTTTTTGATCAAATGCGCAAGAGCCAACCCGCAAGCCTCACGCCGCAATGGGTAAATTCATCGCAACTGCCACTTGATCGACCATCAAACGGGCAAAATCCGCATTGGCATGCAGCACATCGTCGTCGTCATGCGCCAGGCCTTTGCGCTTGGCGAGCCGCACCGAGCCACGCAGAAAGGACTCGCTCGTGAACAGCCCCTCCTCCACCGTCTCCGCCGGTTGCGGGATAAACTTGAGCCGCCGGGACGCACAGAACGCCTCTGTCTCCCGGTCGAACCAGTCGGACACGAAACCCCCGTCGCCACGGGCCGCCAACTGGGTGAATCCAAGATAGGTGCCGCCGCGCTCCCGCACCCGCCCCGAGGGCCGCGGCTGGCTTGCGACGAAGACCGGCGCGTCACAGGCCGCCCGCAGCATCAGGGCAAGCTTCATTCCCGCCGTGCGCATCAGACGCTCCGTCCCATAGGCCCTGAGCATCGCGGTCGAGGCCAAGGGCCGACCGTCCTCCAAGGCGCTTAACGCTCCCTTCACCGACGGCATGTCGACCGAAGACAGCTCACGGAACATCCGCACGAAAGTGAAGACCGAAACATGCAGCCCGGTGACGACGAAACCGTCGTAATCGGAGAGCGCAAAGGCGTCACGCCCGACCAGATGGGCGAGCCGCGCCCGTGCCTCCGCATCCTCGCTCAGAAACCGCCCGTCCTGCACCTCGAAGCGCGACAGCGCATCGCCATGTGCCCCAAACATGTCGAGCGCCATCCCCGGCCAGCGCGCGGCATCGCGCTCCGCCGCCGTGGCGAAGGCGGCCATGTGGGAATTGCCCAGAACGCAGAGCCGCTTGGTCATCTCGCCCCCTTCACTTTGCCAGCTTCATTTCCGGAGCGCCTCCAGAAGCGCGTCTTCGCAGACCACATCGTCCTCCGCCTCCTCGCTGTCAGAAAACTCTTCATGCTGCATCGCCTCGACAGGCTCCAGAAGCCCCTGCGCGGTGAGAAAGATCGCCATGACCCGCTCAACCGTTTCCGGGCGGACCGAGCGCAGGTTGGCGGCAAAGGCAGGCGCGGTGTTGGCCCATGTGGTCACCAGCTCATAGGACGGGAAATAATCCACACTCTTCCGGGAGGCGGCGAAATCGCCCGCCGCAGCACGTAGCACGGATTTCGAATAGGTCGTCGCCGCCAGAACGTGCTGACCCGAAGCGGTGGCCGTGAGCGGCACCGGCGAGACGGTCAGCAGGAGCCGGATGTTCCTGTTCAGCATCCTGAGCAGGCGCTGGATCTCAGCCAGATCGGCCATGATCTCGTCATAGGTGAAATTGTGAAACACATGGCGCTTGCGATAGCTGCCCGCGATCACGCCCGGAGCCATCGCCATGGTGCGGTTGACCCCAGTGTGAATCCAGCCCTCGGTCAGGCCAAGGGTGAAGACGAAGACATCCGCCATCTGCGCCAGAGACACCACTTTCATGAGATGCTCGCGCCTGAGCTCGATCGCCTCTTCCCGGCTCTCGCACCCCTCGGGCTCCACCCCGGGCCGCAACGCATCGAACCAACGATCTTCACGGGTCAGGAACAGGCGGGTGTAAACCTGCCCGGCAATGGCATCTTCGAGCAGCTCGCGCATCTGCCGGGCGGTGTAGACATTGCCATAGCGCGCCGAATAGAGGCCATAGCCATAGCGGCGGGCCAGCGCATCGCTCATCCCTTTCGGCTTGGGCTCGGCATCGAGTACATTGACCCCGGCCAGCGTCAGGTAATTGCCGATATGCTGGGCGAAACAGCTCCCCGCCGTGGCCACGGCCGTATCGCGCCTGATGCGCACCTTCGGCATATACATCCCCGGCCAGCTCTGGCGGTCGGTCTCGACCACCCCGCTGCGCCAGAAACTTCGCGAAGGAATATCTTCGTAGGGATGGGACAAATTTCAGGCGGCTCGCATCGAACGGATTTGCCCCACTATGAACCGCAGGGCCCGGGTTGCCAAGGGGATCGCAGCTTCGTCTTCCGGCATGAAAAAGGGCCGCCCGAAGGCGACCCTTTGAAACTTTGAACCAGTCCGGCGATTAACGCTTGGAGAACTGGAAGGAACGGCGGGCTTTGCGCTTACCGAATTTCTTCCGTTCCACAACACGGGAGTCGCGGGTCAGGAAGCCGGCGGCTTTCAGAGCGCCGCGCAGTTCCGGGTTGTAGAGCTGCAGAGCTTTGGAGATGCCGTGTTTCACAGCACCGGCCTGACCGGAGAGACCGCCGCCTTTGACGGTGGCGACAACGTCGAATTCACCTTCGACGCCGGCGATCTGGGCCGGTTGTTTCACGATGAGCTGGAGCACCGGACGGGCGAAGTACACGGACATGTCCTTGCCGTTGACGGTGACCTTGCCGGAACCCGGCTTGATCCAGACGCGGGCGACAGCGTCTTTACGCTTGCCGGTGGCGTAGGAACGGCCCAGTTCGTCACGAACGGGTTCACGGGGGGCGGCTTCGACGACGAGGGTCTCACCACCGGCGACTGCGCTCAGCGCGTCGAGGGATTTGATTTCTTCAGCCATCGGTCTCAGCTCCGGGTGTTTTTCTTGTTCATGGACTTGACGTCCAGCACTTCCGGGCTCTGAGCTTCATGCGGGTGCTCGGAGCCGGCGTAAACGCGCAGGTTGGTCATTTGCTGGCGGGACAGCTTGCCGCCCGGCAGCATACGTTGCACGGCTTTGGTCACGACGCGTTCCGGGTGATCGCCTTCGAGGATCTGACCGATGGTGCGGGATTTGATGCCGCCCGGGTGGCCGGTGTGCCAGTAGAAGCGCTCGTCGGTGCGTTTCTTGCCGGACAACTGGATTTTGTCGGCGTTGATCACGATGACGTTGTCACCCATGTCCATGGACGGGGTGAAGGTCGCTTTATGTTTGCCACGCAGGCGCATGGCGACGATGGAAGCAAGACGGCCCAGCACGACGCCTTCAGCGTCGATCAGGATCCATTTCTTGTCCACGTCCGCGGGAGTAGCGGAAAAGGTTTTCATGTTTCTTGCCCTTATGGGATAGGAATTCGATTGAGCGTGTTCTAAGCATTTCACGCCCCGCGTCAAGCGCCCGCTACTTCGATTTTCCATTCAAAAACAAATGCTTAAAAAATAGGTATTATTATACCCCATAAAATCCCCGGCTTTCTCCGCAAAATCCGGTCCACATCGGGTTTGAGCGATGTCATGGAGCGCTCTATAGCTCTCTTCTACCATCGCAGCCAGTCGGATGCGAGACGCGCAAGAAGGATCCCAGCATGTTCGCCAGGCCCAGGCTCACCGATCACCTGAAACAGATCGTCTATGGCGGCAACGACGGCATCGTCACCACCTTCGCCATTGTCGCAGGTTACGCGGGCGCCAATGCCGAGGGAGGCGGGGAGCTCGCCACGCTGGCGGTGCTGGTCTTCGGGCTGGCCAATCTCTTTGCCGATGCGACGTCGATGGGGCTGGGTGAATTCCTCTCTGCCCGCGCCGCGCGCGACATGATCCGGCGGCGGCAAGCCCGGCTGTCGCGCGATCCTTCGGCACAGATCGGCGCGCTCACCCGGCATCTCAAGGGCCACGGGCTGTCGACGCTCGACGCCACCACCATGGCAACTCTGGCCGCCAAATCACCTGGCCTGATGGCGGAGATCACCCTGTCGCAGGTCGAGGGGCTGGAAGACCCCGGTCAGGGGGCGCTCTGGCCACGGGCGCTGATCACCTTCCTCTCCTTCGTGAGCTTCGGCGTGATCCCGATCCTGCCCTATATCCTCGGCCTCCCCGGCCCCGACCAGTTTACCGCCGCAGTGGCCGCCACCGTGCTCGCACTGACACTTCTGGGGCTGTTGCGCCATGTGGCGACGCGGGCCGGGCTCTGGCGCGCGATCGGGGAAACGGTCTTCCTCGGCGGCATCTGCGCCATGGTCGCCTATGCGGTCGGGGTGATCGTGGCGGGATGACGCCAAAAGGCCTGCCCCCGAAGGAGCAGGCCCGCCTGATATTCCATCCGCGAAGGGCTCAGAACCGGTAGGTCATCCCCACCTGAATCGTCCGCCCGCGCCCACCGAAGTCGTTGGAGTAATCCACCGAGCCGGTCGAGGCGTCGACGTAATAGGTGTCAGCGACGTTCTCGATATTGGCGTAAAGCTCCAACGAGTCCGTGACGTCCCAAGAGGCATAAAGGTCGACCACCGTGTAATCATCCACCGGCTGCACGGTCCCCTCGCCGGTCACGAAGGACATGATCGCAATCGAGCTTTCCCCGACATAGCGCACCCGCGTGCCGATCCGGGCATCGCCCTCCAAAAGTTTCATTCCGAGATCGAGAGTCAGGTACTGATCCGGCAGTTCGCCGTATTGGTCCTGACCATAGCCAGCATAGGTGGCAATCGGCTGATCCGTGTCGGAGAGCGTGAAAGCGAGGCTGCCAAAGAACCGGTCGTTTTCGAACCCGCCCGACAATTCCAATCCGCGCATGTGCGTTGTGCCATCAATGTTCACATAACGCACATTGCTGTCCGTATCCTGCTGATACCCGATGTAATCGTCGATATCCGACTGGAACAGCACCGCCTCGGCCCAGAGCCCCTCGCGGGCAAAGCTCACGCCGATCTCAAAGGTCTCGGCCTTTTCCGCCTCAAGGTCCGGGTTGGTCAAAACCGAGTTGGCCGCCGTCGCATGCGAACCGCCGCCGTAGAACATTTCCGTCACCGTCGGCGCGCGCATGGTCTGGGCGTAAGAGCCATAGACAGACCAGGCGTCGCTCAGATGATAGCGCGCCGACAGGTTGGGGTTCCATTCGCCAGCGCTGCGGGACACCTCGTCGCTGTCGATCAGCCCGGTGAGCTTGTAGTGATCGTAACGCAGGCCCGCGCCCAGTTCCCAATTGCCAATCGCATAAGCCGCCGACAGGAAGGCCCCGGACTTCGCAAGTTTGCCATCCGAGTTCGACCCGCCGTATTCATTGATGTCGAAATCGTTCTCCGTGTAGGCGACGCCGTAATTCAGCAACAGCTCTCCATTCGCCAGCGCGATGCGGCTTGTATTGGAAAGATCGCCCCCAAGCGTCGCATCCGTGCCATCCCGCCCAAGATAGGAACCGGAGGTCTTGCCTTCGCCGGTCGGAAAGCTGAAATCCAGCTCCTGCCAGTACAGTTTGGCGCTGACGTCGATCAGCGGATCGCCCGGATCATAGGCCATCTCCGCCACCACGCTCTGACGTTTCACATCCCAGATGTAGCCCGATGAACTGGTCGGGTAGAAAGTGTTGTCGTAATCCTGCGCGGTCAGGTTGAATTCGAGATCGGACGACGGGCGATAGCGCATCTTGGCCAGAAGCGTGCGCGGTTCGTCCTTGTAATACTCACTGGTCTCCGTGCCATCGCCATCCTGATAGGGCCCGTCGTTATAACCGCTCACCGCCGCCATGCCACCGAACACGCCGTCGGCGCTTTGCATCGCGCCCGCAAACGTCGCCGCCGCATCCTTGCCATTGTCGCCGAAGCTCAGCCGCACCATACCGCCGGAGGTCTCCCCTTCCTCCAGCAGATCGTCGATGCCGATGGTGCGGAAATTCGCAGCCCCGGCCAGTGCGCCCATGCCGGCCGCCCCTGCAACCGCGCCTTTCGCAATATCCGCCTCGGCCAGCAAACCGGGATCGAGATAGACCTGATCGTCATAGGAGCCGCCATGCCCCGACATGTTGCGGAAGGTCTGCGGGATACCGTCGATCATGGTGTTGACCCGGCCAAAGCCCTGCATGCCACGGATGTTCACCGAAACCGCCGGGCTGTCGGAGGGCGAACGGGTGAAGGCACCGGGCGCATTGCGCACCGCGGTCGCAACATCGCCGCCATAGGTTTCGACCAGCGCCGTGCCGTCGATCGTGCTGACGGAGCCGCCGGAGAGGGTCTCTGCCCCCTCCTCCGTTTCGCCCTGAACCACGATCAGGTCGAGCTGTGTCATATCCTGTGCGGCAAGCGGCAGGCCAGGCAGAACCAGCGCGGCACTGAGCAGCAGCCGGGCGCGGGCCCGTTCGGGCCATAGAAATACGGTCATGAGAATCCCCTCTGATGTCTCCGGATCGGTTGAATCTTGGGCTTTCGTGATCTCGGGGGCCGGGTTCGGGGACCTTGGGCTGCCTGGCACCGGCATGCACCTGCCGGGAAAGCGTATGAGACGCCGTGTATGAATTCTTAGTTTTTCTGTCAACTTTAAAATCACATTTCGTGACGGCATGAACTGCCGCGAAATCGGGCAAAGCCGAAGGCCGCAACACGCAGCCCCCCCCACCGCCACTCTCAGCTTTGTGAAAATTTGGTATACAATGGTATGCACATCTTCCACTCGCCTCGGATATGGTCTAAAAGAAAGCGACTCTCCCAGACCCCTCATGGAGCTCCCCCAGATGACCAAGATCAAGGTAGACAACCCCATCGTCGAGATGGACGGCGATGAGATGACCCGCATCATGTGGGATTTCATCAAGAAGAAACTCATCCTGCCCTACCTCGACATCGACCTGCTCTATTACGATCTCGGCATCGAAGAGCGCGACGCCACCGAGGACCAGATCACCATCGACGCCGCGATGAAGACCAAGGAGGTCGGTGTCGCCGTCAAATGCGCGACCATCACCCCCGACGAGCAACGCGTCGAGGAATTCGGCCTCAAGAAAATGTGGAAATCGCCCAACGGCACGATCCGCAACATCCTCGGCGGCGTGGTGTTCCGCCAGCCGATCATCTGCAAGAACGTGCCGCGCCTCGTGCCCGGCTGGACCAACCCGATCGTGGTCGGCCGTCACGCCTTCGGCGACCAGTATAAGGCCACCGATTTCCGCTTCCCCGGCAAGGGGCAGTTGACGATGAAATTCACCGGCGAGGACGGCACGGAGATCGAACATGTGGTCTATGACGCCCCCTCGGAGGGCGTGTTCATGGGCATGTACAACCTCGACGCCTCGATCCGCGATTTCGCCCGCGCCTCGCTGAACTACGGTCTCAACGTCGGCTGGCCGGTCTATCTCTCGACGAAAAACACCATCCTCAAGGCCTATGACGGTCGCTTCAAGGACATCTTCCAGGAGATCTACGAAGAGGAATTCGCCGATGCCTTCAAAAAGGCGGGCATCTGGTACGAACACCGGCTGATCGACGACATGGTCGCCTGTGCGATGAAATGGTCCGGGAAATTTGTCTGGGCCTGTAAAAACTACGACGGTGACGTGCAATCCGACACCGTGGCGCAGGGCTTCGGTTCGCTGGGTCTCATGACCTCGCAACTCATGACCCCAGACGGCAAGATCGTCGAGGCCGAAGCCGCCCACGGCACCGTGACACGCCACTATCGTCAGCATCAGGCGGGCGAAGCCACATCGACCAACTCGATCGCCTCGATTTACGCCTGGACCGGCGGCCTGAAGCACCGCGCGAAACTCGACGGCAACGAACAGCTCATGCGCTTTGCCACCACGCTGGAAAAAGTCATCGTCGACACCGTCGAAAGCGGTTTCATGACCAAGGACCTTGCCCTGCTCGTCGGCCCGAACCAGGGCTGGCTCACCACCATGGGCTTCCTCGAGAAGATCGACGAGAACCTGAACAAGGCTCTGGCGGGCTGAGATCCCCAGTCCACCCCGCCACAAAGGCCGGAGCTCGCACGCTCCGGCCTTTTTTATGCCGATGTCATGCGCAGTCTATCAGCGGAAATCCTGCCACTCCGCCTTTCCCGGAGGCGCTTCGGGCGGCAGACCGATGTCACGGCGCAGATGTGCATTGAGATCGCCCGGGTTTTTCGCCAGCCGTGCCTCGCGTTTGAGCGCGCCACGCGCGGCAAAGGCGGCGCGGAGCACCTGCCAGAAGCCGTGACTTTCGATCAGGGGTTGCAGAGCCTGCCGCAGGGAAAGCGGCGCGGAGGGATTGGAAACCAACATGAGATTTTCCCGGCAAACACCGGGCCCTATTGAGAGATTTTGGAAGAAATGGGCCGCGCCGGACGCCCGATCCAAGACAAAATGTCGGAAATCAGAAGACGTCTTAACCGGCCCGTTGCAAAGAACAGACACGGCAGCGATGACGGGTTTTCAGGAAAAGGATCGTTTAAGATCGCAGAGCTTTGCCAGCTCCCTTGCCACACAGGGTCATCGCCGCAGAGGCGTGTCCACGGAGGGTATGTCGAATGCTGATGATCATGTCGCCCTCCTTCGTGGCTGTTTGCAATGAGCGCACCATGGATGACGCCCGAATTTGAGGCAAAGGTTTTTTTCTTCCGCGAGGAAACCGTGTCCTTTTTGCCGCAAAGCCCGCCCCGCCCCTTGCCTGTGCCGTGCGGCTTCGTCAGGTTGGGCAGAGGCGTGACCCAACCCGGGGCGCCCGTTGACTTCAGTAAGGGACAGTCATGAACAAATATCTCCTGACCGGGCTTTTCGCCCTTCTCGCCAGCCCCGCCCTCGCCCATCTGCCGCCCGAGGAGCACGGCTCCTTTCTGGCCGGGGTGAGCCACCCGCTCTTCGGTCTCGATCACGTGCTGGCGATGCTCGCCGTCGGCGTCTGGGCGCTGCAGATCGGCGGCAAGGCGCTCTGGGCCGTGCCTGCGGGCTTCGTCGGCGCCATGACGCTGGGCTATATCGGCGGCATCACCGGCCTGCCCCTGCCCTTCGTCGAACCGATGATCCTCGCTTCCGCCATCGTGATCGGCCTCCTGGTCAGCTTCGCCGTGCGTCCGGGTCTCTGGGGCGGGGTCGCCATCGCCGCCTTCTTCGGCCTGTTCCACGGCCATGCCCATGGCGCGGAACTCGGTGCGGCCCATGCGATGGGCTTTGGCGTCGGTTTCATCTTCGCAACCGCGGCGCTGCATGCGGCGGGCATCGTGATGGCCCAGTTCATGGCCCGCGCCCATCCGCTCGCGCCCCGCTTCCTCGGCGCGGCCTCGGCGCTTCTGGGGCTGTCACTGGTGTTCGGCTGATCGCCACGACGATCACGAAGAATTAACCATAACCTACGGATTGCGCGGAAAAATTACGCCGTAAAATTTCCGCGCAATTTTACCTGTTATCTCGAATTTAAACCACGGGCACCTATCTTCTGATCATCAGGAGAACAGAAGGTTTCCGATGCAGATTTCCTCTGCCTATCATTTTCCCGCCCCCCAAGGGACGACACAGGGCTCCCCCCAGGGCAGCCAGTCGCAAAACCGGACCGCCGTCCCGGATGCGGAGGCGCGCGGCTCTTCGGTGTCCGACGGCCCGGCCTCGCAAGACTCGCCGCAAAACCCGGCGAAATCCACCACCGACACCGGCAAAAGCACTGCGGTTCAGAGCGCACGCGACATCTTTGCCCGCTACGACCTCACCGCGATTTCCGCCAATGAGATCGACCGGCTGACCGCCGATCTGAAGGCCGCGCGCTTCGACGATCTGGGGTTTGTCATGGGGCTCGAACGCCAGGGGGCGAGCTATCGTGCCGATATGGAACATTCCGGCAGCGTCTATGGCATTGGCGGTGCCGAGGCGTTCGATCCCGATGCGCCGATGGACCTGATCGCGCAAACCCGCTCCGATCTGGCCTTGGCACGGCGTTACGGTCAGGACACCGAGCGCCTGTCCACACACCTGTTCAAGCTCGAGGAAGCACAGATGACCCGCCCGGTCGCGACTGCCACCGTCTCGCCCCCGCAACTCGCGGAGACGCTGGTGCTGTTTCAGGCCCAACGCCTTTGGATCGAATGACCCCCAACCCAAAAGGTTCCGCCATGCAGATTGCCGCCGACACGAAGATACCGCAGCCCGTGCCAAAAGGCCTCCCGCTCCCATCCCCGGGACCGGAAAGTGCGGCAGAGGCCCGGAGCGGCTTCACCCCCGCCATGAGCGCCGAAGAAATTTACGCAGAATACGATTTCACCGCGATCACCCCGCGCCAGATCGACGAACTGGCCGACCGGCTGCGCGACAATGGCGTCTACGATTTCGGCACCATGATGGCGCTTGAGACGCGCGGCGAGCGGTTTGTGCAGCATATGCACGACATGCTCTATGAAGCCGGGCTCATTGACACGCCGGAGTTCGGCGCCACCACGCCCATGGATCTGATCGAAGGGTTCAAGGCCCGGATCGAGATGTCGCGGCGCCATGGCGACCCGACCGCGTTTCATCAGCGTGCGCTCGACCGGATCGAAGAATTGCAGCGCCTGTCGGAGGCGCGGCGTGCAGAGCCCCGCTCTCCCGTCGCAACCACGCCCGTCGCGACGCCCGCGCTGACCCAGTCTCTGTTCGGATTGCAAACAACCGCCACCTGAACTGCTGCAATTTTCCTCAGCCCTGCGCCCCGCTCCGATTTTGTCATGGGCAAGCTGCATTTTGCGCTAGACAGGTCAGCAAAGCTGTCCTACCTACAGCTTATGCCAGCCCCCTTACCCCTTCCGGAGAATCCCCCGAAACACAGCCTCATCGAGGATGTGCAGGGCTTTTCCATCGCGCTTATCACCACCTCCATCGGCTTGGTGATCATCAATCAGCTCGGTTTCATCACCGGACAGACGGCGGGGCTGGCGCTGGTGATCTCCTATCTCACCGGCTGGTCGTTCTCCTGGGTGTTCTGGCTGATCAACGTGCCGTTCTATGCGCTGGCATGGTTCCGCATGGGCACGGAATTCACCGTAAAATCAGCGATTTGCGTCACCGTCGCCTCCGTCCTGATCGCGCAGATTCCGAACTGGATGACGTTTTCCTACATCAACCCGCTGTTCGGCACGGTCGCCTTCGGCATTCTGGCGGGCTATGGGCTTTTGGGAATCTTCCGGCACAAGGGCTCACTCGGCGCACTCGGCGTCATCGCGCTTGTGGCACAGGACCGCTTCGGCGTCCGGGCAGGCATTGTCCAGCTCGGCTTCGACGCCGTGCTGTTTGCCGTGGCGTTCTTCCTTTTCGAACCGACGCGGGTGTTGTATTCGCTCCTCGGCGCGGCGGTTCTCAATGGCGTGATCGCCTTCAACCACCGCCGGGACCGTTATATCGCCAACTGACCGACGAAAGACCGGGGACACTCATGCAAACGGATGTGCAAAAACCCGAGAAACACACATGGTTCGAGGATCTTCAGGGCTATCTTTTCGGCACCTCCATGTGTGCCTTCGCCCTTGTCATGCTGCGGTCTCTGGGGCTGATCACCGGGCAGATGGCGGGGCTGGCCGTGCTGATTTCCTATGTCACCGACCTGCCCTTCGGCTGGGTCTTTTTTGCCGTCAACCTGCCATTCTACTGGTTCGGCTACAAACGCATGGGCAAGGTCTTCGTCGGCAAGACCTTTGTCAACGTGGCGCTGATTTCGGTTCTCTCGGAATGGTTCCCCTCGATGGTCTCCTTCGAAGGCGTCACACCCTGGTTCGGTGCGGTGATGGTCGGGTTCATGACCGGCGCGGGCCTCATGGCGATCTTTCGCCACGGCGGATCGCTGGGCGGACTGGGCATCCTCGCGCTCTATCTTCAGGACGCGACCGGCTTCAAGGCGGGCTATGTCCAACTGGCCTTCGACGCCTGCCTGTTTGCCATCGCGTTCTTCGTGATGCCCCTGCCCCTCGTGCTCTATTCGCTTCTGGGCGCTGTCGTCGTGAACCTCGTGATCGCAATCAACCACCGTCGCGACCGCTATATCGCGATGTGAACGGAGCCGGGATCATGCCGAAACATTACCTTTTCCTCATTGCCGCCATCGTCTCCGAAGTCATCGGCACCTCGGCGCTCAATGCCTCGCAGCAGTTCACCAAACCTCTGCCGACCGCTGCGGTGGTCATCGGCTATGGCCTCGCCTTCTATTTCCTCACCCATGTGCTCAAGGTCATGCCGGTGGGGGTGGTTTACGCCATCTGGTCCGGTCTCGGCATCGTTTTGATCACCCTTGTCGGCCTCGTCGCCTTCGGGCAGAAAATCGACCTCGCGGCGGCTCTTGGCATGGGGTTGATCATCGCAGGCGTGCTTGTCATCCACCTTTTCTCGCACACCGCATCACATTGAACGGCTTTTCACACCGTTCGGGTGCTTTAAAGCTGGCCTTTTGCCCTCTCACCCGTTAGGCGCGGGGCCAAGACATATTCACGACGGAAACCCCACCCTATGGATCTTCGCAATATCGCCATCATCGCCCACGTGGACCACGGCAAGACGACGCTTGTCGATGAGCTTCTGAAACAATCGGGCACCTTCCGCGAAAACCAGGCCACCACCGAGCGTGCCATGGACTCCAACGATCTGGAGCGCGAGCGCGGCATCACCATTCTGGCGAAAGCCACCTCGGTCGAGTGGAAAGGCCATCGCATCAACATCGTCGACACCCCCGGCCACGCCGATTTCGGCGGCGAGGTGGAGCGCATCCTCTCCATGGTCGATGGCGTTGTCCTTTTGGTGGACGCCGCAGAAGGCCCGATGCCGCAGACCAAATTCGTGACCTCGAAAGCGCTGGCTCTCGGCCTGCGCCCGATCGTGGTTCTGAACAAGGTCGACAAACCGGACGCCGAGCCGGACCGCGCGCTGGACGAGTGTTTCGATCTCTTCGCCTCGCTCGATGCCGACGAGGACCAGCTCGACTTCCCGCATCTCTACGCCTCCGGTCGCTCCGGCTGGTGTGACGCCGAACTCGACGGACCGCGCAAGAACCTCGACGCGCTGTTCAACCTGATCCTGAACCACGTGCCCGCACCGAAACAGATCAAGAAACAGGGCGAGCCCTTCACCATGCTCGCCACCACGCTGGGCTCCGACCCGTTCCTCGGCCGTCTGCTCACGGGCCGTGTTGAGAGCGGCAAGATCAAGGCCGGTGCAACCATTCAGGCCCTGACCCGCAACGGTCAGAAGATCGAGCAATTCCAGGTCAAGAAAATCCAGGCCTTCCGCGGTCTCGCCATGGCGGAGATCGAAGAGGCCGTCGCGGGCGATATCGTGTCGCTCTCCGGCATGACAAAAGCGACCGTCTCCGACACGCTCTGCGCGCTGGAAGTTGACGAACCGCTCGAAGCCCAGCCGATCGACCCGCCGACCATCACCGTGACCTTTGGCATCAACGACAGCCCCTTGGCCGGTCGTGAAGGCAAGAAGGTTCAGTCCCGTGTGATCCGCGACCGCCTCATGAAAGAGGCCGAGTCGAACGTCGCGATTAAGATCAAGGACACCCCCGGCGGCGAGGCCTTCGAAGTCTCCGGTCGAGGCGAATTGCAGATGGGCGTTCTCATTGAGAACATGCGCCGCGAGGGCTTCGAGCTGTCGATCTCTCGTCCGCAGGTGATCATGCGCGAAGAGAACGGTCAGCGCATGGAGCCGATCGAGGAAGTCACCGTCGATGTGGACGATGAATACTCCGGCGCGGTGATCGAGAAACTGACCGGCCCGCGCAAGGGCGACCTGACCGAGATGAAACAGCAGAACGGCAAGACGCGGATCATCGCGCATGTGCCGTCGCGCGGTCTGATCGGCTATCACGGTGAGTTCCTCACCGACACCCGCGGCACCGGCGTGCTGAACCGCGTGTTCCATAGCTGGGCCCCCTACAAAGGCGCGATCCCGGGCCGTCGTCAGGGCGTTCTGATCTCCATGGAAGACGGCGAGGCCGTGGCCTATGCGCTGTGGAACCTCGAGGAGCGCGGCAAGCTGTTCCTCGGCGCTCAGGCAAAGGTCTATCAGGGCATGATCATCGGCGAGCATTCGCGTGACAACGATCTCGAAGTGAACCCGCTCAAGGGCAAGAAACTCACCAACGTGCGCGCCTCCGGCACCGACGATGCGGTGCGTCTCACCACGCCCAAGACCCTGTCGCTGGAAGAGGCCATCGCCTATATCAACGACGACGAGCTGGTCGAAGTGACGCCGGAAAGCATCCGCCTGCGCAAACGCTACCTCGACCCGCACGAGCGCAAGCGCAACGCCAAGGCGGCGCAGTAAGCGCGCGTAAGTCTGAGTATTTCAGGCACAAAGGAAACCAAAGGCCCGCCTTCACCGGCGGGTCTTTCTCTTTGGCGCGCAGTCTCTGTGCGCGGGCAGGACTACGGTGTGGCGGGCTTTTCGCCTATCTTGGGCCGAAAGGAGACACGTCCATGCGTAAGATTCAGACCCAGGGGGTTCACCACATCACCATCACCGGCGCGGACCGGCAATCTTCCATCGACTTCTGGGAGGGC
Source organism: Celeribacter ethanolicus (assembly GCF_002407265.1). NCBI lineage: Bacteria > Pseudomonadati > Pseudomonadota > Alphaproteobacteria > Rhodobacterales > Roseobacteraceae > Celeribacter > Celeribacter ethanolicus. The sequence goes on from NZ_CP022196.1 coordinate 1,093,044, forward strand.
GTTTTGGGCATGCCCTTCGTCTTTGACCAACCCAATCTGGACGCGCCCGAACAGGGCCATCTCTATTTCGATCCGGGTGACGGGCGGCTGATCACGGTGTTCACCAATGAGGAGCGAAAGCCGGGCCGTCACAAGATCGACCAGGGGCCCGGCTCGCTGCATCATCTGGCGTTCAACATCTCGAAGGTCACTTTCGACCAGGTGGTGGAGCGGCTGGATGCGCGCGGCGTCAAGCACTCCGGCGTCAAGGATCGCGGGTTCATGGACAGCATCTATTTCCGTGAACCGAACGGCATGTTGATCGAACTTGCGAGCTATCGGTTTGAGCCGCCGCAGGGGTTTACCCATACCGATGTGCTGCACCGTGCGCATTTCATTCGCGTGGCGGCGGGCGACGATCACATCGACACGGTGCATCTCGCCGACGCCATCGAGGAGCTGGTGCATCAGAGCACGAACACGCTGTCCTTCGATCGCAGCCCGAAAAACCCGTTTTCCAAATAAAAGCGGCGCGGAGTGTCCCCCGCGCCGCATTCAAATCCTGTGAGAGATCTCACTCGGTGGTTTCGATCACCACGATGTCCCGCTCGGAAGCGCCATTGGCGTGGCTCAGCGCCTCCTGATATTCAGGGCTGTTGTAGCAGGCGACGGCGGCCTCGACACTGTCGAACCGCGTCACCACATTGCGCGGACGGTCATTACCCTCAAGCTGGACATAGCGCCCGCCCCGCGCAAGGAAGGTGCCACCGTGCTTGGCAATCGCGGGGCCTGCGAGTTTGGCGTAGCGGCCATAGGCCTCTTCGTCGGTGACCTTGATATTGGCGATCCAGAGAGCGGGCATGTCTTATCCTTTCAAAAGCATTTCAGCGGCAGCAATGGCAGCCTCGGCACCGGAGAAGTCCTTGCCCCCGCCCTGCGCCATATCCGGACGACCACCGCCGCCCTGACCGCCCACCGCGGGCACAGCGGCCTTGAGCACGTCGACGGCGGAGATTTTGCCGGTCAGATCGTCGGTCACACCACAGGCGACTGCGACTTTGCCGTCTTCTTCGGCGATCAGAAGGATGACGCCGGAGCCGAGATTGTTTTTATGCGCGTCGATCAAGCCGCGCAGATCCTTGCCGGAGACGCCCGAGAGCGCCTGCGCGAGGAATTTCACGCCGCCGATCTCTTTGGCTTCGACCCCGCCTTTGGCACCGCCACCAAGCGCGATCTGTTGCTTGAGGTTGGCGACCTCCTGCTCCAGTTTCTTGCGCTCGTCCGCGAGCGCCTTGACGCGGTCCACCACCTCGGCGACCGGGGTTTTCAGCAGGGCCGCCACCTCAGCCGCGCGATGCGCCTCGGATTCGAGATGGGCAATCGCCGCCTGACCGGTCAGCGCCTCGATCCGGCGCACACCGGCAGAGGACGCGCTGTCGCCCAGCACCACGCAAACCCCGATGTCGCCGGTGCGTTTCACATGGGTGCCGCCGCAAAGTTCGAGCGAATAGGTCTGGCCATCCGTGCCCTTGCCGGTGTCCGCACGTCCCATGGAGACCACACGAACCTCGTCACCGTATTTCTCGCCGAAGAGCGCCTGCGCTCCAAGTGCACGGGCGTCATCCGGGGTCATGATCCGGGTTTCCACCGCAGTGTTCTGGCGGATGAAGGCATTCACGTCGCGCTTGACCTTGGCGATTTCCTCGGCGCTCAAGGCTTTGGCGTGCGAAAAGTCGAAGCGCAGACGATCCGGCGCATTCAGAGACCCGCGTTGGGCCACGTGATCGCCAAGCGTTTCGCGCAAGGCTTCGTGCAACAGGTGCGTCGCGGAGTGGTTGGCGCGAATGGCAGACCGGCGGGTGTGATCAACCTCGAGAGCCGCCGGTGCGCCGACTTTGATCTCACCGGTCTCGATGGTGGCGAAATGGATGAAGACGCCCGCGACCTTTTTCGTGTCGGTCACTTTGGCGATGGATTTTTCCACGCGGATCACGCCGGTGTCGCCAACCTGACCGCCAGACTCGCCATAGAACGGCGTCTGGTTAACCACGATTTGCACCGTGTCACCCTCTTTGACGCTGTCCACGCGCGCGCCGTCTTTAACGAGCGCCACGATCTCGCCCTCGGCCTTCTCGGTGTCATAGCCTAGGAATTCCGTGGTGCCTTTGTCCTCGGCGATGTCATACCAGACGGTCGCATCCGCCGCTTCGCCAGAGCCGGCCCAGGCCGCACGCGCTTTGGCTTTTTGCTCGGCCATGGCCGCGTCAAAGCCAGAGGTGTCGACCTCGACGCCCTTTTCGCGCAGCGCATCCTGGGTCAGATCGAGCGGGAAGCCGTAGGTATCGTAAAGCTTGAACGCCGCCTCGCCCGGAAGCTTTTCGCCTTCGGGCAGGTCGACCAGCTCGTCTTCCAGCAACTTCAACCCGCGATCCAGCGTCTGGATGAAACGGGTTTCTTCGAGCTTCAGCGTCTCTTCGATCATCGCCTGACCGACGCGCAATTCCGGGTAGGCATCCCCCATCTGGCGCACTAGTTCCGGCACGAGCTTGTGCATGATCGGATCTTTCGCACCCAGAAGATGCGCATGACGCATGGCGCGACGCATGATGCGGCGGAGCACATAGCCCCGGCCCTCATTCGACGGCATCACCCCGTCGGCGATGAGGAAAGAGGTCGAGCGCAGGTGATCCGCGATCACCCGGTGGTGGACGTTCTTGTCGCCATAAGGATCGACAGAGGTCGCATGCGCAGACGCCTCGATCAGCGACTTCATCATGTCGGTGTCGTAGTTGTCGTGCGAGCCCTGCAAAAGCGCCGAAATCCGCTCAAGCCCCATGCCGGTGTCGATCGACTGCATGTCGAGATCGGTCATCGTTCCATCGGCGAATTTCTCGTTCTGCATGAACACGAGGTTCCAGATCTCGATGAAACGGTCGCCATCCTCTTCCGGGCTGCCCGGAGGGCCACCCCAGATGTGATCGCCGTGATCGTAGAAAATCTCGGTACACGGCCCGCAAGGTCCAGTGTCGCCCATCTGCCAGAAGTTGTCCGAGGTGGCGATGCGAATGATCCGATCTTCCGGCACGCCGACCTTTTTCCAAATCTCGAACGCCTCGTCATCGGTGTGATAGACGGTGGTGTAGAGCTTGTCCTTCGGAATGTCGAAATCCTTGGTGATCAGCTCCCAGGCAAAGGGGATCGCCTCATGTTTGAAGTAATCGCCAAAGGAAAAGTTGCCGAGCATCTCAAAGAACGTGTGGTGCCGCGCCGTGTAGCCGACATTGTCCAAATCGTTGTGCTTACCGCCCGCGCGCACACATTTTTGCGCCGTGGTGGCCCGCACGTAATCGCGTTTTTCCACCCCGGTGAAGCAGTTCTTGAACTGCACCATCCCGGAGTTGGTGAACATGAGCGTCGGGTCATTGCGCGGCACGAGCGGCGAACTCGGCACGACGGTGTGACCGTTGCGCTCGAAATAGTTGAGGAAGGTGGAGCGGATATCGTTCACGCTGGGCATGGTGGGCGCGTCCTTACGGAAAATCTTGGCGTTCGGCATGGTTTACCCGCGCGCGCCCGTGCTGTCCATAAGCGCCAAACGGAAAAGGGCCGAAACCCTCATGGCTTCGGCCCTGAAATCCTAGGACGGTCGGACGAATTATTCGTCGTCGTCGATCATGTCATCATGCTCGAACCCGTCGCCCATGTCGAAATCGAGCCCGTGGGCGGCGCGGATCTTGTCCTCGATCTCCAGCGCGGTCTGCGGGTTGTCCTTGAGATAGCGTTTCGCATTCTCCCGGCCCTGCCCGATGCGCTCGTCGCCGTAAGAGAACCACGCGCCGGATTTATCGACCACGCCCGCCTTGACGCCGAGGTCCAAAAGCTCGCCGGTTTTCGAGATGCCTTCGCCATACATGATGTCGAATTCGACCTGTTTGAACGGCGGCGCGACCTTGTTTTTCACGATTTTCACGCGAGTCTCGTTGCCGACCACCTCGTCGCGGTCCTTGATCGCTCCGATGCGGCGGATGTCCATGCGCACGGAGGAGTAGAACTTCAGCGCGTTGCCGCCGGTGGTGGTTTCGGGCGAACCGAACATCACGCCGATTTTCATGCGGATCTGGTTGATGAAAATCACGGTGCATTTCGAGCGGCTGATCGAGCCGGTCAGCTTACGCATCGCCTGCGACATCAGACGGGCCTGAACCCCCACGGAGCTGTCGCCCATGTCGCCTTCAAGCTCGGATTTCGGCGTCAGAGCGGCCACCGAGTCGACCACGACCAGCGACACGGCCCCGGAGCGCACCAAGGTGTCGACGATCTCGAGCGCCTGCTCGCCGGTGTCGGGCTGGGAAATCAGCAGCTCGTCGAGGTCGACGCCGAGTTTCTTGGCATAGATCGGATCGAGCGCATGTTCGGCATCGACGAACGCGCAAACGCCGCCCTTTTTCTGTTCCTCGGCGACGCAATGCAGGGTCAGCGTGGTTTTCCCCGAGGATTCCGGGCCGTAGATCTCGACGATACGGCCTTTCGGAATGCCGCCGATGCCGAGCGCAATATCGAGCCCCAGAGAACCCGTGGAGGTCGCTTCGATCTCCTGCACCGGGTTGTCGGCGCCGAGTTTCATGATCGACCCTTTGCCGAATTGACGTTCGATCTGCGCCAGCGCGCTTTCGAGCGCCTTCTGCTTGTCCCCGTTCTGCTTGTCGTTCTTTGCCATGTTTTTTTCTACGTCTCTGGTCGCCGTTGCCATCTGTTCAATCCCTTATCTCACACCCGTCAAAAAGCGTCCATCGCGGAAACGTCGCGGGGCTGAGGACTGCTCTGAGCGGAACCTTGTTCGCCTCTTGTTCTCACTTATCTTTATGAGCACAAAAAGAGAACATTTCAACTTAAATTTATGGAAATCACTTTGATCTGGAATCGGTTAACGACAGGTTATCAAAAGACCTGGGCGTGCAAAAATTATGCCCTTCCGCAAGGACACCCCCGAAACACATTGAAAAGACACGATTTTCAGTGAAACTGTGCCTGCACGGTCGCGGTCAGTTCCGACAAGGAAAACGGTTTCGGCAGGAAGGTCGAATTCGGAATGCGCGATTGCTGTTCAGAGAAATGATCTTCCGCATAGCCGGAGACGAAGACCACCTTTACACCCGGACGGTGTTTCAGCGCCTCGGAGACCCAGCTCGGCCCGTCCATCCCCGGCATGATCACGTCGGACACGAAAACGTCGATATGCAGGCTCTCGTCCTCCAGCGTTTCGAGCGCCTCCTCGGCATTCTCCGCCTCGATCACCGTATAACCGCGCAGACGCAACGCGCGAGACGCAAAGGCCCGCACCGGCGCCTCGTCCTCCACCAGAAGGATCACGCCGGAGCCCCGCTCGGAGGTCGGATGCGCCTCCGCAACCGGCTTGTTCGCCGCCTCGACCACTGCCTCGGCCCGCGCCGTATGCGCCGGCAGGAAAATGGTGAAGGCCGTGCCGCTGCCCACCATGCTGTCGACGAAAATGAAACCGCCGGTCTGCTTGATGATGCCATAAGCGGTCGACAACCCAAGCCCAGTGCCTTCACCCGTCCGCTTCGTGGTGTAAAACGGTTCGAACACTTTCTGCAGCCGGTCCGGCGGGATGCCGACGCCCTGATCCGACACGGTCACCACGACATATTCCCCCGGCGGAATCGTCGCCCGGTCGCGGGTAAACGCGTCCCGGAGCACCTCGTTGCGGGTCTCGATCTTGATCTCGCCGCCCAACGGCATGGCGTCGCGGGCGTTAACCACAAGGTTCATGATCACCTGCTCGAGCTGGCGCTTGTCGACCCGGATCGGCAGGAGCCCGGCGTCATGGTCGAGCGACAGGCTGACCTTTTCGCCCACCAGACGGTTCAGAAGATGGGTCAGATCGGACAGCGTATCGCGCAGGTCGATCACCTCGGGCTTGAGCGTCTGCTTGCGCGAAAACGCCAGAAGCTGTCCGACCAGAGACGCGGCCCGGTTGGCGTTCTGATGAATCTGCACGAGATCGCCATAGTCCGGATCGGCCTTATCATGACGCAACAGCAACAGATCGCAATGCCCTGATATTGCAGTCAAAAGATTGTTGAAATCATGTGCTACACCACCCGCGAGCTGGCCGATGGCCTGCATCTTTTGCGATTGCACGAATTGCGCCTCGAGCGATTTCAACTCCGTCGCATCAGAGAGCACGGCGATCAGTTCGATCTGGTCCTTCTTGCCTTCTCCCTTGCCTTCGACGCGGTTGAGAGAAATTTGCAGGAAGGTATCGCTTTGCGGGCGCGAGGCCCGCACGAACTCGGGCTTGCGCGCCCGCCCCATGGCCACATCCGAGACCCAGTCCTGCACCGGTCGCCCCAGCCCCTCCACCAGATCGCCAAGACTCAGACGGTCATGCGACGGGATCGCCAGAAGCTCCCGCGCGGGGCGGTTGGATTGCAGGATACGCCCGTCCACTGCCACTTTCAAAAGTGCGACCGGCAACGCGTCCAAGGCCTCCCATGCGCCGAGACTCGGAGTCGTTTCCGGAAGGAAATACAATTCCTTACGTCCCGTTCCCGAGCGTTCATATTGCGCGACGCGGGCATGGATCCGCCCCTCGACACCCGCCAGGACATGGACATCCCCCGGACGGATCGGCAAGTCGGTCACCACCCGGTCCAGCGCCTTTTCGCGATGCCCGATCAGGCGCCGCATCGGTTCGTTCAGAAACAGCACCGTGTTGTTCTTCGACAGGGTGACCATCGGCAGGGAGATCGCGTCGCCATCGAACGCGCCACCGCGTTCGGCCATGTCCTCGAGCCGCCACAGGAAACCGCTTTCGCCAATCAGATGCACCGAGAGGCGCATATGACCGTGGCGCATCACCACGTCCTCGCGCGCCGCCCCTTTGGCCAGCGCCCGCGATTGCAGCCGGCTGAGCGTCGCGCCGGGGGCCGCAAAGACCTCTTCGAGGGCGTGGAGCAGCGTCTGGCCACCGCGCCCGCCGAACCGTTCGATCGCGGCCCGGTTTTCATAGCCGATCACCCCATTCAGATCGGTGGTGAAAGAGGGTGCGGCGTCATTGGCGACAAATTCGGCCAGCGCCATGTTGAGACGGTTGCGCGCCACATGCCGGCGGTGGTTGAGGACCCGCACCAGAAGTGCGGCCCAAAGCAATGCGGCGCCGCCACTGAACAGGATGAGACCGAGTTGCGGGACCGGCAGGATCAAGGCTCCGACACAAAGTGCCAGCCCGCCCAGAGCAAGCCCCATGCTGTAAGGTGCGATCCGTTCGGCCTGTTTCGACAATGGCCCTGCGGTCATGCTGGTGCTGAACACCTGTTCCCCTTTGCGTTTCTTTCCCGGGTGACGCGCCGAACCGGTTGCGCAATACGCAATCCAGAGCACTGTCCCACGGGATGTCCCCGATGTCTTGCCGATTTTGGCCCGATTTTGGCCGATCCTGACGGATCCTGGCCGAGTTTTGCGGTGATTTGGTTAACGGCTCTTTAATCGGCAGCACAAAACGAGGATAAAACGCGAATAACTATCGGTAAAGTTGTATCCGATAAGAATTTTACACGTCAGATAAAAAGTTGCGTTTTGCGTCAGTTCAGGCGGCGCAGAGTCGCGAAATAGAAACCGTCGCCGCCCTCCAGCGGGCTGATCTGCCTTTGACGGATCGGCTCGAATGCGGCATGGCGCGCCAGAAACCCCGCGACCTGAGCTGCATTTTCCATCTCGAACAACGAACAGGTCGCATAGGCCAGCACGCCTCCCGGGCACACACGCGGGGCGACTTCCGCGAGAATCTCGGCCTGAAGTGCGACCAGCCGGTCGAGCCGGGCCTGGGTCAGAGCCCATTTGCCCTGCGGGCTGCGGGAAAACGCGCCGGAACCGGAACAGGGCACGTCGCAGAGCACCAGATCGTAGGCGGCGGCGAGATCGGCTTTGCGCGCGGTCTGAACCGTGATCCCCGCCCGGGAGGCGCGCGGGGCGATGTCCTGCATCCGCGCGGGGTCGACGTCATGCGCCGTGAGGTTCAGCGCGGCGCGCGCGCCCATGGCAAGGCTCTTGCCACCGCCCCCCGCGCAATAGTCCAGAACCGCCATGCCGTCTTCCAGAGGCAAGCCGTCGATGATCGCCTGCGAGCCTGCGTCCTGCAATTCCACGACGCCGGTGAGATAGGCCTGCGAGCGGGCAACGGCACGCGCACCACGGGTGACTTTCAGGGCGGTTTCGGAGAGCGGATGCGGCACCGCCTCGATGCCGTCGTCGGCCAGAAGTTCGAGCGCATAGCTCAGTGTGGATTTGCGGATATTGACGCGCAGGAAGACATCGGAACGCTGACGCAGGAGGGCGAGCGCGGCCTCTGCATCCGCGCCCAGCGTTTCATCATAGAGCGGCAAAAGCCAGTCGGGGCAATCGAGACGCACACCCCGCGGCGCCGCGTCGAGCGCCGGAGGGGCCGTGCGTTCCTCGTCGGTCAAAGGGCGCGGTGCGAAACGGTCGTCACAAAACAGCGTATCGGGATCGGCACCCTGTGCCCGAAGCGCGCCGATCATCAACTGACGCCCGGAGGGGCGCACCTCGCCCGCCCCACCAAGCCAGCCATAGGACCGTTTGCAGCGCAACGCGTCGAAGACATGATCCCGGATCGCGGCGCGGTCCTTGGACCCGGCGAACCGATGCCCGCGCGCCCAGTTGGTGAGCACGCGCTCGGCATTCTCACCGGCGAGCACATCGTCGAGACATTCGATGGCGGCGGACAGTCGGGCGGCAGGGGTCATTCAGGGCTCCGGTTGCGGATCGGACACGATCCCTCTCCCCAGACCTACACCGCCCCTGCCCGACAATCAACGCGCAGTCACAGGCCGCCTAACGGGCCAGAAGCTTGCCGATCAACCCGGCATCGAGCACCCGGTCGCCGCAATTCTCTTCGCCCGGCAAAGCTTTGCACATCTTGTAGAGCCCCTTGAGCGTGCGCGGTCCGGCATAGCCATCCTGCGCCCCGCCATAAAGCCCCTGGGCCTTGAGATCGGCCTGCAACATATAGATCGCGAGGTTCGGATTGGCCTTGTAGAGCTCCTTGCCAAACCAGTCGGTCATCAGGCCGGGAGTTTCCGCAACGGCCGCCTCGATCCTGGCCGCCATCTTCGGCAGATCCTGTTTCATGCGATGGGTCGCGGCCTCGATCGTCAGAGCGTATTGCGTCCGCTGCTCGGCACTCAACAGATCACCATGGGCCTCAAGCGATGCCAGAGCGCCTGCCGGGTCCTTGCGGATGTTGTAGCGATTGCCGTCGCGTTGCAGCGAAATCAGGTTCAGAAGAGCGGTGACATTGCCATCCTCCGCAGCGGTTTCCAGCTCGGCCAGAGCTTTCGGGCCGCTGGCTTCCATGGAAATCCCCCAGGTCGCACGCTGCGACTCGAGAACCGCGATGCGTTCCTCGCCCGCCGCCCGCGCCTTGTCGGCGAACCCGTCGAACTTGCCGCGCGAATCCGCTCCGAGATAGCCGTACATCGCCCCTTCCGCGAGCGTGACCCACGCCCCGCCCTCGCCCATCTCTCCGGCCCGGATGAGATCGGCCTCGGCGGTCCTCCAGTCCTTTTCACTCCACATCAGCATCGCGCCATAGGCCGCAAGGCCGGAGCCGTCCCCCGCGGCGGCAGCCTCTTCGAACAGCGCCTCGGCGCGTGTCCAGTCTTTCGCCAGAGGCTTGCCATAGAGATAGAATTCCCCGAGCGCGATCTTGGCCGGAACATCGCCCTGCGCCGCCGCACCTTCGAGCAGAGGCAGGCCACGCTCAATGTCCTGCGGCATGACCCAACCGCCGATCAACTGTTGCCCCAGCACCCGCATCGCACTGGCATCGCCCAAGGCTGCGGCGGCGCTCAGGAGGCGGTCGGCCTCGGCGAGATCCTTGGCCAGCGGCGTGCCCCAAAGATAGGCCTGCCCGAGCGTCGATTGCGCCTTGGCATCCCCCGCTTCGGCGGCATGTGTCAGCAAAAGCGTCGCGGCCTCGACATCCTGATCGACACCGCCATAGCCCCAGAGCAGCGCACTGCCGAGCTGCCGCGCCGCGACCATGTCGCCCGCCTCCGCGGCGGCCTTCAGCGCGGGAGCATCAAGATCCTGTGCCCCCCCGGCCAGCGGCAGAGCAAGACAGGCAAGGCTCACCGTCCCCCACAGCGTCCCCCAACGCGCGATTTTCCGAAGTCCCGAATGCAACATGTTCCCCTCCTCTTCCCAGAACCATGGGCGGAAAAGGCAATTCTGCCCCTCTCGCGCAAAGCGCATGTGACACGCTTTCGACGGGCGAGTGAGTCCGGCACCATGGCCATGTCGATATTAGATCATAAAACCAGCGGAATATCAATTTGCCACAGCGTCACGAAGCTGCGGTGCAGAAAATGAAAAAGCGCCACGGTTCATTCCGTGGCGCCTTGCAATCCTGTCGTCTCGAAGCCTCAACCGATGCGGTAGTTCGGGCTTTCACGGGTGATCTGTACGTCGTGGACGTGGCTTTCCTTGAGACCCGAGCCGGTGATCTTCACGAACTCGCAGTTTTTGCGCATCTCGGCCACGGTGGCGCAGCCGGTATAGCCCATGGAGGCGCGGAGCCCCCCGACCATCTGGTGCAACACGGTTGCGACCGGGCCTTTATAGGGCACCTGCCCCTCGATGCCTTCGGGCACGAGCTTGTCGGAGGCTGCGTCTTTCTGGAAATAGCGATCCGCCGAGCCGCGCGCCATGGCGCCCAGCGACCCCATGCCACGATAGGATTTGAACGAGCGGCCCTGATAGAGGATCACCTCGCCCGGAGACTCGTCCGTGCCCGCAATCATCGAGCCGACCATGGCGACGGAAGCGCCCGCCGCGATGGCTTTCGAGAAATCGCCGGAGAATTTGATGCCGCCATCGGCGATGATCGGCACATCGCCCGCCGCCTTGGCGCAATCCATGATGGCGGTGAGCTGCGGCACGCCGACGCCTGCGACCATGCGGGTCGTACAAATCGACCCCGGCCCGATGCCGACCTTGACCGCATCCGCACCCGCGTCGATCAGTGCCTTGGTCGCAGAGCCAGTTGCGACGTTGCCCGCGATGATCTGCACCTTGTCGCCGAAGATCTTCTTGGCCCGTGCAACCGCCTCGATCACCCCCGCCGAATGGCCATGCGCCGTGTCGATGACGATAATGTCGACGCCCGCATCGACCAGCGCCTCGGAGCGCTCGAACCCCGCATCGCCCACGCCCGTCGCTGCTGCGACCCGGAGACGCCCGAGCGCGTCCTTGCTGGCCGAGGGGTTCAGCACGCTTTGCTCGGTGTCCTTGAGGGTCAGAAGGCCGGTGAGGCGGTTGTCCTTGTCGACGACCAGAAGTTTCTCGATCCGGCGCGCTTTCATCAGCGAGATCGCCTCGTCACGGTCGGCGGGTTCCTGAAGGATCGCGAGATTGTCCGTGGTCATCACCTGAGAGACCGGCGTGCCGTCCGAAGTGGCAAAGCGCATGTCGCGGTTGGTGACGATACCGACGATGCGACGATCCGCGTCGATCACCGGGAAGCCGGTGAAATTGTACTGGGCACAAAGGGCCTTGGCATCGGCGATGGTCTGGTTCGCGGTCAGCGTCACCGGATTGTAGACGATGCCGCTCTCGAACCGTTTGACCCGGCGCACTTCGATAGACTGCTGCTCGATGTTGAGGTTCTTGTGGATCACCCCGATGCCCCCGGCCTGCGCCATGGCGATAGCCATGCGGGCTTCGGTCACGGTGTCCATCGCCGACGACAAAAGCGGGATGTTCAGCTGAATGGATTTGGTGACATAGGTCCTGGTATCGGCTGTGGACGGCAGCACGGTAGATGCGGCCGGAACAAGCAATACGTCATCGAAGGTAAGCGCCTCGCGAATCTCCATCGGGTCTCTCCATGGGGGATACGGTTTGGCACGTCCCTATTGCACGGATACCCCACAATGGAAAGGGCGTTTTGTGGGTTTTACAGCGATGCCCCGCAAGATTTAGGGCCGCGCTCCCCTCGGAGGCAGCCCTTTTTCGAGGTTTTGGCAGCAAAGGAAACGTCAGACCGTCGCGGCGTTGGTGGCCTTGGACAGCTTGCCCCGCATCCAGATCTGCATGATCTTCGAGGCGATATAGACGATGATCAGCGTGGCCGCGACCAGTTCGAGCCCGCCGATCAGACGGAACGCGCCCGGCGAGACGGAAGCCACGGCAAACATCAGATTGGCAAAGGCCGCGAGCGGAAAAGTGAAGGCGCCCCAGAGCGCGGAGAACCCTGCCTTGATCAGATAGGGCGTGCCGAGAATGCCGATCACCAGAAGGGTGATGGCGATCAGTCCAAAGCCCGCCGCGGCGGAATTATAGCCCAACAGGACCGAGACGATGCCGAAGAGCGAGAGCGGCGCAATATGGATCGCCAGAAGCGGACGCAGCGGCGCGGGCACATCGGCCTTGAGCACCTGAAGCACGGAGATCAGCCAGATCGCCAGAGCGATCGGCAGGGTGGTCATATAGATGAACTGCGACAGGCCGATCCAGCCCAGCGGCACGGCGGAAAGCGGCGCGAGGATGTAACCGACGAAAGACAAATGCCATGCGGGAGTCACCCTGCGCTGCTCGGCAGGGCCAAGCGCGAAGGACCGCAGGATCAGCAGCGCCACGACGGTCAGTGCCATGAGCGAAAGCACCAGAACGGTTTTCGCAAGGGAGGCCGAATAGGGCACGAGGGCCGCGGCGAAGAGAAAGCCGGTGTCGGCGCCTGCGGCAAGCCCCGCCCGCCCCGGCAGAATGCGCAGATCTTCGGCCATCACGGCGGGACGGCGGACGACTTTGGCGACATAGGTCAGAAGCGCGAAGAGATAGAGCAAAGAGAAGGCCCCTAGCAACATTTCCCCGATCCAGGCGGGGGCGCCGGGGATCACCTTGGCCGCATTGCGCCAGGCCAGCCCGAGGCCCATCAGCCCCATGATCGGCGGAAAGATCGCGGGCGGCGTGGCGCGCCAGAGCCCTTTGGGGGGCGCATTGAAAGGTTTCGGCATGATGCGGGGCGGGGTCTGGGACATGGGCTCTGGCCTTCAAACATATATTTCGAAGATTGAATATCACCCTGCCCGGCCCGTTGAAAGGATTTCATAGGGGCGTATCATGGGGCGCGACGTCGCGGGCGCGACAGGCCATAGTTACGCCCGATTTCCAAACTAAGGCTAACCCTGTTTGAACCAATATCGTTAACCAGATTCCATTGAGATAGCCGAATGAGCACAAGCACTTCACTGCCACGTCTTGCCGTCCTGATCGACGCGGACAATATGCCCGCCCGATATGCGACGGCCATTTTCGAGGAAGTTTCTTCCTTGGGCGAGGCCAGCATTCGCCGGATTTACGGGGATTTCAGCGGGGGCTGTCCACAAGGGTGGAAACAGGACGTGCTGGCCTCTCTCGCCATTGTCGCTCACCAACACTTCGCCAACACCACCGGAAAGAACGCCTCGGACATCGCCTTGGTGATCGACGCCATGGACATTTTACATTCCGGTCTTGTGAGCGGTTTCGTCCTTGTGTCTTCGGACAGCGACTTTACCCGCCTGGCAAGCCGCATCCGGGAACAGGGGCTGGATGTCTTCGGCATTGGTGAGGAAAAGACACCCGCCGCATTCGTCAATGCCTGCAAACGGTTTATCCGTGCCGAAAACCTGTCCTCTTCCGACAGCACATCCAGCACAGTGAAGTCTCTTCAACCCGAGATAGAGACCACCAAACGCGTAGCGCCGGTCAAACAGGAAAGCCCCAAGCGCCTCATCGAGCGGGCGATGGACAAGATCGAACAGGAGAGCGATTGGTATACGCTCAGTCAGATCGGCAACGCCATACGCGCAACAAAGCCTGATTTCGATCCCCGCAACTATGGGCATACGAAATTCGTGACACTGGTCGAGAAACTCAACGGTTTCGAGATCAAACGTCAGGGCGGCACCCAAGTGTCGGTTCGCAAAACATCTGCAAAGCAGAAATAAGGCCGCCCAAAGGCGGCCCATTTAGCTCACAGGGTTCACCCTTTCGGACGCATCGACAGCCCGTCGGCAAAGAGATGCACCTTTTCCGGCGGGGCGGAAAGCCTCACGGTCTGTCCCTTGAGCCCCGCGTGAATGCCCGGCAGTTTGGCAATGATCGGATCGTTGCCACGCTCGGCCACGAAATACAGAAGCGTCACCTCGCCCAGAGCCTCCACCACATCGACCACGCCGTCGAGGATCGCTTCGCCTTCCGCGAGGTGCATGTCTTCGGGGCGCACGCCGATGTTGACGCGACGGCCCATGTCGGCCTCCACCGTCGGGATCGCGGAGGTGGCGATGCCCTCGCCGTCGAGTTTCACCCGGGTCATCGCGCCGGTCTCGATGATCTCGCCCGCCAAAAGGTTCATCGCAGGCGAGCCAATGAACTGCGCCACGAATTCATTGTCCGGGCGCTCGTAGAGATCGAGCGGGCTACCGACCTGGGCGATACCTTTGTTCGCGAGCACCACGATGCGGTCGGCCAAGGTCATCGCCTCGACCTGATCGTGGGTCACGTAGATCATCGTGCTCTCGGGCATGCTTTCCTTGAGCTGGGCAATCTCAAGCCGGGTGGCGACACGGAGCGCAGCATCGAGATTCGAGAGCGGTTCATCGAAGAGATAGACCTTCGGGTCGCGCACAATGGCCCGACCGATGGCGACACGTTGGCGCTGACCGCCCGAAAGCGCCTTGGGCAGACGGTCGAGGTAGTCTTCGAGCTGAAGGATATGGGCGGCGCGCATCACCGCCTCCTTGATCTCGGCCTTCGATTTCTTGGCGAGTTTGAGGGAGAAGGCCATGTTGTCGTAGACGGTCATATGCGGGTAGAGCGCATAGGACTGGAAGACCATGGCGATCCCGCGTTGCGCGGGCGGCACGTCGTTGACCAGAACGCCGTCGATCTCGAGCGTGCCGCCGGAGATTTTCTCCAGCCCCGCGATCATCCGCAAAAGCGTGGATTTGCCACAGCCCGACGGGCCAACAAAGACGATCAATTCCCCGGTCGCGATGTCGAGATTGATGTCCTTGAGGACTTCGACCTTACCGCCGTAGACCTTCGAGACATGTTCCAGTTTCAGATCGGCCATAACTCTCTCCCCTCGCGCTCTTATTCCTGTTCCGGGTCTTGTCCCGATGTCTCACGCAGCATCAGCGCCGGTTGCCACGGCCCCAGATGCAGCTTGCCGTCTTCCATCGGAGAGGCCGAATTCAATTCGCTGCCGACATGATGCCAGTTCCCCCCGGGCGCGTCGAGCGTTGCGGGCTGATCGGACAGATTGAAAACGCAGAGCAACTCTTCCTCCGCACTCTTGCGGGTGAAGGTCAGGCAGGCCCCCTGCACCTTCATGTCGACCATCTCGCCACTTTTGAGCGCCGGATGGGCGTGACGGAAGGCAATCGCGCGACGGTAGTGATGCAGGATCGAGCCCGGGTCGTATTCGGACTGCGCCACGGACAACGACAGGTGATCGGGGCTGACCGGCAACCAGGTGCGCGGCGCCTCGGAGAAGCCGCCGTGATGCTGGGTCTGATCCCAGACCATCGGCGTGCGACACCCGTCGCGGCCTTTGAACTCCGGCCAGAAGCGGATGCCATAAGGGTCTTGCAGATCCTCGAACGCAACATCCGCCTCGGTGAGGCCAAGCTCCTCGCCCTCATAGATACAGGTCGAGCCGCGCAGGCACATCATCAGCGTGGTAAAAGCACGCGCCCCCATCGGGTCGAGATGCCAGCGCGACATGTGCCGCACCACGTCGTGGTTGGAATAGGCCCAGCAGGCCCAGCCGTCGGAAGCCACCTCGGCCACCTTGTCCATCACCTCCTTGACATAGCCGGGCGTCGGCGTGTCGCCGGACAACAGCTCGAAGGCGTAGCACATATGCATGAGGTCATCGCCACGGGTGTATTCGCCGAGGATTTCAAGACCACGCTGATCGTCTCCGACTTCGCCCACCGCAGCCGCATTGAACGGCTCCATCACCGCCCGCAGCTTGCGCAGGAACTCAAGGTTTTCCGGTCGGGATTTATCATAGATGTGATCCTGCCATGTGTAGGGGTTCACCGCCGGCGCGGTCTTCGCCTGCCGCGCTTCGGGCGGCAACGGCGGGTTGTCACGCAACTCCGCATCATGGGTGTAGAAGTTGATGGTATCAAGACGGAACCCGTCGACGCCACGTTGCAGCCAGAACCGCGCCACATCGAGTAGCGCCTCCTGCACCTCCGGTTCGTGGAAGTTCAGGTCGGGTTGCTCGACGAGGAAATTGTGCAGGTAATACTGCATCCGCCCGGCGTCCCATTGCCAACCGGAGCCGCCGAAGATCGACAGCCAGTTGTTCGGCGGCGTGCCGTCTGGTTTGGCATCGGCCCAGACATACCAGTTCGATTTGGCATTGTCCTTCGACGACCGGCTTTCCGCGAACCACGGGTGTTGATCCGAGGTGTGCGACAGAACGAGGTCGATCATCACCTTAACACCCAGGCTGTGCGCCGTGTCGATCACCGCGTCGAAATCGGCCAAAGTGCCGAACATCGGATCGACATCGCAATAGTCCGACACATCGTAGCCGAAATCCTTCATCGGCGAGGTGAAGAAAGGCGAAATCCAGATCGCATCGACACCGAGCGAGGCGATATACGGCAGGCGGTTCACGATGCCCAGAAGATCGCCGACCCCGTCGCCGTTGCTGTCCTGAAACGAGCGCGGGTAGATCTGATAGATGACGGCGCCGCGCCACCAGTCCTTATCACGGGTGAACCCTTTGGGGGAGGAAGAGGATGCGTTCATGATTTTGCTCTTTTGTTATGTCGTGCGTGTCACTTGACGGACCCGGCCAGAAGGCCGCGCACGAGGTATTTCTGCATGAAGAAGAAGACGGCCAGCGGCACGGAGATCGACACGAAGGCTGCGGTCGCGAGGATTTCCCAGTTGCCGCCCCGGGTGCCCAGAAGCTCGACGATCTGGCGCGTCATCACGGTGGTCTCGCCCGAACTGTCGATCAGGAAAACCAGCGCCACAAGAAGGTCGTTCCAAGTCCAGAGGAACTGGAAGATCGCGAAGGAGGCGAGCGCCGGGAAGGAAAGCGGCAGGATGATTTTCGTGAAAATCTGGAAATCCGTCGCGCCGTCGACGCGGGCGTTTTCGATGATGTCCTTCGGAAGGCCGACCATGTAATTGCGCAAAAGATAGATCGCAAGCGGCAGACCGAACCCGGTATGCGCCGCCCAGACGCCCAGATAACCCTTGGAATTGATCGTATCGCCCGGCGCAAAGCCCAGCATCTGACCCAGAGAGCCAACCGTCAGGAAGCGGCGCGCATTGGCCGGATCAGGTGTGCCCATCAGGTCTACGAACCATTCGACCACCGCGCCATGGAAGGACAGAAGCGGAATCAGCGCCAGTTGCAGCGGCACCACGAGAAGCCCGACGATCACCGCAATCAGAAATGCGCGGCCCCGGAAATCCATCCACGCCAAAGCATAGGCCGCGAAAGCCGCGATCAGGATCGGAATGACAGTCGCCGGGATCGTCACGGTAAAGGTGTTGATGAAGGCCTTGCCCATCTTGTCCGTGGCCTTGCCGGAGAACAGCACGGTGCGGTAGTTCTCCAGCGTGAAGCTGGGCGGTGTCCTGGCGGTGAGGAACACCCGCTCACCGCGCGAGCCGGAATATTGCGTCTCCCCGACCAGCCGGTAATCGCCGTTTTCCTCGACTGTCAGCAGACCGTCTTCGCCCAGATCGGCGGTCTCCCCGGCCTTGTAGGCGTCGATGGCGCGTGAAGACGTGCCCCAGACCGAAATCGTGCCGGGCTTGTCGCCCTCTTCCGCGAAGAGATTGCCCGCGATGACATATTTGCCGTCGATCTGTTGCTGCGTCTCGGGTGCCGCGGTGCGGATCATCGTGTTCTGCACCTGCGGGAACAGCGCCTTCCACCAGCCGGAACCGGAGATCTGATCGGCCGTGCGGAAGGACGAAACGAACAGCCCGACCGTCGGGAACAGCCAGAGAAAGACGAGCAGAGCGACCGAAATATGCGTGGCCCAGATCAGCGCGGGTTTCTTGCCGGCAATATTGTCCATGGTCCTGCCCTCACTTCATCTCTTTGCGTGCGTTGTAGACGTTCCAGACCAGGATCGGCGTCACCAAGAGCATGATCACCATGGCCGCCGCCGAGCCAACGCCCCAGTCACGGGCGCGGAAGAGTTGGTCGTACATGTAATTGGCCAAAACCTGCGTCTCCCATTGCCCGTTGGTCATGGCGAAGACGATGTCGAAGATTTTCAGCACGGTGATGGTGATCGTGGTCCAGACCACGACGATGGTGCCCATGATCTGCGGCACCTTGATGCGGAAGAAGATCTGGAACGGGTTGGCGCCGTCGACGATGGCCGCCTCGATGGTTTCCTCCGGCACGCCTCTGAGCGCCGCCGAAAGGATCACCATGGCGAACCCGGTCTGAATCCAGATCAGCACCACCATGAGAAAGAAGTTGTTCCAGAACGGCAGGGTCAGCCAGTTGATCGGCTCCGCCCCCCCGAGGCCAAGGTAGATCGCGTTCAGAATGCCGATCTGTTCCGTGCCCAGAGGCCGGGCGTCGTACACGAGTTTCCAGATCACCGCCGCGCCAACAAAGGAAATCGCCATCGGCATGAAAATCAAGGACTTGGCGATTGAACCCCAACGAATTCGGTCGGTGAGCTGCGCCACCAAAAGCCCGAAAGCGGTGGACATCGCAGGCACCACCAAAAGCCAGAATGCGTTGTTGCGCATCGCCTCCCAGAATTTCGGATCGCCGGACATTTTGCGGTAATTCTCGAGCCCGACATAGGCGCCGCCGAGATCGCGGTCGGTGAGAGACAGCCTGAGCGTCTCGACCACCGGATAGGCCAGGTACAGCCCAAGTGCCAACAGCCCCGGCAGCAGGAACAGCCACGGACGGACAAGATTCGCCCGGTTGATGTTGCGCCCGGCATGCGGACCACGGGCCGGAAAGATCACCTTGTCGAGAATGATGTTGGAAAAATAGAAATAGCCGATACAGGCGCCGACGCCGATGGCGATGGTCAGAAGACCCTGAAAAGCCGGATGCATTGTCTCTCTCCCCTTCGATCTGTCGCGCCGCGGTCTCCTGACCGGACCCGCCCTCCCCGCCTGATCGTTTCTCCCCGAACCGGGGGCCATCTTGAGCGGCGCGGACGTGAAAGTCCCCGGCCCCGAAGGGCCGGAGAGCCTTTTGGGCTTAGACGCAGATTATTTCAGCGCATCCCAGGAGGCCTGGATCGACTTGGCGACATCCTCGGCGGATTTGCCACCGGCGTAATCGACCATACCGGTCCAGAAGGAGCCTGCGCCCACGCCGCCCGGCATCAGGTCGGAACCGTCGAAGCGGAAGGTGGTCGCGCCGAGCAGGATCTCGTTCATCGCAGCAGTCGCCGGATCGCCGAATTTCGACGCATCGACGCCTTTATGCGGGGTCAGGAAGCCTTTTTGCGACATCCAGACCTCATGCGCCTCAGGCGTTTCGAGGAATTCGATAAACTGATGCGCCGCCGGGCTGTCGTTGGTGATCGCCCAGAGCGTGCCCGCGCCCAAGACCGGATTGCCGAGATCTTTTTCCGCATAGGACGGGAAGTAGAAGAAATCGACATCTTCCCCCTCGACGGTGCCTTCCGGGAAATAGGCCGGGATGAACGACGCCATACGGTGCAGGTAGCATTGCGGCGGCGAGGTGAAGAGACCTTTCGGGCTGTCGCGGAAGTCGGTCGAGGCCACCGCGGAAGCCCCACCGGAGACGAAGGCGTCGTTGCGGGCGAACCAGCCGAATTCCTCGATCGCAGCGACCACGCGCGGGTCGTCGAATTTCACGCTGTTGTCGACCCAGCCGTCATAGACTTCGGGCGGCTGCGTGCGCAGCATCATGTCCTCGACCCAGTCGGTTGCCGGCCAGCCGGTCGCGGCCCCGGACCCCAGACCGATACACCAGGGCGTCTCGCCATCGGCAACGATCTGTTCGGTGAGCGCTTTCAGTTCTTCCATCGAGGTCGGGACCTCATAACCCGCATCCTCGAAGTTTTCCGGCACGTACCAGACGAGGGATTTCAGATCGACCTTGTAGAAGAAGCCGTAAAGCGCCGGGTTTCCGTCGGGCCCCACAGACGTGCCGAGATCGACCCAGGACTGACCGGCAGCGTAATTGTCGCGCACCCAGTTTTCCACGTCGGCGCCCAGCGGCGTCAGGAAGCCGCGCTTCGCCATGTCGGAGGCCAGACCCGGCTGCGGAAAGACGGCGATGTTCGGCGCGGAGCCCGCTTCGGCGTCGATCACGATCTGCTGTTCAAAACTGTCGGAGCCGACATAGGCGACATCGAGACCACTTTGTTCTTCGAAAAGCTCCAGAACCTTCTCGACCATCTCCTGGTCGGCGCCGATCCACGGACCGGCAATGGTCAGATCCTGTGCCTGCGCGCCTCCAGCCAAGCCGACTGTCGTCAGGGCGAGCGTCGCAGCGCCGGTCATAAGTGTCTTTTTCATGTAAAACCTCCCAGTTTTCAGACCCGGACACGGGTGAGGAAATCTTAGCGCTACCAGCCCGAAAATCAATCACTTCCCACAGGATCAAAGCGCTTTGACGCCCACACCCTGTCGCAAGCCCGCCCCCGTGTCAATGACACGGATCAAGGCAGGCTTCACGGCGCGGGAGAGATGCCGCACGACTTCCGCAACGTCATTCCGCAAGGATCGCACAGGCCTCGCATCGGCATCGCACCGGCCCGGACGACAGAAACGCGGCCCAGAAGCGCTCCCGAGAAACGCCCCGGCGTGACATGGTCCGAAACTCGCGTCTTTACCTCCGCCCCGCGCTCGGTCTAGCGTGGCGAAACACCACGCAACGGGTCATCCGCGCACATCCGGGCCCATGTGACGCCTGCGTGGCTCGCACGACGCCATTTCACCAACGGGGATCACATGAACCTCAAAGAGCTTTCAACCCTGCTCGGCCTGTCCCAGACGACGGTCTCCCGCGCCCTGAACGGATACCCCGAGGTCTCCGAGGTGACGCGGCAAAAGGTGATGAAAGCGGCGCGCAAGCACAATTACGCCCCGAACCCCCGTGCCCGGGGCCTCGCGACCGGGCGCAACCATGCCGTCGGCCATATCATCCCGCTCTCCAAGGGCCATGAGATGGTCAACCCGGTGTTCGCCGACTTCATCGCCGGCGCGTCGGAGATCTACTCGCGCGAGAACATCGACATGTTGTTGACCGTGGTGCCCGACAGCGGCGAGGCCGACGCCTATCGGAAGATCGCGGCCAAGGGCTCGGTCGATGGGGTAATCGTGCATGGCCCCAAGGCAGACGATCCCAGAATCAAACTGTTACGCGACATCGGCATGCCGTTTGTCGTGCATGGACGGTCCGGCAGCGCCGATGAAAACGACTATGCCTGGGTCGATATGAACAACCAGCGCGCCTTCGAGCGGGCAACGAAATTTCTCATTGACCTGGGGCACCGGCGGATCGGCCTCCTGAACGGGCTGGAGACGATGGACTTCGCCGCCAAACGCCGCGAAGGCTATCGCGCAGCCCTCGACGCCGCCGGGATCGAGGAGGATCCGAGCCTCTGCCACAGCGCAGAGATGACCGAGGAATTCGGCTATGTCGCCGCGATGAACGTGCTGAACCGGCCCGATCCGGCGACCGCACTTCTGACCTCCTCGATCATCATCGGCTATGGCGTGCGCCGAGCGCTCGACACGCTCAAACTCACCATCGGCAAGGACGTCTCGCTGATCGTGCATGACGACGAACTGTCCTATATGCGCAACGGCAGCTCCGAACCGATCTACACCGCGACACGGTCTTCCGTGCGGCTGGCCGGGCGGATTTGCGCGGAGATGCTGCTCGAACAGATCGCCCACCCCGAGCGCCCGCCGCGCCACGAATTGCTCGATGCCGATCTGATCATCGGCCACACCACCGGCCCCGCCCCCCGATAACCGCAGGATCCTTGCGCCAAATCATGGCGTGCCGACAGCGGCGCTGTTAGCTCAAAAACTCAAAGCGCTTTGAGCTTGCCCGAAGCCGCACCTTCTCGCTATAAGCGCATCCAGCCCTTCACAGATGGAGCCCCTGATGACCTCGATCGCCTCGCTCACCCGGAACGATTTCCCCGACGGCTTCCTGTTCGGCGCCGCCACCGCCGCCTATCAGGTCGAAGGCCACAAATTCGGCGGGGCGGGCTCCTGCCACTGGGACACATTCGCTGCCACACCGGGCAACGTGCTGCGGGCCGAGGATGGCGCGCTGGCCTGCGACCAGTATCATCGCTACGAGGAAGATCTGGACATTCTCAAGGCCGGCAATTTCGACGCCTACCGGTTCTCCACGAGCTGGGCACGGGTGATCCCCGAGGGCCGGGGTGCCGTGAACCGTGAAGGGCTCGACTATTACGACCGCCTCACCGATGCGATCCTCGAGCGCGGGATGGAGCCGCATGTCACGCTCTATCACTGGGAATTGCCCTCGGCGCTCTCGGACCTGGGCGGCTGGACCAACCCGTCGATTGCCCGCTGGTTCGGCGATTTTGTCGAGGTGATCGACGACCGGATCGGCGACCGGGTTGCCAGCTATGCCACGATCAACGAGCCGTGGTGCGTTTCCTACCTGTCGCATCTTCTGGGCCATCACGCGCCCGGGCTGCGCAACATCCGCGCCGCCGCGCGTTCCATGCATTATGTGCTCAAGGCTCATGCCGAAGCCGTCGCCCGCCTGCGTGGCCATGGCCGCAACAACCTCGGCATCGTGCTGAATTTCGAACATACCCAGCCTGCCACGGATGACCCCAGGGACATTCGGGCCGCCGCCACACAAGACGCCACCCACAATCGCTGGTTCATCGAAGCCATCGCCAAGGGGCGTTACCCGACAGAGGCGCTCGAAGGGCTCGAGCCGTATCTGCCGCGCGACTGGCAGGAGGATCTCAAGGCGATCTCGCGGCCCATCGACTGGCTCGGCATCAATTATTACACCCGCAATCTGGTGGCTCATGACGCCGAAAGCCCCTGGCCCTCGACCGCCCCGGCCGCGGGCCATCTGGCGACGACGCAGATGGGCTGGGAGATTTGCCCCGAAGGCCTTGAGGCGCTGCTCCTGCGGCTCAAGGAAAGCTATGTCGGCGACCTGCCGATGATGGTCACGGAAAACGGCATGGCTTGGGACGATCATGTGCGAAACGGTGTCGTGAACGACCCTGAACGCTGCGGCTTTATCCGTGACCATATGGCGGCGATGCAGCGTGCCATTGCGGCCGGTGTCAACCTCAAGGGCTTCTTCTACTGGTCGCTTCTGGACAATTACGAATGGGCCTTCGGCTATGAAAGGCGCTTCGGGATCGTGCATGTGGACTTTGAAACATTGAAACGCACCCCCAAAGCCTCGTATCACATGTTGAAAGCCCTTCTGGAACGGACCTGACCCATGCCGCAGCACCCCGCCGACACTCTCACCCTCGTGGCCGATATCGGCGGGACCAACACCCGTGTGGCGCTGGCCGACGGCGTAAGCCTGTTGCCGGAGACGATCCGGCGCTATTCGAACCGCAAGTTTCCGGGACTCGAAAGCGTCTTGCGGCAATATGTCGAGGATGAGGGCGGCGTGGATTGCAAGGGCGCCTGCGTGGCGCTCGCCGGCCCGGTGCGCGACGGGGTCGGCACGATGACCAATCTCGACTGGACCATCGACCGCGACACGCTGCACCGCGCCACACGGGCCGAACATGTCTCCATTCTCAACGACTTGCAAGCGCAGGGCCATGCTTTGGGCCTGATCGCACCGGACAACATCCGCCCGGTGATCGAGGCCCCAGCCGCGCCCTCGCAGGCGGTGCGTCTGGTGATCGGCATCGGCACCGGATTCAACGCCTCGCCGGTGTTCGAGACCGAAACCGGTCGTTTCGTCGCCCCCTCCGAAAGCGGTCACGCCAACCTTCCGATCCGCACCCCGCATGAGCTCAAACTCTGTGAATTCGTTGAAACCGCACATGGCTTTCCCGCCATTGAGGACGTGCTTTCGGGCCGTGGCCTCGAACGCACCTACCTGTTCCTCGGCACCGAGGCCGGGACCCCGCGCGAGAAATCCGCCGCCGACATCATGGCCGCCGTTGAGAGCGGCGAGGATGCCATCGCCACCGAGGCCGCCCGGCTTTTCGTCCATATGCTCGGCACAGTGGCCGGAAACCTCGCACTCATCCAACTGCCGTTCGGCGGCATTTACCTTGTCGGCGGCGTGGCCCGTCACATCGCGCCTTACCTCGATCGCTTCGGCTTTGACGACGCGTTTCGCGACAAGGGACGCTTTGCCGGTTTCATGAAGAATTTTTCCGTCTCCGTGATCGAAGACGACTATGCGGCGCTCACCGGATGCGCCTCGCATATGCACAACATCTACCCGTAATTCATTGACATAAAATATATTTATCAAGCCCCCTCTAGGCTGAGACAGGGGAATTTTCGGTTTCCATAAAAATCGAGCCACGTAACCTCGTTTTAACTCCCTTGCCCTTACACAAGATCTCGTGACCGCAGTTGTAAGGGAAATTTGAGATGTCTCACCCCTGCCGTAATGAAGGTGTGCGCACATGACCACACATGTGCAACTCCACGACCGGCTCGATTATCAATCCGTGGCTCCCCTGATGGCAGAGCTCACCGCCATTGCCGACGACATGCTGGTGATCGACGCCGGCAATGTCCGGCATCTCGGCACCCTGCCACTTCAGGTGCTCCTCTCCGCGGTCAGGACCCGGGCGGCGCAGGGCAAGATCACGCGTCTCGCCCATGCCTCCGACAACTGCATCGACATGCTTGGCCTCTTTGGCTTTACCCCCGAAACCCTGACCCAACCGGAGGCCTGGACATGAGTCTGGAAGTTCTCGCTG
Source organism: Celeribacter ethanolicus (assembly GCF_002407265.1). Classification (NCBI taxonomy): domain Bacteria; kingdom Pseudomonadati; phylum Pseudomonadota; class Alphaproteobacteria; order Rhodobacterales; family Roseobacteraceae; genus Celeribacter; species Celeribacter ethanolicus. The sequence goes on from NZ_CP022196.1 coordinate 1,118,027, forward strand.
TCGACGACAGCCGCACCATGCGCGATATGCTCAATCTCGCACTGTCATCGGCGGGCTTTACCGCCCATCTCGCCGAAGACGGCATTCACGGTCTCGAAGTGCTCGAGGACATCGAGCCCGACGTGATCATCACCGACATCAACATGCCACGCATGGACGGGTTCGGTTTCATCGACGCCGTACGCTCCGAGGACAAATGGAGCCGCATCCCGATCCTCGTGCTGACCACGGAAAGCGCCGACGAGCTCAAGGCCAAGGCCCGTGCCGCCGGTGCCACCGGCTGGATCGTCAAACCGTTCGACCCCGCCAAACTCGTCAAAGCCCTCCAAATGGTGGCTGGTTAAGAGGTTCCCATGTCCGACCCGATGGCAGAAATCCGCGCCTCCTTCTTTATCGAATGCGAGGAACTCCTGGAAAGCCTCCAGGATGGTCTCCAACTGATGGATGACGGCGACACAGATCCGGAAACGATCAATATCGTGTTCCGCGCCGTGCATTCGATCAAGGGCGGCGCGGGAGCTTTCGGGCTCGACGACCTCGTGCATTTCGCGCATCGCTTCGAAACCGCGATGGATGAAGTCCGCGCCGGGCGCTTCCAGCCGGATGGCGAGGCGATCCGCCTGTTCTTCACCTGCGCCGATGTGCTGGGCGATCTCGTGCGGGCCGCCCGCGACGATGACGCGGTGTCCTCCGAGGTGACCGATCCGGTGCTGGAAAAGCTCGAAAATCTCGTCGGCGTCGAAGAAGAATCCGAAGAGGAACTCGATTTTACCCCTGCCACCCTGTCACTGGATTTGTCTCTGGATTTCGGGGGCGATGCAGGCCTGCCGAATTTGCCGGACCTGTCCGACCTGCCCATGGCCGGAGCCGACGAATCCCCCTTGGATCTGAGTTCCTCAGAGGAGGCCACCGAACCGCTGGTGGCCAGCAAGGGGTTCACCGTCTTCTTCAAGCCCGAACCGGCCCTTTACATCTCTGGCAACGAACCGCTCTACCTGTTCCGCGCCCTGCGTGACCTCGGCGATCTCGCCGTAACCTGCCATGCGGCCTCTCTGCCGCTTCTGGACTCGATAGATCCCGACATCGGACATCTGTCATGGACACTCACGGTGCATACCGAGGAAAGCGAACAGACCGTACGCGAAGTGTTCGAGTTCGTTGACGGTCTGTGCCAGCTCGACATCACACCGCTGGCGGCAGCGCCCGTGGCGCCCTCCCCTGCATCCGTCGCTGTCGTACCTGCCCTCCCTCCCCTGCCGCCTCTCGTACAACCGGAACCCGTCGCAGCCCGACCGGCCCCCGACCCCGCGTCCACTGCCACGCCGAACGATGCACCTGTCACAGCCGCCCCCAAGCCCGAAGCACCGCAGGAAGAAGCCTCCCCCGCGCCCGTGAAGAGCTCGGCCACAACCACGTCCGAAGGCACCACCCCGACCAAGACGACCGGCACACCGACGCAGCCGCGCGCCACCGTGCGCGTGGATCTTGAGCGCATCGACCGTCTGGTGAACCTTGTGGGGGAATTGGTGATCAATCAGGCCATGCTCAGCCAATCTGTCACCGAAGCCGGCCTGCCGCCGAACTCTCCGGTGTCCACCGGGCTCGAGGAATTCCTGCAACTGACCCGTGACATTCAGGAATCGGTGATGATGATCCGCGCCCAGCCGATCAAGTCCCTGTTCCAGCGCATGGGCCGGATCGTCCGCGAATCCTCGGCTTCGGTCGGCAAGGAGGTGCGCCTACACACCGACGGCGAGAACACCGAAGTCGACAAGACCGTCATCGAGCGCCTCGCCGACCCCCTCACCCATATGATCCGCAATGCCGTGGACCATGGCTTGGAAAGCCCCGAGAAACGCCTTGCAGTGGATAAATCCCGCGAAGGTCACGTCACACTGACGGCACAACACCGCTCCGGGCGCATCGTCATCGAAGTGAGCGACGACGGCGCCGGGATCAACCGCGAACGCGTCAAGGCGAAAGCCATCGAAAAGGGTCTCATCCCCGCCGAAGCGCAACTCAGCGATGGCGACATCGACAACCTTCTGTTCCTGCCCGGCTTTTCCACGGCGCAGGAAATCTCGAACCTCTCCGGGCGCGGGGTCGGCATGGATGTGGTCAAAAGCTCCATCCAGGCGCTGGGGGGGCGCATTGCGATCACCTCGCAGGAAGGCAAGGGCACGACCTTCTCAATTTCCCTGCCGCTGACATTGGCCGTGCTCGACGGCATGGTCGTGCGCGTTGCCGACGAAACCCTGGTCGTGCCGCTCAATGCCATTCTCGAAACGCTCACCCTCACCGACGACGACGTCAAGGCGCTCGGCCCGGAGACCCATGTGGTACAGATCCGCGGCGGTTTCGTCCCGCTGCTCGATCTCGGCGCGGAGCTTGGCTATCGCCCGCCGCAGGAAAGCTATGTCGGCGGCATCGTCCTCCTGATCGGGCAGGAAGACGGCAACCGCGCAGCCCTCGCAGTGGATGCGATCGAAGACCAGCGTCAGGTCGTCATCAAGGGGCTCGAAGGCAGCTACGGACGTGTCCCGGGCATCGCCGCTGCCACCATCCTCGGCGACGGGCAGATCGCGCTCATCCTCGATCCGACCGATCTGGTCAGCCAAGCCTCCGGGCGCACCCGTCCCCGCAAACCCCAGCATGCTCTTGTAGGATAAGACAATGACCGACAACGACAAACTGACTTCCTCATCGTCTATCGAACTCTTGTCCTTCCGCGTCGGCGGTCAGGACTACTCGGTGGACATCATGTCCGTCCGCGAAATCCGCGGCTCCGCCAAGGCGACCTCCCTGCCGCATGCCCCCTTCTTCGTCAAAGGGGTCATCAACCTGCGCGGCACCGTATTGCCGATCATCGATCTGTCGGCGCGCCTCGGATTGCAGACCGGTGAGGATTCCGAACGCAACGTCATCATCGTGGTCGACCTCGGGGAACGTACCGCCGGTCTCATGGTCGATGCCGTGTCCGACATTCTCGCCATCCCCTCCGAGGAGATGCAGCCGCCGCCCGACCTCGCCGCAGACGAAGCCCGCACCTTCGTATCCGCCCTGACCATCGTCGACGGCCGGATGATCCGTATTCTCGATCTGGAAGCTGTCATGCCGCCGCAGGGCGAGGAGGTCGCTTGAGCGAGTTGTCCCCCATAAGCGGACGTCCCAGGATGGCGAGCGCCATTTCGGATCGGGCCTTTGCCCGAATCGTCGCCATCGCGTCCAGGGAGGCGGGCATCGTGCTTGCCCAATCCAAGGTCTCGATGGTGAAATCCCGTCTGAGCCGTCGTCTGCGCGCCCTGAACATCCCGAGCTTCGACGCCTATCTGGATTTTCTGGAGACCTCGAACGACAAGCAGGAGATGGAGAATTTCATCTCGGCGCTGACCACGAACGTCTCGCATTTCTTCAGGGAAAACCATCACTTTGACTATCTGAGTACCACCATCATCCCGCATCTCCGTAAAAAACTTGCGGCGGGCGGCAAGGCCCGGATCTGGTCGGCGGGCTGCTCGAACGGGCAGGAACCCTATTCCATCGCCATGACAATCCTGAAGGAAGCCCCGGACCTCGCCAAGAAGGATCTCAAGATCCTGGCGACGGATATCGACCCTGAGGTCCTCGTGCGGGCGAAAAGCGCGCAGTATATCGGCTCCCTGACCACGGGTCTCAGCGACGAGATAATCAAAGCCTTCTGCACGAGTTCCGAACAGGACGGCGAGATTGCGTTGACCCTCAAACCGGAGCTTCGCAACATGGTCGCGTTCCGACAGCTCAACCTGCATGCAGAATGGCCCATGAAGGGCAAATTCGACGCCATTTTCTGTCGCAATGTCGTGATCTATTTCGACGAAGAGACGCAAGCCCGGCTGTTCCGGCGTTTTGCCGGCATTCTCGAACCCGGAGGCTGGCTGATGCTCGGACATTCAGAGCGGTTGAGCGAAAGCGCGGCACCGCTTTTCGAAAATGCCGGCGTCACCACCTACAAAACGAAATCGAACACCCTGCTCCTCTCCACGACTGAGGCACAGGCCCAAAAAGGAACGGTCTGATGGCACTTCGAGATCAACTTCGCGTCATGGTCGTCGATGATATGTCCACGAGCCGCGGGCTTATCACCAACGCCTTGGATTCCTTCGGCATTCGCAATGTGGCAAGCGCGGGAGACGGGCCCTCCGCCTTGCAGAAACTCGCAACCACCCCGGTGCATCTTGTGATCTCGGATTACAACATGCCCGGTATGGATGGGCTTCAGCTTCTGCATGCGCTGCGCACGAATGGCCCCACCCGCGGCATCGGATTTTTGCTGATCACGGGGCGTGCCGACCGAGAGATTATTGATATGGGCAAACGCCTAGGAATGAACAATTTCCTGAAAAAGCCCTTTGATCCGAACGGGCTGAGGTCCGCGATCGAAGCTATCGTGGGAAAACTCTGATGTCGCCGATCCCAGCACATTCCCTACCGCAAGACAGTTCGAGCGAACCAGCATCCATTCCTCTGAAAACGCTGAACAAGCGCATTCAGGATGAAATGGTGACTCTGGTCATCCTAGCGGCGGAGGTCCAGATTGCGCTGGGGCCGACACTTGCGGAAGCCAAGAGCCTCTCCCCGGCGGTGCAACGCAGCCTTCAGGCAATCGACCGCCTGCATCAGACGCTTGACGATCTGCAACGGGTGATGGGGCATCTGTCCGGCCAGGCCGAACAGGAACTGGTGGAAATCAACCCTTTGAGCGAGGTCATCCGGCTGCGCCACCTCGCCCATAAACTGTTCGACAATATCGACGCGCCTTTCGCCCTCTCAGAAGACGACTCCGGGGAAATCGCCTGGTTCTGATCCGCGCCCCTCGTGCGATCCTTCCGGCGCGAACCTTCGCAGCCTCCGCGTCCCGGTCCGACAGCAGGAACCTCCCTGTCGGACGACACTCTGTCAGCGATGTCGCGGTTGCCTCTGACACAGGCCAAAGAGAACAGCCAGGACGAAACAGAACCGGCCCGACGGAGCCCAAACCCGCACAGGGTTCAAACCAGCGCTCGAAATAAAACTCGCAATGAAAAACAGCGCCTGTTTCCACAGCACTCTGTTCTGCGCTCTTTTCAAACAGATCTGACACAGCAGAAGAGCTCAGGCACTCACCCGAAGTTTCTCTCGCGATTGGTACGGCACAGGTCACGGCTCGGACCGTAGCCCCCTGCCGCCCCAAACTGTCGAAATCAGCGGCGATAGCAGCGGGAATGGTTGCCGAAGCCGGCAGGCGAACAAATCCAGGAGCCGGAGCCTTGCGGTGTCGGGGCCGTCGTGGTCATGCCGGCATCCGCGACATCCTTGCCACCTGCGAGCCAGTCGAAGCGGGTGCCGCCGCTGCCACCGACCGTGGTCTTTTGCGCGCTCGTCCCCGTCTGCGAGGCCAATACCGGATCCCCCGCAGCCATCACAGCCATTGCGAACGCGGCAGTCAGAACCGCCTTGGATAGAGCACCTTTGCTGCACACATCTTTGCTGTACACATGGGAAATGGATTTCGTAAACACGAACATTGCTCTGCCTCCTTTGCGCGGCCTCGTCCAGCACAGGGGCAGAGACAGGTCCGTCGTTCTCTCGTTACCCCGTGATTGGTAAAAACGAGGTTACAGGTCAAGAAGGTCATGAGTTCGACACAAGCATGGCAGCATTGTGTCAGACACGGATGACGAATGTGATCCAGATAAAATAAAATATCTTCAATACGTTGCACAAAACAAAAGAAATGGGCGGTTTTTCGCCGCCCATTCGTCTCTGTCGCAATTTAGAGCATAACGCCCAAGATCAGGTCATTTGAGAACCTGGTTCTTGACGCGCCAGTCCGGCTGTCCGAAGCCTTCCGGCCACGGGTAGACTTCCGGGTAGTTGAAGTAGACGACACCGACCAGAGCCGGATAATCGGCATTTTCGGCCCGCACCGTGTTCTTCCAGTTTTCGACGTAACCCGCCTGACCGACATAGCCGAGTTCGGCGACCACGACCGGTTTGCCGAAGGCCTGCGCCCGTTCATAACGCGGCGCGAAAATCTCGTCATAGGTCCGGTCATGACCGTATTTCGCCTGATCCCAAGCCTGAAGACCGAAGACCGACAGGCCAACGAGATCGGCATAGTCGTCACCCGGATAGTATTGCGCCATTTTCTCATCGCCCAGTGGCGACCACATCAGGTTGATGTTCGGCGCATCTTCCTTGCAGAGATCCGTCATCCGACGGTAGGCGGCGATATAGTCGTCGGGGTTCCAGCCTGCCCAGATGAATTGGCCGCTCTCGTCGTCCATTTCATGCATGAACCGCAGGGTCACCGGGCTTTTCAGCGTGCCCAGAACCTGACAGACCGCATGCATGTTGCCGTCATAAGTGCCATTGAAAATCCCCTCGCGCAGGTAGCGCGCGGTGTTGCGTTCGCTGCGCGACCAGGTCCAAGGCTCCAGCGTCACCAGCAGCGCGCGCTGACGTTCGAGCGCATAGGCGTCGGCATCGTTCAGCGACGGAAGGTACACGTCCTCCCACGGCAGGAACAGATGTTCGACCGTGATCGCATCGTCGCGGGAGAAATCCCCGTCCGGGTCATAGACCCCGAACGGCACCTGCCCCGGCGGCGATTGCGCAAAGCCCATGCTCAGAAGCCCCGACAGGACCCCTATTCCAAGACCGGCGCCCAGCGCCTTCATCATCCGTTTTGTCGACATCGTCAGCATCGCTCCCTCCCTTTCAGGGCGCTAGGTCCCCAAACCATTCCGGTGCGAATTCCAGATGCACATCCCCCGGCTGGCCCTGACCCGCACCGGCGACCACGTACTCGACTTTCATCACTTGCAGAGGCTCGAGTCCGTAAGACAGGGCAAGGAGACCCATCTGTCCCCTCAGGATAACAGAATTGGCAAAAAACGCCATGATCATTATCAAAACAGCACTTTGCATTGCGAGTTTCGGGGTGAAATTCCGCAATCTGATATGGTTTTCCCGCACATGGTGAAGGATCGCCACCGCAAGCAGGATGACGTAGATCACCGCGTTCAACAGCGTCAAAAGATAGAACCCCGGCGCCACCACGAGATGCGCGCGCAGCATGACCGGAAGGATCGCGCCCAGCGCCAGAACCGCGTACACCATGATGATCCGCATTGGCATAGTGGCCTGTGCCGCAGCCCCCTTGGGCGTGATGCGGAAATCCACGAAATGCCCGGAAATCCGATCTCGCACCGCCATGGCAACGCCCCAAAGCACCCATGGCCATTGTAGGGCGACGAAGAGGATTTTCTCCCAGGCGAGAATCTTCGCATTCATCGGTCGCAACAACCCGTCGCGTTTCAGCCCCCGCACGATCACAAGCGGGATCAGCGCCATCGGGAAACCATGGGCGATAAAGGACGGGTACGTGACATCGGCATAAGTGAAATCGAACAGCACCGCCAGAACCGGCGCGACATAGGCCATGGCCATGGCGAGCGCGAAGAACACGTACCAGAGCTGGCAGAGCAGGAAGAGCGCTTTGAGCCGGAGCGGCAGCTTCGGAAGGTAATCGGGCGTATAGCGCAGCAACAGCGAGACGAGCGAGCGCGACCACTGGAACTCCTGCGTCACCAGATCGGGCAGCGTCGCCGGCCCGTCGCCCAGCGCGAAGGCGTCGATGGCATGAACCCCACGCCACCCCGCCGCCGAAATCAGCATGGTGGTGGAGTGATCCTCCGCCAGCTCCGGCCCGAGACCGCCCGCCTCTTTCAGCGCCCTGGTGCGCACCGCATAATGCGAGCCGATGCACATCGGCGTCAGAAGCCGGGTATAGCCCGCCTGAAAGATGCCATGGAAGGCCGCCTCGACATAAAGCCTTGTGCGTGCCGCCCAGTGGCCTTTCGCATTGGCGCCACAGATCGAGGGGGCGGAGACATAGCCGACCTCCGGATCGGCAAAAGGACGCACCATCTCGCGCAGGTATCCCGGCGCAGGGACATGATCCGAGTCGAGCTGGGAGACGATGTCGTAAAGCCGATAGCCCCATGTGTCGTAGAAATAGGCCAGATTGCCCTCCTTGCAGCGCGTCCGGCGCGGCCATTCCTTTTGATGATACGCCTCGAGATCCTTGCGCGAGGAGATATGCACCCCATGGGCGGCACACCAGTCGGTGACCTCGGGCGTCGGGGCTTCATCGGCGAGCCATGTGTCATGCGGATAATCTTGCGCCAACATCGCTTCGAGCGTGGGCCGGATCACCTCGAAGGGTTCCGAGGGCGTCTTGGTCACGATCATCGCCACCCGGTACTGCCCCGGCTCGGGATCGGGCGCGGCGGAGCGATGCGCCGCAAGGAAAATCACCATGAAATAGGCCTGCATGCTCCAGACCCAGACCAGCCCGAGGGTGATCAGCGCAAACCGCCCCACCCCGCCGATATGCGCGGGTTGGAACCACCAAGTCCAGAACCACAGCGAGGCGAGAAACCACAGCCCCGCCAGAAAGCCGTACCAGAGCCTGCGCCGCCGCGAAAACAGCGGGGTCAGCATCGACCGGGGCGCAAGCGCCGGATGACGGCACACACGGCGCTTCGCCTTCGGGGCGACTGGCTTTTCCCTCACGGGCTGTTTCACCACAGGCTTGGTCATCACTCAGGCGACCTTCGGCGCCCCCACGGGCCGTTCGGCAAACCACGGTGCAGCATGGCCGACGATCTCGTCGATATTGGTCCATTGCGCCTCGAAGCCCAGCGCCTCACGCGCCCGGGCCGGGTTGGCCACAAGTTCCGGCGGATCGCCCGCGCGCCGCGGACTGTCGATATGCGGCACCGCATGTCCGGTCACCCGTTCGACCGCATCGAGGATCTCCTGCACGGATGTGCCCTTGCCGGTGCCCAGATTGAGCTTGAGCGGTCCCGCCCCTGCCCGCAGTGCATCCAGCGCCAGCACATGGGCCCGCGCCAGATCGCCGACATGAATGTAATCGCGCACACAGGTGCCGTCGGGCGTCGGGTAATCCGTCCCAAAGACCTGAAGCGGCGCGCCCGTGCCTTCGGCAGCCATCAGCGCCAGCGGGATGAGATGGGTTTCCGGATCGTGACGTTCGGAAAGCTCGAACTCCGGGTCCGACCCCGCCGCGTTGAAATAGCGCAGAGCCGCATAGCTCAGCCCCCAAGCCGTGGCGGCGTCCTCCATCATCCATTCGCAGATCAGCTTCGAACGCCCATAGGGGTTGATCGGCGCCTGCGCCATGGTCTCGTCGATCGGCATATGCGTCGGCACACCATAGGTGGCACAGGAGGAAGAGAACACCAGCGTCTTCACGCCCATCTCCTGCATCGCCCCCAGCAATGCAATCATGCCGCCGACGTTGTTGTCGTAATACATCTGCGGCTCATGCACGCTCTCGCCGACATAGGCGAAGGCCGCGAAATGGATCACCGCGTCGATGCGCTCGTCCCTGAGCACCTGCACGAGCCGCGCACGATCCCGCAGATCGCCCTTCATGAAGGCCCCCCAGCGCACCGCATCGGCATGGCCGCGCGACAGGTTGTCATAGACCACCGGCACCATCCCTGCACGGCTCAGCGCCTTGCAGCAATGCGACCCGATATAGCCCGCGCCACCGGTGACCAGCACGCGTGCGGGTCTGGACGGAAACTGTGTCATGCCGCACCTCCCCCCGCGATCAGGTTGACGACATTGCCCGCATTGGTATGCGCCTGGGACAGTTCCAGTTCCTTGCTGAAATAGCTGACCGTCGGCACCAGCCCCACGCGCAACGACACTTTGGGTTCCCAATTCAACAAGGTGTTCGCCCGCGTGATATCGGGACGGCGTTGCCGCGGGTCGTCTTTCGGCAGATCACAATACACCGCGCCGCCATGTTCCGGGATCATCTTCTGCACCAGACGCGACAGCTCGTTCATGGTGAATTCGCCCGGATTGCCGAGATTGACCGGCACCGCGCCGCAGGTTTCGCATTCCATCAGTGTCATCAGCCCGTCGAGCATGTCGTCGACATAGCAGAAGGAGCGCGTCTGTTCGCCCGTACCGTAAATCGTCATCGGCTCACCCTTGAGCGCCTGCACGATGAAGTTGGAGATCACCCGCCCGTCCTCCGGGTCCATCCGCGGCCCGTAGGTGTTGAAAATCCGCGCCACGCGCACATCGACGCCGCGCGTCACATGCATGTCGTGGAACAGGGTCTCGGCGGCGCGTTTGCCCTCGTCATAGCAGGAGCGCGGCCCCATGGTGTTCACCAGCCCGCGATACTCCTCGTTCTGCGGCGAGACATCCGGGTCGCCATAGACCTCGGACGTCGAGGATTGCAGCACGCGCGCACCTTTTCTGGACGCCAGTTCAAGCAGGTTGAGCGCCCCCATGACCGAGGTCTGGAAGGTGTGGATCGGGTCTTTCTGGTATTTCGGCGGCGAGGCCGGGCAGGCCAGATTGTAGATCCGGTCGACATGCCCCTTGATGCTGAACGGTTCGACGATGTCATGCAGGAAAAACCGGAACTCCGGCTCCGGCATGAGCGCGCCGATATTCGACAGCCGCCCGGTTTCGAGATTGTCGACGCAGATCACCCGATCCCCTTGCGCCAGCAACCGCCGACACAGGTTGGACCCGATGAACCCAGCTCCCCCCGCGACCAGAACGACCTTTTGCGCAGCACGATTTTCATTGGATGCAAGACTGAATTGCGGATCGAACCGCTTCACGTTGGAGCCCATCTCCCCCTCCTAACCCCTGATCCCTATAAAGCCCCCGCAGCAGAGAGATCAGAGCCATTTGTGTTAAACGTCTATATTTTACATCATAGCCCAAAAATCGACGTTGATGTGTCTCAATCTAACCATAATTTGAAATACACCTTTCTGGTTAACATGCTGCAAAGCAGCGTAAAATGGCGCTGCACCGCGTCGAAATTCCGTCGTGAAACCCCGTCCCGGCCCCTTGGTCGCAGCAGGTCCGGGATCGTTCGCGGACCACCCAAAGCGCCCCTCAAAGATTGAGCCAACTCTGTTCCACCACAGCCTCCATGGCAACGTAGCTCGTGGTCGAACTGATATGCGGCAGGGCGGAGATTTTCTCGGCCATGATCTCGCGATAATGTGCCATATCCCGCGAGCGCAACTTGATCTGGTAGTCGAACCCCCCGGCAATCATGTAGCATTCCTCGACCTCGGGAATGCTTCGCACCGCCGCGTTGAAGTCTTCCAAAGCCTTTTGGCGCGTATCCGACACCCGCACCTCGATATAGGTCACATTGGTGAGCCCGAGCTTGAGCGGAGAGAGGATCGCGCGATAGCCGGTGATCAGCCCGACATCCTCCATCTGCTTGATGCGATAGGTGACGGGGGTCTTTGACAGACCTACCTTTTTAGACAGTTCCGTGATCGGGATCCGGGCATTGGCGACGAGTGCCTCGAGAATTTTCTGATTGGTGGCGTCCAATTCGAAATTCATACTAAACTTCCCCTGAATTTAGGTCATATCGTCTATCCATATTTCAAAATTAGAGCCTTCGTCTACAGATTACCCGGTATATGTGGCGAAATTCCAGTTCCAGAGGTCAACATGGCTCTTCCCTCCTTCCCTGCCCTTGGCTTTGCCGCGAAATACGCTTCTGAGAATCAGTTGCTCGATCGGCTGATCGAAGAGGCCGCAATTTCGCCACAAACCCGTGCCGCGATTTCCACCCGCGCCGTCACCCTCGTGAAACGCATCCGCACCGAGGCCAAGCCGACACTGATGGAGCATTTCCTTGCCGAATACGGGCTCTCGACCCGCGAAGGCGTGGCGCTCATGTGTCTGGCCGAGGCGATGTTGCGCGTGCCGGACAGCTTTACCATCGACGCGCTGATCGAAGACAAGATCGCGCCGTCGGAGTGGAACAAACACATCGGCACCGCCGCCTCCTCGCTGGTGAACGCCTCCACCTGGGCTTTGATGCTCACCGGCAAGGTGCTCGACGACAATCAACCCGGTGTGGCGGGAACGCTGCGCGGCGCGGTCAAACGTCTGGGCGAGCCGGTCATTCGCGCCGCCGTCGGGCGTGCGATGAAAGAAATGGGCCGTCAGTTCGTCTTGGGCGAGACCATCGACAGCGCGCTGAAACGTGGCGAAACCCGCGAAAAACAGGGGTTCACCTATTCCTTCGACATGCTGGGCGAAGCGGCCCGGACCAAGGCCGATGCGGATCGCTACGCCAAGGATTACGCCGACGCCATTACCGCCATCGGCCAACATGCCGCTCATGACACGATCGTCGAGAACCCCGGCATTTCGGTGAAATTCTCCGCCCTGCACCCGCGCTACGAAGTGGCGCAGGAAGCGCGCGTGATGTCCGAACTGGTGCCGGTTCTGACCCGTCTGGCCCGTCAGGCGAAAGACGCGGGTATCGGGTTCCATGTCGATGCAGAGGAACAGGACCGTCTGGTCCTGTCCTTCAAGGTGATCGAAGCCGTGCTCTCCGACGATTATCTCGCCGGATGGGAAGGGTTCGGCGTGGTGGTTCAAGCCTATGGAAAACGCGCCGCCCCGGCGATTGATGCGCTTTACGACATGGCGAAACGCTATGATCGCAAGATCAACATCCGTCTGGTCAAAGGCGCCTATTGGGACACGGAGATGAAACTCGCGCAGGTCACCGGCCAGCCGGGCTTCCCGCTGTTCACCTCGAAAACCGCCACCGATGTGTCCTATGCCTGCCTCGTCCGGAAACTCTTCGGCATGGGCGATCACATCTTCCCGCAATTCGCCACGCACAACGCCCATACGGTTGCGACCATCATGGAGCTTGCCGAGGGCCGTCCCTTTGAGTTCCAGCGCCTGCACGGCATGGGCGAGCGTCTGCATGACATCGTGCTGAAGGAAACCGGCGGGCATTGCCGCATCTATGCACCCTGTGGCGCGCACCGCGACCTTCTGGCCTATCTCGTCCGTCGCCTGTTGGAAAACGGCGCGAACTCCTCCTTCGTGCACCAGATCGTCGACGAAAACGTGCGCCCCGAAGACATCGCCAAGGACCCGTTCGACGCCATTGCGACCGCCAAAGCCCCCTCGGGCCTTGTGCATCCGGCGCAGATCTTCGGCGGCGACCGCGTCAATTCGAAAGGCTGGGATCTCACCGACGATGGCGTTCTGGCAGAGATCTTCGCCGCCCGCGATGTGGCCCTGCCCAATGCGCACCCGCTCACCGTCGCCGCCCCCTCTGGCACGGCCCAGCCGGTGACCAACCCGGCCACGGGCGAGACCATCGGCGAGGTGATCGAGGCCGACAAAGCCACCGTCGAGGCCGGCTTGGACAACGCCCGCCCTTGGACCGCCCCCGCCGCCGAGCGCGCCGCCGTGCTGCGTCGTGTCGCCGATCTCTATGAGGCCAATTACGGCGTGCTCTTCGCCATTCTCGCGAAAGAAGCCGGGAAATCCCTGCTCGACGCCGTTGGCGAACTGCGCGAGGCGGTCGATTTCCTGCGCTACTACGCACAGGAAGGCGAAACCAGCCCCCGCAGCCCGCGCGGCATCTTCACCGCGATCAGCCCGTGGAACTTCCCTCTGGCGATTTTCACCGGTCAGATCGCTGCCGCGCTGATGGCCGGGAATGCCGTGCTCGCCAAACCCGCCGAACAGACTCCGATCATCGCCACCAAGGCGGTCGAGCTAATGCATGAGGCCGGTGTGCCGCGTGAGGTTCTGCAACTGCTGACCGGGCGCGGGGCGACCGTCGGTGCGGCGCTGACCTCGGACAAGCGCGTCAAGGGCGTGGTCTTCACCGGCTCCACCGACACGGCCCAGCGGATCAACCGCACCATGGCCGAGCATCTCGAACCGGGCACGCCGCTGATCGCGGAAACCGGCGGGCTCAATGCGATGATCGTCGACTCGACCGCTTTGTCCGAACAGGCCGTGCGCGATGTCGTCGCCTCCGCGTTCCAATCCGCCGGTCAGCGCTGTTCCGCGCTGCGCTGCCTCTACCTGCAAGAAGACAGCGCGCCGCATGTGATCGAGATGATCAAAGGCGCGATGGATCAGCTCACAGTTGGCAACCCGTGGGACCTGACCACGGATGTCGGCCCAGTGATCGACCGCGAAGCACGCGACGAGATCGCGGGCTATGTGGCGCAGAAATCCAACAGCATCATGCACCAGATCGCCGCGCCCTCCGAGGGCACGTTTGTGGCGCCGACGATGCTTAAAGTTTCGGGCATCAACGATCTCGAACGCGAGATTTTCGGCCCGGTTCTGCACATCGCGACCTTCAAGGCCCGCGATCTCGACAAGATCGTCGCCGAGGTCAACGCCCGTGGCTTTGGCCTGACCTTCGGGCTGCACACGCGGATCGACGACCGCGTGCAGAACATCTCCGAGGCGATCCATGCCGGCAACATCTACGTCAACCGCAACCAGATCGGCGCGGTCGTCGGCTCCCAGCCTTTCGGTGGCGAAGGCCTCTCCGGCACGGGTCCGAAAGCCGGTGGTCCGCTCTACCTGCCGCGCTTCTTCGCCCCGGAACCGGGTCTTGCCGAAGCCGGTCGGTTCGAACGCGGGGCCGATCTCAAGGCGCTGCGCGAGGCGCTGGCCAACCCGGTCGAGACCAAGCTCGAAGAGCGTCTGATGCCCGGGCCGACCGGCGAGATGAACCGTCTCGCCTTCTACACCCGCCCGGCCGTGCTCTGCCTCGGGCCGGGGGCGGAAGCGGCCAAGGCGCAGGCTGCGGCGGTCAAGGCTCTGGGCGGGATCGCCATCGCTTTTGGCGGGACGCTTTCGGCGAAAGACCTTGCCGCGCTCAATGGCTTCTCCGCCGCGCTCTGGTGGGGCGATGCCGAGACGGCACGGGGCTTGGCCAAGGCGCTGGCCTCGCGCGACGGGGCGATCCTGCCCCTGATCACCGCGCGGCCCGACAAGGCCCATGTCGCCCATGAACGCCACCTTTGTGTGGACACCACGGCGGCGGGCGGCAACGCAGCCCTTCTGGCGGGTTGAGGCTTTCAGGATTGGAAAACGGAAAAAGAGCGCGGCCCCCCGCGCTCTTTTGATGTTCAGGGTCCGGATTGTCAGCCTCTGGATTGTCAACGACGGGCGAAATAGCCCCCGGGGTCCATCACCGTGATCCGCACACTGGCACGACTGTCGCAAATCGCACTGAGCCGCACCTGCAGGCGCTCGGCCACATCCTCAAGCACCTCGGGGCCGCGCTCCGCCTTGCCCAACACCCGCAGATCGGCATTGACCTGTGACTGATCCGGCAGGCCGAAGACCGGCACAACCGTCAGATGCGCGAAATCCGGCGCGACCGTGAGCCGTTCGCAGAGCATGGCGCGCAGATCGGGCAAGGCCGCCATCAGCGCCTCCTGCCGGGCCTGCCAGAGCGCGTGGTCAATGGCGATGGACAGCAATGGCATCGCACCCTCCTCAGTCTGCAACCATGACGAAATCGAAGGGCGACCGCCACTCCGTCTCGGCTTTGACATGCTCGAACGGCGCGACCAGCGTTTCCTTGACGCCGAACACGCTGTCGTCGTTCAGATAGCTGTCATCGCCCACGAAGGTGTGGGTGACGATGGTCTTGAAGCCGGGGGCCGTGACCATGAAATGCATATGCGCCGGACGGTAGGGATGCCGCCCGAGCTGGCCCAGCATCTTGCCGACCGGCCCGTCATCCGGGATCGGATAGCTCACCGGTTTGATACCGACAAAGCTGTAGGCCCCGTCCGCTTCCGTGATGAACCGGCCCCGATTGTTGAACGCGGGCTGGATGTCGGGCTGCTGCACATCGTAATACCCGTCGGCATTGTCGGACCAGACATCGACACAGGCGCCTTCGATCGGCTCTCCATGAATGTCGATGACCTTGCCGAGGAAGAGGCAGCTTTCCCCCTTGCCGTCGAGAGAAATATTGTCCCCCATCTTGCGGATCGGCGCATCGGCGACGTGGAACGGACCGAACACGGTGTTTTCGGTCGCCCCCGCCGGGCGGCGGTTGTTGATCGCATCGACCAGCATGGAAAAGCCCAGCACGTCGGACAAGAGGATGAACTCCTGCCGCTCCGGGCTGCAGATCTGGCCGGTCTGGGTCAGGAAGTCGATGCCGAAGTCCCATTCCTCCTGGGTCAGGTCGACCTCCTTGGCGAAGGCGTGCAGATGCTTGACCAGCGCCCCCATCACGGTTTTCAGACGCGGGTCGATGTCAGCCCCCATACGGGCATTGACGGCCTCGACGGAGCCTTCCTCGGTGAAATAATCGGTCATGGGTTTCCCCTTTTTCTGTTACAGGATTATCAGGTGTCGGAACGCGGCAGCGCTCTGTGCCGCAGCGGCAGAAGCTCGATCCCCGTCTTTTCGGTGAACATCCCCCAAAGCCCCTTGCGCGCGAACAGCATGATGACGATGCCGATGAGGCCCAGCACGATCAGATAGACCGTGCCGTAATCCGCGAGCGCGCGTTGCAGGATGTAGAAGACGAGCACCCCCACGACCGGGCCGGGCAAGGTGCCGATGCCGCCGATGACGGTGATGAAGATGACGAAGGCGGTCCAGTCCACGACCGAGAACGCCGCATCCGGGCTGACCCGCGTGATCTGGATGAACAGAAGCGCGCCGCAGAGCCCGGTGCCGAAGGCGGTGAGCACGAAGACCAGCGCCTTGAGCCGCAAGGGGTCGACCCCCACCGAACGTGCCGCTTCGACATTGTCGCGGATCGCCTGAAGCCCCAACCCCATGCGCGAGCGCAGGAACAGGTACCCCGCCAGAAGCGTCACCGTCGCCAATGCCAGCGCCAGCCAATAGGTCAGCGCATCGGACGCCGCCGAAGACGAGACCCCCAGAAGCTCCTTGATCTGCGCCACGCCGAGCATGTCCTTGGTGGTGCCCTTGGGCAGAGAGGTGCCGGTGCCGCCGCCCAGTGCTTTCCACTGGGCCAGAGAGAGTCGGACGATTTCGGCCGAAACCCATGTGCCAATGGCGAAATAAGCCCCGTTCAGGCGAAAGGTGAAAAACGCAATCGGAAGCGACAGGAGCATCGCAGCCAGCCCGCCCAGAAGGATCGCGGGCAAAGGGTCCCAGCCCCAGAGGATCACGCCACCGAACATGGCATAGGCACCGACGCCGACGAAAGCCTGCTGCCCCACGGACACGAGCCCCGCGAAGCCCGCCAGCATGTTCCAGTTGAGCGCCAGCACCAGAAGGGTGAGCACCATGAACAGGTCCTGCACCATGGCGCGCGAGCCGATCACCGGCACGCAGACGAGCGCCACGAAAACCAGCGCCATGAACGCGCGTGTCAGGGTGATTTTGGAAGAAGTGGTCATCGTGAACCCTCAGTCATTGGCGCGCGGGAACAACCCGCGGGGACGGATCAGAAGAACGAGCACGAAGGCGACATGGCCCGCGAGGATCTGCCATTCGGGATTGACGGCGGCGCCCAGCGCCTGCGCCACCCCGATCAGAATGCCCCCCGCGAGTGTGCCCCAGAGCGAGCCGAGACCGCCGATGATCACCGCTTCGAAGGCGTAGATCAGCCGTGCCGGACCGATGGAGGGATCGAAATTCGCCCGGATGCCGAGGTACAGAGCCGCGATGGTGGCGACGACCATGGCAATGCCCGTGGCGATGGCAAAAACATTGCGCGGACGAATGCCCATGAGCCCCGCCGTCACCGCATCGTCCGAGGTGGCACGAAAGGCGCGGCCCAGTTTGGTGCGGTAGAACAACCGGTTGAGAGCAAAGATCACCACCACGGCGGAGATCAGCGTCAAAAGCGGCATGACTCCCACGGTGATCGGGCCAAGTGGCAGGGAAGCCGCCTCGATGGGACCGGCGGACAGCTTCTGGCTGTCGGCGGAAAAGCCTTCCAACAAGCCGTTCTGGATCACCACGGACAGTCCGAAGGTCACAAGAAGCGGCGGCAGGATGTCGTCGCCCAGCACACGGTTCAGCACATAGGTCTGAAGCGCCCAGCCGATGGCGAACATCACCGGCACCGCGATCAGCACCGCCACGAACGGCGACAGGCCCAGAAGATTGACAACCGTCAGGATGAGAAACGCCGCCAGCACGATGAGATCGCCATGTGCGAGGTTCACCAGTCGCATGATCCCGAACACAAGGCTCAGCCCCGCCGCGAACAGCGCGTAAAGCCCGCCCAGAAGGATGCCCTGAACAATGGTATCGACCCAGATCATGCGCTCACTCCGAAATAGGCGTCGTGGATCGCATCGCGCGACAGATCTCCGGGTGCACCGCTCAGTGTGATCCGGCCCTCCATCATGCAAAAGACATGATCGGCGACCTTGAGCGCCTGCCCGATGTCCTGTTCGACCACGATGACCGACGCGCCGCTTTCGCGGATGCGCGGGAAAGCGGCGTAGATGTCACGGATGATCACCGGGGCGAGACCCAGAGAGATCTCATCGCAGAGCAGCACGTCCGGGTTGGACATCAGCGCCCGCCCGATGGCGACCATCTGCTGCTGCCCGCCCGACAGGGCCGTGCCGGGATTGTGCCGGCGTTCCTTCAGGACCGGGAAGAGATCGTAGATCGCCTCCAGCGTCCAATAGCCATTGCCAATACGGCTGTGTGCGCCGATCAGGATATTTTCCTCGACCGTGAGCGACGGGAAAAGCCGCCGCCCCTCCGGCACCATGGAAATGCCGGCCTCCAACACCTCCGGCGCCGACAGCGCGCCGATGGGCCGGTCCTTCAGCGTGATCGCCTCGGCCGGGCTCGGCAGAATGCCGGTGATCGCCCGCATCAGCGTCGATTTGCCCGCACCATTGGCGCCGATGATTGCCAGCGCCCGACCGCGTCTCAAAGTCAGATCGACCCCGAACAAGGCCTGAAAATCGCCATAGAAGGCGGTCAGATTTCGGATGGAAAGCACAGTGTCGGTCATACGTCGATCCCCAGATAAATCTCCTTCACCTCGGGCGAGGCCATCACCGCATCCGGTTCGCCGATCATCAGCATCTTGCCGAAATTCAGCACCATGAGCCGTTCGACCACGGAGGTGAGCGCATGCAGCACATGTTCGATCCAGATGATCGCCGTGCCCTCTGCGTGAATGGATGTGATGGTCTCGATCAGCGCGCCGCATTCCGCCTCGGTCAGCCCGCCCGCGATCTCGTCGAGCAGGATGAGCTTGGGCGAGGTCGCCATGGCACGCGCCAGTTCGAGCCGCTTGCGTTGCAGAAGCGACAACCCGCCGGAGGTGGCATCCGCCACACCGCCAAGCCCGGTGCGCTCGAGAATATCCATGCAGAGCGCCGCCGCATGGGGACCGTGATGGCCGCCGCCGAAATTGGCTGCAACCAGAAGGTTTTCGAACACGCTCAGATGGCTGAACGGCTGCGGGATCTGGAAAGACCGCCCGATGCCCGCCGCCACCCGGCTCATCGGCGGCTTGCGCGTGACATCCGCACCGTCGAACAGGATGCGCCCCGCATTGGGCGCGATATTGCCGGTGATCAGGTTGAACAACGTGGATTTCCCCGCGCCGTTCGGCCCGATGATGCCCAGGGCCTCGCCCGGCGCAACCTCGAAGGAGACCGCGTCGGCGACCTTGAGCGCACCGAAGGATTTCGACACACGGTCGAGTGTAAGAAGGGACATGTCTTGCCTCATGTGGGCCTCTTGTGGGAGGGCTGGCGGTCGAAACCACCAGCCGGTTCCGTCTCGGGTCGGGCTCAGCTCAGGGTCTCGAGCGCGCCGGTCAGCGCGATCTCGGGCGCAAGCCCGTTCTCCACGATCACAAGATCGAACCCGCCATCGTCCTGCATCCGCCACTGACCGCCCACGAGCGGGGTTTTCGACACATTGGCCTTGGCGAAAGGCGGCACGTTGTCCCGGCCCCACTGGATTTTGCCCACAGCGCTGTCGATGTTTGTCGTCCCGATCAGTTCCGCCATCTCATCGCCGTCGGTCGGATCGTCCGCGCGCCTGATCGCATCCATCGCCACTTCGAACAAGCTGTGGATGAAGCCCAGCGGCTGGGTCCACTGACGGCCCGCATAGTCTTCGAACTCGCCCGCCAGATCGGCACAGCTCTGACCGGTCAGGGACGAGGTGAACGGGTGCATCGGCGACCACCAGACCTCGCAGGTCAGATTATGCGCTAGCGGCCCGAGGGCGGCGACGCTTTCCGGGAACAACAGCGCCTTGGCGACCGAGACCATCTTCGGCTGGAAGCCCTGCTGTTTTGCCTGAGTCCAGAAGGTGGTGAAATCCGGCGGGATCGGAATTCCGGTCAGGATCTGCACGTCATTCTGTTTGAACGCGTTGATCTGGGCGGAAAAATCGTCCGTCAGGTTCTGATAGCGCCCGGTGTCGGTGAGCGTGTACCCCGCCCCTGCCAGCGCCGGCGGCATCCCCACGTCGGAGGCCCAGGCATTGCCGTCGCCGTCATTGGGCCAGAGCGCGCCGACGGATTTGTTGCTGTCGATCATGTCCCACATGTTCATGAAGACCTGGACGTTGTCCTCGAGCCCCCAGAAGAAATGATGGACGTAATCGAAGTCCTGCCAGCTCGCCGGATCGGCGGGATTGCCCTGCTGCCCGATGAACCACGGCTGCCAGGGTGCGACGGTGGAGATCACCGGCACCTCTTCGGCCTCGGCGATGGTACAGACCGGGTTCGTCGTTTCCGGCGTCGAGGCGACGCAGATCAGATTGACCTCGTCGCGCACGATCAGCTCGCGGGCGACCTCGGCGGCCCGGTTCGGGTTCGACTGGCTGTCCTTGACGATCACCTCGACCTCGACGCCCTGCGCCCGGGCGGTCTTGACGAAAGTCTCGATGACATAGGCATCGGCCGCCGCGAAACCGCTCAAGGGCCCGGTCTGCGGGCTGACATAGCCGATCTTGATGGGGCCGCTTTTGGCCAGCGCCGGCATCGCCAGAGCGCCCGCCGCCGTGGCCGCCCCGGTTTTCAGGAATGTGCGTCGTGAAAGCATGTGTCTCCTCCCTAAGGTTTATGCTTTTCTTATCTTTTTGTTATGTCCCGCTCTCGGGCGGCACCCCCTCCCAGGCCCGCCCCAGAAGAGCCCGGATCGCGTCCCGCTCCACCGGGCGCGGATTCCAGTAAGGGTTCTGCACCGCGAGATCCGCCGCACGGTCGAGATCGGTCTCCTCCAGACCGAGATCGCGCAGGGACATGGGCGCGCCGAGGTCTTTGGCAAACTGCCAGAGCCCCGCTCCCAGATCGCCGCCGAACAGATCGGCGAGCGGTTGCAGGGCCGTCTTCGCGGCCCCGGCATTATAAGCCGCCGTGTGAGGCAGCATGACCGAATGGGTCTCCGCATGAGGCAGATCGAAAGACCCGCCCAGCGTGTGACAAAGCTTGTGATGCAGCGCCATGCCGACGGAGCCCAGCACCGTACCGCAAAGCCAGGCGCCATAAAGCGCAGCGCCCCGTGCCGCCGCATCCGCAGGCGTCCTGACGATCGCCGGCAGCGCATCGCGCAGCGCCCGCACGCCCTCGACGGCCATCATCGCGGCGATCGGATTGCGGTCCTGCGCATAGACGCCTTCGACCGCATGAGCCATGGCGTTGAGCCCCGATGTCACAGACATGCCGACCGGCAGGCCAAGCGTCAGATCGGGATCGTAGATCACCGTTTCCGGCAGGATCGACCCTGCACGCACCGTGGTTTTCACGCCGTTTTCGGTCTGGCCCAGAATGGGCGTCACCTCGGATCCGGCATAGGTCGTCGCCACCACGAGCTGCGGGCAGTCGTTGCGATAGGCGATGGCCTTGCCCAGTCCGATGGTCGAGCCGCCGCCGAGCGCAACCACCCCGTCGGCCCCCGCCGCCGCATAGGCTGCCATGGCGGTTTGCGTCACCTCGACCGGCGTGTGCATGGCCGCATGGGCGAAGACCCCCGCGGCCAGAGCCCCCAGTTCCGCGGCCAGAGCCTCCGCATCCGCCTTCTGAAACGGGGTCGACAGCACCAGCGCGCGGGTCACGCCGAGCCGGTCGAGTTCGGAGGCGACCGCACTGCGTTTGCCAGCCCCGAACACGATGCGCGCCGGGTTAAGCGCACAGGTGAATGTCGTCATGTGATCTGTCATGTTTCGGTCCTCTTCCCGCACTGACGATAGAGAGAAAATCCGGGCAATGGATCGCATGCGCTCAGAATTACATAACATAATGTTAAGTATTCAGACACATATTCCTGACCTCCGAAAGCCCGGTTTTCCGCTATTGCGCCGCCAGATCCAGCGCTCCGACGCCCCCCATCAACCTCATGATATTGCTGAATTTATCCTGCAAATCATCGACATCTCGCGCGGTCAGGGCGACGTAGAAATCCGGCCGGATCAGCACGTAACGTGCCCCGATCGCATTCAGCCATGTTGCGAAGCGACCTTCGGCATCGACCACATCCGCCGCCCCGCCCTCGGCCACCAGCGTCACGCACCTACCGCCGAGCCGGTCGAACTGTGCCCTCTGCGCTGCGCTCAGCCCCGCCGCCGGGTCGGCCTCATAACCGAGGAGCAGCCAGCCCTGTCCGACGACCTGATCGAAACGATCGCGCCGCCCCGCATGTTCGACGATGCCCTGCACCGACAATTCTCCGGCATAGGCGCTGCCCTCGTCCCAGAGCCCCTGCCCGAGCTGGCAGATGTCGGTCGGCACCGGTGTGTGACCGCGCGCCTCCAGATCGGTGATCATCCGGGCGTCGCGGGCGGCGGCCTGCGCCGCGTCGTCGATACAGATGATCTCGCCCAGCATCTGGCTGAAGTCGATGTAATGCCGCACATGCGCCATGCGTTCCGTGGTGTAGCTGGCGAGCACATCCATCGGCAGGCGCCCCTCCAGAATGCCGTTCAGACGCCAGGCCATCGCCACCGCGTCGCGCAGTCCCGCGCACATGCCCTCGCCCGCGAACGGCGGCATGAGATGGGCGGCATCGCCCCCGATCAGACAGCGCCCCTTGCGCCAGTCCCGGGCCCAGCGCGCCTGGAACCGGTAGACGGCAGCGCGCTCCAGTTCGGCATTCTCCGGCGTCAGCCCCCAGGGCGCCATGAGCTTCCACGCCTGCTCCGGCTGTTGCAGCGCCTGCCCGTCCTCGCCGGGCAGCACCATGAATTCCCAGCGTCGCCGGTCCGGCCCGCCGCTCACCGGCCCCGGGCCGCCCGGCACCACGGTGGTCGGCCGCGCGGGATCGCAAAGTTGCCATTGCGCCGGTTGCTCCGGATGGGCGGCGACGTAATCGAACTGCGGGATCATGTCGAGGATCAGCCAGTCGAAGTAATAGCCCTTGTCCTCGCTCTCCAGCCCCAGAGCCTCGCGCACGAAACTGTTCGCGCCATCCGTGCCTGCGACGAATTGCGCCCGAACCTCGCAGGTCTCGCCCTCGGGACCGACTTCCTCGGGGGTACGGCGCAGGGTCAATGTCACGCCCTCCGCGTCCTGCTCAAGCCCCACCCCGCTCCAGCCACGCCGGATCGTCACCTCCGGCAATTCGGCCGCAATCGCCAGAAGCCGCTTCTCCAGCTCCGGCTGATTGAACCAATAACGCACCCGCCAACCGGAGGCCGACTGGCTCTGCCAATCGACGATCTGGATGTTTTCCCCCGCGCGGTTGCGCCAGTAATACAGCTCATCGTGGTAATTGATCGCCGGATCGTTCTCGGCGTCGATGCCGAGGGTGGCGAGAATGCGGGCGATCTCGTGGTCGAAAGTCACCGCGCGCGGCAACGGGTAGTGCTGCGACCAGCGTTCGATCAGCGTGACCCTCCTGCCAGCCTTGCCGAGCAGAATGGCCAGAAGCGTGCCCACAGGCCCCGCCCCCACGATAGCGACATCGGTCCGAAGACCGACCTTTTGGGTCGATGCGGTCATGATTTCCTCCCTGAAGCGGTCTCCCGCTGCGGCCTATGCCGAAATGCGATTTTCCTCCGCCGGCGCCCCGTCCTCCCGTGGGCTTTGCCGACCTATGCCTTTAGCGTTGCAAGAAAATGAATATTCGTCAACTTTGAGTTTTCGTCATTTACTTTCACAACCAGAGGCTTGATCACATTGAGATTTTACCGGCCACGAGGTGGTCGAGACGCGCACCGGAGGCTGCGCCCCGTGTTGAGCGCCGTGTTGAGCCCGGAGGCAAAAGTGAATATGATTCGATTATGAACGGAGAGAGCCGATGCCCGAGACAGACACCGCATCCCCAACGGCCCCGAAGGCAGAGGGCCGCGTTGCCCGACGGCAGAGGCGCAACCGCGCCGCGCTGATCGCAGCGGCACGCGCGATCATGGCGGAAAAAGGCGTCGACGCGGCGACCATGCTGGAAATCGCAGAGCGCGCCGATGTGGGCGCAGGCACGGTATATAACTATTTCAAATCCAAAGATGAACTTGCCCTCGCCGTGCTCGAAAGCCTGATGCAGGAACTGGCGATGCGGATCGAGACGGTCACCGACACGTTCGAGGATCCGGCACAGGTCTACGCTTTCGGCATTCGCACCGTGCTCGACACCGCCACGACCGATCCGCGCTGGCAACAGATGCTGCCGCGCTCCGAGGTGATCGCGGACGCGTTGTTTCGTTGCATGGGGCCATTTGCGATCCGCGATCTGACCAATGCCGTCGCCGCCGGGCGATTTCGCGCCACCGATCCGGCGCTGGTCTGGCGGCTGAGTTGCCATGCCATCATCGGCGTCAGTCTTGCCATCACAGAAGGCCGACAGAGCGCGGACAGCAAGGTTCCGATCATCGCCCGGCTGCTCGCCATGGCAGGGATCGAAGGCGACGGGGCGGAGGAACTGGCCGCCCGGCCCCTGCCCGATTTGCCGTCCATTCAGGCCCTGCCCGTCGGATCGGCACCCTGATCAGGGACGGCGCCTGGAAAGCTGGTTTTCCCGCTCCATCCGCCGTTCCAGATGGTCGCATTCCGAGGCCAGGAATTTCACCAAAGCCTTCCCCACCGGCGCGAGGTTTTCGCCCTTGCGCGTGAGCACGCCAAGAGCCCGGTCCGGGTGTTCGACCTTGATCGGAAGAGAGACGATATTGCCCTGCCCCTGCATCAGGTAGACCACGGAATAAGGCAATACCGTCAGACAGTTGGAACGCGCCAGAAAGGACGAGATCGAAGCCAGCGTGCCGCCCGAAAAGGTGAACTGGAAGTTCTCGCTGCCGATGGAAATGATGGCGCGCTTCAGGTCGCGGAACAGCGGGCTGTCGGCGGGCGGCGCGACCCAGGAATAGGCGTCGATCTCCGACAGGGTGATCGGCCCGCGACGGGTCAGCGGATGGCCCTTGCGACAGGCGATGACATTGCGGCCCTCGAGCAGCGGCTGGAAATCCAGATCGAGCGGCACATGCCGGACCTGCATCGGCAGGATTGCCAGATCGAGCGTCTTATTGCGCAGCTTGGTCACAAGGCTTTCGAAATAGCCATAGGTCTGTTCGAACTGCGCGCCGCCGATCCGGTCCTGAAACTCGGCCAGCATGGTGGTGATCACCCCGTCCATGAACAAGGGCGTGCCGCCGATGCGCAGATGCCCGGCGTGGCCTTTGCGGAAATTTTCGGCCAGCACGCTGGCCTCGCGGTTCAGATTGTGAATCCGCCCCCCGATCTCGGCCAGGCTTCGCCCAAATTCCGTCGGCGTCAGGGGCCTCCGCCCCGGTTCGAACAACGGCATGCCGAGCCGCTTCTCGAAATTGGAAATGGTTCGCGACACGGAAGGTTGGGACTTGCCCATCGCCTCCGCCCCCTCGGTCAGACCGCCTTTTTCGACGATCATGGCCAGGATTTCGAGATGTTCACTGTCTATCTTCATAACAAAATGAGATATTATCCAGATGCAGATTAAAAGCCACAGAAATTTTGCACCCCTAATCTGGCCATAATGAGGTGGATCGACGCTTTCCGGGAAGAGGAGCCCAACCGTCACGAAGGTCCACACCTGTCGCACACCAGCCGCGCATCAGAACCGCACAGACGTCACTTAGGGAGGAGACGCATATGCCCGATTACGAAACGGATGTCCTCATCATCGGCACCGGACCCGCCGGCTCGGCCACGGCCGCGCTGCTGTCGAGCTACGGCATCGAGAACATGGTGGTGAACCGCTACCGCTGGCTCGCCAACACGCCGCGCGCCCATATCACCAACCAGCGCACCATGGAGGTGCTGCGCGATCTCGGGCGCGAGGTCGAGGACGAGGCCTATCTGCACGCCACCCACAAGGAGTTGATGGGCGAGAACATCTTTTGCGAAAGCCTTGCGGGCGAAGAAATCGGCCGCATGAAGGCCTGGGGCAATCATCCGCTCTCGGCGGCGGAGCACAAGATGTCCTCGCCCTCGACGATGAACGACCTGCCGCAGACCTTCATGGAACCGATCCTGTTCAAAACCGCCTGTTCGCGCGGCACGCAGGCGAAAATGTCGACCGAATACCTGCGCCACGAACAGGACGATGACGGTGTGACCACCACCTGCCGCGACCGGCTGTCGGGCAAGGACATCACCATCCGCTCGAAATATCTCATCGGCGCGGACGGCGCGAAATCGCTGGTCGCCGACCATCTCGGCCTGCCCTTCGATGGGCAGATGGGCGTCGGCGGCTCGATGAACATCCTGTTCAAGGCGGATCTGTCGAAATACGTCGCCCACCGGCCCTCCGTGCTCTATTGGGTGATGCAGCCCGGCGCGGATGTCGGCGGCATCGGCATGGGTCTGGTGCGCATGGTGCGGCCATGGAACGAATGGCTGATCGTCTGGGGCTATGACATCAACGCCCCGGAACCCAAAGTGACCGAGGAGATGGCCACCGACGTGGCGCGTCAACTGATCGGCGACCCGGAACTGAAGATCGAACTTCTCAGCGCCAACACCTGGACGGTGAACAACTATTACGCCACCGAACTGTCGAAAGGCCGCGTGTTCTGCATGGGCGACGCCGTGCACCGGCACCCGCCCTCGAACGGGCTCGGGTCGAACACGTCGATTCAGGACAGTTTCAACCTCGCATGGAAACTCGCCATGGTGCTCAAGGGTCAGGCCGGTGAAGCGCTGCTCGACAGCTACACCGCCGAACGGGCGCCCGTGGCGAAACAGATCGTCACCCGCGCCAACAAGTCGATCGGCGAGACCGGCCCGATCTTCGACGCGCTCGGCATGAGCGAAGGCGTCGACCCGGTGCAGATGCAGAAGAACCTAGAGGCCCGGTGCGACGGCACCTCGGCGGCGGAAAGACAGCGCGAGGCGATCCGCAAGGCCATCGCCTTCAAGAAATACGAATTCGATGCCCATGGCGTGGAGATGAACCAGCGCTACCGCTCCGGGGCCGTGCTCACAGACGGTCAGGTGGAGCCGGATTTCGAACTCGATGCCGAGCTGCATCACCAGCCGACGACCTGGCCCGGCGCCCGCCTGCCGCATGCCTGGCTCTATGCCACGGACGGGGCGGAAGTGTCTTCGCTCGATCTTTGCGGCCACGGCAGGTTCACCGTGCTGACGGGATTGGGCGGCGAGGCCTGGTGTGCGGCGGCAGAGGAGCTTTCCTCCGAACTCGGCTTCGAAATCGCCTGCCACGTCATCGGCCCGCGCCGTCCCTACATGGACCACAGCGGCGACTGGGCCCGCGCCAGTGAGATCACCGACACGGGCTGTCTTCTGGTGCGCCCCGACCACCATGTCGCCTGGCGCAGCCACAAGCTTGCCAAGGAACCGAAGGCCGAACTGAAACGGGTTCTGAGCGCGGTGCTCGCGCGCTGACGAAAGACGGCGCCGGGCCTTCCGCTCCGGCGCCTCCCCATTCCACACACACGACGAAGCTGCCCGATCGGCAGAAGCGACGGATGTTTTCCGGGAATTTCGACAAAATTTTCACCAGAGACGCTTTTGAAATCACTCTTGCGAGATCGGGGAAACCATGCTTGTCTCAAGTTTGAGACAACACGTTTGCCGTGTCTTTCCGATCCGGCACGAGACGGTCAGGCAGATTTCAAGCGAGTTCAGAGTGGAAGACACCCAAATCAATTTCCAAGACATCGGCGCACGGCTCAAGGCCCATCGCCTCGGGCGCAACCTCTCGCCGGAAGAGCTTGCGACCCGGCTGAACATTTCCCGCGCCGCGCTTTACCGGGCCGAGAAAGGTGAGATCGCCAAGATCGACATGCTCGCGGCCATCGCCCATGAGCTGCATATGTCTCTGCCGAGCCTTCTGGGCGTCGGCATCGAATATGTCGACAATGCCGTGAGCTTCTTCGAGCGCATGCGTCAGATCGAAGAAGATTGCGAGCAGATCATCGGCCTGTTCAGCCCGATCTCCTATCTGGTGACGACCGGACGCTACGACGCCGTGCTCAAGGATGTTCTGGGCGAATCCGTGCCTGTCTCGGAACATCAGGACATCGACAGAATCCTTGAAATTCTTGAGAGAAGAAAACAGCGTTTTGCGCAAAGGCGGCCTTTGCTCGCCTCGATCATCTCGGATGCGGATATTCGCAAATTCCTGCGTGAGGGCCTTGAGGGACGCCCGGAATTGCCGCAGGAAATCCGCGCACAGCGCCGCAGGATGGCGCTCGCCGAGGTGCGGCACATCGTCGAGATGCTGCGCGCGCCCGACATCGGCATCCAGATCGGCGTCGCCCGCGAACCGATCCCCTCCACCTCCTTTCAGATCATGCGCCAGGCCGGGCGCTCGATCCTCACGATCAGCCCGTTTCGCCTCGGCCACAATCCGAACATTCGTATCGGCGTCGGCCTGATCACTTCCGCCCCGGAAGCGCTCGAACTGCACGAGGGCATCGCGGAGCGGCTGTGGGCCAGCGCGCTCAAGGGGCGCGAGGCGGCGGAACATGTCGAAGACCTGATCGCACGCGAGGGGATCTGACCCGGATTTCAGCCTAAAATTTCATCCAAAAAATAAATCATCTGGTCAAAATCGAATTTCGTCTCATTTTTTAGACTTTTTTATTGACCTGACCTCCGCTTTCGGGAGTCTATGATCTCGAGAACCAAACCAACCGGGAGCGCTACATGTCTCAATCCACCCCCTTTCTGTCCGCCCTGCTGCTGGCCGGGCTCGCCATGGCCAGCCCCGCGCTCGCGCAGGATTACGTGGCCCGCATCGGCCATCTCGAAAGCACACAACAAAGCCGCCACATCCACCTCGAGAAGGTTGCGGAACTCGTCTCCGAGCGCACCGACGGCGATGTGGAATTCCAGATTTTCCCGCAAGGCCAGCTCGGCAACCAGCGCCAGATGAACGAGGGTGTTCAGCTTGGCACGCTTGAGGCGACCGTCGCGCCCGCCGCTTTCCTCGGCGGCTTCAACCCGCTGGTGTCGATCCTCGACATCCCCTACCTCATCCCCGAAGACCCCGACAAAGCCGCCGCCCTGCGCGACGGTCCCTTCGGTCAGGCACTGCTCGACAGCTTCTCCGACAAGGGCATGGTGGCGATTGATCTCTGGCCCAACGGCAAGAAACAGTTCACCTCCAACGAACCGCTCGACACGCTTGGCGATTTCGCCGGTCAGAAATTCCGCGTCATGGACAGCTCGATCCTGATCGAACAATTCAACGCACTTGGCGCCTCCGCCATCGCGCTGCCGTTCGGTGAGCTCTACACCTCGCTGCAAACCGGCGTTGTCGACGGCGAGGAAAACCCGCTCGACACCATTAAAGCGATGAAATTCTACGAGGTGCAGAAGAACCTCGTGGTGTCCGACCACGGCGCGATGGAGGATGTGATCCTCTTCAACCCGATGTTCTGGGACAGCCTGCCGGAAAACTATCAGACGATCATCAAAGACGCCTTCGCCGAGGTGATCCCGGAGCTGACCGCGCATAAAGCCGCCGCTGTCGAGGGCGCGCTTGAGACCATCAAGGAAGCAGGCACCAATGTGCGTGTCGCCGACGAGACCGAGCGTGCGGAATTCCGCGATGTGATGTTTGGCCCGGCCTCCGCCGCCTATGTCGCCAAGACCGGCGACGCGGGTCAGACGCTTCTGGACATCTACACCGAAGCCTACGGCAAGCTCTGAGACCTGACGGACCCGGTTCCCCTTCCGGGTCCTTCCGCTCCGCATTCGCCTCAAACCGGATGCGGAGCCACTTCTTCCACGGTGATCGAAAGCCCCCTCATGCACGCCCTCACTCTGCTCCGAACGGTCGAAAGAACCGTTCTCATCGCCCTTTTCCTGATCATGGTGTTTCTCTACACCGGCTCGGTCGTGACCCGAGAAATCGGCGGCACATTCGCCAGCCGCTTCGCCTGGATCGAAGAAGCGGTGCGGATCATGAACCTGTTTCTGGTGTTTCTGGCCCTCGGGCTGGCTTTGGAGCGAGGCAAACATGTGGGCATCACCAATATGCGCGATCGCCTGCCCGCGCCGGTGTTGAAAGCGCTCTTGAAACTCATTGATCTCGTTGGGCTTTGCGTGAGCCTTTATGTGGCGTGGCTGGCGCTCGATCTTGTGCAATTCGTGCTCAAATCCGGCCAGAAATCCCCCACACTCGGTGTGCCGATGGGCGTGATCTACCTCGCTCCCGTCGCGGGCTTCCTGCTCCTGGGCCTGCGTTATGGACTCAGCCTTCTGGGACTCATCGACCGCTATCAGGAGGCCGCCGAATGATCTTCGCCCTCATCATCCTCCTCGCCGTGATCCTCCTGGTCGCGGGCTTCGAAATGCTCCTCGTGCTGAGCATCCCCGCGCTGGCCTATAAGGAAGCCTTCTACGCCCGCCTGCCCGACGCGGCCGTGGTGCAGAAGATCGTCGGCGGGATCGACCATTCGACGCTTCTGGCGATCCCGTTCTTCATCTTCGCGGCCAACCTCATGGGTTCCGGCCAGATCGCACGGCAACTCATCTCCGTCGTCAAGGCGCTCGTCGGCCACACCAAAGGCGGCATGGGCCATGTCGTCGTCGGCGGGTCCATGGCCTTTGGCGCGGTCTCCGGCTCCGCCCCCGCCACGGTGGCCGCCATGGGCCGCATGGTTTACCCGGAATTGCGTCGCGCAGGCTATTCCGACAAATTCAGCCTCGGGCTTTTGGTCTCCTCCGCCGAAACCGCGCTTTTGATCCCGCCCTCGATCACGCTCATTGTCTATGGCTGGATCACCGGCACTTCGATCTCGAAACTCTTCGCAGGCGGTCTTGCCGTCGGCGTTCTGCTGGGCCTCGCCTTCTCCGTCTATGTCCGCATCCAGGCCGCGCGCGATGGCGTCACGCACGATGAGCGCCTGCCCTGGCCCGCGCGGTTCAAAGCGATCTGGGAGGCGAAATGGGCGCTCGGCATGCCGGTGATCATCCTGGGCGGCATCTATTCCGGCTTTATCACCCCCACAGAGGCCGCCGCCGTCAGCGTCGTCTATGCGATCCTCGTCGAGATGTTCGTGTTCCGCGCCCTTGATCTCAAAGGCCTCGCCAAGATCACCGAAGACAGCGCGGTGAACACCTCGATCATCTTCGTGCTTCTGGCCATGGGCGGGCTGATTTCCTTCTTCGTCACGCTGGCACAGGTCCCGAACGAGATCATCGCCTTCCTTGAGGCGACAGGCGCGGGCAAGATCACCTTCCTCATCGCCGTCAACGTACTGTTCTTCGTGGCGGGCATGTTCATCGATCCGAACTCAACGCTTCTGGTGCTGGTGCCGCCGCTCTACCCGGTCGCCATGAGCTTCGGCATCGACCCGGTGCATTTCGGCATGCTGGTGACGCTAAACGTCAGCCTCGGGATGATCACGCCGCCCTTCGGTCTCGACATCTTCGTCGCCTCCTCGACGCTGAACAAACCCGTGGCCGACATCATCCGCGGCGTCTGGCCCTTTGTGCTGGTGAACCTGATCGTGCTCTTGCTGATCACCTATATTCCGCAAATCTCCCTCTTCATTCCCAAGCTGATCTACGGCTAACCCGAGGCAGACAAATGACCCACATTCCGACCACCGTGTCCGTCCCTGTTCCGCAGGGGCTCCGGCCCCGCTGTGCCGAAGCCACCTGTGTCGTGCGCTCTAATACCCCTGTGAACGGCGAATATCGCCTGCTCACTCTGGATGCGCCCGAGGCCATTCTCGATTGCCAACCGGGGCAGTTTTTCCAACTCTTGTGCCCGGCACCCGAGGGGGAATCCCCCTTCCTGCGCCGCCCGATGAGCATCTACGGCTATGACAAAGCCGCTGGCCGTCTGGAATTCCTCTACAAGATCGCGGGCGCCGGCACGCGCGGCCTTGCCACGCTGCGTCCCGGTGATGCCTTCAACGTGCTCGGACCCTTGGGCCACGGGTTCTCGATGCCCGAAAACTGGCAAAATCTCATGCTGGTCGCGCGTGGTGTGGGCCTTGCCACCCTCGCGCCTCTGGCCCGCATGGCGCAGGAAAAGGACCGCAAGCTGACCGCGATCTGTTCGGCGCGACGTCCGGACTTGGCCATGTCGGTCGATCTGTTCGAAAGCTACGGCGCCGAGGTGATCGTGGTGCATGACGAGGACGGCAGCTCCACCCCCGAGGCCCTGCGCCCGCTGATCGAGGCGCGTATCGCCAAGGGCAAGGTCGACGCCTTCTACACCTGCGGCTCCTCGCGGCTTTTGCGCCTGTTGCAAGACCTCGGCAACGCCCACTCCATCCCCGGCGAGATCGCCATGGAACAGCAAATGGCCTGCGGCCTCGGCATGTGTCAGGCCTGCGTGCGCAGCTTCCGGGTCGGCGACCGCATCATTCAACGCCGCGTCTGTCGCGAAGGCCCGGTGTTCCCGATTTCGGAGGCGATCTAATGAAAGACCTGCACACTCCTGATCTTAGCGCCCGGATCGGTGCGCTGACGCTCAAGAACCCGATCATGCCCGCCTCCGGCACGTTTTCCGAAGACCTCGCCGATGTCTTCGACCTCGATGTGCTGGGCGCGCATGTGCTCAAGACCATCATGCACGGCACCCGTGCGGGCAATCCGACTCCGCGGGTCTGTGACATGCAATCGGGCATGATCAACGCCATCGGCATCCCCTCCAAGGGCATCGACTATTTCCGCGATGAGATGCTGCCCTATTGGGCTGGGTTCAAAGCCCCTCTCGTGGTGTCGATCTCGGCGCATTCCATGGATGAGTTCGCAAGACTGTGTTCCGCGGTCAGCCTGCCGGGCGTCGCCGCGATCGAGGCGAATATCTCCTGCCCGAATATCGAAGCCGACGGCAACGCCTTCGCCATGCGCCCGGACACCACGCATGAGGTCGTCACCCGTCTGCGGGCGGAGACCGACCTGCCGCTCTGGGCGAAACTCACGCCCAACACCGGCGAGCCGGTCGAGGTGGCCCGCGCCGCCGAAAACGCGGGCGCCGACGCGCTTGTCACCGCCAACACCATGCTGGGCATGTCCATAGACATCGGCACGCGTCGCCCGCGTCTCGGCAATGTCATGGGCGGCATGTCCGGCCCCGCGATCAAACCCATCGCGCTCAGGATGACCTATCAATGCGCGCGCGCCTGCGAGATCCCGGTGATCGGTTGCGGCGGGATTTCCACGCGCGACGATGTTCTGGAATTCCTCATCGCAGGGGCGCGCGCGGTGCAGATCGGCACGGCCACCTTCCAGTCTCCGACCGTCATGGCCCGCCTCATCACGGAGCTTGGGGACTGGATGACCGCGCAGGGCATCTCTTCTCTCGATGAGATCATCGGCTGTATCGAAGCCCCCGAGGCCGGGGTGTTCGAATGAAACATCACCGCACAGAGGAGCTTTCGATCTTGGCGGCCGAGATGTTCGAGGACATCCGCGCACTGTCCCGCGACAAGGCGGGCGTCAGCCGCCCGGCCTTCTCCGAGACCGAGACCAAAACGCTGGACTATCTCGCTGCCCGCGCCCGGGCGGAAGGCTTGTGCGTTACAGAAGATGCAGGCCGCAACCTGTTGTTTTCCCTTCCGGAACATGAGATCGCCAAAAGGTTCACGGTGATCGGAAGCCATGTGGACAGCGTCCCCATGGGCGGGAATTACGACGGGCTCTCGGGCGTGATCGCCGGGCTGATCGTCCTCATTGCCGCGCGCCGGGGGCAGCGCCACCTGTCCCGCCCGGTCAAGGTTCTCGCCATGCGCGGCGAGGAAAGCGCGTGGTTCGGGGCCTGTTACATCGGTTCGAAACTTTTGACCGGCACTCTGCCCGAGGGGGAATTCAACGCCGCACATAAAGGCGACGGTCGGCCACTCAGCGCGCATCTCGAAGACCTCGGCATCGACACAGCACCGGTCAAGGCGCATCGGCCGCTCTGCGATCTGAGCCGGATCGAAGCCTATCTTGAACTGCATATCGAACAGGGTCCGCTTCTGGTCGAACGCAACATCCCCGCCGCCGTCGTCACCGGCATTCGCGGCAATTTCCGCTATCGCGACAGTCGCTGCATCGGTCAGGCCGGGCATTCCGGCGCCGTGCCGCGCGCCTATCGCCATGACCCGGTGCTGGCCTTTGCCGAGTTGATGCACCGGCTCGACGGCACCTGGCAGCACCTGCTCAACACCGGTCAGGACCTCGTGCTGACCTCGGGCGTCGTCGGCACAGATCCGACCCGCCATGCCATCGCACGCATCCCCGACGAGATCGGATTTTCCCTCGACATCCGCTCGCAGGATACCGAAACGCTCGACCGGATGCGCGCCTATCTCAAGGGTGAAATGGCCGACATCGCGCGCTCCCGCGGCGTACGCTTCGAGCTTGGCCCGGAGGTCGCCGTCGCCCCGGCGCTCATGGACCCGACACTGGTCAAGGCGCTGGAAAAGGCCATGGCGCGGGTCAGCGGCGAGGCGTTTTCCATGGCCTCGGGCGGCGGCCATGACGCGGCGGTCTTCGCACAGGCGGGCGTGCCCTCCGGCATGGTCTTCGTGCGCAACCGCAACGGCTCACACAACCCCGACGAGGCGATGGAAATTGCCGATTTCATGGTGGGCGTGGACATCCTCGCCACCTGTCTGGAGGCCACCTCATGAAGGACCCGAAATCCATGCCGCCACATATGCCCTTGAGCCCCGAAACCCGTGCCGATTTCGCCCGGCGCACGGCACTTGCCCTTCTCGACATTCGCGCCGTCGAAATCGCGGGGGAGCGACCTTTTATCCTGTCATCGGGCATCGCAAGCCCGGTCTATATCAACGTGCGCAAAGTCATCTCCGTCCCTGCCGTGCGCGAAAAGCTTATGGGATTTGCCACCGAGGTGATCGACGCGGAGATCGGGCGCGACCGGATCGACGCCATCGCAGGTGCCGAAACCGCCGGCATTCCCTTTGCCGCCTGGATCGCCGCCGAGACCGGCCTGCCGATGCAATACGTTCGCAAACGCGCACAGGGGTTTGGCCCCGAAGCGCAGATCGAAGGGCTGTGGGAGACCGGTCAGCGCGTGCTTCTCGTGGAGGACCTGACCACCGACGGCGCCTCGAAACTGCGGTTCTGCGAGGCGCTTCGGGCGGCGGGGCTGGTCGTTGAGGACGTCTTCATGCTGTTTCAGTACGACATCTTCCCCGAAACCCGCGATGCGATGGCACGCGCCGACATTCGCCTTCATGCACTCGCCACCTGGAAAGACATTCTCGACGTGGCCCGCGCTCATGACCGTTTCACCCCGGAACAACGCGATATTATCGCCGAGTTTCTCGATACCCCGCTCGACTGGTCTGCCGCCCATGGTGGCGCACGCAGCCTGACGTTCTAACCCTCTGCGATGTTTTAAGGAGACACCGAATGTACACTTTCCTCCTCGATCTGATCACCGAAAAAGGCCGTGGCATCCACGCCTATGCCGCCGCTTCGAAAGCCGCCTTCGCGCGCGCGCTCGAGGAACCGGATCATGCCACAGCCTTCTATTTCCTTGCCACGACGGCAGAAAACTTCGTCGAGCGGCACGAGCGTCAACCCCTGTCGGGCGAAGAACTCGACCGGAATTTCACCGCCTTTCAGGACGACATTCGTGCTCTGGACGCGGTGGCGCAGGCCGACAAGGCCAAGCAACTCGAAACCCTCAACACCGTCGTGACGGCCCGCATCGCCCGCAACCTCTGAGGGGCGTCAGCGGCGCTCAGGCCTCGGCAATTGCGGCAAAGGCCCCGGCAAGATCGGGGCCCGACAGCCCCTTGCCCAGAAGAGCCGAGAGCAGCAGGCGCGCCTTTACTGCGGAAAGATCCCCCGCCAGAAGCGCGCCTTGGGCCACCAGCATCACGCCACCGCTGTCCTTGCCATAGATCGCCTGCGTGCGCCCCTCGTGACAGCGGGACGCCACCACGACCGGGCATCCCGAGGTGACGAGACGCGCCGTGGCATCGCCAAAGCCTCTGGGGGCATTGCCGCGCCCGAAGGCGGACAACACGACCCCCGTCGCGCCCGCCTGCCCCGCCAGTTCCATCAGCCGGGGCGAAGTCCCGAGGCCCAACCCGATCAACTCGACATCCCGGTCGAGCGCAGGGGTCTCCAGCACCACGCGGGCCTTGGCCGGACGGGTGTAGAGATGGACGATCCCGTGATCGACCTCGCCGAATTTGCCCAAGCCCACGGAGCGGAAGGTGTCGACGCGGGAGGTATGCGCCTTGGTCACATAGCGCGCGCCATGGATGTCGCCCTCGAAGAGGATCACGGCGCCGACACCCGTCAGATCGGCGCAGCCGGCGGCACAGATCGCGTCATGGATGTTGCGCGGGCCGTCTGTGTCTGGCTGACCGGCATGGCGCTGTGCGCCGGTGAAGACCACGGGCTTGTCGCTTTTGACCAGAAGCCAGGCGAGAAACGCGCTTTCCTCCATCGTGTCGGTGCCATGGGTGACGACAACGCCGTCCACATCGTCCCCGGCGAGCACCTCGTCGATCCGGCCACAAAGCCGGTGAATGGTCACCAGATCGAGCGCATAGCTGCCCGCCGCCTCGAAATTCTCGACCGTGACGGAGATGCCTTCAAGCGGCTGGTGCAGGCTTGCCAGCAAGGTTTCACCGCTCAGCCCGGCATTGACGGCACCGGCGGTTTTATCGGCGGCGGAGGCAATGGTTCCGCCCGTGGCGATCAGGACGACATGTTTCATCGGTGTCTTTCCGTGTTCAGAAATTCCAAGAGAGATGCGCTAACTGGCGCGACGTTGCGCACGGCCTTTCGCGGCGGCCAGATCGACCAGCTCGTTCCAGCGGCGCACGACGTAATTATGTTCGTCCATGGTCGAATTCCAGATCGCGATGTGATGCGCGCGGTCCCTGCGTGACCCGCCAGAGCGGGTTTCACCCGCGCGGATCGCCGGACGCCCGGCCACGTCAACAAGGTCTTGCGATGCCGGAAGGCCCTCATACCAATAATCCCATTCCGCCTCGGACATATGGGCTTTCACGCGGTCCGGCACGGACATGTAATAGCCCTGACGCGCCACGACCGACCCCGCGTAGCCATCGAGATACCAGTTCAGCCAGTCATAGGCCCGGTCGAGTTTGTCGTCCTTCAACAGACGCGACAGGCACATGCCGCCATGCCAGGCGCGGTAGCCTTCGAGCGGGCGGGCCTGGCGCACATGAATGCCGCGGCGTTTCATTTCGACAATCGTCGGCGACCAGATCGAGGCGAGTTTCAACTCGCCGCTCATAAACCGCTCGACCGGTTCATCGGCGCGCAGCCAGAAGGGGCTCAAATGTCCGGCATGAATGAGGCTCTTGCCATGCTCAACGAGGGCGTCGATTTCCGCCACGGACATATTGCCCATGTTCTCGAATTCCATCTGCCCCGAGGCCGACAGAGCCAGCGCCAGATCGAAGAGACCGATCGCCGGCTCATCGACCAAAGAAACCCGCCCCGCCCATTGCGGGTCCAGAAGCGCCGCCCAGCTTCGGATGTCGCGGTCGACGTCCAGCCCTTCGGTCTCCACCCCGAAACTGTCGAAGTTGTAGAAAGTCGGCAGCATGGAAATCCGCCCACTCGGGCTGTCCGAGAGCGTCATGTCGTGCTGCACGAAGAGGCGCGAAGCGGGCACATCGCCCAGCGCCTGACGCCCGCTTGTCCCCATGATCCGCGACAGCTCGTCGAGATCGTCCCAATGGGTGATCCGGCGGGTGTCGATGGCCTGCACAGCGCGCCAATACCAGACGATGTCGAGGTTGTGGAAACACTGATCGTAGACGTCATAGCGTGACGGATCGAGCGCGGCCGTGCGTTGCGCACTGTTGAAATCCATCTCGATGAATTCGAGCGGAAAGCCCAGATCCGCCTCGGCGCGGTCCTTGAGAAAGCGCCAGGGCTGAATTTCCGTGGTGAGAATGCGAAGCGGTTCCGTCATCACGCGGCGGCCCGGACGCCGGAGAGCCCCATGAACGCGGCAAAGCTGCGACGGATCTGTTCGGGCGACAGCCCTTCGAGAATAAAGACGATGCGCGACTGGCGCGGCCCGTCCGGCCAGTGCGTCATATGCGTGGGCGCATGCACAAGATGCTGCACGCCGTGAATCGCGATCGGTCTGTCTTCGCCTTCGAGCGCCAAAATACCCTTCACCCTGAAAATCCTATCGCCATGCTTATGCAGCAACAGTGTAAGCCAGGTTCCGAACATAGTCCAATTGATCTCATCTTCGATGACGAGAGAAAAGCTTGTCACGCCAAGGACATCGTCATGATGATGCGCCGCGTGAGACGCATGGTGGTGATGGGCGTGATTGTGGCTCTCATGACCACAGTCCGGCCCGCAGATGTGACCATGTGCTTCCCT
Organism: Celeribacter ethanolicus; assembly: GCF_002407265.1. Classification (NCBI taxonomy): domain Bacteria; kingdom Pseudomonadati; phylum Pseudomonadota; class Alphaproteobacteria; order Rhodobacterales; family Roseobacteraceae; genus Celeribacter; species Celeribacter ethanolicus. Next base: position 1,156,656 of record NZ_CP022196.1, read on the forward strand.
GCCGACCAGCCCCTCGGCAAAGGCCGCCGGACCAAAGCCGCCAAGGATCTCCGCCACCGGCGCCTCGCTGTTCACGATCCGCGCCGCCGGGTTGATCCGGGCCAGACGGTCGCGCAGCGCCTGATCCTGCCCCGGTTCCGCCAGGTCGGTCTTGGTCAACACAATGCGATCCGCCGCCGCGATCTGGCGGACGGCTTCGGCGCGATGCTCGACCTGAAGCCGCGCATTGACGGCATCGACCGTGGTCAGCACGCCGCCATTGGTGAAATGCGAGCGCAGCACCGGATGTGCGGTCAGGGTCTGCAACACCGGATAAGGATCGGCCAGCCCGGTGGTCTCGATCACCACGCGGTCAAAAGCGATCTCGCCCCGCGCCCGCAGGCTGTCGAGATTGCCGAGCGCTTCGGCCACCTCGCCGCGCACGGTGCAACAGATACAACCGGATTTCAGCAGGATCACATTGTCGTCGATCCGATCCAGAAGATGGTGATCCAGCCCCACCTCACCGAATTCGTTGATCAGCACCGCCGCCCCCGCCATAGACGGGTCTTGCAGCAGACGTTGCAACAGCGTGGTTTTGCCGGAACCCAGAAAGCCGGTGAGCAGAATAACAGGCGTCATGCGTCACCTCGCGCTTCCATCCAGGAAATCAACGCATCATCAAGCGGATCAAAGTCGCGGCCTGCGAGGGCTTCGGCCTCGGGCCAGAGATGCGACAGCGCCTCAAACACGCTCGACGCCCCGGTCGGAGAGGTCACGACATAGGACCGCCCCTGCCAGACATCGAGTTTGACACGGCGGTAAGAGAGAATGTCATTCGCGGCTTTCATGCGCCGCGCGGCCTCGGCCCGACGGGCGGGCATATCGTGGTTGCGTGTGTAGACGCCCGGCCGCGCAATCGCGTTGGTCCAGTGATCGTCACACCCGAGAATACCGCACAGGGAACACATGCTCCGCTCCTCTCAAAACCGTCGAAAAAGTCGGACGGCACAGGGGTGGCCGTCCGCCCAGTGAACCCACGAGGAGTCAGCCGCGTGGGAATTTCGCGTCGTAATTGTCCGCCATCTCGTTCATGGTGACAAATTTGACGCCCTCATGCGAGGCCATATGCTTGAACAGACGTTCGAGCATCAAAAGCACCTGCGGACGGCCGGAGACGTCGGGGTGGATGGTGATCGGGAAGACCGCGTAATCCATGTTTTCATAGACCCAGTCGAACTGGTCCTGCCACATCTGTTCGATGTCGCGCGGGTTCACAAAGCCATGCGAGTTCGGCGATTTCTTGATGAACATCATCGGAGGAAGGTCGTCGAGGTACCAGTTGGCCGGGATCTCGATCAGATCGGTTTCCTCGCCACGCTCCAAGGGCTTCATCCAGTCTTCCGGCTTGCCCGCGTAGTCGATCTTGGTCCAGCTGTCGCCCACGCGCACGCGGTAGGGTTCGAAATCCTTGTGCATCAGCGAGTGGTCATACTTGATGCCTTTTTTCAAAAGCAACTCGTTGGACACAGGCGAGAATTCCCACCACGGCGCCACATAACCGGTCGGACGTTTGCCGGACAGCTCGGTGATCAGGCCGATGCATTTGTCGAGAACCGCCTCTTCCTGCTCCGGGGTCATGGCGATCGGGTTTTCGTGGCTGTAGCCGTGAATGCCGATCTCGTGGCCGCGTTTGGCGACCTCTTTCATCTGCTCCGGGAAGGTTTCGACGGAATGGCCGGGGATGAACCACGTCGTCTTGATGCCGAGCTTGTCGAACAGGTCGAGCAGACGGATCGAGCCGACCTCGCCCGCGAACATGCCGCGGGAAATGTCATCGGGGCTGTCTTCGCCGCCGTAGGAGCCGAGCCAGCCAGCCACGGCGTCAACATCAATCCCGAAACCGACGAGAATTTCTTTTGCCATTGGATAAGTCTCCTGTTGGATGATTAAGCGTGAATGAGGGTGATGGAGGCTGGGTCGATCCCGAGGGTGACCGGTGCCCCAAGCGTCAGGGCGCGCACTTCGGGGCGATCGGCGCTGACTTCGACGGCGACGTCGCGCTCGCCTGGCAGGCGAACCTTGAGATGCCCGACCGCGCCGACGAGATGCCGTTCGGCCAGAACGCCGTCGATGCGAATCTCGTCCGGCGTGTGCAGCGGCGCGATGCGGAAGGCTTCGGCGGGAACGACCGCGAGGGTCTCATCGCCTTGGCCTACGCCTTTCATCATGCCGTAGGGGGTCTCGATCATACCGAAACCGGTGCCCGCCGCGCCTTTGGCCGTACCTTCGAACACCGTGTTCGAGCCGATGAAATCCGCGACAAAGGGCGTTTGCGGTCGACGATACAGCTCGCGCGGGGCGGAGATTTGTTCGACCACACCGTTTGACATGACGACGACACGGTCCGACAGGCCCAAAGCTTCGGATTGCGCGTGGGTCACGAAGATGAAGGTGATGCCCAGCTCGCGCTGCAACAGCTTCAATTCGTTCTGGATGATCCGGCGCAGGTTGGCGTCGAGCGCGCCCAGAGGTTCGTCGAGCAACAGAATTTCGGGTTCAACCACAAGCCCCCGCGCCAATGCAATCCGCTGACGCTGACCGCCCGACAGTTTGTCAGCCTTGCGATCCGCGAATTGCTCCAGATCGAACATGTCGAGGATGCGATCCACCTTGCGGTTGCGCTCGGCCTTGGGCGTGCCTTTGACGTCGAGGCCAAAGGCGACATTCTCGCGCACCGTCATATGCGGAAAAAGCGCGTAGTTTTGGAAAATCATCGAGGTCGGACGCTTTTCCGGCGGGATGTGGGTCACGTTCTGACCCATCATCATGACCTCGCCATTGGTGATGTCCTCGAACCCGGCGATCATCCGCAGCGTGGTGGATTTGCCGCAGCCCGACGGGCCGAGAAAGGCCACGAATTCGCCCTTTTCCACCTTCAGATCGAAGTCGGAAACAGCAACGGTGCCATCGGAATAGGTTTTGCCGACGGAAATCAGCTCGAGATCGTAGAGCATGGCGATCAGCTTTCGTGTTATATGTTCAGGAAATGGGCGGGCAGCCCGGAAGAGGTGAATGGACCGCCCGCCAACTCGGATCAGGCGTTCAGGAATTCGTCCCAACGCATGATCAGATGGTCGTATTCATCCGGCCACTGGTGCCAGTAAGCGACGTTGGACGCGCGCTCTTCGAGCGAGCCGCCATCGCGAAGATCGCCCGGGTTGATGCCGCGCTCGGCTTCGCCTTTCCACGGCGCCCCTTCGTACCAGAAGGCATAGGCGTCGGGGTCCATCGCCTCTTTGATGTTGGTCGAGGGCGAGTAGTAGCCCTGTTCGGTGACCGCGATGCCCGGCTCGCCCGACAGCCAGAAGTTGGCATAGGCGATGACGGCGTCGCGGTTCGGCGTGCCTTTGAGCATCGACGGCCCGATCGCCCAGCCGCGCGTGCCTTCTTTCGGCGTCGCGTATTTGGCGGGTTTACCTTGGGCTTTGACAGCCATGACGGCGGGCTGCCATGCGTCGCAGACGACCATTTCGCCGGAGGCCATCAGGTTGACGAGCTCGCCGAAATCACCCCAAAGCGCACGGAACTGACCGTCTTTCTTTTTGGAGATCAGGAACTTCGCCGCTTCGTCGATCTCGTCCATCGTCGGGTTGCCGGGGTTCTTGGCTTCCAGCAGACCGAGCGAGTTCATGGCGAGGATGGCCTGACCGATGGCGATGAGCGGATCGACGTTCAGACCGGATTTGCCCTTCCACTTCTCATCGAACAGCGCAGTCCAGGTGTTGGCTTCTTCGTCGGTGAGAACCTCGGGATTATAGCCGATGGAGTCAAAGTTGTAGACCGCCGGCACCATGTAGAGCTGGGTTTTGGCGTCATCCGCCCAGATCTGACCGGAGATTTGCGCGCGCGCATCCCATTTCGGATTGGTGGTGGTGAAGGTGTCGCGGATCGAGGCCCAGTTCGGCAAATCAGCCGCCGGAATGGGTTCGACGTTGTCTGTCGCGATCAGCGCCGGAAGACGTTCGCCGATGATTTCCCAGCAGTCGTAATCAGACGAGCCGGAGAGGATTTTGGTCTGCGCATCCGGGTAGGTGGACGGCGTGCCGGACACGGCACCGACGCCGGTCTGGGCCTTGAACATCTCGAGGATGCGGTCCTGCACCGTGGTCGACAGACCGGTGGTGCGCAGCTCCTGATCGCCGCGGTTGGCGGCATAGGCCATGCGCGACCACGGGTGAAGACCGGAGCCGAGGGCTGCGGCACCCGCGGCGGCCCCGTATTTCAGAAAGGTACGGCGGTTGGATTTCAAAGTCATGGTGTCTTTCCCTGTTGATGACGTGGTGACATTGAGCGAAGTGCGGGGGCGTTCGTCGCCCCTCGTTGGCGACCTCAGTAGCGGCCGGGCGTCAGCCCGCCGTCCACGGTGATGACCTGACCGGTGAGGTAAGACGCATCGGAGGAGGCAAGAAAGGTGATGACATTGGCGATCTCGGCGGGCTCGCCCAGACGCTTCATCGGAATGTAGGGCGAGGCGATCTCGGCGGCGTCCGGGCCAAGGCTGTGGCCCGGGTTGAGAAGCTGCGCAGTGCGGATATAGCCAGGGGCGACACCGTTCACGCGAATGCCCTTGGCGGCGAATTCGACGGCGAGGCCACGGATCATGCCGATCACACCTGCTTTGGCGGTCGAGTAATGCACATGCTCGTCCCAACCGTAGTTGGTCCCCATGATCGAGGAGAGGCAGACGATCGACGCGCCCTCTTTCATCGCCGGAAGCGCCGGACGGATCACCCGCATCATACCGTAGAGATCGACGTCGAGCGTTTCGTGCCAGGTCTCGTCGGTCATCTCCGCCATCGGCACACGCAGCGCGATCCCGGCGTTGGCGACGATCACATCGATGCCACCGAAGCGCGCGTTGAGACCACCAACCAGCGCATCCGCCGCCTCGGTCGAGCGCACGTTCAGCGCATGAAACTCGGCGCTGCCGCCCGCCGCTTCGATCTCGGCTGCGACCGCTTGGCCTTTGTCTTCGAGCACATCGGTGACGATCACATGATCGCCCTTGGCCGCGAAGGCCAGAGCCGCCGCACGACCGATGCCGATGCCCGCACCGGTGACGAGAACAATACGTTTATCCATTTGAGAGCTTTCCATTTTCTGGGGTCACAACATGACGTCGCCGGAGTTCGGCCCGAGCGTTTGCCCGACGAACAGAGCGGCATCGTCAGAGACGAGGAAGGAGACGACACCGCCAATCTCCGCCGGAGAGCCAAAGCGCCCGAGCGGAAGTTCCGCGCGTTTTGCGGTCTTCCACTCCTCGGAAAGCGCCTCCACGAGCGGCGTGTTGATCGGTCCGGGCGCCACGGCATTGACACGCACGCCTTGGGTCGAGACCTCGCGGGCCAGCGATTTCGTCATGCCGATCACGGCGGCCTTGGCACCGGCGTAATGGACCAGTTCGACCCCACCGATTTGACCGAGCTGCGAGGCGATGTTGACGATATGCCCCTGCCCTTTTTCGAGCATCGCGGGCAGGCAAGCACGGGTACAGAGGTAGTTGCCCCGCACATGCACGGCGAAGATTTTGTCGAACATGGCGGGCTCGATCTCGGTGAACCGCGCCTGATGGCCAAAGCCCGCGTTGTTGACCAAAATCTCCGGCGCGCCGAAATCTTCGGTGATCAGATCGACCATCTCTGTGACGGCGACCTCATCGCTGACATCGGCGGCATAGGCGCCTGCGACACCGCCGGCTGCGTGGATTTTCTCGACGGTCGCCTTGGCGGCCTCAAGCGAGAGATCGTTGACGGCAACTGTGTGACCGTCGGCGGCAAGGCGGAGCGCAATGGCCGCACCGATGCCGGAGCCTGCGCCCGTGACGAGAGCGATCATCATGCGTCCTCCTGACCGGAATAACGGGAGGCCTTTGCGGTGAAGCGCTTCATCAGGAGGCCGTAGATCACCAGAAGGGTGAAACTGAACAGCGTCGTGAGCACACCGAAGGCGAAGATGTTGGGATAGATTTCGACCGAGAACGTCCCGTAGATCGCCAGCGGCAGCGTCAGATCGCGACCTGCGGTGAAGAGCGTGCGGGCGAATTCGTCATAGCTGAGCGTGAAGGAAAACAGCATGGCGGAAAGCACGCCGGGGAAGATGATCGGGAAGGTCACGCGGCGGAAGGTCTGTGCCGGGCTTACCCCCAAGGAGAGCGAAGCTTCTTCGACGGTGCGGTCGAACCGGTTGAAAATGGCCAGCATCACGAGGAAGGCGAAGGGGTATGTGTAAACCACATGCAGCACGAAAGAGGTGCCCCACCACGCCCGGGCGATGCCCAGAGTGTTGGACAAAAGCGCCATGCCAAGCCCCACCAAAACGCCGGGCACCATCATGCCGAGGATGATCAGGTAAAACGCCGGACCCGAGCCCTTGAACCGGGTGCGGAAGGCTTCGGCGCTCATGACGCCCAGAACGGTCGAGACCACGGTGGTCATGAAAGCCAGCACGATCGAGCGCAGCAGGCTATCGCCCACCGGAAGCTGCGAGACGCGGGAGGTTTCGGCAAAGCCCAAGAGGTGCTCATACCAGTAGACGGACCATTCGCGGATCGGGAATTGCGGACCGCCATCGGCGCTTTGGAACGACAGGATCGTGAGAACGATCATCGGCCCATAAAGAAACAGCAGAAAGAGGACGGTATAAAGGGCGAGCGTCGGGCGCAGGATACGGGATTCCATGGCTCACATTTCCTTTCGCAGATCGACGAGACGCAGCGCGAGCGCGATCACGGCGGTGATGATGATGGTGAGAACCACACCGGCGACGGCGGCGAAGGCCCATTTGAGAGAGCCCACCTGGCTCACGATGATGTTGCCCAAGAGGTTGGTCTTGCGGCCCGACAGCGAGGCGGCGGTGGCAAACTCGCCCAGCACCATGACGGAGACAAAGATCGACCCGACCATGACCCCCGGCAGCGACAGCGGCAGGATGATGCGGCGGAAAATCGTCCCGAAAGAGGCGCCGAGATCCCGCGCAGCTTCGATCACGGAGATGTCGATCCGGCCCAGCATGAAGGTGATCGGCCCAACCATGAATACGCAGTAGATCTGGGTCATGCCGACGAGGACGGAGAATTCGGAGAACAACAGAAAGGTCAGCGGCTCATGGATGATCCCGAGTTTCATCAGGATCACGTTGATCGCGCCTTCGGTGCCGAGCATCGGACGCCAAGCGATGACGCGAATCAGGAACGAGGTCCAGAACGGGATCACACAGGCCACCAAGAGCGCGGTCTGAAGCGTCTTGTTGCGCACGAAAAGCCCGATGAACAAAGCCACCGGATAGCCCACCACGATGGTCGCGATCAGCACGATGACCCAGATCCGCAAGGTGGTCCAGATCGCGCCCAGATAGGTCGCGGAACTCAGGAACCGCTCCCAGCTGGCCGTGGTCAGGGTCGAGTTTACGGAGAAGGTGGTCTGGGTCCAGAAGGACACATAGATCACCATGGCCATGGGCAGGACCATGAAGAGGGTCATCCACAAAAGCCCCGGCGTCAAAAGCGCGATGGCGCGACGACGGTCCTTTTTCTCGCGAAGCTCAGCGGGGGAATGGGTGGTGGTGGACGGGGTGTCCGTCGTGAGGGCAGTCATCAGGCGGCTCCGTGGAATTGGCGCAGGGCATCGGCTGCGAAATGAAGGTCATAGCCTTGGCCTTCGACCAGATCGGGAAGGCGTGGCTGGCTGAGGTGATCGACGACCTGCAAGAGGGTGCCGTCTGCGGCGCGGAAGAATGACAAGGCGGTCGGCCCGTTGAATTCGCCGGTGAGATAGGTGGCGTGCAACGACGGGCGCGCGGACGGGGCGGTGCCTTTGGCGCTCACGTCGATTTGGTCGAAACGCACGGCAATCGGACCCTGCCGCAAGTCACCACGACAAAGACCGGCGTCGAAAATATTCCAGGCATTGAGGTGGCGCGCGGCCTCGGCATTGCCGGGATGGCTGAACAAGGTGTCCGGCGCATCCGATTGCATGATCCGCCCGTTGGCGAGCACGGCGACCTGATCCCCCATGGTAAGCGCTTCGGTCTCGGAGCCGGTGACATGCAGGAAGCTGACGCCAAGCCGTTCACGGATCGCCTTCAGCTCGTCGCACATCCGCGACCGCAGGTTGGCGTCGAGCGCGCCGAGCGGTTCATCAAGCAGAACGATCCGCGGCTCACACACCAAGGTGCGGGCCAGCGCGACGCGCTGTCTTTGACCGCCGGAAATCGCGCTGACGCCCCGATGCCCAAATCCGGTCAGACCGACCAACTGCAGAGCGGCATCGGTGCGGTCCTTGATCTCGGCCTCATTGGTCAGGGGCGCATGGGCGCGGTGACGCAGCCCAAAGGCGACGTTCTCCGCCACGGTCAGATGCGGAAACAGCGCGAAGTTCTGAAACACGAAACCGATGTCACGCAGATGCGAAGGCTGTCCGTCGATGCGCGCGCCGTTCAGAGAGATCGTGCCCTGATCCGGCTCTTCGAACCCCGCGATGAGACGCAACAACGTCGTCTTGCCTGCCCCGGACGCCCCCAACAGGGCCATGTAGGTGTTTTCCGGAACGACGAAGTCCACGCCATCCAAGGCCGTCGCACCGCCATATCGGCGACTTACCTGATTGAGAGTCAGCACTGAATATTCCCCGCGTCGAGTTTTTCGATTTTCTTGATACAAACATCAATTCATTCGAGTCAGCAAAGCAAAAAATGACTTTTGCATTCCAAAAATCATTTTTACACGCATCGCGCGATAGGGATTTCAGATTTTTGCCCTATAATTAGACAATTTAGCTATTTTTTTGATCAGAAGGAAAATTTGAGACGACGAGTTTTTCAACTTATCGATTTTCTGTATTCAAAAACAAATTGCTTCCAACCATTCCAGCAGCCACCTATTGTCAGGAGAAGATTCACGGAAAGAGGCTATGATGACCGTTACCGAAGCCACGTCCCGCAGCAGCGACGACAGTGACAAGCGCGCGCCTCTTTTCGAACTGGCGGCCGAACTCATTCGCAACAATATTGCCCAGGGCTACCTCTATCCCGGCCTCGTTCTGCAAGAGAGCGCACTGTCCGAACGGCTCGACATGTCGCGCGCGACGGTCAAACGCGCCCTGGAAATCCTCGAGGACGAAGGCGGTGTTCAGCGGTTTTCGGGGCGTGGCTTCGTGGTCTCGGGCACGACACATGACCCCAAACGCGAAGACCTGCGTCAGATCGAACTTGACCTCAGCATGCTCGACGGCAGTGCCGGAAAGCCGAGCTGGCTGCGGGTCTATGACGATGTCGCCTATTACGTCACACGTTGTCCGGTGTTCGGCTGCTACCGCATTGTCGAGGTGCAGATGGCAGAGGAATACGGTGTCTCGCGCACGATCATCCGCGATGTGCTCGGACGTCTCCAGGAGCGCGGCCTTGTCCACAAGAACCGCACCTCGCGCTGGATCGTCGAACCGCTGACCTCGAAAAAGATCAAGGACAAATACGAGTTGCGTGGCATTCTGGAGGTGGCGGCGCTGTCTTCGGCGAAACTTCCGACCAGGCAATTGCGCGACCTGGCGGAGGAAATTCGTGCCCTTTGCGACCAAACCGCACCGACGCCGGCGCAATGGTTTTCACTCGACCGGCGTTTCTTTGAGATGGTGGTGCTGAGCACACCCAACGAAGACCTGGCCAATTACGCGTCGAACAACCGACTGGCGCTGGAGGCCTGCCAGGCCGCGTTCTTTTCGCTCGGACTGCCACCAGACACGCAATCCATCCTGGAGCTTGGCCAGGTGATCGAACTGGCTCTCTCCGGCTCCGTCAAAGCGGCGCAAAGCATGTTGGCGATGCATCTGAAAAAAGCGCGTGACCGCACGATTGCGCAACTGAAGATCACCGCGATCCTGCCACCGCCCTCGGATTTCCCATCCTACCTGCAATTCACATGACCGCGCATCCCGTGCGCCGCGACGAGGACGCTCAGCGAAGGCGCGGGTCTGCACCCGTTCGCGACCTGACACCGCCCCCGAATCTTGCCCCGACCGATGCGCCGCAGCGCCTCAAAACTCGAGGATCAGGCAGGTCGTGGTGCCGAAGGCGACAACCCGGTCCTGCCCGTCGAGCAGCTTCGCCTCAGCCGTCGCGGTGCGGCGACCGGCGGTGAGGATCTTGCCTTCGCAGAGATACCGTTCACCGACTTTCGGCGCGCGCGTCAGATTGGTCTTGACCTCCATGGTCGTGTAGCCGATGCCCGCCGGTAGCATCGAATGCACTGCACAGCCCAGCGCCGTGTCGAGCACCGTCATCGCCCAACCGCCGTGCACGCCGCCCATCGGGTTGACGAAATTCGCAGGCGGGCTGGCCTCCCAAAGCGCACGGCCCTCTTCGATTTCGAGCATCCATTCATTGGCGACACCGCAAACCTGCGGCGCGGGCAGGTCTCCGGCAATGACGCGTTTGAACAGCTCGACCCCGGACAGGGTTCTCAGTTCGTCAATCGGGATCGGAGCCAGACGGCTGGTGTCGATGGTGTGCATGAAATTATCCTTTGATTTTGGCCACACCCGCAGATGTGGCGAACGGGGCCCGCCACGCGCGCCCCGTTTTGTCTCACGTCGCCGTCACAGAGCTTCGATCGCCAGAGCAATCCCCTGACCGCCGCCGATACACATGGTGATCAGCGCGCGTTTCTGGCCGGTGCGTTCCAATTCGTAGAGTGCCTTGATGAACAGGATCGCCCCCGAAGCCCCGATCGGGTGGCCCAGCGCAATCGCGCCGCCGTTCGGATTCACCTTGGCATTGTCCATGCCGAGCGTATTGCTGACCGCCAAAGCTTGTGCCGCGAAGGCCTCGTTCGACTCGATCACGTCGAAATCGGAAAGCGACAGGCCGGTGCGGGTCAAAAGCCCCTGAACCGCCGGGATCGGGCCAGTGCCCATGACCTCCGGGCGCACGCCCGCGACGTGATATCCGAGGATGCGCGCGCGCGGTTTCAGCCCGGCCCCGGACGCGGCCTCTGCCGTCGCCAGCACCACCGCCGCCGCCCCGTCGTTGAGGCCGGAGGCATTGCCCGCCGTCACAGAGCCGTCCTTTTGAAAGGCCGGACGCAGTTTGGCGAGGCTCTCAAGCGTGCTGGCCTTGGGGTGTTCATCGGTGTCGAAAGCCACCATGTCGCGTTTCACCCGAACTTCGACCGGCACGATCTGTGACTTGAAATGGCCTGCCTCGATGGCTTTGAGCGCGCGTTCCTGACTTTGCACCGCAAAGGCGTCCTGGGCCTCGCGGGTGATGCCGTATTCGGAGGCGACATTCTCCGCCGTGATCCCCATGTGCCCGGTGCCGAACGGGCAGCTCAGCGCCCCGAGCATCATGTCGGTCGCGCCCGTGTCACCCATTTTCTGCCCCCAGCGCAAGGCGGGCAGGATATAGGGCGCGCGGCTCATGTTCTCGCTGCCCCCCGCAAGCGCGAAGGAAGCGTCCCCCAGCATCAGCGATTGCGCCGCCGAGACGATGGCCTGAAGCCCCGAGCCGCAGAGCCGGTTGACGTTCATCGCAGGCGCCTCGTTCGGCACGCCCGCGCCCACAGACGCCGCCCGGCTCACATACATGTCGCGCGGTTCGGTGTTGATCACATGGCCGAACACCACGGTTTCGATCTGGCCGCCCTCGACACCGGAACGCGCCAGCGCCTCTTTCGCCACGATGGTTCCCATCTCGATCGGCGAGGTGCCCGCAAGCGATCCGCCAAAGGTCCCGATCGCCGTCCGCGCCCCGTCCAGCACCACGATATCTGTCATTGTCTTCTCCATTGATTGCGCCTGTTGCGCAGGTCAGGGGCGGGCCATGTCCGGCCCGCCCGTCTCATATCCGCCGACACCCCGTCAGCTTTGCAATTCCAGCGCCCGCGCCTGTTCGCGCAGCACGAATTTCTGCACCTTGCCCGTCGAGGTTTTCGGCAGCGGGCCGAAGATCACGGTTTTCGGCGCCTTGAAATGCGCCATGTTCTGGCGGCAATAGGCGATCACCTCGGCCTCGGTCACCGTGGCCCCGGCCTTGAGCGTGACGAAAGCACAGGGGGTTTCGCCCCATTTCTCATGCGGGCGCGCAACTACCGCAGCTTCCATGATCTCGGGATGCTTGAACAGCACGTCCTCGACCTCGACCGAACTGATGTTCTCGCCGCCCGAGATGATGATGTCCTTGGAGCGGTCCTTGAGCTGGACATAGCCGTCCGGGTGCATCACCCCGATGTCGCCACTGGCGAACCAGCCACCCCGGAACGCCTTGTCGGTAGCCGACGGGTTCTTGAGATACCCCTTCATCACGTTGTTACCGCGCATGAAGATCTCGCCCATGGTCTCACCGTCCCACGGCACCGGCGCGAGCGTCTCGGGATCGGCCACCATGAGACCTTCGGCCGCCAGATTGCGCACGCCCTGACGCGCTTTCAGAGCCGCGCGCTCAGAAGCCGTCCGCGCATCCCATTCGTCGTGCCAGGCACAGATCACGGCAGCGCCATAGGTTTCGGTCAGACCGTAGCCATGCGTCACGTCGAAGCCGAGCGCTTCCATCTTCTCGATGATAATCGCGGGCGGCGGAGCCCCGCCGGTCAGCACCTTGATCCCGGCCTGAAGGCCCTTTTTCAGTTCTTCCGGCGCATGAACCAGCATTGCCAGAACCACACTCGCGCCGCAGAAATTTGTGACCTTCTCTGTCTTCATCAACTCGAAAATCGGCTCTTCGCGCACCGCGCGCAGACACACCGCCGTGCCCGCTGCCGCCGCGATGGTCCAGGGGAAACACCAGCCGTTGCAATGGAACATCGGCAGGGTCCAGAGATAGACCGGCGCATTGCCCATTTCCCACATCACGATGTTCGACAGCGCATTGAGATGCGCGCCGCGGTAATGGTACACGACGCCCTTCGGGTTGCCGGTCGTGCCGGACGTGTAGTTGAGCGAAATGGCGTCCCATTCGTCCCTCGGCGGCGCCCACATGAAATCCGCGTCGCCCTCGGCCAGCACATCGTCATAGCTCAGCGCGCTGACCCGCACGCCGCCTTCAAAACTGTCGTCCAGAATGTCGAGCACGAGAATGTCGTCGCGCCCCGTCATCTTGACCGCCTGCGCGGCCACTTCCGACAGTTCCGGATCGACGATGAACACCTTGGTTTCGGCATGGTTCAGAATGAAGGCCACGGCCTCGGCATCGAGACGCGTATTGATCGCATTGAGCACAGCGCCCGCCATCGGGACGGAGAAATGCGCCTCGTACATCTCCGGGATGTTGGTCGCGAAGATGGAAATCGTATCGCCCCGCCCATAGCCGCGTTTCACCAGCGCACTGGCAAAGCGGCGGCAGCGGTCATAGGTTTCCGCCCAACTCCGGCGCACATCGCCATACACGACAGCCGTGCGCTCAGGGTAGATATGCGCCGTGCGGGCCATGAAGCTCACCGGCGTCATCGGAACGTAATTCGCGGGCGTCTGGTCCAGGCCCAGATCGTAAATCGTATCTTTCATTCGGATGTCCTCCTCCGTGGAATTCTCGTAGGGCGGGGCCGTGCGGCCCCCCGTGCTCATATCCGAAGCGGTTTCCCGCTCCGCAGCATGTGCCGGATCCGCGCAAGCGTTTCCGGGGTTTTGGTGAGCGCCATGAAAGCGTCGCATTCAAAGGACGCGAGATCGGCGTCCGACAGCCCGCCACCTCCTCTGGCGAAAATGTCTGCAATGCGGCTCTGAATCTCGAATGCGTTTTGCCTCAGCGCCCCGTCGTCCCGTGCAGTTTTACGGTCTGCGAGCAGGTGGTCCAGAACGGCCTGCGGCTCAAGACGCAACGTCACCGGCGGATGGACGCTCCCGCCCGGCGAGAGCCCATCGAGATGCGCGAGCGCAGCCGCAAAGACGTCGCCCTCATGCATGACCACCGGCTGGGACGGGTCCAGAAGCCCCAGCGCCCCCGCCTCGCGCGCCGAGGCGGCGGGTGTCTCCAGCGTGGCGGCCCGGAAGGCCAGCGCGATGCGATCCGCAAGCTCTGCCTCGCTTGCGACACCGGCGCGTGCCCGGTCCAGAAGACGACGACCCCCCCCCCAGCCCGGCACCAGCCCGACGAGATGTTCCGGCAGACCGATCCGGGTCTCGGCATGGGCCACCGTGCCGGTGCAATGCATCGCCAGTTCGCAGCCGCCGCCAAGCGCCAGCCCGCGCATCGCGGCGACACTGGGCGCGTTGGCCGTCCGCAAGGCCGCCAGAACCGATTGCCCGCGTGTGATAAAGGCCTCGATCGCTGGCCACTTCGCCGCCTCGATCCACGCCACCATCTGCGACAGATCGGCGCCTGCGGAGAACACCCGCGGATTGTGATTGCCAACGATCATCCCGCGCGCAGCGCCGTTCAACCGGCTCACCCCCTCTTCGAGAATGTCGAAGACCTCAGGGCCGAGCGCATGCATCTTGCTCCGGATGTCGAGACAGATCACATCGTCGCCCAAATCCCAAAGCGCGGCGGCGGCATTCCCCGCTAGGGGTGTGCCGGAGGCTTGCGCCCGGCTCAGCCGATCCGTCTCGCCCCCCTGCACGACCGGGGCCGCCAGCGCCCCGAACGGCACGCCCTCGGGCATCTCGGCCCGCAGACGCGCCTGCGTCTCGGGGCTCAGCCCCCGCCACAGCGCCACCGGACCCGCGCGCCAGGCATAGCCCAGCTCCATTCCCAGATCGGTCTCCTTCAGAGAGGGCGCAATCTCCCCGGCATGGGTCAGGGCATAGCCCACCACCTGTGCCAGAACCGCCCGCGCATAGGCACCCGGCGCCGTATCCTCGTTCAGGAGCAGATCGAGATCGCGGCCTTCTCCCGGCAGGTCTTTTTGCGTGAACCCGCTATGGGCGCGGTAGTCTCCTGTGACGAGATCGAGCGCCTCCATCCCACCGCTTTCGGATTTGCGATAGAACCCGGCGCGGCTCTTGCGTCCGAACCGTCCGGCGGCCACGAGGTCCGTGATCACCCCCTGCCCCGGCAAATCGAAACCATTGATCGCATCCGTCTCGAGCAGCGCCGCCATCAGCGACCCCCAGATCGGTTTCACCACATCGAGCCCGATCAGATCGAGCAGGCCGAACACCCCGGTGCGCGGCACGCCAAAGGCCATATGCACCGCATCCGCTTCCTCGACCGTGAGGCCAAGCCGGAGCGCCTCGACCACCGCCACCGAGAGCCAGGTGCAGCCCAGTCGGTTGGCAATGAACCCCGGCGTGTCGCGGCATTCGATCACGGTCTTGCCAAGCGCCCTGCGCCCGATCTCGGCGGCGCGGTCGAATGCCGCCCGGTCGTCACCCCCGATCAGTTCCAAAAGAGCCATGCGCCGCGGCGGGTTGAAGAAATGGCTGATCAGGAAATGATCCTGAAACGCTGCGCTGCGCCCCTCGATCAACCGCTCCCGCAGAATGGTCGAGGTGTTCGACGACACAATCGCGCCGGGTTTGCGCAAAGGTTCGATCCGTTCGTAAAGCGCGCGCTTGAGATCGAGGTCTTCAAGAATGACCTCGACGATCCAATCCGCCTCTGCCACCCGCTCCAGGTGATCTTCGGTGTTACCGACCCGCACGAAACCGACGGGCGCCTCTCCCATGAAGGCCTGTCGCGCAATCTGTTGCGCGAGGCCCTGTTCGGCGGGCGCATTGCGCGCCTCATCCGGCCCCACCCGGTCCAGCAGATCGACGGCAATCCCCGCATTCGCAAACTGTGCCGCGATCCCGCCGCCCATATTGCCCGCGCCGATCACCGCAACGCGCCGACAGTCCAAATCCCCGACCCCGAAGGCCATCTTGATCGTGTTCATAATACGTCCAGAATTCAATATGTTCTGGCGCGGGCGATGTCGCCCGCGCCGAAGGCCTCAGATCGCGAGATCGAAATCCGCCGCCGTGAGCGCAAGCGTCGCACCATTACCGGCCTTGGAAATCGCATGCAGGGCCGCCGCCATTGGAAAGACGTTGCTGGCGTAGAACCGCACCATGCTCAGCTTGGCCTTGGCATGGGTCGTGTTGCGCCCTTCCGCGAGGCGCCTGGACGCCGCCATTGCCGCATCGCCCATCACCCAGGCCCCGAGGCAAATGCCGAAGGTCTCAAGGATATTGACCGCCGCCGACAAAGGCTCCGTGCCGTTCTGCGCCACCAGCCAATCGGTCAGGTCGCTGACGATGCCTGCGGCCTCTTCGACCATCGAGGCGAGCCCCGCCCAATCGGCATCCCCGCCGCTTTGCACCTTGAGCGCCGCGGCGGTCGTTTTCATCTCGACGATCAACTCACGCGCGGCGGTGCCGTTGTCCCGCTTGATCTTGCGTCCGACGAGATCGAGCGCCTGAATGCCGGTCGTGCCCTCGTAGATCGTGGTGATCCGCGCATCGCGCAGGTGCTGCGCCGCACCGGTTTCCTCGATGTAACCCATGCCACCATGCACCTGCACGCCCAGCGATGCCGCCTGCACGGAAAGCTCCGTCGACCAGGCTTTCGCCACCGGGATCAAAAGATCCACGCGACGTTGGTGATGGGCGCGGGTTTCCTCGTCCTCCGAACGATGCGCGAAATCCAGAGACCGCGCCGCCCGGAACGCCAAGGCCCGCGCCGCCTCGGTCCGCGCCTTCATCAGGCCCAGCATCCGGCGAATGTCCGGGTGCCCCATGATCGTGGCTTCCGCGCCCTCTGGCGTGCCTCCCTGTACCCGGTCCATGGCATAGCGCACCGCGTGTTGCGTGGCCGCTTCGGAAATACCGACACCTTGCAGACCGACACCGAGGCGTGCGTTGTTCATCATGGTGAACATGTACGGAAGCCCCTTGTTGGGTTCGCCCACCAGATAGCCGATAGCTCCGCCCTCATCGCCATAGGACATGGTGCAGGTCGGGCTGGCATGGATGCCCAGCTTGTGCTCGATCGACACACAGCGCAGATCGTTGCGCGTCCCCGGTGCGCCCTCGGCATCCGGGATAAATTTCGGTACGATGAAGAGCGAAATACCTTTCACCCCCGCCGGCGCATCCGGCAGGCGCGCAAGCACGAGATGGACGATGTTTTCCGCCATGTCATGTTCGCCATAGGTGATGAAAATCTTCTGGCCGCTGATCCGGTAGTGATCCCCCTCCGGCACCGCCCTGGAGCGGATCGCCGCCAGATCGGAGCCCGCCTGCGGTTCGGTCAGGTTCATCGTCCCGGTCCATTCCCCGGTCACGAGTTTCGGCAGGTAGAGCGCCTTGAGATCGTCGGAGGCGTAGCCATTGATCGCCTCGATCGCGCCCTGGGTCAAAAGCGGACAGAGCTGAAACGCCGTGTTCGCGCCGTTGAACATTTCGAGAATGGCGGCATTCACCACCTCGGGCAAGCCCATGCCGCCGTGATCCGGGGAGGCCGTGGGGGCGTTCCAGCCCATCTCGACCAGCGTGTGATAGGCGGCACTCCAGCCCTCGGGCGTGGTCACCTGCCCCTCGCAAAACCCGAGACCGGACTGATCGCCCACAGCATTGAGCGGCCCGAGCACATCGCCCGCGAATTTCCCCGCCTCTTCGAGGATCGCGCCCACCATGTCGGCGGTCGCGTCCTCAAGCCCCGGGAGCTGCGCGATCTCGTCCAGCCCGCAAAGCTCTTCGAGGACGAACATCATGTCCTCTGTCGGTGCAACATAAGTCATCTGATGTATTTCCTGTTTCTCACAATTTCTCGGTCAATTCTGGCACGGCGTCGAAGAGATCCGCGACGAGGCCGAAGTCTGCGACCTGGAAGATCGGGGCTTCTTCGTCCTTGTTGATCGCGACGATCACCTTGGAATCCTTCATCCCCGCGAGGTGCTGGATCGCACCCGAGATGCCGCAGGCGATGTAAAGCTCGGGCGCTACCACCTTGCCGGTCTGGCCGACCTGCCAGTCGTTCGGCGCAAACCCGCTGTCGACCGCTGCACGCGACGCGCCCACGGCCGCGCCGAGCTTGTCGGCGAGCGCCTCGATGATCGCAAAGCTCTCCTCCGAGCCGACACCGCGCCCGCCCGAGACGACGATCTTCGCGCTGGTCAGTTCCGGGCGGTCGCTTTCCGCCACCTTGTCCTCGACAAAGGCCGACAGGCCGGTGTCCCCCGCGCCCGAGGCCGCCTCGATCGCCGCGGAACCGCCGCTGCCCGCCGCCTCGAAGGTCGAAGTGCGGAAGGAGATGACTTTCGTCGCATCCGCGGATTTCACGGTCTGCACCGCGTTGCCCGCATAGACCGGACGTTTGAACGTGTCGGCGTCGACAACCTCGGTCACATCCGAGATCACCATCACGTCCAAAAGCGCGGCGACGCGCGGCAGAACGTTTTTGCCGGTGGTGGTCGCAGGCGCGATGATGTGGGAATAATCGCCCGCGAGGGACACGATCAGATCGGCGAGGTTTTCGGCCAGACCGTTGGCGTAAGCCGCGTCATCTGCGACCAGAACCTTGGACACGCCATCGAGTTTGGCGGCCGCTTCACCCGCGGCAGAGGGGCCGCAGACCAGCACGGTCACATCGCCCAGTTTGGCACCAGCAGTGGCCGCCTTTGCGGTGGCATCAACAGCGAGCGCACCGCCCGCGACTTCGGCGAGAAGCAGAACAGCCATCAGACCAGACCTCCCTCTTTGAGTTTCGCGACAAGTTCATCGACGGAGCCGACCTTGATCCCGGCTTCACGCGCTGCGGGCTCTTCGGTGGTGACCACCGTGAGACGCGGGGCCGTGTCGACGCCGTAATCGGCGGCGGTTTTCTCATCCAAAGGCTTTTTCTTCGCCTTCATGATGTTCGGCAGCGAGGCATAACGCGGCTCGTTGAGCCGCAGATCGGTCGTCACGATGGCCGGAAGCGCAACGGAGATGGTCTGAAGACCGCCGTCCACTTCGCGGGTCACCACGGCCTTGCCGTCCGCGATTTCCATCTCGGAGGCAAAGGTCGCCTGACCCCAACCGAGAAGGGCGGCCAGCATCTGGCCTGTCGCATTCATGTCGTTGTCGATGGCCTGCTTGCCGAGGATCACCAGCTCGGGGGCTTCCTCTTCGACCACTTTGGCGAGGATTTTCGCAACCGCGAGCGGCTCGATGTCGACGCCCTGATCCTCTTCGATCAGGATGCCGCGATCCGCGCCCATGGCGAGCGCGTTGCGGATCGTATCCACGGATTTCTTCTCGCCGATCGACACCACGACCACCTCGGAAGCCACGCCGGCCTCCTTGAGACGAATGGCCTCTTCGACCGCGATCTCGTCGAACGGGTTCATCGACATCTTCACGTTCGCAAGATCGACACCCGTGCCGTCGGTCTTAACCTTGACCTTCACGTTGTAGTCGATCACGCGTTTAACAGGTACCAATACCTTCATGCGTAAACTCCTTTTCTTCCATGTTCAGCGCGTCGGGACGGGGATGCCGTCCGCGCCGCGATAATCGTAAAATCCACGCCCGGTCTTGCGACCGAGCCAACCGGCCTCGACATATTTCACCAGAAGCGGACAGGGCCGGTATTTGCTGTCGGCGAGCCCGTCGTTGAGCACGCCCATGATCGACAGGCAGGTGTCGAGCCCGATGAAATCGGCCAATTCCAAAGGCCCCATCGGCTGGTTCGCACCGAGCTTCATCGAGGCGTCGATGGAGGCGACATTCCCGACGCCTTCAAACAGGGTGTAGACCGCCTCGTTGATCATCGGCACAAGGATGCGGTTGACGATGAAGGCCGGGTAATCTTCCGACACGGTGCCGGTCTTGCCGAGGCGGGCGACGACCTCTTGCATGGTCTTGAATGTCGTCTCATCGGTGGCAATGCCGCGGATCAGTTCCACGAGTTTCATCACCGGAACCGGGTTCATGAAATGCAGCCCCATAAAGCGTTCGGGCCGGTCGGTATGCGCCGCCAGCCGGGTGATCGACAGCGACGAGGTGTTCGTAGTCAGGAGCGTATGATCGGACAGATGCGGCAGGAGACTCTCGAAAATCGCCACTTTGACCGCCTCCTTTTCCGTCGCGCTTTCGACGATAAGATCGCGGGCCCCGAGCGGCTCGATGGAGGAGCCATAAGAGAGCCGCCCGAGTGTTTCCGCCCGCTCACCGACCGTCATCTTGCCCGAGGAGACATTGCGGTCGAGACGGTCCCTGATGAACCCTTCGGCAATGCCCAGGGCATCGGAGGAGACGTCCTGAAGCATCACGTCATAGCCGGATTGCGCAAAGACCTGGGCAATGCCCCGTCCCATCTGACCCGCGCCAATGACACCTACGGTTTGGATGACGGTCATGGTGTTCCTTTCAAAACGATTTACGGATGAGGGCCTGGATTTCCCCGACCACACCGCGCCGGAAGGCGAGGACGCAGAGGACGAAGATCAGGCCCAAGACGACAGGCACCCAGGATGACAGGGGGCCGGAGGCCAGCGTGTTTTGCAGCGTGACGATGATGCCCGCGCCGATGGCCGGACCCGCGATGGTGCCAAGCCCGCCCAGAAGCGTCATGAGCACCACCTCGCCCGACATGTGCCAATGCGCATCGGTGAGGGAGGCGAGCTGAAACACCACGGTTTTCGTCGCGCCCGCCAGCCCCGCGATGGTCGCGGAAAGGACGAAGGCCAGAAGCTTGTAGCGCTCCACATCGTAGCCCAGAGATTTCGCCCGCGCCTCATTGTCGCGAATGGCCGACAGCACCTGCCCGAAGGGCGAATGCACGGCGCGCGCGATGAGGAAATAGCCCAGCACGAAGACGCCCAGGACAAAGTAATACATCGCCGTGTTGTTCTGGAGGTCCACAAGGCCGAGGAAGCTGCCGCGCGGCACGCCCTGAAGGCCGTTCTCACCGCCGCTGAAATCTGCGCTGATGAAGAAGAAGTAGACCATCTGCGCCATGGCGAGGGTGATCATCGCGAAATAGATGCCCTGCCGCCGGATGGCGAGCAGGCCGATCGCGAGGCCCAGGACACCGGAGGACAAAGCGCCGATGAGGATGCCCAGTTCGGTCGGAAGGCCCCAGACCTTGAGCGCATGCCCGGTGATATAGGCCGCGCCCCCGAAAAAGGCGGCGTGGCCAAAGCTCAGCAACCCGCCGAAGCCCAGGATGAGGTTGAAGGCAGAGGCGAAGAGCGCAAAGCACAGCAGCTTCATCAGGAAGACAGGATAGAGCACGAGCGGCGCCATCAGCAAAAGGGCGAAGGCGATGAGATAAGCAAGTTTGGTGTTCATCTGTCTGCCCCCTTACGTCGCATTGCCGAACAGGCCCGCCGGGCGCAGCACGAGCACGATGGCCATGACGGCAAAGATCACGGTGGCGGAGGCCTCGGGCCAGAACACTTTGGTCAGCCCCTCGATCACGCCCATGGACAGGCCGGTGACGATGGCGCCCATGATCGAGCCCATACCGCCGATCACGACAACGGCGAAGACCACGATGATCAGGTTCGATCCCATCAGCGGGCTGACCTGGGTGATCGGTGCGGCCAGAACGCCTGCGAAGGCGGCAAGCGCGACCCCGTAGCCATAGGCCAGCGTGGTCAGAAGCGGCACGTTCACCCCGAAGGCCTGCAAAAGTTTCGGGTTCTCCGTACCGGCACGCAGATAGGCGCCAATCTTGGTTTTCTCGAAAATATACCAGGTCACGAGGCACATCACGACGGCGGCCAGAACGACCCAGCCACGATACCAGGGCAGGAACATGAACCCGAGATTCACGCCCCCCATGAGCTGGGGCGGTGGCGCATAGGGCAAGCCGGAAGAGCCGAAGAGCTTGACGAAACTGCCCTCGATCACCAGCGCCAGACCGAAGGTCAGCAACAGGCCATAGAGATGGTCCACCCCGCTCAGACGGC
Organism: Celeribacter ethanolicus; assembly: GCF_002407265.1. Taxonomy (NCBI): domain Bacteria; kingdom Pseudomonadati; phylum Pseudomonadota; class Alphaproteobacteria; order Rhodobacterales; family Roseobacteraceae; genus Celeribacter; species Celeribacter ethanolicus. The sequence continues at coordinate 1,178,500 of NZ_CP022196.1, forward strand.
GCAGGAGGAAGCGTTCGATCAGCATGCCGATTGCACCGACGATCAGCGGCGCGAGGATCAGCGCCCCCCAATAGCCGATGCCGAAATAGGTGGTCAGCCCGGCGGTGGCAAACGCGCCGAGCATGTAAAGCGCCCCATGGGCGAAGTTCACGATATTCAAAAGGCCGAAAATCACCGCGAGACCGAGCGAGAGCACAGCATAGAATGCCCCGTTGATCAAACCGAGGAGCAATTGGCCAAAGAGGACCTGTGGCGGAAAGCCTAGGAGATCTGTCAGCATGGTCATGTTTCCTGCGTGGTTGATCCCACCGGGTGACCCCGGTGGGACGGTCTCGGGTTATTTCGTCGGACAGGTGCTCTCGGACAGCGGGCCATAGGCCTCTTCGCCGGGAATGGTGCGCACGATTTTCAACAGGTCCCATTCGCCCTCGGACTCGGAGGGTTTCTTGACCTCGGCCAGATACATGTCATGCACCATGCGCCCGTCGGTGCGCAGCGTGCCGCCTTTGGCGAACATGTCCTCGACCGGCATTTCGCGCATCTTCGCGAGCACCGTGTCGGTATCGTCCGTGCCGGTCGCTTCGATGGCTTTCAGGTAATGCAGGACGGAAGAATAGGTCCCTGCCTGAATGCCCGTCGGCATCTTGCCGGTCTTCTCATAGAATTTCTGCGACCAGGCGCGGGTCTCGTCGTCCATGTCCCAATAGAAGGACACCGTCATCTGAAGCCCCTGCGCCACGTCCTGACCGATGGATTTGACGTTCGGCATGAAGACCAGAAGCCCCGCGATCTTCTGGCCAGCGGCGACAACGCCGAATTCATTGGCGGCCTTGATCGCATTCACCGTGTCGGCGCCCGCATTGGCCAGACCGATCACCTTCGCGCCGGAGGCCTGGGCTTGCAAAATGAAGGACGAGAAGTCAGAGGCCGGGAACGGATGTTTCGCCGATCCCAGAACCGTGCCGCCCGAGGCCTCGACCACCGCCGACACATCGCGTTCCAGCGCCTCACCAAAGGCATAGTCGGCAGTCAGGAAATACCAGCTATCGCCGCCTTCCTTCACGATGGCCGAGCCGGTGCCGACCGCCAGAGCGCGGGTGTTGTAGGTCCAGTGCAGACCCGTGGGGATACAGGCCTCATTGGTCAGCGGAGACGAGGCAGAGCCGGAGACCAGCGCGATCTTGTTCTGCTGCTTGGCGACTTCGAACACCGCCAGCGCGACCGAGGTGGTCACCAGCTCGGCAAAGGCATCGACCTGCCCGGTGTCGGCCCATTCGCGCGCCTTGTTGGCGGCGATGTCGGCCTTGTTCTGGTGATCGGCGGTTACGATCTCGATCGGCGCACCGGCGACCGTGCCGCCGAATTCTTCGATCGCCATCTGCGCTGCCACCGCCGCGCCCTCGCCCGCCACATCGGAATAGGTGCCGGACATATCGCTCATCAGGCCGATCTTGACGACGCCGTCGCTGATCTCCGCCGATGCCGCCCCGCAGAGCAGCGAGGCCGCGGAGACACCCGCGATCAAGGTCTTCTTAAGTGTCATGGTTTCCTCCCATTTATCGTTAAACACTGAGATATTCCTCAAAGACGTGCGCTTTCTCCTCCAGCTCGTCCTTGAGAACGGTTGTGGCGATGTGACCGTGATCCATGATCAGGTGACGATCCGCCAAAGGGGCCGCGAACCGGAAATTCTGCTCCACCAGAACCACCGTGTAGCCACGTTGCTTGAGCGTGATGAGAACCTCGCCCAAGGTGTCGACGATCACCGGGGCAAGGCCTTCGGTGATTTCGTCGAGCAAAAGGATGTTCGCCCCGGTGCGCAGAATCCGCGCCATGGCGAGCATCTGTTGTTCGCCGCCGGACAGCAGCGTGCCCTGGCTCTTGCGACGTTCCGCAAGATTGGGGAACATCTCGTAAATCTCTGCGACCGACATGCCGCCCGCGCAGACCTGCGGCGGCAGCATGAGGTTTTCCTCGACGCTGAGACTTGCGAAGATGCCGCGCTCTTCGGGGCAATAGCCGACGCCCAGATGCGCGATCTTGTGCGGGGCCATGCCGATGACCTCTTCGCCCTTGATGTGGATCGACCCGGTGCGATGCCCGATCAGCCCCATGATGGCGCGCAGCGTCGTGGTCCGCCCCGACCCGTTGCGGCCCAGAAGCGTCACCAGTTCACCCCGATACACCGTCATGTCGATGCCATGGAGCGCGTGGCTCTCGCCGTAATAGGCGTGCACATCCGTCAGGCGCAGCTCTTCGATATGCTCGGAGAGGTGCTGGCCGCCAAGCTCGTGATTGTCCATGACTGCCATGCTCATGCCGCTTTCCCCATATAGGCTTCCTTGACCCGTGGGTCGGCGGAGACTTCGGCATAGTTGCCCTCGGTCAGGATCGACCCACGTTGCAGCACCGTGATCGTGTCGCAGAGCGTCGAGACCACGCCGAGATTGTGTTCGACCATGAGGATCGTGCGCCCGGCAGAAACCTTGCGGATCAGCTCTGTGACCAGTTCCACATCCTCGCGCCCCATGCCCTGGGTCGGCTCGTCCAGAAGCATCATCTCCGGCTCGGTCGCCAGCGTTGTCGCGATCTCGAGCGCGCGTTTGCGCCCGTATGACATGTCCGCCACCATCGCATCGGCAAAGCGTGACAGGCCAACCATATCGAGCAACTCATCGGCGCGCTCGTTGAGCCGGTTGAGCGTCTTGACCGAGCGCCAGAACTGGAACGACGTCCCCAGCTTGCGTTGCAGCGCCACCCGCACGTTTTCACGCGCCGTCATATGCGGAAACACCGCCGAAATCTGGAACGACCGGATCACGCCCATGCGAGCGATCTCGGCGGGTTTGGCGGCAGTGATGTCGCGCCCGTTGAACCGGATCGAGCCGCTGGTGGGCGTCAGGAATTTGGTCAAGAGGTTGAACACCGTGGTCTTGCCCGCGCCATTCGGTCCGATCAGCGCGTGAATCTCATGACGTTTCACCTTGAGATCGACATGATCGACGGCGGTGAAGCCACGAAACCCCTTGGTCAAACCTTCGGTTTCGAGGATGTAGGGGGACTGGTTCATGCTTCCCCCTCCCTCAGGTTCCGGGCCTGATCGCGCAGGAGGAATTTCTGGATCTTGCCGGTCGAGGTTTTCGGCAGCGGGCCGAAGATGACCGTTTTCGGCGCCTTGAAATGCGCCATGTTCTGGCGGCAAAACGCGATGATCTCGGCCTGGGTGACGCTTTCGCCGGGTTTCAGATCGACAAAGGCACAGGGCGTCTCGCCCCATTTCTCGTCCGGCTTGGCAACGACAGCCGCCTCCATCACGGCAGGGTGTTTGTAGAGCACATCCTCCACCTCAATGGAGGAAATGTTTTCCCCGCCGGAGATGATGATGTCCTTGGAACGGTCCTTGAGTTCGACATAACCGTCGGGGTGCATCACGCCGAGATCGCCGGAGGCAAACCAGCCGCCGGTGAAGGATTTCTGCGTCGCCGAGGGGTTCTTGAGATAACCCTTCATCACGTTGTTGCCGCGCATGAAGATCTCGCCCATGGTCGTGCCATCCGACGGCACAGGCTCAAGCGTCTCCGGGTCGGCGACCATCAGCCCGCTCAGCGCCACATTGCGGACCCCCTGACGGGCTTTCTTGACGGCCTTGTCTTCGACCCCGAGCCCATCCCAGTCGGCTTTCCAGGCACAGACCACCGACGGCCCGTAGGTCTCGGTCAGGCCGTAGACATGGGTGACCTCGATGCCCATGGCTTCCATCTTGGCGATCACGGCAGCGGGCGGCGAAGCGCCTGCGGTCATCACCTTGACCTCGTGCGAGAAGTCCTTGAGCGCATCGGGCGCGTTGGCGAGCATATTCAACACGATCGGCGCGCCGCAGAAATGCGTGACCTTTTCCTCGCGGATCAGCTCGAAAATCGGCTCCGCCCGCACCGCGCGCAGGCAGACGCAGACACCGGCATTCGCCGCGATGGTCCACGGAAAACACCAGCCGTTGCAATGGAACATCGGCAGGGTCCAGAGATAGCGCGAATGATGCGCCATGCCCCAGGTGACGATGTTCGACATCGCGTTGAGATGCGCACCGCGGTGATGGTAGACGACGCCTTTCGGGTTGCCCGTCGTACCCGAGGTGTAGTTGAGTGAAATCGCGTCCCACTCGTTTTCCGGCGGCTGCCACTGGAACTCCGGGTCGCCTTCGGCCAGCAGCGCCTCATAGCTCAGCGCCCCGATCCGGCGTCCGCCGTCGAAACTCGCGTCCTCGATATCGACGACCAGAACGTCGCTCATCCCGCTCATGTGAAGGGCACGGTCCACCACGTCGGAAAATTCGGGATCGACGAGCACCACCTTGGCCTCGGCATGGGCCAGGATGAAGGCCATCGCCTCCGCATCGAGCCGGGTGTTGATCGTGTTGAGCACTCCGCCCGACATCGGCACGGCGAAATGCGCCTCGAACATCTCCGGGATATTGGCGGCAACAATAGAGACGGTGTCGCCCTTTTGCACGCCACGGCCCTGCAAGGCCGAGGCCGCACGGCGGATCCGATCATAGGTTTCGCCCCAGCTCCGGCGGATATCGCCATAGATCACGGCCGGAAATTCCGGATAGATCTGTGCACTGCGTTCGACGAAAGACAGCGGCGTCAGGGCGTCGTAATTGGCCGCATTCGGGTCAAGCCCGATGGTGTAGATACTTTGAATTGACATGTTTTCCTCCATATCTCATCCACGCCACCTCCTCTGGCGCACATGAGACAGGAGTACCTGCACACAACAGTGTTTCCTAAATTTGCCTGAAATGTATCGAATTGTAACAGTTTCGATTCAGCACTTGGAAAGCGGTCGCATCGGGTCGATGATCGCGACCTGAGCCGGGCATGCCCCGGAACGGGTGTGGGACCATGCAGAAACCGACGACTGTCTACAGAGATATTTTCACGGCAAGCCCGCAGGCAATGGCCATTTTTGACGCAGAGGCGCATTTGCTGGAAACCAATGCCGCGCTGAGCGTCTTCCTGAAAAACCGCACCGTGACGCTCAGACCCGGAATGACATTGTCGGATTTCGTCTCGCCGGATTTCTGGAATGCGCCGGTTCTGCTTCTGGGCGGCTGCGCTCCCGGTTCCGCCACCTGCTCTTATCTGGTCTCCCCGCCGAACGGGCCGAACATCGACCTCCAGATCAGGACCACCGGGCAAGGCGACAGTTTCGTCACCGTGAGCGACGCCTCAGAAGAGGCCGCCGACCGCGACCGGCTGCGCGATCTGATCGCCACACGCACGCAACAGCTCATCGCCAGCGAAGAACGCCTGAGCCTGATCGCCAACGAGGTGCCCGCCGGCATCGCCCATATCGACCGGGATTTCACGATCCTCTACGCCAACAAACGCTTTGCCCGCGCTTACGGCATCACCCCGGCGCAGATGATCGGGAAGAACGCCTATGACGTCCTGCATCCACACACCATGGAGCAATCCTCACGGTTCTTCGAACAGGCGCGGCGCGGCATGCTGGTCGATTTCGAAATGCGCGTCGAACTGCCCAAGCAGAAGTTCAAGGATGTGCGCACCCTGTTGCGCCCGGAAAAACCCTCAAGCGGCGAGGTCATCGGCTTCTATCTCGTCTCGATCGACGTGACCCGGCGCAAGGCCACCATGCGCGCGCTCATGCAATCGCAGAAAATGGATGCGCTCGGGCGCATGGCCAGCGGCATTTCCCACGATTTCAACAATCTCCTGACGGTCATTCTCGGCAATCTCCTGCCGCTGAGCGAACGCCCGGACAGCGCGGATATCACAGAGGAATTCATCATGCCCGCGATCGCCGCCGCGCGGCGCGGCTCGGCGCTCACCAGGCGGCTCGTCTCGCTGGCCCGGCGCGAACAATTCGACGCCAGACCCACGGACATCGGCGAGGCGATCCGGGAAATCTACAGCCTGCTGCAATCCTCGATCCCCAGCACGCTTGCCATCGAACTGCACCAGACCGCCTCCCTGCCCAGCGCGGTTATCGACCGGGCGCAATTCGAAATGGCGCTCCTGAACCTCGTGCTGAATGCCCGCGATGCCACCGGCGGCCGGGGCCGGATCGACATCACGCTGGCCCCCTATGTCCTGCCCGCGACAGAGGCGGAAGTCTCTCGCCTTCCGGCCGGCAATTACGTCAGCCTGTCGATCCGGGACGACGGCTGCGGCATGTCGGAGGATCTGACGGAAAAGATTTTTGAACCCTTCTTCACCTCGAAAACCGGGGGCGGTTCGGGGCTCGGCCTGTCCATGGTCTACGGCTTCGTCGAACAGTCGAACGGCGCGATCTATGTCACCAGCGCCCCGGGTCAGGGCAGCGAGTTCACCATTCTCCTGCCCAGCGTCGATCTGGCGCCCGAAGAATACGGCGCCCCGCTTTTGCCGGACATTCCGACCACCGCGCCGCAGGCCCTGCCCGGCAGCGCGCCGGATCGTGGCATCGCCTTGCTGGTCGAGGATGACGCCGACGTGCGCCGCGCGTTGTGTCGCAAGCTCTCGACCACCGGCTTCACGGTGCTCGAGGCAGGCGATGCCGAAGAGGCGCTCGAGGTGCTCGAGCTGATCCAGGGCATCACGGCGGTCATTTCCGACATCGACATGCCCGGGGCAATGAACGGTGTCGAGCTGGCCCACCATCTGGCGGAACGACACCCGGATCTCGATGTCGTTCTGATGAGCGGCAAGCCCGAACATCTCGAACACGACATCTGGCCCACGGACGTGCCCTTTCTGAAGAAACCCTTCACACAGCAAGAACTGCTCGCCTGTTTCGACCACCGGCCCCGCCAGTCTCAGAGGAATTGAAAACCAAATGACCCGCATTTTCCTTCTCGAAGACGATGTCGACATCTGCCGCCTCATTTCGCGGTCCCTGGAAAGCTACAGCGTCACCGTCGAATGTTTCCAGCTTCAGGCGGAGTTCCTGCGCGCCGTGGAACGCAACGCCCCCGATCTGTGCCTGATCGACCTGAGCCTGCCCGATGGCGACGGTCTCAACCTGTTGCGCCACGGCACCCTGCCCAACGACCTGCCGCGGATCATCGTCAGCGGGCGCAGCAGCATTTCCGACCGGATACTGGGGCTGGAGATCGGCGCGGACGATTACATCGTCAAACCTTTCGAACCGCGCGAGATGATCGCCCGCATCCGCGCCGTGTTGCGCCGCAGCGAAGGCACGATGCGGGACAGCGGCGAGCCCCCGGCCCAGACCGTTGCTTTCGGCGACTGGACGGTCGATTTCGATGCCTGCGTGCTGCATCACAAGAGTGGCGATCTGGTGGAGCTGAGTTCTGCGGAAGCGGAACTTCTCCAGGTCTTCGTCAAAGCCCCCGGACGTGTCCTGAGCCGCAACCAGCTTCTGGATGCGACCACGGGCCGTTCCGCCGACCCGTTCGACCGCAGCATGGATGCCCGGATCAGCCGGTTGCGCCGCAAATTGCGCGACGATCCGCGCTCCCCGAAGATCATCCGCACGGTCTATGGGGCGGGATATGTATTCTCCGCCCCCTCTCCCAAGGGCTGAACCAAACGGCGATGCGCCCTGTCCGAAACAGGGCGCATCTGTCATGTGAAAGGCTGATGGCGCTCAGTTCGCCATGGCCAGTTGTTTCGGCAGTTTAAAGGTCCAGACCGTGCCGCCCTGGTTCAGGTAGTTGACCTTTTTGGCCACTTCCCCGCCCCAGAGCGGAACCGCGCCACCCCAGCCGGACACGATGGTGACATATTGCTCGCCTTCGAACTCATAGGTCACCGGCTGGCCGACGATCCCGGAGCCGGTCTGGAAGGACCAGAGCTTTTCACCGGTCTCGTCATCCAGCGCGATGAACTCGCCCTCAGGCGTGCCAAAGAACACGAGGCCGCCCGCGGTGGTCATCACCCCGCCCCAGAGCGGTGCGTCGTTCTGGAAGTCCCATTTGATCTCGCCGGTTTCCGGCTCAATCGCTTTCAAAGAGCCGATATGGCTTTCAAAGATGGGCTTGATGGTAAAGCCCGCACCAAGATAAGCCGCGCCTTTCTTGTAGGAAATCGGCTCGTTCCAGATGTCCATACCCCATTCGTTCGACGGCACGTAGAACATCCCGGTCTTCTGGCTGTGCGCCATCGGCATCCAGTTTTTGCCCCCCAGGAAGGACGGCACGGAAAACACCATCTGGCCCTTTTCGGCCTCCAAAGGATTGCCTGGACGCGCGTCTTCGACATAGATCGGCCGGCCCGTCTCGTCGATGCCCTCGGCCCAGGTGATGTTGGACACAAACGGCGTCGCATTGACGAAAGCGCCATCTTCACGGTTCAGCACGTAGAAGAACCCGTTGCGGTCGGCGGTCGCGAACCGTTTGTTGCCGTCCTTGTCGGTGAAAGCCACGACCTCGTTCACCCCGTCAAAGTCCCAGCCCTCGCGCGGCGTGGTCTGGAAATGCCATTTGATCTCGCCGGTGGCCGGGTCGATGCCCAGACGCGAGGCGGCATAGAGGTTGTCGCCTTTGTTGCCTTCGGTCGGCGTGCCGGCATTGCGCAGATGCGAGTTCCACGGCGCCGGGTTGCCGGTGCCAAAGACCAAAGTGTCGGTATCGGCATCATAAGAGCCGCCAAGCCATGTGGCGCCGCCGCCGGTTTTCCACATATCGCCCGGCCAGGTGGCATTGAGCGTGCCGGTCATGGTGCTTTCTTCGCCATTGAGCGTGCCCATATGGCCCTCGATCACCGGACGGGTCCACACGAGATCGCCGGTCTCCGCGTCACGGGCCTGCACCTCGCCGACGATGCCGAATTCGCCGCCGGAGTTGCCGGTGATCACCAGCCCGTTCACGATCAGCGGCGCCGCCGTGTAGGAATATCCCTCTTTATAATCGGCGATTTTCTTGTTCCATTTCACATCGCCGGTCTTCAGATCGAGCGCCACGATGCGCGCGTCCAGCGTGCCGAAATAGATGTTATCGCCGTAAATCGCCCCACCGCGGTTGATCACATCACAACACGGCAGAATGCCTTCGGGCAGACGTGCGTCATACTGCCAAAGCTCCTCGCCGGTTTTCAGATCAATCGCATACATCCGCGAATAGGACCCGGTGACATACATGACCCCGTCATAGATCAGCGGTTGGGTTTCCTGACCGCGCTGTTTTTCACCGCCAAAGCTGAACGCCCAGGCCGGGAAAAGATTTTCGATGTTGTCCTTATTGAGCGTATCGAGCGGCGAATAACGCTGAAGATCGCGCCCCATGCCGTTGGTCAACACATCGCCCGGCGTGGTGGCGTCGTTCAAAAGGTCTTCCTCGGTGACCCCGGCAACGGCCCCGCCCGCAAGCCCAAAGCTCATGATGGCCGCCGTCGCAGCCGTTACAAACCTGTTCATTTTGTTCCTCCCATAGAAATCAAGGCACGATCCTCCGAGCTGGACAGGCGCGAAGGACAGGGCTCATACCCCGCAATGATCGGCATGCGGAGGCATCACGCATATTGGCCATTGGTCGTAGGCCCCCTGCGACCTGTCCTTTTCAACAGGTTTTCAAACCGCTCCTGTGCTTTGGTCGTATTTCGCGGTCTCCCGGCCGGGCCTAGACTCAAAATCAGGGAGGACTGCACATGATGAAATTCACCAAAGGGCTGGCCGCTCTGGCGGCGGCGATGTCACTCACGGGCGCTCTGGCCGCCAAGGCCGAAGATCTGCCGACGCTCAAGGCCGCGCTTTACATGTCCGGCACCGTGGCCTGGGAGGTCGACACCATCCGCCACAACGGCTTTGACACCGCACAGGGTTTTACCTTGGAGCCGATGGATGTCGCAGGCGCCGCCGCCTCGCGCGTAGCCCTTGCCGCGGGCGAAGTCGATATGATCGTGGCCGATTGGCTCTGGGTCGCCGCCCAACGCGCCGAGGGCAAGGACTATGTGTTCCTCCCCTATTCCAAGGCCGTCGGCGGGCTCTACGTGCCGAAAGACAGCCCCGCGCAAAGCCTCGCCGATCTCAAAGGCGGCAAGATTGGCATTGCAGGCGGACCCAATGACAAAAGCTGGCTGATCCTGCGCGCCTATGCCGAACAGATGACCGGTCAGGACCTCGCCTCTGAGACCGAACAGGTATTTGGCGCGCCGCCGCTGATTTTCAAATCGACACTCTCGGGTGAATTGGATGGGGCGATCAATTTCTGGCATTTCGGTGCAAAGATGGAAGCCTCCGGTATGCGGCTTCTGGCCTCCACGTCCGAGGCGTCTCTGGCTCTGGGCCTCAATCCCGACACGCCGCTTTTGGGCTATGTGGTGCGCGGCGAGGTGTTGGCCGGACATCCCGAACTTGTTCAAGGTCTGGCCGCCGCCTCGCGGCAAGCCAAGGTGCTTTTGGCCACAGATGACGCGGCCTGGGAGCGGTTGCGCGAGCGGATGAATGTCAAAAACGACGCGCAATTCGAGGCGCTCAAAGCCGGTTGGATCGCGGGCATTCCCGCCGAAGGTCCGGTCTCCGAGGAAGATGCGTCCAAGATGCTCGCGCTTATGGCACAGCTCGGCGGCGAAGAGCTGGTCGGTCAGGCGACCACCCTGCCCGCTGGCACCTTCTATGATCCGGCCTCATGAGACATGACATGTCCATCCTCTCGGACAGTCTCGAGGCGGCTTTCCCTGTGAAGGCCGCCTTGCTGCACCTCGATCTGCGCTCGGTGTCCGCCGGAGGCGCGCAGATTTTAGGCCCCGTAAAGCTCGACATCCGTGCGGGCGAAACCGTTGCGCTGACCGGCCCGTCAGGGGTCGGCAAAACCACGTTACTGCGGGTCATCTCCGGGCTGCACCGCGACTATGAAGGCGAGATCACCCGCCCGCCCCGGCTGTCGGCTGTGTTTCAAAGCCCGACGCTTTTGCCCTGGCGCAAGGCGTGGCAGAACCTCACCCTGACCACCGGGATTTCCAAAGCACAGGCACTCGACTGGCTCACCGCCGTCGGTCTCAACGATCACGCCGATCATTTCCCCGAGCAGATGTCGCTGGGCCAACAACGCCGCCTCGCGCTGGCCCGTGCCTTTGCCGCCTCGCCCGATCTGTTGCTGATGGACGAGGCCTTTGTGTCGCTCGACCCAAAGCTGGCCGATGAGATGATGCAGCTTTTCGAGACTCTGCGCGCGCAGCACGGCACGACGACGCTCTTAGTCACTCACGACCGTACGGAGGCCGCGCGGCTGGCGGACCGGGTGTTGTGCCTCGACGGCCACCCCGCCACGCTCCGCGCCGCTGTGTAAATCACTCGGAAATCGACGCCAGATAGGTGACGATGAAATCCTGCACCGTCGGATCGCTCACGCCGACGTGGCGCATTTTCGTGCCCGGCACGAGCGCATCATTGTCCTCCATCCAGGCCCGGATCGCGCCCTTGGTCCAGACAAAACCCGCGTTCTTCAACGCTTCGGAATAAGGGTAGCCCTCGAACGTCCCCGCCTTACGCCCGACGACGCCGTTCAGAAGCGGGCCATAGCTCGCGCGGTCGGCATCGACGGCGTGGCAGCGGTGGCATTCCTTGTCGAAGAACTCGGCCCCTGCGGCGGTTTTGATGGCATCGTATTCGCCCGCAAAGGCGACGGTTGCAAAGAGCGCCGGGATCAAAGCGGCGGCGAAATATTTGGGTTTCATCGAGTCTCTCCTAAGCGACTGTTTGATGCATCATCGCGCGAGAGCCTCCTCCAAAGTGTTGACCTGCCTCAAGAAAAGCCCCCGACATTGGTCGGAGGCCTTCTACGACTTTGGTCGTAGAGATGCGTTAGAACAGGTTGAGATAGCGCCATTCATCGGCGTCGGGCGTCACCTCGTCGAGATCGTAATCCGCGCGCTGCAACCGCTGTGCCACGGCCAATCCTTGGTTCGCCGCCTCATCGACAAGCGCCCGGCCCGCGTCCTCGTCCCGCGCCACGCCCCAGCCGCGCATCAGGTCGAGCCCGTGGTTGAACTTGCCCACCGGATCGCCCGCCTCTGCCGCCTTGCGGTTCCACTCGGCGGCGGCCTCCAGATCCTGTGGCCCGCCCAGCCCGTTGTCATCGAGCTGGCTCATCCAAGTCATCGCCCCGGTCCAGCCCGCGTCCGCACAGTTGGAAAACAGCTCGCGCGCCAATTCGTGGCGTCCGGATTTCGTGATCAGATAGCCCTGAGAACAGATCACCATCCCCGTGTCGCCCTCGCGGATGTTCTCCATCACCTGCGCCATCGACATCTCATGCGGGTTGAGGGTGCCCTGCTCGTCGACATGGGTGTCGGGGCCAAGCTCCATCGGTAGGTCTTCCGCGAAGAGCGGTGCGGCGAAGGCCATCGCGAACCAAATACGCTTCATATGACAGTCCTCCCGAAGGCGATCATGCCAGAGACGGCCTCGATGCCGAATGAGACAAAGGTCCAAGCCCCCCTGCGACCAAAGTCGCAAGTTCAGAACTTGCGCCCGATCATCCGTTTCGCTGGGTCATAGCCCCAAAGCGCCAGCGCCATAAAAGCAATCGACGCCCCCACACAAACGCCCCAAGCCAGCGGATTGGGCGTCAGATAGAGCGCAAACCTTATGCTCTCTACCCCGTAAGAGAAGGGATTGAGGCGACATATCCATTCCAAAAGTGCAGAAGCCTCCGCCATTTTCCAGAGCGGATAGAGCGCGGTGGAGAGGAAGAACATCGGAAAGATGACGAAATTCATCACGCCTGCGAAATTCTCCAACTGTTTGATTGTGGACGACAAAGCGATGCCAAGGGCGCCGACCATGAGGGCGGTGAGAAACAGCGCCGGCAGGATCGTGACATAGCCCAGAGGCGCAAATGTGATGCCGTAGAGCGCGCAAATGGCGAGGAAGGCATAGGCCTGAAGCACCGAAATCAGCGCCCCCGCGATCAGCTTGCAACTCAACAACCACCAGCGCGGCAGAGGGGCCGTGAGCAACAGCCGCATCGTCCCCATCTCGCGGTCCATCACCAGAGAGAGCGAGGATTGCATGCCATTGAACAGCAAAATCATGCCGCAGAGCCCCGGCACGATGTAGGTCTCATAGGAGATATAGGTCTGATACGGCGGCGTGATCGAGAGGCCCAGAGCGGCACGAAAGCCTGCCGCGAAGACAAAGAGCCACACCAGCGGCCGCACCAGCGCCGCCAGCATCCGCGCGCGCTGACCCAAAAAGCGCAGCGCCTCGCGGTGGCAGATCACCCAGAGTGCGGCCAAGGCATGTCTCATGCGCCCTCGCTTTCGGTCAGTCTCAGGAAATGCGCTGTCAAAGCCGCGCCTGTGACGGGCACTTCGCCCTGTTCCAACACGCGTCCTTTGTGCAAGACAACAAGTTGATCTATGGGCCAAATCTCATCGGTCAAATGCGTGGCCCAAAGCACCGCCAGACCGGTGTCGCGCGCCAGCCCATGCACATGCGCCACCAGATCGCTGCGGGTCTGCGCGTCCAACCCCACGGTCGGCTCATCCAACAGCAACACCCCGGGCCGATGCATCAACGCGCGGGCAATCTCCAGCCGCCGCCGGTGCCCGCCGTTGAGATCACGCACCCGCTCGCGCGCGCGTTCCTCCATGCCAAGACGGTCCAAGGCCTCGGAGGCCGCAAGCCGTGCCGCGCGGCCCGTGATGCCATGAAGCCCCGCGAAATAGAGCATGTTGCGCCAGACCGACAGATCGAGATCGAGCGTCGGCTGTTGAAACACCACCCCGGTTTTCGACAGTGCGCCAAGCGGCTCGCGGGACACATCATGTCCCGCAATTTCGATCCGCCCGGTGCGAGGCGTGAACAACCGCGTCAAAAGCCCGAAAAGCGTCGATTTCCCCGCCCCGTTCGGCCCCAAAAGCGCGCAAAACTGACCCGGCGCGACCGAAAAGCTCACCGCATCCAGAGCGCGTTTCGCGCCCCAGTCGTGGGTGATATTTTCGACGTTTAACCCGGTCATTCTCACGCTCATTCGCCCGCCTATTCAATCGTGATGTCCAACCGTTGCAGATCGCCCGAGGATTGCGGCACACGCAATTCATAGCGCCCCGGTTTGATCGCGACAAAGCCGATCTCCATCGTGCCCGCTTCATCAAATTCGACACTGTCGATGCCCAAAGGCCGGATTTCCAGACCTTCGATCACGATCTCGTCGATCCAGATCGCGCGAAAGAATCCAGCCCCTTCGAGCGCCAGTTCTTGCGAGCCATCGGCCTCAATCTCGATCTCGTAATAGGTACCGGATTTGAGCTTGAGCGGCGCGTCGGCCAAGGGCTGCCCGGCGGAGAGCGTAATCGGCGGCAGGTCTTCGGAATTCGAGGCCGACAGGATGCCCGCGAGGCCGAATTCGGGGGCATCATCGTCGTCAGCAAAAGCGGATGTTGCGGCAAGAAGTGCAGCGGCAATGAGTGCGTAACGCATGAAATATTCCTTTATCTTAGACATTTACGGGCGCATGGCTGCACCCCAAGGAAACCGCCCCACTTTGATGGTCTTGAGCGGTTTGTGGGAAGCGACCTCGATCACGGTGACATCGCCGCTCACCCCGTTGGTGGTGAAGAGCTGGCTGTGATCCGGTGAAAACGCCATGTGCCAGACCCGGCGCCCGACGAGGATGTACTCCTCGACCTCAAGCGTCTCGGTGTTCACGACGGCGACATGATTTGCGGGGCCAAGCGCCACGAAAGCGGTCTTGTGATCCGGCGTCAGCTCGAAGCCGACGGGCTGGATCAGATCGGGGTGAACACCCTGAATTTCAAAGTGAATCTTTCCGGTCTCGCTTTGATCTGCGGTGTCAAACACCGTGATCGTGCCGCCGATCTCTGACGACACCCAAAGCTCGGCTCCTTCCTTGACAAATTCCGCATGACGGGGCCGCGCATCGACCAGCGTGTTGGCGTAAATCTCATGCGTGCCCGTGTCGATCCAATGCGCCATATTCGTCGTCTCCGACGTGGTGATCACCGTCTTGCCATCGGGCGAGACCGCCATGCCTTCGGGCTCGATGCCGACGTTGATCTGGGCCACCACTTTGCGCGTCTCGACATCGACAACCGTGGTCACCGCGTCGTCCTCATTGGCGATCCACAGATGCCGGTCATCCGGGTGCAGCACGAATTGCTCCGGATCCTCGCCCGAGGGCAAATCGTGTAGAATTTCGCCCGTCTCCGGGTCCATCACCTGCACCGCATCGCTGTCGGAGGCGCAGATATAGAGCCGCGAATAATCCGAATTGAAGGTGATGCCGCGCGGGCGTTCGCCCACTTCAATTGTGCGCACGACCTCCAAAGTGTCGATGTCGATCACCGAGAGCGTGTCGTCTTTTTCATTGCTGACCCAAATCTCGGAGGCGGTCGCGGGCAAAGCGAACGCGAGCGCCAAAAGACTGGCAGACATCTTAGTTTTCAAAAGCATGGCAGTCACTTTCCATTTGATCCAATCCCAAAGTGTCGAGCGGATTTTGGGCATGTTCGAACCCGTCCGGCGGGGCCGAGGCCACCTGCGCATGGGCGTTCACCACCGGGATCGGTTGGCGCATCTGGCCATTCCAGGTGCGAAAGCTCAAAGGCCTGCCCTGAAAGGCCGCCAGTTCAAATCCGTCTGACAGAATATAATCGCGCAGCACGTCGGGCTCCGCCGATCCGGTCCGCGTCACCGCCTCCCCGATCACCCGCACGGCGGCCCAGGCGGCGTAATCCTCCGCCGTCATGTCGCGCTGCGCGAGGTCTTCGAACCGGCTTTGCAACTGCGCCGCGCCCCATTGTTCGACGACGGACGCCCAGGCCTCCGCCACCAGCCCCACGGCGCCTGCGACCGGGCGCGGCTCCCATGTGTTGTGTTCGATGTAGCGGGCGAAATCGTCATGTGCGTCGGCGACCAGCACCACGTCATGCGCTTTGAAATCTTGCGTGAACAACGGCACCTCGCGGGCGGCGGCGCGCCGCAGATCGGTGTCAAAGGTCCAGCTCGCTTCGGAGACAATCTTGAGCCCAAATTTCCACGCCGCATCGCGATAGCTTTGCGCCAGCGCCGCGTCCTCCGCGCTTGGCCCCTCGATCAGCGCCAGTTTGGTCCAGCGTTTTCCCATCAAAACCTGCATCAAGGCATCCGCCTCCATGCCCAGCTCCGGCACGGTGTGAAACAGGTTGGCCCGGCAATCCGCACTTCGCAGCGCCGGGGTCTTTTCCGAGACATTGAAGACCAAAGCCGCCTGCGCGACAGGCAGATCCGCCACTTGCAACAGGGCCTCGTCGTCCATGTCGAGCAGCACAAGATCATGGCCCGCGAGCATTGCCTGCGCCGCTGCGGTCACATCCCCTTCTGGCGGCACGGACACAACATCCATCGTATAATGATGCCCCAGAAACCCGCCCGTCGTCTGATTGTCTTTGAGCGCCAGTTCCGCGCCTTCGATGCCACGCGCGGGCGGGATCGGATCGAGCCCCGACAAGACCGGGCGCGACGGGGTCTCCAACCGCAGATAGCCGATTGAAATGTCGATCTCCTCCGCCCGAACCGAGGCAGGCATCGCAGAGACGAAGGCCATAAGCCCTATGACACACCACGTCCTTGTCATCATCGTCCTCCCTCCAAGAAACCCTATGCCGCGCACCGTTGGAGGCGAACCACGACCAAAGTCGCATGCCCATTCGGACAGTGGCACCAAGGTCTAATGGCGCGCGCCTTCGCGGCAGAGATATTCATGGGAAAACGATGGGAGGACCCAATGAAAAACGCTGTAAAACGCACCGCCTTGCTCACCGCACTAACCACAACGCTGGCCGCCGCAGTTGCCACCGCCGCCTTCGCCCATGGCGATGTGACCCCGCAGCCGGTGAACACCGACGCCTTGCCCGATGTGGGCGAAGAATGGTTGACCGAAAACCCCTACCGTGCGGAGGAAGCGGGCGAAGAGGTCTGGCTCAAGGCCATCGAGATCGGCTCCTCGGGGTTCAACCAGAACTGTGCCCGCTGCCACGGGCTTGGCGCGGTGTCGGGCGGTCTGGCCCCCGATCTGCGCTATCTCGAAGCCGAGGAATACGGCGACGAATGGTTTGTCGAGCGGTTCCAGCTCGGCATGACCCAAAACGGCATCACCAAGATGCCCGCCTTCGGGGAGTTGCTCGGTCAAAAAGCCGCCTGGGCGATCCGCACCTATATCGAAACCCGCCCCGACGATGGCGCCTTGGACGATCACATGACGCGTCTGATCGAAATCCGCGATCACCTTCTGGCCGGGGACGTCGACAACCCGACCGGGGTGCAGGAAGAGCTTGCCAACATCGCCGCCGATGTCGAAACCGGCTCCGGTGCGCCGGTCGCCGACAGCGTGGCGTTTGAGGCCGCGCGCAACATGACCGACGATCCCGCGACGTGGAAACACACCGCCGATCTTCTGACTGTGGGCCTCTCTGCGGCGGAGTGAACCATGCGCCGTCACATCACATCGGGCCCTGTCGTGGCCCTGCTCGCCGGTCTCGCTTTCGCGGGACCGGCTTTCGCGCGCTGTGAGGACTATGTCCCCGGCCCGAAACCGCAGAACACTTTTGCGCAGGATGTCGGCCGCGCGTTCGACCGCATCATCGATGAGGGCTGGATCGAGTTCGCCCTCTACGAAGACTTCCCGCCGTGGTCCTATGAAGAGGGCGGCAAGGCCAAAGGCATCGACGTCGAAATCGGCCGGATCATCGCCGAAGATCTTGGCGTCACGCCCCGCTTTCGCCTCGTGCAGGCCGACGAAACCCTCGACGCGGATCTGCGCAACTACGTCTGGAAAGGCGCCACAGTAGGCGGGCGCGTCTCTGACGTCATGCTGCATGTGCCCTATGACAGCGAGTTGACCTGCCGCATCGAACAGGTTGTTTTCACGGGACAATATGCGGGAGAGGCCTTGGCCATCGGCTACAGCGAGGCCGACTATCCCGATGCCAAACCGACGCCTGCCTACTTTCGATTCGACACGGTAGCAGTGGAAAACGATAGCCTGTCGGATTTCTACCTGACCTCTGTCGGACGCGGCGCCATCGGGGACGCGATCCATCGCTACCGCTCTTCGGACGCCGCCGTCGCGGGCATGACTTCGGGCGAAACCATGGCCGTCATGGCGCCTTTGGCGGTGATCGAGGCGGGGCTGAGCGAGGGATTCGGCGTCCATCAACCGCCCCTGCCCGGTCTGGTGCGCAACAGCTGGACCGTGGGCGTCGCCGTCAACCAACAGCACCGCGATCTGGGCTATGCCGTCGATTACGCGATTGAAAAAGCGCTGGCGGATGGGCAGATCGAAGCCATTTTTGTCGAACATGGCCTGAGCTTTCTGCCGCCCGAGCGCTGAGCGTCACAGAGAGCTCAGATTGCCCGCGACATCCACAAGGTACACCCGAGACAGGCCGAGCTTTTGCTTGGCCGTCTCAATCTCAGAGCGCGGCATCAGGCAAAAGGCGGTCGAGGCTGCGTCCGCCAGCGCCGCTTGGCCCGCGCCTTCTGCGACCACAGTCACGGTCGACCACATGGGCGCCCCGCCTTTGGGGTGCAGAATATGGGTCTCGCCCCCCACCGTCATCGCACTTGGACTGGAGGTCGCCATCGCCCCCGCGCTCAAGTGAAGCGCGCCCAGACGTCCGGCTTCGGGGTCAACAAGTCCGAGCCGGAACGGCCCGCCCAAAGCGGCAAATTCCCCCATGTTGATCAGCGCCTCGCCATAGCCGCGCGTTCTCAGAAGAACCGCGATCCGGTCCGTCGCATAGCCCTGCGCGATGCCGTTGAAACTGAGCTTTTGCCCCGCACCCAGCTTGATGTAATCAGCCTCACGCGTGACCCGATCCAGACCGATCAAATCGCGGGCGGTTGTCACATTTCCGCCCTGTGCAAGAGCCTCCCAGAGCGGCTGGATTGTTGGATCGAACAGCCCGCCCGTCACGGCATGAACCCGGTGCGACATGTCCAAAATCTCGCGCAACTCCGGTGATAGAGGCTCCTCCCCACGCGCATTCAGACGCGACAGATCGGAGGTCGGATCATAAAGCGAAAAGCGCCGTTCCAAGGCACGGATTTCCGCGATCACCGCCTGTAAATCCGCCTCGACCAGCCCCCTTGATCCACGCAAATCGAGCGAGACCTCCGCGCCGAAGGCATAGCCTGTCCAACGCCCCGTCACGGCCCGCGCAGGCGATGCCAAGGCACAGGCCGAAAGCGTGAGAAACCGACGTCGCGAAAGTCTCATGCCTCAAATTCCTCTTCTTTGGCCTGTTCTTTGACCTGACGTTTCGCCGCCAGGATCAGCGGCACGCATTGGGTGGGATCGTCATGGATTTTAACACAATCAAAACATTGGAAACATTCATCATATTGGATTTCTCCGGTCTTCTTGATCGCTCCGTAACGGCATTTGACACGGCAGAGCTGGCAGGGGCTGCCGCAGTCCTCGCGCCGCGCGATCCAATCGCGGCCTCTGAGCAGCCCGCCGATCGCCATGACAGCCCCCAAGGGGCAGACATAGCGGCAGAAGCCTTTGAAAAAGACCATACTCGACGCCAGCAAAAACACCGCGTAGACGACATAAATCCACTCGCGCCGGAAATAGACCGTGATGGCGGTTTTGAACGGTTCGATCTCGGCGGCTTTTTCTGCGTAATCCGGGGCCGCGAAGGCCACCAAGATCAGACCTGCCAGCGCGACGTATTTCCCTTTCTTGAGCCGACGATCCCAGAGCGGCGTCGCCTCGCGTTGGCGCAGCCCCAAAGCCTTGCCGAGATGATGCAACAGCTCCTGCATCGCGCCGAACGGACAAAGCCAACCGCAAAACAGCCCCCGCCCCCAAAGCACGAAGCCAAGGAGACTCACCGCCCAGATCATCAGCGAAAACGGGTCATACAACAACACCGACAGACTGCCATCCCCCACGGCGGCGCGCAGCACGGCGAGCACCGTCACGATGGACAATTGCCCCTGTCCCCACCAACCGATGAACCCGATCACCACGCAAAGGATGCCAAGCCGCAGCGCGGTGAAATGACGTTGTGCCGCAAAGCGATGCATCAAGGGGCCGACGAGCACCAAAAGCGTGGTCAGGAACAGCGCCAGAGCGATCAGGTCGGCCTTGCGATTGAACGCCGCCTCAAGCCAGCCGGGCAGCGGTTTGTGGACCTCGGGCACGCTATAAAACCGCTCCGGCGCTTTGTAAGCCAGTTCGAAATGCGTGTCGCCGATCTGCGGCTGGAACATGCCGTGTTCACGCACGGCTTGCACTTTCAGACCCCACTCCGAAATCGGATCGAACCCCAGCCGCCGGTCGGCGCGCAGGATCATCGCAGTCTCGGGTTCGGGCACATCGGGCGCAAGTTCGACCCAGATGTCAGCATCGCGCAGCGCCACGGGAAAGCCGCCCTGCTCCGCCGACAGCCGATCCGGCGCGGTGTTGCGCACGAAGTCATCAGACACCAACCCGTGTCGCCCATAGTCCATGACCAAAAAAGGCTCGGCCTCGGGCGAGACCTCGAGAAAGCGCTGCACCTCCTCGAAGGTGCCGGGGGACAGGACCGCCCGCGCCACCGAGGGCGCGCCGATGTCAATCAGCCAGAGATCGAGATAGCGGCCCTCCGGGTCGGCCTTTGCCTCGGGATCGTCACTGGCCCAAATCGTACCGGCAAAAGCGGCATCCAGTTCGGCGTTGGTGACGGAGAGGCGCCGCGCGATGCCTTGGTCCACGAGATCGGCCCAACTCAGCGCCTCATTGACGTCCGCATCGGCGCGCGCGGGCGTGGATGTCGCCAGCCCCTGCATCTTGTCGCGGGCCACGATCAGCGTGGCAGCAAGGATACTTTCATGCGCGATTCGCACGCTGGCCGTGGCCTTCGTGACGCCGTCGAGATAGACAAGATCGGACCCGCCGCCGCCAGCGCCATAAGGCACGCCGACGACCAGGCTTTGGGTGATCGAGAGACCAGGATATTGCGCCAGAAACTCGCGAAACGGCGCTTCGCCAAGACCCGACACAAAGACCGGCTCATATTGCGACAGCAAGCGCACGTCGATAAAGATGCCAGATTTATCCAACAGAACCAGGGCGTTGATCGGCTTACCTGAGAAGCCGGGCAAAGGCGCGAGAGGGCCGGTTTCGAAGACATAGCCCACTTCGGCGTCGCCGGAATTCAAAAGCTGATAGACGCCCCGGTCGTCGATGTCTTCGCCCAAGGCGTAAGGCGGGACAATCAATTTCGCGATCTCGTCGCGCGGCAAAGGCTCCGGCCCGGCGGCGGCGACCGACAGGGGAAAAAAGTTGAGCACGATCCAAATCAGCGCCCGAAGTGAGACAATGAGCCTGCGCATCTGATCACGCTAACAATGCCCGCGCGCGCGGCGAATACGACCAAAGTCCAGCACGCCCTGCGACCCGCCCCGCGCTACAGTCAATTTGGGAGGACTTCATGGACAAAACGCGGATCACGTCAGTGAGATATACGGCCCTGTCCTTGGGCGGGCTGGTCGCGCTTTGGGCCTTTGCGGCTTGGGTCAAAGCCGACCCGGAGATATTGCCGTCGCCCTTGGCGGTCATGGTGGTTTTGGCCGATCTGATCGCCAAAGGCACGCTCTGGCCGCAGATGCAGGCGACGCTGACCCGCGTGATCCTATCCTTTTCCGCCGCCATGGTGCTTGGCACCGCACTTGGGATTTTGCTCGGGCTTTCGCCGCGTCTCAACCGCCTGTTCGATCCTTGGGTGACGGTGTTTCTAAACCTGCCCGCGCTGGTGGTGATCGTGCTCTGTTATCTCTGGATCGGTCTCAATGAGGTGGCCGCGATCACCGCGGTCACGCTCAACAAACTGGCGCAGGTGACGGTGACGCTGCGTGATGGCACGGGCGCGCGGGATCGGCGGCTCGATGAGATGGCGGGCCTTTACCGGATGCACCGCCTTAGCTACCTGCGCCATGTGGTTCTGCCGCAACTGGCGCCCTATCTGGCCATCGCGGGACGCAACGGTTTGGCGATGATCTGGAAGATCGTGCTCGTCGTGGAATTTCTAGGCCGTTCCAATGGGATCGGCTTTAAAATCCATCTGCATTTCCAGAATTTTCAAACCGCGCATGTGCTGGCCTATGCGCTTAGTTTCGTGGCCGTGATGCTAGTGATCGAGATTGCAGTGATCCAGCCGTGGGAACGTGCTGCGGGTCGGTGGCGGGGTGACACGCGGGGCGATGCGCGCGCCCTCACCCCTCGTCCTGCGGCGCCATGACAAAACGCTCAAGATCCTGTGGCGCGATAGGTTTATAGAGGATTTTGACGCCTGCGCCCGCGCTGTGCTGCACCACCTCGGGAGAGCGGTTTGCGGTCACCAGACGCGCCGGGATAGCGCCGTAGAGACCTCGCATCTGGCGGATCACCTCGATGCCGTCGATGCCCTCGCCAAGCTGGTAATCGACCAGCATGAGATCGGGCACCACATCCAACTCGGCCACCAGAGACAGCGCCTCTTCGCCGTTTTCCACTGCCACCACCGCAAGCCCCCATTTTTCGAGCAAGAGCGTCATGGCGCGGCGTACATCGGCGTCGTTTTCCACCAAAAGCGCGATCAGCCCAAAGGCCTGATCCGGCGCTGACGGGGTCGCTTGAAAGCTCGTGATATTTTGCGCCGCCAGATGCCGGGTCACGGCAAGGTCGATGCCGAACACTGTGCCCTTGCCCAGCTCACTGTGCAGATGGATCGGATGCCCCAATTGCGCACAGGCCCGGTCGACGATGGCGAGCCCAAGCCCCATGCCGACAGAGGCCGAGGCCGAGGTGCCAAGTCGATGAAATTCCTGAAAAATCGCCTGTTGCGAGGCTTCGGGAATACCGGGTCCGGTGTCGCGCACCTCAAGACGCACACGCCCGTTCGGCTTGCGCCGTGCGCCCACCAAAACCCGGCCCTCCTCGGTGTAGCGAATCGCGTTGGACATCAGGTTCTGCAAAATCCGCCGCAAATAAGTCGGGTCGCTTTCGACGATCTTATCGGTGCGCACCACGCGCAAGTCGATCCCCTTGGCGCGCGCGGCAGGCAGATATTCCTCACGCAACTGCATCAGCATCGGCGCCAAAGGCACAGGCATGATGTCGAGCGCCTTGCGCCCGGCTTCGAGTTTCGAAATATCGAGCAACGCAGAGAGAATGTTTTCGACACTGGCCAGCGCGTTTTGCGCCTTGGCCAGGGTTTCTTGCGCCAGCGGGCTGGTCACATCGTCCTCGGCGGAGGCGACAAACAGCTTGGCGGCGGACAGGGGTTGCAACAGGTCGTGACTGGCGGCGGCGACAAAGCGCGAGCGCGCGGCATTGGCGCGTTCCGCCCGGCCCAGCGCGTCCTCGAGATCCAGCGTCCGGCTCATCACCCGCGCCTCCAGCGTCTCGTTGGTGCGAGTCAGCTCCTCCATCGCCCGCCGTTCGGCGGTCACATCGGTGACGGACATCACGAAACCACCATCCGGCAGGTCCTCGGCAGAGACCACCAAAACCCGATGATCGACATGTTTGAGCTCAAAAGTGATCGGCACACGCGGCGCCTGACCATAGACCCAAGCCATCAGCGCCTCAGCCGTCATCCCGTCGCTCAGGGTCAAGGCCGTCTCGGTGCGCTGATACATCGTGTCGAACCGCGCGCCGATCCGCATGAGCGACATCTGCAGGCCCATCAGATAGCCCAAGCGTTGATTGAACCCCGCCAGCCGCGCGTCCTTGTCAAAGATGCACACGCCCAAGGAAACGTGCTCCAAAGTGGCGTGGATCATCTGGGCCTGATCGTCCAGCATCCGCCCGCGCGTTTCGCGTTCGGCATGCACCAGATCGGAGACATCGGTCTGCAAGATCACCGTGCCATCGTCAGGCGTGCGATGTTCGGAAATCTGGACCCAACGGTCGCCCTCGACATGGATGTTGAACACCACATGCCGGTCCTTGTGCCGCTCGACCCGACGCTCGGCCCAGGCATAGGCGGTGTCCGTTTCGGTCAGATCGAGATGCTTGGACCTGCCGACCAATTCGGCATAATTTGAAAAGCTGATCCCCTCATGAAGCGCGGCGCGCACATCCGGCAGAAAGCTCGCGAAGCGCGAATTATACATGACCAGCACATCGTCCGAATCGAACAGGGCAAAGCCGTCCTGCACCGTCTCGATCGCATTGGCGAGGTTGCGCCGCGCGGTATCGAGATCGCGGTTGGCCTCGGCCAGACGCGCGTTCGAGACATTGAGCAGATCGAGCGCATATTCCAGATCGACAGTGCGTTGCCGGACCTGCTCCTCGAACATGGCGGCGCGCTGAAACTGAGCGTAGGCGGCGCTGTGTTCGTTCGAGCGCTGCTCGGTCTGGCTCATCAACACATCGACGATTTTCAACAGCTTCTCACGAGACCGCTCCGGGCTGTCCTCCGGGTTCAGGACGAAATCGGACGGACGTGTCATCTTGGCGTCCCCTCTGCGGGTGTGGGGCCCGAACAGGCTGTCAATTCGCTCTCCACCATCTCCGTGCCCGGCGGATAGATCGCCACGCCGGTGAAGGTCTGGTTGACATGAATTGCACCGATCTGTTCGCCATAGGTGGAGAACCCGCGCACCTTGTGTTTCTGCAACAACGCGGAAACCTCGGCCCTCCTCTGGGTTTGCTCGGCCTCGACCCGGCGAAAGATGCAATCGAAGGCCAGAACCATCTCAGGCGCCGTGGGGCGTGACAGGGTGTCAAGCGTGTTGGTGAGATGGCCCACGATGTCCTTGGGTTCGGCCAAGGTCAGCACCAGCCCCTGATCAATTGCGGCAAAAAAGGACATATCGCCATTGGGTTCCACCGCTTTGATCGCCCGCACATGGTGTTTGCCGCCGACCTGCACCACCAGGGGGTTCGCCGCGAACACCCGGTCGTTCAAAAGCGCCGGGTCCTGACCGATCAGCCGCGCATATTCCATCGCGGCGGGTTCGGCGTTGATCTCCTTGACGACACGCGAGTCCGGCTCCGCCTCGGTCACGACCATACGCTTTTCGGTGACCTGAAGATGATCGCAAGAAAACACCCGCACCGGACAATGGGTGCGGAAAAACGTCAGCATCGCCGCGTTTTCGGTGATCTGGCGACCATTGAGCAAGAAGGTTTCCTTGAACCGCACCCCGTCGCCGGCCGAGCCGCCGAACAGAGGCACCGGCCCCAGCCCCGAGGACAGTGCGGCCGTCAAGGCATCTTCGCGCTCGGACAGCCCGTCGACCAGCAGCATCGCGAACTCATGTTCGAAATGCGGATAGCGCTGCGACAGGAGTTGCCGCGTCCGGATCAAGCCACTCATCAGGTCCTGCGACAGGCAGGACTTGAGATCGGGCACGAGGATGGTTTCCACCCCGAAATGTTCGACCGGAAAGCCGACCGCAACGATCTTGTCCTCGTCATAGCCGCATGAGGTCAATTCGCCCGCGGTCGAACAGCCCATCACCCGTCCCCAAGGCACCTCGGCCTTGATCTGGCGTGCCAGAGCCACGCGGTCCACACTTGGCGCGATGAACATCAGGACGATGGAAAACGGTCCCTGTCCCAAGCCCTTGACGAGTTTGCGAATGGCATCGGGGTCTTGCGCCTCCACCTCGGCGGAGCGCACCACAGGTGTACCTGCACCAAATCCCGCACCGAAAGCTGCGCCCGGTCGTATCATCCTGTCCTCCATCCCTGTCCCAAGGGTGGCGGAAAGTCAGGTGTCAGGCAAGAGGCTGTTGAAATTCGCTTCCTGCGCGATGAGCACGGCCTGGGTGCGGCTCTGCACGCCCAGCTTGCGCATGATCGCGGTCACATGCGCCTTGACCGTGGTTTCGGCGATGGACAGCTCATAGGCGATCTGCTTGTTCATCTGACCCTCGCAGATCAGTTGCAGGATCCGGGCCTGTTGCCGGGTCAGATGCGACAGCCGGATCAGCGCATCCTCGCCCGCACTCAGTGGCATGTTGGCCTCGCTGTCCGCAAAGGCCCCTTCGGGTGTATAGATCTCGCCGTTGGCGATATGTTCGAAAGCCTTGCGAAAGACATCCCGTGGCGAGTGTTTCGGGACAAATCCGGCAGCCCCCACCCGGATGGCGGAGCGCACCACCCTGGGTTCGGCCATGGAAGAGACGATCACCACCGGAGTTTTCGGGCACAGCTTGATCAACCGCACCAGGCCATCGAGGCCGTTGACGTCGGGCAGGTTCAGATCCAGGAGGATCACATCCGGTTTTCCCCCGGCGTCCAGCGCCGCAAGTGCATCTTCCAGCGTCCCGGCAGTTTGCACCGCCTCGATCCCAAGCCCGACTTTCAACGTCATCGACAAGGCATCGCAAAACAGCGGGTGATCATCGATGACCAGAGCGTTCTGCAGGGCACCTTCGACGCGAATAGAGGGCTTGTTGTTCATCTGAAACCCTTTTTTCCAGTTGTTTCCTATCCAGCCTAGCAGAGACGCGCCCGCCCTGACATTGCCGAAAGGTCTATATTTGAGGCCGCCTCCGGTGTCCGTTCCCGATGGATCGCATCACGACGACAAGAACGAAAATCAGAGTAGATGGAGACGTTTGCAGAAAGCATCGGCGTCATAACGCAGGAGGTTTTCAATCGTAAGCGTTGCATCTGGCCCCCAAAACAACCTCTGACGGGAAACTAAACGTCCTGATAGCCTTCCTCCAAACCAGAGGACCGCAGCATGTCAGAACAACCGAGCATCCGAAACCACTACGGCTTTTCCATCGAAGTCCATGCCGGTGGTCGCCGTGTGTGGCCACCCAGCTTCAAGCGGTTTATCCGGACCAAAATCGAAAATGGCGAACTGACGACCGAAGACGTCACGAAAGAATGCCGCGTCTCAAAATCGCTCGTCTACAAATGGCGAACGGATGTCGCGCAGCATCGTGCGACCTTCGGCACGCACCCAGTAAAGCCGACCTTCGCTGAAGTCATGTTGGATCATGTCGATGAACCGTTGACGGAGGAAACAACGCGAGAAGAGCTGATCCGGCTGAGAGGCGATGTCGTAGATCTCACGTTGCCAGCGACCTATCCCGTGGATGATCTTGCGAAACTCGTCCGTGCCCTCGAACAGGCGGGGCGGTGATCTGATGATTTCTCCTGCAGGCAATTTCAAAATCTATCTCGCCAGCGAGCCGGTCGATTTTCGCAAGGGAATGGACGGTCTTGCCGCCATTGTGATGTCTGAGTTTGAACTCGATCCGTTCTCTGGCGCGATCTTCGTCTTTCGCTCCAAGCGCGCTGACCGCCTCAAGCTCATCGTCTGGGACGGAACCGGGTTGGTGATGGCGTACAAACGCATCGAGGGCCGGGGCTTTGTCTGGCCGAATGTGCGAAATGGCGTTGTCAGCCTGAGTAAAGCACAATTCGAGGCCCTGTTCGAAGGCATCGACTGGAAACGCGTCACGACACGACATGTGAGACGCCCTGTGGCTCCCATCGACATTTCTGGACCGAAATCACCCATTGAAGGGGATAGACCATGACAAAGCCTGAAGATGATACACCGAGCAGCGGAAAAACACCTGAAGAGTCGAATTCATCACTCGAAGACGGGATGCAGGAAAGACGGAAAACGGTAGAAACCGGGGCTTCTGGCCATATGACAGAAGCAGAGTTTAAGGCGTTTATGGACGAAAAGTGGGGGGAAGAGGCAGATCAAGGAGATCTAAAAATGGTCGACCTCACAATACACGATATTCCAGACGAGGTTTTGCTCGTGCTCGAGAGGTTGGCTGCGAAACGGGGCATAACAGCGGAAGGTCTCGTGCGCGAGATGATTTGCGATACGTTCCTAGCGTCAAATCCACCAAGACTCGTCGAAATTACCGAGGAGCAATTTCGGGAGAATATCGACGTGCTCATGGCTGCCTATGAACAAGAGCCGATTGTCATAGTCGATGAAAAAGGGTGTCGTTTCGTTCTAATGCCGTTGGACTTGTAAGATAAAAGTTTGGTTTGAGCCCTTCTTGTTTGATGACGTCAGCGCAGAATTTCGAAGATGCAGAAAGGATGCGCAGGTAATCGCGGCCCCAAGCGGCTATTCAGCCCGCCTCTCTGTGGCGATATTGCGGCCCGCCAAAGCTTCCTTTCGCTGCGTGTGCGAAACTAAAATTCGGTCCTATTTACAGATCACGGGACAAAGCAGGCAATGTAGATTCAGGAACCCAGTTCCAGCATGGCGAAGGCAAATGAACTCGGTATCCGAGCGTGCTTCAGCGGAGTCTATTTTGATCCTTTGCTACAGCGACAAACGCGACGACTGCAGGCAACCCCGGCTCGATGACTTGGAGCTTTGGCGCGGTGCTTTCCCCCAAGCATGTTGTACCCACTGCTCGAAAATCTGTGCATTTCAGCCCAGCATTCTCAATCATTCTAAGCTGTTCTTGTTTGCTGTAGACAAAGGACGGCATAAACAGTTTTTCGCCGTCGCCGCGCAGAAACTCAGCAACATCACGGTTATCTTTTGAACGAAACTTCGTGGACCACTCATACGAAGGGGTAGTGAAAACAATTCGCCCGTTCGGTTCTAGAAGCCTTTTCACCTCGATCCAAAATGATTGAGAATTGTAGGGGTCACCGAGCGATGAGACAATTAATGAAGCACAGTTGGAAGGTAGCCCCGTTGAGTCTGCCGGTGCGATCAAAAGGCGGGCTCCAAGTGTTTTCCAGACCTCCGAATATGCTAGCATTTTGGGGGAGCTATCCACCAAAACAGTGCGCTCGAGAGCGCCTTTTTTCCTGCTTATTGGAGCTAGATTCGATTCACCTGCTCCGATCTCGAGTAATTGCCCCGCAGTGGGAAACCTCTGCTCAATTAGTGGTTTCAACAAGCATGCACTCAGCTTGCCTAAATCTCTACAAGTTGGATGCAGTTGTTCGTCATAGTACTCTTCAGCAATTTTCTCGTAGGCTGCGACACTGTGGTGTTTGCTGTCTGTCATCTTAGCTACCAATGATCTTTATGCTTGGAGCAGCTGTTCGAAGCGGCGCCAAGGTGCGAGCAAGGGCCTCACCAAGTCTCTTCACCGACGGCGAAACTGCGATTTCGTTTGCGCGTTCCGTCGCCTGGGTATCATTACCAAATGCATCAGTTGAAGTTGAGTCGACGAAAAGGATACCAACAGGTATTTCTTCGTGTCGCACAACAATACTCATGCTTGACGGGCGGGCGCTGACTTGCCCTTGGGCTTCTTCGTGCGTCATTCCCCAATTCTCTACAAGAGCTTCGACTGAGCCAATTCCTGCGAACGCATCACCGGTACCATGCGACTCGCTTGAACGCCAACTTCTTCCTATGATCCCATACCGTTGTGAATTACGACGATGCCCACCTCCCCCTCGTGGATAGTAGTCGACAAGTTGGTAGAGGTACTCAGGAAAAATAACGTCGTTTACGTGCACGGTTGCGCGCAGATCAGAAACGTTCTTCAATCCATTTTCTACGATCGCGTTTTTTAGGTGCGTTGGGATCTCTTGGATGTCGGCCATCCGCTCGTATTCTTCGGTGGAGCTTTCAATTAGCTCTTGAAAAGTCCCATGCAACTGGCGCTGCACCAGCTGTACTGTTTCAGCGTTAATCTCAATTTGAACGCCTCCAGCGCTAACTTTTTTTACCAGTTTCGTCCCAATTCCCAAAATACGGCCCAGTCGGTCGTTATGGGCGATTAGCATCAACGCCAGCAGGATAGTCAACGGCCACACTAGTGCCTGAATCACAACAACAAAGTTACTAACACCTCCCTCAGAAAGATCATTGGCTGGCGTCTTACTTATTAGCTGATTGCTTTGCCCCTCTGAGGGCTCCTTAGCGTGCCCTCCGGCTTCTGTTTCAGCGGCGGCAACGCTAGTCACCCCAGCTTGATTTTGCGGCACTTTTGTCTGATCCGGTGAGTTAGAAACAAATAGACCTACGATAAAAAGCCCTGCTAAAAAGGAAGATGCCGCAGGTATGAGGCTGATTGTGAAAAGATTTGGTCTCATTAGCGAACTTTCTTGGTAGAAGCTAAATTTGCTGTGTTTTGGTGGGCATCGCGTCATCAAAACCGACAGTCAATCGGTTGGCCAAAGATGAAACGTCACCTTGCCCAACAATAAGAAAATCGATTTTTAGACTGTCTGCGATAAAACTTGCGTGCCTGCGAGACGCGTCCTGGTGCATTTTTAGCGTTTCAATTTCGCTTTTAGGTCGAGAACGGGAGCTATCTCGCGATCGGTTTTGAGCAATGCGAGATGGGTCAGCCTCCAAATGCACCATAGCCATCACGTCGAGCGCTTTGAAAACGTCACTCGAGATCTTTGTCAGGCCTTCTCCAGTATCGACGACAACGTGCCCATCCATAACGATGAGCCCTGCATCTGGGTCACGCGCCCGATAAAAACCTTGAATTAGCAGGCGCTGATTTTCATCCAGATCAGCATGGCGCATCGTATCTCGGCTGCCAGGAGCGATGGCGCGGGCCGCGGCAATTAGGCTGCCGCCTGTGACGTGCTGAAACGTTATCAATTCGGCCAGTTTGCTCAGGAATGTAGTTTTCCCGACGCCAGAAATACCTGTAAATGCAATGACACGCTGGCTCATACTTCAAATTCCAAATCGGCCCGCTCGATGAGACGGGCAATTAAGTCGTGAGAAAGTTTGTAGATTGACTGCTGAGGGTGCCCTCTGACGACACCCATCGTTTTCAACTCGTCAATCGAGACTGCAGGTTCAATGTATGAAACAAGCAGGTAGTTGATAACCTTGACTGGTCTACCTTTATCTTTTGCCTTCTGTTCCCATTCCTCTAGCTCTTCTTCGCTATATACTGACCTGCCGCCAGTTAATTGCATCAGTTCCCTCTTGGAGCCTGCAAGAGTCATGCTCTCCAGTATCCCAAGTGCCGTAATGGCTTGCGAAGGTGGGTCTTTAGAAACGCCCTTGTAGAAAAACAATACCGAACCTGGAGGGCCTAGATTTGATTGTGCCTGACACAAATATACTTTTCGGATCGTGTTGCCGGGTCGAGTTATGCCTTCAGCTCGCGACGCACCGGAGAACAAATCGGGTTGGCGGGGTTTCCAGAGGTCTGGATAAAGCGTGTCGTGGTAGTCTTCTTGAATTGGGATACCAAAGCCGAGTGTTTTTGCGTCGAACACAAATCGAGGGTAGTTTTTTCTCGCCTGTTCAAAGTCCGTCTCATCATCGAGGCGCACATCGGAGACAATTCTCGGTTCCCATTCTGGAGCGCTTAAAAGCATTTTTGGTCACGCATGCAGACCGTCATCTTTCGAAGAACAAGATGGGGCAAGCGATCCGCTATGTGCTGAGGCAATGGGGAGATTTGACCCGATTTGTCGATGATGGGCGGATCGACCTCGACACCAATGCGGTCGAACGCATGTTCAAGCCGACCATCCTTTTGAGAAAAAATGTGCATTTTCTTGGAAGTGACGAGGGCGCAGAGGCATGGGGAATTCACAGCTCGATCATTGAGACCTGTAAGCTCAATGGTGTGAATGCGGAGCCCTATTTGAAATGGGTCTTCGACCAGATCGCGATGAAACTTCCACGCTCTGAATATGAGAAACTACTGCCATGGAACGCTCCACCTGAGTTTTGGATCAAACGCTAAATCTTTTGAGGGCGGCAAAACTGCCGCCCTTTTGGGCCCGCGACGTACCAAATATTTTTAAAATGACGTATCAACCGCCTGATAAATATGAACACCTTTCTCAAGCTAGCCTACCCAAACTTTGCATTACCTTTGGCAACGCCAGCTTGGCACTTAGCTTTCTTACCTCTACTGTGTATTTGCCGCAGCCTTGCTCTGGGCATCAAAACTTTCTAGCCATTTCATAAACCGTCATGCCTCATAAAATAACGTTTCAAAAAGATTTTCTATCAATTCAGTCCCTTGATAACACTGAGTTGCCCGACTTTACGCTCGTTACCGGCATCAATGGGTCGGGGAAGAGCCACCTGCTACGCGCAATATATTCTGGCTCAATTAAAAGCGATGCTATCGCCCAAGCTGGGGTGGGCGAGGTTTCCATGTTCACATGGGAGACGCTTGTTCCAAAAGATCAGGCTGCGGCACAGCCAGGGGGACTGAGCGAGATAGGGAAAAAGATAGAAGAAAAACTTAAGCAACATATCCGCACACCTCACAGTGAAATTGACCGTCTACTATCTATCATTGCTGCAAGCGAGACAGTGGATGCAGAAAGGTTTAGAACTTGCGGTCGGATACGGGAATTCATGATGCCCAATTTTTCTTCTGCTCGTGGTGAGCAACGGCAGAATTTGCAGCAACAGGCGCGTTTGTATATCAACAGTCTAAGCGACCAAAATATTGTTAAACATGCTCCCGCTTTGTTTGGAGAAAACGATTCTGCCAGACATAATGCTCTGCTACTCCTTGATCAGGTGATTTCGCAGGGGTTTGAACAAGATTTAAACCGAATATTTCAACGTCACCGAGACCTCATGAACGGCAATACCATTGCCGAAGCCCATAATCAGCTTGATCGCATTGTTAAGTTTAATGAACCCGCCCCATGGGACTTTCTGAATGAGTTATTTGATCAGGGAAACATAGAGTTCAAGGTCAGTGAACCTGACTATGTGGCCGTAAATTCGAGCGTTCGTGTAACGCTGAAAAAGAATGGGAGCGACGCCGAGATCAGCTTTAATGATCTTTCGTCTGGGGAGCGCATTTTTATTTCCTTTGCCATAGCTCTTTATAATACTGAAAGTGCCAAAGGGACGGCGGTTTTTCCCAAGCTTCTGCTGCTAGATGAAATTGACGCAACTCTTCACCCGAGCATGGTCAAATATGTTCTGCGTGTCATTAAGGATACCTTAGTTGCCAAGCTAGGTATCAAGGTCATAATGACCACTCACTCCCCGACAACGGTAGCCCTCGTTGATGACGATGAAGTATATGAAATGAATAATCAGGCGGGTCAGCTAAGACCTGTCGGCAGGTCGAGAGCCCTTCGCTTACTCACCGAGGCTATCCCCACTCTCGCCATCGACTATGATGCACGAATCCTTGTTATCACTGAGGACGAAAGTGACGCACAGATCTGGAACGATCTTTACCGCGGCCTCAATCAAAAACTTTCATCAGAAAAATCGTTAACGTTTATGGGGTCCGGCGTAAAAAAAGAAACCGGTGAGACTGTAGGCGCGGGCTGCGCTCGCGTCCGTGCCCTCACGAAGCAAATATCCGAAGCAGGTCTTAACCGTGTGGTGGGCCTCGTAGACTGGGATAATCAACACATATGTGCTTCAGATGACAAGTTTCACATTCTGTGTGAAGGTGAGAGATATTCCATTGAGAACCTTATTCTTGATCCAGTACTCTGCATCTTGCTTATGTGCAAATATAAGCCGGACAAGGCAGTCAATGCCGCTCTGATGAATGAAGATGAAGGATTTATGTCGCTTCAAGGTTGGAGTGAGACTGACTGGCAAAACAAGGTAAATACTTTTTGCAGCAAGGTTCTATCCGGTACAGACACGTCATCGGTCGCAAAAATTAGATACATGAACGCTTCAACGCTTGAGATTCCGCTGGCCTACCTCCGCCATCAGGGGCACAACTTGGAGGAGAAGGTTCTTAGCGCTTACCCATGTTTCAAAGCTTATAGTGGACAAGGGAAACTTCTAAGCGAGATTGTCAAACTTGTTACGGTTGGTGATGCGGGGGAATGGTATCCCGCAAGCATCACGACGACTATGGAAGCACTGATGGCACTTGGTGCTGACGATGGTCGCAGGGATGTTACATAAGTTTTTAAAGGTAGGTATTTTCAGACAAGTCGCATCACGGGCACGCCCCTATAAAAATGCTCTGATCACCGATAGATAGCAAAATTTAAGAACTTTGGTTAGGTGAATGACTGATCGAAATGCTGGGGACCCCGTAGCAGCGGGAAGAATGAACTTTCAGGCGGCAGTCACTTCACTGGCTGCGGTTGTGGCCGCCTTGCAGTGAAATAGTGAGATCAAATCTTGGCCTAGGGCCGAAACGGCCTAGCGTGTGGTGTTTTTTCATATTGGCGCTATGCGCCAATATAGAGGCGGTGCCTTGCTCGGAATAGAGGTGAAAATGGGGGGCAGTTGTAACGCTTACGAGCATTCGCGATGAGATGGAGGAGTAGCGGGATGCGCTCGATCCCGCTGCTGGCCGTCAACGCGACGGATGTCTTTGATGAGATTATCCACCACACCGTTGAGCTCGCCCCATTTGCTTCCAGCGTGTTTTTTGGTACGCTACGGCCCAAACGCAAGAAACGCCCTGAAGGCGCCTATTGTTTTGTGTTATATGGGAATTTTGTATTCGACCTTGGTTGCGGGAGTAGGATTTGAACCTACGACCTTCAGGTTATGAGCCTGACGAGCTACCGGGCTGCTCCATCCCGCGACAGGGCCGAATGTGTGTTAAGCATCGTATGAGAGATTAATAAGCTGATTATTAGGTTTGGCGGTGACCTACTCTCCCACGTCTTAAGACGCAGTACCATTGGCGCAATCGTGCTTAACGGCCGAGTTCGGGAAGGGATCGGGTGTTTCACTGACGCTGTGACCACCAAACCGAATAATGAGCTTATGTCCAAGTCAAGTAAGTTTTGTGTATGCTTTTGATTTCGTTCGAGTAAGAGCAGTTTTGCTTTTACTGGATCAAATCAAGCCTATCGGGCAATTAGTACTGGTCAACTGAATGCATTGCTGCACTTACATCTCCAGCCTATCGACGTGGTGGTCTTCCACGGCCCTCAGGGATACCTTGTTTTGAGGGGGGCTTCCCGCTTAGATGCCTTCAGCGGTTATCCTTTCCGATCATAGCTACCCTGCACTACCGTTGGCACGATAACAGGTCCACCAGTGGATCGTTCACCCCGGTCCTCTCGTACTAGGGGCAACTCCTCTCAAGTATCCTACACCCACGGCAGATAGGGACCGAACTGTCTCACGACGTTCTAAACCCAGCTCACGTACCTCTTTAAATGGCGAACAGCCATACCCTTGGGACCTGCTCCAGCCCCAGGATGAGATGAGCCGACATCGAGGTGCCAAACACTGCCGTCGATATGGACTCTTGGGCAGTATCAGCCTGTTATCCCCGGCGTACCTTTTATCCGTTGAGCGATGGCCCTTCCACTCGGGACCACCGGATCACTATGGCCGACTTTCGTCTCTGCTCGACTTGTCAGTCTTGCAGTCAGGCTGGCTTCTGCCATTGCACTCAACGAGCGATTTCCGACCGCTCTGAGCCAACCTTCGCGCGCCTCCGTTACTCTTTGGGAGGCGACCGCCCCAGTCAAACTACCCGCCACACAGGGTCCCGGGCCCAGATAATGGGTCGCGGTTAGACATCAAGCAGAACAAGGGTGGTATCTCAAGGAAGGCTCCACAGGAACTGGCGTTCCTGCTTCAAAGCCTACCACCTATCCTGCACATGTTGTGCCTGATGCCAGTGTGAAGCTGTAGTAAAGGTGCACGGGGTCTTTCCGTCTAACCGCGGGAAGCCTGCATCTTGACAGGCAATTCAATTTCGCTGAGTCGATGTTGGAGACAGCGGGGAAGTCGTTACGCCATTCGTGCAGGTCGGAACTTACCCGACAAGGAATTTCGCTACCTTAGGACCGTTATAGTTACGGCCGCCGTTTACCTGGGCTTCAATTCAAGGCTTGCACCTCTCCTTTTAACCTTCAGGCACCGGGCAGGCGTCAGACCCTATACGTCGTCTTGCGACTTCGCAGAGCCCTGTGTTTTTAGTAAACAGTCGCCACCCCCTGGTTTGTGCCCCCAGCCAATACTTGCGTAGAAACTGGGCCTCCTTCTCGCGAACTTACGGAGGTATTTTGCCGAGTTCCTTCAACATCGTTCTCTCAAGCGCCTTGGTATTCTCTACCAGTCCACCTGTGTCGGTTTAGGGTACGATCTAATGAGAGGCTATTTCCAGGGACCGCTCAGCCGCCCATTCAATCCGATAAGGATGAACGACCTTTGCGATCCGTCACTTCTCTCTGGCCACTGAATATTAACAGTGTTCCCATCGACTACGCCTTTCGGCCTCGCCTTAGGGGTCGGCTTACCCTGCTCAGATTAGCTTTAAGCAGGAACCCTTGGACTTTCGGCGACAGGGTCTCTCACCCTGTTTGTCGCTACTCATGTCATCATTCTCACTGGTGATCTCTCCACGGGATCGCTCACGCGCCCGCTTCACAGAAAGCTTCGAGCCTCCAATGATCCCGAAGGATCTAAGGAGGCATGAAGCTATATCACACCACGCTCTGCTACCATGCCTTACGGCATCCTCGGCTTCGGCTCATGGCTTGAGCCCCGTTACATCTTCGCCGCAGGACAACTTATCTAGACCAGTGAGCTGTTACGCTATCTTTAAAGGATGGCTGCTTCTAAGCCAACCTCCTGGTTGTTTTGGTCGTCCCACCTGCTTTCCCACTTAGCCATGAATTAGGGGCCTTAGCCGGAGGTCAGGGTTGTTTCCCTCTCCACTACGGGCGTTAGCACCCGCAGTGTGTCTGCC
>NZ_CP022196.1:1220000-2362500 GCF_002407265.1 Celeribacter ethanolicus
ACAGCGAGAAGGAGGTGTTGCGCACCATAGAGCCCATCGACAGGTTCTCGACGCTCAGCACCTTTTTGCCCGGCTTGCGCGCGCCGTCTTCGGAGTGTTTGTGATAGAACAGCTCGTCCGAGAGGCTGCGCCCGACCATATGGCCGATGATGCTGTCGCGGTCGAATTTTTCGGTGGTGTCTGAGGCCACCAATTCGCCGTCGCGCAAGATGGTGATCCGGTCGGAAATCGCCAGCGCCTCTTCCAGTGCGTGGCTGATGAAGACGATGGACACACCGCGTTTACGCAGCCGTTCGATGAGCGAGAAGAAATAGTGTTTCTCCTCCGGCGTCAGCGTCGCGGTGGGTTCGTCGAAGATGATGACACGGGCGTTGAGACGCACCGCGCGGGCGATCTCGACCAGTTGTTTCTGCGCCGCGCCAAGCATCGAGACATTGGCCCAAGGGTCGACGTTGAAGTTCAAAGACGACAGGAATTGCTGCGCCGCAATATAAAGCCCGCGCAGACGGTTGAAGAGTTTTTCTTCGCCCAAGTAAAGGTTCTGCGCCACCGTCATCGAGGGCACGAGGCTGGTTTCCTGAAACACCATGGCGATGCCGTTGTCCAAGGCCTCGGCGGGGGTCGCGAAGTTGATCGACTTGCCGTCCAAAAGGATCTCGCCCTCAGAGCGTTGCGTCACCCCGGCGATCATTTTGGTCAGCGTCGATTTTCCCGCGCCATTCTCGCCCAGAAGGGCGTGGATTTCCCCCGCATGCAGGTTGAAATCGACATTGCGCACGGCAAAGACGCCTCGATAATCCTTCGAGACATTCTGCATTTCAATCAAAGGGGCGCTCATGATTGCTCTCCTTTTCGGGCTTCATCTGGCAGGGTCAACACCACGTCGCCGCCATAGGAGGTGACGAGCAGGCCCTGTTCCGTGGCGCAGGCGCTGGTGATGCCGTGGCGGGTGCCATCGGCGCGGCTGTGGAAGCTGCGACGCGGCAGAAAACTCTGGTCCAGCGCGACCAAAAGCCCGTAGGAGCGCGTCGGCGCCCAGGGTTTGAGGATGCCAAGCTGTTTGACCGCCCCGCCCTGAAGCGGTTCGCGGTAACTGTCGCCGGAGCGCAGCGCGGGCGCGACCCAGAATTGCGGCGGCACCTCCGCCATCATCCGCGTGCGATACGCCGGTTCGCGCAGCACGAATTCAATCAACTGGCTGCGCGGCGCGAAACAACAGAGGTAGGCGCCAGCGTCGGAGGCGATCAAACGCCCCGGATAGGCCGGAAGGTTGTCGAGCACCACATCGGGCACACCGCCGACCATCGGAAGCGCGATAAGACGATTGCGCCAGGCCTCGGACACGATGACACGGCCCCTGTCCTCCTGACACATGAGACCCGCAGGCCAGGCCAGCCCCTCCGCCAGACGGCGCGGCGCCTCGCCGGGTTTCACCGCCCAGACGGCGCCGTCGTGGCGGCGTTCCATCAGGTTGCGCGCCCAGTCTTCAGGGCTGTGACGCGTCGAGCCGCTGGCCAGAATAAGAGTGCCGTCTTTGGCAAAACTCATCGCGGTGAGGCATCCGGCACCATTGAAGGCCGTCGCAGAAACCAGTTCCGTCTCGCCCATCTCAGAGCGCAGCATCACGCCCTGCCCCGCGACGGCCACGGCCAGTGTGTCCCCCGCCGCCAGCGCCGTGATCGCGGCCCCATAACGTGCCACTTCGGTCAACGTACCCGCCGTGTCACTGCGGTACAGAACCGGCCCGCTCGACAGATACACATCACCCCGCCAAAGCGTGAGATTGTCCGGGGTCGGGATTTCCGCCCACACGGGCGCGTTCTCCAGCGCCATGTTGGCCTTGAACGCCCCGTCCATCGGCGGCACGGTGACCGCCGCCTCGCCCGCGCCGGTCACCCGGTCAAATACGCGCTTGAATGCCGTGATCATGTGCGCCCCCAATAGTCGTTCTGACTGGTCCATGTTTGGTCCGCCTCGGGCAGTTCATAGCGCCCGATCCGGTTGTTGTTGATGCCGCCCAAATAGAGCGCGCCCTTATGTTCGCGGATCGAGGTGATCTGCGGATGCGCCTCGCCGCTCAGGTCCCAAAGCGACTCCGTCACTGTGCCGTCCAAGGTCATCTTGAGCACGCAGCCGGTGTTGAGATTCGGGTAGAGCCATTCGTCCATGGCGACACGTTGCGCCATACGTTTGCGAAAGCCCGGCATCTTGAGGCTGAGATCGAAGGCCGGCGAGCGCATGCCCGCGAGCGCGACCCAATAGGTGCCGTCAGAGGCGCGGTTGATGTTGTCCGGGTAGCCGGGGATGTCTTCGATCACCGGTTCGACCTGACCCTTGCGGGGGCCTGCGAACCAGAACCGGCTGATGCGGCAGGCCCAGGTTTCGGCGAACAGCAGGGATTCCCCGTCATCGACCATGCAGATACCGTTCGGGAACACGCGGCCCGAAAGCACCGTGCGGGTCGAGCCGTCTTTCGGATCATAGGCCAGAATGCGCCCGTTGCCGCGCGCTTCCAAAGCGTCCACGGCCCAGTCGCTGACCCCGTAACGGATGGTGGCCTCGGAGAAATAGACCCGACCATCGGCGGCGATGTCGAGATCGTCGGCCATGCGAATGCGCGAGTCGTCGATGATCGAGAACAGGCTGCGGTTGGTCTCATCCGAAAGACATTTGATCTCGCGCGCGGGCGTGACCATGTAGAGGCCCATGCCCGCGACACAGGCGTGCAGATTGTCCTCCTTGTCCATCGCGAGGCCAAGCGGGAAGCCGCCCAAATGTACGAAGACCTCCGAACGGGTGTAATCGGGGGCAAAGAAGCGCACGATGTCGCCTTGGCGCCCGCCGGTGTAGAGGTTGTCCTGCGAGTCGAAGATCATGTCTTCCGGCCCGTCGAGATCGCCCAGACCGATCGCCGTCACATCGCGGAACTTGTCGTTCACCGCATAAGATGAGGTGGCGTCGACATTGGCAGAGGGGTCTTCCGGCAGGTCGAAATAGGTCGGCGAGACATAGACCCGCGACAGGAGTTTGTGACGGTTCTTGACCCAGCGGATGTCGACGGCCACGGCGAGCAACAAAAGCATGCCAAGGACGAGCGGCGTCGAGCCGGAGGGCATATTGAGGCGGATGAGACTATTGGTGACCATGAGCACGATGACCGTGCCGATGAAGGCCTTGAACACCGAGCCGCGCCCACCGCCGAGGCTGATCCCGCCCAGGACGCAGGCGGTCAGCACGGTGACTTCGAGGCCGATGCCAGTGTCCGGTCCGACGCTGCCCAGACGCGCGGCGTAGAAAATACCCGCCATCGCCGCCATCACACCGGAGATCACATAGGTCGCGCAGACCGTGCGGCGCACCGAAATCCCGGCATTATAGGCCGAGCGGCGCGAGCCGCCGACGGCGAGAATGTGCCAGCCAAAGCGCATCCGCGACAGCACGAGGTGCACGAGAATGGCCACCGCCACCAGCAACAGGAAGTTGACCGGAATGCCGAGGATAAAGCCTTCGCCCAAGTAGAACCAGGCCTCCGACAGGGTCATGCTCATCGCCACTTCGCGGGCATAGCTCAGGATCAGAAGATCGACCATGGCGCGCACGATGATCAGCGTCGCGAGCGTAGTGAGAAAGGCCCGGAGCCGCAAATAGCCGATTAGGATACCGTTCATCAGACCGATAAGCGCGCCCACGCAGAGCACAGCGGGCACCACGGCCCAGACCGGCCAACCGAGAGAATTGATCAGCGCCAGAGAGACGAAATTCGCCATGGCAAAGGTCGAGCCCACGCTGAGATCAATCCCGCCGGCGAGCATCACAAGCCCCAGCCCGATGGAAATCAGCGCCACTTCGCCCAGTTGCCGTGCCAGATCGGAAAAGCCAGCGGGGCTGAGAAAGCCGGGGATCAGCGAGCCGAACAGGGCCACGACGATCAAAAGGAAAGCAAAGGGGATCGCATTGTCGATCCAGTTCTTGGACAGCACCTCGCCCAGGAGATGATCCGGCACGGTGCGATAACGCCACTTTGCATAGGTGTCGGAGACGGACATATCGGAAAGCCTCTCGAAATGAGGTGCGCCCTTGCGCGGCCCCGAAGGGCCGCACGTCAGACGTCATGTGAGTGGAAAATCGCGGATCAGAACGGCGCCTTGGCGACGTCGTCCATGGTCCAGCAGGAATCGTCGCGCATCGTGTCTTTGGTCAGATCGCGGATCGGGGTGTAGAGCGCATAGGGTGCCTCGCCCGGTTTGAGATCGGACTGCATGACCTGCGCAATCGCATTGGTGAGATCGCGGGCCTGCCCGAAGGCGTCGTAGCTGACGTAGCCGGTGAAAGCGCCATTGGCGAGGCTGTCACAGGCCGGTTTCTGACCGCCGCCATTGGTGAAAAGCTTGATCTCGCCCACTTTGTCCGCCTCGCGGATCGCGGCGGACACACCGGCGTCCATGACCTCCCACAGGCCGATATAGCCGCAGAGGTCTGGGTTCTGTTTGATCACGGTCGAGGCCACGGAATGCGCCTTGGTCGCGTCCCAGTCGGCGGACTGGCTGGAGACCACTTCGATCTCCGGGTGCTCGGCCAGAACGTCCTCGATCGCGCTCATGGTGATGGCGTTATTGGGGTTCGTGGGCGTGCCCTGCATGATCGCGATCTTGCCGCTGCCGCCTGCATCGGGCGCACAGGCTGCGATCGCCATATTGGCCTGATGCACGCCCACCTCATACCAGTTCACACCGACATAGGCGTCCGTGGTGGCGACCGATTTCAGGTTGATCTGAATGACCTTGATCCCGGCCTTTTGCGCGCGGGCCAGAAGGCGGGCATAAACCTGCATGTCCGGGTTGTGCACGACCATGAGATCGGGCTTTTCGCTGATCAGCGTGGTCAATGCCTGCGCACCCACGTCACTGGACCAGTTCGGGTCACGGATCGACAGCTCATAGCCAAGGCGGTCGGCCTGTGTCTGCATCCCCTGCGCCCAGACCTGCGGCAGATCAAAGCTCATGGCAAGGGGCAGGAAGACCACTTTCTTATCCTTGAGCGCGTTGTAATATTGCGGCGCGAGACCGTCGTCGAATTGTTCGGCCTGCGCGACCTGTGCGGCTCCCCCCGCCAGTGTCAGCGCCATCAGCGCGCCTTTCAAAATGCCCTTCATGAGTTCCTCCCTCGTGTCCTAGAGCGTCATTTAAGTCTTTGAAGTGTGGTCAGATGTCCCCTTGCTGCGCGGTCTGTTCGTCGCGCGGGTTCACGAAACTGTCGACGATGATCGCCACCAGAAGCACCGCGCCTTTCACAAGGTTCTGAAGCGTGAAAGACAGGTCCATGATGGTCATGCCATTGAGCAGAATGCCGATCAGAACCGTGCCAACGATGACATTGCGCACGCCGCCCTTGCCCCCGCTCAGACCAATCCCGCCCAGCACGACCACAAGGATCACGTCGTAAACCATGGTCGATTGCGCAACACGGATGTTCACGGTCGCCAGAAGCGAGGCGGTGATGATCCCGGCGCCAAAGGCAATCACGGAGGACAGCAGATATTGCAGCACCGTCATCGGGCGCACCGGAATGCCGGTGATGCGCGCGGCTTCATAATTGTCGCCCATGGCGTAGATGTAGCGCCCGCGCCGGGTGAACCGCAGAAAGGCATAGGCCAAAAGCGCCACAAGCCCGAACCAGATCACCGGAAGTGGCACACCGCTCACGGAGCCGGAAATCGCGCGCAGCCAGTCGGCGTCTTCGGGCACGTAAATCACATCGAGATCGACAAGCGCGAGGCGGCCAAAGCCGTAGATCACCGTCGACATCGCGAGTGTGGCGAAGATCGCCGGAATTTCCACGTAGGCGATCAAAATGCCCATGACGATGCCGATCACGGCGGCAAATCCCAGCCCCAAAAGCACGGCGCTCACCGCATCC
This sequence comes from Celeribacter ethanolicus, assembly GCF_002407265.1. Taxonomy (NCBI): domain Bacteria; kingdom Pseudomonadati; phylum Pseudomonadota; class Alphaproteobacteria; order Rhodobacterales; family Roseobacteraceae; genus Celeribacter; species Celeribacter ethanolicus. The sequence continues at coordinate 1,225,917 of NZ_CP022196.1, forward strand.
GTACCAGCATTCATCAGAGAAATCGTCCAGGCCGTGGACATCGCCATCGTGGCCACCATGGCAAGGTCGATCCCCCGCCCGATCACGACGATCCCCATCGCCACGCCCAGAATCCCCAAAACAGAGACGTTCTGCAGCAAAGACAACAGATTGTCCGAAGCCATAAAGCCCGGCAGCGTCACGGCGAAGACAGCAAAGAACGCAATGGCGATGAAAAATACGATGGTTTCCTGGGTCAACCCAAGGCGCGGCCACGCGGGCCCCGTCGCTTTGCGAGCGGCGGTCTCAGTCATGATATGTCCTCCCTGATGCGAATGACCGATCTCCCGTCGGTCGCCTCGCATGACGTTACGTTACAAAACGCAAATTTGTCTGACAAGCTGATAAGTTGAAAAACTTACAACCAACTTGCCTTCCTCCGTAGCTCCACCCTAAATTGCCAAGACCCGCAGCGAACCAACGGATGTCTGATGCCCCCTTCGACAGGTCAGAGACTCTCTGGCCAGAAAACCTCTGGCCCCAAACATAAACTCACCCCACCCCGCAGCTATGCCAGTAAGGTGGCGGATATTTTGCGCCGCGAGATCGAACAGAATGTCTTTCGCCCGGGTGAGCGCCTGCCGACCGAAGCGGTGTTGGGCGAAACCTTCGGGGTCAGCCGCGCAGTGATCCGCGAGGCGATTTTTGCGCTCAAGCAAGACGGTATCGTGCAAAGCTATCAAGGCCGCGGCATCTTCGTGGTCGATGAATTGCCGGAGGCCTCGTTTTGCCTTGCCCGCACAGAGCTGGACGACAAGGAAGAGATTGAGCGGGTATTCGAGTTTCTGCTCGCCCATGAGGCCTCCGCCGCCGCATTGGCCGCACAACGGCGCAGTCCGGCGGATCTCGACGCCATCGGCGCTGCTCTTGGTGCCATCGACGCCGCCATTGCGCGCGGCGAAAACGGCATCGAACAGGACATGGCCTTTCACTCTGAAATCCTGAAGGCGACCGGCAATCACCTGTTCATCTCTTTCGGCGCGTTTCTGGAAAATCGCGTGCGGCATCTGATCCGACAGGCCCGCACCAACAGCTCGCGCAAGGGGCTGACCGACCTTGTGCAGGACGAGCATCGCGCCATTTTCGCGGCCATCGAGGCCGGAGATGCCGAGCGCGCGCGTGAGGCGGCGGCGTCCCATCTCAAGAACGCGGCCAAACGCCTGACGCTTTATATGCAAGACGCCTGACACCCTCCTCCCTTCAAATATGCAGCGCCCGACCGTAAGCCGCCAACACCGCCTCATGCATCATTTCCGACATGGTCGGGTGCGGGAAGACCGTGTTCATCAGCTCTTCTTCCGTCGTCTCCAACGTCCGCCCGATCACATAGCCCTGGATCATTTCCGTCACCTCGGCGCCCACCATATGCGCGCCCAAAAGCTCGCCCGTCTTGGCGTCGAACACGGTTTTCACCAGACCCTCGGCCTCCCCCATCGCGACCGCTTTGCCGTTGCCGATAAAGGGAAATTTGCCGACCTTGATCTCGTAACCCGCCTCTTTCGCCTTGTCTTCCGTCAGCCCCACAGAGGCCACTTGCGGGTGGCAATAGGTGCAGCCCGCGATCGAGTTCGGCTTGATCGGATGCGGGTGGAGGCCCGCGATCAGCTCGGCCACCATGACGCCTTCGTGGGAGGCTTTATGCGCCAGCCAGGGCGCGCCCGCGATGTCGCCGATGGCGAACAAACCGTCGACGCCCGTGCGGCAGAATTCGTCGGTCACGACATGCGTGCGGTCGATTTTCACGCCCGCTTCTTCGAGGCCCAGGCCCTCGACATTGCCGACGATGCCGACCGCAGAAATCACCGTGTCGAACTCTTCGGTGGTGACTTTTCCGTCGGCTTCGAAATGCGCGGTGACCTTGCCTTTTGCGCGGTCGAGCTTCTTCACGGTCGTCTTTTGCAGGATCTTCATCCCCTGCTTTTCAAACTGCTTTTTGGCGAAGGCGGAGATGTCTTTGTCCTCGACCGGCAGCACGCGATCCATCACTTCGACGACCGTCGTGTCGGCGCCTAGAGTGTTGTAAAAGCTCGCGAATTCAATGCCGATGGCGCCCGATCCGATAACCAGCAACTTCTTCGGCATCCGCGTCGGCACCAGAGCGTGGCGGTAGGTCCAGACCAGATCGCCGTCGGCCTCCAGCCCCGGCAGCTCACGCGCCCGCGCGCCGGTGGCGACGATGATGTTTTTGGCGGTCAAAGTCTCGGTGCCCTTGTCGGTTTTGACCTCGACCTTGCCCTTACCGGCCAGCTTGGCCTCGCCCATGATCGCGGTGACTTTGTTCTTTTTAAACAAGCCCTTGATCCCGCCATTCATCTGCGCCGCAACCCCGCGCGAGCGCTTGACGATGGCGTCGAGATCAAAGCCGATGTCGCCCGCCGACAAGCCGAATTCCTTGGCGCGGTGCATCTGGTGATAGACCTCGGCCGAGCGCAGCAACGCCTTGGTCGGAATGCAGCCCCAGTTCAGACAAATCCCGCCCAGGTTTTCGCGCTCGACACAGGCGACCTTGAGGCCAAGCTGCGCCGCACGAATGGCCGCAACATAGCCACCAGGGCCGGCGCCGATCACGATGAGGTCGAAGTTTTGATCCGTCCCGCTCATGCGATGCCTCCCAAACACACGTATTTCAATTCAAGGAAATCTTCGATGCCGTGGCGCGAACCTTCGCGGCCCAAACCCGACATTTTGACCCCGCCAAAGGGCGCTTCGGCGGTCGAAATCAGCCCGGTGTTGACCCCGACCATGCCGTATTCCAGCCCTTCCGAGACCCGGAAAATCCGCGCCACATCTTGAGCGTAGAAATAGGAGGCGAGACCGAATTCGGTGTCATTGGCGGCCTGGATTGCCTCCGCCTCTTCCGTGAAACGAAACAGCGGCGCGACAGGACCAAAGGTTTCCTCACGCGCAACGGCCATATCGGAGGTCACATCGGCCAGAACCGTCGGCTCATAGAAGGTGCCGCCCAGAGCATGGGGTTTGCCACCGGCAAGCACGCGGCCGCCTTTTTCCACCACATCGGTGACGTGGCTTTGCACTTTTTCCAACGCGCTCTCATCAATCAGCGGGCCAAGCTCGACGCCACTCTCCATACCGTTGCCGGTGCGCAGGTTTGAGACCGCCTTGGCGAGTTTCTCGGAGAAGGCATCATAGACCGCGTCCTGCACATAGATGCGGTTGGCGCAAACACAGGTCTGTCCATTGTTGCGGAATTTCGCGATCAATGCGCCCTCGACAGCAGCGTCGAGATCGGCGTCATCGAAGACGATAAACGGCGCGTTGCCGCCCAGTTCCAGCCCGAGTTTCTTGATCGTCGGCGCCGATTGCGCATAGAGCATCGCGCCAATTTCCGTTGATCCTGTGAAGGTCAGTTTGCGCACCACCGGGTTCTCGGTCAGCTCCGCACCGATCTGCGCGGCGGAACCGGTGATGACGCTGAAGAGACCTTTGGGCAGTCCCGCGCGCTCGGCCAAAATCGCAAGAGCGATGGCGGAATAGGGCGTCTGAGAGGCAGGTTTCAACACCATGCCACAGCCCGCAGCAAAGGCAGGCCCGGCCTTGCGCGTGATCATCGCATTGGGGAAATTCCACGGCGTGATCGCGGCGACGACGCCGATAGGTTGCTTCATCACGAGGATGCGTTTGTCGGGCTGATGGCCGGGAATGGTCTCGCCATAGACACGACGCGCCTCTTCGGCAAACCATTCGACAAAACTGGCGCCGTAGGTGATCTCACCTGCCGCTTCCGCCAAAGGTTTGCCCTGTTCCAGCGTCAGGATTTGCGCCAATGCCTCGCGATGCGCGATCATCAGATCGAACCATGCGCGCAGCACGTTTGCCCGGTCTTTCGCGGTACGCGCAGCCCAGGTCTTTTGCGCCTCTTCCGCCGCCTTGACCGCCTTGGCGACCTCGGCCCGGCCCAGTTTCGGGACGTAGCCGATCAGTGACCCGTCGGCGGGATTGTGCACGGCAATGCCGGTCTCAGGGTCGGCCTCGATCCAGTCTCCGGCCACCAGATTGGCATCGCGCAAAAGCCCGGTGGCGCGCAGATCTTGCAAACTCAAACTCATTGTTCGTCCTCCTCATGCGTCAGAAACCGCAGCATCTCCGTCAACTGCGCCTCCAACATGTGATGCCCCGGATGGATCATGAGCCCGCGCGCCTCGGCGGCGTGCAAAAGCGGCGTGATCTCCGGCTGCATGATGACCTCGGCGACCAATGTGCCGGGGTCGAGTGTGTCGGGATTGAAGGGCAGTGCATCCTCGGGTTTGAGACCCAAAGAGGTGCCGTTGATCGCGATGTCATGCCCGACGGGGTCGGTGGCGGCAGCAAACGCCACATCGGGAAAATGCTCTGCCAGACGGGCGATCAGGGCCTCTGCCTTTTCAACGGAGCGGTTCGCGACGGTCAGCGCCTCGACGCCCCGTTCCGCCAGAGCAAATGCGATGGCACTCGCCGCGCCCCCTGCCCCCGCGAGGAACACCCGCTTGCCAAAAAGCGTCACGCCCGCCTGTTCCAACCCGCGCGCAAAGCCTTCGCCGTCGAGGATGTCGCCGTAGAACGAGCCGTCAGTTTCGCGCCGGATAACATTGACGCTTTGCGCCGCCGCCGCGCGCGCACTCAGCGCATCGCAGAGCGCAGGCACAGCGGTTTTATGCGGCACGGTAATCACGGCGCCCGCGAAATTGCGCACACCTGCGAGACCTTTGAGCATCGGCTCCAAGGCCTCGGGCGGCACTTCGAGCGGAACCAGAACGGCGTCCACGCCCTCCGCCTCAAACCGCGCGTTGAGCGCCTGCGGCGTGCGCACATGGGTGACCGGATCGGCGAGGATCGCCAGCGTTTTGGTGTGCCCCGTGATCATGTTACACCAACAGGCTCATCGGATTTTCAATACCGGCTTTGAAGACCGCCAACCACTGCGCGCCCACGGCCCCATCGACCGTCCGGTGATCGACAGAAAGCGTCACGCTCATGACCGGTGCCAGCACGATCTGATCGCCGCGCCCGACGGGGCGTTTTTCGGCGGCTCCGACGGCGAGGATACAGCTCTGCGGCGGGTTGATGATCGCGGAAAAGCTCTTGACCCCATACATCCCAAGGTTCGACAGCGAGAACCCGCCGCCTTGGTATTCATCCGGTTTCAGACGGCCCTCACGGGCCTTGGCAGCCAGCGCTTTCATCTCGGAGGACAGCGTGCCGAGGCTCTTTTGATCGGCATTGCGCAGAACCGGCGTGATCAGCCCGCCGTCAGTCGCGACCGCCACGGAAATGTCGATGGATTTGAGCTGCAACACCGCCTCATCGGTCCAGATCGCATTGGCGGCGGGTACTTTGGCCAGTGCGTTTGCGACGGCTTTGACGATGAAATCATTGACCGAAATTCGGTCCGCTTTCTCGCGCCCCTCGTTGATCTGGGACCGGAGCGCCATGAGCGCCTCGATGTCACAATCGGCTTCAAGATAGAAATGGGGCACGGTGGTTTTCGACTCGAGCAGCCGCCGCGCGATGGTGCGACGCATGCCGGTGTGGGGGATTTCCTCGTAGTCGCCGATGCCCACAAGGTTGGGCGCAGCGGTGGCCTTTACAGCAGCCGCCACCAGAGCGACAGCCCCGGCCTCGGCAGCGCGCTCGACGTCGATACGCACGATGCGGCCGCGCGGGCCGGACCCGGAAAGCCCCGACAGATCAACGCCTTTCTGTGCCGCGATCCGGCGCGCGAGCGGCGAGGCCGCAATCTTGTCGGAGGATTTCGCCACCGGGGCTGCTTCGACCGGCGCTTCGACCGTCTCCGCAGGCGCCGCCCCACCCGGTGTATAGCCGTCCAGCACAGAGGCGTCTTCGCCCTCCAACAGCAGAACCGCGATCACCGCATTCACATCGGCGCGCTCACCGGCGGGAGTGAGGATCTTGCCCAACACCCCGTCCGCGTCGGCCTCGAATTCCATCGTCGCCTTGTCGGTTTCGACCTCGGCCAATGTGTCCCCGGCCTTCACGGCCTCGCCTTCGGCCTTGAGCCAGTTGGCGATCACCGCATCTTCCATTCCGGCGGAGAGCGAGGGCAGTATGATTTCCTTGGGCATGTCTTCTCTCCTTATTCCGCAGCCTCTGCCGCGAGGGGCAGACCCTGATCGGCCATAACCTCGCGCAGGCCCGCTTCGATGTCTTGCGGACGGGCACAGGCCGCCGCCTCAAGGACTTTGGAAATGCTGGGCGAGGCTTCCGCGCCATGCACCCGTTTGATCGGCTGATCGAGCGCGTCGAAACAGCGGCGCTGAATCTCGTCAGAAAGCCAGCCTCCATAGGACGTGCCAGAGGCCCCCTGTTCGACGATCAGCACATTGCCGGTCTTCTCGATGGAGGCCTCGATGGTTTCCCAATCAAGCCCGGCGCGGTCGAGGCTGCGCAGGTCGATGATTTCGGCATCAATGCCCAGACGCTCGACCACCTCGCGGGTCTTTTCGACCATGGCGAGATAGGTCAGCACGGTGACGCGCGCGCCCTCGCGAACGACTTTGGCCTTACCAAGCGGGATCATGTAGTCGAGATCATCGGCCGGACCGACGCCTTTGGATGCGTAGAGATCGACATGTTCGATCACCAGAACCGGATCCTCGCATTGAAGCGCCGCATTCATCAACCCGACATAGTCATAAGGCGTCGAGGGCGCGACGATGCGCCAGCCGGGGGCGGTCGCGAAAATCCCCGCCGGGTCCATCGAGTGCTGCGAGCCATAGCCCGTGCCCATCGCCACTTTCGTGCGCAACACCAAAGGCATGGCATTGTCACCGCCGAACATGTGACGCGCCTTGCCGATCTGGTTGAACACCTGATCCGCGGCCACCCACATGAAATCCGGGTACATGAATTCGATCACCGGACGCACACGCCCGTCGGCGGCCATACCTGCGGCGAGACCCGTAAAGGCGTTCTCCGCAATCGGCGTGCCGAGGCAGCGATCCGGGAACCTGTCCGAGAGGCCTTTGGTCGCGCCATTGGTGCCGCCTTTGAGACGGTGCACATCCTCGCCCATGACGACGACACGCTCGTCCGTCTCCATCCGACGCATCATGACATCGGCGACGGCGTCGATGAATTTCACATTGTCTTTGAGCGTACCGGAAAACGCGTCTTGTTCCTCAAAACGCGCGCCGTCGAATTCCGACAGATCGCCGCGCAGTCCGAAATCGCGGAAGCTTTCTTCGGGCCAAAGCGCCGGTTTGATGCGGCGCTTGCCGTCGACCTCTTCGATCAGCTCGCCCGCGATCTCTTCCATCATCTCTTGCGCCTGGCTGCGCAGGTCTTCGACGGCTTGCGCGCCGATGATCTGACGCTCCATCAGGTCGCGCGCCATGGCGTCGAGCGGATCGCGGCCGCGCCATTCCTGCTCTTCTTCCTTCGTGCGATAGCCGAAGGCAGAGCCCGGAAGCGCGCCGTTCTGGTGGAAATAGCGGTAGACATCGGCCTCGATCACCACCGGACCTTCGCCCGCGCGCATGATCTTATTGGCTTCCTCGGCGGCCAGATAAACCGACAGCGTGTCCATGCCGTCCACCTTGAAGGCCGGGATGCCAAAGGCCAGACCGCGCGCAGAAAGCCGCGTCTCTGCGGTGACCTCTTCGACATGGGTCGACACGGCGTAGCGGTTGTTTTCAATGAAGAAACAGATCGGCAGCTTCCACGCGGCGGCGATGTTCATGGTCTCAAGCACAGAGCCGATATTGACCGCGCCATCGCCGAAATAGGTGTAGACGACATCGCCCGTGCCCGCCTGTTTGTGCGCCCAGGCCGCGCCCGCCGCCATGGGGACACCGCCGCCGACGATGGCATTGGTGCCAAGGTTGCCGCTTTCGGCCCAACGCAGGTGCATCGAACCACCGCGGCCTTTGCAGAAGCCTTCGGAGAGACCGAGAATTTCCGACAGGGTGCGTTTTGACAGGTGCCGCAGCGCCTCGCCAAAGCTCTTCTCCGGATCGATCCCCTCGGGCGCGGCATAGGCCAGCGCCTTGGCGAGGAACTGATGGTGCGCGCGGTGCGAGCCGTTCACCTGATCGGAGCCACGCATCGCTATGGCGGAGCCGACAGCACCGCCCTCTTGGCCAATCGCGGAGTGCGCAGGCCCGTGCACAAGCCCCTGCCCCGCAAGGTCCAACACCTTTTCTTCGAACGCGCGAATGAGGTGCAATTGGCTCAGCATGGTGCGCCCGACGGTGGGGTCAAGTTCGGTGCGATCCTCTTTGGAGGCTTTGATGTCACGCCAGAAGGCTTTCGGCGTCAGATCGTCATAGATCGGCATGAGAGATGTCCTTTACAAATAGCTGTAGGAGGACCAGCCACCATCGGCGACCAGCGTCTGGCCGGTCACATAGGCGGAGGCGTCCGAAGCGAGAAACAGGGAAGCGGAAGCGATTTCCTCGGGCGTACCGAGACGCCCCGCGGGCACCCGCGCGTTGAGCGCGTCAAGGTCCAGACGGCCTTGCGCAGCAAGATTTTCGGTCAGTGCGGTGCGCACATAGCCGGGCGCGATGGCGTTGACGCGGATGTTGCGGTCGGCCCATTCGATGGCCAGAACCTTGGTGAGCGCCACAACCCCCGCCTTGGCGGCGCAATAGGCGGCACGTTCCGGCGCCGCGACGACGCCATACATCGAGGCGGTGTTGACGATGCTGCCGCCGCCTTGTTCGGCCATGACGCGTCCGGCGGCCTGAGCCACGAAAAACGCACCGTTGAGATTGATGTCGATGCCCCGACGCCACGTCGCCTCGTCCAATTCAAGAGACGGCGCATTGCCGGAAATGCCTGCATTGTTCATCACCACATCGAGCCGCCCGCCAAAGGCCACTGCCGCCTCACAGGCCGCTTCCACCGCCGCAGGATCGGTGATCGAGCCCGCAAGGGCGGTGACCTGTCCGGGGTGATCCGCGTTCAACGCATCCGCCGCCGCCCGCACGCCGTCCTCATCCAGATCGAAAAGGACGGTCTTGGCGCCCGCGCCCACGAAAGCGCGCGCCATGGCAAGGCCGAGGCCCGAAGCGGCACCTGTCACAAGCGCGGTGCGTCCAGCGAAATCGAACGTGGTGGTCATGATAATTCTCCTCCGGTCCCGGAAACGCCCTCCTCGGGTCGCCGGGTTGAAAACAGTTAAATGTCTGCGCGTTGCGCTGGCTCAGCTCATGTAGAGCCCGCCGTTGACGTGAAGGGTCTCGCCGTTCACAAAACTTGCTGCCTCGCTGCACAGGAAGGCGATGACACTGGCAATCTCGGACGCCTGTCCGGTCCGCCCCATCGGCGTATGGCGCAGCGTGTCGTCGCCCCGTGTCGCGATCAACTCGCGCGTCATCGGCGTGTCGATCACACCGGGCGCCACGACATTGACCCGCGTTTTCGGCGCCAATTCATTGGCGAGCGCGCGGGTCATGGCGCTAATGGCGCCTTTCGACGCGCCGTAATGCGCGTTGGTCTTGGCGCCACGGTGAGCGGCGAGCGAGCTGAGGTTGACGATGGACGATCCGGCTTTCAAATGGTCGACCGAGCGGCGGGTGAGGTAGAAGACGCCATCGAGATTGATGGACAGGGTGCGGCGCCATTGATCGTCGGTCATCTCGGCGAAAGGCTCCGCCATATAGATGCCGGCGGAGGGCACGAGAAAGTCGATGCCGCCGAGTTTGGCCGCGACTGCGACGATCCGGTCGGCGTCATCGGGATTGGCGGCGTCCACGGCGAGCGTTTCAATCGTGCCGCCTTTTGGAGAGGTCAGCGTGGCGGCAAAGTCCGCCAGCGCGGCACCATCGAGATCGGCCAGCACCAGATTGGCGCCTGCCGCGTGGAACAGCTCGGCCACGGCGCGACCGATGCCGCCATTGGCCCCCGTGAGAACAAGCGTGCGGTTGGTGAAATCGAACATCATGCCGACACCTCCGCAAGGTCCGCGCGATACGCGGTGACGTCGGCATATTCGACGATCTCTACGATATGCCCCTCCGGGTCACGCAGGAAGGCGAGGAAGGTGCCGGGGCGCACCTCGACCGGCTCATCGCCCGTCATCAAAGTGCCGCCCGCCGCGACCACGCGGGCCACAACGGCGCGCAGATCGTCGACGATGAAGGTCAGGTACATCGCTTCGTGGCGGTCCAAAATGTGGTCCGTTTGCTCAGGGCGCTCGGCCGGGGCGATCTCGGGCGCGAGCAATTTGATCCGCTCGCCCCAAGGCGTTTGCAGCCGCACGACACGGTAGGCGCCTCGGCTCAGCGCCGCGACATTCGCTTTTTCGGCGGGGACGGTCACATCGGCGGCAATCGTGAAGCCGAAGGCCTGTTGATAAAACTCAAGCATCCCGGGCAGATCACGCACGGTCAGCCCCATTTCCATCGGTGCGGTCATGTTCATCGCAGATGTCATCACGCGTTCCTCCCTTACACCGCGAGCCATTCGTCGGTGATCTCCGGCTTGGCGTTCAATTCCTCGGGCGTGCCTTCGAACACGATCTGGCCGTGGCCCATGACACAGACCCGATGCGAGACCTGCATGGCGATGGTGAGTTTTTGCTCGACCAACACCACGGAGACGCCGTGTTTGTTGATGTCTTCGATCACCTCGCCGACGACCGTCACGATCTTGGGCGCGAGGCCTTCGGTCGGCTCGTCGATCAGCATCACAAGCGGGTTGCCCAGAAGCGAGCGGCACATGGTGAGCATTTGTTGCTCGCCGCCCGAGAGGCTTCCGGCACGGGTGTTGCGGCGTTCCTTGAGGCGCGGGAAATAGGTGAACATCTGATCGACGTCCCATTTCGGCGCGCCCTCCGGCCCGTTTTGGCGACCCATTTCGAGGTTCTCATCGACGCTGAGGTTCAAAAAAATCTCGCGCTCTTCCGGCACGTAACCGATGCCCCGCCGACAGATCGCAAAGCTGCGCTGTCCGGCCAGATCGACACCATCGAGACGCACGTGGCCCTCAGACGGCGGCACCAGCCCCATGATGGATTTCATCGTGGTCGAGCGCCCGGAGCCGTTGCGGCCCAGAAGGCTCACGACCTCGCCGCGCGCCACATCAAAGGTGACGCCGTGCAGGATATGGCTTTTGCCGTAATGGGCGTGCAGCCCCTCGACGGACAGAATGGTGTCGTTCACGTTGTCCATCACGCCGCCTCCTCGCCCAGATAGGCTTCTTTCACACGGGCATTGCCGCGAATTTCTTCGGGCGTGCCGGTGGCGATGATCTCGCCGTAGACCAGCACGCTGATGCGATGCGCCAGAGAGAAGACAACGCTCATATCGTGTTCGACGATCAAAAGCGTGCGGCCTTCGGTGATCTCGCGGATCAGGCCGGCGGTGTAATCGGTTTCCTCATGCGACATGCCCGCCATGGGTTCATCGAGCAAAATCACCTGCGGATCGGAAGCCAGCGTCATGCCGATCTCAAGCGAGCGTTGCTCGGAATACGACAGCTGGCTGGCGAGCGTCTGCGCGCGGTCCGTCAGGCGGATTTTGGTCAGAAGGTCATCGACCTCCTCATTGACCAGCCGCAGTCGCGCGGCCGAACGCCAGAATACGAATTGCAGGTTGTGCTTGCGCATGACCGCAAGACGCAGGTTCTCGAAGACCGTCACACCGGGGAAGATGTTGGTGATCTGGAACGAGCGCGCCAGACCGCGACGGTTGACCTCCGCCGGTTTCAGCCCGGCGATGTTCTTGCCGTTCAAAAGGATCTTGCCCTCGGAGGGCGCGAACTGGCCGGAGCAGAGGTGGAACAGTGTCGATTTGCCCGCCCCGTTCGGCCCGATCACCGCATGGCGTTCGCCGGGGATCACATCGAGATTGGCATCCCGGATGATATGGGCCTCGCCAAAGGACTTGTGAACATGTTGCAAAGACAGAATTGGATCGCTCATGCCTGTGCCTCCTTGCGCGCCGCGACGCGGCGGTTGACCATGGTGACCAAAGCGATGCCGATGCCGAAGAGACCGAGGCCAAAGGCCCAGGGCAGAACGGAGAGCGGCGCCCAGTCATAAGAGAAAAGCGCGATGTCGGGCCAGTTGCCGTCGGTGACACCCGCGCGATATTCCGGCGACAGCACGCGTTGCAGGAACTCGATCAGGAAGACGGCGCCGAAAGCGGCAATCGCGAGGCTCACAAGGCGCGCCAGCAAGGTGCTGAGCGTGCGGGCCAGGCCTTCGCCGCTGGGGTTGCGGATGCGTTCGACCAGCTCGCCCACGAGACCGCGCGGCAGGAACATCATGACGAGCACGAAGATGATGCCTTGGTACAAAAGCCAGACACGGGTCAGATCGGAGGTGACATGGCCGAAGAAGGTCATCACCGCACCACCGATCGCCGGGCCGAGGAAGACGCGCACACCGCCGATGAAGCTGTTAAGCACCACGGCCGTGGAGATGTGGGATTCGAGCACGACGTAGTTCGCGGCTTCGATGTTCATCGACTGAAGCGCGCCTGCGATGCCCGCGAACATGGCGGAGACAGCAAAGATCAACGTGCCAAGCGCATGGGTGTTGTAACCCAGAAAGCGCAGACGGTGCGCGTTTTCACGCAGGCCCAGAGCCAGACGCCCAAGCGGGGTTTTGCTGAAGAGAAAGAGCAAACCGATGCACAGAAGCGTCCAAACGAGCGTCAGGAAATAGACGTCATTGAGCGACCCGAAACCGATACCCCAAGCGGGCATACGGAAAGAGGACACGCCCGCCTCGCCGCCAAAGACGGTTTTGAGGTGCGGCGCCAAAGCGTGCAGCAACTCGGCCAGCGCCAGCGTGATCATGGCGAAGTAGACGCCCGTCCGCTTGGTGGAAAAATAGCCCGCCAGAAGCCCGCTCACGAGGCCCGTCGCGCCACCGACCAGCGGCAAAAGCGGCGTCGGCAAAAGCCCTTCGCCCCCAAAGGCGTTCATCGCATGGACGGCGGCAAAGGCGCCGACACCGAAGTAAGCGGCATGGCCAAAGCTCAGCATCCCAGCCTGCCCGCACAACAGACCAAAGGCCATGGCGAACAGAGCGGAGATCAGCATCTGCACGGCGGCGTTGAGCATGGAGCCGGAGACCAGCCACGGCAGGGCGATCAGCACGGCAACCGTGACCAAAAGAAGTAGAGGTGCGTATTTCATAGTCTTATTCCTTCTCGCCCATCAGCCCGGAGGGGCGCAGCACCAGCACCAGAAGCATGATGAAGAACGGCAGGGTGGCGGCGAGGCTGGACATGCGCATGGTCAAAAGCCCGCCGATCTCCTCGGCCCAACCGCCCATGCCGATGAGGATCAGAATATCCGCGATACGGAAATCGCTGCCGACCGCGAGCGAGTTGGTGATGCCGATCAACAAAGATGCCGCCATCGCGCCGCCCATGGAGCCAAGCCCGCCGACCACGACGACCACGAAGACCATGACACCAAGCTCCAGAGCCATGTTGGGATTGGTGGTGTAGAAGGCGCCAGCGACAGCGCCCGCAAGACCCGCCAGAGCCGCACCGATGCCAAAGACGCCCATGAAGACCATGGGAACGTTATGGCCCAGCGCCTCGACCATCTGCGGACGGTAAATGGCGGAGCGCACGACGATGCCCACACGGGTTTTCGTCAGCAAAAGATAGATCGCGATGAACATGACGACGGCGATGCCGCCCATGAACAGGCGATAGAACGGATAGTCGATGCCCGACAAAGAGAAGGCCGCAAAGTTCAGCTCGGCAGGCACACGGTAGTCCACCGCGAATTTGCCGTAGACCATCTTGATCATCTCGGCGATCACCACCGACAGACCGAAGGTCACAAGCAATTCATGCGCATGGCCGTGTTCGTGCACGTGGCGCAGGATAAAGCGCTCGACCAGAATTCCGACCCCCATCACAAGGATCGGCGCCAGAATGATCGCCAGCCAAAACCCGGTCAGGGGCTGAAGCGTGTAGGCGAAATAGGCGCCCAGCATGTAAAAGGATGCGTGGGCAAAGTTCAAAACCCCCATCATCCCGAAGATGAGCGTCAAACCGGCGGAAACCATGAAGAGCAAAAGCCCGTAAATGGTGCCGTTGAGCAAAGCGAAGAGTATCTGGTCCACCCTGACCTCCGTAGGCATCGGTATAGCTGTGCCATGGCCGGGGCGCGCTGGCCCCGATCACAACATGCGTTTCGTGTGTCGTGGAATGTCCGGAGCGTCAGCCCGGACGCTTCATTTTGCAGCTGTCCTGCACCGGCTGTTCGGCGTCTTCGGCTGCAATCACCTTGATCGGCACAAAGCCGAATTCGGTGTCATCGGATTTGTATTTCGCGTCGCGGCTGACTTCCTGAACGATCATCGACTGAACGATCTGGTGATCTTCCGCACGGATATAAACCGGCCCCATCGGGGTTTCGACACGCGCATTCTCCAGCGCCACGGCCAGATCGGCGGCGTTCAGCCCGTCTTCCGTCGGTTCAACCGATTTCAGCGCTTCTCCCAGAAGCATCATGCCGAACACGGCGGTCGGTTCAACATAGCTCGGATAATGCCCGGTGAAAGCTTTGTAATCCTCCATGAACACGGCGCTTTCCTCCGGATTGACCTCCGGATTGAACGTCGTCGAAAGGAAATGCCCCTCCGCCACGGCGCCCGCATTGCCGATATTGCCCGGCTGGTCGAGGAAGGCCGTGCCGAACCGCACGTCCAGCCCTGCCCCGCTTGTCGCCTTCATCAGCAAAAGCAGGTCATTCGACCAGTTTCCGGTGATAACCGTATCGGCATCAGCGGCCTGGATGCGTTGCACATAGGGCGAGAAGTCCTGGATTTTATTGACGTCGTGCAGCGTCGTTTCCACCACTTCGACGCCGAGGCGCCCGGCGGCTTCAACGGTGTTGTCCTGAACATCAATACCCCAGGAATAGTTCTGGTTCATCGCGTAGATACGTTCGCCCAGAACCCCCGCTTCCTGCATGCCGTCCATGATCGTGTTGACACGGATCGCGGCATTCGGCGTGGTGCGGAAATGGTAGTAATGACACTTGGCGCCGGTCAATTCCATCGCCTCGCCACCGAGGTTCACATAGAGCACCTCATTGCCGGCGTTGCGCAGGTTGTATTTGCGCACGTCTTCAGTCACCTGACCGGCCACAGCCGAGGACGAGCCCTGAAGAATAATGTCCGCGCCCTCGGAAATCGCCGCGCGCACCCGGTCGGCGGCGCCCACCGGACCGCCCTGGTTGTCGAATTCGAGCAGCTCGATCGGCGCCCCACCGAACCCGCCCGCCTCGTTGATTTTGCTGAGCTGGTATTTCACAGCATCGCGGTAGAGCAAACCGGTCGAGGCCTGCGGACCCGACAGGGTCTCCACAAGGGCGATCTTCAAAGGCTCGGCCTGTGCGGCCGTGGCCGCCCCCAAGACGAGCGCCATGGCCGCCGTTCCGCGTGCGAATTTCTGGAATCCCATACTGTCCTCCCTGACATATCTGATGCGAAGAGATCCTCCACCCCTTCGGCTTTTCATGTGATGACACAAAATGGTCTTACCAGTCAACAACCTAACTGACCAATTTTTCAAAACGAAAAAAACTGGGTAAAAAATCAAAATTCACAAATTATAATATTGAATTTATATGATAATTTTTTCTTTAACCTGTCAGACCAGTGATATATCATGACGGGGTAAAGGGGAAAAAATGTCCGTATCCAGTCAAATCACATCAGATCAATCGCGCAATGGTACAGGGTCCCGCAACGGGCATCTGCCCGACGAGATCGCACAGGACCTGAGCGCAAAAATTGCCTCGGGTGCCTTGTCTGTCGGGGATCGGCTTCCCTCCGAACGCGACCTTTGCACGCAATATGCGGTCAGCCGCGCCGTGGTGCGCGAAGCTCTGTCGCAACTCAAATCCGACGGTCTGGTCGCGGCGCGTGCGGGCAGCGGCGTCTACGTGACCCAACGCGATTCGACCAATGCATTCCGCTTTCAGAACTTTTCCGTCTCCGATCTGAGCCGGCTCGAAGAGGCGATGGAACTGCTCGTCACCATCGAAGTTGCCGCCACGCGCATCGCCGCGAAACGCCGCACGCCCGAGGATTTGAAAAGGATCAAACGGGCATTGATTGGCATGGAATATGCCATCGCCAGCGACCGGCTGGGCGACGAAGAGGACTATCAGTTCCACCAGGCCATCGTCGAAGCCACGCACAACCAGCATTTCATTTCTCTGTGCCAGCATCTCGAGGCCAGCGCGCGCAACATCATTCGTCAGGCCCGGAGCAACACAAGAACCAATCACGCCGAGCTTCTGGATGCGGTGCAGGATGAGCACAAGGCCATCTTCAAAGCGCTCGAAGACGGCGACGAGGAGGCCGCGGCGGAGGCTGCCGCGCGCCATCTTCGCAACGCCTCCCAGCGCATCCGCATCTATCTCGCGTCGTCATTCTGACCGGAGAGCCTGTCGCTGACAGACGCATCCGGGCACGTCCCGGTCTCGACCTCTGATGCCGTACAAGGACCGTTCGACAAGAGTGGTCGCGCGGTTTTGCCGAAGTGTCTCATTTGGAAAGGTTGCCGGTGAGGCCGCGATCCTGATGAAAGGCGGCCTCAGCCCAGTTTACGACAAGCCGCTTTGCAGGAACGGAAACGATCCGCGACACCTCTGGCAATGCAAAGCCGACAGAAGAGACCCGTTCTCGATTGCCCCCCTTCCCGGACCGCCAAACGTCCTGTGCCCGCAGTCGAGAGCACAGGCATCCGTTATCGTATTGTCCGCATCCCTTCAGACCGATGTCGGATTTACCCGACGATTTTCGCCTCGGTCGCGGCGCGCAGCTCTGCCTCAGACACGCCTTCGGCCAGTTCGACGATCTTCAACCCGCCCTCGACCACATCCAGCACGCCGAGATTGGTGATCACCCGATCCACCACGCCCTGACCGGTGAGCGGCAGGGTGCATTGGTGCAGAAGTTTGCTCTCGCCGTGTTTGTTGGTGTGATCCATCACCACCACCACACGGCCCACGCCCGCCACGAGATCCATCGCGCCGCCCATGCCTTTGACCAGCTTGCCGGGGATCATCCAGTTCGCCAGATCGCCCTTCTCGTCGACCTCCATCGCCCCCAAAATTGCCATGGCGATCTTGCCGCCCCGGATCATACCGAAGGAAAACGAGCTGTCGAAATAGGCGGTGTTGGGCAGTTCCGTGATGGTCTGCTTGCCGGCGTTAATCAGGTCCGGGTCCTCGTCGCCCTCATAGGGAAACGGGCCCATGCCGAGCATGCCGTTCTCCGACTGAAGCGTCACGGTGACGCCTTCGGGGATGAAATTCGGCACCAGTGTAGGGATGCCGATCCCGAGGTTTACATAGGTGCCGTCCTGAAGCTCCTGCGCCGCGCGCGCGGCCATTTGATTGCGGTCCCACATGATTATGCCCCCGCTCTCTGCCGTGTGGTGCGCTGTTCAATACGCTTTTCATGCGTGCCCTGAACCAGACGATGCACATAAACCCCCGGCAGGTGGATGCAATCCGGATCGAGCGAGCCGGTCGGTACGATCTCCTCGACCTCCATGATGCAGATCTTGCCGCACATCGCCGCCGGCGGGTTGAAATTGCGCGCGGTCTTGCGGAACACGGCATTGCCCGTCTCGTCCGCCTTCCACGCCTTCACGATGGAAATATCGGCGAAAATCCCCTCTTCGAGGATATAGGTCTCGCCATTGAAGTCCTTGTGCTCTTTCCCCTCGGCGATCACCGTGCCCACACCCGTCTTGGTGTAAAACCCCGGAATGCCCGCCCCGCCGGCGCGCATGCGTTCGGCCAAAGTGCCCTGCGGATTGAACTCCAATTCCAGCTCGCCCGAGAGGTATTGGCGCATGAATTCGGCGTTTTCGCCCACGTAAGACGACATCATTTTCCGGATCTGGCGGGTCTCCAGCAGCTTGCCGAGCCCGAACCCGTCGACGCCCGCATTGTTCGAAGCCACGGTCAGATCCTTGACGCCGCTCTCGACGATGGCGTCGATCAAAAGCTCGGGAATGCCACACAGCCCGAACCCGCCCGCAGCGATCAGCATGCCGTCCGTCAAAAGCCCGTCAAGGGCATCGGGGGCACTTGCATATGTCTTGTTCACTCTTCTCTCCCTTTTGAAGTCAGTCTTTGGGCCGCCCCGGGGAACCCGGCCATGCGGCGCCGGTTCGACACCGTGCGGCGCGACACGCGCAGGCCCGCCTCCGCCAGACGGGTGGCGAGTTCCTGATCGGTCAGCGGCTTGTCCGGGCGTTCCGCCGCGATCAACCCGGCGATGCGGGCCGAGATCGCTTCGGCGGGAACATGCGAGCCATCCCGGTGCCCTGCCCCGCCGCGGGCGAAAAAGGCGCGCAGAGGCATCATGCCCCGCGGCGTCTGGATCAAGAGCCCGTTGCGCACCCGGTTGATCGTCGTTTCATGCACCCCGAGGTTTGCGGCCACATCCGCACAGTTCAGGGGGTTGAGATACGCGGGCCCCTGTTCGAGGGCCTCGTACTGGACGCCGAGCACATGGGCTGCGACATCCAGCACGAGGCTGTTGCGACGCGACACCGTCCGCTCCAGCCAGCGGGCCTCTTTCAGCGCCGCGCGATGTTCGGCTCCCGCAACCGGGGTCACTGCGATGCGCGGCGCGCTGGCTGCGTTCAGTTCGACATGCCATTGTCCCAACTCATCGCGTTCGGCGATCAGATCCGGCGCCCGGCGCAGCTCCGGCGCGTCGTCGAAATGCGCCCCCGGTTTCGGGTCGAGCCGCCGCAACCGTGTCACCAGCGCGGCCAATTCTTCGGCATCAACCTCGCAGCGGGCGAGCAGCGCGGCGGTGTCGCCCTTGGCCAGAAGCGGCAGGGCGTCAAGCAGGCGCGCCATCGGCGGCGTCAGATCGCCCGCCTCTTCGAGTTGCAAGCGCAGGCATTCCGAGAGAGAGCGGGCAAACAGGCCCGCGGGTTCGACCTCATACAGACGGGTGAGCACCGCCTCGGCCTCTGCTGCCGGACACCCGGCCTGTCGCGCAATGTCTTCGAGCGGCGCACCGAGCCAGCCGCTGGGTTCCAGATGCTCCAGAAAGACCATCGCGATCTCCCGCGCCCGCGTGTCGCGAAAGATCAGGCCGATTTGCCGTGCCACATGCGCATGTAAGCCGTCGGCATGCGCCCGCAGCGTCTCGATCTCATCGCCGCTGCCGAGAAACGCCGGGCGCCACGGGCCGGGCACGCTCCGGCGCTCCGCCCCGGCAGGCTCGGGGGCGGCGCTGTCCGCATCGCCCTGTGGCAGGGTGAGCGTCAGACAGGGGTTCTCCGCCGCCTCTTCAATCAGCAGCCCGGCCAGTTCGGCATGATCCATCTGCAACAGCCCGATGGCGCGCTGCATCACCTGTGTGAGGCGCTGAGACGTGCTCTGGTGCAGATGAAGCCCGGTCATCTTGCAGCTCCTTTGCTGTGGCCCGGCTGCGGCTCAGCCATGACGCCCGCCCTCGCGCAGGAAACGCGGCTGGATGAGGAAGGCCTCCGAGGTCAGGCCCTCCTGCGGGGTGAAGGGCGCGCGTTCCAACAGCCAGTTGCGGGTGGGCAGACCCGGCGTCGCGGCGGAGCGACGTAGCGCTTCGCGATCTCCGGGCAGATGGGCCAGACGATCGCGAATGGTGGCTTCGTCCTGTTCGCTGAGGTTTTCACCGATGATCACCAAACGCCCGATGCCATCGGCCAGCGGACCGCTGGAGGGCCAGGCGCCGAGCTTGACCGGCGCATAGGCGACATCCTCAACACATTGCAGCGCCATCGGCACATCGAGCCCCGGCAGCGCCACGAGACCTTTCACCCGGAGCAGCTTTCCGGCGTATTTCGACAGGATTTCGCCCAGAACCACCGAAAGACCGCGCCATCTCGGTGCCGTGTCGAAGCGGACGACAAAACTGCGCACCTGACCGGAGTGCAACCCTGTCGGGGCATGCCCCTGTCCATGGCTCAGCCCAAAGCCCTGCCCGAAACCCTGTGTCGGCAGAGGCGCGTGCCCCCCGCCCGCCAGCAGGGCAGTCTTGTCGGGCGTCAACGCCGGTCCCAGCCAGTCATCGAGGCTCAGCGGCGCATCTTCCACGGCATAGAGACCGCTGGAAAACAAATCCGCCGGAGCACATGCCCCGTGGTCGAGGACCACATGCGGTGCCGTCGGGTTCAACGCGTTCAGCGTCCGGATCATGGCCTCCTGTTCGACCCGTCCGGCCAAATCGCATTTCGACAGCAACAGACGGTCGGCCATGGCAATCTGCGCCGTGGCTTCGCGGTGCCGGACAAGCTGATCGCGGATGCGGGTGGCATCGACCACGGTCAGCACCCCGTCGCAGCGAAAACGGGCCGAGACCTGACGGTCCTCCATCAACGCCCGGACCACCGGGCTGGGATCGGCCAGTCCCGTGGTCTCGATCACCACACGCTGCACGGGGGCGATCTCGCGCCGGGCCATTTGCCCGTGCAGGCGCATCAGAGCCGCGATCAGATCGCCCTGCACGGTACAGCACAGACAGCCGCTGTCGAGAATCACCAAGGCATCATCGATTCGCTCCACGAGGTGGTGATCTATGCCGATATCGCCCAATTCGTTGATGAACACCGCCACATCGGCCATATCCGACCGGGTCACCAGCCGGTTCAGCATCGTGGTTTTTCCCGCGCCCAGAAACCCGGTCAGGATCGTGACCGGGATGCGCCCGCCCGCCCCCTGCGCGAGGGCGCGTGCGAGGGGATGTGTGACCGTTTCCGTCTTCGTTTTCATCATGTCCTCCCTGTTCCTGCCCAAGGAGAAGCAGGTTTCTTACCGTGCCTTCCCTTGCCTCCTCACTCAAGGCGTTAGCGCAAGGCGGCGTGGCAGATCTTCCGCGTGCCCGACCGCCGGGCGTTCGAAATCCGGACACCCGGCGGTCGGGCACGCGTCGCCCCGGCAGAGCGGGACAAGCCGTCACGCGGTCCCTCCGACCGGCGCTTTCCGCAACGGGATCTGCCCTTGCAGATCACACCGCAGTCGCCCCGGCCGCCATGCCGTCACAGTTTCGAAACCGCCAGGTTTTTGGGCAAACTGTTTGGCCTGCCGGAAAATAATGCTAGGCTTCCGGCCTGATCATGTCGTGCCCACCAAACGGGCAGCGATCGCGGCCACGGTTCCGGGGAGGGAACCGCCGTGACGGTGCGGAGCAGAAACCGCCGACAGAATATGGGAGGAGACACCGAATGCCTGTCACGGCTTTGCGGCAAAGATTTTCGCAACCCGAAAACGAGCGTCAGGTTCAGTCCACATGGGAAAAGTTCCTGTCCGGACAAGACTGCGGCTCGGATGCCGTGCGACGGCTCATCGACGATTCCTGGAGGCGCTGCCATGGCGCGGTCGACCCCGGGCGCGGCAGTGCTCCGCCCCCGGCACAAGGCGATGCGCTTTACGATCTTCTGACCGACAGCAAGGATCTTGTGCGGGCCAGCAGCAAGGTCATCGCCTCCGCGCGGGACTTCCTGTTCGAAACCGGCACGGTGATGGTGCTGACGGATGCGTCCGGCATGGTGCTCAGCGTCGAGGGGGATGGCAACCTGCGCGATGGCCGCGAGGCGATCAATCTGATGCCCGGCGCGAACTGGAGCGAAGACACCTGCGGCACCAATGCCATCGGCACGGCGATTGAAATCGGACAACCGATCCAGATCCATTCCTATGAACACTATTGCTCCGGCATCCAGAACTGGTCCTGCTCTGCCAGCGTGATCCGCGACCCGGTGAGCGGCGGCATTGTCGGGGCTCTGGACATTTCCGGGCTGAGTGGAAGCTACAGCCGTCACAGCCTGTCCCTGGCGATCACCGCAGCGGGACGGATTGAAAACCGGCTGGCCCAGCGGGAAATGGATCTGCGTTACCGGTTGCTCGATCACTGTCTCGACCGGATGCAGCAGGCCGACCGGGACGGAATCATTCTGTTCGACCGCTCCGGCGTTCCGATCAAGACCAACGAACGCGCTGCGGCGGTGATGACGGAATGGGCCAAGAGCCGGGCCGCGAGCGACCCCGTGCTGCGGGATGTCACGATGCCCTGGCGCAATGGCCGGATTTCACCGGAGAACCTGCCGCACTGGGTGGATCGTGACTGGATCAAGCCGATCGAGATCGACGGCGAGCGGCTGGGCTCGGTGCTGGTGCTGCCGGATCGCTCGGCGGTGGTGCGGCGCACGCCCAAACGGGAGACCGCCCCGATCGGCGAGACGGGCACGGCAAATGCCTTTGCCCGGTTGAGCGGGTCGGCCCCGGCCTATCGCGACGCCCTGCAGCGGGCCTCCCTTCTGGCCAAAAGCCCGGCACCGGTTCTGCTGCTCGGCGAAACCGGGGTCGGCAAGGATGCCTTTGCCCAGGCGCTGCACGAAAGCGGACCGCAGGCCAGAGGGCCGTTCGTGGCGGTCAACTGCGGCGGCTTCTCGCGCGAGCTTCTCACGAGCGAATTGTTCGGCTATGCCGAAGGCGCCTTTACCGGCGCGCGGCGCGGCGGCATGAAGGGCAAAATCGAAGCGGCCGACGGCGGCACGCTGTTCCTCGACGAAATCGGTGAGATGCCGCTCGATCTGCAACCGCATCTGTTGCGGGTTCTGGAAAGCGGCGAAGTCTACCGGCTTGGCGAAAACACCCCGCGCAAGGTCAAGCTGCGCCTGCTCTCGGCCACCAACCGCGACCTGAAATCGGACGCCGCCGAAGGCCGGTTCCGCATGGATCTGTTCTACCGGATTGCCGTCACATCGCTGCGCCTGCCCGCGCTCCGCGAACGTCTGACGGATCTGCCGGACCTGTCGGAACATCTCCTGAGCCAGATCGCGAAACGGTACGAGACGACGCCCCCTGGCATTGCCCCGGCCCTCTATGAGCACTTCGCCGACTATGACTGGCCGGGCAATATTCGCGAGCTGCGCAATGTGCTCGAAGGCATGTTCCTCGAAAGCGGTGGCGGCGACTTAACCCCCGATCATCTGCCGTTCGACTGGTCGGTCCCGGCGCGAGGCCCTGCGTCCGAAACGGAAGGGCTGACCCCGCTGCAACAGGCCGAACGCAAAGCCA
This sequence comes from Celeribacter ethanolicus, assembly GCF_002407265.1. NCBI lineage: Bacteria > Pseudomonadati > Pseudomonadota > Alphaproteobacteria > Rhodobacterales > Roseobacteraceae > Celeribacter > Celeribacter ethanolicus. The sequence goes on from NZ_CP022196.1 coordinate 1,248,990, forward strand.
TCGTCGCCGCCATCGAGCGCCACCGCGGCAATCTGACCTCGGTGGCCCGCGAACTCGGCATCGCCAAGAGCACATTGTATATCCGTCTGGACAAACTGGACCTGAAGGACACGCTTGAGCGGTTGCGGCCCTGACCGCGCCCCTCCCTGTCCCGCTCCAGCGGTCTCCAAAAACGCAAAACGGCCCCCCGGATTTCCGGGGGGCCGTTGCCGTCAGGACGTGCCGTTACGATTCAGGGCGATCAGACCGGCACTCCCTGCAGCCGTGCAACCGCGTCGAGCACGGCCTCCGGCGGATGGTCCACGGGCACCTGCGCATAGAGGAATTGCACAGATGTCGTCTTGGGCAGGTCCATCCCGCCGAACAGGGCCGCACTCACATCGCGGCCTTGCACCTTGTCGTCCGTTCCGATCACCGCATCGAACGGCGCGTCCTGACCGGCGGCAACGCCACGTCCGACCACGGCCCAACGGTAATGTCTGGCCGCATTGAACAATGGCGTATAAGCGGACACCTCGCCGGGTGCCTCGCCCTCTTCGAGCAACAGCCCGCCCACCGGGCGTTGCGCAACGCAGCGCATGAAATCGGCGATATACATGGCCGCATCTTCGGTCGTATCCGCATCCACCTCGGGCGCACGGCCCACAAGTTCCTGCGCCTCGGCCAGCCAGGCCCCCGGCGCGGGCATGGCGAGCACCAGAGGGGTCTGGCCCTGAAGATGCGCGCCGACCGCCTCGACCACCTCGTCGAGCAGCGCGCGCGGCCCCGCCTCTTCGAGCATCCGGCGCAGCGGATAGGTCGCGCGTGTCTTCGATCCCATCTCGGCGACGAGGCCCGGGTGACGTGCCATCCACGACCGGAACAGATCGCCAACATTCACCACCGCCACATCCGAGCGCAACAATCCCCGAGCCTGAGTGAAGAAAGACAGGTATTTCGCCGCCCCTTCCGCCCAGGGATCGCCCTCCCGACCCAGCAGAAGCCGCCGGGCATAGCCCGACGACTCCAGCCAGACCCGCAGCGCCTTCGTGCCCGTTGCATCGGGCAGATCATCTGCGAGATATTGGCTCATTGCAGTTCGCCTCCGTCGATCCCCGCATTGGCCAGACGGGCTTCGAGCTCGGCGATACGCACGTCTTTCGGATGCGGCATGTAATTGGGCTTCGGCGTATCGGCCCTGCGCGTCACATCCGGCGCGCCCATGTAGAGCGTGTCGATATCGTCCCCCCAGCAGCCGAAGTATTTCAGATGCGAAGGCGGTTTGGGTTGGGTCCAGTCCTTGACGAATTCGGCATAGGGCATCGAGCGGGCGATCCGCGCCTGCCGTTCCTCTTCCCGGGCGGCCTCGGTGGCGTCGAAGTCGATCGCCAGCGTCGCCGGATCGAACACCACCTTGTAGAGCCGGGCTGCGACTTCCGCCGAGATCAGCCCCTCTTCGATGTCCTTCACGACACCGACCGGATCGCGCTCCAGCAGGTCGCCATAACCGGCGCCCGCGCCCTGGCTGATCATGAACAGCTCACCGCGCTTCGAGATTTCAAAGCCCATGCCCATATGGTGCGTGGTGTAGCTCGCCTCTTCGAAAGGCCGCTCATTCATGATTTCCTCGATCGAGTGACGGAATTTCTCCGGCTCGCTCTGAAGGATCTCGTAGACATCGACATCCTTGACCTTGGACAGCGGATAGGTGCCACAGGCATAGCCGCCGAACAGACCCTGGATCGGCGGGATCTTCGCCCCCTGAGCCGTGGTCATGAAGCCCCATTGCTCCGAGTCCTTGGTCGCCACCATCATGGTGTAGCCCTGACCGCCCCGGTACTTGCCCGGCGCGATGGCGTCCCGCGTCATCTTCTTGGACACCAGTTGCAGGAAGGGCACGTCTTCCTCGTTCACCTCCTGCTCGCCGATGTCGGCCATGGTGGCGAAGATCGGTGCCAGCGCATGTTCGCCGTCACGGTTCGAGGTCGCCCCCGCGCCCATGCCGTTCAGGTCGGCGCAGAGGTTGCCGAGCGTCTCGCCATGCTGGCTGACCCCGCCCCAGATGAAGGTGTTGATCATGTTGAAGGTGGGCGCATGCACCTTGGTGTATTTCTCCGGGCAGGAGTAAAGGAACTTCGCCACCGCATGCTGACCCGCGGTGAAGCCGGTGAAGATCGACATCAGCGATTGCGAGTTCGGCGCATCGTAGGAACAGTTCAGGATCGAATGCGGATCGGTGATCACCTCGATCGGTGCCATCGCCGCCTGACCGCGCGGCAGGTCGGGCCAGATGTAGCACAGGAAGAGTTGCGACAGCATCCCTTTGAGCCCGCCGAGAATAGTGTTGGTGGCACGGTTGGTGAATTCCGGGCTCGATCCCCGGAAATCGAAGATCAGCCGGTCGCCCTTCTTGGTCAGCTTGCAGTTCACCTTGACCACACAGTTCTCGCGCAGGGTCGAATCCTGGATGATATAGGTCTGCACCGACATGTCCGGCCATTCCGTCAGACGACGTTTCACTTCGGTGCGCACATCCTCCATCGTCAGCCGCAGCATGGCGACCAGCGCCTCCGGGCCTTCGGTGTTCAGCGTTTCCTCGATACGCTGCTTGATGCGCAGACAGGCGAAGAGTTTGACCTTCATGTCCTCGAGTTGCAGCTTCGGCTCACGCACCGAGTTTTGCAGGAAGGTCAGCAGGTCGCGCTTGATCTGGTAGTTTTCGACCACCTTGAAGGGCGACATCTTCAGCCCCTCGTCAGACGGGCTTTCCGCCATCGACGGCATGCCGCCCGGCTCGATGGCGCCGTTTTCGCCCTCATGCACGGTCGAGGCGACCCAACACACCAGACGCCCTTCGTGGAAGATCGGCAGGATCATCGACTGGTCGGTGTTGTGCACATTGCCATAACGCGAGTCGTTGTGGATGAAACCGTCGCCGTCACGCACGCCGACGGTCGGTTCGTTCATCCAGTTCTTGACGATGAACTTGATCGGATGGTGCACCACCGACGAGAACAGCAGCACGCCGCCCGCAGAGGCCAGCGCCAGATCGCCGCTGGCCGTATAGATGCCGGTGATCACATCGCCCCATTTCGCGCCCGGGGCGGCGCCCATCTGTTCGACCATCTCATAGCCTTCGTCGCACCCCGATTGCAGCCGGTCGCGGATACGGGCGATCATGTGATGATCGAAATTCTGACCGATGGCGAGCTCCTCGTCGGGGCTGCGCTCCATCAGGTCGTGGTTCTGCATGATCTCGGGATCGGGCCCGAGAAACAGCGTGGTGTCTTCGAGAAACTGCTTGATCAGTTTCATGTCCTCGGCCGAGCGGGCCGGGCCGGTGGTGTTCAGGTCTTTCATGGTTTTCTCCTCCTGTCGGATCATGGGCCCCGGCGCTCCACTCGCCGGGGCTGCCGTTTTCAGTGCCTGATGGCCGGGGTTTCGTTCCGCAGGAACCAAGAGGCCCCCTGTTTCGCGGTCACGAAGGTCCAGCCCGGGTTCACGAGATAGGTCGTGACCTCGGAGGCGACGATTGCCGGTCCTTCGATCTCGACCCCCGGAACCAGGTCCTTGCGCGCCCAGACCGGAGTGTCGATGGCCCCGTCCTGCCCCACGAAGTGGCAGCTACGGGTGCTGGACGGGGACGGCGGCGTCTGGCGCGCGGCCTTGTCGACCGGCTTGATGTCCTCGAACTTGACCGTCTCGTGCCTGACATAGCTGGACACCCGAATGGTGTTGATCCGGATCCCGGCTTCGGGAGCCTGGCTGCCTTCGCCGAAGCGCTTGCCGTAATCGTTGGAGAACTGGGTGATCACCTGCAGCACATCGGCCGGGCTGTGAAGCTCATGGAACGGGATGACGGCGGTGGTCTGCACCAACTGGTTGCCATAGCGCATGTCCAGTTCCAGATCGAACAGGATCTGGTCATCGGGCACGCCCTGACGCCGCAGGTCCTGACGTCCGCGTTCCTTCAGCTCCGCCACGATGCCGTTGAAACGGTCGTAATCGCTGAACAGCTCGCGGGTGTTGCTGTCATAGAGCACCATGTAGAGCGATTGCTCATGGATATGAAGCTGATGCATGTTGCCCGCGCCGACCGCCGAGAACACCGAGCTGAGGGGCGGCGCCAGGATCTTGTCGATGGACAGGTTCTGGGCGATGCCGCAGCAATGCAGCGGGCCGTTGCCGCCATAGGCCAGCATGGTGAAATCCTTCGGATCATAACCGCGGGCCCGCAGTTCGGTGAACAGCCCGTTGGCCATGCTGTCATCGACCTTTTCGCGGATCAGCTTGGCCGCTTCGATCACATCGCAATCAAGCTCATCGCAGATCGTGTCCTCGATGACCGCCCTGGCCCGGCGCGGGTTGAGCGGAATGGAACCGCCGGCATAGTTCTCCGCATCCAGATAGCCCAGCAGAAGATCGGCATCGGTGACGGTGGCCTTCATGCCGCCACGGTCGTAGCAGGCCGGCCCCGGATCGGAGCCCGCGCTTTCGGGGCCGCATTTCACGGTCTTGTACATCCGGTCATAGGACGCGACCGAGCCCCCGCCCGCGCCGAGCGTCACCAGATGCACCATCGGCACCGACACCAGCCAGCGGTCGATGACCGGGTTGAAATCGTAGTGCTTGATGCCGCCCTCGACGACGATACCGATGTCATAGGAGGTGCCGCCCATGTCGGTCGCCACCACATTGCCAAGCTCGGCCTGCAGCGACAGGTGCTCCGAGGCGCCGATGCCGGAAACCGGGCCCGAGTGGATGGTCTGCAACGCGTCGGTCGAGTTGAGCTGCGCCATGCCACCGGAATTGTGGATCACCAGCATCGGCTTTTCATAGGTATGGGCGCGCAGGTTCTGTTCGAGCTGAGACAGCGCGTGATACATGGTCGAGTGCAGGTAGCCATCGACAATGGCCGAGGTGGAGCGGACATATTCGCCCTTCCGCCCGGCCACCTGATGCGACAGGATCACCGGGATCGCGCCCAGAAGATGCGAGGGGTATTCCTCAAGCAGGATCTCTTCGATGCGCTGTTCATGCACCGGGTTGACCACCGCATTCACCAGCGCGACGACGATGATCTGGGCACCGCGGTCGACCAGCTCGCGCAATTGCCGACGCAGATCCGGCTCATCCAGCGCCATCACCTCCTTGCCCTGGAAATCCAGCCGCTCCCGCACGCCGCGGATCATATGGGCTTCGACCAGCGGATCGGGGCGCTGCGCATTCGGCAGATCCTGCTGCCCCAGATTGTCGAGCCCTTCGCCATAGCCCCGCGCACGGCTGAGCGGCACGGTGGCCTCATAGCCTGCGGTGACCAGCATGCCGATCTTCGGCCCCTTGTGTTCTATCAGCGCATTGGTGCCGAGCGTGGTGGCGTAGCGGACGCTGTCCACCTCGGTCAGGACCTGTTCGAGATCGACGTCCAGCTCACTACAGGCCTTGCCCAGCGCTTCGTTGAACCCCATGGCGAGGTTGTGGTGCGTCGTGAGCGCCTTGGTCTCGATATACTGATCGCCCCAGACGACGAAACAGTCGGTGAAAGTCCCACCGATATCAACGGATACACGTTTCATTCTCTCTCCCTATCGTGCCCGGGATGCCGTCCTCCTCGACGGGCCGTCCCGGCACTGTTCTCTTGAAGATGTCGGATCGTCCGCCCGGGGCCGTGCCACGGGCCGACAGGATGATCTGGCTTAGTGGCTGTGCGCCCGGCCCGGGGCCACCACGGGCCCGGCGTCCGGCAGCATCTCCGAACCGCGCGCGGCCCATTGGGCTTTCAGCGCGGGCACATCGACCTGCATGTCCCACAGCGGCGGGTGGCCCGGGATCGCGTATTCCGTCTCGACCTGCGTGCCGCATTTCGGACAGCAGAATTCGAGGATGCGCACCCAGTCCGGGTCCGGCGCGAAAGTGTAGCGATACATCTTCGGGTCGATCACCGGCGGGTGGATCTCCTGCGGGTTGCGATTGTGAACCAGCAGGCCTTCCTTGTAGTTGCCGTCCGCCGGCGCGATCACATGATCGCAGACACGGCACTCCCATTTCTCCGTTTCAAGGTCGATCCGCAGATACTCAGTCATAGGAATTTTCATCGGCCTTACTCCTCCCGATCCAGAATGACATCACCGGCTTCGGAGACGGTGAAGGTCCAACCCGCAGGAATGCGGGCAGTGAAATAATCCTCTTCGAGGATCGCGGGCCCGGCGGCGAAATCGCCCGGCTGCATCGTGTTCAGGCGATAGACCGGCAAGTCGATCCGGCCCTGTTCCGGCACCAACACATTGCGCGTGCCATCGGCCTTGGCCGCGGCCTTGCGCGACACGGCGACCTGTTTGGCCTCGCCCTTGCGCAGCGATTTGACGGCGGAGAGTTCCAGTTCGACCGCATCCGCCCCGGCCATCTCCGCCGGGAAGCTTTCCGATCCGTTCAGTTCATGAACCGTCTCCCTGTCGCCGGACTGGGCCACCAGCCGCGCCGAGACCGCGTAGCTGCCTTCTTCGAAGCCTTCGGCGAACATGTCGCGGGCGGCTTTCTGCCTGAGACTGTCGAGCGTCGATTTGAGGGCTTCGCTGGTGTGTTCGGCCAGATCGACCGCATAGTTCTGCGAGACGTTGCACGAGCCGATGCCATAGGCCGAGAAGACCGCCGCCATCGCCGGAATGGCGACCCGCTTGATCCCGGCCTTGTCGGCCACGCCACAGGCATTGAGCGGACCGGCACCGCCGAAGGCCATCAGTACGGTATCTGCGGAAATCGTCGTGAACCGGTGCAATTCCGCTGCGATCTTGGTCTCGAACGCATCCGACATCGCCTGAACGGTCTGGTCGAGGTCGAGCCCCAGAGGTGTGCCGACATTGGCCATTACGGCGGCTTCCGCCCGCGCTGCATCGAGCCCCATGCCGCCGCCGAAATACGACCCCGGATCGAGCAGCCCCGAGAGCAGGCTGGCATCGGTGATCGTCGCCTCCTTGCCGCCACGGCCGAAACAGGCCGGTCCCGGCAGGGCGCCGACGCTTTCCGGACCGATCGCAATCGCACCGTCCTTCGCCTTGAACACAGAACTGCCCCCGGCCCCGGCACTGGAAATCTCGCACAGCGGGAAGGACACAGAGATGCCTTCGACATGGCCGCGCCGGATCTCGGCAACTTTGCCATCGGTGCATTGACCGATGTCGGTGGTGGTGCCGCCGACATCAATTGAGACCGCATCGCGGAACCCGTACATGTTGGCAAAGCCACGCATCCCCTCCATGCCGCCGCGCGGACCAGAGGAATAGGTCTTGATCGCCACGGTCTTGGCCACCCGCGAGGCATCGCCATCGTTGCGGAAGATCAGCAGCGGATTCTTGGTGCGATAATCGCGCAGCCGGTTTTCCGCCTGAAACAGGAACGCCTCCATCGAGGTGTGCAGGAAGGCGTTGATCAGCGCCGACCAGGCCCGGCGCTCGGGCGCGCGGTCCACGGTCAGATCTGAGGCATAGAGCACCGGCACCGCACCCAGAAGGTGGCGCGGATATTTGCGCAGCACGACCTTCTTGACCTTGTCCTCATTGGCATGGAACCCGGTGCCGCCGAACGACACGACCAGACGATTGGCGCCTTTGGCGGTAAGTTCGTTGATCGTCTTGACGATTTCGACCTCGGCCTCCGGTGCATCGAGAATGGCGGCGTCGATATAGGCCACCCGGTCCCCGACCAGAGCGTCATAAACATCCGGGTCATGGGCGCGCAGCGCCTCGGCCAGGTCCGTCGCCGCCTGGTCGAGAATGAGACCCAGTTTCGGCCCTTTGCGCTCGCAAATTGCATTGGTGCCCTGTGTCGTCGAATAGCGGATCAACTCCACCTCTTCGAGCAGACGTTTGACATCTTCGGCCCCGTAAAGGGTCTCCGATGCCTTTTGCAGACCTTCGAAAAAACATTTCGACAGATCGTAGGGCGTGGTCAGAACCTTGGTCTTCTTCACGCCCTCGTCGGACATGATGCAAACATCGGTCAGCGTCCCGCCGTTATCGATATTGATCTGAAATGCCATCGTGCATTTCTCCTCCCGTTTTTGATGCCTGGGGCAAACCGGCCCCTGCGGGCGCAGAACCTGCACCCGGCGTATCGAGACGGATCGACGCTCTCCTCTGTGTCGATCCGTTGAAACACGCCTGCCATTCGGTGAAGCAGAAACACTTCCGAACCCGGGAGACAGGTCGGAGAAACGGATCTTCACTCTGAAATATAAGGTTTTTTTATTTCACACAGTCGGACGGGCACGCCTCAATGAGGAGACCCCCGTCCATAATTCGAACGTTCGCGTCCGCAGTAGGCATTCTGTCCGGATGAATGTCCTGCGGGTCTAAGGCCGCTGCCGGGCGTAGCCACAGCCGCTCCCCCCAAAAATAATGTCGAGGAAACGGCCCTTGCTGGCCATCGAGATCCGCACGCCGGATCGGCAGCAAGTCATCCTCTCCGTGATCCCGAAGCGTTTGCGCATGACCATGGATTCGGTGAAAGCGACCTCTGCAAATGTTTTGCACACCGTCACGCCGCCCCTCCTCGCAAATCCGCATAGATGGGAGCGATCGAGGCGCCGTATGAGACAGTCGACGACGTTTCACAATTTGTAGCACAAACATGCGCACACAAATCACTCAAGTCATTGATTTAACTTGTGATGAGAAGGGAGTGGCGGACAGGAAGGGATTCGAACCCTCGAGACGGTTCCCCGCCTACACACTTTCCAGGCGTGCGCCTTCGACCACTCGGCCACCTGTCCGAGGCCGTCTATAGTGGAGGTGCCAAGGGGGATGCAACCCCCGGAATGACAGAAAATGAATGTTTTTTGACGCGCGCGGCGGAAGGCCTTTTTTCCATGGCTCCGGCGAAGATCAAACGCACCGATCGCATCGGGCCGGTCCCCGGTCAGTCGAGATGAATCGTCACGCGCCGGTTGTCGCGGCCCTTCTTCTCGACCTTGCCAAAGCGAATGCGGCCGATTTCCGAGGTCCGTGCCACATGGGTGCCACCACAGGGCTGCAAATCGACCTGATCCGCCGCCAGCCCGATCCGTACGAGCCGCACCCGGCCCTGCCCGGTCGGCGGCATGACCGACATGGTCTTGACGATCGCCGGATTGGCCAGCAATTCCTCATCGGTGATCCAGTCGTCCGAGATCACCAGATCGCGCTCGATCAAGGCGTTGAGCGCATCCTCAAGCCCCTGCTTGTCGGCGGGCGGCGCGTCCATCTTGAAATCCAGACGTCCCTTCTCCGACCCGATGGAGCCCCCGGTCACCGGCAGGGGGATCACCACGGACAGGAGATGCAGCGCCGTGTGCACCCGCATGTGGCGGTGGCGGCGCATCCAGTCGAGCCGCTGTGTGATCTCTGCACCAAGGGGCGGCAAGGCAGCAGGTTCGGCGGGCACGAGAACAATCGCATCGCCCTCCCCCTTGATCGCTGTCGCAATCGGAAGACTGCCCCCCGACCAGTCGAGCCAACCGCTGTCCCCGGGCTGGCCGCCCCCCGTGGCATAGAAGATCGTCCGGTCGAGAATCACGCCGCCCTCGGGCGTGTGGCCCGTCACCGTGCCGTAAGTCTCCTGCAGATAGGCATCCTCACGGAACAAGGGCTCGGTCATGTGCTTTCTCCCTCGCCATCCTCGACGGCCTCCCCTGTGCCCTCCTCGAGATCCGACGGTTCGATCATCGCCCGCTCGGGCACTGCGGCTTCCGGAACCGCAGACTGCGCCGGTTTCGGCTGCAAGGCTTCCGGGTTGCGCAGCCAGATGTCGCGCTGCGCGAACGGGATCTCGATGCCCTCTTCGGCAAAACGCTTGGCAATGGCATGGTTGATGTCGTTCTTCACCGCCAGAACATAGGTCACATCGCGCAGAATCGCGCGGATCTCGAACTCAAGCGCATCGGCGCCGAAATTCAGGAACAGCACCTGCGGCTTGGGATTGACCGCCACCATCGCATGATCCTCGGCGATCTCGCGCAGAATCGCCTCCACCTTGCGTGTGTCCGTGCCATAGGCGACGCCCACCGGAATGATCACCCGCCCGATCAGGTTGCCACGGGTGTAGTTGGTCACCTGATTGGAAATCAGATCGGCGTTGGGCACGATCAGGTCGGTCTTGTCAAAGGTCTCCACCCGCGTCGAGCGCACGGAAATATCCTTGACGATGCCCATCGAACCATTGCCGAGGTCGATCCAGTCGCCTTCCGAAATCGGACGTTCGATCAGAAGGATGATGCCGGAGACAAAGTTCTGCACGATGTTCTGAAGACCGAACCCGATCCCGACCGACAAGGCGCCTGCGACAATCGCCAGAGCCGAAAGGTCGATCCCGGCGGCAACGATCGCCATGATAGCCGAGAGCACCACGCCGACATAGCCAGCCCCCGCGACAATCGCGTTCTGACCGCCCTTGTCGATCTTCGTCTTCGGCAACACGGTCGAGGTCAGCGCCGTCTTCAACAGCCGCGTCAACCCCATGCCGATCATGAAGACCACGACAAGCGTGATGAAACTGGTCGGCGAGATGGTCACGCCACCGAAACTGATCCCCTCGCGCAGCCGTGCCCAAAGCTCCCAGAGCTGATCCTCCCGCATCCCCCAGAGAAGTGCGAAGAACGGCAGCGAGGCGAGCACGATCACGAAGGACAGAAGCACCGGCACCAGCGCGTCCTTCGCCCCGCCCGGCTGCCGGGTCACCAGCGCATAGAGGTCGTACCCCAACCGGGAGAGAATCGCGACGAAGCCCAGAAGGCCGATCGAGCGCAGCAGCGGAAAGACGATGCCCTTGCCCGCATTCATATAGCCCGCCGCCGCCAGCAAAAGTGCAGCAACCGAAGCCAGAAAGACCACGCGCGCTAGGGTGCGCAGGATGAGCTGGGCGAACCCGTGTTCCGTCTCCGGCTCATCCTTGTCCTCCTCGCCGCCCCGCGTCTCGCCCGGGGTCAGGATGCCCGCCAGCCGGATGAGCGCCAGACAGGCAATCGCCACCAGCGGAAAGGTCAGAACGGCAAGTGTCGCCTCGGAAAAATCGTCGATGTCCGCAAGCTGGATGAGCGCATCGTTGAGCACCGCCATGACGCCCGCGAGCGTCCCCATGGTCGTCGCCTCGGCGCGGCGCACCGCGCCCAGATCGAGGATCGGCTCCCCCGCCCCTGTCGGATAGAACAGCCGTCCGGCGATCCAGCGCCAGAAGAAATAGGCCAGACCGATTTGCGGAATGGAGCCGAAGACGATGATCCCGCGCGGCCCCAGAAGCCCCGAGGCGCCGGCGGCCAATGTGATGGCGATAAGACCGGCGAGCGGCACCACGATCTGGCCGATCGAGGCAAGAAACCCGGTAACCCCCTTGCCCGCATCGCCCGAAACGCGTTTGCGCACCCAATCGGTCATCCGCTCCGACCACAAGCGCCCTCGCGCCACCAGCACCAGCGCGATCACGAGGTAGAAAACGATGGAGGCAGTGTTGCTGCGCAGAATCTTCTGTCCGCTCTCCGAGCGTGCCGCCTCCGACACCGTGGTCCAGGCCGCCCCCGCGGTTTGCCCCAGCGCCTTGACCGCCGTCGGCCAGAGCGTCGGGTTGAGCGGGCTCGGCGCGCGCTGCATCAGCACATCGGCCTGCCGCTCCGTCAACACCTGATCAATCTCGGCAATAAGCCCGTTGGCCCGCGTATAGGCCTCTTCGGCGGTCTTCACAGGGGCCTGAGCCGCTTCGAGCTGCTTGTTCAGCTCTTTGCGCCGCTGCGCGATTTCCGCGCTTTCGGTCTCACCTTCGGCAGGCGCCACCCCAAGAGCTTCGATCTGGGCCTTGAGCGTGTCGATCCGTGTGCCGTTGGAATTCTCGGCCGCCAGAAAGCTTTCGCGCCAGACCACGAGATCGTCGCGCAATTGCTCTAGATCGGCATTGCTCGTGTCACTGTCGCCAATCCGGGTCTCGGCCGCGCTCGCGGCCTTGTCCCATTGGGTGTAATCTGGCGACACCCCATCCTGCGCCCGGGCCGCAAGCGGCAGCGCAAGACAGAGGATCAGGAAAAAGCGGGTCAGAAACTGTGCGATCATACTCCTTCATATACGTCAGGCAGAACGCGCGGTCCACGGTCTAGCCATTCGGGCACAGGAAGTTGTTTTTCCTTGAGGAACTCGGGGTTGAAGAGCTTAGACTGGTAGCGCGTGCCATAGTCGCAGAGGATGGTGACGATGGTGTGCCCCGGCCCCATTTCCTTCGCCATGCGCATCGCGCCCGCGACATTGATGCCGGACGAGCCGCCGACGCAGAGGCCTTCGTGCTCCAGAAGATCGAACACCACCGGAAGCGCCTCCTCGTCGGGGATCTGATAGGCGAAATCCGGGGTGAAGCCTTCGAGGTTTGCGGTGATCCGCCCCTGCCCGATGCCTTCGGTGATCGAGCCGCCCTCCGATTTCAGCTCCCCCGTGGTGTAATAGCTGTAAAGCGCAGCCCCCATCGGATCGGCGAGGCCGATTTTCACGCCCTTGGGCTGAAGCGCCATGCCGGTGCCCGCGAAGGTGCCGCCGGAGCCGACCGAGCAGATGAAGCCGTCGACCTTGCCGCCGGTCTGTTCCCAGATCTCCGGCCCGGTGGTTTCGATATGCGCCTGACGGTTCGCCGTATTGTCGAACTGATTGGCCCAGATCACGCCGTTCGGTTCGATTTGTGCAAGTTTAGCGGCCAGACGTTCGGAATAGCGGACGTAATTGTTCGGATTGGAATAGGGGGCGGCGGGCACCTGCACCAGCTCCGCACCCGCGAGACGGATCATGTCCTTCTTTTCCTGGCTCTGCGTCTCGGGAATCACGATCACCGTGCGAAAGCCCAGAGCGGAGCCGACGAGCGCCAGACCGATGCCGGTGTTGCCCGCCGTGCCCTCGACAATCGTGCCGCCGGGTTTCAGCGCGCCGCTCTTCAACGCATCCTGAATGATGAACAGGGCCGCGCGGTCCTTGACCGACTGGCCGGGGTTCATGAACTCCGCCTTGCCATAAATCTCGCAGCCCGTGGCCTCTGACGGGCCTTTCAGCCGGATCAGGGGCGTGTTGCCGATGCTGTCGATCATATCGCGTTTCAGGGCCGAAGGAGCAGACATAGCTATATCCTTTAAATCTCGCAGTCCCTGAATGTGTAGGACGCACATCCCGCGAACTCAAGAGAGCGGCAAACAGAGAGGGAGGGCGTTCCGGTTTTTCGCTCCATCCCGGAACGGGTGTTTTATCTTCACCCGTGGCGCCATGAGTATTTCCACCATCGGAAGGCCGCATCAGCGCGGCGCAAGACGGAGCCAGATTCCATCTCGCGCGCGCACAGTGAGATGGGCGACGGGCACCGGGGTTTTATCGGGGACAGTCTCAAGCCGGAAAGCGCGCAGGATCAGCGCGAGGAACAACGGCCCCTCAACCATGGCGAACCCGGCCCCGGTGCAAACACGCGGCCCAGAGGAAAACGGGATGAAGGCGTCGCGCAGGCAGGCCTTGCCATTCTCGGTTTTGAACCGGTCCGGGTCAAAGGCGTCGGGCCGTTCCCAGAAAATTTCATGCCGCCCGAGATGCCAGGGCGAGAGCACAATCTGCGCGCCCTTCGGCACGTCGCGTTCGCGAAACCGCACCGGGCATTTCGCCTCGCGCACCATCATCGGCACCGGCGGATAGAGCCGCAGGGTCTCACGGAACACATCCTTGATGAAGCGGAGTTTCGACAGATCGGAGAAGGTCGGCGTGCCCGGCAGGCTCAGCGCCTCCTCGGCCGCGCGGGCCTGAATGTCCGGGTTTGCGGCCAAAAGCCAAAGCGCCCAGCCAAGCGCCGTGGCCGAGGTTTCATGCCCCGCGAGGAAGAAGATCGCCACCTGATCGACCATCTCCTCGGTGTCGAACCGATCCCCGGTGACCGGGTCCGCTGTGGTCATGATCTTGGTCGCCAGATCGTCCGGGGCGGTACCCGCCGCGATCTCCGACATGCGTGCGCGCGTCAGATCGGTGATCAGCTTGCGGATCGCTTTCGCCCCCTCGCGGGTTTTCTTGCGATGAAACCGGGGCAGCCATTTCGGCAGTGGGATGAAAGCGGCGATGTTGAGAATGGGCTGCGCGCGTTGATAGCCTTGGAACTCGTCGAACACCTTCGCCGCCGCCTCATGGGTGATCGGGATCGAAAACAACGTGCGGAAAATCACATCCGCCGCGCCCTCCGAGGCGAAGGGTTCGATGTCGAAGGCGTTTTGCTGAGTTTTGAGCCTCGCCACCATCGCCTGCCCGGCCCCGAGCATCGCCGGAAACGTGTCCTTGAGCCGCCCGCCCTCAAAAGCCGGGTCGATGATGCGGCGTTGTTTCAACCATGTCTCGCCATTGGTGAGGAAGACCGAATTGCCCAGAAGCGGCCGAAGCCCCTCCGCCACGCGACCGGATTTCGGAAACTCCATCGGCTCTTCATTGAGCACGCGTTTTACGAGCGAGGGCTGATTGACCAGAAAACTGCGGAAAAACGGCGTTTTATATTCGGCCATCCAGGCGCGATAAAGCTTGGCCGGTTGCGCCGACAGGATGTCTTTGCGGAAAAGTTTGACGTAATTGCGCAGGCTGGTTTTCTCGGGGCGCGGCGTTGGTTTCGGCGGGATCACAGTTTTCCCTCCTCTGCCATTTCCGTGAACCGATTGGCCGGTGTGTCGATCCGCGAGGGGCTTGGCACGGCCCCGGCAAAGCGCGCTGCCAATGTCTCGCCGCCCGCTGTGATTTTGAAATAGTCATACTCTCCGGGGCGGTCGAAAGCGCAAAGATACTGAAAATGCAGGCGGAAGAAGCGGCGTTTCAGTCTGGCCTGTTTCTCCGGGCTGAGCGTCTGGGTGAAAGCCGCCGAGATCACGAGGGGCCATTTCTGATCTGCGGGCGCGACGCCCGACACCTTGATCGGATCGCAAAGCGCGAAAGAGCACGGATCGCCCGGTGCCGTCACATCGAGCCAGAACAGCTCATCACGGGTCGACAGATAGGCCAGATCGCGGCGCAACACCTTGGCTTCCGGCAGGAAGGAGACCATCGGGACGACATGACCGAGGCTGAGGAAGGACAGCACCGGCCCACGCTCCGGCACCTCGCCCGCGCGGATCAGATCGGCCAGAATCTGAATGCCGAGATGCGCACCAGAACTGTGACCGACCACCAGAACCTCGTCCCAATCCTCTCGCAAAGCCTCCGCAATCTCGGCGCGGAATTCGTCCATCCGCGCACGCAGAGCGGGCGGATCGGCCCCGCGCCAACGGGCCGAAAACCCGTAGTCATGCATCAGGTAATAGGCGAAAATCCTGTCATCTTTCGCTTTGAACCAGCGCAAGAGCAGAAAGGCCGCGAGGAGGCCCGGAACCAACCCGATCCATGCAGCCCCGAGGAGGCGTCCGCTCCAAGTGATCAGAGCGAGCAGCAAGACCGCGATCAGAAGCTGCGCCAGAAGCACGCCGATCGGGTAAAGCGCCGCAATCATCGGCCCGCGCCGGAGCTTCATCAGCCGAAACAGAGCGCCGGTGGAAACATAGGTCCATGCGGTGCGCGCAAGTATCAGATAGGTGCGGAAAATCCCCGCCGCCATGCTCTGCTGCACGATGTCGGACCAGACCAGCACGTCGATGTCGCTGCGGGTCTGCGCGCCCTCGATTTCACCCGCCACGGACCAGCCGAAATTGCGACCTTTTTTCGGAGCGAGGCCGAGCGTATAGCCGGACATCTCGGCCTGCGCCGCACCTTCTTTGCGGTAAAGCTCGCGGTAACGGCGCGGCGGAATCGGATCGTAGCCCGGGATGTAGAACACCCGGCGCCGCGTCACCTCTTTGCCCTGCTCGCTCATACCGAAAACCTTCAATGTTTCCGATAACCTAGCGCGGGTTTTGGGCGAAATTAAGCCCTATTAACCCAATTGGCTGAGCGCCGGGAAGGTTTCCAAAAGCCAATAGGACAGGCGCGAGAAAGCGCCCGTGACCATCATCAAACCCACGAGCAACAAAAGCCCCCCCATGATCTTCTCGATCAGCCCCATGTGGCGCTTGAGACGGTTCATCACACCGACAGCGCGGGTGATGAAAATCGCCGACAGAAGGAACGGCAGACCGAGCCCCACGGCATAGGTCGCCAACAACGTCGTGCCACGCGACACGGAGCCTTCAGACGCCGCCATAGAGAGGATCGCCCCCAGTTGCGGCCCGATGCAGGGCGTCCAGCCGAAAGCAAAGGCAAGCCCGAGGATATAGGCCCCGAATGCCGTGCCGCCCTTGTCGCCCGCATCCAGCCGTGCCTCGCGGTCAAGGATGGAAATGCGGAACACCGAGAGG
Source organism: Celeribacter ethanolicus (assembly GCF_002407265.1). NCBI lineage: Bacteria > Pseudomonadati > Pseudomonadota > Alphaproteobacteria > Rhodobacterales > Roseobacteraceae > Celeribacter > Celeribacter ethanolicus. The sequence goes on from NZ_CP022196.1 coordinate 1,265,299, forward strand.
AAATGCAGGCCCAGAATGATGATCACAACACCGGAGATACGCGAGAAAAGCACCTGATTTTTCAGGAAAAACATCCCAAACGCCGAGGCTGTGAAGCCCATGAACAGGAACACGGTCGAGAGGCCCAGAACGAACATCAGCGCGGGCAGGATCGCCTTGCGCGAGCCTTTGCCGCCGCCCGTGAGCTCATTCATGGAAATCCCGGACATATAGGCGAGATAGGGCGGCACGATGGGCAGAACGCAGGGGCTCAGAAACGACACCATGCCCGCGGCGAGGGCCACGAGCATCGAAGGCAGGAGCGTTGCGTCAAAAAGATCAATTCCGAACATGTGAGCCTCATGCCAGAAAACCGCCGCCCCGCCTAGCGCCTCCTGTGTCGCGGCACCTCACATTCCCGTTGGGGGATGTTTCAGAGCGGCACAGGGCCCCAAAGAGACGGCCAAACGAAAAACGGCCGGGACTGACCCGGCCGCTTTCTTAACTCTCTGCCTTAACTCTCTGAGCGGTGCTCAGCGGCTCCACCAGCCGCGGCGCTTCGGTTTGTCATCGTCCTCCGCGGCCTCCGGTTCGCCCACCTCCGCAAGCTCCGGCTCGGGCGTCGCGTCCTCGGCAACCACTTCGATCACCGGCGCGGCCACGACCGCCTCCACGACAGGCTCAGCTCTCACCGCCTCAGCCACAGGCTCGGCAGGCGCTTCGCTGACCGGCTTGGCTTCCGCGACAGGCTCAGAAACCGGTGCCTCCGTCTCAGACGCGGCCTCGACGGGCGCTTCCGCCTGCGGCTCGACCGGTGCTTCTGCCGCAGCCTCAGCCTCGGCGGCGGCTTTCGCGGCCTTCTCGGCCTCGATCTCCGCCTTGGTACGACGTTTGCGACGCGGCTTCGGTTTCTCCTCGGCAACGGCATCCGCAGCCTCACCCGTCTCCGCCGATGCCTCTCCTTCGGCAGCTTTCGCGGCCTTCTCGGCCTCGATCTCCGCCTTGGTACGACGTTTGCGACGCGGCTTCGGTTTCTCCTCGGCCTCGACCGGCGCGACTTCTTCGCTCACCGTCCCGGGGGCCTCACCCTCGGCGCTGTCCTCCTCGTCGGAGGCATCCTCGGCCCCGTTGTCCTGAGCCTCGTCCTGCCCGTCCACCGTATCGGTTTTCTTGCGACGACGACGACGGCGGCGGCGTTTCTTCGGCTTCTGGTCGTCGCCATTGGTCTCTTCCGAAACCTCTTCGGACACGGCTTCCGTGGCTTCTGCCTCGTCTTCCGTCAGATCCTCGTCCTCGATCTCCTCGTCGTAATCCGCCATCAGATCGGCAGAGGCGGAAATCACGGGAGCGACCACTTCGGGCACCACGCGGGTTGCCGTCTTGAACCGCTCCATGGAGAAGTCCGGCGAGATCAGGAACGGATCGGCCTCGATCCGCACTGCCATGCCATAGCGCGTCTCGATCTGTGCGATCTTTTCGCGCTTCATGTTCATCAGGTAGTTGACGATGGCGACCGGCGCCTTGAGCAGCACCTCACGGGAGCGTTTGCGCGTGCCCTCTTCCTCGAGCTGACGCAGGATCGTGAGCGCCATGTTGTCGTCGGAGCGGATCAGCCCGGTGCCGTGACAATGCGGGCACGGCTGTGTCGTCGCCTCGAGCATGCCGGGACGCAGACGTTGACGCGACATCTCCAACAGGCCAAAGCCCGAGATACGGCCCACCTGAATGCGCGCACGGTCGGTTTTCAGTTTGTCTTTCAGACGCTTCTCGACCGCCGTGTTGTTACGGCGCTCTTCCATGTCGATGAAGTCGATGACGATCAGACCGGCCAGGTCGCGCAGACGCGCCTGACGCGCCACCTCTTCGGCGGCCTCAAGGTTGGTCTTGAGCGCGGTTTCCTCGATCGAGCCCTCTTTCGTGGCCCGGCCCGAGTTGACGTCGACGGCGACCAGCGCCTCGGTCACGTCGATCACGATGTAACCGCCGGATTTGAGCTGCACCACCGGGTTGAACATCCCGGCGAGGTAGCTTTCCACCTGATAACGCGCAAACAGCGGCAGGCTCTCGGCATAGGGTTTCACGTTCTTGGCGTGGGACGGCATGATCATTTTCATGAAGTCCTTGGCCTCGCGATAGCCGCCATCGCCCTCGACGATCACCTCGTCGATGTCTTTCGAGTAGAGATCGCGGATCGACCGTTTGATCAGGTCGCCCTCTTCGTAGATCTTCGCGGGCGCCACCGATTTCAGCGTCAGCTCGCGGATCTGTTCCCACATCCGCTTGAGATAGTCGTAGTCGCGTTTGATCTCCGTCTTGGTGCGCTGTGCGCCCGCCGTGCGGATGATCAGACCGGCGCCCTGCGGCACTTCAAGTTCGCCTGCGATCTCTTTGAGTTTCTTGCGGTCTGCGGCATTGGTGATCTTGCGGGAGATGCCACCACCACGCGCGGTGTTCGGCATCAGCACACAATAGCGACCGGCCAGCGACAGGTAGGTGGTGAGAGCGGCGCCCTTGTTGCCGCGCTCTTCCTTGACGACCTGCACCAGCATGATCTGGCGCACTTTGATGACTTCCTGGATCTTGTACTTGCGCGGACGCGGTTTGCGACGCGGGCGGATTTCCTCGGTGGTGTCATCGTCGGCGACGCTTTCGATGCCGTCGTCGGCCTCGGCGGCGTCCGCCTCGTCCTCGTCATCGCCCTCATCAGCCTCTTCATCGTCACCCTCGGAGGTCTCGTCTTCAGACGTTTCCTCTTCGGAAACAGACTCTTCCGCGACGGTGTCCGACTCAGCCTCGCCCGCAACTTCGTCCGGCTCTTCGACCGGCGTATCCTGCACGGTGAACGCAGGCGACGTGCCCTCTTCGACAGAGCCATTCTCATCCGCATTCGCGTCGTCCGCGATCATCGCATCGGCCTCGGAGGCCTCCGGTTCGATCACATCCATCCCGGCGACAGAGGCGCCATCCTGTTCGTCGCCCTGTTCCGCCTCGTCGAGCGTGACCTCACGGGTCTCGACCGCATCCGCAGATTTGACCTCTTCGGCACGGGTTTTGGAACGCGAACGCGACCGCGAGCGGCGGGACCGCTTGGGCTTTTCCTCTTCCTCTTCCTGAGCCTTGGCATATTCCATTTCCTCTGCCAGCAGGGCTTCACGGTCGGCCAGCGGGATCTGGTAATAATCCGGATGAATCTCGGAGAAGGCGAGGAACCCATGACGGTTTCCGCCGTAATCCACGAACGCCGCCTGCAGGGACGGTTCGACGCGGGTTACCTTTGCGAGATAGATGTTGCCAGCGAGCTGGCGTTTGTTTTCCGATTCAAAGTCGAATTCCTCGACCTTGTTTCCGTCGACCACCACAACGCGGGTTTCCTCCGCGTGGGTGGCGTCGATGAGCATTTTCTTTGCCATTGAATTTGTCTTCCGGCACCCGAAACGGGCGCACCTCCGTATCCGAAGGTGACGCGTTGATCCGGGTGATATTTTGGGGCGAGCAGTGCGGGCAAGACGGCGGGGGCGCTGGCGCCCGCTCTGTGCTCTGATCTTGCCTCTGCGCGTTGCATCGCGGTTCTTCTCCGGCGCTTAGCGAGGCATCTGCCCCTCGGCGCCCGTTCAAATCCCTCTGACCTATGGATAAGGCTTCGGGCGGTTCGTGCCGGAGGTTTTGTCATGCCGCCCGGCGGTATCGGTCTGCTCTGCGGGGAAGCCTCGGGAATGGCCCTGAGTTCCAACACACGCATGCAGCGAATCTGTCTCACGCGGTTTCCGGGACGGCCAAGCGCCCGACGGACCTGCGTTTCTATATCAGTAGTGATGCCTGTGCCTTTAGACAACACGCAAATTCATCGAAACGCCATTTTCGCACCTTTGGCGGCCCTATCCGGCGGATTCGCCTCAAATTAACGGCATAATGGTTAACACTCCCTTGCGCATCCCCGGCGCACCGTCTGCGTCCCTCGCCGCAGCTCCCCGCCCCGTCCCCGGCCTCTCATATCCCGTCCTGTGCAGCAAAACAGAGACAGGGTGCCACGTCGCACACAAGTCGTTCTGTTCATTTTCGATCAAAAGTAATATTTTGATTTATGAAATAAGCAAAAACGCGCATATCCAGATGCGCCACCCGAAAGGACATATCATGACCCGTATCGCTCTTCTGGTCGGCTCGCTCCGCAAGGACTCCCAGACCCTGAAACTCGCCAAAGCCCTCACCAAACTCGCCCCCGAAAGCATGGAATTCGATTTCGTTGAGATCGGCGATCTGCCGTTCTTCAACGAGGATCTGGACACCGACACCCCGCCCGCAAGCTGGACCCGGTTCCGCAACGAGATCAAAGCCGCCGACGGCGTGCTTTTCGTAACGCCGGAATACAACCGCTCCCTGCCCGCCGCGATCAAGAACGCCCTCGACGTCGGCTCGCGCCCCTATGGCGCCAGCGTCTGGGGCGGCAAACCGGCGGGCATCGTGACCGCAAGCCCGTCCGGCATCGGCGGGTTCGGCGCCAACCACCACCTGCGTCAGCCGCTGGTGTTCCTCGACATGCCCGCCATGCAACAGCCCGAAGCCTATATCGGCAACCTGTGGAACCTGTTCGACGAGGAGGGCAAAATCGTCACCGAAGGCACCGAGGATTTCCTCAAATCCTGGATGGAAGCCTATGCGGCCTGGGTCAAAGCCCACATCTAAAGACTTTCCCGCCCCTAAAGCAGAAAGGCGCCCATGACCGGGCGCCTTTTTCCATTCAATATCCCGAGCAGTATGGATTGGCATCATCCCCGCAGATGAAACGATTGCGCCTCAGATTCATTTCATCGCCATCGGGAAAATAAACATAGTCTCCGAACATCCATACGATGCCATAGTTCAACTGTGCCTGCCCGTCTGCAAACTGTGCCACGGGACCCGCTTTTTGCGTTTTATCGAACACTTGAACAAACCGGACATGAAGATTTCGCGGCATGCGCTCTTTACGCTCCGCTTTTCGGTGCGGCCAAAATTCCCGGATCACAACGTCGAACTGTTCCGGCTTTACCTTCAGCTCTATCGGCGTCTGAACGACATTCGTAATCTCATGTTCATAGAACATTTTCGTCTCAACAGTCAGACGTTCAACCCTCTGATACGTGGTTTCCAAGTCGCCTGTATCATCGACGTCATCGGAAACCTGAACATGGATCATCTCGGAGGGCGCACGGTATTCGAGGAGATTTTTACAGACCGATGGCACGCCTTCACTCTCAGAAATACAAAGAACACTGCGCCCTTCCACGGTGAGTGGCGTCTCAGGCACCGCCCACTGCGACAAAGTGTAGGAGCGCATCGTCAGATACTGTACGCCAGCAATAACATTTGGGATGAGATAATACCCAATCGGAAGAACGACAAAGGCATAACCGATGCCCTTCTGACCACGCCGGATCAACCTAATCCCCCATAGGAAAAGAGCAACCGGCCCCAGAAAAACCAGCACGCCCATCAATAAAACAACAATCACGTCCCAAGTGCTAAAATTTATCATTTACGACCTTTCTGACTCTTGAGGCTTTGACACTGCCCCCTCCAAGACTGCAAAATCACAGGAGAAACGCCCAGACATTGGCAGACATCTGCCCGGAGCGCGGGATTTTCTCGACATCCCCGATGAACCAGAACCAACCTTTATGAACCTTCACATCACCTGTGACAAAACGAGCGACAGGCAGGTCTTTCACAGACAGATCATAGGCCTCGATTTTTTGGGAGGATGTCAGATGCAGCCTGTCGTTCTCCTCGGGTGCCAATGTCGACAGCCGCAGGATCACCTCGAACTCCCTCCCCATACCCTGTCCGGTCTCCGGATCGGACACGATCTCCTGATAAGCCCGCCCATCAGGCAACTGCCGCGCCTCAGTACGCAGCCTCTCCACCTGCACCCCGTTCAGATCGAGCGTCCCCGGCGTCATGGCTAGGTTGCTCTCAAAATCGCTCACAACGATCATGTCGGAGGGGGCATGGGCCTCAAACATACGTTCACAAAAAGAGGGAATTCTTCCCTGACCATCATCACCATGCGACATCAGACAAAGAACACGTCGCCCTTGCACGCCAAGATGTTCCACCTCTTGAAACGTCATGTCCGACAGCGCATGCTCGGAGGCACGAAGCTGGAAAAAAGAGTGGATTTGCGGCACGGTATAAAACGCGACGAAAGCGATTAAAATGATCCCACCCGCATCGAAACGCCTGCGCGAAAGCATCCAGCCCCCCACACCAACGACGGCCAAGTTGCTAAGGCAGAACAAAGCGAAAAGACCCACGAAAAATAAATCAGACAAATGGAAAATGCCCCGTCGCTAACCCGCTTGAAATTCGTTTTTCAAATTCTCAGATGAAAAAGCGGGCGCTTTCACACCCGCTTCGGCATGTTACAAATAATCCGAGCGCTGCAAGCCGTATTTGGCCATCTTCTCGTTGAGCGTCCGGCGCGGCAGGCACAGTTCGTCCATCACCGCCACGATCGAGCCTTTGTGACGGCGCATCGTGTTGTCGATCAGCATCCGCTCGAAGGCCTCGACATATTCCTTCAGGGGCTTGCCCTCGGTGGTCATGGTCTGCTGTTCCGGCGCGTCGCTTTCGGCCAGAAGAAGCGAGGTGATCGAGCCAGAGCCGCGACGGCTTTGCAGCACGGAACGTTCGGCGACGTTGATCAACTGGCGGATATTGCCCGGCCAGGGTGCTTGCAACAATTGCGCCGCCTCCTGCGCCGACACTTCCGGCGCGTCGCAGCCGTATTCCTCGGCGAATTGCTGACTGAGCTGGGTGAAGAGCAAAAGAATATCCTCGCCCCGTTGACGCAAGGGCGGCGTGGTGATCTTCATCGCCGCGAGGCGGTAATAGAGGTCCGGCCGCATGGCGCTTTCACAGGTCCGGCCCTGTTCTTGCAGATTGCAGATCGCGATCACCCGCGTCTCCGGCGGCGTGCCCTGTTCGTCGATCCATTTGAGCAACCGCGCCTGAAGCACCATCGGCATAGCCTCGATGTCCTCAAGCACAAGCGTGCCGCCGCGCGCCTCCTCGATCAGCGGCTGAATCTGCCCGTCCGGGTCCGGCCCGAACAGCCGTTTCGTCAGGTCCGCCTCATCGCGCCCCGCGCAGGCGAAGGTGATGAATTTCTTCGAGGCCCGCGTGCCCACGGCATGCAGCGCGTGCGCAACCAAGGTCTTGCCGGTGCCGGTCTCGCCGTCGATCAACACATGCCCGTCGGCTTGGCCCAGATCGAGAATATCCTCGCGGAGCCGCTCCATCACCGGGGACGCCCCGATCAGCTTGTTCATGATGCCGGTGCCGTCCGACAGCTCGCGGCGCAGCATCCGGTTGTCGAGCGTCAGGCGGCGCGCATTGGTGGCTTTCTTCGCCAGTTCGGTCATCCGGTCCGGGTTGAACGGTTTTTCAAGGAAATCGAACGCACCGATCCGCATCGCCTCCACCGCCATCGGCACATCGCCGTGGCCGGTGATCATGATCACCGGAAGACCGCTGTCGACACTCATCAGCTTCTTGAGAAACTGCATCCCGTCCATCCCCGGCATCTTGATGTCGGTGATCACCACGCCCGGGTAATCCGCGCCCAGCGATTTGACCGCGTCCTCGGCACTCGCAAAGGTTTCGGTGTCGAACCCCGAGAGCGCCAGCCATTGGCTGATCGACTGCCGCATGTCCTGTTCGTCATCGACAATCGCGATTTTCATTGCCGTCGCCATGGTCTCTTCCCTTCTTCTTCCGGCCCGCATCGGACCTTAAACGTCTGGACGGGATCATTCCGCCGCGTGTTTCGCCTCTTCCGACAGAGGCAGCACCATTTCAAAAGCCGCACCGCCCCCCGGACGGTTGCGCGCCATCAGCCGCCCGCCCAGTTCGGTGACGATCCCAGAGGAGATCGCAAGCCCGAGCCCCACCCCGTCGCCCGGAGCCTTGGTGGTGTAGAAAGGCTCGAACAAAGTGTCGAGGTTCTCGATCCCGGTGCCGTTGTCACGCACGGTCACGCTTGCTTGAGTGCCGCCCGCCACTCCACCCGTCACGAGGATCTCGATCTGCGGCTCGTCCGAATGCTTCGAGGCGTCAAAGGCGTTGCGCAACAGGTTCACCAGCACCTGCTCCAACCGCACCCGGTCGCCATCGACCACCACCGGTTCCGGCGGCAGGCTGCGGATGATCTCCACCGCGCCCTGTTTGAACTGCGGCTCCATCATCGACAGCGCCGAGGACACGCAGTCGCGCAGATCTATGGGATGCAACTGATCGGAGCCTTTGCGGGCATAGGATTTCAACTGTTTTGTGATCGCGCCCATGCGTTCGATCAGATCGTCGATCCGCCCGAAAGACGCCAGAGCCTCCTCCGACCGTTTGCGCTTGATCAGCAGACGCGCGCCCGCAAGATAGGTTTTCATCGCCGCCAGAGGTTGGTTCAACTCATGGCTGACCGCCGCCGACATCTCGCCCAGAACCGCAAGTTTTGAACTTTGCGCCAAGGTCTGCTCGGCGACCTCAAGACTTTTTTCCGCCCGTTTGCGTTCGGCGATCTCGCGTTGCAGCGCGGCGTTCAACTGCCGCAGTTCGGCGCTTTCACGCTGAAACAGCCCGGCACGCGACACGGCGCGGCGCGAGGTCAGATAGAACGCCCCGGCCAGAAGGATGGCAAAGCCCATGATTTCGAGTGCCAGAACCCCGTTCACCCGTTCGCGCACCGAAGCATAGGTGGTAAAAGACGTCATCCGCCAGCCGCGAAACGGAATACGGCTTTCCAGACGCATCACCGCTTCACCGCCGAGATAGGTCTCGTTCGGGTCCGCCGACCAATCGGTGGTGATCTGGAACGCCCGCTCGATGGCGGTCGGCGCATCGCGGGTGGCGAGCGCTTCCCCCTCCGATTTCGACCGCCAGCGCGGCTCCGTCGACAGGATGATATTGCCCTCGGAGTTCACCACGATGACGGCGTCGGAAATCCCCGCCCAGCTCTTTTCGAACTTGGCAAGATCGACCTTGACCACGATCACCCCGGCCAGCGCGCCATTGACGTCGATCCGGCGCGAATAGCTGAATTCGTAGGCATTGTTGTCCAGCGCCGTGCTTTTGAAAATCGTATCGTTGGAGCGCAGCGCGTCGATGAAGGAGGGCGACTGGCGGTTGTTGGCGCCCAGAAGCGAGCGATCCGTGGCAGCCACCACCCGTCCGCTTTCATCCAGAAGCGTGATCCCCGCGGCCCCGATCTCGTCGACATAGGCGATCAGATGTTGCGAGGTCTGGGAAAAGTCCCGCGAGGTCAGCGCGCCCACAAGGATCGGGTCGCGCGACAGCAGGATCGGCACGATGGAATTGCGTTGCAGCTCGCTCATCAGGTTGCCGGCATAAAGCGCCTGACGCACCTCGGCGCGGTTGCGCGTCTGTGTCGTGAAACGCTCGGTGAGCAACAGATTGCTGACCCAGATCACTCCGATCGCCACAGCGACAAACCCCACAAGCGCCAGCCGTCCGGCCCAGCCCATGGTGCGGGCCCGCCCGGACCGCCGTCCGGCGCCCCCTTCGGCCCGTGGTTTTCCCCCGATGATGTCGCGATCGCTCATGCCGTCCAGATTACCCGCGCCCGAAGGCGAGCCGCAAGGGGCCGCCGCAGGGCGATGGTCCCCGCAGCACAGGCAGGGGCCTCCATTTGAGCAAATTCCCGCCTGTGCGACAGGGGTTTGGGCGGAAACCGGTCAGCCCAAAGCCGATCAGGCGGATACCAGTGCGTCCGTCAGCGAAGTGAAAAACAGCTTGCCGTCCTGATTGCCATGGGCGGCCTCGGCGGCGCGTTCCGGGTGGGGCATCATGCCGAGCACCCGGCGGTTCTCCGAGAGAATGCCCGCGATGTCGCGTTTCGAGCCGTTCGGGTTGTCGAGATACCGGAAGGCCACACGGCCCTCGCCTTCGAGCATATCGAGCGTCTCTTCGTCGGCGGTGAAATTGCCGTCATGATGCGCAATCGGAATGCCGATGTGCTGACCTTGGGCGAAAGCAGAGGTATAGGGGCTGTCGGTGGTCTCGACGGCCAGCGGCACGGTCTTGCAGATGTATTTCAGCCCGGCATTGCGCAAAAGCGCCCCCGGCAGAAGCCGCGCTTCGGTTAGAACCTGAAAGCCGTTGCAGATGCCGAACGCATAGCCGCCGCGCTCGACGTGTTTCTTGAGCGAGGCCACCACCGGCGAATTCGCCGCAATCGCGCCGCAGCGCAGATAGTCGCCATAGGAAAACCCGCCCGGCACACCGACTACGTCGACACCCGCCGGCAGTTCGGCGTCCTTGTGCCAGACCATGGTGACATCGGCGCCAGCGGCCTTCAGCGCCATATACATGTCGCGGTCGCAGTTGGACCCGGGGAATTGCAGAACGGCGGCTTTCATCGGGCGGGACTCCTGTGAGGGCGGTTTACGCGCCTGATACGCCGGGGCGGAGTTCGGATCAAGTGGGTTGTGTCCCGTGGGGCAGGCCCGCGCCTGCCGATTGCGCCTGAAGACCGGGACGAGGCGGCGACATGTGCAACGCCGCAGCGGGATCAATGCCCTTCACAAGTTGTCCCGGATGCAGACCGATCCATACGCTGGCCTCGCGCGCTACAATCACCGCCCTGCTCGGTCAGATCAGCACTCCAACCGGGTTTTCCGTGTCTCAATCCGATCGCATCACCCGCACCTGCCAGCACGTATTGCGCGCAGAACGGATGTCGGCGAAAGCGATCTCGTCGCGGGCCAGAAGCTCCGCGCAATAGCGCTCGATCTCCGCCTGCGGCACGATCCGCCCGGTGCCGTAGACAATGCGCTCGTCGATGTCATAGCCCTTGACCAGATACTCGGGCGAGCTGGTCAGAACCTCCGGCAGCCCCTCCCCCCGGTAGGGCGCACAATGCGCGGTACAAAGAAAGATCGGCCCGGTTTCGGCGTAGGGATTGCGCGTCTCGAACGGCCGGTGCGCGCAGATCAGCATGCCGTGCCCCTTGGGAATGTTGCGCAGGCAATGACGACAAGGGGCGGCATCATAGGGGTTCAGAACGAACTCCGGCTCCTGACCGTTGGCATCCGGCTTGCCCAGTCTGAGCGCATGGGCAGTGAGCGTCGGCATTCCTTGAAAGATCATGGTAACATCTCCTTTTTTCTATCTTTTCAGATAGAAAACTACCGTCCCTCAAGCGACCCAGAACTTGTGCAAAACGCCCGCGCACCGATCCTGTGCCTGAGCAAACAGAGCGCGCCCTTGCCCCAAGCCCCTCCGGCTTCCTAGGTAGAGGGCAACACGCCGCCCCTTCCCGGCGGCGATGAAAGGATATGTCATGAAAAACCTCGGCTTCCTCTCCTTCGGCCATTGGGCCCCCGAGCGCGGATCGGCGGTGCAAACTGCCTCCGATGCTTTGCTGCAATCCATCGACCTCGCGGTCGCCGCCGAAGAACTTGGCCTCGACGGCGCCTATTTCCGCGTGCACCACTTTGCCCGGCAACTGGCCTCCCCCTTCCCGCTTCTGGCCGCCATCGGGGCGAAGACCTCGAAGATCGAGATCGGCACCGGCGTGATCGACATGCGCTATGAAAACCCTCTTTATATGGCCGAGGACGCAGGGGCCGCCGACCTCATTGCGGGCGGGCGGTTGCAGCTTGGCCTGAGCCGTGGTTCGCCCGAGCAGGTGATCGACGGCTGGCGGCATTTCGGCTATCAACCCGCCGAGGGCGAAGATGGCTCAGACATGGCGCGGCATCATGCCCAGGTGTTCCTGCAACAGCTCAAAGGCCGGGGCTTTGCCCAGCCGAACCCGCGCCCGATGTTCCCGAACCCGCCGGGATTGTTGCGTCTCGAACCGCATTCCGAAGGGTTGATCGACCGCATCTGGTGGGGCTCCGGCTCGAACGCCACCGCCGAATGGGCGGCCATGATGGGGATGAACCTGCAAAGTTCGACCTTGAAGGACGACGAGACCGGCGAGCCCTTCCATGTGCAGCAGGCCAAGCAGATCCGCGCCTATCGCGCCGCCTGGAAAGCCGCCGGACACACACGCGAACCGCGTGTCTCCGTGAGCCGCTCGATCTTTGCGCTCGTGAACGATATGGACCGGATGTATTTCGGCCAGGGCGGCAAGGACAGCGACCAGATCGGCATGATCGACCAGACCCGCTCGATCTTCGGGCGCGGCTATGCCGACACGCCGGACCGGCTCATCGACCAGCTCAAGAAGGACGAGGCGATTGCCGAAGCCGATACGCTCCTTTTGACCGTCCCGAACATGCTGGGCGTCGAGTACAACGTGCATGTTTTGGAGACGATCCTGAACGAGGTCGCGCCTGCGCTCGGCTGGCGCTGAACCGCATCGCGGCGTGGAACTCACGACGGACGGCCCCACCTCCAAGGTGGGTCCGACGCCGCTATTCCGGCCAGGTGATCATGGGAATGATCTTCTCGTCGCAAGCGTCATCGACGATCCGCCGCTCCAGCCGGTAGGCAAACCCGTCGAACCGCCAGGTCTCATGGGTGAAGCAATCGCCCAGACCGCGCCCCTTGTAGAAACTGTCGAGCACCCGCGTGTCGCCTTCGATCCCCCAAAGCGCCAACTCCGGCTCCGCCGCACCTTCCGGATCGACCGCCGCCAACCGCACCGGCGCCACACCATCCAGCTCCGGCCCCAGCAGATAGACCTGCGAACCGACATTATAGGCCGCCGTCCAGCATAGCTGCGACAGCACACGAACCTCCGGATGGCCCTCGATCTCCTGCGGCCCCGCCTCATTGTCCAGCACTCCGGGCAAGGGCCCGTCGCACATCTCTTCGGTGATCTTGCGCGCCTCAGCCTGCAAGGCCTCCCAGTCGGGCTGATGCAGCATGAGCCTGCGCGTGCCCATGCGCCCCTGCTGCTCCTCCGCCCAAAGCATCGCTGCCTTGATCCCGGCCAGAGACACGCCCTCGCTGAATCCCTCCGACTCATAGGCGATCTCAAGGGTATTTCCGTCGAGCAGCGGTGTCGGGAAGGCCATTGCCCTGTCTTGCTGCCAGCCCATGGCGACCCCGTCGATCAGTATGGCGCCCTCGTCCACCATCGCCCAATCGCGAAAGCTCAGCACCCAGTCGCCACTCTCATGGCCCCGCATCAGAGACAGGACCGGATAGGCCCGTGGGGTGAGTGTGCAATACTCCGGCCCGCAATGCGCCTGCCATTGCTTCGCCGTCTCGGCCCGCAGCGCCCCAGGCAGGAGCATCGCGGCACTCAGAAGCATGCGCAGAGAGGTGAAAAATCTGACACCGGAAACCATCGTTAACCCTTTTTGCAACACAGACAAAGGAAAGCCGCCAGAGATGTCCCCGCGCTTTCACTGTCACTTTTGCCAGACCGGGCGACGCGCGCCAAGGACCTCACGCGCCCCGCGTCGAAAGCTTGCGACTGATCTCCGCCAGAACGCCGAGGCAAGAGGCGGATACCCAGCTTCCTCCAAGCATCACGAACCCCATGAATATCTCGTATTCTGCATCATATCCCCCTTGCGCCGCCGAAACGATCAGAGCAACCGCCGCCAGACTCCCCAGAATCCCCACCGCCCAGGCGGTCACATAGGCAATATCGGTGAACAGGCCATGTTTGACTTCCGCCTCGCCATTCTCTGCCTGCGATTGCCGGGGTTTGGGCAGGTATTTATTAGCGGGATCGTTCTGTTTGCTCATGGTTCAACTCACATTTCAAAATAACATCTGCGACTTCAATCTCCGTGCGCCGCACCAATCTACAGGTCGACACTCAAAAAGATACGAAAAAGCCGCCCACGGGGATCATCCCCGGGGCGGCTTTCTCATTCCAATCCTCTGATCTCCCAGAGAACTTCGATCAGAGCAATTCGATCTTGTAGCTCTCGATCACCGTGTTCGCCAAAAGCTTTTCGCACATCTCGGTGATGGTCGCTTCCGTCGTGCCCTCGGCCAGATCCAGCTCGATCACCTTGCCCTGACGGACCTCGTTGACGCCCTCGAACCCAAGCGCACCAAGCGCGTGTTGCACGGCGGCACCCTGCGGGTCCAGAACACCGTTTTTCAGCATGACAAAGACGCGGGCTTTCATGAAGTCGTTCCTCTCACTGGTCCATTCACCGGACTATTCGTGGCTTTCAATTGATGATCTTGGGCGTGTCGGCGTCTTCGATCGGACCGTTCGTCGGCAGAACGCCGAGACGACGCGCCACTTCGGTGTAGGCATCGGTCAGCGAGCCGAGATCGCGACGGAACACGTCCTTGTCGAGCTTCTGGTTGGTCTCGATGTCCCACAGGCGGCACGAGTCCGGCGAAATCTCGTCGGCCACGATCAGGCGCATGTAATCGCCATCCCAGACCCGACCGATCTCGATCTTGAAATCCACCAGACGGATGCCGACGCCATACATGACGCCCGACAGGTAATCGTTCACACGCAGCGCCAGCGCCACGATGTCGTCGAGATCCTGTTGGCTCGCCCAGCCGAAGGCGATGATATATTCTTCCGGCACGAGCGGGTCGCCCAGAGCGTCGTCCTTATAGGAGAACTCGATGATCGGACGCGGCAGGCGGATGCCTTCCTCAAGCCCGAGGCGCTTCGCCATCGAGCCCGCGGCATAGTTGCGCACGATCACTTCGAGCGGCACGATCTCGCACTGGCGGATGAGCTGCTCGCGCATGTTGAGGCGTTTGATGAAGTGGTTCGGAATGCCCAGAGCGGTCAGACCGTTCATGAAGAACTCGGAGAGACGGTTGTTCAACACGCCCTTGCCCTCGATGGTCGCGTGTTTCTGCGCGTTGAACGCGGTCGCGTCATCCTTGAAATACTGCACCAGAGTGCCCGGTTCCGGACCTTCGTAGAGCGTTTTCGCTTTGCCTTCGTAGATTTTCTTGCGGCGCGCCATGGGGCCTCCAAAGCTGGTGGGGCCGGGAATCATTACGACCGGCCACTTCAAATGCGCTCTTTAGGGCAAGGCAACGCCGGGGGCAAGGTGGGCGCGACCCTCTGCAACAGGAGTTCTGCGTCACGGGCGCCCCGGATCGCCCAAAGTTTAAACAGAATATTGATCTACATCCTTGTCCGGCCCCGCCCGCGACGGCATAATCCTAAACAAGAGGTTAAAGAGGAGGAGCCTGCCATGACCACCTTCGACGAACGCGAAGCGGCCTTCGAGAGCAAATATGCACATGACACCGAGCTTCAGTTCCGCCTGGAGGCCCGTGCTGATCGCAAACTTGCGCAATGGGCGGCCGAGAAACTCGGGAAATCCGCCAGCGAGATCGACAGCTACACCGCAGAGGTGATCCGTGCCGATCTCAAAGAATCCGGCCCGGAGGACGTGATCGCTAAGGTCACCGCCGATCTCGGCGCCAGTGCCACCGCCATGGACGTGCGCGAGAAATATGCCGGCTTCCTGGCCGAAGCCAAAGCCGAACTGACCGCCAGCTAAGCCCCGGCGACACCAGTAATATCACCAAAGCCTCACCTCAAAGTGACAGGCGCAAGGGTCCGTGTCCCCATACGGACCCTTGTTTTTCTCCGCACATCTCCGACATGTTCAAGACACCCGCCTCCAGCTCCGGCCCAACGTCCCCCAAGGACAAAGGCCCCGGCAGAGGACTGGCAACTGTGCAGAGATCCTCGCCCGACCTCGTCATAGTTCAAGCGGCCGCCAAGAAACGGAGACACAGCTTTTGACGGACCGCAGGACAAGATATGAGCGCGGCATGCCCCTCGCCTTTCTCTGATGCTTCAGTGTAAAGGCGTGACGCTTTAATCGAATCTTGGGAAAGCGCGCTTATGCCTGCAAGGACCGCACACGGGGGACATCCGCCTGCGGCTCCGAAACGGCCCAGAAGAGGAGCACGGGTCCGATGCAACACAGTCCGATCGAGATCGAGAAAACCCTCGACCTGCCGCAAGCCCCGGACGCGCCGCCCCCTCAGGCGCAGCCCGCAGATCCTGCGGGCCTGCGCAAACTCATCGGCAAACAGGCCCTGCCGCTGGCCGTCATGCTGTTTTTCGGCTGGCTTCTGTGGGAAAAGGTCGCACATCTCGACATTCACGCCGTGCTCGCCACTATCGCCGGTAT
This sequence comes from Celeribacter ethanolicus, assembly GCF_002407265.1. Lineage (NCBI taxonomy): Bacteria > Pseudomonadati > Pseudomonadota > Alphaproteobacteria > Rhodobacterales > Roseobacteraceae > Celeribacter > Celeribacter ethanolicus. The sequence continues at coordinate 1,281,375 of NZ_CP022196.1, forward strand.
CGCCCCCCTGCAATGGGGCATGGCCGCCCTCGCCACGTTGGGCAGTTTCTGGGCCGTCGGCCAATATGACCGTGTGCTGCACGCCCAGCTCGGCACCGGCATTTCCGACCGCGCCGCGCGCAAAAGCGGCATCGTCGCCATCGGGCTTGCGCAATTTCTCGGCTTCGGCGCGCTCACCGGCACGCTGATCCGCTGGCGCATGCTGCCCGAACTGACGCTCTGGCAGGCCGCGCGCCTCTCCGCCGCCGTGGCGCTCTCCTTCCTTGCGGGCTGGGCCGTGGTCGCCGCCGCCGCCTTGATGTTCTTCCAACCGGAACTGCCCTGGATCAAGACCCTCGCCACAGGCGCGATCCTGTTGGCCGCCACCATGGCGATCCTGTCGATCTACCCGCCCCGCCCGCTCGTGCGCGTCCCCTGGCCGTCGCTGCGCACCATGGCCACCGTGATCGGGCTGGCCGCCATCGACACGATCTTTGCCGGTCTCGCGCTCTATGCGCTGCTGCCCGAACATCTGCACCTGCCGCTCGGGCACACGATTTCCGCCTATCTGTTCTCGCTCGGCGCCGGTCTCATCGCCTCCACCCCCGGCGGTCTCGGGCCGTTCGAGGCGACGCTCACCTCGCTTCTGCCCGATGTGCCGCTGGAGCCGCTTCTGGGCGCGGTGGTGGCCTTCCGTCTGGTCTATTACGTCATTCCGGCGTCGATCTCCGCGCTCGTCATCCTGCGCGGGCCGCGCAAAAGCAATCTCGCGCAAGAACCGAAACTGGTCAAAACCGACCCCAAGCCCTTCCTGTCTCCCCAGATCGAAGTCCAGATCTTTGCCGCGCCCCGCGCCGAGGCCGGGTTGCTCAGAACCCGCGACTTCTCGCTTCTGACCGCCAGCGATGGCACCGGCCTCGGCCTTGCCGCGCCCATCGGTCAGTCGCTCGTCATGCTCTCCGACCCGCTCGCCGCCCGCGCCTGTCCCTCCGCCACGCGCGAGGCGCTGGCCCGCGCCGCCGCCCGTCGCTACCGCATGCCCGCGATCTACAAATGCGGTGCGCGCATGGCCGCCTCCGCCCGCGCCGCCGGCTGGCGGGTCCTGCCGACCGCGGAAGAGGCCTGGCTGCGCCCCTCTGAATTCTCCCTCGACGGCTCGAAATACCGCCAGCTCCGTCGCATTCTGCGCAAAGCCGAAGAGGAGGGCATCCGCACCACAGAGGCCAGTCATCACGATCTTCCGCTCGACCATATGGACCGCGTCGCCGCCGAATGGCTCCAGTTGCGCGGTCGTGAGCGCGGCTTTTCCATGGGCACATACGATCGCGATTACATCTCGTGCCAGCGCGTCTTCCTCGCCTGGCAGGGCAGCAACCTCGTGGCCTTCGTCAGCTTTCACGAAAGCCGCAACGAGATGACCCTCGATCTCATGCGGTTCGGCCCCGCCGCCCCCGACGGCACGATCCAACTCCTGATCGCCGCCGCCATTGAGAGAGCCCGGGAGCAGGGCGTGCCGCGCCTGTCTCTGGCTGCCGTGCCGTGGCAGGGCGAGGACAGCGATCCGCTCATCCGGCGTCTGCGCGCGAAATTCCTCGCCCGCTCCGGCGCCGCCGGTCTGCGCCGCTTCAAAGCCGCCTTCGCGCCGCATTGGGAAACCCTCTATCTCGTCGCGCCTTCCCGCATCGCGCTGGCGGTCTCCGCCATGGATGTGCTGCGCCGGGTCACCGCGCCGCCGCCGAAGCCCACCGGCAACCCGATGAAGGCCGCCCGTTTCGCCACCCACAGCACCCTGCGCCTCTCGCGCCTGTTCCCCGGCCGCCACCGCTGAGTCAGGCCCCGAACGCCAATGTGTGCCGTGCCTCATGATCTTTATGACCTGATTGAATTTGATAAATCGGGTCAGACGTGGCACATCAGCCCAAACGCCCGGCGGTCTCCCGTCAGGGCGCACTCCTTTTGACCCCGCGCGCATCCTCGCGCCGCAAAACTCCGGAGGCCTCATGACCGACGCCCTGACCAAACTTCTCGAGACCCGCGACTGGCTGATGGCCGATGGCGCGACGGGCACGACGCTGTTCAACATGGGCCTGTCCTCCGGCGACGCGCCGGAACTCTGGAACGTCGACAAGCCGGAGAACATCGAAAAGCTTTACCAAGGTGCCGTCGATGCGGGCTCCGACATCTTTCTCACCAACTCCTTCGGCGGCACCGCCTCGCGCCTGAAACTCCATGGTGCAGAAGACCGTGTGTTCGAGCTGAACAAAGCCGCCGCCGAGATCGGCCGCAAGGTTGCCGATGCGGCGGGCCGCCCGGTGATCGTCGCGGGGTCCATGGGCCCGACCGGCGAGATCATGGAGCCGATGGGGCCGCTCTCCTACGAGCGCGCCGTCGAGATGTTCTATGAGCAGGCCAAGGGTCTCAAGGCGGGCGGCGCCGACATCGCCTGGATCGAAACCATTTCCTCGCCCGACGAATACAGGGCCGCCGCCGAAGGTGCCGCCAAGGCGGAGCTGCCGTGGATCGGCACCATGAGTTTCGACACGGCGGGCCGCACCATGATGGGTGTCACCTCGACCGAACTGTCGAACATGGTCGAGAAGCTGCCGACCCCGCCGATTGCTTACGGCGCGAACTGCGGCGTCGGTTCTTCCGATCTGCTGCGCACCGTTCTGGGCTTTTCCGCACAGGGCCATGACCGCCCGATCATCGCCAAGGGCAACGCCGGCATCCCCCGCTATGTCGATGGCCATATCCATTACGACGGCACGCCCGAGCTGATGGCCGAATATGCTGTGATGGCGCGCGACGCCGGAGCCCGCATCATCGGCGGCTGCTGCGGCACCACGCCCGAGCACCTCAAGGCCATGAAGCACGCGCTGGAAACCCGCCCGCGCGGGCCGCGCCCGACGCTCGAAGAGATCGCCGAAAAACTCGGCGGCTTCTCCTCCGCCTCGGACGGCACCGACGACAAGGGCCCGGCCAAACGCGAACGCTCCGGGCGTCGCCGCCGCTGAGATCATGTCGGATCTGCGGTCAAAACAGAGAGAGCTGGTCGCCCGGTTTCGGCGGCACGGCAAAGAGGTCGGTCCTGAGACCCGGCCCCTTTCGCGCAAGCCCGGTGCGGGTGAGCGCGATCTCAAAGCGTTTGGCCATCAGCTCCGCCCATTCGCCCTCGCCCTTCATCCGCTTGCCGAAGCGCGGATCGTTGAGCTTGCCGCCGCGCAACTCGCGCACCCGGTTCATCACCCGTTTGGCGCGATCCGGCACATGGGTTTCAAGCCACTCTTCAAACAGGGGCGCGACCTCCAAAGGCAGCCGCAACATGATGAAGGCCGCACTGCGCGCACCATGTGCCGCCGCTGCCGTCAGGATCGCCTCCAGCTCGTGATCGGTCAGCGCCGGGATCATCGGGGCCGCCATGACATGGGTCGGAATGCCCGCATCGCTCAAGGCGCGGATGGTCTTGAGACGCCGCGCGGGCACCGGCGCGCGGGGTTCCATCTGCCGCGACAGGCGCGAGCCGAGCGTGGTGATCGAAATCCCCACCTGCACCAATCCCTTGCGGGCCATGGGCGCCAGAATGTCGATGTCGCGCTCGATGAGCGTGCCCTTGGTGGTGATCGTCAGCGGGTGATTGTGATCGCGCAGCACCTCCAGAATGCCGCGCATGATCCGGTCGCGCGCCTCAATGGGCTGATAGGGATCGGTGTTCGTGCCCATAGCGATGGGCGCAACCTCGTATCCCTTGGCCGAGAGTTCGCGGGCCAGAACCTCCGCCGCGCCAACCTTCCGAGTCAGCCGGGTTTCGAAATCGAGACCGGCGGACAGGCCAAGATAGGCATGCGTGGGCCGGGCGAAACAATAGGAACAGCCATGCTCACAGCCCCGATACGGGTTGATCGAGCGGTCGAACGGAATGTCGGGACTGTCGTTGCGGGTGATGATCTTCTTCGGGCGCTCGTCCACCGTGGTGGTGCCCAAAGTCTTCGCCTCGACCTCCGCGTCCCAGCCGTCGAGAAAGGTCTCGCGCGCCAGCCGTTCGAACCGGCCGGAGGCATTCGACCCCGCCCCCCGCGCTTTCGGCACAAGGCCGAGCGGGAGCGTGTCGGAAAAGAAAAACGTGGATTCGTGGCTCATGCTGCGACACTAGAACAAAATGAGAACATTTGCCAAGAGCGCCTGAACGCGACCGGCACGATTTGCCTGATGAAAGGAAACGCCCATGTCTGATGAAGACGATCTGATCCTCTCTGAACTCGATGACGGCGAGCTGACCGAACAGATGATGGACGACCTCTACGACGGTCTCAAGGACGAGATCGAAGAAGGCGTCACCATCTTGCTCGACCGCAAATGGACGCCCTATGACATCCTGACCAAGGCTTTGGTGCCCGGCATGGCCATCGTCGGCGACGATTTCCGTGACGGCATCCTTTTCGTCCCCGAAGTGCTGCGCGCCGCTCAGGCAATGAAGGGCGGCATGGCGATCCTGAAACCGCTTCTCGTCGAAACCGGCGCGCCGAAAATGGGCAAGATGGTCATCGGCACCGTCAAAGGCGACATCCACGACATCGGCAAGAACCTTGTTGCGATGATGATGGAGGGCGCGGGTTTCGAAATCATCGACCTCGGCATCAACACCGAGGCTGAAAACTACATCGGCACCGCCGAGCGCGAAGGCGCGGACATCATCGGCATGTCGGCGCTTTTGACCACGACCATGCCCTATATGAAAACCGTCATCGAAAGCTTGAGCGAAAAGGGCCTGCGCGACAAATATATCGTGCTCTGCGGCGGCGCGCCTCTGAACGAGGAATTCGGCCGGGCCATCGGCGCGGACGCCTATTGCGACGATGCGGCGATTGCCGTGGAAACCGCGAAAAAACTCGTGCATGCCCGGCACAATCAGCTGTGAGCGACATCTCCCGGATAAGCGGCGAGGCCCTGACCGATGCAAACCTGCGCGATCGGGGCTTCGCACAGACCGGCACAGGCAAGACCCTCGTCATCGCCTGTGGTGCGCTGGCGCGTGAGGTCTTGGCGATCATCCGGCTCAACGGTCTGGATCACCTGACGCTCACCTGCCTGCCCGCCATCCTGCACAACGATCCGTCGAAAATCCCCGCCGCCATTGAGCGCGCGATTGACGAACACCGTGCGGATTACGACCGCATCCTCATCGCCTATGGCGATTGCGGCACCGGCGGGCTGTTACAGGCGTTGTGCGACAAAAAGGGCGTCACCATGATCGACGCCCCGCATTGCTATGCGTTTTTCGACGGGATGGACCAATTTCCTGACCGCGACGAGCCCACGACCTATTACCTCACCGATTTCCTCGCGCGCCAGTTCGACGCTTTCGTCTGGAAACCCTTGGGCCTCGACCGCTACCCGGACCTGCTTCACGCCTATTTCGGCAATTACGAGAAACTCGTCTATCTGGCGCAAACCGACGATCCGGCCCTCACCGAAATCGCCAAAACCTGCGCCGCACGGCTTGAACTGCCTCTTGAGCGCCGTTTCACCGGCTATGGCGATCTGGACCGCTTCCTGCGCACCTGACGACGTCCCGAACCCAGCGTTTCCTTTGCTGCAAAATACTCGAAAACGGCGTCAGGGTCGCTCTCCGCCTTCGGCTCAGACCGCTCGCTCCGCCGTCTCCATGATGCGTTGCACCATCGCCCGCAAGCCGTTCGAGCGCTGCGAAGACAGGTGCTCGTCAAGCCCGAGCCGCGCCAGTTCCGCATGGGCGTCCGTCGCCAGAACCTCCTTGACCGTCAGCCCAGCGAACAACTCATGCAGGATCGCGATCAGCCCCTGCACGATCATCGCATCCGACGCGCCCTGAAACTCGAACTTGCCATCCTCGATGGTTGGCACCAACCACACCTGCGAGGCACAGCCCTCGACCTTGGTCGCAGGCACTTTGAAGGCGTCGTCCAGCGGCGGAAAGGCCTTGCCCATCTCGATCACATGGCGATAGCGGTCTTCCCAATCGTCGAGAAACTCGAAGGCTTCGACAATCTCTTCAAACTCTTCGCGCGCCATGATCCACTCCTTGAACCGCTCCTGTCGTCCCGCAAATCCTTACGCGCTCACCCGGAAAAGGTCCAGCACAGCAACCTGCCCTTTTCAACCTGCCGCTTTTCGGGTAGCCCTTTGGACGTGGACGTGAAAGGGAGAGGCCGATGCGGCGTCAGGTGATCATTTCAGGGCTGGTTCTGTCGCTTCTGGCGGGCTGCGCCACGGTGAAAGAGTCGCGGTTCAACCCGCTCAACTGGTTCGGAAAATCCGAACCCGTCGCGGTCGATGCGAACGGCCAGCAGGTCGTGACGATAAAATCCCTCGCCCCGCGCAAAGGCTACCCGGTCTTCGTCGACACCCGGCCGCTCGCCCCCACGATCAGCGACGTTCAGGTCGTGCAATCCGCCTCCGGCGCCATCGTGACCGCCACCGCCGCCCTGCCCTCCACCGGCTATTTCGATGCCGAACTGGTGCCCGTGGCCTCGGAGCGCGCCGACACGCTGGTGCTCGAATTCCGCCTGCGCACCCCAGAAGGTGCCGCCCCTGCCGGCACAAGCGCCCAGCGCAGGATCACCGCCGCGCGTTCGCTGTCTTTTGACGCCATCGCAGGCATTCGCACCATCATCGTCAAGGGTGCGGACGGCGCACGTCAGGTGCGCCGCTGAACGGCCCCGAACCGCTTTGACAAAAGCAGAAACCCGGACCATCTTGGCCTCAAATCAAAAGTGAGGCGCGCATATGTCCGGATTTCCCCGCAAGATCATCATCGACACCGACCCCGGCCAGGACGACGCCATGGCGATCCTTCTGGCGCTCGGCTCGCCCGAAGAGATCGACCTTCTGGGCATCACCGCCGTCGCCGGAAACGTGCCGATTGCGCGGACCTCGGAAAATGCCCGCAAGATCTGCGAAGTGGCCGGGCGGCCCGACGTCAAGGTCTTCGCGGGCTGTGACCGCCCCCTCGCACATACGCTCGTGACCGCCGAACATGTCCATGGCAAGACCGGGCTCGATGGCATCGAACTGCCCGTCCCGACCATGCCGTTGCAGGCGCAACACGGCGTCGATTTCATCATCGAAACGCTGCGCTCGGAGCCCTCCGGCACGGTGACGCTCTGCCCCATGGGGCCGCTCACCAACATCGCGACCGCGTTTGAGAAAGCCCCCGACATCGTCGCGCGAGTGCAGGAAGTGGTGCTCATGGGCGGGGCCTATTTCGAAGTGGGCAACATCACCCCCGCCGCCGAATTCAACATCTATGTCGACCCGGAAGCCGCCGAAATCGTGTTCAAATCCGGCGTCAAACTCACCGTCATGCCCTTGGACGTGACGCATAAGGTGCTGGTCACCGCACCGCGTTTGCAGGTCTTCAAGGACTTCGGCAACCATCTCGGCGATGTGGTCGCGGGCTGGCTCGATTTCTTCGAGCGGTTCGACATCGAGAAATACGGCTCCGAAGGCGGCCCGCTGCACGATCCGACCGTGATCGCCTGGCTGATCCGGCCCGAGCTGTTCTCCGGTCGCCTGATCAATGTCGAGATCGAGACCAAATCCGATCTGACGCGCGGCATGACCGTTGCGGATTGGTGGGGCGTGACCGACCGGCCCGCAAATGCGATGTTCATGAATGAGGCCGATGCGGAAGGCTTCTTTGCGCTTCTGACCGAGAGGGTGCGACGTTTGGCCTGACCTGCCGAGTATTTGGACAGCAAAGGAAACGGACTAGATAAGCCCCATGACCCAATTCGACAATTCCTACGTCCGCCTGCCCGATCGTTTCTTCACCCGCATCGCGCCGGAGCGCGCACCTGCGCCCGAAATGGTGCTTTGGAACGCCGATCTCGCGGCGCATTTGGGCGTCGCCGATTGGGATGCGGAGATTTGCGCGGGCAATGTCATTCCCGACGGCGCCGATCCGATTGCGCAGGTTTACGGCGGTCATCAGTTCGGCAACTGGTCGCCGCAGCTTGGCGACGGCCGCGCGGTGATGCTGGGCGAGGTGGTCACGGACAAGGGGCGGTTCGACATTCATCTCAAAGGCGCGGGGCGCACACCCTATTCGCGCAATGGCGACGGCCGGGCGTGGATCGGGCCGGTGCTGCGCGAGTATATCGTCAGCGAATTCATGCATGCCGTGGGCGTTCCCACGACCCGCGCCTTGGCCGCCGTCAGAACCGGCGGGCGGGTTCAGCGCGAGCGCGCCTATCCCGGCGGCCTTCTGGTGCGCGTTGCGGCCTCGCATATCCGCGTCGGCACGTTTCAGTATTTCACCGCCCGCGAGGATTATGAGGCGGTCCGCCTCCTGACCGACCACGCTCGCGCCCGGCATTTCCCGCAGGCCACGAATACGATTGAGTTCTATCAGGAGGTGGTGCGCGCACAGGCACGGCTCATCGCCACATGGATGGGCCTCGGCTTTGTCCACGGCGTGATGAACACCGACAATATGGCCGTCTCCGGCGAAACCATCGACTTCGGTCCCTGCGCCTTCATCGACGGCTACAGTCCAAAAGCGGTCTACAGTTCCATCGACACCCATGGGCGCTATGCCTATGAGCAACAGCCGAGCATGGCGCATTGGAACCTCGCCCAGCTCGGCTCCTGTTTCGTGCCGCAGCTCGAAGACGAGCTTGGCGGACAGCAACAGGCGATTGATGCGCTGACCGAGGTGCTGAATTCCTTCCCCGGTCTCTATCAGGCGGAATGGCGTAAGGTCTTCGGAGCCAAGCTCGGCATTGCGGATGCCCGCGAAGACGATTTGCCCCTGATCCAGGATCTGCTCGGGATGATGGCCAAGGACGGCGCGGATTTCACCAATACCTTCCGCGGCTTGCTCGACGGTTCCGCGCGCGACTGGATGCTGGACCGGGAGATATTCGACGACTGGTCCGCACGCTGGCAGGCGCGCCGCAGCCCCGACTGGCAGGACATCGCCGCCAAGGCCACCCCCGCCGTCATCCCGCGCAATCATCGCATCGAAGAGGCGATTCAGGCGTCTCTTGCGGGCGATGACAGCAAGGCGAAACGTCTCGCAGAGGTGCTGTCGCACCCGTTCGATCTTGCGGAGGCGGATCGCGATCTGGGACTGCCACCGCGCGAGGATCAGATGGTGCACATGACCTTCTGCGGCACCTGAGCGTCACGCCCGGCGAAACACGCCGGGATAGTCGCGCACCAACCCGTGCTCATCGACCTCGATCTCGGCGGCAAACCCGCTGGAGAGTCCTTCATAGAGATACCGCTCCGGACCGAGGCAGGTGTAGCGCTGCGCCACCTTGCGCGGCAGGAAGCGCCCGACGCCCTCCCCCGGCGGCGGCACATAGGCCACCTCGATCTCCCGGCTCTCTCCCTCGGCCAGTCCGAGACGCCGGATCGGCAGCATGTTCGTCGCGGGGGTCACGGCGATGTCGACATCGAGACAGCCCGCAAGCGCCGGCAGCGCCTCGTCCCGCGTCGTGTCACGCCAATGGCCCTCTCCGTCACTCGTCACATGAAGCTCAGGCCCGCCGACGTATCTGACCCAGACTTCACGGGTGTGAAACGCCGCATCGGCCGCGACCATGTATTGCGCCGCATAGGCCGGAGACTGCCCGCCGCTCAGCGCCGCAGTGAGCACCGCGCCCTGAGCATCGACCAGAAGATGGCAATGCTCCATTCCCTCCGCCTCCCAGGCGTTCCAGCGAACCGCAATACGTACTGACATGAGGGCCTCCCTGGGGCTTATTTGTCCCGATATTTCGTGAAAAATTTTCCATTGCGCTGGATAAAATCACGGATCAGCCCGGCGAAAGGCGCGCGCCGGTCGCGTTTGAGATAGATCACCCCGGACAGTGCTCCGATCAGCCCGCCGCCCGCATCGACGATCAGATCCCACATCGTATCCTGAAGCCCGGATTTCTGCATGTTGGTGCCGAACATCTGGTCCATGGAATATTCGAAAATCTCCCAGAGCGCACCGATCGACATGGCAAAGCTAAAGGCAAACAATCCCATCGCCCAGGGCGGTGCGGCATAGCGGTCGCCCTGAAACAGCATGAAGATCGCCACGAACCCGACAAGACCGAAGCCCAGCGCCGAGCCGCCGTGCAGCACCACATCCCACCACCAGTAGCGATAGTAGAAATCGTCCACCTCGCCGAGAAACAGCGTGGCGAAGAGAAACAGCACGATCCCGGCCATGAAGCTGCGCGGGATGTAGATCCGGAACCGCCGCGCGAAGGCCATGGGCAAAAGCGTCAGCCCGAAAGTGCCCAGCGCGATGAAGGCCGTCGAATAGGGGCCCGTCACCAATGAGACGACGAATTCCGAAAGCAGCGCCAGCCACACCAGCCGCATAACGATCGGCTCTTGACGAAATGTGCGGAAAAACTGACGCATCTGGCCTCTACCGGGGGTGAAATGCCGACATTGTGCACCTATCTTAACCGCATGCAACCCAAAGTGGAAACAGGCGCTCTGAGGCTGGCCTCCTATAACCTGCGCAAATGTCGCGGCACGGACGGTCGGCGCGCGCCCGGTCGCATCCTCGACGTGATCAACGGCATCGGCGCCGATGTGGTGGCCCTGCAAGAAGCCGACCTGCGCCTTGGCCCCCGCCCCGCCGCCCTGCCCGCGCGGATGATCGAGAGCCACACCGATTTCATCGCCCTGCCCGTCAACACCTCGCCCGTCTCCGTCGGCTGGCACGGCAACGCCATTCTCGTGCGCAAAAGCGCCACCGTCGAGGCCGTGCATCGTCTCGACCTGCCGGGGCTCGAGCCGCGCGGCGCGGTGGCCGTCGATCTGCCGGACCTGCGCGTCGTCGGCGTGCATCTGGGGCTCTTGCGCAGTTTCAGGCAAAAGCAACTCCACGCCATCCGCGCCCATCTCGACGCCCTCGATGCCCGACCGACCGTGATCCTCGGCGATTTCAACGAATGGTCCCAAACGCAGGGCCTCGATCCGCTGAAAGACGCCTTCGAGATCACCGCGCCGGGTCGCTCCTTCCACGCCAACCGCCCGATGGCCGCGCTCGACCGCATCGCGTTTTCCGACCGGATCGAGATGCGTGACGCGGGCGTCGTGCAGACCGTGCTGTCGCAGCGCGCCTCCGATCACCTGCCGGTCTGGGCCGATCTGCGCCTGCCTGCGCCCTGACCGTCGCAGTCTCCCCTTTTCCTGACGCGTCAGAGTGCTACACAGGGCGGGATTATCCTTCCCGTGAGCCATTGCCATGACCGTTTTGCAACTCGCCTCCCTGCTGATCGTCCTCGCCGGCGCCTTCGGTGCGATCAACTACCTGTTCCTGCGTCTGCCCAGCACCATCGGCATTCTCGTTGTCTCGCTGGTCACCTCTCTGGCGATCATCGGCGTCGATTTCCTGTTTCCCAACACCGTGTTCGAAGAGGAAATCCGCGCCACGGTGCAGGCCTTCGATTTCACCGACACGCTTCTGGAGGGCATGCTCGGCCTCTTGCTCTTCGCGGGCGCGCTGCATGTCAAACTCGAAGACCTCAAGGACCAGTGGCTCCCCGTCATCCTCATGGCGACGCTCGGCGTGGCGCTGTCCACAGCCGTCGTCGGTATTGGGTTTTCCTGGCTCACCGGCATGCCTCTTTTGATCGCGCTGACCTTCGGCGCGCTGATCTCGCCAACCGATCCGGTGGCGGTTCTGGGTGTGCTCAAGGACGCGAACCTGCCGAAAAGCCTCGAGACCAAAATCGCGGGCGAAAGCCTGTTCAACGACGGTGTCGGTTACGTGGTCTATCTGATCCTCGTCGGCCTTGCCTTCGGTGCTACGTCCTCGGGGCACGGCGGCACGGGGGGAGAGGACAACATGGCGCTCGTCGTTGGCAAGCTGTTTTTCCGCGAGGCCGTGGGCGGCGCCGTTCTGGGTCTCGTCCTCGGTTGGCTCACCTTCCGCGTCATGCGCATGATCGACGATTATTCGCTCGAAGTGCTGATCACTTTGGGCCTTGCATTTGGTGGCTACGAACTTGCCGTGGCCTTGGGTGTCTCCGCCCCGATCATGGCGGTCTGTGCCGGGCTTCTGATCGGCGATGTCGGCACGAAATACGGCATGTCGGAAGAGACCCGCAAATATGTCGCCGCCTTCTGGACCATGGTCGACGAGATCCTCAACGCCGTCCTGTTCCTGATGATCGGGTTCGAGGTCTTCGCCGTGGTCTTCGACATGGTCACCATCAAGGCCGCCGCTTTCGCCATCGTGCTGGCGCTCGTCGCCCGGCTGATCTCCGTCGTCGTCCCCGCAATGCTGTTGCACAATGTCTCGCCGTTTTCGCGCGGCGCGGTGCCGATCATGACATGGGGCGGGCTCAAGGGCGGCATCTCGGTGGCCCTCGCCCTCTCCCTGCCGGACAGCGAATGGAAACCCGTGATCCTTGCCGCCACCTATGTCATCGTCGTCTTCTCGATCATCGTGCAGGGCCTGACCGTCGCGCCGCTGGCGAAACGTGTGGGCCGTGAACCGGAGCTTAAGATTTGACCCGCTATCTGACCTATGACGTCTTCACCGACCGGCCGTTTGGCGGCAATCCTCTGGCCGTGGTGCCGGAGGCCACCTCTCTCCCGGAAGATCAGCTTCAAAAGATCGCCCGCGAATTCAACTATTCCGAAACGGTCTTCCTTTATCCGCCGGAAGATTCGGCCAACACCGCGCGTCTGCGGATTTTCACGCCGACGATGGAAGTGCCCTTTGCCGGTCATCCCACCATCGGCGCCGCTGTGGCGCTCTCCGAGATGGGCCATGGACCCGATCTCCGCCTCGAACTCAAGGTCGGGCTGATCACGGCGCAGGCCGAAAACGGCAACGCACGGTTCACCGCCCGCCAGCCGCTCGAAACTCTCGCGCATCCGGATGCGGCGCTGGTCGCCAGTGCGCTCGGGCTCGAGATGGCGGATTTCAAGAGCGCTCCGATCATGGCCGGCATGGGGCTGGCGTTCACCTTCACCGAACTGACAACGCGGGAAGCCCTGTCGCGCATCGCCACCGATCTCGCGCATTTCCGTGCGGGCCATGCACGCTATCCGATGGGGCTCGATTTCGCGCAGGCCCCTTACTGGCGTGACGGAGAAACCGTGCATCTGCGCATGTTCGCACCGCTCGACGACATTCCCGAGGACCCCGCCACCGGATCGGCGGCGGCGGCACTTGGGCGGTTGCTGTTTGAGGCGACGAGAGAGGATTTGTCCTTCGAGATCCATCAGGGCGACGACATGGGCCGCCCCTCGCGCATCACCGTTTCCGTGGATGCCGGGAGCGTCACCATCGGTGGGCAGGCCATTCGGATGATGGAAGGGGCACTGGTGTTCTGAGGTGATCTTTCGGTTCGTATAGCCGACCTCTTCCCGCATCCTTCTTATGTCGGCGGGCCTCTCTGCACGCTCTCAGTCTTCTGATCATCGCGCCACTCTTCCACGTCCGCGCGGCTCTGTTTCGGCTCCCTCTGCGCCACGCGCTTCCGTTTCAGAAAGTCCTGTGTCTCGTCCCCCTTTCCACGCCTTCCACGTCCTAAGCGTCTCAAAAGGGGTCCGACAAAAGTCCGACGCAAAGCCGACGCTTTGCCGACAGGTGGTTTACGCCCTCAGACGCCCCTCACTGCGCCCCTTTGAGGATCAGTCGCGCGGTGGTGGTAAAAGCCACCTCCGCATTGGATTGCTCGTAGATCCCGCGGACATCTTCGGGCAGATCGTCGAAAAATGCCGGGCGCGGCACCGCCAGTTGCGCCGCGCCCTGAAGCGCGACGACCAGCGCATGGACGAGCTCGAACGCCTCCGTGCTGCCCATCGCCCGCGCCACGGCCATCTCGGTCGCAAGCCGCATCCCCTCGCCGCCCACCGCACGTTTGGTGGCGATCAATGTCTCCTCGCTCAGGTTCGCCTCGATGATCGTGGTCAGCCGCGCCATCAGCGGCAGGAACAGCGGCACCGCCTGTGCTTCCCGCATCATCGCGTCGATCAGCGCCGCGTCGTCCTCGAGATAGGGGATCACCGCCGAGACATACTCGGTCAACGCCTCGACAAAGAGCTGCGCGAACAGCTCTTCCTTGGTTTTCACGTAGAGATAGAGCGTCCCCTTGGCCAGCCCCGCACGTTTTGCAAGCCCCGCCATGGTCACCCCGTCGAACCCCGATTCGTCGATCATCTCTCGTGCTTCCGACAATATAAATGACCGGCGGTCAGTTTTTTCCGCCTTTGTGCGCGCTCTTTTCTTTTTTTCGACCAAAGACATAGGCCTTTACCTCTCTTTCGCTCGATCTTTGCGCTTTACAAATGACCGTCGGTCATTAATTAAATGACCAATGGTCACTTATTGCACACCTCCCCTTCACAAGTCAAAGAAAGCCCATCCGATGTCCAGCCCGTCCCCCGTTGCGAGATCCACCGACCCGAAAGTCATTCTCGTCACCGGCGCGTCCTCCGGCATCGGGCTTCAAACTGCTCTCGATCTCCTGAAACAGGGCCATATCGTGTACGGCTGCGCGCGGCGCATCGAGAGGATGGAGCCGATCCGGGCGGCAGGAGGACATGTGCTCGCGCTCGATGTGAGCGATGACGACTCGATGTGCGACGCGGTGGACGAGCTGCTCTACAGCGAAGGCCGCATCGACGTTCTGATCAACAACGCGGGCTTTGCCACCTATGGCGCGGTCGAGGATATTTCCATGGACACGGCCCGCCATCAGATCGAGGTCAACATCCTCGGGCCCGCCCGCATGACCCAACTGGTTTTGCCGCAGATGCGCAAACAGAAATCCGGACGGATCATCAACATCTCCTCGATCGGCGGCACAATCCACACCCCCTTGGGTGCCTGGTATCATGGCACGAAATTCTTTGTCGAAGGCTTCACCAACGCGATGCGCCTCGAGGTCGAGGACAAGGGCATCTTCATGGTGCTGATCGCGCCCGGGTTCATCGACACGGGGTTTTCCGGCGTACTCGCCAAGGAATTGGATCGGAACGAAAAAGCCCCGGCCTACAAGCCGCTCTATGATGCGCTGCGCCATACGAATGCGACGCCCGGCTCGCCGCCTTCCGTGATCTCGAAGGTCATTTCCCGTGCCATTTCAGACGTGAAACCAAAGACCGTCTACCGCGCCGGGAAGTATTCGAAACTGCTTTATCTCCTGCGCCGGACCCTGCCGCACCGCATGTTCGACGGAATGATGTTGTCGATGCTCAAATGAATCGCCCCCCGGGGCCGTTGCGACAGGGTGCACATGCAGTCTGGAGCAAACCGGTCTGCATTCATCTTTGAAGCCCGGCAGCGGAGCCTTCATGCCTGAGACACTCTGTGTCCGCTGCACCACCAAGGATCTGCGACGGAGCGAACCGCGTCGGTTCATCGCGACCGGCTGAGCGCTTTCCCGCATCCCCCGTCTGCGGCTCTGCGCAATTGCCAGAACGCCGCGCACAGGGCATGGCGGAAGGAGGCATTTCAAGGACAGCCCCATGCACAATCTGCGCGCCATCCTCATGATCGTCGCTTCCATGGCGTTTTTCACCGTGGAAGACATGTTCATCAAACATCTCTCCGGCTTCATGCCGGTGGGGCAGGTGCTTTTGGCCATCTCCGTGGTGAGTGTCGGGATTTTCCTGACATGGGCACTCTTGCGCGGCGATCCGGTCTTCGTGCCGCGCAACTGGCGGCCAGTGATCCTGATCCGCGCCTTGACCGAGGCCGTCGCCTCCGTCGCCTTTGTCACCGCACTCTCGCGGGTCGAGATTTCCACCGTCGCCGCAGTGTTTCAGTCGATGCCTCTGGCCGTCACGTTGGGCGCTGCACTGTTTCTCGGTGAACGCGTCGGCTGGCGACGCTGGAGCGCCATCACGCTTGGCTTTGTCGGGGTGCTGATGATCATCCGCCCCGGCATGTCCGGGTTCGAACCGCAGGCACTCTGGGTGCTCATCGCCGTGGTGGCGATCACCACGCGTGACCTGATGACCCGGGTGATGGATGCTGCCGTGCCCTCCACGGTCGTCTCCTTTCAGGCCTTCCTTGCCGTCATCCCCGCCGCCCTGCTGAACCTCTGGCTTTCCGGCGCCGCCCCTGTCGCCCCCGACCTGTCGCTGGCTTTTCAGACCCTGATCGCGATCCTTGCCGGGGCTGCGGGCTATACCCTGATCGTCGCGGGCATGCGACTTGGCGATGCCTCCGCAGTGACGCCATTCCGCTATTCGCGTCTGGTGTTCACCATGATCGGCGGCGTGCTTGTGTTCCATGAGCGGCCTGATCTGATGACGCTCGCGGGGTCTGCCCTGATCATCGCCTCGGGGCTGTACACCTTCCTGCGCGAGCGCAAGCGAGCGCGCCTGGATCGCGAGGCTCTGGCCGCCGATCTCGAGGCCCCCCGGCTCTGACAACGCTTTTGCGTGGCGCTTTTCGTGGCGCTTTCCGAAGCAAACGTCACAAAACCGTTGCATGACGCGGCTTTACGCAGGCTTGCGGACAAAGAGACGCGCCATGTTAGCGCATGCATTGTTGACCTGCCCGTTCCGGCTGATATTCAGGCATCCGACTGGCCCGCCAACCAAATTGCAAAGGGACTAAGCCATGAGCACCATCATCGACATCATCGGTCGCGAAATTCTCGACAGCCGCGGCAATCCGACCGTGGAAGTGGACGTCATCCTCGAAGACGGCACCATGGGCCGCGCCGCCGTGCCCTCGGGTGCCTCGACCGGCGCCCACGAAGCCGTGGAAAAACGGGACGGCGACAAGTCCCGTTACATGGGCAAAGGCGTTCTCGAGGCCGTCGCCGCCGTGAACGGTGAGATCGCCGAAGCCCTCGTTGGCATGGACGCAACCGAACAGGAAGCCATCGACGCCGTAATGATCGAACTGGACGGCACGCCGAACAAAGGCCGCCTTGGCGCCAACGCCATCCTCGGCGTCTCGCTGGCCTGCGCGAAAGCCGCCGCCGACTATTCCGCCCTGCCGCTTTACCGCTATGTCGGCGGCTCCTCGGCCCGCGTTCTGCCGGTCCCGATGATGAACATCATCAACGGCGGCGAGCATGCCGACAACCCGATCGACTTTCAGGAATTCATGATCATGCCGGTCTCCGCCACCAGCGTGAAAGAAGCGATCCGCATGGGCTCCGAGGTGTTCCACACGCTGAAAAAAGAGCTGTCCGCTGCGGGTTACAACACCGGCATCGGTGACGAAGGCGGCTTTGCCCCGAACATTTCCTCGACCCGCGAAGCGCTGGACTTCGTCCTCGCCGCGATCAAGAAAGCGGGCTACGAGCCGGGCGAAGACATCTACCTCGCGCTCGATTGCGCCTCGACCGAATATTACGAGGGCGGCAAATACGAGATGAAGGGCGAAGGCAAATCGCTGACGTCCGAGGAAAACGCCGACTACCTCGTCGAGCTCTGCAACGACTACCCGATCATCTCGATCGAAGACGGCATGGCCGAGGACGATTGGGCCGGTTGGAAGCTTTTGACCGAAAAACTCGGCGATAAAGTCCAGCTCGTGGGCGACGATCTCTTCGTGACCAACCCGGAGCGTCTGGCCTCCGGCATTGAACAAGGTGTTGCGAACTCCATGCTGGTGAAAGTGAACCAGATCGGCTCCCTCTCCGAGACCCTCAAAGCCGTCGATATGGCCCACCGCGCGCGCTACACCAACGTGATGTCGCACCGCTCCGGCGAGACCGAAGACGCGACGATTGCGGACCTTGCGGTTGCCACCAACTGCGGCCAGATCAAAACGGGCTCCATGTCGCGCTCTGACCGGATGGCGAAATACAACCAGTTGATCCGCATCGAGGAACAGTTGGGCGCGACGGCGGAATACGCCGGGGCGTCGATCCTGAAGAAATAAGCGCAAGCGCTTGACGACATAGAGAAAGCCCCGCCAGATTGGTGGGGCTTTTTATTCAATTAGACTTTATTTATCAAACCTAAGAACCCAATACTCACCGCTGAAAGATAGAACCAATTAATCATGAGCAGATTGACAATTAAGACTCCTAGGAGCCTAAAACTAGCGAGCCATATTTACGATCTAAATCTAGGAAAGATTCTCCTAGATAAATACGACGAGTTCCTCTTGGATATGTCTGAGACTTCCTATGGCGAGCCCTTCGCCATGCTACTTCTCGCAAACCAATTCAAGGAAATGGTCGATAAATCTAACAATACAGTGTTTCTGCTAAAGTACCCTAAGAATAACTTCGGAGGGTATGCACAACATATTGGTCTCTTTAACTACATGGGATTTGCTTTAGGAAATACTCCAGATTCCGCTACCGGATCTAAAAATTACACTCCAATTAGATCCTTTTCTATTTCGAAAATCCTCGCTGATCGTGGGGATGAGCCTGTTGGAAAATATCTCACAAGTTATTCGTCAGAACTCTCACAAGTCCTCTGCCAAGCCTCGGAAGGGGCTGCCTTCGATCTATTTGAATATTGCTTGCGCGAAATTATGAGAAACTCCGCTGAGCACAGCGAAGGAAGTAGTCTTGTGGTTATGGGACAACACTGGCCAAGCCAACACACGGCGGAAATTGTTGTCTGTGATAATGGTATCGGCATCGCGAACACTTTGTATGACAACGAATACATAGATTGTTCGACTAACCGAGAAGCGCTTAAGTTTGCTTTGCTTCCGGGTGTTTCGGGCGTATCTCGAGAAGAAAGATTTGAACAAGACGAGTTTTGGGGGAATTCAGGCTTCGGCCTCTATGTCACCAGTAGGTTCTGCTCTGAGCATGGCTCCTTCAGAATGATAAGTGGAGACAGCGGTTTAACTCTGGCTCGTGGCTATCAAACAGAGCACCCCGCGTGGGGGTTTGGTGGCACGTGCGTTCAAATGAGGTTCTCCACAAGGCAAGCAGAAAATCAAACGGGTCGCATTGCTGAAATCATTGAGGAGGGGAAATCTGACTTCAAGGGTATTCTCTCGGACTACCCAATCAAGCCCTCTGCAGCATCAAAAATGCTTGCCTCACACTTCGACAAACGATGACTGAAATCATGAGCAACGCTAAAAGCCCCCTCCCCGACGGCCTCCACGAGCTGCCCTCCGGCAAGCTCGCCGCCGTTGTCACTTACCTCGAAATGCACTCCCGCCCCGACCCGCGTCCTGCGCCGGAGCAGCCGGGGTTGGAGCTGATCCGCCATGAGGCGCCCGATCTCGAATGGTATCGCGCGCTCTATCGGCGTATCGGCGAGGATTGGCTTTGGTTTTCAAGGATGTATATGGCGGATGACAAGCTCTCCGCGATCCTGATCGACCCGAATGTCGAGGTTTATTCTGTGCGCAAAGACGGCGTGGATCTCGGGCTTTTGGAATTGGATTTCCGCGATCCCGAGAACACCGAACTTGCATTTTTCGGGCTGGATGAAAGCCTGATCGGCGGCGGCACCGGGCGGTGGCTCATGGAGCACGCTTTGGACAAGGCCTTCGCCCGTCCGATCAAGCGGTTTTTCGTCCACACCTGCACCCTCGACAGCCCGCAGGCCGTGGGCTTCTACATCCGCTCGGGATTTGTTCCCTATGGCCGCGCCATCGAGGTGATGGACGATCCGCGCATGAACGGGCCGCTGTCCGAAACCGCCGCGCCGCAGATTCCGCGCATTTAATTCCCCTTTTCTTTCCGCCACATCGCAAGGATGATCGGCAAAAAAGAGGAGATCGCCATGGGCCCCGTCACCCGTGCGGAAAAACAGGTCGGCCTGTTCACCGCCCTTTATGTCATCGGTTTCACGCTCTGGTTCTTTGCCATCGGGAATTTCGAATTCGTCATCTATGTCGTGACCATGCTGATCCTCATCGGCCTCGTCGCAACCAGCTTGCGCAAGGTCGAGTATCCGCCAAAGCTGCTCTGGGCACTCACACTCTGGGGGCTTTTGCATATGGCGGGCGGTGGCGTGCCGGTGAACGGATCGGTGCTCTATACGCTCGAACTCATTCCCTTCGTCAGCGATGGAGAGATGACCATCCTGAAATACGACCAAGTGGTGCATTTCTACGGCTTCGGCGTGACCGCCTGGCTGTTGTGGCAGATCATGACCCACACATTCCCGGTGCTCAAGGGCACGAAAACCGCCTTCGCCCTGCCCGCGCTTGGCGCGATGGGGCTTGGCGCGGTCAATGAGATCATCGAGTTCAGCGCCGTGCTGATGGTGCCCGACACCAATGTCGGCGGCTATATCAACACCGCGCTCGATCTGGTGTTCAACGCGGCGGGCGCGCTTTTTGCCATGGGTCTCGTGACGCGATTCAACGGTGCGGATGACGGAAAAAAGGCCCCATGAGGGGCCTTTTTCGTACCGGTTCACTTGTGAAAAACCCTCGCAGACCTTACGGGCAAGGCGCCGTGTAATAGGTACCGTCGCCATTGGAATAGGCACAGGTCGCGGAATTGGTGTTCTTGGCGACCATCGACCCGGCAGCGGCACCACCCAGCGTGGCCAGCACTTTCCACTCATCATTCGACCCGAGCGCATCCGCGGTCAGATAGCCGAGCCCGGCCCCGGCGGCCGCACCGAAGGCGGTGCTGGTGTCGGTGGTGCTCATGGTGGTACAGGCGGCAAGCGTCGGCGCGGCGAAGGCCAGCGCCAGAAGAATTTTCTTGGACATGGAGGTCTCCCGTTGTCTTTATCTCTGAGGGGACAACGCCTCGGGCGGCATTCGGTTCCCGTTTTTCTTCTGCGACACGGGAAAGCCTCCAAGATCATGCAAGCCGACGAGATCATCGCACATCTGAACCTCGCCCCGCATCCCGAGGGCGGACCGCCAGACATGGATCGCCAACGCCGATGCGGGAAACCGCCCCACTGGCACCTGCATCTATTTTTTGCTCAAGGCCGGAGAGCACAGCCATTGGCATCGGGTAGATGCCACCGAGATCTGGCATTATTACGCGGGCGCGCCCCTGATCCTGTCCCTAGCTGAGACAGAGGCCGGTCCGGCACGGGACCTGATGCTCGGCCCGGAGCTTGGGGCCGGAGAGACGCCACAACTCATCGTGCCTGAAGCGCATTGGCAGGCCGCGCGCACGACCGGCGCCTGGACTCTCGTCGGCTGCACCGTCTCACCGGGATTTCGATTTGAGGGGTTCGAACTGGCCGCCCCGGGCTTTGACATTGCGCGCTGATCAACTGCGATACACCCGCCCGACCAGTTGCGCGGACAGGAAAAAGGCCAAAGGCCCCACCCCCATCGACAGTAAAAAAGCGATCGGCCATGCCGTGATGTAATGACCCAGCCAGTCGCGCACCCAGCCGGGGCGAAACCCCTCGCGCAGTCCGGGGATCAACTCGCTCATGATCAGGGTCATCAGAAATGCCATGAAACAGGAAATAAACCCCTGCGCCACGAGAATGGTCATCTTGTCTTTCTTGCGTTGCCGGTCGTCCAGCATCATGCACCCCTCATCGGTTATGAGGCGGGAGGCGTGCATGAAAAAGGCACCCGTCTCCCGCAGGATATGGATGCCGTGGGATCTTGCGACAAACTCTCGGGGTCTCCGAGGGGCGGGATAACCAACCGCCCTGACATTTTCCGGCAAGCCCGGAGATAGCTGCAACACAACAACCGGTCAAGAGAGGTCATGTCAGCCGACTTTATGCGCTTGCGGGGAAAACCCACGCATATTTCCCCGCGGATTTCCGCGAATGGTAAGGTTTTCCGCACTCGCAAAAAGCTGACGTTACGTTAACCTAAGCACGTTAACAAGTGTCGGGTGGAACCTGTGACCGCTCGTTTTCCCAGTGTTCCGAGTATTTGAGGCACTGGCAGGCCAAGAAGCGGGCTTGTCCCGTTCGAACCTGCCAGTCGCCCGTTTCCATCCATTTGACGAAGGCGCCGTATCGCGCGCAATGCTCAGACCGGCTCATTCGGACGCGACACGCGTCCACCGCCGATGGCCGCACGCACGCCGGTGGTCGAGGGCGCAGAGGTCGGCAGGCCACGCAGCACGCGCACCGCGAGATAGGCAAAGGCCTGCGCCTCCAGCATATCGCCATCGAGCCCGACCTCTTCGACCGGCAGGACCGGACAATCCACCCCTGCCGCGATCATCCGCATGAGCGTCGTGTTGTGCCGCCCGCCACCGGTGACGTAGAGCGCCGCAGGGGGCGTCGGGCAATGCTCCATCGCGCGGGCGACCGAGGCAGCGGCAAAAGCGGTAAGCGTGGCGGCGGCATCGGCATCGGAGAGCGTTTCGACGGCTTCCAGCACCCCGTGGAAATCGTTCCGATCCAGGGATTTCGGCGGCATCTTGTAAAAATACGGATGTTCCAGCCCCTTGGCGACGATCTCCATATCCGGCACGCCTTCTGCCGCTAAGGCGCCGTCTGCGTCATGGGTCTCGCCCCGGCGCGCGCGCATCAGATCGTTGACGGGGGCGTTCGCGGGACCGGTATCGAAGGCCAGAAGCGCCCCCGGAGCGGACGGGTCTGCCACGGTCGGGTCGATCCACGTCAGGTTGCCGACACCGCCAAGATTGAGGAATGCCACCGGTTCGGTCGCGCCGATGTAGCGCGCCAGAGCGTGGTGATAAAAGGGGGCAAGTGGCGCGCCCTGCCCGCCCATCTCCACATCCGCGGTGCGGAAATCCCATATGACGGGCGCGCCTGTGACTTCTGCCAAAATGGCCCCGTCGCCCGCCTGATAGGTGCGGCCTTCGTCCGGGGCGTGATTGAGGGTTTGGCCGTGAAAGCCGATGAGATCGAAGCCTTCGAGTTGAGCAAGCGCTTCGGCATGGGCGGTTTCAATCAACTCGGTCAGAGCCTCAGACGCCTGCCATGTGCCAAGTTCGGCGCGGAACATCTCCTGCTCCGCCGGGTCATAGGGCCGGAAGACCGTCCCGCCAAACTCGAAGATCGTCACCCCGTCGGTCTTCAACAGCGCCACATCGACCCCGTCGAGCGACGTTCCCGACATACAGCCTGCGCCCCACAGAGGCACCGCTTTGCTCTTACCGCTCATCACACTCTTTCCCTTTGGTGCGTGCCCCGATATATCAGGCCGCGACCGACCATTGAATGGAAAATGTGAGAGATGACCTACCATCCCAAATCGGAATTCCTGCGCGTGATCATCGAGCGCGGATTTCTTGCCGATTGCACCAATTTGCAAGAGCTGGACGAAGCCCTGAGCAACGGGATGGTGACCGCCTATATCGGTTATGACGCGACCGCCGCGTCGCTGCATGTCGGGCATCTGTTGAACATCATGTTGCTGCGCTGGTTCCAGAAGACCGGCAACAAACCGATCACGCTCATGGGCGGCGGCACGACGAAGGTGGGCGACCCGTCCTTCCGCTCCGACGAACGCCCGCTGCTGTCTCCCGCGCAGATCGACGCCAATATCGACGGCATGCAAAAGGTCTTTGCCCGTTACCTCGATTATGCCGAGGACGAAACCCAGCCCGGCAACGGCGCGCTGATGCGCAACAATGCCGAATGGCTGGATGACCTCAACTACCTCGATTTCCTGCGCGACATCGGGCGGCATTTCTCCGTCAACCGGATGCTGTCCTTCGAAAGCGTGAAATCACGGCTGGATCGCGAGCAATCGCTGTCCTTCCTCGAATTCAACTACATGATTTTGCAGGCCTATGACTTTTTGGAGCTGAACCGCCGCTATGGCTGTCTGTTGCAGATGGGCGGCTCGGATCAGTGGGGCAATATCGTCAACGGCATCGACCTGACCCGCCGGGTGCTGGACAATGAGATTTACGGCCTCACCACCCCGCTTCTGACCACCTCCGACGGGCGCAAAATGGGCAAATCGCAAGGCGGTGCCGTCTGGCTCAACGCCGAGATGCTCTCGCCCTACGAATTCTGGCAGTTCTGGCGCAACACCACGGACGCGGACACGGGCCGGTTCCTCAAGCTCTACACCGATCTGCCGGTTGAAGAGTGCGAGCGCTTGGGCGCGCTCGAAGGCTCTGAGATCAACGCAGCCAAGATCATCCTCGCCAATGAGGTCACGACGCTCCTGCACGGCGCCGAGGCGGCGCAGGCTGCCGAGGCCACCGCGCGCGAGGTCTTCGAGAAAGGCGGCGTGGGCGATGACCTTCCCACCGTGGAACTGAGCGCGAGCGAGATCGGCAACGGCATTTCCATCGTCCAGCTCTTCGTCAAAACCGGCCTCGCCGACAGCGGCAAGGCGGCGAAGCGCCTGTTTGCCGAGGGCGGTGCCAAGGTGAACGATGAGGATCACAAGGACGCGGGGCTCTTGGTTACGGCCGAGATGCTTCAAGAACCGATGAAGCTTTCTGCGGGTAAAAAACGTCACGCCCTGGTGGTCTGCAAGGGCTAAACCTCCCCCGACAAACCTTCTCCAACCGTGTGCGATGCAGGTCGCACACGGTTTTTTTAACTTGAAATTCATGGATTTTTTCCGGTTTCAGGCGCAGAATAACCACCATGATCAGACTCACAGCTCTCACATTTGCTCTCGCGAGCCTCGCCTCCGCCTCACAGGCCGACACATGGCTTACCGGTGACGGCTGGATCGCACTTGGCGCGTCCAACATCGAGGATCAGGATGTCTGGCTCGGTGGCGACGGCACGTGGTCGACCACTTGGCACGGGTTGGGCCTGAGTTTTGGCGCCTTCGGCACGCTCGGGCGCACGCATGAAACCTATGGCGCACTGAGCTATAGCTTTGGCTCCGCGCGCATCGAGGCTGGCAATCCCCGTCCCGCTTACGACAGTTTCGCGCGACCTCTGATCGCCGATGTGATGTTGCCAGAGGCGCTCGCGCGCACCGACAGCGGGTTCAGCCGGTTGACCGATGGAGCAATCACCGAGAACAAATTCCTGCCCTACGGGCTGCGCTATGCAAACACCGATCTGGCTGTCTCGCTGCATTACGTCGATGACTATGACACCGCTGTGCTGAGCCTCGGTGGCGGCTGGGAGACGGGCAGCTGGCGGATTGAGACGGCGCTGGAATATGTCGACGGCGACAACTCGGACGCCAATGCGAAATTGCAGGGCAGCCGGGCGCTGGGTGCAGGCAACTTTACCGGCACGCTGTCCTATAACGAGGCCAACGATGCCTCTGCCGCGATGGAACTGGCCTATCGGCATGCCGTCAGCGACCGGGTAGCCCTGACCGAACTGGTCTCCATTCCGATTGAAGAGCCGGAAGAGGGCGTCGCGCTTCTGGGCGCGAATATCTACCTGCGGGGCGCCACCTCGCTCGATCTCTCCGGCGGCTATGGCGATGGCGACGGGCTGGCCAATGCGGCGATCCGCTTCGAGTTTTAAAAAAGGGCGCTCGGTGGCGCCCTTTCTCATCTCTCAGCTCAGCTTTCGCCGTCAGTCCGTGACCTTCACCGAGGTCATCACATCCGGCTGACCGATCACGGCACCGTTCGGGCCGCTGCCCTTCTTGATCGCGTGAACGATTTCCATGCCGGAGGTCACCTTGCCGACCACCGTGTATTGACCGTTCAGATGCGGTGCGGGCGCGAACATGATGAAGAACTGCGCATTGGCGGAGTTCGGGTTCTGGCTGCGCGCCATACCGACGACACCCTCGTCAAAGGACAGATCGGAGAACTCGGCTTTGAGGTCCGGATATTTCGACCCGCCGCGCCCGGCCATCTGCATGGAGAAATCGGGCGCGCCCATCTTGCCGTATTGCACATCGCCGGTCTGCGCCATGAAGCCGTCGATCACGCGGTGAAACACGACATTGTCATAGGCACCTTCGGCGGCGAGCTTGGTGATCTGCTCGACATGATCCGGGGCCACATCCTCGAACAGGTCGATGTGAACCACGCCATTGGCCTCGCCCGCGACGGTGATGTCGAGCCCGGTGGCAAAGGCCGGACCCGCCGCCAGAGCGGCAATCAGGGTGAGAGATTTAAGCATCGGCGGCCACCTTCACGGAGATCATTGCATCCGGAACCATCGGCGGCTCGCCACGGGTGATCTTGTCGACAGCCTCCATGCCGGAGATCACGCGGCCATAGACCGTGTACTGGCGGTTGAGGAAGTGGTTGTCGTTGAAGTTGATGAAGAATTGCGAGTTGGCGGAGTTCGGGTTCTGCGCCCGCGCCGCCCCGATGGTGCCGCGATCGTGCGGAATGCCGGAGAACTCGGCCGGAAGGTCCGGCAGATCGGAGCCGCCCGTGCCTGCGCGGCGCAGTTCGAACTCTTTGTTCTGGTTGCCGAATTTCACGTCGCCGGTCTGCGCCATGAAACCGTCGATCACGCGGTGGAACACCACGCCGTCATAAGCACCGGCGCGCGCGAGTTCCTTCATCCGCTCGCAATGTTTCGGTGCGATGTCAGGCAGAAGTTCGATGACAACATCCCCGCCGTCGAGCGTGATGATGATGGTGTTTTCGGGGTCCTTGATCTCGGCCATAAATGCCTCCTCCGGGTGGAAATGGGTCAAAATTTAGCGCAGTTTAGTGTCTGGGCGCGTCAAGGGAAAGACCGATCTGCGCGATGTGCCCGCATGCGCCTCACGCGCGGTTGACGAAGCGGTGAGGAGCCGTCAAACAGGTGACGACAGATGCCCAACCTTCTTAACAAGGACTTTTCGATATGGCCTGGAAAACCCTCGACGACATGGATCTCTCCGGCAAGGTGGTGCTGACGCGCGTCGACATCAACGTGCCCGTCAAGGACGGCAAGGTGACCGACGCCACCCGGATCGAGCGGATCAAACCCACCATCGACGACATTCTCGCCAAGGGCGGCAAACCGGTTCTGCTGGCGCATTTCGGACGCCCGAAAGGCGAGGTAGTGCCGGAGATGAGCCTCGGTCTGATCAAGGATGCGGTCGCCGAGGTTCTGGGCGTACCGGTGAAATTCGCCACCGACTGCATCGGCGGCCCGGCCAAGGAGGCCGTTGCGGCGCTTGGCGAGGGCGAAGTGCTCCTTCTGGAAAACACCCGATTTCACAAGGGCGAGACCGACAATGACGGCCAGTTCGCCGCCTCCCTCGCGGCGCTTGGCGACGTCTATGTCAACGACGCCTTCTCCGCCGCGCACCGCGCGCATGGGTCGACCGAGGGCGTGGCGAAACTCCTGCCCTCCTGCGCCGGACGCCTGATGCAGGCGGAGCTTTCCGCACTCGAAAGCGCACTTTCCACGCCGGAGCGTCCGGTGGTTGCGGTCGTGGGCGGGGCGAAAGTCTCGACCAAGCTCGATCTGCTGGGCAATCTGGTGCGCAAGGTAGACTATCTGGTAATCGGCGGCGGCATGGCGAACACCTTCCTCGCCGCCGAGGGCGTCGACGTGGGCAAATCGCTCTGCGAACACGATCTGGCCGAGACCGCCCGCGAGATCACCAAGAAAGCCGGTGAAGCGGGCTGCGAGATCGTGTTGCCTGTCGATGTGGTTGTGGCGCGCGAATTCAAGGCCAATGCCGAAAACGAGACCGTGCCGGTCACCGAATGCCCGGCGGATGCGATGATTCTCGATGCCGGACCGAAATCGGTCGAGAAGATCGCCGAAATCCTTGAAGGCGCGAAGACGCTGATCTGGAACGGCCCGCTCGGCGCCTTCGAGATCGAGCCCTTCGACATGGCGACAAATGCGGCGGCGCAAAAGGCCGCCGAGCTGTCGAAAGCCGGCAAGCTGGTGTCGGTCGCAGGCGGCGGCGACACGGTCGCGGCGCTCAACAAGGCGGGGGCCGCCGACGACTTCACCTATATCTCGACGGCGGGCGGCGCCTTCCTCGAGTGGATGGAAGGCAAAGAACTTCCTGGCGTCGTCGCCCTTGGATAAGTTTGAAAAGCCCGCCGCGCGCGGGCTTTTTCATACCCTGATCCGGCGACATGGCGGCTATGCCAAAGAGGGTTGCGTCAGATCATGCCGAATGCCCGCAAAAGGGGCTAGCTTCCGGGCGGAATCGCCCGTTAGCGCCACCAAGGAAAGAAAAACGTGACAATTCCAAGGCGTTAGCGCCACCACGATTGCGACCGAATGCCGGGCGGGTTAACCCGGTAAGGAACTCCAGAATTCCCGCACACGGGACAGATTTGAGCCAAAAGAGGAAACACATGTCCATTCAGGAAATGACCGCGAAAATCGGCGAAGGCCAGGGCTTCATCGCAGCACTCGACCAGTCGGGCGGGTCCACCCCGAAAGCGCTGAAACTCTACGGCATCGAGGAAAACGAATATTCCGGCGAAGAGCAGATGTTCGACCTGATCCACGAGATGCGCTCCCGCATCATGACCTCTCCGGCCTTTACCGGCGAGAAGGTGATCGGCGCGATCCTGTTCGAAATGACCATGGACCGTATGGTCGAGGGCAAACCGACCCCCTCCTACCTCTGGGATGTGAAGGGCGTTGTGCCGTTCCTCAAAATCGACAAGGGTCTCGAAGCCGAAGCCAATGGCGTTCAACTGATGAAACCGATGCCGGGTCTCGACGATCTTCTGGCCCGCGCGTTCAAACTCGGCGTGTTCGGCACCAAAGAGCGCTCCGTGATCAACGCCGCCAACCCGGAAGGCATCAAAGCCGTGGTGGATCAGCAATTCGCTGTGGGCGATCAGGTTATCGCCGCCGGTCTGATGCCAATCCTCGAGCCGGAAGTGACCATCACGATTGCCGACAAGGCCGAGGCCGAAGCGATCCTGCGCGAAGAGATCCTCAAACATCTCGACGCCATGCCGGAAGACAAGCAGGTGATGCTGAAACTCTCCCTGCCGACCGAGGCGAATTTCTACAAACCGCTGGTCGATCACCCGCGCGTTCTGAAAGTTGTGGCGCTGTCCGGCGGCTATGCCCGTGACGAAGCCAACGACATCCTGTCGAAAAACACCGGCATGATCGCATCCTTCTCCCGCGCGCTGTCCGAAGGGCTGAACGCCAAACAGAGCGACGCGGAGTTCAACGACATGCTCGCCGCCGCCGTGGACGGTATCTACAAGGCCTCCATCGCAGGCTGAACCGCCGCGCCCGGGATCACAGGCTAATCGGAAAATCAGGCGTCCCTCAGGGGGCGCCTTTTTCGTTTCAGCATTTTTTTGCAGATGATTCGTTTTTGGGATTCACAGAGAGAATCGCCTGTGTCATAAACAGGTTACGGAGGCGATCCGCCAAAGAGAAAGCCCCGTGAGGCAGAGCAGGTGACTTACCCATCGTGGTCAGGCACCTTTCATACAAAGGTAAGAAGCCTATCATGGCTCATCCGCGCAAACGCCCGTCGCTGACTGTGCTGTTGTACAGTGGCGTCATGGTCACCCTCGGTGGCTATTTCACCTTTGCCGCCGTGCAGGGGGAATACGGGCTGTTTCGCCGTTTGCAGATCGAGGCAGAATTGTCTCAACTGCAAACGGTGAGCGGCAAGCTCGACGATGAGCTTGCGGTGATGCGCAACAAGACCCTGCGCATGTCTGACACCTACCTCGATCTCGATTTGCTGGACGAACAAGCGCGCGACATCCTCGGGTATCTGCGCACCGACGAGATCGTCATTCGCTGACATCCCCTGCCCCGAAAGGCAAAAGATGACACAGAGAGACAGAGAATTTGCCCTCCTCCTCACCCGCCGCCGCATGATCCTCGGCGGGGCTGGCCTGTTGACACTGTCCGCCTGTGGCGGCGGCTACGGCGGCGCACCTGCAAACCCGGAAGACGCCTGTGCGATCTTCCGCGAGCGCCCCCATTACCAAAGGGCGCTTGAGGCCTCAGAACGCAAATGGGGTGTGCCGGTGCATGTGCAAATGGCGCTGATCTATCAGGAATCCACCTTCCGCGCGACCGCCCGCCCGCCGAAACGCTATGTGCTGTTCATCATCCCGAAAGGCCGGGCCAGCTCGGCGCGGGGCTATGCTCAGGCGCTCGACGGCACATGGGACGATTACCGCAACGGCCCGGGCCGCGCCGGTGCCAGCCGCAGCAACATCCGCGACGCCACCGATTTCATCGGCTGGTATGTCTCGACCAACAACGCCGCCTTGGGGATCGCCAACACCGACGCCCGCAACAGCTATCTGGCCTATCACGAAGGCCGCACAGGCTACGCCCGCGGCTCGCACAACGGCAAGACATGGCTTTTGAACACGGCGGATGGCGTGGCTGCACGAGCGGCGCGGTATGAGGCGCAGTTGGGGTATTGTCGCGGGTGAGGATCAAGGGCACGCTAAACAAGTAGAACGATCTGGAATACGACCACCACTACCGTCATAGTAGTTCACAACGCCCCCACCGTGCTGACAGGTGCCACATGGTTCATATTCAGCCTTTAATCCACCAGTACTGATTATCTTTTGCTCCAAATCAAAATAAGCTTTCGGATTACTCTCCTTCAAATTCAAAAAATCAGCACGCGTTGATGCTACCAGCGCCTCGACCGATGGGGGAAATGCCTGTGCCTCCATATCTTTTGTGAAAAGCGCTTCCGGCGAGAATTCCACTACGACCTTCATTTAGATTTCCTCCGCTTATGTTTTAGTTTTCAATATCTAGAGATTTAACTTGAGAACCAAACTCATATTACGTCAAGCCTCGCCTTCCCCCACCCCGACATTCCCCAAACGCATAGCTGCCTCCCGCAGCGCATAGCAGAAAATTCGTGCATTCAAGCCCCGCCTCCTTTATCGTATAGTTTAACACTAAACTATCAGCCGTGATCTTGGAGGAGGAGGCCTGATGGCACCCCGTAAAACAGCATCCAAACCGGCGAGCACGGCCAATGTGTCGAAAGACGAGCTGCTCGCCTATTATAAAGACATGCTTCTTATCCGTCGTTTCGAGGAAAAGGCCGGCCAGCTTTACGGCATGGGCCTCATCGGCGGGTTCTGCCACCTTTATATCGGTCAGGAAGCCGTCGTGGTAGGGCTTGAAGCCGCCGCGAAAGAGGGCGACAAGCGCGTGACCTCCTATCGCGACCACGGCCATATGCTCGCGTGCGGCATGGACCCGAACGGCGTGATGGCCGAGCTGACGGGGCGTGAGGGCGGCTATTCCAAGGGCAAGGGCGGCTCGATGCACATGTTCTCGAAAGAGAAGCATTTCTACGGCGGTCACGGCATCGTCGGCGCACAGGTGCCGATTGGCGCGGGGCTTGCGTTCTCCGACAAGTACAAAGGCAATGACAACGTGACCTTCGCCTATTTCGGCGATGGCGCGGCCAACCAGGGCCAGGTGGCCGAGACCTACAACATGGCGGAAATCTGGGACCTTCCGGTCATTTTCGTCATTGAAAACAACCAATACGCCATGGGCACCTCGACTCAACGCTCGACGAAATCCCCGTCTTACTGGGAACGCGGCGCGGCCTACGGAATCGAAGGCGAGGAAGTCGACGGCATGGACGTTCTGGCCGTGAAAGAGGCCGGTGAGCGCGCCGTCGCGCATTGCCGCGCGGGCAAAGGGCCGTACATTCTTGAGGTCAAAACCTATCGCTATCGCGGTCACTCCATGTCCGACCCGGCGAAATACCGGACCCGCGAGGAAGTGCAGAAAATGCGCGAGGAACGCGATCCGATCGAAGCCGTGCGCGCGATCCTTCTGACCGGGGGACATGCGTCTGAGGAAGACCTCAAGGCGATCGACAAGGACATCAAGGCCGTGGTCAACGAATCTGCGGAATTTGCGAAAGCCAGCCCGGAACCGGCGCTCGAAGAGCTTTGGACCGACATTTACGCGGATGAAATTCCGCCGCACAGCGCCTGATCCGGAGGAGATACGACCATGGCAACCGAACTTCTGATGCCCGCCCTCTCTCCGACCATGGAAGAAGGCACGCTCGCGAAATGGCTCGTCAAGGAAGGCGACACCGTCTCCGCCGGCGACATCATCGCAGAAATTGAAACCGACAAGGCCACGATGGAATTCGAGGCAGTCGACGAGGGCATCGTCGGCAAGATCCTTGTGGCCGAAGGCACCGAAGGTGTGAAGGTCAATGAGGTGATCGCGATCCTCGTGGAAGAGGGCGAAAGCGCCGACGATGTGGCGGCCCCTGCCCCGGCCGCTGCGGCTCCTGCGGCCGCAGAGGCGCCGGCAAGCACCCCGGCGAAAGCCGCAGCGCCCGTCGCAGTCGTCTCCAAAGCCTCCCCGGATTTCCCGGAAGGCACGAAGATGAAGACCCAGACCGTGCGCGAAGCGCTGCGCGACGCCATGTCCGAAGAGATGCGCCGGGATGAAAACGTCTTCCTCATGGGGGAAGAGGTCGCCGAGTATCAGGGTGCGTACAAAATCTCCCAAGGTATGCTGGACGAATTCGGCTCGAAACGCGTGATCGACACGCCGATCACCGAGCACGGCTTTGCCGGGATCGCGACCGGTGCGGCCTTTGGCGGGTTGAAACCGATCGTCGAATTCATGACCTTCAACTTCGCGATGCAGGCCATCGACCACCTGATCAACTCCGCCGCCAAGACGCTTTACATGTCCGGCGGTCAGATGGGCGCGCCGATGGTGTTCCGGGGGCCGAACGGCGCCGCCGCCCGCGTCGGTGCGCAGCACTCGCAGGATTACGCCGCCTGGTATGCGCAAATTCCGGGCCTGAAAGTCGTGATGCCCTACTCGGCAGCCGACTACAAAGGCCTGATGAAAACCGCGATCCGCGATCCGAACCCGGTGATCTTCCTTGAGAACGAAATTCTCTACGGCAAATCCTTCGAGGTGCCGGATCTTGAAGATTTCACCATTCCCTTCGGCAAGGCCCGCATTTGGCGTGAAGGCACGGATGTGACCATCGTCTCCTTCGGGATCGGCATGACCTACGCTTTGGAGACCGCCGACAAGCTGGCCGAAGAGGGCATTTCCGCCGAGGTCATCGACCTGCGGACGCTCCGCCCTATCGACTATGACACCGTGCTGGCCTCCGTGATGAAGACCAACCGCTGTGTGACCGTCGAAGAAGGCTGGCCGGTCGGCTCCATCGGCAACCACATCTCCGCCACGATCATGCAGCGTGCCTTCGATTATCTCGACGCGCCGGTGATCAACTGCGCCGGTAAAGATGTGCCGATGCCCTACGCTGCCAACCTCGAAAAACTCGCGCTTGTGACCACCGACGACGTCGTGGCTGCCTGCAAAGAAGTCACCTACCGCTAAGGAGAACCCGTTATGGCTATTGAACTTTTGATGCCCGCGCTGTCTCCGACGATGGAGGAAGGCACGCTGGCGAAATGGCTCGTGAAGGAGGGGGATACCATCTCCTCCGGCGACGTGATCGCAGAGATCGAGACCGACAAGGCGACGATGGAATTCGAAGCCGTGGACGAAGGTGTCATGGGGAAAATCCTCGTGGCGGAAGGCACCGAGGGCGTGAAAGTGAACGCGCCGATTGCGGTGCTTTTGGAAGAGGGCGAAGACGCCTCTGCCGCTGAGACTGTCGGCGCCTCTACGCCCGCTCTGGCGGCGGAAGAAGCCCCGAAAGCTGAGGCGCCCGCCACAGCGGCGGCCCCTGCCCCGGCAGCGCCCAAAGCGGCCTCTGGCGAGCGCATCTTTGCTTCGCCTCTGGCGCGTCGCATTGCGGCGCAGAAGGGTCTCGACCTCTCTGAGATTTCGGGCTCCGGTCCGAAAGGCCGTATCGTGAAAGCCGATGTGGAGAATGCCACAGCAGCGCCGAAAGCCGAAGCACCGAAAGCGGCTGCCCCTGCCCCGGCTGCCGCCGCAGCAGCGCCTGCTGGCCCGTCGGCGGATATGGTCGCGAAGATGTACGAGGGTCGCGAATACGAGGAAATCAAACTCGACGGCATGCGCAAAACCATCGCCGCGCGTCTCACGGAAGCCAAGCAGACCATCCCGCATTTCTACCTGCGCCGCGACATTCAGCTCGATGCGCTGATGAAATTCCGGGGCGAGCTGAACAAGCAGCTCGAAGGCAAGGGCGTGAAGCTTTCGGTCAATGATTTCATCATCAAGGCGGTGGCGAATGCGCTGCAAGAAGTGCCGACCGCCAATGCTGTTTGGGCCGGTGACCGGGTGTTGCAGATGAAAGCCTCTGACGTGGCTGTCGCTGTGGCGGTCGAAGGCGGGCTGTTTACGCCAGTGTTGAAAGACGCCGACATGAAATCGCTCTCGGCCTTGTCGAAAGAGATGAAGGATCTGGCCACCCGTGCACGCGACCGCAAACTTGCGCCGCAGGAGTATCAGGGCGGGTCCTTCGCGATCTCGAACCTCGGCATGTTCGGCATCGACAATTTCGACGCCATCGTGAACCCGCCGCATGCCGGTATTCTGGCCGTCGGCTCCGGGGTGAAGAAACCGGTGGTCGGCGCGGATGGCGAGATCAAGGTTGCGACCGTGATGTCTGTCACCATGTCGGTGGACCACCGCGTGATCGACGGGGCTTTGGGCGCGGAGCTTTTGAAAGCCATCGTCGAGAACCTGGAAAATCCGGTGGCGATGCTGGCGTAAATCGTACCACAACGTAAATCGCAAAAAAGCCCCGCCAAAGCGGGGCTTTTTTATTGTTTCCACATTAACATTGGATAACATCGGGAAATAATAAACATCATCCTTTTCAAAGGTTTCTGGTTTGAGCTTCTATTTTGCATTGAAAACCCAAAGTAAGATCACAACGGACGATATTCTCAGCGCGCTCACCAAGAGCGATGTCGCCGCCCTACAAACAGACGCCGGGACGGTCTTTTATCACCCAGGGCAATCCCTGCGCGGGGTGATCCTTTATGAAACGAATGATGGCTATGACATCGGTCTGAACGCGTTCACACCCCGCATCGACGCGTATCTGGCTCGGGAGATCGCCTCGGTCATCGCCAAGAGAACGCAAGCCGAAGTTTACGCAGAGGACGATGAGCTCGCGATACCGGCTGAACGCATTGCGGAATATGGCGGTGAGGATTGGATCGCCGCACGAGAAAACGAAGCGCAACTGCTCATGGCGCAATCTGGCAGTCAGATCACAGATCAATATTCGACCGTCTTCGGTTACAAACGCCCTTTCGCCCTCCCAACATCAAAGGCACTCAGTGCACAAGACCGCCTGAGCGAAATCGACAGGCTCATGCTGGAAGGCATTGCCCTTCAACAGATCGACGACGTCGAAGATATATATCCCGCGCAAATATTCACCATGACCTTCAAAGCGCCAAAGCGGCGTCTTTTGGATCGCCTCAAAGGCAGACCTCAGCAAGATGCGCCGCCTGATCGACATTTTTTCACAGTGACGGAAGAGACACGTACACTGACACCTGCGCCGATGAACTTTGGAGAGTTAGAGGTCAACTTGGTGGACAAGAGCAATCAAACGCGAGCCATCACTGCTGAAAATCTGTACAACCATGCGCGCAGCCTTGGGTGCAGGGAATATGGTTTCGGCAGTTTTGACCTCACCTTGTCGGGCGATGATTTCGAAAAGATTTTTGCCGAAGCTCGAGCGCTTTCTCCCCTTGCCTAACAGGTTTGTCGACGGGGAAAATATTATTCCAACATGATCCGTCTCAAATCCCCCTCCCTTCCGCCCTGTTAGAGTGCCCTTGGAAAGTGGCCTGACCTCTGAGCGGCAAGGTTCTCGTGGCAGGCCGTCACAAAGGAGGCCCATTATGGACTGGTCAAAGGAACTCGAAGGTGTGCAAAACGCCATGATGGCGTTCGGGCAAGGATCGCCTGCGGTCGGGGAAGGCTTCAACGCCCTGCACCATGCAGCGACCGCCGAAGGGGCGATCCCGGTGAAACATAAGGAGCTTCAGGCCCTCGCCATCGGCATCACCAAGCAATGCATCAACTGCATCGGTTTTCACGTCAAGGCCTCAATCGACGCGGGCGCCACACGCGAGGAAATCGCGGAAACGGTCGGCGTCGCGATTCTGATGGGTGGCGGCCCGTCCTTCATGTACGGGATCAAGGCGTTGGAGGCCTATGACGCACTGAAGGCCTGAGGGATCGGCTCGCCCCGATGCTCATGCGCTCCCCGTGGTCTCCTCGGAGAGCGCAAAGTCTTTGCGAATGGCGGCGATGCGTTCGGGGTCGGTGATTTCGAGATGGGTGAGGTAGAGCAGCTTGTCGTGGCCTTTGCGAAGCTGCATGTTGTCCCCATGGTTCACCATGTAGAGCACCGCCGGGAACGGAACCGGAGCCAATGGATAGCCGAGGCGTTCGGACCTTTTCGCGTAGTTCATATGCCCCTTGCCAAGCATGCGCATATAGAACACCGGAAAAGCCTGTTTGCCCCAGTCCACCGCGAAAAACGCGCAGGAGCCACAATGTTCCCAAAGATCATGCTCCCCGCCGATCGCCCGGCCCATCGGCGCGATGCGTCCGCTCGGCGCATCCACCATATAGCCCTGTTCGATCAGATAGCCGCGCCCGTTGTTGTCCTCCGCCACATAGCGGAACAGATCCGGATGCAGCAGATCGTCGGCGTCGAGATGCATGACATAGCTGAACCGATCGAAGCGGCGCGCCGCATATTCGGCCATCAGCCGGGCCTTCACCCGCTGATCCGAGATATTCGCCGCGCCAGTGTGGGGTGGCGCGGGCAGGAAATGGTAGCCGTCCTGATCGGGGAAATTCCCCGGTCGGTCCTGCGAGCACAGGATCACTTCGAAATTCTGGTACGACTGCGCCCGGAGCGAGGCCAGTGTGCCCTCGAGAATGTCGCACACCCTCTGCCAGTCCTGCGCCCGCGCCTTGCCGACCAGCGGGATCATCACCACGATCAACGGCGCGGGATCGGGCCGGTGCGGCTTTGCGAAAACCCGTCGATAGCCCGATGCGAGCAAAGATTTCACATCCATCGTGACGTCGTCCGTCTGCGTCTCAGCCCTGATCGCCGGTGCGCGCACCGATGAGCTGGTTCATAGAGATCGACGGCTGCGAACAGCCCGCTTCGCCCACGACCTTGGCGGGCACACCCGCAACGGTGGTGGCGGGCGGCACTTCGTTCAGCACGACGGACCCCGCTGCGATGCGCGAGCAGCAGCCGATGCGGATATTGCCCAGAACCTTGGCTCCCGCACCGATCAGCACGCCATCACCGATCTTCGGATGACGGTCCTCATCCTCCTTGCCGGTGCCGCCGAGCGTCACGTCATGCAGGATCGAGACATTGTCACCAATGACTGCGGTCTCCCCGAAGACC
This sequence comes from Celeribacter ethanolicus, assembly GCF_002407265.1. Taxonomy (NCBI): domain Bacteria; kingdom Pseudomonadati; phylum Pseudomonadota; class Alphaproteobacteria; order Rhodobacterales; family Roseobacteraceae; genus Celeribacter; species Celeribacter ethanolicus. The sequence goes on from NZ_CP022196.1 coordinate 1,318,381, forward strand.
AGCGCATGGGCATGATCGAGGAACAGCCCCTTGCCGATCCGGCAGGCCGGATGGATGTCGACGGAAAATTGCTCGGACATGCGCATCTGGAAGAAATACGCCAGATCGCGACGGCCTTCGCGCCAGAGCCAGTTGGAGACGCGATGCGCCTGGGTCGCCTGAAAGCCTTTGAAATAGAGCAAGGGCTGAATGTAGCGGTGGCAGGCCGGATCGCGGTCATAGACGGCGCAGATGTCGGCGCGCGCGGCCTCCGCGAGCGAAGGATCGGAGACATAGGCCTGATCGGCAATCTCGCGAATGAGCTGTTCGGACATGTCGCCGGAGGCGAGTTTCTGCGCGATCCGATAGGCCAGCGCATCTTCGAGCGTCGCATGATGCAGGATGCAGGCATGCACCAACCCGCCCAGTAGCGGCTCGGCATCCACAGCTTCGCGCGCCTCGGAAACGATGCGGCTCCAGACGGGATCGAGTTCTTTGAGAGTTGTGCGGATCTTGGCCATGCGCTTTTCCTCTTTGTCAGGAGCTTACTATAGATAGGTCCGGTTTCCAAAGCGCAAGTGCACAAGACAGAAAAAAGCCCCGCGCAATTCTGCACGGGGCCGTTTCAGGGGCCTTTGGCCCTCACTCCGACGGCAGCGAGAACTGCACGCAATGGAGGGCCAGACGGATCACCCCGCCCGCGTCGAAATCGCCGCCCTCGCCGGTGAGGATCAGATCCTCGGAGCCATAGTAGGTCAGCGGATTGCCGGTCAGCCCGCGCAGCCAGCTTCCTTGAGTCAGCGACAGACCGGACCCGTAGCGGTTCGACGAGGCGGCCACACCAAGGGAAAACCCGGTCAGCCCGGTGCCGGTGATGTCCGAAAGAACCCGCCCGGTGACGCCGTAGACCACCGACTGGCCGGGGATGGCATAGCTCACCGCGGAGGTGGTGCCCGCGGTGAGCGTGTGATCCACCTCGATCACCTTTTGCACCATGCCCGCCCCATGAGCCGAAAGCGTGATGAGGCCCAGCACCCAGTCACTGCCATCGAACCCGGCCCAGCCGTTCTGATCGGCGACATAAGCGCGCATGCCGAGCGTGGCGGGCACGAAGGCCCAGCCGCCGTTAACATAAAGCGCGATGCTCCCGTCCTGACCGGCCCAGTCATTGACCGCAGAGGCCGGCACACCGTATGCCTCGCCCTCCTGCGGGGTCGTGGGCGGCGTGGTCTCGGTCACGGAGATCAGCGTGAGCTGCATCAACCCGTCGAGACGGGCCAGCGCCTCGTTCATGGTGACATGTTTCTGCGCCTGAGAGGCCTCAAGCAACGGCAGGGCGAAGCGGGGTGTGTCAGTCATGGATCTCGATCTCCCGGAAGAGGCCCACCCCGAAGCTGTCGGAGATTTGGGCAACGTGGATGTCATAAGCGCCAGTCACACCGTCGCTCGATTTCTGTCCGGCCGTGTAGGTCCAGGCCGGGCTGGTGACGGTGGTCTCGCGCAGGACAGCCCCGCCTTGCACCACCCGCACAAGATACAGTTCGATGGCCTCGCCCAGCGGCACCTCGTAGGATTGCCAACTGTCGCCGTCGATCCGCGTGCGCCGGACCCAGCTCACCTCCGTATCGCCGGAGCTTGTGTGCCGGGCGCTGAGATGCGCAGGGGCATAGGGGCGCAGGCCGATGCCGTCGAAGGCCTCGACATAATGCTCGTAGCTCGGATCGTCATAGCCCCGGCTGGCCGGGCCGATGCGGTAATGCCAGGCCAACCCGCGCGCGGATTGCGCAATGTCGATCTGCCGCAACGTGCTGTCCAGGAGCACAAAACGCGATCCGATGGACCAGCCGGGCGTCAGCCCGCCCGTGCCTAGACCGTCAGAGCCCAATTGCCCGCGCAGCCTGAGCGTCAGATCGTAGGTCAGCGGCGCGACCAGCTCGGCCGTGGCGAACTGGAACACTTCCCAATTGGCCGAGGTGCCATCGCCGATCACCGCGACATTGTCGCCATTGAGCACATCGAGCATCTCCGCGGAGGACAGCTCCCCCTTGGTCAATCGGACCCGAAGCGCAGCGCCGCGATCCCAGAGACCGGGCGTGGCCGCCTCCAGCGCCGTCAACGTGACCCCGATGGTGGACCAGATCGGCAGGAGTGTGTTCAGTTCATAGCCGCTGTCGGAAGCCGAGGCATAGACCGCCGCCGATCCCGGCCAGGGGTCCGCCGTCACCGCGATATGCGGCGCATAGGGCACCTCACTGCCGGTCAGAAGCGGCAGATCGAGAAACAGCGGATAGACCGGCACGGGGGCGGAGAAGGCCTTGGCCTCGACGATCTCCTCGACCGCCTCGGAGGGCTCATAGATCTCCTGTTCGACGCGGACCGCCTCAATCTGTTGCTGCGCGCCGAGGGTGACGTGGTCGATCCGGTAGCGCAGATCGCCCTCCGCGCTCCTGAGCATGATCACATCGCCTGCACCCACCGCCATCAGCGAAGGCGGCAGGGCGAACCGCGCCGTGTCGCGCGCCACGCGGGATTCGGACAGCCAGCGCTCGGTGATCTGCCGCCCCTCGGCCCGGCTGAGCGCCAGAGGCAATTCGGAGCGCGAGATCAGCCGGGTTTCCTCATCCGGAAAAATCGCCTCCTCGGAGCGTGCGCCATAGTCGTCATCGGCATCCACGAAGGTGAGTTGTACCCGTCCCGCGACCTCAGCCTCGGGGGCGCGCACGCGTTCCAGAATGCCGTCGAGCTCCTCGCTGTCGGCCAGTTGGTCTTCACTCAGATCGAGCATGGATTTGCCATCCCGCGACCGGAACACCAACTGTCCCTCACGCTCGATCGCCTCGAACCCATAGGCCAGCATCAGGGGTTGCAGCGCCGACCGCGCGCCGGAAATGTCGGAGACGCTATAACCGCGCAGCACGCCCCAAAGCTCAGACGTGTCAATCTCATCTACCCCGGAGCGGGCGCAGATCTCGGTCACAACATCGGCCAGTGAGCGCGCGGTGGAGCGGCCGTTGAGCCAATGACCACGGGCGTAATTGTCACCATCCGACCACACGGAGGTGGTCGACGGGAAAGTCGGGTAAGGCCGCGCATCCCAGGCCCAGAGATGGGCGCGGCTCATGTCGATCATCGCACCGCCATAGACATCGGAGGTCGGGTTATGCGCCGTATCTCCCCAATATTCGGTCATCGCCCGGACATATTGCAACTGGATGAAATCGTCGCGCCGCCCGTTCGAATAGGCCGGAAGCGCGCTTTCCGAGGATTTCGCATCGAGGAACTTGTTCGGCTCGTTGGTGCCCTTGTCGATCGCGGCACAGCCGAATTCGGTGAACCAGATCGGTTTCGATCGCGGCACCCAAAGCGACGGTGTCTCGCTGCGCACCCCATTGATCCGCTCGTGGTGGTCGTTCTGCCACCAGCCGCGCATGTCCTTGTAGCGGTACACCCAATCCTCGCCATAGGCGCCATCAGCGATCGGCGTGCGGATCTGGGCCGCGTCATGGTTCTCATGCGCGTAATACCAGTCATAGCCCTCGCCACCCTCGATATTGGATTTGAGGTAGTCGAGATTGTAAATCGAACCCCAATCCGCATCGAGGTGATCGTCACCCTCGCGCCAGTCCGACAGCGGCATGTAATTGTCGATGCCGATGAAGTCGATATTGGCGTCGGCCCACAAGGGATCGAGGTTGTAATAGAGATTGCCGTCGGCCTGATAGCCGAAATATTCCGACCAGTCGGCGGCATAGCCGATCTTGCACGCGGGTCCGAGAATGGTGCGCACATCGGCCGCGAGCTGGATCAAATGATCCACCGCCGGAAATCCCGAGACGCCGCGAATCCGGGTGAGAGAACGCATCTCGGAACCGATACAGAAGGACTCGACGCCCCCCGCCAGTGCACAGAGATGCGCGTAATGCAGGATCATCCGGCGGAAGGAAAACTCCGCAGGCCCACTATAGCTCACGGTCCGGCTCAGCGGGGTGAAATCGCTCACCTGTGCGGTGCCGAAAAACGCTGCAACCTCGGCCTCGGCAGCGGCGGTGCCGTCCGTCGTGCCCGCCACACCGGGCGCCAAAGACGTGGTGATCCGCCCACGCCAGGGCAAAGCCGGTTGCTCTTCTTCGCCGGTCCACGGATCAATCAACCCGTTGCCCTCCATCTGATCCATCAGGATGAACGGGTAGAACATCACCTCCTGCCCCGCCTCATGCAGCGCCCGGATCGCCTGCACCACCGACTGATCGGTCGGCGTGCCGCCATAGATCACCCGATCCTCCGCATCGCGCGGGATCGTGGCCGCAGTGGCGCGTGTCAGCCCGGAGACCTTCCACGCCATATCCCTGGAGTCGCGTGCCGTTTGTTCGACTTTGGGCTGAATCTGACATGTGCTACAGCGCAGATCGCTCCCGAACCACGACACCACAAGCGAGGTCGAGCCACAGTTCGGTAATTCCTCGGTCATGGTGTCGAGCGAGGTGGTGAAATCGCTCTGCCCCGAGGCGGAATTCATGTTGGAGACAAGCACACCGCCCGCCCCGTCCTTCAGATACACCGGTTCGGTCGCCAAAGCATATTCGCCGGTGCCGGGGATCATTGCCACGGCGGGCACCAGATGGGTGAGATCGGAGGGGGCCTCGGCCTGATCCGCGCGGATCACCTCGAAAGTGAACTGCGGCACGCGGTTGCCGAAGGGCGTCAGATCCACATCCTCAAGCACCACATAGGCGATGCCGCGATAGGCCGGCACCGTCCCCGCGCCCTCGACCGCCTCGATCTTGGCATCCGGCAACTGGTCCTCGGAGCCGGTGTAGGCCCGCATGGTCAGAGTGCTTTTGTCGATCTCCGAGCCATCGGCCCAGACCCGGCCCACACGAATGATCTCGCCCTCGCAAAGCGCCACGGCAAGCGAGACGGAATAGCTGTATTCCTTCACCGTCGTGCTGGGCGCGGTGCCCTTGCCGCCCACCTTGCTCTTCGATGTGTTCTCCTGAAACTCCGTCGCCCAGATCACCTGACCGCCAACCCGCATCCGGCCATAGACCTGCGCCACCGCCGTACCTTCGGAGGCACCGGTGAGGCGAAACCGTTCGACCCGTCCGGTTTCGACGGTCTGGCTGCCGACGCCCATCAGGCGCTGGTCGATGGCCTGACCGATGGTCGCGCCGATCGCCCGGCCGATCACCACGGAAGAAAGCCCGAAGACACCGCCCCCGACGGAGGCCCCAAGCGCTGCGCCTGCGGCGGAAAGTACGATCGTCGCCATCAGAGATCTCCCTCGCTGTCGTGAACGGATGGAAAGGCGAAACACCGGACGATCCGGCGACGCCAGGGCGCGCTCAGGGCATTCTCAAGAACGCCATGACCGCTATAGGCATGGATAAATGTCGGCGCGTCTCCGACCCGGCCCAGCACGCCAAGATGCTTGGCCACCGCGCCCTGCCGCATCCGGAACAGCAACACATCGCCCGAGACCATCTCGGCGAGCGGTTTCTCGATCAGAATGGACTGCGCGGCACGCAACAGGCTTTCGTCCCGCTGCGGTTCGCTCCAGTCTGCCGTATAGGCCGGAATCCCGATGGGTTCGGCACCATACACCTCGCGCCAGATGCCGCGCAGCAACCCAAGACAATCCGTCCCCGCCCCCTTGCAGGAGGCCTGATGCAGGTAGGGCGTGCCGATCCAGGCCCGGGCGCGCTCCGCAATCCTCAAATCAGTCATCTGCCTCTCCCTCAAAACGGGCTTTCAAAATCACTCAGGTCGAACAGTCCCCCGGAACGGCTGCTGCCATCGTTCTTGCCGCTGCGCACCGGATAGGAGGCCAGCCAATCATCGCCCGGAATATGCGGGAAGCCCCGGAAATTCAGGAAGTTGTCGAACTTGAGCCGACAGGTCGTCGCGCGTTTGTCACAGCCCGCTTCGATGCGGATCGTGTCGCCCGGGGCAATCTCGGCGCGCAGCTCTTCCCAAAGCTCGACCCTGCGACCATCGGCGGAGAGACGATCGTTCTTCACGAGCCCCACAAGCCCCGCCGCCGCGCCCGTTAGCACCGTGAAACGACCCCGCTCGAACCAGCGGTCGTCAAAGCCGGTGAGATCGGCGAAAGCAAAGATCTTACCCTTCTCGACACTCTCGACCGCCACTTCGGTGACATAGCCGGGCTGCAACGTGTCAAAGCCACAGCCCGTGCCGCCCAGAATGGCGGAGCACCCGGCCTGATAGACCCGGCCCTGCGGCTGGTTCAACTCCTCGGTCAGGCCGCGCAGCTCGGCGCGAAATCCGCCCGACACACGGGTGATCTCGCCAAAGCTGCCCTGAAACAGCAGCGCACGTTCAGAGACGTCGGCCCAGTTCACCAGCCAGGAGCGCACATGCGCCCCGTCGAACCGCCCGGCGCGGATGTCCTCTTCGGTCACCGCCGCAGCGGAAAGCGCGCCCAGCGCCTCGGTGTTGTCGACCGAAAGCCCGGTGGATTGCTCAAGCGCATTGGCGGTCAGGCCTGTGTCGGCCTTGAACGTCACACCCTCGAACGTCAGGTCGTTGTCGTGATCGGTGAATCCATAGGTCTCGCCATCGCGCCGCACCAAGGCCCAGGCCCGGCACAGCGTCGTCACGCCCGAGGCGAGATGGGTTTGAAGCTCTTCGGAAAAGGCCATCAGACACGCACCTCCACAACCGGCACGTTCGGCACTTCGCCCGCCTGAAACGAAGAGACCGACGTCGAAATGCTGGTGGTGTCGAACCGCACCGGCACGTCGAATTCGAAGCCTGCGGTGATCTCGGCCCCGCCAGTGGGTGGCATGCCAAAGGTAACCAGGCCGGTGGTGGTGTCCACCTCCCATTCGACCGCCTCAAACGCCTGCTGCCCGCCGACACCGATCAGAACCGTGCCCAGCACTGGTTTCTTGATCGGACGGACATAGGCGGTCGTGCCGGAGCGGTAGGTTTTCGAAAGCTGAAACACCGTGGTCTCACCATCGCCCTCGCCGATCACCTGATCCTCGAAACCGGTCGCAACGGAGGGTTTGCAGGTCTTGTAATCCGACCAGTCCTTCCAGCGAAACCCATAGAGCTGGCCTTGCCGCGCCTCGAAAAACGCAATCAGCGTTTCAATGTCGTCGAGCGAACGCATCCCCAGCCCCGCATCATAGCGGCGGCGCGAATGCGCCCAGGGCGTGTTGCGCTCTTCGAACCCGTTCGCGAGCGTCACCACATCGGTGCGCCGCTCCGGTCCGCCGACGGAGCCAAAGCTCAGATTGGCCGGAAATCTCACATCATGAAAACCCATGGTCTACCCTCCGAATGGCGCCTTAAATGTCCGATTGCGTTACTGGTTGCGCGAACCACGGCCCAAGGCGCGGCTCAACTGGGCGGCCACCTGCGACTGGCTGCGCTGGAAGCCCGCGACATCGGGCGTGGTCACATTCATCGTGATATTGACGGGCCGCGACGCCCCTGACGCCTGCACGCCAAGCTTGCCATTGGCGCCACGGGTGAGCGGCATGATCGCCTCAGCGCCGGCCTCTCCCATCAGCCCCGTGGCGCCGCGCATCGGGAAATAGGTCGGGCTGGACACCACGCCGCCGTTGGCGAAAGGCATGACCTTGCCCTGCGCAAAAGCCCCGCCCTTCTCGAAGGGCAGAAGGCTCTGGATGATGCCTTCGAGCCCGGAGCCCAACACCGATCCGAAATGGCTCGTCACCGGCGTCACGGCGGCGTTATAGGCCGCCACCAGCATCGACTGCCCAAGCCCTTTCAACGCCTCGGCCAGCGTGTCGCCGTCGAACACCAGCCCGTCGATCGCCTTCTTGAGGCCGCGCGAAATGCCGCTTTCGAGCTTCGAGACCTCACGTTGCGTCTCCGCCACCGTCGCCTGAAGCCGCAGCATTTCCTGATTGAACGCTGCCGCCATGGCCTCCGCCCCGCCGATGGCGCTCTCCATCTGTTCGACCCGATCCTCGAAGATGCTCAAGCCGTTGATATCCGTGCCGTTCAACTCGTCAGCCATGATCTTGCCCTTTCATTCCATCTTCGTCGGGAAAGGCCTTCGCCAGTTCCTCAAGCCGCGCGCGGCCCATCGGTGCCGTGCCGCTGCCCGCCCCCAGCATGAGCAAAAGCTCGGCCGGGGTGAGCGCCCAGAACTCAGAGGGCCTCAGCCCCAGCCCCTTGATCCCGAGCCGCATCAGCGCGGGCCATTCGAACCCGCCCTTGTCCGAAATCATCCCCATGACGTTCTCCCTTCGAGTTTACGCGGGCACCGTGAAGGCGCGCGCGATCAGCTCTGCGCCCACGCGGGCCGCCTCCAGCGGGCCGCCCGCGATCTCCGCGGTCAGGATGTCGTCATAGCCGCCCTTCCAGCCGCCGCCCCGGAGCCCCGCCACGACGATGCGCAGCACATCCGCCGAAGAAAACCGTCCCGCCTCGTAGCGCTCGACAAGCGCCACCAGCGTGTCGACTTCGAGCCCGGCCTCCAGTTCGGCCAAAGCCCCAAGGGTCAGTTTGAGAACGTGGCGTTCGCCGTTCAACGTCAGCGCCACTTCGCCTTGGAAGGGGTTCGCCATGGTTTACACCGCCGTGAAGCTCAGCGCGCCCGCGGACGCCATCGCCAGCTCATAGGTCGCCTCGCCATTGTACGAGCCCGCGTATTCGATCGAGGTGATCATGAACGCGCCCTGCACCGTGCCGAAATCCGGGATGATGACCTGAAACTCCGGCACTTCGCCGTCGAAAAAGATCTGGCGCGCGCGCTCGTCGGTGCTCTCGTCCTTGAACACGCCCGAGCCGGAGATCGTGGCGCTTTTCACGCCCGCACCGCCCAGAAGCTCGCGCCAGCCGCCCGAGCTTTCCAGCGAGGTGACATCGACGCTTTCCGCGTTGAAGGAAATCCGCGTGGCGCGCAGGCCTGCGATGGTTTCAAACGTGCCGGACCCGTTCATGTCCAGCTTGATCAGGAGGTCTTTGCCGTTTTGGGCAGCCATGGTCGTTTACTCCGTCTTGGAAAATCAGTTGTCTTCGACGCGCGCGCGGAATTTCAGGTCGATCCTGCGCACATCGCTGTCCTGAACGCGCCGGGCCTTGGCCGACACGAACCAGAGGCCGACAAGCGTGCCCCGCGAGAGGGTCAAATCGGCATCCACGAGGATGTCCGAAAGGCGCGCGGCCACCTGTTTCGAGGTGAGAAACCCCGCGCTGTCGGACACGACCGACACGGTGAACTCATGCCGCGCGCCATGCCCGGTCTTGTCGGAAGCGTCGGTGACATCCTCCGGCCCGAGGCTGACGTAAAGCGCCGGGATGGTGCCCGCAGGGGCCGCGTCATAGATCGCGCCGCCGACCAAGCCGTCGAGCGTCGCATCCGCGGCCAGCGCCTGAAAAACCGCCGTCTGAAGGGCCGCCGCCACTCCGTAGCTCATGACGTCACCTCCTCACGCGCATTGCAGGTCAGGTAATGTCCCTGTGCATCCATCTCTGTGACGGCGAGAATGCGAAACACCCGCCCGCCCTCGACAAAACGCTGATCCGGTTTCGGACGCCGTTTCGATCCCACCGGCGCACCGCGCACCACGATCTTCATCGGAACCCGCGAGACGGTGAGGAAATCCTCGGAGGTCTCGGACCCCGTCCCCGCCTGAATCGCCGCCCAGAGCGCGCCGAGCTGAACCCAGGTTTCGACATAACCGCCCGCGCCGTCAGAGGTGCGTTGCGCCTCCTCAAGCACCAGCTTGCGATTGAGATGCACCACCGCCGACATCAGCTCCGCCCTCCGAAGAGACGCAGGTTGCGATAGCGCTCCAAAAGCGTGCTGACACCAAACGGCATGGTCGCCTCGCCCACCACCGTCTCGTGACGGTGCTCGTAGTAATGCGCGGCCAGAAGAAACACCGCCTGCGCCAGATCGGCGGGCAGAGCGCCCCATGTATCGGCAAACCCGGCGGTGAAGGTGAATTTCGCCTGACCCGCCACCGGGATTTGCGGCAGGACAAAGCCGGTCGAAACCACACGCGACCGGTGCATATCCGGTTCCAGCATGTATTTCGCGCTGTCCACCGTGGTCTCGGCCCCAAGCCGGTCCACGATGACAAAGCTCGCCACAGCCGTGACGGGCGCCACCGGCAAAACCTGCGCGCTCAGATCGCGCCATGCGGTGACCGTGTAAAGAAAATCGCGGGTGATCAGCACCTTGTTGGTGCGCGCCTCGACCGCCGCCATGGCCGCCCGCAGAAAGCTTTCCAGAACCCCGTCCTGAACCCCGTCGTCGTCAAACCCGGTGCCAAGTCTCATATGGTCCCTGAACTCAGCGACCGGCAGCGCCGCCGTGGCCACCTGGGTCTGCTCCATCAACATCATGGTACAACTCCGTATCCGGGCCCCCTTGTTTCGTATGAACGGACGCGCGACCCCCCTTGCTGCTCGGACGGAGGGGGAGCTGCTAGACAACACGGGTGAATTGGACCGCGCATCCGCCGCCCCTGTCCCCATGCGTAAAACAGGAGGACAAGGGCATAGTCAGTCAGGGTGTCTTAGGAGACGCCGAACTTCAGAAGTTTGATCGCTGCGAAGTCGGAGACATCACCGCCCACGCGTTTGGTCGCATAGAAGAGAACATGCGGTTTCGCGGAGAACGGATCGCGCAGAATGCGCACATCCGGGCGTTCAGCGACGGTGTAGCCGGAGGCAAAGTCACCGAAGGCAATGGCCGCCGCGTCAGACGCGATGTCCGGCATATCTTCGGCGATCAGAACCGGGTAGCCCATCAGACGCGCCGGCTCACCAGCGGCCAGACCATCGGACCAGAGGAAACGGCCATCCGCATCCTTGAGCTTGCGAACCTGACCTGCGGTCTTCGAATTCATCACGAAGGTGCCGTTGGCGCGGTACTGCGCGCCCAGCGCGTAGACCAGTTCAACGATGGCATCCGCCGGGTTGGTACCGTCAAACGCACCGTCGGTGCCGGTCGCGATATAGCCCAAAGAGCCCCAGGCCCAGCTGTCATTGGCCACTTGAGTGTGGTTCAAAATGCCGGTCGGCTTGTCGACACCGTCGCCATTGATAAAGGCGGAGGCTTCGGCAGAGACGAATTTGTCGGCGATGCGACCCGCGAGCCAGCCCTCGATGTCGAAGGCGCTGTCGTCCAGCAGACGCTGTGAGGCTTTCGGCAGAGCGGAAAGCTCGTAAAGCGGGATCGAGATGCGGTCGATGGTCGGCGTCGCGGTCTCGGACAGGGTGCCGGTCTCGGTGACCCAGCCGGAGCCCAGATCGGTGGTGTCGATCAGCACGTCGTAAGAGGTTGCTTCGACATTGACGACATTGGCAATCGAGCGGATCGAGGCGGTGGATTTCAGCACCGATTTGATCACGTCGGAGGTCTGCGGATCGACGAGGTACCCGCCATCGCCATTCACGGCGGTGGACATGGATTTGCCCTCAAGCGCCAGACCGCGCAGCGCATCGTCATCGCCATTGCGCACATAGGTGGTGAAGGCCGATTTGTGGGACATATCCACCTCTTGCGCGGCAGACAGGGCCGGACGTGTCAGATTACCGGCGTAGGTGTGAGATTTACGATCAAGCATGGTCAGTCGCTCTTCCTGCTTTTGAAGTTTCGATTTGATTTCGGTCTGAAAGTAGTTGAGATCACTCATGAAACCGGCCAGCGCGGTCTTCACCTCACGGGTCAGATTTGGGGTCAGATCCGGGGCCGGACCCGACTGTCGGGCCGCTCTTTCGGGGTTGCTCATCCAAACATTCCTTTGTCCTGATGTTGGGTTTCGCGGGTGAATGCGCTGGCCTCAGTCATCCCTGAAGCCACCTCCGGCCAGCAGCTTGCGGGCGCCGTTCAAAGCATCCGCGAGATCGCGCAGCATTGCCTCAGCCATGAGCGCATCCGCGCCTTTCGCCTCCGCACTGAGCCGCGCTTCCGGCAGCATCGGAAAGGTCACCAAAGACACCTCCCAAAGCTCCAGTTCCGACAAAAGGCGTGCGCCTTTCTGATCCTTCTGGGCGCGCAGCGTCCGGTAGCCGATCGACAGACCGTCAATCGCCCCCGCCTCGATCAGCGCCACCGCCTCGCGACCCTTTTGCAGATCGGTCAGCAAACGTCCTTTGACATAGAGACCGCGCGCATCCTCGCGCACCTCGTCCCAGATCCCGATGGGCTGCGCCGGGTCGTGCTGCCACAGCATCTTGACCGAGCGCCCCTTGGCCTTGAGCGCCGCCAGAGACTTGGCATAAGCGCCCTTCACAACGATGTCGCCGCCAGTGTCGCGACACCCGAAGAGCGAGGCGTAACCCTCTATCTTTACACCGTTTTCAACCTTCACATCTTCGCCCAAACGGGCGAATTTGTGCTCAAGGCCGCTGTAGAAATCCTTCTGCATCTCAGTTCCCTTCCTCGGGCGCATCCTCGGAGCTTTCCTCCTCAAACGGCAGTTCCGGTTCGTCCTCGACCTCCTCGAAAGGCGCCTCTTCCGGCAGCTCCTCGCACTCAGGTTCGGGAAGATCGGGCATCAAAGGCGGCAGTCCCAGCATCGCCCGCTTCTCGTCATCGGTGAGGAAATCCGCGCTCGCGATCCGGTTCCATTGCGCATCGCGCTCCGTCGACAGCGCCGGCACCTGATCCAGATCGGGTTTCAGCTCGACCGCCTCGCCCGTCATCTCAGACAGCCAATGCCCGATCGCCGCCGTCACCTTCTGCACCAGCGGCAGAACGGTCAGCCGGTAAAACGCCCGGTTCGCTTCCTGATAATTCGCGTAGGTCATGTCGCCCGGAATGCCCAAAAGCATCGGCGGCACCCCGAAGGCCAAAGCGATCTCGCGCCCCGCCGCCTCCTTGGTTTTCTGGAATTCCATATCCGACGGGCTGAACCCCATCGGTTTCCAATCCAGACCGCCTTCCAAGAGCATCGGCCGCCCGGCATTGCGCGCGCCCTGATGATGGCTTTCCATCTCCGAGAGCAGGCGGTCATACTGATCCGCGCTCATCGACGCATTGCCATCCGCGCCCTTGTAAACAATCGCCCCCGAGGGCCGCGCCGCATTGTCCAGCAAAGATTTCGACCAGCGCGACGCCGCATTATGCACATCGATCGCCGTCGCCGCCGCCTGAATGGGAGAGAGACCGTAATGGTCGTCCGAGGGGTGAAACGCCTTGATGTGACAGATCGGAGAATGGCCTTCAGTCACCGCAAAGCGATGTTTGCGCCCGCTCACCGAATATTCATAGGCCACCGGCCAGCCATCCGCGCCGGGCACCAGAGCCATGCGATCCGAGCGCAGCACATGCAACTCCTGAGGCACCTGCCCCCATTCGCCAACCGCTTCGAGATAGCCGTTGCCGGACAGAAGGAAATGCGCATAGAGCGCCTCGAACAACTCGGCCCGCCCCTGCGCCGGGTTCGGACGGGTGATCACTTTCAACAGCGGATGCTCTTCAAACCGTTCCGAGCGGTTCTGCAACACCAGAGGCAGCGCCGCCGCCGCTTCCGCGATCAGCTTGACCGCACGAAACCCGACCGGGTTGCCGGTAAAGCCCACACGCGTGAGGCTCACCGTGTCCCGCGGGCTCCACGCCACGCGGCCAACGCCCGAAACCGCCGCAACAACCGGTCCGGTCGCCGAGGCTTTCGTTTCGGGCATCACCTCTGCGCCCCGTTTCAGAAAGTCAAACACCATATCCGTGTCTCTCCTCATCTTCCGGTCCAATTTCTCGACCTGCCAATCGCTCAAATCCTTGCTCCCGGACGGGGGACCGGCGTGAACATCCGCCGCGTCCAGCCCGCACCCGCCCGGGTCGCTCCCGATAGGCGCCGCCCTCGTGAGAGCCATCCGCGCCTTCGGTGAAATGAGTTCTAAAGGAGAGGGTAAAAGAAGTTCTGAGCAGGGCGTGCGCTGGGGGATGCCGCGCGCAACACCCTTGAAACCCCTTGTTTTAATGAAAAATATGAGGAAACTCTCCTTCTCTCTTGCCTCTCGGGTCTCAATCGCCTTCACTGATTTGAAATGCTTCAGAGAAAGAATTTTGCAGCGATGCGTTTCGGTTCAATACGGCCTTTGCCTCTGATCCTTCGCCTGACGGAGATCGACGCGCCACTCGAAAGACGGCATCCTGCGCTCTCGCGTCTGTCGTCAACCGAGGCAGAGAGCCTTACCTACGAAAAACTCTCTTTCAGTTCCTTAAGAGCTGCGAACTGGCTGTCTTTCGTTCTTGACGGGCACATCACTCCGCAGGCACGGCTTCGCTTGCGCTGGACATCCTGGGGCGTCTGTCAAATCCGTCTTACCTTGATCCTGCTCAGCGCCGGCGTGATACTCATCCCCTTCAGCCTGATGAAACCCGAAATCGGCTGGCTCAAACTCAGCTCAGCTCTTTCGCTCGCCCTCGGTATTGGCGGTTTCCTGAGCCTTTCCCTGCAATACGCACTTGCGCGCGCCTATCTTCACCGCACTTTAAGGACTGTCGCACAACAACAAAAAACCCCGCCCGAAGGCGAGGTCTGACATCATCCCAATGTCCTGATCCGTGGCCGCCCCACCCCGGCCGCGGGCAGAATCATCAGCTCATGCACCGCCCACACGAGCGCATCCAGCCGGTCCGGCGACCCCGGTGCCTGATAGCCCTGCGCCGTCATCTTGATCATCTGATCCTCCAGATCGCCAAGCCCGCGCGTGTGGATCACCCGCCCCTGATCGTAAAGTGCGGCCACCGGTTCCGCCCGCGCCGCCTTGCCGCGTGTCGCACGCACCGATTTATAGGGCACCAACGGGTCAATCTGCCGGATCACCGTTTCCACCAAATCACCGCCCTGGTTCACCTCCGCCACGATCTTATACCCCTCCCAACGCTCCAGCGCGTTGATCGCTGCCTCGGCCCAGACCGTCGGGGAGGAGACCGACACAGAGGCATCCTCCAACACATAGGCACACCAGTTTTGCGGCGCCCCCTTGGTCACCGCGCCGACCACGACAATCCCGCATTCGTCCGATCCCTTATGCCCGGTCACCGGCGGGTCCACCGCCACGACGATCCGGTCCAGCTCCGGCACGTCCTTGACCCGCGTCGCCTCGATCCGTGCCAGAGACCACAAGGCCCCCTCTTCCTCGTCGAGCAAAACCCCGTCCAATTCCTGCCGCCCCAGTCGCGTGCCCGCGTAGCGCGCCTTGACCTCTTCCAAGAACGACGCCGCCAGATTGGCCGCGTTCGCCTCGGTCGGCGCGTGCGTCGTCACGGTGGACCTGCGCCCCAAAAGCGATTTCAGAATCCCCACATTTCTGGGCGTGGTCGTCACCACCGCACGCGGATCGTCGCCAAGCCGCAGCCCGAATTGCAGCATGTCCCAGGCCTCCTGCGGCTTGCGCCATTTCGCCAGTTCATCGACCCAGGCGGCATCGAATTGCGGGCCCCGCAACGCCTCCGGATCATTGCCGGAAAACACCGTCGCCTCCGCGCCGTTGGGCCAAACCAACGTCCGCCGCGTCGCCGACCATTTCGGCCGCCGATCCGGCGGCGAGCAGGCCAGAATCCCACTGTCGCCAAACACCATCACCTCGCGCGCCTGATCATAGGTCTCGCCGATCAGGGCCACCCGTTTCGCGCGGCCCGGCTGTGTGGCCCGGCTCCCCTCAACCATCGCGCGCACCCATTCGGACCCCGCCCGCGTCTTGCCCGCGCCGCGCCCGCCCATGATCACCCATGTGCGCCACGCGCCCTCGGACGGCAATTGATGATCCAAAGCCCAAGCCTCGAACAGGTAAGGGAGCGCCATCAGCGCCCCCTCCCCCAAGCTCTCCAAAAACTCACTCTGCTCGGCTTGCGGCCTTGAGGCGAGCCAGCCGATCAAGGATCTCAGATCGCGCGGCGTCAAAGTCGATCTCTCCGCCGCCGAGTTCCCCACGTTTGCGTTTTTCGTCATCGAGTTTCTGCCTTTCCGTCACCGCGGCCAGTTTCGCACGCATCAGGTCGGCGATCAGAGGTTTCACCTCTTTCCCGCCCGCCTTTTTGCCCGTCAAAAGCCTGTCGATCACATCGTCCAGCGCCAAAATCGCCCAAAGCAGGCTCTGTTTCACCGACGCCTCGATCTGATCCACCGTTTCGAACTCATCCCCCACAGATGAAGTCACTTTCATGGTCTTCGCCTCTCATGCTTGGTCAAACCTCCACACGAGAGACGCAGGCGCTTTCCCGAGGACCCCACAGTCCCCTTCGATGGTTCCCGACACCCCCTCAGGTCCCGAAACGGCCATCACCCACGTCTTCCAGCACCTTCGAGATTGTCGCAAAGAGCGTAAAATTGGTTGAAACCGGCGCGCGGCGGGGTCTTCACGCGCGTTAACACTTTCCGCCGTCTCCCCGCGTCACCCAAGGGCTTGTCAGAACCCGGTTTTTCCCGCATTTCTCAGAACCGACGAGGAGACAGCACCATGGCCAGCGCCCTGCACGACAGATTGAGCGAGCTTTACGAAGGCGATACCGACCGCGCGCATCTGTTCCGCTATGTCCTTTTGGCCTTCGATCTGGTGACGATCCTCTTCGTCATCGTCACCTCGTTTTTCGTCCATCCGCTCTGGGTCGAAATCACCGATCTGGTGTTCGGTGTGCTGATCCTCACGGACTTCACCGCGCGGGTCTATGTCACCGAACACAAGCTGCGCTATCTCTCCCGCCCCTCGACACTGGCCGACATCGCCGCAATGGTGTCCTTTCTCGCGCCTCTGGCAGGCGAAGGTCTCGGCTTCCTGCGCATCCTGCGCACGCTCCGGCTTTTGCACACCTATCAGCTGATGAACCGGCTCCGGCAGGACGTCAAATTCTTCCGCAAACACGAAGAGGTCATCGTCGCCGCGATCAACCTTCTGGTGTTCATCTTCGTGACCACCGGCCTGATCTACGCGCTCGAACACGGCCACAACCCGATGATCCGCAACTATGCGGACGCGCTCTATTTCACCGTCACGACACTCACCACCACAGGCTTCGGCGACATCACCCTTCCGGGCACCTCGGGGCGGATGGTCTCCATCGCGGTGATGTTCTTCGGTGTGACCCTCTTCCTGCGCCTCGCACAGGTGCTGTTTCGCCCCACCAAGGTGCGCTACGAATGCCAGAGCTGCGGGTTGATGCTGCACGATGCCGATGCGACCCATTGCAAACATTGCGGCGCGGTGGTGCATATCCAGACCGAAGGGCTTTTGTGAGCCTCCGGCGGGAGTATTTTCCGCAGCAAAGGAGACCTATTCCACGGCGGTCCCGAACAGCGTGACCACGGCCGCAAGCGCCGTGACCGCCGCGAAAAACGCCTGTTGCCACAGAGTTCTGCCCTCACGCCGCGCCAGCATCACGGCAATCGCCCCCTGCACTGTATAATACGCCGCAAAGGCCTTGGACGCCCATGAGATGATCTGAAACACATCGAGCGCCCAGGTCAGCACCAGCCCCAGCGCCACCAAAACGGCATAGCCCGCCTTCACCGGCACCCGGCCCTTGGTCAGCTCCTCGACCAACCCACCGGAGCCGGAGGTATCCGCCACCGCCGCCGAGAACTGCGCCGCCAAAGCCGCGATTACCAGCATCGCGGGCAGGATCGGGGCCACAATCCGCATCATGTCGATGATCGCGGTTTCCGAGGTTTCGATCTGATCCGGGCGAAACACATAGGCCATGAGCACCACATAAACCATGTAGATCGCGGTCGAGACCCATTGCGCCAGCCGCATCGAGCGTACCCGCGTGCTGGCATCATATTCCTCGCCGAGATAGCGCGAGGTCTCGAACCCCTGCACCGTGACGATCAGCCCGAACAACAGGCTGATGCCCGCCCACCCCGTCAGGCTCGGAGGCGTCACGATCAGACTGCCGTCCTGCGCCTTGCCAGCAAAGAACCACCCAAGCCCCATCAAAAGCCCCGCGATGATCGCGAGTTTCAGCCCGACGGAGACCTGTTCCATCCGCTCCAGCGCCTTGAACCCGCGCGTCCAGCCCACGAGCAGGATCACGCCAAACACCGCCGAGGTGACGATACGCCCCGCGACTTGCGTGTCCCAAGGGGTGAGGCTGACGGCAAAAGCGCCCAGAAGATTGAGGTAGTAGGCGACCGAAATCACATAGGCAAAGGCCAGCGCCCAGGACGCAAGCCGCTCCATCCCCGCCGTACGCGGGCCGTGCTCCGCGCGCGCCAAAGCCGCGATGTTAAACCGCACCGCCGCCCCGATCGCATAGGCCAGCGCGCACAACAGCGCCATGGCCAGCGGTGTCCACGCCCCATACGCCTGCGCCAGAATGGGGCCCAGCACGAGGAATCCCGAACCGATGATCGACGCCAGAGGCGTGATGGTTGCCTTCCAAAGCTCCGCCCGCGCCAGCTTCGGCCAGCTCAAAAGCCCGGCCATCAAGACCGTCGCACCGACAATCGCAATGGTTTCCATCACCGCTCTCCCAAAGCAAAAGGCGCGACCCGAGCCGCGCCTTTTTCAAACCGTTTCAAGTCATTATTGGCTGGCGCGCTGCGCTTCGATCTCCCGCCACTTGGCGACATTGGCATTATGTTCGGCCAGCGTTTCGGCAAACGCATGCCCGCCTGTGCCATCGGCGACAAAGAACAGATACGGCGTCTCGTCCGGATCGACCGCCGCCTGCAGCGCCTCAAGCCCCGGGTTCGCGATCGGTCCCGGCGGCATGCCCTCGATCACATAGGTGTTGTACGGGCTGTTCGATTGCAGTTCAGACTGCCGCAGGCCACGCCCCAGGACACCGACCCCATTGGTCACACCATAGATCACCGTCGGGTCTGTTTGCAGTTTCATGCCGCGTTTCAACCGGTTCTCGAACACCGAGGCCACCTTACGTCGCTCTTCGGCGACACCGGTTTCCTTCTCGATGATCGAGGCCATGGTGAGCATCTCCTCGGGGGTGTCGAACGGCAACCCGTCCACCCGCGTCGCCCAGACCGTGTCAATGCGTTGCTGTTGCAGCGCCACCATGCGGGCGATCAGATCGTCCACATCGGCGCCCTCGCGCACCTCGTAGCTGTCGGGCGCCAACATGCCCTCCGACGGCATCTCATCCGCTTCGACAGAGCCGGTGATGAAATCCGCGCCTTTCAGGCTCTCGACCACCCGCCAGACCGTCGTGCCCTCGGCCACAAGAATCCGGTAACGTGTGTTCGCATCGGCCCGCACCTTGGTGTAGCCTTCAGGGATGGCATCGCCTTCCTCGCCCTCGGGACCGGGCTGAAACTCCGCCGTTTCGACATAGCTCTGGGTCGTCGGGTCCAACTCGCGCACCTGCATCAGGGCCCGGTTCACACCGATCCGATAGACCACTTCCGTGCCACAGGTCGACGCCCCGCCCCGGGTGATGATGTCGACGATCTCCTGCATCGAGGAGCCTTCATCGACAAGGAAAGCCCCGGCCTTAAGCTGTTGCGATTTCTCGGTATAATCCGCCCCGATCCGGAAAATCGACGGGTTGGTGATCGCACCCTGCCCGGCCAGATCGTCAGAAACGCCGCGCATCGTGGAGCCCGAGGGCACCCGCAGACAGATTGCCTGATCGAGCGGCCCCTCGGCCACATATTGCCGCTTGCCCCAGGCAATCGCCCCCGCCAGAGCGACAAGGACGACGATGAACAGGGTCAGCGCATTCGAGGCGATGGATCGCCACATATCAGCCGTCCACCTTCTTCAGAACCAGCGAGGCGTTGGTGCCGCCGAAGCCGAAGGAATTCGACAGCGCCACGTCGATCTTGCGTTCCCGCTTGGCATTGGGTGCCAGATCGAGCCGCGCGTCAATCGCCGGAGTGTCGAGGTTGATCGTCGGCGGCGCCACCTGATCGCGGATCGCCAGCACACAGAAAATCGCCTCGACCGCCCCCGCAGCCCCCAGAAGGTGGCCGATAGAGGATTTCGTCGACGACATGGTCGCGGTGTCCGCCGCATCGCCCAGAAGCCGCTCGACAGCCGCCAGCTCGATCACGTCCGCCATGGTCGAGGTGCCATGGGCGTTGATGTAATCCACATCCTTCGGCTCAAGACCTGCGCGCGCCAGAGCCGCCTGCATCGCACGGTAACCACCATCGCCATCCTCGGACGGCGCGGTGATGTGATAGGCATCGCCCGACAGGCCATAGCCCACGACCTCGGCGTAAATCTTCGCACCGCGCGCCTTGGCATGTTCGTATTCTTCAAGAACCACGACGCCCGCGCCCTCGCCCATCACGAAGCCATCGCGATCCGCATCATAGGGCCGCGAGGCGTGGCTTGGGTCGTCCTTACGCTTGGTGGACAGCGCCTTGCAGGCATTGAATCCCGCGATGCCCAGTTCGCAGATCGCCGCTTCCGCGCCGCCCGCAACCATGACATCCGCATCGCCGAAGCCGATGAGACGCGACGCATCGCCAATGGCATGCGCCCCCGTCGAGCAGGCCGTCACCACAGCGTGGTTCGGACCTTTGAAACCGTAGCGGATCGACACCTGACCGGAGATCAGGTTGATCAGCGACCCCGGAATGAAGAACGGAGAAATCCGCCGCGGGCCCTTTTCCTTGAGGATGATCGCCGCATCCGCAATCGACGAGAGCCCGCCAATGCCGGAGCCGATCAGCACACCGGTGCGCAGACGATCTTCCTCGTTCTCGGGTTTCCACCCGGCATCCGTCAGCGCCTGTTCGGCGGCGGCCATACCAAAGAGAATGAAATCGTCGACCTTCTTGCGGTCCTTCGGAGCCATCCAGTCGTCCGGGTTGAACGTGCCCTTCGTCCCGTCGCCGAATTTCACCTCGCAGGCGTAATCCGTCGCAAGCCCGCTTGCATCGAACCGCTGGATCGTCCCGGCGGCGGATTCACCAGCCAGAATTCGCGTCCAGGTCTCCTCCACACCGCAAGCCAGCGGCGAAACCATCCCAAGTCCAGTGACAACTACTCGGCGCATCCGTGCCCCCTCAATTTTCGTCTGCGTTTTCTTACACGGCTCCGCCCCCCGATGGAAGACCGAGACAGACCCCTCACCGCAAATCGGCGGAGGAATGGTAACCAGATATTGAGGGTTTCGGGCATATCAATAGGCAGATGCGCAATTATGGCCCCGATATGCGGCAGGTTCGCCCCCTCCTTTCCCTGCGCAGGCTCCGGCTTGTGCTTCCGCTTTGCCTGGCGTTCCTGCTGAGCGGTCCGTTCCTGCGCGGTGCCGTGGCCGATCCGTCCTGCGGCCTGGAAGACTGGCTCACCGCGCTCAACGACAGCGCCAATTCCTATGTCTCTGCCCTCGGCACCCCCAACGAACATGAGCGCGCACGCCAGTTCCGCACCGAAATGGAGCGCTACGACCGCGATCGTCTTTTGAAACAGATCCGCGCGGCCGATCTCGGCGCCAATGAAAAACCGCTGATGGATTTCATATCCTCCCGTCGCCATCTTCTCGACCTGCAACAGGACAACTGGAGCGAAATGGCGCAACGATATGGCGGCGATCCCCGTTTTGGCGCGCAGTCGGCCAGCCTCTCGCGCTATCTCGCCGGCACCCCCTGCGACCCGACCGCGCCCGATCACCTCAATGCCACGGAAGAGGCCAAAGGGAGCCTGATGTCCCGTCTTGCCGACGGCATGCAGGAAATCGTCGAAATCACTGCCTCCGTCACCCGCAAGGATGCCGAACCCGGTCCCGTCGATCCGAAAAATTTCGATGAATTCCGTCCGGCACGGCACAATGCACCGCGCAGCGCGCCCCCGAACATTCCGCTCAGCCCCTCCGGCAACGTCGCCTTCGTGCTCGGCCTGTTCACTTTCATCACCGCCATCTCGGCGTGGATATGGATGCGCTACGGCATCGTGCAGCGCCGCGCCATCCGCTATCCCTGCGCGTTGCCCGTGGTGATTTTCGATGGCCTCTTGCCGGTGATCGGCGAGCTTCTGGACATCAGCCAGGTCGGCTGCAAGATCGAAAGCACCCATGAATTGCACGAACGCCAAAAGGTGCGACTGACCTGCGGCCCGGTCGAGCGCAAGGCCCGCGTGATCTGGCGCAACAACCATTTTCTCGGGTTGAAATTCGACCGTCAACTGACTGAGGCGGAACTCAAGGACCTGCTCGGCCCACATGCGGCCCAGATCGCCACGGAACGCGCAGACGCTCTGGCCTCCCCCCCTTGGTCCGGCCTTCTGATCCACCGCCTGAAACCGCAGTCTCCACATCGCCCCCCGCCCCGACAGGAGGCGGCGCCACCACTTCGCCTCCCAAGGGCACGCCCTCTTCCGACCTCGCAGCCTGAAGCCTTCACATCCGCGGACCGCAAACAAAAACGGCGCGCTCGTCCGAGCACGCCGTCTTGAATTTCCGCCCCTTGCGAGGCCGACCGGTCAACCGATCAGGAAGCTTCGGTGATGAACTTCACCGCGTCGCCGAAGGTCTGGATGGTCTCGGCAGCGTCGTCCGGGATCTCGATGCCGAACTCTTCTTCGAAGGCCATGACCAGCTCGACGGTGTCGAGGCTGTCAGCACCCAGATCGTCGATGAAGGACGCGGTTTCCGTCACTTTGTCTTCTTCCACGTCGAGATGCTCGACAACGATCTTTTTCACGCGATCTGCGATGTCGCTCATGTTCTTTCCTCACAATTTCGGGCCCGATGCCCAATTTAGATCCGGCCCTCGGGCCACTCGCTCTACATGGCTCCGGAACCGGGTCTTTGCAACCCCGTCCTCGGGTCATGCACCACGCAAACACCTGCCCGCGTGGCTCAATCTGCGCTGCTCATAGCACAATCCACCCCGGTGGCAAATGTTTTGTGACGCCACGTCGGGAAGGGACTTATGCGCTCAGAGCATAGCCATGCCGCCATTGACATGAAGCGTCGTCCCGGTGGTGTAACCCGCCTCCTGCGACGCAAGATACACCACCGCTGCGGCAATTTCCTCCGGCGTGCCCATGCGCCCCGCCGGGATCTGCGCGTCGATCTTGCTCTTCTGATCGTCCGTGAGCTTGTCGGTCATCGCCGTCGCAATGAACCCTGGCGCCACACAGTTCACCGTGATGCCCCGCGTCGCCACCTCATAGGCCAGCGATTTCGACATGCCAACCATGCCCGCTTTCGACGCAGCATAGTTGCCCTGTCCCGGATTGCCGGTGGCCCCCACGATGGAGGAAATGTTGACGATCCGTCCCCAACGCGCCTTCATCATGCCCCGCAGCACACCTTTGCAGAGCCGGAAGGTCGAGGTCAGGTTCACGTTCAACACACTGTCCCACTCGTCATCCGACATCCGCATGAACAGGTTGTCGCGCGTGATGCCCGCGTTGTTCACCAGAATATCGACCGAGCCCATCGCCTCGGCCGCCTGCTTCGGCAGCGCCTCGACACTTTCCTTGTCCGAAAGATTGCAGGGCAGCACATGCGCCCGCTCACCCAATTCGGCAGCCAGCGCCTCCAAAGGCTCCACGCGCGTCCCGGACAGGGCCACGGTGGCACCGGCATCATAAAGCGCCTTGGCGATTGCACCGCCGATGCCGCCGGACGCGCCCGTGATCAGCGCATTTTTACCAGTCAGATCAAACATTTCCAATTCCTCCGAAGCTTACCGCTTCTTTTGTCCATCAATATCCCGGGTGAACCGCGCCCCTGGGCGAGGTGAGGGCAGAGCCCTTATTCCTTGAGCTTCGCAATATCCTCCGGCGCACCGATCGCCGTGCAGGCGATGGATTTCTCGATCCGCCGCACCATCCCCGACAGCGCCTTCCCCGCACCGATTTCCCAGATCTCGGTCACACCCTCACCGGCCATATAGGCCACGGATTCGCGCCAGCGCACGGAGCCCGTCACCTGCTCGACCAGAAGCGCCCGGATCAGCGCCGGGTCGGTCACCGCAGACGCCCGCACATTGGCCACCAGCGGCACGACCGGTTCGGAAATCTCGACATCGTCCAGCGCCTCGGCCATCACATCCGCTGCCGGGCTCATCAGCGCACAGTGGAACGGTGCGGACACCGGCAGAAGAACCGCGCGTTTCGCGCCCTTCGACTTGGCGATCTCCACCGCGCGTTCCACGGCCTCTTTATGACCGGACACAACCACCTGCCCCGGATCGTTGTCATTCGCCGCCTGACAGACCTGTCCTTGCGCGGCCTCTTCCGCCACCTCTTTCACGGTCGCGAAATCGAGCCCCAGAAGCGCCGCCATTGCGCCCACGCCCACAGGCACGGCCGCCTGCATCGCCTGACCGCGTGTGCGCAAAAGTCGCGCCGTATCGGCCACGGAGATCGCGCCTGCCGCCGCCAGTGCGGAATATTCGCCCAAAGAATGCCCTGCCACGAAGGCCGCATCGGTCACCGCAAAGCCTTCGACCTCAAGCGCACGCATCGCCGCAAGAGAGGTCGCCATCAGTGCCGGCTGGGCGTTCTGCGTCAGCGTCAGGGTTTCGATGTCGCCGTCCCAGATCAGCGCGGACAGCTTTTCGCCCAACGCTTCGTCCACCTCGTCGAAAATGGCTTTCGCCGCCGGATAGGCCTCGGCCAAAGCCTTGCCCATGCCGATCGTCTGGGCACCTTGCCCCGGAAACACGAATGCGCGCGTCATGCCCGCCCCTCCACATGTCTGTCTCTGTCGCACACGGGTCTAACGATCCCGCGCCGCAACGGCAAGCCGACACAGAGGGAACATGACCGGAAACAGGGGGAACACGCCTGCGCTCTCCGGATCAGCGCAAGGCCCCCGGCAGTCTCCGCACGCCCGCCACAGGCGTCCCCGCAACCGGCCTGGACGCGGCGACCACCCGCGTCGGCTGTACCGGCTCCGACGCGTCAGGATGCAGATCGCCGTTCAGATCGTACCAGACCTCGCGCATCAGACGTTCGGGTCCGACGAACAGCGTCAAGACCTCGCCCGTCCTCCCATAGCGCAGATTGAGCTGGGTCAGCCGTCCTGCGCCGGGCAGGCACCGCAGAAACACCGAACCGATCTCGGCAAAGCCGATCACCGTCTGCAACCGGGTGTCCGATTTGCGGTTACGCCAGACCAGCCGAAGCTGTTCGCGTTGCAGATCGACCTGCACCTCCCGTGCCAACCCGCGTTCCGCCAAATGACCGAGTCCCAGCCCCGCAAGCCCGAGCGCAATCGAAAGCCCGGCCTTGATGCCCAGCACCGTCAGCGAAAACGTCGATCCCGGCAGGAGCCAGAGTCCCGCCATGCCCAGGAAACATAGAACGGAACCAACGCGCACCACGATTTCCGTGCGCATCCGCATCCGTCCCAACCCGTCCTCACGCACGAGGCTGTAGCCCCAGCCACGCTCCAGACGCACGATCATCCCGCCATCGGACCCACCCTGCGTCCCGGACGGCGCCATGGAGCGCCCCTGATTTTCCTGATCGGAAGAAAGGATCATGCCTTCTTTCCTTTATTGTTGTCTCATCCACCTGAGGTTGAGACATTATGGTTAATCTGGGCGGGATTGTGGCTCGCAGACGGAGATTTCGCGCCATTGCGCCCTGCCGTTGCGGCAGCCGCCCGCACAAGCCCGCCCCCCGGGGGCACGCCACCAAACATCGCGGCGCAACACCCGGAATTCTCCCTTGCGCCAAAGCCCGGGATGCGTATAAAGGCGCATCCTTTTCGCAAGACACGTATGAACCGCGCAGTCTCTCGTGGACGGGCCGCGAAAAGGCCAAATGCCCGCCCTATGAAATGCGCTTGAAATGAACTGGAGTCTCCATGCCGCTTTACGAGCATGTCTTCATCTCGCGTCAGGATCTGTCCAACGCGCAGGCCGAAGGTCTCATCGAACATTTTGGCACCGTGCTTGCGGACAACGGCGGTAAAGTCGTCGAATCCGAGTACTGGGGCGTCAAAACGATGGCCTACAAGATCAACAAGAACCGCAAGGGCCACTACGCCTTCCTGCGCACCGACGCCCCGTCGGACGCCGTGCAGGAAATGGAACGCCTGATGCGTCTGCATGACGACGTGATGCGCGTCCTGACCATCAAGGTCGACGCTCACGAGGAAGGCCCCTCCGTCCAGATGCAGAAACGCGACGACCGCGAAGAGCGTCGTCCGCGTCGTCAGTAATCTTGTTAGGAAAGGACCTAACCCATGGCCACTAAACCGTTTTTCCGTCGTCGCAAAGTGTGCCCGTTCTCCGGCGAGAACGCGCCTGCCATCGACTACAAGGACACCCGTCTTCTCCAGCGCTACATCTCCGAGCGCGGCAAGATCGTCCCGTCCCGCATCACCGCAGTCTCCGCGAAGAAACAACGTGAACTGGCTCGCGCCATCAAACGTGCCCGCTTCCTCGCCCTGCTGCCCTACGCCGTGAAGTAAGGAGTAAGCACATGCAAGTTATCCTTCTCGAACGCGTGGCCAAGCTTGGCCAGATGGGCGATGTCGTGTCCGTCAAAGACGGCTACGCCCGCAACTTCCTGCTGCCGCAGGAAAAAGCACTGCGTGCCTCCGAGGCGAACATCAAAGCTTTCGAAGCTCAGAAAGCTCAGCTCGAAGCCCGCAACCTCGAAACCAAAAAAGAGGCCGAAGCGGCTGCCGAGAAACTCGACGGTCAGAAGTTCGTCGTGATTCGCTCTGCGTCCGACGCTGGTTCGCTCTACGGCTCCGTCACCCCGCGTGACGCCGCCGAAGCTGCAACCGCCGGTGGTTTCTCCGTCGACCGCAAACAGGTCGTCCTGAAAGCCCCGATCAAAGAGCTCGGCCTGCACGAAGTGCACGTCCTGCTGCACCCGGAAGTCGATGCGACGATCATCCTGAACGTCGCCCGCTCCCTGGAAGAAGCCGAACTGCAATCCGCAGGCAAATCCATTCAGGAACTTGCCGCCGAAGCTGAAGCTCAGGCTGAATTCGAGATCGCCGAGCTGTTCGACGACATCGGTGGCGCCGCCTCCGACGACGACGATTTCGCCGCTCCGGCTGCCGAGGCCGAAGAAGAGTAATCTTCTCCCCCTCCACAATTTGGAAAGCCCCGCTCACCGGCGGGGCTTTTTCTTTGCGTCCGCTACAAACGGCGAGCTTCCGCCGATGCCAACTCTGCGGACTTGGCAGATTCAGCCAAACATGGTCAATAAACCCAGTTCAATTTTCCAAGAGCTCAAGCATGACAGCAGTCGCCCGTCGGACCTTCCTTTTGTCCGCTCTCGCTCTCGCCGCCTGTGGCAACAAGGCCGAAGTGTCCCGCGCCAAAGGCTTCAACCCGCCGCTCTACCCCAATGAGACGCCGCAACTGCGCGCGCAGATCAACAAATGGGCCGACTATTACGACATTCCGCGTGAGCTGGTGCACCGTCAGGCTATCCGCGAAAGCACCCACAATCCTGCCGCCCGCAACGGTCCCTACTGGGGCCTCCTGCAAATCCTGCCGCAAACCGCCCGCACCATGGGCTTTCAGGGCGAGCCGAAAGAGCTGCTCAATGCCGATGTGAACCTGAAATACGCGGGCAAATACCTGCGTGGCGCCTATCTCGTCTCCGGCGGTGACATCGACGGCGCCATGGGCTGGTACGCCCGCGGCTATTACTACGAGGCCAAGAAACAGGGCCTGCTCTACGAAACCGGTCTGCGCAGCTAAAGCGTTTCTTTTGTCCGGAAATATCCCGGGGGTGAGCGGAGCGAAGGGGCAGAGCCCCCTTTTTTCACGCGTCTCTGCCCATGGAAAAGGCCGCCTCCTCCCGGAAGCGGCTTTTCTTATTGTCTCAAATCGCCTTTGAGGATCAATCCTCGGTCGTCGACACCAGCTTCCAGAGCACCCCGCCAATCACCGCACCGGCAAGGGGCGCAACCCAGAACAGCCAGAGCTGGCCCAGCGCAGCCGTCTCCGCAAACAAGGCCACCCCCGTCGAACGCGCCGGGTTCACAGAGGTGTTGGTCACCGGAATGGAGATCAGATGGATCAACGTCAGGGCAAGGCCGATCGCAATCGGACCAAAACCCGCCGGTGCGCCTTTGGAGGTGGACCCCAAAATGACGAAAAGGAAACCTGCCGTCAGGATGATTTCGATCACCAGAGCGGAGGTCATGGAATAGCCCTGCGGCGACAGTTCGCCATAGCCATTGGAGGCGAAACCGCCCGCCCCTTCGAACCCGGTCATACCGGAAGCGATAAGGTAAAGTCCGGCGGCGGCGATAATGGCACCGACGATCTGCGCGCCCCAATAGGCCGGCAGATCTTTTACAGGATGACGCCCCGCGACGACGAGTCCCAGTGTCACCGCCGGATTGAAATGTCCGCCGGAGATATGGCCAACGGCAAAAGCCATGGTCAGAACGGTCAGGCCGAACGCCAGCGCCACCCCCGCGTAACCGATCCCGACATCCGGCACGCCGGCCGCGTAAATCGCACTGCCACACCCTCCGAAAACAAGCCAGAAGGTACCAAACCCCTCCGCAAGAAGTTTCTTAATCATTCAAAATTCTCCTGTTCAGATTGACGGTGGAGTAGCACTCTCCGCATTGCGAAACAGGGGGAATTTCTATTCCTGAACACTCATACCCCACGGTTCAGAAGACGCGTCACGTCACATCCTCTGCCCAAAACCCGCCCCCCCTTCCTCGACATCAGCCCGTGCCGGGGTGCTCTGCCTCGAAGACAGGGGCCTCTCAGAATGTCTGATCATATAGGAAAAGGCCGCCTCCTCACGGAAGCGGCCCTCTGTCCCTCGCTCGATGCGAGATGCCCTGTTCGGGCTTATCTTACTCTTCGTCGAGCGCTTCGACGGCTTTCTCGAGGTCCTCTTTCGAGACCTCTTTTTCCGTCACCTGGGCGTTCTCGGCGATGTAGTCGACCACTTTGTCTTCGAACAGCGGGGCCTGGATCTGCTGACGCATCTGCGGGTTTTGCTGAACGAATTCAAAGAACTGACGCTCCTGACCCGGGTATTGACGGGCTTGGGTCAGCACGGCTTGGGTGAACTCGGCGTCGGTGACCTGAATCTCTTGCTTCTGACCGATGTCAGCCAGCAGCAGACCAAGGCGCACGCGGCGTTCGGCCAGTTTGGTGTGCTCTTCGGTGGTCTCGATTTCCGGGTGATCGTGACCGTGCACGTCCGGGTTTTCCTCGTGCCAGAGCTGGTGAGCGATCTGGTTGGCTTCGGCTTCGACGAGGCTCGGCGGCAGCTCGAAGGACACTTTATCGTCCAGTTGATCGAGAAGGCCACGTTTCATGATCGCGCGGGCGGCACCGGCATATTCGGCTTCGAGACGCTCGGTGATCTGGTTTTTCAGCGTGACGAGGTCCTCGACACCGAATTTCTTCGCCAGCTCGTCGTCGATCTCGGCGGCAACCGGGGTTTTCACGGCTTTGACGGTGCACTCGAAGGTGGCGTCTTTGCCAGCGAGGTTCTCGGCGCCGTACTCTTCCGGGAATTTCACTTCGACGCTTTTCGCGTCGCCGGCTTTCAGACCGACGAGCTGTTCTTCGAAGCCCGGGATGAAGGAACCGGAACCCAGAACCAGCGGGTAGTCTTCCGCTTCGCCGCCTTCGAAGGCTTCACCATCGACGAACCCTTTGAAGTCGATCACGACCTGATCGCCATCGGCGGCCGCGCCGTCTTTGTCTTCAAAGTTCTGCGCGGTGGCCGCGAGGTTTTTCAGCGCGTCTTCGATTTCTTCGGCGGAGGCTTTCACCACGAGTTTCTCGAGCGTCACGGTGGACAAATCGGCTTCCGGGATCTGCGGCAGAGCTTCGTAGGTCATGGTGACCACGACGTCATCGCCCTCTTTCCACTCTTCGCCGCCGTCCATGGTGACATTGGGCTGCATCGCCGGTTTGTCGCCAGAGGCTTCGAAATGGTCATTCATCGCCGCATCGACGGTTTCCTGCATGGCTTCACCCAGAACGCGCGGGCCGAATTGCTTTTTCAGCAGCGCCAGCGGCACCTTGCCTTTGCGGAAGCCTTTCATTTCGACTTCCGGCTGCGCCTCTTTCAGCTTGGCATTGACTTTGTCGTCCAGCTCGGCGGCGGTGATGGTGATCTGATAGCCGCGCTTCAGACCTTCGTTCAGGGTCTCGGTGACCTGCATCTTGGCGTCCTTCTTACGTCTTGTACGTCCAGTCGGGCCGCAACAAAGGCGACCGTGTAAATCAGTCGCCCTTCTAGGCGGTCAAAGCCCATCGTGCAAGGCGATTCCGTCCTCCGCGCCCCCGCCCCTGCCCTGTTCACATCTGACGCGGTCAACCCCGCTTCGCTCCCCGGTTTGCGCCACATCAAATCCAAAAACATATTTAAAATATATATCTTTTCTGACCAAAGATTCGAACCGGCAAAGACATGCGCGACCTTCCAGACACCTTCTCCCTGCCCCAGCGCCTCCTGCACTGGACGATGGTGGGGTTAATCCTTCTCAACCTGCTGTTTCCCCAGAAAATGTGGTACTTGCTCATTCCCGGGTTCGAACAGCCACTCTCCATGCACATCGTCATCGGCCTGGCCGTATTGCTGCTCGCCGTGCTGCGCCTGTTCCTGCGCCTGGGCTTCGGCGTACCACCCGAACCCTTGGGCGCGCCTTGGTTCTTCCGCGTCTTTGCCCGCACCGGGCAATGGATTTTCTACCTGTTCTTCTTCGCCATGCCGCTCACCGGCCTCTTGGCGCATTACGGCCACCTGCCCTTCGCGCTCACGCTGCACACCCGTGTGATCCAGCCGCTGTTCTGGGTCTTGATCCCGATCCACGTCTCTCTGGCGCTGGCGCATCAGTACCTCTGGAAGACCGACATGCTCGGCAAGATCCTCCGCGGCTGAGCCATGCTGCCCCGTTTTCATTGCGACTGTCCGAAGAGGAACGCACCCGGCTTGAAGCGCAGGCCGGGGCGATGTCTCTGGCAGCCTATATCAAGTCGGTCGTGCTGGCGGAGGATGACACTGTTTCTGCTGCGGGCGATGCAGAATGTGTGATCACACGTCCAAGGCATGGTCTGTTTCCCTCTTTTTGTTCTGACAGGTTGCGCATGCAACCGCCTGGCCTCCGCCGAGGAGCGGGTGTGTAAGGAGCAAAGGCGTGGGAACCACGGGACCGGAGCCACGCGGAGCTGCAACGAAGAAAAGCGAGCATGGCGAGGACGCCCAAAGATCGCGCGGCGGCGTTCACAACGCAGCATACCGAAGCCGAAATTCGAAAGTTCGTCAAAGAACTTTGGGCGGGGGCCGCAGTCAGTTGGCTCGGGATATTGCTGCCAGCCTCAATCGCACCTCACGGTTTCAGGTTGAAATTGAACAAAAGACCCATGCCCACAATCGGCCCCGCCCTTTCGGGTTAAGTCGCGGGCCATAGAGTCATGACAAGGTTTGCCATTCATTTTGACAAAGATTGCCAATATGCGCTATACTAACCCCATGAAGGAGACCTCCATGGCCACAATGAATGTTTCCCTGCCGGACGGCATGAAGTCTTGGGTTGAAGACCAATCGACCACGGGCAGTTTTGCCAACGCCAGCGATTATGTCCGCCACCTGATCCGCAAAGATCAGGAGCGCCAATCGGCGATTGCGATGCTGCAAGGCGCGATCACCGAAGGGCTGGAGAGCGGCCCGGCGGAACCGTTTGAGATGTCCGGCTTCAAAGCCAGCCTCAAGGCCCGTCATGACGAATGAGCCGCTCGCGCTGCATCTGACGCCAAAAGCCAGAACTGACCTCGAAGAGATTTGGGCCTATACGGTAGAAACGTGGAGCGAGGCCCAAGCCGAACGCTATCTCGATACGATTTCCGAGAGCTTTGATATGCTCTGCGCGATGCCGACTATGGCCCGCGAATATCACGAGTTCACCCCACCCGTGCGCATCCACCCGATTGGTCCGCATCTGGTGGTTTATATGGCGGACGATGCGAAACTATCGGTGATCCGGGTTCTGGGCGCAAAACAGAACTGGCGGGCCGTGTTGGAACAGGTGGAAAGTTAGGAAGAATCGGCCCTAAGCTGCCATCCGAGAACTGTTCATCAAAGGTCCGCTTCCGCCTCCCCCCAATCGACACATCCCCCGACCCACTCCACACGCTGCCACCACAGTCGATGGCGTCGCCAACGCGGCCTGCCGGTTTGCCGTTGATGAACACTGTCCCAGACCCGCCCGAGAGGCTGCGCCCGTGCGGAGGATGTTTGGGTTTGGCATGGGGGGCAAAGCTGTCTCCTTGGCGGAGCGCAGGCTGGCCATTGATGCTCACATCCCCGCTGCCTGATGTGGCAGGGGGTGGCGGGAAGCCGTCGTGATCCGATCCTGTGTCGCCCTGCGCCATAGGCATTGCGATTAGCTTTCGCCTTTTCAAGAAACGCCTCCATGCTTTCAAAATAAAAGCCGGTAGCTGACAGGTCATAGGGTTGGGCATGTAAATATGGCATGGTCTTTTCTCCTCTTTGGTTTTGACGGGTTGCGCATGCAACCGTCTGGCTTGCGCCGAGCAGTGGGGGAGAAAGGATCAAAGGCGTGGGAACCACGGAACCGGAACCACGCGCAGCTGCAACGAAAAAAAGCGAGCATGGCGAGGCCCCACCCTTTGATCCGCGCCCGGGGCGGCAGTCCCAAGACTTGGGATGTGCGGCAGACATTCCCTAAAAATCATTTGACGTTGTTCGTCATACTGTTCAGGCTTCGCAATGACCCAATTGCGATTTTCTGCATGAATGTCACCGACGCTTATGATAGAATTCCTTTAAATAACTGATAGTTGAGTATGAGTTTATTTGAGCCATGGATCGGCAACGGCATTTTTCGAAATGATAAAACCGGGGTCGCATATCAAAGTCTTATCGCCGTGTGGTCCGATGGATATGCGACCTATCGCTCAGGGATTGAGGCAGAGATTTTATACCGCGACCTAACGCTCGTCCGACTCGAAAACGTCTCTCCTGTCCGTGAATGTCAAAACCAAACGTCGCCACACTTCAGCGCACTGGTACAGGCTGTTCATTCCGGCAATCCCGTGGAGATGGGGTCCTTGGAGCCCTTCACAAACACGGACACGCAACAGAATTATTTGACCGTCGAGGAATTCTCCGTCGCGCCGCTGGACCGACAATCGGGCGTCTGGCCGATGAAAAATGTGCCCGATGCACTTTATGATCCGCTTTTCGGGCAGCCCGCACCGACCGAGGCAGAGATTGCGCATTACGGCGGCGTCGAATATGTCCCACCGATGAAAACCTATGCGATCCTCGATGCAGGAAAGTTCCAGTCCGGCCTGAGCGAATTCGAAGACTGCGGCCTGCCGTTCCGTTGCCTGTTCAAAGGAGACGCCGCTGAGGAGCAAAAAGACGTTACGCCTTACCTGTTCGAACTTTCCCCGGACAGCTCCTTTGTCCGCCGCCTGTTCACCCATCTGCCGGATATGTCGGAAACGATGACGACGGTGCATATGTGGCATCGCGAGCCGGGAATATATCTACGCTCCCGCGCGGAGTTCGACGATGTCTGGAAGCATTTTCGGAAGTTTACCAAGGTGCAGGATGAAAATGGGAAGTGGTATTATTTCAGGTTCTGGGAGCCAGAAATGCTCTATTCCGCCGCAAAAATAATTTCTGAGGTTCCTGTTTTATCCAAACATAGAAAATTGTTCTCAGCTCTCATATCAGAAGGCAAAATCGTTTTAACCAATTCCGATAAAGCCACTATACTAACAACAAACGCACAGAATGACGGCTTTAAGATCATCTTGAATAGAGATTTTTTCTCATTCCTATACCCTTTGGTTAAGTCTGGAATAGACTATTCCGCATTTGATTTTGAAGTGATTTACAGCAGCTTACCAAAGCTATGGGAGGCAGGAATTAGAAAACCTCATACCATCATGGCGTATCTTAAATTGTCCAATTCTCGTGGATTAAAGGTGATTGCCGACAAAGTCATTGAAGGACGAAATGTGAGAAAAAAACAAAAGAGCTTACAGTTGAATATTTATCAGGATTGGTGTGATGGGACTATTTGATAGATGTAAACCAGATTTCTCTATTATTTGCATATGGCCAAGATATCCAATTGATATTGGATGGGGGCCGGAAAAGTTAGGCTTGCAGCCTAAAATTGGAGCCGAAGAGCACCCAGACTTTGGCATAGACAATGAAGGACATTATAATATTCCTTTGGGACATGCTGGGATTGTTCTCGTTCAGGGAGGAACAGGCCAAACCCGATATTATGAGTATGGTCGTTATTCTCGCGACAGTGAAGGCAATCACATTGGCAGTGTAAGAAATGTATCGGTTCCAAACTTATCGTTAGAGGAAAGTGGGTGGCCGACGGTATCATCTCTTCACAATCTCGCCAAAAGCATTACTGGTCGATCCGGGAAAAACACTCACTTGCATGGCAACTTTGACCACAATTGCGGGGGCTATGATCAAGCGGTAGACTTCGCTGAATCTTATAACAATTCAGAGTATAGCTTTACTTCGAATAGTTGCATAACATTTGCGCACAAAGTAAATGCTGCTGGAGGTTTTTCTTGGTTTGGACCGGTTCCGATATGGGATAGTTTCCCTCCCAATGAACAAGATATGATGCCTTGGCAGAATTATATTACGTACTGGCCGACAACCGATACCTTCAAAGAATTTGTATGGCAGATTTCAGAATGAAAAAAATTGCTTTAGGCGCGATAGGCGTATCAATTTTGATTGTAGGTGTTGCCATTTTTCAGATGGCTACCAAGAATAATACGAGTGAAACGAGTTCTGATCCCATGACCATTGAACGCCCAGAGAATGTACCTTTAGATGCAGTTTTTCGGGGAGGTCTAGACGGCGGTTTTTTCATTTCCTTGGAGCGTAGAGATCTCGTCTTAAAGGATGGGATTAAAGTTCCTGCCTATTGGATAGAAGCCTACGACAGTTACTCTGGCATTGCCGAATACAAGGGGATGGGTATCTTTATTTCAGATAGGGAAATGTCCTCCGATGGAGAGACATATTTCTACGCCCCACCTTCCGTAGAGGACATTTTGTCTTCCGGTTATTTTGACGGAAGTGAGCTGGCGTTTGACATTGATGGTCATGCAAAAGTGGGCCGGATCATTCCAGTCGATATTAACCTTGACCATTAGAATGCGTAGGTAGAGGCCCTGATTGGCGATCAATCGACCAATGGATTGTGCATGGTTCGGTGCAGGTGGAGAGGTCACGTCTCCAAGCCCTGCGAGGGGGCTCCAAGGGGAAACGATAGTCGTAGAGCTTTTGGCTTTTATCCCGTGCAAGCTTGCCATTGCGCAGATTGGCCATATCGCCCAGTTATGATCGGAAGGCTGTCCCAGTGCCGTATTCAGCAACACCTCAAGCGCTGTGCCGGTTGCAGAGGTGACCT
Source organism: Celeribacter ethanolicus (assembly GCF_002407265.1). Taxonomy (NCBI): domain Bacteria; kingdom Pseudomonadati; phylum Pseudomonadota; class Alphaproteobacteria; order Rhodobacterales; family Roseobacteraceae; genus Celeribacter; species Celeribacter ethanolicus. The sequence continues at coordinate 1,353,629 of NZ_CP022196.1, forward strand.
GCTCCCCTGAAAAGTCCTCGATTTGAGGTTAGCCTGTTCTCCAACTGAGGAGACAGACGATGAAGAGAAGCCGTTTCAGCGAAGAGCAGATCATTGGCATCCTGAAGGAACACCAGGCTGGTCGCCCATTTCGGCGCTTTGGCCGCGTAGTGCCAGCTTTCCGCGATGGTGCCGCAGAGCGTGCATTTCGCCCGGAACGGTTTGTTGGGGTTGGCTTTCGACATATTGGTCCTGCGTGGCAATAGCTGGAATTCGAGGAGCGAGGACAGCCGCTCATGGCGCGCCGTTCACGAACTCCTCTGCGGCCTGATTGAGCTGCGCCCAGTTTCGCACCCGTTCCTTCAGTTCCGCAAGCCGTGCGTCTTCTGCCGGAGTGCGGGGGCGCCCGCAAAGGTCAGCCAGTTCCTTACGGTCGGCTTGGTGTTTTGGGCTGTCGATCCAATGAGTTTCCATGAGGGGGCTATCCTATTCCTTGCGGTGCCAGGGTTGGTGTGAAAGGTCCGCCCTCCATGCCCAGACAAGGACGAGGGCGCTCAGCACGATAAGGGGCACGCCCCACATACTGGGGCCGCGCCCCGTACCGACGAATGTGGTGCCAAAGCCGAAAAAGGCCAGCAGACCTCCGAGGAAGAAAACCTTTACGCGCGCAACTCCGGGTGGCGTCGTGTCTTTGACCGCGTGGCAATTGCTACAAACCGTGGCGCGACCGTCCATCTCGGTGTAGCAGAACGGGCAGGTCTGGGTTTCTGGTGCAGTGTCGGTCATGGTGTCACAGGTCCATATCGGCGGGCGCGACCGGCGTGTCGTCCGTCAGCGCTTCGAGGATCTGGCGGTCCACCTCGGCCACATGCTGACGGATCAGATCGAAATCGGTCAGCGAAAAGCTGATGGTTGAAGTCTGCGCGCCGCCGTTGAAGCTGACCGAGAACAGCGCCGTACACCCCGGCATGATCTGTGTTGCGCGGTGCTGGCGGAAACGGTATTCGGCATCGCCACTGAAGCCGCCTGAACAGGGCCGATACTGCGTCGTCTTGCGGGAGCCGAAGCGATCAACTGTCGTGATCTCGTGCAGCGGCTGACCGTCAAGATCGGCAATAAATCCCTCATCCCCCCAAGCCCAGGTTGCACCATAGGCCGTGCGTTGCGACGGCGGAGGAATACAGGGCGGAGGTGAGATCAAACTCATTGTCTTGGACATCATACCAATCCCCCAGTCGGTTTTTATATGAGCGGCCTGTTTCCTCAGATTCTTCTATAATTTCTTCAATAAACTCAGAAACATCTTTCAAATAGAAGTCCCAGTAGTCTTTACCTTTTCGAATATCTCTCATCGGTCTTCTTCCCTCCAAACTCTATTTTCCAAGCTCTCGCGAGTAACATTTCCATCTTTATCGACACGAAGAATTTCAGCCTCATAACTATTTAAAATTCTCCTTGCTTCTCTTTTAGAGAAGGAATCTTTGACCCTCGGTCTAATCCAAGCTGGCGACATTTGCACAGTAAGATCCTTCAACTTACCAAGTCCGGCTGTCCCGCATTTTGCATCCGTTACAAAATAATCGGGAGGGGGATTAGGGTTTGTATACACAGAATCCAACCCCGTGTGCCCCGGGGTGTCCATGGTCGCATTCGGCCCGTTGACCTTTTCCCAAGCTGGTGTCTGATTGGCGGCCCAATCGTCCGCCATCGTCTCACCAAAGCGTCATACGCGCGGCAAATGAGCGTTTGGGATGCGAAAATACCCGTTGCGTAAAGATATATTGAAAGGAAAAACAGGGGGCCTTAATCCTGTCTCACCCCGCCCCGCCGACAATCAGAAGCGTATTGTCCTTGGTGAAGTCGATACGGTGCCCCATGAGCCAGAGCCTAGCCGCCGGTTCATCATTCATCGGATAGCGCAGGATCGGCCCCAAGAGATACCGCGTGACCTCCGGGATGGTGGTCATCATGTAAACGGCTTCCCGAAGCCCTCGAATCCACTTTGGTCTTTCAGAAGCAACATCAATTGCATCATCACCGATAGTCATCGTCGCATCCAGAAGACCCAATGCCCCGGCTTTATACCCCGCATCGTAGTCGTCACTGGAAATCAGCTTGACAGGTTGCTTGCGAATGTAGGACGCATCATCGTTCCCTAGTTCGAACAGGCGATCTGCCACCGCATCCCGATAGGCCTCGGCAAGGGCGATTGCATCCGCGTCCACCTCTCGCGGCTTTGCCAAAAGGTAGGTGCCGTTGAAATCGGCATCCTTGCGTAGTTGTTCAATTCGCTCGATAAACGCCCACCCTCCGGGCAAACCAGCAAAGGCCGCCTCTAGGTCTTTTCGCGTCTCCAATTCAAGCATCAGACTTTCAAAATGATGTTTGTTAAAACGCGACGGGTTTTCGACATATGACAGCCAGTCATCCAATAACGACATTTTCACCTTCCAGCCCGTAATATAGCGAACGCAACCCCCTCAGGCAAACCATTGCCCCCTCCGTCAAGGTATTGGTTTGCAAAATAGCCCATCCGTCGCAAGAACTCATTTCTTGTACTCGGGGGAGGGGGCGTAGAGGGCATCCAGTGAATTGTGCGTTACCCAATGTCGCCCTGTCGTCCTGCTGCTGGCATATCTGTCGCTCTCGCTCCTAAGAACCGTTCCGAGACCATACTGCGCGCGACCCGCGTTTGTGAAGTCGCCTCATATCTGAAAAATCTGGCTTCAATTCCCGGATCTTCGTCTTGTAATTTTCCTCGGTCACCATCCAGCGATAGGGATCGTTATACTCGTAAAAAAGACGCAGATCCGGCTCCGCTCGACCGAACTGCAAAAGCACGGTCTTCCACGGATGCGTCTCCTGTTCGGGATGCATCAGGCGCAATGTGGACAGCGGCGTCAAAACAGCTTGCAGCGGGAATGAAAATCCCGTGGCATAGCCCAGACGGTCGAACACATAAGCCCCGCCGCCGCAGCCCTTGTCCGTGTCCGAAAGCCACAGCCAGGCGGAGACGGAGGCCCAGTCGGGGCGGAAATTTTCGGGGATTTCCGCCTCGATCATTTTGGCGATCTTGCGCGCCTGGACTTCCTCTTCGAAGGTCATTGGTCGAACTTTGGCCGAAGCTCTTCGATATAGCCATTGATGTCCGCCGGGCGGACCCGCCAGCGGCTGTCGTCTTTGTCCTCGAACTCTGTTTTGTAACGGCCAGACAGGCGGTCGAATTGCACCAGCATTTTGATCGGCAGCTTGTCGTTGCCGTAGATGTCTTTGAGGTAGGCGGCAACATCGTCCTCAAATGCAAAGAAATCCGGAGCAATAGCTATGTAATCATCATGTGTGTAAAGGTAGCCATTCGAACTTTCAGGGCGCCCTTTTGTGTCGATTCCAAATATTGCAGAAAACGAAACCCATTCGTTTGCAAATTCTTCCTCATTATCGACAATTGCCTGGATGAGATTGTTAATCGAAGCCATTCTTACCTCGCATAGTTTTGTTGCATTTCACGCCATGTTATTCGTTTAAAGCTTTGACCAGGCTCGTTTTCAAACCTCTGTCTGCCTCGATAGACGGTTTTTCCCGTTTGCGGATCTTTCACCAGATACTGAGTTCTAAATTCATCCGGTCGCACGGCCCCCGGCGGATAAACGTCGATCTTGAAATCGACCTCATAGCCCATCTTTGTCCAGTCGGCCCATTCATTCTCCATGGTCCGCCACGCGCCCATATTGAGGTTCCCGGCCTGAGGTGCAATGCCCTGATCCGGCGTGTCACCGAAAAAACGGTGTGCACCAAGGTGGCCGCCCTGATCCCCGTCTTTGCCAAGCTTTCCGACGCCCGTTGCACCATCCCCGCGCCGGGTCGATCCGAAGTCTTGCCGGATCGTGCCCTCACTGTTCATCGGACGCCCCGTCGTCTCATCATACTGGATGATTTCTTCGTTGGTGCCGCGTTGGTGACGGGTAACCACATCACTCAGCCAGGCCAGAAGCTCCGCCTGGCCGATCCATTGATCGCGGACCTTCCCATCCAGCCAGCGCACCAGCGAATTCGGCGTCCAGTCGTCCACGTCGATATCCAGCGAAAGCTGCTCGGAACTGTCCGCCGCCGAGATTGACAGGTGGTTGCCGTCTAGATCGATCTCGAAGGTGTTGGTCGTCTCGACAATATCGAACTCTGCCTTGGTCAGCCGTGCCGGATGATCGGCCAGCGACCAGTCGTGATATTCCATCAGGATATCGGTATCGCCAAAGACCAGCTCACCCTGCACATACGCCATCAGTCGCGGCACGGTGAATTCTTCACCCAGATGGGCGGGGGCCAGATCATCGACGTGCTGCGCCTTGAACGCATCCAGTTTCTCACGCAGCACGCCATGCAAGCGCTCAGGGGCCATCTTGAACAGTCGCTCTTCATCCTTGGGCTTGGGCACGCCGGTGAACTCGATCCGGGTCTTGCCGTCATCTCCCGCCGACACCGTGATCTTGCCGGGCGCGACACCGCCGATCTCCTTACGTTCCGCCTCGGAGGCGTCCAGCTCCACCGTCATAGTCGGACGCGGCCGGGTTTGCCGTCCGAACAGCCCGTCATCAAGCCCCGGCTGCTCTGCCTCGATATTGTCTTCCGCTTCGCCCTCTTCGAACCCCATATCGACCAGCTTGTCGCGCAGACTGACAGCGGCCTCAGAGAAATGCTTCGACACCAACTTGGCGTAGGACTTATTCAGCGCCGGTTCCTTACGCTTCGTCGCATAGGGCAAAGGCTAACGAGCGGATCGCTGTGCTGTCGATCCTCCTGCAGCGGGCAATGGATCTTGAGTGGGTTGACCGCAATCCAGTGGCAAACATCCGCAAGCTCAAGGGCGGCTCTTATAAAGCGTGGCCTGCAGCCACGTTGGAAGCATATGAGCAGCACTGTGAAGATCATGGTCTGTCGGTCGCTCGGACAATCTATGAACTTGCGATCGGCACGGGCCAGCGGCTCGGGGATTGCGTAGCGATGAAGTGGGATGGTTTTGACGGTGAATATATGTCGGTCGTTCAGCAAAAGACGGGCGCTAAGATCGACGTTTACTGCCCGGCGCGATTGCAGGCCTATCTTGCTGGGCTTCCCCGGCGCGGAAAGCACATTCTTGCCAAGAACGCGACCGAACCGCTTGGCAAGCGGCAGGTGCAGAAGGCCGTAGAGAACGTGCGCGAAGCGATTGGCGTCAAGGATGGGGATGACAGGTTGGTGCCCCACGGGTGGCGCTACACGGCAGCCAAGGAGATGGCCGATGCGGGTGTCGATATCCGCGGCATCCAATCGGTGACGGGGCACAAGACCCTTGAGATGGCTCAGAAATATGCTTCCGGCGCGGATCAGAAAAAGGCGTCGAAACGGGCGCAACAGAAGCGGGAACAAAACAGCGACAAACCCGGAAAGTGCGAAACAAATTGCGAAACTTCGCCGGTGTCGCGGGGGCAAACAAAGGAGAATCCTGAGAATGATCAATAATTTCAAAGTGGTGCGGGTGAAGGGACTCGAACCCCCACGCCAAAGGCGCCAGAACCTAAATCTGGTGCGTCTACCAATTTCGCCACACCCGCATGAGCGTGCTGATAGCAAAAGCGCAACACTAGGAAAAGAGCCAATCGCCCGCGAGGCGGCGAGCCAAGAAAATCCTGTGCGTTAACACAAAATTACCATATTCTCGGGACCATATGAGGCAGAGACATTCAGAGGCCCTGACATGACCTATAAAGGCAGCGGGCACGATCATGAGCAGGACGGCGGGCGAAATCCGTCGAGACCGCTCCACGTGCGTGACATTTTACCCAATCACGACAAGGGCTTGCCCCTTGGCACCAAGGTGATGACCGCCGATGGCATCCTGCCGGTCGAGTTTCTCGAACCCGGAGATCGTGTGATCACACGGGCCGGCATGCGGACTCTTTTGGGCATAGACACACCCGCACCGAAGAGGTTCAAGCTGACCTTCGAGCGTGAAGAAATCATCTATGCCGACGGGCTGATGGTGATGAGCGAGACGGGAGTACCCTTCGCCGCCTGATTTTTACGCAGTCTGAGCGATGTAATAAAAAGCCGCCCTTTCGAGGCGGCTTTTGTTTTGAGTATTTGTGGCAGCAAAGGAAACCGAAAGTCAGAGCCCCAGCGCCCGGAAGACCTTTGGCAATTCTTCGGGCAGGTCCTCAGCGATCAGACCGGGGCCAAAGCTGCGGGCCGCTTCGACATGGAGCCAGGCGGCGGTTTCCGCAGCATGATGTGGGGCAAGCCCGCGCGCCAGGAGACCGGTGATCAGCCCCGCAAGGACATCGCCGGAGCCAGCGGTCGCGAGCCACGGCGCGGCGCGATCGTAGACGGCGGCGTTGATCGAACAGCGCCCGTTCGGCGAAGCGATCACCGTATCGGGGCCTTTGAACAGCACCGTGCAGCCGGCGCGTTTGGCCGCCTCACGCGTGGCATCGACTTTGCTATAGGCCGGGCCCTTGATGGGCGGCTCGGCCAGTTTGGTGGCAAGGTCTGGGAAGAGACGCTTGAACTCGCCCGCGTGGGGCGTGAGGACGCAGTTTGCGTGCAGGTCGGCAAAGCCGGTTTCACTTTCCGAGAGCGCGGTGAGCGCATCGGCATCGAGCACGGTGGCACGTTTGGCGGCGAGCGCATAGGGCAGGAACTCCCCTGCCCGTTCGACGCCAAAACCGGGACCGATGCAGAGCGCGTTGAGGCGTTTGTCGGTCAGGACGCGGGTTAGAATTTCCGGCGTATCGATTTCGGTCAGCATGATGGTGGTGATCTGTGCGGCGACTTCTGTGACGGCCTCATGCGGGGTGCCGAGCGTGACGAGGCCCGCCCCCACACGGAGGGCGGCACGGGCAGAGAGACGCGCGGCGCCGGTCTTGCCGGAGAGACCGGAGAGGATCAGGGGGTGGCCGTGAGTGTATTTGTGGTCTTGGGGATCTTTCCCCCAAAGCATAAGCGGCTGCGCAAAGGATCTGTTTTCCTTCACAATCGGCGACATGTGAACAAGACAGACCTCGGGGCGACGGACAAGCTTGGCGGCACGACCAGTCTTCTGGCCGCTCTTATCAAGAATATCTCTGCGCGAATTTTCACGGAAGTCCTGCACACCAATATCAACCACACGCAACTTGCCGCAAAGGAATGGGCCATCATCCAAAAAGTGACCGCACTTCGGGCTGTCGAAAGTGACGGTCAGCGCCGCAAAGCCAATCCCTCCATACGGATAACGCGAACGAGGCAGTTGATTGAGTTGAATGGGTAAGTCAGCCAGCGCCGGATTTGACGGTTGCGCCAAGACCCTGCCGCTATCGAGGCACAACCCCGACGGACAATCGACGCATACTATTTTATCGTAGCGATCGCCATTTGCCCCCGCCAATTGCGACATTGTCGAGAGAGCCTCACCACTCAAAGCGCGCGACACCCCAGTCCCGAACAAAGCATCCACAACGACATCGCAGTCACTGTGCCTAAATTCTCGCGTGTTCAGCGGAGCAACCTCCCCCACCTCCCGCCACCGCTCATAATTCGCCTTCGCATCCGGCGGGAGTTTCTCAGGATCGCCATAGAGGAACACCTCCACCTCCCAGCCGCGTTGCTTCAACAGGCGCGCGATGACGAATCCGTCGCCGCCGTTGTTGCCGGGGCCGCAAAGGACCACGGCTTTGTAAGAAGAAAGCGCCAGTTCTGGCCATTCCTCGAAAATCGCCGCGACGACGCCCTGCCCGGCACGCTCCATCAGCTCGAGCCCCGAAACCTCCCCGCTGTCAATTGCCGCTCGCTCAACGGCGCGCATTTGTGCACTGGTCAGCAATTCTGCCATGTTTTGCCTCAAAAGTTTTCAAAATGCCCTTTTTAAACTCGCTTGGCACAAATATTGTGCATGCATATGCGAATCCTGTGGGCGTTTCACGCCCCCTCAGGTTAGTCGATTGTGACCGCATAAGAGAAATGGTCTGACAGTCAGCGAACAAAGTTTAGGGAGTCGAAGGTCCATGAAAAAGATCGAAGCTGTGATCAAGCCCTTCAAGCTCGACGAAGTGAAAGAGGCGCTGCAGGAGATCGGCGTGCAAGGTCTTTCCGTGGTCGAGGTCAAAGGGTTCGGGCGCCAGAAAGGCCACACGGAGCTGTACCGCGGCGCGGAATATGTCGTGGACTTCCTGCCGAAAGTGAAAATCGAGGTCGTCCTCTCCGACGATCAGGTCGACGGCGCCATCGAGGCGATCGTGACCGCGGCCAAGACCGACAAGATCGGCGACGGCAAGATTTTCGTCTCGCCTGTCGAACAGGCGATCCGTATCCGCACTGGCGAGTCTGGCGAAGACGCGCTGTAAGGGAGGCGCCGGGCGTGTTGCAGGGGACCCTGGCCACACGCCTCTCGCCACAAACACAATAACTCAACCAAAGGGATAAGGTCGAATTATGAGCATCCAAGACGTTCTCAAGACCATGAAAGACGAAGACGTACAGTACGTCGACGTCCGTTTTACCGACCCGCGCGGTAAGCTGCAGCACGTGACGCTGCGCCACACCGAAGTGGACGAAGACTTCTTCGAAGAAGGCTTCATGTTCGATGGCTCCTCCATCGCCGGCTGGAAGTCGATCGACCAGTCCGACATGAAACTGATCCCGGACCCGGCGTCTGTTTACATCGACCCGTTCTACGCCGAGAAAACCCTCTGCGTGCACTGCACCGTGGTCGAGCCGGACACCGGCGAATCCTACGACCGCGATCCGCGCGGCTGTGCGCAGCGCGCCGAGGCCTACCTGAAATCCTCCGGCATCGGCGACACGTTCTACTGCGGTCCGGAAGCTGAATTCTTTCTGTTCGACGACGTGCGTTACGCCGTGACCCCGAACAAGGTGGCCTATGAAATCGACGCCGACGGCGCCGCCTGGAACACCGACGCCGAATTCGAAATGGGCAACCTCGGTCACCGTCCGGGCTACAAGGGTGGCTATTTCCCGGTGAACCCGTCCGACGACGGCCAGGACATCCGTGGCGAAATGCTGACCACCATGGCCAACATGGGCATGAAGGTCGACAAACACCACCACGAGGTGGCGACCTCCCAGCACGAACTCGGCATGATCTTCGGCACGCTCACCGAACAGGCCGACAACCTTCAGAAATACAAATACGTGATCCACAACGTGGCTCTGGCCTATGGCCGTTCCGCGACCTTCATGCCGAAACCGATCAAAGGCGACAACGGCTCGGGCATGCACGTGAACATGTCGATCTGGAAAGACGGCAAGCCGCTCTTCGCTGGCGACAAATATGCCGATCTCTCCGACGAAGCCCTGTGGTTCATCGGCGGCATCCTGAAGCACGCGAAAGCGCTCAACGCCTTCACCAACCCGTCCACCAACTCCTACAAGCGTCTGATCCCGGGCTTCGAAGCTCCGGTTCTGCGTGCGTATTCCGCCCGTAACCGCTCTGGCTGCGTGCGTATTCCGTGGGCGGAATCCCCGAAAGCGAAACGTGTGGAAGCCCGCTTCCCTGACCCGTCCTCGAACCCGTATCTGTGCTTCGCCGCCCTGCTGATGGCTGGCCTCGACGGCATCAAGAACAAGATTGATCCGGGCCCCTCGTCGGACAAAGACCTCTACGATCTGCCGCCGGAAGAACTGGCCGAGATCCCGACCGTCTGCGGTTCGCTGCGTGAAGCGCTCGAAGAGCTGGAAAAAGACATGGACTTCCTGCTCGCCGGCGACGTGTTCACCAAGAGCCAGGTCGAAGGTTACATCGACCTCAAGTGGGAAGAGGTCTACGCCTTCGAACACACCCCGCACCCGGTCGAGTACGAAATGTACTACTCCTGCTAAGCGGGCATCGGTCTTCAGACTTGGAAAGGGCTCCCTCTCGGGGCCCTTTTCTTTTGCTCTTCTCTCGGGCTATCTCTCCCCATGATCCACCTGCGCCCCCATCATCTCCTCTGTCTGCTCACCTATGTCGGCAAAGGGTACTCCCCCGCCTTCGTCGCAGGCTACGACCGGATCGTCGCGCGGTTGAACGCAGGCGAAGAGATCGAAATCGTGGAGGGCCCGGACGACATTTGCGCCCCCATTGCCTGTGATATGAGCGAACATTGCCACGGCAGTTCGGTGATCTCACGGGATGCATTGGCGGCGCGGGAAGTGGGCCGGGTTCTGGAGCAGGGCATCTCTCAGGGCACCAAACTGGTGCTTGGCCCCGAGAGGCGCGCGACGCTGAGGGCCGCCTTTGCCCAAGGCGATGTCCGAACCGCCTGCCGGGGCTGCGAATGGTCCGATCTGTGCACGCAAGTTGCCCGGTCCGGGTTTTCGAATGTCCGTCTCTTGAGCTGATCACCCGCCTCTGACCGGCGAGCACGCGCTTCCGTCCGGTGAATCGTTTACCTTTTGTTAACCTTTGTTAAGATCAGACGTCATTTGAACGGACCCATTGCCATGAAACCCCTTCTCCTGGCCCTTTGCCTGCTCGCTCCTGTCGCAGCTTTCGCCGACAGCACTCCAAGATCCACGACGCCCGACCACCAGTCAGAACTCCGGCCCGATCTCTTGCAAAACCTATTGTCACCTGAGGCGCAGAACGGGGCAACGCTCTACCTCGCCGCCTGCTGCAAAGTGTGCCGCAAGGGCAAAGCCTGCGGCAACAGTTGCATCAATCGCGACAAGGCCTGTCATCAGCCTCCGGGCTGCGCCTGCGACGGCTGAATTGCGAGACACTTACGTAATCCTTGCGCGGGCCCTTGACCCGCCACTCTGCCGTCCAGAGCGGCCAGCCGGAGAAATCGTAGCGCACAGCATAGGCATCCGGGGCACAATCGTGATCGGCCCGTGGGATTGCTGCGTTCGGATCGAAGCGGTGAAAGAACCGGCCATCGTCGAAAAAGACCGCGATCCCCGCCGGATCGCTGCGCCAGAGATAGCGCCGTTCCGCCGAGAGGCTCGCCTGCCCCGGCACCGTCAAAGTCCCGCCTTCGGTACAGAGCAGCCCCTCGCCATCGCGGTCAAACCGGCAATAGCCCTCAAGCCGCGCCGTGCCCCCCGCCAGAGCATCCTCAATGTGTCGGGACAGCCGCCACATGCCCGCGAAATCGTCCAGTGTGATCATGCTGCCTTATAGCCCGCCGTGTCGCGCCTTGGCGAGGCATTCGAGCGCACGGGCACTGTCACGCACGAATTGCACCTCTTCATGGCTCCAATGACGGCGGTGGCTGTCGACTGCGGAAATTCCACCGAACACCTGCCCCCGGAACCGACAGGGCACTCCGATATAAGCCATGATCCCCATCACGGAGACAGCCCCCGTGTCCTTGATCAGCGGATGCACCAGAGTGTCGTCGATGACAATCTCACGGGCAAGGTCGACCACCAGATGACCGATGGTGTTCTCCGGCATCAGCACGCGTTCAAGATGCCGCCCCACCGGATGGTCGGTGTTGGCCAGCACCTCAAGCTGCGTGCCCGAAGCTGTCGGCAAGGCGCGAAAGGCCAGCACACCGGAGGGTGCGATCTGCGCATGAAGAGAAAATGCGATCTCCCTCACCTGAGGGTCACCGGAATCGAACATGGGAAATATGGCCTCATCCCTAAAGCCGAAAAGCACTTCGCAACGGGTCTGAGCCATAGCCATCACATCGGGCCGGTTGCGAAAGGCTTTCATCTTGCGGCAATCTAGCATGATCGGGCCCTGTCCCAAAGTGTTTTGCACGGTACGGCGGCTTGCGCGCGAAGCCCCTTCGCCGTAAGAGACCCGCAACGCGTTCTGTATAGGAAAGGCCTGCCGATGATCCCCCGTTATGCCCGCAAAGAGATGGTCGACATCTGGGAACCCGCCACCAAGTTCAAGATCTGGTACGAGATCGAGGCCCACGCCTGTGACGCTCAGGCCAAGCTTGGCGTGATCCCGCAGGAAAACGCGGATGCGGTGTGGAAAGCCAAGGATGTCGAATTCGACGTCGACCGCATCGACGAGATCGAAGCTGTCACCAAGCATGACGTCATCGCCTTTCTGACCCACCTCGCCGAACATGTCGGTTCTGAGGAGGCCCGTTTCGTCCATCAGGGCATGACCTCGTCCGACGTGCTCGACACCTGTCTCAACGTCCAGCTCGTGCGCGCCGCCGACCTCCTTCTGGCCGGCGTCGACAAGGTTCTGGCCGCGCTCAAGACCCGCGCTCTGGAGCACAAATATACCGTGCGCGTCGGTCGCTCTCACGGCATCCACGCCGAACCGACCACCATGGGCCTGACATTCGCGCGTTTCTACGCCGAGATGGATCGCAACAAGAATCGTCTCGAAAAAGCCAAATGGGAGATTGCCACCGGCGCAATTTCCGGCGCGGTCGGCACATTCGCCAATATCGACCCGGCGGTCGAAGAGCATGTCTGCGAGAAAATGGGCCTGCGCCCGGAGCCGATCTCGACCCAGGTCATCCCGCGTGACCGTCACGCCATGTTCTTTGCCACTTTGGGCGTGATTGCGTCGTCGATCGAAAACATCGCCATCGAGATCCGCCACATGCAGCGCACCGAAGTCCTCGAAGGCGCGGAATTCTTCTCCATGGGCCAAAAAGGCTCCTCGGCGATGCCGCACAAGAAAAACCCGGTTCTGACCGAAAATCTCACCGGTCTGGCGCGTCTGGTGCGCATGACCGTGGTGCCCGCGATGGAAAACGTGGCGCTCTGGCACGAACGCGATATTTCTCACTCGTCTGTGGAGCGCGGCATCGGCCCGGATGCGACCGTGACCTTGGACTTCGCGCTCAACCGTCTCGCCGGTGTGGTCGAGAAGATGCTGATCTTCCCGGACAACATGCTGGCCAACATGAACAAATTCCCGGGCCTCGTGATGTCCCAGCGCGTACTGCTGGCGCTGACCCAAGCCGGTGTGTCGCGCGAGGATGCCTATACGATGGTGCAGCGCAACGCCTTGAAAGTCTGGGAAGATCGCGTCGATTTCCGCGAACAGCTTCTGGCTGACAAGGACGTGGTCGCAGCCCTTGGCGTCGACGGGATCAATTCGAAATTCGACATGGACTACCACACCAAACACGTCGACACGATCTTCAAGCGGGTTTTTGGCGAGTAAACTCGCCGGGCTGGGTGTTCGGCGAATAAGCCCGACACAGCGCCAAGTGCAAAAACCTGAGAAAATCACCGATTCTGTGATACGATCTCCCGAAGGCCACCACGCTTTCGGGAGATTTTCATGTTGAAATACACGCTTCTCGCCCTCGCCCTGCTCATGCCCCTTTCCAACCCGCTCGCCGCGCAGGATTTCACCTGCCCGCATGAACAAAAGCTCGCTTCCTGCGCTGAGGGTTACACTTGGGACAAGGAAACCGGCACCTGCGTCGAGCAGATCGTCGGCTAACTCACAATTTTCGGCAAATTTCCGTCCACCGGTCACCTCCCGTTAAGCCTCATCAACGATACTGGGCAGAACCAAGGACTGAATCGCGAGTGAGGCGCGTGTGGACGGATTGCCGCAAATGAATGACATGGGAAACCTGCCCGATCTCGGCGATTTCGGCGGCATGACGGATTTCGACATGCCCTCGCCCGCGTCCCACATGCCCGCACGGCTGTCGAAAAAGGCCAAGGCCGCGATCATCGTCAAATTGTTGGCCGCGCAGGAGGTCAAACTGCCGCTCGCCAATTTCCCCGAAGAGCTGCAGGTCGAGCTGGCGCATCAACTGACCGAGCTGCGCTATATCGACAAGCACACGCTCACCTCCGTCGTCGAGGAATTCCTCGAAGAGATCGAGGCCATCGGCCTCTCCTTCCCCGGTGGCCTCGAAGGCGCCCTGAAGGTGCTCGATGGCACGATCTCCCCCACCACCGCCTCGAAACTGCGCTCGAACGCCGGGTTCTCCCTGACCGGCGATCCTTGGCAACGCATTTCCGACGTGGAAATCCCCCGGCTTTTGCCGATCCTGCAAGAGGAAAGCGTCGAGGTGGGTGCGGTGCTCTTGTCGAAACTCAAGGTCTCGAAAGCCGCCCAGCTCATGTCCATGCTGCCCGGCGAGCGCGCCCGCCGTGTCGCCTATGCGGTCTCGCTGACCTCCGGCGTCTCCCCCGAGGTGGTGCAGCGCATCGGCATTTCGCTTGCCGCCCAACTCGACGCCCAACCCTCCGCAGCCTTCCCCGAGGAGCCGCCGGAACGGGTCGGCGCGATCCTCAACTTCTCGTCTTCCACCACCCGGGACGGTGTGCTCGAAGGGCTCGATGAAACCGACAAGAATTTCGCAGACGAGGTGCGCAAGAACATCTTCACCTATGCCAATATCGCCACCCGCATCGACCCGCGCGATGTCGCCAAGGTGGTGCGCGCCGTGGAACAGGATATTCTGATCAAGGCGCTGGCAGGCGCCATCGGCGAGGCGGCGGCCTCCACCGAATTCATCCTCACGAACATGTCGAAACGCATGGCCGAAAGTCTGCGCGAAGAGATGGACAATCTCGGCAAGGTCAAGGACAGCGATGCCGAAGAGGCGATGAACGCCGTGGTTGCGGGTATCCGCGATCTCGAAGCGACCGGGGAGATTTTCCTTCTGACCGGGGACGACTGACCCCACGCCCCCCCGACAGCACAGTTCGGCGGCGATTTGATCGTATGGACAAACCCGCCGCGCGCCCCTAGCGTCGCCCGATGATCTGGTTTTCCCGCCTGCCCGCGCAATCGCGTGGCATCCTCTATATGCTGATTTCCGTCACCGTCTTCTCCTCGATGGACATGACCGCCAAGCTCCTGGGCCAGCGGGTGGATCTTTCGCAGGTGCTCTGGGCACGCTACGGTGGCCAGCTTCTGGTGCTGGTGCTGATCTTCGCGCCGCGTCTCCCCCGCGCCCTCAGGACCGAGCATCCCTGGCTACAACTGGCGCGCGGGCTGATGCAACTGGGGGCCGCCGCCTGTTTCTTCAGCGCGCTGCGCACGCAGGGTCTGGCGGAGACCACCGCCATCGCCGATCTGGCCCCCGTGTTCATCACCCTCGGCGCGGCGCTTTTTCTGGGCGAAACCGTCGGACCGCACCGCATGACAGGGATCGTCGCAGCGCTGATCGGTGCGCTGATCATCATCCGCCCGGGTGCTGCGGTATTCGCCCCCGCCTCGCTCTGGCCTCTGGGCACCGCTGCCTGTCTCGCGGGCTACGCTCTGGCCACCCGCTACATCGGATTGAAGGAAAGCCCGCTCACCGGGCTCCTCTATTCCGGGCTGATCTGCACCGGGGTCATGAGCCTGATTGTACCGTTCCGCTGGATCGCCCCGGACAGCACGGCCCTGATGCTCATGCTGCTGATCGGTTGTCTCGGCACGGTCGGGCAATTGATGATGATCCGCGCCTATGCGGTCGCGGAAGCCTCGGCCATCGCGCCGTTTTCCTATGCCGGGCTTCTGGCCGCTGCAGGCTGGGGGCTTCTGGTCTTCGGCACGGTGCCGGACCGCTGGACCGTCCTCGGTGCTCTTGTGATCGTGACCGCCGGGCTCTATGTCTGGCACCGGGAACGCAGGAACGGCACGGCAGACCCCGTGCCCGAGGAAATGGGGCAGCCATGAAGGTCAAACGCGGAGAGATCGAGGGCACATTGGGGCAGTACCTTGGCAATCTCGCCACGCGCGGGCTTTTGTCCATGGCACTTGCCCTGCCCTATCGCAGCCGCGTGCGTGCCATGGGCTGGTTCATGTCACATGTCTTTGCGCCACTCGCGGGCTACAACACACGGGTGCGCGGCAACCTGCATCATGTGTTGCCGCAGATGCCGGAGGCGGAGGTCAAACGCCTGATGCGCGCGGTGCCGGACAATGCCGGGCGCACCCTGATCGAGATCTATTCCGGTCCCGAATTCATCGCCCGGATGAAGGACATCCGCTTTGAGGGGCCCGGCGCCGAGATCCTGCGCGAGGCGCGTGACAATCGCCGCCCCGTGATTCTGCACACCGGGCATTTCGGCAATTACGACGTACCACGCGCCGCCCTCATCGCCCATGGCTATGACGTCGGGTCGCTCTACAACCCGATGAAGAACAAGTTTTTCAACGAACATTACGTCAAGGCGATCGGCACCATCGGCCAGCCGCTGTTCCCGCGCGGACGTCGGGGCTATGCGCAATTGCTCAAACATCTGAAATCTGGCGGGATGATCGGGTTTCTCTCGGATGTCTATGTCAACCAGGGCGCGCTCCTGACGTTCTTCGGCCAACCGGCGCCCACCGCCCTGTCCGCGGCGGAACTCGCCTTGAAATACGACGCGCTTCTGGTGCCGATCTATGGCGTGCGGCTCGAGGACGGGTTGAATTTCCGGGTACAGGTCGAGGCCCCCATCCCTCATTCCACCCCCGAGAAGATGGCGCAGGCACTCAACGACAGTCTCGAAGCGATCACGCGCCAGCACATGGAACAATGGTTCTGGATTCACCGCCGCTGGAAGCCTGAGAAACAGGCGCGCAGACAGGCGAAACTCGAAGCCGAAAAACGCCGCGCCGCGGAAGATCGGGCAGAAGAGTAAGGCAAGCTGCCGAAGCGGGAGCCTCAGTCGAGACGGCTCGCCGCCAGGATCGGACCGGGTCCCGTCGGGGTTGCCGCCTGCAGGATCACCGCAACGCTTTCCGGCCCGCGCGCATCGACCGTCACGGCCAGCGGCGCAAGCCCGTTCCATTCCGCCAACGGTCGCCATTCGGTGACGATATTGCTGTAATCCACCACTTGCCCGGCGTTTTCGCCGCGTTCGATGGTGACCCGCTCATGCGGATCGAAGCGCACGACCTGAAGTCGCATCGCGGGTGGCAGAGGCCCCTCGGGCACCGCCGTGATCGACAGGCGCTCGCCCTCGCGGGTCACGGTGAGATCGACCGGCGCCGGCGGCGCGCTCATCTGATGCATCACCATATCGGCGAGGTGCATCGGCTTGGCACCGACGAGAAAATCCGCCCCCTGCACGATGATCTGAGGCGTGTAGATCGTGCGTTTGCCGATGGCATGGGCATAGGATTTCTGGCGAATGGTGAATTGCGGCTGGGCGAAATGATCGCGCCAGCCGATATAATCCCAGTAATCGACATGCAGCGACAGCGGCAGAATGCCCTCACGCGTCGCCAGCTCGCGCATCATTTCGTCGGCGGGCGGACAGGAGGAACATCCCTGCGAAGTGAAGAGCTCGACCACCACGAGATTGTCGTCCGGGTCGGCCAGCGCAGGTGCGGCGGACAGCGTGGCCAGAACCCCGGCAGCCAAAAGCCTCCCACGGGTGTGGGGGAGAAAATCAGTCAGGGCTGCCAGAATCTGTCGCATAGAGGCTCCGTCGGTTGCCTTACAGGTCTAAGCCGGGATGGGCGCTGAGGCCAATCAAGGATTTGCGAGAAGCTGTTACAGCGTCGCGAACCTGTCCCGAAAGACAGGTCCAAAAGACGGAAAAGGGCGGCATTTCTGCCGCCCTGCGTCTGTTTTGCGTTGCGAAACCGGAAATCCGATCAGAAATGCGCAGATTTCGCCGTGCTCGGCACCTGAAGCGGCGGTGCGAATTTGGTCAGGTCGATGCCCTCGACCGCCTTCTTGTACTCGTCGAGCGTGGGCGTGCGGCCCAGAAT
The DNA here is from genome assembly GCF_002407265.1 of Celeribacter ethanolicus. Classification (NCBI taxonomy): domain Bacteria; kingdom Pseudomonadati; phylum Pseudomonadota; class Alphaproteobacteria; order Rhodobacterales; family Roseobacteraceae; genus Celeribacter; species Celeribacter ethanolicus. The sequence goes on from NZ_CP022196.1 coordinate 1,371,204, forward strand.
GGCGGAGAGAACCACAACCGGGGTCGACGCGAGAAGGCTTTCGCCTTTCTTCTCGGCGCTGTCTTCCACGACGCGGCCCTGGAACAGGCGGGTCGAGGTGGCCAGCACGGTGTCGCCCTTCTCGGCTTTCTCCTGGTTGCCCATGCAGAGGTTACAGCCCGGGCGTTCGAGGTAGAGCGTATTCTCATACTCGGTGCGCGCCTGCGCTTTCGGGAAGAGATCGTCGAACTCGAAGCCGGAGTATTTCTGCAGCACTTCCCAGTCACCTTCGGCTTTCAGCTCGTCGATGATGTTGTAGGTCGGTGCGGCGACCACGAGCGGCGCTTTGAATTCGACCTTGCCGGTCTCTTTCTCCAAGTTCTTGAGCATCTGAGCGACGATTTTCATGTCGCCCTTGTGCACCATGCAGGACCCCACAAAGCCCAGATCCACCTTCTTCTCGGCGCCATAATAGGAAACCGGACGAATGGTGTCGTGGGTGTAGCGCTTGGAGACGTCGGCGTTGTTCACGTCGGGATCGGCGATCATCGGCTCGTCGATCAGGTCGAGATCGACAACAACCTCGGCGAAGTATTTCGCACCTTCGTCCGGGGTCAGTGCCGGTTTCTCGCCGGATTTGATCTCGGCGATGCGCTTGTCGGCTTTGTCGATCAGGCCTTGAAGCGTTTTCGCCTCGTTGTCCATGCCCTTGTCGATCATCACCTGAATGCGCGATTTCGCCAACTCAAGAGACCCGATCAGCGTCTCGTCGTTGGAGATACAGATGGAGGCCTTCGCCTTCATCTCAGCGGTCCAGTCGGTGAAGGTGAAGGCCTGGTCCGCGAGCAGCGTGCCGATGTGCACTTCGATCACGCGGCCTTGGAAGACGTTGTCCCCGCATTGCTTGAGCATCTGCGCCTGGGTCGCATGAACAACATCGCGGAAGTCCATGTAATCCTTCATTTCGCCTTTGAACGTCACTTTGACGGACTCGGGGATCGGCATGGTCGCCTCACCGGTCGCCAGCGCCAAAGCCACGGTGCCGGAGTCGGCGCCGAAGGCCACGCCTTTGGACATCCGGGTGTGGCTGTCGCCGCCCACGATGATGTCCCAGTCATCCACGGTGATGTCGTTCAGCACCTTGTGGATCACGTCGGTCATGGCGTGGTAGTGGTCTTTCGGGTCACGCGCGGTGATCAGGCCGAATTTGTTCATGAAGGACATGAGTTTGGGGATGTTGGCCTGCGCCTTTTTGTCCCAAACGGACGCCGTGTGACAGCCAGACTGATAGGCGCCGTCGACGGAGGGCGAAATCACGGTGGCGGCCATGGCTTCGAGTTCCTGCGAGGTCATCAGACCCGTGGTGTCCTGAGAGCCAACGATGTTGACCTTCACACGCACGTCGGAGCCCGCCAAAAGCGGCTCTTTCGCCAGAACGCCCACGGCGTTGCGGTTGAAGATTTTCTCAACAGCAGTAAGGCCCTGGCCCGGGTTGGTGATCTCTTTCGACGGCGCGAAGACCAGCGGCGCTTCGACGCCCAGCGTCTCGGCAGCGATGGTCTGAAGTTTCTTGCCGAAGACGACGGCGTAGGAACCACCGGCCTTCATGAACTCGACCTTTTGCGGCGTGAAGGCGGAGGAGACGTCGGCCAGCTCGGTGCCGTCGGCATCGTAGAGTTTCTTCTCTTTGGTGTTGATGGTCAGCACCTTGCCGGTCTCGACAGAGTATTTCTGCTCAAGGATCGGGTCGCCATTCTCATCGAGAACCGGCTTGCCGTTCTCGTCGAGTTTCTTGACCCAGTTCTTGAGATCGAGGCCAATGCCGCCAGTCACGCCCACGGTGGTGAGGAAGATCGGCGAAATGCCGTTGGTCCCGGCCACGACCGGGGCGATGTTGACGAAGGGCACATAGGGGGAGGCCTGTTTGCCGGTCCAGAGTGCGACGTTGTTCACACCGGACATCCGGGACGAGCCCACACCCATGGTGCCTTTTTCCGCGATCAGCATGACGCGGGCCTCGGGGTGTTTCTTTTGCAGTTCCTGGATTTCCGCCTGCGCTTCCGGCGTGATCATGCATTTGCCGTGCAGCTCACGGTCGGAACGCGAGTGCGCCTGATTGCCCGGGGACAGAAGGTCGGTGGAAATGTCACCCTCGGCGGCGATGTAGGTGACGACTTTGATCTCTTCTTCGACATCCGGCAGTTTGGTGAAGAATTCGGCCTTGGCGTAGCTTTCCAGAATGTCTTTTGCGACCGCGTTGCCGGCCTCATAAGCGGCTTTCAGACGGTTCGTGTCGGCCTCGTAGAGGAAGACCTGGGTCTTGAGCACATCGGCGGCCTTGGCGGCCAGAGCGGCATCATCCCCCAGCGCGATGTCGAGCAGCACTTCGATGGACGGCCCGCCCTTCATGTGGGACAGCAGTTCAAACGCGAAATCCGGGGTGATTTCGGCGACAGTGACCTCGCCCAGAATGATTTTCTTGAGGAAAGCCGCCTTCACGCCCGCCGCCGAGGTGGTGCCCGGCAGGGTGTTGTAGATGAAGAAGTTCAGCGCGTCCTTGCGGTATTCGCTGCCCGTGTCTTCGATCAGGGAAATCAGCTCGGCAACCAGCGCGCCATCGTCGATGGGCTTCGGGTGCAGCCCCTCGCCTTTGCGCGTTTCGATCTCGGTTAGGTAGTCGGTGTACAAGCTCATGACGGTCCCTGACAATTGGTGACAGAAGGTGGTGACGGAAAGAGGGAAAGCCGGGACCGCCAGCATGGCGCGAAACCCGACTCTCCGATTTGTATGCAAAAGTATACCATGCGAAATCCGGTTGCAAGATGTTCAGCACCGGCAAGGCGTATTCTCTGCGATATTTTCCAACTTTCTCTGCACGAAGACACAGCTCCCGCGCAAGCACTCAGTGCACTGTGCGGGAAAGCTCAGCATCATGGACAAACCTCGCAAAAGGACTAAGTTTCCCCCAGCACCACGCAGGCGGAATCACGATGGTTCCGCCACGCAGTTTCACATATCCGGAGGTCCCCATGACAGTTGTTGTCGGTCAAGATACCGCAAAAACCCGCCGCGAACTTGAGGTGAACGGACAGAAAATCGCCTATTACTCGATCCCCGCCGCACAAGAGGCCGGTTTTGGCGATTTCTCCAAGCTCCCCGCCTCGCTGAAAGTCGTTCTGGAGAACATCCTGCGGTTCGAGGATGGCGGTTTCTCCGTCTCCACGGATGACATCAAGGCCTTTTCTGAGTGGGCCGAGAAAGGTGGGCAGAACCCGCGCGAGATCGCCTATCGCCCGGCCCGCGTGTTGATGCAGGATTTCACCGGCGTGCCCGCAGTCGTGGACCTTGCCGCCATGCGCGACGGCATTCTGGGCCTCGGTGGCGACGCCAAGAAAATCAACCCGCTCGTCCCCGTCGATCTGGTGATCGACCACTCGGTGATGATCGACGAATTCGGCAACCCGCGCGCCTTCCAGATGAACGTCGACCGTGAATATGAACGCAACATGGAACGCTACCAGTTCCTCAAATGGGGCCAGACCGCGTTCGAGAACTTCCGCGTCGTGCCGCCGGGAACCGGGATTTGTCACCAGGTGAACGTCGAGTACCTCGCGCAGACCGTCTGGACCGACAAGGATCAGAACGGCGTGGACGTCGCCTATCCCGACACGCTCGTGGGTACCGACAGCCACACCACCATGGTCAACGGGCTTGCCGTTCTGGGCTGGGGCGTTGGCGGGATCGAGGCCGAAGCCGCCATGCTCGGCCAGCCGATCTCCATGCTGATCCCCGAAGTTGTGGGCTTTAAACTCACCGGCGAGATGGTCGAGGGCACCACCGGAACGGACTTGGTGCTCAAGGTCGTGGAAATGCTGCGCAAACACGGCGTTGTCGGCAAATTCGTTGAATTCTACGGCGACGGTCTCGACAAGCTGCCGCTCGCGCAACGCGCCACCATTGCCAACATGGCGCCCGAATATGGCGCGACCTGTGGCTTCTTCCCGATTGACGCGGAAACCCTGCGCTACCTGCGCCAGACCGGCCGCGACGAAGACCGTATCGCCCTCGTCGAGGCCTATGCCAAGGAAAACGGATTCTGGCGCGGTGCGGATTACGAACCGATCTATTCCTCCACGCTGCATCTCGACATGGGCACCATCGTTCCTGCGATCTCCGGCCCGAAACGTCCGCAGGATTATGTCGCACTGACCGACGCCGCTTCGTCTTTCGCGAAAGTGGTCGCGGATTATCGCGGCATCGACGTCTCCGACGCCGCCAAGGACATGCTGGACGAAGGCCCCGCGGCAACGAAATCTGTCGACATCCGCAAATCGCACCCCGTGAAGGGCAAGGAGTTCGATCTGCATGACGGCTCGGTCGTGATCGCCTCGATCACGTCCTGCACCAACACCTCGAACCCCTATGTGATGATCGGCGCGGGTCTTGTCGCCCGCAAAGCCCGCGCGCTTGGCCTCAACCGCAAACCTTGGGTGAAAACGTCGCTGGCACCGGGCTCGCAGGTGGTGACCGAATATCTTGAGGCGGCCGGTCTGCAAGAGGATCTCGACGCCATCGGCTTCAACCTTGTGGGTTATGGCTGCACCACCTGTATCGGCAACTCCGGCCCCATCGCGCCCGAGTTCTCCGAAGCCATCGCGGAAGGCGATCTGATCGCCACCTCCGTTCTGTCAGGCAACCGCAACTTCGAGGGCCGTATCAGCCCCGACGTACGCGCCAACTACCTCGCCTCCCCGCCGCTCGTGGTGGCCTATGCTTTGGCGGGCGACATGAACATCGACCTCAGCTCCGAGCCGCTCGGGCAGGACAAGGACGGCAACGATGTCTTCCTGAAAGACATCTGGCCGACCAACGCCGAGATTTCGGAACTCGTCGACAAGACCGTGACCCGCGAAGCCTTCCTCAGGAAATACGCCGATGTGTTTAAAGGCGATGAGAAATGGCAGGGCGTGAAAGTGTCTGGCGGCGAGACCTACGACTGGCCGCCAGAGTCGACCTATATCCAGAACCCGCCCTATTTCCAGGGCATGGGGGCGGAGAAAGGCTCGATCAAAAACATCGAGAACGCGAAAGTGATGCTCATCCTCGGCGATATGGTCACCACCGACCACATCTCGCCCGCCGGTTCGTTCAAGGAAAGCACCCCTGCGGGCAAATTCCTCACCGAACACGGCGTGCCGGTGCGGGAGTTCAACTCTTATGGCTCGCGCCGCGGCAACCACGAGATCATGATGCGCGGCACCTTCGCCAACATCCGGATCAAGAACGAGATGCTCGACGGGGTTGAAGGCGGCTACACCAAAGGCCCGGACGGCGAACAGACTTCGGTCTTCGAGGCGTCCATGGCCTATCAGGCCCAAGGCACGCCACTCGTGGTCTTCGGCGGCGAACAATATGGCGCGGGGTCCTCGCGCGACTGGGCCGCGAAAGGCACGGCGCTTTTGGGCGTCAAAGCCGTAATCGCCGAGAGCTTTGAGCGCATCCACCGCTCGAACCTGGTGGGTATGGGGGTTGTGCCCTTTGAGTTCACCGGTGGCGACACCCGCAAAACGCTGGGCCTCAAGGGCGATGAGACCATCACCATTCTGGGCCTCGACACGGTCAAACCGCTTGAGACCCTCGATTGCGCGATCACCTATGGCGACGGCTCGACCAAAACGATCAAGGTCAAGTGCCGCATCGATACCCAGCCGGAGATCGAATATATCGAGAACGGCGGCGTGCTGCATTATGTGCTGCGGAATTTGGCGAAGTCGTAAGCAAAGCGCGCCTCAGAGATGTGAAAGCCCCGCGGAAACGCGGGGCTTTTGTTTTGAGTATTTGTGCAACACAGGAAACGGGTTAGGTTTTCCGAAAAGGAGAACGCGATGCGGATTGGAACGATCTTGGCGGGCGGGCTGATGCTTTGCGCGCAGGGGGCTTTTGCAGACTATGACACCTGTGTCGGTCTCAATGCCAATCCGCGTCCAGTCGAGGTGATCGACGCCTGCACGGTCGCGCTGGCGACAAAACTGTCGGATTATGAACGCGCAGAGGCTTTGGCCGCGCGCGGGGTGGCGTGGCGGCAACTTGGCGAAAATGGAAAATCTCTCAGGGACTTGCGACAGGCCAAACATCTTGAGCCCTCGCACAATACGCAGCGGATGCTGGCGTGGACCTGGCATGAGCTGGGCTATGACAAGACCTCGGAATGGCTTTACACGCGGGTGTTGAAAGAGGCGCCGACGATGCAGGGGTATCTATCGCGCTGTGTGGTGCGGCTTGATCTCGGCAAGTATGATCTGGCGGTTCAGGATTGCGGCGAGGCGATGGATCTCGACAGCGAAAGCGAGGACGTGACCTATTTCTACGCCCGTGCGCTGAATATGACGGAGCGCCCGCAGGTCGCGCTTGAGGTGGCGGAGCGGGGGCTGGAGTTTCATGCCAAGACCAGCGCGCGGCTTTATGTGCAAAAGGCGATTGCGCTGGTCGGTCTTGAGCGGCCGGATGAGGCGATTGCGACCGCCAAGGCTGCGCAGAAACGCTTCCCGCAGGACGAAAGCCTCGCCAAGTTTCTGGCGCTCTCCAAAGAGTGGTAATCAGACCGGATTGATCAGTCCGCGAGGCGGATCGGGCGTTCGTCCAAGGCAGCGGCCTGTTCCGGGCTCAGCGCTTCGGGCAGCACCACCTGCGTGTGGATGGTAAACACCACCGCGCGGCTCTCCGGCAGGCGCACGAGGCTTTGGCGTTCGACACGGATATATTTCGAAGTGTTCGTGCCATGGCGCAGCTCGCCCTCGGACCGCGGATCGCAGAGATGCGCATCGGAGCGCGAGGCGGTGCCGCGCATCAAGCCGCGCCCGACCTGCACGCCGTTCATCATCCGTTGCACGCGCGTAGCAAGATCGGGAGTGTAGGCTTCGATGGGTTGGTGAATGCGTAGCATCGGCTTCATGAATTTCTGCGGCAGGCGCCACCCGGAGGGAAAACACAGCGCCGCGCCGGTCAACACGCTCTCATCGGTTGCACCGCTCGGATCGGGCTGCATCAGGCAGATGTCGCATTGCAGCAGACGCCCCATAGTGTGCATCGGTGCCTCGCGGTCCAGGGCCACGGCGACACCATCTGGGCGGATCGCCTCTGTCTCCGACATCCCGAAGCCAAGCCCCGGCAACAGCCCGAGCAGCAACTCGAACAGCTCCAGTGCTGCGGGCCGGGCACTTTCATCGAGAGCCACAACCTCCTCCGGCGTCGTCAGGATCAGGTGGTCGCGGAGCGCCATTTGCGCGCCGTAAGCCGTATCGACTTCAAGCCAGTCGGAAAGTTCAAACGGGATCACCCCCGGCAACCGCGCCGTGCGCGGGTCGGCCCAGGGGGCAAAGCTCAATTTTGTCTGTAGAATCGGGTCCATGACAGAATGCTGCGCCGGAATTCCACGCATCGGAAGGGGCCAGAGAGGCGTATCCCTGAGGCCAGCTCCTCAGCTCTTGAAAACCGCCTCCAAATCCGGCGCGGTGAGCACGAACTGATCGTCGGAGCCTACGTAATTGTCACCATGCAGGCGCGCGATGGGCCGGTAGACCTCCGGGTTCACATAATGCCCCTCGGCATCGAGACAGTCACGCCGCACATGCATCTGCACCACCCCGCCGATCACCAGAACCCGGTTCGGCCAGTCGAGCAGACGTTCGGTGCGGCATTCGAACACACAGGCGGCGCCCTTGATTTTCGGCGCGGAAATCATTGTACAAGGCTCGGTCTCGACGGCAGCCAAAGCCAGTTCATCGACGCCCGAAGGCACCGGCAGCCCGGCGATCAGCATGGCCTCGGACAGCGCCATATCCACCATGTGAATGGCGAATTCGCCGGTGCGGCGGATGTTGGCAGCGGTGTCCTTTTCCTGTTCGGGTTTGGACGCGATGCCAAGCACCAGAAGCGGCGGCTCAGACGACATTACGTTGAAAAAACTCATGGGGGCCGCGTTATACGAACCGTCCGCGTTCACCGTCGTGACCAAGGCGATCGGTCGCGGCCCGACGAAATTCGTGAGCAACCGGTAGCGGTCGCGGGCGGGAAGCGTGGTAAAATCGAACTGCATCTCATGTCTCTCTGACCGGGGTACGGCCAGAGAAACAGAGAGCCACGCGAATGTCCATCAGGCCGGGGCAAGCCCCATCTCTTCTGCGGACCTGGCATCGAATTCCATGGACCGCGCGATGCAAGGCTGAGCCGCACAGCGCGCCACCCAGTCGCGGATTGCGGGCACATCGGGCGTGGCCTCGGGGAACCATAGAAACGGCGAAGCGATCAGCAGGTCGGCGACACTGTTGCGGTCGCCCAAAAGGAACGCCCACCCATCGAGGCCGGCCGCCAGATAGGCAACGGCCTCCGGCATGCCCCGGAATGATGCGCTCAGAACCGGATGGGAGAGCCCGGCGAGCCGATGCATATAGACCGGCTCCAGAACATTGCCGTACCAGAACAGCCAGCTCAGATAAGCCCCCCGCCCCGGCGCGCCGACCTCGGGTGCAAGATCGGAGGGAAACCGGTCGGTGAGATAGAGCAGGATCGCATTGCTTTCCCGGATCATCTCGCCTTCCTCCGTGACCAGAAGCGGCACCTTGCCCTCGGGATGCGGATTGTTCGGATCGCGCGCGCCAGAGCCATCCTGACGCGGGATGTCGGTGAGCCGGATGTCGACCCGGTCGAGCGCGTCGAGCGCCATGAGCAGGGTGACGATCCGCGAACTGCGGCTGTTCGGAGCGTGGTACAGGGTCAACATGGGAGATCCTTTCAAGACTATGCAACTGCGGCGGATCATGGCAGGCTCCTGCTGTCAGAAACCGTCAGCAGGGCTCTGGCATCTTTGGCTGTGAAAGGGGGCCACATGGCCAAGTCGGATCGTCTGTTTCGCCTGATGCATCTCATGCGCAGCCTGCGCCCGCCGGTGACGGCCGGCGATCTGGCGCGGGAACTGGGCGTGTCGCAACGCACGCTCTATCGCGACATCGGCGCGCTTCGGGCCTCGGGTGCGCGAATCGAGGGGGAGGCGGGTTTCGGCTATACGCTGACAGAAGATTATGCCCTGCCGCCGCAGAGCCTGAGCCAGATCGAGATCGAAGCGCTGGTGCTTGGCCTCTCGGAGGTGCGGCTGCGCGGCGACCCCGCTCTGTCAGAGGCGGCGCGCAATGCTTTGGCGAAAATTACGGCGAGTTTGCCCGAGGAAAAGCGTGCACAAATCGAACATTCTGTGGGGTTGGTCCACCGGTATTTGCCACAAAAACAGTACGAAGCCGACCTTTCCCTGATCCGACAAGCCTGCTGGCAGGAACGTGCGCTCCGGCTGGGCTATCGGGATCGGCAGGGCCGGGAAACCCTGCGGGAGATCTGGCCGCTGGCCATTGTCTATCTCGACAAGGAGCTGATGCTGCTGGCCCATTGTCGGTTACGCGACGCGTTTCGGCAGTTTCTTGTCGGTTCGATCCTGTCGCTCGACTGGGGGCAGACATCCTTTCGCCCGCGGCGGGTGCCGATGCTGCGCGACTATCTTGCAGAGCTTCGCTCCCGCCATGAGATCTCGCCCTATTGTGAAGAAGGCCGCCAGATGATGGCCGAGAAAGAGATTACAGCACCGCCTTGACGGCCTCCGGCGGGCGACCGAGCGCCACGCCCTTGTCGCTTTCCACCACCGGACGCTCCATCAGCCGGGGATGCGCCGCAATCGCGTCCAGAATCGCCTCCGGATCGGAGGATGCGGTAATCCCGAGTTCCTTGGCCTCCGCCTCTTTCGCCCGCAGAAAGGCGCTGACCGGCAGGCCGGAATGTGCCACCAGTTCCGCAAGTTTCTCCCGAGACACCGGTGTCTCCAGATAAAGCACCACTTCGGGGCTGATCCCCGCCGCCTCGATCAGTTTCAGCGTTTCGCGCGATTTCGAACAGCGGGGATTGTGATAGATGCGTGTCATTTCGACCTCTTTTCCGGGGCGGTCCTCCCGTCCCAAGCCCTTTGGAACAAAGAAGAAACAGAATGTTTCCGGTCTGCCCCCGATTCAAATGATGTTCGATTAACCTTTAGCGCCTATTTCTACCGGCATGAAACAGATCTTTGCCGACATTCCTCTTCCCGCGACGGAACTCCTGCTGCTCCTGTGCTTCTTCATCGTGATGATGATCGTCTGATGCGTCGCGCGAAATGCGCCGCGAACCATGTGGCACGCCCCGTGCCAGTCACATCCCCGCCTCATAATCTTCCTGAACAGTCTGACGGTTGAAACCCTCCCACCCCGGGCGTAATGTCGCAGGGATTTTTCGATTTGGGAGGACAAGATGTCCGAGAAAAAACAAGGCTTTGACACCATTCAGGTGCATGCGGGCACGGCCCCCGATCCGGCCACCGGCGCGCGTCAGGTGCCGATTTATCAAACCACCGCCTATGTGTTCAAGGACGCCAAGCACGCGGCGCGCCTCTTCAATCTCGAAGAGGTCGGCTATATCTATTCCCGCCTGACCAACCCGACGATCTCCGCCTTGCAAAATCGCATGGCGGCGCTCGAGGGCGGTGCCGGCGCCGTGTGCTGTTCCTCCGGTCACGCCGCGCAGATCATGGCGCTTTTCCCGCTGATGGCGCCGGGCAAGAACATCGTCGCCTCGACCCGGCTCTACGGTGGCACGCTCACCCAGTTCACCCAGACCTTCAAACGCTTCGGCTGGTCGGCGACCTTCGTCGATTTCGACGATTTCGACGCGGTGCGCGCGGCCATTGACGAGAACACCCAGGCGATCTTCTGCGAAAGCCTTGCCAACCCGTCGGGAGCGATCATGGATCTCGACGCGCTGGCCGAGATTGCCGACACGGCAGGGATTCCGCTGATTGTCGACAACACCTCGGCGACACCCTACCTGTGCCGCCCGATCGAGCATGGCGCGACCCTTGTCGTGCATTCGATGACGAAATTCCTCACTGGCAACGGCACCGTGACCGGCGGCTGTGTCATCGACAGCGGCAAGTTCGACTGGGCAGCCTCCGGCAAGTTCCCGTCACTCTCCGAACCGGAACCCGCCTATCACGGTCTTGATTTCCAAGACACTTTCGGTCCGCTCGCCTTCACGTTCCATGGCATCGCCGTGGGCCTCCGCGATCTTGGTATGACGCTCAACCCGCAGGCGGCGCATTACACGCTGATGGGAATCGAAACCCTGTCGCTGCGCATGCAGAAACACGTCCAGAACGCGCGGGAGATTGCAAACTGGCTCGAAGGCGACGACCGTGTCGAGGCGGTGACCTATTCCGGCCTGCCCTCCTCGCCCTATTATGATCGGATGACCCGGATCTGTCCGCGCGGCGCCGGGGCGCTGTTCACCGTGGCCTTGAAGGGCGGCTATGACGCCTGTGTTCAGACCGTGTCGAAACTCGAGCTGTTCTCCCATGTGGCCAATCTCGGCGACACCCGCTCGCTGATCATTCACCCGGCCTCGACAACCCACAGCCAGTTGACACCTGAAGACCAGGTCAAAGCCGGCGCCGGTCCGAACATCCTGCGCCTGTCGATCGGGATCGAGGATGCCAACGATCTCATTGCCGATCTGGATCAGGCGCTGAGCTGATCCCTGCATCCCGGGAAAACTGCAAAACCCGCCGGAGTTCGGCGGGTTTTTCTTTGTGCACTCATGCGGACTGCACGCGGGACAATCGCCACCCGATCCAGATGATCGACAAAGCGATGAAGAGCAGCACCCAGAACGGCCAGAAGATGAACACGATCATGATCATGGCGCCGGTAGTTTGCGAACATCCCGTCGTGTTCATGCCGCAGCCCATGGCGATCAGCCAATATGTCCCATAGGCGATCAGCGGGATCAGAACCGCACCGAACACCATGAGGAAGGCGCCAAACCTCTGTTTCACTCCGCCGCCTTCGCGATCTCCGGCTTGATATATTTCTCCGCGATCTCCGCGGTGATCGGCCCGGCGAAGCGGTAGGCGATCTTGCCCTCGCCGTCGATGATATAGGTCTCCGGCACACCGTAGACGCCCCATTCCAGCGCCGTGCGGCCCGGTTCGTCCTGCGCGATGGCGGCATAGGGATTGCCAAGTTCACCAAGGAATTTCAGGGCGTTGGCGGCCTCGTCCTTGTAATTGATGCCATAGATCGTGATGCCCTCCTCGGCCAGCACCTCGAGTTGCGGGTGTTCGACCCGGCAGGGCGCGCACCACGAGGCCCAATAGTTCACCAGCTTGACCTTGCCGTCGCGCAGCATCTCGTCGGTGAGCGGCGGCAGCTCGCCCAGCGGTGTCACCGAGGCGATGGAGGGCGCATCGCGACCGATCTGCGAGCTTGGCAATTGCTGCGCGTCCTCACGCCCCATGCCGAACATAAACAGGCCTGCGAGACCGGCAAAGAACACCAGCGGCAGGGCAACGAGAGGATTGATCTTAGCCATGGTTGCGGCGCTCCTCGGCCTCTTTCAAAAGACGTTTCATTTTCGCGGAGCGCGCCAGAGAGCGCCAGATCAGCGCTGCCAAGAGCAGCAGGGTCACCCCATAGGCCATCAGGACATCGCCCGCGTATTTCCCAAGATCCGGCATCATTGCTGCGCCCTTTCCCGCATGTCCAGCGCGTGCAGACGGCGCGCACGGATTTCGGTCCGGGTCCGCAGCAGCACGAGCGTGATGAACAACAACACGAACCCCGCAATTGCCACCAGCGCCGGATACCAATAGACATCTGCCACGTTTTCTTCGGCGTCCATCGAAAGCGAAGCGCCCTGGTGAAGCCCTTGATTCCAAAAGAGAACCGCATAGCGCGACAGGATCGCAAACACCGAACCGACAAGGCAGAGCACGGAGGTCAGATCGGCCGCTGTGTCCGGGTTATCAATCGCCTCCCAAAGCGCCATATAGCCGAGATAGAACAGCAGCAGGATCAGAAACGAGGTCAGCCGCGGGTCCCACTCCCAATAGGTGCCCCACATCGGCTTGCCCCAGATCGCCCCGGTGAACAATGCGATCAGCGTCATCGTCATGCCGATGGCGGCGGCAGATTTGGCGGCCAAGGCCGACACATGGTGCCGCCGCACGATCCAGATCAGCGAGGCCACCAACATCATCGCCCAGATGTTGATCGCCATCATCGCGGAGGGCACATGGAGGTAGAAAATCTTCACCGTCGCGCCTTGGCGATAGTCATCGGGGGTGAAGAAAAAGCCCCAGACCAGCCCGGAGGTCAGGACCAGAGCCGCCAGAACCGCGAAATAGGGCAGCGCCCGGTCGGTCCACCACATGAATTTCCGTGGATTTGCCCATTCCCAGAAGGCATTCCAGTTGATGGCCATAAGCTGTCTCTCTCCCCAATGATCCGCGCCAGCCTAAGCGGAAGCGCGACACATCTCAACTCACCTTAAAGCGACACGAATGGCCGCCGCTGCGGCAAAGGGCAGCAAGGCCACGGCCCCGAGCGTGATCCCCGCCTGCATCGCAAGCGGCGTTCCGACCAGAAAGCCCCCGGCCCCGCGCCGAACCACTTCGGCGCCGAAAATCAGCGTCGGAATATAGAGCGGCAGGACCAGAAGGCTCAAAAGCAGCCCGCCGCGTTTCAACCCCACGGTCAGCGCCGCCCCGAAGGCTCCGATGAAGGACAGCGCGGGTGTCCCGATCAAAAGCGTGACGATCAGCCAGCGATAGGCGGCGCTGTCGAGATGCAGCAACAGCCCGAGCGCGGGCGCGGCGATCACCAAGGGCAGACCCGTGGTGATCCAATGGGCAAATGCCTTCATCGCGACGACACCCTCGAGCGGGATCGGTGCCGTGGCTAGGAGATCCAGCGAACCGTCCTCGAAATCGAGCGCGAAAATGCGGTCGAGCGACAGCAGACAGGCGAGAAGCGCACCGACCCAGAGAATGCCCGGCGCAATGGCCGAAAGCATCTCCGCATTCGGCCCGACACCGAAGGGCACCAGAGTGACAAGGATCAGGAAAAACCCGAGGCCAAGGCCGAAGCCGCCGCCCGAACGAAACGCCAGGGTGATGTCACGCCAGAACAGCCGGATCATAGGAAACTCTCGTCAAAATCGTTGCGAATGACATCGTGGCGCGCCTTGTAGGGCGTCACGTCGAACACGGTTTCCTCGAAGCCGAGATGAATATGCGTCGCGATCACCGCCGCGCCGCCACCGTCCACATGGCCCTTCACAGCCTTGGCGAAAAGCTCGACGGAAGCAACATCGAGCGACACGGTCGGCTCGTCCAGCACCCAGACCGGACGTCCGGTGACCATGAGCCGCGCGAGCCCGAGACGGCGTTTCTGCCCGGCGGACAGGTTCCCGGCCGGCCGGTCACGCAAGGTCTCGAGATTGAAATCCCGCAACGCCGGCGCAATGTCCTGCCCACCATAGACACCGGCCCAGAAGGCAAGGTTTTCCGAGACGGTCAACGTCGCCTTCAGCCCGTCCGCATGGGCCGCATAGGCCACCGCATCGGGCGCAGCCTCGACCGTTCCGGCATAGGGCGGCTGAAGGCGCGCGAGGGTGCGCAGCAGTGTGGTCTTGCCCGCCCCGTTCGGCCCGCGCAGCACAAGAATTTCTCCCGGCGAGACGGCGAAATTCAGCCCTTCGAGGACCGGCATGCCGCCCCGGGAGACGGTCATATCTTTGACGGAAATCAAACTCATGGGCGCCTTTTTACAGCGATTCTAATATTTCGACCTGACGTGTGTCAAAGCCCGGCTCAAACCGGCAGCAACGCGACCGCGACGCGGCGCCCCTCTGAGGCCAGCACATTATAGGTCCGCGCCGCCGTGGGCGTGGCCATATGCTCAAGCCCCAACCCCGCCGCGTCCATCGGCGCGCGGAAGGCTTGCGGCAGATGGGTCATCTCCGCACCGGTGCCGACGATGACGAAATCGACCCTCGCGCGGATTTCCAGCAACGCTTCGGTGTCGGCATAACCGCCCCAGGGGATCACCTGTTCGCCACAGATCAGCACCGCCCCCTCATAGACCTTGCCGCCGACACGAAACATGTTCGGCCCGTAACCATCGACCGGCACGGCATCCTGAAACGGCATCTCGTTGAACTGCATGGCGCTCTCCTCTTGCGAAAAGGCCCGCGACACGCGCGAGCCTCTCCTTTGTGCTTAAAATACTCAATCCCGCGCGCGCGTCAAACCGCACTGCCGTCGGTCTGAATGCCCGGCGCGGGCTCTTTCTTGTCCCAGTCGCGTTTGACGCCGAGCCACAACAGGATGTTGGAGGCAACAAACACCGACGACCAGGTCCCGACCACGACGCCAAGCGTCATCGCGAAGACAAAGCCCCGGATCACATCGCCACCCAGCACCAGAAGCGCAATCAGCGCGATCAGCGTGGTGCCGGAGGTCATCACGGTCCGCGACAGGGTCTCGTTAATCGACATGTTGAGCACGCCGCCGAGGTCCATCTTCTTGTATTTGCGCAGGTTCTCGCGGACCCGGTCGAACACCACCACGGTGTCGTTGAGCGAGTAGCCGACGATGGTCAGAAGCGCTGCGATTATGGTGAGGTCGAACTGAATGCCGAAGAGGGCAAACACCCCGATGGTGATCGCCACGTCATGCACGAGCGCCACCACGGCGCCGACGGCAAACTGCCATTCGAAGCGCAGCCAGATATAGAACAGCACGGCGGCGATGGCGGCAGCCACGGCCTCGACCGCAGTCCAGATCAGCTCGCCCGAGACCTTCGGCCCGACGGATTCGACGGAGGGGAAGGTGATCGAGGGATCGACCGTTTTCAACGCATCCTCGACCATCTGCACGGTTTCCGGCGTGATCGCCTCGACCTCGTCCTGGGCCTGAATGCGGATTTGCGACACATGCTGGTTCTCGGCGAAATTCGGATCATAGACCTCGGTGATCGACACATCGCCAAGGCCGAGCGTCGAGAGCGCGGCACGATATTCGCCGACATCGACGGCGGATTCGGACTGGGTCCGGATCGTGGTGCCGCCCTTGAAGTCGATGCCGAAATTGAGCCCCAGAGAGATGAAGGACACCAGCGCCACCGCGACCATGACGGCGGAGAAGCCGAAGGTTATCCTGGCTCGTTTGAAGAAATCAATCGCGGTGTCGGCAGGCACGAGATGCACCCCCTTGAGCGTCCAGCCCTTGCGGTTCTTGCGCCCGTACCACATCACGACCATCGCACGCGTCACATAGATCGCGGTGAAGACCGAGGTGATCAGACCCAAAGCCAGCGTCACGGCAAAGCCCTTGACCGGACCGGAGCCCATGACGAACAGGATCGCGGCGGTGATGAAGGTGGTGATGTTGGCGTCGACAATGGCCGACAGCGCCTTTTCATAGCCAAGCTCGATCGCCCGCGCGGTGGACTTCGAATTCTTCAGCTCCTCACGGATGCGCTCAAAAATCAGCACGTTGGCGTCCACGGCCATCCCGACCGTCAGCACGATCCCGGCGATACCCGGCAGGGTCAAGGTGGCCCCGATGGAAGACAGAAGCCCGAACAACAGCCCGACGTTGATGATCAACGCGATATTGGCGAAGATCCCGAAGAGGCCATAGGCCAGCGCCATAAAGATCAGCACGGCGGCAAAGGCGACCATGGTCGCGATCTTACCGGCCTCGATGCTGTCGGCACCGAGCTCCGGCCCGATGGTGCGTTCTTCGAGGAAGTTGATCTTGGCCGGAAGCGCACCGGCACGCAGCAGAACCGACAACTCGGTCGATTCCTCGACAGTGAAGGAGCCGGTGATCTGGCCGGAGCCGCCCCGGATCGCGTCCTGAATGCGCGGCGCGGAGATCACTTCGTTATCGAGCACGATGGCGAACAGCGCGCCGACATTGGCGGCGGTATAATCGCCGAACTTGCGCGCGCCGGTCGGGTTGAACCGGAAGGTCACCGAAGGTCGCCCGTTCTGGTCGAAGGCCGGTTGGCTGTCGGTCAACTCGTCGCCGGAGACCACGGCGGTCTGTTCGAGAATGTAATAGATGCCCGGCTCATTGACCGAAGGCGCGATGAAATTGCGCGCGCCGGGGGCCTCATCCGGGTTGGTGGTGCGGCCCACGACCGGGTTGAAGGTCAGCTTCGCGGTGGTGCCGATCAGCGATTTCAACTCGGCGGCGGACCCGATGCCCGGCACCTGAATGAGAATGCGGTCCTCGCCCTGACGCTGGATCGTCGGCTCGCGGGTGCCGACCTCGTCGACCCGGCGGCGAATGATCTCCAGCGATTGCTGCATGGTACGGTCGTCCGTGGCGGCTTTTTCCGCCTCGGACAGCTCGACCGTGATCACATCGTTGACGGCAGAGACCGCGATGTCCTTTTCGCCCGCAGCGGTCAGCGACACCACCGGCGTGCCGAGCTTGCGCACGGTCGCCAGAGCGGTTTCCATGCCGGAAGCCTCGGAAATGCGGATGCGGAGCTGGCCTGCGGGCGCGTCCAGACGACGGATCGTGCCCACCGTGTCGCGCTCGTCGCGCAGCGCGTCACGCACCTCCGGCCAGAGCGCATCCATGCGCGAAGCATAGACCTCTTCCACCTGCACTTCGCCCAGAAGATGCGCGCCGCCGCGCAGGTCGAGACCGAGGTTCACAAGCGAGGACGGCAGGTAGGACGGCCAGGCATCGCGCGCCGCGGCCCGCTCCGGGGTTTCGCCGGACTTCTCAATCGCCGCGATGGCGTCGTTATGCCCCTCGACCCGCGGATAGAACGCGTTGGGCAAGGCGGCGAGAAGACCGAGGGCCACGAGCCCCCAGATGACGATCCGTTTCCAGAGAGGCATTTGCAACATGGGAATGTCCTGAGACGTCTTTCAAAAGGGAAAGGCCCGCGCGGGTGGCGGGCCTTGTATATTCACGCGTGCGCGATCAGCTTTCCGCGACAGGTTCGGTTTTCGACACCACGGCGCTCAACGTGGCTTTCTGCACCTTCACCTTCACGCCCTCGGCGATCTCGACCTCGACGAACCCGTCTTCACGCACCTTGGCGACCTTGCCCATGATGCCACCGGCGGTCACAACCTCGTCGCCACGGCGCACGGCTTCGATCATTGCCTTGTGCTCTTTCATTTTCTTCTGCTGCGGGCGGATCATCAGGAAATACATGATCGCGAAGATCAGGATCAGCGGCGCGAAAGACATCACCGGGTTGGGGGAAGCACCTGCGGCCTGCGCATAGGCGGGGGTCACGAACATCTGTTGGTCCTTTGTGTCACTTGTGTGTTTCTCGGAGGGTGACCCTTGCCACCCCATGAAAGTCGCCGCGCACCCTATAGGCGGGATTTGGCCTTGTCCAGCCGGGCCCGACCTTAGGTCACGCGCTCGTTAGAGGGTTACTTGAACCGCCCGCCGCGCTGAATCACTTCGATCTTGTAGCCGTCCGGGTCGGTGATGAAAAAGAACTTTGCCACACGGGTTCCGGCGGGGGCGAAATCGACGATCTTGCCGGGGGCAAGCCCTGCCGCGTCCATCCGCGCATGTTCGGCGTCCAGATCCTCGACCGACACCGCGAAATGCCCGTAGCCATTGCCGAGATCGTAAGGCTCCGTGGTGCCCTTGTTGATCGTCAGCTCAAGTTCGAACTCCGAAAGCGGGTTCGACATATAGATCAGCGCGAAATCCGGGAAATCGAGCTTGTCGGCCACCGTGAGCCCAAAGGCCGCCTCGTAAAACGCAACAGACCGCCCCTCGTCGAGCACGCGGATACAGGTGTGGATGGCTTTGGCTGGCATAGGCTCCCTCATCTTCCGTTTCCCGTTAGATGTGTGCAAACAGCCCTGAGAGCAAGGGGGCAAGACGGAATACAAGCGTGGATTGTCCCAAATCCCCCTTCCCTCCTCTCTTCCCCTGTTGCATAACCGCGCCCAAACCAACCAACCCCGAGGACCAGTCCGATGCATGACATCAAGGCCATTCGCGAAAACCCCGAAGCGTTCGACGCTGCCATGAACCGCCGTGGCTTGTCCGGGGTGTCGTCCGAGCTTCTGGCCC
The DNA here is from genome assembly GCF_002407265.1 of Celeribacter ethanolicus. NCBI lineage: Bacteria > Pseudomonadati > Pseudomonadota > Alphaproteobacteria > Rhodobacterales > Roseobacteraceae > Celeribacter > Celeribacter ethanolicus. Next base: position 1,390,162 of record NZ_CP022196.1, read on the forward strand.
TCGATGCCGACCGCCGCGCCAAAATTGCCGCCGCAGAAGAGGCCAAGGCTGAGCAGAACAAAGCCTCGAAAGAGGTCGGTGCCGCCAAGGCGAAAGGCGACGAGGCCGAGTTCGAGCGCCTGCGCGCGCTGGTCGCCGAGAAAAAGGCCGAGATCGCCCGTCTGAACGACGAGGCCAAGGAAGAGGACGCGCGCCTCGCCGAGATGCTGATGGCGCTGCCGAACGTACTCTACGAAGACGTGCCGGTCGGCGCGGACGAGAACGACAACGTGGAAATCCACCGCTGGGGCACGCCCGCCGCCTTCGATTTCACCCCGAAAGAGCATTACGAGCTGGCCAGTGTCGTCAAAGGCATGGATTTCGAGTCCGGCGCCAAACTCTCCGGTGCGCGCTTCGTCGTGCTCAAAGGCGCGGTCGCGCGCATTCACCGGGCGCTGGCGCAATTCATGCTCGACACCCATGTCGACAAGCATGAGCTGACCGAAGCGATCACGCCGGTGCTCGTGCGCGAAGAGATGATGTACGGCACGGGGCAATTGCCGAAATTCGGTGAGGACAGCTATAAAACCACCAATGGCTGGTGGCTGATCCCGACCGCCGAAGTGACGCTCACCAACCTCGTCAATGGCGAGACGGTGAACGAGGCCGATCTGCCGATGCGCTATGCCGCGCACACCCAATGTTTCCGCTCGGAGGCGGGTTCCGCGGGCCGCGACACCGCCGGCATGCTGCGCCAGCACCAGTTCGAAAAGGTCGAAATGGTCTCCATCGTCCATCCGAACGACAGCGAGGCCGAACACGCCCGCATGACCACGCAGGCCCAGAACATCTTGGAAGCGCTGAACCTGCCCTACCGCACCGTCAAGCTCTGCGACGGCGACATGGGCTTTGGCATGAAGCGCACCCATGACATCGAGGTCTGGCTGCCCGGTCAGGACAAATACCGCGAAATCTCCTCGGTCTCGACCGCAGGCGATTATCAAGCCCGCCGCATGAACGCCCGGTTCAAACCGAAGGACGGCGGCAAGCCCGAATTCGTCCATACGCTGAACGGCTCCGGCCTCGCAGTGGGGCGCTGCCTGATCGCAGTCCTGGAAAACGGCCAGAATGCCGACGGCTCCGTCACCCTGCCCGACGTGCTCTCGCGCTACCTGAACGGCAAGTTGACGCTCACCGCCGAAGGGCAACTCGTCTGAGTTTCCTTTGCTGCGAAAAATACTCAAAACAAACGGCGCCCTTTCCGGCGCCGTTTGTCGTTCTATATCAGCGCCATGACCAAGACACGCCTCATCGCCCTCCTTCACCTTCTCGCCGCGCTGGCCTTTGCCATCGCCGGGCCTTTGCTCGCCCCCGATTTTCGTGGCTATGACCCGAATGCCTTCCCGATCCCGCAGGGCGACGCACCCGTCGGCCCCGCGGGCTATGCGTTTTCGATCTGGGGCGTGATCTATCTCTGGCTCATCGTCTCCGCAGCCATCGGTCTCAAACGTCACGATGCCCCCGACTGGGCGCCCATGCGCCCGCCGCTCATCCTGGCGCTGGTGATCGGCACGCCCTGGCTGACCATCGCCACGATGAACCCGGTAATCGCGACCGGGATGATCTTCCTGATGCTGGGCTGCGCCATGCTCGCAATGGTCCGCGCCCCCGTGCTCGATCCCTGGCTCGCCCGCGCGCCCACGGCCCTGTTCGCGGGCTGGCTCACCGCCGCCTCTTTCGCCTCTCTGGGCTATATCGGCGCAGGCTATGGCGTGGTGTTCAATGATGTCGGCTGGGCGTACCTGTGCCTCATCGGCGCGCTGATCGTCGCGATATACGGCACCCGCCTGCGCCCCGACGCCCCGCTTTACCCGTTCGGCACCGCCTGGGCGCTCATTGCCATCGTCGTCAAGAACTGGGGCTCAGAATGGGGCGTTGCAGCACTCGCTGGATTGGGAGCGGTCCTGCTTCTTTTCCTGAGTTTCAAAACACTCAAGCGACAGAACACACCCGCCTGAGCAGATTCTCATGGTCTCGAACCATGCGAAACCCGTCGTGGATTGCCTTTTTCGCCTCGTGGAAATCCAGCACCGTCATCGACGAAAGCTCCGCAGAGAGCAGAACCTGCGGCGGTTCGCCCGCCATACGCGCACGGCGGATGTGATCGGTCATGATGTCGACCGTGGTAGAGAGCACATCGAGATAACCCGGTGCAGGCGGCGTGTCCGGCGCCGACGGCGTCGGCAAGAGCCCCTTGAGCGCCTCCGGCAAGCGAGCCTGAAACGCCGAGAGACCGGCGCTCGGAACACGTGCGTCGGGCGCCCGCCAAAGCGTCCCGTCGAGCCGCGCGTTCGGGTTCACCGCGATCACCAAATCCGCCCCCATGGCCCGCGCCAGAGACACCGGCACCGGGTTCACCATGCCCCCATCCAGAAGCCACTTGCCCTGATGATAGAGCGGCGAGATGACGCCCGGCATCGCCGCAGACGCCCGCACCGCCCGGTCGAGCGGCCCGTCCTGCAACCAGACCTCGCGCCCGGTCTCGAGATCGGTCGCCACGGCGGCAAACGGATGATCGAGCTCTTCGATGCGCTTCGGCAGGCCGAGCCTGTCGATCAGCGTCATGATTTCCCGCGCCTCAACCAGACCGCCGCCGGAGAAGCGCAGGTCCACCAGCGACAGGAACGAACGCCGTGTGATGGAGCGCGCCCAGTCTTCGAGCGCATCGAGACGCCCCCCCGCGTAGATTGCTCCTACGAGCGCCCCCATGGAGCAGCCGGCTATGACATCCGGGCGGATACCGATCTCGGCCAGCCCGCGCAACACGCCGATGTGGCAAAACCCACGCGCGCCTCCGGATCCCAGGGCCAGTCCGATCTTCGGGCGTCTGGACATGTCTACCTCACCTCCTCAGCCAAGCGCCGCCTGCGCGACTCGGGTGACATTCTGGGACAGCGGGCGGGCCGTCGTCAAAAGATCCTCAAGGCTCATCCAGTCCACCGCCGCAGCGTCATCCGCCGCCACCGGTTCCCCGGAGATGTAGCGGCAAGCGACCGCCATGAGCAGAAAATGATGATCCGGCACAATCAGTTCGACATGGTCGATCACCGCGCCCGGCGCAGCCACCACGCCGGTTTCTTCGAAAAGCTCTCGCGCCGCCGCCTCGGCCAGCGTTTCACCGAATTCCACATGCCCGCCCGGAAAACCCCATGTGCCACGGGCGGGATCCTTGCCGCGTTCGACCATGAGAAAGGTGCCGTTTCTCTGACAGACCGCGAGAACCGCGAGTTTCGGCTGGTCACTCATGACGTGCCTTCCCGCGTTCCAGAAGCGGCTTGAGATAGCGCCCGGTGTGCGACGCCGCGATCTCGGCCACCTCTTCGGGCGTGCCGGTGGCCACGATCTGGCCGCCACCATCGCCGCCCTCGGGGCCGATGTCGATGATGTGATCGGCGGTCTTGATCACGTCGAGATTGTGCTCGATCACCACGACCGTATTACCCTGATCCACCAGTTCATGCAGCACTTCCAGGAGCTTACGCACATCCTCGAAATGCAGCCCCGTGGTAGGCTCGTCGAGGATATACAGCGTCCGCCCCGTCGAGCGTTTCGACAGCTCCTTCGACAGTTTCACCCGCTGCGCCTCGCCGCCCGAGAGCGTCGTCGCCTGTTGCCCGACCTTGATATAACCAAGCCCCACCCGCATCAGCGCATCCATTTTCTCGCGGATCGAGGGCACCGCCTTGAAGAACTCCTGCGCATCCTCGACGGTCATGTCCAGAACGTCGGCAATCGACTTGCCTTTGAATGCGATCTCAAGCGTTTCGCGGTTGTAGCGTTTGCCGTGACAGGTCTCGCATTCCACGTAAACGTCTGGCAGGAAATGCATTTCGATCTTGATCACCCCGTCGCCCTGACAGGCCTCACAGCGCCCGCCCTTGACGTTAAAGCTGAACCGACCGGGTTTATAACCACGCGCTTTCGCCTCCGGCAGGCCCGCGAACCAGTCGCGGATCGGGGTAAAGGCGCCGGTATAAGTGGCCGGGTTCGAGCGCGGCGTGCGACCGATCGGGCGCTGGTCGATGTCGATCACCTTGTCGAGATGCTCAAACCCTTTGATCGTCTCGCAGGGCGCAGGCGTCTCCCGCGCGCCGTTCAGTTTCATCGCCGCGTTCTTATAGAGTGTCTCGATGGTCAGCGTCGATTTCCCGCCGCCCGACACGCCGGTGACGGCGACGAATTTGCCCAGCGGGAATTCTGCCGTCACCTCCTTGAGGTTGTTGCCGGTGGCCTTCACCACCTTGAGCATCTTGCCATTGCCCTTGCGCCGCTCGGACGGCACAGCGATCTCGCGGGTGCCGACGAGATACTGCCCGGTGATCGAGGCCGGGTCTTTTTCGATCTCCTCCGGCGTGCCTTTGGCCACGACGATCCCGCCATGAACGCCTGCGCCCGGCCCCATATCGAAGACGTAATCGGCCTCGCGGATCATGTCCTCGTCATGCTCGACCACGACCACGGTGTTGCCCTGATCGCGCAGGTTTTTCAGCGTGCCGATGAGACGGTCATTGTCGCGCTGGTGCAACCCGATGGAGGGTTCGTCCAAGACGTAAAGCACGCCCTGAAGCCCCGAACCGATCTGCGACGCGAGGCGAATGCGCTGGCTCTCCCCGCCCGACAGCGTGCCCGCGTTGCGCGACATGGTCAGGTACTCAAGGCCCACGTTGTTCAGGAACCCAAGACGCTCGCGGATTTCCTTGACGATGGCCCGCGCAATCTCCTGTTTCTGCGGGCTGAGCGTGTCCATCACGCCGAGGGTCCACGCATAGGCCTCCTTGATCGACTTCTCGACCACCTGACCGACGTGCAGCCCGGCGATCTTCACCGCCAAAGCCTCTTCGCGCAGACGATAACCATGGCAATGGCCGCAGGGCCGGTTGTTCTGATAGCGCTCGAATTCCTCGCGCACCCAATTGCTGTCGGTCTCGCGATACCGCCGCTCCATATTGGGGATCACCCCCTCAAAGCTACGCTCGATCTCGTAAACCCGCCCGCCATCGTCATAGCGGAATTTGATCTCCTCCTCGCCGGAGCCGTAAAGGAAGACCTTCTGGATTTTCGGGTCGATGTTCTTCCACGGGGTCGAGGCTTTGAACCCATAATGTTTCGCAAGCGCTTCAATGGTTTGCAGGAAATACGGCGTCTTGCCCTTGCGCCAGGGTGCGATTGCCCCGTCGGCGATTTTCAACGCCGCATCGGGCACCACGAGGCGTTCGTCAAAGAACAGCTCAACGCCCAAGCCGTCGCAATGCGGACAGGCGCCGAAGGGCGCGTTGAAGGAAAACAGACGCGGTTCGATTTCGGGAATGGTAAAGCCCGACACCGGACAGGCGAAGTTCTCTGAAAACGTGATGCGCTCAGGCTCGCCCTCTTTCGGCGCGGTCTCCAAAATGGCGATGCCGTCTGCCAGATCGAGCGCGGTGCGAAGTGAATCCGCCAGCCGCGTCTCCAAGCCTTCGCGCACCACGATCCGATCCACCACGACGTCAATATTGTGGCGGAATTTCTTGTCGAGCGTCGGCGGCTCATCCAGTTCGTAGAATTCCCCGTCAACCTTGACCCTCTGAAAGCCCTGCTTTCTAAGCTCCAGAAATTCCTTGCGATATTCGCCTTTGCGATCCCGCACGATGGGGGCAAGGAGGTAACCGCGCGTGCCCTCCTCCATCCGCATGGTGATGTCGACCATATCCTGCACCTGCTGCGCCTCGATGGGCAGACCGGTCGTGGGCGAATAGGGCGTGCCGGCGCGGGCAAACAAAAGCCGCAGATAGTCGTAAATCTCCGTCACCGTGCCGACGGTGGAACGCGGGTTTTTCGAGGTGGTCTTTTGCTCGATGGAAATCGCCGGGCTGAGACCCGAAATGTGATCCACATCCGGCTTGCCCATCATATCGAGAAACTGCCGCGCATAGGCCGAGAGGCTTTCGACATAGCGCCGCTGGCCCTCCGCATAGATCGTGTCAAAGGCCAGCGACGACTTGCCCGAACCGGACAAGCCGGTGATCACCACAAGCTCGTCACGCGGGATGTCGACATCCACATTCTTGAGATTGTGCTCGCGCGCGCCGCGCACTTCGATGAATTTCAACTCGGCCATAGGGCACCCCACTCGGATTCTGCCCTCATATCTAGTGGAGGCCGCGCGGTGTTCCAACAGGAAATTGAGAACACAACAAGAACAAATGTACCCCATGCCCGCTTTTTCACCGATCACGGCTTTGCGACAGCAGCGCTTCGAGTTTCCGTGATTTCATCACAGACATCCCATTGACCTCTGCCTAGAACAGGCGCAATCAACAAGAAATGACTGCGAAGGAAAGCTGACATGTTTGGATTGTTTGGCGGCGGCTCGAAAATCTCCGTCGAAGAGGTCAAGGCCGGCATGGCCAAAGGCACCACCGTGCTCGTGGACGTGCGTGACACCATGGAGCTGCATATGTCCGGCACCGCGAAAGGCGCGCTGCATATTCCGTTGCAGGATCTGAAGGCGAAATGCGATCCGAATTCACCTTCCTGCCTGCCGGAGATGAAGGACACCAAGACCACGAAAGTGCTCTATTGCGCCTCCGGGGCGCGGTCTTCGGGCGGGGTGCGCCTGTTGAAATCCCTGGGGCATGAGGATGTGCAGAACCTCGGGGGGCTGCACAACTGGGTGTCCGGCGGCGGCGAGCTGCACAACGTCTGAAACACACCACATGGCAAGAAAGAAGCGGCCCTTCCCAGGCCGCTTTTTTATTCCACCGTCGCCGACATCGTGCCCTCAAGCTTTGCACCATCGCCGCGCGTCGCGGTGTTGGCGGACGTCTTGTCCGGCCCCATGTAGAGCGCCCGACGCGCGGTAAACCGCCCGGCGATGAAACGCATGAACTCTGTCACCCGCGGCACATGACGCAGATCCGGATGGGTCAGAACCCAGATCGGCGTGTGATCGCTCAGCGGCAGGCCCGGTACACGCTCCAGATGCGGATCGCAGGAGCCGAGAAGATGCGAGGTCCGCACCATGCCCATGCCCTGCCGCGCCAGAGACATGGCCGAGACCATGTCATCGGTCTTGAGCGCAGCGCGTGCTGGCGGCAAATCGGAAAACAGCCCCGCCGGTGCGGAATTCAGCCAGGTCGAGAAGGCGATATAGGGCAACGGGGTGTCCGTGTCCTGACGCTCGATCGTCGCGCGGTACTGCTCGATGAAGGCGGGCGAGGCGAACCAGCCGGCGCGCTGCGGCGTGACCATGCGCCCCCAGAGGCTTTCTTCCGGCGATTGCGTCACCCGGATCGCCACATCGGCCTCGCGGCGGTGCAGGTTCAGAACTTCGGTCGCGCCCAGAAGGTGAATGTCGATCCCCGGGTGTAGCGCCTTGAATTCCTTGATATCTTCGGCGAAATGATCTTCCGCCATCAGCGGCGGGATGGTGATTTTCAGCTCGCCTTCCTCGGTCTCGTCCCGTGCCGCCAAAGCCATATCGAGCGCCACCATGCGCGCCTCGACCTCTTCGGCATGGGCGATGGCGACCTGCCCCGCTTCCGTCGGCTGAAGCCCGGAGGCCAGTCGCGTGAAGAAGCGCACACCGGCGGCATCCTCCGCCTTGGCGAGTTGTCGCGACACGGTGGCATGGTTCACACCAAGGATGCGGGCGGCGCCCGAAAGCCCGCCCTCACGCGCCACCGCGAGAATATATCGAAGAGAATCCCAATCCGTCATGCAGGTCAGATTACATGACCTTCATTTCTGCACAAGAGGGGCGCAGATAATATCACCCATCACATATATTGATGCATGAATGGATTAGCCTGTGCGGAAAAGCGGCCTTGTCGCGCACAATCTTAGGCGTCGCCCGGAGCCTCCTGTCGCACGCGATAGCGCGGAAATGTGCCGTTGATCGGCATCGGTACGGCAGTTCCAAAGCTCAGACAGGCCAGGAGAAACAAGACCATGGCGGCCCAACGCAATCGGCAGCGATGCACCGGCACGATCTCTGACAAAAGAGCCACAGCGGCGTCCCGATCCGAAGGCAAGACACAGATCGGCATACCTCCGAACGCCACGGCATGTTGCGAGGCGACAAGATGTACCTGGCGATGTAGGACAAAAAGCGGAATACCGGCGCCTTCGAAGGCGCTCTCGATCAAGGCAACATCGGCCGCACCGTAAGCACGGCCGATTTCGATAAAATCATTCTGTTGCAATGAGCTTATGCTCCAGAGGACAAATCCCTCAAATATGCAGCGCCCGACCGTAAGCCGCCAGCACCGCCTCATGCATCATTTCCGACATCGTCGGGTGCGGGAAGACCGTGTTCATCAGCTCTTCTTCCGTCGTCTCCAACGTCCGCCCGATCACATAGCCCTGGATCATTTCCGTCACCTCGGCGCCCACCATATGCGCGCCCAAAAGCTCGCCCGTCTTGGCGTCGAACACGGTTTTCACCAGACCCTCGGCCTCCCCCATCGCGACCGCTTTGCCGTTGCCGATAAAGGGAAATTTGCCGACCTTGATCTCGTAACCCGCCTCTTTCGCCTTGTCTTCCGTCAGCCCCACAGAGGCCACTTGCGGGTGGCAATAGGTGCAGCCCGCGATCGAGTTCGGCTTGATCGGATGCGGGTGGAGGCCCGCGATCAGCTCGGCCACCATGACGCCTTCGTGCGACGCTTTATGCGCCAGCCAGGGCGCGCCCGCGATGTCGCCAATGGCGAACAAACCGTCGACACCCGTGCGGCAGAATTCGTCGGTCACGACATGCGTGCGGTCGATTTTCACGCCCGCCTCCTCAAGGCCAAGCCCTTCGACATTGCCGACGATGCCGACCGCGGAAATCACCGTGTCGAACTCTTCGGTGGTGACTTTGCCGTCGGCTTCAAAATGCGCGGTGACCTTGCCTTTTGCACGGTCGAGTTTCTTCACGGTCGTCTTTTGCAGGATCTTCATCCCCTGCTTTTCGAACTGTTTTTTGGCGAAGGCGGAGATGTCTTTGTCTTCGACCGGCAGCACGCGATCCATCACCTCGACGACCGTCGTGTCGGCGCCCAAAGTGTTGTAAAAGCTCGCGAATTCAATGCCGATTGCGCCCGATCCGATGACCAGCAACTTCTTCGGCATCCGCGTCGGCACCAGAGCGTGGCGGTAGGTCCAGACCAGATCGCCGTCGGCCTCCAGCCCCGGCAGCTCACGCGCCCGCGCGCCGGTGGCGACGATGATGTTTTTGGCGGTCAAAGTCTCGGTGCCCTTGTCGGTTTTGACCTCGACCTTGCCTTTGCCCGCGAGCTTGGCCTCGCCCATGATCGCGGTGACTTTGTTCTTTTTGAACAGGGTCTTGATGCCGCCGTTCATCTGCGCCGCGACCCCGCGCGAGCGCTTGACGATGGCGTCGAGATCAAAGCCGATGTCCCCCGCCGACAGACCGAATTCCTTGGCGCGGTGCATCTGGTGATAGACTTCCGCCGAGCGCAACAGCGCCTTGGTCGGAATGCAGCCCCAGTTCAGACAAATCCCGCCAAGGTTTTCGCGCTCGACACAGGCGACCTTGAGGCCAAGCTGCGCCGCACGAATGGCCGCAACATAGCCACCAGGGCCGGCGCCGATGACCACGAGGTCGAATGATGTGTCTGACATGAGGAATCCTCCCGAAACCAGTTTAGAGCGCTCCGCCCCGGTCCGAAAACCGGCAGGCAGCACAAATTAGTTTGACGCTAAACTATCTTGGGAGTCGGAGCAACGACCGGCAGAACTTCGCAAGCGAAAGGCTGCATCCCGCTCAACGCATAGCTTGAGCGGGAAACGCATAACTTGGGGTTTCCTTTGTAAATTTCCCTTGTAAATCAGGGATCAGGCCGCCACAGGGTCCATTTCGCGCAGCAGTGCCGGATAGCCACCCCGGCTCAGGAATGCCTGTTCGCTTTCCGTCGTGGCCCGCGACAGCGCCGCGTTGCGATAGGGGAAACGCCCGAACAGACGGATCACCTCGCGATGCGCACGGGCATGCAGCAGGTTGCCCGCTTCGCCCTTGAGACGTTCGAACATCAGCCGCACGCAGCGTTCCTGATCGGTCAGGCATTCGGAATGCATCAGCGGCAGATAGAAGAACTGCCGCGCGGGTGCGTCGATCCGCAGATCCCACCCCTTGTCCAACGCCGCCTTCGCCGCCGCCAGCGCCGCCCGGTCGGAGGCAAAGGCCCGCCCCGTTCCCCGGAACATGTTGCGCGACATCTGATCGTTCAGGATGATATAGGCCAGCGCCCCCGACGGGTAGGTGAGCCAGAGCGAATAGGCCCCTTCCTGCGCGTTCTGCCAAGTGACGAGGAACGCGTCCCGGATCGTCTGATCGAGCGCGTCATCCACCCGATACCAATCCGCCGGGCTCAGCTCATCGAGCCAGAAGGCCAGAATTTGTTCCGGGTTTTTTTCTTGCCCCCCGATCGCGGTGTCCTGTGCTTCGGTCTGTGTGTGCGCCATCAGCCTCGCTCCTTTCGACGGCTTGCCTTTACGAAACCGTTACAAAGACCAAAGCACAAAGCAAGTTCATTATCGGAGACACCGCGTCACTTTGTCAAATGTTGCTCATGAACATCAGAAGCGCCCTCTTCCGCCCGTTCTATGGCCACTTCCTGTGCCACTTCGGCCGCGACCGGCGTGGTCGAAGGCATCACCGGAACATAGCTTGCGCTGTCTTCGACCGCGATCGCCGGACGACGCGTCATCCGCCAGAGCGCATAAAGCGCCACACCGGCCATCAGCACGATCTGGAACAGCCAGTATCCCCGTGGCCCGGTCACGCTCATCAGCCAACCGGCAATGAGCGGCCCCCCCACGGCACCGACACCGTTGATGAAGATCAACCCGCCGGAGGAGGCCGCCATATCCTCGGGCGCGAGGTAATCGTTGGTATGCGCAATCAACAGGGAATAAAGCGGGCTCGACATGCCCCCCGCCACGAAGCCTGCGACCAGCACGAGAATATATGTGCCCGCGAACATCGCGCCCAGAACGCAGGCCAGCGCCCCGACACCCGCCGCAGCAAAGATGACCTTGCGGCGATCGGAATGGTCAGACAGCCAGCCGATCGGCAACTGGAACACCAGCGCCCCGAGGTAGATCGCAGCCACGAACATGGAGATTTGCGACAGGTTGAAGGCGGCCTGCCCGCCGTATACCGCCGCCATGGCCATTTGCGAGGCGAAGACACCGCCCATGAGGAACATGCCGACACAGCCGAGTGGCGATGCCCTGAACAACTGGCGCAAGGTCATCGGTTTGGTGGTTTCGAAGGCCGGGGTGGGCGCGACCGACAACAGGATCGGCGCGAATGAGATCGACACCAGCACGGATGGGATAATGAAGAGGACGAAGCCCGACGGATCGCCCTGCGCCAGAATCCATTGCGCCAGGATGATACCGAGGGTTTGCACCAGCATATAGGCCGACAGCACCTTGCCGCGCATCTCGTTGGTCGTCGCATTGTTGAGCCAGCTCTCCGCCGTCACATAGACGCCGGAGAAACAGAACCCCAACACGATCCGCAGCGCGGTCCAGACCCAAGGATTGGTCACCACCGGAAACAGGATGAGCGCCGCCGAGATGAACGAGGCCAGCGCCGCGAAGACCCGCACATGCCCGACCCGGCGGATCAGCAGGGGCGCGGCCTGCGAGCCGCCCAGGAAGCCCGCGAAATAACCGGACATGACGATGGAGATTTCCAGCGTCGAAAACCCTTCGGCAACGCCGCGCACACCGAGCAGCGTGCCCTGAAGCCCGTTGCCGATCATCAGAAGGAGAATGCCGAGCAGCAGAGGCGAAGTATTGGCAAGAACGTAACGCATGGGGAGAGCCTAGGGGGATTCGGTGAAGGGGGAAACCACCCGGGCGCGGGAACGGTGATGTCCGTCCCGGGCCCGGATCGGGCGGATGGTCGCGTTAAGGTTAATCAGATTAAGGTTAACGCTTTGAGAAGGGGCCGAAGCTCGGCAAAGACCCGTCTCACGGCTCCTGCGGCAACAACAGGGATGCATCGCCATAGGAGAAGAAACGATAGCCCTCGGCAATGGCATGATCGTAGACCTGCCTGATCCGCTCCCGGCCCATCATCGCCGAGACAAGCATCATCAGCGTCGACTTCGGCAGGTGGAAATTCGTCATCAGCGCATCGGCGACACGAAACTCATAGCCCGGCTTGATGAAAATATCGGTCTCGCCCAGAAACGGTGCGATCACACCGGGCGCGGGCGCCGCACTCTCGATGAGTCGCAGCGCCGTGGTGCCCACAGGAATCACTCGCCCGCCACGCTGTTTGGTGGTGTTGATCTCGATGGCCGCACCTTCGGAAACCTCGCCCCATTCTGAATGCATCTTGTGCTGCGACACGTCATCGACCTTGACCGGCAGGAAGGTCCCCGCCCCGACATGCAGGGTCACATAGGTGAATTCGACGCCTTTGTCGGCCAGCGCCTTCAGGAGCGGTTGGTCGAAATGCAGCGACGCGGTGGGCGCCGCGACGGCACCGAGGTTCCTGGCCCAGACTGTCTGATAATCCGTCTTGTCCTGCTGGTCCGCCTTGCGTTTCGCCTCGATATAGGGTGGCAGCGGCATCGACCCCGCCGCATTCAGCGCCCGGTCGAAATCCTCTCCTGTGAGATTGAATTCCACCACCGCCTCACCGTCTTCCTTCGCAATCAGCCTGGCCGCGAGATCGTCGGAAAACCGGACCTCCTCGCCCTCCCTGATCTTTTTCAACGGCTTGATCAGCGTTCGCCACTGGCCCGGCGTGGCCTGCGGCTCCAGAAGCGTGACCTCGATCTTCGCCTCCTGCCAACCCTGTGCCGTATCGCGCCCCCGCTTGCCCGTCAGGCGTGCGGGTAGCACCTTGGTGTCATTCAGGACCAGACGGTCGCCGGGGCGGAACCACTCCAGAAGATCCGTCACATGCCCGTCCACGATCCGCGTCGGCGTCGCCACCAAAAGACGCGCGGACGAGCGCGGCTTGGCGGGACGGGTTGCAATCAGCCCCTCGGGCAGTTCGAAATCGAAATCGGACAGTTTCATGGAACGCCTCAGAGCTTGTGGTCGCACTATTGGTCCCCGGCGGGTTTCTTGCGGAAGATATCCCGCAACGCGCCCGGGGTGAGAAGGGACAGCGGGTTGACCCCGACCGCCGGATGTTTCGCAGGACCGGTGAGCGTGTAGGTAAAGCCGAACAGACCCTCCCCCTTGCGCGATACGACCTGGCCCAGCGCATTGAGGAAATAGACCGGCGACACCACGCCCTGCAAATCCACCGTCCCGGCGGCGCTGTCATAGAGGCCTTCCATGGAAATGCCAAGGGAGGGCCCTTCCGCCGTGCCGCCCCGCACCGTCAGCCGGCCGGGCTTCATGGTGAAGTCGCTTTGCACATGGGAAAACAGGATACCGCCGCCGCCCGTCATCTGCTCGATCAGCCCCACGACCGACACCGCCGAAAGCAATTCCGCCAAAGAAGGCGCGGAGAGCACCCGGATGTCACCGACCACCACCCGCCCGTCGTAACTGCCTTTTTCCGCCAACGCCGTGAGACCGATGCTCAGCGTCCCGCCTGCAGCACGTTCCAGAAGGCCCGAGGCCTGCACCACAGCCCCCGCGTCTTGCGAACTGGCGGTGATCGTGGGGCCGTAGGGGCCCGGACTCACGGTTCCTGTGAGCGGCCCCGTGCCATTGAGCAGGCCGCGAAACGATCCGGTCAGGCCGCCCGCCCCGGCCGACAGCCGCGCGGAGAACCCCGTAAGGTCCTGCGCTTCAGCGATCCGCAGCCGGTCGAGTTGCACCTCGATTGGCACAGCGGCCCCCGAAAGCGCGCCCGCACCGGAGCCGCCGAATGTGGCCCGTGGCAGGTTCAGCGTCCCGCCGGTGATCGCCACTTTCACGGGGTTGCCCTTGCCCTGCCCGATCAACACCGCAGGGACATCGAGCCAGCTCCCCAAGCGCACGCGCCCAAAGGCCAGCCGGTCGAACTGCCCGCCCGTGGTCAGCGTGAGCCGTCCCTCCGTGGCTTCGAGCCCCGCGCCCTTGAGCGTCAGGGCCGTGATCTCCGGCTGCGTCCCCGCCCTGCCCTCAAGGCTCAGAAGCCCCTTGGTCCCCGCCGGTTTGCCCCATCCGAGAGGCGCAAAGGACAGGCGCAGCCCCGAGAGATCGGAGATGAGTGCGAATGTCGGCGGTTGCCCCTGGCGCAGGGCAACCGAGAGATCACCCCAGCTCTCTCCCGCCACCATGCCCGCGGGCAATGCGATGCCGAAGGTGTCGAGCAGCGCCTGGTTGATCCGCGCCCGTCCCGTCATGTCGGATTTGCCGCGATTCTCCGGCCCGAAGGCCTTGCGCCACTGCCCCGCCATCTGCGCCGTGCCGATGCGCGCCTCGCCCGCGACCGAAAGCCCCGACGGGTCCACCGTCAACCGCAACTGATCAGAGGAGAGCACCTGTCCGGGCATGAGCTGGTCGGAAGACACGTCGCTCAACACCCCGTTCAGCAGGTAATTCACATCCGACGGCATCACCTTCTGAATCAACGGCAGGGCGATCCGGCCGTGCAGCTCCGCCTGCCCCTTCGCCACATCCGGGCCAAAACTCGCTTCTTTCAGCACCGAGAACGGCGGTTCCGCCATCAGTGCCATTCCCGCCTCGATGCTGGAGCGGGTCGCAAGCCCGATCTCGATCCGCGCCGGTTTGGCGTAAATATCCGGGATGCGCAGGGTGGTGCCCGCCACCTCGATCGCCCCGCCCGACGGGGCGGTGATCGCGCCGCCCGCCATGGTGATCGCCATCGCAGGCCCGAAAATCGCCCCATGCCCCGACCCGTCCTCGACCGGCGGCTGGCTTTTCATGAAGCGCAGATCAAGATCCTCGAAATCCCAGTCGAGCGCCAGCACCGGCTGGCTTTGCCCCGGGTTGAACCGCAGCGCGAGGTCGAGATCGCGATAGGTCGCACTCCGAATGTTTTCCGCCATCCAGTCCCGGGTCTTGGACACGGCGGCAGGCGGCCAGAGCGCCAGAAGCTGCACGATGCTGATCTTGTCGACCGACAGATCGAGCCCCGCCTGCCATCCGTCTGGCGTGACTTCCGCCCGGCCCTTGCCGCGCAGCCAGAGGTCGCCCTCGGGCGTCGTCTGTCCCAGATCTATCTGACCGACATCAAGCCGGAAGGGGGCCAGCCTCAGCCTTGCGTCGACCATGGCCTGATCGAACACCAAAGGCGCGTCGAACATCCCTTCGGGCGACACCTTGAGTTCGGAAAACTGCCATTGCCCGGTGAAACTCTGCGGCCAGTTGTTTTCGAAATCGCCCAGAAGCACATGCCCCCGCCCGGTCATCTCCAGCGCATCGGTGGTAAGCCGCAGCTCGGGAAAGTCGATCCGCTCGCGTTTCGGGTCGTAATCGAAATAGCCGCGCGCGCCCTCGAAGGCGATCGGCTCCGCGCCCTCGCCCGCCACGATCCGCCCCGGCGCAATCGCCAGCGTGCCGGTGTATTGCGACAGTTGCCCCTGTCCGTCGATCTCGGCGCGCATCGAGGCCGACAGCGGGGCATCGACCACCGAGAGAAACGACAGCGCCGGGCTTTGCAGCGCGAAATCGCGGGTCGGCGCGCGCTCCATGTCGAGCGAAATCGTCGTCGCCAGAGAGCCCTTGGCGGAGGCGAAACCAAGCGCGATGCGCGACAGCTCTTCCGTGCCGTTGAACAGTTCGAAATCGAGCGCCATATCAAGCAGTTGGCCTGTGTTTTTCAGGACGATCCCGGCATCCGTCGCCTGCCAGATCCGCCCTGAATGCGCATCCTCGAGCGTCACGGTGATCTCGCGGGCCTCAACCCGGGAGATATCCGAAAGCGGTGCCCTGGAGAAGGCGGTGTCGATGGCTTCGAGCACTTCGATGCCCGACCCGGCCACCCCCTGCGCACCGCCGAAATCGAGCGCGAATGTGCCATCGGCACGCCGCCGCACGGTAATCTGCGCCCCCGAGAGCCGCAGCGTGTCGGGTTGCAGCCGCCCCGACTTCAGCGCCTCTTTCGACAGCACCGCACGCAAGCTGTTGAGCCGCCCGATTTCCGCCCCGGAGGCGTCGATGATGCCGACATTGCGGGCGGTCACACGCGGCACGAAATTGCGATCGACCACGGCGTCGATCTGGCCGATGGAGACCTGCGGCCCGTCGAGCTTGTGGTTGATCCCGGCCTCGATCCGCGCGGTCAGAGCCTCGGGGAAGGTGACCACCCGCCCGGTGAAGGCCAAAACCGCCAGACCCGCAAACAGCACAATGACCAGCATCAGCGCACCCGTCCAGATCCCGATCTTGTGATGGGTCTTCAAGGGCTTGCGCTTAGGCTGTTCGGGCGTGCCCGGCGGCTCTGCGGCGTGGTTTTCGGTCTCGTCGGACAAAATCGGCTCGTTGATTTTCCTGCGGGTCGTCTTGCGACGACGACTGTCGGTTTCATCTTGTCGCAATGCGGCCTAAAACGAAAGCCAAGCGCATTGCAACTCCCTGTGCAACATCCTGTGCAACCCACGAATGCCTGATGAGAGGAAAACACCATGATCGACGCCGGAACCATGGCCCCCGATTTCACCTTGCCCCGCGATGGCGGCGACAGTGTCACCCTGTCGGCGCTGCGCGGCCAGCAGGTGGTGCTGTATTTCTACCCAAAGGACAACACCCCCGGCTGCACCACCGAAGCGCTGGATTTCACCGCGCTCAAGGACGAGTTCGCCGCCGCCGGTGTCGCGGTCTTCGGAATTTCCAAGGATTCCGTGAAGAAACACGAGAATTTCTGCGCCAAGCATTCCCTCGGCATCCCGCTCTTGTCCGATGAGGCTGGCACGGTCTGCGAGGATTACGGTGTCTGGCAGGAAAAAAAGAACTACGGCAAGACCTATATGGGCATCGTGCGGTCGACCGTGCTGATCGACGAGACCGGCAAGGTCGCGCAGGTCTGGGACAAGGTCAAGGTTGCGGGCCATGCGGCCGATGTGCTCGAGGCCGCCAGGGCATGAGCCACGCACAATGACACTGACGCTTGCAGGCATGGCCGAAGAGGTGCTGCGCACCGCCGATGGCCGGGAAAAGACCGCACTGTCGCATCGCTACGCCGCGATGTGGCGCGAAAGCCGTGCCGCCGGGGCTCCGATCCCGCTCGGCACGGCCTATCCGCCGATGCAACCCGCCCGCCCCGCAAAACCCGAACTTTTGGCTCCGCGCGACGTGCCCAAACGCAAGCCCGGAAGCCCCGAGGGGCGCAAGGCGATCCTGCATGCCATTGCACATATCGAACTGAATGCCGTCGATTTGCACTGGGACATCGTCGCCCGCTTTACCGATATCGACATGCCGCCCGGATTTTACGACGACTGGGTGAAATCGGCCGATGAAGAAAGCAAGCATTTCAATCTGGTCTGTGACCGCTTGGAGGCGATGGGGTCGTTTTACGGCGATCTGCCCGCCCATGCCGGGATGTGGCGCGCCGCCGAGGACACGGCGGAGGACATCATGAGCCGCCTCGCGGTCGTACCCATGGTGTTGGAGGCACGCGGGCTCGATGTGACGCCGGGGATGATCAAGATCTTTCAAAACGCCAAGGACCCGGAAACGGTCGCAGCCCTCGAAGTGATCTATGCCGAGGAGGTCGGCCATGTCGCCTATGGCGCGAAGTGGTTCAACTTCCTCTGCGGCCGACAGGGGCTCGATCCGAAAGACGAATTCCACGGCCTGATCCGGCGCTATTTCCCTGGCGGCACCAAACCGCCGTTCAACGATGAAAAGCGCGCCGAGGCCGGACTGCCGCCGGATTTCTACTGGCCCCTGGCCGATGAACTGCCGCCTGCCTGGAGTTGACACCCACGGCGTGGCGCGCGGCCTGCGGCAGCCCGTCGCAGCCCCTCACAGACGCACCGCGGCGTGACCGCTAACATCGGCGAAAAACCGCCCACATCCTGAGCTTTCCGGCTGGAATCCCCCGCATCCAACCTCCGAGGAGGCAAAAAAGTTGCCCCTTTGGTCCCGCTTCGCTAACAGGGGGCAACCGCTTTCGAGTGACGGACATGAAGCTCCGCATGAGACGGATCGTCCTTTGTTTCAGGCCGGGTGCGACACGCTCCCGTCCGAGAGTACATGGTGCAAAGCGGGTCGAGGGAACGGGATAAGAGAACGGCAACGACAAGACGATGATCAGAAAGCTCAATCACCTGCTTGAGCGCAGATTCCCCGAGCGTCGGGTGTTTCTGCGGTCCGACAACGACACGCGGTATCTGCGGATCACGCCCCTCACCCAAGTGGTGGCCATCACCGGGTCCACGGTGTTCGCGACCTGGATGATCATTGCCACGGCGATCCTCCTGATGGACAGCATCGGCTCCGGCAATCTGCGCGAACAATCGAGCCGCGATCTGGTCCTGTTCGAGACCCGCGTGGCGGAACTGGCCCATGAACGCGACATGCGCGCCGAAGAAGCCGCCGCCGCTCAGGCCCGGTTCAACACCGCGCTCGCGCAAATCTCCGACATGCAGAGCCAGCTTCTCGCCTCCGAAGAGCGGGTGCGCGAGCTGGAAAAAGGCGTCGACGTGGTGCAGACCAACCTGCGCCGCGCGCTCAAGGATCGCGATGCCGCCGAGGCCGACAAGGCCCAGCTCATCGCCCAACGCGACGGCGGCACGGCGGCGGCCAATGGCATGAGCGCCGAAGAGGTCGAGGCCACGGTCGACGTGCTGGCCGCAGCGCTGGCCGATACCGCTGCCGAACGCGACGAGATGGTGGTTTCCGCCAGCCGTGCCCTTCAGATGGCCGACAATCTGGAGACCGATATCAAGCTGATGGAAGAAAAGAACGACCGGATCTTCACCCAGCTCGAAGATGCGGTGACAATTTCCGTCGCGCCTCTGGACAAGATGTTCAAATCCGCCGGCATGGACCCCGAGCACCTGATCGCCACAGTGAAAAAGGGCTACTCCGGTCAGGGCGGCCCCCTCACACCGATCACATTCTCCACCAAGGGCGGCATGATCGACCCGGATTCGATGCGCGCCAATGCGATCATCGACAAGATGGACCGGCTCAATCTCTACCGCATCGCCGCCCAGAAAGCCCCCTTCGCCCTGCCGCTGAAAGACGCGTTCCGCATGACCTCTCCCTTCGGGCCGCGCTGGGGCCGGATGCATGAGGGACAGGACTTCGCCGCCGCCTACGGCACCCCGCTTTATGCCACCGCAGATGGTGTCGTGACCTTCGCGGGCTGGCAATCGGGCTACGGGCGTCTCGTCAAGATCCAGCACGAATTCGGCATCGAAACCCGCTATGGCCACCAGTCCCAAATTCTCGTGAAAGTCGGGCAAAGGGTCTCGCGCGGCGAACAAATCGGTGCTATGGGAAATTCCGGCCGCTCGACCGGCACGCATCTTCACTATGAAATCCGTGTCCAGGGCAAGGCCGTCGATCCGATGACTTATATTAAGGCTGCCAACGATGTTTTCTAAAAGCAGAATCAACGAACCGGGCCCGAAACAGGGCGATGACGCGAAGAAACCCGAGGCGGCGGCCACGAAGCCCCCTCTGCCGAAGACGCCTGTGCCCGACTATGCGGCCACGTCCGCGAAACCGAAGCCCGCAGCTTCGGTGCTGTCCTCCGACCTCACCGTCGTGGGCAATCTCAAGACCACCGGCGACATCCAGATCGAAGGTACGGTCGAGGGCGACATCCGCGCGCACCTGCTGACCGTCGGCGAAAGCGCCACGATCCGCGGCGAAGTGATCGCCGATGACGTCGTGGTGAACGGTCGCATCGTGGGCCGCGTGCGCGGTCTGAAAGTCCGCCTGACCTCGACCGCGAAGGTCGAAGGCGACATCATCCACAAAACCATCGCCATCGAGAGCGGTGCGCATTTCGAAGGCTCCGTCCAACGGGCCGACGATCCGCTCGCCACCGGCGCGAAACAGGCCCCGTCGGCTGCGCCCGCGGCGGCGCAGACCTCTGCCGCCGTGTCGAAAGCGACCGCAGCCGCCAAAGGCGAATAAGCCTTCCGGCACGAGAATGCGAAAGGTGGTCTTCGGGCCGCCTTTTTTCATGCTTGAACCGCCCCGCCGCCTCCGCCATCGTGGGAAGAGACAACCCGGAGTCCCCATGCCCGCCGAAGCCCTGCGCCAGCTTGAAAAAGTCGCCAATCTCTATCTTTCGGATTTTCGCATGGGACGGTTCGACGAACGCCGCCTGACCGCGATTTTCGACGAGGGCGTCCCCGGCGAACCGGGGCCCGCCCAGACCGGCAGTTCGGTGATCGACGACATCCTGGGGCCGGTCTCGGCCATCGAAGTGCGCCCCGGATCGCGCCGCTTCACGCTTCGGTTCGACGAATACGTGTCCTTCAAGATCACCGACGAGAGCCAGATGAGCAGCGATCCGGAGACGGCGGAAAGCCACGCCAGCCTGTTTCGCGAGAACCCCTCCGCCGTTTTCCTGCGCCACGTCAAGCAGGGGCTGCATTGGGAGGATGACCGCATTCCGCTCTATCACTACTGCGTCGTGGCGCTGAACCATGTGCTCGAAGTCGTCACCTCCCTGCCCCCCGATGCGGAGATGCAGGTGCTCGGGCCGGATGATTTTCCCGACGGCACCGACGTTTAACCCATGTCCCTGTCAACGGACCCAACGGCCCTGAAAGCGGGCAATCTCAAGGGCGCGCTGCTGATGGTGCTCGCCATGTTCCTGTTTTCGCTCGAGGACATGGCGATCAAAACCGTCACCGCGCATTTGCCCGTCGGTCAGGTGCTCACCCTCTTCGGCACAGGCGGCATGGCGATCTTTGCCGTGCTGACCGCGCGACGGCGCGAGCGGCTGATCCATCCGGTGATGGCCGAACGCGTGATGCTGATCCGCGCGGTGTTCGAGGTCATGGGACGGGTGTTCTTCACCCTGTCGCTGGCGCTCACCGCGCTTTCCACCACCTCCGCCATTCTGCAAGCCACGCCTCTGGTGGTGGCCGCCGCCGGTGTGGCGCTCTTTCACGAGCGGGTTACTTTGGGCCGCTGGGCCTTGATCGCGCTTGGCTTTGTCGGCGTGCTTTTGGTGATCCGCCCCGGTCTCGACGGGTTTACCCCGCTCTCCATCCTCGCTGTTCTCGGCATGATCGGCTTTGCCGGGCGCGATCTCGCCACCCGCGCCGCCCCCGCGGTGTTGTCCTATGCCCAGCTCGGGCTGACCGGCTTTGCCGCGCTCGTGCTCTCCGGTCTGGCGCTCACGCTTTGGAGCGGCGGCTGGCTCCTGCCCAGGCTGCCCGATCTGGCCGCGCTTGGCCTTGCCGTGGCGGTCGGGGTCGGCGCCTATACCGCTTTGACCATGGCGATGCGCATGGGCGAGCTGTCGGTGGTCACACCGTTTCGCTATGTGCGCCTTTTGTTTGCGATGATCCTCGGTGCGCTGGTGTTTGGCGAACGCCCGGATGCGTTTGAACTGATCGGCGGCGCGGTCATCGTCGGCACCGGCGTGCTGTTGATGCTCACCGCGCGGCGCTGATCAGACAAGCGCCCGGCGATAGAGATGCCACGTTGCGTGGCCAAAGACCGGCAGCGCCACGAACAGCCCGAGAAACAGCGGCAGCATCGCCAGAAAGGTCAACCCAGCGATCAGCGCGGCCCAGACCAGCATGACGAACAGGTTCTCCCGCACCACCCGGAGCGAACAGAGCATGGCGGTAACGAAATCGACCTCGCGCTCCAGGAGATGCGGCAAGGAGGTGACCGTCAGTGAGAACAGTACAAAGGCCAGAACCCCGCCAACGCCCAGTTCGACCGCGATCATCATCAGCCCGTTGCGGGTCAGGAAGACCTCGTAGGAGGAGCTGATATTGGTCATCACCGACAGCCCCATGAAAAGCGCGAAGATCATATGGGCGAGGAAGGACCAGAACAGCACATAGATGACGATGATCGCCCCCATCCAGGGGATTTGCCGGTCGCGTTCGGCGGCCACCGAACCGAGGATCTTGCGCCAGTCCAGCGGCTCGCCACGCTCCATCCGGCGCGACACCTCGTAAAGTCCGACGGCAGCGAAGGGCGCGAACATCGGGAAGGCCAGAGAGACCGCGAAGGTCCAGAGCACCGTCCCCGCGCCGAAGATCACAAAGCCGAGCCCGATCAGCACATAAATCCCCGCGAAGAAACAGCCGAAACCGGGCGCGCGCCGAAAATCCCGCCATCCTTCCCGAAGCGCGGCACCGAGATCGGCAAGCGTCAAACGTGCCACATAGGGCAACGGGGCTGCGGCCACCGCCGTCATATCTGTCATTGAAATGTCCTCCCTGCCGGACTTGCCGCCCGGTCTGCCTCACAGAGAGGACAAAATGTCGCACCCTGTCAAGCATCGCCCCCGCCGCAGCGCGGCGAGGCAAGAGACGGATTTACAGGGGCGTGCGGCTCAAAAGATAGGACAGCGGCACCATGGTTACGGTCGCGGCGCGGTTGCCCAGCGACCATTCCGCAAGCGCCTGTAGCGTCTCTTGGCGTGAGCGCCCCAAAAGCACCACGGTCTTGCCGGTGCCCGCCTGAAATGCCGCCTGATCGAGGAAGCGCTTGATCGCCGCCACATCCTGCCCCTGCCCGTCGAGATCGCGGAATACGAGGGCCGCGGGTGCCTTGGCGCGCTGTGCTTCCTGTTCCATCGCGTTCAGCCCGCGCGGGAAGGTCACAAGACCCCGCCCGCTGTCCTGCGCGGTCGCGACCACCTGAGCCGCGACCTGACGCGACGTCTGGAACGTGCCAGAAGGCACATCAAGAAAACCGATGGAGACCGGCACCAGTTCGGCGGCCTGCGACAACGTCACGGCGGCATCCTGCGGCGTCGCACCTTCGGGCAGACCGATCATCGCCATCACTTCGAGCCCCTTGTCACGATAGGCCATGGCGCGCTCTCCGGCCTGTCGGGCCAGCGCATCGACCGCGAAGCTCACCGGGAACGGCAGGTTCGCAAGCGTCTTGTCCTCCGGGCCAAGCTCCCCAATGTCCATCAGGATCACGCTCATCACCGGCCCCGGCGGGGTGGCGGTGTAATTGGCGGAATAGGCCAGAAGGGCGGGCAAATCGTCGGCGATCACCACCGGGGCACTCGCCTCGGCTTGCGAAGTCGAAGAGCCGGAAATCGACGGCAGGCGAGAGGAAACGCGGCTGTCCGCGCGGTCGGTGAAACTGCCAGCCTGATGGCCGGGCATCACCGCCGTGGCCGGTCCCTCTTCGAGCGCGGCGTTCGGGGCAGGTTCCATGTCGACCCCGTCGAGCATGATCTCCGGCGTGGCCGTCTCTGTGCCGACCTCAGGCGTCTCCGGCGCTTCGGGTGCGACATCCGTCCCCTCGGGCAGCGGGGCCGCCTCCGGAAGAGCCTCCTCGGCAGAGGGCAAGGCCTCAGGCGCGGAGGCTTCCGGCGCCATAGCCTGCGGCGGTGTCAGGACCGGATCGCTTGGCGTGCTCACGACCGCGCCCATCTCTCCGGCCTCGGGAGTTTCGAGCGCCTCAGGCACGGTGATCGCCGGGGCCTCGGCCGCTTGCTCGGACACCTCCGGGCGGAGTTCCGTCCCTTCCGGCGCCTGCATCTCAGGCTGCGCTTCGGCGCGATGCGGATCGGCGGCGGGCGCATCGGGCGTCACCTCTGTGCTGCGCTCTGTCGCGCGTTCTGCCCCGGCTTCCGGCGCGTCTGGCAGATTTTCCGTCACGGCGGGCGCAGGTACGGGCGTCAGGTTGACCGGAGCGGCGATTTCATTGGCGAGTGTCAGGATGCCGAACCCCACGATCGCCCCCCAGATCACCCCTGTCAGAACTCCACGCCCCATTGCGCACTCCTTGCCTGTTGCACACCGCCTTTGCGGCCCTTTTCAACCGCGTGAAAGCCAAGGCATCCCCTTGACCCTCTGCAGCCCTTGTGAACATGTATAACCCGGCTTAAAGGCGGGATCATCCCCCTTTGAGCGCTTTGCCGCCCGGCGTGCGAAACACCGCGCCCGGGTGGCTTGATTTCCGGCGTTTGCACGCACGTAAAGGACTGCGACCATGCTGCTTCTGATCGATAACTACGACAGTTTCACCTATAATCTCGTGCATTACATCGGCGAGATCGGGTGGCAGGCCAATGTGGTCCGCAATGACGCGCTGAACGTGCAGGAGGCCATGGCGCTGCGCCCTTCCGGCATCGTTTTGTCGCCCGGGCCGAAAACGCCGACAGAGGCTGGCATCTGCGTGCCGCTCATCCATGCCGCAGCCGAAGCGAAGATCCCACTCTTTGGCGTCTGTCTGGGCCATCAGGCCATCGGCGAGGCCTTCGGTGGCAATGTCGTGCGCTGTCATGAGATCGTCCATGGCAAGATGGGCGAGATCTACCATGAGGACAAAGGCGTGTTCAAAGGCCTGCCCTCGCCGCTTCAGGGCACGCGCTATCACTCGCTGGTCGTGGATCGCGCCACCCTGCCCGACTGCCTCGAAATCACGGCGGAGCTGAAAGACGGCACGATCATGGGGCTGCGCCACAAGGAGCTGCCCATCGAAGGGGTGCAATTCCACCCCGAAAGCATCCGCTCCGAGCACGGCCACGAGATGTTCCGCAATTTTCTGAACCAATTGAAAGAGGACCAACCGGCATGAGCGATGCGATGAAACCCCTGATTTTCGCGGCCTCCGAAGGGCCGCTGAGCCGGGCGCAGGCCGAAGCCGCTTTCGAGCTTCTGTTCAATGGCGAGGCGACGCCCGCACAGATGGGCGGACTGCTCATGGCGCTCAGGGCACGCGGCGAGGCCGTCTCCGAATACGCCGCCGCCGCCAAGGTCATGCGCGATCACTGTGTCCATGTGAACGCCCCCGAGGGCGCGATCGACATCGTCGGCACCGGCGGCGACGGGCTCGGTACGCTCAACATCTCCACCGCCTCGGCTTTCGTCGTGGCGGGCGCGGGCGTAACCGTTGCCAAACACGGCAATCGCAACCTCAGCTCCAAATCCGGCTCGGCGGATGCCATGTCGGTCAACGGCATCAACGTCATGGTCGGCAAGGATGTGGTCGAAGAGGCGATCAACGAGATCGGCATCGGTTTCATGATGGCGCCGATGCACCACCCGGCGATGAAATATGTCGGCCCCGTGCGGGTCGAACTGGGCTGCAAGACCATCTTCAACATCCTCGGACCGCTAACCAATCCGGCGGGCGTCAAACGCCAGCTCACCGGCGCTTTCGCCCCCGACCTGATCTGGCCAATGGCGGAAACGCTGCAAATGCTCGGCTCCGAGAAAGCCTGGCTGGTCTATGGTCACGACGGCATGGACGAGGTCTCGATCACCGGCGCGACATCTGTCGCCGCGCTCGACAATGGCAAGATCGGCTCGATGGAAATCCATCCGGAAGATGCGGGCCTCCCGGTTCACCCGCTCAAGGACATCCTGGGCGGCACACCGGAGGAAAACGGCGCCGCGATGATGAACCTGCTCAAGGGCGAAACCGGCGCGTATCGCGATGCGGTCCTGATGAACTCCGCCGCAGCACTTGTGGTGGCCGACAAGGCCGCGAACCTCAAGGAAGGCGTCGAGATCGCGTCTGAGAGCATCGCCTCCGGCGAAGCGCTCAAACGCCTGCAAGCTCTGGCGGAACTGACCTCACGGCACTGAGTTTCCTTTGCTGATCAAAATACTCACGGCGCGCCCTCTCAACCGGGTGCGCCGTTTTCATTTGAGTATTTTGCGCACAAAGGAGACGAAAAAGGGGCCCTAAGGCCCCTTAAACTTGTCCAGATCGAACACTCTTACTTCGTGATGATCTCCGGCCCCATCAGCGTCGTGGGCAGGTAGGTCGAGATCCATGGCACATAGGTGACGAGGATCAGGAAGACGAAGAGGATCGCGAGGAACGGCAGGGCGGCGCGGACCACGGCCATCATCGGCATCCCCGCAACGCCCGAAGTCACGAAGAGGTTGAGGCCCACCGGCGGGGTGATCATCCCGATCTCCATGTTCACCACCATGATGATACCCAGGTGGATCGGATCGACGCCGAGTTCCATGGCAATCGGAAACACCAGCGGTGCGACGATCACGATCAGCCCCGAGGGTTCCATGAACTGGCCACCGATCAGAAGGATGACGTTGACCATGATCAGGAACATGATCTTGCCGAAGCCCGCCGACAGCATCGCATTGGCGATTTCCTGCGGGATTTGCTCGTCGGTCAGCACATGTTTCAGGATCAGCGCGTTGGCGATGATGAACATGAGCATGATCGTCAGCTTGCCCGCATCGAACAGCGTGTGACGCGTGTCCTTGTGGAAGAAGGCGGTGATCAGCGCATAGGGTTTCGCCAGAAGGGATTTCGGCCCGGTGCCGTCGCGATCCGCCAGCGGCCCCATGTCGCGGTAGATGAAAGAGGCGACAAGGAAGGCATAGACGGAGGCCACGGCGGCGGCTTCGGTCGGGGTGAAGATCGCACCGGTGATGCCCGGAATGCCGTAGATGCCGACCATGATGATGACGATGAGCATCAGCCCCCAGAAGGCTTCGCGGAAGGAGCGGCCGATTTCGCTCCAGCCGGCCCAGTCGCCTTTCGGCAGGTTCTTGACCCGCGCGATGACATAGATCGCCAGCATGAGCATGGTGCCGGCCAAAAGCCCCGGAATGACGCCCGCAAGGAACATCCGCCCGACGGAGACGTCTGTTGCGGAGGCATAGACCACCATAACGATGGACGGCGGGATCAGAATACCCAAGGTGCCCGCGTTGGCGATGACACCGGCGGCGAAATCCTTGGTATAGCCCATCTGGCGCATCGCCGTGATGACGATGGAGCCGATGGCCACCACGGTTGCGGGCGACGAGCCGGACAGAGCGGCGAAGATCATACAAGCAAACACGCCCGCAATCGCCAGACCGCCGTGGAAATGCCCGACACAGGCGATGGCAAAGCGCACGATGCGTTTCGCCACACCGCCCGTCGACATGAACGACGAGGCGAGGATGAAGAAGGGGATGGCCAGAAGCGTGTAGTGACCGGCCATGGCCTGATAGAGCGACTGCGCCACGGAGGCCAGCGAAGTGTCGGAGAACACCAGCAGGAAGATCATGGAGGACAGGCCGAGAGAGACCGCGATCGGCACACCGATCAGCAACAGGCCCACCACCATGACGAAAAGAAAGACGACGTCCATTGGGATTATTCCTCGTATTCGCCGTGCGCCACGCGCTCGACTTCGTCTTCGGCCTCGTGGGACACGATAAGGCTGGATTGTTTGCCCGCCAGAATGCGGATCGTGGCCTGCACCACGCGCAAAAGCATCAGCGCCGCCGAGAAGGGGATGATGACATAGGGGACCACGCGCGGCAGCTTGTCATAGCTGTCGCCATAGTTGATCGCATCTTCGAGCCAGCGGAAGATGCCGAGCATGGGCACCTGATCGGTGATGTAAAACGCCCGGTCGCGCACGTTCTCGGTGAAGCCCAGCGGGAACCAGCGGCCTTCGGTCGGCTGCAACGCGGCAAAGGGGGCCCAGTAATCCCAGGCGCCTTTCATCAGGAGCATCGCATAGGCGAGACAGGCCAGCGCCGAAAGCACCGCCATGAGCCGCTGCCCCCGCGTTGGCAGCACGTTGATCAACGCGTCGACGCCCAGATGCGAGGTCTTCTTGAACCCGTAGGAAATCCCCAGAAGCACGAGCCAGGCGAAGAGGATCAGCACCACTTCGAGGCCCCAGATCAGGGAATGGTTGAACACGTAGCGCAGCACCACGTTGACGAAGGTGATGAGCGTCATCACGCCAAGGATCGCCGCGATGACGTTTTCCTCGAGCCCGTCGAAGAACTTCGCCACCGCCGATTTCGGCAGGTTGTCCTGATATTGTGTCATGGAGATTGACCCCTGTTGTCCCTCTGTCGGGTCCGGGGGACCCGTGGCATCCGGCATTGCGGATGCAGGCAAGGCCCCATCGTCATCGACGGGACCCTGCCATGATGATCAGCGCTCAGTGCTTGGCGTTGATTTCCTGCGCCAGCGCGATGTTGTCGGCGCCCACGTCATCGGTGAATTTCTCCCAGACGGGTTTCATCGCATCGACCCAGTCCTGACGCTGTTCCGGCGTCAGTTCGCGGATCACGCCACCGGCATCGAGAAGCGCCTGACGGTTGTCGGCGTCGACCTCGTTGATCGCGGCGTTGCGCTCGACGGTCACCTCGTGGAGGATGGTCGCAAGCTGGTCGCGGATGTCGGCGTCAAGCCCTTCCCACCAGTCGACGGAGGTCACAACCATGTAGTCCAGCAGACCGTGGTTGGTCTCGGTCACCCCGTCCTGCACTTCGAAGAACTTCTGGCCGTAGGTGTTGGACCAGGTGTTTTCCTGCCCGTCCACGACACCGGTTTGCAGCGCGCCGTAGACCTCGGAGAAGGCCATCGGCTGCGGGCTGGCGTCCAGCGCGTCCATCTGGGCGACGAGCACGTCGGAGGGCATCACGCGGAACTTGAGACCGGCGGCATCCATCGGTTCCAGAAGCGGTTTGTTGGCGGAGAATTGCTTCATGCCGTTGTGCCAGAACTCGAGGCCCAGAAGGCCGCGGCGCACCATCGATTCCTTCATCGCCTGACCGGCGTCGGAATTCTGGAATTCCTCGACGGCATCCATGTTCTTGAACATGAACGGCAGGTCGAAGATGCGGAACTGCTTGGTGAAGGTCTCGAATTTCGACAGCGACGGCGCGGCCATCTGAACGTCGCCCTGAAGCATCGCCTCGAGCACCTGGTCATCGTTGTAGAGCGTGGAGTTCGGATAGACCTCGACACAGGCCTTGCCGTCCATCTCGGCATTCACGCGATCGGCAAAAAGCTGGGCCGCGATGCCTTTCGGGTGCTTGTCGGTGTTGGTGACGTGGCTGAACTTGATCACCATCTCGCCGTCGTCGCAGCCCGCGGAGGCGAAAGCGGTGGTGGCGGTCACGGAAAGTGCCAGGGCGGTGGCGGCGGTAGCCAGGAATTTCATGTCTGTCCTCCCATCATGAAATCATATGTCGGTGGGGTGATCGGGCGGATTTCACCCGCTTCACTCTGCGACAGAGGAAACAAACCCGCCTGCGATCCGACAAGTATTCCTGTGAGATAGATGAAACTTTCTTGAAAACCATTTGGTTTCAGATTGTTACATGAAGGCAAAGACGCATAGCAGGCATGCATCTCACGCAAGTGTGCGATTTTCCGCACGCAAGAAAATTGCGTATGTGTGGGAAATCGCACAGTTCGACTCACGGCGCCTCTCGCGGCCCGGATCGCGCCGCGCAGCCTGTTCAATGCCGAGCGTTGATCTCCTGCGCCGCAGCGATATTCTCCGCCCCGACTTCGTCCTCGAACAGGCTCCAGACCGGTTTCATCGCTTCGACCCAGGCCCCGCGCTGTTCATCCGTCAGTTCGCGCACCACGCCACCGGCGTCGAGGATGCCCTGTTTCGCCTCCATGTTGACCCGCTCGGACTCGCCGTTGCGCGCCTGGGTCACCTCATGCAGGATCGTCGCGAATTGCGTGCGCACATCGTCCGGCAGGCTGTCCCACCAATCGACCGAGGTCACCACCATATAGTCCAGAAGAAGGTGATTGGTCTCTGTCACCCCGTCCTGAACCTCGAAGAATTTCTGGCCGTAGATGTTGGAATAGGTGTTCTGCTGGCCGTCCACCACGCCGGTCTGCAACGCGCCGTACACTTCGGGAAAAGCCATCGGCTGTGGGTTGGCTTTCAGCGCTTTCATCTGTTCGATGATCACCTCGGCGGGCTGCACCCGCATCTTCAGCCCTTCGAGATCGGAGGGCCAGAGAACCGGCCGGTCCGCCGTGATCTGTTTCAGCCCGTTGTGCCAGAACTCAAGCCCCAAAAGCCCGCGCCGCACCATGCCTTCTTTCATCGCCTGCCCGGTCTCCGAGCTCTGGAACTCGTCCACCGCGGCGATGTTCTTGAACATGAAGGGCAGATCGAAGATGCGGAACTGTTTCGTGAACGTCTCGAATTTCGACAGACTGGGCGCGGCCAGTTGCACATCACCCTGCAACATCGCCTCAAGCACCTGATCGTCATTGTAGAGCGTGGCGTTCGGATAGATCTCCATACAGGCCTTGCCGTCCATTTCCGTGTTTACCCGATCCATCAACAGATTGGCCGCAATGCCTTTCGGATGCTTGTCGGTGTTGACGATATGGCTGAACTTGATGACGATCTCGCCCGGATCGCAGGCCGCCACGACCATGCCGGCAGACGAAACGAAGACGCCGGTCGCCAGCGCGCAAGTCAGAAATTTCATGATGTACCTCCCAAGGTTCCCCGGACCACTCCCTCCCGGGTTACGCTCAGAAGACAGGCGGACGTTGCGTCAAGCAATGTAACCCAAGGTATCGGGTCATGCTTTTGCAGAACGCAAAGGACGTCAGGCGCGATACTCCTCCGCCTTCACCCCATGCCGCGTCAGCTTGTCGTAGAAGGTCTTGCGCGGCAGTTTGAGACCCTTGGCCGCCTCCGTCGCATTGCCCTTGTGACGTTGCAGCGACGCGATCAACAGAGACCGCTCGACCTGCGCCAGTTGCTCCGCGAGGCCCAGCTCCTCCTGCGCCTCCCCCTCCGTCAGCCCCATGGCGAACCGCATCGCCGCGTTCATCAGGGAGCGCGCATTGCCCGGCCAGTCCTGCGCCATCAGGCGGGAGATGACATCGGGCGTGATTTCCGGCACCGGCAGGTCGCTCTGTTCGCAGGCGATGTTGACGTAATGCCGGAACAGCACCGGAATGTCCTCGCGCCGCTCGCGCAGCGGCGGGATGCGGATCACCGCCGCCTCCAGCCGGTAAAACAGATCGGGCGAAAACCGCCCCGCGCCCGCCTCAGCCGAGAGATCGGCATAGGTCCCGGCGATGAGACGCGGCCGATCGTGGGTTTCCAAAAGCTCCAGCAGCGCGAATTGCGCCGGGCTGGTGAGCTGTACGATCTCGTCGAGGAACACCGATCCGCCCTCCGCCTGAGCAAAAGCCTGCACCAGCGTATCGGGCGTCATCGCCGAGGCGGAGAATTTCAGGAAAGGTGCCATCGAACCCGCCGACAAAAGATGCACCACCTCGGCCATCTTCGCTGTCCCCACCCCCGGCTCGCCGGTCACCAGAACGTCGGAGGCCGAACGCGCCACGGTTCGCGCCGCATCCCGCATCTTTACCGACATCTCGGAGGTACCCCGGAGCAGGCGCGCAGCGGCATCGCCCTGCTCCACCTGCCGCTTGAGACGACGGTTCTCCAACACAAGCGCGCGGGTTTTCAACGCCTTCTCGACCACCGCGATCAGGTCCTTGGGCGCGCAGGGTTTTTCCAGAAAATCGAACGCGCCCGAGGAAATCCCCCGCACCGCCATCGGCACGTCGCCCTCTCCGGTCAGCAGGATCACCGGCAGTTCCGGGTCCACCTTCTGGGCGAAGTCCAAAAGCGCAAAGCCATCCTTGCCGGGCATGCGGATGTCGGACACCACCACACCGGGAAACTCGCGCGAAATGTGATCTTTGGCCTCGATGTAACTGCCCGCCAGCGTCGGCACCAGATCGGCCAGTTCCAGCGTCTGCCCCAAGGCCTCACGCACCGAGGCGTCGTCATCGACCAGAAGTACGCGTTCAATATGTGCCATCATGGACCTCCTGCCCGCCCATAGTTCCGCTGACATCGGCGGGCTGCAATTCGATGGTGAACACCGCCCCGCCCTCGGGGCGGTTCTCGCCGCGGATGCGCCCTCCGAAGCTCTGCACCAGCCCGTAGGAGATCGACAGACCAAGCCCCATGCCCTGCGCCGCGCCCACCTCTTTCGTGGTATAGAACGGGTCGAAGATCTTTTCCGGCTCGGCAATCCCCGGCCCGCTGTCCGCCACCGTGAGGCGCGTCGGATCGCCACCCGTCTCGCCCTCAACAGCCCCCGGGACCAGACGGATCGTGATGTGCTTGTCTTCCACATCCATCATCGCGTCGACCGCGTTCGACAGAAGGTTCATCACCACCTGCTGAAGGCGCACCTCGCCGCCCCGCACCCAGACCTGCGCCCCCGGCGTCCAGTCAAGCGTCACGCCCGCCCGCGAAATCTTGCCCTGCGTCATCTCCAGCGCCGCCTCGATCACACCGGTCAGTTCGACATTGGTCGCGGTCTCCGGTTCCTGGCGGGCAAAGGCACGCAGGTTCTTGATAATCCGTCCCATCCGGCGCGCCAGTTCGGAAATGCGCCCGAGATTGTCGGCGGCCTTTTCCGGCCTGTCGCGTTCGAGAAAAGCCTGAGCATTCTCGGCAAAGGACCGGATCGCCATCAACGGCTGATTGAGCTCATGGCTGATCCCCGCCGACATCTCGCCCAGCGCCGAGAGTTTCCCCGCCTGCACCAGATCGGCCTGCGCACGCTTGAGCCGGGCCTCTGCCTCGTGACGTTCATGCACCTCGTGCTGCAACTCCCGGTTGGCGATCTCAAGTGCCTCGGTCCGCGCCGCCACCCGTGCCTCAAGCCGGGCATTGGCCTCCGCAAGCGTCCGCCGTCGTTCCATGGTGAAGAACAGAAAAGCCGCGAAGACCAAGGCCAGAGCGGCGGCCAGCCCCGCCTGCAACCCCGCCTGCGCGATGACCGGGTGCAGATCCAGCAAAAGCTCCGCAGTCAGCCCGACGACCGGCAGAGGTTTCGTCAGATGCAGCGCCGGTGACGGGATGTAGGGGCCCATGTCATGGGTCCAGATGTCGTGCCCTGCCAGAAGATGCGTCCCCCGCACCGGCAAAGCCCCGCCCAGGCCGCCCCTGAGGATCAACTCGGAGCGATTGGCCACGAAGATCACACCATAGTCATCGGTGAAATAGATTGCCGACGGCTCCGACGGCCAGCCCCATTCCAGTAATCCGATGTCGACGGACACCAGAACGGCGGCCACCGGCGGCCCCTCGGGCGAGAACACCGGGGCTGCGAACATGTAGCGGCGGCGTGCTTCCGGATCTACGAAATGCGCGATGCCCAGCGCTCCGTCCAGCGCCCGCGTCAGCGCTGCCTGCGCGCCTTTCGGCAAGTGGCTTTCGCCTGCGCTCGCCAGCACCTCTCCCGTGGTCGAGACCACCATCATCGACGACGCCCCGGTCTTGTCCACCACCCCCTGCAACAGGGCATCGGCGTCAAGCGCCCCGCCATCGGCAGACGCCGTGACCCGCGCCGTCACCGTCGGGTGATCGGACAAGAACACCGCCAGCTCGCGATAGCGTTGCAGCCCGGTGGTCAGACGATCTGCGGAAAGCGTCAGATCCGACGTGCCCCGCGCCGCCGCCTGATCGAGGGCGGCGCGAAAGGAAAACCCGAACACACCCAACCCGAAGATCGCCACGACAATCAGCCCGGCAAGAGCCGTAAACACCCGGCGGCGGGCGGCATGGCGCTCGGCCTCCGCAGAGGGCGCGCCGGCATGAGGCATTTCCTGTGACGTCATGTCCGGGACTCTAGAAACTCCCGCTTGCAAAGGGAAGCGCTTGCGATCACCTTCCAGGCCATGAAACGCTTTGCCCTCTCCCCCTCCGATCCCGATTTCGTGCAAAACCCCTACCCGTTCTACGACCTCCTGCGCGCGGGCGGCAAAATGGTGTTTTGGGAGGACCTGAACCTGCCTGTGGTGGCGGGCTATGACGGGGTGTCGATGGCCCTGCGCGACACTCGTTTTGGCCGGGAGGCCCCCGAGGGCTTCGAACCCGACATCCCCGCCCATCTGCGCGCCTTTTACGACATCGAGGATCACTCGATGCTCGAACTCGAAGGCGAGCGGCACACAAGGCTGCGCTCGCTGGTGCTCCGCGCCTTCACCTCGCGGCGGATCAAGGCGCTGATCCCGGACCTCGAAGAGATCACCAACGATCTGATCGACCGCTTTCCCGATGAGGAATTCGATCTCATGCCCGCCTTTGCGAAAATGGTGCCGGTGCGGATCATCTGCCGCCTGCTGGGCGTGCCCGAAGAAATGTCGGACCAGCTCCTGACATGGTCCAACGCCATGGTCGCGGTCTATACGCCCAACCGAACCCGCGCCATCGAAGAGGCCGCGTCCAAAGCCGCCACCGAGTTTTCCGATTTCATGCGCTCCTACGTCGAAGAGCGGCGTTCCAAACCCGCCGATGATCTGATCACTTCACTGATCGCCGCCGAACAGGATGGCGAAAAACTGACCACCGATGAGCTGATCACCACCTGCATTCTCCTGCTGAACGCCGGTCACGAAGCCACCGTCCACAGCCTCGGCATCGCGGTGAAAACCCTTCTGGAACAGAACACGCCGCGCGAATTCCTCTCGGATGACAAGATCGACGGCAGCATCGAAGAGCTCCTGCGCTTCGATCCGCCACTGCACCTGTTTCAACGCTGGGTCTATGAGGACACCAGTTTCCTAGGCCAACCGCTCAAACGCGGCGACAAGATCGGGCTTCTGCTCGGTGCCGCCAACCGTGACGACGACACATGGGACGATCCCGACCGCTTCGATCCGACCCGCAAGGTGAAACAGAACACCTCCTTCGGCGCGGGCATCCATTTCTGCGTCGGCGCGCCTCTCGCCCGCTTGGAGATGCGCGTTGCCCTGCCGCTCCTGTTCGAGCGCTGCCCGAATATCTACCTCACCGACCCACCGGTCTACGCCGACACATGGCATTTCCATGGGCTCGCACGCCTCATGGTGCACGTCTGATCTTCATTGCAGCCCGAAATACTCACAAACCGACAGTGAGTATTTTCACGGCAATGAAGACAAAGTGCACGATTGCCATCTTCCCTTAACCGCCCCCGCAAGGTATCTCTGCCCCCATGTCCAACGTTCTCGATAAAATCAAAGCCTATAAGCTCGAAGAAGTGGCCGCGGCGAAGCAATCCGTGAGCCTCGCCGACCTTGAGACCGAAGCCTCCGCCCAAAACCCCACGCGCGGCTTTGCCAAGGCGCTGCAAACCGCCGCACAGACCGGCTACGGGTTGATTGCCGAGGTCAAGAAAGCCTCCCCGTCCAAGGGCCTCATCCGCCCGGATTTCAATCCGCCCGCCATCGCCCGCGCCTATGAGGCAGGCGGCGCGACCTGTCTGTCGGTCCTGACCGATGCGCCGTCGTTCCAAGGCTCACCGGAGTTCCTGAAACAGGCCCGCGCCGAGGTCTCGCTCCCGGTGCTGCGCAAGGACTTCATGTATGACACCTATCAGGTGGCCGAGGCACGCGCTTGGGGCGCCGATGCGATCCTGATCATCATGGCCTCCGTCGAAGATACACTGGCCGCCGAGCTGGAAGACGCGGCCTTTGGCTATGGCATGGATGTGCTGATCGAGGCGCATGATGCCGAGGAGCTGGACCGCGCGCTCAAGCTCAAATCCCCACTTCTGGGCGTCAACAACCGCAATCTGAAGACCTTTGAGACCACGCTCGACACCACGCGCGAGCTGTCGAAACTGTCGCCAGCGGATCGGACGCTCGTGTGCGAAAGCGGGCTGTTCACGCCTGCGGACCTCGCCGATATGGCGGGCTATGGCGCCCGCTGTTTCCTCATCGGCGAAAGCCTGATGCGGCAAGACGATGTCGAGGCCGCGACCCGCGCGCTCCTCGCCAATCCGGTTCCGGCATAATGGCGGAGCTCACGCATTTCGACGAGGGCGGCAACGCCCATATGGTCGACGTTTCCGGCAAGGCGGTGACCGACCGATTGGCCACCGCAGAGAGCGCGATCAGAATGACGCCCGAAACACTGGCGCTGGTGACCCAGGGCACGGCGAAAAAGGGCGACGTTCTGGGCGTGGCGCGGCTTGCGGGGATCATGGGGGCGAAACGCACCTCCGATCTGATCCCGCTCTGCCATCCGCTGCCGATCACCAAGGTGACGCTCGATCTGGAGCCGGACGAAAGCTTGCCCGGCATCCGCATTCGCGCCACCGTCAAGACCTCCGGCCAAACGGGTGTCGAGATGGAAGCGCTAACCGCCGCCACTGTCGCCGCGCTCACCGTCTATGACATGTTGAAGGCCGCCGAGAAGGGCATGGAGATCGTCCAGACCCGGCTTCTGCGCAAGGAAGGCGGCAAATCCGGGACTTATGAGATTTCTGGTGAGGCCAAGTAAATGATCACCGTCGATGAAGCGCTTGAAAACGTGTTCAAACTTTGCCATCCGCTCGGCACCGAACGCGTTCCTCTGCGCGAGGCATCGGGGCGGGTTTTGGCCGAAGATGCGATTGCGATGCGCGATCAGCCGCCCTTCGCCTCCTCCGCCATGGACGGCTACGGCGTTAAGGCCGATCATCCCTCGGTTGGCGACACCTTTACCGTCATCGGCGAAAGTGCCGCCGGTCATGGCTATGCGGGTCCGCTCAGTGATGGAGACGCGGTGCGCATCTTCACCGGCGCGCCGGTGCCAGAAGGCGTCACACGCGTGATTATTCAGGAAGACGTCTCCCGCGACGGCGATGTCATCACCGTCGCGGAAACGCTCTCCGGGAACCGTAACATCCGGCCCTTGGGGGGCGATTTCAAATCCGGTGACCGGCTGGCCGCCCCGCGCCGCCTGACGCCGCAGGACATCAACCTTCTCGCCGCGATGAACATCCCCGAGGTGACCGTCACGCGTCGCCCGGTCGTGGCGCTCATCGCCACTGGCGACGAATTGGTGATGCCCGGCGAGACGCCCGGCCCCTCGCAAATCATCGCCTCCAATTCCTTCGGCCTCGCCGCACTGATCGAAGCGGCGGGCGGCGTCGCCCGCATGCTGCCCATCGCGCCGGATGACGAAGATATGCTGGCCGCCACTTTCGCCATGGCCGAGGGGGCCGACATGATCGTCTCCATCGGCGGCGCCTCCGTGGGCGATCACGATCTGGTCGGCAAGGTGGCCGAAAAACTCGGCCTCGCGCGCGCCTTCTACAAGGTCGCCATGCGTCCCGGCAAACCGCTGATGGCGGGGTCGCTGAACGGGGCGGTGATGCTCGGCCTGCCCGGCAACCCCGTCTCGGCCATGGTCACGGCCCAGCTTTTCCTGCTGCCTGCGCTTACTGCGCTATCAGGGCTCCCCCCTGCCCCGGCCCCACGCAGCAAAGCCTTGCTGTTGCAGGATATTTCCGAAAACGGCCCGCGCGAACATTACATGCGTGCGATCCTGACCGAGGACGGCGTGCAACCTTTCGACCGTCAGGACAGCTCGCTCATGTCCATCCTCTCGCAGGCCAACGCGCTCCTGGTGCGCCCGGTCGGCGATCCGGCGCGCAAGACGGGTGAAACCGTCGACGTGATCCGCCTGTAAAAATCCGCCTGTAAAAAACCGTCTGCTCCCGACAAAATTAACTCCGTTTTAACCAAGCTGCACTCAACTCTCCTCAAAGGCGCAACAGATCGCTTTCTGGTGAGACGGAGAGGAACATTGACACATTTCGGGAACAGCGGTAGAACATTCTCAGAACACACGCAAAAACCCGTCTGGGGACTGACGGAAAGCGGTGGCCCCGTGGCCTTTGGTCGGAAAAGCGTCGGGACGAGCACTCCTCCCTCCGCCACCCCGATCAGAATGCGCATTTCCGGCCCCGTGGCTCCCATGCCGGTGCATTACATCCGGCGCTCAGACACAGGCTGGGTCACACAAGAGACAAACACCCTCTCGATGGCCGCGCCAGAACAGAGGACGGGACAGAGGAATGAGCCGATGCTGACGAAAAAACAGCTCCAGCTGCTGGACTTCATCAACACCAGACTTCAAAGGGACGGGGTTCCGCCCTCCTTCGATGAAATGAAAGAGGCGCTCGATCTGCGCTCTAAATCCGGGATTCACCGGTTGATCACGGCGCTGGAAGAGCGCGGCTTCATCCGCCGCCTTGCGCACCGTGCCCGCGCCATCGAGATCGTCAAACTGCCTGAAAGCCTCGGCGGCGCGCCCACCGCGCCGACTGCGGCCCAGTCTGGCGGTTTCACGCCCCGCGTGATTGATGGCGACCGCCCGGATCACACGCCCCCCGCCGCGATGGAGATCGAGGCGGTGACCGCGATCAACCTCCCGATCATGGGCAAGATCGCCGCCGGCCTGCCGATCGAGGCGATCTCCGACGGGGCAATGAACGTGGCCGTGCCGGGGTCGATGCTTTCGGGGCGCGGCAATCACTATGCGCTTGAGGTCAAAGGCGATTCCATGATCGACGCCGGGATCAACCACGGCGACATCGTGGTCATCCGCGAAACCAGTCAGGCCAGCAACGGCGACATCGTCGTTGCCATGGTCGAGGGCTACGAGACCACGCTCAAACGCTATCAACGCCAGGGCGACACGATCGCGCTTGAAGCGGCGAACCCGGCGTTCAAGACCCGCGTCCTGCCCGCCGATCTGGTCGAGGTGCAGGGCAAACTGGTGGGGCTGATCCGCAGCTATTGAGGCTCAACGCCCAAACGTCAGGAACCGCCGCAGTCAAATGTGGCGGTTTTCTCATGTTCACGGTGCGCCGCGCAAAGCCAGACGACCCATCCCGGTCCCCGCCTCATGGAACCGCAATCCCATGGCGGCGGGCAAAAGCCCGGCCCTCACCTCCCGCGCGGAGGGCGCATGTGCCCCACGCAACGCCGGTGTATTCCAGAGCCGCAGGCCCGAGGCGGCATAGGCGGTGCGGATCGTGACCGTCTCGCCCGTCTGGGACACCGCGAGCGAGCCGCTCTGCCGCAACATGCCGAGATCGGCCAAAAGGCATCCCTCTGGCATATCCTCGTCCCAAAGCTGGTTCACAATGACCAGATCGGCCTCGGCGCAGGCCGCCCGCACCGCCTCCTGCCAGCCGCGCCCGGTGACATGACGCACCCGGAGCGGCCCGACGTCCAAGGGCGGCATAGTGCGTGCAGCGGCACGTTCCTGATCCGGCAGATCGCCGTCATTCTCCAGCCAGACCGTTGCGGCAAACCCACTGCCCTGCGCTTTCGACAGCGCACGTCCGTCCAGCCCCATCCGTCCAACCAGCGCCCCGTCGTCAGAGATCAATAACGCCGGACGCTCCGCCACGCTCCAGAGCCAGAAGCCCGAGAGCACCGCAATCAGCCCGACATGCTGCGCCCGCCCGCGCCAGAAGATGACGAACAGCGCCCCCAGCGCGATCAACGGCAATGTGGCGTGCGGCGGCGACGGCAAACGGCTGACCGCACCCTCCCATGAGGACACGGTCTCGGCCACGAACAGAATCCAGCGGATGCCCCAGCCCATCACCGCCAACCCCAGCGATTGCAGCCCGATGGGCGTCAGCACCAGCGCCAGCACCGCCGCCGGGATCACCATCGCCCCCATCAGCGGCACGGAAACCACATTGGCGATCAGGCCGAAATCCGCGATCCGGTTGAAATGCGCGGCGGCGACCGGCGCGGTGGCGATGCCCGCGACGCCGGAGGAAATCACGACCGTCGCAATGGTTCTGAGCCAGGAGGGCCAGGACCACATCAGGCGCAACCGCCGGACGATGGAGAACACCGCGACGAGCGCCGTGGTGGCGGCAAAGGACATCTGGAAACCGGGTTCGGGGAGCACTTCGGGCTGAAGCGTCAGCAGGATCAACGCCGCGATGGCGACCGTGCGCAGCGAGATCGCCTGCCGGTCCAGCAGCACCGCAATCAGGATGACCGAGACCATGACAAAGGCCCGCTCGGTCGCGACATTGAACCCCGACAGCGCCAGATAGAACGCCCCCGCAAGGAGCGCGCCCCCGGCCGCCAGTTTCTTGATTGGCCATTTCAGCGCCGCGCCGGGGATCATCGCGAGGCCCAGCCGCAGAGCAAAGAACACCACCCCGGTCAGAAGCCCCATATGCAACCCGGAAATCGCCAGAAGATGCGATAGATTGGCACCCCGAAGCGCCTCCGCCGTGTCCTGTGAAATGCCGCCGCGATCCCCGGTCAGGATCGCGGCGGCGAAAGCGCCGGTCTGGCCGGGCAGTTTGGCTTGCAGATCCTGCGACAAAATCTGCCGCAGCCGGTGAATCCAGAGAACAGGGCTTGGATCGACCGGGGCGGCGCGCAAAACCGGCGTGCGCGTGTAGCCCACCGCGCCGAGGCGGTCGAACCAGGCCATGCGCTGAAAATCGAAGCCGCCCGGCTCGGTCGGCCCCGGCGGCGGCGAGAGATGCGCCGTCATGGCGAGGCGCAGCCCGGGTTCAGGAGCGACAAACGGCTGATCGCCATGCAGCGACACCCGCACCCGCGCGGGCGTGCGCCCCGGTGCCGTATCGCGCAGCACCACCCGGTCGAGCGTCAGGCGCAGCGCATCGGAGGCGGAGCGGTCGATCTTGATCACCCGCCCCTCCACCGGACCGTAATAGCGGTAATTCAGCACCGGTGCGGCGACACTCTGCGTGCGAAACCCGGCGATGAGCAACCCGGCCAGCACAAGCAGAAGCGCGATGACGAAGGGCGCAATCTGCGGCGGCACACGCCAAAGCAGCAGGCCAAGCGCAACCGCACAGGCCAGCCAGACCACCAGCAACGCGCGCGAGGGCTCATCGGGCAGCGTGAAGAACAGGCCGATCCCCATGGCGTAAAACACCGGCGTCCAGAGGAACAGCCGCCCGCGTTGACCATCGACGATGTCGAGGGGGATCTGTGCCAGTTTCCTGAGGGCGCGCACCCTTGTTTCCCCTTCCGCCTTCCCTTATGCCCGGTGACGAAAAGCATCCGCCAACATGGTTACCAAAAGGTTAATCTTCCCATGTCCGATACCGCCGCCAAACCCGTCGTCACCCGCATCGCCCCTTCGCCCACCGGCGACATGCATATCGGCACCGCCCGCACGGCGCTGTTCTCCTGGCTCTATGCCCGGGGCCGTGGCGGCAAGTTCCTGCTTCGGATCGAGGACACGGACCGGGTGCGTTCGACCGACAGCGCGACCCAGGGCATTCTCGACGGCATGGCGTGGCTCGGGCTTGATTACGACGGCGAAGCGGTGAGCCAGTTCGAGCGCGCGGAGCGGCACGCCGAGGTGGCACGCGAGATGTTGGAGATGGGCAAGGCCTATAAATGTTTCTCGACTCAGGACGAGATCGAAGCCTTCCGCGAAGAGGCCCGCGCCAAAAAGGAAAGCACGCTGTTCCGCTCGCCCTGGCGCGATGCCGACCCGTCGAGCTACCCGGACATGCCCTATGTGATCCGGGTGAAAGCGCCGCGCGAAGGCGTCACCGTGGTCAAGGACCGGGTGCAGGGCGACGTGACCTTCAAAAACGATCAGCTCGACGACATGATCCTGTTACGTTCGGATGGGACACCGACCTACATGCTGGCTGTGGTTGTGGACGATCAGGACATGGGCGTGACCCATGTGATCCGGGGTGACGATCACCTCGCCAATGCCGCGCGCCAGATGATGATCTACGAGGCGATGGGCTGGCCGGTGCCGGTCTACGCCCATATCCCGCTGATTTTCGGGCCGGACGGCAAGAAAATGTCGAAACGCCACGGCGCGGTCGGCGTGAAGGAATATCAGGCCATGGGCTACCCGGCGGCAGGGATGCGCAACTACCTCGCGCGGCTCGGCTGGTCGCATGGCGATGACGAATTTTTCACCGATGCGCAGGCGCAGGCATGGTTCGATCTCGATGGAATCAACAAGGCTCCGGCGCGGTTTGACACCAAGAAACTCGAAAACATCTGCGGCCAGCATATCGCGATCATGGCGGATGCTGAAATCTTGAGCGAAATCGAGGGCTACCTCGCGGCGGCGGGCGAGCCCGCCCTGACATCGCAGCAAAAAGAGCGACTGGGCGCGGCGCTCGATTGCGTCAAGGGGTCGAGCAAGACTTACCCTCAACTCATTGAAAAGGCACATTTTGCACTGGTATCGCGGCCCGTCGACATGGATGAGAAAGCGGAAAAACAACTGGGGTCTGTATCCAACGGTATACTGGAAGAATTGACGCCGCACCTGCAAAGTGCTAGCTGGGAGCGCGACGCATTGGAGGAGGCTGTCGGCCGCGTGATGGAAGCAATGGAGCTCGGGTTCGGCAAGGTCGCCGGCCCCTTGAGATCCGCCCTCGCCGGCCGTGCGGTCACCCCGAGCGTGCTCGACATGATGCTGGTACTTGGCCGCGAGGAGAGCCTCGCCCGGATCGGCGATTTCATGAGGATCAGCGCGCAGGCGGCGTCGCAAGAGGAGTGACCGGGGCGTTCTAGAGACGGTCACGTGCGAAATTCAGGCCGGAACCCCGTTCCGGTCAGGCCCCGGCCCAGAAGCGCTTCCGGCGCTCTGGCCCAAGGCTCGGAATCGGTCCCTCCCGAGTTTACGGGACGGGACCTAGCCAAGACGGTGTCCGGGATCCGCCCGGGCGTCCGCGTGACCACCAGCGGAATTTCCGCCGCCTGCAAAAGCAGCGCGGGGAAGTCACCGCCAACCGAAGGAACCACCATGGCAGACACTCAGAAGACTGCGACCCTGACGCTCGACGGAACCTCTTACGAGCTTCCCGTCCTTTCCCCGACCGAAGGGCCCGACGTCATCGACATCCGCAAGCTTTACGGCCAGGCCGATGTGTTCACCTTTGACCCCGGCTTCACCTCCACCGCCTCCTGCGAAAGCTCGATCACGTTCATCGACGGCGAAGAAGGTGTGCTTTTGCACCGCGGTTACACGATCGGCGATCTGGCCGAGAAATCCCACTTCCTCGAAGTCTGCTTCCTGCTTCTCTACGGGGAACTGCCGACTGCGGCCCAGATGGAGAAATTCGAGAACACTGTGACGCGCCACACCATGGTGCACGAACAGATGCTCAAATTCTTCACCGGCTTCCGTCGTGACGCCCACCCGATGGCCATCATGGTCGGTGTCGTCGGCGCCATGTCCGCCTTCTACCACGACTCCATCGACATCGCCGATGCGCATCAGCGCGAAGTCGCGACCATCCGTCTGATCGCGAAAATGCCGACCATTGCCGCGATGGCTTACAAATACACCATCGGCCAGCCCTTCGTGTATCCGCGCAACGATCTCGATTACGCCTCGAACTTCCTGCACATGTGCTTCTCGGTTCCGGCCGAGACCTATGA
Organism: Celeribacter ethanolicus; assembly: GCF_002407265.1. Lineage (NCBI taxonomy): Bacteria > Pseudomonadati > Pseudomonadota > Alphaproteobacteria > Rhodobacterales > Roseobacteraceae > Celeribacter > Celeribacter ethanolicus. Next base: position 1,433,212 of record NZ_CP022196.1, read on the forward strand.
GGTGAACCCGATCCTGTCGCGCGCCATGGACCGTATCTTCACGCTCCATGCCGATCACGAACAGAACGCCTCGACCTCGACCGTGCGTCTCGCGTCCTCCTCGGGGGCCAACCCGTTCGCCTGTATCGCGGCTGGCATCGCCTGCCTCTGGGGTCCGGCACACGGTGGCGCCAACCAGGCCTGCCTCGAGATGCTGCGCGAGATCGGCACCGTGGATCGCATCCCGGAATACATCGCCCGCGCGAAAGACAAGAACGATCCGTTCCGCCTGATGGGCTTCGGCCACCGCGTCTACAAAAACTTCGACCCGCGCGCGACCGTGATGAAACAGTCCGCCGACGAAGTTCTGGAACTCCTGGGCATCGAGAACAACCCGACGCTTCAGGTCGCCAAGGAGCTTGAAAAACAAGCCCTGCAAGATCCGTATTTCGCCGAGAAGAAACTCTTCCCGAACGTCGACTTCTACTCCGGCATCATTCTCGAAGCGATGGGCTTCCCGACCGCGATGTTCACCCCGATCTTCGCCCTGTCGCGCACCATCGGCTGGATTTCCCAGTGGAAAGAACAGATCGAGGATCCGGCGATGAAAATCGGCCGTCCGCGTCAGCTCTACACAGGTCACGCCCAGCGTTCCTATGTGAACGTCGAAGACCGCGGCTGATCTTTCTCAGCCTTCGAAATTGGAAAACCCGCCGGAAACGGCGGGTTTTTCTTTGAGTATTTGCGCCATCGGAAAACCCTCAGGCGGCAGAGATCCGACGGCGGCCAAGCCGTATCCCGTCGCGCATATTCAGGCCCAGAAGCGTGATATTCGTGGCGCCCGCGAGCAATTCGACGCTCTGAATCAAATAATAGACCGCCCCGCCCTGCCCCTGCATCGCAAGTGGCACAAGGATCAGGGCCGAGGGCACGAGGAACACCAGACCGTTGAACGCGATGATCTTCATCCGCTTTTGTTTCGCGGCGATCAAAGGCCCGCGCATCCGCTGGCCGAGACGGTTGCCGCTGAACCCGGCCAAGATCAGCATCGGAATGAGCGCCAGAAGGCCCCAGGCGATGGTGAGCTTGGTCATGGCGATCACGTATTTGTCGCCGATGATCAGGGTGATAACCGTGGCGCTCCAGTTGGCCAGAACGATCAGAAGCCCGGTCGCGCCAAAAAGCGCGTGAAGTTTGGGAAGGAAAGTCGGCATGATGAGTCTCCATTGCATAGCTTGCTATTTATTATTGCATAGCTTGCTATCTTGTGAAAAACAAGTCCCATGGCAGAGATACAAAAAGAAACAGATTTCACCCGCACCGGGTCCGAAGGCTATCAGGTCAACCTGATGGCCCGCCTCTTCGCCCGCGCGCTTCAGGCACAGATCAAGCCTCTGGGGCTCTCGACCGGCACGTTTCCGGTGCTTCTGGCGCTTTGGGAGCGGGAGGGGCAGACCCAGCGCGAGCTGGTCACGGAGCTGGGCGTCGAGCAGGCGACCATGGCCAACACCCTGTCGCGGATGGAGCGCGACGGGCTGATCACGCGCCGCGCCCATGAGGCGGATGCGCGGGTTCAGACCGTGTGGCTCACGGAGCGGGCGAAGGGGTTGGAACAGGCGGCGACGACGGCGGCGGGCGAGGTCAACGACCGGGCCATGGCCGGGCTGACGGAGCAAGAGCGCCAGACCTTCGCGGCGCTCCTGTCCCGTGTGATCGGCAACCTGTCAGATCATTGAGAGGGCGTTAACGCCCCTCGTATTTCGGTCTGCGCTTTTCAAGGAACGCCAGCACGCCCTCCTTGAAATCCCGCGTCTGGCCGCAATGGTTTTGCAGCTTCGCCTCAAGCGTCAGTTGCTGCTCCAGCGTATTGTCATAGGAGGCGTGCATCGCCTCCTTGATGTGGCGATAGGCCACCGTCGGCCCCTTCGCGAGATGTGCCGCACGAGCCTGCCAATGCGCCGAGAAATCCCCATCCGGCACCGCCTCGTAGATCATGCCCCAGCGCTCGGCCTGCGACGCCGTGACCTCATCGGCGAACAGCGCCGACCCCATGGCCCGCGCCATGCCGATGGTGCGTGGCAGGATATAGGTCCCGCCCGCGTCCGGCATAAGACCGATGCGCGAAAATGCCTGAAGGAAAATCGCCGATTGCGTGGCGATCACCACATCGCAGGCCAGCGCCAGCGACGCCCCTGCTCCCGCCGCCACGCCGTTGACGGCGGCGATCACCGGCACCGGGCATTCGTGGATCGCGTAGAGCATCGGCTCGTATTCGTCGCGCAGCGTGCGTTCGAGATCGGCCGTCGCCGCATCCACCCCGTCGCCGAGATCCTGCCCGGAACAGAAAGCCCCGCCCTCTCCGGTGAGCACGATCACCCGCGCGGACCGCCCGGCGTCGCGCACCGCATGGGTGATCTCGGCGCGCATCTGGGTGTTGAGCGCGTTCTTCACCGCCGGACGGTTGAGCGTCACGGTCGCGATGTCGTTGTCCAGCGTAAAGCGGATGGTCTCGTACTGCATGCGCGTCTCTCTCCCTGTTTGCGCGCCCAAGATAAGGGCTTGGCGGACAAAAGAAAGAGAGACGCTCCGTCAAATGCGCTCAGAGACCATAGAGAGACGAGGTCCGTTCCGGCACGGTCGGATTGGCGCTGCGGCGGCGGAGCACCTCACGGATCACCGCCTGCGCCGTGGCGTCGGGCCTGGCCTCACGCCGGACATAGCGCGAGCCGTCGCGGTTGCGCTCCAGAAGCCCGTCCTCGATCAGCGAGCGCCGGATCTGCGCCGGATCACGGAAAGCGGTCATGCCGTCGAACAGTTCGGAAATCGTCTTCTCGGTGAACACGGTACGCGGCGGCACCTGCGCCCAGAGCGCCCAAAGGCAATGCTGGCGCACCTTGCGTTTGGTGGATCAGCTTTCCAGCAAGCCTGCGGGCGTAAACCGCGCCAAAGCACGAGACACGGCGCGGCCCTCGACCGGCTCGACCGGGTCGGTGCCGGTCTGCGTGGCCTTGAGGTGCTGGAAATTGCGATACCCGCCCGCGCGGGCGATGGCATTGAGCAAACTCTGATGGCCGGGGATCGCGCCGCCATCGAATTCGGATTTCAGCACCCGCGCAAAGGCGGACACATCGGGAAGGGTGAGAGAAATAGTCTCACGAGTCATCGGTTCACTCCGTGGATCGCGTCAGATGTCGTGCGGGGAGCTGCCCTTGGCCCACGCCTGAGACGCGCGGAAAGACCGGAAGGTTTTATTAAGAGCAGGTTCAGCTTACCCAAAAGGGCGGCAGCGACTCGGTGAACTGCGGACCGTGCGGACTGTATAGAAAACCCGCCGCTTTGTGTCCAGCGGCGGGGTTCCCGAGTATTTGCAGCAGCAAAGGAAACGCAAAGCGGTGCGTCACTCCTGCATCAGGCTCTCAAGCCGGGTCTTTTCCTCGTCGGTCAGTTCCGGGACGACCTCGCTCTCCTGCCCCCGGCGGCGGATGAAGCTGATGCCGATGCCAAGCGCGAGGATCAGCATCACCGGCCCCGCGATCCAGAGCACCTTGTTGGCGCCATTCATCGTCGGTTTCAGCAGCACGAATTCGCCGTAGCGGTCGACCACATAGTCCACCACCTCATCGTTCGTATCCCCCGCGACGAGACGTTCACGCACCAGAAGCCGCAGGTCTTTGGCGAGCGTGGCGTTCGATTCGTCGATATTCTCGTTGCGGCAGACGAGGCAGCGCAGACCTTGGGAAATATCGCGCGCACGGGCCTCCATCGCCGGGTCCGGCAGCACCTCGTCGGGCTGCACGGCCAAAACCGGTGTAGCGATCAGAAGTGCGAGGGCAAGAAGCAGACGTTTCATTCGGCGGGCACTCCCTTCGCTTCGCCATGGGCTTTGCGCGCGCCGACGCCGACGCGGTAGCGACGATCCGTGAGCGACAGCAGCCCACCGAAGGCCATGATGATCGTGCCGCCCCAGATCCAGTTGGCGAGCGGCTTGATATAGGTGCGCACCGCCCAGCCGCCGTTCGACTGCACATCGCCGATCACCAGATAGACGTCACGCAGAAACCCGTTGTCGATGCCCGCTTCGGTCGTGGGCATCTGCGCCACCGGGTAGTTGCGTTTCTCCGGGTGGAGCGTCGCAACCTTCTTGTCGCCCTCGAACACCGACATGGTCGCCATGGTGGTGATATAGTTCGGCCCCTGCGCCCGCTCGACCTTTTCGAGCGCGATGGTATAGCCCGCCACCTCGAAGGTCTCGCCGACCTGCACCACGCGGATGTCTTCGACCGTCCAGGCGGTCAGCCCGGCGATCCCCGCCATGGTGATGCCAAGCCCGCCATGAGCCAGAAGACGCCCCCAATCGGCCCGCGGCAGACGGGTGAGACGACCGAGATTAACGGTCTTGCCGGTGCGCAGCAAAAGATCCTGCACCGCCCCCGCCAAAAGCCATGTGCCAAGCGCGATGCCGATGGGACCCAAGAGCGTTTTCTGGGTCTGGATCGACCAGATCAGGCCCAGAACGGCGAAGGCGAGGATCATCGAGGGGATGAGTTTTTTCACGGTCGCCCCCATCCGCGCGCGTTTCCACGGCAGTATCGCCCCGATCGGCAACATAATCGCCAGAGCAACGAAAAACGGCGTGAAGGCGGCGTTGAAGAACGGCGCGCCGACGGAGAGTTTACGGCCCCAGAAGGCTTCTGCGATGAGCGGCCAGATCGTGCCGATGAAGACGACGAAAGACGACACCGCCAGGAGGATGTTGTTGATCACCAGGGCGCTTTCACGGGAGACCAGCGAGAACACGCCTTTGGCCTGCATCGCATTGGCCCGGAGGGTGAAAAGCAAAAGCGCGCCGCCCATGAAGATCGCGAGGATCAAAAGAATGAACACGCCGCGCTCCGGGTCGTTAGCGAAAGCGTGGACGGAGGTGATCACCCCGGAACGCACAAGGAACGTCCCGATGAGCGAAAATCCGAAGGCCATGATCGCCAGAAGGATGGTCCAGCTTTTCAGCGTCTCGCGTTTCTCGACGACGATGGCGGAGTGCAGCAAAGCGGCGGCAAAAAGCCATGGCATCAGCGAGGCATTTTCCACCGGGTCCCAGAACCAGAATCCACCCCAGCCAAGCTCGTAATAGGCCCACCACGAGCCGAGCCCGATGCCGATTGTGAGGAACACCCACGCCGCCAAGGTCCAGGGCCGCACCCAGCGCCCCCAAGCGGCGTCGACACGGCCTTCGAGCAGAGCGGCGACGGCGAAGGAGAAGGTCATGGAGAGGCCGACATAACCGAGATAGAGAAACGGCGGGTGAAAGGCCAAACCGGGGTCTTGCAGCAGCGGATTGAGATCGTCGCCGTTCATCGGCGGCATGGCGAGGCGCAGGAACGGGTTCGAGGTAAAGAGGATGAAGGCCAGGAACGCGACGCCGATCGAGCCCTGAACGCCGATCACCCGCGCCCGCAGTGTTGCGGGAAGATTGCCGCCAAACAGCGCCGCCGCCCCGCCGAACAGAGCAAGGATCAACACCCAGAGGAGCATCGAGCCCTCGTGGTTCCCCCAGACGCCCGAGACCTTGTAAAGCATCGGTTTGAGCGTGTGCGAGTTCTCGACCACCACCTTGAGCGAAAAGTCCGAGGTCACGAAGGCATAGGTCAGCGCGCCGAAGGAAAACGCGATCAGCACAAGCTGGATCATCGCCGCCGGTTCGCCCACGGCCATCATGGCGCGGTTGCCGCTCTGCGCGCCCCAAAGCGGCAGGACGGTCTGCGCCAGAGCCACGAAAAAGGCCATGACGAGGGCAAAATGTCCGAGTTCTACAAGCATAGGCGCCTCCCTTTTGTCCGGTTTTACCCGCTCGCGGGCCGTCCGCCAATGGGCTGCGCGCGCGTGTCGCAAGGAAATGAAGGCCGGGGCACCGGGCCGTTCCCATCGCTCTGCCATAAAGAAAGGGGCCGCCCCCGGCCCCTTTCGCGTCCCTTCCCACCAACTTTTGCCCTCAGAGGATCAAAAGCACCCCGAAAGAGACGATCACCGCCCCGAACACCGGCCAGAGGAATTTGAGGCCCGAAAGCCCGAAGGTCCCCTGTATCACCGAAAAGTGAAGCACCGCGCCGGAGATCAGGAGCGACAGGAACAGAAACAGCGCCGCCGCCTCGATCCCCGCCACAGGGCCACAGAGCGGGCTTTGCAGGACCTGCATCGCCCACCACCAACCGGTGGTCAGACCCGATCCGGCCCAGCTCAAAGACATGCCCAGCGCCAGAGGCGTTGCGCGTACCTGCCAGAGCCAGAGGAACGTGCCGGAGATGGTCAGCGCCATCAAAGCGATAGCCCCGAAGGTCAGCAAAAGCGCCTCGGCGACGCCAAGCCCGGCCACGGCCAGCGCCAGCGCGCCCAGAACGACGCCGTAGAGAGTGACAACCTGTTTCATTGCTTCAACATCTCCTTCACGACGGCATCGAGCGCATCCGCCGCTTCCCGGTTGCGTTTGAGCGCGGCGGTCAGGGCCTCGCCCAGCCATAGCGCCCGCAGCACCGCTTTCATCCTGTCGCAACGCATCCCGAACCTCCGCATCACGATCCTCCTCGGGGCAGACGCTCCCGGATCATCGTCGTCATCTCGATGAGGATTTGCGTGTTCTTATCCAGAACCCGCCGCGTCGCCTGATCCTTTTGCAGGTCGCGATAGAGCAGAAAAAACACCATGAGCACCCAGGGCCCGTGTTCGGCCAAAGCGCCAATCAAAGCCTCACTCATCACGTCCCTCCCTCCATGCCACAAGCGCGGGGTTCGGGGCCTCGGCACCCGGCACATCGACCTGAGCCTCCACGTCTGTGGCAGCCCATCCCGAGCCGGACGGAAGCCCCTGCCCCTGCGCGCCCGCATCCAACGCTCTGAGCGCTGCGATATTGGCCTGCACCACCGGGGCCTGCGCCATGGTCGAGGCGACAGAGCGTTGAAATTCCTGCGATTTCACCTGATAGCGCGCGCCGAAATAGAAGGACACAATGGTGCCCAACAGCCACCACAGAGGCTCCGGCACAAGCGCGATCCCCTGCATCCGCGAGGCAAACCAGATCGGATCGACCATGGCCGAGACGCAAAGCCCGATGGTGCCGAAGGCCATCAAAGGGCGCGGCACCCGGTTCAACGCATCCATGAACCGGTCGAAATAGCCGGTGCGCGCCGTCGCGAATTCGCCCGCGAATTGCTGCATCGCCGCCGCGCGATAACCCGCTTCCCGCGCGCCGGCGTTTTCCTTGTTCTCAAAGAACACTTCGGCCGTGTCCTTCACCACATTGCGCCCGTCGCCGAACAGCGCGTCAAAAATCCGCCCAATCAGCCCCATGCCGCCACCCGAGCGGCATGCTCGGCCTCCGTCAGGTGATAGCGCGAGGAAATGAACTCTTCGGCGCGGGTGATCCAGCCGCCTTTGCCGCCATCCCGGCGTTTGGCATATTTGCGCGATCCCGGACGGCGATCCGCCAGCGCGTAATAGTAGTTGCGCCGGGCGATGCCGTAAGCGTCCGCAAGGTAATTCGGCGCCAGAGACTGGGCGATAAACGCCGCCTCGATGGTCTGCGGCCCGACCGCCCCGTCGATGGCGATGCGCTGACCCATGTCATTAAGAAGCCTCTGCAAAATCCGCACCGCATTGGCGCCCGCGTTGACATACATGTCGAACACGCTGGCTTGCAGCACTGGCGGCAATTCGTCGATCCGCGGACCTTTGAAGTAATGTTCGACGAAAATATCCCGCGCCTTGTCGCGCGTCAGCCGTTTGACATCGGTCTCGCTCACCCGTCCGTTGCCATCGAGATCAAGCCCGATCCGCTGCATCGTGGCGAGCGTCACCCCGTATTTCGTCGCCCCGCCCGGATCGTCGGGGTCGTTGACGTAGCCACCCTCGCGGGCGACGATTTCCATCGCGATTTGCTGTACTGTTTTCATCTGCCTCAATCCCACCAAATTGATGAGTTGAGGCTCGCGCAAAAAGGTTAACGCCGCCGGAGTTGGGCGTTCGGACAGCCTTTTAAAGGCAATTAACCGCCTTTAAACGCGGGAGAAAAAGCCGCGCATCGTGAAGAGATTGCAGTTCTCACTCGCGCTCTTTGCGCGCATTCTGTTTGGCTTCGAACGTCTCCCAAACCTGCATCCGCCCCTTTTGACGTGCGTCCGCAAGCCAGAGCTTCTGACGAACATCCGGCAGCTCCATGGATCTGTATGCTCCCCCTGAGAATTTCGCCCAGTCGATTGCGAGGCCCTGCTTGACCATCTCAGCCGACAAGTCCCGCCCATCGGGCAAGTAACACCGCGCAACCGTGCGGCCATGAGTGTCCACATCCGTCACCTCGGCGCGTATGGACTGACCTTTGCAAAGCTTAACCAAGGCCCATTTCGCTTTTTTGCCATAAGGATGGTTAAGCTCCGGCGCATCGACACCAAAGAGACGGATTTGGGTCTTGGCGATGGTCAGCGTATCGCCATCGACGACATAAGCGGTGCCCCGCAAGACGGGCTTTTCCAAAGCCTCTCTGGCCGTTTTTTCATTGAAGGGTGCAGGCTTCGGTGTTGGCCGATAGAGCGGCTTAGGCTCTGCCGGTTTAAACGCGCGACGCACGGCACGCCTCGCCTCTTTCCTGGCATTGCGAATGAAAAGACCGCCAATGACGATGGCCACGGCAAAAAGAAATTCAAACATGCTTCATTCCCCCCGGAATAGCGGGAATTGAAGGGGAGATTTCTTAAGATTTCAAGAAAAACACTTGCTGCGCTTGCAGCAGCAGAACAGAGGCTCAGCTCTCCGGCTCTTTATAAACCCCGGTCTCTTTCAGCGAGTCCATCACCTCTTTCGGCATATAGGTCTCGTCGTGTTTCGCCAGAATCTCGGTCGCCACAAAGGTGCCGCCGACCATCGACCCGGTGCCGATCATGCCCTGATTTTCGCCGAAGAGATCCGGCAACACGCCCTCGAAGGTCACCGGAATGGTCTCCGCCCCGTCGGTCACGGAGAAGGTCACATGGGTGCCTTCGCCCCGCACCAGAGTGCCGTCTTCGACAAGCCCGCCCAAGCGGAAAATCTCGCCCTCGCGCGGCGGCTCGGCCTTCACCTTCGACGGGTCGCGGTAGAGGTTGATCCCGTCGCGCATCGCATAGCCGATCATGCCGGTGGACAGCGCCAGCGCCACGGCGGCGACGGCAAAGACCTGAATGCGGCGCGTCTTTTTAAGGTTTTTCAAACCGGCCATGGGATCTCCTCCTCAGCTCCCTTACGGATACAGGTTACGGATACATGGGCACATTCATGAGACCCATGGTCTCATCGAGCCCCAGCATCAGGTTGGCGTTCTGGATCGCCTGACCGGACGAGCCTTTGGTCAGGTTGTCGATGGTGCCGATGACGATGGTGCGGCCCGGAATGCGGTCCTCCACCACGCCGATATGGCAGAAATTCGAGCCGCGCACATGTTTCATCGCGGGGGCCTGGCCAAAGGGCAGCACATGGATGAAAGGCTCGTTCATATAGGCATCGGCCAGCGCGTAATGCACGGCGGAGGCCTCGCCCTGCACGTAAGCTGTAGCGAGAATGCCGCGCGTCGCGGGGATCAGGTTCGGTGTGAACTGGATGCGCACATCGCGGCCCGCGATCTTGGAAAACTCCTGATCGAACTCGCCCAGATGCCGGTGCTTGCCGCCGATGGAATAGCCGAAGGCGTTGTCTTCCAACTCGCCGTAAAGCAGGTGTTCCTTGAGCGAACGCCCGGCACCCGACACCGCCACCTTGAGATCGAGAATGATCTGGTCCAGATCAATCACCCCCGCCGCAATCAGCGGGCGCAGGATAAACTGGCCCGTCGCGGCATTACACCCGGTCCCGGCCACCAGACGCGCGGATTTGATCTCGTCGCGGTAGAATTCCGTGAGGCCATAAACGGCCTCTTTCTGGATCTCTACGGCGGAGTGCGGCTTGCCATACCATTTTTCGTATTCGCCCGGGTCGCGCAGCCGGAAATCCGCCGACAGATCGACCACTTTGGTGGTCGGCGGCAGCTCCTTGATCACCGCTTGCGAGGTCGCATGCGGCAGCGCGCAGAAGGCCAGATCGACCGTGGCGAAATCAATGTCCTCGATCTTGCACAGCGCCGGAAGATCCATGTGACGCAGGTGCGGATAGACCTCAGCCATTTCCATCCCCGCCTTGCGGTCGCCAGACAGCGCCACGATCTCCATCATCGGATGGGTCGCGATCAGGCGGACAAGTTCGGCGCCCGTATAGCCGGAAGCTCCAAGAATGGCGATTTTATAGGTCATGTCGGTCGTCTCTCACATCGGCCCTGTCATGCCCTCACCAGCCGACAGGAGCCCTCAACTTAGAAGGATTCTGAATTTATCGCAATTGCGACGGGTGGGCGCAGGGCAAAGCCCCTCTCCCAAACCCGTCACGCCTTGGTGAACTCGACTTTTCGTCGCAGGAATTGCGTCGCGCCGCGGGCGACCTTAACCGGATCGCCCGTGGTCAGGAACATCGACTCGGTGCCCGGCCCGACCATCTGCGGATGGCGCGTCAGGTAATCGGCGAGCGACGAGGCCACCAGGTTGGCCTGGCTGAACACCTTCACATCCGCGCCCAAAGCCTCCTGAAAGGCCTCCTGCATGATCGGATAATGGGTACAGCCCAGAATGGCCGCGTCCGGCGTCGGCATCTTGCGTTTGAGCGCATCGACATGCGAGCGCACCAGAGCATCCGCCAGGATCATGTCGCCCTCCTCGATGGCATCGACGACACCACCACAGGCCTGCGCCTCGACATCGACGCCAATGGCCCGGAACGCCAGCTCACGCTGAAACGCGCGGGATGCCACGGTGGCGGGCGTTGCAAACAGCGCCACGTGTTTCACCTCGACCTCGCGCGGCGGCGAGTTGTCGCCCCATTGCCGTTCGGTCAAAGCCTCGATCAGCGGCACGAAAACGCCCAACACCCGCTTGTCGCGGGGAATCCAGCTTTCCTGCATCCGCCGGAGCGCCGCCGCCGAGGCCGTGTTGCAGGCGAGGATCACGAGATCGCAGCCCGCCTCCCAGAGACGTTCCACCGCCGTCGTCGTCAGGTTGTAAATGTCATCGGCGGTGCGCACCCCGTAAGGCGCATGCGCATTGTCGCCGAAATAGACAAAGGGCACATCGGGAAGCCGCTTCGACACCGCATCGAGCACCGTCAACCCGCCCAAACCACTGTCAAAAATACCGACTGCCATCTCAATACCGATCCTTAAGGCCTCTACGGTCCTGAGTGCGGAGCCGCGCGCCATGTTTCGCTTCGAATTCAAAGCCCAGCCCGGCCTGCGCCAAAGGCTTTGACGATAGTGAATAGGTCTCGGCGCGCAGAAAATCCATAAGCTTTTTGCTGTCGCCGCGGAATTCGGCCAGCCGCTCCGGACCGATCGGATCGCCGATCGCCACCCGCACCGGCGCGCCGAGGCTGCGACGGAATTCCCGGATCAAGAGCCCCATGCGCAGCGTCGCATGGACATGGCTCGCAAGTTGAAACAGCCGCGAATTGGCCCCGTCGAAACAAATCGGCACCACGGTTGCCCCGGATTTCGCCACCATTTTCGCGGTAAACGCCCGCCAGACCGGATCCAGCGGCGGCCCCAAAGGTGTCGCGGCAGTCGACACCGTGCCGCCCGGAAACACCCCGATACAGCCGCCCTCCCCAAGATAGCGCAGCGCCTCCTTGCGGGTCTCCAGATTGAGCGCCAGCGCCTCTTTCGTCTCGTCGAAGGAAATCGGCAGGATCACCTTGTCGAGATCCTCGGCCCGGCGGAACACCCGATGCGCCAGAATGCGAAAGTCGCCCCGCGTCAGCGACAGGATATGGCCCAGCATCAGCCCGTCGAGAATGCCGTAAGGATGATTGGCCACCACGACAAGCGGCCCCTCGGTCGGGATATTGTCCAACGCGCCGCGCGCCACTTCGAGCGTCAGCCCGTAGCGGGCCGCCATCACCGCCCAGAAATCGCCCCCCGCCGCCACATCCGCGTCGTATCCACGGGCGCGTTTCATCAGGCTGAGCCGCCCCGTGGCATTCTCCATCACCCGGATCAGCACCCGCCCGGTGCGCGTGGCCGCCGCGCTGGCATATGAAATGTCACGGGCCACCTGGCGCGCATTCAAAGCCCGCGTGCTCAGCCCCTCCTGTGGCCCCGAATGTGGTTCCCCGATCTGCATGCGCCCCTCCCGAACGAATTTCATTAAGCCCGGCACTTTGCCCGCGATCAACCATCTCTGCCCGAAATCTTTGCAATTGCTTCATATCCTTGCGTCAATTTGTGTTCGCGCAAGGCATTCCCCTTGCGGTCTGTGCGAAAACAAAGAATGAAGCGGCCAAAATTCCTTTTCGGGCTAGGTTTCGTGTAAACTGTCCGAAAGAGGAGGAGGAGCAGGTGACGGGTATGGATTGGGACAAGCTGAGAATTTTTCACGCGGTGGCGGATGCCGGATCGCTCACCCATGCGGGGGATGCGCTGCATCTGAGCCAGTCCGCCGTCTCGCGACAGATCCGGGCGCTCGAGGAATCGCTCTCCACGACACTGTTCCACCGCCATGCCCGCGGGCTGATTCTCACCGAGCAGGGTGAATTGCTCTTCGAGGCGACCCGCGCCATGGCGAAACGGCTCGACGCCGCCGCCGCACGCATTCGAGACAGCGAAGAAGAGGTCTACGGCGAATTGCGCGTCACCTCCGCCACCGGCTTCGGCACGCTCTGGCTCGCGCCGCGCCTTTCCAAGCTTTATGAGAAATACCCTGAGCTCAACATCGACCTGATGCTTGAGGAGCGTGTGCTCGATCTGCCGATGCGCGAGGCCGATGTGGCGATCCGGATGAAAGAGCCATCGCAGGCCGATCTGATCCGCAAGCGTCTGATGAACATCCGCATGCGCCTGTTCGCGACGCCGGAATATCTGGCCGAGCATGGCATGCCCGAAACCATGCACGATCTGACGAAGCACCGGCTGATCTGTCAGAACCCAAACGCCCATCAGGTCGCCGCAGGCGCCCGTCTGGTCGAGGAACTGAACGATCACAACATCCGCTCGAAGCTTTTCGTGAACAACTATTTCGGCGTGTTGCAGGGGGTTCTGAACCATCTCGGCGTCGGCGTTCTGCCCGATTACCTCGTGGAGACCTCGCCGCATCTCGTCCGGGTCCTGCCCGAAGTGGAAAGCGGCGAAGTACCGGTGTTTCTCGCCTATCCCGAAGAGCTGCGCCACTCGAAACGCATCGAGGTGTTCCGCGATTTCATCATCGAGGAAATCAACGCCCACCGCCGCGTCATGCGCAAGGACGAATTGCTCTGATCGCCCCATCGCACGCGTCTCGCAAATAGTCTCGCATGCGGGAATGCAGGACGACAGGTCCGCGATGGACATAAGGATATGCAATTTCTGCATGGCGGCATTGCAATGCATGCGCAGAAAATCCCTTGAACGATTCACAAACCGCCCTTAAATGCAGCAATGAAGCCGCTGATTGAGGCAACTCTTTGCGGTTTTACCTCCCTGTTGGACTTAGGCCGAGCTTTGCTCGGCCTTTTTTTTGCTTTTATCCCGGTTTTGTGTCGCAAGACGGGTTCACCCCGGACAATCCCGGCCAAATCCGACGAAACATCGGGAATCCATGCGCTTTGGCCGTACTCCCCATTGCTTTAGCCCCTTTCCCAAAACCGCCAAACGTCCTAAGAGGGCGCGGTATGACGCTGCCGCCCACGGGGGACAAGCCCGGGGACATTCGAGGGGACACTCATGACCGAACCCGCCATCACCGAAGAGATCATCGCCGCCCACGGTCTCAAGCCGGAAGAATACGCCGAGATCCTGCGCATTCTGAACCGCGAGCCGAGCTTTACCGAGCTGGGCATTTTCTCGGCCATGTGGAACGAGCACTGTTCCTACAAATCCTCGAAACTCCACCTGCGCAAACTGCCGACCACCGGCCCGCAGGTCATTTGCGGCCCCGGCGAGAACGCGGGCGTTGTGGACATTGGCGACGGTCAGGCCGTGGTCTTCAAGATGGAAAGCCACAACCACCCCTCCTATATCGAACCCTACCAAGGTGCCGCGACCGGTGTCGGCGGCATCCTGCGTGACGTGTTCACCATGGGCGCGCGCCCGATTGCGGCGATGAACGCGCTGTCCTTCGGCGTCAAGGATCACCCGAAGACCAAACAGCTCGTCCACGGCGTGGTCGAAGGTGTCGGCGGTTACGGCAACTGTTTCGGCGTGCCCACTGTGGGCGGCGAAGTGCGCTTCCATGCCGCCTATAACGGCAACTGCCTTGTGAACGCTTTCGCAGCGGGCCTCGCAGACGCCGACAAGATCTTCTATTCGGCCGCCTCCGGCGTCGGCATGCCCGTCGTCTACCTTGGCGCGAAAACCGGTCGTGACGGCGTCGGCGGCGCGACCATGGCCTCCGCCGAATTCGATGACAGCATCGAAGAGAAACGCCCCACCGTTCAGGTCGGCGACCCGTTTACTGAGAAATGCCTGATGGAAGCCACGCTGGAGCTGATGCAGACCGGCGCCGTGATCTCCATTCAGGACATGGGGGCCGCCGGTCTCACCTGTTCCGCCGTGGAAATGGGTGACAAGGGCGGGCTTGGCGTGCGTCTCGATCTGGAAAACGTGCCGCAGCGCGAACCCAACATGACCGCCTATGAGATGATGCTCTCCGAATCTCAGGAACGCATGCTCATGGTGCTGAAGCCCGAGAAAGAGGCCGAGGCCCGCGCCGTCTTCGAGAAATGGGACCTCGATTTCGCCATCGTCGGCGAGACCATCGAAGAAGACCGCTTCCTGATCATGCACAACGGCAAATGCATGGCCGATCTGCCGCTCTCCACTCTGGCCTCCTCCGCGCCGGAATACGACCGCCCGTGGGTGCCGACGCCCGAGGCCGAACAAGTCGCTGAGGTGCCCCAGATCGACGGCATCGACGGGCTCAAGGGCCTGATCTCCTCGCCGAACTACGCCTCCAAAGCTTGGGTCTATGAGCAATACGACACCCAGGTCATGGCCGACTCGGTGCGGACTCCCGGCCTCGGTGCCGGTGTGATCCGCGTCCATGGCACGCCGAAAATGCTCGCCTTCACCTCCGACGTGACGCCGCGCTATGTCCGCGCCAACCCGGTCGAAGGCGGCAAGCAAGCCGTGGCCGAAGCCTATCGCAACCTCTCCGCCGTCGGCGCCCTGCCCTTGGCGACCACCGACAACCTGAACTTCGGCAACCCCGAAAAGCCCGAAATCATGGGCCAGTTCGTCGGCGCGCTCGACGGTATCGGTCAGGCCGTTGCCTTCCTCGACATGCCGATCGTTTCGGGCAACGTCTCGCTCTATAACGAAAGCTACGGCGAGGGCATCCTGCCGACCCCGACCATCGGCGCCGTGGGGCTTATCGCCTCCGAAGACGATCTGATCGCCGGTCTGGCGAACGAGGGCGATGTCGCCCTGCTGATCGGCGAGACCAAGGGCCTCCTCGGTCAATCCGCCCTCCTGTACGAGGTGTTCAACCGCGAAGACGGCGACGCGCCGCATGTCGATCTCGCCGCCGAGAAGCGCAACGGTGAGTTCATCCGCGCCAATGGCAAACTGATCGGCGCCGTGACCGACCTCTCCGACGGCGGGCTTGCGCTTGCGGCCTTCGAGATGGCCGAAGCCGCAGGTGTCGGCGTCACGCTCGACGCAGAGGACACCCCCACGCTGTTCGGCGAAGACCAGGCCCGCTACCTCATCGCCTGCTCCTTCGATCAGGCCGAGGCCCTGATGGCCGCCGCCGCTCAGGCCGGTGTGCCGATCGCGACCGTCGGCAAATTCACCGGCGACGCGGTCAAATTCGGCGCTTCCGAGGCCCCGCTCGCCGAGTTGTCCGCGATCTACCGCGGCACCTTCGGCGAGATTTTCGGCTGAGTTTCCTTTGTTGGACAAATCCTCAAAGAAAGGCCCGCCCCACTGCGGGCCTTTTGCTTTATGAGAGACACATGACCGACCTGCCCACCCTCACCGCCGACTGTTCCCGCTGCGCCGCGCTCTGTTGCGTGGGACTGACACTCGACAAGGGCGATCTGTTTTCCTTCGACAAACCGGCAGGCACCCCCTGCCCCAATCTCTCCAGCCATCTCTGCTCCTGTCACGACCAGCTCGAAACCATCGGCAACCGCGGCTGTGTGCTCTACGATTGCGCGGGCGCGGGCCAGCGCGTCACGCAGATGCGCTTCAACGGCGAAAGCTGGCGCGACGACCCGACGCTGCTGCCCGCCATGCTCCGGGATTTCGACCGGCTCAAACCACTGCACGAGCGGATGAAGCAACTGGTCGAGGCCGCGGCCCTCGACCTGCCCGACGATCTGGCGGCCGAACGCCTGCGGCTCCTACGCAAATGCGCCCGTCTCTGGGCCGACACCGAGACATTGGCCGCCGATTTCGACGCCTTTCTCGACGCACTTGCCCAAAGATCCGGCGCGTAAGCCTGCCCGACAAAAGTCCGACAGAAGTCCGACGCAAATCCGACAGGAAAAACCGCTCTGCAAAGCCACACAAAGCCCCTCTCCGGTTTGAGCGCTTGCAGCGCCCCGGTGCAGAGCTTACATTCCACTCCGACCCAATCACGACGCTAAGGAGCGCCCTTCATGGCCATCACCGCCTCTGACATCGAACACCTGATCCGCGCAGGTCTGCCCGACGCCCAGATCATCGTTCAGGGCGACGACGGCCAGCATTTCGCCGCCGAGGTGATCGACCCGTCTTTCAAGGGCATGAACCGCGTCCAGCAACAACGCGCGGTGAACGCGACCCTCAAAGCCCAGCTCGAAAGCGGCGAGCTGCACGCCTTGGCGCTCACCACCCGCGCGCCGGAATAAGTGGAACTTCTGGCCGGGGCACTGGAGACGCTCTATATAGTGTTCAACCGCCTGCCCCGGCTTTTCAAATACGGCCTTCGCGGACTCCGTGAAGATCACCCAAAGGACATTGATCATGACTGCGCAAGACACCATCCAGAAAACCGTCGATGAGAACGATGTCGTTCTCTACATGAAGGGCACGAAACTCATGCCGCGCTGCGGTTTTTCGTCGAAAGTGGCGGGCATCCTGAACTTCATGGGCGTCGATTATCTCGACGTCGACGTGCTCTCCGACGAGGAAGTGCGTCAGGGAATCAAGGAGTTCTCCGACTGGCCGACGATCCCGCAGCTTTACGTCAAAGGCGAATTCGTCGGCGGCTGCGACATCGTGATCGAGATGACGCTCTCGGGCGAGCTTGACCAGATGCTCGCGGACAAGGGCGTCGCGTTCGACACCGAGAAAGCCGACCAGATCCGCGCCGCGAACGCCTGATCTCCGGTCTTTGAAAATGACGAAAGGCGCGGGCTGACCGCGCCTTTTTTGCTGTCTACTCCGAGTTTTATTAGACCGAAAACCAACAATCCCCGGCAATCAAACGAGCCTCATCTCCGTTCTGGAAGATCAGCCGTGTCTGCCCGTCCGGACCTTCGAAAGAGCGTCATTCCTGCGCGTCGCCGACATCAGGTGTGAAAAGCGAACTCCCGTCCGGCGCCAAGTCTGCCATGACGACAGACAGCCCAAGCGCGACGGGCCGAAGCATCACGCCTCATCCAGCGTATCGGTGACGCCCAGACGTTCCTCGAAGGCCGCCGCCATCGCCTCCGCCCGCGCCGCCATCTCTGCCAGCGTGTCGGTGACATCGGCGGGCACCACCGGCACCTCGATCTTCTGCGGTTCCGGGGCAGGGCGCGCCCGCATCTCCTCGATCAGCGCCTCCTGTGCGCCAAGCTTGCTCTCCAGCGCGCGCATCTGCTCTTCCATCCCGGCCGTCTTGTCCGCAAGCATAAGCCCCGCCATCAACAGCATGCGTTCGGAGGGCAAACGCCCGATCTGGCTCGACAAGACCGAGGCCTCGTTGTCCAGAAGCTCGGCGGCGGATTTCAGGAAATGTTCCTCACCCACCTGACAGGCCACATCGAATTCGCGTCCACCGATGGAGATTTTCACTTCGGGCATCGTTTACACCTCCTCGCTCGGCTGCGCACCGGTCGCTCGCGCCATCACCGCGCGCAGCTCCGTCAGGATCGCATCGAGCTCTGTCACATCCACCTCACGCGCCACCTTGAGCGCCTCGAGTTCCGCGCGCATGCCTTCGTCGATCAGACCCGCGTCGCCCAGCCCTTCGGCATTGGCGGCCCGCAGCGCCGCGTTGTTCTCACGCAGTTGCGCATTCACATGGCGCAACTTCTGCATTTCCCGGTCGTGATCCATCAACTGACGCCGCAGCGTCTCGACCTCGTCTTCGAGCGCCGCAACATGGCTCTCCTGACGGTCGTGAATGGCCTTCACCCGCTCCTCGAGCTGGGCATTCGCGCTCTGTTCTTCGGCCAGCGCATCGTTCAGACGGGCGACCTCGGCCTCAAGCACCTCGCTCGCGACTCCTCCGCCGACCAGGGCGTCGGCCTGGGACTGTGCCGCCTCGGCGCGCTCTTCGGCCACCGCCACCGCACGCCCGATCCGCTCAAGCGCCGCTGTGATCCGGGCCTCGAAATCGGAAATCTCGCTCATTGCCACCTACTCACATTCTGCTTTGTCATCACGAGCCTGCTCTGCCCCCCCCCTGCCCTAACCTCCATGAAAGCCGAAACTCCCTTTGTCCTCAAGGGCGAAGCGCGCGGGCCTCATGTTCTGTCCTTTGATTCGCGAGACTATCCCATAGGGCCGGATTTACCAACATGCCTCCTGATCCGGGGCCGGAAAGCGCCCACCATCCCCCGAATGCGCGCGCACAATAGCGTCGCAGGCGTGCCTCGCCGCTTGCACTTTGCCGTCACATCGTTATCAGGAGGCCCGAAAGGCCGGAATTTCCGTGGATTCCACGGGGTCCGGCCCAGTTTGGGAGCCTAAAGGAGATCCGCCCGTGGATATCGCAACCCTGCGCGAGGCGCACCCCGATCACTGGATGCGTGCCGCCGCCATCCGCACCCTGACGCTCGATGCCGTCGCCGGTGCCAACTCCGGTCACTCCGGCATGCCGATGGGCATGGCCGATGTGGCCACCGTGCTGTTCGGCAAGCATCTGAAATTCGATGCCTCCGCACCGCTCTGGCCGGATCGCGACCGCTTCATCCTGTCGGCGGGCCACGGCTCCATGCTGATCTACTCCCTGCTCTACCTCACCGGCTACAAGGAAATGCCGCTGGAAGAGATCAAGAACTTCCGCCAGATGGGCGCGAAGACCGCCGGTCACCCGGAGAACTTCCTGCTGGACGGTGTCGAGACCACCACCGGCCCGCTCGGTCAGGGCATTTCCAACGCCGTCGGTTTCGCCATGGCCGAAGAAAGCCTGCGGGCGCGCTTCGGCTCCAGGCTGCAAAACCACTTCACCTATGTGATGGCCGGTGACGGCTGTCTCATGGAAGGGGTCAGCCAGGAAGCCATCGCGCTGGCCGGACGTCAGAAGCTCTCGAAGCTCATCGTCTTCTGGGATAACAACAACATCACCATCGACGGCACCGTGGACATCGCCGACCGCACCGATCAGGTGGCGCGCTTCAAGGCCGCGGGCTGGCATGTGCAGGCGATCGACGGTCATGATCCGGACCAGATCGACGCCGCCATCGAGGCCGCGAAGAAATCCAAGAAACCGTCGATGATCGCCTGCAAGACTCATATCGCTCTGGGTCACGCCGCGCAGGACACGTCCAAAGGCCACGGCGCACTCACCAACGCCGACCAGCTCGCCGCCGCGAAAGCTGCCTATGGCGTCAACTGGGGCGCTTACGAGGTTGCCCCCGAAGTGAAAGCCCAGTGGGAAGAAATCGGTTCCAAAGGCCGCCACGAGCGCGTCGCATGGGAAGCCCGTTTCGAGGAGCAGTCCGAGCGCCGTCAGGCCGAGTTCAACCGCGTCTTCGCGGGGGATGCGCCGAAGAAGCTCTCCGCCACGATCAAGGCGTTCAAGAAGCAGGTCTCCGAAACCGCGCCGAGCCTCGCCACCCGCGCCTCCTCGCAGAAGGTGCTCGAAGTGATCAACCCGATCATGCCCGAGACCATCGGCGGCTCCGCCGACCTCACCGGCTCGAACAACACGCTCACCGCCGACATGGGCGTGTTTGACGAGACCAACCGCAAGGGGCGTTACGTCTATTACGGCATCCGCGAACACGGCATGGCCGCCGCGATGAACGGCATGGCGCTGCACGGTGGCATTCGCCCCTATGGCGGCACCTTCTTCTGCTTCACCGATTACGCGCGCCCGGCGATGCGTCTGTCGGCTCTGATGCGCATTCCGGTGACCTATGTCATGACCCATGACTCCATCGGTCTGGGCGAAGACGGGCCGACGCACCAGCCGGTCGAACATCTCGCGATCTGCCGCGCGACGCCGAACACGCTGACGATCCGTCCCTGTGACACGGTCGAAACCGCCGAAGCCTGGGAAATCGCACTCACCGCGCAGAAGACCCCCTCCGTCCTCGTCCTGACCCGGCAGAACGTCCCGACGCTGCGGACCGAACACAAAACCGCCAACCTCGTCTCGAAAGGCGCCTATGTGCTGGCCGAGGCCGAAGGCAAGCGCGACGCGATCCTGATCGCCACCGGCTCCGAAGTGGCCATCGCCATGGAAGCCCGCAAGATCCTGCAGGAGAACGGCATCGGCACCCGTGTCGTGTCCATGCCCTGCATGGAGCTCTTCGCCGAGCAGGACGAAGCCTATCGCCGCAAGGTGCTTCCGGCCGGTCCGGTGCGCGTCGGCGTCGAAGCCGCGATGCGCGCGGGCGGCTGGGACCGCTGGCTCCTGGGCGAGCGTGGCCGCGAAGCGAAACAGGCTTTCGTCGGCATGGACCGCTTCGGCGCTTCTGCCCCGGCCGAAGAACTCTACGAGAAATTCGGCATCACCGCCGAGAACATAGTGGCTCAGGTCAAGGCTCTGCTGGGCTGAGTGCCACGCCCCTGATGCGATACAAACGCCCGCGCCCCTTGCGCGGGCGTTTGTTTTATGTCCTGCCCCCACGTTACTCTTGCCAGACAGCGCCCCCTGCCGTGAAATCTGCGCGGAGCTGCCCTCGACGGACAGCCAAACCAACAGGGAAGGAGACCAAGATGACTTCAGAGACCACCAGAATGCGCACCCGGCTGGCCCCGACCGTGGCCCTGCTTTTGAGCATGGGCGTGCTTGCTGCCTGCGAGACCACCCCGCAGGAATATCCGGTCAGTCACGAAACCTGCGCGCCCGGCGATCCGGTGCAAACGCTCGATTCGAACGATTGCAAACTGCCCGGCATGTAACCTGAAATGCGACGGGCTTTCGGTCGGGGGCCCCCGGGCCCCCGAAGTGCTGTCGCGATGTTTCACCCTGTTATCGCTAAACCGTCTCTTTTAGCGATGTTTGCGCGAACATGTTGGCGTTAAATGCTTTTCCAAAACGGCACACCGCCGTATACCGACCTGCGACTCCCCTCCTCAACAGAACATCAGCCGGAGACGCAATATGACCATCAAACTCGGGATCAACGGATTTGGCCGCATCGGGCGCTGCACGCTGGCGCATATCGCAGAGGCCGGGCTGAACGAGATCGAGGTGGTCAAGATCAACGCCACCGGCCCGATCGAAACCAACGCACACCTGCTGAAATACGACAGCATCCATGGCCGGTTCGGCGGCACGGTGTCGGTCGAAGGCAACACCATGGACCTCGGCAACGGCCCGATTCAGGTGATGTCGACCTACAACCCGGAAGAGCTCGACTGGGAAGGTGTGGACGTGGTGCTCGAATGCACCGGCAAGTTCAACGACGGCCACAAGGCCAACACCCACCTCGAGCGCGGTGCGCGCAAGGTGCTGATCTCGGCCCCGGCGAAAAACGTCGACCGTACCGTGGTGTTCGGCGTGAACCACCTCGACCTGCGCGAAAACGAGCGGATGATCTCGAACGGCTCCTGCACCACGAACTGCCTTGCCCCGCTTGCCAAAGTGCTCAATGACGCCATCGGCATCGAGAGCGGCATCATGACCACGATCCACAGCTACACCGGCGACCAGCCGACGCTGGACCGTCGTCACAAGGATCTGTACCGCGCCCGCGCCGCCGCCATGGCGATGATCCCGACCTCCACCGGTGCCGCCAAGGCGATCTCCGAAGTGCTGCCAGAACTGGCGGGCAAGCTCGACGGCTCCGCGATCCGCGTGCCGACGCCGAACGTCTCCGCCGTCGACCTGACCTTCCAGGCCTCCAAGGATGTGACCGTCGCCGACGTCAACGAGATCGTGCGCGAAGCCGCCGACGGCCATATGCGCGCCGTTCTGGGGTATGATCCGGAACCGAAAGTGTCGATCGACTTCAACCACACGGTGCAGTCCTCGATCTTTGCCCCCGATCAGACCAAGGTGATCGGCCGCACCGTGCGCGTTCTCGCCTGGTACGACAACGAATGGGGCTTCTCGGCACGCATGGCCGATGTGGCCACTGCCATGGGCCGGCTCTGAAGCCTTTCGAGGCCAGACCAGACGCCCTTCGGGGCGGGGGAAGAGGAGCCCCCGTCCTGTCATTTTTTTCGGCAGAGACATGAGCCCCGTAAGCTATCTTACGGGCTCAATTTTGTTTTTTTTGATAACCCCCCTTTTTTTCTTCACACCCCTGTCGCATTGTGCCCCCAAGACAGACGTTAGCGCGAGAATATGACCAATCAGATTGCCCTGGGCCTCGCCATCGTGATTTTGATCGCGCTCGGCCTCGATTTCGGGCTGACCGGGGGCGCAGGATCCTTGTTTCTGGCCCGGGAATGGCTCCGGCTGATTCATTGGATCGCATTCTGGCGCTGATCGCTGTCATGGGGCCGGTGAGGTCACATTATACATATTTGCGCAAGGGGCGGGTCTCCTTGCGGATCACTTGAGATGGGACAGGGTCCCATCAGCCAAAGCGTCAAGGAGGTGCTGTTATGGCCGTGAAAGTCGCAATTAACGGATTTGGTCGGATCGGGCGCAATGTGCTGCGCGCCATTGTCGAATCGGGTCGGACCGATATCGAGGTGGTGGCGATCAACGATCTGGGTCCGGTGGAAACCAACGCGCACCTGCTGCAATTCGACTCGGTGCATGGCCGGTTCCCGTCCGAGGTGAAATTCACCGAAGACACGATCGACGCCGGTCGCGGCCTGATCAAGGTGACCGCCATCCGCAATCCGGAAGAGCTGCCTTGGGGCGATGTCGACATCGCGCTGGAATGCACCGGCATTTTCACTGCCAAGGAAAAGGCCGCCCTGCATCTGAAGAACGGCTCCAAGCGCGTTCTGGTCTCCGCCCCCGCCGCAGGTGCCGACAAGACCGTAGTCTTCGGTGTGAACGACGACGTGCTGACCGCCGATGACATCATCGTCTCGAACGCCTCCTGCACCACCAACTGCCTCTCGCCGGTCGCCAAGGTGCTCAATGACGAGATCGGTATCGTGAAAGGCTTCATGACCACGATCCACTCCTACACCGGCGACCAGCCGACGCTCGACACGATGCACAAGGACCTGTATCGCGCCCGCGCCGCCGCGCTTTCGATGATCCCGACCTCGACCGGGGCCGCCAAGGCCGTGGGGCTCGTGCTCCCGGAACTGGCCGGCAAGCTCGACGGTGTCGCGATCCGCGTGCCGACCCCGAACGTCTCGGTCGTCGACCTGACCTTCGAGGCAGCCCGCGAAACCACCGTGGAAGAAATCAACGAGAAAATCCGCGCCGCCGCAAACGGTCCGCTCAAAGGCATTCTCGGCTACACCGACCGCAAGCTCGTGTCTTCGGATTTCAACCACGATCCGCACAGCTCGATCTTCCACACCGATCAGACCAAAGTCATGGAAGGCACCATGTGCCGCATCCTGACCTGGTACGACAACGAATGGGGGTTCTCGAACCGTATGGGCGACACCGCCGTCGCGATGGCGAAATTCCTCTGAAGCGATCCGGCGGGGTGAAAGCCCCGCCGCACGCAAGAGCCTCGCGCATGAAACGCCATCAAAGCGTTTCGCAAAACCTGAATGAGGCATCGCGAAAAACGTTTATCCCGCGCGAACGGGGGATGAACGCCCCGGAGCCCCCTCCGGGGCGTTTTTCTGCCCCCCCACACCTCAAGAGGCTTGTTCCCGGCAAAGCGCATGTTATCTGATCCCGAAGCCTCTCCTCCCAGCGTGTAGTCACAGGTTCCATGCCCAGCCTCTCGACCATCCTCAGCGAATTCATCACCCTCTGGGTCGTCATCGACCCGATCGGCACCCTGCCCGTCTTCATCGCGGGCACAGCGGGCCTGTCGCCGCATCTCGCACGCATGGCCGCCGCCCGTGCCGTGATCATCGCGTTTTTCATCCTGCTGGCCTTCATCCTTCTGGGACAGGTGGTGCTTGAGGCTTTGGGCCTCGGCCTCCCGTCCTTTCAGATCGCTGGCGGGCTGGTGCTGTTCCTCTTTGCGCTGACGATGATCTTCGGCGACGGCAAACCCTCGCATGAAGCCGCGCAGGTCGAGAAGCCGCAAAGGGATCAACAGACCCAGGCCCGGCGTGTGGCGGTGTTCCCCCTGGCCATGCCCTCCATCGCCTCCCCCGGCGCGATGCTGGCGGTGGTGATGCTGACCGATAACGACCGGTTTTCCATGGCGCATCAGGCGATGACCGCCTCGATCATGGTGGTCGTTCTGCTGATCACCCTTCTGATCCTGATCGCTGCCCAGCCCATCCTGCGTGTCATCGGGGAAACCGGCGCGGCCATTGTCTCGCGCGTCATGGGCATGGTTCTCGCTGCCGTCGCCGTCGACGCCGTGCTCAAGGGGTTTGTCGCAATCGGGATCATTCCGGCATTCTGAACCGGCCTTCGGCCTCCGCCGCCGACTTCAAGACATATTGCAAAATAGAAATGCGTTTCGCGCAGAACCCATGCACAAGCCGCATATCGAGCTTGGCGAACCGGCATTGGTGTTAGCGCTAAAACGGGTGCATATCAGGGCCATCGAAACGCTTACGCCCTGAAAGGACCGGCATCATGAAAACGCTTGCTTCCCTCGCCACCGCCGCCCGCAAACGGGTCGCCTATCGCCGCACTCTGGCCGAGCTTGACGGTCTCTCCGACAAGGTCAAGGCCGATCTGGACATCGACGCCGCCCGCGCCCGCCAACTGGCGCATGACGCGATCTACGGCTGACGCTTCCCCGCGCCCGCGCATGAGAAGGCCCCCGCGAAGGGGCTTTTTTCATGTCTGGCTCTGTTCAGCGAGACGCGGGCTCAGCGACCAAACTTGGCCAGTAGCCGCGCTTCCACTTCGGGCGACACGAATTTGGAGATCTCGCCATCGAGACGGGCGATTTCCTTGACGAGTTTCGACGCGATCGCCTGATGCCGTGCATCGGCCATCAGGAACACGGTCTCGATCTTGTTGTCGAGCGCGCGGTTCATGCCGACCATCTGATACTCATATTCGAAATCCGCGACCGCGCGCAGCCCGCGAATGATGATCGAGGCGTTCACATCGCGGGCGCATTGGATCAGGAGGTTCTCGAACGGGTGCACCACGATCTCGCATCCGGTGTCCGCTGAAAACCCCGCCGTGTAGTCCTGAAGCATCTCGACACGCTCGTCGAGAGTGAACAAGGGCCCCTTGTCGCGGTTGATGGCCACACCGATGACGAGCCGGTCGACAAGCGCACAGGCCCGTCGGATGATGTCGCCATGTCCATGGGTCACCGGGTCGAAAGTGCCGGGATACAAGCCGATACGCATGGGGTCTTCCTCCTCTTCCTCTGGCGCACGCAACAATATTGCAGGTGCGAAATCAAGAGGATTGGGGCGCGAACGCCCCGTCACCCATGATAATTTCCTTGTCGCCCGGCATTTCTCCCGGCACGGATCGGCTCAATGCCCCATGATCATGCCTTCGAGCGCGGTGTTCTCCATGGCGAGCTGATCGAGCCGCGCCTGGACCACATCGCCGATCGACACGAGCCCGATCATCTCCTCGCCATCCATCACCGGCATGTGACGGAACCGCCCCGCGCTCATCCGCTCCAGCACGGCCAGCGCGGTATCGTCCGCGCGGCAGCTCACCAGCTTGCGCGTCATGAAATCCGCCACCTTATGGGTCAGCACCTCGGCCCCGGTCCGGCCCAGTTCGCGCACGATGTCACGCTCCGACAGGATGCCTTCGGGGCGTTTCGGGTCGGAGGCGACGATCACCGCCCCGATCCGGCGGGACGACAAAAGCTCCGTCGCCTCCCCCACCGTCATGTCCGGCCGAATGGTCACGGTTTCCGCAATCGCCTTGGCTTTCAAAATTTGTCCAACGAGCATGGTTCCTCCCTTTTTATCAATTGGCTGCCGCAGGTGCAGCCCTCTCCCTTGTCTCCCTTCCCTCAGCCTCTCCCGGGGTGCGACAATCTGTCAAGCCTCGGCTTCGAGTTTCTCGACGACCTCCCGCATCTGCCGGGTGAAAATCTCGCAGAACCGCGACAGCCGTTCGACCTTGCGGTCGTCGGCATGTCGCACCAGCCAGAAGGCACGTTTGAGCCGCACAAGCTCCGGCAGGACTCTGCGCATACGTGGAACATAGGGCAGACAGAAATCGTGCACGATGCCGAGACCCAGCTCGGCACGGATCATGTTGAGCTGCACGGAAACCGAATTCGACGTGTAATCCACCCGATTCACGCCGATTTCCTCAAGATAGTCGAGTTCCTTGTCGAAAATCAGATCGGGCACATAGCCAACCATCTTGTGCGCCCCGAGGTCCCCGAGAGCACCGATTGCCGGATGTCGACGCAGGTAGGGGCGCATGCCCGCGAGCGACAGATGGTAATCGGTGATCTTCTGCACCAACAGCCGCCCCGACGTCGGCGCGGACACGCTCACCACAAGATCCACCTCGCGCTTCGACAGGTTGAAAAGCCGGGGCTGGGCGATGACCTGCATTTCCAGATCCGGGTGTTCCCGAGCGATTCGCGCAATCACGCGGGGCAGAACATAGTTGGCGCAGCCATCCGGCGCACCGATGCGGATCACGCCCTTGAGACCCGCCTCGCCCTCTTCCGAAAGAGTTTCGGCACCGAGTGTCACGGCCTGTTCCGCCGCCTCCGCATGAGCCAGCAGCCGCCCGCCGTCGCGGGTCAGCTCATAGCCCTGCGGCGATTTTGCGAAAAGCGTGACGCCAAGCCCCTCTTCCAGCCGGGAAATCCGTCGCCCCACCGTCGCCGGGTCGATCTTCAATTGCCGTCCCGCCCCCGAGAGGCTTTCGGTCCGCGCCACAGCCAGAAACACCCGCAGATCATCCCAGTTCATCTTGGCTCCCTTCATTTTGCAAAAACGCAAAATATTTTTGAAATCTTCGCCCTTTTGAACCCATTTCCGCAAGACTAACTTTAAGACAAGTCAGATGGAGGACCCCATGCAAGAGCTCAAACATTACATCAACGGTGCATACGTCGCTGGCACCTCCGGCCGTTTCTCAGAAGTGCGCAACCCGGCCACTGGTGAAGCCATCGCCAAGGTGCCGCTCGCAACGCCCGCCGAGCTGGACGATGCCGTCGCGAAAGCCGCAGTGGCGCAGGTCGAATGGGCCAGGGTCAACCCGCAGCGCCGTGCGCGCGTAATGATGAAATTCGGTCGCCTGATCGAGGACAACATGGACGCGCTGGCCGAATGCCTGTCCCGCGAGCATGGCAAGACGTTGCCGGACGCGAAGGGCGACATTCAGCGTGGGCTTGAAGTGATCGAGGTCTGCATGGGCGCGCCTGCGATGCTCAAGGGCGAATTCACCGGCGACGCAGGTCCCGGCATCGACCTTTACGCCATCCGTCAGCCGCTTGGCGTCGTTGCGGGCATCACGCCGTTCAACTTCCCGGCGATGATCCCGCTGTGGAAAATGGGCCCGGCGCTGGTCTCCGGCAACGCCATGATCCTGAAACCCTCCGAACGCACGCCGATGACCTCTCTGATGCTCGCTGAGCTGGCCACCGAAGCCGGTGTGCCCGCGGGCGTGTTGCAGGTCGTCCATGGTGACAAGGAAACGGTCGACGCGATCCTCGACAATGAGGTGATTCAGGCCGTGGGTTTTGTCGGCTCCACCCCGATCGCGCAATATATCTACGGCCGTGCGGCCACCAACGGCAAGCGCGCGCAGTGTTTCGGTGGTGCGAAAAACCACATGATTATCATGCCGGACGCCGATCTCGACAAGGCCGCCGACGCGCTGGTCGGCGCGGGTTTCGGCGCCGCTGGCGAACGCTGCATGGCCGTCTCCGTGGCGGTACCGGTCGGCAAGGAAACCGCCGACAAGCTGATCGAGAAACTCGTTCCCAAGATCGAGAAACTCAAGGTCGCGCCCTATACCGCCGGTGACGACACCGATTACGGCCCCGTCATCACCGCGCAGGCGAAAGCGCGCATCGAAAGCCTGATCACCTCCGGCGTGGACCAGGGCGCGACGCTTGTGACCGATGGACGTGGCATGAGCATTCAGGGCTATGAGAACGGCTATTTCGTCGGCCCGACCCTGTTCGATGACGTCACCCCGGAGATGGACATCTACAAGGAAGAGATCTTTGGCCCGGTCCTGAGCCAAGTCCGCATGGAGACCTATGAAGAGGCGCTTCAGCTCATCATCGACAACGATTACGGCAACGGCACGGCGATCTACACCGCCGATGGTGACACCGCGCGCGACTTCGTGGCGCGTGTGAATGTCGGCATGGTCGGCGTCAACTTCCCGATCCCGGTGCCGCTGTCCTATTATTCCTTCGGCGGCTGGAAAAAATCGGCCTTCGGCGATCTCGACCAATACGGGCCGGACGCGTTCAAGTTCTACACCAAGACCAAAAAGGTCACCTCACGCTGGTTCTCCGGTATCAAGGATGGTGTGGCGCTGAACTTCAAGGCGATGGACTGATCCAAACCTTCATAAATCGAACATTCAGGCGGGCTTTCACATGAAAGCTCGCCTTTTCTTGTCTTATTTCAATATTCGCTCGTCTCTCACGGTCCTGCAGCACATCCGTCAACATATATGACGGATGTGAGTTTGTTACAGACAGACGCCTGACGTCGCAGTAGCGTGGTTCTTGGTTAACCAAGACTCACTGGAGAGTTCCATGTTGAAAAAGAACGTCGGCGGCCTTGACCGCATCCTGCGCATCGTGATCGGCCTTGCCCTCATCCTCGGGTTCTTCCTGAACACCGAAGCCTCGCTGCGCTGGCTCTACCTGATCGGGATCATCCCGCTGGTGACCGGGCTGATCTCCTCCTGCCCGCTCTATTCGATCTTCGGGATCAACACCTGCAAGAAATGATCGTCACCCCGAATGCGCCAGCGCATCGAGCGCTTCGCGATCGGTGAGATAGACCACGCCGCGGGCGGTTTTCACCCATCCGCGGCGCTGGAATTCCTGAAGCTGACGGGAAATCACCTCCCGCGCAGTGCCCAGTTCCGCCGCCAGTTGCGCGTGCGTCGCCTTCAACTCCCCCGCGCCCCGTGACAATCCGAG
The DNA here is from genome assembly GCF_002407265.1 of Celeribacter ethanolicus. Lineage (NCBI taxonomy): Bacteria > Pseudomonadati > Pseudomonadota > Alphaproteobacteria > Rhodobacterales > Roseobacteraceae > Celeribacter > Celeribacter ethanolicus. The sequence goes on from NZ_CP022196.1 coordinate 1,462,741, forward strand.
AAGTTTTTGCGCCAGACGAATATCGACCTTTTGAAAGGCGATTTCCTCGATCACATGAAACAGATCGGTGATCCGCCGCGAATAGGCGGAAAACACGAAATTGCGGAAACTCTGCGAGCGCGCCACCAGATCGTCGAACACCCGGCGCGGAATGGCAACCGCCTCCACCTCCGTCTCGGCAATGCCCTCGGCGCTGTAATCCTCATAGGCCAGAAGGCAGGCGGTGGTCAGCACACAGCTTTCCCCGGCATGCACCCGATAGAGCACGATCTCGCGCCCGCCCTCGGTGGTCTGCTGCACCCGCACAGTGCCTTCGAGCAGCATGAGAAGGTTCTCCGGGCTTTTGCCCGGCCCGAACAGCACCGTGTTTTCCGGCAGGTGCACGATTTGCGACTGGCTCACAAGGCGCTCGCGCACCTTCGGCTCCAACGCCGCCAGACCGGAGAAACGGTCGATCCAATCCATCCTGTGCCCCTTTCACGGTTCAAGGGGTCTGTTTACGGGGTTTGGCCGAAAGCTGAAACACAGTTCTGCTTTGCCGCGACGTCATGACGACCCTCACGCGCTTTTCCGCCGCCCCGCTCAGAAACTCACCGCCTCTTCCACAATCTCTGTCAGCAGGTCCTCGACCGCCTGCATCGGACCGTCCGGGTAATCGCGGAAACCGATGGTGACCTTGCCCGCCTGATCCGCCACGAAGATCGAATAGGGGCAATGCACGATGTTCATCGGATCGGCCTCCATCACCTGCCGCGACACGGTGGCCGAGCAGAACAGGAACACATCCGCCGCATCGAACAACACGACATCGGAGCCGACATCCTCGCGGGTCCGCTCCAGCATCTCGCCGGTGTGGCTGCGGTAGTCGATCACCAGTCCCTTCGAGATGATCGCATCCTCGACGGCAAAAGCCGCGTCCTCGAACGTGCCGTCATAATCGAAGGTGATCGCCTGATCGTTCGCCAGAACCGGCGCGCCGAAACCTGCGCCGGTCGCGAGTGCCAAAAGCACCGCCAAAGCTTTGGTGTTCATGAGAAATCCTCCCTGTTTTTCCGATGATACCATGGAAAAGGGGCGGCACCCAGTTCGGATGCCGCCCCCCCCCTGTTCGCGCAGCATGTCTTACTGCGACACGGATTTGAGGTATTCGATCACCGCGGCGATCTCTTCGTCCTTTTTCAGCCCGGCGAAGGTCATCTTGGTCTTCGGGAACATCGCCTTCGGCTTGTGCAGATATGCAGTCAGGTTCTCCTCGGTCCAGATGAAGCCCTCGGCATGGGCATCGGTGAAGTCCTTGGAATATTTGAACCCTTCGATATGGGTGATCGGGGCCCCGACCACACCATTGAGCACCGGACCGGTCTTGTTCTTGGCCCCCTCGCCGACCTGGTGACAGGCGGCGCATTTCTTGAAGACCTTCTCGCCCTGTGCCGCCAGATCGGCGTCAAAGGACATGGCTGCCATCTCGACCGGCGCCTCTTCCGCAACGGGCTCTGCCGTAGCCTCTTCGACCGCAGGCGTCTCAACCGGCGTCTCGACAGCCTCCTCGACGACGGCGACGGCTTCGGTCACGGTTTCCGCGCCCGCTTCCTCCGGCGTCACGTCAAGAACGGTCGCGCGTTTGGTGATCTCGACCGTGTCCTTGCAGTTCTCGTAACAGGCATTCGCCTCGGTGAAGATGGTATATTCCGTTTCCGGGCGATCATCGACGATGAAGCCCCCGGCGTTCGGCATCTCCACCTCAAGGAAGTTCTCGTTCGAGAGCACGAAATCGTCGTCCACGAGGTAGTTCGAGTACAGCAGATAGGCGGTGATCGCATAGACGTCGTCGTCGGACATGGTCTGCGCATTGCCGAAGGGCATGGAGCGGCGGACATAATCGTAGACGGTCGAGAGATACGGCCAGTAAGAGCCGATGGTCTTCAACGGGTCCTTGTCCGCCAGCGTGCCGTCGCCCCCCGCCAGTTTCGGCCAGTTGTCGACGCCTTCCGCGAACTCGCCATGACAGACGGCACAGTTCTCGGAAAAGATCATCTCACCGTCTTCGACCGAGCCGGAGCCGATGGGCAAACCCTCGCCATTGGGGGAAATATCGTGGTTCCACGCCGCGATTTCTTCGGGCAGAGCTGCGCGGCCAAGGCCGAGTTTTTCCGCGAAAGCCGGCATCGCCAGCGCGGCGGAGAGGGCGGTTGTGAGGATCAGTTTAGGAAGAAACTTCGACATTTTCCGCCTCCCCGTTCGTTTTGACATGCCAGGTCTGGATACAGTTGTTGTGATAGACGGAGTTCTCGCCGCGCACGTCGCGCAGTTGCGCTTTGGTCGGCTGAACATAGCCCGTGTCGTCATGGGCGCGCGACTGGAGCAGCATCTCTTCGCCATCCCATGTGGTGTCGAGATAGAACCGCGTCAGCGCCATCGACTGGCCCTCATTGGCAAGCCGCGCCTTCTGCCAGGTCTTGCCGCCGTCCATCGAAACATCGACGCCAGTGATGGCGCCCCGCCCGGACCACGCAAGCCCCGTGATCACCAGCGGGCCTTTGCCGTGCTTGATCGGCGATTGCGGGCTGGGCGAGGTCACCACGGATTTCGCATCCATGACCCAGGTCCATTTGCGCGAGGTGCCGTCCGCGAGCGTGTCGGTGTATTTCGAGGTTTCCTCACGCGACTGAATGGCCTGCGCGGTCACTTCGATGCGCCGCAACCATTTCACCCACATGTTGCCTTCCCAGCCCGGCACCACAAGGCGCACCGGATAGCCATGCTCCATGCGCAGCGCTTCGCCATTGGCTTTGAACGCGATCATGCAATCGTCGAGCGCCTTCTCCATCGGAATCGAGCGCCCGTTCGACGAGGCATCCGCCCCCTCGACATAGACCCATTTGTCGGAAAGATCGCCCGCGGCCCCAAGCCCCGCCTCTTCCAGAAGCGTGCGCAGCGTAACGCCGGTGTATTCCATGTTGTGGATCATGCCATGGGTGAACTGCGCGCCATTCAACTGCGCCCCCGCCCATTCCATGCCCGTGTTGGCCGCGCATTCGAGGAAGAACGTCTTGTTCACCCGCGGGAAGCGTTCGAGATCTTCATAGCTAAAGACCAAAGGCGTATCGACCAAGCCGTTGATCATCAAACGATAATCTTCTTTCTTGAGCTCAATCGCACCGGAGTGATGCCGCTCGAAGGCACAGCCCTGCGGTGTGATTGTACCGTCGAGCGCATGGATCGGCGTGAAGTTGATCGACGAAATCGGATCGGCCGTCAGCCACGGCACGTTGCGGCGAATGACATCGCCCTCGTATTTGATCGGCAGGCCATAGGGTGTTTCATCCACGCCCGCACCCGTGGACATGGCCCAGTCCTGTTTCTCGGTGATCAGCGGATCGGGACCGTCTTGGGCAGCGGCCTTGCTCGCCGCCAGCCCGACCCCGGTGGCCGCCGCCCCGCGCAGAAACGCGCGGCGGCTCGTGCCCGGGTTCTGACCGTTCTGGGTGTCACTCATCTCTCGTGTCTCCCTCGTGTTGTGCGATTTATCATGGACTTAGGCCCCGGCGCTTATGCGCCGATGACCTTGACGGAGGTGTTCGGTTCGACATGAACCACGCCCTGTTTGCGGATGTGATCCTCGACCACGTCCCAGATCTGCGGTCCTTCGGTGCCTTCGTTGACCGAAGCCCAGCCCGCGACGACATAGTTTTTCGCCGGATCCAGCAGCTCGCCGGTCTTGAGCAGCGTCAGCTCCGAAATCCGCTCGCCCTGCGGTTTGGTGATGTCGATGCGGTAGCCAAGACCACCCATCCGCACCATGTCGCCGCCCTGCTGATAATAGGGATCAGGGTTGAAAATGTTGTCGGCCACGTCTTCCATGATCGTATGGATGAACTCGCCGGTCATCTCGGAACGGTACGCCTTGCCATAGGTCATCGAGGTCGCATTCCAGATGTCTTCGCGGGTGATCTTGTCTCCCGGAAGCAGCGACGGCCCCCAACGCACACCCGGCGACATCGCGATATCCGCCTCGCGCTCACTCAGAAGCGCGTCACAGATCAGATCGTCCCAAGTGCCGTTGAAATTGCCGCGACGGTAGAGCACGCTATCGGTCTCGCCGATCACCTCGGACATCGCCTCTTCATAGGGCGCGCGCTGCTCATTGATCAGGGCGGACACCTCTTTGTCCGGCTCGATCACGTCGGAGAAGATCGGGATGAGTTTATGGCGGAAGCCCATCATGCGACCGTCGCGCACGTCCAGATCGACGCGAGAGACGAATTTGCCGTTGGATCCGGACGCGATGATGATCGTCTCGCCGACCAGAACCGGCTCCGGCAGCGCATCATGGGTGTGGCCGGAGAGCACGACGTCGATGCCCTTGACGAGGCTCGCCATTTTCTTGTCCACGTCGAAGCCGTTGTGCGACAGCAGAACAACCAGTTCCGCGCCCATGCCGCGCACCTCGTCGACCACTTCCTGCATCCGCTCGGTGCGAATGCCGAAAGAGTATTCCGGGAACATCCAGCCGGGGTTGGCGATGGGCATATAGGGGAAGGCCTGACCGATGACGGCGATCTTCACGCCGCCACGCTCAAAGAATTTGTACGGTTCGAAATCCTCTGCCGGTTCGTCCCATTCGGCGTCGAAAATATTCGCGCCCAAAGCCGCAAACGGCAGATCGGCCACGACTTCGCGCACGCGCTCGGAGCCAAGCGTGAATTCCCAGTGGAAGGTCATCGCATCGGGTTTCAGCGCGTTCATCACATTGACCATATCCTGCCCCGCCGTGTGGTAGCAGGTGTAGGAGCCGTGCCATGTGTCGCCGCCATCGAGCAAAAGCGCATCGGGCCGCGCAGCGCGGATCGAATTGATCACGGTGGCCACGCGGTCGAGGCCCCCGACCTTGCCGTAAGCTTTGCCGAGTGCTGCGAAATCGTTGTAGCTCAGCGCATAGGCCGTGGGCGAATTGTCTTCGATGCCGTAGAGCTTGCGGAAATCCGCCCCCGTGATATGCGGCACCGCGCCCTTGTTGCCGCCCACGCCGATGTTGATCTCCGGCTCCCGGAAATAGATCGGTTTGAGCTGGGCGTGAATGTCGGTGACATGGATCAGCGAGACGTTGCCAAACGTGTCGAACTCCAGAAGCTGATCCTGCGTCAGGCTTTGCTGGGCCGCAAGCCGCGCCCAGTTGCCAAAACCGGAGGCGCCAACAAGGGCGGAGGCGGCCATGGAGACCTGAAGGAAGTCACGACGTGAAATCATGCGTGTAGCTCCGTAGATGCCGCACAAATCCATGAATTATGCGGGAATTTGAATATATCGGGAGAGAGAAAGCCCCGCGCGAGCCATCGTCGGCGGGGCTTCAAAGATCAGTTGCGGACGGACGGCCCCTCAACGGACAGGCCGTTGCCACGGGACGCCACATAGAGCTCCAGCGCCACGAATTCCGGCGAGCCCGGCGAGAAGGTCTCGGCGCGGGTGTCACGGATACAGCCTTTGAACCGGCCATGGGTGCCGGTCAGCTTGTTGTCCTTGATCCGGTAGACCGGGAAGCCGTTGGTCTGCCCCTGCGACAGGTGGTCGGCGCGGATCATGTTGCCGTAATTCTGCTCGTGGCAGTTGGCGCAGGACAGATCGAGCTGGCCGAAGCGGGTATAGTACATCTCCTTGCCCTGCTCCCAGGTCGCCTGGGCCGGACCGTCGATCGCGACGTTCATCGGCGTGCCGCGTGCCACGGAAGCCAGAGCCGCTTCGAAATTCAGCATGGTGACGCTGTCGTATTTCTGCTTCTCGGCGCCCATCCGTTCGGTCAGACAATCGTTGATCTGCATCTGGATGGTGTAGACCGCTTCCTTGTCGTCATTCCATTTCGGATAGGTCGGACGCACGGAGGCGAGGCTGTCGACGCCCTCATGGCAATCCATACAGGATTTGCCCTCGGTGCCCATCACCGTTTCGAATTGCTCGAACCCGGCTTCGGCGCCCAGCATGCCGGGGTTGTCGAAATCGTCCATCTCCATCGCCTGGGTCTCGTCGGAGCGGAAGCGCCAACCGGACAGGATTTCGTCGAGATGGCCCTCCAGATGCGCAGGTGCCGTCGTCTTGGTGACGATCTCGATCTCGCCGTTGATCACCAGTTCCGCCTCCTCGTCGGCCAAGGCCGGGGCCGCGAGCACCAGAGCGGTCAGAGCCGCCGCGGTGCGAACGGTGCGAAGCGTGTTCTTCAGTTTCATGCGTTTCTCTCCTCCCTGGGGTTTACGCGCGCCCCCTCCTCCAAGGGCGCGCGAAGAGCCTTGGTCAGGCGATGTCGATCGCCTTGACGTCCTCGTAGACGGAGCCGTCGTCGTCATACCAGGTGAACTTGAACTCACCGGCCTCGGGCACGGTAGCTTCGAATTCGATATAGGGGTTGGTCGAGATCGACGGTTCCAGCGTCACGTCGATCACCGACTGACCGTTGAACTCGCAGGTGAAGCGGTTGATGATCGACCGCGGGATCACATTGCCGTCGCTGTCCTTGCGCTGGCCCGATTCCATCGGGTGAGAGATCAGCGTCTTGATGGCGATGACCTCACCGGCAGAGGCGGTTTTGGGGACTTTGACGCGGGGTTTGACACCAGATGCCATTGTGTTTTCTCCTGAAAAATGTCTTCGCTTAGCCGCCGCAGCCGCCGATGGTGACCTTCACGGTCGCGGCGGTCTTGACGAACGAGCCGTCTGCCATCTTCGCGATCGCGACCACGTCCTGCGTGCCGGCAAGACGGATGCGGGTGGAGGCCATTTGCGAACCGGCGAGCGGGCCGAAGGTAAAGGCCGCCACCTCCGGGGTCGGGTTGCCGGTGGCGAAGACCGCGATGGTTTCCGCGCCCGGGGCGTCGACAGTGATCGGAACGGTGTTGCCGTTCTCGGCGATTTCCGGGGCGGTCAGGGTGATGCCACCCTCGCCGGTCTCGGCGCCCCCGGTGAAAGCGGCGATGGCGTCATCGGCTGCCGCCACGGCACGGAAGGGCAGCAGGGCCACTGCCGTCGCGCCGAGGCCGAGAGCCAGTGCGTCACGTCGTGTGAGATTCATGGTTTGCTCCTCGTTAGAGATTTGGGGAATGCTGGCCGACGATCACTCGTCTTTCAGCGTCATAAGATAGGCGACCACATCCTCGATCTGCTGGGCCGAGAGGATCGGCGGCAGATCGGCCGGTGCGGCCTTGCCCGTGTAGGCGTCGCCCGGGCGGTTGAAGCCATCGACCTTGTAGAAGGCCGGCATCACCGTGCCCTCGAAGGTCTTCTTCGGATTGACCACAAGACCGCGCAGTTCGGCTTCGGTCCAGCGGGAGCCCGCGCCGTCGAGCCAGGGACCGACCTCGCCGTGGAACGGCACGTCGGCATAGGCCTCCGCCGCATGGCAGGAAACGCAATTGCCCAGGGACTTTTCCGTCATGATCTTGCGACCTTCGTCCGCATTGCCGGCAGAGCCGGTCAGCGAGGTCTCGACCGCGCCGTAATCGTCGAACTGAACGTCACCGGGTGCGATCTCCGCCGCCGCGACGACCGGAAACGCAAGGACACCGAGCGTGAGCGCGGCGAATGGCTTAAGGCGTTTTGCGATGCGTTTCATGTCTCCTCCCAAAGACTCTGTTTCATTTGCCGCATATCTGCGTTGTTCTTATTGCATACCGTAGCGTGCCAATTTGTCGCAGCGCAAGCAACAAATTCAAAAAAGTGAATTTTGCTGCATGTGCATCCTTGAGGCGAACTGAATTCGCCCTAAGATGTTTCAGTTACTCACCTTTAACTTGCCCCGCTCCTGCTGCAGAACCACTTGACGCGCATGGTATTTCTGGAATGGCTCATCGCCGTCGTAGCCGTGATCGAGCACCCATTGCATCATGTTGTAGGTGGTCAGCTTGCCGAAGGCGCCGGGCACGGTGGAGACCGCTGCGTCCTTGGCGGAGACGCCTTCGGGCACCTCTTCGGGAAAATACAGATTCGTCGGTGTGAACAACACCCCCCACTTCTGCACCATGTCCTTTTCCGGCAAGGTCTCGCCGTCGAAATCCGTCACCTCGACATCGCCGAACATGTTGATCTGGATGACGAAGAAATTCTCCTCGATCATCTGGGTGATCTCCGGGTCCGGGTAGACTTCTTCGTGCATTTTCTTGCAGTAGATGCAGCCGCGTTGCTCCACCATCACCACAAGCCGCTTGCCTTCGGCATTGGCCTCGGCCAGATCTTCGCGCAGATCCTTGAACGTGTCGCGCTGCCATGGCGTCTTGTGCAGCCCGTCGTCGCCCATTTCCACCGCCAAAGCGGGAAAAGCGGCGGCGGCCAGCGTTAGAGAAAGAAGGGTCCGTCGTGCAATCTTGAACATGGTTTACAGGCTCCCGTTGGATCCGATTTTCGAGAAAGAGGGGAAGGTTTCGATCATCCATGCCGCGATCACATTGACCGAATTGGTCACGATCAGGACCGCGAAGAGGATCAGGAACACCCCCATCAGCTTTTCCACCTTCGGCAGGTGGCGGCGGAATTTGGCGGCGAATTTCAGGAAGGGCTTGATGAAAAAGGCCGCCACCACGAAAGGCACGGTCATGCCGATGCCGAAAATCACCATCATCATCAGCCCGCGCAATGCGGTGGCCTCATTCGACGCCAGCATCACTACGCCCACGAGCACACCGCCCACGCAGGGCGTCCACCCGGCGGCAAAGGCCAGCCCCACAAGGTAAGACGACCAGACATTCATATTGGCCGTGTCGCCCGCCTGCATCTGGAACTGGCGATTGAGAAAGCCGATGCGGATCACGCCAAGGAAATGCAACCCGAGGACGAACACCAGAGCGGCGGAACCGATGCGGAAAATGTCCTGATGACTGCGAAACGCCTGGCTGAGCGAAAACGCCGCCGCCCCCAGGAGGACGAAGACCGTGATGATCCCCAGCGAGAACATCACCGACGAGATCACTGCCCGCTTGCGCGCGCCCGGCGCCAATTCGCCCTCGGCGTTGATCTCCGCCATCGAGGTTCCGGCCATGTAGGACAGGTAGAACGGCACGATGGGCAGGATACAGGGTGAGAAAAACACCACCAACCCGCCCAGAAGGGCCGATAGAAACGTTACGTCGAGCATATAATCCTCCCAGTGCGACTGGCCGGTTTGACCCGACGAGGCTCCTCAACCCCGCACCGCGGTTGATCCGCGACTTGTGCCATTCACATATTCAAATTAGGTTGAATATGTCGCACCCGTCAATCGGTATACATATGTTGACAAGAATTTTGGCCTTTGCCGCCCTTTCGCTCGGAGTGATTCTCTGCGTTGCCTCCCCTGCCGCCGCCATGGAACTGGTGATGGTGGAGCAGGACGGCTGTGCTTATTGCGCCCGCTGGAATGCGGAAATCGCCCCGATCTATCCGAAAACCCCGGAGGGCGATTATGCGCCGCTGCGCCGCGTCGACCTGCGTGCGCCCCGTCCCGACGACCTCGAGTTCAAGGGGCCCGTGATCTTCACACCGACCTTCATTCTGGTCGACGAGGGCGTCGAGCAGGGCCGGATCGAAGGCTATGCGGGCGACGAAATGTTCTGGACCATGCTCACCATGCTGCTGCGCGATCACTCCGATTTCGCAGCGCCGGACGAGAGCCTCAAAGACGCAACCGACGTGGAGGGAGACCGCGCCGGAAACTGAGATCACACCAAGGGAGGAAACAATGAAATCATTTAAAACCATGGCCTTGCACGCAGGTTTCTGCGCCAGCATCATGGCCGTGCCCGCGCTTGCCCAGGAAAACGACGCTTTTGTCACCTTTCAGGTGCTGAAACCGGAATACGCCCAACGCGCCGCCGTGGCCGCGATGGAAAGCTGTCGCGAGGCCGGCTATCAGGTCGGCGTCATGGTGGTCGATCGCTTCGGCATCCCGCAGGCCTATGTGCGCGACCGCTACGCCGGTTTGCACGTCTTCGAGACCGCAAGGCGCAAGGCCTGGACCGCCGTCTCCTTTCGCACCGACACGCTCAGCCTCGGTGAGCTGACCGCGCCGGGCGAGATGATGGCGGGCATTCGCGAACTGTCCGAACCTCTCGCCCTCGGAGGCGGTCTTGTGATTGAAGCGTCAGGCTCTATAGTGGCCGGCATCGGTGTTTCCGGCGCCCCAGGCCCCGACCTTGATGCGGACTGCGCTCAGGCGGGCATCGACGCCATCATGGACGACATCGCGTTTTAAGGACCCAAACAACTCTTCGAGGACACATGAGGTGGACAAAGTGAATTCGCCTTTGCCAATCATTACGGAGAACATGTCCGACGAGGACATGGATGTGATGATGTCGAGCGCCTGCGATGCGTCGCAGCTTTTGAAAGCCCTGTCGCATGAGGGGCGGTTGATGATCCTGTGTCATCTGGTGACCGGCGAGAAATCCGTCACCGAGCTCGAAGAGCTTTTGTCGGCACGTCAGGCCGCGGTGAGCCAACAGCTCGCCCGGCTGCGTCTCGAAGGCCTGGTGACGCCCCGCCGTGAGGGCAAGGCGATCTACTATTCCTTGACCGACGACCGACCGAAACGCATTCTCGAAGTGATCTACGACATGTTCTGTTCCGTCGATGGTGGCCCGAAAAAGGCGGCGCTCAAAAGCGACGCCTGACGACATGTCCCGCGCAGATCGGGAGGATCAAAGCGACGGGCGCATAAACGACGGGCATAGGACGGGCATTAGGGAGGAGACATGCTCGACAGTGTTGATCCGGGGCTGCTTGCGGCCCTCATCGGGATGTGCGGCGGGCTGGTCCTTGGCCTTGCCGCCAGACTGGGGCGGTTCTGCTCCATGGGCGCCATCGAGGATGCGCTTTACCAAGGCTCCGACCTGCGCGCCCGGCAATGGGGCGTGGCTCTGAGCGTGGCGCTCCTGGGCACCTTCACCCTGATCGGGTTCGGCCTGTTCGATCCGTCGCAAACCGCCTATCTCGGCCTCAGATGGTATCCGCTCGCCTCCATCGGTGGCGGGCTTCTGTTCGGTTATGGCATGGCTCTGGCGGGCAATTGCGGTTTTGGCGCGCTGGCGCGTCTCGGCGGCGGCGATCTGCGCAATTTCGTCATCGTTCTGGTGATGGGGCTTGCCACCTATGTCACGCTGAACGGGCCGCTGGCACATCTGCGGGTCACGCTCTTCCCGCCCATGCCCGCCGAAGGCTCCCTGCCCGGTTTCGCACATGGGCTTGGCCAGAGCCTCGGCCTGCCCGTCGTCCCCAGCGGGATCGTCGCGGGTCTCGCAATGCTCGCCCTCGCGCTTTCCTCACGCGCCTTTCGCGCCAAGCCGAAACTCATCCTCTGGGGCGGCGCTGTCGGGCTGGCGATTGTTTCCGGCTGGGCCGGCACCGCATGGCTGTCGGAAGCCACATTCGAGGCCACCCCCGTCACCTCGCACAGCTTCGCCGCCCCGATCGGCGACACGCTCTTCTACCTCATGAGCTCCTCGGCCCTCTCTCCCGGATTTGGCGTCGGCTCGGTCATCGGCGTGCTTGCCGGCGCGGCCATCGGCTCCCTGATCAAGGGACATTTCCGCTGGGAAGCCTGCGAAGACCCGCGCGAGTTGAAGCGCCAGATTTTGGGCGCGTCTTTCATGGGCGTGGGGGCCGTGCTGGCCTTTGGCTGCACCGTCGGCCAAGGGCTTTCGGCCTTCTCGCTCCTGACCTATTCCGCCCCGGTGACTATCGCCGCCATCGTCGCTGGCGCAGCCCTCGGCCTGCGCCAGCTGATCTACGGGTTCTCCTTCGCGCGCTAGAGTTTGAGTATTTTCGCAGCAAAGGAAACAGCGTGCGCTCAGCCGAGGATCAGCACCTGAAGATCGGCGACATTCGTCCCGGTCGCGCCGATCTGCAACAGATCCCCTGCGGCCTTGAGACCGTGATAGCTGTCATTGCGCGCCAGCACATCCTGCGGGTCCAGACCCGCCGCCCGCATCCGGTCGAGCGTGCCGGGATCGACCAGACCGCCCGCCGCATCGGTCGGACCATCGCGCCCGTCGGTGCCGCCCGAGAGAAAAACGTAATCCCCAAGCCCCGCCGCTTCGGCCAGCACCGCCACCCGCAGAGCAAGCTCCTGATTGCGCCCACCAAGCCCGTCGCCCGTCAGTTTCACCGTGGTCTCGCCACCGAAGAGAAACACGCCGCGCTCGCCCGAGCCTTTGGCACAATCGACGATAATCCTGGCCGCCTCGGCGACATCGCCCTCAAGCGGCATCGGGAAGACATGCACCCCATGGCTGGCCCCGCCCCCCGCCGCGCGCGCCATGGCCGCGACCGAAATCTTGTTCGACCCGATGAGCGTGGAGGAACTCTCCGGCAAGGGACCGAGATCGGGTTGCGGCTGTGACAGGTAGGTCGTCACCGACGCGGGCAGCCTGTCCCAAAGTCCGAGGTCGATCAACACCGCTGCCGCTTCGGCCCGCGTGCCGATGGGCGACACGGTCGGCCCGGAGGCAATCGCCCGCAGATCGTCCGACACCACATCCGACAGCAAAAGCGCCGTCACCTTCGCAGGCGCCGCCGCCCTGAGCAAACCGCCGCCCTTGAGCCGGGACAACTGTTGCCGCACGAGGTTCATCGTCACAATATCCGCGCCCGAGGCCAGCAAAAGCCGGTTGACCTCCGCCTTGTCCTCCAAGGACACCCCCGCCACCGGCGCGGGCAAAAGCGCGGAACCGCCGCCCGAAATCAGCGCAAGAACATCGCCCGTCGCATGCGACAGCGCCTCCTCGACCCGAAGCGCGGCGCGCGCGCCCTCGGCATCCGGCACCGGATGACCCGCGGCCAGCACCTCCGCCCCCGCAAGGGGGCTGGCGTTTTCGTAATTCGTGACAACGATGACCGTGCGCGCCCTGACCTGGCGCATGGCCGCTTCCGCCATGCTCCGCGCCGCCTTGCCCACCGCGATGATGATCGGCTGCTCGAAGCTCTGCCCGGCAAGGGCCGCCTCGACGGCCTGACCGGGATCGGCCGCCGCCACACCTTCGAGGAAAATCTCGCGCGCCCGGGCCCGCAGTTCATTGATTTGAGAGGGTTCGTTTGTCATGACCGGATGTTGACACGTTGACCCTGCGGCGTCCAGCGCCCTTGCCAAGCCGCGCGCTTCGCGGCAGGTTTCGCGGGACATTGCCCGATACGGAGCCGAGAGATGCATGAGCTTCCCCTCACCCGAGAACTGGTCCTCATCGGCGGCGGACACAGCCATGCGCTGATCCTGAAACGCTGGGGGATGAAGCCCCTGCCCGGCGTGCGCGTGACGGTGATCAACCCGGGCGCGGTGGCGGCCTATTCCGGCATGTTGCCGGGGTTTGTGGCCGGGCATTACCAACGCGAAGAGTTGGAGCTCGATCTGGTGCGACTGGCGCGTTTTGCTGGTGCGCGGGTGCTCCTCGGTCGGGCCACCGGGATCGACCGCGACGCCCGTCTGGTGCATGTCGAAGGCCACCCGCCGATCCGCTACGATTATGCCTCCATCGACATAGGCATCACCTCCGCCATGCCCGATCTGGACGGGTTTTCCGAGTTCGGCGTGCCAGCCAAACCGCTCGAGCGCTTTGCGACCCGGTGGGACGCGTTTCAGACCGCCGCGCGTCAGGGTGAGGTCCTGCCCCATATGGCGGTGATCGGGGGCGGGGTCGCGGGCGCGGAACTCGCCGCGGCCATGGCGCATCGTCTGGGCGATCTGCCGCAGATAGAGATCACGCTCATCGACCGGGGCGAAATCCTTTCCGAGATGCGCGCGCCGACCCGGCACCGCCTGCTCAAAACCCTCGCCGATTTGCGCGTCACCTTGCGCCCGCAAGCCGAGGTCGCCCGGGTCGAAGCGGATCGGGTCCGCTTTTCCGATGGCAGTGCGCTCGACAGTTTCTTCACCCTCGGCACGGCGGGCGCGCGGCCCTATGATTGGCTCGCCGACACCGGCCTCGATCTGCACGACGGCTTCGTCACCGTCGGCCCGACGCTGCAATCCTCCGACCCGCGCATTTTCGCGGCGGGAGATTGTGCCCATCTCGGCTTCGATCCACGCCCCAAGGCGGGCGTCTATGCGGTGCGCGAGGCCCCGGTGCTGTTCGACAACCTGCGCGCCTGTCTGAGCGAGGGCCCCGGAGTACGCCTGCGTCCTTACAAACCGCAAAAGGACTATCTCAAACTGATCTCTTTGGGGGGCCAATCCGCACTCGCCGACAAGGCGGGGCTTGTGACATCCGGCCCGCTGATGTGGCGCTGGAAAGACCGGATCGACCGGAAATTCATGCAGAAACTCAAGGAATTGACCCCGATGACGCCCCCAGCCCTGCCCGCACAGGTGGCCGAAGGGCTGCGCGAAGAGGTCGAGGACAAGAAACCGATGTGCGGCGCCTGTGGCGCCAAGGTGGGCGGCGATATCCTTTCCCGTGTGCTGCGCGACCAACCGGGTGTGGAGCGGCGTGACGTGCTGCATCTGGCGGGCGACGACGCCGCCCTCCTGACCCATGGCGACACCTGGCAGGTGGCCTCTGTCGATCACCTGCGCGCCTTTGTCGAGGACCCGGTGCTGATGACGCGGATCACCGCGATCCATGCGCTCGGCGATGTCTGGGCCATGGGGGCCTCGCCTCAGGCTGCCCTCATGACCGTCACCCTACCGAAAATGAGCGCGGCGTTGCAGGAGGGCTGGCTGGCGGAAATCATGCAGGCCGCGCGCGATGTCTTCACCGAGGAAGGCGCGGAGATCATCGGCGGGCACACCGCGATGGGATCCGAGTTCTCCGTCGGCTTCACCGTCACCGGCCTGCTGGATCAGCCGATCACACTCAAGGGCGCCCGCCCCGGCGATCGGCTCATCCTGACCAAACCTCTGGGCACCGGCGTGATGCTCGCCGCAGAGATGGAGATGAAGGCCAGCGGGCGCGACATGGAGGCCGCCTATGCCTCAATGGTTCAAAGTTCCGGCGAGGCGGCGCGCATTTTGGGCAATGCCCATGCGATGACCGATGTCACCGGCTTCGGCCTGGCGGGGCATCTCTTGGGTATCTGTCGCGCCTCGGAAGTCGGCGCGGTGCTCCGGCTCGACGATGTGCCACTGCTGCCCG
The DNA here is from genome assembly GCF_002407265.1 of Celeribacter ethanolicus. NCBI lineage: Bacteria > Pseudomonadati > Pseudomonadota > Alphaproteobacteria > Rhodobacterales > Roseobacteraceae > Celeribacter > Celeribacter ethanolicus. The sequence goes on from NZ_CP022196.1 coordinate 1,477,818, forward strand.
GTGCTTTGGAGCAATCCATGACAGGCATGCGTTCGACGATCTACACCGCGAACCGCGCCTATACCGCAGAATATCAGGGCCCGGAAGGGGCGCTGGCCGATCTCCTGTTCGACCCGCAAACCGCCGGTGGGCTTCTGGCCTGTCTGTCACCGATGCGGGCGGAGAAATGCGTGACGGCGCTTCGGGCGGCAGGCTACGAGGCCGCCCTGATCGGGGAGATCACCAAAGGCCCCGTGCGGCTCACGATCGATGCTTAAGGCGGTCCGCCAAAAAGCTGAGACACAGATTTTGGCGGACCGCAGTACAAGATATAAGCCTGACACGCGCCCTGCCTTTTTCTGATTAAAGGCGTGACGCTTTAGAGCTGTTCCATAAAGCGTGTAATGCCCGCCGCCGCATCTTCGCGCGCGGCTACGCTCATATCGCCGAGATCGACATGTGCCAGCATCTCGGGCGCATGGCGGGCGCGGGCTTTCTCGTAGCGTGGATCGTAATGCTGCGCCATGAGCGCCGCCGCCAGTTCGACGACATCGCCCCGCGCCGCCATCTCCCGCCAAGCATCGACCCGCGCATGGCCTTGCAAGGGAACAAGCTGATCGAGCCGCGCCGCCATCAGCTCGGCATCTTCGACAAGATCCGCGTAGGCCTCGGCAAGATAGCGCGCCCGGGCGCTCAATTGCGCGCTCACCTCGATGCGCGGTGCGGCGCACATCGCCGCCCAGAGCGCAGGCGGCACCGACAGCTCGCCGATCCGCGAGCTTTCCGCCTCCACCAGCAGCGGCCTCGCGGGGTCGAGCCGCGCAAGCGCCGCCGCAAGCCGGCTCTCAAAGCCTTTCTGCGCCGGTTGATCGCCCATGCCGCCAAAGATCGAGCCGCGGTGATTGGCAATGCCTTCGAGATCGAGCACCTGCCCGCCCCGCGCCGCCACCCGCTGCAACAGATCGGTCTTGGCCGTACCGGTATTACCGTCGATCAGCACGAAACGATGCGGCAGCGGCGCGTCGTACAACATGCCGATCACCGCCTTGCGCCAGCTCTTGTACCCGCCCTCGACCACCTCCACCCGCCAGCCGATCTGGCGCAGGATGATGGCAAAGGAATTCGACCTCTGCCCGCCGCGCCAGCAATAGACCAGCGGCTGCCAGCCGCCCTCCTTGTCGGCCAGCGGCCCCTCGATATGATCGGCGGCGTTGCGCGCCACCAGAGCCGCACCGAGCTTTCGCGCCAGAAAGGGCGATTGTTTGTAGACCGTCCCGACCTCGGCCCGTTCGACATCCGAAAGCACCGGCAGGTTGATCGCGCCGGGCACATGGTCCTCAGCAAACTCGGACGGCGCACGCACGTCGATCACCGTGTCGAACGGTGCATCAAGGAACTGTTGGACGGTGGCAAACGCGATACTCATAGGGCTTTGTAGCGCCGGATCGACAGGGCGAACAGGGCTATCGTTTCGTTCTGCAAAGCGGGCCCCGGCCCGTCACATGGTACTGCACGAAACCCAACGCCCGCGACTTCTGGAGCATAGCTTTGTGCTTCATGCTGTGTCCAGCGGTGTGCCACTACATCTGATTCAGCCTTGGTTGGGTCAAACGCATGGAGCCAGTAAGTGGCCGGGTATGAAAACTACCGTTGCCCTCTCGCCACACCGAGATTCTTCCCGCCGCGTGCTTCCGTATTGCTTCCGTTTTTCAAAACGGAGCAAACGCGAACGCGACGATGTCTCGCAAGATGTTGATTTTTTAAGTGAAAAATGGTGCCCCCACACTTTGCCATAGATCATAAGCGACCACGCTCAACCATGCGCAATTAATTACACCAGTTCAAACACTTACAATATATAAACTAAAAAACCGTGCGCAACCCTGCGCAGCCGTTTGCAGCCAAGCGCAGCAAAAATCTGGGGTAGAAAATGGGTAAGGAGTTGCTTTCCAAAAGTTCGATTACTAAAAAGTGGGTAGAATCACAGAGCGGAGCTACCCATGGCGAAACCCAAACTCTCCACCGTCAAGCAACTGGACGCCCTGCCCCACACGGGTGCCAATAACAAGCCCGAGCGCTACGGCGTGGAAGGCGTGCCCGGCCTATACATCCAAATCACACCGAAAGGGAGCAAGAGCTGGCTCCTTCGCGTGTCAGTGAATGGTAAGAGCCGCGAGCTTGGACTAGGCGGATACCCGGAATACGGCCTCAAAGACGCCAAGGACAAAGCCAAGGAACAGCGCGCCAAGGCGCAGCTTGGCATCGACACCAAGGCTGAGAAGGAAGAGACCCGAGCCAAGAACGCCGCCAAAGCGCGCGAGGCAGACGCCAAGGCTTACACCTTCGAAAAGGCGCTGGATGACTATGTGGACATTAAGCGCGCCACGTTCAAAACATACAAAGCACAGATGCAATGGGAGTCGCCTGTGCGCCGGTACGCCTTCCCCGTGATTGGCAAAATGCCGGTGGACGAAATCACCGTGCAAGACGTGCTAAAGATCATTCAGCCGCTTTGGGACACCAAGAACGAAACCGCCGGTCGGGTACGTTCGCGCATGGAGTTGATTATCGCGTCGGCAATCGTGAGGGGCTACCGCAAGGGAGACAACCCTGCTCGATGGGTCGGCAACTTGGCGGCGGTCCTGCCCCCGGCCAAGGCGGTGCGCGACGTGCGCAACATGCCTGCGGTGCCCATCGCGCGGGCGGCTGAATGGTTCGCTGAACTTCGCCAATGCGCAGGCATGGGGTCGCGCGCCTTGGAGTTCCTGGCCCTAACCGCCGTGCGCTCTGGCAACGTGCGCGGGGCCACATGGGAGGAGATAGACCTCGACGCGGGCGTTTGGGAGATACCGGCGGAGCGCATGAAAATGCGTCAGGCGCACACTGTGCCCCTCCCCACGGTTGCCCTCGACCTCCTGAAAGCCCTGCCCCGCATGCAGGGCAATCCGCTTGTGTTCCCGGCACCGCGTGGCGGTGAGCTTTCCGACATGACCTTGAGCGCCACCATGCGCCGAATGCACGCCGCCAAGCTGGAACAAGACGGGGTCGGCTGGATTGACGAAACGAGCAAAGCCCCGGCGGTGCCGCATGGCCTGCGCAGTACGTTCCGCGACTGGGCTGGCGATATGACCGAGTACCCGCGCGAACTGGCCGAAATGGTTTTGGCGCACACCGTCGGCGGGGTTGAGGGTGCATACCGGCGCGGACAGGCCATTGAGCGCCGACGCCCGATTATGGAGGCGTGGGCCGCGCACCTGACCGGCGCGGAGCAGGAAAGCGGAAAGGTGGTGCGCTTTGGTTAAGATGAATTTCACCACCGACAAACCTTTCAGTTGGAAAGACCCGTATCCGACGCCGGAAGACCTTGCCGCGTTCTTATGGCAGGTCAACCCCGACGCCTCCGACCTTGACGTGCTGATAGAGTTTGCCGGGTTCCACCGGCAGGCTTACGACACGTTGCTAGAGGTAGCGAAGGCGCACCGGGCCACCCTCACGGATGCCCAGAAACTGCGCATGTTCGACGCGCTTATGCGAGACCCGCCCCGGCGTGGTAAGCCGAATACCTCGTACGATTGAATATGCAGAAGAGGCCGCGTTCGGACGTTCGTGACGTCAAAGCGGTCTTGTCGCACGCTCGACATTCGCAATCTCTGTGACAGCTTTCTTCTGAAGTGGTCTAGGCATTGAGGCCACTTCATTTGACCTGCCCTCGACCCCCTCAGCGCCGTTGCCCCCAAGCCACACACAGATTCTCCCCTCCGCGTGCTTCCGTATTGCTTCCGTTTTTCAAAACGGAACAAACGCGAACTCGGCGAAGGCCATCAATTTATTGATTTTATTGATAAAAATGGTGCCCCCACACGGACTCGAACCGCGGACCTACTGATTACAAATCAGTTGCTCTACCAGCTGAGCTATAGGGGCATTCAGGCGTCCATTTAAGCGTGCAACCAGGGACGCGCAAGCGATTTGTCGTTCTTTCAGCCAGCGCCCTCTCCAGTACCACCCGATTTCCGCCGGCACGGCGTGTGGCATCGAATGCCTGGTGCGCGGTCGCCATACAGGAGATCAGGCCTCTGTGGGCCCGGCACGTTCCGCCGATCGAAACTGTCAGGGCAGAGGCCCGGAAAATCAGGCCAACCGCAAGGCTCAATAGAGATCTGACACGCCCGACCCCCTCGGCTTACTCCGCACGAACATGGCATGAGCAAAGCAGGATTGGGTTACAACTTGCTTAATGACCGCTTACGTCAGGTCCGAGGCATTCTCGGACCGCGCGAGCAGAAGCACCGCCACCAGCCCGACGGAAATCACCAGAAGGGCTGCGGGAGAGGCCGCTTCGAGCTGTTCGAGCGAGGCTTTCTCGAACACCCGCGTCGCCAGCGTGTTGTAGTTAAACGGCCGCAGCAGCAGCGTCGCGGGCAGTTCCTTGACGCAATCGACGAAGACCAGCAAAAGCGCCGTGCCGACCGAACCGCGGATCAGGGGCACATAGACCCGGCGTAGCGTGCCGCCAAGCGTCTGCCCAAGCGAGCGTGCCGCCATCGGCAGCGAGGGCGCCACCCGGCCCAGAGCGGCATCGGTCGCGCCTTGGGCAATGGCAAAGAAGCGCACGACATAGGCAAAGACGATGGCAAAGGCCGTGCCGGTCATCAAAAGACCCGGATCGCGTCCGGTCAGCGCCGCGATGCCGTCGGCCAGAATGTGATCGAGACCGGCGAGCGGAAACAGGATGCCGATACCCAGAACCGCTCCCGGCGCAGCATAGCCCAGCGTGGTGAAGGGCAGCACCAGACGCGGCAGTTTGCGCCCGGTGAGCCGCACGCCGTACACCATGAAGAGCGCGGCAATAACCGTGAGGATCGCGGCGGAACCTGCCACGGTCAGCGTGTTGGTCAAAGCCTGCAAAAGCCCGGGCTCCAGCCATTGCTCCAGCTCGCCCAGCGCATGGTGCAGGATAACGCCGACGGGCAGGATGAACCCCACCGCGAAGGGCACGACACAGAGCGCCAGTGCCAGCAACCCCTGCCAGCCCGTCAGCCGGATCGGCGAAATCGGTCGGGCCTGACGCGCGCCTTGCGAATAGCGCGCCCGCCCGCGCGAAGATTTCTCCAGTGCGACCAGAAGGAACACGACGACCAGCACCACGGAGGCGATCTGCGCCGCACCGCCGGCGTTGCCGCCTTCGAGCCAGGTCGAGAAAATCCCGGTGGTCAGGGTCTGCACCGAGAAATAACTCACCGTGCCGTAATCCGACACGGTCTCCATCATCACGATGGCAGTCCCCGCCGCAATCGCCGGGCGCGCAAGCGGCAAGCCCACGCGCCAGAAGCGTTCGAACGGCCCCGCCCCCAATGCGCGGGCGGTTTCATAGACCGAGCCGGATTGCTCGCGAAACGCCGCGCGGGTCATGAGAAACACATAGGGCGTAAGAGCGGCGGCCAGAACGATGATCGAAAAGCCCAGAGAACGCACCTCCGGGAACCAATAATCGCGCGAGGTCTGCCAGCCGAACAGCTCGCGCATCAGGGTCTGCACCGGCCCGGCATATTCGAGAAAATCGACCAGGGCATAGGCACCGACATAGGCCGGGATCGCCAAGGGCAGAAGCAACAGCCATTCAAACGCGCGCGAGAAGGGAAAGCGATACATGGTCACGAGCCAGGCGGCACCGGTGCCGACACAGGCGGCCAGAAGCGCGACACCAAAGGCCAGAAGCGCCGTGGTCAGCATGTAACGCGGCAGGGTGGTGGCCAGAAGATGCGGCCAGATGTTCACGCTCGGGTGGAACGCGATCCAGACCACGGAGATCAGCGGCATCAGCACCAGAGCCGCGATGACAAAGGCCCCGACCGACCAGGGCGACAGGCGCGCCACGCGCGCGAGCCCGTGGTGACGGGCGTTCGGGCGGGCATCGCAGGCCGGAGGCTGAGTCATTTGGTCGGTCATTCTTCCGGCTTACTGCCTTTCCGACAGGACGTGAAGCCCAGTTTCGCCGCAAAATCCAAGGGATCGTGGCTATTTTGCCGTGCGGACCTCAGGGCGAATCCGGTTTCCCTACCGGCAAAACCGGTTATATTAACGCTAACGCGCCGCCGCAAAATCAGGCACGGCATAAGAACAGAGACAGGACCGACAGAGCCCATGATCATCTCCATGCATATCGGCGCCCATTGCACCAATGGCGCGCAGCTCATGCGCGGGCTTCTCAAGAACAAGACAGTGCTGGCCGAGCATGGCGTGGCGGTGCCGCCGCCCTCGCATTACCGCGATGTGCTGCCGCAGATCATGAAAAAGGTCAAAAACAACCGTGCCAGCCCCGAAACGCAGGAAATGCTGCTCGATCAGATGCTCGATATGGACGATTGCACCCGCATGGTGCTGTCCTACGAGGATGTGATCTGCATGCACCCGCTCATCTTCGAGAAGGGGCAGTTCTACAGCAAGGCGGATTTCAAACTCCCCTGGCTGCGCAACACTTTTGCCGACCATCAGATGGAATTCTTCATCGGCGTCCGTAACCCGGCGACCTTCATCCCGGAGGCGTTCTCCTATTGCGGCCCGAACACCAGTTTCCAAAGCTTCCTGTCAGGGATCAATCTCGACACGCTGCGCTGGTCCGGGCTTCTGACCCGCATCCGGACCGTCTGCCCGGATACGTCCGTGACCTGTTTCGCCTTCGAGGACACGCCCCTGACCTGGGCACAGGTGATGCGCGACATGACCGGAGTCGGCCCGATGGTGCCGATGTCGGGCGGGCTCGACATTCTTGCCACCATCATGAAGCGCGAGGGCATGAAGCGGCTGCGCACCTATCTGCACACCCACAAACCCCAGACCGAAGAACAGCGCCGCCGCATCCTTCAGGCCTTTCTCGACAAATATGTCGACGAAGACGCTTTGGAAGAAGAGATCGAGGTGCCCGGCTGGGACGAAGCCCTCGTCGAACGGCTGACCGAGGCCTATGAGGAAGACTTGGAGCGGATCGAAGCCATGCAGGGCGTGCGCTTTATCGCGCCTTGAGGTCCCCCTCACTCCGGAACATACGCTCCCACCAGCCCCTCGATCCCGCTCACCGGATACGCCTTGAGCCAGCGCGCCACGCGGCATCCGGCCTCGGCATAGAAACTCGCATCGCGCGCGCCCATGGAATGCCGCCAGTCATGCGCTTTCTCGGGCAACGCCCCCTGCCCCGGATCGCAACTCTCCGGGTTCAGATCGAAACGCGGGTCGCGCGACACATAGGTGGCAATCCCCTCATCGACCCAAGCCGGAAACCGCGCCTGTGCCTTGAGCCCGATCTGGCGATGCAGCGCCACATGGGTCAGCTCATGGGCGATGATCTCCGTGTCATGCCCCTTAGGCGTGAGGTAGAACAGATGACTGCCATAGGCCATCGCGCGCACCTCCATGCCCCCCATGACCTTGTTGCAGGTCTCGGTGTAACAGATCAGCATGCGCGGCCGCTCCTGCGGCCCAAAGGCGGCTTCGACGCGCGCTTCGGCAAAGACGAGACGGCGCAGCATCTCGTCCGAGGTAGTCGGGCCGGTCAGTTCGGAATAGACCTCCGGCGCGATCTTTTTAAACCCGAAACAGCCCGGACAGACCCCGGCCACAACCGGGGACAGCCCAAGCATCACAAGCCCGAGGCCAAAGCCCAGCACCAGCGCGATCAGCGACAGCGCGATGCGGTGACCGAGACGTTGACCAAGTCGGGAGGCCATGACGGAACCTCGGAACAGGCGCCTCAGCGCATGCCCAGAGCTTCCCGATACATTTCAAGGATCGCCTCTTCCTCGGCGATCTCGTCGGCGGTCTTCTTGCGCAGCGCAATGAGTTTGCGCATCGCCTTGGTGTCGTAACCGCGCCCTTTGGCTTCGGCCATCACCTCTTTCTGCTGATCGGCGATGTCCTTTTTCTCAAGCTCAAGCCGCTCGAAACGCTCGACAAACTGGCGCAGCTCGTCCGCGGTGACGCGGTAGGAGGCGTCGGGGCCGGAGCTGTGGCCGGATTCGATATCGTCGTCCATCATGATAGAAACCTTCCTCGGATTTTATGCTCTTATCTGCCCCGATCCCTACCCGTCCGATGACGGTGAGGCAAGTCTCGGAAACGCCTCTGCGCGCTTCCGTGCTTGCCTGACGCGACCCGAGGCGTTAGGCGGTCCCGAAGGATGGCCGACAAGCATGGGAGATGAACATGGGCGCATTGATCTGGGGCGGCGTGGTGTTGACGCTGATCGGCGTGGGCCTCTTGGTCTATTGCATCGTCGCGGCGATGAAAGCCAGGAAACTCGGCGGCTCCGACGAGGACATTCGCGCCCGCCTGCAAAAGGTCGTGGCCCTTAATCTGGTGGCGCTTCTGGTCTCCGCCATGGGGCTCGGTGCGGTGACCATCGGCATCATTCTCGGCTAAGGCCATCTGCTGCAAGACATCTGTCCTGAACCCCGTTTCCTGAGCCGGTTTCTACCGAACGGCGCAGGTTGGGTTGGAGCCCATTTCTGGGATTTCTGTATTCTGTCGCCCCCTGTAGAATTCCGGAAACGGGGCCTGGAATCAGCCAGCCAAAAGCCGAGTCGCCCCGGGCGGCATGCGCTAAACGGATGCCCGTTCCACCCTGTCCAATTTCGTCACAATTTCCGACGCCAGGCGACCAAACTGCCCGAAAATCGCACATCGTTTCGCAACCGGTAACAGTCGCGCGAAAGACAGAGGAATTCCTTTCCCTCGCCGTCGAAAGTGCTAGTTTGGATAATGCAACAGTAACCATTTCGGCCTTCTCCTGCCCCAGAGCCCCGGATCACCGGTCCGGCACCATGGGGCTGACAGAGGGCCTTTTAACGACCGCGCAAAGCCCTCGCAGAGACCGGGGCCACGAGCATGAGGAGACGTCTTATGAGCCAAGCCGAGACCGCGCTACAGACCGCCATCCGCGACGTTCAGGACATTTCCGATCTGCCCCGTGACGAATGGGCCGAGGCGCTTGAGGAATTCTGTGAAGAACACGGTTATTACGAACCGCTTGGCGACCGCTTCGCCGCCGCCTTCCTCGACGAAAAACCTCGCCTCCTGGTCAGTTTCGACACGTTCGAACAGGCGACCGAGCGCAATGACAAGGGCTATCCCACGGGCATGATGCTCGCCGCCCGGCATGGCTGGTCCTCGCTGACGCTCATGGCCAACGATCTCGACCCGAAAGACCGCTGGTTCCGCTCGAAAAACATCTACCGCTATTTCGACCGCCTTGTGGACGACGGCTTCTTCGAGGATTTCGATCAGGTCGTGTTCTACGGCGCAGGCGCCTGTGGCTATGCCGCGGCGGCCTATTCCGTCGTCGCCCCCGGTACGACCGTCATCGCCATCGCGCCGCAAGCCACGCTCGACGGGCGTCTGGCAAGCTGGGACCGGCGTTTCCCGAAAACCCGCCGGATGGATTTCACCAGCCGCTACGGTTTCGCCCCCGACATGGTCGACGGGGCGGAGAAGGCCTTTGTGCTCTATGACCCGCGGGTGAGCGAAGATGCGATGCATGCCGCGCTGTTCAACCAGCCGCATGTCAACCGCATTCCCTGCCGCCTGTTCGGCACCGACCCGGAATTCGAGATGCTCGAAATGGGCGCGCTCGCCCCGATCCTCGAGGCCGCGATTGATGGCAAGCTAGATCAGCGCGCCATCACCCGTGCGTTGCGCAAACGCCGCAATCACCTCGGCTATCTGCGCCGGCTCCTGGCCGAAAGCGCTCCCAAAGCCCGGCCCTATCAGACCGCGCTGCTGTGCCGCCATGTGCTGCGCAACCGCAAATACGCCCCGCGCTTCCGTAAGGCCTATGACATCGCGCTCGAAGTGCTCGAGGAGCGCAACATCACCCTGCCCGAGCTGGAAACGCCGTTTCAGGAAAACGCCTGACGGAGCCCGGCGGTCTCTCAAAAGACCGCCGTTGTCTCAGAGGTTGGCCTTAACCGAGGCCACCTTCCTCCTCGACGAACCGCACGATCTCGTCCACCCCTTCGCCATGGCGCAGCGCCGCCATGACATAGGTGCCTTGGCCCCGCGCCCGCTTGGTGTCTTCCTCGAGCAACGCCCGGTCGACCCCCACATAAGGCGCCAGATCCACCTTGTTGACGACCAGAAGATCGGAGCGCGTCACTCCCGGCCCGCGTTTGCGCGGAATGTCCTGTCCGGCCGCCGTGTCGATCACATAGATCGTCAGATCCGCCAGTTCCGGCGAAAACGTCGCCGCCAAATTATCGCCGCCACTCTCGATCAGGATCACGTCCAGATCGGGAAATTTTTCCGACAGGTCGGCCACGGCGGCCAAGTTGATCGAGGCATCTTCGCGGATCGCCGTATGCGGACAGCCGCCGGTTTCCACGCCGCGAATGCGCTCCATCGGCAGGATTTGTTGGCGCATCAGAGCCTCGGCATCCTCGCGCGTATAGATGTCATTGGTGATGACCGCGATGGAATACTTCTCCGACAGCGCCTTCGCCAGCGCCCCGGTCAGCGTCGTTTTCCCCGCGCCCACCGGCCCGCCAATGCCAACGCGCAACGCCCCGTTCGGTGATGCCATGTCTGCCTCCTGTTATGTCTTGAAAATCCGCACATCCATGTCCTCATGACGCGCCGCGTTGAGATCGGCGGCAAACGCGCCCGTCGACAGCCCGTCGACCGTCGCGCCCAGCGCCTCTTCCGCCACCCTGTCGATCCGCTCGTGCAGCTCTGAGAGCACGCTTTGCCCCGCCGCTTGCCCGAGCGGAATGAATCGCACACCTGCGGACACAAGATTCGAGGTAAAGCTATGAAGGTAAAGCGAGATCACCGTTTTTTCAGAAAGCCCGAGACCGCGCGCCGCCTCGCCCACCGCCACCGGCAACGCCCGCGCCGGGCGCTTGGGGCCGCCCATCTCCGCCACCGTGCGCGCAAAGGCTGTACCCTGTTCAAATGTCTCCGCCCAGCGCTCTTTCGACCCCGCCAGAGCCTCCGCCAGTACCGCCATCTCATCGGCATCCGCGCCGTGCAGCACCATGGATAACAGCCAGGCATCCGCCCGTCCGCCGCCACGGGTCAAGACCGCGTCGAGCCAGCCCCGAAGCCCGGTCGCATCGCGCACCTGCCCGTCGCTGATCGCCAGTTCCAGCCCATGCGAATAGGCGAACCCGCCCAGCGGGAAAGCGGGCGAGAGCCATTGCGTCAGCGTCAGAAGCGCGCGGTCCGTCATGTTCGCTCAATCATGATGATGGTGGTATTCATGATCATGCGCGTGATGGTGGTCATGGGAATGGTCATGTCCATGAGAATGCCCGTGGGCATGGCTGTGCCCGTTATCATGCCCCCCATGATCATGACCCATCGTCCGGCCGTGGCCATAGGCCCCGCCCTCCGGCGTGAACGGCGCCACGATCTCAGTGACTTGCGCGCCAAGCTGTTCCAGCATCGCTTTCAAAACCGGATCGCGTTGGATCACCAACCTGTCGGCGGCAATTTCACAAGGCGTATGCCGGTTGCCGATGTGCCAGACATAGCGCGTCACCGTCTCGCCGGTCACCGCATAAAGCTCTTCCTCGGCGGCCCGCACCCCGATCACCGTGCCGTCTTCGCAGAGAAAGCCGTCGCCCTCGCCGATCGACACCGTCTGCGGCAGATCGACGAACACCGTCAGACCGCCCTCGGTCACCAGTTTCTTGCGCCGCAGAAGCCGCTGATCATAGGTCAGCGCAACGTGATCCGTGGCCGCCGCGGCACCAGCTTCGCTGAGTTCATAGGCTTTCAAACCGCTCATTTCTCATCCTCCTGCCGGGAATTGGGACTTTCTTAACCGACTCGCCCCCAAATGTAAGGCAAGGAGATCCTGCCCATGCGTCTTTCGTCATTCGATCATAGCACCCCCGACGCCCCTTTCGAGGCCGTCGACGCACTTTTCACGCTGCGCGCCGAAATTGCCCGGCTGCGGGAGCTTGAAGCGGAATTATGTGATGAAATTCTGACCTTTGCCAGTGAGCAGGGCTGTGACAAAGTGCTTGGCGCCGGGCGCATGGCGGTGATCGAAACCCGTCGCCCCCGTCGCATCGCGCCCGAATATCTGCCACAGGAGTCGCTGCTGAACCCGGATATGTTCCGCGTATCCGAGGAAACCGTTGTCCTTCTGGCGCCGCGCGCCACGGGCTCCCTGGCGACACAGCCTGTGTCCGACGACATGAGCCGCGCTGGCCTCGACGCCGGGGACGCTGACACGCCCCCCGGCGACCTCCCGTTTATCACCCGCTCAGAAAGCCTCTTCGACCCGGCCATGGAGACCGACACGGAGCAGACAGCGCAAGAAGTGGCGGAGCCGATGAGCGACCAGCCCGCCACGTCCCACGACCTCGCGGCGGAGGTCATCAAGGACCCGTCGGACACCGTCGCGAGGCTCGCGGAGCCGGACAGTCCGGTCGCCGAAGTCGCAGGGCATCTTGCGGAAGCACCGGACGCAAACCCTGCCATCATACGCACCATCGGCGCCCCCCTCGGCCCGAAAGACGGCGCATCGAACCACACGCTCGAGACTTCGGAATCCGGCGCGGAGATGGCTGCGGAGGATGCAGTCGACGACATCATCGACGACACCTCCCCTGCCGCGTTCATCGCCGATCCGGGAAGCTCGGAAGAACCGGCGATCAGCGCGACGCTCGTCCCCGAAACGCTCTGCGCTTCCGATCCTTTCGTGCAGGCCGAAGATCCCTTCGGACTGAAATCGGCATCGCCGCGCGCGGCAAGCCCGGAGCTCCCCCCGGTTGAGGCGGCAGATGCGACCGAGGGCGCAACCCCGCGTGACCTGCGCCCCACGGGACATGCCGATTTGCAACCTCTCGCCGGGCTTCAGGAAGAGATCCTGGCCCGGATGCAGGCGGATGCCGACGCGCCGCTCCCCCCGGCCACCCTGCCCGACGCGCTCGATCTGGCCCGCACGCTCGAAGCCGAAGCCGATCTCGGTTTCGGACAGGATGGCATCGCAGATGACGACACCCTGCCCGCCGCCTTTTCAAGTCGCCGCCTCGCGATCGGAGGTGACGGTTGACATCCCCCTATTCCAACCCCTTTCTCCAGAAGGAAAAAGACCATGGATATGTCCCTCTCTCCCGTTGATGAGCTGGCCCGCCTGCGCCGCAAAATCGCGGAACTGCGCGCTCGCGAGGCCGCGCTCGAAGCCGGTTTCATCTCCTCCTGCGCCTCCGGTCGGTATCACGGCCTGACCTGTGACCTCGTGGTGTCCCACACCGCCTATCAGGTCTTCGACATTTCGAAACTGCCGCCCGACACGCTCGGCGACGATCTCTATTACGCGACCAAACAGGTCACTTCGATCCGCATCGAAGAGCGTGAGGACGACGCCTTGCCCGCCGCGCTCAACGCACCTCAGATCATGCCGCTGCTTTCACGCCCTTAAATCGCAGGCCGCAATCACGGGCCGAAATCCTGCCTTACTGAACGCGGCCCAAACGGCAACGAAGCTTCGTCCACACCCGCCGCACACGGCGTCGGAACCGTCGCGGTCAGCACGTCCGTCAGACGCAAAACAGATCCCGGAACACGTAATGCGGGATGCGATCACGGGTGATGCCCATGGCCAGCAATTCCTCATCGCTCAGTGCATCGAGCCGGGCCAGTTCCCCAAGCCGTTTGCGGCGCACGGCATAGGCGTTCACCCCCTGCCCCAGCGTGGCGAAAAACAGATCGAGCCGCGCCCGCAAACAGGGCGTCAGGATTGCGATATTGGCAACATGCTGCATGGAAACCTCTTTGATACGGGTTTCCTCCCTGTGCTTTCAGGCTACAGGAATTATCTGAACAAACAATTGAACCCTGCGCGCGACCGAAGCTTGATGCAACACCCGCCGGATCGAAGACGGGGCTTGCATGTTTTCTGGGCAGTTACGCCGCCTTCCGTATCAGAACAGGAAGTACCTCTGCGCCATCGGCAATTCGGTCGCCGGTTCACAGGTCAAAAGCTCTCCATTGGCCCGCACCTCATAGGTCTCAGGGTTCACCTCGATCTCGGGCGTCGCGTTGTTCATCACCATGGAGGATTTGCCGATGTTGCGGGTGTTCTCCACCGCGAGCGTCTGCTTGGCGAGACCGAGCTGCTTGCCGATGCCATCGGTCTGTGCCGCCTGGGACACGAAGAGCACGGCAGAGTTTTCCACAGCGCGTCCCATCGCCCCGAACATCGGTCGCGTGTAAACCGGCTGCGGAGTCGGGATCGAGGCGTTCGGATCACCCATCTGCGCCACGGCAATCGAGCCGCCCAGCAAAACCATCTCAGGCTTCACGCCGAAAAACGCCGGCGACCAGATCACCAGATCCGCGCGTTTGCCCACTTCGATGGAGCCGATATGCTGGCTCATGCCATGCGCAATCGCCGGGTTGATCGTGTATTTCGCGACATAGCGCTTGACCCGTACATTGTCATTGTCGCCGGTCTCATCCGACAGGCGCCCGCGCTGTTTCTTCATTTTATCAGCGGTTTGCCATGTGCGGATGATCACCTCGCCCACACGGCCCATCGCCTGACTGTCCGACGAAATCACCGAAAACGCCCCCATGTCATGCAGAATGTCTTCCGCCGCAATCGTCTCCTTGCGAATGCGGCTTTCGGCAAAGGCTACGTCTTCGGGGATCGACTTGTCGAGGTGGTGACAGACCATGAGCATGTCGAGATGCTCTTCCAGAGTGTTCTGGGTAAAGGGCCGCGTCGGGTTCGTCGACGAGGGCAGGATGTTCTCATGCCCCACCACCTTGATGATGTCCGGCGCATGGCCGCCACCCGCGCCTTCGGTGTGATAGGCGTGGATCGTCCGGCCCTTGATGGCCGCCAGTGTGTTTTCCACGAACCCGCTCTCGTTGAGCGTATCCGTGTGGATCATCACCTGCACATCCATGTCATCGGCCACCGAGAGGCAACAATCAATCGCGCCGGGCGTCGTCCCCCAATCCTCATGCAGCTTAAGCGCCGCCGCCCCCGCCTTGACCATCTCGACAAGCGCACCGGGTTGCGAGGCATTGCCCTTGCCCGCGAGCGCGATGTTCATCGGCACACCGTCCAGTGCCTGCAACATCCGCCCGAGATGCCAGGGCCCCGGCGTACAGGTCGTCGCGAGCGTGCCATGCGCCGGCCCCGTGCCGCCGCCCAGCATACAGGTCAGCCCGGAATGCAGCGCATCCTCGATCTGCTGCGGACAAATGAAGTGAATATGGCTGTCAAAGCCCCCCGCCGTGATGATCCGCCCCTCGCCCGCAATCGCCTCTGTGCCCGGCCCGACGATGATATCGACACCCGGCTGGGTATCCGGGTTTCCGGCCTTGCCGATGCCCGCGATCCGCCCGTCCTTCAACCCGATGTCGGCCTTGTAAATCCCGGTCACGTCGAGGATCAGCGCATTGGTGATCACCGTATCGACGGCACCCTCGGCGCGGCTTTTCTGTGACTGGCCCATACCGTCGCGAATGACCTTGCCCCCGCCGAATTTGACCTCCTCGCCATAAAGCGGAGCATTCCTGCCCCGGCCCGCAAGCTCTGAGGTCAGGTCACGCTCAACCTCGATGATCAGATCGGTATCGGCCAGCCGAACCTTGTCGCCGGTGGTCGGACCGAACATGTCGGCATAAGTGGCGCGGGAGATTTTTGCAGGCATCTTGTCCCTCTCAGTTCATCTCGTAAACGGCGCGGATGTCTTCGGTCCGCCGCCGTGTGACAGTCTCAAGACAGCGCGCCACGATCATCGGTTCCATCGAACCGCCGCGCACCAGAAATCCGGTCGCTTCACAGACCTTGTCGCGATAGGGGAGCCACGCCCGCTGCGCCTCGCGCAGCGTATCCTCGGCACCGCGCAGGTCCTCCGACAGGCCCAGATCCCACTCTTTCGCCACCGCAATGGCGTTCTGATAGGCCAGGTTCAGATCCTCATCCGCCGCCCTGTAATCGCGCCCGGCACAGATGTTCATATCCATCTGGGTCATCGCATTTGCACAATCGACCTCGGCCTCCTGCGCCAGAACGGGAGACCCCAGAACGGCCAGCGACATGAGTACAAACCGGATCACAGCTTACCCATGATCTTCTGGTTGAACCCGTACACCTCGCGCGCACCCGCCAGAGGCACAAGATCGACCTCCCGCGTCTGCCCCGGCTCGAACCGCACGGCCGTGCCTGCGGCAATATCGAGGCGCTTGCCCTTCGCCGCCGCACGGTCGAACGCCAACCCCGCGTTGGTCTCATAGAAATGGTAATGCGAGCCGACCTGCACCGGGCGGTCGCCGGTGTTGGACACGGTGATCGTCGTCACTTCCGCCCCCGCGTTCAGCTCGATCTCGCCGTCCTGAATGAAATACTCACCGGGTATCATCGGCGCGCCTCCTGCTTTCTGATGGTCCAAATACTCAAGTCAACGGATCGGGTGGTGCACGGTCACAAGTTTCGTCCCGTCCGGGAAGGTCGCCTCCACCTGCACTTCGTGGATCATCTCCGGCACGCCGGACATACACTGATCCTTGGTGATCACATGCGCCGCGGCCTGCATCAGTTCCGACACCATCTTGCCGTCGCGCGCGCCCTCGACCACGAAATCGGTGATCAGCGCGATCGCCTCCGGGTGGTTCAGCTTTACACCGCGTTCCAACCGATTGCGCGCCACCATGGCTGCGACCGAGACCAGCAGCTTGTCTTTTTCTCTCGGCGTCAGGTTCATTCCCGTCCCTCGCTGTCACATTTGCCAGACACGCGGCAAATCCGCCTGTCTGATCGTCTTCAAAACCTGTGCCACATAGCGGCGCAGAGGATAGCCATCGGGTGCCATCGCCCGGATCACCAGCTTGCCGTTCCAGCCGGACACCCCGGCGGAGACGTTCTCATGCTGTATCGGTTTGACCAGATCGGCAAGCGCTTCCGCCCCCGGTGCGAACAGCCCCACGGTGGCAATCGCCCGCGCCCCCGACAAAAGCGCCGGATTGTCCCGGAGCGCCAAAAGCCCGGCGTCGATCTCCAGCGGTTCGATGAATTCCAGCCGTCCGGCCCGATGAATTTCCCGGCGATCCGACAGGTGCAGCGTCTCGATGGTCTCCCCCATCGCCGCGCGTCCCAGAACCACCATCTCGGAGAACAAAAAATGCGCATCGCCCGCGATCTCCGCCGTCGTCCGGCGCGTCAGCCGCGCGGTCTCGAACAGGATCGTCTCCTGCGGCAACCAGTCGAGCCGCGCCCCCGCCCCGGCATGGAGGCTCACGGACACTTCGGCATCCGCCCCACCCGCGACAGAGGCATAAGCGCGCTCGGCGGTCTGCGTCGTGCCGATCAGCGCCCCGTTTGCTTCGACCTCAAGCCGGTAATCCAGCCGGTCCCCGGCGGTCAACCCCCCGGATGTATTGAGAAAAACCACCTCAGGAACGGCGCTGTGCACCTTCGGTAACATCGCCTTGGCGGAGCCCTGTTGATACAAATCCTTCAGTCCCCGCGCCCCCATCACCACATGGGCACGCCCGCGCACGCGCTGCAAGCGGGCGGCATCACTGGCATGGGGCGTGTCGAGCATGAAATCCTCCGGGTCGGCCTCGACCCTAGCCGCGCGCAGCGGGGGGCTTCAATCCCGGAGCGAAACACCGGGGCGAAAAACTGACCAGTGGCTTAAAAAATAAGCGCAACCGGGGCCCCGCACCATCTGGCGCTTTGTCCCGGATCGCGCTAAGGCAAGGCCATGACCGACACACTCACGCTCCGCCGCCCCGACGACTGGCATCTGCATCTGCGCGATGGCGCGATGATGGAGGCCGTTCTGCCCGAAACCGCGCGCCATTTCGCCCGCGCCATCGTCATGCCGAACCTCGTGCCCCCGGTGGTCACCGGCGCGGAGGCTGCGGCCTATCGCGAGCGCATTCTCAAGGCCAATCCGGGCCGCGGCACCTTCGAGCCGCTGATGACGCTCTATCTCACCGAGGCAACCGATCCCGAGGACGTGGCCGCCGCCCATGCCTCCGGTCTGGTGAAAGCCGTCAAACTCTACCCGGCGGGCGCGACGACCAACTCCGCCTCCGGCGTGCGCGATTTCGACAAGGTGCGCCCCGTGCTCGAGAAAATGGCCGAGATCGGCCTGCCGCTCTGCACCCATGGCGAGGTCGTCACCCCCGAGGTCGACATCTTCGACCGTGAGGCCGTGTTCATCGACACCGTGCTCGACCCGATCCGCCGCAAGACCCCCGGCCTGCGCGTGGTGATGGAGCACATCACCACCAAGGACGGCGTCGATTACGTCTCCGCTCAGGGCGATGACATGGGCGGCACGATCACCACGCATCACCTGGTGATCAACCGCAACCACATCCTCGTCGGCGGCATCAAACCGCATTACTACTGCCTGCCGGTGGCGAAACGTGAAACCCACCGCCTTGCCCTCGTCGCTGCGGCGACCTCGGGCGACGCGCATTTCTTCCTCGGCACCGACAGCGCCCCGCATCTCGATCACGACAAGGAAAGTTCCTGTGGCTGTGCCGGGTGCTTCACCGCGACCAACACCATGTCGATCCTCGCCGAAGTGTTCGAGCGCGAAGGCAAACTTGAAAACCTCGAAAAATTCACCTCGGTGAACGGGCCGAATTTCTACCGCCTGCCGCTCAACGAGGCGACGATCACGCTCCGCAAGGGCGCGCCCGTCACCTACCCGGCCAAGATCGACAGCGCCAATGGTCCCGTGACCGTATTCGACCCGCAGATGCCGCTCCACTGGAGCGTGGACGCCTAAGACGAAGGACCGATCATGATCCCCTCCTCCTTTCCCGATCAAACCGAAATCGCCCGTCTGACGGCGCGCATGCTCCTGGAAATCGGCGCGGTGAACTTCCGCCCGGAAGAGCCCTATATCCTCGCCTCCGGTCTGCCCTCGCCGACCTATATCGACTGTCGCAAGCTGATTTCCTTCCCGCGCATCCGCTCGACGCTGATGGATTTCATGGCGATCTCGATCATGCGCGAAGCGGGCTTCGAAGCGTTCGACAACATCGCCGGCGGCGAAACCGCGGGCATCCCCTTTGCCGCGCTGGTCGCCGACCGTCTCGGCCTGCCGATGACCTATGTGCGCAAGAAACCCAAAGGCTACGGTCGCAACGCCCGGATCGAAGGCGAAATGTCCGAGGATCAGCGCGTGTTGCTGGTCGAGGACCTGACCACCGATGGCGGCTCGAAACTCTCCTTCGTCGACGCGATCCGCGACACCGGCGCGACCTGCAACTGGACGGCGGTGATCTTCTACTACGGCATCTTCCCGGACACCGAAAAGCGTCTGGCGGATCACGGCGTCAAGCTGATCAGCCTCTGCACCTGGTGGGACGTACTCGAAGAGGCGAAACGCCAGAAAACCTTCGACGCGTCGGCTCTGGCGGAGGTCGAGCACTTCCTCGGCGCGCCGCATGCCTGGCAGGAAAAGCACAAGAAAGCCTGACCCCCGGCCTGTTGCGAAAAATTTCAGCGCCGCCCCCGTGGGCGGCGTTTCGCTTTGGCCTCAGGCAGTTATCCGCCATGCGACAGCGCAGCGGAGTTTTCCACAGGTTATACATTTTGAAACCCGTGCCCCAGCCGGGTAATCAGGACGGACCGCAAGCAGGACGCGACTCGCGGGATCAGGCAGCAGCCCGACTCGGCAGCCGCCAAAATCAGATGAAGAGAGCAGGAACCGGACGCATGAGCGAAATCGCCAATCTTCAGGATGTGCGCAACCACGACGGTGAGGCCACGCCTCCCGCGAAGGGGCTCGTGATCACGCCTTACGCGGGCGCTGTGCCGCACAATATCGAGGCCGAGCAACAGCTTCTGGGCGCGCTTCTGACCAACAACGACGTGTTCGACAAGATCGCCTCGATCATCTCGCCCGAGCATTTCTTCGATCCGGTTCACAAGGATATTTTCGAGAAAGCTTCCGAGCGCGTGTCGAAAAACATGCTGGCCTCGCCGGTGACGCTCAAGGCCTATATGGAGGATCACGAGGGGCTGCGCGAGCTGGGCGGTCCGGCCTATCTGGCGCGGCTCGCGGCCTCGGCGATCTCGACCTATGCGGTGCGCGATTATGCGCAGTTGATTTACGATCTGTTCCTGCGCCGTCAGCTCATCGAGCTGGGCAATGAAATCTCCGGCTCCGCCGCCTCCGGGTCTGACTCGCGCGACCCGAGCGAACAGATCGTCGCCGCCGAACAGCGGCTCTATTCTCTGGCCGAACAGGGCAAGGGCGAAACCGGGTTTACCTCGTTTCTCTCCGCCGTGACCCAGGCCGTGCTGAACGCCAACGCCGCCTATGAACGCGGCGGCGGCATGGCGGGGATTCCCACCGCACTTGTGGATCTCGACAAGAAAATGGGGGGTCTGCACCCCTCCGACCTGATCATCCTCGCCGGGCGTCCCTCGATGGGGAAAACCTCGCTTGCGACCAACATCGCCTTCAACATCGCCAAGGCCTACAAGAAAGGCACCCTGCCCGACGGCAAACAGGGCGCAGTCGAGGGCGGCGTTGTCGGCTTCTTCTCGCTCGAGATGAGCTCCGAACAGCTCGCCGCGCGTATTCTGGCTGAAGCCTCGGAGATTTCGTCGCACAAGATCCGACAGGGTGACATGACGGAGGACGAATTCCGCCGCTTCGTCGATGCCGCCAAGACCCTCGAATCCTGCCCGCTTTACATCGACGACACGCCCTCGATCCCGATTTCGCAGCTTGCCGCCCGCGCGCGCCGCCTGCAACGGACCCACGGGCTCGACCTGCTGATCATCGACTACCTGCAACTGGTGCGCGGCACGTCGCGGACCGAGGGCAACCGGGTGCAGGAGATCGGCGAAATTTCCATGGGTCTCAAGGCCATCGCCAAGGAACTCAACATCCCGGTGATTGCGCTCTCGCAGCTCTCCCGGACGGTGGAATCCCGCGACGACAAACGCCCGCAGCTCTCAGATTTGCGCGAATCCGGCTCCATCGAGCAGGACGCCGACGTGGTGATGTTCGTTTACCGTGGCGAATATTACAAAGAGCGCGAAAAGCCCGATGACGACAATCTCGAAGCCATGGAAAAATGGATGCAGGACATGGAGCGCCTGCACGGCAAGGCCGAAGTCATCCTCGGCAAGCAGCGTCACGGGCCTATCGGCACCGTCGAGCTGTCCTTCGAGGCGCAGTTCACCCGCTTTGGCAACCTCGCCAAGGAACTTCATAACAATTTCGACTACGAGTAAGCCCCGCACCGAATAGCGCTTGCGACTCTCGGCGGCGGCGGCCAATAAACACCCATGGGCACCTCTACTCTTCATATTGATCTCGATGCGCTCGCCGCGAACTGGCGCGCGCTCGACAAGCTCTCCGCAGACACGGTGGAAACCTCTGCGGTGGTCAAGGCCGACGCTTACGGGTTGGGGGTCGGCAAGGTCGCCCGCGCCCTGATGCGCACCGGCGTGAAATCCTTTTTCGTCGCCGCCGCCGAAGAAGGCGTCGTGCTGCGCGAGGCGGTCGGACCGAAACCCTGGATCGGCGTTCTGGGCGGGCATATGCCCGGCGACACCGACATGATCGGCGACATGGGCCTCGTCCCCATGCTCAACTCGCTCGACCAGATCACCCGCCATTTCGAAGCGCTGCCGGGCCGTCCTTTCGGCATCCAGCTCGACACCGGCATGAACCGTCTCGGCCTTGAACCCGTCGAATGGGACGCGGTGAAGGATCTGGTGATGAAGGCGAAACCCGATCTCGTGATGAGCCATCTGGCCTGTGCCGATGAGCCCGAGCACGAGATGAACGCCTATCAGCTCAAGAATTTCCGCGAGATGACCGACGGGCTCAAAGTGCGTCGTGCGCTTGCAGCCACCGGCGGCATCCTCTTGGGGCCGGACTACCATTTCGATCTGGTGCGCCCCGGCATCGGCATGTACGGCGGCCTGCCCTATGAGGACGGCAAACCCGTCGTGCGCCTCGAATGCCCGGTGATACAGACCCGCGATGTGCAGCCCGGCGAAACGGTCGGCTATTCCAACATGTGGACCGCCGAAGTGCCCTCGCGCATCGCCACCGTGGCCTGCGGTTACGCCGATGGCATCACCCGGCTGATCTCTAACAAAGCCGTGCTGTTCGATGGCGAGACCCCCTGCCCGCTCGTCGGCAAGGTCTCGATGGACCTGATCACCGTGGACATCACCCATCTCGATCAGGTGCCGCGTTCGCTCGATCTTCTCTGCGCGCATCAGACTGTCGACGATCTCGCCACCATCGGCCAAACCATCGGCTATGAAATCCTGACCTCGCTCGGCGCGCGCTATCAGCGCCGCTATATCGGATGAGCGTGATCGCCCGGCCTCTGGCCGCGCTTGGCGCGGGCGTTTTGTCCGTGCTGGCAACGGTGGGCCGGGTGGGGCTTTTTGCCCTCGCCGCCTTTCGCCATATCCTGACCCCGCCGTTTTACGCCCGTGAATTCCTGCATGCCCTGCTGCACGTCGGCTATCTGTCGCTGCCCGTCGTCGGCCTCACCGCCGTCTTCACTGGCGGCGCGCTTGCGCTTCAGATCTACGCTGGCGGCGCGCGGTTCTCCGCAGAGCAAGTCGTGCCGCAGATCGTGGCGCTTGGCGTCGTGCGCGAACTCGGCCCGGTGATGGTCGGATTGATGATGGCCGCCCGCGTCACCTCCTCAATCGCCGCCGAGATCGCAACGATGAAGGTCACCGAGCAGATCGACGCTTTGGTGACGCTCTCCACCGATCCGATGAAATACCTGACCGCGCCCCGCGTCTTCGCCGGTCTCGTCACCGTGCCGCTTCTGGTCTCAGTGGGCGATGCCATCGGCGTGTTCGGCGGCTGGTTCGTCTCCGTGCAGTCGCTGGGTTTCAACCCCGCGGTTTACCTCAAGAACACGGTCGATTTCCTTGAACCGAACGACATCGTTTCCTCGCTGGTCAAAGGCGCGGCCTTCGGCGTGATCGCCACGCTGATGGGCTGTTATTTCGGGATGCACTCGGGGCGCGGCGCGCAGGGCGTGGGCCAGGCGACGAAATCCTCCGTCGTGGCCGCAGCCGTCTTGATCCTCGCCGCCAACTTCCTTTTGACACAGGCGTTTTTCGCGACATGATCCGCCTTCACGACGTGCATAAGGCCTTTGGGGCAAAAGAAATCCTGCGCGGCGTCGATCTCGATGTCGCCAAGGGCGAGAGCTGTGTCATCATCGGCGGCTCCGGCACCGGCAAATCCGTGGCGCTGAAATGCGTTCTCGGGCTGATCACCCCCGATCAGGGCACGATCATGGTCGATGGCGAAGACATCACCAAGACCGGCGACCGCGATGCCTTCCTCGCCCGCTTCGGCATGTTGTTCCAAGGTGCGGCCCTGTTCGACAGCCTTCCGGTCTGGCAAAACGTCGCTTTCCGGCTGTTGCGCGGCTCGCTCAAGCGCCCGCGCGCCGAAGCCAAAGAAATCGCCATCGAGAAGCTGCGCCGCGTCGGCATGGGACCCGATGTGGCCGATCTCTTTCCCGCCGAGCTGTCCGGCGGGATGCAGAAACGCGTGGGCCTCGCCCGCGCCATTGCCGCCGATCCGGAGATCATTTTCTTCGACGAACCGACCACCGGCCTCGACCCGATCATGGCCGGTGTGATCAACGAGCTGATCCGCGAGATCGTGGTCGAAATGGGCGCGACCGCCGTCACCATCACCCATGACATGACCTCCGTGCGCGCCATCGCCGACAAGGTCGCCATGCTGCACCGGGGCAAAATTCGTTGGCACGGGCCGGTCTCCGAGATGGACACAGCCGACGATCCTTACTTGCGCCAGTTCATCACCGGCTCCCCGAACGGTCCGATCGAGACGCTGCGGTAGGGCCATGACCCCGCTCCGCCTCGCCAATCTCGCGCTCCTGATCCTCTTCCCCATCGCATGGGTTGCACCGCTGATGCGCGCAGGATTGTTGCCGCTTTTTGGCCTTTCGGAAATTTCCGTCCTTTCGGGCATCGTGAGTCTCTGGGACAAGGACATTCCGCTAGCCCTCGTGGTCATTTTCTTCGCCCTGATCGCCCCCATCACCAAAGTCATCGCGCTCGAAGGACTACTTTCCGGCCGTCTGCCTGCCCGCGTGAAACCATGGCTGTTTCGGCTCGGGCGTCTGGCGATGGCCGATGTGTTCCTGGTTGCGATCTACATCACCCTCGCCAAGGGCATCGGCGTCGGGCGGGTCGAAGTGGGTTGGGGGTTGTATCTGTTCACGTTTTGCGTGCTGGCGAGCCTCGGATTGAGTATTTTTGCAGCAAAGGAACAAGAGACCGCTTGAACCGGCGGGGCTTGAACGACTAGAACGAAGCAAGAACAACCCGGGAGCCGCAGATGGCCAAGGCACAGAAGAACTTCGTTTGCTCCAATTGCGGGGCGGTGACCAACAAATGGTCCGGGCGCTGCGACGGCTGCGGCGAGTGGAACACGATCTCCGAGGAGAAACCGCTCTCCTCCGCCGGGCCGACCACGAAAACGCTGGGCGGCATGCGCGGCAAGGAAATCCCGCTGACCACGCTCGCCACAAAAGAGGCGCCGCCGCCACGCACCGCCTGCGGGCTGGAGGAATTCGACCGGGTTCTGGGCGGCGGGCTTGTCCCCGCTTCGGCCATTCTGGTGGGCGGCGATCCCGGTATCGGCAAATCCACGCTTCTTTTGCAGGCGGCCGCCCGGTTTGCAGGCGCCGGTCTCAAGGTGATCTACATCTCCGGCGAGGAGGCCAGCGCGCAGGTCCGGATGCGGGCGCAGCGGCTTGGGCTCGAAGAGGCTGCGGTACAGCTCGGTGCGGAAACCAACCTGCGCGACATTCTCACGACGCTTGAGGCGGAGCGGCCCGATCTGGTCATTATCGATTCCATCCAGACCATGTGGGCCGACAATGTCGAAAGCGCGCCGGGGTCGGTGTCGCAGGTTCGCGCCGCCGCGCACGAACTTGTGAGCTTTGCCAAAACCCGTGGCGTTTCCGTCGTCCTCGTCGGCCATGTGACCAAGGAAGGCCAGCTCGCAGGCCCCCGCGTGGTCGAGCATATGGTCGACACCGTGCTCTATTTCGAAGGCGAGCGCGGGCATCAGTTCCGGCTTTTGCGCGCGGTGAAAAACCGCTTCGGCCCCGCGCATGAAATCGGCGTGTTCGAGATGACCGGTGACGGGCTGTCCGAGGTCACCAACCCCTCCGCGCTGTTCCTGTCCGAACGCGACCAACCCGCCCCCGGATCGGTGGTTTTCGCGGGAATTGAGGGCACAAGGCCGGTTTTGGTGGAGTTTCAGGCCCTCGTCGCCCCCTCGCCCCACGCTCAGGCCCGGCGCACGGTGGTGGGCTGGGACGGCTCGCGTCTTGCCATGATCCTCGCCGTGTTGGAGGCGCGCTGTGGCATTCCCTTTGCGGGGCTCGATGTCTACCTGAACGTAGCGGGCGGCATGAAGGTCTCCGAACCCGCCGCCGATCTCGCCGTGGCCGCCGCCCTTCTCTCGGCCCGCGAAGACGCCGCCCTGCCGAAAGATTGTGTGGTTTTCGGGGAACTTTCTCTCTCCGGCAGTCTCAGACCGGTCGGTCAAACCGAAAACAGGTTGAAAGAGGCGCGAAAACTTGGTTTTTCCTCGGCCATCGCCCCGTCGCAATCGAAAGCGGGCGAAAACAGCGGCATGGCGATCCGTCAGATGAGCGATCTGGTGGGCTTTGTCGGAGAGGTCTTCGGCGCGGGCTGACGCGTCCCCGGAAAAATAACAAGTGAGGCGCCCATGGACGGCTTTACAATCATCGACGGCATCGTGGCGCTGGTCATCATCGTCTCGGCGCTTCTGGCCTATTCGCGCGGCTTCGTGCGTGAAGGCATGGCGATCGCTGGCTGGATCGTGGCGGCCATTCTCGGCTACATCTTTGCCCCCAAGGCCGTGCCACTGGTCAAGGAAGTGCCCTATCTGGGCGATTACATCGCGGGGTCCTGCGAATTGTCGGTGATCACCGGTTTCTTCGCGGTCTTCGCCCTGGCGCTCATCATCGTCTCCGTCTTCACGCCGCTGTTCTCCTCCGCCGTGCAACGCTCGGCTCTGGGCGGCATCGACCAGGGGCTCGGTTTCCTGTTCGGCGTGGTGCGCGGCATCGTGCTCGTGGCCATCGCGCTGGTGATCGTGGATCGCGTCTCCACCGGCGATCCGATCGACGTGCTGGAGAACTCCCGCACCGCCAAGGTCTTTGCCCGCTCGCAGGACAAGATCGACGAGAGCCTGCCGGACAGCGCGCCGGACTGGATCACCCAACGCTACGAGGCCCTGGTCTCGACCTGCACCGAATGACAAAGAGGGCGGCCCGAGGGTCGCCTTTTTCATATCCCGCCCGATATGGCCTCCCTTTCACAGAGGGTGTGACGAAAAGCTATGTGATCCTTTCGTGACACTGGCGTCCTGAGGGCTTAAAGGAGGGGCGAAAACGCCCGCCACAGGATTCGGAGCCAGGCTTCATGCGCACCATGCCCCCGTCTCACCCGTTCGACGATGACAAGCTCAAAGAGGAATGCGGCGTCTTCGGCGCAATCGGCGTCACCGACGCCGCCTCCTTCATCGCGCTCGGCCTTCACGCCCTGCAACACCGCGGTCAGGAAGCGGGCGGCATCGTCACCTACGACCCCGAGGCCGGATTTCACTCCGCCCGCCGCTTTGGCTATGTCCGCGACAATTTCACCTCGCAAAAGGTGATGGAAACCCTGCCCGGCTCCATCGGCATCGGCCATGTCCGCTATTCGACCGCAGGCTCCAAAGGCACCACCGCAATCCGCGACGTGCAGCCCTTCTTCGGTGAATTCGCCATGGGTGGCGCGGCGATTGCCCATAACGGCAACATCACCAATGCCGAGGCGCTGCGTCGCGAGTTGATCGAGCGCGGCTCGATTTTCCAGTCCAGCTCCGATTCCGAATGCATCATTCACCTGATGGCCCGCTCCCTGCAACGCAACATCCCCGAGCGGATGAAAGACGCGCTGCGCCGGGTCGAGGGCGCCTTCTCCGTCGTCGCCATGACCCGCACCAAACTCATCGGTGTGCGCGACCCGCGTGGCGTGCGCCCGCTCGTATTGGGCAAAGTCGGCGACAAAGGCTATGTGCTGTCGTCCGAGACCTGTGCGCTCGACATCATCGGCGCCGAGTTTGTCCGCGAGATCGAGCCCGGCGAAATGGTGGTGATCTCCGACAATGGCAAAGTCACGAGTTCGAAACCGTTCGAACAGCAGGCGTCGCGCTTCTGCATCTTCGAACATGTCTATTTCTCCCGCCCCGACAGCATCCTCGAAGGCCGCTCGGTCTATGAGACCCGCCGTCAGATCGGCGTGGAACTGGCGAAAGAGGCCCCCGTGGATGCCGATCTCGTCTGTCCGGTGCCCGACAGCGGCACGCCGGCGGCCATCGGTTTTGCCTTTGAAAGCGGTATCCCCTACGGCATGGGCATCATCCGCAACCAGTACATGGGCCGGACCTTCATCGAGCCGTCCGAACAGATCCGCAACATGGGCGTGCGTCTGAAACTCAACGTCAACCGCGCGCTCATTCGCGACAAACGCATCATCCTCGTCGACGACTCGGTGGTGCGCGGCACCACCTCGCGCAAGATCAAGGACATGCTTCTGGACGCCGGCGCCGCCGAGGTCCATTTCCGCATCGCCTCTCCGCCCACCATGTGGCCCTGTTTCTACGGCGTCGACACGCCGGATCGGGACAAGCTTCTGGCCGCCAAAATGTCGGTCGAGGAGATGCGCGAATATCTCGGCGTCGACAGCCTTCAGTTCATCTCGCTCGACGGGCTCTATCGCGCCGCCGGTGTGGCTGCGGGCCGTGACCCGAAAGCGCCGCGCTATTGCGACGCCTGCTTCTCCGGCGAATATCCGGTCGTGCCCTCGGACATGATCGCCAAAGGCTTCGAGATGAAAACGGCGGCGGAATAACGTCGCCGCCCGCAGGCGCCCTGCAAGGGGTCCGACAAAAGTCCGACAGAAAGCCGACGGAAATCCGACATGGCAAATTTGCTCGATCTCGATCCCCGCTGGCGGGCGCTCACCGACCCGGAGGGCGCCTTTGGCGGCGTGATCGACATCGGCTTCGATCACCCGTCCGAGTGGCTCCATGAGCCCCGTGGCGATCAGCCCTTCGTCAAGGCAGGCGAGGATCAACTGGCCTCCGAGCTCTGCCGTCTGGGCAACAAACGCTACCTCCGTGCCACGCTCGCCCTGCCCATTCGCGGCTCGGACGAGGCGCTGATGGTGGCGCTTTGGGCCGAGGTGCCGCACCCTGCGTTCTACGCCTATCTCGAACTGTTGGACGGCGGCCCCGTGCCCGCCGAGACACCGGCAAGCCTGGCCAACGATCTTTCTCCCATGGCCGCGCTGAACAGCGCCGTGACCCTCACCTTCGGCGACGGCGCTGCGCGCCCACAGGTGGAAGCGATTGAGACCAAAGAAATTTCCCTCGACCAGCTTCTCGATCTCTACGAGGCCACCGGGACACTGGATCGCAGCGCGCTCAAACCCACTTGACGCAAGCCCCCGCAAACGCCACACCGCTGTCATGACAGAGAACACGAAAATCGCCCTCATCACCGGCGCCTCGCGCGGCCTTGGTTTCTTCCTCGCCGAAGCGCTCGCGCCCGCCTATCACATCGTCGCCGTCGCCAAGACCACGGGCGCGCTTGAAGAGCTCGACGACCGGATCAAGGCCCGTGGCGGTCAGGCGACGCTTGCCCCCATGGACATCACCAACCCGGACGCCATGGCGCATCTCTGTCGCGGCATTTACGACCGCTGGGGGCATCTCGACCTCTGGGCGCATACCGCTGTTTACACTCAGCTTTTGTCGCCCGCCGACCATATGGACCCGAAGGATTTCGACCGCACGATGAATACGAACGTCATCGCCACCGGTAAGCTGATCCCCATGGTCTCGCCGCTTCTGAACATGGCCGCGACGCCGGGCGATGTGCTGTTTTTCGACGATCCGCATGCGGGCGAAAAGTTCTTCGGCGCCTATGGGGCCTCGAAAGCCGCGCAGATCGCCATGGCGAAAAGCTGGCAGGCAGAAACCGCACAGGTCGAGAAAGCCCCGCGCATCCATGTGCTGACGCCCGCACCGATGCCCACCGCGACACGCGCGCGGTTCTTCCCGGGCGAGGACAAATCCGGCCTCACACACCCGCGCGACGAGGCCCCGCGTCTTCTGAAACAGGCCGGGCTGCTCTGAACCGGTCAAAACCCGGCTTTTCCAAGGTTTCAGCGGCTCTTTTGAGGGCCGTGGCTTGCCGCGATTCCGTGCCTGCTTTAAGGAGGAAAGCAAGACAACAGAAAGCGGCCCCATGCGTATTTTGATCACCAATGACGACGGCATCAACGCCCCCGGCCTCAGGACGCTCGCAGCCATCGCGACCGAGATCGCCGGCCCCGGGGGCGAGGTCTGGACCGTCGCACCGGCCTTCGAACAATCCGGCGTCGGCCATTGCATTTCCTACGCCAATCCGACGATGATTTCCGAACTCGGCCCCCGCCGCTGGGCCGCCGAGGGATCGCCTGCGGATTGCGTGCTCGCGGGGTTCCACGACATCCTGCCGGGCCGTCCCGATCTGGTGCTTTCCGGGATCAACCGGGGCAACAATGCAGGCGAAAACGTCATGTATTCCGGCACCATAGGTGGTGCCATGGAGGCCGCGCTTCAGGGCGTGAAAGCCATCGCCCTGTCGCAATTCCTCGGCCCGCGCAATTACGAAGCAGAGGACCCGTTCGAGGCTGCCGCCGTCCATGGCGCACGCGTCATCCAACATCTTCTGGACCATGCGCCCTGGGGCGAGGAAGATTCTTACCGTTTGTTCTACAACGTGAATTTCCCTCCGATCCCGGCCTCTGATGTGAAAGACATCCTCGTTGCCCGCCAGGGTCGGCGCAAGACCGCGGGCTTCGTGATGGAAGGACAGGTGTCTCCGACGGGGCGGCGGTTCCTCTGGGTGCGCGGGTCCGAGCAATCGGTCGACACCGGCCCGGGCACCGATGTCACTGCCAATCTCGAGGGCCATATCTCAGTCACACCGATGCGCGCCGATCTGACCGCCCATGATGCGCTCGCCGCTCTGGAGGCCGCCCTCTGATGGCAATGGATGCCGAAACCCAGATGCAATTCCTCTACACGCTCCGGTCCAAGGGCGTGACGGATGCGCGCACGCTTTCGGCGATGGAAAAGGTAGACCGGGGCGATTTCGTCAAAGGCCTGTTCACCGCCCGCGCCTATGAGGACATGCCGCTGCCCATCGCCTGCGGCCAGACCATTTCGCAGCCCTCCGTCGTCGGCCTGATGACCCAGGCTTTGAACGTGCAACCGCGCGACAAGGTCCTGGAAGTGGGCACCGGATCGGGCTATCAGGCCGCGATCCTGAGCCACCTCGCCCGCCGCGTCTATACGGTCGACCGCTATATCCGACTGGTGCGCGAAGCCCAGGCGATCTTCGACCGGCTCGGCATCGTCAACATCACGTCGATGCCCACCGACGGCTCCTTCGGCCTGCCCGATCAGGCGCCGTTTGATCGCATCCTTGTGACCGCCGCCGCCGAAGACCCTCCCGGCCCCCTCTTGGCGCAGTTGA
The DNA here is from genome assembly GCF_002407265.1 of Celeribacter ethanolicus. NCBI lineage: Bacteria > Pseudomonadati > Pseudomonadota > Alphaproteobacteria > Rhodobacterales > Roseobacteraceae > Celeribacter > Celeribacter ethanolicus. Next base: position 1,508,424 of record NZ_CP022196.1, read on the forward strand.
AAACAGGCGGTATCATGGTTCTGCCGGTAGGTCAGTCCGATGCCGTGCAGAGCCTGATCAAGGTGACGCGGCTGGAAACGGGTTTCGATTACGAAGAACTGCGCGCCGTGCGTTTCGTGCCCCTCGTCGAGGGGATGGGTCAGGAGTGAGCGTGACACAGAACCAGCGTCACGAATGTAAAAAGGACAAAGCTTCCATGAGAGAGGCGGGGTCCGAACCGAGGACAGAGCCATGACGATTTCCCCTTCCCGCCAGACCCTGCGCCTGATGTTTGCCGGCTGTGCCGCTCTGGCGCTGACCGCCTGCGACAAGCCGATCGACTTCGATCTTCGGGGCATGACCGATGCGTTCTCCACCGCGCCCGCCGCGAATGAGGCGAAAACCGTGGCGAAACCGACGCCGAACGCGCAGGGCATCATTTCCTATCCGAATTATCAGGTGGCCATCGCCAAACGCGGCGACACCATCGCCTCGGTCGCGGCGCGCACCGGCCTGCCTGCCGGAGACCTTGCGCGCTACAACGGCATCACCGAGGACGTCACGCTCCGCGAAGGCGAAGTGATCGCCCTGCCCCGCCGTGTCGACGGCGGCGCCACACGCGCGGGCACCATCGCCACGGGCGAGCGCATCGACATCACCGCACTGGCTGAAGAAGGCCTCAGCAATGCCCAGACCGGCCAGACCAAGACAACCACCACGATGACACAGGCGAAGGCCTCCGATCCCATCGAGGGCATGGAACCCGTGCGTCACCAGGTGCAACGCGGCGAGACCGCCTATTCCATCGCCCGCAAATACGGCATCTCCGTGCGCGCGCTCGCCGACTGGAACGGGCTCGGCTCCGATCTCGCCGTCACCGAAGGGCGTTACCTGCTGATCCCGGTGAAGGCCTCCGAAGTGACGACAGCCCCCGCCGAAACCGAACCGGGGCAAGGCTCGCCAACGCCGACGCCGCCTTCGGCCTCCGAGCCGCTGCCCGATCCGGCCGCGGCCCAGCCCGCGCCCGCGACGACCAAACCGGCGGCCGATCTCGGCGCGACCCAGACCAGCACCACCTCGGAAATGACGAAACCCGTCTCCGGCGCGATCATCCGCGATTACGACAAGACGAAATCGAAATTCATCCTCTTCGCCGCCACGGCCGGAACCCCGGTCAAAGCCGCGAAGGACGGCACGGTCAAGCTGATCTCGACCAATGCCGACGGGGTGAAAATCATGGTCATCGACCATGGCGGCGGGTTGCAGACAGCCTATAGCTTCATCGACGACATCGCGGTGAACAAGGGCGACAGCGTCAAACGCGGCCAGACGATTGCCAAAGTGACGGCCAACGAATTCAACGCCTTGCAGTTCATGGTCTTCAAGGGCACCCAGACGGTCGACCCGACGCCCTACCTGAACTGATCGGGATTGAGTATTTAGACCATCAGAAAACCTCATGAAAAACCCCGATGTGCTTCACACATCGGGGTTTCGTTTTTTGAGGCTTTCTGATGACTCATATACTCAGCCGAGTTTGATGCCCTTGCGTCCAGCCAGATCGGTGAAGAACTGCCATGCCACACGGCCCGACCGCGAGCCGCGTGTCGCCTGCCATTCGATAGCTTCGGCGCGCAATGTCTCATCGTCGATCTCGACGCCGTATTCCGTGCAATAGCCCCGGATCATCGCCAGATATTCATCCTGCGAACAGGGATGGAAGCCGAGCCACAGCCCGAAGCGATCAGACAGGGAGACCTTTTCCTCCGTGGCCTCGGAGGGGTTGATCGCAGAGCTGCGCTCGTTCTCGATCATGTCGCGCGGCATCAGGTGGCGGCGGTTCGAGGTGGCATAGAACAGGACGTTGTCGGGGCGGCCTTCGATCCCGCCGTCGAGCACCGCCTTGAGCGATTTGTAATGCTCGTCGTCATGGCTGAACGACAGGTCATCGCAGAACAGCACGAAACGATACCCGGAGCCACGCAGCAGATTGAGCAGACGCGCCACGGAAGGCAGATCCTCGCGCTGCATCTCGACGATCTTGAGCGGCGTCCCCTCGGCATTCACCGCCGCATGCACCGCCTTGACGAGGGAGCTTTTCCCCATGCCCCGCGCGCCCCAGAGCAGCGCGTTGTTGGCGGGGAGGCCTCGGGCAAACTGGCGGGTGTTGTCCAGAAGCGTATCGCGCGACCGGTCCACCCCGATCAGGAGCGAAATATCCACACGGGAAACCTTGCTGACGGGCTGAAGCGCGTCCGGATCGGTTTGCCAGACATAGGCGTCGGCAGCGTCGAAATCCGGCGCGGCCAGAGGCGCGGGCGCCATCCGTTCCATCGCCTCGGCGATTCGTTTCAGGAGCTTAGTCTTCATCGTCGAACTCGGAAAACAGGTCTTCGTCTTCGTCCAGAACACCGGCGGCGCGCAGCTCAGCGGTGCGTTTCTTTTCGACGCGGGCGACGAGGAAGATCGAGATTTCATAAAGGCCGTAAACCACGGTGAAGAGAATGAGCTGGGTCGTCACATCCGGCGGCGTCACGAGGGCAGCGACGGTCAGGATGCCGACAACGGCATATTTCCGGGTCGAGCGCAGCCCCTGTGCCGAGGCGAGGCCAGCCTTGCCCATCAGGGTCAAGAGCACTGGAAGCTGGAAACACAACCCGAAGGCCACGATCATTTTCAACGTGATATCAAGGCTTTCGTTGACCTTACCGTTGAACACGATGTCGATGCCCGTGTCCTTGGTCGCGGTCGCCACATCGCCGCCACTGGTCACCAGCGCCCCCACAAAGGACGGCAGATCGGCAAAGCCAAGGAAAAAGGTCATCGCCAGCGGCACGACCACGAATTGCGCAAAAGCCGCCCCCATCAGGAAGAGCACCGGGGAGGCAATCAGGAACGGCAGGAAGGCGTTTTTCTCGTTCTTATACAGCCCCGGCGCGACGAAACGCCAAAGCTGATAGGCGATCACGGGGAAGGCCAGCGCCAGACCGCCCACCATGGAGATACGGATCAGCGTGAAGAAATATTCCTGCGGCGCGGTGTATTGCATCACCGGGTTCGGGTTGCCCAGAGACCGCATGGTTTTCTCGATCGGGATCAGCAGGAAATCGAGGATCGGCCCCGCCACGGCGAAACAGATCACCATCGCGATGATGAACGCCAACGCTGCGCGAATGATCCGCGTACGCAATTCTGCGAGGTGTTCGATCAGCGGCGCGCTGCTGTCGTCGATGTCGCTGTCGCTCATGCTTCGCCGTCCTTCTTCGCCTGCTCTTCGGCATCCAACTCGGCCTGAAGCCGCTCGGTCGCCTTCTTCGCCGCCGCATCGGAGATTTTCTGGGCGGCTTCGGCCCGCTCCGGGCTCAGCTCGTCTTTCTGGAGCGCCGTCGTCTTCGCCGCGGCCTTGCCGTCCGCCGCTTTGGTCGGGTCCCATTTCTCGAACTTGTCGGCGGCTTCATTGAGCTTGTCGAGGCCGAATTTCTTCGGATTGGCCGCGCCCTTCAAAGCGTCCGCCGCCTCTTTCACCCCTGTTTCATCGGCCGCTGCCTCCATCGCACGGGAAAACTCGCGTGCCATGGATTTCGCCCGCGCCGTAAACCGCCCGAGCGTGCGGAACATGCCCGGCAGGTCTTTGGGGCCGACGACGATCAACGCCACGACCCCGATGATCAGAAGTTCCGACATGCCGATGTCAAACATCCCGCACCGCCTTGTCTAAAAGCCACGCCAACGGGTCGCCCCGCCCCGAAAGTCCAAGCAGAAAAGGCTCAGACCTTGTCTTTCTCGTCTTCGGGAGTGACGTCTTTCGCCACCTGAGCGGCTTCGTCTTCGATTTCCTTGGTGCCCTCGGCCACGCCCTTCTTGAAGGATGTGATGCCTTTGCCGACCTCGCCCATGAGGCCGGAGATCTTGCCGCGGCCGAAAAGGACCAGCACCACGACGGCGATGAGCAGGAGGCCCGGAAGGCCGATGTTGTTGAGCATGTCAGTCTCCATCTGAGAGGGGCATTGGCCCGTCTGTCTAATCTCGCGGGTCCCAGAATTAGAAGGCTCGACAGGGAAGGAAAAGCGCAAAATCGCGCCTGCGGCCCTGTTGCACAACATTGGCGCGAGATATGAAGGTGGAACTCTTCAACTGACAGGTTTATGTCAGTTATGAGCGCGCAGTCTCAGATCATCGCAACCGAATCGGAGAAAAACGATGACTGACATTCAAATACTTGAAACCGTTACCTTTCGCCTGAAAGATGGTGTGACGGAGACGGAGTTCATGGCGGTGGCCTGCGAACTTGACGACTATCTCAACCGCTGTCCGGGGCTGTGTGCCCGCACGCTGTACCGCGACGAGACCGGCCTCTGGCGCGAAGATTACATCTGGGCCAATAAGGCGGCAGCCAAGGCGGCCGATGCAGGTTTCATGGCCGCACCCGAGGCGCAGGCCTTCATGGCCCTGGTCGCACGCGACAGCGTTCAGATGGCGCATGCACCCGTCTCGCTGTTCCGCAGCACGGCAGCGGTCACGGTCTGATCATGGCAGGCGGTCGCAAGCAAACCGGCATCCGGCGCAGCGACCGCCTGTTCGATCTCATCCAGATCCTTCGCGATGGCAAATTGCATACCGCGCGGGAATTGGCGGAACGTGTCGAGGTGTCCGAGCGCACGATCTGGCGCGATATGGCGACACTCAGGGCTTCGGGCGTCCCGGTCGAGGGCGAGCGCGGCGTCGGTTACATGGTCACTTCACCGATCACCCTGCCGCCGATGAACCTGAGCATGGGAGAGTTGGAGGCGCTGCACCTCGCCGTCGCGATCCTGAGCGAGGCGACCGATCCGGACCTTGCCAGCAACGCCAAAAGCCTTGCCGCGAAGATCGACGCGGTTTTGCCGGAAAACACCGGCCCGCCCGCCGCCGGTTGGGGCATGGCGGTGCATCCCTTTGCCTTCGCCGACGCGCGCACCGGGTTTCGCCACATGCCGCTTTTGCGGACGGCCGTGCGGGAAAAAAAGGTCCTGCGCATCGCCTATCTGTCGTTGGACGGGACGAAAACCACCCGACTGGTGCGGCCCTTGCAGCTCGATTACTGGGGCCGGGTCTGGACCATGTCCGCCTGGTGCGAAACCCGTGACGATTTTCGCACCTTTCGCGTCGACCGGATCGAAAGCACCATCGACACCGGCGCGCAGTTTCGCGACGAGCCAGGGAAAACGCTGGCTGAATTCCTCGCGATTCAGAAAGCGTCCAAGGTTTTCGAGGCCCGGTAGCGTCGGTTACGTATTCACAGGGAAGACGAAACACCGGTCCCGGCGCATCATCAGCCACATCGGCGTACCCGGTTTCGGCAGGAAGACCGAGGGAACCGTCGCCTTGAGCACCGAACCGTCGAAATCCATTTTGAATTCCACAAGGCTCTCGCGGCCCATGAACCGCGCCCGTTGCACCACGCCACGCGCGGGCGTGCCGTCCTGCGGCGTCGGGTTCGGGCCACGCCCGGCGCGGTCGAAGTCGATGCGCAAGTGCTGTGGCCGGATGACGATTTCCACCTCCGTACCGTCCGGCTGACCGGGGACAAAGAATTCCCCGAAGGCCGTGGTGACGGCAAGGTTCTGAACCGTGCCATGGATCACGTTGATGTCGCTGAAAAAGGCCGCCGCCTTGCGATCCGTCGGCGCGTTATAGATATTATAGGGCGCACCCTGCTGGACGATGCGCCCGTCCCGCATCAGCGCGATCTCGTCGGCCATGCGCATCGCTTCGTGCGGCTCGTGAGTCACCAGCAGAACAGCGGTGTTCTCCGCCTTGAGCACGTCGAGCGTGCTGTCGCGAATATCGTCCTTTAACCGCTCGTCGAGGCCGGAGAAGGGTTCGTCCATCAACATGATCGAGGGACGCGGCGCAAGCGCACGGGCCAGCGCGATGCGTTGTTGTTCGCCGCCCGACAGCTCATGCGGATATTTGTCATAGGCCGACAGAAGCCCGACCTTGTCGAGCAGGTCTTCGATCCGGGGCTTCTTGTCGGATTTGTGGCCTTTTAGGCCGAAACCAACGTTTTCGGAGACCGACAAATGTGGGAAAAGTGCAAAATCCTGAAACATCAGCCCGATAGAACGCTGTTCCGGCGGCACGCGAAATACCGTATCGCACACCAGTTGGCCGTCGACGTAGATCTCGCCTTCATCCTGCATATCGACGCCCGCGATGATGCGCAGCGTCGTGGATTTGCCACAGCCCGACGGCCCAAGCAGGCAGGTCACCTGCCCCGGCATCACCTTGAGCGACACGCCAGAAACCACCTCACGGCCCTGAAAGCGGCGGCGGATGTTGCGGATTTCCAAACGGGGATCGGTCACGGGCTCGGTCAAAGGTGCGGTCTTTGTCTGACGAAAAGTCTCAACTTCCCTATCAGGCGGCAACGGCCTTAGCAACAGCCGCCCGAAGCGGGCGCGCCGGTCTCGGTGAGACTGTCGAAGGGGCTGGTGCCGCCACAGCCTGCGAAAATGCCGTAATGGGTGGAGAAATCGCCGATGAACTCGAAATGCGGTGCAAAACGCGTGTCGGCGAGCATCTTGAACGTGTTGCCACAGACCGGAAAGACCTTGCCCGTCTCGATCTGATGCCCGGCATCGAGGTCGAACACATGCGGCATCTCCGGCACCGTGCCCTTGTAGATCACCGCCTGGCCGTAATCCTCGCATTCCGGTTCGAGATCGAGTTTGAACAGACGATAGGTGGCGGAGATGAACCGGATCGGGGCGACCCTGGCCTCCAGCGCAGGATTTTCGACCGTGAGCGCCCGATGGGTCACAAGACGCGGATCGGCAAACCCGGCGGCACGGGCCATATATTCGAAATCGTTCCAATAGAGCGCGCCGGAGAGGCATTCGCCGTAGAGCACCGGATCGGCACGCAGCGCCTCCGGCACACGGCGATCGGCGTAGACATCGGAAAAATACATCTCCCCGCCGGGTTTCAGAAGACGATAGGCCTCGCGCAGCACGGCGGGCTTGTCCATGGCGAGATTCAGAACACAGTTCGAAACGATGACGTCGAAACTGCCTTCTTCCAACGGCAGATCGTCGAGCTTTTCGATATAGCCTTGATGGAACTCCACGTTGGATTTGGCGTAGCCAAAGCGCTCCGCATGCCAGTCCTGATGGCGGCGGGCGACAGCAAGCTGTTCCTCGGTCATGTCGACGCCGACGACAGCGCCGTCCTCGCCCACGAATTGCGACAGCGCATAAACGTCCCGCCCGGCCCCGGAGCCGAGATCGAGCACCCGCGCGCCCTTCAGTGCCGCAGGCGCGATCAGCCCGCAGCCATAGTAGCGCGACAGCACCTCGTCATGAATGTTGGAAAGCGCGCGTTTCAACCCGTCCGACATCGCATCCGGCGAACAGCAGGCGTTGGTCTTGAGATCCTGCGATCCCTGCAACACCTTGCCGTAATAGTCCTGCACCTCGGCGTGGCTCATGGCGCGCTCCCTTGTGTTTTATGCTGTGTCTTACATCGTGCTGTTGGTCTGACCACCGTCCAGAAGGACGTTCTGGCCGATCATGAATCCCGCGAATTGCGAGCACATGAAGGCACAGGTGGCGCCGAACTCCTCGGGCGTGCCGTAGCGCCCGGCAGGAATGGTCTTGCACCGTTCGGCACGAACCGCATCGGGCGTGGTTCCACCCTGTTCGGCCAGTGCCCCGTCCATCCCGACCATGCGGTCGGTGGCGTGGAAACCGGGCAGAAGGTTGTTCATCACCACGCCCGCGCCCGCGACCTGGCGCGAGGTGCCCGCGACATAGCCCGTAAGCCCCGCACGCGCCGAATTCGACAGCCCCAGAACGCCGATCGGCGCCTTCACGGAGACGGAGGTGATGTTGACGACACGCCCCCAGCCGCGCTCCATCATCCCCGGCACCAGCGCCTTGATCAGCGCAATGGGAGCCAGCATGTTGGCGTCGAGCGCCTTGATGAAATCCTCGCGCTCCCAATCCGTCCACATCCCCGGCGGCGGGCCACCGGCATTGGTGACGAGAATGTCGATGCCTTGCGCCTTGTCCAACACGGCCCTGCGGCCTTCTTCCGTGGTCACATCGGCGGCAACCGTGTCGACAGTGACGCCGAACTCAGTACGGATTTCGGCGGCGGCGGCTTCGAGCGCCTCTGCGCCGCGGGCGTTCATCACCAGATCGACCCCGGCCTCCGCCAGCGCCCGGGCACAGCCCAGCCCCAGCCCTTTCGAGGAGGCGCACACCAGCGCCCGTTTGCCCTTGATCCCGAGATCCATCGCATTCTCCTTCCGATACACTCTTGTCCGATATGTAGAACCCGCACCCCGGCTTGTCATCCGCCAACTGCGCGCCCCGGTGCGACTCGCCCGGAGCGGATAAACCGGGGCTTGCGACGGAGAAAGAACCACTCTCGCCCAAATCCCGCCATTGTTTCCGATCACAATGGGAGTGTTTTACCAAGTATACCCCGCTCACCCGGCGAAGAGGCGTTTCTATGTACTTCTATGTACAATGACACCGAGTCCCGGCATAATGGAACCTCCGTTGTCACGGGCAGGATCGCGCTCCGGTTTGCGTGCGGACCTGAGTGCCGGATCGCCTCCGGCATTCGGAACGGTTCCGCCAAATGCCGTTCCTGACAATGGACCTTTTCGGGGGAAAGGGGATTTGGGACAGTGTTGGGGAAAGGCATGACGGCAGTCAGCAGGGATCATCACATGCAGGCTCGGATGGACGGCCAGACCGGCCTGCCGGTGCAGAGCCTTGCAGTCTATCGCGCAAGCGCGTTGCGGGTCACCAATGGGGTGAACCTGGGCGAACCGCTTGCGAATGCCGCTGAGCTTGAGTTGGCCGATGTCTATGAATTGCGCAAACAGGCCATACGCGAGCGGCTCACCGTCAACGTCGATGGTGACAAGTTGCGCGTGGCCGAAGGGTCCGAGCTTGGCGCGCCCGGGCACGATCTGCACCTCGACTGCGTCGCGACCTTCATGGCCGGCTCCGGCAATACCATCGAGGTTCTGCTGCTCGTCGAAACCGACGCGGGCGGCCTGATCGAAGGCACCTATTTCCTGCCCTTTGCTGCGATGCAGCCGGATGTGGAATATGTGCTCGTGAAACTGGACGAGAACACCGTGCGCACACGGCTTTCCGATGTCGCCTGTGTCGCCTTTACCCGCGGCACACGGATCACTCTGGCCAACGGCATGCAGAAACCCATTGAAGAACTCACGGTCGGGGATCGCGTATTAACCCGCGACCACGGCCCGCAGGAGGTCCGCTGGATCGGGTGTCAGACCGTGCGAGCGACCGGGGCCTTCGCCCCCATTGTGATCAAGGAAGGCGCGCTGAACAACGCCCATGACCTGATCGTGTCGCCAAACCACCGGATCTTCATCTACCAGCGCCGCGATGCGGTGCACGCCGGTCGGGCGGAAGTTCTGGTCAAGGCGAAGCTTCTGGTCAACGGCCAGAATGTGATCCAGTCCGAGGGCGGGTTTGTCGACTATTTCCAGCTTTTGTTCGACACCCATGAGATCATCTATGCCGAGGGTATCGCTGCCGAGAGCATGTTCGTCGACGGGCGTGTGAAACCGTTCCTGCCCGAAGATGTGCAGGCGCGGATTGCCTCCGAACATGCCTATGCCGAAACGCCCCGCGCCTTTGAGCTGCGCGACGGGATGCTGGAGCCTTCGGTGGCCGCCGACGTGCTGCGGTCGGCCTCCGGAAGCTGAGTATTTGGAGCAGCAAAGGAAACGGAAAAGCGCGCATCAGGGCGCGTTTTTGTTGTGTGCAGAGTGTTCTGGCCCATTGCCGGGGCGCATACCCGCGCGTATATGAACGCGCATGTTGGATCGCAGCCATAACGCCCCCGAATTGCCACCGGAGATTGCCCGTCGCCGGACCTTCGCCATCATCTCGCACCCGGACGCCGGTAAGACGACGTTGACGGAGAAGTTCCTGTTGTACGGCGGCGCGATCCAGATGGCCGGTCAGGTGCGCGCGAAAGGCGAAGCGCGCCGCACGCGCTCTGACTTCATGCAGATGGAGAAGGACCGCGGGATTTCCGTGTCGGCCTCGGCGATGTCGTTCGATTTTTCGGGCTATCGGTTCAACCTTGTCGACACGCCCGGCCACTCGGACTTTTCCGAGGACACCTACCGCACGCTCACCGCTGTGGATGCCGCGATCATGGTGATCGACGGGGCGAAGGGCGTTGAAAGCCAGACGCAGAAACTGTTCGAGGTCTGTCGTCTGCGCGATCTTCCGATCCTGACCTTTTGTAACAAGATGGACCGCGAAAGCCGGGACACGCTTGAGATCATTGACGAAATCCAGGAAAACCTTGCGATTGACGTGACACCCGCCTCCTGGCCGATTGGCGTCGGACGGGATTTCCTTGGCTGCTATGACGTGCTCAATGACCGTCTCGAACTGATGGACCGCGCCGACCGCAACAAGGTGGCCGAGAGCATCAAGATCGAGGGGCTGGACGATCCGAAACTCGCCGACCACGTTCCCGCGAATCTGTTGGAGCAGCTCAAGGAAGAGCTCGAGATGGCGCGTGAACTGTTGCCGCCGTTCGACCGCCAGGCCTTCCTGGATGGCACCCTGACACCGATCTGGTTCGGCTCCGCGATCAATTCCTTCGGCGTCAAGGAGCTGATGGACGGGATCGGCAAATACGGCCCCGTGCCGCAGCCGCAATCGGCCGAACCGCGCGCCATCGGGCCGGAAGAGAACAAGGTCATGGGCTTTGTTTTCAAGGTTCAGGCCAATATGGACCCGAAACACCGCGACCGGGTGGCTTTTGTGCGGCTGGCCTCCGGGCATTTCAAACGTGGCATGAAACTCACCCATGTGCGTTCGAAAAAGCCGATGGCGATCTCGAACCCGGTGCTGTTTCTGGCCTCCGACCGCGAATTGGCGGAAGAGGCCTGGGCCGGGGACATCATCGGCATTCCGAACCACGGGCAATTGCGCATCGGCGACACGCTAACCGAGGGCGAGGACATTCGTGTGACCGGCATTCCGAGCTTTGCTCCGGAATTGTTGCAAGGCGTCCGCGCGGGCGATCCGATGAAGGCCAAGCACCTCGAGAAAGCGTTGATGCAATTCGCCGAGGAAGGCGCGGCGAAGGTGTTCAAACCGGCGATTGGCTCTGGCTTTATCGTCGGCGTTGTCGGCGCGCTTCAATTCGAAGTGCTGGCCTCGCGCATCGAGCTTGAATATGGCCTGCCTGTTCGATTTGACGCATCACAGTTCACATCTGCGCGCTGGGTGAGCGGTCCGAAGTTGGAAATGGACAAGTTTATCAACGCGAACAAACAGCATATTTCCTACGATCACGATGGCGATCCGGTGTTCCTGACGCGTCTGCAATGGGACATCGACCGGATCGAGCGGGATTATCCGGAGCTGAAACTGTCGGCGACCAAGGAAATGATGATCTGACCAGACGGCTGAGCGCGGCATTCTGCCGATCCGTGCCAAAAGGGGATTCCCTCCCGGCACGGATCAGCTAAACTGCCAAGAACATCCTCATCATTCAGGAGCCTTCATGTCCGTCAGCCGCCTCGCCCTTACCGCCGGCCTCTCCGCCACCGCCGTCTCGACGCTGGGTTTGCCAGCCCTTGCCGAGACCTCCGGCTGGGACCTGCTCAAGGGGATCACCATCGAAGAGATCGTGACCGACAGCAGCTACGAGGTGAAGAAGGGCTTCCCGGAGCGGCTCAAGAACGGCATCGAAGGAATGGAGCTGACCGGCTATGCCGTTCCGCTGACGCCCGGCGCGGATGTCACCGATCTGATCCTCGTCTCCGACATGGGTCTTTGCCCGTTCTGCGGCAGTGCCGACCATGGCGCTTCGGTTCAGGTCAGCCTCAACACCCCGATCCAGGGGCTCGAGGAAGGCGCGCGGATTACGCTCAAGGGCAACATGAAACCGGTGCTCGACCCGGAGACATGGCAGGCGGCAATTCTGGAAAATGCAGAGGTTGTCGGCGGCTGAGCCCGACAGATCGGCCTTTCCTTGACCTTTTTGTGATTGAAGCGTAGAAGACGCGCCAAAGCGTTCCGGCAATATGGCCGGGCGGGCCGCGCGGGGTTTTGCGGCCATTTCCACAGCCGCACCATCGCGAAAGGCACAGTTTGACCAAGTTCACCGATCTCAATCTCGCTCCGAAAGTTCTCAAAGCCATCGAAGATGTCGGCTACGAGACCCCCACGCCGATTCAGGCCGGAGCGATTCCGCCCGCGCTTGAGGGCCGTGACGTGCTGGGCATCGCCCAGACCGGGACCGGGAAAACCGCGTCTTTCGTGTTGCCGATGATCACCATGCTGGCCCGTGGCCGGGCGCGCGCGCGGATGCCGCGGTCTCTGGTGCTCTGCCCGACACGCGAACTCGCCGCGCAGGTTGCCGAGAACTTCGATCAATACACGAAATACATGAAGCTCACCAAAGCGCTGCTGATCGGAGGTGTGAGCTTCAAGGAACAGGATGCGCTGATCGACAAGGGGGTCGACGTGCTGATTGCCACGCCCGGTCGCCTGCTCGATCATTTCGAGCGCGGCAAGCTGATCCTCTCCGACGTGAAGGTCATGGTGGTAGACGAGGCCGACCGGATGCTCGACATGGGCTTTATCCCGGACATCGAGCGCATCTTCGGTCTGACGCCCTTCACCCGCCAGACACTGTTCTTCTCCGCCACCATGGCCCCCGAGATCGAACGCATCACCAACACCTTCCTCTCTGCGCCTGCGAAGATCGAAGTGGCGCGTCAGGCGACCGCCTCCGAACGGATCGAACAGCACGCGGTGATGTTCAAAGGCTCCCGCCGCGACCGTGCAGCAAGCGAGAAACGCGCCGTGCTGCGCGCCCTGATCGACCAGGAAGGTGCGACGCTTCAGAACGCGGTGATCTTCTGCAACCGCAAGACGGATGTGGATATCGTCTCGAAGTCGCTCAAGAAATACGGCTATGACGCGGCCCCGATCCACGGCGATCTGGACCAGAGCCAGCGCAACGCCACGCTCGACGGCTTCCGGGCCGGCAAGATCAAGATCCTCGTAGCCTCCGACGTTGCCGCCCGTGGTCTCGACGTGCCCTCCGTCACCCATGTGTTCAACTTCGACGTGCCCGGCCATGCCGAGGATTACGTCCACCGCATCGGCCGGACCGGTCGTGCGGGCCGCGATGGCAAGGCGATCACGCTGGTCGAGCCGCGCGACGAAAAGAATTTCGCTGATGTCGAGACGCTTCTGACCAAGGAAATCCCCCGGATGGACAATCCGCTCGGGAATGCCGCACCCGCAGAAGAAGAGACGGAGCAGCGCGGTGAGAAACCGAAACGCACCCGGTCGCGCAAACGCAAACCCGAGGATGCGCCCAAAGCCGAAGCTCCCGTCGAAGCACAGGCCGAAGACGCCCCGCGCGAAGAGGCTCCGAGGTCCGAACCGCGCTCTGACAATCGCGCGCGCCGGGGCCGCAAGGAAGACGACAACAAGGTCGTGGGCCTTGGAGATCACCTGCCCTCCTTCATCGCGCTCAGCTTTGAGGAACGTCAGGCGGGCTAAGCCCCCTACCCTTTCCGGACATAAAAAACCCGCGCCGAAAGCGCGGGTTTTGTTTTGAGTATTTAGGGCAGCAAAGGAAACTGGCGCCCCCGTCGATCAGCTCGACAGGCGAGAGATCACAATCTGAACCTCAGGTTTCTTGCCCACCTCTTCCAGCGTCGTTTTGCGGATGATCCGGCGCATTTCCTCTTCGAGCGCATCGTCATCCGACAGCGTCTTGGGCTTGGCGCGCATCAGGAATTGATTCACGTCCTCTTCCAGCACATCGACCAGAGGCGCGCGCGACAGCCCGACTTCGGGCAGGCCACGCAGCTCGCACCAGCAATCGCCCAGCGGCTCATCATCCTCGACGATCACGGTGGCGACCACCAGCCCGTTCATCGCGATACGGATACGGTCGCGGACGATACCGTCGAGCGCGCCGATCTGGACGGAGCCGTCGAGATAGGTGCGCCCGGTCTCGACATATTCCGACACACGCGGCGTATTACCGGAAAGGTCGACGCCGACGCCATTGGGGGCGACGATGGCCTGAAACCCGTTGCTCTCGGCCATTTTGGCATGTTCGCGCAGGTGGCGATGTTCGCCGTGCATCGGGATCACGATCTGCGGTTTGACGATTTCGTGCAAAAGCGCCAAATCCGGCCCGTTGGCATGGCCGGAGACGTGGTATTCATCACGGCCCGAGATGGTTTCAACGCCCATTTCCGAGAAGCTGTTGAGGATGCGCCCGACGGAGACCTCATTGCCCGGAATGGTTTTCGAGGAGAAAATCACCGTATCGCCCTCGGTCATCTTGAGGCCGAGGTATTTACCGCGCGAAAGCTGCGCGGTGGCGGCGCGATGTTCGCCCTGCGAGCCGGTGGTCAGCAGCATGAGGTTTTCGCGCGGAATATCGCCCGCGTTTTCCGGCGAAACGGTTTTCGGGAAATCGGCGATGATGCCGGTCTCGATTGCCGCCGTGATCATCCGGCGCATGGCACGGCCAAGAAGCACAACCGAGCGTCCGGCCTTGGACCCCGCTTCGGCAAGGGTTTTGACCCGTGCGATGTTGGAGGCAAAGGTGGTCGCGGCGACCATGCCATCGAGCGAGGCGACGAGCTTGGTGATCGGTTCGACCACCTCGGATTCGGAACGGCCCGGTTTGGGCGAGAACACGTTGGTCGAGTCGCACACCAGCGCCTTGACACCCGAGGACGCCACGCTTTCCCAAAGCTCCCGGTCGAAGGGCTCGCCCACCACCGGATTTTCATCGAGTTTGAAATCGCCGGTATGGATCACGCGGCCCGCGGGCGTGTCGATCACCAGCGCCGAAGATTCCGGAATCGAGTGCGACACCGGCAGGAAGCCGACGGTGAACGGCCCACATTGGATGGTTTCCGGCCATTTGGAAACGGTCTTGATCTGCAACTCGTCATGGCCGTGCTCTTCGAATTTGAGCCGCGCGATATGGGCGGTGAAGGCACGGGCATAGACCGGAGCCTCAAGACGCGGCCAGAGATGGCCGACGGCGCCGACGTGATCTTCATGCGCGTGGGTGATGAAAATCGCCTCGATCCGGTCCTTGCGCTCTTCGAGCCAGGCGATATCGGCGAAGATCAGATCCACCCCCGGCGTGCCGTCCATCGAGGGGAAGGTGACACCGAGATCGACCACGATATAGCGCTCGTCGCCCTCCGGCCCGTAGCCGTAGACGTAACAGTTCATGCCGATCTCGCCGGCGCCGCCCAAGGGAAGATAGAGAAGACGTTCGCTCATCAGTTGCCCATGTCCTTATTATAATTATGGATCACGACAAGGCCGTGGATCGTCAGGAATTCATCGAAATGGTCAAAGAGTTTGTGGCCCTGATTGAACAGCGGCGCAAGCCCCCCGGTCGCGATCACGCGCATCGGGCGGCCATATTCGTCCTTGATCCGGTTGCAGGTCTCACGCACCAACCCGATATAGCCCCAGAACACACCGGATTGCATACAGGCGACGGTGTTGGTCCCGATGACCTTTTGCGGCATGGTCACATCGACATGCGGCAGGGCGGCAGCGGCGTGGTGGAGGCTTTCGAGCGAGGCGTTGACCCCGGGAGAGATCACACCACCGACATAGGCGCCGTCCTCCGCCACCACGTCGAAGGTGGTCGCGGTGCCGAAATCCACCACGATCAGATCACCGCCGTAAAGATCGAAGGCGCCCGCGGAGTTCACAAGCCGGTCGGGCCCAACGGTCGTGCCCTCGTCCACCCGCGGCATATGCGGCAGAAGGCATTCGGGCTTGCCGACCACCAAAGGCCGACAATCGAAATAACGGTTGGCCAGAACCCGCAGGTTGAACACCACGCGCGGCACGGTCGAGGAGATGATCACCTCGGAAATATCCGCCTCGATCTTCTGGAAATTCATCAGCGTCGAGAGCCAGACGTAATACTGATCCGCCGTGCGCTGATGTTCGGTCGAGGTGCGCCATGTGGCGACGATCTCGCGACCGTTCCAGATGGAGAAGACGGTGTTGGTGTTGCCGGTGTCGATACAGAGAAGCATCAGAAATAGACCTCTGCGGCTGGGATGGTAAGTTTGCCCGCGCGCGTGTCGAGCACGAGATTGCCGAAGGCATCCACGGTCTCGAAAATGCCGTGATGCGTTTCACGCATGGTGCGGGCGCGGATTTCGGTGCCGAGACGCGCCGCGCGGGCCAGCCACGCCTCGCGCACCGGGCCGAACCCGTAGGTGGTGAACTGGCTTTCCCAATAGGCGAAACTCGGGGCCAGATGGTCGAGGAATTCCTCTGGCGCAATCAAGGCTCCGGTCTCATGCGCGAGCGACACGGGCGGCGTCGCGCCCGCTTCAACCTGATCCGCGCCGGGCACTTCGACCAGGTTGATGCCAATGCCGATGGCGAGATGCGAGGCCCCGCGCTCCAACAGGATGCCCGCAACCTTGCCGCCGTTCAGCAGCACGTCATTCGGCCATTTGAGCGCAAAGGGATCGGCGCGTCCGGTGACGGCGACAAAGGCGTCGTAAAGTGCCAGAGAAGCCACGAAACTGCGCAGCGCGACAAGTGCCGGCGGTTCGGTCGGGAACATCAGCAGCGTGGCGGCGAAATTGCCCTCCGGCATGGACCACGGGCGCCCGCGTCGGCCATGAGCACCGGTTTGAGAGAGCGCCATGATCCATTGCGGAAACGCGGAAGAGGCCGCGACACGCGCGGCCTCCGACATGGTGCTGTCCACAGAGGGCAGGACGGTGCGCCCCACCCCCTCGGGCCATGTATGGCGATTACTTGACAAGCGCATCCGCCGCGATCGCCGCCATACCGTCGACGCCGAACATGTTCACGATACCGACGAGCATGATCAGCGCGGAGACGGCCAGAAGCGCGAAGGCCACCGGGCTCTTCGTGTTGTCGAGCGGCTCCACTTCGCTACCGAAATAGATGTAGTAGACGACACGCAGGTAGTAGAAGGCCGCAATCACCGAGGCGATCACACCAAAGATCGCTAGCCAGGTGAGACCGGCGTTCCAGGCTGCCATGAGCACGGAGAACTTGGCGAAGAAGCCGAGCATCGGCGGCACACCGGCGAGCGAGAAGAACAGCACCAGCACCGCGAGCGCCTTGGTCGGCGAAACGCGCCAGTAGAGGTTCAGCGCGGACAGATCGGTGACCGGCTTGCCGTCGCGTTCCATCGTCATGATGAAGGCGAAGGCACCGATGTTCATCGCGACATAGATCGCCATATAGACCATCGCGGATTGCACACCCTCGGCATTGGCCGCCGCCAGTCCCATGAGCGCAAAGCCCATGTGGGTGATGGAGGAATAGGCCATCAGACGTTTGATGTTGGTCTGGCCGATCCCGGCAAAGGCACCCCAGAACATGGAGGCGACGGCGATCACGGCGAGCACCTGTTGCCAGTCACCCGGCACGCCGCCGAACGCATCGAACAGCACGCGGGCGAAGAGGCCCATGGCGGCAAGCTTCGGCGCGGTGGCGAAGAAGGCGGTGGTCGGTGTCGGCGCGCCTTCGTAGACGTCCGGGGTCCACATGTGGAAGGGAACGGCGGACACCTTGAACGCCAGACCGGTCATCACGAAGATCAGGCCGAACAGCACGCCCAGCGGCACGTTGCCCTGCACCACGGTGACGATGCCGGCGAAAGAGGTGGTGCCGGAGAAACCGTAGATCAGCGAGGAGCCATAGAGCAGCAGACCCGAAGAGAGCGAGCCGAGCACGAAATATTTGAGGCCCGCTTCGGTCGATTTCACGCTGTCGCGGCGGAAGGACGCGATGACGTAGAGCGACAGCGACATCAGTTCGAGGCCGAGGTAGAGCGACATGAGATCGCCCGCCGAAACCATGACCATCATGCCGATCGTGGAGAACAGCACGAGGATCGGATATTCGAACTTCGCGAAACCGCGTTTTTCGAGGAAGTCGTGCGACATCACGAGGACCGCAGCCCCCGCGAGCAACACGCCGACCTTGCCGAAGCGCGAGAAAGCGTCGTCGATGAACAGGCCGCCGAAGGCTGCGCGGCTGCCCTGCCCGCCGAGCCCGATCCACAGCGCCACGATCACGAAGACCGCCGCGGTGAGCCAGGTGACGAGGCCGGAGAGTTTGTCCTTGCCGGTGTAGACGGCGAAGACGAGCGCCGCCATGCCGTAGATGGCAAGAAGTACTTCCGGCAGGACGATGGAAAAGTCTGTAGAGGTCATATCTCCGTGTCCCTTAGTGCGTTGCGGCGTCTGCGATCATCGGCAGAGCGGCATGGTAGTTGTCAAGCAGCGCCGTAACCGACGGCCCGATGAGATCCGTCACCAGCGACGGGTAGACACCGAGGATCAGGGTCATCGCCACGAGCGGAGCGAAAATCCATTTCTCGCGCGCGTTCATGTCCTTGATGGTCTTCAGGCTTTCCTTGATCAGATCGCCCAGCACGACCCGGCGGTAGAGCCAGAGCGCATAGGAGGCGGAGAAGATCACACCGGTGGCGGCCACGAGGGCGACCCAGGTGTTGGCCTGGAACATGCCGATGATGGTCAGGAATTCGCCGACGAAGCCCGAGGTGCCCGGCAGGCCGACGTTCGCCATGGTGAAGAACATGAACACGAGCGCATAGGCTGGCATGTTTTTCACCAGACCGCCGAAGGCGTCGATCTGACGGGTGTGCATCCGGTCGTAGATCACGCCGACGCAGAGGAAGAGCGCGCCGGAGACGAACCCGTGCGAGATCATCTGGAAGATCGCACCGTCGAGGCCTTGTTGGTTGAAGGAGAAAATCCCCGCCGTCACGTAGCCCATGTGGGCGACCGAGCTGTAGGCGATGAGTTTCTTCATGTCTTCCTGCACAAGCGCGACAAGCGAGGCGTAAACGATAGCGATCACCGAGAGCCAGAGCACGAAATTCGACAGAAGTTCGGAGGCATAGGGGAACATCGGCAGCGAGAAGCGCAGGAAGCCGTAACCACCCATCTTCAGAAGGATCGCGGCCAGGATGACCGAGCCCGCAGTCGGTGCCTGCACGTGGGCGTCGGGCAACCAGGTGTGCACTGGCCACATCGGCATCTTCACCGCGAAGGAGGCGAAGAAGGCGAGGAAGGCCAGAGTCTGGAACCCGCCGACAATGTGGAAGCCCAGAACCGTGATCGTGTCATGCGAGAACTCGTGGCCGAGCAGCGTGACGATGTCGGTGGTGCCCGCGTCGACATACATGGCGATCATCGCGATCAGCATCAGCACGGAGCCGAGGAAAGTGTAAAGGAAGAACTTGAACGCGGCGTAAATCCGGTTCGGCCCGCCCCAGATACCGATGATCAGGAACATCGGAATGAGGCCCGCTTCGAAGAACAGGTAGAACAGCACCAGATCGAGCGCGGTGAACACGCCGAGCATGAGCGTTTCCAGAAGCAGGAAGGCGATCATGTATTCCTTCACGCGCACCTTCACGTCCCAGGCCGACCAGATGGCGAGCGGCATGAGCGCGGTGGTGAGCATGACGAACAGGACCGAGATCCCGTCAACGCCCATCTTGTATTTCAGCCCCATGATCCAGTCGGCCTCTTCGACCATCTGGAAACCGGTGTCTTCGGGATCGAAACCGAACAGGATGAAGAGCGAGATCACGAAGGTGATCACGGTCGCGAACAGGGCCACGACCTTGGCATTTTTCTGCGCCACCGCATCTTCGCCACGCAGGAACAGCGCGAGCATGAGGGCGGCCAGAGCCGGAAGGAAGGTGACGATGGAAAGCACGTTATCCATTACTGTGCCCCCCCGCCAATCGTCATCCAGGTAATCAAGAGTACAATCCCCAGAACCATGCTGAATGCATATGTGAAGATGAAGCCCGTCTGCGCCCGGCCCGCAAGCCGGGTGAAGAAGGGCACGATGCCCATGGCGAGACCGTTGATCGCGCCGTCGATGGTGCCTTCATCGCCGCGTTTCCAGAAGAAGCGACCGAGGGCGAGCACGGGACGCACGATGAGCGCATCGTAGATCTCGTCGAAGTACCATTTGTTGAGCAGGAAGCGGTAGGCCACCGGCTGGCTCTCGGCCAGTTTCTTCGGCAGCGACGGGCTCCAGATATAGAACCACATCGCCATCACCAGACCGATGAGCATCGCGATGAACGGCGACACTTTCACCCAGGTCGGTGCGTGGTGCGCATCGTCGAGGATGGTGTTGTCCGCGGCCACGAAAATCGCGCCTTGAGGGGCAACACCTTCGGCATGTGCTTCGGCGTGCATCTCTTCGCCCTCGGTGACGACAACCGCCTCACCGTGCGCATCCGCTGCGGCTTCGCCGGTCGCCTCGCCATGACTGTCCACCATCTCGACTTCCGCGTGATGCGGCAGGCCGAAAAACTCGGTGAATCTCGTGTGATCGCCGAAGAAGCTGTTATACCACAGCATCCCTCCGAAGATCGCGCCCAGCGACAGCACCCCGATCGGCACCAGCATGACGAGCGGGCTTTCATGGGCATGCTCATGGGCGTGATGATCGCCACGTTCCTTGCCGAAGAAGGTCAGGAAGATGAGGCGCCAGGAGTAGAACGACGTGAACAGCGCCGCGATGACCAGCATCCAGAAGGCATAGCCGACACCGGAGGCATAGGCGCTCTCGATGATCGAGTCTTTCGACAGGAAGCCCGCGAAACCGATCGGCACACCGAACATTTCGCCCGAGAACGGGATACCCACACCGGTGATCGCCAGCGTACCGATGATCATCATCCAGAAGGTGAACGGGATCTTTTTACGCAGACCACCGTAGTTGCGCATGTCCTGTTCGTGGTGCATCGCGGTGATGACGGAGCCAGCGGAGAGGAAGAGCATCGCCTTGAAGAAAGCGTGCGTCAGCAGGTGGAACATCGCCGGACCGTAGGCGCCGACACCTGCGGCCACGAACATGTAACCGAGCTGCGAACAGGTCGAATAGGCGATGACGCGTTTGATGTCGTTCTGCACCAGGCCCACCGTGGCCGCGAAGAAAGCCGTGGTCGCACCGATGTAGACGATGAACATCTGGGCCTGCGGCGCATATTCGAAGATCGGCGACATGCGGGTGACGAGGAAGACACCGGCGGTCACCATGGTCGCGGCGTGAATGAGTGCGGACACGGGCGTCGGCCCTTCCATCGCATCCGGCAACCAGGTGTGCAGGAAGAGCTGTGCCGATTTACCCATCGCGCCGATGAACAGAAGGAAGGCCAGCAGGTTCGCCGCGTTCCAGTCATTCCAGAGGAAGTGCAGCGTGGTGCCCGCAAGCGCCGGACCCTGCGCGAAGACATCGTCGAGGCGGATGCTGTCAGTCATGAAGAACAGACCAGCCATGCCGAGGATGAAACCGAAGTCACCGACACGGTTGACGATGAAGGCTTTCATCGAGGCGGCCCCGGCCGAAGGTTTCTTGATGTAGAAACCGATCAGCAGGTAGGAGGCAAGGCCCACGCCTTCCCAGCCGAAGAACATCTGCAACAGGTTGTCGGCAGTCACCAGCATCAGCATGGTGAAGGTGAAGAGCGAGAGATAGGCGAAGAAGCGCGCCCGGTAGGGCTCGTCGTCGTTGAAGTTCTCGTCATGCGCCATGTAGCCCAGCGAGTAGAGGTGCACCAGCGCCGACACCGTGTTGACCACGATCAGCATGATCGTCGTCAGACGGTCGAGGCGGATACCCCAGTCGACCGAAAGCGAACCGCTGTCGATCCAGCGCAGGATCGTGACGTGATGGGTCTGGCCGTCATGGGTGAGAAAGAGAACCCAGGACAGGATTGCGGCGAGAAAGAGCAGGCCCGTCGTCAGATACTGCGCGCCCTTCTCCCCGATCACGCGCCAGCCGAAGCCGGCGACGATGGCACCGACCAGCGGCGCAAAGAGGACAATCGATTCCATGGTCCCTTATCCTTTCATCACGTTGACGTCTTCGACGTCGATCGTGCCGCGGTTGCGGAAGAAGCTCACGAGGATGGCAAGCCCGATGGCGGCCTCGGCGGCGGCCACGGTCAAGACCAGCATCGTGAAAATCTGTCCCGTCAGATCCCCCATGAAGGAGGAGAAGGCGACAAGGTTGATATTGACCGACAGCAGGATCATCTCGATCGACATCAGGATGATGATGATGTTCTTCCGGTTCAAAAAGAGCCCGAAGATGCCGATGACAAACAGCGCCGCGGCCACTGTCAGGTAATGTTCAAGTCCGACCATGTCGTCCCTCAGTTCTTTCTCTCTCGCCACATTTTTGTGGCCCTTGGTTCAGGGCGATCACCCGCCCGTCATGTCGTCTGCCACCTTTGGAGATGGCGTATCTTTACCCCCTCAAGACGCGCCCGCGCTCTCGGGATAGAAAAACTTGCAGCCACAGCCCAGATCATAACGGTGCATCGGTTTGTCACCTCGGATATCAAGAACAACCTTTTTTGCCACAGATATCAGCGTTGCGGTCTCCACCTGTGACTGGTAGCGGTCCCGTAACACGCTCAAATCCAGCGTTCCATTTGCGGCATGCGTTTCGGCTTCTTTCGTCGCCTTGTAAAAGGGGGTCTCGCGAAACTCGACTTCGAGTTGAGCGGCTTCCTCTGGGCTAAAAGCGCCGACAGACAAGTGTATCGGGCCTATGACAAGCGCCTCTGCTCTTGCGCAATCGGACAGAACAAATAGCTTGCTCCCGAATTCGACATAGTCTTGTGCCACGAAACCATTCCCAAAATCGCGGGCTTTGGTCAGTCCTTCTGGACCAATATGACCTCGATCCTCATAGAAGATCTCACACATTTCGCCACGTTTCACGCTCGACTTTTCGTACGGAGAAAAGATCGTCGCCATAGCCCCCTGTGCCCCAGTGAGGAGCACAGTTGCGGCGAGGGCCGCGTGGGTTATGTAGCGAAGCGTGTACACGATTACAGCCCCTGCCCCGGTTTCACGTCCTTCATCTCGAAGGAGTCTTCCGGTTTGCGATACATCTGGTGAAGCACGTTCTGGCGTTTCACGTCCGAGCGGTGGCGCAGCGTCAGGGTGATCGCACCGATCATCGAGACCAGAAGCACAAGACCCGCGAGCTGGAACAGCATCAGATACTGGTCGTACATCACCATGCCGATGGCCTGGGTGTTGTGAATCTCGACCGCATCCGGCGTCACCGTGCGGCGCAGCGCCTCGGCGCCCGGCGCGCTGTGCCATTCGCCGAAGGCGAGGAACAGTTGCAGGATCAGCACCACACCGATCAGCAGGCCGAAGGGCAGGTATTTCGCCGCCCCCGCCTTGAGTGCCGCGAAATCGACATCGAGCATCATGACGACGAAGAGGAAGAGCACCATCACCGCGCCGACATAGACGATGATCAGCAGCATCGCGACGAATTCCGCCCCCAGAAGGACGAACAGCCCCGCCGCGGAGAGGAAGGTGAGAATGAGCCAGAGCACAGAGTGCACCGGGTTTTTCGAGACCACGGTAAAGGCCCCGGCCACCAGCATCAGGATGGCGAAACAATAGAATGCGAAATCCGCGACAGTCATTCACTGTCCTCCTGCGTCTCGGAGAAGACGGCCTGCGCCAACTCCAGTGCTTTTGACATCGCCGGAACACCGCCCAGCATTGACATTTGATAGATCACTTCCGCGATCTCTTTTTGTGTGGCCCCCGCCTCGAGCGCGTGGCGGACGGTCAGTTTGAACGGCACCTCGGCCTGTGCCCCCTGCGCGGTCAGACCGGCGAGGATCACCAGAAGGCGCGTCTTGCTGTCGAGCCCGTCCTTGTTGAACGTGTTGCCCCAGAGCATTTCCATCTGCTCTTTCCCCATGGTCGGGAACAGCTTGTCGAAGGCCGGCACCTGGAAATTCTCCAGCGCCGGATTGAACGCAGAGGCCATTTTCTGGCTCTGCGCGATCATCTCTCCGAACATTTTGGCAAAATCGTTCAACGGGTGGCTTCCTTTGCGGGGGGCTCTTAGCGGTAGGGCGCGTCCAGTTCGAGGTTGCGGGCGATCTCCGCCTCCCAGCGCGCGCCGTTCTCAAGGAGTTTTTCCTTGTCGTAGAACAGTTCCTCACGCGTCTCGGTGGAGAATTCGAAGTTCGGGCCTTCAACGATGGCGTCCACCGGGCAGGCCTCTTGGCAGAAGCCGCAGTAGATGCATTTCGTCATGTCGATGTCGTAGCGCGTGGTGCGGCGCGAGCCGTCTTCACGCGGTTCGGCATCGATGGTGATGGCCTGCGCCGGGCAGATCGCTTCGCAAAGCTTACAGGCGATGCAGCGCTCTTCGCCGTTCGGATAGCGGCGCAGCGCGTGCTCGCCCCGGAAACGCGGAGAAAGCGGGCCTTTTTCGTGCGGGTAGTTGATCGTCGCCTTGGGCGAGAAGAAATACCGCAGACCGATTTTGAAGCCGGCCCAGATGTCCATCATCAGGAAATACTTGGCGGCGCGGGTGTAATCGAGAGCCATGGATCAGCCTCCAATCGTCCAGCGCGCCCAGAACGCGCCGAAGACTTCGTATTTGGCAAGGAACGCGACCAGAACGACCCAGCCCAGCGACAGCGGCAGGAAGACTTTCCAACCGATACGCATCAGCTGGTCGTAGCGGTAGCGCGGCACGATGGCTTTCACCATCGAGAAGATGAAGAAGAAGAACAGCATCTTGCCGACGAGCCACAGGATGCCGTCCGGCAGGAATTCAACCGGGGAGTTCCAGCCGCCGAAGAACAGAAGCGAGATCAGCGCGCACATCAGCACCACGGCCATCAACTCGCCCATCATGAACAACAGGAACGGCGTGGAGGAGTATTCCACCTGATAACCGGCCACGAGTTCCGATTCCGCTTCCGGCAAATCGAACGGCGGGCGGTTGGTTTCCGCCAGAGCCGAGACGAAGAACAGGAAGACCATCGGGAAGTGCGGCAGCCAGTACCACGAGAAGATCCCTGCCCCGTCCTGAGCCGCGACGATGTCGCCGAAGTTCATCGAGCCGGTGGAGATGATCACACCGATGATGATCAGACCGATCGAGACCTCGTAGGAGATCATCTGTGCGGCGGAGCGCAGCGAGCCGAGGAACGGGTATTTCGAGTTCGACGCCCAGCCGCCCATGATCACGCCGTACACTTCGAGCGAAGAGATCGCGAAGATGTAGAGGATCGCGACGTTGATGTCGGAGATCACCCAGCCGTCGTTCCACGGGATCACCGCCCAGGCGATGGCCGCCGTGATGAAAGTGATCATCGGCGCAAGGTAGAAGACGAACTTGTCCGCCCCTGCCGGTACGACCACCTCTTTCACGAGGTATTTGATGAAGTCCGCAAAGGACTGCAACAGGCCGAAGATGCCCACGATGTTGGGACCTTTGCGCATCTGGACAGCGGCCCAGATTTTCCGGTCGCCATACATCA
This sequence comes from Celeribacter ethanolicus, assembly GCF_002407265.1. Lineage (NCBI taxonomy): Bacteria > Pseudomonadati > Pseudomonadota > Alphaproteobacteria > Rhodobacterales > Roseobacteraceae > Celeribacter > Celeribacter ethanolicus. The sequence continues at coordinate 1,533,843 of NZ_CP022196.1, forward strand.
AAAAGGCGAGCGCCACGAAGAGCGGCACGAGGACCAGCAAAATCTGCCCAAGGGTGAGCAGGAAGATCCCCAGATTTGTTGTCGTGAAATATTCGACCATTGTCGTCCTAGCCTTTCACACCGTCGGTATTCCGTTGTCCCGGCAGTTTGCGACGACGACTTCAGCGTCGATCTGGCGCAAACCATCGGGGAGTGCCGGCGAGATGGTGTAAACAGCATCTGCCCGCCAAATTCCACCCTCATGTGCGACATTTGTCCGCACATGACGCGCAAATCCGAATCCCCGGATCAACGCGTATTGCGCGGCGGCACAATCTGCATAGGCCACCACACTGTCTTTTGCCCCATCCCCTTGTGCGGAGACGATAAAATTCACCAGATCGCCATCGAGAAGACGGGTCTCCACACCGAGAAACTCGGTGGATTGCGCCGCACGCGATACATCCGGCACCGGGGCTGCGCAACAGGTTCTGTCACAGGCGGACAGCCCCAGCAGCATCAGCCCGAAACCGGCCATATGTGCGGCGCAAAGCGCCATTACTCGGCCGCCACCGGCGTCTCGGCGCGCGCTTTGGCCATGGCGGACAGCTCCGCCATCAGCACGGAGGCGCGTGCAATCGGGTTGGTGAGGTAGAAATCCTTCACCGCGTTGCGGAATGTGGCCTTCCCGAGAGATTTCTCCGGCAGGGCGACAACCGCGTTTTCCGGCACCGTGTCGATCATCGCGAGATGCGGCACGTCCTTGATCAGCGCGTTGCGCAGTTGCGCCAGCGAATCGTAGGGCAGCGTCGCACCGAGCTCGGCGGACAGCGCCCGCAGAATCGCCCAGTTCTCTTTCGCCTCACCCGGCGGGAAAGCGGCGCGCAGCGCAAGCTGCGGACGGCCTTCGAGGTTCACGAAGAGACCGTTTTCTTCGGTATAGGCGGCCCCCGGCAGAATCACATCGGCGCGGTGGGCGCCGAGATCGCCATGCGAGCCCTGATAGATCACGAACGGACCGTCAGCAATTTCGACCTCGTCGGCGCCGAGGTTGTAGATCACCTCTGCCCCGCTGGTGGCCGCGTCCAACCCGCCTTCGGTCACGGCGTTCACATCCATCGCGCCCACGCGGGAAGCGGCGGTGTGGAGCACCATGAGTTTCGAACCCGTGGCCTCGCAGAGTTTCTGCGCCGTGGACAGAACCGCTTCGCCATCGGCCTCGTTGATCGCGCCTGCGCCCACGATAACGATGGACGGCTGATCGAGCACGTCGCCATACTGATGCCCCAGAAGGCTTTCGAGCGCCGCACGGTCGGTGCCGACATGGGCGTAATCATAGGTCAGATCGACAGGCTGGCCGACGAGACCGACCTTGGCGCCTTTCGCCCAGGCCTTGCGGATGCGCGCGTTCAGCACCGGCGCTTCGTCGCGCGGGTTGGTGCCGATCAACTGAATGTATTTCGCGGTGTCGATGTCGGCGATGGTGGCGGTCCCGGCGTAAACGCCGCGGTTGCCAGCCGGCAGCTTCGCGCCATCGACGCGGCATTCGATGTTGCCGCCCAGCCCTTCGACCAGACCTTTGAGCGCATAGATCGCCTCGACCGGCGCCAGATCGCCGACGAGCGCGGCAACCTTCTTGCCTTTCATCGCAGCCGCAGCCACCGACAGAGCCTCGGCCCAGGTGGCCTTGGTCAGCTTGCCGTTCTTGCGGATGTAGGGCGTGTCGATGCGCTGGCGTTTCAGACCGTCCCAGATGAAGCGGGTTTTGTCGGAAATCCACTCCTCGTTCACGTCGTCATGGTTGCGCGGCAGAATGCGCATCACTTCGCGGCCTTTGGTGTCGACGCGGATGTTCGAACCAAGCGCGTCCATCACGTCGATGGTTTCGGTCTTGGTCAGCTCCCACGGGCGAGCGGTGAACGCGTAGGGTTTGGAGGTCAGCGCGCCAACCGGGCACAGGTCGATGATGTTGCCCTGAAGGTTGGAGGCCAGCGTTTCGTTGAGATAGCTGGTGATCTCGCTGTCTTCGCCGCGTCCCGTTTGACCCATCTGAGTGATGCCCGCGACCTCGGTCGTGAAGCGCACGCAGCGGGTGCAGGAGATGCAGCGCGTCATGGTGGTCGCGACGAGCGGACCGAGGTTCAGATCCTCGGAGGCGCGCTTCGGTTCGCGGTAGCGGGAGAAATCCACGCCGTAAGCCATCGCCTGGTCCTGAAGATCGCATTCGCCGCCTTGGTCGCAGATCGGGCAATCGAGCGGGTGGTTGATCAGGAGGAATTCCATCACACCCTCGCGGGCCTTCTTGACCATCGGCGAATTGGTTTTCACCACCGGCGGCGCGCCTTCCGGCCCCGGGCGCAGGTCACGCACCTGCATGGCGCAGGATGCCGCCGGTTTCGGCGGGCCGCCCACGACCTCGACCAGACACATGCGGCAGTTGCCCGCAATGGAGAGCCGTTCGTGATAGCAGAACCGCGGCACTTCGATCCCGGCCACTTCACAGGCCTGAAGGATCGTCATGGCCGGGTCAACTTCGACCTCGGTCCCGTCAATGATGATTTTGCGCGTATCTGCCATGGTCACATCACCTGTTCTTCATCAGCTTGCCGAGCGGGGTCCGCTTTGCAATCTGCGCTTTGCCGAAGGCGCACATCGCCTCCGTGTCTCGTTTCTCAATGCCCTGAGCGGCAAAGAAGCTTGTCGATTCATCCGCCAGAACCGCCAGAAAGGCCGGGTCCTGAAGGGTTTGAATGTCGTCCGCGCCATAGCCCTTGGCGACGATGGTTTCCATCATCGTCTTGGCCTGCGCGTTCACCCGCGCGGGGCGCGCGGCCAGTTTCGGACAAATGGTCGTCAGTTCCGTGACAATCATATTGTCCACCAGAGGGCCGCGAATGTCCGGGTCCTCCGTGATTGCCATCTGCGCCAGAGCCGGAACGGCCCAAAGCGCCAGAACAGCGGGATATGCCAGCCCCCGGATCATTTCGTGCTCCTCAGGAAAGAGCCGATCAGCGTGCCCTTGGCGATCTCCGATTCCCCGAAGGCGCAAAGCCCCTGCGGCGTTTTCGGATCGAAACCGGCGTGGCGTACATAGTCTTCGCCGAGGCGACGAATACGGGCTTCTTCACTGTCGCTTTCGACATAGGCGCGAATCTCGTCATCCGAGTAGCCCATGGAAGAGGCCTTGTTCTTCAGCCCCCAGAGGAAGGACAGGCCCTTGATTTTCTTGACTTCGAGCGTCGGACATTCATCCGCCACCTCGACGGCCAGACCGGCCCAGAGCATGTTCTGGTCGATCTCTTTGACCTCCCGCAAAGGCGGCAGTTCCGCCGCCGCGGCAGCGCCCACTGTAAGGGCAAGAGCAAGAGTGAGATGTTTGAGCTGTGTCATGGGTTACTCCGCAGCAATCGGGCGACAGCTTTTCTCGCGGAAAAGCGTGGCCTCTTTGATGTACGACCAGCCAAAGGCCTGATCGCTGTCCCCATGTTCCTGTTTGTAGGCGAGGCGTTCCATCGCCTCTGCCAGCGTGGGCTTGTGCCCGTCTTCAACAAACCACATCACGAAATGCTGGTCGACCATCAGCTCGAACCACTCCGCGCGGCGGTCGTAAAATTGTTTGTGCACCGTGTTGAAAACGAAATGCTCCAGGCTTTGCACGTCTTCCCAGACGGTGAGATTGGCGACGAATTGCGGATCGTCGCCGATGTTGTTTTCGGTGTTCCCGGTGCCCGGCTCACCCGAGCCTTCCATCATCCAGACAAACCCCGGCATGCGTTTGCCCATGCCGTTGATCCGGTCCAGCGCGCCCATGAACTCGGCCACGCGCGGATCGTCCGTCGGCGCGACAAGGCGTCCGATGTTCAGCTCCGCGAGATATGTGCCGACAGGTTGCATCAGCGTGCCGGTCCTTCCACCAAAGTTGCGCCCAGAGGCGTCATCTGTTTCATTTCGTCCCGCGCCGCCGCGCAAAACGCTTTGTCATCCGCCGCACCGTGCTGCGCCACGAAGCCCGAACGGGCATTTTCAAGCCGCTGCGCGTTGAGCGCCGGATCGGAGAACGGCAGGCGTTCGACACGCGACGACAGGAGATTGTGCACCTGTGTGCTGATCTCGATCCGGTCACAGCTCTCCGCGATGTCCTTCGACAGCAACAGCATCCCCGCCAGCTCATCCTTGCCCATATCGCGAAACGCCGCCCGGGCGACCGTCATGCGATCGAGCGACATGCCACGCATGGCCTCGTTCGCCTCGTCCACCTGACAGGCGGACAAGAGCGTGATCGGCAATATGGCGAGGGCAGGTTTCATAAGCGCGCCTTACTCCGCCGCAAAAGCCGCAGAGACACGACCCGTTTTCTTGATTTTGATGCGCTCTTCGATGTCATCACGGAAGTGACGGATCAGGCCCTGGATCGGCCAGGCCGCCGCATCGCCAAGCGCACAGATGGTGTGGCCCTCGACCTGTTTCGTCACATCCAAAAGCATGTCGATCTCTTCGATCTCCGCATCGCCGGTCACCAGACGGTCCATCACACGCATCATCCAGCCAGTGCCTTCACGGCACGGCGTACATTGGCCACAGCTCTCATGTTTGAAGAAGGCCGACAAACGCCACACGGCTTTGACGACGTCGACGGAATTGTCCATCACGATCATACAGCCGGTGCCGAAGGAGGACTTGTTTTCGCGCATCCAGTCGAAGTCGAAAATCGCATCCTCAAGCGCCTCTTTCGGCAGCACCGGGCAGGACGCCCCACCGGGGATGATCGCCTTGAGGTTATCCCAGCCGCCGCGAATGCCGCCGCCGTGTTTCTCGATGATCTCGCGCACGGACATCGACATTTCTTCTTCGAACACGCAGGGCGTGTTGACGTGACCGGTCAGCGCCATGAGTTTCGTGCCCGCGTTGTTCGGACGCCCGAAGGAGGAGAACCAATCCGCGCCACGCCGCAGGATCGTCGGCACGACGGCGATGGATTCGACGTTGTTCACCGTGGTCGGGCAGCCATAAAGACCCGCCCCCGCCGGGAACGGCGGTTTCATCCGGGGCATGCCCTTTTTGCCTTCGAGAGACTCGATGAGGGCGGTTTCCTCGCCACAGATATAGGCCCCTGCCCCGTGGTGCAGGTAGACGTCGAAATTGTAGCCGGATTTGCAGGCGTTCTTGCCGATCAGACCAGCGTCGTAAGCCTCGTCGATCGCGGCCTGAAGCGCCTCTTTTTCGCGGATGTATTCGCCGCGAATGTAGATATAGGCCGCCACCGCGCCCATGGCGAACCCGGCAATCAGCGCGCCTTCGACCAGCGTGTGCGGGTCGTGGCGCATGATTTCGCGGTCCTTGCAGGTCGCGGGCTCGGATTCGTCGGCGTTGATCACCAGATAGGACGGACGCCCGTCGCTTTCCTTCGGCATGAAGGACCATTTGAGACCGGTTGGGAAACCCGCCCCGCCGCGGCCACGCAGGCCAGAGGCCTTGACCTGATCAATGATCCAGTCGCGCCCGTTGGCGAGAATGCCCGCCGTACCGTCCCAATGGCCGCGCGCCATGGCACCTTTGAGGCTACGGTCATTCATCCCGTAGAGGTTGGTAAAGATCCGATCCTGATCCTTGAGCATCGCTCTTGTCCCTTCAGTCCTGCTGACGCGTGTCGCGCCAGATCTGATAAATCACCACGAAGACCCACACAAAGCCGGCCAGCGCCATGAGGTCGAGCAGGAACACGTAACGCACAGGCATTCCGAGTTTCCCACCCAGCCACTGGGCCCCGAGCCAGATCGACATCGTCAAAGCGATCACCAGCGCGACCGTTCGCGCCTTTTTCGCCAGATGCCGGTCCTTGTCGGGAACCATTGTCTTCACTCCTCAGTACACGTCGCCATCCTTGACGCGTTTCGAGAATTCCGTTTCCTCGCCCTCAGAGAGGGCTTTCGCCTGACCAACCCAGTCGTCCCGGGTCACCCGGCCTTTGAACCCTTGCAGGTTCTCATCCATCCAGGCCACTTCCGCCGCAGACCATCCGGCGATCTGACCGAAGTGGTAGACCCCCATGGAATGCAGGAGCACCTCAAGTTTCGGTCCCACGCCCTTGATCTGTTTCAGATCGTCGGCCCCGCCTTCGAGCGGCGCCTTGAGCAGCGTCGGCTTCGCCGTCTTCTCCTCGGGCTCCTCTGCAACCGGAGCGGCCTCAGGCGTCGCCGCAGCCGCAGCGGAACGCACTTCCCGCGTGTCGGCGGCATGCGGTTCCGGCGCGATTTCCCCGGCCACGGAGATCGGCTCATCGCCGATGGAGGCCGTCGCCATGAGACCGGCGGTGCTCACATCGGCCTCGGGATGCCCCTCGACCGGCGTGATCTCTTCTTCGTGCCAGCCGATCCACAACAGGATCGCCACAAGAAAGGTCACCAGAACACCGACGATGATCGAGTCGACGGTCGCATAACCTGCGATCCACAACAGGGCCAGGAAGGCCAAGACGCCACAGATGGCTGAAATCAGCCAGATCCTGGGTGTTTTGGTCGTCGCCTCGCTCATTCCTGTCTTCCTTTACCGTGTCCTGTCAGTGGCCCTTTGGCCGTCTCGTCTCAGTATTTCGCCCGTTTGGAGAATTCGGTTTCTCCGCCCTCTGCGAGAATTTTAGCCTGTTCGATCCAGCCGTCACGTTCGATCCGGCCCTTGAATTTCAACCGGCTGTCGACCCATGCGATCTCCGCCGGTGTCCAGTTCGCGACCTGATCGTAATGGTAGAAGCCCAACTCGTTCAGCGTCTCTTCGAGCTTCGGACCGACGCCCTTGAGTTTCTTCAGGTCATCCGCCTTGCCCTCACGCGCCGCGGTGAGCAGTTCCGGCTGTTTTTCGTCCACAGCATCCGGCGTTCCGGTCGAAACCGCCTCCGCCTCCTGTTTCGTCGCACCGTTCTCGCTGACCGCCACACCGGCTGCCGGTTTCGGCTCGGCTTTCTTGGCGTCGGCTGCCTGCTGCACGGCGGATTTGGCCGCAGCCGGGGCTTTCGGCACGGAACCGTGACCGGCGCCCTTGGAAATCCACGGCGTCAGAAGCGGCACTTCGGTGCCGTCGATGCGCTTGATCGTGTCGCCGATGTCGACTGCGCGCTGCACGGAACCGTTATGCGCGGCGCCCGTGCCCTTGTACTCGGCCAGAACCACCGGACCACCGGCGGGTTCGGACGAATAACGCCCGGCTTGCGAGCCCGGCAGCGGGACATTGCCCGCTTCCATCTGATCGAGCAGCTTCTCGAAATTCTCGGCGGTCAGGTCTTCGTAATAATCCTTGCCGATCTGGGCCATCGGCGCGTTGGCGCAGGCGCCAAGGCATTCGACCTCTTCCCAGCTGAACTTGCCGTCGGCAGACAGCGTGTGCGGCTTCGCGGCGATACGGCGTTTGCAGACCTCGATGATGTCGCCCGAGCCGCAGATCATGCAGGTCGTGGTGCCACAGACCTGAATATGGGCCACGGAACCAACCGGTTGCAGTTGGAACATGAAGTAGAAGGTCGCCACTTCGAGCGCACGGATATAGGGCATGCCCAGCATATCCGCGACATATTCGATCGCGGGTTTGGTGAGCCAGCCCTGCTGTTCCTGCGCCCGCCACAACAGCGGAATGATCGCGGATTGCGCGCGGCCTTCCGGGTATTTGGCGATCTGCCCCTCGGCCCAGGCGAGGTTCGCCGGGGTGTATTCGAAAGAGGCGGGTTGTTCAGAATAAAGACGGCGCAGCATTAGCGGTCGACCTCCCCGAAAACGATGTCCATGGTGGCGATGATGGCGGACACATCCGCGAGCTGGTGGCCCTTGGCCATGTGATCCATCGCCTGCAAGTGAAGGTAGCCCGGCGCGCGGAGTTTCGCGCGGTAGGGTTTGTTCGTCCCGTCGGAAACGAGGAACACGCCGAACTCGCCCTTCGGCGCCTCGACGGCGGCGTAAACCTCGCCCTGCGGCAGTTTGAACCCTTCGGTGTAAAGTTTGAAGTGATGGATGAGAGCCTCCATAGAGGTCTTCATATCACTGCGTTTCGGCGGAGTGAGCTTGCCACGGGCCAGCACATCGCCCTGGTTTTCCGGCATCCGCAGCATCGCGCAGGCCTGTTTGATGATCTTGGTCGACTCGGCCATTTCCAGCATGCGGCACATATAGCGGTCGTAGCAGTCGCCGCTGGTGCCCACCGGGATCTGGAAGTCGAATTCGTTGTAGCATTCATAGGGCTGGCTGCGACGCAGGTCCCAGGCGAGGCCGGAACCGCGCACCATCACGCCGGAGAAGCCCCAGTCGAGCACTTCTTCTTCGTTGACCACGCCGATGTCGACGGTCCGCTGTTTGAAGATGCGGTTGTCGGAGAGCAGATAGTGAATGTCGTCGAGCACTTTCGGGAAGTGATCGGCCCAAGCCTCGATATCGTCGATCAGCTCCGGCGGCAGGTCCTGATGGACGCCACCCGGGCGGAAATAGGCGGAGTGCAGACGCGCACCGCAGGCCCGTTCGTAGAAGATCATGAGCTTTTCACGCTCTTCGAAGCCCCAGAGCGGCGGCGTCAGCGCGCCGACGTCCATCGCACCCGTCGTGGTGTTCAGCAGGTGGTTCAGCACCCGGCCGATCTCGGAATAGAGCACACGGATCAGGGACGCGCGACGCGGAATCTCGACGCCCGCCAGACGTTCGATGGCCAGACACCAGGCATGCTCCTGGTTCATCGGCGCCACGTAATCGAGACGGTCGAGATAGGGCAGGTTCTGGAGATAGGTCCGGTTCTCCATCAGCTTTTCGGTGCCGCGGTGCAACAGCCCGATATGCGGGTCGGCACGTTCCACGATCTCACCGTCCAGCTCCAGAACCATCCGCAACACACCGTGGGCCGCAGGGTGCTGAGGCCCGAAGTTGATGTTGAAGTTCCGGATCTTCTGTTCGGTGTCGGTCGCGTCGTGCGAACCGTCATCGTAGGTGTTTTGCCGGATATCGACGTCCATTCTCAGATCCTCGCCATATTCGCCTGCCACCGCGCGGGCAGCGGGCCAAAGCTCTTTTCCACATAGGCATATTGCGGGGCAAGAAATTGCGCCGCCTCATGCCGCTGCTTGTCGGTTAGTTTCAGATGCACACCTTCATGCGCATGCGGTTCTTCGTCCACGGGCTTCTCGGAAATCCCGAGGAAGGCGCACAGGCTCGAAAGCCCCTCGCCCGAAAGCACATCCTCGGTGAACCCGACGAAAAGCTTGTCCTCGGGCACCGCCCGTTTGAGTTTCTCCACGATCCCGGCATAGTCGCCGCGTTCGGGGATATGGGTTTCCATGCCCTTTTTCATCGTGCGGTTCATAATCCGCCGGGCCTTGATCGCGACCTCTTCACCGGGCTGACGCTGGCGCGTCGCCTGCATCCGCACATGCGACCAAAGACGGTCCACCGGGTCGCGCATCAGGAAGACGAACCGCACGTCGGGGGCCATATGCGCCATCTCGCGCAGCCGCTCTTCGGTCAAAAGGCCGTAACCCGGCGTGATGTCGCCCGCGATCTTCTTGTCGCCGATCCCGTCCAGCAGATAGAACAGGTAATCTGATACGCCCTCTCGCCCCAGTTTGAGGATGCGCACGATCTCGTCCACATCGTCGATCTGGCGCTGAAGATTGTCGACCTTCCAGAGATTGGAATTCATGCGCGCCGTGCTCTGACGCCCGATCAGATCGGCGCGCAGACGGGCGTAAACGTCGAACTGGTGCTCGTAATCGTCGAAATCCACCGTATCGAAATAGTGGATCTCTTTGATCGACCGCATGTGGCAATCCGGATGATCGTGCAAATAGCGATAAAGCGAGCTGGTGCCCGCTTTCGTCGCGCCGACGCAGATCATGATGGCCGGATTGCCGTTCAAACCTCAGGCCCCCTTCTCGTCGCCGGGAAGGATGTACTTCGCGCCTTCCCACGGGGAAAGGTTGTCGAACTGACGGTATTCCTGAACGAGGCTCACCGGTTCGTAAACGACGCGTTTCAGCTCTTCGTCATAGCGCACTTCGGTATAGCCCGTGGCCGGGAAGTCCTTGCGCAGCGGGTGACCGCGGAACCCGTAATCGGTCAGCAGACGACGCAGGTCCGGGTGGCCGGAGAAGATGATGCCGAACATGTCGAAGGTTTCACGTTCGAACCAGCCAGCGGACGGATGCACGGAAATGATCGAGGGGATCGTCTCTTCTTCGCGCAGCGCAGCGATCACACGGATGCGGTGGTTCTGGTACATCGACAGGAAGTGATAGACCACGTCGAACCGCTGTTCGCGCTCCGGGTGATCGACCGCCGTGATGTCCACCAGCGAGGAGAATTTGCAGGTGCCGTCGGTTTTCAGGAAATCGACGAAATCCACGATCCCGGCGGCGGTCACGGTGACGTTCAGCTCGCCAAAGGCCACTTCCGTCTTCAGCACGTCGTCCGGACGTTTCAGCTCGATATGCGCACCGAGTTCCTTGAGGGCTTCTTCGCTCATCAGATCTCTCCTTAGCGGGCAATCGTGCCGGTGCGACGGATTTTGCGCTGCAATTGCAACAACCCGTACATCAGCGCTTCTGCGGTCGGCGGGCAGCCGGGGACATAAACGTCCACGGGCACGATGCGGTCGCAACCGCGCACCACCGAATAGCTGTAGTGGTAATAGCCGCCGCCATTGGCACAGGAGCCCATGGAGATCACATAACGCGGCTCCGGCATCTGGTCATAGACCTTGCGCAGAGCGGGGGCCATTTTGTTGGTCAGCGTGCCCGCGACGATCATCAGGTCGGACTGGCGCGGGGAGGCGCGCGGTGCGGTGCCGTAGCGTTCGAGGTCGTAACGCGGCATGGAGGTCTGCATCATCTCGACGGCGCAACAGGCCAGACCGAAGGTCATCCAGTGCAGCGAGCCGGTGCGCGCCCAGTTGATGATGTCCTCCGTCGAGGTCAGCAGGAAGCCTTTGTCCTGCAATTCCTTGTTCAGAGCCTGAGTCGCGACGTCCTTGTCGGCCCCGGCGGTGTTGGCAGAGGTCATCACGCCCATTCCAGCGCCCCTTTCTTCCATTCATAGGCAAAGCCCACGGTCAGCACGCCGAGGAACACCATCATCGACCAGAAGCCCGTCATGCTCAGATCCTTGAACGCGACGGCCCAGGGGAAGAGGAAAGCGATTTCGAGATCGAAAATGATGAACAGGATCGACACGAGGTAGAACCGCACGTCGAATTTCATCCGCGCGTCGTCGAACGCGTTGAACCCGCATTCATAGGCCGACACTTTTTCCGGGTCGGGATTGCGAACGGCGAGGATGAGGGCTGCGAAGATGAACACCAGGCCCAGCGCAATGGCGAGGCCGATGAAAATGACGATGGGGAGATATTCCCGAAGCAAGTCTTCCACGAGCGGCTCCTTGGTTTGCGCACTCTCGGGGAGACTCAATTGTCGAGCAACCTCGGGCGCGCTGCTTTGCTAGCTTGCTGTGGTTTAGCCCCCTGCGACAATATGGTCAACCAAACGCGCGGCGAGAAAGGCCAAGGTTTCAAGGGTCATGACAAGTTTTTTTGCACGCGTGATCTCGTTTTGCGGCGCTGCGGCGGATTTCTCCGCATCTCGCGATTCGAGAGGCTTTTTCTTATAATTTTTGTCGGAATTTGCCAAGTTGTATGCATCTGCACACCATTTAAGGTGTATTTGCCAACGCATATCAAAAGATGAATACTTCCCGAACCTTATCCGGCCGCGTCCTGACGGTGTCCCGGCTTATCCTGCCCGCAAGACTTCGTCCCGGATGATCCGCGACACTATTTCGCAGTCTTCGAGGCTGAAGGTCAGCGGCAGACGCATATCCATGATCGCACGCAGAACACGGTCGCTCTCCGGCAGGCTCTGCACCTCGCAATAGCGCCAGCTTTCATACCGCGAGGTAAAGGCGACGGGCTCCGGTGCCCCGAACCATTTCAACTCCACGCCGCGCTTGAGACAGGCCGCCACCAGCGCCTCGATCTTGGCGTCCGGCCAGTCCAACAGCAGGAACTGAATGGAGGAGCCGACGTAATGCTCCGGCTCGGGCCGCTCGATCAGCGTAAGCCCCTTCGTGCCCCGCAACCCCGCTTCGACCACCCGGTAGCGCGCGTTCCACTTTTCCACCTGAACATCGAGGCTACGCAGTTGCACCCGCAGGATCGCCGCGCGCAGATGATCCATCCGGCCCGACACATTCGGAGTCTCATATTTGATCTTTTCGAACACATCCGGGGCCGGACCGGCGGTATGCTTGCCGTATAACATGTACGATCCCGACAACATGATGGCGCGCGCCGCGCTCTCCTCGTCATCAGTGATGAGGAATCCGCCCTCCCCCGAGTTGATATGTTTGTAGGTCTGGGTGGAATAGCAGCCAATCACCCCGTGCCGCCCCGATGGCACCCCGTTCCAATGCGCCCCCATGGTATGCGCACAATCCTCAATGACCGCGACCCCTGCCCCGTTGCAGATATACATGAGCGCATCCATATCGACGAGATGCCCGCGCATATGCGACAGCATCAGAACCTTTGCACCCGTCTCAGAAATTTTCACCTGAAGATCATCAAGGTCGATCACGAGCCCCTCGGTCACCCCCACGAACACCGGCTTCGCTCCCACGGAGGCAATCGCACCGGGCACGGGCGCCAGCGTAAACGCGTTGGTCAGAACCGACTCGCCGGGCTTGACCTCAAGCGCCCGCAGAGCACAGCCAAGCGCATAGCCGCCTGAGGCCACCGCCAGACAATATTTCGCCCCGGTGTAGGCCGCGAACTCCTCTTCGAGCAGCGCCACCTCGCCTTTCTCCCCGGGAAGCGTGTTATACCGATGCAACCGCCCCGAGCGCATCACCGCCACGGCGGCCTCGATCGCCTCCTCCGTGATCGGCTCCTGCTGAGTGAAATTGCCTTTAAAGACCTCGCCCGTCATCCGATCAGCTCCTTCGTCAGCCGCGAGAGCTCATTATAATGGGTGAGCAACGCCTCCGGCTCCAGCCGTTTGACCCCGTCCCCATCCGGCCCGAAGGTCACCAGCACAGAGGGCACGCCTGCCGCCTTCGCCGTGGCGCGGTCGGTTTCCGTATCGCCCACGAGGAAAGATTGCGCCAGAACGCCGCCCGCCTCTTCGACCGCCGCGACATAAGGCTTCGGATCGGGTTTCGACACGCCCACGGTCTTGGCCCCGATCATCGAGCCGAACAGATCGCGCACGCCCAGACGCGTCAGCAGCCGATCCGCCAGATCCTCGGGCTTGTTGGTGCAGACCCCCACCGCATAGCCATCGCGACGCAGCGCCTCGACCGCCTCCGCCGCCCCCTCGTAGAGCCGTGTATGTGTGTCGATATGCTCGGCATAAACGTCCAGCAGGATCGGATATTGCTCCATCACCTCAGCCTCTCCGAATCCCGGCTTCACCCGAGAGAACCCAAGCGTCAGCATCGCCCGTCCACCGCGAAACGCCGTATGTGCATCCGCCACGGGGTCCAGCACATCACCGTAGCCCAGCCCCCGGAAACAGGCATTCGCCGCCGCGATCAGATCAGCGGAAGTGTCCGCCAGCGTGCCGTCGAGATCGAAAATCACTGTGCGCATGTCTGGTCCCTTTGCGGCCGCGGCAGGTCGTTTTGGGCAAACTCCCGCTGCAACCTGTAATCTGGCGTCAGAATAAGTGAAGCCCCCCTGACCTTCCGGGCCTTGCGGCGCTCCGCGTCATGGGTAAAACGGCAAGGAGACAAAGAAAAGAGCAGATCGGGACGAAAACCATGGCAACAGCCCTCATTCTCTTGGCCGCCGGGCAAGGCACGCGGATGAATTCCGACCTGCCCAAAGTGCTGCACCCGATCGGCAACGCCCCCCTGTTCGCCCATGCGCTGGCCTCGGGCAGCGCTTTGGAGCCGGAGCGCACGGTTCTGGTCGTGGGCCATGGTGGCGATCTCGTGGCGGCGGAAGCGGCCAGGATCGACGAAGACATCGTCATCGCCCGCCAGGAAGAACAACTCGGCACGGCGCATGCGGTTTTACAGGCGAAAGACGCGCTTGCGGCCTTCGAAGGCGATGCCATCGTGTTGTACGGCGACACACCGTTCATTTCCGAAGACACGATCCTGCGCATGGCCGAGGCCCGCAAATCCGCCGATGTGGTGGTTCTGGGCTTCGAGGCCGCCGATCCGGCGCGCTACGGGCGTCTGGTGATGGAGGGCGACAGGCTCACCCGAATCGTCGAATACAAAGACGCCACCGAGGCCCAGCGCGCGATCACCTTCTGCAACTCCGGTCTTATCGCCGCCGAGGCCTCCGTGCTGTTCGAGCTTCTGGATCAGGTCGGAAATGACAATGCTGCGGGTGAATACTACCTGCCGGACATCGTTGAAATCGCGTGGAAAACCGGTCGCACGGCAACCGCCGTCGCCTGTGACGAAGCCGAGACACTGGGCGTCAACACCCGCGCGGAACTCGCCCGCGCCGAAGCGATTTTCCAATCTGCCAAGCGGGCGGAAGCGCTCGACAATGGCGTCACGCTGATGGCCCCCGAAACCGTGTTCTTCTCGCTCGACACCTATATCGGGCGCGACACCGTCGTGGAGCCGAACGTGATCTTCGGCCCCGGCGTCACCGTCGAATCCGGCGCGCGTCTCAGGGCGTTTTCGCATTTCGAGGGCTGTCATGTCTCGATGGGCGCGACCGTCGGCCCGTTTGCCCGTCTGCGCCCCGGCGCAGAGCTGGCGAACAACGCCCATATCGGCAATTTCGTCGAGGTGAAAAACGCCCTGATCGGCGAAGGCACCAAGGTGAACCACCTGACCTACATCGGCGATGCCGACATCGGCGACGGTACCAATATCGGCGCGGGGACGATCACCTGCAACTATGACGGCGTGTTCAAACACCGCACTGTGGTGGGCCGCAACGCCTTCATCGGATCGAACACCATGCTCGTCGCACCGGTGACCGTGGGCGACGAGGCGATGACCGCGAGCGGGTCGGTGATCACCTCCAATGTCGAGGCAGGGGCCTTGGCCATAGGTCGCGCGAAACAGGTAAACAAACCCATGCTCGCCGTGCGGATGTTCGAAAAGTTAAAGTCTCTCAAAGCTAAGAAGCAAAAAGGGCAGTAAAATGTGTGGTATTGTCGGGATTTTGGGAAATCATGAAGCGGCTCCGATCCTTGTCGAGTCGCTGAAAAAGCTGGAATACCGCGGTTATGACAGTGCCGGGATCGCCACGGTCGTGCAGGGCAAGCTCGACCGGCGCCGTGCGGTCGGCAAGCTCGTCAACCTGTCCGATCTTCTGGTGCATGAACCGCTTGCCGGCAAGACCGGGATCGGTCACATCCGCTGGGCGACCCATGGCGCGGCGACCACCGGCAATGCCCACCCGCATCGCTCCGGCCCCGTCGCCGTGGTGCACAACGGCATCATCGAGAACTACCGCGAATTGCGCGCCGAACTGGCCGAGGCGGGCATCCATCCGGTCACCCAGACCGATTCCGAAACCGTGGCGCTGATGACGCATATGTATATGGATCGGGGGCTCCCCCCCCGCGAAGCCGCCGTGGCGACGCTCAAAAAGCTCGACGGGGCCTTTGCCCTGTTGTGGCTCTTCGATGGTGAGGACGATCTGATCATCGCCGCGCGCAAAGGTGCGCCGCTCGCGATCGGCCATGGCAAAGGCGAAATGTTCGCGGGTTCTGACGCCATTGCGCTGGCGCCGATGACCGATCGCATCACCTATCTGGAACAAGGCGATTATGCCTTCATCACCCGCGCAGGTGCGGAGATTTTCGACGCCGAGGGACGGCGCGCGAACCGCGACGAGCAACGCATCGACCTCGGCGCTACTCAGGTGGAAAAAGGCGGCTACAAGCATTTCATGGCCAAGGAAATCGCCGAACAGCCTGTGGTTCTTGCTGATGCTTTGCGACATTATCTTACCACGGACGGGCTGAATCTGCCGTCGGAGTTGGACTTTTCGAACATTTCGCGTCTCACGCTCGTGGCCTGCGGTACCGCCTTCTACGCCTGCTCCGTGGCGAAATACTGGTTCGAGAGCCTCGCCCGCCTGCCAGTCGAGATCGACGTCGCCTCGGAGTTCCGTTACCGCGAACCGCCGCTGCCGACTGACAGCTACGCGATCTTCGTCAGCCAGTCCGGCGAGACCGCCGACACGCTGGCCGCCCTGCGCTATTGCGATGAAAAGGTGGCGAAAACCATCGCCGTGGTGAACGTGCCGACTTCCTCCATCGCGCGCGAAAGCGACATAGCCCTGCCGATCCTCGCGGGCGTCGAAGTCGGCGTGGCCTCGACCAAGGCTTTCACCTGCCAGCTCCTCGTGCTCGCGACCCTTGCGCTCAAGGCGGCCCGTGATCGCGGGCACATGAGCGAAGCGGAACTTGCGAAACACATGGAAACCCTGCGCCTCCTGCCCGGGCTTCTCACCCGTGCGCTCGATCTCGACGAGGCGCTGAACATCGTCTCGAACGACCTCTCCGAAGCCCGCGACGTGTTGTTCCTGGGGCGTGGCGCGATGTATCCTCTGGCCCTCGAAGGCGCGTTGAAACTCAAGGAAATCAGTTACATCCATGCCGAAGGCTATGCGTCCGGCGAGTTGAAACACGGCCCCATCGCCCTCATCGACAGCCACACGCCGGTGATCGTCTTCGCGCCGCATGACGCGCTGTTCGACAAGACCGTATCGAACATGCAGGAGGTCATGGCGCGCGGCGGCAAGGTGCTTCTGGTCTCCGACCGCAAAGGGCTGGACGTCGCCTCCGAAGGCGTCTGGCAGACGGTGCAGATGCCCGAAGTCCCGGACCTGTTCGCCCCGATCCTCTACGCCGTCCCGGCCCAGCTCATCGCCTATCACACGGCGGTCGCCAAGGGCACGGATGTGGACCAGCCGCGCAACCTGGCGAAATCCGTGACGGTGGAATGACCCTATAAAGAAACCGCCCCGTTCGGGGCGGTTTCGACGTGGATTCCATAGAAAGTGCCTGAGAGCGGCGGTCAGACGCCGAGTTTCGCCTTGGCGTAGTCGAGCATCTCGGGCGTGACGTCATCCGCGGTGATCGGAGCATTGCCCGTGGCATTGGCCGCAGACACGATCGCATCGACCAGAGCATCGTCCGAGACAGCCGCTTCGGCCTCCGCCAGATCGTCGACCGCCGCATCGAGGACGGCCTTGTCCGCCAGCGCCTGATCCAACTCGGCCTTGGCCTTTTCGACAGCCGCGAGCTGATCGAGATAGTCCTGATACCCCGGCTCGCCTTCCGCCACCGGATTCGCCGCCAGATCGGCGCTCAACTGGTCGATTTCCGACGCCCAACCAGCCGGATCGGAGGACAGGCCCAGCGCCGCCGCAGAGGCCGCCAGATCGTCATAACTGTCGGCATAGGCCGATCCAGCCGCTTCTGCGGCGCCCTGTGCGTCGTCATAGGCCGCAACCGCACCCAGGAAATCCTTGATCGGCGCCATTTTCGGATCGGAAGAATTCATGATGCCATTCGGGTTGCGCCCGAGCGAATTCAACGACTTGAGCGCCGCAGCAAGCGGTTTGCCTCCCGGATTCCCGGCGTTGGCGGAATTGCCGCGCGTGCCGGCCGCAGCCGCATTGGCCGAATTCCCCCCGGCATTGCCAGCGTTCGAGGAGTTGCCGCGATTGCCCGAATTGCCGGAGTTCCCACCGTTTCCGGAATTTCCACCATTGGCATTGGCACTGCGCGCCTCTGCGGTGTTCAGCCCCGTAAAATCGGAGGTCACGACGGGCAGTGCATAGGCGAAAGCGGAGGCGGTCAGCAGAAGCTTGACGAGGTTTTTCATTGTTCCTGTGGCTCACTTGTGATTTTGGCTGAGGTAGCGTTACGACAACATAAGGGCAAAAAAATGTCGATCACCGCAGAAATGGCCATGGAAACCCTGCGTCTGTCCGCCGACCCCGACAAGGCATCGGTCCTCAACAGCCGTTCCGGCACGTCGGACGCCTTGGGCGTCCCGCCTCAGACGCTCGAGGATTTGGCCCGGACCTGGCGGCAGGACACGCCCTTCCCCGAGCGGCTCGAACTGGCGCGCGCACTTTGGGGCCAACCGGTCTTCGAAGCCCGCCTGATGGCCGCGAAACTGCTCACCCAGGCCCGGATTGCCGAAGATGCCGCCATCTGGGATCAGATTTGCGCCTGGATTTCAGAGGCCGAGAGCTGGGCCGAGCTGGATGCGCTTGCGGGGGCCGGCGCGCGTCGGATCGTCACCGATCTCACGCGGATGGGCACCGTCCATGATCTGGCCAAATCAGAGCGTGCGCTCGACCGTCGCGCGGCCCTCGGCCTGTCCTTGCCCCTCGCGAAGCTGGCGCATCCGACAGAGGAAGAGCTCGGCGCCATCGACGATGTGCTATATTGGCTGACCTATGCACTTCAGGACCCGGACAAGGACGTCTCGCGCATGGCCGACAGTTGGCTCAAGAGCCTCGGCAAACATGACCGCAAACGTGCGGGCATGGTCCGGCGCGTCGTCCAGTCCCGCACGACCAGCGACTGAATCGCTTGGCAGCCCTGCCTATGCGCCCTAGATTACCCGTCATGTCCAATGCACCCCGCCTCATCGACCCGTTTGCCCGTGCGATTACCTATCTTCGGGTGTCTGTGACGGATCGTTGCGATTTCCGCTGTGTCTATTGCATGGCGGAGCACATGACCTTCCTGCCGAAAAAGGAATTGCTGACCCTCGAAGAGTTGGACCGCATGTGTTCCACCTTCATCGGACTCGGCGTCGAGAAACTGCGGATCACCGGCGGCGAACCCCTCGTGCGGCGCGGGATCATGACGTTCTTTGACGCCATGTCGCGACACCTCGACAGCGGCGCTCTGAAGGAGCTGACGGTCACCACCAACGGCTCGCAACTCGACCGTTTTGCCTCCGATCTCTATGCCGCCGGCGTGCGCCGGATCAATGTCTCGCTCGACACCCTGGATGCGGCAAAATTCCAACGTGTGACGCGCTGGGGCCGGCTCGAGCAAGTGTTGAGCGGCATTGACGCTGCGCGCAATGCCGGCCTGCGGGTCAAGATCAACACGGTCGCCCTCAAGGGCTTCAACGAGGACGAGTTGTTCGCCCTGACGGAGTGGTGCGCCCGCGAGGATATGGACCTGACCTTCATCGAGGTCATGCCGATGGGCGACCTGGGCAATGAGGACCGCGTCGGGCAATATTGGTCGCTCGACGATCTGCGCGCCGATCTGGCGACCCGCTACACGCTCACCGATCTGGCCGAGCGCACTGGAGGCCCGGCGCGCTATGTGCGGCTCAACGAGACCGGACAGAAGATCGGCTTCATCACGCCGCTGACCCATAATTTCTGCGAAAGCTGCAACCGCGTGCGGATGACCTGCACCGGCGATCTGTTCATGTGTTTAGGGCAGGAAGACAACGCCTCGCTGCGAGACATCATGCGCGCTCATCCCGAGGACGACGCGCCGCTGATCCGCGCCATCGAGGCCGCGATTGCCCGCAAACCCGAAGGCCATGATTTCGACTATTCGCGGCAAAAGCCCGACGGTCAGGTGTCGCGACATATGTCGCACACGGGCGGGTAAGGCGCGCCCTCTCAGGCCGGATTTAAGGGGCTCTGCCCCCTCGCCTGCGGCTCACCCCCGGGATATTTTCAGACAAAAGACACGAAAGGCGCCCCCAACCGGGAGCGCCTGTTTCCTTTGCTGATCCAAATACTCAGATCACGCCGCAGGCAGACGGCTTTCCACCATTTCCGCGTACCACGAGCAACCCGCAGGCAGCGCCTCGTCGTTGAACATGTATTTCGGATGGTGCACCGGCGCGCCCGGACCGTTGCCGACGATGATATAGGCGCCCGGACGTTCCTCGAGCATATAGGCAAAATCCTCACCGCCCATCACCAGCGGATATTCCTCACAGCCGCCCGCCACCTTGGTCGCCGCCTCGATGGCATATTCGGTTTCCCGATCGTGGTTCACCATGACCGGATAACCGAGGTGATAATCGACCACCACATCCGCCCCGTAAGTGGCACCGACACCTGCACAAATCTCTTTCAGACGATCCTCCGCCTGCTTGCGCACTTCACCGTCCAGTGTCCGCACCGTGCCTTTCAGCATAACCTGCGCGGGCAGAACGTTATGCGCCTTGGACGACGACTCGACGGTGCAGACGGAGACCACCACCTGTTTCGTCGGGTCCACATTGCGCGAGGCGATGGTCTGGAGCGCAATCACCAGATGCGCCGCCGTCACCGTGCTGTCCACTGTCTCATGCGGTTTCGCGGCATGCCCGCCCTTGCCCTTCACATAGATCTCGAACTCGTCGGCGGCGGCAAAGAACGGCCCCGGACGGATCGCGAAGGTCCCCGCTGGCAGGTTCGGCCAGTTGTGCATGCCATAAACCTCGTCGATGCCGAACCGCTCCATCAACCCCTCTTCGCACATCACCCGACCACCGCCGCCACCCTCTTCGGCCGGCTGGAAAATCACCACGGCGGTGCCGTCGAAATTCCGGGTTTCACAAAGGTATTTTGCCGCGCCCAAAAGCATCGCCGTGTGCCCGTCATGACCGCAGGCATGCATCACACCCGGGGTTTTCGACGCATATTCGGCCCCGGTCTCCTCGAGGATCGGCAGCGCATCCATATCGGCCCGCAGACCCACGGTTCGGCCTTTGCTGTCCGACTTTCCCTTGATCACGCCGACGACGCCGGTTTGCGCCATGCCTTCGACCACCTCGTCACAGCCGAATTCGCGCAGCAGGTCCGCCACTTTCTTCGAGGTGCGCGGCAGATCGAATTGCAGTTCGGGATTCTCGTGGATGTCTCGTCGCCATGCGGTGATTTCGGGCAGTAATTCGGCGAGGCGGTTCTTGATCGGCATGTCGGTCTCCGGCGGAGTGGGATGAGGGTGGTCGTCATAAGCACCAGATCTCTGGCTCTCGTCACCCGACGCCTTGGACGCAAACGAGGCAAGGTGCGTTTTGGCACACCCCCCTGATCGCGCCCCATATCGCGGGGCTGGCCCCAAGCGTGATCGCGCTTTGCACAGAGGTCAAGCAGATGTGCCTTACAATTTATCCATTGGTAAAAAAACTTGCACATTCGGGCACCTTGCCCCTTGCGCCCTCGAAAAGAGGTGATACCGTTTTGATCGTACCGACTTCGGACAAACCGGGGCGGAAATATAATAACAAATAAAACCAACAGCTTGGGGGTCACCGCATGGCCGATGGGGCCACACCCGTACTCAATGTCCGGGACCTGAAGACCGTTTTCAAAACGCGGTCAGGGTCCGTTCATGCCGTCAATTCCGTTTCCTTTTCGCTCAACCCCGGTGAATTATTGGGCGTTGTCGGCGAATCCGGCTCCGGCAAGTCCGTGACCATGATGTCGCTGATCGGCCTGATCCCCTCGCCCCCCGCTGAGGTCTCAGGGGGAGGCATAGATTTTGGCGGCATCGACCTTTTGCAAGCCTCCGAGACCGAGCTGCGCGCCATTCGCGGCGCGCGCATCGGCTTTGTGTTTCAGGACCCGATGACCTCGCTCAATCCGGTGTTCACGGTCGGCTACCAGATCATGGAACCGCTGCGCAAACATATGAACATGTCCAAGGCGCAGGCCCGGGTTCGGGCCAAGGAGCTTCTGGAACTGGTCGGCATTCCGGACGCCGAGCGCCGCCTGAGCGATTACCCGCACCAGTTTTCCGGTGGCATGCGGCAACGGGTGATGATCGCCATCGCGCTGGCCTGTGACCCGGAAGTGCTGATCGCGGACGAACCGACCACGGCGCTCGACGTGACCATTCAGGCGCAAATTCTTGAGCTGATGCATGAGCTGCGCGCCAAGCTCGGCATGGCGGTGATCTGGATCACCCACGATCTGGGCGTGATCGCCGGGATCGCCGACCGGGTTCTGGTGATGTATGGCGGGCAGATCGTCGAACACGCCCCCGTGCGCGAGCTGTTCAGACATCCGCGCCATCCTTACACTCGTGCGCTCCTGAAAACCGTGCCCTCGGTGCGCGGCGAGCGAGCGGAGCGGCTTGAGGTGATCGAGGGCCAACCGCCGATCCTGCGCGCGGAACCGTCGAGCTGTTCCTTTGCCGCGCGCTGCCCCTTTGCCTTCGAACGCTGTCTTGCGGAAAATCCGCCGCGCTTTGACATCAGCCCCGGCCATGACGCCGCCTGCTTCTACGATTTCGAGAGCGGCGCGCCACGGGCCTCCGTGCAGGCCACCTCCGTCACCGAGGGAGTGATCCATGCTGGATGACACAAAATCGGACAAGATTCTGGTCGAGGTCCGGGATCTGAAAATGCATTTCCCGATCCATGCCGGCGTGTTGAAAAAGCGCGTGGGCGAGGTCAAGGCTGTCGATGGCATCGGCTTCGACATTTACGAGGGCGAGACGCTCGGGCTTGTGGGCGAGAGCGGCTGTGGCAAATCCACCGCCGGGCGCGCGATCCTGCGGCTCTACGACATCACCGAAGGGTCGATCAAAATCGACGGCCATGAGATCGGCGCAACGCCGCAGCCCGAGTTGCGCAAGATGCGCCCGACCATGCAGATGGTGTTTCAGGACCCGCAGGCCTCGCTCAATCCGCGCATGTCGGTGGCGGCGATCATCGGCGAGCCTCTGGACGAACACACCAAACTCGGCAAGGCAGAGAAGCGCGAAAAGGTGCTGTCCCTGATGGATGCCGTGGGGCTGAACCGCGATTTCGCCAACCGCTATCCGCATGAATTCTCCGGCGGTCAGCGCCAGAGGATCGGCATCGCCCGGGCGCTGGCGCTCAATCCGAAATTCATCGTCTGCGACGAACCGATCGCGGCACTCGATGTGTCGATTCAGGCGCAGGTGGTGAACCTGCTGGAGGATTTGCAGGAAGAATTCGGCCTGACCTACCTGTTCATCTCCCACGACCTGTCGATGGTGCGCCATATCGCGGACCGTGTGGCCGTCATGTATCTCGGGCGGATCGTCGAACTGGCCAGCCGCGAGACGCTGTTCGCCGATCCGAAACATCCCTATACGCAGGCGCTTCTGTCCGCCGTGCCCGAGCCCGATCCCTGGCTTGAGGAAAAGGTGGAGCGCATTCTGCTTGAGGGCGACGTTCCTTCGCCGTCGAACCCGCCGAAGGGCTGCAATTTCTGCACCCGCTGCCCGCAGGTCATGGAGATCTGCCGCGAGATCGACCCGCTGGGTCAGGAGATCGCCCCCGGTCATCAGGTGGCCTGCCACCTGTACAAGGACACCGAAGAGAGCGCCGCCTAAGGCGCCGGTTTCGAGGCCAAGAGCATCCAACAAGGAGAGGTTACAATGAAGATCAAGACTGCCCTGAAGGGCACCGTTCTGGGGGCCGTCACCGGGCTCGCCATGGCCCCGGCCGCGTTCGCGGAACGTGGCGCCGACGGCCATGTGAACATCATCTACTGGCAAGCGCCCTCGACCATGAACCCCTATCTGTCGGGCGGCACTAAGGAGCTCGAAGTCGGTTCCCTCGTGCTCGAACCGCTGGCGCGTTACGATGCCGAGGGCAATATGGTGCCCTTCCTCGCCGAAACCGTGCCGACCGTGGAAAACGGTGGTGTCTCCGAGGATCTGATGAATGTCACCTGGAAACTCAAGCCCGGCCTGCTCTGGTCCGATGGCAAGCCTCTGACCTCCGAGGATGTGCGCTTTACCTGGGAATACTGCACCTCCGAGGGCGGTGGCTGTTCCCAGTCCGAGAAATACAATGATGTCGCCGACGTGGAAATCGTCGACGATCTGACCGTGATCGTGCATTTCAGCGTGCCCAAGCCCTTCCCCTACGGGCCCTTCGTCGGCAACCAGGCCCCGATCATCCAGAAGGCGCAATTCGCCGACTGTACCGGTGAAGCCATGGCGTCCTGCACCGATCAGAACTTTGCGCCGATCGGCACCGGCCCCTTCGTGGTGGACGAATTCAAGACCAACGACGTGGTTTCCATGTCCGCCAACCCGAACTACCGCGACCCGAACAAACCGGCCTTCGCGACCGCGACCGTCAAGGGCGGCGGCGATGCGGCGGCGGCGGGTCGTTCCGTGCTCGAGACCGGCGAATTCGATTACGCCTGGAACCTGCAACTCTCCCCCGAAGTGCTGGCCGATATGGAAAGCAAGGGCAAGGGCAAGCTCGTCTCCGCCTTCGGCACCCTCGTCGAGCGCATCATGGTGAACTACACCGATCCCGATCCGGCACTCGGTGACGAGCGCGCCACCGCGGCGCATCCGCACCCGATCCTGTCGGACAAAGCCGTGCGTCAGGCGCTGTCCATGGCGATCGACCGCGAGCTTCTGGTGGAAATCGGCTACGGTGCGGCGGGCAAGGTGACCTGCAACGTGCTGCCGGCCCCCGCGATCTACGCCTCCACCGCCAATGACGCCTGCATGGTGCAGGACATCGAAGGCGCGAAGGCACTGCTCGAAGCCGATGGCTGGATCATGGGCTCCGACGGCATCCGCGAGAAGGACGGCAAGAAACTGTCGCTGCTGTTCCAAAGCTCGACCAACGCCGTGCGTCAGGATTTCCAGGCGATCATCAAGCAATGGTGGAACGAGATCGGCGTCGAAGTCGAACTGCGCAACATCGACAGCTCCGTGTTCTTCGGTGGCGACGCGGGTTCCCCGGACACCTTCCAGAAGTTCTTTGCGGACGTGGAAATGTACGCCAACAACTTCGACGGCACCGACCCGGAAGCCTATATGGCCAACTGGGAATGCAAACAGGCGCCGCGCCCGGAAACCCAATGGCAGGGCAACAACATGCCGCGCTATTGCACCGAGGAATATGACGCCCTCGTGGCCGAAATGGCCAAGACCGGCGATCTGACCAAACGTGCCGAGCTGGCGAAAGCCATGAACGACATGCTGATGCAGGACTATGCGGTCATCCCGCTGGTCTATCGCGGTCGTGTCTCCGCCGCCTCCAATACGTTGGGCGGGGTCGAAATCAACGCATGGGATTCCGAACTCTGGAATGCCGCCGACTGGTATCGCATCAAAGAGTGATCTCTCTTCGGGCGCCCCTCCCCGCGTGGCGGGGCGCCCTTCTTTCCGACACGACAAAGACCTGAACCGAGGCGTCGCCCATGCTCCACTACACGATCCGTCGTTTACTTCTCGCCATCCCGACGCTTCTGTTCATCTCTCTGGTGATCTTCCTGCTCTTGGATCTCGCCCCCGGCGATCCGATGGCCTCCATCCCCCTCACCGTGCCGCCTGAGGTCAAGGAGCGCATGCGCGAGGCGCTGGGGCTTGGCGAACCGGTGCATATCCGCTTCCTGAACTGGCTCTACCAGTTCTTCATCGTCGAGCCGCAGGTCGCCTGGGACCACATCTTCGGCACGGATTTTTCCGAGGGCAAACAGCGCATCATCTCCTTCCAGTCCCGCTCGCCTGTGATGACGGTCGTGGCCGAACGCATGCCGCAGACGCTTTGGGTCGTGGGCCTCTCCTATGTCTTCGCCACGCTCATCGCCGTGCCGATCGGGATCGTCTCCGCCTATCGGCAATATTCCTGGTTCGACCAGCTCGGCACCTTCGTGTCGATGATCGGCTTCTCCATCCCCACCTTCTTCTCCGGTGTGCTTCTGATCGTGATCTTCTCCGTCACGCTGGGCTGGTTCCCCTCGATCTACGACACCACCCACAAGGTCACCGACTGGCCCTCTTTCCTCTTCCAGATCAAACAGATGGCCATGCCGGTCTTCGTCCTGACGCTCTATAATGCCGCGCAGGTCAGCCGCTTCATGCGCGCCTCCATGCTCGACAACCTCAATCAGGATTACGTCCGCACCGCCCGCGCCAAGGGCATGTCAGAGAAAGTCGTCGTCCTGCTGCATGTGCTGCGCAATTCGATGATCCCGGTGGTCACCGTGATCGCGCTCGGCGTGCCGTCCATCTTCGGCGGTGCGATCATCACCGAGCAGGTGTTTCAGGTGAACGGCCTCGGCCAGATGCTGATCACCGCGATCTACGCCTCCGACGCGCCGATGGTCCAGACCCTGACCTTCATCTTCGCCGTGCTCATCGTTCTCTTCAACCTCATCGCGGACATCCTCTACGGCATTCTCGATCCGCGCATCCGCTACGATTAAGGGAGGTTGATCATGACCGACGCAACCGTGACCACCACCGTGAAACCCAAAGCCCCCCGCAATCAGTGGTGGGACGTCTGGGACCAGTTCAAGACCCACAAGGGCGCCATGGCGGGGCTGATCTTCTTCGTCTTCATCGTCGCCGCCGTCTATCTCGGTCCGCTCGTCTGGACCGTCGACCCGACCTATATTGACTTCCGCGCCCGCAATCAGGGGCCCTCTCTGGCGCATCCTTTCGGCGCCGACCAGCTCGGGCGTGACATCCTCTCCCGGATGCTGGCGGGCGGACAGGTGTCGATCTCCGTCGGCCTCACCGCCATGATCCTGTCGCTCGTGCTCGGCACCTTCGTCGGTGTTCTGGCGGGCTACTGGAAGCGGCTCGACGGCCTTTTGATGCGTCTCACCGACCTGTTCCTCGCCCTGCCTCTGCTGCCACTTCTGATGGTGATCATCATGCTGTTCCGCGATCCGCTGCGGGCGCTACTTGGGCTTGAGGCCGGGATTTTCGCGCTGATCGTCTTCGTCATCGGCATCACAAGCTGGATGCAGACAGCCCGGATCGTGCGCGGCGACGTACTGGCGCTCAAGGAACGCGAATACGTTCTGGCCGCCCGCTCCATCGGCACGCCCTCGCGCCGCGTGGTGCTGCGGCACATCCTGCCGAACATCATGTCGCCGATCATGGTTTCGGCCACTTTGGGCATCGCCAACGCGATCATCACGGAGAGCGCGCTGTCCTTTCTGGGTCTCGGCTTCCCTCCGGATTACCCGACATGGGGTCGCCTGCTGTTCGATGCGAAAGACATGATCCAGCAATACCCCGAACGCGTCATCTGGCCGGGTCTGGCGATCTCGCTCACCGTTCTTGCCGTGAATTACATCGGCGACGGGCTACGCGACGCCTTGGACCCGCGCATTCGCGGTCGGTAATCAACACCGATAGGCCACACCGCAAAATAAAAACAACAAACGCGCCGCTCCCCCGGCGCGTTTTCCTTTGTTTGCCCATCCTGCACCTCTCCCCCGACAGAGTTCCATACGCGCGCCTTATCGAAGAACATTATTCTACCAAAAGGCCCGACCGCCACTCATCCAAGGATTGCATGCCGCCTCATTTCCCGCCTATGCGGAACGAAATTCCACTTCTCAGAAAGAAGCGACATGTATGAGTCCCTCGGACTTGACCTCTCCCCGCGTCTGGCCTCGGTGATCCTTGGCCTTGTGATCGGTGTGCTGTTCGGCGCACTGGCCGAGGTCTCGCGCTTCTGTTTCCGCCGCGCCGTCGCCGGTCCGCGCTCTGAGCGTGGCGCCGCCGCAGGCGTCTGGCTTGCCGCCCTCGCGACCGCCGTGATCGGCACCCAAATCGCCGTGGCCAAGGGGCTGATCTCCTTTGCCGATCACCGCTTCCTCGCCCCCGATCTGCCCTGGCTTGCCGTCCTCACCGGCGGTCTGATGTTCGGCGCGGGCATGGTCCTGACTCGCGGCTGTGTCTCCCGCCTTACCGTGCTTTCCGGCTCCGGCAACCTCCGCGCGGCGCTCGTGCTCGTGGTCTTCGCCGTGGTGGCCCATGCGACGCTCAAAGGCGTTCTGGCCCCTCTCCGCACCGCGTTCGGCAGCGTCACGCTATCCCTTGGCAACGCCGCCCTCCCCGGCCCGGCCCTCCTCTGGACGGCCCTGATCGCCGGCACCGCCGCCCTCGTCGCATGGAAATACGCCGCCTCCGGGCGCGATCTGATCCTCGGCGCGCTGATCGGCCTTCTGGTCCCTGCCGCATGGGTCGGCACCGGCTTTGTCCTGTTCGACGAATTTGACCCGATCGCGATGGAAAGCCTGTCCTTCACCTCGCCCGCGGCCGAGACCCTGTTCTGGTCCGTCGCTGCCTCTTCCATTCCCGCAGGGTTTGGCACCGGCCTCATCGGCGGTGTCATTCTGGGGGCTCTCATCTCGTCGCGGTTGTCTGACCGCTTCCGCTGGCAGAGTTTCGAGAGCCCCCGTCAAACCGGGCGTTACATGGCAGGTGCCGCGCTCATGGGCGTGGGCGGTGTGCTCGCGGGCGGTTGCACCGTCGGCGCAGGTCTTGCCGGTGTACCGAGCCTGTCGCTGGCCGCAACGCTGGCCCTCGTGTCCATCGCTCTGGGCGGCACGCTCGCCACCTGGCTCATCCGAGATGATGCTTCTTTATCCGCCGCAGGCCAAGCCAGACCGCGAGGACAACCAGCGGAGTGAGCAGCGCCAGCGCCAACCCCTTGGACAGCCCCAGCGGTTCGAGCACCGGATAGATCAGATAGCCCGCAAGGCTCACCGCATAATAGCTGATCGCCACCACCGACAGCCCTTCCACCGTCTCTTGCAGCCGAAGTTGCAGGTCCGCACGCTTATCCATGCTTTCCAAAAGCTTCTGGTTCTGCGCCTGACGGCTCACATCCACCTTGGTTCTGAGCAGGTTTGCCGCCCGCGCCGTGCGTTCGGCAAGATTCTCAAGCTGCGTCTTCGCCGCCGCAACCGTGCGCATCGCCGGATCGTACCGCCGCATCATGAATTCGCTGAACAATTGACGCGCCTGGAAGCGGCTCTCGCGCAGCACTTCAATCCGCTGTGTCACGATCGCCTCATAGGCGCCGGTCGCGCCAAACCGGAAATTGCTGCGCGTCACGATGCCCTCGATCCGGGTCGACAGCCCGAGAATATCCTCAAGCATCTCCTCGGCGGGCACATCGCCCTTGGAGGTCAGTGTCGCCATCAACTCCGCAAGTTCCTTTTCAATGTCCGCCAGTTCACGCACCACCTTGCGCGCCTGCACAAGGCCCAGCATCGACATCGCCTTGTAGGTCTCGATCTCGCAAAGCCGCTGAAGCACCCGGCCAATCCGGCGCTGCCCGCAATCGGCGCAAGGGAAGATCGCAAAGCGCATATGCCCCGCCTCGTCGATGCGGAAATCCCCCGCAACCACCATCGCCCCGTCAAGGACGCGGGCGACGGCCAGGCTTTCGCGCTCGAACCACGCGTTGACCCGCTCGACAATGGCCTGATCCTCTTCCACCGTTTCGACCCGGATCAACGCCGAGGTGATCCGCTGCCCCGGCGCGGCATCGAGCCAGTCTTCCGGGAAAAGATCGAAGGTGTTCTTGTCAAAGGCCCGCTCCGCCACCCCTTCGGCGAAAATCGTGTAGGTCACGAATTCCGTGTGGCTTTCCCATTTCAGACGATATTTGCCCAGCGGCCCGATGTAATGCGTCGCCCCCGGCGCCGGATGCGCCGCCCCGTAGCGATCCAGAAGCGCCAGCAAATGCGCCCGGTCGAGATCCCGATCCCGCCGCGCCGCATCGCCTGCAGCCCGGATCGCCAGATAGGCGGCACGCGCATTGGTCGTCACTTCGGGGAAAGGACGGGCGTGCAGTTCATTGGCCAGTTCATAGCGGCGCGGGTGATCTTGCAAAGGGGCCATGGCAGTCTCTGAGAAATATTATGTCTCTCGCCTATAGCCTGCCCGCCCCACCCGAGGCAAATTAAAAATTCATTCTTTATCAGTCACTTATATGGATGCGATGGTATACCGCAGCCGATCTCATCCAAGTTCCTCGGCCACGACATTCATCCAGAAGGCCACACCGATGGGAATGAGTTCGTCGTTGAAATCGAATTTCGGCGTATGGACAAAAGCCGCCCCTGGTCCGTCGCCATTGCCGATCGACACGTAAGCGCCGGGAATCTTTTCCAGATAATAGGCGAAATCCTCGCTGGCCCCGATCGCGGAGGCTTTGGTGTCGGTCAGTGCCGCCCCGGCCCCCGCCGTATGGGCACGCCCGGCCACCGCCACCTCGTCCGCGCTGTTCACAAGCGGCGGATAGCCCCGGTCGATCTCCACCTTCGCCGTCACATTATTGGCCATGGCACATCCCTCGGCCAACCGCGTGAGTTCCGTCATCAGCGCCTCACGCACCTCGGGGCGGTAGCTCCGCGCCGTGCCAGCCACAAGCACCTTCGCCGGGATGATATTCGGACTTTGCCGTTCTCCCCCCGCGACATGACCGATGGAGATCACCGCCCAATCCGTCAGATCCACCTTGCGCGAGACAATATTGCCGACAGCAGCCATGAACTGCCCCGCCGCCACGGTCGGGTCCGTCCCTTTGTGCGGCGAAGCGCCATGGCCCCCAGTGCCCTCGAACGTCACCTCCCAATCGTCGCAGGCCGACGTGTAGGGCCCGACCCGCGTGGTCATCCGCCCCAGCGGGTCCATCGGCCCGTTGTGGACCCCGTAGATCGCATCGGTCGGGAAAAGCTCGAACAAGCCGTCCTTGATCATCTCATTGGCCCCACCGCCGCCCTCTTCGGCAGGCTGAAACACGAAGCGCACCGTGCCCGCGAAATCCGGGTCGGCGGCGAGTTTTTCCGCAGCGGCCAAAAGCATCGTCGTGTGCCCGTCATGGCCACAGGCATGCATCTTGCCAGGCACCGTCGAGCTATAGGGCACGCCCGTATCCTCGGTGATATGGAGCGCGTCCATATCGGCCCTGAGCGCAATCGCCTTTTGCCCCGGACGCTTGCCCTTGAGCGTCCCCACGACGCCGGTCTTGCCAAGCCCCCGATGCACCTCGATCCCCAGCCCTTCGAGAAACTCCGCCACAATCGCGGAAGTCCGCACCTCTTCGAATGACGTCTCCGGATGGGCGTGAATATCGCGCCGGATCGCGGTCATCTTCTCGATGAACGCGGTATCTGCGGCAATCTCTTCGGGGGTCGTATGTTTCATGCTGGGGGCTCCTTTGGCCCGAGCATGGCAACTTGCGGCGCGGATGAAAAGCCCCGCCGCAAGCCCTTTTAGTCTCAGGCGGCAAACACCTCCTGCGCCGCGTTCAGCCCGTTGATCGCGGCGGGCATCCCGGCATAAAGCGCCATTTGCCAGATCACTTCCGCGATCTCCACCTCGCTCGCCCCCGCCGCCATGGCGTGTTCGATGTTGATCTTGAGCTGCGGCGCGGTGCCGCCGCCCAAGGCGGTCAGGGCGGCCACCGTGCACAACTGGCGGGTCTTCAAATCCACCCCTTCGCGGGCATATTGCCGCCCGTAAGCCCATTCGATCAGCGTTTCCGCCATGTCGGGCACGATCCCGTCGTAGCGCTCCGACAGGATGGTCTCCAGATCGGGGTTCAGTGTCTTGATGACCCCACGGCCCTTTTGCAATGCGTCAGACATCGGTGTTTTCCTCTGCTTCAAGCTGTTCGTAAATCGCGACCTTGCGATCCATGAGGGCAAGCGTGTCCTGCATCAGCGCCAGCTTTGTGCGGATCACCTCGCGATGCGCCGCCAACATCTCGCGCCGCGTCGTATAGGTCTCCGCGCCCTGCCGTCTGAGTTCGGCGTAACGTACCCGCTCCGCCTGCGGCATGCCGGTGGCGTTCAGTTGGCCGAGAAAGGCGATCCAACCGATCACCTCCTCCGGGTAATCGCGCCGCCCCGCCCCGTCGCGCGGCGGCGGGTCGATCAGACCGATCTTCTCATAGAACCTGAGCGTATCAATGCTCAGCCCGGTGGCCTTCGAGACCGCAGAAATCTTCATCTTGCCCTCATGCATTCAAGGTCAAAACAGAGCCTAGGGGCTGGAGCATACTCCAGCTCAAGCGCTTTCCCCTACGCATTGCCGCAACCGCGCTGTGCGTTTCCTTTGTGCCCCAAATACTCAAAAGAAAAAGGGCGACCCTTGGGCCGCCCTCTCTGTCTTCTGTCTGTCCCGATCAGTCGATCTTCGGAAGCAACTCGCCGATGGAGTGTTTCGCATCGCCGTAATACATCCGCGTGTTGTCCTTGTAGAACAGCGGGTTCTCGATGCCCGAGTAGCCGGTGCCCTGACCGCGTTTCGACACGAAAACCTGTTTCGCCTTCCACACTTCGAGAACCGGCATGCCCGCGATGGGGGAGTTCGGATCTTCCTGTGCCGCCGGGTTCACGATGTCGTTCGAGCCGATCACGATCACCACGTCGGTGTCCGGGAAGTCCTCGTTGATCTCGTCCATCTCAAGCACGATGTCGTAGGGCACTTTCGCCTCGGCCAGAAGCACGTTCATGTGCCCCGGAAGACGACCCGCCACCGGGTGAATGGCGAAGCGGACGTTCTTGCCCTGCGCCCGCAGCTTGCGGGTCAGTTCGGCCACGTTCTGCTGCGCCTGCGCCACCGCCATGCCGTAGCCCGGCACGATGATGATGCTGTCGGCCTCGTTCAGAGCCGCCGCCACGCCGTCGACGTCGATCGCGACCTGTTCGCCCTCGACCTCCATCGCCGGACCCGTGGTGCCGCCGAAGCCGCCCAGAATGACCGAGATGAAGCTGCGGTTCATCGCCTTACACATGATGTAAGACAGGATCGCACCCGAAGACCCGACCAGCGCGCCGACCACGATCAGAAGATCGTTGCCCAGCGAGAAACCGATCGCCGCCGCGGCCCAGCCCGAGTAGGAGTTGAGCATGGACACCACGACCGGCATATCCGCGCCGCCGATGCCCATGATCAGGTGGTAGCCGATGAAGAAGGCCAGAAGCGTCATCAGAACCAGCGTCCAGCCGCCCGCACCGTTCATGTAGAGAAGCAGCAGGATGACGGAGAGGATCGCAGCACCTGCGTTCAGCGCATGACCTCCCGGCAGTTTGGTGGCTTTCGAGGTCAGCTTGCCCGCAAGCTTGCCAAAGGCCACCACGGAGCCGGTGAAGGTCACCGCCCCGATGAACACGCCAAGGAACAGCTCGACCTTGAGGATGTTCAGCTCCACCGGCGTCTTATGCGCCACAACTGCGGCAAAGCCTTCGAGCAGATGCTTTTGATCGGCGGTCATCGCGGCGATGCGCGCGGCTTCGATATGGGTGTTGAACCCCACGAAGACGGCGGCCAGACCCACAAGGGAGTGCATCGCGGCCACAAGCTGCGGCATCTCGGTCATCTCGACCTTTTTCGCCACGTACCAGCCGATCACGCCCCCCGCCGCGATCAGGATCGCGGAGAGCACCCAAAGGCCGGCACCCGGCCCGATCAGGGTCGCGAACACGGCCAGAGCCATGCCGACAATGCCGTACCAGACGGCGCGTTTCGCACTTTCCTGTCCCGAGAGACCGCCAAGCGCGAGAATGAAGAGAACGGCAGCGACCACATAGGCCGCAGTGGTAAATCCGTAGTCCATAATCTCTCTCCCTTACGATTTCTGGAACATGGCGAGCATGCGCCGCGTGACAAGGAAGCCGCCGAAGATGTTGATCCCGGCCATAAAGACCGAAAGCGCGGCGAGAAGGATCACAAGCCAGGAGCCGGAGCCGATCTGCATCAGCGCCCCCAGAATGATGATCGAGGAGATCGCGTTGGTCACCGCCATCAAGGGCGTGTGCAGCGAATGCGACACGTTCCAGATCACCTGGAAGCCGATGAAGACCGAGAGCACGAAGACGATGAAGTGCTGCATGAAGGAAGCAGGTGCCACAAGACCCACGCCCAGAAGCAGGATCGCCCCCACGGCGATCAACGTCACCTGATTGCGGGTCTGTTTCTTGAACGCGGCCACTTCTGCGGCACGTTTTTCCTCCGGCGTCAGTTCCTTGACCTTTTCCTTCGGTTTCGCGGCAATCGCAGCCACTTTCGGCGGCGGCGGCGGGAAGGTGATCGCGTGATCATAGGTCACGGTCGCGCCGCGGATCACGTCGTCTTCCATGTTGTGCACGAGCTTGCCGTCTTTCTCCGGCGTCAGGTCGGTCATCATGTGACGGATGTTCGTCGCGTAAAGCGTCGAGGCCTGAGTCGCCATACGGGACGGAAAATCGGTGTAACCGATGATCACCACGCCATTGTCGGTGACGACGCGCTCGTCCTTCATCGTGCCCTCGACGTTGCCGCCACGCTCGGCGGCGAGATCGACGATCACGGAGCCGGGCTTCATCGCCTCGACCATGTCCTTGGTCCACAGGACCGGCGCCGGACGGTTCGGGATCAGCGCAGTGGTGATCACGATGTCCATCTCGGGGGCCAGTTCACGGAACTTGGCGAGCTGGGCGTTGCGGAATTCCTCGGACTGCACGGAGGCGTAACCACCAGTGGCGGAGCCGTCCTGCTGTTCTTCCTCGAAATCGAGATAGACGAATTCGGCGCCCATGGATTCGACCTGTTCGGCCACTTCCGGCCGGACGTCGAACGCATAGGTGATCGCGCCCAGCGAGGTGGAGGTGCCGATGGCGGCGAGACCGGCCACACCGGCGCCAACGATCAGCACTTTCGCGGGCGGCACCTTACCGGCGGCGGTCACCTGACCGGTGAAAAACCGGCCAAAGTTGTTGCCCGCCTCGATCACGGCGCGATAGCCCGCGATGTTCGCCATCGACGACAGCGCGTCCATCTTCTGCGCGCGCGAAATCCGCGGCACCATTTCCATGGCGATGACGTTCGCACCCGTCTCTTTCGCCTTTTCCATGCCCTCGGCATTGCCGCCCGGGTTGAAGAACGAAATGAGCGTCTGGCCTTCGCGCAGATAGCCCATCTCGGTCTCGTCCGGCTGACGCACCTTGGCGACGATGTCACAGGCATCCCAGAGCGCTTTCGCCCCCTCGATCACCTCGACACCGGCCTCTGCATAGACCTTGTCGGAGAACCCGGCGGCGGCACCCGCCCCGGCTTCGATTGCGCAGTCATAGCCAAGCTTTTGCAGTTGCTTGGCACTCTCAGGCGTCAACGCGACACGCGCCTCGCCCTCGAACACTTCCTTAGGAACACCGAATTTCACGTGTTGATCCTCTTTTTCCCCAGTCTTCAATCGCTGGCACCTTCCTTACCCAATCGCGGCAATGCAGCGCAACATTATTGCGCAAACATTGCCGAAACTGTGACGGGAGGTCACAGCCAACGCCGTGTCTTTTTCGCCCAGGTTTGAAACTCTTCCGAAAATTTCGTCCCGAGCCATGCTTCTTCCTCGGCTATGAACCGGCTCTGGATCACCGCCATGAAAACGGGAACCAAAACCACCCCTGCCGGGCTGCCGAACAGTAAAGCAAAGCCAGCAAGTGTAAAGGCATCGCCGAGGTAAATCGGGTTTCTTGTCAGGCGAAAGACCCCGTCGGTGACAATATCGGACGGGATGCGGTGCGGCACCACGGTGGTGTGATGCCGCCACATCGCGAAGGCCGCCAACGCCATGAGGCCCAGCCCGAGGGCGATCAGAACCCCGCCCAGAGCCTTCAGCCAGAGCGGCAGCGCAATTGTCAGGCCGACCTGCGCCAAAGCCCATGTCAGCCCGATGAAGCCCAGCAACCAGATCGGCGGATAATCGAGATATTTCATCGCAAACGCATCGCCTTTTTCGCACAGCCGTGAAAAGACCTACTGAACCGAAACCGTTCAGGCGAGGAAAATGTCGTGAAACTGCGCGCCACAAAGCTACGTCCCGTGCAAAGAAAAGATGCCGATGCCTGCTATGCGCTGTTTCATCGCACCATCCATGGCGGCACAGGCGCGTTCTACGCTGCGGAGCAACGCGCCGCCTGGGCCCCGCCCCGTGAGCATGCCCCAGAAAGCTGGCCCGACCGCCTGACCGAAGGCTATGCGATCTGCGCCACCCGATGGGGTCGGATCGTCGGCTTTTTCACCATGGGGCACGATGGGCATATCGACTTCGCCTATGTCGCGCTCGAAGAAATGGGCAAGGGCACCGCGCTCAAACTCTATGAGGCCTGCGAAGCGGAGGCCCGGCGTCTTGGGCTCACGCAGATGGACACCGAGGCGTCGCATCTGGCGCGCCGTTTTTTTGAAAAACGCGGCTGGCGCGTGGTGGCGCGCCAGACCGTGATCCGCCATACCGCGACGCACCAGTCGGTCGGGATCGAAAACTTCCGGATGGAAAAACGGCTGTAAACCCGCCGCGCCTTAGGCCTCTTCCGCCACCTTCTTGCGCCGCGCCTCGGCAAAGGCATGCACCGCCTTGCCGAACGCTTCAAACAGCGGGCGTGACACCGGATCTTCACCGGCGCGATATTCCGGGTGCCATTGCACCGCCAAAGTGAACCCCGGCGCATCTTTCACATAGATCGCCTCCGGCGTGCCATCCGGTGCATAGCCGTCGATCACGATGCGCGCGCCGGGTTTCTTGATCCCCTGACCATGGAGTGTGTTGGTCATCACCTCGTCCGCGCCCAAAAGCGCCTCGAACACCCCGCCTTTCGAAAACTTCACCGGGTGGCGCAGAGCGAATTTCTCCTCCAAAGTCCCCTCCGGCGGCATCCGGTGGTTCATCCGCCCGGGCAATTCGCGAATCTCCGGGTAAAGCGTGCCACCCATGGCGACATTGACCTCCTGAAAC
Source organism: Celeribacter ethanolicus (assembly GCF_002407265.1). Lineage (NCBI taxonomy): Bacteria > Pseudomonadati > Pseudomonadota > Alphaproteobacteria > Rhodobacterales > Roseobacteraceae > Celeribacter > Celeribacter ethanolicus. The sequence continues at coordinate 1,570,277 of NZ_CP022196.1, forward strand.
CCGCGGCAGATGCCGAAGATCGGTTGGCCTTTCTCGACGCAGGCCCGGATCAGCGGCAGGGTCACCGCATCGCGGCAGCGGTCGAACGCCCCATGCGCCGCGGTTTCCTCTTCGCCATATTCCTCCGGGTGCACATTCGGGCGCCCGCCGGTGAAGACGAACCCGTCACAGGCCGCCATCAGCTCCTCGACGGAGACAAACCCCGGATGCGGCGGGATCAGAAGCGGCATGCAGCCCGCCACATCGGACACCGCCTCGGCATTCATCCGCCCGCCGGTGAAGGCCGGGTAGCTGCCGTCCAGCAGGTTCGAATTGCCGATGATACCAACGATGGGTCTGGTCATAACGCCTCTGCATCCTTTTTTTCTTACTCTAAGGAGAATCGAAGCAGGAGAAAAGCCGCGCACATGTGTTCCCCTGCACAGGGGCGCTGCGCAATCATTTCGCCACCGCAACGATCACCCGCGCCGGGATTTCGCCCAAATTCTCATAGAAATGATCATGATCCGCCTCGAAACACATAGCGTCTTCGGGTCCGAGCGTGTGGCGTCGACCGTGAACGGTCAATCCGAGCCGACCTTCGAGCACAAACAAAAGCTCCATTCCCGGATGACGATGCGGCGCACTGGCCGGGCCGCCGGGCGGAAATTCCGCCGTGTAGGCCGAGAGCGGCGCATTGCGCACCGGGTAATCGAGGCTTTCGAACAGATGCGACAGCTTCTCGCCGATCTCGACCCGCATCGCGATCCTATCGCTTTTCGGAACCACCGCACAGACCGGCGCCTGAGCGGGATCGGCAAAGAAGTGATCCAGCCCGACACCGAACACAAGCGCAATGCGCATGAGCGTCGGCAGGGTCGGCACCGCCTGCCCGCGCTCCAGCCGGGACAACATCCCGGCGGACAGGCCGGTATGCGCGCCGAGCTGGGTCAATCCGAGCCCCTTTTCCCGGCGCAACCGGTTGATCTTTTCCCCGATTCGATACTGTTCGAGGTTTTCCGTCAGTGTGTCGGACAGCATGCGCGCCCCCCAAAGTCGTGTTTGTTTGACCTGCGGTGTCGACCTTAGCAGATAATTTTTACCACAGGTATAAAGTTTATATCATCACGCAAATGTGCATGTTGTGAAAAACATTTTGCACCAAAATAAAATCATCGAAAAACACAGCCCCGCTACCGTACCCGGTGCGGGACGACTTTAGGAGGAAAACATGCCGACCCCGAAACGCACCTTTGCCGCCACCCTGACCGCCCTGTCGCTGGGCCTGTCTCTGGGCTTCTCCGCCCCGGCCTTCGCCGATGACATCGTCGACACCGCCGTCGCCGCAGGCGATTTCACCACCCTGGCAACCGCGCTCACCGAAGCGGGCCTTGTCGAGACGCTCAAAGGCGATGGCCCGTTCACCGTCTTCGCCCCGACCGATGCCGCCTTCGCCGCCCTGCCCGAGGGCACACTCGAAACGCTGCTCATGCCCGAGAACAAGGACAAGCTTGTGCAGATCCTGACCTATCACGTCGTGCCCGGCAAAGTCATGAGCGGTGACGTGGTCAAGCTCGACAGCGCCACGACGGTCGAGGGCGGCGATGTCATGATCAAGACCATGGAGGGCAAGGTGATGATCAACGACGCCACCGTGATCGCGGCGGATGTGGCCGCCGACAATGGCGTCATTCACGTGATCGACAAGGTGATCCTGCCGTCGGACATGTGACCCTACGGCCCGCCTTGCCGTCTCACGCAACACCTGTTTCATAGGAGAAACCACCATGACTGCACTGAATATCCTGACCCGCGTGCTGCTGATCGTCGGCGGCCTCAACTGGGGTCTCGTCGGCCTGTTCGGCTTCGACCTCGTCGCGGCCATTTTCGGCGAGATGTCCGCGCTCTCGCGCATCGTCTACGCCCTTGTGGGGCTGAGCGCGCTCTATCAGATCACCACGCTTGTCAAACCGGCCCCGGCCCACGCGCACTGATCCAAGAGTTGGAAAGGGCGGCTCCCCGCGCCGCCCTTTCCATTTTCTCAGAATTCAAGACAAAGCTTGTCAGGCCTTCGCTTTCAGTTCCAGACGCCGCGCATGAAGCACCGGTTCCGTGTAGCCCGAGGGCTGCACCCGGCCCTTGAATACCAGATCGCAAGCCGCCTTGAACGCGATTGTATCAAACGACGGCGCCATCGGCACATAGAGCGGATCGTCCGCGTTCTGACGGTCCACGACGGCGGCCATTTTCTGCATCGCAGCCATGACTTGCGCCTCGGAGACAACGCCGTGGTGCAGCCAGTTGGCGAGGCCTTGCGAGGAAATCCGGCAGGTGGCGCGGTCTTCCATCAGGCCGATGTCATGAATGTCCGGCACTTTCGAACAGCCGACGCCCTGGTCGATCCAGCGCACCACATAGCCGAGAATGCCTTGGGCATTGTTTTCGATCTCGGCGGTGATTTCCTCCTCGGACCAATTGACGCCTTTGGCGACCGGAATGGTCAAAAGATCCTCAAGCGTGCCGCGCGCACCGCCTTTGGCAATCGCGTCCTGCACCGCAAAGACATCGACCTTATGATAATGCGTCGCGTGCAGTGTCGCCGCCGTCGGGCTGGGCACCCAGGCCGTCGTCGCCCCCGCTTTCGGATGCGCGATCTTGGCCTCCAGCATCGCCTGCATCAGGTCCGGCATGGCCCACATGCCCTTGCCAATCTGCGCGCGGCCTTTGAGGCCACAGGCCAGCCCAATATCGACGTTGCGCTCTTCATAGCTCTTGATCCACGGCTGATCTTTCATCTCGCCTTTGCGGATCATCGGACCGGCTTCCATCGAGGTGTGAATCTCGTCGCCGGTGCGATCGAGGAACCCGGTGTTGATGAACGCCACGCGTTGTTTCGCCGCCCGGATGCATTCCTTGAGGTTCGCCGAGGTGCGGCGCTCTTCATCCATGATGCCGAGCTTGACGGTGTTGGGCGCGAGGCCGAGAATGTCTTCGACGCGAGTGAAGATCTCATCCGCAAAAGCGACCTCTTCCGGCCCGTGCATTTTCGGCTTCACTACATAGACAGAGCCCTCGCGCGAATTGCGCGGGCCGGTGGTTTTTTGCAGGTCGTGCATGGCGATCATCGCGGTCACCAGCGCGTCCATGATCCCCTCGCCGATCTCATGCCCCTCCGGGTCGACAATCGCCGGGTTGGTCATCAGATGCCCGACATTGCGCACCAACATCATGGCACGGCCTTGCAGGATGATCTCCGTCCCGTCCGGCGCGGTGAACACCCGATCCCCATGCAAAGCGCGGGTAAAGGTCTTGCCGCCCTTCGCAACCTCTTCGGTCAGATCGCCCTTCATCAGCCCAAGCCAGTTGCGATACGCCCCAACCTTTTCCTCGGCATCGACGGCGGCAACCGAATCCTCGCAATCCATGATGGCGGAGACGGCGGCCTCCACGAGAATATCGGAAATCCCCGCCTTGTCCTGCGCCCCCACGGGCGTCGAAGGATCAATCACGATGTCGATATAAAGCCCGTTCTTTTGCAACAGGACATGGCCCGCGCTCGATCCCGCAAACTGCGCCGGATCGGCCAGACCCGTCTCGCCCATCACGCCCTCCACAAGCAACAGATCGCCCTTGACGGTCAGCCCCGTCACGTCCGCCCAAGAGCCCCCCGCCAGCGGCACCACCGCGTCGAGATGCGCCTTGGCCCAGGCAATCACCCGCGCCCCACGGCTCGCGTCATAGCCCTTACCAGACGGCACATCGCCCAGCGCATCCGTGCCGTAAAGCGCATCGTACAAAGACCCCCAACGGGCGTTCGCCGCGTTCAAAGCGTAACGCGCATTGGTGATCGGCACCACAAGCTGCGGCCCCGGTTTGGTCGCGAATTCCGGGTCGATCTTCGTGGTCTCGATCTCGAAATCCGGCCCCTCGGGCACCAGATAGCCGATCTCTTTCAGGAATGCCGTATAGGCCGCCGCGTCATGGTCCTGCCCCTTGCGGGCCAGATGCCAATCGTCGATCTGTGCCTGAATCTCTTCGCGTTTCGCCAAGAGCGCGCGGTTTTTCGGCCCCAGATCGCGCACCATCCCCGCCAGACCGTCCCAGAACGCCTCCGCCGTCACGCCCGTACCCGGCAGAGCCTCGGTCTCGATGAATTGGGCAAGCTCCTGAGTGACCTTGAGGCCAGCTTTATCGACGCGCGTCATATGGGAATCACCTGAATTTGTAGGATTTCATTGCGCAGACTACCCGGCTGCCCCCGGGACACAAGCCAAAGGCCGCCGTCTTGCCGCATGGACACGCGGCGCTCTGGCCGCAAATTCCCCTGTCCGGCGTTGCAGCCCCGCCCCGTGCGGCCTACCTTCTGCGGATCACAGTCAGAAAGAGTCGCCCGATGAAAGACGCCGCCCCCCAAACGATTCACCTCAAAGATTACACCCCCTTCGGCTATCGGATCGACAGTGTGGAGTTGACCTTCAAGCTTCATCCGACCGCGACGCGCGTGATTTCGAAAATCGCCTTTGCGCCCAACCCGGCGGCCTCCGACACGCGCTTCTTTCTGCATGGCGAAGAGCTTGAGCTGATCTCCGCCGCGATTGACGGCGCGCCCGTCATCCCACGCAAGGTCGAGGGGGGCATCGAGGCGGACGTGCCCGACGCGCCCTTTGTCTGGGAGGCCGAGGTGGAGATTTCCCCCGAAACCAACACCGCGCTCGAAGGGCTTTACATGTCGAACGGCATGTATTCGACCCAATGCGAGGCCGAAGGGTTTCGCAAGATCACCTTCTACCCCGACCGCCCCGATGTGATGGCGGTCTTCACGGTGCGGATCGAGGGCGACCAGCCCGTGCTCTTGTCGAACGGCAACCCGGTGGAGCGCGGCGACGGGGTCGCTGTCTGGCACGATCCATGGCCGAAACCCTCCTATCTCTTCGCCCTCGTGGCGGGCGAGCTGATCAACCATCCCGACAGTTTCACCACAAAATCCGGTAAAGAGGTCGAGCTGAACATCTGGGTGCGTCCGGGCGACGAGGACAAATGCGCCTTCGGCATGGAGGCCCTCAAAAAGTCGATGAAATGGGACGAAGACACCTACGGGCGCGAATACGATTTGGACATTTTCAACATCGTGGCCGTCGATGACTTCAACATGGGCGCGATGGAGAACAAGGGGCTGAACATTTTCAACTCCTCCTGTGTTCTGGCCTCGCAAGCGACCTCGACCGATGCCAATTTCGAGCGGATCGAAGGCATCATCGCGCATGAGTATTTCCACAACTGGACCGGCAACCGCATCACCTGTCGCGACTGGTTCCAGCTTTGCCTGAAAGAAGGTCTGACGGTCTACCGCGACCAGATGTTCTCCGGCGATATGCGCAGCCACGCCGTGAAACGCATTGAAGAGGTTATGATTTTGCGCGCCCGCCAGTTCCGTGAGGACAACGGCCCGCTGGCCCATCCGGTGCGCCCCGAAAGCTTTGTCGAGATCAACAATTTCTACACCGCCACCGTCTATGAGAAGGGTGCGGAGATCATCGGCATGCTGCGTCGCCTTATTGGTGACGAGGCCTATCGCAAGGGCTGCGATCTCTATTTCGACCGCCACGACGGCGAGGCCGTGACCATCGAGGATTGGCTGGCGTCCTTCGAAGAGGTGACGGGTCGTGATCTTGCACAATTCAAACAATGGTATTCGCAAGCGGGCACACCGCGCCTGAAAATGAGCGAGACGTGGGAGGACGGCGCACTGACGCTGAATTTCACGCAAACCACGCCGCCGACGCCCGGTCAGAAGGAAAAGAACCCGCAGGTGATCCCGATCGCCGTCGGCCTCATCGGCCCCAATGGCGACGAGGTGGTGCCGACGACCGTGCTCGAAATGACCGAGGCCGAGCAGAGTTTCACCTTCGAGGGCCTGGGGGCGCGTCCCGTGGCCTCCGTGCTGCGCGATTTCTCCGCGCCGGTGATCCTTGAGCGGGAGATCGACGACGCCACCCGCGCCTTCCTTCTCGCGCATGACACCGACCCGTTCCAGACATGGGAAATGGGCCGGATGCTCGCCAAGGACACGCTGATTGCAATGATTGTCCGCGATGCGGCCCCCGCCCCGGCCTATCTCGACGCGATCCGGGCGGTCGTCACAGACGAGACGCAGGACCCCGCGTTCCGCGCTCTGGTCTTTGGCCTGCCGTCTCAGGACGATCTGGCGCAGACCCTGTTCGACGCTGGCATCACCCCCGATCCGCAGAAAATCTACGACGCGCGTGAAAGCCTGCGCCACACCGTTGCCCGACACTTGTCCGACGCTTTGCCGACGCTGTTCCGACCGACGGAACCCGGCACATTCACGCCGGATGCCGAGGGGTCCGGTCGCCGCTCTCTGAGCCTTGCCGCCCTGTCCTATCTGGCGCTTCTGGACGGTGGCGCCGCCGCGACATCGCTCTTTGCGCAGGCCGACAACATGACCGAACAGGCCGGAGCCCTTCAGGCGCTCCTCTCCGCCGGGCTGGGCACGAGTGAGCTGCAAGCCTTTGAAGCGCAATGGAAAGACGACCGCCTCGTGATGGACAAATGGTTCACCATGCAGGTCGCCTCCGCCGCCCCCGACAAGGCCGCCGAGGTGGCCGAGGCGCTGAGTCACCATCCGGCCTTCACCAACAAGAACCCGAACCGCTTCCGTGCGGTCTTCGGGGCGCTGTCCGCGAACCACGCCGGGTTCCACCACGCCAGTGGCGCAGCCTATAAATTGCTTGCGGATCAACTGATTAGCCTCGATTCTCTGAACCCGCAAATCACCGCCCGGATGAGTGGCGCTTTCGAGACCTGGAAGCGCTACGACGCCGACCGGCAAGGCATGATCCGTACCGAACTGGAGCGCATTCTGGCCACTCCGAACCTGTCGCGCGACACCACCGAGATGGTCAGCCGGATTCTTTCCGCCTGACCGTCGGCACCCCGCTTCGTTTGCGCAAACAGTCTGTGTTTGCGCAAACATTTTCATTCATAACAAAAAGTTGACCCGCTTTTGGAGCCCCTCCCGAGCGCTAAGGATAGATTGTCACATTCAAATTACGCAATGCTGTGACATGATCTCTGCCATCGTGCGGATTGTACGTTTTTTTATTTTGTGACCAGACAGGGACCCCTATCCAATGCGTAAACTTCTCATCTCCACCGTGATCGCGGCCACAGCCGCAACCGGCGCCGTCGCGCAGGCCCCCTCTGACGTGGCAAAGGCCCGTCGCGCCTTCTACACGCTTGTCGGCTATGAAATGGCCACGCTGGGCGGCATGGCTCAGGGCAAGATCGATTACGACGCCGAAACCGCCAGCCAGTCCGCCAAGGACATCCTGACGCTCACCGGCTATCACACCGCCGATCTCTACGTGCCGGGCACCTCGAACGAGGACCTGCCGGGCGAAACCCGCGCCAAGGCCGCGATCTGGTCCGACATGGCCGGCGTTCAGGAAAAAGGCATGGCCTTCTATCAGGCCGTGGTCGAACTCAATGACGTGGCCGGCACCGGTCTCGACGCGCTGCGCCCGGCGGTGGGCAAACTTGGCGGCACCTGCAAGGCCTGCCACGACGACTATCGCGCGGCCGATTTCTGATCGGGGCGCGGCGGGATATGACGGAACAGCTTGAAAAAACCTATGTCTGGGACCCGGTGGTGCGTGTACTGCACTGGGCATTGGTGATCGCGTTTTTCACCGCCTTCGGGCTTGGAAAATTCGGCCCCGACCAGATGACACTGCATTTCTACGCGGGCTACGCCGTGGCCGCGATCGTGGTGCTGCGTGTGCTCTGGGGCTTTTTCGGCTTTTACACCGCACGTTTCGCTACATTCGTCAAAGGTCCGGGCAAGGTCATCGCCTATGCCCGGACACTCCCCTCCGCGACGCCCTCGCGCAGTTACGGGCACAACCCGGTCGGAGCGCTGTTCGTCGTCGGCGTGCTGATCGTGCTGGCCATGCAGGTCCTCACCGGCATGCTGTCGGACCCGGAGGATTACATCAACGTCGGTCCTCTCGCGCAATACGTGCCGATCAAGACCGCACGCAAAGCGCTGTCCTATCACGAGCCGCTGTCCTTCCTGCTGCTGCTCATGGTTCTGGGCCATATCGCTGCGATCTTCTGGTACAAGAAGCGCAAAAGTGAGAACCTCGTGACGCCGATGATCACCGGCTATGCCGAACTTCCACCGGAGAAAATCCAGCATCGGACATGATCTGCAAGGCACCTTCGGGTGCCTTTTTCATGCGTCAAACTCATGCATCAAAGCGGTCCGGGCCGGCGTTCGTCGGAAAGCACCACATTGGCCTCAACATTCCCCACCCCCGGCAGGGTCATGATCCGGCGCCGGAGCACGCGTTCGAAATCCGGCAGGTCCTGCGCCACGACCTTGAGGCGGTAATCGAAAACTCCCAAGACGTGCTGCACCGTCTGCACCTCCGGGATCGCGCGCACGCCGCGTTCGAAATCTTCGAGGCTCACCCGTCCCTTCGTCGCCAGTTTCACCCCCAGAAACACGGTGACGCCAAAGCCCAGCGCCTCGAGATCGAGGTCCACCCGGCGCGGCCCGAACACACCGCCCTCTCGCAACCGCCTGATCCGCCGCCAGGTCGCGGGCTGGCTGAGACCCAACTCGCGCCCCAGAGCGCCCGCCGATTGCGTCGCATCCTCACAGAGTGCCCGGATCAGCTTGCGGTCGATGTCGTCGAGCTCGATCATAGCGGCACCGACTGGCTGTCCTTGATCGTCGCCACCTGCATCAGCGCCTCGATGTCGGTCATATGCGGCAGGGTCAGGATCTTGTCGCGGTAAATCCGTTGGTAATCCGCCATGGTGCGTGCGATCACCAGAAGCCGCGCATCGACCCGACCGAGGAAAGTACCAATGTTGATCACCTCCGGCACCTCACGCGCCGCCTGAATGAATTCGTCAAAGGCACGCGGTTCGGTCTTGTCCAGGGTGATCCGAAGGCTCACCTCCACCGCATAGCCCAAGGCACGCCAGTCGACCTCCTCGCGGATCGCCTTGACGACGCCCGCCTCGCGCATCCGGTCGAGGCGGCGGGCAAAGGTGGCAGGCGTCACGCCCGCGCGCTCGGCCAGATCGGAGGCCTGTGCCTCCGGTTCGGCCTGAATCTGGCGCAGAATTCTGCGGTCGGCATCGTCAACTTGCATGATATTTTCATTATGTCGATTTATTGAGAATGATTTTATTACATAAATTGCAAATTAGATCAAACTTTGTTGTCAAAAACGTCTTTTCATGCGCAATAAAGCCTCAGCCACGCAAGTGACTTGGACAAGACAGAAAAAGGAACGCCCCATGCGCGTCTATTATGATCGCGATTGCGATGTGAACATCATCAAGGACAAGAAAGTCGCCATTCTGGGCTACGGCTCGCAAGGCCACGCCCACGCGCTGAACCTGCGCGATTCCGGTGCGAAAAACCTTGTCGTCGCACTGCGTGAAGGCTCCCCCTCCGCGAAGAAAGCCGAAGCCGAAGGCCTGACCGTGATGGGCATCGCCGAAGCCGCCGCCTGGTGTGACGTGATCATGTTCACCATGCCCGACGAACTTCAGGCCGAGACCTACAAGAAATACGTCCACGACAACCTGAAAGAAGGCTCCGCGATTGCCTTCGCTCACGGTCTGAACGTGCATTTCGGCCTGATCGAGCCGAAACCGGGCGTCGACGTGATCATGATGGCGCCGAAAGGCCCGGGTCACACCGTGCGCGGCGAATACACCAAAGGCGGCGGCGTGCCCTGCCTCGTGGCCGTGAACAACGACGCCACCGGCAAAGCGCTTGAGATCGGTCTGTCCTATTGCTCCGCCATCGGCGGCGGCCGCTCCGGCATCATCGAAACCAACTTCCGCGAAGAATGCGAAACCGACCTCTTCGGCGAACAGGCCGTGCTCTGCGGCGGTCTCGTCGAGCTGATCCGCTGCGGGTTCGAAACGCTGGTCGAAGCCGGTTACGCGCCGGAAATGGCCTATTTCGAATGTCTGCACGAAGTGAAGCTGATCGTGGACCTGATCTACGAAGGCGGCATCGCGAACATGGATTACTCCATCTCCAACACCGCCGAATACGGCCAATATGTCACCGGCCCGCGCATCCTGCCCTACGAGCAGACCAAGAAGGCGATGAAAGAGGTTCTCTCCGACATCCAGAAAGGCAAATTCGTGCGTGATTTCATGCTTGAAAACGCCGTCGGCCAGCCGACGATCAAAGCCTCGCGTCGCGCCAATGACGAACACCTCATCGAGGAAACCGGTGCGAAACTGCGCGGCATGATGCCGTGGATCACCGCCGGCAAGATGGTGGACAAGTCGCGCAACTAAGCGCTACGTCATCCGAGACGAAAGGCCCCGGCGCATGCGTCGGGGTCTTTTGCATTTGAAAAGGCTCAGAATGTCTCCGCTCCCCAATATCACCCCGGCCAGTTGGATCATGGTCTGCATCCTCGGCTTTGTCTGGGGCTCCACCTTCATGGTGATCGAGATTGCCCTCACCGGCATCTCCCCCTTCTGGCTGGCCACGTTCCGCCTCGCCATCGCGGCCATCATCATGGCGGCGTTCTGGGGCGTGGACGGGTTCAAAATGGGCACGGACCCGGAGAACCCGCCACACCCGGTTGCGCTGATCTGGGCCGGGGCGATTTCCTCCGGCGTACCGTTTCTGCTTCTGAACTGGGGACAGCAATATGTCACCTCCGGTTTCGCAGGCACCTCCATGGCCGCCGTGCCGCTGGTGGTCCTTCCCATGGCGCATTTCATGGTGGCCGGAGAACGGCTGACAATCCGCTCCGTGATCGGCGTCGCGCTCGGCTTTCTCGGCGTCTTCCTTCTGGTCGGTCAGGATGCGCTGAACAGTTCCGGTGCCGATCTCGAATTCTGGGGGCGCATGGCCTGTCTCATGGTGGCGCTTTGCTATGCGCTCAACTCGATCACCATTCGTCGCCTGCCGCCGATCAATTCCACCGCGCTGACCACGATCATGATGGCCAGTGGTGCGTTGATCACCCTGCCCTTCTCTCTCATGGCCGAAGGCCTGCCCGGTCTGCCGCCGCTCAAGGCCTTTGTCGCGCTCGTTTTCCTCGGCGTGGTCTCCACCGCCGCGATGAACCAGTTGCGCGTGCTGGTCATCCGCTCCGCCGGGCCGACCTTCATGACGCTGGTGAATTATCAGGTGCCCGTATGGTCCGTCGTCCTGGGGTCGAAACTTCTGGGCGAACCGCTGCCGCCCTCTCTGATCATCGCCTTGACGCTGATCCTCGGAGGCGTGGCGATCTCGCAATGGCCGGTGGTGAAACGTCTTTTTGCGCGGCGTTGACTTGCGGCGCGCAGGCAATCATGACCAGATGAGCCAAAGGAGATTGCGATGACCACACCCGAACACGACGACTACACCCCCGCCGATCTCACCCCTGCCAATGAGAGCGAAATCGAGGCCGAACGCGCGCGCATGTTCACGCTCGGCTTCTGGAAAAGCCTTCTGGCGGGTCGTGAGGGTCTGGGCGACACGTTCTGGGCGGGCAATTATCTGGCCGCGCTGTTTTTCGTGCCAGTCTATGTGCTTTTGATCGCGATCCCGCCGCTTTACGGGCTGATCCCTGTGGTCTTTGCTCTGTTCGGCATCTACCTGCTGTTCGTCGCCCGCGCAGTCTGGCTCGCCAAGCCCAAAGGTGACGCGGGCAAGGGGTGGAAGATCGCAGGCGTGATCTGGACCCTGATGAACGCCGCCATGTCGCTCGCCTACACCCCCTTCACCGGCGGCTCCTGACCTCGTAAAAGCCTTAACAGGGCCTTAATTCGGGTCCGGTCTTCGTACAAAAGGCCAAGACACACATCAAATCCACGAGACCGATGCAGATCAAACCGCTCCTTGCCGCCTTGTTCCTGATGACCAGCCCCGCCGTCGCAGGCGATCTGGCTCCCGATTACGCTGTCCTCCCTCTTGCCTCGCATCATTACGGCGACTGGGGCGAGGAGGACGGTGACGATTTCAATGAATTCAACCCCGGCCTGATGTTCACTTGGGCCGAGCGTGCCTATGGGCTGAACTACACCTTCGGCGCCTACCGCGACAGCCGCTCGGACACCTCTCTGCATCTGTCCGCCGCGAAAATGTGGGACATCGGCCCGCAGGCGCAGGCCGGGATCGTCGGGGCCTATATCCACTCCTTCGGCGACGGCTACACGGGCTTCGCACCCTCCTTGCAGGTGAGCTACAAATCCGTCTTCCTCAATGCCGCGACCGGCTATGACGATGGGATCTACGGCGTGATTTCAACCGGGATCATCATCCCGCTCGGTCGCTAAGCCAGCACGAACCCTGTCACAACATGAAAAAGGCGGCCCCATAAGCCGCCTTTCTTGTCCAATTCGAACATTGGCGCTTATTGTGTTGCTGCTTCGACTGCGGCCACGACACTGTCCACTGCTGCGTTCAGAACCGCCTCATCGACACTTTCCGCCATCACCCGGATCAGCGGCTCGGTTCCGGATTTGCGAATGAGCAACCGACCGTTTCCGCTGAGTTTGGCCTCTGCATCGGCAATCGCCGCCTTGACCTGCGTTTCTTCCAGGGGCAGTTGCCCGGTCGCATAGCGCACGTTCTTCAAAAGCTGCGGCACCGGTTCGAAGACCTGCGCCAATTCAGAGGCCTTGCGACCGCTCTCCACCATGGCGGCAAGGAACTGAAGCCCCGCCAGCAAGCCATCCCCCGTGGTCGCGTAATCAGTCATCACGATATGGCCGGATTGCTCTCCCCCAAGGTTGAACCCACCCGCACGCATCCGTTCGACCACATAGCGGTCGCCGACGGCAGTGCGTTCAAGCCGCAAGCCCTCGGCCTCCAGAAACCGCTCAAGCCCGAGATTCGACATCACCGTCGCGACCAGCGCCCCGCCCGCAAGCCGCCCCTGATCGGCCCAGGTTTTCGCCATCAGCCCCATGAGCTGATCGCCATCGGCCACCTGCCCGCGCTCGTCCAGGATCATCACCCGGTCCGCATCGCCATCGAGACAGATGCCAACATCCGCCCCATGGGCCACCACCGCCTCGGCAGCGGTCTGCACATAGGTCGAGCCGCAGTGGTCGTTGATATTCTTGCCATTCGGCGCAGTGCCGACGGGGATCACCTCCGCCCCCAGTTCCCAAAGCACCTCCGGCGCGGTGCGATAGGCCGCGCCATGGGCACAGTCGATCACCACTTTCAGCCCCTGAAGGCTCATACCGCGCGGCAGGGTCGATTTCACCCGCTCGTTATAGCGGAACCGCCCGTCGTCGATGCGTTTGGCCCGCCCGATATTGTCGGCCTGCGCCGGTTCGACGCCCTCTTCCATCAGCCGCTCGATCTCGCTTTCTGCCTCGTCCGAAAGCTTGAACCCGTCGGGGCCGAAAAACTTGATGCCATTGTCCTCGGCCGGGTTGTGCGAGGCGGAAATCATCACACCGACATCCGCGCGCATCGAGGTGGTCAGCATCCCGACCGCAGGCGTCGGCACCGGCCCGAGCAGGAACACGTTCATGCCCGTCGAGGTGAACCCCGCCGTCATCGCGGTTTCGAACATATAGCCCGACAGACGCGTGTCCTTGCCGATCACCACCCGGTGCTCACGCCCGCTGCCCCGGCGGAAATACCGCCCGGCGGCGGCCCCGAGTTTCAGCGCCATTTCGGCGGTCATCGGATGGCTGTTGGCGCGCCCGCGCACCCCATCCGTGCCAAAGAATTTACGCGTCATGGCGCTCCCCTGTCCCTGTCGCCGCCTGCCAAAGCGCAAGCGCCTGTTTCGTCTCTTTGAAATCATGCACCCGGTGGATCTGCACACCCTGCCCGAGGGCCGCAAGCGTCACCGCAATCGTGCCGGGCGCGCGCTCCTGGGCCACGGGAGCCTTGCCGATCTTGCCGATGAACCCCTTGCGCGACACGCCCAGAAGGATGCCGCACCCAAGACCGTGAAACAGCGAGATTCGCTCCAGAAGCGCCAGATTATGCGCCACCGTCTTGCCAAACCCTATGCCCGGATCGACGAGAACCTGCGCGCGCGCAATGCCCGCCGCCTCGGCCAAACGGATGCGGTCTTCAAGGAAATCGTAGACGTCGAGCAGCACGTTGTCGTACTGCGGATCGTCCTGCATCACCTCTGGATCGCCCTGCGCATGCATGAGACAGACCGGCACGCCGGCCTCCGCGCTGACCCGCGCCAGATCGGGGTCATGCGTAAAAGCGTAGACATCGTTCACGAGACTCGCGCCCGCCCTGAGCGCCGCTTCCGCCACAGGCGCCTTGCGCGTGTCGATGGAGATCGGCACCGGACTGATCTGCCGAATTGCAGAAATCACCGGCGCAGTGCGGCTGATTTCTTCGTCAACCGGGATGTAATCCGCGCCGGGCCGCGTGCTTTCGCCGCCGATGTCGATGATCTCGACCCCTGCCGCAATCATCTCCTGCACCTGTGCCAAAGCCGCTTCGGGACGATTGAACTTGCCGCCGTCGGAGAAACTGTCGGGGGTGACGTTGAGAATACTCATCACGGACGGGGCAGTCAGATCGAGCCCGGCCAGCACAGTGCGCGGCGCCGTCAGCCGTGCCCGGGCCTCGTCTGAAAGTTCGGACACCGGCAAAATCTCCGACGGCGCGTCCCGGCGCAGCCGTTCGACATGGCTGAACCAGCACCAGCCCCCCGCCAGCGTCAACGCCCCCTCGGGCCGGGCCGGATCGCAGCTCGGGATCGGTCGGTCGTAAAACGCCTGTGCCATCTCAGGACAGCTCCACCGCCGCATCGGGGTCGCGGAGCTGCGCCCCCTCGATGTCCACCGACCCGAGGCTCAGCACCTCGGTCGCGGACAATTCCTCAGCCAGCCAGGCGACCATTTCCGCGATGCCGCCCTTCGGCCCATGTACCGCATCAAGCACCAGTTTCGAGGGCGCCCAGACGGAAATCTGATCGTGTTTCATCGCCCAGTCGAGCTCCGTGCGGGTGGCCCGCACCACGCAGCGGGCATCGCGCCCGGCCAGAACCCAGGCATTCTGCTCCATCGCCAAAAGGTCGATCCGGCGTTGCGCCGCCTTATGTGCCGCTGTCGGCCAGTCGCCCGACGGCAGCCCCACGGTCAGGATCACCGGACGCGGATCGGCTTCGAGCGCGTCGATCCATGCGGAAAGCCGTGCACTTGCCAGAGCCTCCGGCCCGAGATGCACGATCAGCGGATGCGGCACCGGGGCATCCATCGCCACGGCACGGCCGATCTGATCGACGCTGCGCACGATCTCGACGCCAAGCGCACCGGGGCCACGATCCAGTTTTTCGACCCGCACGAACACCCGGAAGGCCCGCGGCTCCGTCAGAATACGCTCGGCGATCCGCTCGGCGAGGGTTTCCAGGAGGTTGAGACGCTCGGCCTCAAGCTCGGTATGGATCGCCTCGGTCAGCCGGTCATAGGACAGGATGCGATCCACGTCGTCGTCGATCGGCCCGGTGACCGGCGTCAGCTCGACCACGATGTTGAAGGACACCCGCTGGCGCACGCCGCGCTCGGCCTGAAATGCGCCGATTTCCACATCCACCACATGATCGCGCAGAGAGATACGGTCCAAAGGGACGGCATCGGAGGTGGCCAGGGCGCGGGCTTCGGGGTGCTCGAAAGCCTGTCGAATTTCGGACATTGACGGTCCCTTTTGCAAGTTCGGCCCTTGCTACCGTTTTGACGGCGGCGGGCCAAGACCGAATTGCCTTCGGCAGATGCCCCGACGTCCAACGGCAAAACCCCGCCGTTTTACGGGCGGGGTCTGAAACAATTCCGTGATTTTGCACGTTGAACGTTACGCTCGCGGCATCCGATAGAACATGTGGACACCGATTTGCGCGGTCTTCGCGAAGCTGCGCGCCCAACGCGGGCTTACCGCGCGCGTATGGTAATGGGTCGCGCCCTGCGTCAGCGCGCGCGGCGCGCCGTCGAGCATGAGCCGGGCCACCTTGCCGACCTGCTCATAGGCGGCTTTCTCGCGGATCACGTCGGAATAGCCGTCACAGGTATAGGTGAACTGGCATTGGTATTTCTTGCCCGTGCCCTGATGCACCACGCCGCAGACCGTGTTCGGGAAGGCAGGGGAGGACACGCGGTTGAGGATAACTTCGGCCACGGCGAACTGGCCCTTAACGCTTTCGCCGCGCGCTTCGAAATACAGCGCCTCGGAGAGGCATTGCCATTCAGTGTCGCCGGTGGCGACCGGACGACTGTCGAGGAAAGCCTTGCTATAGTCGACCGCAGGGATGGAGGATTTCGGCTTGAAGCTTTGCAGGAGCCGCTGGATCGCGTCCGTGCCTGCCGTTTCGAGACCGTCGCGCTCCTGATCGAGAAGCGCGTTCAGTTCCATGCCGAGCACAGGGTTCGGATCGTTCGAGTGGCTCACCGTCACTTCGGCCTGCGCCGCG
This sequence comes from Celeribacter ethanolicus, assembly GCF_002407265.1. Lineage (NCBI taxonomy): Bacteria > Pseudomonadati > Pseudomonadota > Alphaproteobacteria > Rhodobacterales > Roseobacteraceae > Celeribacter > Celeribacter ethanolicus. The sequence continues at coordinate 1,586,710 of NZ_CP022196.1, forward strand.
CCGGTCAGCGCGCAAAAACCGAGCGAGGCCAGAAGCGCGAACGCCTTGAGCCGAGCTGAGAATGTCATAAGGGCTATCCCTCCATTGCGCCCCGAAAGCGGGGCCTCACGGGTGGTTTCGAGGGGCGGACATAGGGGGAAAACGCCCAGAGGTCCACCCCAGGGCGTCCCGAGCGGTTTCCAGAGCGTCAAGCCAAAGGCGGAAACCGGCCTTCACCTCGCCAGAAATAGGCGGGGCTTCGCCTTTATTTTCAGCACTTTGTCAAAAGACTGTGATTATTTTGCATCTGCGGCGACAAGCTGCGCCGCAGCAAGGCGGGCGACGGGCACCCGGAAAGGCGAACAGGACACGTAATCGAACCCCGCCGCCCGGCAAAAGGCGATTGATTCGGGGTTGCCGCCATGTTCGCCACAGACCGCCACGGTCAGCTCCGGACGCACCTTGCGCCCCCGTTCAGCGCCGATTTTCAACAGCTCGCCGACACCTTCGAAATCGAGCGTGTGGAACGGATCCTCCGGGAACACGCCCTGTTGCACATAGGCGTTCATGAAGCGCCCGGCATCGTCGCGTGACAGGCCGTAGGCCATCTGCGTCAGGTCGTTGGTGCCGAAAGACAGGAAAGCCGCGTTCTGAGCAATGTCACCGGCCCGCAGAGCCGCACGCGGGGTCTCGACCATGACGCCGAGCCGATAGGTGAACTCCGCCCCGGTCTCGTTGCGCACGGCAGCGGCCACCCCGTCGATCTGGGTCTTGACCAGTTCGACCTCGCGTTTCGCGGAGACCAGCGGGATCATGATCTCCGGCACCACGGGCGCGCCGTGTTTCGACGCCTCGATGGTGGCCTCGAAAATCGCGCGGGCCTGCATCTCGTAAATCTCGGGGAAGGTGATGCCAAGCCGAACGCCCCGCATCCCCAGCATCGGATTGAATTCCGACAGCCATTCGATCCGGCGGGTCACGTCGGAGAGCGGCAAGTCGAGCGCCTCGGCCAGTTCCTTGGCCCCTTCGCGGTCCGAAGGCAGGAATTCGTGCAACGGCGGATCGAACAGGCGAATGCAGACCGGCAAGCCTTCCATGATACAAAAAAGCTCAATGAAGTCAGACCTTTGCATCGGCAAAAGCCGCGCGATCGCCTCCGCCCGATCCTCATGTTTCGCGGCAAAGATCATCTCCCGCATCACGGTCAGACGGTCGCCTTCGAAAAACATGTGCTCGGTCCGACAGAGCCCGATGCCCTGGGCCTTGAAATTGCGCGCCACCGCAGCGTCCGACGGCGTGTCGGCATTGGCGCGGACCCCGATGTCGCGGATCGCATCGGCCCAGTCCATCAGCGTCACATACCAGTGGTCCTTCACCGGCGGCAAAAGCCGCACCGCCCCCAGCAACGCCTCGCCTGCGGACCCGTCGAGCGTGATCACATCGCCCTCTTCAAGCTTGCGCCCGTCTTCGAGCGTCAGCGTGCGTTCGCGGGAATTGATCCGGATTGAGGCGCCAACCACACAGGGCATGCCAATGCCACGCGCGATCACCGCCGCATGCGAGGTCACCCCACCGCGCTCGGTCAGGATTCCGACCGAGGAATGCATGCCGCGAATGTCTTCCGGCGTGGTTTCACGCCGCACCATGATACAGGGCTCCCCGCGCGCTTCATAGGTCTGCGCATCGGTGGAGTTGAACACGATCCGCCCGACCGCCCCGCCCGGTGAGGCGGCGATCCCTTTGGCCAGCACATCACGGCTGTCCGTGGGATCGACCTGCTGGTGCAACAATTCGGTCAGCGACCGCGCCGGCACACGCAGGATCGCCTCTTCACGCGGAATGATCCCGTCCTCGGCCAGTTGCACGGCGATCCGCAGCGCCGCGCGCGATGAGCGCGGCACACGCACGGCGTCGAGCACGAAAAGCTTGCCCTCGGAAATGGTGAACTCGACCTGCATCTCCTCGCGCAGACGCACCCGGCAGAGCCGTGTCATCTCCACGAGCTTGGCGAACAGGTCCGGCTGCGCCTCCTCGAGAGACTCGCCCCGCTCGTCCTTCGAGAGATAGAGCACGCCGCAGGCCCCCTTGCCGAGCGCGGCGCGTCCCTGGGCCTGACGCAGGTAGCGCCCCTTGATCACCGGTGCGCCGGTCTGCTCGTCGACAAGTTGCACCACGCCCGCACCGCTCTCCCCCGGTCCAAGGCCCAGCGCCATACTTTGCACGATCAGCCCGAGCCCGGCATCGGCGGGCGCGCCTTTCGCCTGACGCAGAAGCCGCGCGGTCGTGCCCTCCCAGGCCCGCGCCATGGAGCGCAGCACCTGGCCGAGCTGATGAGCCGGGTCTTGTGGAAACGGATCGCCGGTCTCGTCCTCATGCGCCTCGAGCGCGGATTTCAGCGCCTCATGCACCGGCACGGAGGCGTCGAATTCGAAGAGTTCCGGGTCGAGACGTTCGACATGCACGGCAAAGGCCTGCACGAACCGCAAATACAGCGCATCCGCCGCTTCCGCCCCATGGCTTTCGGTGAGCTCCGCGTGACGGGCGTCATTCATCCCGATATTGAGGATCGCGCCCGGTCCGCCCCAATCCGGGTCCTCAGACGAAGGCCGCACGGACAACAGGGGTGCATCACCGAAGACACGCAAAAGCGCCTTTTTGTCAAAGGCTTGCCCCTCCGCAAGGCGATGTACCGCATCGAAGGACAGGGCGACGGTTTCCGGCACGGGGAGATCGAGACGAATGAGCCGTTGCAGGCATTTCGCCCGCCCGCCATGGGTATTGACCGCGATCGGAGCGACGCGGCGAATGCGGGTGAACCCGAGGATGTCGCTCTCTTGCTGCACTGCGGCACCTCCCTTTGCGGGAACGCTACGCCTCCAGCGCCCGTGAGCGCAACCAATAAGCGTAAGGCATCAGAAATTGGCGAAAAACCGTTGCCGGAAAACGATCCCGGCAACGGGTTTCAATCAGTTTTCGATCCGCGTCAGATCGGCGACCGACAGGCAAATCTCGCGGATCCGGCCCAAAAGATTAAGCCGGTTCCGCCGCACGATGTCACTGTCGGTGTTGATCTGCACCGCCTCGAAGAACGCATCAACGGAGGGGCGCATATCGGCCATGGCGGACATGGCGGCGGTGAAATCTTCTGCCTTCATCGCCGGTTTGATCTCCTCGGACGCAGTATCCAAAGCGGCGAACAGCGCTTTTTCTTCGTCCGTTTCGGCAAATTTCACATCCGGGCCGAAGGAATATTCGACACCGTCTTTTTCCTCGGCCTGTGTCAGGATGTTGTTGGCGCGTTTGAAGCCCTGGATCAGGTTGGTGCCATCCTCGGTGTCGAGCATCGCCTGCAACGCACGGGCGCGCTTGACCAGAAGCGTGATGTCGTCATTGCCCGGCATCGCCAGACAGGCGTCGATCACGTCGTGGCGAATACCCTCGTCTTTCAGGAAGACCTTGAGACGGTCGTGGAAGAAGGAGAGAAGGTCGTCGGAGGTGTCCGGCACGGTGCCCGCAACGGCCTTGACCGCGTCTTTCTGACCTTCGGAAAGCTTGTCGGAAATTGCATCGAAAGCGGCCCCGAAGACGCCATGCTCAGCAATCTCGTCGAGGATTTCCTTCAGCGTGTCGATGATCCCGTCATTCTCATCGGTCGCCGCGATCTTCTGCGCCAGAAGCTGGGCGTCGATGAAGCGATCGAGGCTCATGCGCACATCATTGGTGATCAACAACCGGATCACCCCAAGCGCCGCACGACGCAGCGCAAACGGGTCTTTCGAACCGGTGGGTTTCTCGTCAATGGCCCAGAAGCCCGTGAGCGTGTCGAGCTTGTCGGCCAATGCGACAGAAACCGAAACCGGATCGGTCGGCACATCGTCGGATGGGCCCAGCGGCGAATAGTGATCGCGGCACGCATCCGCCACGGCATCGGACAGACCGGCGATCTTGGCGTAATAGCGCCCCATGATCCCTTGCAGTTCCGGGAACTCATAGACCATTTCGGAGGACAGGTCGGCCTTAGCGACTTTCGCGGCCGTTGCTGCCTCGGCAGACTCGGCCCCGACGATGGGTGCGACGTCAGACGCCAGAGCGGCGATGCGGGCGATGCGTTCACCTTGCGAGCCGAGTTTGTTGTGGAAGGTCACATGGGCCAAGGGCGCGGACATGGCTTCCATACCCTCGCGCTCGACGGTGCGCACATCGTTTTCCCAGAAGAATTTCGCATCCGACAGACGCGCGGAGAGCACCTTTTGGTTCCCTGCCAGAATGGTCGCGCCATTGTCGGCGGTCTCGCGGTTGGCGACGGTGACGAATTTCTCGATCCGTCCGGTTTTCGGGTTCTTCACGGAGAAGAATTTCTGGTGCTCGCGCATACTCGTCTGCAAAACCTCCGGCGGCAAGCCGAGGAAATCTTCACCAATCTCGCCCATCAGCACAACAGGCCATTCGACCAGGCCGGCCACCTCAGAAAGAAGCCCTTTGTCTTCAACGACCTCCAGCCCCTGCGCAAAGGCCTGGTTGGTGGCATCGTGCCAGATGTGATCGGCGCGCTCTTGCGGATCGAGCACGACAAAATTCTGTTTCAGCTTGGCAGCGTAATCGTCGAAAGACGTCACCTTGAAGCTGCCTGCAGACATGAAACGATGGCCCCAGACGGTGTTGCCGGAGGTGATGCCGTCGATTTCGAGGGGCACAACCTCGGCGCCATCTTCGCGGGTCATCAGGCAGACAATCGAATGCAGCGGACGCACCCATTTGAGGCTGCCCGCGCCCCAGCGCATGGATTTTGGCCAAGGGAAATTGCGCACGGTGGCCTCAAGCACCTCGGCCACGATCTCGGCGGCCGGACGCCCCGGCTTGGTGATCTTGGCGAAATAGACCTGACCTTTTTTCTCGTCGCGAATTTCAAGATCGTCTTTCGTCACCCCGGCCCCGCGCAGGAAGCCTTCCAACGCTTTTTCGGGCGCGTCCACACGCGGACCTTTGCGCTCTTCGACCGTGGTGGGCGAGGCGTCCAGAAGCCCCTCGACGGACAGCGCCAGACGACGCGGCGTCGCAAACGCGCCAGCGGAGGCATAGGTCAGACCGGCCTCGACAAGACCGTTCGTCACCAGAGATTTCAGGTCCTCGGAGGCACGTTTCTGCATCCGGGCCGGGATTTCTTCGGAGAAAAGCTCGATCAGCAAGTCAGCCATGGGTCAGTTTCCTTCAGGGGCGGGCGGACAGCCCGCAGGCGCGGGTTTGCCGTCGAATACGGCCTCCCCGCAACGGTTAGCTTGGGTCCAGGCATAGCCGTGACCGTCCGGATAGACGGCAATCACACGGTCGAAGCCATAGGTGATATTCTCTTCGCCCATAAAGGCGACGGCACGCCCCGCCTCAAGATCGGCCCCGATGCGTTTCGCGTCGAAACACGAAAACCACGAGGGCGCGATCAGCGGCGACGGGCGGTCGTAGGGCCGGAAGGTCTCGGTCATCATAGCCACGGAAAGCGGCGTGGTGAAACAGGCCCGGAACTTGAGCGGCGAGGTGTCAGCGTCGATCCCTTCGAAATCCTCGGCCAGAATGTCCTCGGCCAGGCCTTCAAAGCTGGTCGCACGGATCGCAGCGGCAGGCGCCGAAGCATCCAGCCGGTCGTAATATGCATAGACCTGCGTGTAATACAGGCCCGCTCCGAACACGAGTGCGAGCACGACGATGAACCCTGCGATCAGCTTGCCATTCATGCGCTCTCGACCTCGGGCGCGGTGTCCGGCGTCCAGCCGCCCGCCGTGGTCTGCACGAAGGCGTCGGCACAGGCCTTGGCCAGGGCCCGCACGCGCCCGATATAGGCCTGCCGTTCGGTCACCGAAATCACGCCGCGCGCGTCCAGCAGGTTGAAGATATGCGACGCCTTGATGCATTGATCATAGGCCGGATGCGCCATGACGATGCGCTTGCCGGTCTTCGGATCAATCTGCGCTTGATCCAGAATGGCGTGGCATTCCTTCTCGGCATTGACGAAATCCGACAGCAGTTTCTCGGTGTTGGCCACGTCGAAATTGTGCCGGGAATATTCTTCCTCGGTCTGTTTGAACACATCGCCATAGGTCAGCGGGATCGGCGATTGCGGATCGTTGAACGGCATGTTCATGACGTGATCGACGCCCAGAACATACATGGCGAGGCGTTCGAGCCCGTAGGTCAGCTCGCCGGATACCGGCTTGCAATCGTGCCCGCCGACCTGTTGGAAATAGGTGAACTGCGACACTTCCATGCCATCGCACCACACTTCCCAGCCAAGCCCCCAGGCGCCCAGCGTCGGGCTTTCCCAGTCGTCTTCCACGAAACGGATGTCATGCAGATCGGTGTCGATGCCGATGGCCTTCAGGGACCCGAGATAGAGATCCTGCAAATCCGGCGGCGACGGTTTGATCAGCACCTGGTACTGATAGTAATGCTGCAAGCGGTTCGGGTTCTCGCCATAGCGCCCGTCGGTCGGGCGGCGCGACGGCTGTACATAGGCCGCCGCCCAGGCGTTCGAGCCCAGAGAGCGCAGCGTCGTCGCCGGGTGGAACGTCCCCGCACCGACCTCCATGTCATAGGGTTGCAGGATCGCGCAACCTCGCGAGGCCCAGTAGCTCTGGAGCCTCAGGATGATCTCCTGAAACGACCGCGGTTTCTCGACATTTTCGGAGGGGGACAGGGACATGGGGTCTTTCGCCAATTCTGCTGTTCAAACGCGGGCTCATCCCTAGCGAGGCCCGGCGGGGGCGTCAATGACAAGGCGGGCCGCGACGCCCCCGAGCGCCAATTTCCCGGCAGTTTTACATCACAAGCCCGCCATTTGCCCCCTTGCCGCCCCACAGCATGTTGACCTTCACGTCAAACCTGTTTTCTTAAGCCGCAATATAAGGGCCGAAGGGCCCGCAAGACATGTAAAGGGTTTTCATGAAAAGGTCTCTCGCCGTTGCCCCGCTGGGGCTCGCCGCCACGCTATTGCTGTCCACGGCTCTTCATGCCGAACAATGGATTCAGATCGAAGCGCAACCTTCCCTCACCGAGGCCACCGAGGCCGCGCGCGGCTATGCCGGTCGCCTGCCGAATGTCGTGGGCTTCGAGCTTCCGGGTCGTTGGAACGCCATCGCGCTTGGTCCCTATGCGACCGAGGCCGAGGCCGAAGCGGCCCGTCTGACGCTGCGCGCTCAGGGGCTGATCCCCGGCGACAGCTACCTGACCGACGGTGGCCAGTATCGCCAGCCGTTCTGGCCGGTGGGCGCGACGCTTTCCACCCTGCCCCCAGCAACGACACCGGAAGTCTCAGCCCCCGGAGCGACCGAGACCGCCATGCCCGCCGAAGAGATGCCCACGGAAGCATTGCCCATGGCCCTCCCCGACGAGACCCCGGCCCAGGCCCGAGCCTCCGAACGCGCGCTCAGCCGCGAAGACCGCGAGGCGCTTCAGACCGCGCTGAAATTCGCGGGCGTTTACAATTCCGGCATCGACGGCGCTTTTGGCCCCGGCACGCGCCGCGCCATGTCCGACTGGCAGGCGATGAAGGGCTATGACATTACCGGCGTGCTGACCACGCAGCAACGTGCCGAGGCCCTCGGGGCCTATCAGGCCGTGATCGACAGCCTCGGCATGGCGCCGGTGGCCGACGAGGTGGCGGGGGTGACGATTTCCTTGCCTCTGGGGCTTGTGGAATTCGACGCCTACGCACCGCCCTTTGCGAAATACAAATCCAAGGACGGCTCCGGCGTTCAGGTCATGCTGATTTCGCAAACCGGCGACGAGGCCACTTTGGGCGGGCTTTACGAAATCATGCAAACGCTTGAAATCGTGCCCATGGACGGACCGCGCACGCGTGACAACCACTCTTTCAGCCTCACCGGCACCAATGCAGAGATCACGTCGCACACCGAGGCGCGTCTGGTGAACGGCGCGGTCAAGGGCTGGACCCTGATCTGGCCGACGCCGAAGACCACCGATGATCAAACCCGGCACCAGATGGCGCTGGACGCGATGAAATCCAGCTTCGCCACGCTCGACGGCGTTCTGCCCGACGCTTACGGCGAAGGGGCCGCGCAGGACATCGACCTTCTGGCCGGGCTCGACATTCGCCGCCCCGAAAAGGCAGGCTCCGGCTTTTACGTCGATGACAAGGGCGCGGTTCTCACCTCCGCCGAACTTGTCGCCTCCTGCGCCAAGATCACCATTGACGACGGCTATGAGGCCACCGTCACCGCGACCGAGGACGGCATGGCGCTTTTGACCCCGGTCGAAACCCTTGCCCCCCTGAGCGTCGCCAAGTTCGACAGCCAGTTGCCGCGTCTGCAATCCGAGGTCTCGGTGTCGGGCTATGCCTATGCCGGTCGCCTCGATGCGCCGACGCTCAATTATGGCCTCATGGCCGAACACAAAGGCCTGTCGGGCGAAGAGGACCTTCTGCGTCTGGCGATGACCACGCTTCCGGGCGAGGCCGGTGGGCCGCTTCTGAACTCCTCCGGGGCTGTGATCGGAATGCTCGCGGCCAAAGACGCCATCCCCGAGGCCCAGGCCCGCAGTCTGCCCGAGGATGTGGCCTTTGCCTATGACATGGAAAAGATCGCGGGCTTCCTGTCGGGTCATGGCGTCACCGTCTCGGCCTCCGACAGCGCCACCTCCGACACCGATCTGGTGCGCATCGGACGGGACCTCACGGTTCTGGTAAGCTGCTGGAACTGAGCCCCGGCAAAACGGTCCACTGAAACGATCCACGAAACCCCGCCTCCTCCGGCGGGGTTTCATTTTTCTGAGGCCACCGCACGCCGCAACAGGTTGAGCGCCGCCTGATCCGCCTTGCCCTTGGTCAGCCAGGCGAGCGCAAAGATCCAGATCCCCACGGCCTCGCCCCAGAACACCAGATTATGCGCCGCGACAAACGCCTCCGCCCCGCCCCAGCGCGCCATGGCAAAAGCTCCGGCGATCCCTGCCAGAGCCACGAGAATGCCATAGCCGCAGGCCTTGTAGATATAGGGACGCACGCGGCTTTCGGTCTTGGGGAATTGCACGAGGCAGAAGACGACGAGGCAGAGGAAAAACACCAGCGCCGAGATGTTATGCACCCAGGAGGACCCGCCAACACCGATCAGCTTTTGTGTCACCGTTTCCTCCGGCGGCATACACTGCGCCATGCCCTCCGGCGGGATGCAATCGGCCAGCGATGGGAAGAAGGCCACGAGCAGCGCGGACATCCCCGCGACCGAGGCCAGCACCTGATCGGAGAAGGTCTCGTCCGAGCGGCGCGGATAGCCTTTGTAGGCGATCAGGAACACGCCAATGGCGGCGAGCGATCCGGTGAACACCTCGCGCAGAGGCGAGAAGAAGAAATTCGACACGCTATCACGCAAAGCATGTTCGAGCCCCATGCCTCCGACGATCAGCACGGCCGGCAGAAACAAGGCGATCACGCCCAGCGCCTGCCGCACCCGGTAGAAGCTCATCACATGCGGATCACTGTCGTCACCCATGGCCATCCCTTTCAACGCGCGGTTGAACGGATTATGCCCGCCAGAACCGGATCGTGAAAAGAGCGAAAACCGACATGACTTCGAGCCGTCCGATCAGCATGGCGACGGCCAGGATCCATTTCGCCGGATCGTTCACCGTCTCGAAATTCCCCGAGGGTCCGATGATGTCGCCAAGCCCGGGGCCCACACAAGCCAGTGCGGTCGCAGCGCCTGAAACGGCGGTGATGAAATCCAGCCCGGTGGCGGCCAGCAGCACCGAGGTGATGCCCAGCGTGACGATGAAAAACGAAAAGAACGCCATGACGGAGGACAGCACGTCCTCGGTCACCGGGTGGCCCTGATAGCGCGGGGTAAAGACGCCGTTGGGGCTGTGGATCTTGCGGATTTGCGCCCGCATCGAGGCCCAGAGGAGCTGATAGCGGAAGACCTTGACCGAACAGGCGGTCGAACCCGCGCAGCCCCCGATCAGGCCGATGAAGAAGAACGCCACCGCCGGGAAAGCCCCCCAGAGCTGATAATCCGTCGAGGCATAGCCCGTGCCGGAAATGATCGAGGTGACGTTGAACAGACCTTCGCGGAAGGAATGCTCGAAATGGTCCTGATTCACCACCAGACGGTAGACGGCGAACGCGATGGTCAGACCGAAAATGATGATCAGGTAAGCATGAATCTGCGTGTCGCGCCAAAAGGGTTTGGCCGTGCCCGCGATCAACTGAACATACCGCACAAAGGGCAGAGAAGCGAGGATCATGAAGAAGGAAGACACATATTCGGCCGGTCCCTGAAAGGCCCCGAAAGAGGCGTCCCGGGTGGAGAACCCGCCGGTCGAAAGCGTCGTCAGCGCATGGTTGAGCGCATCGAAAATGTTCATCCCCACAAGCACATAGCCAAGGAAACAGGCCACCGTCAGGGCAATGTAGATGACCGAGATCCGCGCCGCGATCTCCCCCGCGCGCGGCAGGACCTTGCCGTCGGTGTCGAAGGCTTCGGAGCGGAACACCTGCATGCCGCCGACCTTGAGTTCCGGCAGGAACACCATGGCGACGACGATGATGCCGACGCCGCCGAACCATTGCAGCATCGAGCGCCACAACAGGATGCCCGCTGGCAGGTCGTCGAGGCCGGAGAACACCGTGGAACCGGTGGTGGTCATGCCCGACATCGCCTCGAAAAACGCATCTGTCAGGTTCGCCTCGGTCGCGCCGAGCATGAAGGGAATACCACCGAACAGCGGCAGGATGAGCCAGATCAGCGTGGTCAAAAGGAACATCTGCTGGATCGACAGGCCCTGTTGCTGACCGTTCTGGGTGGCAAGCGCCAGGGCCGCGCCGACCACGAAGGTGATGACGCCCGCACGAAAGAACACATGCCATTCGCCCGACCCTGTCGAGAGGTCCACCGCCATGGGAATCGCCATCGTCAGGCCGAGAAGGCCGACGAGCGTTCCGATCACATATCCCACTGGCCTCAAATCCGTCATGGCGCCAAGGCTTGGCCGGGCTTGGCCGGCAAGTCAAGCGCACCCGTCACGTAAAGAGGTCGCAGGTCTGTGTTTGCGCCTCAGCCGATGTGGAACAGGGTCGAAAACAGCTTCGGGTCGAGACTTTGCGCGGCGAAAGTCTCGCCCTCCGTCAGCACCGACACCGCATCGTGGGAATGAAGGCTTTCCTGATGCGAGGCGATCACCCGGAAGTCTCCGATGCGCCGGTCGTTTTCGAGCACTTCGGAGAATAGCCGCGCGGCATCCTCGACAAAGATCGGATTGGCGGCGTTCAACTCGGCAAAGGCCTGTTCATCCTCGCGCTTGACCATGACCTGGGTCTCGGTCGGGATCGCGCGGCGACACAGGTCGATCAGATCCTCGAACCAGAGCGTGTCCTGCCGGTTCTTCACCTCGACCGAAATCCGCGCCACGGAGCGCTGCGAATGCGGTGTGGCCAGTTGGTGCCGCGTGCGGCGGGCATGTTCGGAAAGTTCAAGCGAACAGGGGCAAGTGGAGCTGTAGACATAGTCCAGATGCATGATTTCTTTCATTTTCCCGCCCTGCTCCACCAGTTCGAGAGCAATGTCGTAATACTGGTAGCCCGCAAGACCCGAGCGCAAAGAGCGGCGTTTCACCGGGAAGGAAAACCGCATCTGGATACGCGCATCGAAGCTTTCGAGATCGCTTTGATAATCCCTGAGCGCCGCCTCGATCACATCGAAAGAAAAGCTCCGCTCCGCGTGTTTGTAGAACGAGCGCATGATCCGGGACATGTTGATGCCCTTTTTCTCCGCCTCCAGGGACACGGTGCCGGTGACGGAAGTTTCGAGCGTCAAATCTCCGTCGTCGCGGGTCTTGAACCGGATCGGCAGGCGGAAATTCGAGATGCCGACATGCTGGATCTGCCGTTTCGCCCCTTTGATCAGGCTTTCCGGCCCGTTCTGCAAATCCGGCAGGCCTTCCTTATAGGCCTCCGAGACCTCGAAATCTTCTGGGTAGGCGCGGCGCAGCGCCGGGTAATTGGCGAAATCGTCAGCCTCGGGCAGAAGCCGTGCAATGGCCGGGTCGAGCTCTGCCACTTCGGTCGGCGATGCGCCCTTGGCCCAGTCGCGCAGGATCGCAAGAGCGGCCTCGGCGGCCGCCCTGTCGTTCTTTTCGAGATCGCTCGTCTGCATGTTCATCCGCAAACCCCTTCCATTTGGCCCTCATATAGGAGGTTCTCAAGGATTTACCAATACGAAGGAAACTTGCGCCAGGATCAAACCCGACCTCAAACCGCTTCGAGCGCGTTCAGGATATCCGCGATGATGTCATCCGTGTCCTCGAGCCCCATCGACAGCCGCACCAGCCCGTCCGTGAGGCCGAGCTCCGGCCGTTTTTCCACCGGCACGTTCTTGTGCGTGGTGGTGCAGGGGTGGGTTGCAATGGATTTCGCATCGGCGAAGTTGTTCGAGAGCGTAAACACCTCGAGCGCATTGAGAAATCTGAACGCCGCGTCCTTGCCGCCCTTGAGATCGACGGTGATCACGGTCCCGGCGGCCTCTGATTGCGAAATCGCGAGATCGTATTGCGGATGGGACTTATAGGCCGGATAGCGCACGGAAGCGAGCGCGGGATGGCCGTCGAGCGCCTCACAGAGCTTCATCGCCGTCGCGGCCTGTTGCCGCACGCGCAGGTCGAGCGTGTCGAGGGACTTGAGCTGAATCCAGGCGTTGAAGGGCGAAATCGCTCCGCCGGTGTGTTTGATATACATCTCCACCGGGCCGCGGATCAGTTCCTTGTCACCGGCGATGATGCCGCCCAGACAGCGCCCCTGCCCGTCCACATGTTTCGTGGTCGAATAGATGATCAGATCCGCTCCGCTCTCCTTGGCGTAGGAGAAAATCGGCGTGCACATGGCGTTGTCCACCACGACCAGCGCCCCCACCGCATGGGCCAGTTCAGACACCGCCTTGAGGTCGATGACCTCAAGCGTCGGGTTCGAAATGCTCTCGCAGAACACCGCTTTGGTGTCGGGCCGGATCGCCGCCTTCCATTCGTCGAGGTTCTTGCCATCGACCAACGTGGTCTCCACCCCGAATTTCGGCAGCACTTCGGTGACGATGTAGAGGCAAGAACCAAACAGCGCCTTCGAGGACACCAAATGATCGCCCGCCTTCAGGACCGACATCAGTGCGCCCGCGACGGCGGCCATGCCCGAAGCGGTGGCAAAGGCGTCCTCGCAGCCCTCGATCGAGGCCATCCGGTCCTCGAACATCCGCGTCGTCGGATTGCCGTAACGGGCGTAGATGAATTCGTCCTCGCCCTGATCGACAAAACGCGCTTCCGCCGCCTCCGCCGTGTCGTAGACAAAGCCCTGCGTCAGGAACAACGCCTCGGAAACCTCGCCATATTGCGACCGACGGACGCCATCGTGGATGAGTTTGGTCCGGGTTTTCCAGGTGTCTTTGAACTGGTTCGATTTCGACTGGTCTGCCTTGGTCATGTGATCCCTTTCGCCATTCCTAATCCCCATTCGATCAAGGGCTGGGGCACGGCGGGTTCTGACCAACCCGGTGTCTCGTCCTGACCTCTTTAGCGGAGTTTTTAACGTGGCCCGCAATCCGGAGAACAAATCGCCACATGGGGCGTGGGGTACAAATCCTGCGACATTCTGTCAACTGCGCCCGCCCCCGTTAACAAAGATTCACCGCCCTGTCGCAGCATCGTGACACTCCCGGCGCATCTTCGCGCGCGAGCAGAGCCATCAAAGGCGGGTCCCATGCCCCTTGTGAAGATCAATGCCGACGGTCCCTTCTTGCCGCCCGACACCCGTGAGCGGTTGCGTCAGGCCCTCGACGCCACGCCTGCGGGCGCGCCTGTGGTGATCTGTATCCATGGTTACAAGTTCTCTCCCCATGTGCCGGCGCATGATCCGCACGACCATATCCTCGCCCTCGACCCCGAGCTCACCTCCCGCAAGGTGCTGAGCTGGCCGCGCGCGCTTGGCTTTGGCACCGGGACGGCACAGGAAGGCCTGTGCATCGCGCTCGGCTGGGAGGCGCGCGGCACGATCTGGCAGGCCTATGACATGGCGCGTCAGACCGGGGAGGCGCTGGCCCGTCTGATCTGGAAGATGGACCGCCCCGTGCAACTCATCGGCCATTCGCTCGGCGCGCGGGTGATCCTTTCCGCCCTGCCCCGGCTGCCCGCCGTGGCAGTACGGCGCGCGATCCTGCTGGCCGGGGCAGAATTCCGTTCCGCCGCGTACCATGCTCTGGACAGCGAGGCCGGGCGCACGGTGGAAATCCTCAATGTCACCTCACGGGAAAACCGGCTCTACGACCTGATGTTCGAGATGGCCCTGCGGCCCGATCACGGAGCGTCACGTGCGCTCGGGGCCGGGCTTGGCGCGCTGCGGCGCAACTGGTGCGATCTGGCCATCGACAATGTCCGGGCACGCGCCGTGCTCGACCGGCTCGGCTATCCGATTCCCGCTCCCGACCGGCGCGTGTGCCATTGGTCTCCCTATCTGCGCGCGGGGCTATTCGACCTCTACCGTGTGGCCCTGCGCACGCCCGAGTGTCTCCCGCTCGCGCTGTTGCAGGACGAATTGCAGTCGCTCACACTCCAGGCCCCGCCCCGATCACGATGGCGTGCGCAAGAATCTGTCGCTTCGCCCTTGTCCTTTTCGCGCAAAGCGTCATCCTGACGCGCATCCAACAACCGGATGACTGCACGGGCCTGACAGATGATCGAAACCCCCATCACGCTTTACTACTGGCCGACGCCGAACGGCTGGAAAATCTCCATCGCACTCGAGGAGATGGACCTGCCTTACGAGGTGAAACTCGTGAACATCGGCAAGGGCGAACAATTCGACCCCGCGTTTCTCAAGATCGCGCCGAACAACCGTATGCCCGCAATTGTCGACCCGGAAGGCCCCGACGGGCGGCCGATCTCGATTTTCGAGAGCGGCGCGATCCTGCAATATCTCGCGCGCAAGCATGACAAGTTCTATGGCGGCGGCGAACGCGACCGCACCGTGGTCGATCAATGGCTGATGTGGCAGATGGGCGGGCTTGGCCCGATGGCCGGCCAGGCACACCACTTCCTGAGCTATGCGCCCAATATGGAGCCTCCGAACGATCTGCCCTATGCCAAGACCCGCTATCGCAGCGAGGTCGCCCGGCTTTACGGCGTGCTCGACCGGCGGCTGGCCGAAGAGGAATTCGTGGCGGGCGACTTCTATTCCATTGCCGATATGGCGATCTGGCCCTGGGCCTCTCTGTGGGAGAAACAGGAACAGACGCTCGATGACAAACCGCATCTGAAACGCTGGATCGCGCGCATCGCCTCGCGTCCCGCCGTGCAGCGCGGGCGCGCTCTGGCCGCGGAAAAACGCACGGACGCGGCGCAGGACAAGGATGCGCAGAAGGTGCTGTTCGGCCAAGGGGGACAAAAGTGATTCTCACCCGGCGGGAGATGGTTCTGGGGGGCGGCGCGCTCGTGTTGAGCGGCTGTTCTCCCCCGAAGATGACCATCCCGCCGGATCTCGCAGAGATTCCCGTCGCGCGGCAGCGGGAGCTTTTGGTGGTGACTAACCGGCAGGTCTCCGCCACGCAAGGTATCGAGTTCGACAGCCAGAGGTCGGACAAGATGTTCTATTGCGACTACGGGATTTCCGTCCCGGAGGACCGCAAGCCGGGAGAGTTTTCATTTCCGAGAACCCGGCTCGACCCGAAACGCGAGTTCTTCGTCACCGAGAGCACGCATTTCGATGCGGAGCGCGCGTTTCTCGACCGCCTCGACACCCGGCTCGCCAGCCTGCCCCGGGGAGAGCGCAATGTCGTGCTTTTCGTGCATGGCTACAACGTCTCCTATCCCGGCGCGGTGTTTCGCGCGGCACAGATCGCCACGGATTTCAACCTGACCCAACCGATGGTCCTGTTCTCATGGCCCTCCGCCGGGCGGCTGTCGCGCTATGCCTACGACCGCGATTCAGTGCTCTACGCCCGCACGGCGCTGGCCGAGACCCTGCGCCTGCTGAGCCAGAGCCGCGCCGAGAATGTCATGTTGCTCGCGCATTCCATGGGCGGACTTCTCGCGATGGAGGCGGTGAAGCGGCTGGCGCTCGAAAATGACCGGCGCACACTGTCGCGGCTCAATGGCGTGGTTCTGGTGCAGCCCGACATCGACGTCGATCTTTTCCGCCGTCAGGTGATGGATCTGCGCCCCCATGATGTGGATCTGGCGGTCTTTGCCTCGCGCCGGGACCGCGCACTCAAGCTTTCGGCGGTGCTGACCGGTGGGCATCCTCGGGTCGGCGAGGCAGAGAATATCGAAGAGCTGCGACGGCTTGGCGTGGTGGTGATCGACACCTCCCATGCACCGAAAGGCGATCCGCTCGGCCATATGGCCCTGATGCGCTCGCCCGCACTTCTGGCGATGATCGCCTCCGGAGAACTGGTGGAACGCATCGTCTCGGGCGCGCCCGGGCAGGACATCCTGATCGACGGGCTGAGCCTCACCGGCAAGGCAGCGCTGGCGGTGGCGTACCTGCCCTATACGCTGACCGGAAGCTGAGAGCTATTCCGCCGCATCCTTGTCGGCGGCTTTCTCTTCGGTCGAATGCCGTGCCATAAGCCCTGACTGGCTCATGAAAAACGCAAGCATGGCGATGGGCAGGCCGAAGGTCTTGAACTTGACCCAAGCGTCCGTGGTCATCGTGCGCCAGATCGCCTCGTTAGCGACGGCCAGCCCAAAGAAGAACAGCATCATGCGGAATTCGAGCTTGCGCCACCCCTCGGCATCCAAGGGCATGACCTCGCCCAGAACCAGCGAGAGATAGCTTTTCGAGCGCAACAGGCCGAGGCCCAGAATGGCGCCGAACATGATGTAGATCATCGTCGGCTTCATCTTGAAGAAGCGCTCGTCATTGAGCCAGATCGTCAGCCCGCCGAACACCACGACCAGCACCAGCGTCATGATCTGCATCGCCGACAGCTTGCCGGTGAGTTTCCACAGCGCAAGGGTCGACAGTGCCAGAAGCGGGATGAATACGGCCGTCATGACAACGAAACCGGAATAGTCCGCCCCTCCGATCAGGAACGTATGATCCCTGAGTGCGATATAGCCCGCAAAAAACGCAAGGATCGGCCCCATTTCCAGAGCCGGCTTGATCCAGGGTTTCATCTGCTTCTCAGGAGTCTCGGACATGCGTTTACCTCTCAGCCACCCATCTCAACTATGACCGCGCCGAGCGCAATCAAGGCCATGAGGGACAATCTTCTCGGCCCCACCTTTTCGCCCAGCACAATCCAGCCGATGAGCGCGGCAAAGACGGTGGAGGTTTCCCGCAGCACGGCAGCTTCGCCCACGTTGTCGAGCCGGGTCGCCAACATGATACAGCCGAAGGAGAAATAGGCCACAATGCCGCCGAAGAAGCCCTTGACCGCCAGAGGGCCGAGCGCCGGTTTGTATTCCATATTCTTGTAGCGCAGAAAGGCCACCACCGGCATCACCAGCCCGTCGAGGAAGAAGAACCACGCGAGGAAGGTGAACGGATCAGCGGTGGACCGGATGCCGTAAGCGTCATAGGTGGTGTAAAGCGCCACGAAAGCGCCGGTCAGAACCGCGAGCATCAGGGCGGGCACCATGGTATCGCGCCCGACCGTGATGGTGCGCAGGTTGTAGAGCGCCAGCCCGAAGATGCCGGAGATCAGCACCAAGACGCCGAGCCACTGCACCAGCGTGAAATGTTCGCCGAACACGAAGCCCGCACCGATCACCGCAAAGAGCGGCCCGGAGCCGCGCACCACGGGGTAAACGACCGTATAGGCGCCCTTAGTGTAGGTGTAGCCCTGCGCGATCTTGTAGCCCATATGGATCAGGAACATGCCCGCAAAGATGATCCACATATGCGGTTCCGGCCATGGCACGACGAACAGCGCGAAGGGCGCCGCCATGATGCAATAGAAGAAATCCATCGCGCCGCGTGACAGCCAGGGATCGTGCCGTCCCTTTTGCAACGCACCGAACAGCGCATGCAGGAACGCCGCCATCAGCGCCAGAATCAGCGCCGCGTGATGGCCCGTTTCGGTGCCTTCGAGGGACAGGATGAAATCGCTCATGCCTTCCTGCTATCCCTCGCCCCCTGACAAGTCCAGAGCGTGAAACTGCACAGCAACCTGCGCATCGCTCAGGAGGACCGGTCGCGCAGGTGTCGCTCCAGTCGCCGGAGCGCCAGAGACAACGAGATGGTCATCATCAAATAGAGAAGTGCGACCACATTATAGGTTTCGAAATAGCGGAAATTGCCCGCAGAGGTCACCTTGCCCAATTGCGTGATGTCGGTCACGCCCAGAACGGACACGAGTGAACTGTCCTTGATCATCGCGATGAAATCATTGCCCAATGGTGGAAGCACCGTGCGCAGCGCCTGCGGGAAAATGATCAGGCGAAAGCGCAGCCAGCCGTTGAGACCGAGCGCCTCGGCGGCCTCGATCTGGCCCTTGTCGACGGACAAAAGCCCGGCGCGAAACACCTCGGCGATGAAGGCGGAATAGCCGATGGTCAGCGCAATGATCGCCCGCCACATCAGGGAAAAATCCCGCGTGCGGAGCGGATCGAAGCCCAAAGGCACGGTGATGGAATTCACCGCCGTGACCACCATCGGCGCAATGACGAAGGCCACGTAGAGCAGAAGCACGAGGATCGGCACGCCGCGCACCACCTCGGTGTAAAACCGCGCGATCTGGCGCAGAACGATAAAACGCGACAGCGAGGCGGTGGCGAGCAACAGTCCCAAAACGATGGCCAGAGCAAAGGCCACAAGCGTGACGAAGACCGTCACCCAGATGCCTTTCGACAATGTTGTCAGGACTTTGGCGTATAGATCATCGGCGATCACCCGGTAAAACAGGTAACCGCCCAAGAGGATCAGCGCCACAAGCCAATAGGGAAAGTCTTTCGACCCGTCCGCCGGTTTGCGCAATCGGGTCTTCGCAGGTCGCAAGCCTTATTCACCCATCTTGTAGTCGAGGAACCATTTGGTATTGAGCGCGTCGATCGTGCCGTCTTCCTGCATCGCGGCAATCGCGGCGTTGATCGGGGCGACCAGATCGGAGCCTTTCGGGAAGATGAAGCCGAAATCCTCGGTGCCCAGTTTCTCGCCAACGATCTTGAGCGCCCCGTCCGAGGTCGCGACATAGCCATTGCCCGCCGTGCCATCGGTCAGCACCAGATCGACATCACCCGCACGGAGCGCCTGCACACAGGCACCGAAGGTCTCGAACAGCTTCACCCGCGGGTTCGCCTCGTTGCCGTCGAGCACATCATAGACGCCCACGTAAAACGGCGTGGTGCCGGGTTGGGCGGCAAACAACAGGTCCGGATCGGCGGCAAAAGAGGCGGCATCGGTGAACCGCGTCTCATCGCCCCGCACCAGCATGACCATCTCGGAACGCATGTAGGCATCTGAGAAATCGACCATTTCGGCGCGATCCTCGCGGATGGTGATGCCGGTCATACCCATGTCGTACTGGCCTTCGGAGACCGCCGGGATCATCGCGTCCCAGGAAATGTTCTCATAGTCCAGAGTCGCGTTCAGCCGCTTGGCAATCTCCGCCATCGCATCGTATTCCCAGCCCACGGCCGCGCCCGAGCCGTCGATGAATTGCAAGGGCGGATAGGCGTTTTCCGTCACAACGACGATCTCGCGTCCGCCCAGATCGGGCAGGTCGGCGGCAAAAGCGGCGGTCAGAGGTGCGGTGAATGAGACAGCGGCAAGCGCCAGAGCGGAAAGGATTTTCATGAACGACTCCCTGAGATGTTTCCCCGGAGCTTAACCTCTCCGCCCGCTTTGGCAACGGATCGCCCCGCCCCGGTGCACGGCCCCGCTCGGGCTGCCCGAAATTCAGGCGGCGCGCGGGCCGTCGCCGCGCATCAGCCCCGGCATATCGGAATAGGGGTTGGGCACCAGCATGCCGTCGGTCGCTTCGATAAACGCATAGGCCGGATCGAGATAGCCCGCGTTGATCAGCGCCTCTTCAAGCGTGCGCACCACGAAATCGGTGCGATATTCCGGCAAAACGCCCATGCCCCAGATCCGCGCCGGGCGATCTTCGCGCTCCGGATCTACGACAAGCATCGCCGTGCCGACAAGGCGCGGCCCATCGACCACAACCATCTCGGAATAGAGTTCGCGATCCTCGGGCCAGTCCTCGCCGGTTTCCTCCGGGCAGACCGGATAATCGAAGAACAATTCCTGCATGGCCTCGCGCCGGGCCACGGGATCGCCGCCCGACACCCAACTGTTCGGGCCGATTGCGTGCAGAATTTCGAGCATCAAACCTCCAGACCCATCAGGGCCGCGGCAAATTCCTCGGGATCGAAGGGCGCAAGATCGTCGATCTGTTCGCCCACCCCGATCGCATGGATCGGCAGACCGAATTTATCGGCCAGGCTCACCAGAACGCCGCCCCGCGCGGTCCCGTCGAGTTTCGTCATCACGAGGCCGGAGACATCCGCGAGTTTCTGGAAGGTCTCGACCTGCGAAAGTGCGTTCTGCCCTGTCGTGGCGTCGAGCACAAGCAGAGTGTTGTGTGGCGCGGTTTCGTCCTTCTTGCGGATGACCCGGACGATTTTCGCCAGCTCCTCCATAAGATCCTGCCGGTTCTGCAACCGCCCCGCCGTGTCGATCATCAAAAGATCCGCGCCGCTTTCCTGCGCCTTGGTCATCGCATCGAAGGCAAGGCTCGCCGGATCGGATCCCTCGGGCGCGGTCAAAACCGGCACACCGGCGCGCTCGCCCCAGACCTGCAATTGTTCGACGGCGGCGGCGCGGAAGGTATCGCCCGCCGCGATCACAACCGACTTGCCCGCCGCCTTGAACTGCGAGGCGAGCTTGCCGATGGTCGTCGTCTTGCCGGAGCCATTGACCCCCACGACAAGCACCACCTGCGGCGTTTTCCGGTAAAGCGGCATCGGTTTCGCCACAGGCTCCATGATCCGCGCCACTTCGCGCGCCATCAGCCGCTTGATCTCCTCGACCGACAGCTTCTTGCCATAACGACCTTCCGCCATGGCGGCGGTCACGCGCATGGAGGTCTCGACCCCCATGTCAGCGGTGATCAACAGCTCTTCGAGCTGTTCCAGCATGTCGTCATCGAGTACCCGGCGGGTGACGGTCTTTTGCTCTTTCCGGCCCAGGAGCCGCCCGAGGAAACCCGGTTTGACCGTCTCAGCCGGGGCTTCGATCACATCCTCGACGGGAATTTCGGTCGGAATTTCAAACGGCACCTCAGTCGGCTGCTCCGCAGGCATTTCGACCGGCGCAGGCCTCACATCCGGCTCCGGCGCGACCGGCAGTTCCTGCGGCACATCGACAGGCTGGTCCTCCGGAAGCGGCTGAGGCACGATTTCCGGATCGGGGTGCGGCTCAGGAACAACCTCCGGCTCAGGCTCAGGAACCGGTGCGGGTTCGGCCTTCGGCGTTCCGGACGTTTCCTCGACAAAGGCCTCCTCGATACCGCTTTCCGCGCCGCCATCCTCGACAATGGCTTCCAACCCCTCGTCGATCTTCGACGAGGATTTCATCAGACGGGATTTGAGTTTCGAAAAAAGCGACATGGGGCCTCCGTTCCTGTCGTCACTTAATGAGTCTCTCCCCAAGAAGAAAGCCCCCAGCGCACGCTCAAAGGACAAAGGCGCCAAGGATCAGCGCCTGTGCCGCAACATAGAGCAGCCAGAGCACATATCCTGCCCATGTGCTCAGCGCCCGCATCTTCCCCAGCCGGAACATCTGAATCGCGAGGATCAGGTCGGAGGCGACGAAAGCCACCGCGCCGAGACTGGCGAAACGCAGTTCTGCGGGCAGGTTCACCGCCGCCACCGCCATGGCGCAGATCAACAGCACATAGATGCGCACCGGGGCCTTGAGCGCGCCGGTGTGTGGCGTGAGCCAGACCTCCGTCGAAAGTGCCAGCGCGACAAAGGGCAACACGGTCCAGAGCGCAAGATTTTCCACATGCCCGACGAACAGCCCGAGGTAACAGAGATGCCCAAGCGCGAAGCCGATCAGCCCGATGAGAAACGCCCGCTCACCGGGCCGCGACAGCGCCCAGTCGCCAAAGGCCGAGAGCGCCAGCCCGGCAATCAGCAAAAGCGGCGCATGTGACAGACCTGCGATCACGGCAAGCAGGGCAACCGGCAGGGTCTTGATCCCGCTGCGCCAGAGCGCGGGCGGCTGCGACGACAGGGGCACGTAACTCAGCGCAAAAATCGTCGCGACACCCCAAAGCCACATCTCCATATCGCCCCTGCCTTTCACTGTTTTCGCTTTTGCAGCGAAAAATTCCCCGTTCTATAGTCACTTTAACCCGACAGGAGCCGCCGGAATGCAGAAAACCACGCATATCGTTCGATTTTTTGCCGTCACCACGCTCGCGCCCGTCGTGCTTCTGACGCTGGGGGCCCTGTTCGGCGGGGTTTGGGCCGTGGCCGGATTTCTATACATGACGGCGCTGGCCTATGCGCTGGATCAACTCATCGCGCTGGCCACGCAGCCGGAAAACCCGGAGGCCGAATTTCCCGACGCCAACGCGCTGTCCGCGATACTGGCGCTCGCGCATTTCGCGCTTTTGCCGCTCGCGGTCTGGGCGCTGTCGAATGGGCAATTCGCATTTTGGGAAAGGGTCTTCGTGTTCTTCGGCATGGGGCTGTTCTTCGGACAGGTGTCGAATTCCAATGCCCATGAGATGGTTCACCGCTCCGACCGGACGCTGCGCCGTCTCGGCACATGGGTCTATATCACACTCCTGTTCGGCCATCACGCAACCGCGCATGTGCGGGTCCATCATCGCTATGCCGCCTCGCCCGAGGACCCCAATTCCGCGCCTCTGGGCATGAGCTATTACCGCTTTCTGCCGCGCGCCTGGTTCGGGTCTTTCAAAGCCGGTCTGCGCGCCGAAAACGCCATGCGCCAACGCGCCGGATCGACCGATCTGCACCCCTATGCGCTCTATCTCGGGGGCGCTGTCGCCTGTCTGGGGCTGGCCTTTGTCATCGGCGGTTTCACCGGTGTTATCAAATACATCCTTCTGGCGGGATATGCCTCCGCCCAACTCATGCTGTCGGATTACGTGCAGCATTATGGCCTCCGTCGGCGCGAAATTTCAGAGGGCAGATACGACCCCGTTGGCCCGGAGCATAGCTGGAACAGCCCGCAATGGTTCACCTCGCTTCTGATGCTCAATGCCCCGCGTCATTCCGATCACCATGCGCACCCGATGAAGCCCTATCCGGCGCTTGAAATCACCGACGGGATGCCACAACTGCCACGATCTCTTCCCGCGATGGCGACGCTGGCGCTGATCCCGCCCTTGTGGCGCAAGGTGATGGACCCGCGTGTGGCGCGGCTCGTGCAAATGCGCGGGAGCCCCCCTGAGGCTTAACCATTTGTTAAGAACGTGAATGGTGCAAAACCCGCCGATATGACATGGTTACCACATGATGACTCGCCTGCTCTTCGCCCCGCTCCTGTGCCTCTGCGCCGCGCCCCTGATCGCCGATCCGCTGTCCGGTGCGGAATTCGAGGCCTATGCCACCGGCAAGACCCTGACCTTCGCCGAGGACGGTCAGCCCTATGGCGCAGAGCAATACCTTCCCGGCAAGCGCGTGCGTTGGGCCTTCGATCAGGACACCTGCAAGGAAGGTATCTGGTACGAGCAGGATCAGAACATCTGTTTCGTCTATGAGGACGGGCTGATGCCGCAATGCTGGCAATTCTTCATCGAGAGCGACAAGCTCAAGGCCGTGTTCCAGGGCGAAAGCGGCACCGAGCTTTACGAGGCCTGGACCTCCGACGGCCCGCTGGCCTGCATGGGACCGCATATCGGGGTCTGATCCCGCCCTTCTCAGAACAGGCTGCCCTGCTCCGGTTTGTCCTTCGGCGCTCCCTTCGGGGCGCGCGGTTTGGCGGGTTTGGGCGGGGTCGCAACACCGCTCCCGATCCGCACACGCCCGTCGGCAAACTGCACCTCATGCATACGGCCCGCGTCTTTCGACGAGGTGACGACCCCACCCTCCGCATCGCGCACCACCGCGTAGCCGCGTTTCAGGGTTTCCTCATAGGACAGCGCAGAGAGCAGCCCCGCCCGCTGATCGAGAGCCGCGCGCCAACGATGCGTCTGGCCTTGGGCTGCGCGGGCGAAGCGATCCGAAAGCTGCGTCAGATCGCGACACGTCTGAGCCGTATTCCGCGAAATGATGGCGGGAGAGAGTCGTGCCGCGAGCCGGTCGAGATCGCGCCGGTGTTGCCCCGTCCCGCGCGCCAGAGCCGGAGCGAGACGTGTCGAGAGAGACGTCAGCCGATCCCCTTGCGCCCGCATCCGGCTCTGCAACATCGCGGGGCGCAGAACCGTCGCCGCTTCCGAAAGCTTCAGCCGCCGGTTGCGCACGCCGTTGATCAGCGCCTGCGTCAGGCGCAAATCCATCTGATCCACCCGCTGCCGTGGCCCATCGAGCAAGCGCTCTTTCGGCGGCAAAGCCCGGCTCAGATCGCGCAGCCGTTGACGCCGAAGCTCGACACCACTGTTCAAAGCCCGCTCCATCCGGGCACGCAGTTCCTGCACCGTCACCCACAATTCGCGTCGCACCGGCACGGCCAGTTCGGCGGCGGCGGTGGGCGTGGGCGCGCGACGATCCGAGGCGAAATCAATCAGCGTCGTGTCGGTCTCGTGGCCCACGGCAGAGATCAGCGGGATCTCGGAGGCGGCCGCCGCGCGCACCACGATTTCCTCGTTGAAGCCCCAAAGGTCCTCGACCGATCCGCCGCCGCGCGCGACGATGATAAGATCGGGGCGCGGGATGCCGCCGTCAACCGGCAGAGCATTGAACCCCCTGATCCCGTTCGCAACCTCTTCCGCGCATTTCTGCCCCTGAACCGCCACCGGCCAGATCAAAACATGGCGCGGAAACCGGTCGCTCAGCCGGTGCAAAATATCGCGGATCACCGCCCCCGAGGGCGAAGTCACCACCCCGATCACCTCCGGCAGCCACGGCAGGGGTTTCTTGCGCGCCGCATCGAAAAGCCCCTCGGCAGCCAGCGCCTTTTTGCGCTTTTCCAGCATCGCCATCAGCGCGCCCGCCCCCGCAGGCTCCACATTGTCGATGATGATCTGATAGCGCGACCCGCCGGGGAAGGTCGTCATCCGCCCCGTCGCGATCACCTCCATCCCCTCTTCGGGCTGAACCTCCATCCGCGCGACCTGACCTTTCCAGCTCACCGCATTGATCACCGATTTCTCGTCCTTGAGATCGAAATACAAATGCCCCGAGCGCGGTCGTGACACGCGCCCCACCTCGGCGCGCACCCGCACATAGCCGAACTCGCCCTCGATCATCGCCTTCACCGCGCCCGAAAGCTCGGAAACGGTAAACTCCGGGGCGTTGGAAGTGCCTTTCGGGCTGTCATCCTCGAAAAGATCGGACATCTTCTGTCTCCGGCGGCTGCTCGTGCTTGTGTCAAACTCGCGCTGACCTTAGAACGCGCGCAACCAAAGGTGAAGCGGAGAGGCGCGATGAACATTCTGATCCTTGGCAGCGGCGGGCGTGAACATGCCTTGGCCTGGGCGGTGATGCAGAACCCGAAATGCGACAAGCTGATCGTGGCGCCGGGCAATGCGGGCATCGCGAAAATCGCCGAATGCGCGTCTTTTGACATTAACGATGGTCCGGCTGTGGTGGCCTTCGTCGAGGAAAACGCGATTGATTTCGTGATCATCGGCCCGGAAGCGCCCCTAGCCGCAGGCGTCGCCGACGATCTGCGCGCGGCGGGCATCCTGACCTTTGGCCCGTCCAAAGCGGCGGCCCAGCTTGAGGCCTCGAAAGGCTTCACCAAAGAGATTTGCGACGCTTCGGGCGCGCCGACCGCTGGCTATGCGCGCTTTGACGATGCCGAGGCCGCCAAGGCCTATATCCGCGACCAAGGCGCGCCGATCGTGGTTAAGGCCGACGGTCTTGCCGCCGGTAAAGGCGTGATCGTCGCAATGGACGAGTCGACCGCCTTGGAGGCCATCGACGACATGTTCGGCGGTGCCTTCGGTGGCGCAGGTGCGGAGGTCGTGATCGAGGAATTCATGGAGGGCGAAGAGGCCTCCTGGTTCATCCTGTGTGACGGCGAAAACGTCTTGCCCATCGGCACGGCGCAGGATCACAAGCGCGTGGGCGACGGTGATACCGGCCTCAACACCGGCGGCATGGGCGCCTATTCCCCCGCGCCGGTGATGACCGACAGCGTCATTCAGAAAGCCATGGACGAGATCGTCAAACCGACCGTCGCCGAGATGGCGAAGCGCGGCATGCCCTATCAGGGCGTGCTCTATGCCGGCTTCATGATCAAGGACGGCCAGCCGCGCCTTGTGGAATACAACTGCCGTTTCGGCGATCCGGAATGTCAGGTGCTGATGATGCGTCTGGGCGCGCAGGCGCTCGACCTGATGCTCGCGACCGCCGAAGGCACGCTGGATCAGGCCAGGGTGAACTGGGCCGACGATCACGCGATGACCGTTGTGATGGCCGCAAAGGGCTATCCCGGCGCCTATGAGAAAGGATCTGTGATCAAGGGCTTGGGCGCGCTTCCCGAGGACAGCATGAACATGGTGTTCCATGCGGGCACCGCCGAGAAAGACGGCCAGATCGTCGCGACCGGCGGGCGGGTGCTCAACGTCACCGCGCGCGGCGACAGTTTGCAAGAAGCCCGGGATCGCGCCTATGCGATGATCGAGAGCATCGAATGGCCCGAAGGGTTCAACCGCTCGGATATTGGCTGGCGGGCACTGAAATAAGCGCTTTGCGGTTAAACCGATGTTAACCTTACCCGTGGCATAACCATGCTGCGAACTGCACCAAAGGCTCGAATGGCCCTCCGGTTTGGAACTTCGGTGTAAAAGCCCGATCAAGGCTGTCGCGACAGATATTGGGGCGCGCTCGAACGGCGCGCCTTTTCTGTTGTGCCGTTTCGCAGCCATAACGCTCACGCCCCCATACACTCATTATCCGTGGGGGCCGACCCCCACTCCCCCGGGATATTGGGAGACAAAAGAAATCCCATTAAGCCCGAATTAACCTTGGTGCTTTTATCTGGAACCACGGTACAGGCGGGGACGCCGATGACCGTGACGGAAGAAGCCCTCTGTTCCAGATCATGGGATAGAGGGATACGCCGAGGCCTCAGAAAAGCGTTGGCACGGATGAGGGCGCGTGCTTCTTTTGTCCCCCAATATCCCGGGGAGAGCTTGGCGCGGGGCCCCCGTGCCAAGTGAGGGGCAGCGCCCCTTCTCAACCGCAACGCTTAAGTGCTTCTTACCCGGCCCTCGCATGTACGCGCGGGCGCTCAATCCGGCAAGGCCGGACTGGCTCTCACCCCATTCTCTCCGAGGCATAGCTGCCCGGAGACGCCGGAAACACCACCGTCTTGTTGCCGTTGATAAACGCCCGGTGATGGATATGCGCATGGATCGCACGCGACAGCACCTGCGCCTCCACATCACGGCCCAGAGACACGTAATCCTCGGGCGATTGCGCATGGGTCACGCGGATCGTGTCCTGTTCGATGATCGGCCCCTCATCGAGATCGGCGGTCACGTAATGCGCCGTTGCTCCGATCAGTTTCACGCCCCGCTCGAACGCCTGTTTATACGGGTTCGCGCCTTTGAAGCTTGGGAGGAAAGAGTGGTGGATATTGATGATCCGACCGGACATTCTCTGACAAAGCCGATCAGAGAGGATCTGCATGTAGCGCGCCAGAACGACAAGCTCCGCACCGCTCTCCTCGACGATCTCCAAAAGGCGCGCTTCGGCCTGCGGCTTGTTCTCCTTGGTCACGCGCACCTGATAAAACGGGATGTCATGGTTCACCACAAGCTTTTGATACTCCATATGATTGGAGACCACGGCGACAATGTCGATGGGCAGCGCGCCGATCCGCCAGCGGTAGAGAAGATCGTTGAGACAATGCCCGAAACGGGACACCATGATCACGACCTTCATCTTTTTCGCCTCGTCATGCACCGCCCATGTCATCTCGAAAGTCTCTGCAACGGGGGTGAATTCCGCGACAAGATCCGCGCGCGTCAGCCCCTTTTCGGAGACGAAACTGACACGCATGAAGAACCGATCCGTATCGGGATCGTCGAACTGTGCGGAATCGGTGATGTTGCATCCCAGTTCGGCGAGCTTGCCGGAAATGGCGGCGACGATACCGCGTTTCGAAGGGCAGGTGACGGTCAGGACATGCGAGGTCATAGCGGGCCTTTTCTTGGTTCCGACGCGAAGTCTTGCCGTGTCGCAGGCCGCAGCACCAGAGGCAAAACGACAGGTTTCCAGCCAGAGCGCGGGTCGATCAGCGGCGGAAGTTTCCGAAAGGCGTCAGTTGCACGCCATATGGGACGCAAAGCTCGCAGCCCCCGCGTAGCGGGCCACAGGCGTTGCCATCAAGCCGCCGTTTTCCCAGCGGGTTGCCATGATCTGCGTCCAATCCGCATCGGCGGTCAGGATCACCGGCGCCTGCCCCGAACAGGCGCGCACACCGCCCTCAATCCGGTCAGAACCGAGATGATGGTTGGTCAGCCCGCCCAGCCGGGCTGTGGGCACGAGCATCCCCTCCCCCGTCAGATCGACCGGCAAAAGCACCAGCTCTTTGAACAAATGCGGACGGTCGACATAGGCCACCTCATCCACCCCGTCGCCATCGAAATCAGCAATCCCGGCGATGGCGAGCCAGCGATGCGGCTGACCGATCGGCGCGCTGGCCTTGGCGGGGACGAGGCGGTCTTGGCCGTCGAGCGTCCAAACCTGAACCCAGGCGCCCGTCGCAAAGCCGCTGACCACGGACACGACCTCGGGCCGCCCGTCACCATCGAAATCATGGAGGCGCGGCGCGGTATCTTCGAACACGCTTTTCCTGAAAGAGGCTTCGCGCGTGGTGCCGTCATCCAGCGTGACCACCATGCGGGCATATTCACCGTTCTTCACCGCACCGTGGCCATAGGCCGTAGTCGGCTCCGCGTAATGCGCCCCGGTGATCCGGGCGGCACAAAGCGGACTGGCAACAAACGGACTGGCCGCCAGCATAAGCAAGGCGACCAGTCTCAGCATCAGATCTGCTTTTCAGGCAGGTTCACCACGAGACCGTCGATCTCCGGCGTGACCTTGATCTGGCAGGTCAGGCGCGAGCGCACCGGATCGGGTTCGAAGGCGAAATCGAGCATGTCTTCTTCCATATCGTCCTTCGCCGGGAGTTTCTCGACCCAGTCGGGCGCCACATAGACATGACAGGTGGAACAGGCGCAGGCACCGCCGCAATCGGCGTCAATGCCCGGAATGCCATTGTCGCGCGCACCTTCCATGACGGTGCGCCCCACGGGCACGTCCACGACATGTTCGGTGCCGCCGAATTCGACATAGGTGATCTTGACCATTGGCTCATCCTCTTTTCGCAGCTTTGGCGTCGCCACAGGCTTAGCGTGCGGCTTGCCCGGAGAAAAGGGGCATTCCGTCGCGACCAGCGGTCCGGATGGCACGCAACGGAGAAAATCCCGCATCGGCGCATTTTCAGGCACAGGATTGCAGCCTCTCTGCGGACAGGGCTCCGGATGCAACCGCATTCCCCCTTTGGAATTCGGCAAACCCGCGTTACCATTGCCGAAAGCCCACGAGAGGCGTCACAAGAGCAGAGCCATGTCCCGAAAGAGCCCCCCGTTGCGCCTGGCGCTTGTCCTGATGAGCGCCCTTTTGTCGGCCTGTCAGATGAGTGCGCCCGACACCGAGATCCTGCGCGCCGCCGATACGCCGGGCGCACCGCCGGGGGCCGATCCGGAGGCCTGTTACGCCCGTCATGTGACGCCAGCGATCATCGAAACGGTCACCGAACATGTCATGGTGCAGCCGCCGCAGATCGACAGCTCGGGCGCAGTCGCCTACCCGGCAGTTTACCGCACCGAAACCCGTCAGGAAATCGTGCGGGAACGCAAGGAGCTGTGGTTCGAGACCCTCTGCCGGGAGGACTGGACGCCCGAATTCATTGCCTCGGTCCAGCGCGCGTTGCTGGTGCGCGGGTATTTCCAGGGGGCTGTGAACGGCAAGATGGACCATGCCACCCGTCGCGCGATCCGCGCCTATCAGCTCGAGCAAGGGGTGGACAGCGAGGTGCTTTCCATCGCCGCCGCGCGTCAGTTGGGCCTCAAGGAAGTGCCCCGCGAGGAGTGACACGGCCACGAGACGACAAAGGAGATGCGACAAAGGAAAAGGCGGCCCCCCGGGCCGCCTTTGTCATTCACAGATGAGAGGCGGGTTTACTCGCCAACCCCCAGCGCCACGAAACGCGGCTCGCCGGCGCGGCGGACCAGAAGCAGCACGGTCTTGCGCCCGGCTTCCTTGGCCTCGTCGACACGCGCTTCGAGATCACTGAGGCTCGTCACTTTCTGCTGACCGGCCTCGGTGATCACGTCACCGGCACGCAGCCCCTTGGTATAGGCTTCGGAAGTCTCGTCCACCTCGACCACGGCCAGACCGTCAGTGCCCGCCGAAACACCGAGCTGTTCACGCAGCGTGTCGTCGAGCGGTTGCAGGGTCATGCCCATCATCTGCACGGTTTCCGGCGCTTCCGCGGCGGGATTGTCCTCCGGGAAGGCGGTGTTTTCGGCCTCTTCGCGACGGCCCAATGTGACCATCAGGGTCTGGGTCTTGCCATCGCGGAACACCACGATGCGCACGGCCTTGCCCACTTCGGTCTCACCCACGGTACGCACCAGCTCGCGGGTGTCTTTCACATCCTTGCCATCGAAGGACAGGATGACGTCGCCGCTTTCGATGCCAGCTTCTTTCGACGGGCCTTCCGGCACATCGGTGACCAGCGCCCCTTTGGCGGCGTCGAGCCCCATGGCCTCGGCCACATCGTCGGTCACGTCCTGAATGCGAACGCCGAGCCAGCCGCGGCGGGTCTCACCGAACTCCTTGAGCTGATCGACCACTTTGGAGACCACATTCGAGGCCATCGAGAAGCCGATACCGATGGAGCCGCCATTGGGCGAGAGGATCGCGGTGTTCACGCCGATCACCTGACCGTCCATGTTGAACAGCGGCCCGCCGGAGTTGCCGCGGTTGATGGCGGCGTCGGTCTGGATGTAATCGTCATAAGCGCCCGACAGAGCCCGACCGCGTTGCGACACGATGCCTGCGGAGACGGAGAAGCCCTGACCGAGCGGGTTGCCCATGGCCATGACCCAGTCGCCCACACGGGCCACATCACTGTCGCCGAAGGGTACGAATTTCAGCGGCTTGTCGCTGTCGACCTTGAGCACGGCAATGTCGGTTTTCGGATCGGTGCCCACCAGTTTCGCCGGAAGGGTGAAGCCTTCGAAGAACTCGATCTCGATCTCGTCGGCACCTTCGATCACGTGGTTGTTCGTGACGATATAGCCGTCTTCGGAAATGACGAAGCCGGAGCCCAGCGCCTGCGACCGGCGCGGGCCACCCTGACCGTTACGGTCCATGAAATCACGGAAGAAATCTTCGAACGGTGAGCCTTCCGGCACGATCGGTTGTTGATCGGTGGAGGCCTCGACCACGGTCGTGGTGGTGATATTCACCACGGCGGGGCTGACCTTTTCGGCGAGATCGGCAAAGGTTTCCGGCGCCCCGCGCGCCTCTGCGGCGACGGATTGGAACATCAGCGCAACCGTGGCGATCAGGGCGAGGAAAAGCGCTCGCAGATCGGTGCGGGACATGCGCAGGGGAAGGGAAACGGCGCGAGCCTGTGTCATCGGTATTCGGTCCTCCGTATGGATGCGCGAGGATCTCGGCCCCACGCGACAACTGCCTTTTCGGGGTACAGATAGGGGCCATGCCGCACAACTCAAACCCTGTCGCGCCCAGTCAACAGCATGTGAGCGGGGTGTGACAAGGAGAAAGGCCTCCGGTTTGCGGGGAATTCCGGCAGGAGGGTGACGGAAGACGGGAATGACACGCCCGTCCCTCAGAGGCCGAGCCAGCGCCGCCCCAGCGCCACCAGCAGCACGCCCAGAGCCAGGGCCGCCAAGCCGATGCCGCGCCGTGTCACGGGCGGCAGTTCCGCAAAGGCGCGCACGACGTCCTCCAAACGCGAAGGGGCCAGTGCAAGCACCAGCCCCTCCACACAAAGCACCAATCCCACAGCGAGGATCAGAAATGCCATTTACTTGCCCTGATCGGACTTCAGATAGTCAAAGAACTCGCTGTCCGGCGACATCACCATGGTAGTGTTGGACCCTTTCAGACCCGCACGGTACGCGTCGAGCGAACGATAGAACTCGAAGAAATCCGGATCCGCGCCGTAAGCTTCGGCATAGATGCGGTTTTTCTCCGCATCCGCCTCACCGCGGGTGATCTCGGCCTGCCGGCGCGCATCGGATTCAAGCTCGACCACGGTCCGGTCGGCCTGCGCCCGCACGCGCTGCGCGGCCTCTTCCCCCCGCGCCCGCTCGTCGGCAGCTTCGCGTTCACGTTCCGCACGCATCCGCGCAAAGGTGGCCTCAAGGTTCTGGTCCGGCAGGAAGGTCTGTTTCAGACGCACGTCCACGATGTCGACGCCGAGAGAGGCGGCCTCTGCACGGGCCTGATCGCGGATGCGACGGGCCAGTTCGGCACGGTCGGCGGAGATCACCGTGTTCGAGGTGACCGTATCCGCACCGAGCACTTCGCGAAGCTGCGCGTTGAGGATGCCTTTCAGACGATCTTCGGCAAACCGCACACCGCCGGTGGACACGGCCTGACGGAAACGCACCACGTCGGCAATCCGGTAACGCGCGAAGGCATCGACCAAAAGACGACGGTCATCCGAAGGCGTGACCTCGATTTCCGGGGTCTCGAGCGACAGGATACGGTCGTCGTAATAGACCACTTCCTGAATGAACGGGATTTTGAAGGCGAGACCCGGCTCTTCCTTGACGGATTTGATCTGGCCGAATTGCAGCACCAGCGCCTTTTGGCGTTCATCCACGATGAACAGCGAGGACATCACCAGAACCAGCGCCACAAAAAGGACGGCGAAAAGAATGGGAAGTTTCTTCATCAGTTCGCCCCCTCAGTCGATTTCTTCAACTCGTTCAAGGGCAGGTAGGGCACAACGCCCTGACCGTTGCCGCTTTCGTCGAGGATGATCTTGTCCATCCCGCCATAGACCTCTTCGAGGGCTTCGAGATAGAGACGTTTACGGGTCACATCCGGCGCATTCTTGTATTCCTCAAGCACGGCGGTAAAGCGGCTGGCCTCACCTTCGGCGGCATTGACCACCTGCGCCCGATAACCTTCGGCCTCTTCGACAATCTGCGCCGCGGTCCCGCGCGCACCGGCGAGAACCCGGTTGGCGTAAGCGTCGGCCTGACGTTCGAGACGATCCCGTTCCTGCTCGGCAGCCTGCACGTCGCGGAAAGCATCAATCACCTCGCCCGGCGGGTCGGCTTTGTCGAGGTTGACGCGGATCACGGTGATGCCGCTGTCATAGCTGTCGAGCGTCGACTGGATCAGGGTCATCGCATTATCGGCGATCAGACCCCGGTCACGGTTCAGAATCGGCGCCAAGGTCGAGGCCGCGATGATTTCGCGCATCGAAGCCTCGGACACCGCCTGCACCGTTTGGCGCGGATCGCTGAGGTTAAACAGGTATTTCGCCGGATCGTTGATGTTCCAGACCACCTGAAAATCAATATCGACGATATTGGCATCGGTCGTCAGCATCATGCCGGTGCTGCCCTGACCGACGGAGCCGACATTCTCGGTGCGTTCGCCCGTAACGATGACTTTTTCGTAGCTCACAAGCGGCCAGGGGGCGAAGTTCAGACCCGGCTGACCGATCTTGTAGAACTCACCGAGGAACAGTTCGACCGACTGTTCTTCCGGTTTCACGGTATAGAAGGAGGAAAAGGCCCAAAGACCGATGGCGCCCAGCGCGACAAGACCGATCGTGCCCTTGTTGAACCCCGGACCGCCGGCTCCAGAGCCGCCGGAACGGCCCGTGCCGCCACCTTTGCCGCCCATCAGGACCTTCAGGTATTCGTTGCCCTTGTTGAGCATCTCGTCGATCTCGGGAATTTGCGGCTGATCGCCGGGGCGGCGACCGTTGTTGTCCCGCCCGTTGCCCCGGTTGTCACCGCCGCGGTTGTCTCCTCCGCTGGGTCCCGTCGGTCGGTTGCCACCGCCGCCGCCCCAGGGACCGCCATTGTTGCTGGCCATTAAGGTCATTTCCTCTTTATACGTATGGGTCCGACCCGGCAGGCAAAATGCCGTCGGGTCGAGGCTCGGTTTCAACCTGTTCCTTCCGGGGCGGATTTTCAAGGGTGCGAGAGGGTCGCACCCCGCCTTTCTCGTCCATTCCGGTCAGTTATGAACGCGGGTCGGCGTTTTCATCAGGACAATCTCTTCCGCCATGGTCGGGTGCACCGCCACGGTGGCGTCGAAATCTTCTTTGGTCGCGCCCATTTTCACCGCCACACCGGCAAGCTGGATCATCTCGCCCGCATGCGGCGCAATGATGTGACAGCCAAGCACCTTGCGCGTCGTCTGACACACGATGAGCTTGAACATCACGCGCTCGTTCTTGTCGATGAAACTGTTCTGCATCGGGCGGAAAGCAGCGGTATAGATCTCGACCGGGCCCTCCTCGCGCGCCTGTTCCTCGGTCAGGCCCACCGCGCCGTATTCCGGCTGAGTGAAGATCGCCGAAGGCACATTGCTGTGATCCGGCGTCATCGGATTGCCCTTGAACACGGTCTCGTGGAAGGCCATCGCCTCCCGGATCGCCACCGGCGTCAGTTGAATGCGGTCGGTCACATCGCCCACGGCAAAGATCGACGGAATGTTGGTCTGGCTGTACGCATCGACCTTGATCTCACCATGACGGCCAAGCTCGACACCGGCGTTTTCAAGACCAAGCCCCGCCGTCGCCGGTTTGCGCCCGGTGGCGTAGAGCACCACGTCGAACGTGGCCTCGCGCCCGTCGGTGGTCTTGGTCCAGATCCCGTCCTTGCGTTTCTCCAGCCGCTCGATATCGGTTCCGACATGCAGGTTGATCCCCTGCCCCGAGATCAACTCGGCAATATGGCCGCGCGCCTCGTCGTCGAAGCCCCGCAGAATTTGCGCGCCGCGATAGACCTGCGTCACTTCGGAGCCCAGACCGTTGAAAATACATGCGAATTCACAGGCGATATAACCGCCTCCGACGATCAGGATCTTCTTCGGCAACTCGGGAATGTCGAAAATCTCGTTCGAGGTGATCGCATGCTCGATCCCCGGCGTCTGCTCCGGCACGAAGGGCGTACCGCCCACGGCCACGAGGATATGTTTCGCCGTTTTCTCGGTGCCATCGGCCAAAGTGACCGTATGCGCATCCTTGACGGTGGCACGCTGATGCAGAATCTCGACCCCCGCCGCATCCGCGTTCCTGGTGTAGATGCCTTCGAGACGGGACAGTTCGGCCTTGAGCTTTGCCTGAAAGCTCTTCCAGTCGAACTTGCCGAGCTTGATGTCCCAGCCGTATTTCCCGGCCTCATCGGCGGCGGCGGCATATTGCGAGGCGAAGACCATCAGCTTTTTCGGGACACAGCCGCGAATGACACAGGTGCCGCCCATGCGGAATTCCTCCGCCATGGCGACCTTCTGCCCGCCAGCCGCCGTCAGACGCGCCGCCCGCACCCCGCCCGAGCCACCACCGATCACGAAGAGATCATAGTCGAAATCCATCTGTCCCGCCTTTTTGGAAGAATTCTAAAGTCGTGGGTAGATGTAGGGGCTTTGGAGCCAAAGGAAAACCCCGCGCAAGCTGCACGGGGTCTTTGCAAAATCACAGGAACGGCAGGTTCAGTCCAGATCGGCGAAAATGTTTTCGCTCTCCTCAAATTCGACCTGATCCTCGCTCTCCTCGCCGGAGATAATATCGCGCACCGTCACCCGTCCGTCGCCATGGCCGATGATCACCTTGTCGCAAATGTCGATGAACAGCCCGTTTTCCACCACGCCAGGGATTTGATTGAGCACAAGTGCGAGCTGCCGCGCGTTGCCGATGCGCTGGAGGTGCAAGTCGATGATGTGATTGCCCTCGTCGCTCACATAGGCCGCATCGCCGCTCATCCGAAGCGTCGATTGCTGGCCCAGCACATCCATCGCCACCAGCGTTTCCTCCACCAGCGCCTTGGTGGTTTGCCAGCCAAACGGGATCACCTCGACCGGAAGCGGGAAATGCCCGAGCGTCTCCACCCGTTTCGACACGTCCGAGATGACGATCATCTGATCCGACGCCGTGGCGACAATCTTTTCCTGCAAAAGCGCGCCGCCGCCGCCCTTGATCAGGTTCAGTTCCGGGTCGAATTCGTCGGCGCCGTCGATCGTCAGATCGAGCCATTTCGCCTCGTCGAGAGACACCACCCGGATACCCTGTTGCCGGGCCAGTTCCGCCGTGCGCGACGAGGTCGGCACACCGATGATGTTGAGCCCTTCCTCGCGCACCATATCGCCCAGAAGCCGCACCATCCAGGCCGCCGTCGATCCGGTGCCAAGCCCGAGCTTCATGCCGTCCTCGACATAATCCAGCGCCTTTCTGGCGGCCACGAATTTGGCGGTATCAATCGGCGACAGCGTATCGGACATGACGATTTCCCCAGGGCGCAACTCAGGCGCAACACGTTCAGGCATGGCAGGTTCAGCGGCATTTATAGGCCGCGTGCGACCATTTGGATAGGCGAAATCCGGGGCTTGCGGCTGGACAGCGCGGCTCTACGACGTAAATGATCGGGTAAGGGGGATGTGTTAGAAAACGTGATGACGGACCGGATGTCGAAATATCTCCACCTCGCCCTCGGATGGCTCTGCGTGCTCCTGGGCGCCATCGGTGCAGTGCTGCCGGTCATGCCGACGACCGGCTTTCTCATCCTTGCCGCGTTCTTTTTCACCAAGGGCTCGCCACGGCTGCGGCAATGGTTGCTCGATCATGCGCATTTCGGCCCGCCGATCCGTGCATGGGAGGAAACCGGTGCGATCCCGCGACGGATCAAATGGGTTTCAATCTCCATGATGATGCTGAGTTTTCTGCCAACAACACTGATGGGCGTGTCCTGGCCCTGGATCGCGCTGCAGGCGGTGCTGATCGCCCTGGGCGCGCTCTATATTCTGACCCGTCCGGACGCCTGAGCCCTTGCGCCGGGCGCGGATCCCACCGACAAGGGCGCATGACACAGCGCCCGACCTCCGCAGAAGACCGCCCCCTGTTCGGCATGATGATGATGCTCGGCTTTTGCGCCGTGGCACCTGTCATCGACGTCTTCGCAAAGCTCGCTTCGGCGCATCATGCGGTCGGTCAGATCACCGCCGGGCGGTTCGTTGTGCAAGGCGCGATTCTGCTGCCCATCGCGCTCTGGCTTGGCCTGCCGCTTGTCATGTCACGACGCGACGCCGCTCTGATCTTCCTGCGCGGGCTGCTCACGCTGGCGGCCACCTTTTCTTTCGTCTGGGCCGTGTCGATCATGCCTTTGGCCGATGCGCTGGCGATCACCTATATCGAGCCCTTCATCCTGCTGCTGTTCGGCTGGGCCCTGTTCGGCGAAGAGGTTGGCCCGCGACGGCTCATCGCTTCGGTCACCGGCTTTGTCGGCGTGCTGATCGTGGTACGCCCGGGGCTTCTGGCCTTTGGCAGCGCAGCGCTCCTGCCGCTGGCGGCGGGGTTCTTCTTCGCCTGCTACATGCTGGTGACGCGTGCGCTGCGTCATTACGACCCGGTCGCGCTTCAGGCCTCGACCGCCATTGCGGCGCTGATCGTCGCATGGCCGCTCCTCGTCATCTTCGACGGGACGGGCGGGCCGCTCGATCCGAGCTGGCCCACGGGGTGGGACTGGCTCTGGCTGGCGGGGGTCGGTGTCGCCGCGACCATCTCTCACCAGGGGCTGACGCTCGCCCTGCGCCATGCGCCTTCGGCCACGGTCGCGCCTCTGGGTTATCTGGAGCTTGTGTTCTCGACGCTGGCAGGGCTTCTCGTCTTTGGCGACTTCCCTGCCCCCGTGGTCTGGCTCGGCATTGCGATCATCGTCGCCTCGGGACTCTACATCATCCACCGCGAGCGGGTGAACCGGCGCAAACCTGCGATCCCCGCCGACCCCAACGCGGTTTAACCCCAGTCAGGCGCCGCCACGAGCCGGGCGATCAGCTCCTGCCCCAACATATCACGCGGCAGAATCACCATCATGCCCGGCGCATCGAACCACAGATCCACCTGCCTGCCGTCGGCCCTGTTCGACGTGCCGACCCGCCCGTCGGGAGCAAAACCGATCCCCTCGATCGGCCAGTACAACCCGTCGGACCGCCCCGACACGGGCCCCATCGGAAAGAGCGAGACGCGATCTCCGGGCCGGGTCGCCAGACACAACGCGGGCGGGGCCATAAAACAGAGGTCGTCCTCGCCGAGAATGATGCAGCGCCGGTCCGGGAACCGCGCCAATGTCGCATAGACCGACAGCTCATGGTCGATCCGTGCACCGGTGAAACCGACGCCAAGGATCATCGGCGCGCGCACCCGCATCAGTGCCTTTTCGAAATCCGTGCTGTCCTGTTCGGGAATGTGAAACAATCGCTCCGCTGCGATCCGAGCGCGACTCTCCGCTCCCAGACTGTCGAAATCTCCGATCACGCAATCCGGCATATGCCCGAGCGCCAACGCCTTGGACGCCCCGCCATCGGCGGCAACGAGCTTTGGCGCGAAAGACAGCGCCTCGGTGAGACGATCGGCCCACACAGCTCCGCCGCCCAGCAAAGTGACGTTTTTTCGAGTGTTCAGAATGGGTTCAATGGATTTCATGACCGCTTCGTTAACCTCTTTGCCATATTTTGGACAGGAAAAGATCACGACCATTTCCCGGTTTTGTTCCGATTTGCGAACCAATTCATGGTAAACAAGAGACTGCTGAGCAAGTGCAGAAAGTGAGTATTGGCATGGTGAGTGACAGTAAAATTCTGACCGTATCCTACGGAACTTTCTCCTGTACGCTGGAGGGATTTGACGATCCGTTCAACACGATGCGGTCCATCGCGGAATATTTCCGCGACCTCGCCGCAGACGATCGCTATTTCGGCGCGGAACCGCCGACCCCCGATCCACAGATGCTGAGCTCCATTGCCGAAAAGGAAATCCAGCGTCGGGTGGAGGCCCGCATGCAGGAAGGCGGTCTGGTGCTGCGTCAAATGGAGCAGGATCAGCGTGCCCGGCCCATGGCTGCCCCCGTGACGGATACGTCGCAGCCCGCTGCCGCACCGGTCATCGCAGAAGCCCCCGCGCCTGAGACGAAACAACCGAGCGTTCCGGCCCGCGACACCGTTTCCGAACCTGCGCCAGTCGAGACGTCCAAGCCGCAACCGGCGAGCTCCAAGGCAGCTCTGGCCGGAACTCTGGCCGGAAGCTCGATTGCCGACAAGCTCGAACGCATCCGTGCGGCCGTGGCGCAACGCAATCAGGCCGATTTCGCCGAGGATCAGAATGCCGCGATGAATTTTGCCGGGACCGCCCTGCATGAGCGTTTCGAGGAAGAACTCGTCGAAGAGACCGAAGCGGCGCGGGACGACGTCCCCGTGGCAGAGGCGACGCCGGTTTCCGAAATCGTACCGGAGATCGAAGAAAGCGCAGCGGAAGACGAAGTCGTGACACCGGAGGCCGAAGCGGCCACCGAGGACGTGGTCGAGGCAGGGAACGATCTGGCCGAAGTCACGCTCGCAGATGCCCCCCCCTCCGACGCCCCCGAAGAGGCCGACGCTGGAAAACCCTCGCGCATCGCCGCACCGTTTCAGGAAGCCGCCGCAATCATCGCGGAAATGAACGGCGACATTGCCGACAGCGCAGAGAACGAGGCCCTTGAAGAGAGCACGGACGCCATCGCGGACGCGATCACGGGTATCGAAACTGCGAGCGAAACCGGGGAAGAGCCCTACGAAGACACCCCGGTGATCGAAGAGATGGCTACGGACCTGTCCCCGGAAACGGACGAAGACGTCACGCTCGGCAATGTGCTCTCCTCTCTGCAAGTCTCGGAGGAGGCAGCGGAAGAGGCAGGCGAAATCGCCGATGAGATCGCCAACGCGGCGGACAACGATGCCGAACGGCACGAGATGGACCCCAATCTCGCCGCCGACATCGCCGAAGCCACGCGTCCGGTCGAGACCGCCGAGGACGAGGCCGGCCCCGCCATCAACGAACCGCTCCAGCGTGTTCGCGCTCGTGTGGTGAAGATGCGCCGCGCCGATTTCGAGGCGAAAACCGCAGAGGAAGAGCCGGTTGCGAATGAAGAACCGGTTGAAGAGGCCGCTTCCAACGAGGCACCCGAAGCGCTGACCGAAACCCTGCGCCGTGAGCTTGGTTCCTCGTCTCTCGATGCCGAAGACGAAGACGAGCTGATGCGCGAGCTGGCCGAGGTTGCCATCGCCGCCGAGGTCGAGGAAGACGGCGAGATCGAGAAAGACATCGAAGACGAGGCCCCCGCCGCGCTCTTCGCCGAGGAGGACGAGACCGAGGACGACAGCGACACGCGCAATGTCTTCGACACCTCCGATGCCTCGATGTCGCGCCTGATGGATGAGGCCGACCGCGAGATGGCCAAGGGCGAAAACACCCGCCGCCGCAACGCGATCCAGCATCTGAAAGCCGCCGTGACCGCGATCCGCGCCGAGAAAAACGAAAAAGGCGATGTCGTCGAGGAAGACGAAGCTGAGGTCTACAAGGAAGATCTCGCCCGCGTCGTACGCCCCCGCCGCCCCGAGGGTGCCGGTCAGACGCGTCGGCAACTGCCGCCGCTGATGCTGGTGTCCGAACAACGCATCGACACGCCGAAAGACCTGCCGAATGGTGCCAACATCACCCCGGTACGCCCGCGCCGCGTGTCCCGCGCGGCTCTGGCGGTGCAGGAAACCGAAGCGCTCGACACGGTCGAAGAGATCAGCACAACCGCGCCCGACACCGGCGTCACCTTCGCCGACTTTGCCGAAGCCCAAGGGGCCGAGAGCCTTACCGATATTCTCGAAGCCGCCGCAGCGTTTTCGAGTTTCGTCCAGGGCCGCGAAACGGTGACCCGGCCGCAGATCATGCATCTGGCGAAAGCGGCGATGCCGGAGGATGTGCCGGTCGAGGAACGTCTGCGCTCCTTCGGGCAGCTTTTGCGTCAGGGCAAGATCCGCAAGCAAAGCCGGGGCCAGTTCACAGTGGCAGACACGACGCGGTTCAAGCCGCAATAAAACCGTTTAAAGACAATGAAAAAGGCCGCCCCGAGAGGCGGCCTTTTTTATGCGTTACGGTCGTCGGAGGCATCCGGGTCGGGTTGACCGACGCCCTTAAACACCGCCTTGAGCGGAAAGGCCCAAAGCACGCCGAGCCCGACATAGACCGCCAGTTCCACCCAAAGCCCCGGCCGGTCGATCCAGTTCATGAGGGTCACGGCCATCACGATATAGAGCGGCAGGCCGAGCACCAGCACCAGAAGCGCCAGACGCCTGCGTGCCTTGTAGGACAGCGCCATCAGACCACGCCCCTCAGTCGGCGAACGGGTCGGTGACGAGGATGGTGTCGTCGCGCTCGGGCGAGGTGGACAGAAGCGCCACCGGGCAGTCGATCAGTTCTTCGACGCGCTTGACGTATTTGACGGCGTTGGCAGGAAGATCGTTCCAGCTCCGCGCGCCTTCGGTCGACTCGGACCAGCCGGGCATTTCCTCGTACACGGGCGTGCAGCGGGCCTGATCTTCGGCGGCGAACGGCAGGTAATCCAGCACTTCGCCATCGAGTTCGTAGCCGACGCAGATTTTCAGCGTCTCGAAGCCGTCCAAAACGTCGAGCTTGGTAAAGGCGATGCCGGTCACGCCGGAGGTGGCGCAGGTCTGGCGCACGAGGGCGGCGTCAAACCAGCCACAGCGGCGTTTGCGGCCCGTCACCGTGCCGAACTCATGACCGCGCGTGCCGAGACGGTTGCCGTCCTCGTCGAGAAGCTCGGTCGGGAACGGGCCTTCCCCCACGCGGGTGGTGTAAGCCTTCACGATGCCGAGCACATAGTCGATGGAGGTCGGGCCGATGCCGACGCCGGTGGCGGCCTGACCGGCGATCACGTTCGAGGAGGTCACGAACGGATAGGTGCCGAAGTCGATGTCCAGAAGCGCGCCTTGGGCGCCTTCGAACAGGATGCGCTTGCCGGCTTTGCGTTGCTCGTTCAGCACCTTCCAGACCGGACCGGCATAGGGCAGGATTTCCTTGGCGATCACTTTGAGATCATTGAGCAAACGCTCACGGTCCACCGGCTCGATGCCAAGCCCCTTGCGCAGCGGATCGTGGTGCTGAAGGGCGCGGTCGACGCGGGCTTCGAGCGTGGCCTCGTCAGCCAGATCGGCAACGCGCACGGAGCGACGGCCCACTTTATCCTCGTAAGCCGGGCCGATGCCACGACCGGTGGTGCCGATCTTGGTGCCTTTGGAAGCGGCCTCTTCGCGGGCGCGGTCCAGCTCGCCGTGGATCGGCAGGATGAGCGGGGTGTTCTCCGCGATCATCAGCGTGTCCGGCGAAATATCAACGCCTTGCTCACGAATTTTGGCGATCTCGTTGACGAGGTGCCACGGGTCGAGCACGACCCCGTTGCCGATCACCGACAGCTTACCGCCGCGCACAACGCCCGAGGGCAGCGCGTTCAGCTTGTAAACCTGGTTGTTGATGACAAGCGTGTGGCCAGCGTTGTGACCGCCCTGAAACCGCGCGATGATGTCCGCGCGCTCCGAGAGCCAGTCCACGATCTTGCCTTTCCCCTCGTCACCCCACTGGGCGCCGACAACGACGACATTAGCCATAATGAGTCCTTTGGATTGGATGAAGCCCGGAGCTGTATAGCGATCCGTGTCGGGCGATGAAACCGAAAACTGCGCTGTTTTTACCGGTCGGCAAAGCGTCGGATTTGCGTCGGACTTTTGTCGGCCCCCGACACGCGCCTTAGAGACCAGAAATCGACGCCGCTTTCCCGGCGGACAGGCGCGCGCATTGCCGCTACACTTTCCCGCATGACACTTTTCGATCTTCCCGACGCCGACACGCTCTATATCGCGCTCCTCACCCGCGACCCGTCTTACGAGGGGCGCGCCTGGGTGGGCGTGACCTCGACCGGCGTGTTCTGCCGCTTCACCTGCCCCGCGCGCAAACCGAAGCCCGAGAACTGCCGCTGGTTCGACAGCCTTGGGGCCTGCATCGAGGCGGGGTTCCGGCCCTGCAAACGCTGCCAGCCCCTGAAGGCCGCGACGGATGCGGAGCCGGTGATCGAGGAGTTGCTCACCGCGCTCGGGGAACGCCCGGAGCATCGCTGGTGCGAGGCGGACGTGACGGCGATGGGATACGACCGGGGCACGGTGCGCCGGGCGTTCAAACGGCATTTCGGGATGAGCTTTCTGGAGCTTGCTCGGCTGGAACGGCTCCGGCGGGGGTTTGAAGTAATGAGCGAGGGCGGCACGGTGTTGGAAGCCGGGCTTGAGGCTGGGTTCTCGTCGGCCTCGGCATTCCGGGCGCGGGTGGGCGCACTTTTGGGGATGGCCCCCGGCACGCTGAGTGCCGATCCGCTGTTGAGCATCGACTGGATCGACACGCCACTGGGGCCGATGATTGCTGTTGCAGATGGGCATAGGTTGCATCTTCTGGAATTCATGGACCGCAAGGCGCTGCCGACCGAGCTGCGGAAACTCGCGGAGGCGGCAAAAGGACGGCTTGGGTTCGGGCGGACGGCGATCCATGACCAGACGGCGCGGGAATTGACGGCGTATTTCGACGGCAAGAGGACCGTGTTCACCGTCCCGCTGGCCTATCACGGCAGCGGGTTTTATGGACAGGTCTGGGACGCATTGCGCGAGATTCCGGCGGGCGAAACCCGCAGCTATGGCGCGCTTGCGACCGGGATCGGACGTCCGACGGCGAGCCGGGCGGTGGCGCGGGCCAACGGGGCGAACCAAATCGCGATTCTCATTCCCTGCCACCGGGTGATCGGCGCGGACGGATCGCTGACCGGCTATGGCGGCGGATTGTGGCGCAAGCAGCGGCTTTTGGAGATCGAGACGGATTATGCCCGCGCGGCGAGAACAGAGAGCGTATCCCAGCCATAAGCGACCTCGTCGATCCCAGCTTCGGGGCGCGAGTCGATCCGCTCGGCGACCTGTTTCCCGCCCAAAGCCTCGTAGAATGCGCGCGCTGGCATGTTCTCCGTCAACACCCAAAGGGCGGCGGCCTCATGCCCCATGGCTCGAAGCGCCTGAGCGCCCCTGGCCATCAACGCAGAGCCGAGGCCTTGGCGCGGGGAGGCGACGTAAATCGCCGAAAATTCACCGGCGAAATCGTTGACGAGATCGGCGTTGCGCTGATCGCCACAGGAGAGAAAGCCCGCGACAGTATCGTTTTGCACCGCAACAAAAACCGCCCCTCGCCCCGAAGCTTCATAGCTGTCGATGATTTTCGCCCAGCCTTTTTCCCGATCCGGCACCGTCATGCGGTCAATGAGTGCATCGGGCAAGAGGTCGCGATAGGCAGAGCGCCAGACGGCGACCTGAACCTCGGCAATCGGCAAAGCATCCTGACGCGTGGCGGGGCGGATGAAAAATGTCTCGGTCATGGGGGCAGAATGCGCAAGCCTGCCGGAAACACAAGTCCCGGCGGTTTTGTCCGGCCCATCGGGCCAGATCAGGGTTGCGCGAGATCATGAGACCCCTTAAGTAGCCCCATCGTACGACCTCAAAGGCCTGATCCATGGAAAATGTCATTCTCGTCATCCACCTGATCCTCGCGCTCTGCCTCATCGGCATTGTGCTCTTGCAGCGATCCGAGGGTGGCGGTCTTGGCATGGGCGGTGGCGGCGACGTCATGACGGGCCGGGCTGCG
Source organism: Celeribacter ethanolicus (assembly GCF_002407265.1). Lineage (NCBI taxonomy): Bacteria > Pseudomonadati > Pseudomonadota > Alphaproteobacteria > Rhodobacterales > Roseobacteraceae > Celeribacter > Celeribacter ethanolicus. Next base: position 1,631,591 of record NZ_CP022196.1, read on the forward strand.
GCCACGGCGCTGAGCAAGCTGACCTGGCTGTTCGCCATCGGCTTTATCATCACCTCGGTGACCCTGACGGTTCTGGCGCGCAAGGATGCGGCAGCCACCTCCGTGATGGATGGGGTCACCACCGAAGAGACCGTACCGACCGAAGACACCACGCCCCCGGCCCTGCCGTCGGGTGCCGATCTTCTGCCGCCGGCGTCGACAGATGCGCCGGTTGCGCCGCCGCGCGCCGACTGATCTTTCCAAAGATTAACAAAACCTTGAGAGTTGAGGGGAAATTCCCCTCAACATGTTGCGGTTTGGTTGCGCGGGGTGGCCGAATCTGTTATTTCTTAAATCCCGTGAACCACGTTGTTTCGAGCAGGGGCCAACCGGTCGATGAGATCGGATAAATTGGCTTTTGGAGCGGCGTAAGACAAGAATTCAGACTATCACGGGAGCCTCTCCAGCCCATGGCACGCTATGTCTTCATCACCGGCGGTGTTGTTTCTTCGCTTGGGAAAGGTCTCGCATCGGCCGCCCTCGGCGCTTTGTTGCAAGCGCGCGGCTACTCGGTGCGTTTGCGCAAACTCGACCCTTACCTGAACGTCGACCCCGGGACGATGAGCCCGTTCGAGCATGGCGAGGTCTTCGTGACCGATGACGGGGCGGAAACCGATCTGGACCTCGGCCATTACGAGCGGTTCACGGGTGTTTCGGCGCGCATGACCGATTCCGTCTCTTCCGGGCGCATCTACACCAATGTTCTCGAAAAAGAGCGGCGCGGCGATTACCTCGGCAAGACCATTCAGGTCATTCCGCACGTCACCAACGAGATCAAGGATTTCATCGAGATCGGCGACGATGAGGTCGATTTCATGCTTTGCGAAATCGGCGGCACGGTGGGCGACATTGAGGGCCTGCCCTTCTTCGAAGCCATCCGTCAGTTCGCCCAAGACCGCCCGCGCGGCCAGTGCATCTTCATGCATCTGACGCTTTTGCCGTACATTGCAGCCTCCGGCGAGTTGAAGACCAAACCGACGCAGCACTCCGTCAAGGAGTTGCGCACCATCGGCCTCCAGCCGAACGTGCTGGTCTGCCGCTCCGAACATCCGATCCCGGAAAAGGAACGCGAGAAGATCGCGCTGTTCTGTAACGTCCGCAAGGAGGATGTGATCGCGGCCCCGGATTTGAAATCCATCTACGAAGCGCCTTTGGCCTATCACCGCGAGGGGCTGGATCAGGCCGTGTTGGACGCGTTCAACATCGCCCCCGCGCCGAAGCCGGACCTGTCGGTGTGGCACGATGTGGCGGACCGGATCTTCAACCCTGAGGGCGAGGTCAAGGTCGCGATCGTCGGCAAATACGTGCAGCTCGAAGACGCCTATAAATCCGTGAGCGAAGCCCTCACCCATGGCGGCATGGCCAACCGGGTGAAGGTCAAGGTCGAGTGGGTCGATGCGGAAACCTTCGAGCACGAAGACCCCGCCCCCTATCTCGAAGGCTTCGACGCCATCCTCGTGCCCGGCGGTTTCGGCGAGCGCGGCACGGAAGGCAAGATCAAGGCAGCGCAATTCGCCCGCGAGCGCAAGGTGCCCTATCTCGGCATCTGCCTCGGCATGCAGATGGCGGTGATCGAAGCGGCGCGGCATCTGGCCGGGATCGAGAGCGCGGGTTCCGAGGAATTCGACCATGAAGCTGGCAAGAAACGGTTCGAGCCGGTGGTTTACCACCTCAAGGAATGGGTGCAGGGCAACCATACGGTGCAGCGCAAGGCGGATGACGCCAAGGGCGGCACCATGCGGCTTGGCGCCTATACCGCGAGCCTCAAGGAAGGCTCAAAAGTGGCGGAAATCTACGGCTCGACCGAGATCGAGGAACGCCATCGCCATCGCTATGAGGTGGACATCAAGTACAAGGACAAGCTGGAGGCCTGCGGGCTGGTGTTCTCGGGCATGTCGCCGGACGGGCGTCTGCCGGAGATCGTCGAGGCCAAGGATCACCCGTGGTACATCGGTGTGCAATATCACCCGGAGCTGAAATCGAAACCTTTCGCCCCCGCGCCGCTGTTCCGCGATTTCATCCGGGCTGCGAAAGAAAACTCCCGTCTGGTGTAAGGACCGCTTGATATGACTGACAACAAACGCATCGCGCTGTCTTCCGACCACGCCGCCATCGAGCTGCGTCAGGCCATTGCCGCCCATGTGGCAAGCCTTGGCTGGGAACCGGTGGACATCGGCCCGACCACACCGGAGAGCACGCATTACCCGAAACACGGCGAAGCGGCGGCGAAGCTTGTGGCCTCTGGAGATTGCCGGTTCGGCATCATCCTTTGTGGCACGGGTCAGGGCATCATGCTGGCTGCGAACAAGGTCAAGGGCATCCGCTGCGGCGTCTGCTCGGAGGCCTATTCCGCCAAGATGCTGCGCCAGCACAACGACGCCAACATGCTGTCCATGGGATCGCGGGTGATCGGCGAAGGGCTTGCGCTCGACATCGTCGAGGCGTTCCTGTCGGCAGAGTTCGAAGGCGGCCGCCATGGCACGCGGGTCGATATGATCATGGAGATCGAGGGGTAAGACCCTCGCTCAGACCGGATTCGAAAAAGGCGCCTCTCGGGGCGCCTTTTGCGTTGCTTCAGCCGCCTCAGGCTTTGACGTAGACCCAGGCCGTTTTCCCGGAGCAGAGCCCCACTTCGATCCGCGTGTAATCGGACACCTCATAGCGATCCGCCGCCGCAAGCTCGCTTTCGGTGATCTCGAACACCATGCCCTCGACCCGATCCGACGGATCTGCCGACGGCATCACGACGGGATGGAACCGCTCACCGCTCTTTTCCAGCACCTCGGGATCGGTGATCTCGATCATCTCCTTGCGAAACCCGGGCATCGCATCCGTCTCGCCGTTCAACAGGCGCCCGAAAGAGGAAAGCTGCACCGGCTCGAGTTGCAGGGTGCCATAGGAAAACAGCAATACGTTTCGGGGGGCGGTCATGACAGGCTCTCTCTGAAAAAATGAAACTGCCAGCGCTCTACAAATGCGCGGACGGGGGCGCAAGCCGGTTTTGCGTCACTCCCCCTCCGGGAAACTCGCCAGAGCCTGCGCCAGATCGACGCCCTGCTCGCCCGAGGCCATCAGTCCCGCATAGGTGCCCTGCCGGTCTTCAAGGCTCTTGTGCTGGTTCACCTTCCACTTGCCTTCCAGACGCTCAGCGACAAAGCGCAACCCGACGATGCCGCGTTTCAGAGCGGCGACATAAGGCACGGGGGCATCCGCCACCGACCAGGGCTCCGCGCGGCCCGCCTCGTGCCGGTCGGTCAGCGCATCGAGATGCGCACCCAGCCCCTCCGTGTCATTGAATGTCTCGAAGGCGCCATGGGCATGGACCACGATATAGGCCCAGGTCGGCACGACTTTGCCATGCTCGTGTTTCGACGGGTAAAACGACGGTGAGATATAGGCCTGCGGTCCCTGAAAGATCAGAACGGAGCGCGCGCCCGCCAGTTTCCAGTGTGGATTTGCGCGCGCCAGATGGGTCTCGATCACCGACGCCCCGCCCTCCTCCCGCACCACAACCGGCACATGGCTGACCTCGATCCCCGCCTCATGCGGCGTGACAAGGGCCGCAAAGCCGATCTCCGTCATGACATGGCGCAGAACCTCGGGATCGTCGATGGCGGAATTGTTCGGTCGGTACATGGCGGTCTCCTGTTGCCCCGACCTAACACGCCTGCCACCGGACCGCACATGTTTTTGCCGCTGGCAGAAAGGTGCACGCAGGAAAAGCACCGAGCGCCCGTTTCCTTTGTGCCGCAAATACTCAAAACCGGTTCAGCCGCGCAGGTCCTTGGGGCTTTCCATCACGATGTAGGAGGTGATCGAGGCCACGTTCGGCACGGTCGCCAGGACCTCCGTATGAAAGCGCTTGTAGGCCTCAAGCCCTGCGGTCTCGATCCGCAGGAGATATTCGAAGGCGCCGGCGATGTTATGGCATTCCTTCACTTCGAACGCCGCCTCCATGGCGCGCTCGAAGCCCTTTTGCGCCTCCTTGCTATGGGCGGAGAGGCCAACGGCGATATAGGTCACGAACCCGCGTCCGGTCTTTTGCGGATCGGTCACGGCGCGGTAGCCTCGGATCACGCCGGAGCGTTCCAACTCACTGACCCGGCGCGAGGTGGCGGAAGGCGACAGGCCGACACGTTCGGCAAGTTCGAGGTTACTTTGCCGCCCGTCGCGCGACAGTTCGCGCAATATATCTTCGTCAATACGATCCATGGCCGTGTTTTCGTGCAAATTTTTGATATTCAGAACGATCTTTGCACGACCATTGCGCCGGAGGAAGGCTAATTTCACCGGTATGTGTTCTGGCATGGAAACTCACCGACATGGATATGACGCTCTTTCTCGCGCTTCTCGCTTTCGGCTTTGTCACCTCGGTGACGCCGGGGCCGAACAATCTCATGTTGCTGGCCTCGGGGGCGAATTTCGGCATCCGCCGCAGCCTGCCGCATATGTTCGGCATCGCCTTCGGGTTCACACTGATGGTGTTCATCGTGGGCCTTGGCCTTGCGGAAGCCTTCGAGACCTTCCCGGTGCTGCGGCAGGTGATGATGGTCGTGGCGGTGCTTTATATGCTCTGGCTGGCGTGGAAGATCGCGCATGCCGCAGCCCCCGGAGAGAAAGAGGCGACGGGCAAGCCGCTCAGTTTTTTGCAGGCGGCGGCGTTCCAGTGGGTCAATCCGAAAGCCTGGATTATGGCGATCAGCGCGCAGACCAATTACGCGCAGGACACGACATGGCTTGCTGCGGGGATCGTCGCTTTCGGATTTCTGCTGATGAACCTGCCGGCGATTTCGCTCTGGGCCTGGCTCGGGCAGGAAATCCGCCGTTTTCTGACCAATCCGCGGCGTTTGGTGGCGTTTAACTGGACGATGGCGGCACTTTTGGTCGCGTCCTTGCTGCCGATCCTTTTCCATTAAGAAACCGTCATATATGAGTGGTTAAAGCGGCGAGGCATTTGCGCCGCCGATGGCGGATTTCAAGAGACGGGAGGCAGGAGCGTATCATGAGCTTTGACAAGGATGCCCAGGACTGGCTGGAAGCGGAACTCGCGGACACGCTGGACGAGGAATGGGAGATTGAGCTCGAGGATTCGATCCTGTCGCGGGAGATCAAGAAGATTTACCAGAAAGAGCATCCGGATATGCTCGAACGGTCGATCTATTTCCGGGAATTGCTGCGGCTTCAGGCGGAGCTGATCAAGTTCCACGACTGGGTGCAAGAGACCGGGCAAAAGGTTGTCGTTCTGTTCGAAGGGCGCGACTCGGCGGGCAAGGGCGGCGTGATCAAGCGGATCACCCAGCGGCTCAATCCGCGCGTGGTGCGCGTGGTGGCGCTTCCGGCGCCGTCGGACCGGGAAAAATCGCAATGGTATTTCCAGCGCTATGTGCCGCATCTTCCGGCGGCGGGCGAGGTCGTGTTGTTCGACCGCTCGTGGTACAACCGCTCGGGTGTCGAACGCGTCATGGGCTTTGCCGATGAGGATCAGGTCGAACAGTTCTTTCAGGACGTTCCGGAGTTTGAGCGGATGCTGGTGCGCTCCGGTATCAAGGTGGTGAAATACTGGTTCTCGATCACCGACGAGGAACAGCAGATGCGCTTTCTGATGCGCATTCACGACCCGATGAAACAGTGGAAACTCTCGCCGATGGACCTGCAATCGCGCATCCGTTGGGAGGATTACACCAAGGCCAAGGAAGACACGTTCTTCCGCACCAACATCCCCGAAGCGCCTTGGTATATCGTTGAGGGCAATGACAAAAAACGCGCGCGGTTGAATTGCATCGACCATTTGCTGTCGCTGTTCGATTATCATGAAATCCCGCATGAGGAGATCCACCTGCCGGAACGGATCTACAAGAAGGATTACGAACGCGCCGTGCTGCCGCCAGAGCTTTACGTGCCGAAGAAATATTGAGCCGAAAATCTGAACGCGGGGGCGCGCGCGTGCCACCACGCTAAAACGTGATACACGCGGAGGCTTCCCCGCCGCCGCGCCCTGCCCTATATCGGTCTCATGTTCGGCGATTTTCTCAAAACCCTGCTGCAACCGCAGCCTGCCCGGCTTCCGGATACGGACGCGCGTCTGGCCTTGGCCGCACTTTTGGTGCGGGTGGCCCGCGCCGATGGGCGCTATGACCCGGAAGAGGCGGAACGGATCGCGAAAGTGCTGATGAGCCGCTACGCGCTGTCGCCGTTCGAGGCGGCGAAGCTCCGGGGGGAGGCCGAGCAGTTGGAGGCGGAGGCCCCCGACACCGTGCGCTTCACCCGTGCCATCAAGGAGGCGGTGCCGTTCGAAGAACGGATCGGCGTGCTGGAGGGGCTCTGGTCCGTGGTTCTCGCCGATGGCAAGCGTGACGAGGGTGAAGACGCGCTTTTGCGGCTGGTGTCGAACCTTCTGGGTATCAACGATCGCGACAGCGCCTTGGCTCGCCAAAGGATCGAGGCGCGACAGTAACCCGCCTGACGTCGGGGAATCGTCGCCGCGCGTTTCTGCCTGCATGATCTCCCGAATTGCCCGTTTCATGAGCCTTACTGCCCTTTAACGGGACAAAGCACGCGCTTTTCGCCCAAGGGCTGTGCGCCGCCCCGCGATTTGATCAAAACTCGGGCAGAACCCCACGGCACTTCGCCGTTCATTGTTGCATCTGCTGAAAGTTTAGCCCTAACTCTTGGCAATGTTGACCAATAACTCAAATCCCGCGACGCCCGTCATCGAGATCCGTGACCTGCACAAGGCCTATGGCGATCTCGAAGTTCTCAAGGGCGTGTCCATGACCGCCCCGCGCGGCCATGTGACCTCGCTTATCGGCTCCTCCGGTTCGGGCAAATCCACGCTTTTGCGCTGCGCCAACCTGTTGGAGGACAGCCAGCGGGGCGAAATTCTGTTCGAGGGCGAACCGATTTCGTGGAAGGGCGAGGGGCTGCATCGTCGCCCGTCTGACCCCAAACAGGTGATGCGCATCCGCACCAACCTGTCGATGGTGTTCCAGCAATTCAATCTCTGGGCGCATCTGACGGTGCTTGAGAATGTCATGGAAGCACCGGTCACGGTCTTGGGACGCGACCGCAAGGAGGTCGAGGAAAAGGCCCGGATGTATCTCGACAAGGTGGGGATCGGCGACAAATGCGATGTCTACCCGGCGCAGATGTCCGGCGGGCAGCAACAACGGGCGGCGATTGCCCGCGCGCTCTGCATGGAGCCGCGCGCGCTTTTGTTCGACGAGCCGACCTCGGCGCTCGATCCGGAGCTTGAGCAAGAGGTGATCAAGGTGATCAAGGCGCTGGCGGAAGAGGGCCGGACGATGATCATCGTGACGCACGACATGCGCATGGCCTCCGACATCTCGGACCATGTGATTTTCCTTCATCAGGGGCTGATCGAGGAAGAGGGACATCCCTCCGACCTGTTCGGCGCCCCGAAATCCGAACGTCTGAAACAGTTCCTGAGCGCGACTGTTCCGGCCTAACCACAATCTGCGCTGACTATTGGGGAGTACCACATGAAGAAGATCCTTCTTTCCGCCGCCGCCCTGGCTTTGCTGGCCGGTGCAGCAAGCGCCGAGACCGTGCGTCTGGGCACGGAGGGCGCCTACCCTCCGTACAACTACATCGACGACAACGGCGAAGTGGCCGGGTTCGAACGCGTGCTGGGCGATGAGCTTTGCAAACGTGCCGAGCTTGAGTGCACCTGGGTGACCAACGACTGGGACAGCATCATCCCGAACCTGCTCTCCGGCAATTACGACACGATCATCGCCGGCATGTCGATCACCGACGAGCGCAAGGAGAAGGTGGACTTCTCGCAGAACTACACCCCGCCGTCGGCCTCCGCCTATGCGGCGATGAGCGAAGGCGTGGATGTGGACGGCGGCATCGTCGCGGCGCAGGCCTCCACGATTCAGGCCGCGCATGTGGTAGAAACCGGTGCGACCCTGCTTGAATTCCCGAACTTCGAGGACAGCGTCGCCGCCGTGACCTCCGGCGAGGCCGATGCGGTTCTGGCCGACAAGGACACGTTGATGCCGGTCGTCGGCGAAGGCACCCTGATGTTCGTGGGCGAAGATGTTCCGCTCGGCGGCGGCATCGGCATGGCCTTCCGCAAATCCGACCCGGAGCTGCGCGCCAAATTCGACGCGGCGATCCAGTCCATGAAGGACGACGGCTCCCTGAACGCGCTGATCAAGGAATGGCTCGAAGACAGCCCGACCTTCTGATCGGACCTTCCGAGGCGGGGCGTTCGCGCCCCGCCACACGTCCCCCTGCCCAACAGGTGTCCCATCTTTTCCTATTGCGCCGATCCTGACACGCTCGACCGCCTGCATTGGCTGAGCTGTTACCTGACGACCGGGAAGCATATGGCTTTCTACACCTCCTTCGGGACGGTGCTCTTGCTTCTGGCCGTGACCGCGCCGCTGGCGCTGGCCTTCGGCTTTGCTGCCGCCGCCGGATCACGGTCGCATTTTTTCCCGCTGAAATGGCTGTCGAACATCTACATGGCCATCGTGCGCGGTGTGCCGGACATCGTGTTTTTCCTGTTTTTCGTCATCGCTCTCGATCAGGCCTTCGAATGGACACGGCATCAGGTGCTCTGTCCCGACTGGGATCAGCCGATCCGGCAGGGCAATGATTTCATCGTCTGCCCGGCGGCCAAGCTGCCGCTGAATTCCGCACCCGAGATCTATCACCAGATTTACGGCTTCGGCCTTGCCGTGCTGACCTTTGCCATCGTGTTCGGCGCCTTTGCGGGCAATGTTTTGGCGGGGGCGTTCAAGGCGGTGCCGCATGGCCAGATCGAAACCGCCGAAGCCTATGGCATGACCCGGCGCCAGACCTTCTGGCGGATCATGGTGCCGCAGATGTGGACCTATGCGATCCCCGGCCTGTCGAACCTCTGGATGGTGCTGATCAAGGCCACGCCTTTGCTGTTCCTTCTGGGTGTCGAGGATGTGGTTTATTGGGCGCGCGAGCTTGGCAACACCAAGACGGCGCGGTTCACCGATTATCCCCATGGCGACTGGCGGGTGTATTATTTCTTCGGGCTGCTGGTGTTCTACCTGCTGTTCACGAAACTGTCGGAAGTGGTGCTCGCCCGGATCACCCGCAAACTGTCTCATGGTCAGGCCACAGCCGCCGGTGAGGCGATGCGCAAGGCGGGAGCAAACGCATGAGTTGTTCCGAAACCTTTGCAAGCTATGCCTTCCGCTCCTTGGGCTTTGGCGAACGCCGCCTGCCCGTCTCCGACATCACGCTCTGCGATCAGGTGACCCTGATCGGGTCGGGGATGATCTGGAACATCTATTTCGGGATTCTGGCGATCCTGCTGGGGTTCTTCACCTCGCAGGCCCTGGCGCTGGCGAAGACCTCGTCCAATCCGCTGATCCGCAAACCCACAGAGTGGTTCATTTTCGTGTTTCGCGGCTCGCCCTTGTTCATCCAGTTCTTCTTCGCCTACTTCCTGTTCCTGACGATCAAGCAATCGGTGCCGATGCTGAGCGATCTGACGAACGCGTGGCTGGGGGCTGCGATCGTCTTGTGGTTCAACACCACGGCCTATTCCGCCGAGATCTTCTATGGCGCGCTGATGGCGATCCCCAAAGGCGATCTTGAGGCCGCCGATGCCTATGGCTTTACCGGGTTCAAACGCTTCCGCCGCATCGTCTGGCCGACCATGATGCGGCTCGCCTGGCCCGCCTATACGAACGAGGCGATTTTCATCTTCCACTCGACAACGCTCGTGTTCCTCTCCGGTTTCCCGGCCTTGCAGCAAAAGGGCGACGCCCTTTATTACGCCTCCTATTTTGCCGACAAGACCTTCAACCCGTTCATCCCCTACCCGATCCTCGCGGGCTATTTCGTCGTGGCGACGCTCTGCATCATCACGGTCTATGGCCTGATCGGAAAGCGGCTGAACCGCCACCTTCCGCAACCTCGCCAGAAACGGCCCCGGATGCTGGCGCAAATCTTTCGTTAATGGTGTCTCATGACTTCCCCCCACAGCTGGCTTGCCCAGAATCCCGACGTTAAAACCATCCGCATCGCGGCGGCTGACCTCAACGGTCAGGCCCGCGGCAAGCGCATGTCCGCGCGCTATGCCGACAAGGTGGAAACCGAGGGCACGCGCTTTCCCCTCTCCGTTCTGAACCTCGACATTTGGGGTGAAGACATCGAGAACAGCCCGCTGGTATTCGAGAGCGGCGACAAGGACGGGGTTTTGCTGCCGACCGAGCGCGGGTTCATTCCGATGCCCTGGCTCGAAGGGCCGACGGCGCTGTTGCAGATGTGGATGTTCCATGAGGACGGGCGGCCATTCGATGGCGATCCGCGTCAGGTGCTGGCGCGTGTGCTGGAGCGTTACAAGGCCAAGGGGCTGACCCCTGTTGTGGCGACCGAGCTGGAATTCTACCTTGTCGATGACAGCTCACGGCAGCTGCGTGTGCCGCGCTCGCCGCGCTCTGGCAAACGCCGTCCGGGGGCGGAAACGCTGGCGCTCCGGGCGCTCGACTCGTTCGACCGGTTCTTCACCGATCTCTACGAGGCCTGCGAGGCGATGGACATCCCGGCGGATACGGCGATTTCCGAAGCGGGGCTTGGGCAGTTCGAGATCAACCTCGTGTATTCCCCAGATGCGCTCAAGGCCGCCGATGACGCGTGGCTTTTCAAGCTGATGGTCAAGGGGCTGGCGCGCAAACATGGCTTTGCCGCCTCCTTCATGGCGAAACCCTACGACGAATATGCCGGGAACGGTATGCACACCCATTTCTCGATGCTCGATGAGAACGGCGACAATATCTTTGACGATGGCACGGCCGCAGGCACGGATATGATGCGCCATGCGATTGCCGGGTGCCTTGCGGCGATCCCGGCGTCGACCATCCTGTTTGCACCGCATGGCAATTCCTACGACCGTCTGGTGCCCGGGGCGCACGCGCCCACCCGGATCTGCTGGGGCTATGACAACCGCACGGCGGCCGTGCGCGTGCCGGGCGGCTCGCACAAGGCGCGGCGGATCGAACACCGGGTGTCGGGCGGCGATGTGAACCCGCATCTGATGATCGCGGCCATCCTTGGCGCGGCTTTGATCGGCATGGAAGACAAGATGACAGCCCCGCCACCGATCACCGGCAATGCCTATGCGCAGGAGTTGCCGGAGATGCCAGGCGACTGGGGCACGGCGATTGCCGAGTTCGAAACCTCGGAGATGATGCGCCGCATCTTCCCGGCGGAACTGATCCAGAACCTGACGCTGACCAAACGTCAGGAGCTTCGCGACTGGATGGAGCTGACCCCCGAGGAGCAGGTGGAGCTTTATCTGGACACGGTCTGAGCGGCTCCCGATGTTTTTGATCAAATTTCTGCGCTTTGCCGCCTGCCCTCTTGTCGGGTGCGCGGCGAAGCGCTAGCGTCGGATCATTCCAAAGCTCTTGGTGACTTATGAAACTCGGCATTCTGCAATGCGGACACGCGCCCGACCCCGTCGCGCAAATTCACGGGGATTTTCCACTGATGTTCAAACGGCTCTTCGACCGGCCAGATTTTTCCTATGAGGCCTGGGACGTCGAGCATATGGATTTCCCGAAAGGCCCGGAGGATGCCGACGCCTGGCTCCTGACCGGTTCGCGCCACGGCGCCTATGAGGATCACCCGTTCATCAAACCGCTCGAAGCGCTGATCCGCGACATTCATGCCTCCGGCCGACGCATGACCGGGATCTGTTTCGGCCATCAGATCATCGCCACGGCGCTTGGCGGCACGGTGGAGAAATTCAAAGGCGGCTGGGCCGTCGGACGGCAGGCCTATGACATCGCGCCTCTCGGGCCGATCCATCTCAATGCCTGGCATCAGGATCAGGTCACGACGCTGCCCGAAGGAGCCGAAGTTCTGGGCGGCAACGCGTTCTGCGAAAACGCGGCGCTGGTCTATGGCGACAGCATCCTGACCATTCAGCCCCACCCGGAACTGAGCAATCCGATCATCGCCGATTACATTTCCTCGCGCATGGGTAATCCGGCCTATCCGCTCGCCCTCATGGAGCGTGCGCAGGAAGAGAACACACTGCCCACCGACGACAAACGCTTTGCCGATCTGATGGTGGATTTTCTGACCCGCGGCCGGGAGGCGCTTTGACCATGGAATTTCTCGACAAACTGCCGCAGGCGGCGCTGGACTTCATGGACGGGCGCAAACTCGACGAGGTGGAATGCATCGTCGCCGACCTGTCCGGCATCGCGCGCGGCAAGGCCATGCCCGCGATGAAATTCGAAAAGCAAAAGCATTTCTACCTGCCGAACTCGATCTTCTTGCAGTCGATCAACGGCGACTGGGTGGAAGATGCGGATGCGCCCTTCACCGAACCGGACATGGTTCTGGTTCCGGATTTCGAGACCGCGACCGCTGCCCCCTGGACCGCCGACTGCACGCTTCAGGTCATTCACGATGTGCTCGATCAAAGCGGCCAGATGGTCCCGGTCGCGCCGCGCAACGTGCTGAAACGCGTGGTGCAGCTTTATCACGAACAGGGCTGGGACCCGATCGTGGCGCCCGAAATGGAGTTCTTCCTCGTCGCGAAGAACACCGATCCGAACCAACCCGTCGAACCGCCGATTGGCCGCACGGGTCGCCGCGCGGCGCAGCGGCAGGCCTATTCCATGTCGGCGGTCGATGAATACGGGCCGATCATTGACGATATTTACGACTTTGCCGAAGCGCAGGGGCTTGAGATCGACGGCATCCTGCAAGAGGGCGGCGCCGGGCAGATCGAGATGAACCTGCGCCATGGCGATCCGGTGAAACTGGCCGATGAGATGTTCTATTTCAAACGGCTGATCCGCGAGGCCGCGCTGCGTCACGATTGTTTCGCGACCTTCATGGCGAAACCCATTCAGGACGAGCCGGGGTCTGCGATGCACATCCACCATTCGGTGGTGGACATCAACACGGGCGAGAACATCTTTTCCAACCCGGACGGATCGGAATCCGAGGCCTTCCTGCATTTCATCGCGGGGCTGCAAAACCACCTCGCCTCCACGATTGCGATCCATGCGCCCTATGTGAACAGCTATCGCCGTTACGTCCGCGATTTCGCCGCGCCGATCAACCTCGAATGGGGCCGCGACAACCGCACCACCGGGCTGCGCGTGCCGATCTCCGGCCCCGAGGCGCGGCGCATCGAGAACCGCCTGCCGGGGATGGACGTCAACCCCTACCTGTCGATTGCCGCCTCGCTGGCCTGTGGGTATCTCGGCCTCATGGAACGGCGCGAACCGCGGGCGGAATATGTCGGCGACGCTTACGATTCCGCCGAGGGCATCCCGGAAACGCTAGCCTCCGCACTCGACCTGCTCGAAGGCGCGACACAGATGCAGGAGGTCTTGGGCAAGGATTTCGTGCGGGTCTACACCACTGTGAAACGGGCCGAGAACGAAGCCTATCTTCAGGTCATTTCCCCCTGGGAGCGCGAGCATCTTTTGCTCAACGTGTGAGCCAAATCACAGACCAAGACAAAGGGGGCCGATTTGCCCCCTTTTTCGCACGCATTTCCATGAAGCTTTTGCGAAATTTCGCCTGCCGCCCGGCGAGGGAGTAGATTTCCGACCTCACAACACTTACAGTTATTCTGAAAGAAGAATTTCAAAAAGGTGAAATCATGAGTCTCGGGCCCAATGTCTACGACGCCGAACCGATCCCCGAAGAAGCGCGCGAGATTGTCGAACAGCTTCTGAGCTCGGGCGATCTGTTCCGCTACACCGCGCCGGGCAATGCGCCCGTGACGCTGTTGGAGCGCGAATTCGCCGAGATGCTGGGTGCGAAATACGCTCTTGCCGTGGCCTCCTGCTCCGCCGCGCTGTTCCTGTCGCTCAAGGCGCTGAACCTGCCGCGTGACGCCAAGGTTCTGATCCCGGCCTTCACCTTTGCCGCCGTGCCCTCCTCCATCGTGCATGCCGATTGCAAGCCGGTTCTGGTCGAGTGCAACGACAATTACCGGATCGACCTCGACGATTTCCACGCCAAGATCGAAACCGCCGATGCGGTGATGATTTCCCACATGCGCGGCCATACCTCTGACATGGATGCGATCAAGGCCGCCTGCGACGCCAAGGGCATTCCGCTCATCGAAGACGCCGCCCACTCGCTCGGCACCGTCTGGGACGGCCAGAACATCGGCACCATCGGCAAGATCGGCTGTTTCTCCTTCCAGTCCTACAAGCTTTTGAACGCTGGCGAAGGTGGCATCATGATCACCGACGATCCGGAAATCATGGCCCGCGCGGTGATCATGTCCGGCGCCTATGAGCACAACTGGGCGAAGCACAACCCACAGCGCGACAATGCGCTCTCCGCCGAATTCGCCAAGTGGCAAAACCAACTGCCGCTCTACAACACCCGGCTGTCGAACATGTCCGCCGTGCTGGTGCGCCCGCAGTTGAAAGAGGTGCCGCGCCGCGTCGCCGACGGGCGCCGCAACCACGATTACACCGCCGCGCGTCTTGAAACCTCGCCGCATCTGACCGTGCCCGCGAAGCTCGACAAGGAGCTGCGTGCGCCGGACAGCCTCCAGTTCAACCTCGTGGACTTCTCCCGCGAAGAGGCGCTGGCCTTCCAGAGCGCCGCCAAAGCGCGCGGTGTGTCCGTTCAGGTCTTTGGCCTCTCGACCGACAACGCCCGCGCCTTCTGGAACTGGCAGTTCCTGGGCGAAACGCCCGATCTGCCGAAAACCCGCGAGATGCTGTCGAAAGCCTGCGACACCCGGCTTCCGGCACGTCTCACGGAAGAGGATTGCGACTTCATCGCCGACGCGCTTCTGGCCGCGGCCGGAGAGGTCAAGGGCGTGCGGGTCGCAGCCGAATAAGCCCACACTGCTCCGCAAGACTTTGACGCCTTCCCACCGGGGAGGCGTTTTGCATTACAGAATCTTGAGATAGCCGCCGAGCCACGGATAGGTCGCAACCATTGGATCGACCACCTGCGCCTGCAACAGCGGAACGAGTTGATCGGCCACTTCACGCGCCATTTCCGACATGCCGTCGTGGCGCACGGTCAGCGAGATTTGCCGCGACAAGGGCGCGACCGGAAGGGGAATGGCCTCGATCTGGTCGGCATAGCGTCCGGCGTTGAGCACCCCCAGCGAAGACAGGATGGTCCAGCCCGTGCCGCCCGCCACCATGGCGATCATCGCGCGGTAACTGTCGAGCTCGAAGCGATGTGTGAGCGTCATGCCCTGCACTGCCAGATGTTCGGCGAGCATCCGTCCCATGGCATGGCGGCGGGTGTACTGGATCAGCGGCAGCTCCTTCACCGCCGCATGGCGCCCTTTCGGCACCACGGCCACGAACGGATCCTGCAACAAGGGATGGCTCTCCGACCAGTCCCCACCGTCACTGAGTTCGGCGGCGACGATCACATCGAGCGCACGGTTTTCCAGCCGGTCGAGCAACCGGTGCGACGGACCGGTCTCAAGCTCGAAGCGGGTTTCGGTGAGACGATCCGCCATCTGGGTGATCAGCAAGGGGGTCACGGAGGATTCGAAATCCTCCACCATGCCGAGACGCAATTGCGCGAGATGGCTCAGATCCAGCCCGGCGATCTCGGAACGCGCACGGGCCGCTTCGAGCAGGATGCTCTGCGCCCGGCGCCGCAGAACCCGGCCCGCAGGCGTCAGTGACATCGGCCGTTCACGACGGTTGATCAGCTCGGTGCCCAGCGCGGTCTCCAGATTGGAGATCTGTTGCGACACGGCAGAGGGTGAGGCACCGAGACGCTTGGCAGCCGCGGACACGGAGCCCTCCTCGGAGACGGCGAGAAACACCTCGACACCCCAAAGCGTCAAACGTCCGACCTTGTCGCTCATGATGCCCCCCGTTTCCTTTGCTGATCCAAATACTCAAAAAAGCTCACAGAAAAAAGAAAACCCCGCAGGTTGCGGGGTTTGTCCGGGGTCATGTGGCGCGATCACGACAGCTTGGACAGCTTTTCCTGAAGCTCAGCGAACTGCTTCTTGATCTCGCCGAGATCTTCGCCCCCTTCAGGCGTGTCCTGTTTCGGTGTGGACCAGTTCTTGCCCATGCCGCCGGTCATCGCCTTCAGGAAGGCCTCCTGCTGGGCCTGAAGCGCTTCGAAACCGGGAATTTGCGGCATTTGCGTGCCGAAATTCTGCATCATCTGCTCCTGGCCCTGACGCAGCATGTCGAAGCTCTGCGCCAGAAACTGCGGCACGACGGATTGGATGTCGGTGGTGTAGCTGCGCACGAGATCGGTCAGCACGCCCAGAGGCAGCACACTTTCCCCACGGCTTTCGTGTTCGGCGATGATCTGCAACAGGTACTGGCGCGTGAGATCGTCACCGGATTTCAGGTCCACGATTTGCACGTCGCGGCCCTCGCGGATGAACCCCGCGATGTCTTCGAGTGTGACGTAATCGGAGGTCTCCGTGTTGTAGAGACGTCTCGAAGCATAGCGTTTGATCAGCAAAGGATCTTTCTTGTCGGCCATTTGGGCTCCCCTCCCTAAGGCGTTTCCTGCGAACACGCCGCCGGTTTTTCTCGCCGGAATGTCCCGTCGGAGTTTTTATCGAATGTCCGGAATTCCCGGAAAACGTCGTCAGCGGTTCACAAACAGGGCGTCTTCCCATCCGGGACGGACGCCGTATTGGCAATGCAGCAAGCCTATGCGAGCGATTTTTCAAAAGCAAAAGAAATCAGGATGTTTTTGTTACCGCAACCAGAAGAACCGCTTTTGCAGATGCGAAAACGGGCCCCGCAGATGGGGGCCCGTTCATGATCCACGTTTCCAGGGAGGAGGAGAAACGCGGAGAGGTAAGGGATGCCTTACTTCGCAGTCGCTTTTTTCGCGGCTTTGGTCATCTCGTCCGTCGCTTTTTTCGCGGCGGCAGTCATGTCTTCGCCCATGTCCTTGCCGGCAGCCAGAACCAGCTCGATGGTTTCCATCTGGACTTTTTTCGCGACTTCGGCAAAGGCGGCCATGTTCTCGGCGGCCATTTCGGCCTGAACGGAGGCGAACTCGGTCAGCGCCTTGGTGTAATCGGCGGGTTCTTCCTTGACGGCGGTCATGTCGGAAACTTTCGCCAGGGTGTCCTTGGTCCATTTGGACGACAGCTCGGTGGATTTCTCGGCGGCTTCGATGGCCACTTTCGAGAGTTTTTCGGCGAAAGACGCCTGGGTTTTGAAGCTTTCCTGCATCGCGGACATGTCGAGCGGGAAGTTGCCCATCATGTCTTTCATCATCTTGGTGAAATCGTCGGTCTTGGCCATGTCACATATCCTTCTGGCTTTGGGTGCGAAAGCGGCCCGTTCCGGGTTTTCGCTGGTGATGCGCGCTTTGGCATCATGCCTTTGCTGCGCTTGCCATAGAATATGCATGCTGCACCGCAGAAAATCAAGAGATTTATGCTGCAGTGCAGAAATATACCCAAAACGACGCAGTCTCAGACGGTTATCTCAGGGAGTCGCCGTCATCTTCACATAGGTGCCGGGGGCCGGAGCGAGAATCTCCCGTCCCGAATCGCCCGGAACCCGCGCAGGCACCATCTTGCCCGACTTCGGTTTGAGCCAGGCCTCCCAGGTCGGCCACCACGACCCCTTGTGAAACTCCGCCCCGGCCTGCCAGTCCTCCGGCGACAGGGTCATGTCCGGGTTGGTGTAATGGCCGTATTTGCCTTTCGAGGGCGGGTTGACGATCCCGGCGATATGACCGCTTTCGGAAAGGAGGAAGGTCTTGTTCTTCGAGCCCATCTGACGGATGCCGTTATAAGAGCTTTTCCACGCCGCGATGTGATCTGTCTCGCAGCCGATGGCACAGAGCGGCACATTGACCTCGGAGAGATGCACGGTGGTGCCGCAGACCTTATAGCCCACGGTGGCGAATTCGTCGCGCTGGGTCAGACCGCGCAGGTATTCTACCGCCATCTTTCCGGGAAGGTTCGTGGCATCGCCGTTCCAGTACAGAAGATCGAAGGCGGGCGGCGCCTCCCCCATCATGTAGCTGCGGATCGCGGGCTGATAGATCAGGTCGTTCGAGCGCAGATAGGAGAAGGTGCGGTTCATGTAGAGCGATTTCATGAGACCGGTCCGCTTCGCCTCCGCCTCGATCGCATCGACGAAATCGTCATCGAGGAAGACCCCGAATTCGCCCTGATCGGAGAAATCGGTCAGCGTGGTGAAGAAGGTGGCGGATTTGACCGAGCTGTCCTTGCGTTGCTTCATCAGCGCCAGTGTCAGCGACAGGGTCGTGCCCGCGATGCAATAGCCGATGACGTTGATCTTCGGCTCGGAGGTGATCTCCTTGACCTGTGCGATGGCGGTGAGGAAGCCTTCCTCGACATATTGGTCCATGCCGACCTCGGCATAGCCCTCATTCGGGTTGACCCAGGAGACGACGAAGACGGTATAGCCCTGATCGACGATCCACTTGATCAGCGAATTCTGTTCGCGCAGGTCGAGAATGTAGAATTTGTTGATCCAGGGCGGGAAGAGCAGAAGCGGAATCTTGTGCACCGTTTCGGTCGTCGGCGCATATTGGATCAGTTCGAACATCCGGTTACGGAACACCACGGAGCCCTCCGTCGTGGCGATGTTCTCGCCCAGTTTGAAGGCCTCCTTGTTGGCGAGATTGACGACCAGCTCGCCGTGGTGATCCTCCAGATCGCGCACCAGATTCTCGAGCCCTTTCACGAGGCTTTCGCCCTCGGTCTCCACCGCATGCTGAAGCGCATCCGGGTTGGTGGCGAGGAAATTCGTCGGTGCCATCATGTTGATGAGCTGCTTGGTGAAATAATCCACCCGCTTGCGGTCGTGCCCGTCGAGAAGTTCGAGATCACTCACCGCCTCATGCAGGGCGTCCGAATTCATCAGATATTGCTGTTTAAGGAAGTTGAAGAACGGGTTCGTTTCCCAGAGCGGGTTGGCGAAGCGGCGGTCCTTCGGCGTCTCGTCGGGCGGCGGGGTCAGATTGCCCTGCGCAAGACGGTTCTGTGCCTCGATGTAATGCTTGAGGGTCTTGCCCCAATAGCCCACCTGATGCTCGATGACCCGGGCCGGGTTGTTCATCATCTCGGCCATGTAGGCACTCGCGGCCTTGACGAAAAGCTCCTGCCCCGGCCCCTGCAGGGCGGGGGGAATCGGTTTCTTTTGTGCAAGCGCAGCAGCCAGCCGGGACGACAATTCCTCAATCTTCAGGATATTGGCGTTGAGTTTGTCCAGATCCAACGTCTTTTCAACTGTGTTCTCAGGCGTTTTAACAGCTCCGTCCCCTGTCATCACGCATCCTCCCAATATTTTGCACTTGCAGCACTGCGGTTTGCTGTAAGAATATATTCATAACGATAACGTCAGAGTGCGCCCGTGGGAAGGCCGATCGAGATGGCCCAGCTTCCCGCATAAGCCGAGAGGACCGACCCGAAAGGCCCGGTCGGATCAGACGCAGCCCTGGACGTCCAAAGGAGATGCACATGCGCTACATGGCCACCTACGACATGATGGAAACGATCCGCAACACGAACCAGTGGCTCGGCGCCTCGGCGCTGGCGCTTGGCTCCTACCCGGCGGTGGCCATGATGCCGAACCCCGCCTTCCAATGGCTGCGCGCCTGGGGCGAGGTGACGGAGCGGGCGTTTTCGCGCATGGTGGCGAAACCGGACTGGGGCATCGGCTCGGTCGTCGGCGAAGACGGCCGCGATCACCTTGTCGAGGTCAAGGTCGAGGTGCCGCGCCCCTTCGGCGATCTCATTCATTTCAAGGTGCAGGGCCGCGCCGAGATGAAGCGTCGGGTGCTTCTGGTTGCGCCGATGTCGGGGCATTATGCGACGCTTCTGCGCTCCACCGTCATTTCGCTTTTGCCGGATTGCGAGGTCTATATCACCGACTGGCACAACGCCCGCGACATCCCGGTATCCGAAGGCAAGTTCGACATCGAGGATTACACGCTCTACCTCGTCGACTTCATGAAACATCTTGGACCGAACACCCATGTAATCGCCGTGTGCCAGCCCGCGCCGCTGACGCTCGCGGCCACCGCCTATCTCGCCGAGGAAGACCCGAAGGCGCAGCCACGCTCGCTCACGCTCATTGGCGGGCCGATCGACCCGGACGCGACCCCGACCGAAGTCACGGATTTCGGCAACCGCGTCACCATGGGCCAGCTCGAGCAGGCGATGATCCAGCGCGTCGGCTACAAGTACAAGGGCGTCGGGCGCAAGGTCTATCCGGGGCTGTTGCAGCTCTCGAGTTTCATCGCGATGAACATGGACAACCATTCCAAGGCCTTCGCCGATCAGATTCAGCGCGTCGCCAAGGGTGAGGCGGGCGAGCATGACCGGCACAACAAGTTCTACGACGAATATCTCGCCGTGATGGACATGACGGCGGAGTTCTACCTTTCGACCGTCGAGCGCATTTTCAAGGGGCTTGAGATTGCCAGGAACGAGTTCACCGTGGCGGGCAAAAAGGTCGATATTGGCAAGATCACCGATGTGGCGGTGAAAACCGTCGAAGGCGAAAAAGACGACATTTCCGCGCCGGGCCAATGTGTCGCCGCGCTCGATCTCTGTACCGGCCTGCCGGACAGCAAGAAGGCCAATCACCTCGAACCCGGCGCCGGGCATTACGGGATTTTCGCGGGCAAGAGCTGGCGCACCAACATCCGGCCTCTGGTGCTCGATTTCATCGACGCCAATTCCGGACCGCGGGTGGTGGCCGGGAAAGATACCGAAGCCAAGGCAGGGTAACGAAAGACGGCGCCACAGGGCGCCGTTTCTTTTGAGTATTTCTCCAGCAAAGGAGATCAGCGCAGAACGAAGGGGGCTTCGGCCTCGAGCCAGGTCTTGAGCGCGCGGGACACGGTTTGCGGCGCTTCGAGCATGGGCAGGTGACCAGCTTTCTCGATGAGGGCAAACTCGGCACGGGGCATGAGTTGGGCGATGAAATCCTGACGGCGCGGCGGGCAGATCGTATCGGCGGCCCCGCCCATGACCAGGGCCGGGATGCGGGCGCGGCGCAACACGTTCTGATGATCCGGGCGGCGTTGCAGGATGCGCGACTGGGTGAGATAGGCGTCGAGCCCCGCCTCCATCGCCATATCGAGCCAATGATCTCGGATGGCGTTGCGATGCGGCCCTTCGTAAAGCGCGGTCGAGGGCAGTTCTTCGAGCAGAACCTCGCCGAAACGCCCGGTGCGGGCTTTGACCATGCGCGGCTCACGGGCGGCGGCGGCATTGGGCGGCTCGGCCTGCGCGGAGCCGGAGATCAGCGCAATGCGGGTGACGCGGCCCGGCGCGCGGCGCAGGATTTCGGTGGCGACGGAGGCCCCGAGATCATGGCCCGCGACCGCAAATTTCGGCGGAGCGACGGCCAGAACCGCATCGGCCATCTCGGTGAGGCTTTCGCCCTGCAAGGGTGCAACCATCACCGCATGATCCCGGCTCAGATCGACGATCTGATCGGTGAACACACGTCCATCGGCAAGAAAACCGGGCAAAAGCACGAGGCTTTCGGTCATGAGGGCTGGTCCTGAGAACTCTGGTCCCTTTTCAAATGGCGCGACCTGCCGCGAAGGTCAAGCCATCCGCTCACATCCGAGCCATGACCTCGGAAATCGCGGCCTCGATGGTCGCGAGACAATCCGGGGTCGAGAAGGAATGATCGGCGCCCTTCACAACACTCAGGCGGATGTCCTCTCCGGTCACGTGATCGAGAAGTCGCATGGCGGTTTCCATCGACACAGAGGTGTCCGCCGTGCCTTGCAAAAACCGTACCGGGAAGGGCAAGGCCAGCGGGTCACGCAGCACAAGGTGATCCCGCCCGTCCTCGATCAGACGTTTGGTGATCGGGTAATCGCTGTCATACCCCGAAGGCATCATGACGACGCCGTCACGGTTGAGCGTGGCGCGCTGTATCGCGTCGAATCCGGCCCAAAAACCGTCCTCGGTGAAATCCGGCGCGGCGGCGATGGTGACGAGACCGGCGACACGGTCGGGGATGCGTTTGCACATCAGAAGCGAGATCCAGCCGCCCATCGAAGAACCGACGAGGATCTGAGGGCCGTCCGTGAGGGCCTCGATCGCCGCCTGCGCATCTGCGGCCCAGTCGCCAATGCAGCCGTCTTCGAAGTTTTCCGAACTTTGGCCGTGGCCGGAATAGTCGAAGCGCAGGAAGGGGCGGCCCTGAATGCGGGCCCAGGCCTCCAATGCGATGGCCTTGGTGCCTTCCATGTCCGACATGAAGCCACCGAGGAACACGATGCCCGGCCCGACACCCGGCAAACGGTGATAGGCGACCTTGCGCCCCGAAGGCGTGTCGAGAAAATCGGTCATGGCGTACTCCCCTGCTCACTCCCTGTTGCTTCGCGCCCAGCATAGGGCCGGGCGCGACAATGCCAAGACGGCGTAGGGTCACATCTGCTCAGTTCAGGCGTCGATGCTCTGGGCCAGCACCCGCGAGATGGTGTTGAGTGTCTGGCCGGACTGTTCGCGCCAGGTGTTGAACGCCTCCTGCACGGCCTTTTTCGCAGCTTTCGAGGTCGGCGCCTTGTCGATCACCCCCTCGGCGATCAGCCGGGCCACGACGCTGTCGGACAGGACAAACCCGTCGCGCCCACACCAGCGCATCGCCATGGCACCGGTGTTGCCGCCCAGCCGTGCGCCCTCTTTTTTCAGCCAGTCCAGAAGGTCGAAATAGGTTTCGGCGGGCCAATAGGCGATCTTGTTGCCAAAGCCGCCATTCTCGGCGCTGACCTTGGCGATGAATTTGGCGTTGTCGACCACAGCCTTGATTTTCGGCGCGGATTTGATCAGACGCGAGTCTTTCGTCAGCGCCGCGATCTCGTCTTCGGAAAGCCCCGCGACATAATCGACATCGAAGCCGTGGAACGCTTCCTCGATGCCGGGCCATTTGCCCTCGACCACTTTCCACGACATGCCGGCCTGAAAAATATGTTTCGCCATCTCTGCCAGCCAGACCGCATCGGGGGTCTCGGCCATTTCATGCGGAAGTTTCGGGATATAAACGTCGCGAAGAACCTCTTCCGCCCCGCCTTTGCGTTCGGCGGCGATAGCAAGAATTTCGTCATAAGTATGCATGTGAATCTCCTGATGTCGGACAGAGAAAGATTGCTGTCCAGAATGGCTACAATCAAGAAAACTCGTGTAACAATTGGATGTTAAATGCCTGTTTGCAATTGACATAGGCAGATCTGCGCGCGAAAAGCGCGACACATATATACCCGCAACCGGGCGCTTGGTAGGCGCCAAACCGACGAGGAGAGCCGACATGGCACCGATTTCTCTCACATTCCCCGATGGCAATTCGCGCAGCTTCGAGGCTGGCGTGACCCCTGCCGATGTGGCCGCAAGCATCTCGAACAGCCTTGCGAAGAAAGCGATCTCCGCGTCCGTCAACGGTCAGCACTGGGACCTCCAGTGGCCGATCAACGTGGACGCAAGCATCGCCATCAACACCATGCAAGACGACGCCCCCGCGCTCGAACTGATCCGTCACGACCTTGCGCATATCATGGCGCGGGCGGTGCAGGAGCTTTGGCCCGATGTCAAAGTGACCATCGGCCCGGTGCGCGACAATGGCTGGTTCTACGACTTCGACCGCGAAGAGCCGTTCACGCCCGAGGATCTCGGCGCAATCGAGGCGAAGATGAAGGACATCATCAACGCCCGCGAACCGGTCAAAACGGAGATCTGGGGCCGCGACGAGGCGATTGACTATTACAACGCCCGCAACGAGCCGTTCAAAGTCGAGCTGGTGAACCGCATTCCCGAAGGCGAGCCGCTTCGGATGTATTGGCATGGCGACTGGCAGGATCTCTGCCGTGGCCCGCATTTGCAACACACAGGGCAGGTTCCGGCGGATGCGTTCAAACTGACCCATGTGGCGGGCGCCTATTGGCTGGGCGACAGCTCGCGTCCGATGTTGCAGCGCATCTACGGCGTGGCCTTCAAGAACCGCAAGGATCTGAAAGCCTGGGAAATCATGATGGAAGAGGCTGCCAAGCGCGATCACCGCAAGCTGGGCCGCGAAATGGACCTGTTCCACATGCAGGAAGAGGCCCCCGGTCAGGTATTCTGGCACCCGAACGGCTGGAAAATCTACACCACGCTTCAAGACTACATGCGTCGTCAGCAGGAGCGTGACGGTTATGTCGAGGTGAACACACCGCAGGTGGTGAACCGCAAGCTCTGGGAAGCTTCGGGCCACTGGGACAACTATCAGGAAAACATGTTCATCGTCGAAGTGGACGAGGATCATGCCCGTGAGAAGACCGTCAACGCGCTGAAACCGATGAACTGCCCCTGCCACGTTCAGGTGTTCAACCAGGGTCTGAAATCCTATCGCGACCTGCCTTTGCGGATCGCGGAATTCGGGTCCTGCAACCGCTACGAACCCTCGGGCGCGCTGCACGGGATCATGCGGGTGCGCGGGTTTACCCAAGACGACGCGCATATCTTCTGCGAGGAAAAGGACATTGAGGCGGAGACCAAGAAATTCATTGAATTTCTTGCGAAAATCTATGCCGATCTCGGATTTGACGACTGGGAGATCAAGCTGTCGACCCGGCCCGAAAAGCGCATCGGGTCGGAAGAAAGCTGGGATCACGCCGAGGAATCGCTGGGCAATGCCTGCAAGGCCGCCGGCTACGATTTCGAGATTCAGGAAGGCGAAGGCGCGTTCTACGGGCCGAAGCTTGAATTCGTTCTGACCGACGCCATCGGGCGGGCATGGCAATGCGGCACGCTTCAGGTCGACCCGAACCTGCCGGAACGACTGGATGCGAATTACATCGGTCAGGACGGCGCGAAACATCGTCCGATCATGTTGCACCGGGCCGTGCTTGGCTCGTTCGAGCGCTTCATCGGCATCCTGATCGAGAACTCGGCGGGGCACCTGCCGTTCTGGCTTGCGCCGCGCCAGGTCGTGGTCGCCTCCATTGTGTCGGAGGCCGACGATTACGTGAACGCGGTGGTCGCGCAACTGAAAGCTGCAGGCGTGCGCGCCGAGGCCGACATTCGCAACGAGAAGATCAACTACAAGGTGCGCGAGCACAGCCTTGGCAAAGTGCCGGTCATTCTGGCCGTCGGCGCCCGTGAGGTCGAGGAGAAGACCGTCACCGTGCGTCGTCTGGGCCAGAAGGAAACCGCCGTCGTGGCGCTGGACGAGATCGTCGCCGGACTGTCGAAAGACGCACAGGCGCCCGATCTGGCCCCCGATCTGGCCTGAGCCTGATCCGATGAGAAACCGCCGCGCGTTCCCCCCGGAGCGCGCGGTTCTTTTGTCGCATCCCCTCCCCCGCTCCGGTTGCAAGACATATATAGAGAGCGCTTTGGGAGGAGCCCATGACCAGCCATCTCAAGAAACCGGAACTAAAGGCCCAGACCGAGCCGTCGCACCTGCCGCAAACCGGCACGAACAACCGGATTTCCACGACGCGCCTCGTGGCCCTGATCGCCGGGCCTCTGGCCATGGCGCTTTTGCTGCTTCTGCCGCCGCCCACGGGCATGACGCCCGAAGCATGGCAGCTCATTGCGGTGACGCTCTGGATGGTGATCTGGTGGCTGTTCGAGGCGCTACCGCTGCCAGCCACGGCGCTTTTGCCCGTCGTGATCTTTCCGCTGATGAACATCATGCCCGTGGGCGATGTCACGGCACGCTATGGCTCGCATCTGATCTTTCTCTTCCTCGGCGGCTTCATTCTTGCCGCCGCCATGCAGAAATGGGGTCTGCACCGGCGCATCGCGCTTGGCATCGTCGCGGCCATCGGCACCACGCCCTCGCGCATCGTGATGGGCTTCATGTTGGCCACCGCCTTTCTGTCGATGTGGATTTCCAACACGGCAACGGCGGTGATGATGTATGCGGTGGGGGTCTCCGTCATCGACTTCATCGCCTCACAAACCCGCGACCATAAAGAAGCCGACCGATTCGGCATTTCGCTCATGCTCGCCATCGCCTATGCGGCCTCCATCGGCGGGGTCGGCACGCTGATCGGCACACCGCCGAACGCGCTTCTCGCCAGCCTTCTGTCGGAGAACTACGGCATCGAGATCGGCTTTTTCGGCTGGATGAAAATCGGCATTCCGGTCGTGTTGATCATGCTGCCGCTGACCTATGTGCTTCTGACACGAGTGATTTTCCCCTCCCGCACCTTGGAGATGACCTCCGTGCGCGGTGTCATCGACAATGAGCGCAAGGCGCTCGGGCCGATGAGCCGGGCGGAGAAACTCGTGGCGCTGGTCTTCGGGGTTGCGGCCTTTCTCTGGATCAGTCGCGGCTTTCTCGGCCTGCCCATCGGCGATGCAGGCATCGCGATTGCCGCCGCACTGGCACTTTTCGCCCTGCCGATCAGCCGGGACAAAGGGTTTCTCGTCGACTGGAGCGTCGCGCGCACCCTGCCCTGGGGCGTGCTGTTGCTCTTTGGCGGCGGGTTGGCGCTTGCCGGGGCGTTCGAGGCCACGGGGCTTGCGGAATGGATCGGCGACCGGGTCGGGGCGCTGGAACATGTGCCGCTCTGGCTTTTGATCCTCGTGGTGTCCTTTGCGATCATCTACCTGACGGAGATCACCTCCAACACCGCCTCGACCGCCACCTTCCTGCCGATCCTCGCCGCCGTTGCCGTGGGGCTTCAGATCGACGTGCTCTGGCTCACCGTGCCGGTTGCGATGGGGGCATCCATGGCCTTCATGATGCCGGTCGCGACCCCGCCCAATGCGATCATCTTTTCCTATGAAAAGCTGACGCTGAAACACATGGTGCGGGCGGGGTTCTGGCTCAACATCCTCGCCGGGTTGGTGATTTTCGCGGTGATGGAGATTCTGGCGCCGCTGGTCTTCGGCATTTAGAAATGCGCTTTCGGCTCGTCGGGCTTGCCCGCAGCCAAGGCCAGAAGACCGCCCAGAACGCAGAAGCCCAGCGGGAACATGGTAAAGACGTTGAAGCCGAAACCATTGTACATCAGGGCTGCGGCCAGCAACATCAGCCCCCCGCCCCAAAGAGCGCGGGCGCGGGCCATGGCACCGCCGGCGATGGCAAGGATCGGCGCGAAGAAACTCGTCGCCCGGATCAGATCGACGTTTCGGACCTGTTCGAACAGCCCCTCGACCTCGCCCCAATGGTCAATCGCTTCGGTGTAGCCGTAGCTGAAGAACCCGACGAGCATGGCGAGCACGCCGCCCAAAATGCCCAAGACCAGTGCCGCATTGCGCATCTGTTGCTCCTGATTTGCCTGTCGCCTCTACATAGGCGCGCGTGCGGCGGGATTAAAGAAGTGCGGCCTGCACATCCTTGCCCCAGCCGAGATAGAGCGTGCCGTCGCGCTCGATCACCGGACGTTTCATCAGGGTCGGATGATCCGTCAGCAAATCGAGCGGGTCGCGGGCGCGTTCCGCCTCCGACAGACCACGCCATGTGGTCGAACGGGTGTTGACCAGCGCCTCGCCAAAGGCCGCATGGAATCGCTCAAGTTGTGCCCGCGACAACGGCGTTTCCCGGATGTCCGTGAGCTCCTCCCCCAGCGCTTTCACCGCTTTTCGGCAGGTATCGCAGGTCTTGATCCCGTAAATCAGCGTCATTTCGCTCTCCTCAGTGGTCCATTTTGTGGCGCTTTGGCGGCTTTTCAGGCAAATTCGCCTGTCCGCCCCGACTGTTACGATTTTGTCGCTTGCCTTTATACGCACTTTCTTCACACTCGAAAGCGTGACTGCTGACTTTCGAACGACCGCTCCTTTATCTATGGGGCAGCAGGAAGACTTGGAAGACCTGGCTGCACCGGCCCGTCGCACGTTGCGGCGGATGAAACGACAAGGAGAGACGGGATATGCCCACCGGCACCGTAAAATGGTTCAACACCACCAAAGGCTACGGCTTCATTGCCCCCGATGATGGCGGCAAGGACGTTTTCGTCCATATTTCCGCGGTTGAGCGCGCCGGGATGACCGGCCTCGCGGACAACATGAAAATCGGCTACGAACTGCGCGAAGGCCGTGACGGCCGCGCCTCGGCGACCGAGCTTCAGGCGCTCTGATCCGAGATCGGACATGTGATTGAAATTCGGCGGCTCCGCGCATATGCCCGGGGCCGCTTTTCATATGGAGACCGCAATGCCTTCGATCCTCACCTTCGGCGACAGCAACACCCATGGCACGCAACCGATGCGCAGCCGTCCCTCCGACCTGCCGCGTCTTGCCCGGCGCTGGCCGGTGGCGATGGCGGAGACTCTGGGCTGGGATCTGGTCGAAGAGGGCCTGCCGGGGCGGACATTCGCCTTCCCCGACCCGGAGATGGGGCCGCATATGGACGGGCGTCTGGGGCTGTTCATCGCATTGGAGAGCCACGGGCCGATTGATGCGATGACCATCATGCTCGGCACCAACGATCTCAAGGCGCATTTCGAAGCCGATCCCGAGGACATTGCCGCAGCCTGCGGTTTCCACCTCGATGTGGCGCTTTCCGAAGAGATGCAGGCACGGCACGGTGGGTTCGAGCCGATCCTGATCCTGCCGCCGCGTCCCCATGGCGCCGGCTGTCTGGCCGAGACTTACGCGGGGGCGGCGGAGAAGGCAGAGGCGGTACAAGCCGCGATGCGCGCCGAGGCGGAGGCACGCGATGTGGCGGTGTTCGACGCCAATGAGGTGATTTCCGTCTCCGCTCTCGACGGGGTGCATTTCGATGCCGCCGCCCATGAGGTGCTCGGCCGTGCGGTTGCGGCGTTCATCCTTTCGGAGATTGAAGACTAGGAGCAGGCCCGGTCTCACCGGTCTCAGACCCGCTCATCTCCCAGGCCTCTCCCATGGCCAGAATACAGGCACGTCCCTCGGCATAGCTTTGCACCAAGGTCCAGTCGCCGGTCGTCGGGTTGGTCCAGATTTCCATGATCGCTTCCGGCCCGCGCAGCCCCGCACCCGTTTTCACCACACCGAACTGGCGGGTGAGTTTCGCGTGAATCTCGTCCTGTGCGCCGCACAGAACCTCCCCGATCAGATTTTGCGCATCCAATCCGGCGCCGAAACTGGCGCATAGACCGGTCACTGCCGTCAAAAGGCCTGTCATTCGAATGCTCATGCATCGAATGTAACATGAAAATGACACTCAGCGCGCTAAAATCCGCACGGAAGCGCAGAAACTGGGCTCTTCGCGACTGTCAGTTTCCACCCATCATGATCGTGTCGGGTTCATAGGCGGCGGGCGGCGTGGGCGTGACGGCAGAGGCCTCGACCGGAGCTGCGGGTTTCGCGGGCATCGGTCGCGGCGCGGCGGCGGCAGGTCCCGCCATGGTCGGACGCCCGCAGCTTATGCCATCGAGTCCCATCACCGGCTGCAACCCCGCAGGGCAGTAATTGGCGCTGTTCCCGGTGTAGGCGACGGTCGGCACAGTGTAGCTGTAGGGCTGTGTTCCCTGAGCCAAGGCCGGGGCGGCGGCAAGGGTGGCGATGGCGGCGAAAACGGCGTTTTTCATCACTCATACTCCATGGTGAACTTGGCAAAAGCCTAGCCCTCTGCGGCATAGGCGGCAAGTTTTGCTTCGCTCCCCCGGCAGATTGTCCACCCATCCAAAACAATCCGCGCCGCAGAAGAAGATTTACCTCACCCACTCCACAACGTCACAACGCGGTGCCGCTTCGCGCAGCACCATGCGGGAGACCTCGCGCCAGTCCATCGGATCGAAGGCCGGGAGCCATGTGTCAGCCCCCTCGACTTCCGTGTCCACCTCGGTGATCACGAGCCGGTCGGCCAGTGGCAACATGGCCTTGTAAATCCCGAAGCCCCCCATGGCGTAGATCCGGGCGCGGCCCTCGGCACGGGCAAAGGCGATTGCCTCCTCAACCGTGGCGAAGACATGTTCATGATCGACACCTTGACTGGACACAACGAGATTGAGGCGATTTTTCAAAGGCTTGAACGGCAGGCTGTCCCAGGTGTGACGCCCCATGATGACCGCGCCCCCCATGGTTTCGCGCATGAAGAACCGCATGTCCTCCGGGGCCTCCCAAGGGATGGTGTTGTCCTTGCCAATGGCGCCATTGCGGTCGCGGGCTGCGATGAGTGTGATCATGCGCGCGCCCTCAGACCGCCACCGGCGCCTTGATCGCCGGATCGGGGTCATAGTCGAGGATCTCGATGTCGTCGAATTTGAAATCGAACAGGTTTGTCACATCCGGGTTGAGCCGGAGTTTCGGCAGGGCTTTCGGCGTCCGCGAGAGTTGCAGCTCCACCTGATCCATGTGGTTCGCATAGATATGCGCGTCGCCGATGGAATGCACGAATGTGCCCGGCTCATAGCCCGTGACCTGCGCCAGCATGGCGAGCAAAAGCGCGTAAGAGGCGATGTTGAACGGCACGCCGAGGAACATGTCGGCGGAGCGTTGGTAAAGCTGGAGATGCATCTTGCCGCCGAGGATTTTCACCTGCCAGAGCGTGTGGCACGGCGGCAGCGCCATGTTGTCGACCTCTGCCGGGTTCCAGGCGGAGACGATGAGACGGCGGGAATCGGGGCTGTTGCGGATCGCGGCCAGAAGGTTCTCGATCTGGTCAATCGGCCCGCGCTCATGCCCCGGCCATTTGCGCCATTGCGCGCCGTAAACCGGCCCGAGATCGCCGTTCTCGTCGGCCCATTCGTCCCAGATCGAAACCCCGTTCTCCTTGAGGTAGCGAATATTGGTGTCACCCGACAGAAACCACAGAAGTTCATGGATAATCGAGCGCAGGTGCAGCTTTTTCGTGGTGACCATCGGAAACCCATCGGCCAGATCGTAGCGCGCCTGAAGTCCGAAATAGGATCGCGTGCCAGTGCCGGTGCGATCCGTAGTGTCGACCCCATGGGCCAGAATGGTTTTGAGCTGGTCGTGGTATTGCTGCACGTCGCATCCCCCAAGATGTTGTGGGTTCCGGGAGTCCAGTCATACAAATGCAAAGGGGGTTCGCCAAGCGGCAAGCGCGCAAAAACGTGGAATTTGCCAAATGAGAGGCTAGAGTCCGGACAAAGACAGACAGGAGGAAGTCCTATGCGCTATCTGCACACGATGGTCCGGGTGAAGGATTTGGAAAAATCCATGGCGTTTTTCGAGCTTTTGGGGCTCAAGGAGACCAAACGCCATGAAAGCGAGGCCGGGCGGTTTTCGTTGATTTTCATGGCCCCCGAAGGTCAACCGGAATGCCCGGTGGAACTGACGTATAACTGGGATGGCGACGAAGGGCTTCCGTCGGACAGCCGACATTTCGGCCATCTGGCCTATGAGGTCGAAGATATTTACGCGCTCTGCCAGAAACTGATGGACGCGGGTGTGGTGATCAACCGGCCACCGCGCGACGGGCATATGGCCTTCGTGCGCTCGCCGGACAATGTGTCGATCGAGCTTTTGCAAAAGGGCGAGAGCCTTGCCCCCGCCGAGCCATGGGCCTCAATGGGGAACACCGGGCATTGGTAAAATCGAGCCTCATCGCACTGGCGCTGTTGGGCGCGGGAGCCGCAGAGGCGGAGACCTGTCGTCAGGCGCTGGCGCTTGGGCTCGATGTGTCGGGGTCTGTGGATACCGTGGAATGGCATCTCCAGATCGAAGGGCTGGCAAGTGCGCTCGCGGCACCCGAGGTTCAGCGGGCGTTTTTGGCGATGGAAGGCGCGCCGGTCTGGATCGCGGTTTACGAATGGGCGGCGGACGATGCGCCGCGCGATCTTGTGGCGTGGCGGCCGATCCGGAGCGCCGAAGATCTGGCCGAGGTACAAGCCACGTTGCGGGCGACAGAGCGGGGGCCGCATGGCATCGGCACGGCGCTTGGCGAGGCGATGCGCCATGGCGGGGTCTTGTTGCGGGAGCGGCAGGACTGTTGGCGGCTGACGCTCGATCTCTCCGCAGACGGACGCTCGAACGCGGGCGACAAACCCGAGCGGGTGCGGTTTGAGCCGGGACTGGCGGATGTGACGATCAACGGGCTGATCGTCTCGACGGGATCAGATCAGGCCAGTGCCGAATCGG
Source organism: Celeribacter ethanolicus (assembly GCF_002407265.1). Classification (NCBI taxonomy): domain Bacteria; kingdom Pseudomonadati; phylum Pseudomonadota; class Alphaproteobacteria; order Rhodobacterales; family Roseobacteraceae; genus Celeribacter; species Celeribacter ethanolicus. Next base: position 1,663,608 of record NZ_CP022196.1, read on the forward strand.
TCGAGGCGGAGCTCAACATGCTGGAAAGCTATTTCCGGGGGGCCGTACTCAAGGGCCATGGGGCCTTTGTCGAGCGGGCGCGTAATTATGAGGATTACGAGCACGCGATGACCCGAAAATTGCTCAAGGAGTTGCAGACGGTGTCGGTCGGATGGCTTGACGGGGTGACGCCTCTGGCGAAGTGGCAGGGGAGAGGTGCGCCCCCTCAGTAGATATAGCGGATCTGATCGGCCCAATAGCGTTCGACCCGGCGCAGCGAGCTGTTGATGTCTTCGATACCCTCCGACGAAATCACGCCCTTGCCCTGAAGCCCTTCGGCGTGGCGGGCAAAGAGATCAGCGACGGTGACACGCACATGGTTGCCCTTGTCGGTGAGCTTGACCCGGACGGAGCGGCGGTCGATTTCGCAGCGCTGATGGTGCATATAGCCCATATCCACCAGTTTCTTGAGATTGTAGGACACGTTCGAGCCCTGATAATAGCCACGCGATTTCAGCTCCCCGGCGGTCACTTCGTTCTCGCCGATGTTGAACAGCAAAAGCGCCTGAACGGCGTTGATTTCGAGAATGCCGACCCGTTCGAATTCATCCTTGATCACGTCGAGCAACAGCCGGTGCAATCTTTCGACGAGCGAAAGCGCCTCCAGATATTGCGACATGAAGGGGGTTTCGACCGGTTTTACGAATGTTGAATGCATGCTCATCTGTCACTCCGCCAAAGGCTCATCGGAGGCAGATTGCCGCGAATTTCCCAAAATATAGTTAAATCGCGCAAATTTCTCGAATCGTCGCAAATTGGTGGAAAAATTGCGTGAAGTCGGCGCCGGTTCCGGTAAGCGGGCCTTAACCCTTGATGCCCCAGGAGGCGTGATCGGCGGAGGCGATGAGTTTGTCGAGCATCGGCCTGATCGCCTCGGGCACGGGTTTCAGGCCGGTCGCATAGGACAGAAGATCCTGATCGTGCTCGTCCATCAGCCGTTCGAATTCATCGAGTTCGGCCTCGGTCATGGTCGCAAGATGGTCGTCGGCATAGCCGCCGATCAACAGGTCCATTTCCTTGATCCCACGCCGCCAGGCCCGGATTTTCAGACGTTTGCGGCGAATGTCGATGGTCTCGGTCATGGTTTTCTTCCCGCGCTCTCCGGTGATCGCAGGCTTTTTGCACGCATTGCGGCTTTATCGCAAGGGGACGTCTTGGCGGCGAGCCGGTTTTGACGCTATCACTACGGCGATCTAACGCAAATGGACTCATGACCATGCCCTTCCTCTCTGAAACGCTCTCCCGTGTGAAACCCTCCCCGACCATCGCCGTGACCAATAAGGCGCGCGAGCTGAAGGCGGCGGGCAAGGATGTCATTGGCCTCGGTGCCGGTGAGCCGGATTTCGACACGCCCGCGAACATCAAGGCGGCGGGCATCCGCGCCATTGAGGAAGGCAAAACGAAATACACCGCCGTGGACGGGCTGCCGGAGCTGAAAGAAGCGATCTGCGCCAAGTTCAAACGCGACAACAACCTCGATTATGTGCCCGCGCAGGTCTCTGTGTCGGGGGGCGGCAAACAGGTGTTGTACAACGCGCTGGTGGCGACGCTGAACGCGGGCGACGAGGTGATCATCCCCGCGCCCTACTGGGTGTCCTACCCGGATATGGTCTTGCTCGCGGGCGGCACGCCGGTCGCGATCGAGGGCAAGCTGGAGAACGCGTTCAAGATCACGGCCGACCAACTCGACGCCGCGATCACGCCGAAGACCAAATGGTTCATCTTCAACTCGCCCTCGAACCCGACGGGCGCGGGCTATTCCAAGGAAGAGCTGAAAGCGCTCACGGACGTGCTGATGAAACACCCGCATGTCTGGGTGATGTCGGACGATATGTACGAGCACCTCGCGTTTGACGGGTTCGAATTCTGCACCCCCGCCGAGATCGAGCCGGGTCTCTACGAGCGCACGTTGACCGTGAACGGCGTGTCCAAGGCCTATGCGATGACCGGCTGGCGGATCGGCTATGCGGCGGGTCCGGTGGAACTCATTGCAGCGATGCGCAAGGTGCAGTCGCAATCGACCTCGAACCCCTGTTCGATCTCGCAATATGCCGCAGTCGAGGCCCTCAATGGGCCGCAGGATTTCATCGCCTCCAACAACGAAGCTTTCGTGCGCCGTCGCAACATGGTGGTCGAGATGCTGAACGCCGCAAAGGGCATCACCTGCCCGACTCCCGAGGGGGCGTTCTACGTCTACCCGGACATCTCCGGCTGTCTGGGCAAGACCTCGGCGGGCGGCGCCAAAATCACCAATGACGAGGAATTCGCCTCCGCCCTTCTGGAAGAAAACGGTGTCGCCGTGGTGTTCGGCGCGGCCTTTGGCCTGTCGCCCAACTTCCGCGTCTCCTACGCGACCTCGGACGAAGCGTTGAAAGAGGCCTGCGCCCGCATCCAGACCTTCTGCAAAGGGCTGAAATGAGCGTCGATCTCCCCGAATATTACTTCCGTGTCCGTGAAAACGGCGCCTTTGTGTTCCGGGTGGACACGGAAAACCGTCAGCGCCGGATCGAGATGGAACAGATCGCGGCGGTGAACGTGAAAAACGGGGAGATCAAGCCGCATGGCGGGCGTGAATTGACGCCCGAGGATCTGCGCGTGATCGAAGAGTGGATGGCGGAACGCGTCGCGCTTTTGGCGCAACGCGACATTGACGACATCCACCGCGCCATCGACTACCTCAACCTGACCGCCCATTGGGTGCAGACCCGGGCGACAGACGAGCAGTTGGAGAACGTGACCGATGCGCTTTTGTTGGCGATGCATGACCTGCGCACGGTTCTGGTGCGCAAGAAGGCCGACCGGATCCTGAAAAAGGATTAAGCCGCCCCCGCGCCCCGCGAGATGTGGGATTTGTATTTCCAGAACCGATAGCTCATGCTCACCCATGCGGCGGTCAGACCGAAGACAAAGCCCATCCAGACCCCCGTCGCCCCCCAGTTCAGAACAAAGCCGAAGATATAGGCGGCGGGCAGGCCCAGCACCCAATAGCTGAAACTGGCGAGCCACATCGGCACCGCCGTGTCGTGCAGGCCCCGAAGCAGGGACAGGGCCACGACCTGACCGCCGTCGGAGAACTGCTGCGCCGCCGCGAGGATGATGAGCGTACCACCAATGGCGAGCACCTGGTCGCGGGCGGGTTCGTTGGGGGCGATGAACAGCCCGATGAGGAAATCCGGCACGAGGATGAACAGCAGAGACGCCAGACCGGCCATCACCAGCGACATGACGACGACGACACGCGCGCCCTTGCGCAGATCCGCCTCATCACCGCGCCCCATGGCGTTGCCCGCGCGGATCGTTCCCGCCTGCGACAGGCCGATCTGGGCCATGAAGACGATGGCCGTGAGCTGCAAAACAATGCCGTGCGCGGCGAGCGTCTCGGTGCCGATCCAGCCCATCATCAGGGCGGCGGCATTGAACAGGCCCACCTCGGCGAGCGAGGTCAGGCCGATCGGCACGCCCATCCTGAACACGGTGGAGAACATGGCCCAATCCGGGTTGAACGGATTGCGGAACAGATCGTTTTCCGGCGTCGCCTTGGCGGCATAGAGTGCCAGCACGATCATCATGCAGATGCTGACGATCAGCGAGGCAATGGCGGAGCCCAGAACGCCCAGCTCCGGTGCGCCGAAATTGCCGAAGATCAGGATGTAATTGAGACCCGCATTGAGCAGAACCGCTCCGACCACCGCAAACAGCACGACGCGGGTGCGTTCGAGCGCGGAGAAATAGCTGCGGAAGACGGCAACGATGAGCGCCGGGAACATCTCGATCCCCGCGACGGCGAGATAGGGCCGGGCCTGCGCGGCGATATGCGGTTCCTGACCGAGCATGACGAGAATGTCGTCGGAAAACCCGAAGATCGGATAGATCACCACGCCCGAGATCAGCGAGAGCCAGATCGCCATGCGGGTGGCGCGGCGCACGGTCGTACTATCGCCTCGCCCCGCCGCCGTGGCAACCAAAGGCATGACGGCAAAGGCAAATCCCGCGAAGAGAATGAACAGGATGAACCAGAAGCCCGAGGCCAGCACGAGGGCGGCCAGCTCATCGAGCCCGTACCACCCCATCATGATGACATCGGTCATATGCACCGCGAATTGCGCCAATTGAGAGCCCGCCAAGGGCAGGCCCAGCGCGAGAATCTTTTTCGCGTGCTCGAAATATGTGCGTTCCATGATCATGAAAGGGCCTATAGGCGGGTTTTTCCGAACCGCCTAGTCAAAAATTTTGGCCAGCCCCATCACACCGCGTGAAGGGGCGCGAAACCGCTTGCCGTCAGATCATTTCCGGCGCGCAGGACGGAGGCGGGAGATGTCGTAGCCGTTCCATTCGAGGATGCCCTCGACCGCCAGTTTGCGATCCGGCGGCAGGACCATGTCGCGCGACAGCACATGGGCCTGACCGGACGGGTATCCGATCACCGCCGTGTGGTATTCCGCATCCACCCAGAGCACCCAGAACTCATCGCCCGCAAAGGCATAGCGCCCCGGACCGACCTGCCGTGCCAGCCCCTGACGCGGGCGACCATCGGCACAGGGCCCCTCGGTCACCATGAGATCGCCGCTCTTCTGACGGGTGAAGGTCACCGCGCCGATGACGCAGGACGCGCCTTCCGGCACGAAAGCCGCCACCTCATACCAGCGACCGGAGAATTTCAGCGCATCGAGCGCAGCGATGGAAGACATGTTGGCCTGCGGATCGCGAAACCCGCCGGCATTCGGCGCGGGGTTCATGCAGCCGCTCAGAACCGCAAGGGAAAGTGCGGCACCCCATCCCCGAGAGATCAATCCACGCACAGGCTCACCTGCCGCCCTTCGGCATCCAGAATGTCGTTGCAGCCGAACAAAGGCATGATCGGCGCACAGCTGCGCGAGCGGGCCAGACATATGTTGCCCGAACAATCGGTGGATTTCGAACAGCTCTTGCCCGCATCTTTCGGCGTCGTGAAACAGGTCATGAACCCGCCGAGCCCGGCGGCGCGATATTCGCCGCCCTGCGCTGCGCAGGCCGCTTTCTCGGCGTCTGTCGCGTTCGGATTGTAACCCGCGAGGCCATAGCCCGCATCCGGCTCCGGTGTCTCGGCCTGACAGGCGGTCAACGCCAGTGCGACCAGCACCGGCAAAACGAATTCACGCATACTCGATCAATCCTCAACAGGGCCTCAATAGCGGCTCAATAGGGCAGCGGATGTGCCTTATGGAGGGTCTCGATCTCCTTGAGCAGCTCCGCGTCGAGCACAATATCGCGCGCGTCGAGAGATTTCTCAAGCTGTTCGACAGAGGTCGCTCCGATGATCGGCATGGTGTCGAAAGGCCGCGTCAGGGTCCAGGCCACGGCCATGGTCGTCGGGTCGAGTCCATGTTTTTGCGCAAGCGCGACATAGGCGCGCTCGGCGGGCCATGTGCGTTCGGCGACACGGCCGCCGAGATTGCCGTTCAAATCCATGCGCGAGCCTTTCGGCACCACCGTGCCGCCCTCGTATTTGCCGGTCAGAAGACCCGCCCCCAGAGGCGAATAGGCCAGAAGCGTGATCTCCTCATGCACCGCCAGCTCCGCCAGATCGAGGTCGTAGAGGCGGCACATCAGTGAATATTCGTTCTGGATCGACTGCATCCGCGGCGCGCCCATTTCGGTCGCCAGCCGCAACCATTCCGACATGCCCCATGCGCTTTCGTTGGAGGTGCCGAATTCGCGCACTTTGCCTTTTTTCTGCAAGCTCGCCATGACCTCGAGCACGCCGCGCATATTGTCTTCGATCTCGGCCTTAGAGGGCTGTTTCGACGGATCGAACCGCCAGTTCTGCCGGAAGTGATAGGAGCCACGGTTCGGCCAATGGAATTGGTAGAGATCAACATAATCGGTCTTCAGCCGCTTGAGGCTCGCGTCGAGACGCGCCTCCAAGTTCGAGGCCAGAATGCCCTCTTCGTTGATATTGCCGGAGCCCGCGATTTTCGAGGCGATCACCCAGTCCTCGCGCCCGCCGCGTGCCGCAAGATACTGGCCGATGATCTCTTCGGTATCCCCCGCCGTCTCCTTGCGCACCGGGTTCACCGGGTACATTTCGGCGGTGTCGATAAAATTCACACCGACTTCCTTGGCCCGATCAATCTGGGCGTGGCCCTCGGCCTCGGTGTTCTGGCTGCCCCAGGTCATGGAGCCGAGGCAAATTTCGGAAACCAGAAGATCGCTGCGGCCAATTTTGCGCATTTTCATGGGGAGCTGTCCTGTGTCAGTGCGAGTTGCGGCTCACACTAGCCTCGCTGCGCCGCAGAGCAAGCCGTCGGCACAAAGTTTTTCGCGACGTTTTCCGAAACTCCACATTCGCGCATATCTGCGATGCAGATTTGCGCCTCGTCAAAGTGCCGGAACAGCTTATCTGATCTTTTGAAAAGACAAGACCGATATTATTGGAGAATGGATCATGGACCTTCGTTTCGACGGCAAAACCGCGATTGTCACAGGGGCCGCATCCGGGATCGGCGCGGCGGTTGCCGAAGAGCTTTCGCGCGGCGGAGCCACGATCATCGTTGCCGATCTGCACGGCGATGCGGCCAAGACCGAAGTAGCCAAGATAGAGAAAACCGGCGGTAAGGCTCTGGCCTTCGCAGGGGATGTTTCCGATCCCGACAGCGTCAAAGCCATGGTGGATTTCGCCGTCAGTGAGACAGGAAAGCTCGATCTTCTGGTGAACAACGCAGGCATCGGCGGCCCCTTGTCACCGATCACCGATGTGGACCCGATCAAGTGGAAACAGGTGATCGACATCAACCTGATGGGTGTGTTCTACGGCATGCATTACGGCGCGCAGGCGATGAAGATCACCGGCGGCGGTGCAATCGTCAACATGGCTTCGATCCTTGGCTCCGTGGCGGATCTCAACATTTCCGCCTATGTGACCGCGAAACACGGGGTCGTGGGGATGACGAAAGCGGCAGCCCTCGAAATGGCCGCCGACAACATCCGGGTCAATTCCGTGGGACCGGGCTATATCGAAACCCCGCTCGTGGTCGGCTCCCTGCCCGAAGAGGTGCTTGAAAATCTCCGCGCACGCCATGCCGCGAAACGGCTTGGCAAACCCGAAGAGGTTGCGGCGCTTGTCGCCTTCCTCCTGTCGGATCGGGCGAGCTTCATTACCGGCTCCTATCACCTCGTGGACTCGGGCTACACGGCCCTCTGATTCAACTCCCTGTTGGACACTGGCGCGCGGCTTCCCCGCGCGCCTTTTTTCATGGGCATCGCCTCACCTCTGGCTCTTTATCGCCAAGCGCGATAGAGAAACGGGAAGATATCTGTAACGGACGACCGGACGACCCACATGGCACGCACGCTCATCACCTCCGCCCTGCCCTATATCAACGGCATCAAGCATCTCGGCAATCTCGTGGGCTCCCAGCTCCCTGCCGATCTTTACGCGCGGTACCGCCGGGCGCGGGGCGACGAGGTCCTGTTCCTCTGCGCAACCGACGAACACGGCACCCCGGCCGAGATCGCGGCGCAGAAAGCGGGCAAGCCTGTCGCAGACTATTGCACCGAGATGCACGACGTTCAGGCCGAGATTGCCGCCGGGTTCCGCCTGTCCTTCGACCATTTCGGGCGGTCGTCCTCGGCGCAGAACCACAAGTTGACCCAATATCTCGCCACCCGGCTTTACGAGGCCGGCCTGATCGAAGTGGTTGAAGAGACACAGATTTATTCCGTGACAGACGGGCGTTTCCTGCCGGATCGCTATATCGAGGGCACCTGCCCCAATTGTGGCTATGACAGCGCGCGCGGTGATCAGTGCGACAATTGCACGAAACAGCTCGATCCGACCGATCTGATCAACCCGCATTCGACGATCTCTGGCGCAACGGACCTTGAGGAAAGGGTTACGAAACACCTCTACCTTAAACAGTCGAACATGCGTGATGCACTCAATGACTGGATCGACAGCAAGACCGACTGGCCAGTTCTGACCACGTCGATTGCCAAGAAATGGCTGAACGACGGCGACGGCTTGCAGGACCGTGGGATCACCCGCGATCTGAGCTGGGGCGTGCCGGTGCAATTCGAGGGCGCGCCTTGGGACGGCATGGACGGCAAAGTGTTTTATGTCTGGTTTGATGCCCCGATCGAGTACATTGCCTGCGGCGCGGAATGGGCCGAGAAACAAGGGCTTGGGGACGAGGCCTGGGAGCGTTGGTGGCGCACGGACAAAGGCGCCGACGATGTTCGATATGTGCAATTTATGGGCAAGGACAACGTGCCGTTCCATACCCTGTCTTTCCCGGTCACCATGCTGGGCGCGGGCGAACCGTGGAAGATGGTCGATTACATCAAATCGTTCAACTATCTGAACTACGACGGCGGCCAGTTCTCCACCTCGCGCGGGCGCGGTGTGTTCATGGATCAGGCGCTGTCGATCCTGCCGTCGGATTACTGGCGCTGGTGGCTTTTGTCCCACGCACCGGAAAGCTCGGACAGCGAGTTCACATGGGAAAACTTCCAAGTGTCGGTGAACAAAGACCTCGCCGATGTGCTGGGCAACTTCGTCTCGCGGATCACCAAATTCTGCCGCTCCAAGTTTGGCGAAACCGTGCCGGAAGGTGGGGAATATGGCGAACAGGAACAGGCGCTGATTGCCGACCTGACCGCGAAAGTGGCGGAATATCAAAGCCATATGGACGCAATTGACGTGCGGAAGGGCGCCAATGCGCTCCGCGCCATCTGGGTCGCGGGCAACGAGTATCTGCAATCGGCCGCCCCTTGGTCGACCTTCAAGGAAGACCCGGAGAAGGCTGCCGCACAGGTCCGTCTGGGCCTCAACCTGATCGGGCTTTACGCGCGCCTCTCCGCGCCCTTCATCCCCGACACGGCGGGCAAGCTCCAGACCGCTCTGGCGCTGACGGATCTCGATTGGCCCGAGGACGTTGCGGGGGCGCTTGAGGCGCTGAAACCCGGTCATGCTTTCGTCGTTCCCGACAATCTTTTCGCCAAGATCGACGACGAGCAGCGCGAAGAGTGGCAGGCCAAATTCGCCGGGATTCGCAGCTAAGCCGCATCGCGCAAATGTTCGAATAAGACAAGAAAGCCCTCCAGACGGAGGGCTTTTTTAGTGTCGGATTTGCGTCGGACACCTGTCGGACTTTTGTCGGACCGCTCAGACGGCGTCCAGTTCGGCAATGCCATTCACCGCGCGCGTCTCGCCGGATTTGCGCAGGGCGAGAATATAGGCGCGGTTGGCGCTTTTGACCTTCTGGTCGGCATAGGACCGCCCGTGGTCGAGGTGATAAGCCGGGGCGGTATAGCGCACATGGCGACCACGAATGCCCGCATTGCGCAGCCGCACGCCGATTTCCTTGTCGAGCCCGCCATAGGACATGTTGCCCTCGAAGCCGTTGACCCGCAGAACGTCGTCGCGCCAGACCGAGGCACAGGCCCCCTGAAAATTCGGTGCGACCGGCGAGAGACGGTCGAAAAGCGCCATGACACCGGACGGAAAGGGCATGGATTTCAGCCATTGCGAGCGGCCTTTCGGAGTCCAGCCCGCGAGACGGCCTTCTGCCCAGCCATAGCTCTGCGCCTCCAGAAGCCGCCCCGTCAGATCGGCATCGAGACGGATCAGCGAGCCGGTGAGATAGCGCCCGCGCGTGGCACAGGAGAAATGCCGCGCCAGAGCCTCGGGGTGCAGGATCACATCGTCGTCGAGAAACACCAGATAGTCGCAGGTCGAGCCGGCAATCGCCCGGTTCAGCGCGACGGATTTGCGAAAACCCTGATCCTCATGCCACGACCGGCGCAGCGGCAGATCAGGATGGGCCTCACGAAACGCTTCGATCACCGGGTCGATCCGGGCGTCGGAGCCGTCATCGGCCAGACAGATCGAGGTGGGACGCTGGCTCTGCTCCGCAATGCTCTTGAGACACAGGCGCAGATAGTCCGGCTTGTTATAGGTCGCGATGATGACTTCGGACGTGAATTGCACGGCGCATCCCTTTGCTCAGACGGTCTTCCGGAGACCCTGGTACCCGCGGCCGGACTCGAACCGGCACGGCCTATACGGCCTAAGGATTTTAAGTCCTCTGTGTCTACCATTCCACCACGCGGGCCTGCCTTATCCGGGCAAGAGATCGGGCCGATTGCCCCGGATCAAGCCATGCCCGCCTCCTAACATCTTGCCCCCGGCTTGCCCAGAGGGCGCAGGGAGAAACATGTCGCGGCGGAGCGTTACAGGATGCGGGAGCGGAGGCAAGCCGATTTGCGGGCGGGGAGCGGCGACGTCACTCTTCGGCGGAGGCCACACGCCGCGCACCGATACGGCTCAGAGCACGGTCGAAAGCGACGCCGACCGGAGTCGGTTGCAACGTATTGGACACCAGATTGATCTGCGGCGCGCCTCCGGCATAGGGATAGGGATTGGCGGCAAACCAGGCGTGGCGTTCGACGAAGGGCAACCGCTCCATCATCAGGATGGCAGCCTCGGCGAAAGCGGCATTTTGCGCGTAATTGGCGCTTCGGACATTGAACCAGTCGATATAGGCGAATTCCGTGACCCAGATCGGGCGGCCATATTCGGCATGCACCGCGCGCAGCCAGTTTTCAAACGCCTTCACGTCGCCATTGGTGGAATAGTAGTGCACCGCCATGAAATCGACGCGCAGGCCACGGGCCTCCGCCTGCGCCATGAAGCGGCCCTGCCATGAGGTTTTGCCGAGCGTCTGGCCTTGGGTCACCGCCGGGCTGCCGAGGCGCAACCCGCGGGCTTCGAGTTTCGGCCAGAGGGCGACGGCCTGTTCGACGGACAGATTGCTGCCTGCGCTCTTGCGGGAATCCGGTTCGTTGAAGGCCAGAAGCGTGCGCACCGGCAGGTCGGAGACGATTTTCTTGTTCACATCCCCTGCGTCGCGGATCATCGGCACGAATTCGACGGAGCGGCGGCGCGTGTCTTTCGACCACATCTGGGTCGGGCGCCAAGTGTAATACCAATCGAGCGCAGGCGCGTCCTCGATCCAGCGCAACATCGTCTGGTTGGAATTTTCCCACGCGCCGATCCCGGCCTTGTCCGCGAACAGCGCCGTGGGCATGAACATGAGAGCCGCTAAGAGAAGTCGTTTGAGCATCGCTGCCTCGTCGGGTTTTTGCGAGGCTATAAAGGCAAGAGGTCATGAATGCGGCCAGATTGTGGCAAAGCCCGGACAATTGGCGTGTTTCTGCCGGTGCGAAGGAAAGGCGCGCGGAAACACGCCGCAGCGCAGCGACGCAGCGGATGTCAGCGCGCCTCTTGACCCGGCCATGTGTTCGCCGCACAAGAAAACCGATCCTTTCGCAGAAAGAGCGCTCATGTCAGACAACGGCCTGACCGGACGAAACGCCCCGGTTGCAGCGATGGCGAAACGCAATCTGCGCAACCGTCTGGTGCGCACCCGGTACGCCTCCCCCGACAGCTATCCGGTCACGGCGCTCTTGCCGGAGCGTGCGCGTCAGGCCGCGATGTCCCGTGTCTGCTATGCCCCGGCGCAGAAGCTGTTTTACGCCCGCCTGCCGAAATGCGCCAATTCGACCATCGTGCGCACGATGGCCAACGCCTCTCGGCCAGGGCTGGAAGATGTGCGGATCAATCGGCTCAAAGCCCTGTTCAACATGCTGCCCTGGCCGCGTGAATTCGAGGCCGCGGCAAAGATTACCGTGCTGCGCGACCCCGTTGAACGTGCGGTTTCCGCATGGCGCGACAAGGGGCATAGCGCCGCCTTCATCCGTCAGCATCGCTATGCCGGCGATGAAGAAACGATCCCCACACTGGAACAATTCCTGATCGCGCTGCGGGACAATGACTATTACCAGAATGGCCATTACCTGCCGCAGCTCGACATGATCCCCGGTCCGATCGAGCGCTATGATGTCGGGACGGTGGAGCGGCTTGAGCCCTTTCTGGAACGGGTTTGCATGACCTATTTCGGGCAGTTTTCAGGGCTCCAGAATGTGCTGCACCATGCGACGGATTCCCGCAAGAAGAAGCTTGAGATCAGTGTGCGGGAGCGCGCTTTGATCGAGGCGCTTTATGCGCGGGACATCGCGTTTTACCAGAGCCTGCGAGGCTGAGGTCTGATGTTTCCGATCCGCGATCATAACCCCTCGCGCCGTCCCGCCCTTGTCACCTATGCGCTGATCGCGGTGAACCTGGCGGTGTTTCTGGCGATGCTGCCGAGCTATGGCGACGAGCGTGCGCTTTTGTCGATCTATTCGGACTGGGCGCTTCTGCCCGCACGGATCAGCCAGGGCTCCGGCTACGATACGTTTCTCACCTCCATGTTCATGCATGGGGGCGTCATGCATATCGCGGGCAACATGTTGTTCCTGTGGATTTTCGGCGACAATCTCGAAGACGAGATGGGGCATATGCGCTATCTCGGCTTCTATCTCCTGTGCGGGCTTGCGGCCGGGATGGCGCAATATCTTGCGGACCCCGGATCGCGCGTGCCGATGGTGGGCGCCTCGGGCGCGATTGCGGGGGTGATGGGGGGCTATCTGTTGCTGTTCCCGAAAGCGCGGGTCGATGTGCTGTTCATCTTCATCATCTTTTTCAAGGTCTTCCCCCTGCCCGCCTGGGTCATGCTGGGGCTTTGGTTCGCGCTTCAGGTTGTGGCGGAGCTGAGTTCGACGGCGGGCGCCGGCGGGGTGGCGCATCTGGCGCATGTCGGCGGCTTTGTCGCGGGGGTGGTGCTGGCCCTACCACTTTGGCTTCGACTTGGCGGACCGATCTATTGGCAGCGCACCCACGGACGACCGGTGCATGCCGCGGCGCGCTATGCCCGAAGCTCCGTACCGATTGTCCGGCGCCGGCGCTGATCACCACGGACAGCAAAAGCCACACGATCCTGCCCGCACCGTCCTGCATACGGCAGACGCGGCCGTCAGGCTGGGGCTCACGGCTTTGAACGAATGGCGTTATTAGAAGCTGGCCGAAGAGCTTTGCTCCGCGGTGTTGTCTTCTGCAGCGTTTTCTGCTGAAGAGTTGTCTTCCGAGGCGTCGGTATAATTCACGACGTCCATGCTTTCGACTTCGGAATTCAACCGCATCGAGAAGGTGAAGGCCCCCTGCCAGATGATCGACAGCACCATGATGCTCATCCCGACGATGGCCGAGACAAGCACGACCCAGTCGACCGTCACAGCCCCCTCGTCATCTGCACGGAAGAGCGCGCAAAAATGTTTGAATCTGTCAATCACGTCTATCCCTCCGATGATCCCGATCAGCTTTCCATGAGAAAGCGACGAAATCAGGGCAGGAACCGCGCATTTGCGAGGAAAACTCACGCTTCCGTGAGCCGCGCCCTGCGGTGCGGCCCTGCCGGAGCAAGCGTCATGCGGAAAACTGCGTTCAGGCTACGCGGATGATGGCCGCGAACCGCTCGAACAGCGCTTCGTTGCCGCAGATCACTTCACCGCTGTCGACCGGGTTGTCCTCGGGGTGCAGCCCTTCGACGAACCCACCCGCTTCCTTCACGAGAAGCACACCGGCGGCCATGTCCCATGCGTTCAGACGGCGTTCCCAGAAGCCGTCGTAGCGACCGGCGGCCACATAGGCGAGATCGAGCGCGGCGGAGCCCCAGCGGCGCACACCGGCAGTGGCGGGCAGAAGCCGCGCCAGATCGCGCAGGGTTTCCGGCAGATCGCCGCGCCCGCCGAAGGGCAAACCGGTGGCGAAGATCGATTCGATCATCTTGCTGCGGCCCGACACACGGATGCGGGTGTCGTTCATCCAGGCACCCGCGCCTTTTTCGGCCCAGAACAGCTCGCCCTTGGCCGGGTCGAAGACGACGCCGGAGACGATCTCGCCCTTGTGCTCGAGCGCGATGGAGATCGCCCAATGCGGCAGACCGTGGAGAAAGTTCGTCGTCCCGTCGAGCGGATCGACGATCCAGCGCCGCGTCGGGTCGGTGCCCTCGACGGGTTTGCTTTCCTCGCCGGTCCAGCCGTAATTCGGACGCGCCTCCATCAGGGTCTCGCGGATGATCTCTTCGGCGCGAATGTCGGCCTTGGACACAAAGTCGCCGGCGCCTTTGGACGAAACCTGAAGGTTCTCGACCTCACGGAAATCCTTGACCAGCGAACGACCTGCCGCACGGGCGGCTTTGATCATGACATTGAGATTGGCGCTGCCTTGCATGGGTCCGGGCTCCGAAAGGTGTTGAGATGTTCAAACCGGGCGTATACGCCGCCAAGCCCGCCCTGCCAAGGGTTTCAGGGCAAAGAAATGCGCGGAAAATCGTCGGTTCCGCCGGGTTTCACCCGCGCTGGAGCTTCACGGCTTCGGTTTTCGCGATGCGCAGCACATGGGCCATGTAGGGTTTGCTCACATCGTCCTCGCGCACGGCGGCGTACATCCGGCGGGTGATGCCGGTCGCGGTCAGGGGACGGATGGCGTAATCCGGGTGGTTGCGGATGTCGCGCATGACCCAGTCCGGGAGCACCGAAAGACCCCGCCCCGCGGCGACCAGCATGAGGATCACATCGGTCAGTTCGACCTGACGCTGTTGCGCAGGTTCGATCCCGGCGGGGGTCAGCAAGGTCTTGAACACGTCGAGGCGGGCGCGGTCCATCGGATAAGTGATGAGGGTCTGATCGGCGAAATCCCCGGCTTCGAGAAAGGGCTTCTCGGCCAAAGGCGATTTCGCGGAGAGAACGCACATCGGCGCATAATCGAAAAGCGGCACGAAGGTGATGCCCGGAATGTCTTCGGGGTCCGAGGAAATGACGAAATCCACCTCCTCGCGTTCGAGTGCGGGGAGCGCCCCAAAGGCGAGACGCTGGCGGATGTCGACGTCGATCTCCGGCCAGGCCTTGCGGAACTGATTGAGCACGGGAAAGAGCCAGTCGAAACAGGCATGGCATTCCATGGCGATGTGCAGACGGCCCGAAGTGCCCTCTTCGATGCCACGGAATTCGTCCTCGAGCGCCTGCACCTTGGGCAACACGTCTTCGGCCAGCGCCAGCAGCTTCATGCCTGCGGGCGAGAGTTTCAGCGGTTTCGAGCGGCGGACGAACAGCTCCACCCCGGCCTGATCCTCAAGCCCCTTGACCTGGTGGGAGAGCGCGGATTGGGTGATGTTGAGCCGGTCGGCGGCGCGCGCCAGCCCCCCTTCTTCATGGATGGCCTTGATCGTGCGCAAGTGGCGGAATTCGAGGTGCATCTTGAATGGCGCTCATGTTGATCTTGAGAATTATGAATTTGTCTCACATGGCCTGTCGTGACACAAGAGCCGTCAGTGCAATGAGGACCAGACCATGACCAAAGCGCCCAAAATCTCTTTCGAATTCTTCCCGCCGAAGGATATCGAAGCCTGTTTCTCTCTGTTCGAGACGCTTCAGGTGCTGGGCGATATGGCGCCGGAATTCGTCTCCGTGACCTATGGCGCGGGCGGCACGACGCGTGAGCTAACCCATGACGCCGTGGCTTTGCTCACCCGCAAATACGGCTGGAACGTCGCGGCGCACCTCACCTGTGTGAATGCGACGCGGGAGGAAACGCTCGCGATTGCAAAAAGTTATAAAAGCGTCGGTGTGAACGAGATCGTGGCGCTGCGGGGCGATCCGCCGAAAGGTCAGGGCAAATTCACCCCGGCGGAAGGCGGCTTTGCGACCTCCGTCGAGCTGATCGCCGCGCTGAAGGCCACCGGCGATTTCAAGATCCGTGTCGGCGCCTATCCCGACCCGCACCCGGATGCGGCGGATGAAACCTCCGACATCACCTGGCTCAAGCAGAAATTCGAAGCGGGTGCCGATTCGGCGATTACCCAGTTCTTCTTCGAGCCGGAGGATTTCTTCCGCTTCCGCGACCGCTGCGCCCGCGCGGGGATCACGGGCGAGATCATTCCCGGCATCCTGCCGATCACAAGCTGGAAGGGCATTCAGAGATTCGCCGCGAGCTGTGGCACGCCGATCCCGATCAGCTATGAGGCCGCGTTCGAGCATTCGCAGGATCACCACAAGCTGTCTGTCGATCTTTGCACGAAACTCTGTGAAAAACTGATCGCGGAAGGCGTCGAGGATCTGCATTTCTACACGTTGAACCGACCGACACTGACGAAGGCAGTCTGCGCGAATCTGGGCGTGGCCTAACGCTTTAGCGCCGGATGCCGGACCTCCGAGGCGTCCGCCCCTACCACGCGCGCCTCGCGCAGGACGAAGAACTTGCCCCAGCCGCGGTTCATGCCCACCGAGGGTCCGTGCGGGTCGGCGAGATAACGCCCGCGCCAGTCTTGCGGCAGGGTGAGCCCCGCCGCTTCCGCCTTGTCGAGCATCCACACCAGCGTGGCGTTCGACAGTCGGCGCTCCGGGTTGCTGCCGGACAATTGCCCGCCGACATCGCCATGGGTGCCCGGAAACCACATCTGTTGCAGAACCTGACGTTTGCCCGCGAAGATCGGGGCGTCCGGGTTGGTTTCGAACATCACAGGCTCATAGGCCGCGCGCGATTCGTCATGGGCCAGCACATGATAGGCGCGCTTGACGCAGGTGGCGGGCATCTGGTCGTGGAATTCGTGAAATACGGTGGAATAGCGCCACAGGAGCGGGAAATGGATGCCCAGCGCCGCGACCGTGTCCCAGACGCCTAAGAATTCGATTTCGACCCGCGGATGGCAATGGCCTGCGGAAAACGCATGCGAGGAGGCGGCGTGCGGGGCCATCTGGTAATGGCGATACGCGGTGCGGATGTTGCGTTCGGTCGCCTCTTCGGGCCGCAGGAGGCCGATCATGTCGATGAAGCCCGACAGCGAGCGCACCGCATAGGCGCCACGGGAATAGCCGAACAGGAAGATGCGGTCGCCGGGGCGATAGCGTGAGGCCAAGGCGCCATAAACCCGCTGAATCTGCCGGTCGATGCCGCGGCCTTCGATCACGTCCATCGTGTCGCGCCAGCCACGCCACTGGATGCCGGCCTCGTAGCGCACCAGCATGTTCGCGCCCAGACCGGTCTTCTGCGCAGCCTCTGTGCAGAGCTTGTAGGTCAGGCCCGCGTTGGTCTCGTCGCCGGGCGCCAGCGAGGACAGCGTGCCGTCCATGATGATCACATGGGTGAGCGGACCACGGGAATGGTGACCGCCGGAGGTGCGCACCCGCTGGCGGAACTTGAAGAGATGCGAAACGCGCCCAAAGAAGCCTTTTTTCTGATCCATGTGAAAGAGTTAGCATGGGAAAATGAAAAATCCCCTCCCTTTTGCGAGGGAGGGGACGTTGCGTCACAGGTTTGATCACACGGAGCCGGGACATTCGGCCCGGATGATCGCCGCCGGACGATAGAAACGATCAGATGTGGCGCTGCACCGTTTCCACGGTGATCTGGCCAAAGCCGTTGAATTTGGTCGCGGTGGCGACCGAATAGGCGCCGAGACCGTAGAAGATCACATGGTCTTCCTCTTCCATCGTCGCCGGGAAGCCCAGTTCGGACGGGAGTTTGTCGAGGCTGTCGCAGGTCGGGCCGAAGACGGTGCGGAACACCTTTTCGCCTTCGCGTTTGACACCTTGCGGGCCGAACACGCCGATGCGGTCGATGACACCGACGAGGTGCAGCTCGGAGAGACCGCCATAGACACCGTCGTTCAGGAACACATGGGCATCGTCGCGGATCGCCTTGACGCGGGTCACGAGCGAGTAGCTTTCGGCCACAAGACCACGGCCCGGCTCGCAAACGAGCGCCGGCATGTCGTCGCCAAAGGCTTCGCGCGCCACACGACCGATGAGGTCGAAGGTCGGCTCAAGCTGCGGCACCACCTCGTTCAGGCGATGGGACGGGAAGCCGCCACCCACGTTGAGGCGCGCGATTTTGACATCGGCCATCTGAGCGATCTCGGCGGCGGCACGGATGTATTTGTCCCATGCGTGCGGATCGGTGCATTGCGTGCCCGGGTGGAAGGTCAGCGACGGGGTGAACCCGAGCTGGGAGGCAAGGAGCAGAAGCTCGGAGGCCAGTTCGACAGTCGCGCCGAATTTCGCACCGAAGTTGTAGGCAGCGCCCTCGACCGGCAGTTTGAAGCGCACGGAAATCTCGACACCATCCGCAGGCACCAGTTCGCCCAGCTTCACCAGCTCGGAGTGGCTGTCGACGGAGTAGGATTTCACGCCCATTTTCACGGCATGCAGGATCTCGGTGCGCGACCGCACCGGGTTGTTGTAATGCATGGCCGCGCCGGGGGCGATACGGGCAATGGTGTCCATCTCCACAGGGGAGGCCACGTCGAACCCTTTGACGCCGGCGGCCACGAGGTTGGCGAGCACTTCTTCATCCGGGTTGGATTTCACCGCATAGGTGACAAGCCCGGGAAACCCTTTGATAAAACGACGCGCGGTCGCTTGCAGAATGGCGGGGGAGAAGAACAGCACGGGATGCTCGGGAGCATGCGTGCGCAGGTATTCGCTGGGCGTTGCCCAGATGGTTTTAGAGAGCCCCATTGGTCATGTCCTTTACCAACAGAGCGCAGCCACATCTTGCCCGGGAAAAGTCCGGTTGGGATAGCGCTTACGCGGTTAATCCTAACCAGGCCAGGTGCGGGACCGCCTCGTTTTCGTCCGGGCGACCGTCCTTCGATCCTGTCTTTCAGTGATCGCTATATGCGTGTTGATTTGGTCGATAGAAATAGTAAAATCGTGCGAAATGCCGGTCAATTTAACGAAATTGCCGGTCAAATTTATAATGCTTTATCAGCCGGTCCAAAACGCTGGGCCGCGCGGGATTTCGGAGCGGAAAAATGGACGAACTTGATCAAAAGATCCTGACGGCGCTGGCAGCCGATTCATCGACTTCGGTGTCGCGTCTGGCGCGGCGTTTCAAGGTGGCACGTTCGACCGTGCAGGCGCGGCTGGAGCGGTTGGAAACCACCGGGATCATCGCCGGTTACACAATCAAGCTGGGCGACGTGGCGCTGGCGCGGCGGATCAAGGCAACGGTGCTGATCCAGGTCGAGCCGCGCAGTTCGGCCTCGGTGGTGACCAAACTCAAGGCACTGCCGGAGGTGGAAATGGTCGCGACCTCGACGGGCCGGGTCGATCTGATCGCGCAGATCGCCTGTGACACGACCGAAGAGATCGACCAGACACTGGAGCAGATCAACGGCATCACCGGGGTTCAGGACATCGAAAGCCTGATCCACCTGTCGATCAAGTTCGACAGGGCGATTTAAGACCGCGATTTAAGGCCGCGATCTGCCCTCTATTCCGCCGGATGCCGACGATCGTGCGGCTCCGCCCGCAGCGCGGCCAGTTGCGTCTGACGGATGTCGCCGGCCATCTCCTCGACCCCACGCACGGCAAAGACGATGCCGCGCACGGGATCGGACAGTTGGTTGACCGTTCCCGCAACATAGACGCCGAGATCGGGCGCGTAGAAACAGGTGCTTCCACCGAAACCGAAATGCCCGATGAGACGCGGCGGCTTGTGCAGGACACGTTGCGGCAGGAAGGTCATGCGATAAGGCAGATGCAGCCACCACGGCGCCTGCACCTTCATGATGCCGGTGCCGAATTCGGCGGGAAAGAACATCGGGCGCCAGGTGTAGAGCCGTGGCAGAACCCGTTTGTCGAAGAGGTAGCCCTCGAAAAACCCGCGCGCGAAGATCAGCGACTCGCGCGAGGTGGTGACGAGGCCGCTGTCGGCCTGAAACGAGGTCATGGTGCGCGGCACATGGACCTGCATGCGGCGCGACAGGGGCGGCATCGGATGACGGTCGGCGGGGTCGCAATAGATATAGGTCGAGCTCAGCCCCAGACGTTCGGCGACGCGGGTCTGGACGACCTGGGCGAAACTTTTGCCCTCGATCTGTTCGATGACGCGGCCCAGAAGGTGGTAGTTCGTATCGGTGTAGATCGCACGTTTCGAGGCCCCGGGGGCCGCGACCGCACCGTGCGAGCGGGTGCGCTGGATCACCTCTTCGAAGTTCCAGGCGCCGTCGATGCCCTCGGCAATTTCGTGGCGCAACCGGCGGGCGTGCATGCGGTAAAGGAAATAATCGCCGAAACCCGAGGTGTGCGACATCAGATGACGGATCGTCACCTCGCCGGTGCGGTCGACCCCGTCCTTGACATGCAGCTCGGAACAATGGGCGCAATTGCCGAGATAATGCACGACAGGCATGTCGAAGTCGATTTTCTGCTCCTCCAGCAATTGCAGGAGGATCGCGGTGACGAAGAGCTTGGTGACACCGGTGGCGAAATAGGGTGTCCGGCTGTCGAGATTGCCCGCGCCGACATGCACCTCCCGCCCGGTGTCCCGGTCGAACATCGAGAGCGTCACACCGCGATGCATTCCGCTTCGGATCATCCGGTCGGCCAGTCTTTGCAATCGCGCGGAGGCGGCGCCCATCCCGTGTTCTCCTTTCGGGTCCGGAAGATGTGATGCCACAGCAAGGCTTAACACCACGTCAATTTGGCCCGCTCCGGACGGTTTTTCTCTCGGAAACGTGGGGAGTTTCTCCCTTTCCCTCTCACCTCCTGCGGGGTAAAAGCGCGGGACCCTTGAGCGCGGGGCCTTTCCCCGTGCCCGGACCGGAACGAAGCGAGAGACCACGATGGCCATGGAAAAGACGTTCGACGCGCAGGATTCAGAAGCGCGCATCTATGCGGAATGGGAAAAGGCGGGGGCTTTCAAAGCCGGCGCCCATAAGAAGCGCGATGAAACCTTTACCATCATGATCCCGCCGCCGAACGTGACGGGCGCGCTGCACGTCGGCCATGCGTTCAACAATACGATTCAGGATATTCTGATCCGCTGGCACCGGATGCGCGGGTTCGACACGCTGTGGCAGCCAGGTCAGGACCATGCGGGCATCGCGACCCAGCTCATGGTCGAAAAGGAACTGGCGAAAACGCAGCAACCCTCGCGTGCCGAACTGGGCCGCGAAGCCTTCCTTGAAAAGGTTTGGGAATGGAAAGGCAAATACGGCTCGACCATCATCAACCAGCTGAAACGTCTTGGCTCGTCCTGCGACTGGTCCCGCAACGCCTTTACCATGTCCGGCGCGCCGGGTGCGCCCGCAGGCGAGGAAGGCAATTTCCATGACGCGGTGATCAAGGTTTTTGTCGACATGTACGACAAGGGCTTGATTTATCGCGGCAAACGGCTTGTGAACTGGGACCCGCATTTCGAGACGGCGATCTCGGACTTGGAAGTCGAGAACATCGAAGTCGCCGGCCATATGTGGCACTTCAAATACCCGCTCGCAGGCGGCGAGACCTACACCTATGTCGAGAAGGACGAGGACGGCAACGTCACCTTCTCGGAAGAGCGCGACTATATCTCGATTGCCACGACCCGGCCCGAGACCATGCTGGGCGATGGCGCGGTGGCTGTACATCCGGATGACGAACGCTACGCGCCGATCGTCGGCAAGCTCTGCGAAATTCCGGTCGGCCCGAAAGAGCACCGCCGCCTGATCCCGATCATCACCGACGAATACCCGGATATGACCTTCGGTTCGGGGGCTGTGAAAATCACCGGTGCGCATGATTTCAACGACTATCAGGTCGCGAAACGCGGCGGCTTGCCGATGTATCGCCTGATGGACACCAAAGGCGCGATGCGCGCGGATGGCTTGTCTTATGAAGACAGTGCGATCCTTGCCGCCGAGATTTTGGCGGGCAAACCGTTCACCGAAACCGAAGTCGACACGATCAACCTCGTGCCCGAGCACCTGCGGGGCCTCGACCGGTTCGACGCGCGCAAAGCGGTGATTTCGGAGATCAACGACGAAGGTCTGGCGGTGATGACCACCGTCACCAAGAAGGTCAAAGACGAAGACGGCACCGAGACCGAGGTGACCGAGACGGTTCCCTATGTCGAAGACAAGCCGATCATGCAGCCCTTTGGCGACCGTTCCAAGGTCGTCATCGAGCCGATGCTGACCGATCAGTGGTACGTGGACGCGGAGAAAATCGTTGGCAAGGCGCTTGATGCGGTGCGTACCGGCAAGACGAAAATCATGCCGGAAAGCGGCGAGAAGACCTATTTCCACTGGCTGGAGAATATCGAGCCGTGGTGTATCTCTCGCCAGCTTTGGTGGGGCCACCAGATCCCGGTCTGGTACGGGCTGGACCTCTCCGCGCCGGATTTCACCGATGACGAGGGCGATGGCGCCCTGGACGAGGTGGAACTGATCCGGCTTCTGACCGAGGGCGGCATGCTGCATCGCGGGACGGTGCATCACTGCGCCGCCGATTTCGAGGGTGTCCATGGCAAGTTCTTCGCCGATATGGACAATCTGCCGACGCCGCTCAATCACTGCCGCGTGGTCGAGGTCGCGACCCGTCAGGAGGCCAATGAGGTCTTCGCAAACGCGCTGGCGCAATATAACGTCACGCAGGACCCGACCAAGCTGGTCTACCCGGTGTGGCGCGACGCGGATGTGCTCGACACCTGGTTCTCGTCGGGCCTCTGGCCGATCGGCACGCTCGGCTGGCCGAACTGGGATGAGAGCACGTCGAAATATTTCCCGACCGATGTCCTCGTGACCGGTTTCGACATCCTGTTCTTCTGGGTCGCCCGGATGATGATGATGCAGCTCGCGGTTGTGGACGAAGTGCCGTTCCACACCGTCTACCTGCACCAGCTCGTCCGCGACGAGAAGGGCAAGAAAATGTCGAAAACCACCGGCAACGTCATCGACCCGCTGGAGATCATCGACGAATACGGCGCCGATGCGCTGCGCTTCACCAACGCGTCCATGGCCTCCATCGGCGGCGTGCTGAAACTCTCCGTCGACCGGATCAAAGGCTACCGCAACTTCGGCACCAAAATCTGGAACGCCGCGCGCTTTGCCGAGATGAACGGCGTGTTCGAGGGCTACACACCGGGCGTCACGCCGACGCCGACCGCGACGGTGAACAAATGGATCATCGGCGAAACGGTGAAGGTGCTGGCCGAGGTCGACAAAGCCTTTGAGGAATACCGCTTCAACGACGCGGCCAACGCGCTTTACGCTTTTGTCTGGGGCAAGTTCTGCGACTGGTATGTCGAATTCTCGAAACCGCTGTTCTACGACGGGGACGAGGCGACACTGGCCGAGACGCGCCAGACCATGGGCTGGGTACTGGATCAGGCGCTGGCCATGATGCACCCGATCATGCCGTTCATCACCGAAGAACTTTGGGGCACGGTCAATGGCGCGCGTCCGCTGCTGGCGCTGTCGGACTGGCCGGAGCTGTCGAATGATCTGATCGACGCGGATGCGGGCGCGGAAATGAACTGGGTCATTGATCTGGTGGAACAAATCCGCTCCTCGCGGGCCGAAGTGCATGTGCCGGCGGGGCTGAAAATCCCGATGGTGCAGGTCGAGTTGGACGAGGCCGGCAAAACCGCCTTCGCCAACAATGAAGCGCTGATCCTCAAACTTGCGCGGCTCGACAGCGTGTCCGAAGGCGCGATGCCGAAAGGCGCGATCACCATTTCGGTCGCGGGCGGCGTCTTTGCCCTGCCGCTCGAAGGGGTGATCGACATCGCCGAAGAAAAAGCCCGGCTCGAAAAATCCCTCGGCAAGCTTGCCAAGGAGCTTGGGGGCCTGCGCGGCCGGTTGAACAACCCGAATTTCGTGGCCTCCGCGCCGGAAGAGGTTGTCGCCGAGGCGCAGGAAAATCTCGCCGCGCGCGAAGAGGAAGAAGCCAAGCTCAAATCCGCTCTGGCGCGTCTCTCCGAAATCGGCTGAGAGATCGGCTGGACCGGTTCAAAGGATTGAAAAAGGCCCGCTTTTGGCGGGCCTTTTGTTTTGAGTATTTGGCACAGCAAAGGAAACGGATCAGTCGTAGACCGGCGGGCGTTTTTGCATCTGGGCCATGACGGTTTCGATTTGATGCGGTGTGCCGATGAGGGCGCGTTGCTCGCGGCTTTCCTCCATCAGAATATGCGCGCGGTCATGCGAGCTTTCCGCTGTACCGATCAGCCGCTTGACGGCCCGCATGGCGGTGGGGCTTTTGCCCGCAATCGTGGTGGCGATCTCCAGCGCGCGGGTCATGGCATCCTCGGCGATCTCTGTGACGAGGCCAAACTCTGCGGCGCGCGCGGCGGGCACGATCTCGTTCGTGTAGGTCAACAGCCGCAGCACATCGGAGCGCAGCACGCGCGGGAAGAGCACCATGCCGCCCATATCCGGCACGAGGCCCCATTTCATCTCCATGATCGACAGTTGCGCCTCGGGGGACGCGATGCGGATGTCGGCGGCGATGGCAAGCTGCATCCCGGCGCCAAAACAGGGGCCGTGAATCGCGGCAATCACCGGGATCGGCAGGTCATGAAGCGCGAGCGAAAAGCCCTGAAACGCGTTGGCGTCGCCATGGGTACGCTCCATCACCAGCGTGTCGAGATCCTCGCTCAGGAAGCGTTGGAAATTCGAGGTGTCGAGCCCGGCGCAGAACGCCTTGCCTGCGCCGGAGAGAAGCACGACACGGGCGTCCGAGGCGGCGATCTCCGCCACACGGGCCAGAAGATCGGCGATCAGACCTTCGGTCACCGCGTTCATCTTGTCCGGGCGGTTGAGGGTCAGGTGGGCGATGTGGTTTTCGATGGTTAGCGTGACGGTCATGGCAGGTCCTCCTCAGACGAAACTAGCAGCGCGAAAATGCATGGTCAGGTCTGACGTTACGGCGCTTGCGCAGGCGTGTTCTTTGAGGCAGGAGAAGCGCATGACAGACACGCGCCTCACCTCCCTCGCCCAAAGCCTGCCCTCCACCGTGCCTTTCGTGGCGCCCGAACGCATGGAAGAGCTGCGCGGCGCGCGGTTCGAGGCCCGGCTTGGCGCCAATGAGCTGTCCTTCGGCCCGTCGCCCAAGGCGCTTGCGGCCATGTCGGAGAGCCTGAGCGGCATCTGGAAATACGGCGAGCCGGAGAACCGCGATTTGCGGATTGCGATTGCCGCGCATCTTGGCATCGCGCCCGAGGAGGTGACGGTTGGCGAGGGCATCGACGGTTTGCTGGGCAATCTGGTGCGGCTTTACGTTGGGCCGGGCGATGCAGTGGTGACCTCCGCGGGGTCCTATCCGACGTTCAATTATCATGTGGCGGGGTTCGGCGGCGTGCTTCATACCGTGCCTTACAAGGGCGTGCATGAGGACCCGGAGGCCTTGATCGCCAAGGCGAAAGAGGTCGGCGCGAAGCTGCTATACTTGTCCAATCCGAACAATCCCATGGCTTCGGTGCATTCCGCCGAAACCGTGCAGGCGATGATTGAGGCGGTGCCCGAGGGATGTCTGATGATCCTCGACGAGGCCTATACGGAGTTTGCCCCGGAGAGCAGCCGCCCGGCGCTCGACACCTCCGACAAGCGCGTCATCCGGTTCCGTACTTTTTCAAAGGCTTACGGCATGGCGGGGGCCCGGATCGGCTATGGGATCGCGCATCGCGACATCGCCACCGCCTTTGACAAGATCCGCAACCATTTCGGTGTGAACCGGGTGGCGCAAGTGGGGGCTTTGGCGGCACTGACGGATCAGGATTACCTTATGCAAACAGTCGCACGGGTTGCCGAAGGGCGTGCAGAACTTGCACGGATCGCACAATCGAACGGTTTGACGCCCCTGCCCTCTGCGACCAATTTCGTCACCATGGACTGCGGCCGCGATGGCGATTATGCCCGCGCTTTGGTGAAGGCGCTCGATGCCCATGGCGTGTTCGTGCGGATGCCGGGGGTTGCTCCGCTGGATCGGTGTATTCGCGTGTCGGTCGGGCTGCCGGAAGAGATCGCGGTGTTTGCCGAACGGCTGCCTCTGGCGCTGGCCGATCTGGGCTGAAAGTTTTTAAGCCGGCACGCCTCAATCAAAGATCAATGGAAAAGGCGCCCAAGGGCGCCTTTGTCGTTTTGGCTGTCGAGCGCAAGATCAGACCCGCTCGGCCAGAACCATTGCCGCGGCGCGCGAGGCCCCCGTGCCATGCGGAATTTGCAGCGCGGTGAAGGCGGTTTCCATCGCGCCGATGATGCCGAGCACCATATGCGCGTTGATATGGCCCATGTGACCGATGCGGAAATAACCCGCGGCCTCGTCCGAGCCGATCTCGCCGAAACCGAGAGAAATCCCCAGAGTGATGCCGAGATGTTCGGTCATCCATTCGCGCAGGCGCGTGCCGTCCGGGCCGCCGAGGCTCAGCGTCGTCACGGCATGCGAGCGATATTCCGGCTCCGCGATGTTGAAGCGCAGATTGCCGCCCTGCCCCCAGGTGTCGACCGCCGCCCAATAGGCGCGCGCCAGCGTCGCATGACGCTCCCAGACATTTTCCAGCCCTTCGTCGAGGATCATATCGACCGCCTGACGCAGACCGTAGAGGTGATGGGTCGGCGGCGTGCCGTCGAAATATTCATAGAGATGCACCGGTTTGGCACGGGTTTCCCAATCCCAATAGGGCGTGCGCAGATCATTGCCATTGCCGACCACGCGGGCCTTCTCGGAGAACCAGACAAAGCCCATGCCCGGAGGGGTCATCAGACCTTTTTGCGAGGCGGCGATCATCACGTCGACGCCCCAATTGTCCATCTCGAACCGGTCGCAGCCCAGCGAGGCGATGCAATCGACGGCAAACACGGCCGGGTGACCGACGGCGTCGATCGCTTTGCGCATGGCGGCGACATCGTTGCGCACGGAGGTGGCCGTATCGACATGAACGGTCATCACGACCTTGATCTTGTGATCTTTATCGGCGCGCAGAGCCTCTTCGAGGCGGGCCGGATCGACGGGCGCGTGCTTGCCGAATTCGATGGTCTCGACATCGGCACCGAGGCGGCGGGCGACATCGGCCCAGCCATGGCCGAAATTGCCGGTCAGGCAGACCAACACCTTGTCACCGCGGGAGATCATATTGGTGAGCGAGGCTTCCCAGAGACCGTGGCCGTTGGTGATATACATCGCCACATGTTCCTTGGTGCCCGCGATGGTCTTGAGATCGGGGACGAGGCCATGGGTCAGTTCGACCAGCTCACCGGTATAGATATTCGGCGCCGGACGGTGCATCGCCTGCAACACCGGATCGGGGATCACGGAGGGACCGGGGATGGCGAGATAGTGGCGACCGTTGGCAAGTGACATGGAAAACCTCGAAGCAAAAGAGGTCCAAGCGGTAACGCCCCCACGGGCGCAGGTCAATGCTGCGCCGCGTCACATCGGGTGCGCGGCTTTGCAAAACGGCGCGGCTCCGCGCATGGCTCGAGCCGCGCAGAGCCCGTCGCTTGCCCCATTGGTGAAAGAAAGCTAAAGAGGCGCGATCCATGATGAAACGGTCCCGTATGTTCAAGACGCTGAAAAAAGGGTTCAAGAAACTCGAACGGGCCGAGGTCGGCGCCTTTGGCAATGACATCTCGACACCGCGCACAAGGCGGCTGGCGATGTGGCATTTCCATCTGTTCGACCATGCCTTCCTGCGCGGGATCTGGACCAATCTCCATGAATTTGCACCGGGTGCCTGGCGGTCGAACCAGCCGTCGCCGAAACGCATCGCGCGCTATGCGAAAATGGGGATCAAGACGATTCTGTCGCTTCGGGGCGACAAGGATGTGTCTTATACGCTTCTGGAACGCCAAGCCTGCGAAGAGCATGGCATTCGCCTTGTCATCACCAAGAAAGCGGGCGCGCGCACGGCGCTCAAGGCCGAGGATTATGTCGAACAGATCGACATTCTGGCCTCGCTCGAAAAACCCTTTCTGATCCATTGCAAATCCGGCGCAGACCGGGCGGGGATGGCGGCGGCGCTCTATCTTCTGCATTGCGAAGGCGCCTCGATCAAGGACGCGAAAAAGATGCTGTCGCCGCGGTTCATGCATCTGAAGAGCACCAAGACCGGGGTTCTCGATTACATCCTCGGCATGTATGAAAAGGACGTCGAAGCCCATGGCCCGATGCCGATCCGCGAGTGGTTCCTGACGCGTTACGACCGCGAAGCCGCCCGAGAATTCAAAACCTTCCGGTCCTTCCCATGAAACCCATTCCACAGCACCATATCCCCGAGATTCCGTCGCTGAAGCTGATTTCCTGGCTGTGGCGGGGCTATCTCAAGCCCTATCTCGGCTATGTCTTCATCGCGATCCTGCTGATGTCGACTGAAGGCGCGATGCTGGGTGCGCTGTCCTATCTGATCAAGCCGATGTTCGACAAGGTTCTGGTCGCCGGACAATCGAGCGCGGTGCTCTGGGTGGCGCTGGCGGTGTTCGGCGTGTTCAGCCTGCGCGCCGTGGCGTCTTTCGGGCAGCGCGTGATCATGTCACGCGTCGGGCAAAAGGTGGCAGCGGCGCTTCAGGGCGATCTCGTGGCGCATATGCTGACGCTCGACGGCAAGTTCTTTCAGGACAATTCGCCCGGCACGCTGATCGAACGCACGCGGGGCGATTCCTCGGCGGCGGCGACCGTCTGGGGCACGATCCTGGCCGTGGTCGCCCGCGACATCATCTCGCTCGTGTCGCTGCTTGCCGTGGCGATCACAGTCGACTGGCGCTGGACCCTCATTGCGGTGGCGGGCACGCCGCTTCTGGCGGTGCCGGTGACCATGTTGCAAAAGCTCGTGCGGCGCACCACGCGGATCGCCCGCGTCGCTTCTGCACGGGTGTCGACCCGGCTCGACGAGATTTTCCACGGCGCCACGACGATCAAGCTCTCGGGCACGGAAAAGCGCGAAGCCGGTCGGTTCCACGACGAAATTTCCCAGATGGTCCGCGCCCAGATCAAATCCGAGGCCGGTCAGGCGGGCATTCCCGCGCTGATGGACCTCGTGGCGGGGCTCGGGTTCTTTGGCGTGCTGCTTTACGGCGGTCATCAGATCATCGAAGGCACCAAGACCGTCGGCGAATTCATGTCGTTCTTTACCGCCATGGCTTTGGTGTTCGAACCGCTCCGTCGGCTGGGCAACGTCTCCGGCGTTTGGCAGGCGGCGCGCGCGTCCCTTGAGCGCATCTATGCGATTTTCGAGGAGCGCCCGGAGATCACCTCTCCGGCTCAGCCCACCGCCCTGCCGGTACCACCGTCGCGTGCCGATATCCGGTTCGAGAATGTCGGCTTCGCCTATGCCGACAGCCCGGTGCTGCGCGGCACCACTTTCACGGCAGAAGCGGGCAAGACCACGGCGCTCGTGGGCGCCTCGGGCGCGGGCAAATCCACGGTGTTCCACCTGATGACGCGGCTGGCCGATCCGGTAACAGGCAAGATCACCATCGGCGGCGTGCCCACGACCGCGCTCGATCTGAAGACCCTGCGCGGGCTGTATTCGGTGGTCTCGCAGGACGCGCTTCTGTTCGACGAGAGCCTGCGCGACAACGTGCTGATGGGGGCCGAAGCCGATGAGGCCAAACTCAAGGCCGCGCTGACCACCGCCCATGTCGCCGATTTCGCCGCCCAACTCGACCACGGGCTCGACACGCCGGTGGGGCCGCGTGGCTCCGGGCTTTCGGGCGGGCAGCGGCAGCGTGTGGCCATCGCCCGCGCCGTGTTACGCGACCGTCCGGTTCTGCTCTTGGACGAGGCGACCTCGGCGCTCGATGCACAATCGGAGAAGATCGTTCAGGAAGCGCTTGAGAAGCTTTCGGAAGGGCGCACCACCCTGGTGATCGCGCACCGGCTTTCGACCATCAAGAATGCCGACAAGATCGTGGTGATGGACAAGGGCCGCGTGGTGGACGAAGGCACGCATGAGGAATTGCTGGCGCGCGGCGGCTTGTATGCCGATCTTTACCGGCTGCAATATTCCGACGGGCGCACGGTCATCGACGGTAGCCCCGTGAAAGCGTCGCGGGGTCGGCCCCGAGGCGAAAACGGAGAAGACGGAAAAGGTTCCGGGCTCCTTGGCGCCACCAGCCGGATGTTCGGTAACGTGATGGGTCTGTTCGGACGCGCAAAGGACTAAGCACGATCTTGCCCTTGAGGCGGCGGGCGAGATCGACGTCCTCCATCAGGGGCATATCGGCATAGCCGCCGGTTTCGTCGTACAGCTCACGCGAGATCAGCAAAGCCTGATCGCCATAGGGCAGATCGAAGCGTTTGGTACGCAGATTGGCCCAGCCCGCCGTCATCTTCGGCCAAAAGCCTTTGGCGTCACGAAAGGACAGCGAAAACACCAGCGCCTTGTCGTAGGATGTCGCAAGATGCTGCACCACCGCCTCGGCCCAGCCTTCGGGCATCCATGTGTCGGCATGCAGCACCAAAAGCCAGTCGCCCTCGGCCCGCTCCGCTCCGCGTTTGAGCTGCCTGCCCCGCCCGGCCTCGCCAATCACCAGTTCGGCCCCGACGAAATCGGCCATCTTCTCCACCCCGTCGCTTGACCCCCCATCGGTGAGGATCAGCTCCCGCACCAGCCCCGCGTCCAGCCCCTCCATCAGCGACAGCATCGTCTCGCGCAAACCGGGGGTGGCATTCAGGGTCGGGATGATGACGGAAATCGGCGCGCGCATAGGGGGTCCGGCAAGGTTGCAGCTTTTCGTTTGGTTTCCCCTTCCTATATGAAGAGGCACAACACGAGAAAGTGCAGGGGCGACACAGTGGCGACGGAAAACGACAGGAAAGTCATTGAAATCACCGGCGAAGACCGGCTGCATTTCCTTCAGGGGCTGATCACCAACGATATGAACCGTCTTGAGGACGGCGCGGTTTACGCGGCCCTTCTGACGCCGCAGGGCAAGTTCATCGTCGATTTCTTTTTGGTGCCCGGAGGCGAGGCGATCCTGATGGATGTTCCGACCTCCGAGGCCGAAATGCTTATGAAACGCCTCACCATGTACAAACTCCGCGCCAAGGTGGCGCTTGCGCTGACGGATCGCCCGGTGTCGCGGGGGCCCGGCCCTGCCCCCGAAGGCGCGGTGCAAGACCCGCGCGCCCCTGAGATGGGCTGGCGCGCCTATGACGGGCGGCCCTCGGAGGAGGCCGATTGGGACGCGATCCGTGTGGCGCTCTGCATCCCCGAATTCGGCGCGGAGCTGACGCCCGACACGTTCATCTTGGAGGCCGGGTTCGAGCGGCTGCACGGCGTGGATTTCAAGAAGGGCTGCTATGTCGGTCAGGAAGTCACCGCGCGGATGAAGCACAAGACCGAGTTGCGCAAGGGGCTCACGACCGTCGACATTGAAGGCCACGCGCCTGTCGGCACAGAGATCGTCACCGAAGACGGCAAGACCGCCGGCACGCTCTTTACCCAATCGGGCGGGCGCGCAATCGCCTATCTGCGGTTCGACCGCGCCAAGGGCGTGCTCAGGGCCGGTGAGGCCACGCTCACCGTTTAACTGAATCGAAAACTCTTTTCTGTTCAATCCGCACAGGCGGCGGCATGATGGGGCATGCGCCGTTGGGAGGCGATTTGCAGGCCACCGTATTCTATTCTTGCGGGGCCGTCATTTTGAAAGGAAGAGGCGACCATGAGCGATGTCGCGGGCAAACCCTGTATCATTTGTGTGGCGATCACCGGCTCGCTGCCCACGAAGGCGGACAACCCCGCCGTGCCGATCACCATCACGGAACAGATCGAAAGCACGCATGAGGCCTATGAGGCCGGAGCCAGCATCGCCCATTGCCATGTGCGTGATGACGCGGGCAAACCGACCTCCGATCCTGAGCGGTTTGCACGGCTGATGGAAGGCATTCAACTCCATTGCCCCGGCATGATCGTGCAACTCTCCACCGGCGGCCGCTCCGGTGCCGGTCAGGCGCGTGGCGGCATGCTGCACCTGCGCCCGCCGATGGCGTCGCTCTCAGTCGGCTCGAACAACTTCCCGACCCGCGTCTATGAGAACCCGCCGGATCTCGTCGACTGGCTCGCCTCCGAGATGAAAACCTATGGCGTGAAGCCGGAGATCGAGGCTTTCGATCTGTCGCATATCTACAAGGCGCATGAGATGATGGAACGCGCCCAGATCGGGGCGCGGCCCTATGTGCAATTCGTCATGGGCGTGAAAAACGCCATGCCTGCCGAGAAGCGCGTGTTCGATTTCTATGTCGAAACGGTGAAATACCTGTTTGGCGACGATATTCCGTGGTGCGCCGCCGGGATCGGTCGGCATCAGCGCGACCTCAACGACTGGGCGGCGGCGGCAGGCGGGCATCTGCGCACCGGGCTGGAGGACAACATCCGCCTCGACAAAATCACGCTCGCGCCGTCGAACGCCGCTCTGGTGGAACTGGCCGTGAATGCCGCGCAACGCTATGGCCGCCCGATTGCGACGCCGTCGCAGGCGCGCAAGATCCTCGGGCTGCGCGCGGGCTGAAATCGCGTCATCTCTGAATGAACAAAGCCGCTCTCAAGAGAGCGGCTTTGATTTTCAACTGTATTGAAGACACTTCGGAGCGTTATGCACGCTCCGAGTATTCCATCGTCTCGGTGTTCACCACGATGTCCTCGTCGGTGCCGACAAACGGCGGAACCATGACGCGCACGCCATTGTCGAGGATCGCCGGTTTGAAGGAGTTCGCAGCGGTCTGACCTTTGACGACCGGCTCGGTGTCGACGATCTTGCAAATGACTTTTTGCGGCAGGGTCGCGTTCAGCGCCTCGGCCTCATGGAATTCCACGACGATGGTCATGCCGTCCTGAAGGAACGGGCGACGTTCGCCGAGAATGTCGGCCGGGATCGTGACCTGTTCGTAGGTCTCGGTGTCCATGATGTGCAGGAGACCGTCGCTCTCGTAGAGGAACTGCATGTCCTTCTGTTCGAGACGCACGCGCTCGACCTTGTCCGCGGAGCGGAAACGTTCGTTGAGTTTGCGACCATCGCGCAGGTTCTTCAGCTCGACCTGAGCGAAGGCACCGCCCTTGCCGGGCTTGACGTGATCGACTTTCACAGCGGCCCAGAGGCCCCCGTCATGCTCCAGCACGTTGCCGGGGCGGATTTCGTTACCGTTGATTTTGGGCATTTGACTATACGCGATTGGTTGAAGATGGATCAGCGCACCCTATATCTGGCGAGTCGCTGGCTGACAAGCATGCTGACACGTGGCGCGATAGGAGGCGGAGATTTCGGAACAGGTGACGGACCAGCACTCACCATGCTGTGAACGCATAGGAGATATGCAAATCAGGCGTACCCGAATCGACACAAACCTGTCATAAGGCGCTGCACGCCAGAAAGACAAGAGCAATAAAACAAGGAAAAACCATGGCTGAGTTCGTGGATGGCACCGCATTCAATTACGAGCAAGGACAACGCGCCCGCAAGCTGTTTGCTGCGGTTGTGCTGGCTGCGCTCGATGATGCGATTGCCGATGACAAGAAATATGGCAACGGCCCGGAACAGATCGCCCGCTGGGCGCGGTCTCGCGATGGCCGTGAAGTTCTGTCCTGTGCCGGTATCGACCCGTGTGAGCGCGTCGTTTCCGGTCTGATGGAATTCGTCTCCAAAGGCATCCGTACCTCCGTCGCGCTGTCGCGCGAGGAAAGCGAACGCCGTCACGCCCAGGAGGCTGCGGAAGCCGCATAAGCGCCGCCGTTTCTGCCATTTTGAAGAAGACGCGCCATGCTGCTCGCTGGCGCGTCTTTTCTTTTGCCGATTTGTTTTGCTGCCGCGGCATGAGTATTTGTGCCATCAGAAAACCCCTTCCCTCTTCAAGGCCGCTTCACTACTCAGGACGCGCGGCAGAAAAGAGAGGACGGCATGGCCAAGGCGATCATGATCCAGGGGGCGGGCTCGAATGTCGGGAAATCCATG
Source organism: Celeribacter ethanolicus (assembly GCF_002407265.1). Classification (NCBI taxonomy): domain Bacteria; kingdom Pseudomonadati; phylum Pseudomonadota; class Alphaproteobacteria; order Rhodobacterales; family Roseobacteraceae; genus Celeribacter; species Celeribacter ethanolicus. The sequence continues at coordinate 1,697,267 of NZ_CP022196.1, forward strand.
CTTGTGGCAGGGATTGCGCGTGCCTTCACCCGACGGGGTCTCAAGGTCGCACCGTTCAAACCACAGAACATGTCGAACAATGCCGCGGTGACCGCAGACGGCGGCGAGATCGGGCGGGCGCAGGCACTTCAGGCGCGGGCCTGTGGGTTGCGGCCACATACGGACATGAATCCGGTCCTGCTGAAACCCGAAACCGATCAGGGCGCGCAGGTGATTGTCCAAGGGCAACGCGTCGGCACGCTCAGGGCCCGCGATTACGGCAAGGAAAAGCCCAATCTCATGCCGAAGGTGCTCGAAAGTTTTCACCGGCTGGCCTCCGGTGTCGATCTCATGGTGATCGAGGGCGCGGGCAGCCCGGCGGAGATCAACCTGCGCCGCGGCGACATTGCCAATATGGGCTTTGCCGAGGCGGCGGGCGTGCCGGTCGTCTTGGTCGGCGACATCGACCGGGGTGGCGTGATCGCGCAACTGGTCGGCACGCAAGCGGTGTTGCCGCCGGAGGACCGCGACCGGATCAAAGCGTTTGCCGTCAACAAATTCCGCGGCGATGTGAGCCTGTTTGCCGAAGGGTCGAAAGAGATTGCCCGGCGCACCGGCTGGGTCGATCTCGGCACGGTGCCATGGTTTCAGGACGCCCATCGCCTGCCTGCCGAGGATGTGATGGACATCGCCTCACGCGGCGACGGGCGGGTGAAAATCGCCGTGCCGAAACTTTCGCGGATTGCCAACTTCGACGATCTCGATCCGCTGGCCGCCGAGCCGGATGTGACGGTGGAGATTGTCGAGCCGGGGCGCGCGCTTCCGGGCGATGCCGATCTGGTGCTGATCCCGGGCACGAAATCGACCATCGGCGATCTGAAATTCTTTCGCGCTCAGGGCTGGGACATAGACCTCAAGGCGCATCTGCGACGCGGCGGCCATGTCTTGGGGATTTGCGGCGGCTATCAGATGCTTGGGCAATGGATCGACGACCCCGACGGCATCGAGGGGCACCCCGGTCGGCACGCGGCGCTGGGGCTTCTGGAGGTCGGCACCCGGATGCAGGGCGACAAGCGGCTGGCGGAAGTGACGGCGACCGATCTGTCTTCCGGTGCCGAGGTGCGGGCCTATGAGATCCATATCGGGCGCACCGACGGGCCGGATATGGAACGCGCCTGGCTCACGCTCGAAGGGCGGCCAGAGGGGGCGCAAAGCCCAGACGGGCAGGTGCGCGGCTGTTACCTGCACGGGCTGTTCAGCTCGGATTCTTTTCGTGCCGCGTATCTCGAACGGTTCGGCCTCTCGGGCGGCATGACGGATTTCGACACCGGGGTTGAAGAGACGCTCGACCTTCTGGCAGATCATCTCGAGGCCCATCTGGACCTGGATGCGCTTTATGCTCTGGCGAAAGAGCCGTGAGGGCTGGGGAACTTACTCGAACTCGCGCAGGGTGAGTGCGCGCTGCACCTCGCGGCGCACGAGACGGCGGACGTTGGAGGTGATACGCTGGCCCAGCTCGCCCTGTAGCTCTTCGCGGATAACCTGCGCCACGAGATCGCGCAGCGCTTCCTCATCCATGATGTCCTCATCGGCATAGCCCGCGAGCGCCAACTCTTCCTCAAGGCTCGGATCGGGATCATGTGCCACTTCCGGCGTGGCCCCGAGGTCTTCGACCTCCGGAGTTTCAATCTCAGGAGCTTCGCGCGCCTCCCCGATCTGCGGCGCAGGGGTTTCCTCGATCACCTCGGCATCGGCGATGGCATCGCGATCCGTTTCGGACACCGGGTTCGTCTCTTCGCTCTGGCTCATCGCAGCGTCATCCTTGTCCCCCACCCGCTCGTTCGCCGGCATGTCCCGGGCCTGGTCATCCGCGCTCGGTTGCCCGGACACCGGAGCATCGCTGACATAGTCCCGTGCCGGCGCCTCCGCGAGAGGCGCCGCCTCACGGGCACGGAAATGCAGCACCCGAGCACCGGGTTCGGTGAAACCACGCGGCATTTCGCGTGGCATTTCCGCCTCGAGATCCTCCGAGCCGTCGGGTTCCCAGTCGAAGCCCTGCGCGCCCACGGCAGCCTCGAGCTCGGCAATGCGTTGTTCGAGCGTCAGACGCGCGACATGACGGGCGGCTTCCGCATTGGGGGTATCGTCCAGCGCCTCGGCCCAGTCGCCCTGCGCCGCATTGTCGTCGACCTTCCCGGCTTGCAGGACCTGTGCCTGCACCTCTTCGGCGATCATGATTTCGAGCGTCGGGGTATCGGCCTCCGGCGCCACCGCTGCCTCAATCTCCGGCACATGCACGGCAAGATCGGGCGAGAGGATCAACGGCTCGGCAGCCATTTCCACCGTCACAGGTGTTTCAAGCACCAGAGGCTCCTGAGCCACCGCGTCTGGCGCAGAGGTCTGGCGCACGCGAAAATCGGGGGTCAAGACCAGCGCCTCTGCGACGGGATCGGCCTGCGGCTCAGCAGGGGGGGCGTCCTGTGCTTCCAAGGGCGAGACGCGAGAGGGCATTGGCGCGGACACCGGCGCGGGCCGATGACCATGGGTCTCCGCCACCAGCCGACGGATCGAGGCCAACACCTCATCCGCTTCGGTATTTGTCATCGCATCGGACATGCCGACTCCTGCCCCGTCCTACATACCCTCAATGGTAGCCAGCTTCGCGCGGACACACAATAGATCGTTAAAACGCCGCGCGTTTCCATCGCTCCACCGCAAACATACAAAAACCCCGCGCGATCTCCGCACGGGGTTCAAATGCAGGTCTCGGGCTTACTGGCCTTGCTGTTTCATCAGCCCTTGCAGCACGCGGTCGAGCTTTTCACCCTGCGGGCTGACATAGCTGGTCGGCGCGTTTTTCACCGCGTTGTAATAGGCCGCCGGATCGTAGACCGGCACGTTCAGCTTGAGCTGATCGACGGTCAGCATGCCGAGCGACTGCAGCACGGAATAGGCCTGGGTTTCACGGGCGATCCGGGCCTGGATGGCGGAGACCTGTGCGTCCAGAAGATCCTGTTCCGCGCTCAGCACATCCAGCGTGGTGGACGCGCCGAGATCGGCCTCTTCCTTCACACCGTTATAGGCGACACGCTGGGCTTTCACATAGGCGTTGGACGCTTCTTCCGCAGCCGCATAGACCGAGAGCATCGCCCAGTTGGTACGCACACCCTGTTCGATTTCGCGGGAGGTCTGCAACAGCTCGGCACGCACCGCATCACGATCGGCGATGGCACCACGCACACCGGAGGCGATTGCGCCCCCCTGATAGATCACGCCGGAGATGCCCACGCCCACGGACGTCGTATCCTTGTCGGAATTCGTGTCGCTGTAGCTTTGCGTCACCGAACCGGAGACGGTCGGCAACATGTTACGCTCTGCGATGGTCACGGCAAGATCCTGCGCCGCCACCTGATGTTGCAGCCCGATGATGCCAGGGTGGCGCTGTTTCGCGGTCGTCACGGCCGCATCGAGGGATGCAACCGGCAGTTTGATGTTCGGCGGTGTCGACAGGGACTGCGGGTAATGCCCGACGGCCACTTTATAAGCCTCACGCGCGGCGGAAAGTTCACCTTGTGCCGATGCCAGATCGGCCCGGACGGAGGCAAGCTGCGCTTCGTATTGCGCCACTTCGGTGCGGGTGATCTCACCCACGTCAAACCGGTCCTGAGCGGCCTTGAGGTTCTGCTGGTTCAGGCGCACAGCGCTTTGCCGAAGGTTGACGAGAGCCTGAGCCTCGCGCACGCCCATGTAAGCGTCGACCGCATTCGCCAGAACGGTCTGCTCGACATTGACCAACGCCGCGCGGGTCGCAAGCACCACTTCCTTCTGCACATCCATCGACAGCTTGTTACGCCCGAACGTATAGATGTCCATCGAGGCCACGAAAGACAGCGTATCGCTCAAGCCGCTCCAGGCGTCGGCCTGGGTGGTTTGCGTCGCGGCATAGGACTTCTGCTTGCTCAACTGATAGGAATAGGACAGCATCGGACGCAGAGCTGAGAGCGCCGAAGCCACACCTTCGTCGGCGGCCCGCAAAGTGGCACGGTTCTGTTCCAGGAGGCCCGAGTTCTTATAGGCCGAGGCCAGCGCATCGCCGAGCGTTTCCGCCCAGGACGCCACCGGCGATGTCATCATGCCCAACGCCGCAACACCGGCGAAAAGCGTCTTCTTCAAATGTCTGCTCATGCTCATTGGCTTTATGCCCCTTTGTTATCTTCGAACGCCGGGGCCATCCCGGCCTATCGCACGTTCTGCATCAGAGCGCGAATTCCGCGCGTTTTTCAAATCCCGGAAGGATCGGTGCCGTGGCGTTGAACACCATGCGCCATGTGATTTCGCCGTCTATTTTGTACCCAATACGCACAATGCCAAGGGCTCCGTCGAGAAAAATAGCACAGATGCGGCCATTTTCCTTCACCTGCGACAGAATGGCCTCAGGCATTTCCTCAACCCCGCCTTGCAGGATCACAGCATCGTAGGGCCCATGCTGGGCCGCGCCCCCGGCGATCGGGCCGGTTTCGAGGATCACGTTGTCGGAACCGTTCTCGGACAGGGCCGCCGCGGCCTCCTTGGCCAGATCCGCATCTTCCTCGACCGCGACCACGGCCTGTGCCATGCGCGCGATCACTGCGGAGGAATAGCCGAGCCCGCAGCCCAGATCGAGCACCAGCTCGTCGTTTTGAATGTTCAGCACGTCGAGCATCTTCGCCAGAACCCGCGGATCGAGCACCACGCGGCCCTGCCCGAGATCGACATGCTCGCCCACATAGGCCGCCTCGCGTTTGCCGGCGGGGACGAAATTCTCACGCGGCACGGTGAGCATCGCCTCGATGATGGGGAATTTGGTCACATCGGAGGGGCGAACCTGGGTGTCGACCATCGTGGTACGGAGCTGGGTGAAGTTTGCCATGGGCTGAACTCTTTCGTTCAAGGACGTGTCCGCGCCGTTTTGCCACAAGCCTGCGGTCGGGGCAACATCCCAATGCATTCACGAAATCGCGTGAATGGCGGTTGCACAGTGTCTGACACAGTGTCTGACCTCAATCCTGCCCGAAACACGCCTCCCTGAAACCCCGACGACGCTCCTGAGCGGCTCTGCTCTCACGCTTTCCGACATATAATTCATACGTCATGACAGGTTCTCAACGCAAAACACCTGCACATGCACGAGCCTCGCCCTTAGCTTCGCCCTGCATTACCCTGCCTGTTATTTTACAAAAAGCAATTGGCCCAACTGCGCCAAAGATGTTGATGACAAAATCTTTCTGCAAAAACTTTAACGCCATAATCCTCCTCTACTTCGCGGCGCACACCGTAATACGAAGCTGTGTCGGAGGAAATCTCGAACGTGATGAGGCAGAAATGATCATCATGGCCCAAGGGTTTCACCTTGGGTATGGCCCACAACTTCCGCTCTACAACTGGCTGCAAGCGATCAGCTTCTGCCTTTTCGGGACGAACACATTCGCTCTCACCATTGTCAAGAACCTGCTCTTGGCCACGTTCTACATTGCATTGTTCGACGCCCTGAAACGCCTCCTCCCCGATCGCCTTGCCCTGTTCGGGACACTTGGTGCGTTTCTGTTGCCTAACATGTTCTGGGAAAGTCAACGCGCCGGCACACACAGCATCGCGCTGTTCGCCACCATGGCAAACCACCACGTCTGGTGCCCTTCGCACTGCTGGAAAGATAAGCGGCATATGAAAGGATCGAAGCCAGCCCAGACGACCACAGGGAAATGCCCGGGCCTCCTCTGACTGAGCCAGCCGATCGCCGCTCAGATCTGCGTTTCTATTGAGTTCTGACACCACGGAACAAAATATGCGGAGCACAAGGAGAAGCGCCTCTTGCACAGCCCGACGCCATGGTATAGACACCGCCTCACCCATTTCGGCGAGTTGGCGGAGTGGTGACGCAGCGGATTGCAAATCCGAAGCTATGCGATAAAAAAACGCAACAAAATCAATCAGAAAAACATAAAGCGTTTGAACATTTTATAGCCAGAAACGGCTAGAACAAAGCGAGAATGTTCTAACGCAAATTAATCCACAATCCCGCACTCGACGCCTACTCTACAGCCTCGCTCACGGCCCCAAGTTTCGTGTTGGCACAAAGCCGTCCCGCCTTTTCCGCCGCCGCGGCGCGCGCAAATTGGCGCTCATTTTGCGGGATCACCCCCTGCCAGCCCGGACAAGGCTCCAGATCAAGAAGCGACAGCGGCGTCTCACGGCCACAGCTTGCCAGCAGCATCAGAGAGATAATCGCTAAGAGGCGCATCGCCGCCCTCCTGTGTGTCGAGATAGATGTCGATTTCGGCGGCCTCGATCTTGAGCCGAGCCTGCTCCTCGTCCGACTTGCGACGAATGCGCACTGCCTCCTCATAGCCGCTCACAGCGGCTCTCAGATCGTCATTGCGGCCCTTGAGCCACCACGCCCAGCCACCGAGGCCAAGGCAGGCCACAGTAAGCAACACGGTGAGTGTGGTGGCGATATTCGCGCGGAGAGAGGTGAGCCAGGTCATGCCGCCATCGCCTCACCATCAGACAGCCATTCGTGCAGCGCCGCCCGTGTCAGTGGTCCGGCGTCACCATCTACAACAAGCCCGGCATGTTGCTGAAACAGGAGAACGTCTTTTGGCCCATAGCCCAGAAGCACAAGAGCGGCCCGTATGTAGAGACTGAGACGATCAGCATATCCGTTCAGACCGCCGTTGATGCGCTTGGTCAGCGTTTCCATGTCGCCGCGATCCGACCATTTGTTGAGGTCGTTTTCTTCCCAGTACCAGAGCGGCCCGAGCCCCTCCCACGGATCCGTGTTCATGGCGTCAGGGTTTTCCACGAAGTTCGGCACAAGGCGATTGGGGAATCGTTGCTTGCACCAGTGCCAGAAGCGCATCGTGTTGCGTTTCCCGGTGATCTGAATACCGGTGCGGCCACGATACTTGAAGCCGTCCCCATCGCGCTCCAGTGTGTTCCCGAGGTCCGTGCGCGTGTCGTAGCGCGCCTGAGCACGTGTCGGCCCCCAAATTTCCCGGTCGTACCGATACCGACCACTCTCATGGGCCGTCTGGGCGATGTAGGCGGCAAGGCGGTGTGGCTGATCGAGACCAAGGCGCTCATATCCATATGCCTCAAGACCCTCGACAATCGAGCGCATGTTGTCGGTAGCAAATCGCGCCCCGACGATTTCGGCGATAATTTCTGCGGTGATTTTCATTCGCCTCCCCCCGTGAAATACCGGCTCCGGGTCAGGGCCCCGATCTCGCGCATCTGCGGTGCATCCTCGAAATACGCCCGTACCGGAACGCTCGACCCATCCCGCGTGCCGAGATGCCATTCGACAGCGCGCCAGTCGCATTCCCGGAGCTTTTCGGCCCTGACCTCGAGGCGCGACCACCCATCACCGGCGTCTTCGATGGCAACCAGTTCCGCCTCTGTTACAACAGGGAAATATGCGGTCTCCAACTTGGGCGCGAAAACCCAAAACAAGACCAAGGCCGGAACGATCATCATCAGAATGCGGCCTTCATGCGCAGCCTGATCGAGCGCCGCCTTTGTCGCACATTTCGAGCGATCACGAATTTTCATCGTCGCCTCCTTTGTGGATTTTCAGGGATGCGCCCTCGATCGCTGCGATGATGATCTTGGCGATGGACATCCCGCCCAGACCGGCGGCAAATGCCGCAGTTGCAAACGCACCCTCACCGAGCGGCCCAACGGTGCGCTCAAGAATCGACAGCGTGAGAGGTGCAAAATACTTGGCAAAAATCGCGCCGGTCACGACCGCCCCGAGACCAGCGATGATCTTGCGTCTCTCGCTCAGCCACCACCGGACCAGACCGCCAGCCGCACCGGCCAGCGCGACTTGCCCAGACGCCCCGGCCAGCCACGTTACGAACAGCGCGGCATAGAGCTTTACCTCTGACCAAAGATCAAAATGGTTCATACGCCACCTCCAGATCTAATTTCATGACAACTTCGCCGCCATTGAAATCGCCTCGGCCAACCCCGGAATACCCGGCAATCCCGCCGCCAGATTACGCCTGCTGTCGATGGTCATGTGAACATCGCTGCTACTGATCCGAAGAGAACGCGGGAAATAGCCGTATTCCACGTCGCTAGCATCGTTGGCGTCGGAGACGTACTCACGCAGAACATTGAGCGGGTCATAAACTCGCTGCGGCCCATAGGTCTGTTTGATGTGTTCAAAAATCACATCCATATCGGCGCTTTCCGACGACTGAGACGTGATTGGATCGCCCCAAACTGACGGCTTTGGAATTTGCCCATTCCGAACATAAAGAAATCGGGTATGCCCAACGGCTGCAATAGCCGCATCAATCAGCGCAATATCAGTTGCCGTGTCGCCGATGGTGTGTCCGTTGGGGTCGCCGTCGAACCAGACAAGCACACGATCGGCATAGTCCGCAGCGGCGGCAATGATCCGCGCCGATTGCTCCGACAACGTGGACCCACCAACGCCTGTCCGAACAATATCAAATTGACGATCACCAGTCGGTAGCAGTGCCCCGGCAAGAATTTGGGCCATGCCGGTCGTATTTCCGGAATAGCTGTCGCCCTCGAACCAGACTTTGATCGGGCCTGTTTCTGATAGGTCCTGCGTCCGTTGTTTCATCCAGAGCAGATTTTCCAGCCCGCCGAACACCGTTTTGGCCGTGATCGTCCCGCCGAACGTCGAGCCGCCTGCGCTATCGACACCGATGCGAAGCGCAGCAGCGCCGACTGGCAAAATCACATCAGCATCATCACCCACACCATTGACCGCCCCGCGCAGGGCGCTTTGCGATTGCCCTGCGATAAGATGGAAATCTGCGCCCGCCGCCACTGTTCCAAGCGTGATTGATGCTGACTGACTGTTTGCGCCGCTCTGAATTTGGCAGGACAAAACGACGCTGCCATCAGTCTCCCACGTAACGCGCCAGCGATCCGCTTCCGTGCCGCCGTCAACCTGCGCCAGAACCTGAGCAGCCTCCGGTAGGGACCCCGGCATAGTTCCGACCAGTTCGATCATGTTGTTTCCGCTGGGGAAGCCGGGACCGGGTGACACTTCTTTCAGGCTCGGTGCGGTCAGGTAAGCGGTCAGCGCGGGAGAGTTTGCCAGTTGGTAGATGCCGAGATACACCTTGTCTCCATAGGACGCGCTTCCGATCACGCTTACCTCAGTGTCGGTCGTCGGCAGATAACCTGACGAAAGATACGGGCCTCCGCCGAACGTGGGGTTTAGGGACAACGACAAACGCGCCTGCCCAGCAGAAAGCGACTGCCTCGCAGTGCCGGAGATCTTGTAAGCCTTGCTGCCATCAACCGCGATTTCACGCGCGACGTAGTGCGGCTGGTCGGTGCCTGTGACTTCCATGCTCAAGACACCAGACGCAACGGCGCGGGTTGCACCATTCGTGAGGGTCCACTCGGAAAAGTCGTCGTCGGCGAGCAGGTTTGGCGCGTCGGGCGCGACATAGCCGGATGCGGTCAGAATGGCACCCGATAGCGTACCGCCGAGACTGGCAATAATCGCGGCCTCGTCCAGATAGGCAACGCCATTCAGAGCGTAAGTGCCTGCCGTGACAACCATCCACGGGACCGCACCGCCTACTGTCGGCTCAAGCAGAGTGTCGTCAAACGCCGGCGTCAGAACGACACTCTGGATATACTGACCGCCCCAAGGCGCACCAGCATCCGCGACAAGATCAATCTCGCCGCCGTCGAGAAGGTCACCGCGCGTAAATTCAGCGCGTCCCCCGGTCCACGTTACCGCAATCCTATCGCCGCTGGACCCATCCGGCAGCGTCATAACAGCGACGTCCGCCGCCCGCGACCCCCCGCCCGTCAGGATAGGCGACGTCGCCGCCTTCCCGGCTTCCAGTTGAGCGAATGAGCCACGGACGAATACGTTGTCTGCGGTGGTCGCATATGTCCGATCTGCGTAAGTAAGACCACCACAGCCTTGCAAGCGCATCGCAATCGTGCCCGTAGAATTGAGCGAAAGGACCGTTGAAATTCGATAAACGCCGCCGCCAATGTCCTCGATGGTGTGTGCAACATCAGCAACCCCAGATCCTGAGGCCCATGTGAACGTCGGGCCTTTGGCCGCGTCAAAATCTACGACCCAACCGCCAGACTGTCCGTTCACGGTGGCGAGCAACATCGTGTAACGATTGTCTCCCCGCTCGACGTGAAATGAGGCGGTGTAGTATCCCGCCGACAGCGGTTCGGAAGTAAATAGGATGTACGCCTGACCTGACTCACTGGTGGCGCTTTCGGTCAGGTCATACGCAGCCGATACGCCATCAGGTGCCCCCGCCGCAACCGAGACAGCAGTTGCTCCTGTTTTTGTCCAATCAGCGTTTGAAAAATCGACAGGCTGTGAGCAAAGCTGTGTCGCGTCACTTTCGATCAACGCGCCTCGGTCGGTGAAGCGAAACACGTTCGTAGCAAATGACGTATAGACCCCGGCGACATTGAGCGCGTAAGCAGTCCCAGCCCTTGTGGAAGAGAAGCCCGAGAGGCCGTCAAGGCTTCCCTCAATCACGCCCGCACTTGCAAATTCACCATTGGCGAAATCGAAATTTATGCCTTTCTGAATTGCAACGGACGCCCTTGACTCAAGTCCGTTCCGAACCAATGCACCAATGGAAGCGGCCCTTGTCGTGATTTCTGCGTCCACACCGGACTGATCTGCTTTTTCCTCAATCCCAAGTCCGCTCACCCGTTTCGCCTGCGCGGACCCGAGACCATCTGCCTCCCACGCGTAAAATCCGGCATTTGGTACTGTCGCGGCGGTGATCGGATCGGTGTGCTCACCGGTGTCGGAAATATCGACACGGCCACTCTCGCCCGCCAGCCCTGAGACCAGAGCAAGCTCCGCCCAAGTTGCGACGCGGTACTTTGTGCCAGCGGCGGTTTGGGCATCCAGAGCCGCCCCCTGTGCCGCCGCCACTCTCGCGTCGATCTCTGAAATGGTTGCAGATTTAATCAGAGTATTCACAGCCATTTTATGCCTCCACGGTGATTGTGTCTTCTGTCTCCGAGACGATTTGATCGTCCGGAATGTCCACGGTGATCGCCCAGTCAGATTCACCCATGACGAGTAAATCACCCATGAAGAATGTGGCGTCGTCTTCCGTGTTCGAAATCAGGTAAAAATCATTGTCCTCAACGGAGTATCCCTGCACGGTCATGGAGGTGTCCCCGAACATGATAGCAATCGGCATTGCTCACCCCCATACATCGACGGTCACGCGGCCCGGTGCCCCAGCGCCGCTGATTGCAGTTCCACTGTCCGAATCCAGAGATGCGCCGCCGCCACCGCCGCCGGGAAATGTGCCACTCGTTGCTGTCACGGCAGACCCAGATGAAAATGCGCCAGCCCCGCCATTCCCGAGATCTTGTTTTCCGACAGATCCCGCTCCGGACTCACCATTAATGGAATCTCCGCCTCCACCACCACCAGTGCCCCTATCATAGGCGGATGGGGCATCTCCCACCGCACCCTCACCTCCCGGCATATATCTCACCCCCAAAACGGCGGGTGTTGACGCTCCTGATCCAGCAACTGACGTCCCGCCCTTTCCGCCAGGAGCACCAAAATCGCCGAAGGCCGATCTACTCCCATCTGATCCAGGAGAAAAACTATTAAATGCAGACGATGTTTTGCTAACGCCACCATCACCAACTGTTACTGCAACACTCGAATCCAAAAGTTCACAGGGAACAAGAAACTCAAGATAAGCGCCACCCTGGCCGCCACTAGAAGTACCACGGAGACCAGCCCCTCCAGACCCGCCACCGCCACACAATGTGATAAATGCCATTCCTGCGCCCGGATTGATCCACGTCCCAGATGCCGTGAAAACCTGACGACTGTGAGGCGACACACCGACAGATGATGCACCTCCACCCAGTACGCGGAAATCAGATCCGTCATATTCCAAAATCGCCCGCGCCCCCGAGACCAGATCGCCAGCCTCCATTTCAGAGCCATCAGCGGAAAGAATGGACGCAGCACCATGCCCATCGATATTCAGGGTCGCAGGTCCGGTATTGTCCTCAGACCAAACGACGGAGAACTTCATGCCGGACAGAAGGCCCTCGGTAGCGAGCGACGGCTCAACGCTTGCCGTGATCGTGTCCGCTCCAGAGACGCTTGAAAGCGGCAAAATTGCATAGCGGTAAAGGTTGCGGATGTGTCTGGCATATTCGTTACCAAAGCCCTCGGTGCTACCCACATCAGGCCAAGAAACTTCCGTGCTGCCCCCGTTTCGGGTTGTACGATTGGTCATGTGTCACCTCATGCTGCAAAAAGCTCGCTTCCCTCATCGACAAGGGTCAGCGTGAAAGAAAGATCGTCCTTGGGCGCCATGTCGAAGACAATGAAGCGCCCGTATTCCTCGGAGAGGCCGCCGACGACAGCCAAGGCCTCGACATCAATTCCGGTGGCCGAGATCGACGGGGAGAAATTGAGGACAAAGCCGCCGTCGGAGACGCCGAAAACCTCATGCGATGTTACCGCGCCAGTCGTGCGACGGATCGCAACGCCGGTCCGCAGCCCAAGCAAAGACAGGTCCGGGACAGCGGAAAGATCGTCCACCTCTTCCATGTACTGCGTCGACGCAAATGGCACTGCATCGTCCAGATGGATCGCAGAAACGTCGCCAGCGTCATCAATCTCCCAGCCGACAACCCGCCCCTGACCAGATCGCACCGTGAGCATGTCGTGCTGCACTCCCACCAGAGACCCGCGACGACAGCGGATTGCCTCCGCCGGGACGTCCATCGTGTAATAGGTCGATCGGTAGACAGCCGTGTCGAAGTCGTACTTCGCGCGCTTTTGGATTTCATCCTCTGTCCGAAGGCCCTCATATGTGACCTGCTCCATGAGCTGCCCCGTCGCACCCTCACGCCAGACCGTGATTTGGCGGCTCTCGTAGTCCTGCGCCTCATCGGCGTAGGTCACAAGGAAGGCGTCAGGCACATCAGAGAAGGCCTTTGACCACTGGAAATTCGCGGAATTGCGCGGGGAGAAAATCTGCACCGGCGTCTCTGCGCTTCGATCATGGTCACGCACGACGCCCCACTTCTCGGACTGGCGCAGCATTCCATAGCCACAGGACGCGACAATCGCCGCAGCCTCTGCCATGCTCTTGTCCTCGATTAACGCATTGACCTCATATCTCTTGGCGATGCAGTCCGCGCGCCACTCGACAAGCTCCGCGTCGTCAACGATGCTTTCCGGGATCGACTTTGCCGAAAGAGTGCCCGCGATGATGTCGCGCAAGTGAGGCGCCGGGTTGCTGGTGATCGTCCAATTGGCCCATGCCTCACCATCCCAATCCTTGACATATCCAGAGGCCAAAACGCTAACCTTATCCATGGTCAGGTTTCGCGCACGAATGGCGATATAGCCGCAATCGTCCGTCGGTGCCGGGTGCTCATTCCAGATCGAAACGGATCGCATCAAATAGAGACTGTCAGAAAGTCCGTCTCGCGATTGCTGGATGCGCGGTGTGGTCGTGCCCTGATAGCCATAAAAATCACGAACAGCTCCAGAAAGCTGATAGCTTAAGGTAGAGTAATCGCTCGCCTTGAAGGCATATCCGCGCTGGATTCTGATCTCCCACCGTGCCGGGGTAAACAACGCCCGATCCAAAACAACCTGAGCCTCATAGTGGCCCAAAGCCACGTTATCGAGGCCGGTCGAAAACGCATTCGTGTTCACAAGGTACGTGTCGCCAGAGCCGAGATAAAAGTAATCATCAGCCTCATATGCATCACCTGTTGGAGCAACTGTTTGGCCGGCACAAACAGAACGCGCCTCAACCCAACCCTCCGTCGATGCAGCCGAGGGCGTCGCAGACGGATCATCGGACCACACAAGGCGAAGCGTGGCCCGCAAGCCCCTCTGAGACGCCGCTTGGTAATGGAACTCTGGCAGATTGATCCACTCAGAAGACCCGACCTGACGCATCGCAATCCGCAGCGGGACGCGATATTTGTCGTCGCCTGCGTTTTTATTCAGGCCCGCCGGGAACGTGAATTGCAACTGGTGCTCGTCAGGATCGTACCGCGTGACCACCGTGCGGGGCTGCGGCAAAGCGAGAGACACACTGCCCTCTCCGACATCCAGGACCGCGCCATCTTCCTCAGAGACCGAATGCGGACTCAATTCGTTGCGCACACTTTCTGTGCGAGCAAAGCGCTCAATCAGCCCCAAAGGAGCGTCACCCTTCCACCCCTCACGCGTCTCCACCTCAATCGACCCAATGGCCGTGATCGGCGCATCGTTAATGCGAATATCAGACAAATCGTGAGGGCCAGCCAGAGCATAGACCGCCTCCACAACTTCGTCCTGACCGTCGAAATATGCGAACGGCTCACAAATCAACGGCGGATAGATTTTTCGCGTCCCAGCAACGCGCGGGATCGGCGCATTTGGCCGCAGGACGTTTCCGGATGCAGCGGCATTCTTGAGCGACGATGTGTCTGCACCCGCTTCAGAAGAAGTGGGTGTCGGAGACAGAGAGGCCAAGAGCAACTGCCCGACATAGCTGACACCTGCCGCTGCAAGATATGCACCAACCGTTCCCTTTGCAAAAGCACTCCACCCAAAGGCACTCTGAAGGCCACCTCCGGCAATCCATCCCGTCGCCACCGTGAGAGCTATAGCGGCAATAAATGCGAGTGGATTCTTTCCACCACCATCATCACCGCCGCCACCAGCCGCCGCGACGTGAAAGCTCACTTCAATCGGCACCCCATTCGACGCAGGTTTCGGGCGGATCACGGACCACATGCCACCCGGCACCGCATGACCGTTGATGCAGATCGTGCCCCGCTCCCAGAACTCAGGCGGCAGGCCGTGCATCTGCGCCGCCATGTCGGACAAAGACAGCCCGTCCGGCATGTGTCGCACAGTCGGAGCCGCGACCACCGCAAGCGGCTCGCGATAAACAGCAATCACGCCCATATGCTCATATGTCTCCGAAACCCGATGACCCGACCGGCCACAGACCAGTGATCCAGCGGCACAAGGCAGGCATCAGCGCCCTTCTCAGTGTGCAGCATGGTTTTTCCATCAATCATGACGCCGACATGGCCCGGCCACGCCCGTGAAGGCAGGCGCATCACCACAACATCAAAGGCGCGGGGCGTCACTTGCTCGCGCCAAATCTCTTCATCCTTGCCGGTCTCCATTGCCCGCGCGATCCGCAAAAGGTCACGTGCGCTTATGTCTCCATATTTCGGAAGATCAACGCCGCACTCTTCGCACAGGACCAGGCGAACAAGGCCCCAACAATCCACGCCACAAAAATCACGCCCGCCGTCGATATACGGCAGACCGACATAGCGATTTTCCCAGCCCATCAGCGATAGAGAGCCGGGGCGCGGTCTTGGGTGCAGGTCGTGGCAGGCCAAGGCTCGGTCGATGGGTCGAACAGCTTCACTGTGCCACTCACCTCGATCACGTTGACGGCCACGTCTGACAGCTCGAAATGCGCAAATTCGTAAATCAGAGACGCCGAAGAAATCACCACGCGCGGGTCTTGCGTGAGATCGAAGTCAGCCGAGGAAATGATTTTGAGGCTGATCTTTGGGCGCACACTTGTATTTCGCAGAACCACACCGATCCGACGATCAACATTTTGTACCCGAAGCGTGGATGTTGGCGCCGCCTCCCCGTCCGTGACGACTTTGTACTCAAACGGCATGCCAGAATATGTCTCACCGTCCAGCACATAATCAAAGACATCTGACACCAACCGGACCGGTTCCGAAAGGCTCGAATGCTCGATCACCAGAAAGCCAAGAAGCGCGTAGGGCGATCCGCTACGCTCCAACTCTTGCCGCGTGAAATCCGGAATGGTCCGCTCGATCATTGGAACACCAGATCTCCGGTCGCCATCGCGGCGCATTTCTGGGCCGGAAGGCGCTCCGGGTAGATCAGGACAGACACCACCGTCTCCGCCTCCTCAAAGGTCAGATATGGCATGGCCGCGCGATCCAGTGTGGCCGCCAACGCCCCCGCGACATAGACAAGTGCATCGCTTGCATCGAAACTCACAACGGCCACACCATCACCGCCCGCCGCCGCCCCGGACAGCGTAACGACCAACGTGCCAGCCTCCGGCATCCAGTCGCCAAAAACCATCACGGCACCGTCATCCTCGTCCAGCGTCAGACCCGTCTCATCGTCCACCGGATCGCCCGTGAGCGCGAAGAGATCGGACAGCACCGCCGTCGCCATAGACCCGGTGTCCGTGCCGTAGAGATCATTCGCGAAGTCTGCAATCATCACTGGCGGAATGGAAACCCCGGACGGGATGTAACCAGCATACCATAGAGAGCCCGGCAAGAACGACAGCTTGAGCGTGACAAAGCGCCACTTGCCGCGCCGCTGCACCGCATAGACTTCACCCGGTGAGAACTTGGCAGAGCGCGGATTTCCACGCACCGGATCGCGCCAAACAAAGGCCGTTGATCCGCGACCGGTCTGTTCCGCAAACCAATCGTCGAACACCTCGAACTCTGCCAATTCCATTGCCGGAAGACTGATCTGATAGACCGACACAGCGCCAGTCATGCGTGGGCGCGAAATTGCATCTCCAACGGCAGGCTCGAAAGTTGCACGCACATCCTGCGGTCCACCGCTCACGCCATCGTACATGGCGCATTGCGGAATCGAAATTGGCCAATATGCGGTCATCTTCCCACCTTCTTAGGCTTAGTGCCAAAACGGCCACCCATCGACTTGTCGAGAGACCCTTTTGCGATCTCGTCTTTGAGGATCATGGTGACCATCTCACGCCCGCTTGGCCCGGTGGTCGATTGGACCTCAACGTCAGGTGCGCTTGTGCTGCGCTGGTCGATAATCTGAAACGTCGTGCCTCCCCCTACTCCTCTTGAGCCAATAGAGGATTGCAGAGATTTATTTGAAATGATTGTTCCACTTGACGACGGCTCAAACCATTCAGGACCATTTTCACCGACGATGTAACCCTTTCCAGACGAAACAGCCCCGCCAGAAGCCCTGTACCCTCCAAAAATAGAACTCACAGCAGACCCAAGAAGACCACCTGCATTACCAGTGCCGAGACTGGCAACCCCACCTTTCCCAAAAAGCAAATATTCCAGAGCTGCCCGCTGAATAGCCTTTGCAAGACTGTCGAAAGCATCGACACCATCAGATGCGATATCGAGTATCGTCTCACCGATGGACTGTGTTGTCAGATCGAACAATCCGGCCTGCTTCGTCGCCTCATCGAACTTTTGTGTCGCCAGATCGAGCGTCACAGCATATTCCGTCTGGTCGATTTTACCCGCTTTCAGAGCAGCATTAAGAAGCTCTTGCGCCTTCTCATAAGCCATGGTCGCGGCATAGACCGGATCGAGCGACGATCTGAGACTATCGTAGTCTTTGGCAAGATCCCGCGCCGACCCTCCGCCAGATCGGGACTTCTTGAGAGACGCATAATGCGCCTGCTCTGCCGCCGTATCCACGCCACCGCCGCGCATCAGCGCGATGTCAGTCGCATTCGGATTGACTGTACCGCGCCCAACATATGTGGATACACGTCCAGCACTTTGTTCGGCATCAGCGATATTCCCGAGATTTGCGATATCAGTCAGGATCTTCTGAAGCTCTACAGCATCAGACTTTGCCGATCGAATTCCGGCTGCGATATCAACAGCAGCCACCCTCAAGGCAGCGTCCTGCACATTAAAAAGCTGTTCGTACAAGGCGCGCGTCTCATCGTCCATATTTCCGATTTGCTCGGCTGCCTCTTTGAGCTTATTGCGGAGGTTTTCCGCTGCATCTGCCTGTTCGCGCGCTCCATCAGCATCTGCAAGCTGCACAAATGCCGCCGCAAGACGACCCGCTTCCGTGGCCGAGACACCGAACTGATCCTGAATTTTCGCAAGGTCGCTTTGAAGATTCAGAGTCCGCGCCAGAAATTCGTCGATCTCTTGAACGCGCAGATTCTGCGCTTCCGTCAACCCCTCCCCAAAATCCAACTTAGAAAGCTCTTCGGCTTCTGCACGGTATTGATCGAGCTTTGCGCCGAACGCCTCCCATTCCTGTGCACTCTGCGCAGAAAAGCTCCCGAATTGCACAGACGACAGGATACCAGCCGTCTTCGACAACTGTTTCATCAGGTTCACACCAGCAAGCTCTTGCTGGTTGAGAAGCATTTCACGTGCTTGACTGGCAGCCGCCATGCCATAGGTCTTGATCAGATCGTCGACACCGACAGAGGCGGCGCTCTTGGCGCTTTCAAAGGATTTATAGGCTTTCTCTAAATCCTCAACAGCCTCCTTTGCCTCCTTCGCATTGGCCCCATTTTCAAGAATTCCCTGACCAACGGAAAGCAGGATAGGCGCAAGAGCCCCGGCAGCAATACCAAACGTACCAAAACCAATCGCCAGATCTGGAAGCTGGATTGCCAGTGCCCGAAAATAGTCCCCCGTCACAGCCCCTTGCTGCAAGACCTGCGAGAACTGAAGTGATGCATTCCGTGCTCCATACGCAAAGTTGCTCTGTGCTCGATGGGCTTTTTGATACCCGGACGTGATGGATTTATTTGCGCGTGAAAATGCCCTTTCATTCCGCTTTGCCGCTTTAACAGAACTGGCTTCGAGACGTGCAAGCGACTGCATATACTGCCTCTCAGTCAGGCCGATAGAGACAAGAAGGTCTGCTTCTTCCGATGCACCCATATCCATGATCCTTGCTGCAAATACAAAATCGCCGTAGCCTTTGAACCACGACGATTTAGGAGATTGAGATGAGACTTACGCTTATTTTTTTCGTAACCGTTTGGGCTTCTTCATCCAGCGCGATGGATTATCAACAGTGTCAAATGTTGATGTCAGAGGCCATAAAAATTGAGGCTGAAACCAACAACATCACTTCCAGTCATATGAACCAACTCATGCAACCGAACATTTATGCAGAAGCATCTGAGGCGGCCAATGCGATCACCGACATTAGAAATATCAACAAAAGGCTTTGGGGTGAATATATTGATGCATTATCGGAATATTGTCGAAAAATGCGATAGGATTACCGCCTACAGCAACCCCAAATCCCGCATTCTCTGCTCACTCATCGGACCGTTTTTCGGCTTATCATCACCACCGCCATTGGCCCTAAGATACCCGTCGACGCAGGCGGTGAATTCCCAGACGCTCATTCGATCCACCTGTGACGGCGTGAACCCTAGGACGGCCCCGTTTCCGTAGAACCCGGAGAACTTCCATTTTCGGGGAGGTTCTCCGTCTCCCCCTCGCCCTCCCCCACAGCATCATCCATCGGACCGAGAAGCGCATATGCCAAAACGGACATGGCTGTGAGCTTGAATTCGGAGATCGGGTGAAGATCGACAATACGCATGACCACCGTCGTCGCGTCGTCGATCTTCATACCGCCACCGACAAGCCCCCAGCGCAGCACCTGCACGATCTCGTCGATCTTCCACGTCCCGAAGCGAAGGCGATTGTAGATCTCTTCCGGCCCGCGATCCGTCGCCTCCTGAACCCCCCGAAGCTCACCGATGCGGAGAGCAAAATCATGCTCACCGCCAGCCCATACAAGAGAGATCGCGTCCATCAGGCGATTTCCGTGACGGTGACAGAACCGTTCTGCTCAAGGGAGATTTCAGCGGAGACCACCTGACCTTTCGTGCGAGCATTGTTCAGGCCGGTCAGGATCATCGGAATGGTCTCGCTTTCCTCGTCGCCAGTCGTGCCATCCGCCGTCACTTTGGCGTTGGTGATTTTCACATTCAGCGTAGACCCAGCACGGAACCACGCCTTCATGGCCTGATCGGAAGACAAGGACCAGACGCCGCTGCCAGAGATAGTGATATCCTGCGAGCGCACGCCGCGCTTGAGGTGGAACGGCAGGCTTTCATCGTCACAATCCGGCACCTCTGTCGTGTCGGTGTTGTTGGCGCGGTTGATCGTAAAATCAGTGAGGCCACAAACCTTGGTGTAGGTTCCGGAGGCCCCAACAGGATCGAACTCGACTGCGAGAACCAGCTCGTCAAAGTCGGCGGTGGGTGCAATAGCCATCTTTCTGGCTCCTCTAATTTATCGCCTTGCCTAAGGGCGGTTCAGGCATTCATCTTGCGCACCGCCCGTCGAAGGGCGGCGCGCAGGTTTGCTTTAATCTTGGACTTGTTCGCTCGAAAACTTGGGTAGAAGAACGGCTGTGCCGCGATCCGGCCAGTGTAGCGACCCGTCTTTTTCTGATAGCGTGGCGCTGTCCCGAACTCGTGCCAGCGCGCCACGGCAGGAAAACCGCCTGGATATTCAGATGAGATCACCGTTGCGTAGATCGTGACTTTGATCTCAGCCACCTCATTGCGACCATAGGTTCCAATGGTGATGGACCCTCGCGGTGCCTTGCCCCAGGTCCAGTCAATCTTGAGACCTTGAACATCCGGCGCAATCGCCATCATCGACCCGACAAGACGTGTGGCCTCCTTTTCGATCTGCTTCGTGAGCGCATCTTCGATCACATTCGGAAGCTGTGCAAATTTCCTTTTCAGCTTCGAGGCATCAACCATTGATCTCACATTCGAATTGCAAGACGCCATGTTTCGTATGCCCGTCAGGATCTTCCATAATGCGCGCAAGGGTAAGATCGATACGCCCTAACGCATAAGGATCATCCAGTGACAGATTTGCCATATCGAGTGCCGCAACCACTGCATCGCAAATCCTCTTGCAGGGTTCCTTTTTGAGTTGCGACTGATCCCAGACGTCGATTTGAACGGTTTCCATGCGGCGCTTGAAGCAATCCTGACGCTCAGGCGAAAAGAAGCTCGGGCCGAGCGAAATGCAGGGATATGCATCTGCCTCTGCAACATCGTCATAGACCCTGTCACTGATGAGGGATGTCACGCCTGAATTCGCGCGCAGGGCCGCCACAATGGCCTTTTGAAGAGCGAAAGACGCGCTCATGCCGCAACCCCTGTCTCAGCCACGATATAGACCCAATTACGATCCGTGATCGCATCGACCTCACGAATATTGTAGAGCCCAGATTTGGCGACACCTCGATCGTTCTCGGCATACCGGCGCACATCATGCATGCGCATATCGGTATCTATGGCGCGTGCCTTGGCGCAAGACCTGATCCTGATCTTGTAAACCTGTGTCCCCTGAAAGCGCGCGGCCTGCGTGTCTTCACCACCGCTGTGATAGATGAACTCGGCACGGCAGGAATGGTGCAAATTCCATGAAAGATCAAAGCCACCGCCATCGGACGGTGTTTTCGTCGCGGCATGGAATGAGACGGATTCACGCAGACTTCCAAGACGTCCCACCATCAGACCCAGAACCTCCACGGATCGAGCATGTCGCGGACCCCGAGCGGCAAATCGCTCACGGATTTTCCGACCACGACCGCCTCGTCATTGAGATACATGTGAGCAATCAAAAACCGCATTGCGGCAAGGATTTGTGGCGGAACGTCGCCTTTCTCATCTCCATACCCGACGATCATGTCGATGCGGACCGTTTCGAAATCGTTCTGCGGAACCGGCCACGTCTTGCCATAAGCCGGACAGATCGCGTTTCCTTCGAGAAGACGGTAACTGTCGGACGCAAGCTCAACCCATGACCCGCTGCCGTCGAGATAGGACACAGCACTGACGGACTGGATCGGATCGACAGGCAAGGTAATGCGCCGACATGGAAACCCATCGAGCGTATAGCGCACTTCCTGCGTGATCATGCGGCGACGGGTGTAGGTTTCGACCGCCTGTTCCGCCGAGGCACAGATAGAATTGATCAGCGTGTCATTGTCCGTCTCATCATCCCCAATCCGAAGGTGCTGGCGCACAACGTCATCGGACGCGGAATAGACCGATGCCGCCGGTGGCGTGATGACAGAAAGCGACATCAGGCACCCGTCTTATCGGAACCAGAAACATACTCCGCCACGCCACGCGTCACGAAATGCTGTGCCGAGCGTTCCTCGAACGCCTTCGTCAAACCGGCCTCATAGACCGTTGCCTTGTCAGTTCCGGCATGTTCGTCCTGCACCTCGTGGTGCTTGACGAACTTGATTTTCACATTTGCCATTGTGGCCTCCATTCATGAGACCGTGCCACACGAGCACGATCTCAATTTTGATGATCAGAGCGTGACGATTTCGGCGACGGTGCTCAGATCATTGTTCGACGCGGGCTGATAACGGGCATAGTGGCCCATCACGACAGCGCCAGCATCGCAGGCGGCGGTGCTGACCGTGAGGCTGAGACGGGCATAGGCGAAATCGTTTGCAAGATCGAGGTCTTCCGCCCACAGGTCGATGATCGCCTGTTTATTGTCGTCGCTCCCGGCCTTCGTCAGCTGCGTGATGGCCGCATCGGTGACGTCTTTGGCACCCGTGCCGGACGCATCCGTAGCCTGTTCGATTTTTGCGTCGATGGTCGCAGACGCGCCCAGATCACCGGCAAGGACAATGGCTTGAATGGCCTGAAAATCGGACATCGAAATCCAGCCCGTCGTGTAGGTGCCAGCGGCATAAGCGTCCGCGTCGATCACACCGACCACAGCGGCCAGCGCAGAAGGGTTCAGAGTTTTCATCGGTTTATCTCCGTTGATGGGGATGAACCGTGGCGGAAAGAACCTCCGCCACGGAAATCATGCGTCAGGATCAGGCGCGTTCGGCCAGCGTCACGAAATGCGACAGCGTCGTTGCACCATTTTTCGGGGTCACCGGCTTGGAGAGATGCGGCTGACCGCCATAGCGGAACTGCCAGCGGAAGGCCTGCAAGCCGCGATCGAAATAGAGATGGATCGACGAGGCAAACTTGACGCCGGAGGTCCGGCGCACACCGTAGTAACCCTTCGGCGAAATCAGCTGGATATCCCCTTTGTCACCGAGGGTTTCAGCGAACGGGCTGAACCGGACAGGAAGCCCGAGAAGGAAACCACCGGGCGCATCCGCAAGACCGTTCGGCGGCATCCAGATCGGCTTGTCGCCGATGGTCATGAACATGAGTTCCGGCAAACAGTTCTGATTGATCAGCCAGAACGGCTTGTCGCCCGGAATGCGTTGCAGGCGCGCATACATGTTGACGATGTTCTTGGCCACGACGGTATCGGCGGTCTGACCGCTTTCCTTGGCAACCGTGATGATCGCGCTGGACTTCATCCAGCCAAGCGGCTGACCAACCCCGGTGCCTTCGACGATGGCAAGGTTCTTTTTCCACGCAATCGCCATGGCAGCTTTGGTGCCGAGGCGATTGTTGAGACGCGGTGCATCTTCGAGAAGCTCTTCGGTCGCAATCGCCAGCGTGTAAAGCTCATGCAACGGAACGCTGCGGCCCTCGTCGGAAAGCTGGCTCGCGGTCATCTGGGACTCCTCAGCGCGCCAGTACGCCTTGATACCTGCGGTGCCCCACGGCGTCGTCTCATCGGCGGAAAGCTTCACTTCACGCTTTTCGGTCGGCTCTTCGTCGATCAGCCCGCCGAATTCGTCGAAATCATTCACAAGCTCCCACACCGAGTCGCGATAGGCCGGCGGAAGTGCATAGCCCTCACCGGCATCACCGCCGCCGGTGTGAACCCCATCGACCGCCACAAGACGGTCGTCGATGGTCCCGCCACGCATACCTGCCCGCACAGCCCCGTGAACGGCGACGGCGAATTCACCGATATCCTTGAAGCCGCCGGTGGTTTCCGGGTTCAGATCGTTGACAGTGTTTTGCCCAGCGGGAGTGAGCGCGGTCGAACCCTTCATCGAGCGCCGACGCTCATCGAGCTTTTCACGCTCCTTGATGTCCTCTTCGACCTGCGCGATCTCGCTTTCGATCGCTGCGAATTTGGTCTCCTGATCTTCGGTGAACGTGCCGCCTGCGGACTCTGCCGCATCGACCATTTTCATACCCTCGGCCTTCAGTTCGGCGAGGCGCTTTTTCAGTTCTGCAAGCGTCTTCATCAAGCTCGCTCCTATTTGCACCGGGCAAAAACTCTCCGTCGCGATGCGCCCGGCGCGCACCGCTTCGGCGACCAAAGGTCTGTGAAAAATGTCAGATGACGCTCAGGCGCGCCCGCGCCGTGCGCGGCGTCAGGCGGCCCCGTTGCAGCCGCGAAATCGTATCTTCCAGCGTTCCGATCCGATCCGCCATGCCGAGACGCACGGCCTCGCGCGCACGGTAAGCGCGCCCACCACCGAAATGCTCTTTGGCTTCCTCCGGGTCTGCGCGCACCACACTGAGATCGACACCGCGATTGCGTGCCACGGCTTTTGTGAACAGGTCGTAGATGTAACCGATTTCCTCTTCTCGGTGCTTCATCGCGGACTCATCGAGCGGCCCGATTGCACCTTCGGCTTTTCGCGGCCCCTTCTTCATGACCGTGCGACTGATCCCTTTCATTTTCAGCGCCTCGGAAAGATCGTCGTGCATCTGATAGACACCAACGGAGCCAACACGACCGGAAACCGTCACCACGATCTCGTCAGCGGCAGAGGCCAGCCAATAGGCGGCAGAGGCGCAAAGCGGGTTCGCGACGGCAACAATCGGTCGATCGGCGCGACGCGCCTTGAACATCCGTTCGGCAGCTTCCGGCACGAAATCGACAATCCCGCCGGGGCTGTCGATATCCATGACGATTGCCTGTGCAGACGCATCTGAGGCTGCCGCATCGAATGCCTTCATGAACTGGTCCAGTGACGCACCACCCGACATGCGCGACATCATGCCTGAACGCGGCATGACGGTCCCATGCAGTTGGAGAACGTGAATGGGGCCCTGACGCCCTTGCCGTGTCTCAGCCGCATAAACCGGCTTTGCCTCATCTGCGGCCCAATCAATGCCCTGACCGGTCGAGGCGCGCACGGCAAGGACATTCACGATCTCCTGCGCCTTGTCTTCGTCGATCAACCAGATATGGGAGGCGGCAGCTGCCAGAATGCGGTCAATTTCATGCGGCATCTTTTACAAGCTCCAATCTTGGACGTTTGCCACGCGGCGTTTTCACGCTCTCGCGCAGGAAGGAAATGGAATTGTCGATGGAAGCCCGCTGATCGCGCTGGCGCTGATCAGATCCGGTTCCGACAGGAACCATATTGAGTGGCTCGACATAGCGGTCACCTGACGGACCAATGCCGTTTCGGCGCTCCATGCGTAGAATGTCATTGACACTGAGCCAACCCCACTGGCGACCCCGTGAATAGGCTTCGTAGCGTGTCTTGATATCGCCACGCAGAAGGCTTTCGACATTGAACTCGAACTTCATGTCGCTTTCCGCGATCAGGAACTTGTCGACTGAGTCTTCGATCAACTCAAGGATCGGGCGAAGAGCATCCGTAACGAATTCGAGGCTCTGATGTTCGATGTTCGAAAACGTGGCCCGGTCAAGAATACCGACCTTGTGAGGCGGGACGTGAAACAGGCGACAAAGATCAAGCCACAATTCCTTGCGGGTCTCAAGGAACTGTGCCTCCTCAGAGGTCAGCCCGAGACGCTGTGGCTTCATACCATATTCGAGGATGGCCGGTCTGTGACGATTGCGACCAGAGACCCACCTGCTCCACGCCTGCAACCAGTTTTTCTTGCTCTCAGCATCCTTGAAATTGCTCTCCATCGAAAAGGCGTATGGCGGCGTCGCATCGTTGGCAAAAAGGATATTGGCATATCGCTGCAAGGCAATTGCAACGGCCACAGCCTCTTTCCCGTCATCAAGGATTGGAGACGTCCCCTTGATGTCGTCGACCAGCGGAGGAAGCGGGATGTGCCACACCTCATCCTCCAAAAGCACCCGTTCAATGCCCCAACGATCTGTGTGCCGGAAACGCTTTGTCCGATCTGGCAGTTCTTCGACCTGAGTACGACCAGGTTCAAGACGCCAAAGTTCCTCAATCGTATATCCATCATGAGCGAACTTTTTCTCCGCAAAGAAATCACCCTCGGAGTGCAGATCATCGACCATCTGATAGATGAAAGACGTTCCGGTATGGCGCGGATTCGGATTTGTCAGAAGAGTTGCGATCTGATGATTGTGGACACGCTCCACCGTGTCCTCATCCACTTGGCGAAAGACACCGCATTCCAGTCCTGACACCGACCCTGACAAGGTGTGAAGGCAATCTCTGATCACCGGCACCTTGCGTGCCCGCGCCACGCTTACCGTCACGTTGATCTCGCTGCGACGCGACGGGAGACTGTCGAAATAGCGATCATCTGTCGGGTCACGATCAAGGCCATCAGAGGCGATCATCCGAGATCCGAACATGTCAAAAAGACCCATCAGCCCACCACATAGTCAGAAGGAATAACAATCTCTCCGCCACTGCCTGCGACGGGGTTCCAGCTCATGAGCTGTACGGCGTTGAACATCGCCATGAGGGGGTCGATTTTGGCCGTCCCGCTCGCCTGTTTCGTCACGATTACCGCGTTGCCGCGCGCCTCTGCTTTCGCATTGCCGACACACCACGTCATGAGGCGCTGCCCGCAATGGATCATTTTTCCGCTCTTGAGCTTGTTCGGTGCGGTCTTGATCGCCCCGTTCAGCTTATAACCTTGGCTTACTGCCCGGATGTCAGTGATGGCAAACCCCACATCAACAAGAGCATCAATCAGTGCACCTACGCCTTCCGGGTCCATGCCGAGACCATCCGCCTCAGGAAGTTTTCCGGCCTCTCTGATAGAAAGAAATAACTCCGCCAAATCTGGGTAGGCTTCCTCTTCGAGATTGTCGACAAAGACCAGATCACCGATCTTTTCGAGTTCCAGAAGCTCCGGCGCAATGGACTGGCGAAGCGTCATAACATCGCGATCCGCCCAAGCCTTCGCCCAGCCCTGCCAAACCTTTGTTTCGCGGTGACGCCCAAGAATGTAGGCCCCAAGAAGGTCATCGAGGCCGCCACCGTCGACGCCTGCGACAACCACCTCTGACGTCTCAATGATCTCTTCGAGCGTCAGTTTCGGTCGCGCCGCTTTCTCCCAATAGTCGGCGCCAACCCAGCGCCCAGTTTTCAGACCAATACCAACCTGCACGTTGAGGTGCTGGGAGGCAAAAAGCGCCAGCGCCTCTGGTCCATCATTTTCCGCCGCGATCAGGTCATCGGCCAAATCCTGAGCATGGACAGAGCGCCCCAAGTTCGGGTTCACGAGTCCCCATGTTTCGCGGTCGCGCCACTTCTCCGCCTCTGCCATGTCTTCCGGCAACTCATAGAGAACGGCCAAAAGTGGCAAATTCAGATGCCCATCGCGCACGGCACGCGCCCGTTGCAGCTCCTTCTCAAACTGCCCTGTTGGGCGGTCCTTTGATTGCGTCGTAATCTGAAGGAGGAATCCTTCAGGACGTGATTTCAAACCACCACGAAGCTCTAGGAAGACGCCAGGTGCCTTAGCCTTGCTGCCGAGAACGTGGGTTTCATCAATGAGGATGAAACTGGCTTTCGACCCGGTGACCACGTCACCGTCAGCCGAAAGGATTTTAATTTCCGCATTGGTCGTCAGATGCGTGATGCGCTTCAAGTTTGTCTGCACTTTGAAGATTGCAGACAGATCAGGATCGAGGTCGATGATCCCAGACGCCTGTTTAAAGGCGATATGGGAGATTTCTTGTGTCGGCGCGATCAAAAGCAACTCTGCGCCTGGTCGTTCATTCAGAATGGCCGCCGTGACGATGATCGCCGCCGCGATGGCCGATTTCCCGTTCTTCTTTGGAACAAGGAGAAAAAACTCCTTGATCATCCGCCGCTTGGTCTCCGGGTCATAGCTTCCGAAGATCACACGGACGAAATCAAATACCCAATCGTCACAGACCTCGCCATAGGTCGGATTATCGATCAGGTCCGGGACTCTCAGCCGTTTAAAAATCCGAAGTGCCTTCTCAGCCACCTCATCGAAAAGCGGCAAGGTCGGCAAGAGCGACCTCTTGTTCAGAAGGCGAGATTTCCAATCAGGCACAGCCGTAGACCACGCCGGATCGCGCGCGGTCAAACCCGGATCGAGAACCTGCATGTCAGTTCGGGCGCGACTTAAAGCCCGGCGTTAGGTCACCACCCCATAGAGATTGATCACCACCACTTACGGCCTGTTCCGCCGCCGCCCGCGCCGCCTCTTTTTTGCCGAGCTTGGGCACTTTCTTCGCCTCATCTGCTTTCGTCTCTCCATCCCCTTTGAAGCGCATATCAGCCAGCATCGCGTCGTTCTGCTCAATGAGGTTTCCGAGGATACGCATTGCACCGACGTTGCCGTCTTCGGATTTCTCCATCGCCAGCATCAAACGACGCGCCATCAGCATATCGCGAGCAACCTCACGAACTTTCAGCTCGGATCTAAAATAGCGTTTCAAAGTCGGTGTTGAGATCGACTTTCCCGTTCTCGGATCAACAACGACAGACGCGATTCGGTCATTCGTCCATCCCATAGCCAGCAACATACTGACTTTGTTTGAGTTTTCTTTAGTCCACTCAAACGAAGGGCGACCGCGCTTGTCCTTGCGATCATAGACAGGATCGCCAAAGAGGTTGAAACCGATGACCTCGGCGGAATTTTCGTCTGTCATAGAAAAAAAATCTCCGCATGAGGGGGACACGGGTTTCCGGTCTGGAACCTTCCAGACTTTTCACCCCCCCCCTCCCCCCTGGGATCAGACCTCGCCGCGCTTCTCTTGTCCCTGCTTCACCTTGTCGTGCCATTCCTTCGACACCGCGCGAAGGTTGTTCACGTCGAAGAACAGATCACGATTGCCCCTGTGAGGAATGATATGATCCACGATTGCGCTATTGGGTTCCCACTTGCCACCAACCAACGCGACACCGGTCGCTTGACAGGTCCATGCGTCACGCTTCAACACCTCGCGCCGCAGCCTCTTCCACTCTGCCGTGTTATACCAATTGGTTGAGCGTCGATGCACATCGTCACCGCTCACCTCACGCCGCTTCGACACCAGACGGGACTTTGCCCCACCGATCCGAGACGGCAATGCGCGACCAGCCAAACGTCCCATGACAAACTCCAATCGACCCGATTACCCATAACCCAGAAACGCGAAAGCCCCGCACATTGGCGGGGCTTGTAGCTATGAAATCAAAGCGATTATCGTTCCTCAGATCGCAGTGCAGGCGTGTCAGACGTGGCGTTTCTTCAACCCGTCCTCGCCGCCCACCCTATCGGGTATCTGTCCGACCTGCGGAGAGCACACCGATCATGAGGCTATGCCGGGCAAGCTACACCCGACATTTCGAATGGGTCAATACCCTTTCTGACCAAGACCCACCAGATCGCACCCACGCGCCTCCACAAGCGCATCGTGCGAGAACAGCCTGAACCGCACCTTGACGCCACCTTTCGACGTGATCTCGACCACCTCACAATGATGGCCGACGAACGGTCCCGCCCGGAACATCGCCTCTGCCCCAACACGAACACGACGCGCCTGCAACGCCCGTCGCGCCCTCTCCTCCTGATCCGCCTCGCGCCTCTCATCTCGCACCCGCATCTCGTGCAGAGACGCCAGCCGCTTCGGCCCGAGCACACCCCACTCACCATTCGTCAAAGTCAAAGCACCGTGCAGGAACGGTGCGGCCAGCACCCGGTGACAGATCGGATCACCGCCGAAGCGCGCGAACACATACCCCGGCAAATATCGACGGTCATATTCGCGCTCGACACCGCGCACCTTGGACTTGCGTCTGGTGACCGGATGAAACGCATAGACCCCGCGCGCCGCCAACCACCGCTCCGCCTGCACCTCCTGTTGCGGTCGGCACAACAGCGCGTACCAGCGCTTTGCCCCCGGATGGAACAACGCACGATCATCCGAAACCGACTCCACAACGTCACCCACTTTCAAACCGAGGTATGACCCCACAACCGTTCCCATATGCATCACGCCGTCCCCTTTTCCGCAGCACCGTCGCCGCCCATGTTTCCGATCTCTTCACACTTTCGAATGACAGCCAGACGACGGTCGCGCCACGCCGCATCGCCAGACGAGACATCTAGCCCCTGCGACAAGCGTCGCTCAATCTCCCGCATTTTCCGCATCGGATCCTCCGCAGCCTTCTTGATCTGATCGACCTGGAAATTCCGGGGCCACGCCCGCTTTTTCATATTGCGCACCCCGGCAAGAAGCTCAGGAGCCCAACCCTCCGCAATCGCCTCACGCCCGAGACTATGCGCAAATATTGCCCGGATCAGAGGCGATGCACTGTCCTCCGGTTGCTGATACTTCAGAGCACACTCAAGGATTTTCTGCCCGATCGGGAAGCGGTCGTGGTCCTTGCCACCGGCCAAACCCGCCGCCTCTTCCTCAAGAGCCATGAGATTGTCAGCACTCATATAGGCCAGCTTCTGACACAGTTCGCGCTTCATCGCCTCGAACTGATCGACCTTGAGCGCCGTTGGCCTGCCAAACCCACGCCTCTCCAAAGGCTCTACCAAACACGCCATCACCAGCGCCTCACCCTTCGCCTGTTCCTGTGCATCCATCTCACTGGCCCTTTCTCAGCAAAATTCCGACTTATCCACAGCATGCACCGTTTGATCGTCCGGCGATTGCCAATGTCCTTTTCAATGTCTCTGTCTATGTCCCTGTCGTGCAGGACAGTCTGAGAATGTCCTAAGACTGTCATGAACTGTCTTTAGGACACTTTCGGACAGTTATTCTTGCCCGCGAAACCCGAGCTTTAGACGGTGATCAGCCCATGCCCTGATCCCCTTTTCAATCCATCTCGACGCGCGATAACCGATACCCTGCTCAAGGAGCCATTCATCGACCCATCGCACCGCCGCATCATTCTCCGCCATCTTGGCGTCATACCCTGCCATTGAAATCCTGAGACGCTGCAACCGCTTCGCCGCATTGGCCGCCTCGCTCTTTGCGCGATTGTCCTCGCGCCGCGCCATGGCGTCATTCAGCGTCCGCAACACCATCGGGTGAAACAGACGCACCTCGCCACCATCGCACTCGCAGCGTGACCAATTGTGCAATGGCCCGTAAGGCAGACGACACAGGGTCTCGAACCGGTCGCGATCCACCATGAGCATCTTTGCCAGCAACACGATGTCATCCGGCAAAGTCCCGATCGGCGATTGATCGTAGGAAATCCAGATCAGATCTAGGTAATGCGCCCGGCACTCCGCATCGCCCCTCAACCGCATGTCTGAATTGAGCCATCGCCTGCGCTCCCACGGCACGAAATGGTGGCTGTCGAGACGATCCTCGATTCCATAGGGATAGATGGGCAACCCATCCACCTCTTGACCTCCCACCACACTCAGCCCCTGCATCGCATTGCCTCCCCGGCCCGCTGCATCCGGTCGGCGAACCACTCGCTTTGCAGCCGGGTCACATAGCCCCGCGCCGCGTTCGAGATGGCCCGCAATTCCGGCGTGACCACCTCCATGCCAAACGCCCCGCGATAGCGGTCATGCTTCCCCATCCGCCACGCAAGAAGCGCGGGCGCGGCCTTCTGGCCCACGCGCCGAAACTCCTGTTCATCCGCCTTGCGACAGCCCTCGCAGCAATAGCGCTGCCACGGCCTTTGCGGCACGAATGTCGCGGAACAGGACGGATTGAAACAGACCCAGAGCGGCGCACGCCCCGGCACCTCGAAATCCGACCCCACGACCATGTGAAACGGCTCCGGGTCGAACCGAGCGCCGGAATGCGCCGCCGGTGCGTTTTCAAACACCATATTCATGATCCGATCCCCCGCCCGCCGGTCCAAACGGCCTCAGGCGGCATATTTTCGAGAGGGTGCGCAGACAGGCGCTCAAACTCCCCTTCGGGGAATTGCAAGTTTGTCAGATCGCGCATGTCGCGCATCACGCGGCACAAATCCTGCGCCACAAGGGCACTGCTGCCCGGTTCAAGCTCATGATCCAAAACCATGAACCCTCCCCAGCCAGTCAGGCCCCAATAGGCCGCCTCAGACGGGTATATCTTCACCCGCGCCGTGCCATAAATCAGATAGGATTTTCCCACCGCACAGGGCCGCACCTGGGCGGCGCAGAGATCGCGCGCATAGCGCACCATCTTCCCGTTATGCACCACAAAGGCCACGTCATGCCCCAGCATCGCCACCCGCGCGCATTTCAGCAACAGCGCGGCAGTCTGGCCCTTGATCGGATATTCCTCGAACCCGTGATCCCTCATGACACCACCTCGACCGGACGCGAGACAGGACGGGACGGCGCAGGCAGGGCCTCGACCATCTCGATCAGATCAAGCAACGCGCGTGGCTTGCGGATGCGGTAGCGGACAATCGCATCTCCCACCCGCCAATCTGGAAGAGACGCCCAAACAAATGCGCAACACATTCCCGGCGGCGGTGCATCACAGGCGTTTTGAATGCCCTCCTCCTCGCGCCCTGACAGGCTCACAACCGCCATATAGCAGCCCAAAAGCTCAGGACGTGGCGTCCCATCATGCTCAATCCACGGACCCCATTCCTCGCTCATAGCAAAGCCTCCTGCACCTGTGCGGTCAGTTGCGGACCAGTCGCACCGGCAGAGGCCACCGCCTTACGCACGCGCTGAACCGCCATTTCGAAATATTCCGGGTTCTTCTCGATCCCGATCACACGCCGCCCGGTCAAAGCCGCAGCCACCAGCGTCGTTCCGCTCCCCATGAACGGGTCAAGCACAAGACTGTCCGGGGCTGTAAAGTCCAAGATCAGGTCTCGCATCAACCGCCACGGCTTTTCGGTCGGATGCCCTCCATGCCGGTCAGGCGGGTTCGTCAGATGGGTGTAAACCCCACGCTTTCCGCCAGCATTCCAGCACGCATATCCAGACCCACACCACGCTACGACAAAACACTCTGCCCCTTGCGCCGGTCCCTGCCCGTTCAGCTGCGGGGTGCTGTCCGGCTTGATCCAGATGCAGCCCCGCTTGTATTTGATCGGCGACGGGTTGATCACGTCCGCCCACCGCGCAACGCCTTCGATGGTGCAAAACACAATCAACCATCCACGACAGATTTCTGCGGCCAATGCGGTGAATTCTCCGCGCACCTCGTCAATACCAGAGAAATCAAGAGAGCGGAGCTGAACGCCTCCGTCTGTGCGAAGGTTTCGATCCTTGAGACCGTTTTTGACGTCATGCAAAGACTGTTCATACGGCGGGTCCGACACGATATGATCCACCGGGCCAATCTCGCTCATGACCTCCAAAGCATTGCCAAGGATCAACCGACACGGCCCGATCTGCACGTCTTTGACGATCGCACTCATCACGCCCGCTCCACCCGTTCACAACCCGCCAGAACCTCGCGCCCCCGCGCCGTCATCGCGACGAACACACTGGCCCCAGACCCCTTGCTGCGCGTCACAAGCCCACGGGACTGCATATCCCCGGTACACCACATCACGGATTTGACCCGACCGCCCCCAAGCGCCTCGGCAATCTCACCGACCGTCAGACCCCCGACACGCCCGCCAAGCACCGCCAAAATCTGTGCCGCAAGACTGGCATGCTTCACATAATTGGTCGCGCCCGTGCGTGACACCGGAGCCAGACCGCGATGACCATCCGCCACAGCAGCCGCCACCATGCGCTCCCCGATCTCGCCCTCATACATCGAGGCCACACGCACCCATGCCCGCCCGACTTCGCGCCCCATCGAGGATTTCTGCGACACAGAAGCAAAAGGCCGTGCCACCACGGCTGACACCACATCGAAAGACATCACATCACCCTCCGAACCAGAGATCCGGGCACAGGTGCAGCAGCAGGAAGAGAAAGAACGACCGCCGCACCCGGCCCCGGAGTTGGGAAATGGGGAGCACGTTGTGCAGGCGACCACGCTCCCCCGGTATGGCCTGTTAGAGGACGAAAACCGACGCCCTTGCCTGCCCGTCTCGAATGAAAAGCGCCGGAGGCGCGAGCAGCAACCTCCGGCAAGTCACCGACGATCCCACGCGTCAGGTTTTCAGGCTCATATGAGATCGCGGTATGAGAAGTCTTGTGGGGCATCACCGCACCCCCGCCTTGCGCGACAGAACCGCCCGAAACGCCACCGCCGCCTCAATCAGTTCGTCAAGCTCGACCAACTGCGCCTGCGCCTCGCGGGCGGTGTAATCATGCGGATTCTGCGATGTCGACGAATGCGCCTCCGCATGCTTTGCCAACACGTCGGAAAACTCCCGCGTCAGCCGATGCACATCCGCAGACGTCACCCCCTTGAGATCGACCGGATGAAACACACCCCCTGCCAGATGTGCGAAATGCTCCGCGACCGGCACTGCCGCCTCAGGCGAAATCCGCCCCAACGTGTCGAGGTAATTGACACCAATCCCTCCGGGCCGGTGCTCGCTGCGCTCTGTCCCGTAGGACAGTGTCGACACCGCAACACCGAGATCGACCGAAGCCGATTCAAGCCCGCCGACCGCGCGATAGGCGGAATGAACGGCACTCTGAATGGAACCGGGACGATGGTCACGCATGACAAACCTCCGCGCCTGTCGCTGCACCCGCACAACCGAATGCTGCATGTGAAAATTCTTGCGCCGCTTTCACATGACCCTCGCGTCGCAAAATGCGACACAGAGCCGGGAAAGACGGCAGGCGGGCCGGGGTTCCGCCCCACCCGGCCCGCCCTGTGCCAGCCACGCCAACATGGGAGGAGAGAATGGCCGACAATTCGAATGTTTTGAGAGATGTTGACATCACACAGCTCCAACCAGACGATAGGCGGCGTGACGGGTCGCACCCCGCCACGCCAATCCACACGCGCCAAATCGCAAAGGAAAACGCGCATGGACAACTCGTTTGGACAGGGCCTCAACGGCCTTGCGACTGTCGTATCTCAGAAATGGTTTGCCGCCATGGGCCTCGCCGGAATGATCCTGTTCTTGACCACTCTGGTTATCCCCATCCCGTCCGATCCGGTTGTGGCCGGGTGCGTCGGGCTGATGATGATGGGATGGGGCTTCGGTCAGACGGAATGCAGAACATTCCGGAACGACTTCATTCCAAGATACAGGCTGATAATTCCCGCTTGGCGCTTGACCGTGACCGGAGCCATCATGTTCGTCATCTGCATCGGGGCCGCAATCCGGCTGGCGATTTATCTCTTGTAATTCGACCCACCAGCCAACCGGAAAAACAATACTCTCCCCGGCTTCAATGCGCCGCCGCAGATCATTCAATTCAGCCTCGTGCTGCGCCATGCTTTTGAAGTGATCGGCGACATAGACGATGAATTTGCGAAAGACGGTCATGCGGCACTCTCCCGCCCCGAAGACGACTTCAAGGAGGCATGTCGCGCAGCCAGACGGCACAGATCATCCGACGTAACAGCATCCGCACCATGCCTGCTTTTCGAGGCTTCGACGATATGCATGAAGTAGACGCCGCGAATGCTGTCAAGCTCATGCCACTTGTTCACCATTGCAAGCGTGACACCGACCTCAGCGGCACAATCCTTTCTGGACGGCCACGCCTCGATCACATCTTTGAAGGTCATGAATTTGGTCATTCCTCGACATAATGGACATTTCTTCCATTCGTCAAGATGGATATTTCTTCCATCGACGTTTCTTCTACGTCTGCAAGAATGCGGCCAAACAACAAAGTGAGGCGCCAATGAACCCACACAGCCCATTTAATCCGAAATCCGTCGGGCGACGCCTGGAAGCCTTGAGAGAGCACCACCACCTGAACAAAGCTGATTTTTCCGACTCGGTTGGAATTGACCGGTCGAGCTACATTAAAATCGAGCGAGGCGATAAGCCGCTCAAAGCTGAAATGGCATATGCCATATCTGAAAGATGGGGCGTTTCGATGGATTATCTTTATCGTGGCCGTCTGACAGAATTACCTGCACCTTTAGCCGACAGCCTCATGAGAAGCCTCACAAAAGGTGACCTGTAAGCAATGTCGATGGAAACACCGAAAGTTTCAGAGACCCAAAAAAGAATGCGTTCTTCCGAATCATAAGACATAAAATTCACACCCCCACCCATGCGTTTTTTGATCATGGGTCAACTCACCAAAATATTTCAATGGAAGTTTTTTCCATTTTATAAATTGACAATGGACATTTTTTCCATAGTCTGCACCTCCATCAGCCGCCGAAAGACGCACCCAGCCGGGCGCAGATCGCGGCACTTCACGATGGAGGCCACTTATGGCACATACCTTCACCACCGACACGCCAGATCCCCGCGCCGATCTACACGGCCACGGCCTGATCTACGGTCTGGACCCGCTCCGCGTCGATCACGCGAAAATCATTGCCGCCAATCCCGAAGATCACCCGGCCATGCGCCGTGCGCTGGCCTTTGCCACGCTCAAAACGGCACGCGGTGAAACCGTCGACCGCAAACGCATGATCGCCGCCGTCATGGCCGCCTCCGGCCTGTCCGTCGTGGATCGGATCGAGGTGTCGGCATGAAATCCGATCCGATCCAGCGCATCCTCAACCGCATTGATCCGCACACCACGCCCTTTGCGACCTGCCATGACGTGCTGATGAACGAGGCGATGGAGACCGGCGGCACTTACACCGTCGCAGACGACGGTCGCACCGTGATCGACATCCATCGCCTCCGCGTGACGAGCAGAAACGAAACCGACGCAATCCGCCTCTGGCTCCGTGCCGCCGCCACATCGCTCAGCCGCAAACAGGAGATCACATCATGATCGGCACCATCACCCACACGATCGCGGACCATGAGGCCAAAGGACAGATCATCCGGGCCGCTTTGTCGCGCGCACTGGCAGGTGAAATCATCCTGTCTGCCATGGAACATGCGCCGCCTCAGATGATCGAGGATCTGTTCACCACGGCTGGCGGTTCCATCCTCCAGGACGCGCCCGGCGCACCGGCAAGCGTCTTCCATCTTGGCATTGAGGAATACCACACCTCGCAGGCGCATCTGGCAATCTATCTCTGGGCCGAACGCGCCATCGAGATCTCCGAATACATGGAAATCGCCGATCCTCTGACGCTCTTTGTCGGGATGTGGATGGATGCGCCGCTGGACAAGCTCTCCGAAGCGATCCGCGCCTGTTGCGACGAGGGAATGGGAAACGTCAACACCCCGCCAGCCGGTCAAAACCGCACCGGCACCCACCTGTTCGAGATCGACTTTCTGGGCGTCAACGCCACCGGCTTTACCGAGATCGAAGCCGCCAAAAACTGGCGCACCGCCGCGATCTCCGTCGCAAGCGCAAAGGAGGCCGCGTGATGTTCTATGTCGCTGCTGTCCTCTCCGGCTTATGTGCCGTCTCCGCCATGGCAAATGGTCTTGTTTTCTTGAAATTAGGCATCCGGAACAACTTTCTTGCATTCATTTGCGCAAGCCTGATGGCCATTGGATTTGGCCTCTGGGCAGGAAGTTTTTGACATGACCGCCCTACCCCCATTCGCCCGCTTCTGGATGGTCGCCCGCAAACCCTCTGGCCCCGGATCGAAAACCGAGCCGCGCCAGCGCTACAGCACCGTCGAAGACGCCCGCGCCGCCGCCTCCGATCTGGCAAATGCCAATGACGCACCGTTCATCGTGCTCGAAGCCGTCGAAATCATCCGCCCCGGCGACACCGCAGAGGGGCGCTTGCTGTGACCCACCTTGCCGACATGCCCTTGCCGCAACAGGCCGGAATCCTCTGCAACGACCCGCGCTTTCAGAAATTCGCGGCCACACGCAGCGGATTTCCGGGCGGACAATTCACCGCTGAGGCCTCCGCCGAATACCTGCGCCACGTCTGTAACATCGAAAGCCGCCGTGAGCTTGCCACCAGCGAGATCGCCCAAACCAAATTCGCCGCCCTGCGCACCGAGTTCGACGCATGGACCGGCAAAATCGCAAACCAGAGGTGAGAAATGCTCGACATGACCGAAAGTCAGCCCCCGATGAAAGAGACCGATGCCGACCGCGAGGTGCGCGACAAAGCCTATCGCGTGACCGCCGACGAGTTGCGTCAGTTTGTCGAGCGTTTCGAACGGCTTGAGCTTGAGAAAAAGGACATCGCCGATCAGCAGAAAGAGGTGATGTTCGAGGCCAAAGGGCGCGGCTACGACACCGCCGCAATCCGCAAGCTGATCGCGCTCCGCAAGAAGTCTGCCGACGAGATCGCCGAGGAAGAAGCGATCCTTGACATGTATCGCGAAGCGCTTGGCATGCGCTAACCCACCACACCGCCCCGGGCGTCACCCCGCGCCCGCCCTCGAAAGCCGTGCCTCCCGTGTTGGGCAAGCGGGAGGCAACAAAATCAAAATCGGAATTCGAATGCTTCTTTTGCTGACCATCCTCATTGGGGCGCAACCGCCCCCGAACAGTCACCCAGCCTACGGTCTGCCCATCGACCGAGGCGCGATGCGGGACACGATGGGACGCGTTCTCAGGCGCAACAACCGGCAACCGCTTCGATGTATGGCCGAAGTATGGGGCCGCCTGAGAGGCATAGTTTCAAATCCCGCCCCACCGCATCGGGGCGGGTAGTTCAGAAGGAAAACGACGTGGCACAAAAAGACAAATCAGAGCGCTACAAGAGCTTCGACGTAATGCTTCCGCAAGGTGCGCGATCTCGCCACCTGAAAGCCGTTCAAGCCATGGAGTCCGCAGACGAGCTTGTCCCCATCGACGCCCTCGAAGGGACGTCTGCGGAACTGCGACAGGCGATCAAACATCTGCAATCCGCCACCGAAAACCTGTCCGAGCTGATGGCTTACAGAAAAATGATCGGCATCGACTGACCCACCGGTGCGGGCCGACAGAGCGCGGCCCCATCCCGTGTGACAGACACAGGAGAATGAGATGAATATTTCACAAGCCGCACTGGATGTTCTTGCCGAGCGCAAACGTCAGATCGAGGTCGAAGGTTGGACGCCGGAACACGACGACGAACACGATCTGTTCGAGTTGTCTCGCGCCGCTGCCTGCTACGCCATGCTGGCGGCAGGTTATCAGCCAGACAACGCCATGATCCGCAAACTGTGGCCGTTCTCGGATGAATGGTTGAAGCCAAGCGACACCAGACGCCGCGATCTGGTGAAAGCTACGGCAATGCTCATTGCGGACATCGAACGGATCGACCGGGCAGAAGGTGACAATGACGGCTGGCAAGACAACCGCGGCCGCATCCCGGATTGCGACTGATGAAATACCAGAGCGAAAGGAACGGTCGCGAGCCAGAGGGATACACGGGGAAACAAAGCGCCCGCACATGGTGCAGTTCTGAGTAGGCGATCCCGGCGCGTATCCGGGACGAGCGGGGTGGCCCGAGCGAAACAGGGCCAATGAGGGGAAGACACACCCCGCAGCCGGTGAAAGCCCGGTGATCAGATAGGAGAGAGACGATGGTGACAGTCATTAGCTCAGCAACCCACACCGCCAGAAAAGCGCACATGTGCGATAGCTGCCTGAGAAAGATCGAGGCCGGAACAACCTACCACAGATCGCGGTGCGTCGATGGCGGTGACGCTTGGACGTGGAAGTCGCATCCGGCATGCCAACGCGCCGGTGACATCCTTTGGGACATGGGCATCAGGGGAGAGGAAGACTGCCTGATCAACGTCATCGACATGGATCAGGAGGACCGCGAACTGGTCTACGCCAATGATCCCGAGACGTTCCGTCAAGTTTGGCCGGATCGCCCCGAACCGAAACAACCAACCTAACCCGGAGCCACACATGCATCTTTCAGAACTCATTTCTCAACTCGAAGACTTGCTCGACCAGAATGGAGACATGCTGGTGCAGTTGGACAGCGGCCAGCCGGTGCAAGAGGTGGATTTCGTCTATCCCATGGACCCCGGCATGAAGTCACCAGCCGTTCCTGCGGAAGCCGTCGTCATCAAGTAACCCTGAAAGGAAGACAAATGTCACAATCTATTCCGGTAGACGTTCTGGAAGGGGCAGCTCGCCGCATTGACTCCTATATGACCGACTATGGCGTGGTGTCCACTTGGGAAATCCACACGCTCGGGCTTCGTTTTGAAGCGCATTCAGGGGCGAACCGTACCAGCCTTCTTGTCGCATGGTCAGATTTGGCCTCAGCGCGCCTGCCCGGCGAGCTGATCCATAATACTGAAAAGGCCGCGCTTGCTGGCCTGTCCACCTAACCCGGAGCCCCCATGCACTACGTCGAAGAAATCACCATCACAGGCCGCGTGTCTCCGGCGATCTATGCCGAGGCACCGGTGATCAAAAATTGCCGGATTGCGAAGCCTGATAGCCTTGGCAACCGTGTGCATCACGGACCTGTCGAGATGAACCGAGGCCACGGCAACCTGACACTCAAACAGGCGCAGGAGCGGTATGGCTCCACGGGCCGCTTTACGAGGTGCTGAGAT
Organism: Celeribacter ethanolicus; assembly: GCF_002407265.1. NCBI lineage: Bacteria > Pseudomonadati > Pseudomonadota > Alphaproteobacteria > Rhodobacterales > Roseobacteraceae > Celeribacter > Celeribacter ethanolicus. The sequence continues at coordinate 1,737,539 of NZ_CP022196.1, forward strand.
GATGGACCAACTATCCATGTTCGATCTGATGCGGACCCCTGCGACCATACTGCCTGTAGATCCATACGGAGAGGTAATACGTGGCCAGATAGACCACATCCTGACGCTTCCGCATCCGCGCATGGCGTGGCCGCTTGCGAGTATCGAGATCCACCAACACACGGACGAACGGTGGATGTGGGCCGTAAACATGGCTGGTGGCGGATACCGTGTTGGCGAGAAATGGGGAAAGTTCGCAGATAGCCGTGATGATGCGACCCACTACGCAGCAAAAGAGGTTCTGACGCAATGTGAGCGTGTCCAAGATCCGAATTCCATCGGCATATCAAAGGCGCAATTGCACCAGATTGAGGCGTGGGCGGAAGTTATCGCTTCGGACCCAGCCCGCGCACACCTCATGGAATTGGAGAACGTGGCATGACCGACGTGTCGAGAAAAATAGTCGATTCTTTCGCCAAAGCCATAGCCGATGCAGGCTGGTTTGAGGCTGCCGACTACATGAGAACCGGTTGGTTCCGTAACATCATCAAGTCTCACATGGATGCCGACGCAGAGCGCATCGCCGCGCTTGATGCCCGCGTGAAGGCGGCGGATGAACACCTTGTTGCGGCCCTTGAGGCGATCATCGAAGGCTATCCGCGATCCGACATCAGCCACGAGGACTTCCGCGTCCAAGTCACCCATTGGGCAGAGGACGCCATCGCCGAATACCGCAAGACGGAGGCGCCGTCATGACCGACAAACCGATCCGCTTTTCCGGGCCGATGATCCGCGCGCTTCTCGAAGGCCGTAAGTCGCAGACCAGAAGGATTTTGAAGCCGACAGCAGAGGCATTCGAGACGCCAAAATTCCGGCGTGGAGACCGACTTTGGGTGCGTGAGGCATGGCGCGTCGGCGCATGGCACTACAACAACGCCGAGATCGCAGTAGATTACGCCGACGGCCCACGCAAAGAGTGGCTTTACGTCGAAAACGGCGACATGCTCTATCGCCTAATTGACCAGTCGCGCGAAGACGCCAAGAAGGCAGGAGCGCCGCTGCGAGATAGCTATTACGAATATTCGTGGACACCGGGGCAAGGTCCGACGCGCTGGCGTCCATCAATCCACATGCCCCGCTGGGCCTCGCGTCTGACGCTGACCGTGACCGATGTGCGGGTACAGCGCTTGCAGGAGATCAGCGAGGCGGATGCGGTGGCTGAGGGCTGCAAAGGCTTTGTGTCCAGAGATGGAGAGGACGGGGAAGGCCCGCGTGAGGAGTTCCGCGCCCTCTGGGACAGCCTGAACGCAGATCGCGGCTTCGGCTGGTCCAAAAATCCGTGGTGCGCCGCCTACACCTTCACCGTCCACAAGTGCAACATCGACAAGATGGGCGGTGCAGCATGATCGACCCTTGGACAGCCGCATTTGCCCTCAACCGAGCAGAAAAGGAACGTCTCGACCGAGCCGTGCAGGAGCAGCGGGAAATCGCGAAGGAGATCGGGAAATGAACGAGTCGTGCGAAACATGCAAATTCGCTGTCATGATTGAACGTCTATTTGACGACAAGCCGGAGCGCGAGTGTCGAAGATACCCGCCGTCCGGGACGAGGCGTAAATTCCCCAAAATGCACGAAACTGAATGGTGCGGTGAATATGTTGAGGAGAAGGGGGGCGTGGAATGAAACGATCGGTAACGCTATCAAAAAAAGAGATCGACGAAGCTATTGCCGATTATGTTGAAAAGAATGCTGGTTTCAGGCCGAAACTGATCAGCCTTATGCATATTCCTGCTGATCGTCCTTTCGACTCTGAGACATGGCAAGCCGAAGCAATGGAGGGGTGATAATGGGTAAAATCACAACCACACCGGAGACCAAAGCCGCCCGACAACTCGCCGTTTACCTGAGCGCCGGGGTGAACATCCGCACCCGCATCAAGCCGGACGGGGAAATCATCCTTGAGCCAATCGACACAAACGTCAAATTGGACGAATCAGAAATCATTGATCTCACGGACTTCAAGCGGTGAAAAAAGAGCTTCCGAAATACGTCTACCGCATGGGGCGCGGGAACCATCCGCACTTTCGATGGCCGCGTGGATCAAAGCCGATCCGCATTAAGTCCGAGACCGGAACGGTGGAATTTCAGAAGGAATACACGCTCCTGCTTTCCGAGGCAAAACGAGGTATCGCCCAGGTAAGCGCCAAATACACGATGTCTGGGCTGATCGAGAGCTACCAGCAAAGCGAGCGCTGGAATGCACTCTCAGACCGAACGCAGAAGGATTATCAGAAGGTCTTGGACTTCTGGTCCGAAAAGACCGGTGCGCGTGACATTCGCAGGTTTGAGCGCAAGCACATCATCGCGGCGATGGACGCCAATAAGGATGCGGTGCGTTTTGCCAATTATGTGATGCAGGTGGCCCGCGTTCTGTTCGAGCATTCCATTGATCTCGGATGGCGCAAGGACAACCCGGCGCAAGGCGTCAAAAGCCTGAAAATGCCGAAGGCGAAGAGGCTGGACCGTGAGCCGTGGCCTGCGGAGAAGATCAAAGCTTTCCGTGCGCGCTATGCTTTCGAGACCCGTGAGCGCCTTCTGTTCGAGCTGTGCCTTGGATCAGGCCAGCGCATCGGGGATGTTCTGGAAATGAGATGGAGCGATATTGAGGGCGATGCGATCCGCGTCGTGCAGAACAAGACCGGCAAGGGGCTGTTGGTCCCGCTCACATCTGACCTCAGAAGCGCCCTCGTGTCTCACAGGTCGATCAACGCCGCATCTCGTCGGCAGAGCGTGTTCGTTCTGACCAACGCGCGCCGCTCCGGGCCTTGGAGCTATCGCGGGGCGTCACAGGCCATACGGAACGCCAGAGAGGCAGTTGGTGCCTTGAAATGGGATATTCACAGCCTTCGACACGCCGCTGCTACAGAGCTTTATGAGGTCGGGTGTGACATTCCTATGATCATGGCTGTGACCGGTATGTCTGAGAAGATGGTGCGGCACTACACAGCGCGCGCAAACCAGTTCACACTGGCGTCAAAAGCGCAGTTGAAGCGGGAGAAATAGGAGCGCCAATGAGCCGCATATTTCTCGTCATTGCATTCATGTTTTTCGGTCTTTCGACGGAGATTGTTCAAGCGTGGATCGTGGCCTTAACCGGTATAAATTATGAGCCATCACGCGACACTGGCGCCGCAACTAGCGCCGTCTTTTTCGTAGGACTGGCTATCTATTCAAAAATAGAAACCAATCAGAAAAATAGCTGAACAAAGGAACGGAACAAAAACAGAATGTTCAAACATCGGCTCTTGCACTGTTCAAACGCTTTGAGTAGAAGCGCGGAAAGCCACACGAAATAAGGCTCTTGGCGAGTTGGCGGAGTGGTGACGCAGCGGATTGCAAATCCGTCTACACCGGTTCGATTCCGGTACTCGCCTCCAAATCTTTTCAAGCACTTGTGTCATCATGGCCTCCTTGAGAGTGCGACCGTTTACAGGTCGGTTTACAGTTTTTTTCCATTTTTTGCCTTCCGGGCAGCTTCCAGCGCCCGATTCACTCGGTCGGTTTCGTCTTCGGAAATCACCGCATAATGCTCGATGACTTGGCTGGCATAGCGAATGCTCCAGCCCATGTATGACGCGATATCGTTCAGTCCCAGCCCCGCCTCCAGCAGCCGCGTTGCCGCCGTGCCGCGCGCGTCATAGAGCCGAAGATCGAACCCTTTGGCGTCAGGCGTCAGCTCTGGGATACGGTTGCGCCATCGGCTCACTGCCTTAGAGGCACTCTCTGCATCGAGCTTTTGTCCCTTGTCTCCCACGAGGATCAGCATCCGGTCGCTTGGCGTCGCATCCAAAAGCACCCCGAGCTTCTGTGACACCGGGATCGTAGCAATTTTGCTACGCTTGTTCGTACGCACTCGCAGCCTCCGACCATGCCGCGTTGCCTGAATGTGATCACGATTGAGGCCCGCCAGATCGCCAGGACGCAATCCCGTTTCGCAAGCGCAAATCAGTATGCGGCGAGCGTATTCGGGGGCAGCTTGGCAAAAGAGGTCAACGTCGGCGGGAGTCCAGACAATCTCTGCCCGATCTGCCTCATAGACCTTCGGCAACTTGTGGCAGAAGTGACGAGCAATCTTGCCGTTGTCCTCAGCCCAGTTCAGGAACCTCGTGACAACCGTTCCGCAATAGTCGAACTGCTTGGGGGAATGCGCCCATTGTTGCCGCCATTCAGATACCTCGCCCCGCGACTCTGGCTCGGCGAACATGGCGAATGGGTCATCAGCGAACTCTTGCTGAAATCGCAGCATCCATTTCTTGTAATCGCTCTGGGTACGAGGCTTTGTGCTTAGGAACTCGGCGGAATCGAGGAACTGATCAACGACAGACTTTGTCAGGTTGCGCGGTTCGGTTGGTCGCACTGCATGAGTCGAAAAGGCTGCGATGTATTCAACCCCATGTTTCGGAAAACTCAAGTCGCTTGACCAGAAGTAAGGACCGCCGCGCCAAGCATAATGCCGCTCTCGATACGTCCCATTCGCCAGCTTGCGCCTGACACGGTGTACGCCTTTCAACTCAATCCTTGCCACGACGCGCCCTCCTGATCGCGACAAAACTCTCTTTGGGAGGGTTGCCCATGTCCTGGCGGACCAGCCCTTGGGCTTCGTCTAATCGAGCACGGACCAACTTGGGGTCGTAAAACCCGCGTCGGCCAGGCACTGGGGTAATGCGCATTTGGCTACACCAATCCCGGAACGCGTTGTTCACGCCGGAATAACCGAGCGACTGGGCCAACTCCTCACCAGTGACCAACTCAATCATGGCCGCCCTCCTCTAAGGGAACAGCATCTGCTTCTGGCTGCAACAGCACTGCTAAATGCTTGGGATTCAAAAGCATTGCGCGGCCCAGTGACAGGTATTGTCCCGTTTCACGCGCCTTTGCCCGCAACGTTCGCGCCGAAACGTGCGCACCTTGCTGCCGCAGCATTGCGCACCACTCTTCCGGCGTTTTGGCTCCATCCACAACTGTCTGCATGTACGCCTCCTGAACTGCATATAACTACACGTTTTTGCGGCCAAGCATCACAAGTCCAGAATTGTCAGCGTGTCTTTTCAATCACGCTTAAAAACGGTAAAATACTGCCTATTTGCTAAAGGTATGGAAGTTCAACATGTCCTCCTCCCACCACCAAGGCTGGCACACGCGTCGGCAGCGCCAGAAGACTCGTCAGAAACAGAGGGAGATCTGGCAACAAGATGCCACTGAAGCCCGCAAGAAAGCCCGCCGAGGACTGGACCTTGCAGCGGGCCTAAAGGCATATCGTAAATTTTTAGGACTGACCCAAGCCCGGTTCGGGTGCGAGTTCGGTTACTCTGAAAAGTCGATACGAGATTACGAGGCCGGCATTCGTGATGTGCCCGGAGCCCTCATTTCCAAGATCCTGCTACGCGGTGACACTGAACTGCACTCGCTCTTCAACGTCAAACCCGACCCTGTCCCTCGACACATAAAATCGGCCATATTTCAACGCTTTCTCGAAGCGACCAAGTATTTTCAAAAGAAAAATCTATATGATCTGTTTGACGCACAGGAAGACATCATTGAGATCGGCTTCGAACTGCAGCACTTCGGCGCGATCCAAGACAGCGTTGTACGGGACCGTGTCGAACAGGCATGGCAAGGTATTGAGGCCATGTACGAGAACGGATGGCCTGGGTATGCAAACTTGGAATGGGAAGAGGAAGCCTTGGCGAAACAGATCGAGAGCGAAAGACGCCGCACACTCCGTCAGCGGCGCAAAAATAAAAAACGCACCTCTCAGAAATTTTAAGCTGTACAGTTTCCAGCTTGATCTGGCGCTCCTCTGAGCAATGCTCCCGAAAACGATCTCAGACCTGCCCGCCAACACCTTTGAATTTTTCAACAAAGGCAGCTACTTTCTCGAAGACGGCCGTCTTCTTGGTACGAAACTTCGGATTTAGCGGGCTCATTTTGGGAAGTATGGCATTGAGGTCAGCTCCGTTTTCACTCGCAAATTCTCGTTTTATGGAAGCAGAAATATAGCGTCTGGCTGCATCAGAATTTAGATCTTCCGATATGATAAGCTCTTCTACTTCCTTGCGTTGCTCTTCCTGAGCAAAAGAGAAAAATGCATCGATCACACCTGCCTTGTCATCGATCTGATCAAGATCAGTCTGATTGATAAAGTCCACAATCAGACTTTCTTTGGCACGATTTCCAAGGCTACCACGAATGACGCGGCGAGCATCCTCAATCAGATCCCTTTTGCTCTTCACCTTTTTGTTTTTCTCAAAGATGAGCTCGAGGATGTAGTCTAGGTTAATCTCCTGCGATTTCAGGAGATCCACTTCGAAAACGACGTCATCCCACTCGATATTGCTCTGTTCCTGCTCAGCCGACGACTTTTCCCGGCGCAGCCAGTCGCGAATGTCGTTGTATGTTGATCTATAGTCTTGAACTGCACGGTCTGAAGGCAGTTCTATCGCCTCAAGGTCGCGTAGATCCTCGTCGCTCAGGTAGTGCTTTTGCTTGAACTCTTCAACGGCAGCGGGATCTGCTAAATCCAACCCATGATAGGCTTTCAATGCAGAAAACTCATCGTAGTTCCTGAGCACATTCTCAACTCTCAGATACTCACCAAAGAGCTTCGCGAACTCTTTTTTATCTGCTTCTTTTACAATCTCATCCGGCTTTGGAAAGCGCTCGATCAACTCCTTCACAATATCAATGAACCCGCGCCGCGCCGCGCCGGTTTCCTGATCAACGAAACCATTCATGTACTCGTCGTAGCTCTTCTCAAGCACGACGTTCTTTGTGTTCTTATCACCGAACAGCGTGATCGCATCAACGGTCGCTTGCTCGAGGTCCCTGAACGCCACGATATTGCCGAACGTTTTAGTCGCATCATAGATCCGATTGGTTCTGGAGAACGCTTGCATCAAGCCATGAAAGCGAAGATTTTTGTCGACAAACAAGGTGTTAAGCGTTGGCGCGTCAAAGCCTGTAAGGAACATACCGACGACAATCAGTAAGTCGATTTCCCTCGAACGGACCCGACTGGCAAGATCGCGATAATAGTTTTGAAAACCACTGCTATCGACACTAAAATTCGTTTTAAAAAAGGAATTGTAATCTTTGACTGCGGCACCTAGAAACTCCTTGGCGCTGCTATTCATCGCTGACACGTCGAAGCTCTCGTCCTGAATGTCACCTATCGCATCTTGCTGTTCGTTGGCCGCAAACGAGAAGATCGTCGCGATCTTCAGCGGCTTTTCACTGCCCACCTGCAGAGCGTTCAAGGTTTCATAGTAGAGCTTCGCGGCATCTACACTGCTGACAGCAAACATTGCATTGAACCCGCTGCTGCCCGCTTGCAACCGGTGGGTTTTTTGACGGAAGTTGTTCAGTACATACTGAGAGACTTCCCGAATACGATCTGGATGCAGAAGCGCTTGTTTGTTTTCAGCCGCGCTTAGCTTTTTTTCGTCTTGTTCTGTCTCGATGGCTTTGAACCGGGGACGCACATCGTTGTAGTCGACCTTGAACTTCAAAACTTTTTCGTCGCGTATGGCATCGGTGATTACATAGGAATGTAGCTCACGCCCAAAAACACTCGCAGTCGTTTCAGCCCCTAGAGCATTTCCTTTCCGGATCATTTTGCCATCAACGATGTCATCTCCGAAAATCGGCGTTCCGGTGAAGCCGAACTGATAAAATCTTTTGAATTTCTTCTTCAGATTTTTCTGTGCCTCACCGAACTGACTCCGATGGCATTCATCGAAAATGAAGACCACCTGCTGGTCATACACCGGCAGGTCACTCTCAGATTTCATAAGGTTGTTCAGCTTTTGGATCGTCGTGACGATGATTTTGTTATCGTCCTTGCCCAAGTTGCGCTTCAACCCGGCCGTGCTGTCGGACCCATTGACACTATCAGGGGAAAACCTCTGGTATTCCTTCATGGTCTGGTAATCGAGGTCCTTGCGGTCCACGACAAAGAAGACTTTGTCGATGAAATCCAACTCCGTTGCCAACCGTGCCGCCTTGAAGCTCGTCAACGTTTTGCCAGAGCCTGTGGTGTGCCAAATGAAACCACCACTCTCCGGCTTTCTCCAGTTTTTGGCTTCATATGAGCTTTTGATCTTCCAAAGGATGCGTTCAGTCGCTGCAATCTGGTAAGGCCGCATGATCAGCAGAGTGTCGCTGACATCAAAAACGGAGTACTGCAACAGAACGTTCAGCAGCGTACGCTTCTGAAGGAAAGTTGCGGTGAAATCCTTGAGATCTTTGATCAGCTCATTGTCGGACTTCGCCCAGTTCATGGTGAAGTCGAAGCTGTTCTTGTTGCGTTTAGTCGTGTTGGCGAAATACCGGGTGTCGGTGCCATTCGAAATCACGAAGAGCTGCAGGAATTTGAAAAGGGAATGCTCGCTGTTGAAGCTTTCCTTGCTGTAGCGGTGAATCTGATTGAAGGCCTCCCGGATCGCCACGCCGCGCTTTTTCAGCTCGATCTGAACCAATGGCAAACCGTTGACCAGGATCGTCACGTCATAGCGATTGGCGTGCGTACCGACCTGTTCGAACTGCTTGATAACCTGCAGCTTATTGCGAGACATGTTCTTCTTGTCGAAGAGGTAAATGTTCTGGATGCGCCCGTCATCAAAGACGAAATCGTGGATATAGTCGTCGTGGATCTTACGGGTCTTGTCGACGATGCTGTCGCTTGGTTTGTCGAGGTAGGTCTCGACAAAACGCTTCCATTCATCATCTGAAAACATGACGTTGTTCAGCTGCTCCAGCTGCACCCGCGCATTGGCAAGCATGGAATCTGGAGTCGTCAAAACAGGCAGGAATTCATAGCCCTGATTGACCAGATCCTGCACCAATTCGCGTTCCAGATCATCTTCGCTCTGGTAGTGATCGGCGGCGTCCCACTCCTTGGTGTACTTGTCGAGGACGATGAAGTTCCTCGTTTCCGCGATGGTTTTTGTCTGCTCAACCATTTTGTTCGCCCTGCTTCCAATAACCGTAATTGTTAATCAAATTGTCCAGCAAGACCTCCACGTCTTCCTTTTGCTTCTCGGTCGGGTCTGCGACTTCTTCGAAGGCAAGCTCGCGGTGGCTATAGTGGTTTGTCAGCTTCTTGAGGTAATCAGCTCGACCTTCCGGCGCGGTCGAAAGAAGTTTTGTCCAATGCTCGTAACCCAGGAAATTTGCGGTCTTCTCATAGAGATTTCGTAGCAGATTGAAGTGGTACTTCTGGACACCGTCCTGATCGATGGCATCTCGAAGAATACTGATCAGATGATGATGGTATGAAAAACTCTTATTGGCCGCCCCGTTCTTCGGCTCAAGAAGGAATTGACCAGTCACGTTGCGCTTCAAGAGGTAGCGCGCTGCCCCGGTCAGTTCCTTACACAATACGTTAAAGAACAGCGGGTTGTGGGTGGTGACAATATACCGAACCCCATCGCCGTTCTCAAATCGGCTGGACGAGATCAAGCCTGCCAAGTCGATCGCCAGTTCGATCAAGTGATTTTCGTCAAGCGAACTGACCGGGTCATCAATAAACACATACTCCAGATCATCATATTCGTTGTCATCACGTTGAGAGGGATCAGGCTCTTTTCTGAGCGCAATAACCTCCTGCAACAACGTATAGAAAACGCTCCAGATAAGGTTGTTTTCCTCGCCCTTGGAAATCTTAACGTTGTTCTCAATGTTGTCCCCACCAGTGTACGCAAACCGAATTTCGGGGAAGGTCAAAACGTTGGTTCGTCTCCCCTCAATCTCTCTGACAACCGTCTCAGGGGGGAAGGATGGCGTGATACTGCGGCTGGTGTAATGTTGGAAGTTATTGATGATGTTTAACTCTTGCCCTCTATCCCTCAAAACCCAATCGACGAACGCATTTGGTTGAATGCGGATTTTTCGGTCTTCGTCGCCTTCGGTATCATTGTCCCAGACGAACAAATCCTCAGTGAAAGCACTGTAGTATAGAAACTTCCGCCTTGCCGGGGCTGGTTCATCATCCTCCGGATTCTTCGGGGCGATCTCGTTCTTCATAACGCGAGACAGGCGGGTCTTCCCCGTCCCATTGAAGGCGTAGATCAACTGCACCTTCTTATCGGCGGCGCGCAGCTGTTGTGCGATCTCCTCGAGGGTCTTGCTCATTTACGCGGCCTCCTCGGGTTTGGGGAAGCTCAAGAGCAGGTCGCGGTAGTATTCATACTGCTGCTGACGCAACTTGATCTCACGCGGCAGGCCCTCGCTGAGCGATGTGGTCAGCGTGTCGAACTTGTCGAGAATGTTGACGATCCGGGCCTGCTCTTTTGCCGATCTTTCAGGATCGCCAGGACACGGGATAGGAAATGGAGTGCCTTCTATCATTGGCTTCGTCAGCTGCGGAATTCCAGCCTCGGGAACCTTATAGCTATTCTCAATTGTTTTCATGAAATGGTATGCAAATCTGAGATTTATCCCAGTCTTCGGGGTCAAGACGATTAACCTAACTATTGGAAAAAATGGTTCTTCTCGGTGGCTTGTCCAGCCAATCGTGCCGCGAGCAGAGACAGTCAAGCTAGGCTTCTCCACCTTCGCCTTGTTGGTCCAACCATAGAGTGCTTTTTCGCCAATCCCGTTCGACAAGATTGGAATTGTATAATCCTCCGTAAGGACCTTAGACATTGAGCCCTTAGGCGCATCGCCTCCAGCAAAAATGTCAAAGACTTCCCCGAGTGATTTCCATTCCACGTCACCATCATCGAAACTCAGTAGCTGGTGACGGTAGTGGTTGTATTGCTGCTTGCGGGCCTTAAGTTCGGCTGTCAGCTCGGCTGTCAGCTCGGTGAAACTGTCCAAAATCCGAACAATCTCCGCTTGGATCGCCAGCGATTTTTCTGGGTCCTCAGGGCATGGGATGGGGACCGGATATTGAATAATCTGTGGCTTGCTTCCGCGAGGCATCTTTGCCCCTTTGGAATGCTGAATATTGTACTCAAAGAACTTTTCATCTGTGAGGACCTGATACAGATAGCGAGGGTTCACAACGTCGTCCGTTGGATGGATAACCAAAACGTCACCGTTGGTTCCGCCTGTCCGGTCGGCAAGCCAGATCTTCCTAAGGTAGGGGCGAATATTTCCGATTAGAATGTCACCCGCTCGAAACTCAGTCAGATTGCCAGAAGTGGGCACATAGTTTGAGTCCACCCTTCCAGCTCGATTCTGCAGAAGGTTGTCCACGCCCACATAGTTTGTCTTGTCGAGGTCCTCGGAACTGATCCGCGTCTTGGAATACTGCGCGATATCGCCCAATGGCTTCCACGCCACCGAGGCCCCATTCAGCAGCTTTTCTAGAAAGCCCCGATCGCTCATGCCTCGATCTCCGCGACGATGGCGTCGATGTCTGCGCGCAGCTGGTCGATCTTGGCGACAGTGGTCACCAGCTTCGCGTTCAACTCCTTGATATTGACAACTTCGCGGGTGTCCTTGGGTTCAACATAGGCACTGACCGACAGGTTATAGTCTTTCTCGACAATCGTATCATAGGGGACGGTTTCGGCCACATGAGGCACGTTCTCTTTGCTGTCGAACAGATCCATGATCCGCCCAATGTGCCGATCTTCCATAAAATTGTTGTTCGTGCCCTTGCGGAAGAAGGTATCCTCCTCGGTCGCATCGATGAACTGAACGGTCGTGTCTGTCTTGTTCTTGGCAAGCACCAGAATGTTCACCGCAATGGTCGTGCCGAAAAACAGGTTCGGCGCGAGCGCGATCACCGTTTCAACGTAGTTGTTGTCGACGAGATACTTACGGATCTTCTGCTCTGCGCCGCCACGGTAGAAGATACCGGGGAAGCAAACGATCGCGGCCCGCCCCTTGGCCGACAGGTAGTGCAGCGCATGAAGGACAAAGGCGAAATCCGCCTTCGACTTCGGGGCAAGCACACCGGCGGGGGCGAAACGCTCATCATTGATCAGGGTTGGATCGTCCGAACCCTTCCAGTTCACAGAATAGGGCGGGTTTGACACGATGGCATCAAAAGGCTTGTCATCGCCAAAGTGCGGCTCCATCAACGTGTTGCCGTGCTGGATGTTGAACTTGTCGTAGTTGATGTTGTGCAGGAACATGTTCATGCGGGCGAGGTTGTAGGTCGTGTAGTTGATTTCCTGCCCGAAGAAGCCGTCTTCGATGATGTGTTTCTCAAACTCGTCCTTGGCCTGCAAAAGCAGAGACCCTGACCCCGCCGCCGGATCGTAGATTTTGTTGACGCTGGTCTGCTTATGCATGGCCAGTTTGGCGATGAGTTTGGACACGTGGGTCGGCGTGAAGAACTCGCCGCCAGATTTGCCCGCGTTGGCCGCGTAGTTCGAGATCAGGAACTCATAGGCGTCACCGAACAAGTCGCCTTCGTTGTCGTCGAACTTCAACGGCAAGCCTGCCACGCCTTTGAGGACCTCAGCCAGTCTTTCGTTCTTCTGTTTGACCGTGCTGCCCAAGCGATTGCTTGTGGTGTCAAAATCGGCAAAGAGACCGTAAATATCCTGCTCGGACGGGTAGCCACTGGCCGAAGCCTCGATCGCCGAAAAGATCTCGGCAAGGTCAGTGTTCAAGCTGTCGTTCTTGTTCGCGGTTTTCACCACGTTTTGAAAGAGCTGGCTGGGATAGATGAAGTAGCCCTTGGTCTTAATCGCGTCGATTTTGGCTTCATCCGGGACGTCTGCGTCGGACATGCCTGGATAGTTGATGCCGTCGTCGCCACCTTCGATGTAGTTGGTGAAGTTTTCACTAATGAAGCGATAGAATAATGCACCCAAGACAAACTGCTTGAAGTCCCAGCCGTCAACCGCGCCACGCACTTTGTTGGCAATTTGCCAGATTTGCCGATGCAATGCTTCAACCTGTTGCTGACCTGTCATTTTTCCTGCCCTTCTTGTCTTTTTTCTTGCTCAGCAATCCAGCGATCGATCTCGCTTTTGCGAAACCGCCATGCGCTTCCCACCTTGAACCCGGGAACCTTGCCCTCTGAGGCAAAACGATAGGCTGTTTTTTCCGCTATTTTCAGGAATGCGGCGAGCTCCTTTACGGTCAAAACATCATCATCTTGCATCTTGGGGCCCTTCATTTGGGAAGCAGGCGGAAAATAGGGGAAAGGAGTGGAGCGGGCAAGAGAGGAGCGCAGGATCAATCCTTACTTGAACAACTCCGCCACAGGCACCCCGAGTGCCTCGGCGATCCTCAGGATCGTCTTAAGGCCCGGATTACGTTCCCCGCGCTCGATGCCGCCGATATAGGTGCGGTCAAGCTCCACGGTCAGGGCAAAGCCTTCCTGTGAATAGCCCTGTGCCTTGCGCAGCTCGCGCAGGCACTTCTCGAAATCCTCGATTGTATCATGCACCCAGCTCTGCACGTGCAACATCGTCTAGGATCATACGACCATCGCATCCAATCGCTCTCACGATCTGGACGAATTCGACGACCTCCACCTTCCGTTCACCGTTCTCGTATTTGGCTACGAAGGACTGAGGCCGTTCGAGGCGGTCTGCCAACTCGGTCTGTGTCAGCCCTGCGTTCAGTCGTGCCTGTTTCAGCGCCGCCATTAGCGCCAAGTGGCCCGGACTGCGCAAGGTTCTTCCCATCATTTGAACTCCGAATAAATCCGGAATTCGGATAATCCTTCTTGAGAATTATCCCATTTTGGGTTATTTTTCTGATTGCCCGCGCAGGCTGATGCGGGTTGCATATTTCTGTGGAGAATTTGAAAACGTGAAGAGATTTGTAGCCGCCGCCCTCACCGCATTCCTGCCCCTTTCCGCCCACGCCCAGGACCACCTGACCGAAACGCTCACACCCGAACCGCGCCCATACCCCTACGCCATCCTCGACATTCAGCCGGGGGCCGAGGCGATGGAGGCGAGCAGCATGTTCGGCGAACGGATGATGCTGGTCCTCGTGCCCGAACAGGTCGCTCTGCGGGTCGAGAATGGCGAGGGGCGCGCCTTTGCCCTGACCTTCGACCAGAAGCTGGTAACGCAAGGCGTGGGGCTGCACACCCGCATGGGCCGCGATCCCTATACCGAGATCACCGCCACGCTGGCGACCGAGGCCATGGGAGGGCGGGTGCTGCAAATCCGGCGCACGATGCGCGAGCCGAATGAGAACCTGCCAGAGCCTGCCGCGCTGATCGCGCAGTTGGAGGAGCGCTACGGCCCGCCGTCGCAACGCACGGCTTATGGTGCGACCTGGGCGTGGGGAGATGAGGGCTTTATTCCCGATCTTGACGGTCAGCCGCTGCACGAGATCACGACAGTTGACCGCTTTGGTTCCCGCAAGACGACGCAGTATCGGCCCTGTTCAGGCGGTTTCAGTGGCGATGCCGAGTACCGTTTCCGCCAGCACCGCGAAACGCAGATCATGCCGGGGTGCACGGCGCTGTTCTCGGTCAGCTTCAACGGCGGTGCGCAGACTTCAACTGTCAGCTTTTCGCTGACCGATTTCGACCTGATCCGCCAGCATGTGGCCGAAGTAGATCGTCAAATCATCGAGGCACTGACGGACGACGCGCCGGTCGCGCCCGCCGATATGGACCTGTGAGGCCATGACCGACACTGCATCTGAGACCCAGACCTGCCCGTTCGGGCAGACGTTTGCCCAAACTGTCTGGCCACCAAGGACACGACGCCCGAATGGGCCAAGCGCCTGAAGGTCTACTGGTCGGCTGCTGTCGTCATATTCATAGGGCTTGCGCTCACGTTCATAGACGGCAAGGGCATGAACTGGTGGGGAATACCTTTTGTGGGCGTGGGCGTCTTTTTCCTGCTCAAGGCCCGCAAGGTGGACGTCTCGGAGGTGGTTTGGCACCGCAAGGAATAGGATAGCCCTCTCATGGAAACTCATTGGATCGACAGCCCAAAACACCAAGCCGACCGCAAGGAACTGGCTGACCTTTGCGGTCGCCCCCGCACTCCGGCAGAAGACGCACGGCTTGCGGAGCTGGAGGAACGGGTGCGAAACTGGGCACATCTCAATCAGGCCGCAGAGGAGTTCGTGAACGGTGCGCCATGAGCGGCTGTGCTCGCTCTTCGAACTCCAGTTGTTGCCACGCAGGACCAATATGTCGAAAGCCACCTCCAACAAACCGTTCCGGGCGAAATGCACGCTCTGCAACACCATTGCGGAAAGCTGGCACTATGCAGCCAAAGCGCCGAAAGGGGCGACCAAGGGCATGGCGTCTTGCGAATGTGGCAACATCACCGTCGATAGCTTGGGCTACAAGAACCTCGGGCGGGTTTTCGAAAAGCAACCAGGCACGGCAGAAGGCGTGGAGTGATCCGCTATTCTCCGCATCTGGTGCGGAGAATAGGCCGTGTAATCTCCGCACCCTGCCCAACAGGGTCACAAGTCGAAACTGGCTACCCGCGCCTGAATGCCATTTGCGACAACATCGGTCAGCGCGGAGGGGAAGCCCTTGGGCAGCGCGGCCTGCGTTTCCGCTAGCGCACCCTCAACGCGCCCCGCCATCTCTGCCAACACCTCCTCCGCCAGCGCCACGCCGAACCCAGCCGCCTTTGCAGCTTGCAGGAAGTGACGGGGCACCACCTCGTTGATCCGGTAGTGCCCATCTACCGCCATGGCGAGGCGCATACGGTTCTGGCGGATCTGCCCCTCATCCACGGCCTTCTGCGCGCTCAGCACATCGTAGAGCGGCGTCATGCGAAAACCACCGGGGCGCAGCGCGATGCTGAAATTCTTGGCGTGGCCGTCCGTCGCGCCCAAAAGCCAGAACAGCACCTGTGTGCAGAAGAAGGCGCGTTGATCGGCCAGCGCATCATCGCTGCCTGCCAAAAGGCCGATGCCCTCGGTGATCCCCGGCCCGCCGTCCATCTGGTATTTCTGGCTGGGCGTCACAGAGAGGGCCTGACAAAAATCCTCTTGTGGCAGGCGGATCAAGCGCCCGTCAGCGGTCCAGCGCCGGTCAAACCGTGTGACCACAAGGCTGCGCACGTCTTCGAAATCGACGATCTCGACCTCGGCGACATCCGCGCCCATGGCGCGGCAGAAGCTCATACAGAAGAATTCGTTTTCAACGCTATCCGACAGGTTGATCCCGTTCGGCAGCACGCCAAGCTGGGTTTTCAGGATATGGGTTGTGGGCGTCAAGCCCGAGGGCCGGACCCATTCGCCGTTGTGGCGTAGCAGCGCAGTTTTCTCCTGCGCACCGGCAATGGAAATGCGGAAATCGTCGTCTTCATCGAGACCAAGCGGGGCGCTCGCCAGATTGCGCAGCAGGGCGGCAATCTGGGCATCCGTGACCGGCTCGCCCTCCAGCCCGTGCGCCTCGGGCACCTTACCCGAGACGAATTGCAACGCCCCCACACAGTCGCGCCCGATCTTCTCCAGCATGTGCCAGGCATCGGTGCCACCCGCGCGCACTCGTGCCGCCACACGCTCGCGGATTGCCTGATTGTCGGGCAGGAGGTTTTCCAGATAGGCGATGACCGGTGCGCCCTGATGCGCCTCTTCACGCAGGGGCAGCGACAGCGAGATCGGCATGGCATATTCCCATGCCAGCCAACCCGGATCATAGGCAAAGCTGATCGCGCCAGAGCTGGCAAGGCGCAGATGCCCGACCAGCCGCCCGTTCAAAAGCACCTGCATCGTGCCGCTTCGGCCTCGCTTCGCCATCAGAAGATATCCTCGATCTCGACCGAACCACCGCGAGGGGCGAGCCGGAACTCCAGCCCGAGCGCCGCCATGACGGCCAAGAGCGTCGCCAGCTTGGTACCCGCATCACCGTTTTCCAGCGACGAAATCGTCGCCACGCGCAGATTGGTGCGCGCGCTGATATCGCCCTGCGTCCAGCCGCGCGCCTTGCGCGTGCGCCGGATCGCTTCACCGATCTGTTCGGCAGTTCTCGCTGAGAGGTCCATGATGCGGCTCCTTTTACGGCAGAGCGTAAATCAAAACGAATTACGCCTCAACGTAAATTTTCAATATTTACTCCAAGGCGAAAATCGAGAGGCAAGCATTTCAAATCACCAGCCCGGGCTTTCCCCCGCCGCAGGCAGGACATTTGCGCTGAAAAATGTCCGATCCGTTCGCCCCATAGCTCAACCCACAACGCTCGCAAGCCAACTGATAGACCTGCTGATTGTGATCATTGCCCGGTTCACCCGTCGCCCGGATCACAATCTGGCCATTCCGGTTCCGGAAACCCGGCGCAGTTGTGGCAACGCCTGCCGCCTTGCGTGATTTCGGTGCGGCTTTCGCTGGAGCCGAGTCCATCACGCCCACGATCCAGCCTTCATATTGTGCCGCGCGCCTCAGATTTTCGGGGAGGTCAGGCTGAAAGGCAGAGGCCAACCGCCCGTCAAGGTCAGTGTCCCGCAGCCAGCTGGCGATACTGAAAGCGTCGTGCTGATCTCCGGTCATGCCCTCTTTGGGGTATTCAGGGCTGTAAAGCCGAGGATAGGCCTCGACCAGGCACGACGCCCCCGGCGGAACGCGCCAGCCGTCGAAGGGCCAAACGTGCAAATCCGACAGATCGCGCCTGATCGCCCGAAGAAACGGCAACCCCGCATGGGTCGAAGTTGCGACTTGCCCCGGCACATCGAAATGAAACACCGACTTCGCCGGACAGGGCTTTTCGGTTTCCCTCAACCACTTGGCATGCCCCGTTCGCGCCGTTCCGGTGGCTCTGGAACCGTGGCGGAGGAAGTCCACATAGGTGTGTGGCTTGTCTGTTGGCCAATGGTCGCAGAAGTCATCGAGAAAGCTATCCCAGTCCAGAGTCAGGCCGTGCCGCTTGAAATAGGCAGTGGGGAAAGAAAACGCATGGTCGACCCCCGCAATCGTGGGGACAGGCTCAGCCAGTCGCGCCAAAAGCCATTCTGCGAGCGCTCGGCGCGTCCAGTATTTCTTTGATCCAGGTGGCGGCCCAACCTCCGCCGCATCGCCACCGTTTTCGGTTACATAGACACGCAGCCCCTTGAGGCTCGAATCCGCCGTTTCTGCGCCGGAGTAGTCGATACCGATTGTTCTTTGAAACTGCATACTTGCCTCCCAATGTTCCGATGATCTGAAAGCAAGGCGGCAATGTCCAGCACTCTTAGTCAGCCCGCACCACCCGAAACATCCGCCCGTTGTAGCGGGCAAGATTCGACAGGCCGGGGGCACTCCAACGGGTGATGGTTTCGCCCTCAGGGACCACGATCACCACGCGATTACGATAAGGCACAAGATCGAACCCGATTTGTTGCCGCAGTTCCGCAAAGTGTTCCAGATCAGCGCGCGCGGCATCGCGGGCGGCACCAAGCTGCGCCAAATCGGCACCCATCGCCTCAATCTCGGCGGCCAGCACGGCCTCACGGCTTGCCAGCCGATCTGCGAGGGCTTGCAAGGCGGCTTCCCCTTCGGCGCGGGCCTCGGCAATCTCCTGGGAGTTCTCGGCGCGGATGCGAGCGGCCTCGGTTCGTGCTTCATCAACCATGCGGCTGGCAACCGCCCCGGTCAGTGCCAGAACCAAAGCCCCGACAAGGGCAATCAAAACGACACCAACAGTCACCCGGCGGCGAAGGGCCGCGATCCTTCGGCTATCGGCTGCGACGGTCTCAGATAGGGTTTGCTGGGCGGCATCCAGTTCCGTGAGCTTATTCTGGGCCGCCGCCAACCCCTCTTTCAACTGCGCAAAGTCATCCGCAGCCGTGGTGCGGGCTTCCGCTTTTTGTCTCCGTATCCTCGCAAGACGCTCATCAAGCTCATTCATGGCTGATTGCCCTGCTGTCGGTCTACCGCCGCCTTCACAGGCTCCGCAATCTGCTCAGAAGCTGCCGCTTGTTCCGAGGGCGACAACCGTTCTGAGAGCTGCGTCCAGGCGTCGTGCAGAACTTTCATCGTGTCTTTGATCAATTCGATCAGGTCGAGCCTCTTAGCCCGCTCCCGAAGATCATCATCGCGGATGATCCAAACTCTTGGGGCGGCGGGGTCTGGACGCACCGCCCCATCAAGCACCCCAAGAAATAGCTCCAGAACAACGCGCGCGGCCTCTTCCGCCGCATTGCGCAGCGCGTCAGCCCGATCTTGGTTGATCTGCGCCTGTGCATCACGCAGGCGGCGGGCTTCCTTTTCGGCCTCCAGCCGGGCGCGGTGCAGGTCGGCGCGTTCCGCTTCGCGCTGTTGCCGATGCAGAGCCTCAAGCGCTTCCTGCTTCTGATCAAGCTGCCGCTGGATACGCGCTTCAGCATTCTGGGCATCCCGCGCAGCCTGCTCGCGCAGACGCTTGGCCTCTGCACGATCCGCTTCCGCCTCTTCCAGCGACTGATCCGCCAGGTCGAGCTTTTCCGCGATCTCCTCAGCCTTAATGGCCAGTGATGCTTCTAACCCATCTTCGGCTTCGACCAAGGCATCTAGACGCGCCTCCATGTCTCGAAGGACTTTGGCTTCTCGCCGAGCCGCGTCCTTTTCGGTCTTCCATTGTTGTCGGCTTAACCGACGACGTTTCGGGCCTGTGCGTGTAAGGCCGCAGGGCAAGCCGACTTCCTCGAAGTAATCATCCTGAATTTCGCGCCCTTTGGCACGGTAAGCAGTGTTGCCCATTTTCAGGGCCACTTTGTCATCGTGCCCGTCGGCACGAGCTTTCTCCATAGCTTCTTCTTTAACACGCCACGCCGGATTCAGGCGGCGCGCCGAACACGTTGGGTCATTGAGCGGAAGAATATATGCGTGCAGATGGGGATATTCTTCGTCACTATGAGTGATGACACTGACGAGCTTATCCCCAAACTTAGCCTTGAGCCATTTCACGTTGCGGTTGCACCAACTCTCACAATCTTCTTGAGCTTCTGGGCTGGCACTCACCAACGCACTTGGAACTGGATAAGACGCGACAGCGGTGAGCAATGTATGCCGGTCTTTACGGATACCCCGACTCGCGGTCCGTCCATCCTTCAACGTGACCTGAACGCTACCAGAAGCAACCATCTCGTCATGTAAGCGCCGCACCTCTTCGACCGGTACACCGAATATGGTTTCGGGCGGAGTGGGTTTTTCAACATGGGTACTGAAGGCTGGCGCACGAGCAGCTTCTTCCAGCACCTGTTCCACCGATTGCCCTACGAGGTTTTTCTTGCGAGAGAACGTTTGAATATGAACAAATTGGGGACCAGACATCATAGCCCCACAGGTACGTGGCAAACACAATATTGACCGACTATTATGTTGGCGAGCAACATGTCGGGCAAGGCGCTGCGCCCCTGCACCCAGCTAACGGCTGCGCCGCCGGTCCCGTCCGGACCGAAGCCGCCTGTGGCGGCTGCAAACCTCTTCCTCCGCCAGCCGAGTGGAGGGCGCTTCGGAAGAGGTTTGCTGAGAGGCCTCATTGCCAGGAAGACCAGAACCCCAGTCACAGAAAACAAACCATCAGAGAAGCGAAACGCAGAGATCTCAATGACCGTAATCATGACGCCCTCCTCAGCTCGGGCGAGGAATTCGCGCGGATGGCCTCTTCCAGCTTCTCAGGCACTTCCCGACCTAACATTCGATAAATCTGAGAAAGCTGGGTGAACCAACTGAGGCTATCTCGCGGCTCCGGCCAGCTTCCGGGGAGCAGGTAGCAACTCCTGCCCTGCTCGTCGCGAACCTGTCGAAATAGCCGATCCAAGCGTTCAAGCCCGACCGCCTGAAACCTGTCATTCCATGTTCGCTCAAAGATGCCGCCGCCGCCAGGCACCAACCGAAGCGCAATGCGGGATTGCTCCTCATCAGGCAAATCCCGTGTCAGCGCTCTTTTTTCCTTTGTTTTTTCTTTCTCTTTTATTGGCGGACATTTTTGTCCGGGTTCGCGCGACATTTCTGTCCGGGTTCCGGGACAGGAATGTCCGCCTTTGGGGCCACGAAGGGGGACAATTTTGTCCGTCTTTCCCGCCTCCTCTTTTTCGCGTAACTCTTGGGCTGCCTGATGCGATGTTTTGGACGGCACGTATTCGGTAGACTGCTTTTGACCATTCCCGCGCCTGATCTCGAACCACTTGCCATCGAGTTCCTTGATCAGGCGCTGGATGGTCTTTTCGCTCTTCAGCCCAAGATCTTCACAGACTGTCGCATGTGACGGCCAAGCCTTGCCGAAAGTGTCGTTGTATCGGACGATGACAAGGTATGTGGCGAATTGTACGGCACGGGGACTAAGCGACGTGTCAGCGAGCAGAAGTCGGAGCCATTGAAGCTGAACCTCTTTGAACGGGCGCAAATCACTCATCGCACACCTCCTCTGGAGGCGTTTACAGTTTCCTTGTAAGTCCTTGATTTCCCGTCGTGAACAAAACGGGGGCGTTTACAGGAAAGTCCAATGAAGTCAGTGGTCTCAACCGGATTGCAAATCCGTGTACACCGGTTCGATTCCGGTACTCGCCTCCATTTCATTCTAAATCATAGGGTTAGCGGCTTAGTGGTCGAGTGTGACACAAAGTGGGACACACCCTATGAAGCTGTCATCTTATCTAAGCCGCTCAAGACATGGCGTTTTCTACTTCCGCTGGCCTATTCCTCCCAACAAAGAAGAAAAGCGGACCTCAGTTCGCGTCTCTTTGCGCACCCGCTGTCCAGATCGTGCTGGTGATTTAGCTCGCTATCTTGCATCCTGCGGACGAATACTGAGCGAGAACAATACATTGGCGGGACTGAGACAAAGCGCGATACGCGAGAAGGTGCAAGCCTACTTTAAGGCCCAACTGGACCAGTACCTTGACTGGCTGGACCGGCGCGGCTTGTCGAAAAACGCGCTGGAAGATGTTCGGTGCGAAATGTTGGACCATGAAAGCTATCTTGATATGGAGATGGAGAGCGACCAGTACCTACCGGTTAAACCGTTCTTGAGAAAATCCGGTTTGACCGCCCAAGATTGGCATGCCAGCTTTCCAATGATCCAGCGCGAGCTTCGGAAAGGCCGCCGAGACATGCTGAGACGCGTTCTGGAGGCCGCTGAGCGCCTTGAGCATTATTCCTATGCCGAATGCCCCGGCCATCGCACCCGCCTCTCCTGCGCCCTCTCTGCCCGCGTCTTCGCCCTTGGGTGCAGCAGTGGATGATTTCATTGCGGAACACTCACGACAATGGGCGGTCAAGACCATCGGTCAGAACCGGGCTTACCTGAATATCCTTGTCGAGTACTTTGGTCCTGATCGACTGCTTGCCACAATCACCAAGCAAAATGCGAGCGAAGTCAAAAAAGTATTACAGGCTCTTCCGGCCAGCCGAAACACCAAACCAAAACTAAAAACGATGCCGCTCATGCAGGTCATCAAGGAACCCGGACATAAAAAGATTTCCCCCAAGACGATCAACAGCCATATCCAAATGTTCAAAATGTTCTTCGACTGGGCAGAACGGCACGGACAGTCACCGCACACACTCTTTGAAGGCATGAAGGTCTCCAAAGCTAAGAATAGCAAGACAGAACGCAAGCCCTTCTCGCCCGAGCAAGCACAGTTGATCTACACTGAGTTGACACAAAACCCGTCAGGCCTAGTTCGAAAGGATAGCCACAAGTGGGGAATGCTACTCGGCCTGTTTACCGGGGCGCGTTTGAATGAAATCTGCCAACTCGACATTGCAGATGTACAGCAGGACGGCGAAACTTGGTTCCTCAATATCACTGACGAAGGCGACGAGAACAAAAGGGTGAAGTCGCAAGCAGGTAGGCGCAAAGTGCCCCTGCATTCTGAGTTGATCCAACTTGGCTTTCTCGACTTTGTGACAAGCCGCAACGCCAGCACACGTTTGTTTCCAGACTATAGCTATAGCACCAATGGTGGCTATGGTCGGAACTTGGGGCGCTGGTGCAACGAGAGCTTCTTGCCAAAGCTGGGCATCAAGCAACCGGGACTGGTGTTTCACAGCCTACGGCACACAGTCGTTATCTGTCTGTTTTCATTTCATGCAGCCTAGTTGTTATTGTTTGCGATCCATCTTCCAAAGTCAGTAGGTAGCATTCGATCCAAACTTGCCGTTAGGTACTCACCAGAAATGCTGCGAATGCAGCCTGACTCGCTGACATTCTTCCCAATGCAGCGTCGTTAGGAGATTTCGGTATTGTTGGCTTCGTACCATTCCCTAATGGTTCTTGTCAGCGTTGACAAAGCAAAGCCCCGGCTCATTCGCACATCAAGCATTGCAAAGCCTTCCGTGAACTTCACAGTGTCTTCCCCAATAGCCATAAATTCAAACTGCCCGGCAGAATACTCATCATCTGGATCATAGCCTACAACACGCCAAGCGCCGATGATCTCTCCGTCGCGAGTAATGACCTCGCCTTGCGACAGGCGCGGATCGTACCCACTGTACATCCACTCATCGTGGCCGACGAAGTTGATTGGATAAATTAGTTCCATCGTGCGAGACTGCGCGTAGATGCATTACAGTGCAAGTCGTCACACACAGTTCGAAGGCTTGCATCGGCCCAGAGCTTCCATTCGGCGCGCCTAAATGCTGCAATACAGCGCCCCTCAATCTAGTCGTTCATAGAGGGTATGCACCTTCAATAGAATGGAAATTTACCACTAATGAACTCCAATCTTCTTCGCAAAATCCTCAATATCGAGCCCTGCCATTCTCGGAATGAAATCCTCTGGAAGAGACGCCGAAACTGGTTTTTTTTGCTCCTTCGAAATACCTAGCTCGACCAATACTCGCTCCAAGTTCTTTTCACGACGCACAACATCGCCCTGCCACGCCTCCGCTACGGCCGCAGCGGGAGTCGGGTGGCGTCCTTTTGCGAGTTTATAGTGCTGCCCCACGAGGACCAAGGCAGCCTTCTCAAAATCAGTAGGAGTAGAAGCTACTCGGTTTATCGCCGCTTCGTCGACCCTTCTCGCAAGGTTTTGCGCTAGCGCGATCAACGACGTAGCTTCCTTAGGGACTGGCATTTTGCGAGCTGAGAAGTTCTTTAGGGCAAGATTGATGTCGAGATGGGAATAATTCTTGTAGAAGTAGTCGGACGACGAGGACAAAGCCTCTTCGGAGGCAATCGAGAGTCCACGTGAAGAATCGTCACGATCATGAACAACTAAGTTTCGCCATTTTGCGAAAAGTTCGACAGTGGCAGTGTCCAATGGACTTTCAATATTGAGTTCCTGAGAAATCTTCTCGAGCCTTTCCGACATCGAGTAGGCTTCTCCACCTTTCTTTGTCACAGATTTTGTTGCGATTTCTATGGTGCTTTGAGAGAACGACAGCCAATCCTCTCTAACGATGGCGCGAATAAACGAGTCAAAGCCGTCATAAGCGAACGCCACGGCTGCCGAGCACGCAAAAATCCTTGCTTGGTCCGCAACCTGCTTGGCCTTAGCTGGGCTCGGCTTACTCCAAGAAACGGGCAGATCTTCCGTCTTGTCCGCTCCGCCTGCTACTTGCTGAAGGCCGACTAAGATCGTGTTTAGGCGATAGGTGGCACTGCCGATTCTGGACTGTAAATTCCGAAAAGGACGTGTGCGAGTTAGGGTGTACGGCATGTTTTGAGGGACTGGCGGGATTCGAACCCGCGTTTCGCGATGTAGGGCGGACCGTGAGGCCCGAAGAAAGGCGCGCGTCTTAACCTGCTAAACGACAGCCCCTTTCTGTTATGCTAGGCCAAACATATGAGAAGCGCAATGATCCGCTTTTTGCTACAATATCACTAACGGCTTGCAATGCACTGTAGAGATCGTGTTTTATCTGGCTAAGCTCCACCGTCTTTACATATAAAAAGCTATCTGATCGAGCGTCAGTAATGCCTGCAACGCTCTCGACATGGTATATTGGTTACCAGCGACGCGACCATGACTTACAGCGTGGCGTGACCCTGCTTTTCCCTCGTCATTCGGGCTAAAGTCCGCGTAGGTATATTCTTTGAGGTACTTCCCAAATTCCACAGGGAAGAACAAGGTGTCCTTTCCGCCTGCTCTCCGCTCGGCCAACTCGATCATGAAGTCTGGAAGCCTGTTGGAACGGTACGGCCTTTCGCCATGAATCTCATAATAGGTATCTGACATTACTCCCTCAATTTCGCTTAAGATAATTTTTATGACGGTGACGGGTTCACTATTTTTGAATGCGTTGATCGCCGGCCTTAGGATCGTTTCGCGCTCTTTGAGATGCGCCCTCTCCATCCAGCGCGAAAACACTCGCTCCAGCCGGGTGTCATTGAAAGCGGAAATGAGGTCTTTTTCTGACCGATCCAGCGGCAAATCCGCTTTTATCGTAGCGAGAAGAGTTCCGATTTCTCCATCTCCCAACTCAAGGAAGGGGAACCAGCCAGCTACAACCATACTCTTGAACGTCGGCTCATGCGCTATAGACGCATATCGGTCTGCGTAGCGCATTTGTCGGAAGAGTGTACCAAGCGCACGTTTGGCCTTTTCGACCTCTAAGTCCCCATCAGGATTGAAATCGAAGTACAGCGCAAAGCGCCAGCCTTCACGGATAATGCAAAGGATTCGGTCTTCCGGCCCAACGTCTACGAGCGGGAACCACAGCCCTCTGACGTCTGCGATATCGTTTTCGAAAAGCACAGTCCCAGCGGCCATGGGGCCAGGTCGCTTAAGGGAATGGTAGGTACACATCGCAGCGCTATCGACCCATAATTCTCCTGAGTTATCCGGATGAAGCACGAGGAGAACGGTCTGTGCGCGGTTGAGGCTCGTATATTCCCCAACGGCTCGGGCCGCATGTTCGATAGTATCAGCGATGTTTCCAATTACTTTCTGGAATAGGTCTTGATCGGAGGTCAGAGCCATACTCGTCCATAGTCGGACTTTTTGACCAGGTAGAGCTGCTTCCGCACTTATCCCGGCCAAATTCAAGTTCTTGAGGAGGATGGGCTCACCAAGGTTGGCTATATCCCCGGCCTTCCGAGTAGAACCATCATTGGTCGCAAGTTCTCTCATTTTTCTGTCTCAAATTTCATAATTAGCACTGATGCCCCCTTTGCGTTGAGGCAGAAGTCCTAATCGGAGTTAATATGGCAAGAGCTACCAAGGTGATCTTGGCCCCGACACTGTGCGAGCGATACCGCATACCTGCACCCTCCCATGCTACAGCAAGGGCGCTTTTCGCCAAGCCTAAAGATCGTGCCGACGTAACGCTGCCGCACCTCTTTATGTCGGCTTGCTTCGGATTGCCGCGATGGTTGCGCTGCAGCACCGCATGTCGGCTTTCCGCCCAACATGCACAGTCCATTGGTCTTCAAATTTGTGACGCAATTTTTCGTGGCCCTATCCATAAATTGCACAGGCCAACTTCCCCCATACCAGCCACTGCACACAAGGCCCCCCCGTCCCCGGTCCGCAACTCGGACACACCATAGGAAAACGAAAACTGTAGGCGGCGTTCACCCGGCATATGAAAGATCGAACCTCAACTTGGGATAACACCCGGCGGTTGACAGAAACACAACTCAGACAGCATAAGTGTGACACGAAGTGCGACACACAACTCAACCTCGCACTCGATTATTTCGGCCTTCCAATGGCTTAGAGAAATGGTAGCGGGTCCGGTACTCGCCTCCATTTACTTTCAAGCACTTAACTTCCTCCGCATTTTCCCCGCTAGTGGGCGTTTACATTTGCGTTTACAGTTTTGCCCTCGCGACGCTGCTTCTCCCGGCCCAGAAGCTCCAAAACCTCGGCGCTTTCTGATGGTGAAACAGCGGCATAGTGCTCGATTACGGACGCCGCGTAACGTAGCGACCACCCCATATGATTGGCAATCTGATTGAGTGCCAAGCCGGCACGGAGAAGCCGCGTGGCGGCCGTTCCACGTGTATCTTGCAAACGAAGCGACGGATCACTCAGTTGTTGCTTGATGCGCTCACGATAACGAGCAATTGCACGACTGGCTGAAACGGCTTTCAAAGGGCTGCCTCGATCGTTCACAAGTAGCACAAACTGGTCAGAAGGCGTCGCGTCAATCAGCTTACGCAGCTCAGGCGTCACCGGGATGTGCGCGATCCGGCCACGCTTTTGTGTCCGCACCCTGAACCGTTCCAGACCATCAAACTGCTCCAGATTGCCGCGCGTGAGACGAACCAGGTCAGCTGGTCGCAGGCCGGTTTCGCAAGCCAGCGTCAAAACGCGCCCCACCCACTCTGGAGCAAGGACATCGACGAGATGAACGTGCCCGGCATGACCTTCCTCAAGGTGCAGATGAACACGGACCTTCTGACCGAGGATCTGAAGAAGAAGCGTGCAAGCAACGAGAGCTTCTGGCTGATGGGCCAGCCCGAGGTCGAGGTGCGCCAGCGCGGTGACGGGATGTGGGAGGTCGAGGTGCATGGCTTCGACTACTTCAACCCCAAGACCGGCGAGATCGAAGGCGGCGGCACCAAGCAGATCGCCATGTGGTCGCTGGATCAGGACTACGATCAGCGGTCCCTGATGCCGCATCAGGTGTTCTTCCCCATGGCCGATGCCAAGGGCGGCTGGAACCGGTTGAAGAAAACGATCCGGGCTGAGTTGGACGAGGACCTGCTGGAGCAGTTCCACGGCACAGTGTCGCTGCCGTTCGAGGCCGGTGACAACAAGCGGATCGCGGTGAAGATCGTGGATGATCGGGGGATCGAGCCCCTCAAGATCGTCGCGCTGGAGGGATAAGCCATGTCCCTGATCATCAACCGCCCGTGGGAGCGGCCAGAGCAGCATTGGGTCGAAGATAAAGGTGGCAAGCTAGAGATCAAGCCGGAGCGGCGGCCTGCCAGCTACGAAGTCTTCGACGCGCGCAACAACACTAAGCGCACCGAAGGGCTGGCCATGGTTAACACGATCCGCGACCGCGTGGATCAGTGGCGCGAGGCTGGCTATCCGGGCGTGACCATCGTGACGCGCAAGCTGCTGGAGCATTGGCATGATGAGGATGCGCGCCAGCACCCTTTCTATTTCTGCCAGTTGGAAGCCATCGAGACGCTGATCTGGTGGGTCGAGGGCGCGGAGGCCTACAAGCAGGGTATCCATGTGCCCGGCGACGGCGGCGCTTGGGAGCGGCTTTGTAACAAGATGGCCACCGGCGCGGGGAAGACGACGGTGATGGCGATGTTCGACGCGAACTGTCCGTCGATTGGTCGAGTGTTGAAACGCTGCCTCTTGATCCCGCCTCTACGCCTATCAGCGCAGACTTAGCCCCTGCTCTAGGTGGCGCAACGGACCTAGGCAACGTCTCCTCGATTGACTTGGAGAAGCTCCCGGACGGCTTCAGGCTTCAACGCCTCGTGTTTCAGGCAGCCCGAAAGGGGTTCGCAGGCTTGCATCATAGCTTTAAAGGGTCAGAAGACCTGCTTGCCGCGCAGCTTGCCGCCACACGCTCGCGGATTGCCTGATTGTCGGGCAGGAGGTTTTCCAGATAGGCGATGACCGGTGCGCCCTGATGCGCCTCTTCACGCAGGGGCAGCGACAGCGAGATCGGCATGGCATATTCCCATGCCAGCCAACCCGGATCATAGGCAAAACTGATCGCGCCAGAGCTGGCAAGGCGCAGATGCCCGACCAGCCGCCCGTTCAAAAGCACCTGCATCGTGCCGCTTCGGCCTCGCTTAGCCATCAGAAGATATCCTCGATCTCGACCGAACCACCGCGAGGGGCGAGCCGGAACTCCAGCCCGAGCGCCGCCATGACGGCCAAGAGCGTCGCCAGCTTGGTACCCGCATCACCGTTTTCCAGCGACGAAATCGTCGCCACGCGCAGATTGGTGCGCGCGCTGATATCGCCCTGCGTCCAGCCGCGCGCCTTGCGCGTGCGCCGGATCGCTTCACCGATCTGTTCGGCAGTTCTCGCTGAGAGGTCCATGATTTGGCTCCTTTTGCGGTGGAGCGTAAATCAAAAAAATTACGCCTCAACGTAAATTTTCGATATTTACGCCAAAGCGTAACTGTCCGATTGGATGAACGGCGAAGGCTATCCCGTCGCTCAACGCCCGTTTAATCTACCTGCACAACGCGAAACATCCGCCCATTGTAGCGGGCGAGATTCGACAGGCCGGGGGCGTTCCAGCGGGTGATGGTTTCGCCTTGCGGCACCACGATCACCACGCGGTTGCGGTAGGGGACCAAATCGAATCCTATTTGCCGTCGCAGCTCTGCAAAGTGTTCCAGATCGGCGCGTGCTGCATCGCGGTCGGCACCGAGCTGCGCCAAATCGGCACCTATTGCCTCGATCTCGGCGGTCAGCACGGTCTCACGGCTTGCCAAACGATCTGCGAGAGCCAGCAAAGCCGCTTCGCCTTCGGCGCGGGCCTCGGCGATCTCCTGGGTGTTCTCGGTGCGGATACGAACTGCCTCGGTTCGCGCTTCATCGACCATGCGGCTGGCAACCGCTCCGGTCAGTGCCAGAGCCAATGCCGCGACAAGGGCGACCAGAACCACACCCACAGTCACCCGGCGGCGAAGAGCCACGATTCTGCGGCTATCGGCTTCGACGGCCTCAGATAGGGTTTGCTGGGCGGCATCCAGTTCCGAGAGCTTATTCTGGGCCGCCGCCAACCCCTCTTTCAACTGCGCAAGATCATCCGCCGCTGTGGAGCGAGCTTCTGCTTTTTGCCGCCGTATCCTCGAAAGTCGTTCATCGAGTTCATTCATGGCTGATGACCCGGCTCTTGGCGAAACGCTGCTTTCACCGGCTCTGCAATTTGCTCAGATACCTCCTTCTGTTCGGGAGGCGACAGCCGTTCGCAGAGGTGTGTCCACGCATCATGCAGAACCTGCATCGTGTCTTTGACCAACTCAATAAGATTGAGCTTTTTCGCCCGCTCCCGAAGATCATCATCGCGGACGATCCAAACTCTCGGGTCGTCGGGGCGAGGACGCACCGAACCATCAAGCACCGCAAGAAACAGCTCGAGAACAACGTACGCGGCCTCTTTCGCCGCATTGCGCAGCGCGTCAGCCCGCTCTTGGTTGAACTGCGCCTGTGCATCCCGCAAGCGGCGGGCTTCCTGTTCGGCCTCCTGCCGGGCGCGGTGAAGGTCGGCGCGTTCCGCTTCGCGCTGTTGCCGATGCAGAGCCTCAAGCTCCTCCTGCTTTTGGTCAAGCTGCTGCTGAATACGCGCTTCGGCATTCTGGGCAGTCTAATGGGACTAATCCCCAGCATACCGCTTATCGCACGTCTCTCATCCGCCTCCGCGTCCCCGTTGCGGCATTGACATGCTTCCTCCCCGCCTTCAGTCTCGGCGCCAACTCCTCTCGTTGCCCGGAAAAGCTTTTTGGAACAAGCCCCTCAGCTCCCTATCCAGACCCTCGCCGTCGATCTCGACGGCACAGTTTTGCGCTCGGACATGCTGCATGAAACCTTCTGGTCCGGCTTTGCCCGGGACTGGACTTTGCCGTTTCGGGCGCTCGGGGCGCTCACCCAGGGCAAGGCGGCGCTCAAACGGATTCTGGCGGAGCGCTCCGATGTCGATGTCACGACCCTGCCCTATGACGAAACCGTCTTGCAGCGCCTGCGCGACTGGCGTGCACAGGGCGGGCGCACCGCGCTTGTGACCGCAAGCGATCAAAGGCTCGCGGACCGCATCGCGGAACACCTCGGGCTATTCGATCTGGTGATCGGGTCCGACGGCACCGACAACCTCAAAGGTCCGGACAAGGCGGAGCGTCTGATCTCGGAATTCGGCGCGGGCAATTTCATCTACATGGGCGATCATGCGGCGGACCTGCCGGTCTGGCAGGTGGCGGGCGGTGCGATCACGGTGAATGCCAGACCGGCACTACAGGCGGGCGTCGCCTGCAACGGGCCGGTCGAACATCTGACGCCCTACAACCGCGACCTGCGCCCCTATGCCAAGGCGATCCGCCCGCATCAGTGGCTCAAGAACCTGCTCGTCTTCGTGCCGATGCTGGCCGCACATGACCTGAGCTTCGGGATATTTTTCCTCGCCTGTGTCGCCTTCATCTCCTTCAGCCTCATCGCCTCATCGGTCTATGTGCTGAACGATCTTCTCGACCTGAAAGGCGACCGGGCGCATCCCCGCAAGCGGCTCCGGCCCTTTGCCGCAGGCACGATCCCCATCGCGCGCGGCACTGTGATGGCGGCCTCGCTGCTGATCGCGGGGCTGATCCCGGCAATCCTTCTTGGGCCGCATTTTCTCGCGATCATGATGGTCTATTACGTGCTGACCATGGCCTATTCGCTCTGGCTGAAACGACAATTGGTCATCGACATTTTCGCACTCGCCGGACTTTACACCCTCCGCATTCTCGCGGGCGGCACCAGCGCGAGCATTCCGATGTCGGTCTGGCTGCTGGCTTTCTCGATCTTCTTCTTTTTCTCTCTCGCCGCCGTGAAACGTCAGGCCGAGCTGGTCGACGGCCGCAATTCCGGCAAGCTCAAGGCCCATGGCCGCGGCTATCATGTCGAGGATGTGCCCATCGTGACGATGATGGCACTGGCCTCCGGCTATGTCTCCGTCCTCGTCATGGCGCTTTATATCAGCGCGCCGCGCGTGCTCGACATGTATCCGCAGCCGGGCTTTCTCTGGGGGGCCTGTCTGGTGTTTCTCTACTGGATCAGCCGCATGGTGATGACCACCCATCGCGGTCAGATGAACGACGATCCGGTGCTCTATGCCGCGAAAGACAAGGTCAGCCTGATCTGCTTTGGCCTCATCTTCGCGCTTGGCCTTGCCGGCACCTTGCTATGAGCGCGACACCGCTGCCCCTGCCCGCGCTGGCCCTGCGCTACGCGGCCTTCGCCACCTTTGCCACGCTGGCCAATCTCGGGGTGCAGCGGCTCGCGCTTGCGCTTTGGCCCGCCCCCGGCGCGCTGCTCGTAGCTTTGATCACAGGCACCGGCATCGGGCTTGTCGTGAAATACCTGCTCGACAAGCACTGGATCTTCTACGACCGCGAGGGCGGTGCACGGGCGCATGGTCGCAAATTCGGGCTTTATACCGCCATGGGGCTGATCACGACGGCGATTTTCTGGGGCATGGAGGCCGGGGCCTGGGCGCTCTGGCACAGCACGGCTGCCCGCGAGGCCGGTGCAATCCTCGGCCTCGCCATTGGCTATGTGATCAAGTTTCAGCTCGACCGGCGCTATGTGTTCCGGTCGAACCAATAAACCTTACGCAGGTGTCAGACCCGGCGGGTGCGGCAGTTTGTGGCCGCTGTTCGCCAGACAGCTCATTAGCGCATCCTGCAAGGTTTCTTCGAGCACCGGGTGATAGAACGGGCTTTCGAGACAGGCGTCCACCGTCAGCCCCTGTTCAATCGCCAGCGCCAGCCAATGCGCCATATGCTCGCCCGCGCCAATCGCCAGGGTCGCGCCCAGAAGCTTGAGCGAGCTCTTATCGGCATAGACCCGGATCGTGCCTGCCGTCTCGGCCTTGACCTTCGAACGCCCGTTGCCCTCCGCCGAGGCGACGCCGATGGCGATCTGCTCCGGATCGAGCGTATCGAAAGACGCACCGACCGTGGCGATCTGCGGACTTGTGAAGGCGACGCCCAAAGGCACGCGGCGGCGGAAGGGTTTGCGGCTGCCTGCGATAATATTGAGCGCGGCGATCTTGCCCTCGTCCTTGGCCTCATGCAGCAGCGGTCGGTCCGCGTTGGCATCCCCCGTCAGATAGACCGGCAGATCGCCGATCTGTAGCGTTTCGCGGTCGTAAGCGGGCATGCCGTGGCCGTCCAGCTCGACACCGAGCGCCTCAAGGCCCAGACCGGTGACATTGGGGCGTCGCCCGATGCTTGCGAGCACGCGCTCGACATTCACCGTCTTGCCGCCCGCCGTGATCGTCACAGTGCCATCGGCTTCGAGCTTCGGCTCGACGCTCGCGCCCAGGGTGATCGACATATCCCGCCCAAACCATTCGGCGGCGGCTTCGGCCACCACCGGGTCCTTGATCCCGGCAATCACCGGCGCAGCGTCAAAGCCGTGCACCTCGACACCCAGACGGCCCAGCGCCTGACCGATTTCGCAACCGATCACACCAAGTCCCACCACCGCGATGGATT
The DNA here is from genome assembly GCF_002407265.1 of Celeribacter ethanolicus. Taxonomy (NCBI): domain Bacteria; kingdom Pseudomonadati; phylum Pseudomonadota; class Alphaproteobacteria; order Rhodobacterales; family Roseobacteraceae; genus Celeribacter; species Celeribacter ethanolicus. The sequence goes on from NZ_CP022196.1 coordinate 1,770,498, forward strand.
TCGGCAAATCCGGTTGTTCGAAAAACGTATCCGTGGTGACCAACGCCTCGCCCAGCGCGCGAAACGGCGCGGGCAGAACCGGAGTCGATCCGGTCGCGATGAGGATCGCCCCGGCCTCAATCTCCTCGCCATTCACCTCGACACGGTTCGGGCCGAGGATCGTGGCGTGACCGTCGATGAACTGGGTCTCATCGAGATGTTTATGGGTGCGCGTGATGAAGCCGTTCACCAGCTTGTCGCGGATCGCCCGCACCCGCGCCATGACCGCAGGCCCGTCGACGGCAAGCGCCTCCGTACCACTCAGGCCGAACGCTTTCTGGCGCTCCCGGTCATGATAAAGCGTCGCCACCTCGATCAGCGCTTTCGACGGCATGCAACCGACGCGGGCGCAGGTGGTGCCTTCCGGCCCGGAGTTGATCAGAACGACGCTCTTGCCCGCCCTGAGCAAGGTGAAAAGTGCCGTCACACCGGCGCTGCCGGCCCCGAGAATGGCCACATCGACTTTGCGTGTCATGAATCATGTCCTTTATATGCTTCTGCGAAACCGCACAGAGACCCGGGGTCTCCGCACGGCTTCGCTCAACCTGATGATGTCATAACATGTATCTGTCGCGGAACAATCGTCGCGCCACGCGACAAGACGACACCCGTGCGCCCTCTCCCGGTCTCTTAGCGCTCGCCCCGCACATAGGCCGCCCCCAGAGCGGCGGGCAGTTTGGCGTTGCGCCCGGCGATCAGCAGCACCAGCATGACCGCCACGAAGGGCAGCATCTGCACCACATCTGTCGGAATATCGACACCTGCGACCTGAAGCGCGGTGGCCGCCGACAAGCAGGCGCCGAACAGCACCGCCCCGAACAGCACCCAAAGCGGACGCCCGCGCGCCAGCATCGCCAGAACGATGCCGATGAAGCCATTGCCATGGGTCATGAAGGGCACGAACACCCCGGCCCCGACGATGGACATGAAAGCCCCGCCAAGCCCGACCATCGCGCCACACCCCAGAACGGCAAAGCTGCGAATGGCCAACACGCTCTGGCCTGCAGAATCGAGCGCCGCCGGTTTGTCCCCAGCCGCCTGCACCGCAAGGCCCAGATGGGTGCGACGATAAACATAGACGAGGATCGGCACCAGCGCGACGGCCAGATAGACCACGGGTTCGCGGTCGAACAAGGCCGGGCCGATGATCGGAATATCGGCGAGACCGGGAATGCGCCATGTGGCAACATCGGAGAGGCGCGGGTACAGACGGCTGAACTGCACATGATGCAAAAGCGCCGTCGCCCCCTCGGCCCCGAGCGTCAGCGCGATCCCGATGACGATCTGGTTGAGCCCCATGCGCACGCAAAAGAGCACCATGAGAGAGGCAACCAGCATCCCGCCCAGAATGCCGCCGAGAAACCCGAGCCCGGTGCTCTCCGTCGCCCAGGCGATGTAAAATCCGAGATAGGCACCGCCGAGCATCATGCCTTCGATGCCGACATTGAGCACGCCGGCTTTCTCGGAAAGCTGTTCGCCAAGGCCCGCAAGCAGGAGCGGCACGCCCGCCGCGGCGATCCCTGCGATCAGGGCGATCAGGAAGGTGTCCGTGAACAGGGTCATGTCAGGCTCCCGCTTTCTGGCGCTTGGCGCTGTAATATTCGGAGACCGCGAGCATCACGAGCAGAATGCCGATGGTCACGAGGGTGAAGTAATTCGGCACGCCGGTGCGCCGCGCGGCACTCTCCGCACCGATCGAGAGGATCGAAAACAGGCCGACAAAACCGATGGCGGCAAAGCCGTTGAACCGCGCAAGGAACACCAGCGGCACGATGGACAGCGAATAAGCCGGATTCCAGTCGGCGCGCACATTGCCGTATTGGCCGAGGATCGCGACCCCGCCCGACAGCCCCGCCAGACCGCCCGAAATGGCAAAGACCGCGATGGTCAGGAGCGGCACGGCAAGGCCCGCGTGCACCGCCGCACTGGCATTGCCGCCCACGACCCGAAGGCGCAGCCCGAAAGCCGTGCGGGTCATCATGAAATGCACCACCAGAATGGCGACAAGCCCGATGATCAGCCCGCTCGAAATCGTCGTCCCGAACAGTGTCGGCAAACGGTCCTCGACGGCAAGGGTGCGGGTCTGCGGCACGGTGGTGGCCGGGTCGAGGAAGACGAGTTTGACCAGAACCGAGGCCAGGGAAATGCCGAGGAAGTTCATCATCAGCGTGGTGATGATCTCGTTGAGCCCCTGATAGGCACGCAGGAAAGCGGGCACCAGCGCCCAGAGCGCGCCGAATATGGCCGAAATCGCTGCGCCTGCCAGAAGACCGAGCCAGATCGGCACATGCGGCGCCATCAAAGGCGTGGCCGCGGCACAGAACACCGCACCGACCAGAAATTGCGCGTCCCCGCCGAGGTTCCAGATCCCCGCCCGAAAAGCGACGATCAGCGCCGCAGCGATCAGCAAGAGCGGCCCCATGCGCGTGAGCGTCGCCTGCACACCCGTCGGCGACAAAAGCCCGCGCCCGAAGACATAGCCGTAATAGGAAAACGGGTTCACCTTGAGGATCAGAAGGATGACGCCCGAGAGGAGAAAGGCCATCAGGACCGGCCCGAGGCTCATCATCAAAACGCCGACGATGGCACGCAACCTCTGGCCTGCATCGGTGGTTTGAACTGTGTCTGTCATGCTCTGTGTGCTCATTTTGCAGCCCCGCTCATCAAGGCCCCGATGGTGTGGCGGGCGCCGTCTTCATTCTCGACGATGCCCGCGATCCGGCCCTGATCCATCACGGCGATGCGGTGGCTCAGCGCCAGCAACTCGTCGAGTTCGGTGGAAATCAGGATCACCGCCGCCCCGCTTTTGGCCGCCTCACGGATGCGCATCTGGGTCGCGGCGATATTGGCGAGATCGAGCCCGTAGGTCGGTTTCTCGAAAATCACCACCCGGGAGCTGCCCGCCAGCTCGCGTGCCAAAAGCACCTTCTGGATATTGCCGCCCGACAGCTTGCCCACCGGCGTGTCGATGGAAGGCGTGCGGATGTCGAAGTCCGTCACCTTCCGACGGGCGTTTTCGCGGATCGCCTCGGGCTGCTCAAGACCGCCGCGCCAATAGGGGGCCTGTCCGATTTCCTTGAGCAAGAGATTGATCGACATGGGAAACGTGCCCACGGTTCCCTCGCCCAAGCGGTCGTCGGTCACGTAACGCAACCCCTTTTCCCGGCGCTGACCGATGGTCATCCTGTCGATGTAAGCCCCATCCAGAACGATGCGTCCGTCCGACACCGGCGCCTGCCCGGAAATGGTTTCCGCCAGTTGTTTCTGGCCATTGCCGTCGATCCCGGCGATGCCGAAAATTTCCCCCGGCCAGACCTTGAATTCGAGATTCTGAAGCGGTACGCGCCCGGCTTCGGCATAAACGGCCAGAAGTTCGAGCGTCGGTTTCGCGGCGCGGTCGACGGTCGTGCTGTCGGGGTGCTCCTCCTCCGCGCCCGCGGCGTCGCGCGTGCCGAACATCAGCCGCACCACCTCATTGGTGGCCTCCTGAGGATCGAGCGTTTTGAGCGCGTCAGGGGTGAGCCCACCGACCTTCTTGCCGAGGCGCAGCACAGAGATCCGGTCGCCGTAAGCCACCGCCTCGTTGAGTTTATGGGTGATGAACACCACCGCCATACCCTCCGCTGCCAGACGCCGCATCAGCTCGCCCAAACGGGCGGCATCGTTGGGCGTCAACATCGCGGTGGCTTCGTCGAGAATGAGGAAACGCGCCCCCCGCATCAGGGCGCGGGTGATCTCCGCCTGCTGGCGTTCGCCAAGGGACAGATCGCCGGTCACGGCCATGGGATCGAGGTTCACGCCAATGCGTTCAGCCGCGGCCTTCATTGCCTGTGCCGTGCCCGCACGGTCCGGTCTCTGCCACCATGCCCGCCCAAGCGTGGCATTTTCCACCAAGGTCAGGCTCGGCACCAGCATGGAGTGTTGAAACACCGTCGAAATCCCGATTTCCAGCGCCTCCGACGGCGAACCGACGGGCCGTTCGACACCGTCGATCAGGATGCGCCCGCCGTCGGGCTGTTGCAGGCCTGAGAGCATGGAGACGAGGGTCGATTTGCCCGCGCCGTTCTCGCCCAGAAGCACATGCACCTCGCCCGCGCGGAATTCCATGTCGATGCTGTCATTGGCGATGATGCCCGGATAGCGTTTGGTCACCCCTTCAAAGGCGACAATCGGCGGGGCCTCCGTGCCGGAAGGGCGGGCGGTTGCGCGGGTCTGTGCGTCTAACATATCGGTCTCCAGAGTTCTGGACGGGCCCCGACGGGCCCGCCCGATCATTTCCAAGCGTCGGTTTAAACGCTTACAGGTCACTCTCCGGTGACGAGCGCATGCACCGATTCCGCATCGAAATGCGGCTCAATCACCAGCGCGCCGGACACGATCTCGTCCTGCACGGCCATCACCTCGGCCCAGACATCGTCGGGGATATGCGGCGATTTCAGCAGCGCCACGGACCCGTCGGCCAGGTTGATGCCGTAGTTCCGGGTGCCGAACGCATCGGCGCGGATGTCTTCGATCATCGCCTCATAGACCGGCGTCAGGTTCCAGAGCACGGAAGACAAGAGGTAGCCCTTGTCGATCGGGGTCTTGTCGCCAATCACGTCGATGAACATGACCTTGCCACCATCGGCGGCGGGCGTGGTTTCCACAGCCTGCAACATGCCAAAGGACGAACCGTTGCCCTGACCGAAGATGATGTCCGCCCCTGCAGCAATCAGGGATTCGGTCACGCGCTTGCCGCCCGCAGCGTCGGAGTAAGCAGCCGGGCCAATTACCGCATAACGGATCACCAGCTCCGGGTTGGTCGCCTTGACGCCCTCGGCGAAAGCGGCGGATTGCGAGTTCCATGACGGCGGCTCACCGGAGGTAACGATGCCAACGGTGCCGGACCGGGTCATCTTCGCGGCAAGCACGCCAGCGAGATAGGCGCCTTCGTGCCCGGAGGCGGTGTAATCGACCACCGCACCTTCGCTCAGCGCGCTCGGGCTGTCGACGATGGCGACTTTGACACCGGTTTCGGCACCGATCTCGGGGGCGGCCGTGTTGTAACCGCTGGCATGGGCGATAATCAGGCCCGGCTCTTCTTCCGCCAGTTCGCGCAGGGTCGGACGCACATCGCCATAGCCGAGGTTCTCGGCCACGATCACCTCGACGCCCATCGCCTCTCCGGCGGCTTTCGCGCCGTCGATGCCTTGCTGGTTCCAGCCGTAATCCGTCCCGGTTTCCGGCGTCAGAATGGCCATGGAAGTGATTTCTTCGGCCAGCACGGCGGTGCTCATGCCCGCCGTGAAAGCGAGCGCGGTCATCAGCCGCAATGCCCCTTTCGTCGTCTTTGTCATCGTCATATTTCGCTCCATCTGTTGACAAATTTTATTTTTAGTCTTCCGTTTCCGGCACACTCGCCGTGCTCTTGCACCGCGAATTTCTCTCCCCCAACCGAGGATTCCATCGTGTCCCATCTCCCCCGCACGCTCGCGCCCACAGCTCTTTGCCTGTCGCTTTTCGCCTCTGTTTTCAGTGGCATGTCTGCTAGCGCACAGGGCCACGGCCCGACGCCGAAACGTGGCACCGACGGGCTTTCGCCTGTGGCCTTCAAGATTGCGAACACCGGGGAGATCGCGCTGTCGTGCAGCGTGAAGCTGGCACATTGGTATTCTCTGGAGCTTGGCCAGGCCGCCCATGGCGTCTCGCTCTCTGCGATGCTCTGGTCGAACCCGGAGACCGGCGAGGTCTTCATGCTCAACCCGATCGGCGACCAGATGCCGGTGGAGCGGTTGTGGTGCGGGGTGAGCGGGCGTAGCTGGGACACCCGGTTCGAAATGCCGCTGCTGCGGACCGCCGGGCGCGCCGAACCCGATCTGCGCTTCGATTGCGCCGCCGATCCGCTGGGTGCCGTCCCCGAAGAGGCAAGCGCAACGCTTTGCACAGCGCGGTAATCTGGCCCATCACTTGGCACGGCCCCGTCCGCCTCCCCCAAACGGGGAGGTGACCGGTCCCAAGCGTTTCTACGGTCCACCAGCCTCTGGTTCACCATCGACATCCCTGCCATTCGCGTTCCTGAAAAATCCGGACACCGAGCCATTGGCCAAGCCACCGGAATGTGCGTGGGCTGGCTGTTCTGCCTGTCGCCTCTCTGCGGAGCGATCACGCGCCGGGACAACCCGACCAAAACAACCAATCTCGACTCAACCATAACGCCGATCAAACAGCCGTCAACAAATCTCAACCGTTTTATTGGTTGTTTTATCAACCAAACCAAACCAAACCACCCAAAAGCACAAATTTCAGACGAACGGTGCAAAATTCGCTGTATTTAGGGTATTTTTTCGGCATTTTGCGAAAAAAACACCGCTTATCCCTGCTGATATTCTACGCAGCCCACTCCAAAATTTTTAAAAATATGACTCAACCATTCTTTTTTGGTTGCGCATAGTTGGTTGCGCGATCTAGCGTAACTCATCAGTCGGCGGTCCGAAACATCTCGACTCGGATGACAACGCCAGCAGCCCCACCAACAGGGACTTCAGGAGAAGCAATGACAGTGCAAGATACATCCACCACGGCGAGCAAACCCGCGCACCGGCTCAAGACCGGCGCCGAGTTCAAAGCCTCGCTCGATGACGGTCGCAACATCTGGATCGGCAAGCGCAAGCTCGACAAGGTCACCGACGAACCCGCGCTCGGCGCCGGTGTCGATCTTCTGGCCGAGATGTTCGACGATCAGTTCAAACCGGAATTCGAAGATGCGACCACCTATATCGACCCGCAATCCGGCGAGATCGTCAGCCGCGCCTGGCAGGTGCCGACCACCATCGAAGAGCTGGCCGACCGTCGCAAGATGATCGAATACACCAGCCTCAAAACCGCTGGCACCTTTGGCCGCCCGCCGGACCTTTCGCCCGCAATCGTCGCGGGTCTCATGGCCTATCAGGATGTTTTCAAACAGAAAAAATCCATGATCGACGGCTGCAACCCGGATTTCGCGGAAAATATCGAAGCCTATATGGACTTTGGTCGCAACACCAACCTCACCGCCTCCGAGAGCCTCGCCGGTCCGCAGACCGACCGCTCGAACCCGAAGGCGGCGGAGATGGCCTTCCTGCGTGTGACCAAGGCGCAAGCCGACGGCATCTATGTCTCCGGCGCGAAAACCGTTGGCTCGATCGCGGCGCAGGCCAATGACATTTTCTTCACCAACCTCGGCGGTCTGACCACCACCCCGCCGGAGGCCTGTGTCTGGGGCGCCGTTCCGATCAATGCCGATGGCATCACCATGATCTCGCGCGAGATGGTGTCGCAACCGGGCGCCAACAAGTTCGACCATCCGGTCTCCTCCATGGGCGAAGAGGCCGACCAGTTCATCGTCTTCGACAATGTCTTCGTCCCGAAAGAGCGCATCTTCAACCTCGGCGATCCGGACGGCATGTCCTGGTATGGCCGCGCCACGGTGTTCGCACACTGGCATGTGCTGACCCGCATGGCGGTGAAATCCGAGCTTTTCGTCGGCGCCGGTCAGATGGTGCTCGACGTGCTCGGCACCGGCAAGATCCCCGCCGTACAGCAGATGCTGGGCGAGCTGATCCAATATGCCCAGACGCTCCGCGCTTTCGTGATCGCCGCTGAAGCCAAAGCGACGCAGCTCGCCTCCGGCGTTGTCACCCCCGATGTGTCGATGCTGACCGCCGGTCGCCTCTACTCGATCGAACATTACCCGCGGATCATTCATATCCTTCAGGAAATGTGCGGTCAGGGTCTCGTCATGCGCTTCGGCAAAGACGCGTTTGAGAACCCCGAAATCGGTCATTACCTCAATGACTTGCTGCCGGGTCACGGCGTCTCCGCCATGCAGAAAGAACTGTTGATGAACTTCATCTGGGACATGACCAGCGGGTCGCTTGCGGGTCGCGTGGCGCTCTTCGAGAACGTCAACTCCTCGCCCGCCCCGCGTCTGCGTGCCCGCCTCTTCGACGAAGTGAGCCGCGAGGCCTTCGTCGATCAGGTGAAAACCATCGCCGGCATGGACTGGTAACCCCGTCCCCTACGGGCGCGCCTGCCCTCTTCCGGGCGCGCCCTCCTTCACAAGAGCAGACTGATGACCGATTGCCCCCTCATCGACGCGTTTTACGCCGCCTATAACCGCCACGACGCCGAGGCCGCCACCCGGCTTTATGCGACAGAGGGGCGCCATGACGAAATCGCCATGGGCAAGAGCCGCACGGGGCATGAGGCCCTGCGCGACGGGCTGACCGGGTTCTTCAACATGCTCCCGGATGTGACATGGACCCCGCACCAGACCGTGCGCTCGGCGGATCACATCGCGGTATTCTACCATATGACCGGCACGTTCACGCCGCGCCCCAGCGACAAGGCCCCGGACCCCGCCCCGAAACCGGTGGCGCTCGACGGGATGCATCTTTTCCAGCGCGCGGGCGATGAGATCATGCGGACACAGGACTATTGGGACAAGGACGCGTTCCTGGCCCAGATCGGATAAGACATGCGAGACGAGTACGACAGGCTGGACGCCACCGCGATCGCCGGATTGGTGCAAAGTGGCGAGGTCAGCGCCAAGGAGGTGTTCGACGCCGCCATGACCCGGATCGAGGCGCTTGAGCCACATCTCAACACCATCGTGCATCCGCATTTCGATCTGGCCGAGGCGGATATCGACGCGGGCCTGCCCGACGGTCCGTTCAAGGGTGTGCCCTTTCTGATCAAGAACACCGGCATCGCCGTGCGTGGCATGGAAATGTCCACCGGGTGTCGGCTGTTCAAAGGCCATGTGGATCAGACCGATTGCACGCTTGTGGCGCGTTACCGCGCGGCGGGGCTGGTGATCCTCGGCAAATCCAACACGCCGGAATTCGCGCTGAGTTTCGCCACCGAACCGCGCGACTATGGGGCCACACGCAACCCGTGGGACCTCGATCACGGCCCCGGCGGCTCCTCGGGCGGCTCAGCGGCGGCGGTGGCCGCAGGGCTTGTGCCCTTTGCCAACAGTTCGGACGGTGCGGGGTCGACCCGCCTGCCCGCCGCGCACACCGGACTGTTCGGGTTCAAGCCCAGCCGGATGCGCAACCCGCTTGGCCCCGTCGCCGTTGAGGGCATCGCGGGCATGTCCACGCCCCATGCGCTGACCAAATCCGTGCGCGACAGCGCGGCGCTTCTGGACATTTCCGGCGGTGCGGACATCGGCGATCCCTATGCGCAGCCGGTGAAAACCGAGAGCTATCTCATCTCCGTCGGGCGTGATCCGAAACCGCTCAAAATCGGTCTGACCCTCGCTTCGCCTCTGGGCACGCCGGTCGATCCGGAAATCCTTGCCCACACCGAAGAGGCCGCCAAGCTGATGGAAAGCCTCGGCCATCATGTCGAGATCGTCGAAAACGCGGGATATGACGCCGAGGCGCTCAAGACCGCGTGGCAGGTCATCCCCGGCGTCAACGTCGCCACCGCCGTTCTGGCCCGCGGCAAGGCTTTGGGGATCAAAGATCCGATTGCCGAGTTGGAACCCGCCAACGCGGAATGGATCCGCAAGGCTCTGACCCTCACCGGCATGGATTACCTCGCCTCCGTCAACCAGCTTCACGCCACCGCGCGCGGGCTTGGCCGGTTCTTCGAGCGTTTCGACATTCTGATGAGCCCGACCAGCGCCGAATTGCCGCCGAAACTCGGAACGATGTCGAGCCAGACCCAGAGCCTTGACGCCTTCTACGATCAATTCTGGGCGCACAGCCCTTTTACCTGCGCTTTCAACGCCTCGGGTTTCCCGGCGATGAGCCTGCCCTTTGGCCTCTCGACATCCGGCCTGCCGATCGGCGTCCATTTCGGCGCGGCTCTGGGCGGGGAGAACCTTCTGTTCTCGCTCGCCGGTCAGGTTGAACGCGCCGCCCCCTGGGCCGATCTGCGCCCCGATCTTTCGGAGTTTCTGTCATGAGCGATCTCATTCAATACGATGCGACGGATCTGATCGCGAAAGTCTCCTCCGGAGCCGTGAGCCATCGTGAGGTGGCTGAGGCCTATCTCGACCGGATCGCCGAAAAAGACGGCGAAATCGGCGCCTATATCCATTGCGACCCGGAGCTGGTGCGCCGCACCGCCGATGCCCGCGACAAGGCGGGCGCAGGGCCGCTTGCCGGTCTGCCCGTGGGGGTCAAGGATGTGATCGACACGGTCGACATGCCGACGGGCTATGGCTCCGCGGCCTATGAGGGGTGCCAACCCTATTGGGATGCGCCCTGTGTGACGCAATCCAAAGCCGCCGGTGCGCTGATCATGGGCAAGACGGTTTCGACCGAATTCGCCATGGCCAGCTCCGGCAAGACCCGCAACCCGTGGAACCTTGCCCATACGCCGGGAGGCTCCTCCTCGGGGTCCTGTGCCGCCGTCGCCGCGGGCATGGCGCTGATGGCCTTCGGCACCCAGACCGCAGGCTCGATCATCCGCCCGGCCTCCTATTGCGGCGTGGTTGGTTACAAACCCTCTTTCGGGCTTCTGGAACCCGCCGAGATCAAGGTTCTGGCCCATTCGCTCGACACGCTGGGGCTTGTGACCCGCACTGTGCGTGACGCGGCCCTCACCGCCTCCGTTCTGGCGGGCCGTCCGGGTCTGGCACTGTCGGCCGATCTGCCCAGCGCGCCCAAGGTGGGCCTGTTCCGCACCCCGCCCTTCGATCCTGCCGAGCCTACGACCGTGGCCGCGCTCGACTTGGCCGTGGCCCGGATTGAGGCTGCCGGCGGCACGGTGGTCGAGATCGACGTGCCGGACACTTTCATCACCACGCATGATCTGCATGCCGCCGTGATGGGCTGGGAAGTCACCCGCGCCCTGTCCCATGAGCGCACCGCGCTATGGGACCAACTCACGCCCGTGACTCGTGATTTCCTGACCGAAAAGGCGTGGATCGACGCACCCGCCTATGATGCCGCCCGCGCCGCCCTGCCGAAGGTGGCCGCCGATCTCGCTGCCGCCATGGCCGATGTCGATGTGCTTCTGGCCCCTGCGGCCCCCGGCACCGCCCCCGAGGGCTTTACCAGCACCGGCGCGCCGATGTTCAACACCCCCTGGACGCTTCTTCACATGCCCGCGCTGAACGTGCCCGCCCTCATGCACGACGGCCTTCCCGTCGGCGTTCAGGTCATCGGGCGGGTCGGCGAAGATGCGAAAACCCTCGCCATGGCCGCCTTTATCGAAACCTGTCTCGACACGCCCTTCGATGCCCTGCGAGGCCATCCATGAGGGGACAGAACCCGCTTGAACGCCTGAGCAGTCGCGATGTGCGCCAAAGCCTGCAATGGTCCGCACTTCTCGCGGCGGCCATCGGGCTGGCCTCGCTCCTCGGGCTGATCCATTTCCCCGCCGCCCCGCTTCTGGGCGCGATGATCGCAGGCATCGCCTTTGGCGCCAGCGGCAGCCACCTGCGCGTGCCCCGCCCCGCCTATGTGCTGGCGCAGGGTGCGGCGGGCGTGTTCATCGCCACCTCCATGTCCCCCGCCATTCTCGTCGATGTGGCACAGGACTGGCCGCTGCTTCTGGCGATGACCGGGGCGACGCTTGTCGTCGCCTTCACCATCGGCTGGCTGATGAACCGTGTCACCGGGATTTCCGAGGATGTCGCGGTTTACGGCAGCCTGCCGGGCATGTCCGGCGCCATGGTGATCATCGCCAATGAGCGCGGCGCCGATGCCCGGATCGTGGCGCTGATGCAATATGTGCGCCTCGCGTCGGTGATCCTGTCCGTCGCGCTCTTTGCCTCGCTGCTGCCCGACAGCCCCGAGGCCAGCCTGCCGGCCCGGGACATCTCGCCGCTTTCGCCGATCCTCGCCCCTGCCCTCGCGGCGATCTCCCTCATTGCCGTCAAGCTCAAGCGCCTGCCTGCCGCCGGCATGCTGATCCCGCTGATCCTCTGTGCCGTGATCGAGGCCACCGGCCTCTTGCACCTGCAAATGCCGCATGTCCTGATCCTCGCCACCTTCGGAGTGATCGGGCTTGAGGTCGGGCTCAAATTCACCCGCGAGGTGCTGGGCCACGTGATCCGGCTGATCCCGGCTGTCATGGTTTCGACCATCGCCCTCATCGCGATCAGCGCCGGGCTGGGCCTGATCCTCTATGCGCTCACCGATCTCGATGCAAAAACCGCGCTACTGGCCTCCGCCCCCGGCAGCATCGAAACCGTCGCCCTCGTCGCCATCGCGACCAAGGCCAATGTCGCCGCCGTCATCGCCTTTCAGACCGTGCGGATGTTCACCGTAGTCCTGTTCGGCCCGTTTCTCGTGGACCTGCTGATGCGCCTGCCGATCTGGTCCCCCTCCCTGCGCATAGATGCCGCCAAACCCGCTTCACGGAGTGAAACATGATCATGCCGATGATTTTTCCCCAAGCCGATGCCGTCGAAGGCCTCAAGGCCGCCATGCGGTTCTACCCCGCGGGCGTCACCGTTATCACCGCCGGTCGTGGCGACGCCCGGCGCGGGCTGACCGCCACGGCCTTTACCTCCGTCACGATGGAGCCGCCAACCGTGCTCGTCTGTGTCAATCGCAACGGTGCCGCGCATCGGGCGATCACCGAGAACCGGCATTTCTGCGTCAACATCCTGTGCGAGCAAAGCCGCGATCTCGCCGAGAGCTTTGCCGGTATGACCGGCAAGACCGGCGCCGATCAGTTCGAGGGCTTCGAATGGGTCGAAACCTGTGACGGTGCCCCCGCCTATGCCTTTGCCCAGGCTTCCGTCGCCTGCGACCTCACCCAGGCCGTCGAGGCCGGATCTCACAGCATCTTCATCGGGGAGGTGCGCGAAGCCGCGCTGAACCCCGACCGTCACCCGCTTTTGCATTACAACCGCGGCTTTCACGCCGTCGGTGCAGCCAGATAAACAGGAGCTCCCATGGCGATCAGCAACGCAGATTTCGTCCTCGCGTGGAAAAACGTGTTGGAACAATGCCAACTCAAACCCGGCGAACAGGTCGCGATCCTGACCTCTGACGACAGCAACATGCAGATCGTCGAATGCGCGCGCACGGCGGCGGGGCTTTTGGGCGGGATCATCACCATGATCAACCTGCCGATGATCAATGGCGACAAGGCGCTGTCGCGCGACAAATCGGGCTATGTCGGCCAGACCACGCAGCTTGGCGTCAACACCTCGGCGCTTGCCGCACTGAAGGCCGCCGATCTGGTGATCGACACGCTTCAGCTCCTCTTCTCGCACGAGCAGGAAGAGATCCTGAAAACCGGCACGCGCATGTTGCTCGCCGTCGAACCGCCGGAAACCATGCTGCGGATGATCCCCTCGCCGGAGGCCAAAAACAAAGTCATCGCCGCCAATAAATACATGGACCCCGCCAGGGAAATGACCGTCACCTCGAAAGCCGGGACGGATTTCCGCTGCAAGCTCGGCCAGTACCCGGTGCTCCTGCAATACGGCCTCGCCGATGAGCCGGGGCGCTGGGATCACTGGCCGAGCTGCATGATTGCGCGCTGGCCCGATGAGGGCTCCGCCGAAGGGATCATCGTGATCGACGAGGGCGATATTTTGCTGCCCTTCAAACGCTACGCCGCCGACAAGATCTATCTCACCATCGAGAAGGGCTTTGTCACCAAGATCGAAGGCGGCTGGACCGCCGAATACATGAAGGCCTTCATGGACAGTTTCAACGACCCGGACGCCTATGCCATGGCGCATGTCGGCTGGGGGCTTGAGAACCGCGCGAACTGGACCACGCTCGGGCTTTACGATCGCGAAGCGGCACTGTCGATGGATGCGCGCTGTTTCGCCGGGAACTTCCTGTTCTCCACCGGACCGAACACCGAAGCGGGCGGCACCCGCGACACCCCCTGTCACCTCGACATCCCGCTGCGCGGCTGTTCTCTGTCGCTCGACGGCGCGCCGATGACCCGGGATGGTGTGGTCGTTCACGACTGATCCCTCCTCGTTCACGCACGAAAAAGGCGGCCGATCTGGCCGCCTTTTTTTGGTGATCAAGCTTTTATCCGCGCATCACCGCCTCTGCCGCCGCCACCGCGGCCCCGATGTCGAGCGGCTTGCCAAGCAGCTCACCCATCGCGCCACCCAGCGCAGTCAGCGCCAGAACGGTATAAAGCGGAAAGGCCGTCGGCCCCATATGCCCCACCCGCACCAGCTTGTTGAAGGTCTCCGCCCGGCCCGAGGAAATCACCACGCCGTAGCGCACCTTCATCAGATTGCGCAGCTCGGTCTCGTCCACCCCATCGGGCAATTTGATCGTGGTGCAGGTCGGCGAAGCGATCTCTTCGCGCGCGGCCCAAAGTTCAAGCCCCATGGCCTTCACCCCTGCCCGCATGGCTTCGGCGGTCTTGGCGTGGCGCGCCCAGACATTGGCCGGGCCTTCCGACAAATAGCGGTCGATCCCGGCTTCGAGCCCGTAAATCTCCGACACCGACGGCGTAAACGGAAATCCTTCCGTCGCCCTCCACGCGTCCTTCCAATCGAGAATCGACAGGATCGAGGCGCGCGGCGCCGCCGGATTGGCCGCCATCTTGGCCCAGGCCCTCTCCGACACCGTCAGGATCGACAGCGCAGGCGGGCAGCCAAGGCATTTGTTCGGCCCCGTCACCAGAAGGTCGATGCAGCAGGCCTCGACATCCACCTCGACCCCGGCCCAGGCCGACACACTGTCCACCACGTAAAGCGCGCCGTGTTTGCGCACCACCTCGCCGATCTCCCTGATCGGGTTGATCGTGCCGGAGGGCGTGTCGTGATGACAGACCGCAACCAAACCAACCTCTGGATGGTTGGTCAGGAATTCATCGACCGCAACCGGATCGACCACATCGTTATAGGCCACGCGAATCTCGTGGAATACCCCGGCCCTCGGTTTGAGCCATTCACCGTACCCCGCGCCGTAAACCCCGGAGGCGAGGTTGAGAACCGTGTCCTGCGGCGCGACAAGGGAATAGGCCGCAGCCTCCAGCCCCAGAACTGGCTCGCCCTGCAGGACAATCGGCACATCTGTGGTCCCGAGCGCCACCGCCAGCTTTTTCATAACCTTCTCGTAATAGGCCATAAATGACGGATCATAATCATAAAAAACAGGTTTCCCGAGGGCTGAAAGCACCTCGGGATAACAGTTCACCGGTCCTGTCGTCAGGGTGAAGAGCGCGGGGGCATTCACCGCGGCCGTCTTGTCGTTCATTGTGCTAAGTCCTGTGTTCTTGCGCCGGGGGCAGCCACGGATCGCCGGGCAGCGCCCCTCACTTCAACCATGCAACCACAGGGCGGCAACCGCTTGCAACCAAACTTTGACCATTTTCGATTTTTTGGTTGCATTGCGCATGGGTTTCGCACAAATTCAGGCAAACAGATGTCAGAGTGAGCAGGAGGGCGCGCGGAGAATGAGCGGGGATATGTCATCGGCACAGGGGGCAAAACGCGACGCGGCCCCTCGGACAGACAAGTCGGCCATGGTCGACGACCTGCTGGAGCATCTGCGCGGCCTGCTCAAGACCTCTGATGAATTGCCGCCCGAACGCGTTCTGGCCGACACGCTTCAGGTCTCCCGCCACAGCCTGCGCAAGGCGCTCAAGGTGCTGCGCGACAATGGCGAGCTGACCTCCGCCAAAAGCGGGCGCCGGGCGCATTCCGACACCAATCCCACGCCGCCCAGCAGCGCGCGGCTGGTGCAATCCACCAACCCTCTCGAAGTCATGGAAATGCGCCTGATGATCGAGCCCGCACTGGCCCGTTTGGCCGCGCTCCGTGCCTCGCCGGACGAGATCGCCCAGATCCTGCGCACCGCGCATTCCCCCGCCGATCTGAGCCCCGCGCAGGCCGATCAGGATTTCCACCGTGCCGTCGCCGCAGGCTCGCGCAACAGCCTCGCCTCCGAGCTTCACATCCTGTTGCACCGGGTTCAAAACGACGCCCGCCTGCGCTTCACCGATGCGGACAGCGACGAAAACACCACGGTCGAACGGGTGAAAGCCCGCGACCTTGAACACCAGAAGATCGCCGAAGCCATTGCCTCGCGCGATCCGACCACCGCCGAACGGGCGATGTTCGACCATCTCGAACGCACCCAACGCAAACTCATGGGACTTGGATTGAGACCGGGCGATGCCGCATGACTCTGACGCTTTGAGGAGCGACATCCTCATTCTGGGCGGCGGCTCCGCCGGCTGCATCCTCGCCAACCGCCTGAGTGCCGACCCGAGTGTCAAGGTCACACTCCTCGAAGCCGGCGGATGGGCAAAAGACCCCGACATTGCGAAACCCGACATGTGGCCCTTTATCCAGGGCCGCGAGTTCGACTGGGATTTCGAAACCACACCGCAGGCGGGCACCGCAGGCCGCGTACATCGCTGGGCCCGGGGCCGTGTGCTGGGCGGGTCGAGCAACCTGCACGCCATGTTCCATGTCCGCGGCCATCGCGCGGACTTTGCCCGCTGGGCCGAACTGTCCGGCGATGCGCGCTGGAGCTATGACGGGCTTTTGCCGCATTTCAAGGCGACCGAGACCTGGAACATCCCCGAAGACGCCCTGCACTCCAGTGACGGCCCGATGCCGATCATGTTGCCCGACGAGACCCAGAGCCATCCTTTGGTGAAGGACTATATCAAAGGCTGGGTGGCGCTTGGCATGCCGCGTCTGCGCGACCATTGCGGCGAAGAACTGATCGGCACCGCGCCCAACGCCCTGATGATCCGCGACGGCAAACGCGTGACCACGGCGGATGCCTGGCTGACGCCCGATGTTCTGGCGCGTCCGAACCTCACCATCGTCGAACAGGCCCCCGTGCGGCGTCTGATCCTCGACGGCACGCGCGCGGTCGCCGCCGAAGTGCATCACGGCACGGAGCTTCTGCGCTATGAGGCCGATGAGATCATCCTCTCCCTCGGCGCCATCGGGAGCCCGACGACCCTGATGCGCTCTGGCATTGGAGACCCGGAGCGGCTGGCCGAGGCCGGTGTCGACTGCCTGATCGCACGGCGCGAGATCGGCAAGAACCTGCACGATCACTTGCTCGCTGCGGGCAATATCTACCGCGCCGCCAGGGACATCATCCCGTCCAAGCTGCAAATCTCGGAATCGCTCAGCTATCAGGCCGAGAATCCGACCCAGACCGAAGGCCGCCCCGACATCGTCGTCGGCTGTGTCGTCGCCCCGAGCGCCTCGGAGATGTTCGACAACGCGCCCGAACCGGGCCATGGTTTCACCCTTCTGTTCGGCGTCACCAACCCGACCAGCCGCGGAGAATTGACCATCACCGGGCCGGAGCTTTCCGATCCCGTCACCATCGACCCGAATTACCTCGCAACAGAACGCGACCGGCATCTGTTCCGCGTGGCGCTCGACCGTGCCCGCAAGATCGGTCAAAGCGCCGAGCTTGCTCCCTGGATCGCCGAAGAAGTTCAGCCCACGCCCGGAGACCTGACCGACGAAGCCGCGATGGATGCTTTCATCGCCATGGCCGCGATCACCCATCACCATCCCGTGGCCACCTGCCGGATGGGGGCTGACGGTGCGGCCATTGTCGATTCCAATCTGAAAATGCGCGGCCTCGACAACCTCTGGATCGTCGATGCCTCGATCATCCCGGAAATCACCGCCGGCCCGATCCACGCCGCCGTGATGGCCATCGCGGAAAGCTTCGCCTCGGCGCGTCTCGGCTGACACCGCGACCTGAAAAGACGCAGCTTCAGCGCCGCAAAGTGAAGATTTTCGCGAGAAGTGGCGATCCCTTGAGGACTCGAACCCCAAACCTGCTGATTAGAAGTCAGCTGCTCTATCCAGTTGAGCTAAGGGACCGCGCTTGGGCCGCTCCGGCCATAAAAGAGGCGCCGTAAAACCGGCGCCGTCTCAAAGCGTATCGCGCCGGATCAGTGAGTCCAGGGCGCGCGTCTGTTGGTGGCGAAGTTTTCGCCATAACCGCCCGCACGCACGTTGTGCTGACGTTTGTGCGGCTCTTGCACCACATATTCGATGCCATGCTCCTTGGCATAGGCGATCGCATGTTCCTTGCTGTCGAATTTCAGACGCACCTGCGTTTGCGTGTCATGCGACGAGGTCCAGCCCATCAGCGGATCAATGTCACGCGCGGAGGCCGGCGCATAATCGAGATGCCATTGCTTGGTCTTGCCTTGCCCGGATTGCATGGCATTGCGGGCGGGCTGATAGATACGAGCGCGCATCGGGTGACTCCTTTTTGCCTTGCGCCGGTTATCCCCGTTTCCGCACAGCGTTTCAAGCCCTTCACGCATCCCTGCGGGTCTCAACCATAAGAAAACCCGCCATGTGGATCAAGGCGGGCGGATCGGGATCGTTTAGGGTGACTGCCCGACCGGCTGTGTGGGAGCGAGGGGTGGGGTGGGTGGTACACGGCCAGCCGGGTCAGTCTTTTCTGCTGCTTGCAATGACAGATTAGGCCCGAACACGGTCGCGACACAAGGGGAAATATCGCAATGGTTGTAAAAAATAGAAAATAATTCACCTTAAAGTAGTAACCCTTTGTTAACCCCTGCCCTCTTGCCCGCAAGACTTGAAAGGTGAACAAAAAGGGATCATCTGTTAACCACCCCCAAAGACCAGCCGATGGAAAGAGCCGCCATGGACCCGCGCCTGATGACCGACCCGCCGAAGGAGCTGAAACACCGCCCGAAACTCGAAGGCGGTAAGAAATTTGTCATGCACAGCGCCTTTGAGCCCTCCGGCGACCAGCCGACCGCCATCGCGGAGCTCTCGGCGGCCATTGAGGCGGGCGAGCGCAATCAGGTTCTCTTAGGCGCGACCGGTACGGGCAAAACCTTTACCATGGCCAAGGTGATCGAGGCGACCCAACGCCCCGCCATCATTCTTGCCCCGAACAAAACGCTGGCCGCCCAGCTTTACGGCGAATTCAAAGGCTTTTTCCCGGAAAATGCCGTCGAATATTTCGTCTCCTATTACGATTATTACCAACCCGAGGCCTATGTCCCCCGCTCCGACACCTTCATCGAGAAGGAAAGCCAGATCAACGAACAGATCGACCGGATGCGCCACGCCGCCACGCGGTCTCTGTTGGAGCGTGACGATGTGATCATCGTCGCCTCCGTGTCCTGCATCTACGGCCTCGGCTCGCCCGAGCTTTACATGGCGATGACGATCGACCTGATGATGGGGCAAGACTACGACCAGCGGCAGTTGATGGCCGATCTCGTCGAGCTGCAATATCGCCGCAACGACACGGCTTTTGATCGCGGGTCGTTCCGGGTGCGGGGCGACAGTTTGGAGATTTGGCCCGCGCACATGGAAGACCGGGCGTGGAAGCTTTCGTTCTTTGGCGAAGAGCTTGAAAGCATTACGGAATTCGACCCGCTTACGGGCAAGAAAACCGACACACTCGAACAGGTGCGGGTCTACGCGAACAGCCACTATGTGACGCCCAAGCCGACGATCCGGCAGGCCATTGCGGGGATCAAGAAGGAGCTGAAACAACAGCTCATCAAGTTCACCGACGAGGGCAAACTCCTTGAGGCGCAGCGGCTTGAGCAGCGCACGAATTTCGATCTTGAGATGCTGGAGGCCTCGGGTTTTTGCAACGGGATCGAGAACTATTCGCGCTATCTGACGGGCCGCGCGCCGGGGGAACCGCCCCCCACCCTCTTCGAATTCATCCCCGACAATGCCATTGTGTTTGCCGACGAGAGCCACGTCTCCGTGCCGCAGATCGGCGGCATGTACCGGGGCGACTTTCGGCGCAAATCCACGCTGGCGGAGCATGGCTTTCGCCTGCCGTCCTGTATGGACAACCGGCCTTTGAAATTCGAGGAATGGGACGCGATGCGGCCGCAATCGGTGTTTGTGTCCGCGACGCCGAAGGACTGGGAGCTGGAGCAATCCGGCGGTGTTTTTGTCGAACAGATTATCCGCCCGACGGGCCTTTTGGACCCTGTGGTGGAAATCCGCCCGGTGGACACGCAGGTGGACGACCTGTTGGACGAGGCCAAACGGATGACCGAGCTGGGGCGGCGGATTTTGGTCACCACGCTCACCAAACGCATGGCCGAAGATCTCACCGAATACCTCCACGAACAGGGCGTGCGGGTGCGCTATATGCACTCCGATATTGATACGATTGAACGGATCGAGATCCTGCGCGACCTGCGTCTCGGGGCCTTCGACGTGCTCGTCGGCATCAACCTGTTGCGCGAAGGTTTGGACATCCCGGAATGCGGCCTCGTCGCCATTCTCGACGCCGACAAGGAAGGCTTCCTGCGGTCCGAGACCTCGCTCATCCAGACCATCGGCCGCGCCGCGCGCAACGCCGAGGGGCGGGTGATTTTGTATGCCGACAAGATCACCGGCTCGATGCAGCGCGCTATGGACGAAACCGACCGCCGCCGCGCCAAACAGATGGCCTATAACGAGGAACACGGCATCACGCCGCAGACCGTCAAGAAGAACGTCGATGACATTCTGGCGGGGCTCTATCAGGGCGACGTGGACATGAACCGCGTCACCGCCACCATCGACCGGCCTGCGGCGGGCCAGAACCTTCAGGCCGTGCTCGAAGGCCTCAAAACCGACATGCGCGTGGCCGCCGAAAACCTCGAATTCGAAGAAGCCGCGCGGCTCAGGGACGAGATCAAACGGCTCGAAACCGTCGATTTGGTGCTGCACGACGACCCGCTCGCACGGCAATCGGCGGTGGACGATGCCGTGGCGGATGCGAAGGCGAAAAGCGGGCGGTCGACGGCGGGGAGACCCGGGATGCGGGGCGGCAAGGCTGGTCGGGGGAAGAGGAAGTAGCCCGCCCCTACGACCTACCTCAACGTCGGCAAATCCTTCAACTGAACCCGCCCGCGCGCCCAGTAGCCGCGGACAAGCAAACTGCCTTTTCGCAGGATCGGAAAGTCCTCCTGCCAATCCCGATAGCGGTCGTTGGTCACGATCAGCGCCTTTCGCCGTTGCGCCATGCGCAGAATCAACGGATCGGCGGGCGTGCCGCTCGGCGACACCATGACCTGTTGCGCAGGCAGGCCCAGCGCGCGCGCCAGTCGAACCGGCCCAAGATAGCCGTCCGATACCAGATAACCGACATTCGCATCGAACCAGACAATCGGCGCATAGCCCTTTGCCCGCGCGACGTCGACCGCCGAGCGCACGGTTCTCAGATCCGGCACCTCATTGTTCCAATACAGGATGTTCGAACCATCGAAGACGACAAGCGGTTCGCGCCTGCGAAACAGGTTCAGAGTCCCAGCAAAAAGCAGGGCAGCGAGCAAAAAGGCAAACAGAACCTGCCAATATTCAAGCCCGTATTGTATGAAGAGTTGAAACCATTCCTGAGCGTAAATTTTTTCAAACACCTGAAAACACTTTCGACACCGTCATAATCGCTCAAAATATGAAGACCCGGGGCAATAGAGACAAGTCTCCACGCCCCGAGTCACCAAACAAAATTCTCAGCTTGCGAAACTACTCCGGCACCACCACCGTCAGCCCCAGCATCCGCCAGACCTGCATCCCGCCGCGGTAATAGAAAATCTTCTCCGCCGGAAAGCCCGCCTCGATCATCCGCCGCGCGGCCGTTGGCGACTGGCCGCACCATGGCCCGTTGCAATAAAGCGCCACGGTCTTGACCTGATCGCCCTCGCAGATGAAGCCTTCGAAATCCGGCTCACAGCCCAGCTCGCCCAGCCGGTCCGCCGCTTCTGTGTAGGGCATATGCACCGCGCCGGGGATCGCGCCGCCGTCGAAATCCGGTTTCACCCGGCTGTCGAGCACCATCGCATCCGGGTCCTGCAACATCGCGATCAGCTCAAGCTCGCCGATCGTGGTCACGCCCTCGGCGGGCGTCATCGGCTGGATGCAGAAATTCGGGCAGGGCCGCGAGGTCTGCGCCCAGACGCCGCTCACCTCGTTGGCATTGTCCTGAATCCGCGAAATCTCCACCGGGCCTGCGGGCGTCTCCACCGTCGCCGACATCATATCCGGCGTGATCCCCACCGGATCGGCCAGTGCCGCTCCGCCAAACCCAAAGGCCATCATCGAAAAAACCAAAGCCAAACGCATCAATAGACCCCCTCCACGTCATACATCACCGGTTCGAACGACTTGCACATGCCGTTGATCACCCGGTTGCGTTTGCGCATTTCCTCGGTGCGCAGCATCGCCTGATAATCCTCGCGCCGCTGCCATTGCGAATAATTCGCAATCCTTGTCTGCGCGTCGTTGATATGCAGCGCCGCCGAAATGAACCCCGGCTGTTGCGAGATCACCTCCGCATAGGCCGCCTGCAACGCCTCCATCAGATCCTGCGCCACGCCGGGCGTCGTCTCGAATGTCGTCAGAACCGTCTGACAGGTCGTGTCCTGTGAAATAACCGGCATCGTCTCCTCCCTGATCTGAGCCAATGTCGCCAGTGTAAGACTGTCTCGCATTTTAGCCAGTCCGGATTTGGAGAATCACCTCCGCCCCGCTAGTCCTTTCGCATTCCGCAAAACGCCGCCCGGGGTCTTCCCTCTCCGTTAACCAGAGTTTTTCGGACATTCTCCCAAGTCAAACCGCGCTTTTGCCCAAGCCTCGCCGCATTCTTTTCCGGCGCCCCGAGTCCCTTCGATTTTCTCGCGTTCTCAGGATGTTAACCATAACAAATCCTTGCCAGAGCCCCATCCGGTTTAGCTAAAATTCAATCCATCTCTCATCGAGGCGCAAAAAACGGCGCCCGGACAATGTCCAGAACGGACCCACTCCCCGACCGCAACACAGAGGAATGCCGCGTCGGGGGATGCCCCGAAAGGATATTGAAATGCGTGTGCTGCTTGCCGAAACCAACTGGAACGCCATGATTGCCGCCACCGGCCTGACCGAGGCCGGGATGCTCGTGACCCGGGTCAACGACGGGCGCGAATTGATGGATTTCGCCGATTTCGGCGAACAGAGCGCTGTCGTGCTCGACCTCGACATGCCCGACCTCAATGCGCTCAAACTGATCGCACAACTGCGCCGCAAGGACGCCTTGATGCCGATCTATGCGCTGACCGAAGACGCAAGCTGGGAGCCCCGCAAGAAGGCCTATGACATGGGCGCGGACGATGTGATCTATGGCCCGGTTCAGCCCGCCATGCTGGCCGCCAAGATCAAGGCCGCCGTGCGCCGCACCGGGGGCTATGCCAGCAGGGAACTGCGGGTCGGCACTCTGGTGCTCAACACCGAGACCATCTCCGCCGCGGTCGGGGCCAAGACATTGCAACTGACGCGCAAGGAATATGAAATCCTCGAAATGCTGATGCTGCATCGCGAACGCCTCGTGACCCGAGAGGCGCTGATGAACCATCTTTACGCCTGGGACGACGAGCCCGACGCCCGCATCATCAACGTCTATCTGAGCCGTATCCGGCAACAGATCGAGACCTGCGGCGGCGACCCGGAGCTGGTCGAAACCGTCTGGGGGCTGGGCTACCGCATCGCGGCGGAGCAAACCGCACGACAGGCGGCCTGAGCGGCATGTCCGGGCGCCGCCATTAAGAGGCTGTCAAACCTTTTGACGTAATCTGCCCGCGAGTCATTGCTCTCCAGATCGCACCAAAGACTGAAAAGGCCTCTCCATGCCCCGATTGCTGTCGCGTCTCCTCGGCCTCCTGCTCCTGTTCTTACTGCTCGCCCCTTTGCTGCCGCAGACCGCGCTGGCCGACACGGAATTGCAGGTCAAGCTCGACGTCGCCGGGCGTCAACGCATGCTGAGTCAGCGCATGATGCGGGCCATGTGCAATGCCGGGCTGGGCATCGACGCCATGGCGAACAAGAAAATCCTGCTGACCTCGGAATTTACCTTCAAAAGCTCGCTCAAGGCCCTGAAAGACGGTGGCGGGCCAGCGGAATTCTCGCCGGAGACCGGGACCGAAGCCCTTGCGACCCTCGCCCGGATCGAGGAGATCTGGTCACAGTTCGAGACCGGGATCGACCGGTTCAACACCGGAACACTCACGGACTATGACGATTACGCCGCGCTCTCCGATCTGTCCCTCGAACTGCTCAAGGCCTCCAATGCCTTGGTGCAACAGCTCGATGCCCGCTACAAGGCGCAAGCCACGAACACCGACCCGGCGCTGGGCCGGATGATCGACATCGCCGGACGACAACGCATGCTGATCCAGAAAGCGGGCAAGGAAGTGTGCCTGCTGCAAATGGCGGACACCGCCCCCGACGCTCCGGATCAACTGGCGCAATTGCAACAGACCCTCGCCCTGTTCAACAGCTCCGCTTTCGGCCTGACCTTCTCCTCCACGGAGATGCAGTTGCCGCCGCCCCCCACCGCGGACATCGAGCTGGACAATTTCAATCACTGGCAGGAATGGAGCAGTCTCGTCACCCTGTTCGAAGCGGCGCAGGTCGAGCGGCTCGACCCCATGGAACTGCACGAGATTTCCGTGAGCGTAGAGTTCTTCCTGCAAGAGCTGAACGCCACGGTCGAACGCTACGCCGCACTCTGAGTCCGATGTAGACAGTCCACAGATGGGCCGATACAAATCCTGACTATAAAACTCTGTTTTCTCTGGCCAGCCCGTGCTTTGCCCGCTAACAAAGGGCCATGACAGAGGACAAACCTTCCCCGATCCGCCCGACCGATGCCGAGGCCCGCACCATGGCGCAGGATCTGATCCGCAGCGCGCGCATCGCCGCCCTCGCCGTGCTCGATCCCGACAGCGGCGCCCCGCATGTCACTCGCATCGCCTTCGGCCTCGGGGGCAACAACGGCTGGCTGACGCTGGTCTCCGATCTCTCGGCCCATACCAAAGCGCTGCGCGCCGCGCCGCGCGCCGGGCTTTTGCTGGGCGAAGCGCCCACGAAAGGCGATCCGCTCGCCTTCCCGCGCCTCTCCGTCGCAGTCGAAACCCGCTTCGTCCCGCACGGCACCGAGGAGCATGCCGCACATCGTGCCGCCTGGCTCACGCATCACCCGAAAGCCCAGCTTTACATAGATTTCGCGGATTTCACATTTGTCAGTTTCATGCCCCTGTCCGCCGATCTCAACGGCGGCTTCGGCAAGGCCTATCGCCTCACACCGGACGATCTGAGCCTGACATAAAAAACCGGGCCGCCAAAGCCGCCCGGTTTTCCGCCTCTTCTCTGACAGCCCTCAGATCGGCCGATCCATCCGGGCGATCATGTTGACCGTGCCCTTCACCGCCTGCGGGAAGGTCAGCCGGATCTGGTTGTTCGAACTGCCATAGTTCACCGTCACATAGGGCGTCGCGGACACCGCATTGCCCGAGGCATCGGTCAGCGCATTGCGGAACACCAGGCTCTCCACCACGCGTGCCCAGCCGCCGAACGGCAGATAGGCCGACGGATCGAGCACCCAGTCGGTCGACGCCGTGCTTTGCGAATATTCTGCCGAGACCGGGTTGATCGTAAGCTTGCTCACGCCGTTGAACGTGTTGCCCTCGAAGGTCACGTTGCGCGTCGAATTGTACGCAAGATCGGCAAAGGTGGTGTCCACCTTGTCGACCCGGTCGATGAAACCGTTGAGCGATTTGAACACGTTGTTCTGCACCGCCAGCCCCTGAAGGAAGTGACCCGGCCCATAGGGCTTGATCACGATCCAGGAGAAATAGCTCGCCGCGTCGTTCACCGTGAAGATATTGCCCGTGATGGTCAGCCCGCCAAAGGAATATTCCGACGAGAAATCCGGCGCGGCATCGT
This sequence comes from Celeribacter ethanolicus, assembly GCF_002407265.1. Classification (NCBI taxonomy): domain Bacteria; kingdom Pseudomonadati; phylum Pseudomonadota; class Alphaproteobacteria; order Rhodobacterales; family Roseobacteraceae; genus Celeribacter; species Celeribacter ethanolicus. The sequence continues at coordinate 1,796,194 of NZ_CP022196.1, forward strand.
GCTCGTTCGTCATCTCGATGAAGGAGTTGTCGATATAATTGCCCGTCACGATGGATTTCACGTTCGGATAGGTGAACACCAGCCCCGCCATGCGCGGGCTGTCGGTGTCCTCGTCGCCCTGGAACCAGTGGTTACCGACGAACATATGCCCGTTGCCAAACACGATGCCAGTGTGACCGAACCGCTGGAACCGGTTGTCGCGGATCTTGCAGTCGTTCGAGTTGATGTTGAACGCCACCGACTGCCGATCCTCCGCCCGCACCGTCTGTTCGTTCGACACGAAAGAACAGCGGTCGATGTGCAGATCCTGACAGCCGCCGCCGATCGAGGTCACGCCGCGATTGAGCGGCGATTTGATGTGACAGTCGCGGAGCTGGAAATTGTTGCCGCCCGGCGAGAGCATCACCCCGGAGGCGCGCCCATTGCACAGGAGCTCCACGTCAGAAAGCTGAAACTGCGACAGTTTCGAGAGACCCGAAAAATCGAACACGTATTTAAACCGCGTGAACGTATAGGTCTGGCTCGAATTCGGCGCGTAAAGCGGCTGGCTGAGCGTCAGCGACTGGTTGCCGACATTCACCGCCTGAACATAGACCTCGCGCCCGACGCCGGTGCCGGTCACCAGACTGCCGACCTTGATATTGGCGATATTCACCACATTGCTCAGCGTCTTGGACGAGGCCGCGCTATAGCTCGCCGTAGAGGTCGCCACCTCATTGTCCCAGTTGCCCGACGCAACCGTGGTGATCTGGCCGTTGCGGATCACCCGGCGCACCTCAAGCGACGTCGCCCCGGTGATCTCCGCCACATCCAGCGGCTGATCCAGTTCGACCCGCCGCCCGCGCATGTCGAGACTGTCGTGATCGGTATAGTAGAACATCGCCTGAATGGCGCGTTTCAGCCCTTCGACCTCGTCGCCAAAGGCGTCGATATAGGCGTTCAGGTGGAAATTCTTGCGCAGCACGAGGCGGTTCGCCGCCGGCATGGTCACCGTGCCGTCAAAAGTCACCTCTTCGGTGAAAGAAACCGTATCGCCGAGATAATACACGCCTTCCGGCACGATCACCCGACGCCCTGCGGCGGCGGTATTGGCGGCGTTGAACGCCTCGTGATCGTCGGTCACCCCATCGCCCAGAGCGCCGTAATCGCGCACGTCGATCGAGCCGGAACTGTCGGCCAGAAACCATTCGGAGACATCCTCGATTACGATATCGTCGATCCGCACCGTGCCACCGTTGGCGCCCGTCAGATCGAGCCCGAAATGACCGTAGACCGGCTCAAGCCCCCAGGGCATGTCGACCCCGCCGCGGTGACCGGAGCCGACGATGGCCGTCACCTCGACCACCTCGCCATAGGCGGTGAGCACCGTCTCCGCGCCGATCTCGGTCAGCCCGGCGACATGAGCGAGCGAGCTGTTCCCGGCCCAACCGGCGATCCGCACCGACGGCAGGTTGCCGGCAATCGCCTTCACCTTCGCCCTGATCTGAAGATACATCCCCGGCACGAGCGGCGTCTCGCCCATGTAGCGCAGCTTGGTCAGAGTGTCGTTCTTGACGATCTCGAGACAACTGCCGAACTCCGCATCCGCCACCACAAGAGAGGCATTCGCCGCCCCGTCATAGGTCGCCGAGCCGGGTGTGCCGTCTTCGCTGGACCAAACGTCCAGACCGTTCTCGAACGCCGGCGGCATCAGCACCAGCCCATCTGTTATGGCCTTGTTCATCCGAACCCCTTTCAATCCTTCAATCCGATGCGCACCGATCTGCATGACGGCACCCCGCGCCTCCGGAGCCCCGGACGCGCTCAATCGCAATGTCTCGTCATGGAAACCCAAGGCGCGCGCATATGCCCTGAGATGCGAAATATCTATCTCAGGGGGCTAACGACGCTGTTAACCCTGCGGACGCCCACCGCCCTCTACGCGCAACATCGCCTGTCAAGACGCAGGTGTCATAGACGGGTCACATATCCTGTCCTATTGTCGGCGAGAGAGGTGATCATGAGCTACCGCATCCGCCCGAAAGACCCCGACATGAGCGCCGCGCTCCGGCGCATCGCCGAGGATCGTCTGACCCGCGCCATCGAAGCAACCAGAGCTGTAACGCCCGAAGCCCGGATGCTGGCCGTGCACGACATTCGCAAGCGTCTCAAGGAGATGCGCGGTTTGATCCGTCTCGTGCGTCCGGATTTCGACGGCTTCAAACCCGCCGATCAGGCCCTGCGCGACATCGGGCGCGGGTTGTCCGCCCTGCGCGACATCAAGGTGCGCTGTGACACACTCGGTCATGTCGCGGATTATGCCGCCCTGCCCGACGATCCTCTGGGGCCTTACCTCACGGAGTTGGGGATGCGCCGCGATGCCGCCTATGGCGATCCGTCCGTGACCCTTCTGCGCGACACCGGCGCGGCGCTTACTGCGCTCCGGGACAGTTCCGCCCAGTGGTCCCTGCGGCACAGCGGGCGCAGGGCGATCTTTCCCGGCCTGTCAAAGACCTATGCCGAGGCCCGCGACGCGATGGAGCACGCCCGCGAAACCCGCGCGCCGGAGGATTTTCACGCCTGGCGCAAACATGTGAAATACCATTTCTACCATGCCCAGATCCTTTCCCCGATCTGGCCGGAGGCCATGGCCGCGCATATCGCCGCCGCCGAAGCCTTGGGCGAGCTTTTGGGGAAACATCACGACCTGCATGTTCTGGGCGAAGAGGCCCGCGCCGCAGGTCTTGCCAAAGCGCCGCTCAAGGTGTTGGAGCAGGGTCTGACCGACCGCATCGAGATGCTTGAGAAACAGGCCTTCCTCGATGGCGCACGGCTTCTGGCCGACACGCCCGAGACCCTGTCGCGCCGCTGGTCGATCTGGTACCGGCTCTGGCGCAATTCCAACTGAAACCCCGCATATGAAAAGGGCCACCCCGGAGGGCAGCCCTTTGAAAACACCTCTGAAACAAGGCTTACGAAAGTTCGCCCGACAGCCCCTTGTCGATCAGCGCGATGGTCTCGGTCACGCCGTAAAGCGCCGCGAAGGACCCGAAACGCGGACCTTGGCTTTGGCCCAAAAGCACCTCGTAGAGCGCTTTGAACCAGTCGCGCAGGTTCTCGAACCCGTGGTTCTTGCCGACCGCGAAAACGATGCTCTGGAGGAAATCGCCATCCGCGAAATCCGCCTCCGGCAGCGCCTCGTCGTTGCCCATATCCGCGTTCTTCCTGGCAATCGCGGCCAAAGCCACCTCGGACGAACCGAATGCCGCCTTGAGATCTTCCATCGCCGCACGTTCCTGAGCGGTCGGTGCGCGGAACACTTTCTCCGGCTTCACGAAGTCATTGTAATAGCGCACCGCATAGCCCGCCGCCGCATCGAGCTGCGGGTTGGCCTCGGGCGACGCCTCCGGCGCATAACGCTGGATAAAGCCCCAAAGCTGCTCTTTCTCTTCCGCACCCGCGACAGACGCGAGGTTCAGAAGCATCGAGAACGGCACCACCATGTCGGACAGCGGCACATCCGCGCCGTGGATGTGGAACACCGGGTTCGCCGCCTTCTGCGCCGCATCCTGCCCCGGATAGGCGCGAAGCTGCTGATGATATTCGTCCATCATCCGCGGGATGACGTCGAAATGCAGCCGTTTCGCGGTTTTCGGCTTCTGGTACATGAAATAGGCGAGGCTCTCGGTCGAGGCATAGGTCAGCCATTCGTCGATCGACAGACCGTTGCCCTTCGACTTCGAGATTTTCTCGCCATTGGCGTCAAGGAACAGCTCATAGGTGAAATGCTCCGGCTTCTTGCCGCCGAGGATCTCGCAAATCCGGTCATAGATCGGCGTGTTGGTCGAGTGATCCTTGCCATACATCTCGAAATCGACATCGAGCGCGGCCCAGCGTGCCCCGAAGTCCGGTTTCCATTGCAGTTTCACCGCCCCGCCCGTGACCGGCAGCGTCCATTCGCGACCGTCCTCGTCGTCGAACGTGATCGTATAATCGTCCTTGTTCACCGATTTCATCGGCACATAAAGCACACGCCCCGTCTCCGGGTGGATCGGCAGGAAGATCGAATAGGTCTGCTGCCGCTCTTCGCGCAGGGATTTCAGCATCACTTTCATCACGTCGTCGTATTTCTCGACGGCGCGTTTCAGGATCTCGTCGAACTGGCCGGTTTTGTAAAACTCGGTCGCCGAATAGAATTCATACTCGAACCCGAACGTGTCGAGGAACCGGCGCAGCATGGCGTTGTTGTGATGGCCGAAGCTCTCGAACTCCTCGAACGGGTCCGGCACCGAGGTCAGCGGTTTATGCAGGTTCTCGTGCAACAGCTCCTGGTTCGGCACGTTCGACGGCACTTTGCGCATCCCGTCCATATCGTCCGAAAAACAGATCAGCCGCGTCGGCACATCCGAGATCACCTCGAACGCGCGGCGGATCATCGTCGTGCGCAGCACCTCGCCAAAGGTCCCGATATGCGGAAGACCCGACGGACCGTAGCCGGTCTCAAAGAGCACATAGCCCTTCTTGTCCTTGGATGCCTCATACCGCTTGAGAACAGTCCGGGCCTCTTCAAAGGGCCAGGCTTTCGAGCTCATACCGGCATCACGCAGGTCCGTCATTTTCAGCAATCCTTTTAACACGCGGGTCTCTCCCGCAAGGCGCAACTCCTATTGCCCCTCCCCCCTTCCGTCAATATTGTTTGACCGCACATGCCCCATGAGGAGCCAAGAAAATGAACGATATTCCCCATTCGCTGACCCCGCAGGACTGTCTCGTCGCCGTGATGATCGCCCAGTCCATGTCCGACGAGAACATCCGCACCGCGGAGCTTGTCACCATCGAGAATATCGTCAATCACCTGCCGGTGTTCGGAGAATACGACACCGACCGGATCAAGGTGGTCTCCTCCACCGTCTTCGACCTGTTCTCCGAAGAGGACGGGCTCGACGCGCTCTTCGGCCTCATTCGCGACAACCTGCCGGAGTATCTCCACGAGACCGCTTATGCGCTGGCCTGCGATGTCGCCGCCGCCGATGGCCACACCTACGAGGCCGAGCTGCGTCTCTTGGAAGAGATTCGCTATGAGTTGAACATCGACCGGCTGCACGCCGCCGCGATTGAGCGCGGCGCGCGAGCCCGGTATATGCTGGTGCATCCCATCAACTGAGGCCCGCCATGAGCCTGATGTCGGACCTTGCGGAGATCGCCGCCGAGCAGCCGCAGAAGATCGCCCTGATCACCGAAACCAGCCAGATGAGCTATGCCGATCTGCTGGACCTGATCCAGCGGCTCGACGGACCGCTGGCGATGAAGGGCCTGCGCCCCGGCCACACCCTTGCTCTCGACACCAGCCGCGCCGAATTCGTCATCGCGGCGATCTTCCTCGCCAGCCTGCGCGGGCTGACCCTCGCGGTCGCCCCCACGCTGCGCTGCCGGGACGCCGGTCTGATCCCCGATTTCAGCCTCGTGCACAAACCCGATCCCGCCCTGCCCCGCGACACGCAAATCGTGGTCGAACCGGGTTGGTTCTCCACCCCGCTGCGTCAACGCGCCGACTATCGCGGCTTGGGCAAGGACAACGCCCGCTACGCTTTCCAGTCCTCCGGCTCCACCGGCCAGCCGAAACTCGTCATCGCCGAAGAGACCGAATGGCGCGTCGCCATGGCCCATGCCATGAGCCTCGGCACCGATCCCCAACGCGGACAACGCCTGCTCTCCACTCTCGCACCGACCACCAACTGGGCGGCGGGATGCAATATCGAGACCCTGCTCAGCGGCGGCAGCGTCGTCAGCCTCGGCGCCCAAAGCGACAGGCTGCTGCAATATATCGACCTCTATCGCATCGACACACTGGCCACCGCGCCGGGCATGGTGCCGAAGATCCTCGAGATGCCCCAGGCCGGGCAATATCTCGCCTCCCTGCGCGATGCGATCTTTGCCGGTGCGGTGGTCAGCCCTGCCCTGCTCGATCGCTTCGCAAAGCTCACCACCGCGCGGCTCCATATCGACTACGGTTCGACCGAGGTCGGCGTTTGTTTCCGCGCCGTCTATCGTCCCGGTACGCCGCAAGCACCGGGCCATGTCGGTCGGTTGGTGCGCCCCGATCTCGAGGTCCTGTTCTGCGACGACAGCCTTACCCCCAACCCCGAGGCCACCGAGGGCCGTATCGCCTTTCGCCGCCCCGCCGGGCAGATGCGCAGCTATCTCCGACAGAGCGGGCCGGATGCGTCCGGCGCGGGTTTCACCCATGACGGGCTGTTCCTGCCCGGCGATCTGATGCGGCGCGAGGGGGAGGAGTATTTCATCCTCGGTCGGGTCAAGAACATCGTCAATTGCGGTGGCAACAAATACCGGCTCGAAGACATTGCCGAATTGCTTGAACGGGCCTTCCCGGACAGCCAGATGGTACCGCTGATCGACACCGGCGCCGATGGGCTCGAAGCCATCGCACTGGCCTATCGCGCACCTGAAGAGATCGCCCCCGCCGCAATCGCCGCGGCCCTCAAACCGCGGTTTCGCGGCCTCGCGCTTCTGCGCGCCCAGCGCCTCGACGCTTTCCCGCTAACCCCGACCGGCAAGATCGACCGCCGCACCCTTACGGAGCTGCTTGCGGCGAACACCTGATCAAAACCTGGCCCCGACACCAAAACGGGCCCCTGAAGGGCCCGTTCAAGTCGAAATTTCGTCCCGCTCAGAACCGGAAGCCGACCCGCACGGAGGCCGTGGTCAGCTTGTCGATCCCGACATAATAGGGATCGGCGTCGCCACCATAGACCGTACCGCCCACCTCGAGATCGCGGCTGAGCAATTCCAGACCGACGAAGGCATTGCCTTTCAGCATCGTCTCGACGCCGAGACCGTAGTTCATACCTTCCGCATCGACGCCCTTGGCATAATCGCCGTAGATCCCCGTGTTCGGATCGCCCTTGCTGTAGCCCAGAATGCCGTAGACATAGGCATTGCCGAAGACACGACCGAATTTCGCCTTCAGGTCGACCATGTTGTCGATGCCCGCACCGTCGATGTCGTCGAGATCCATGCCCCCGTTGAACGCCACTTCGGCGCCGATGATCCAGCCGCCGAGATCGGTGTTGTAGCCGGTGAAGAAGCCCGGCGCGACGCCGGACAGGTCATCCGTCTGGTTGTAATTGTAGGTCATTTCCGAATCAAACGGCAAAGCCCCGGACAGACCGGCATAGAACCCTGTGAAATCCTGCGCCATTGCCGGCGCGGCAAACCCCAACATCGTGGCCCCGCTCGCGAAAACCACGCTACCGATGGCCGTACTGACCGCCTTGTTCACCATGATGCACCCCCTTTATGAAATAAATTTCAATGGGTCCATTTTACCGCCGAAACCGCCTTTCGGGCAAGCTCTGTCGCAACGTAAGGCGCGGGGAGGTGTTGCGCCTTCTCACCCCGCATAAACCCCCGCCCAGCGCTCGATCAGCGCCTGCTGGAGTTTCTTCGCGCGGGTGTTGAACGTCCGCGCGCCCTGTGGACGCTCTTCCGCCCCCGCCGCCTTCGCCGCTTCACGGCGCGGCACATCGGCGGCGAAGATCGCAAAGGCCATCCGCGCGCCGCCCGGCGCATCGACATAGCCCGCCAGAGCCGAAACGAAATCCAGCGTCCCGGTCTTGGCATGCACGCTCACCGGGCTGTTCTGGATCACATTGCCTTTCGCATCGCGCATCGGGATCGGCTTCATCAACGGGGCAAGCGTCGCCTCCACCCCCGGGGCGCTCAGCATATGCACCATATCCACCGTGGTCACTTTCGACGCGCCGCCAAGCCCGGAGTGATCCACCAGCGCCACATGCCGCATGCCCAGCGCCGATTGCGCCCACTCACTCATCGCCATAGCCGACCCCGCAAGCGTGGCGGGCGCCAGCCCCCGCGCCTTGCTCGCTGTCAGCCCGATCGCCTCCGCCGTCAGGTTGGTCGAATATTTCAGCATGTCGCGCACCACGACACTGAGCGGCGCGCTCTCGATCCGTGCCAGTTCCGTGCCGCTCCCCATGCCATTCACCGTCCCGCGCTGCCCCTGCGGCAGGCGCACCCCCTGTGCGTTCGCCACCGCCTGAAACACCTCCGCCGCATAAAGCCCCGGCAGCCGCACCGGCAACCACCGCGCGCCGCCATTGCCCAAGGCCCCCCGCGCCACGGTCCATTCGTCCCGCCCCTGCCCCGCGACATGATCGAATACCGGCAGATCGCGCGCGGCCACGCTGATCCGCGCGATCCGCACATCCGGCGCATAGCGTTCCGCGCGCGCGTCCATCTTGAGGTTGTAGTCCTCGCCCTGCCGCTTCCACTCGAAATGCACCCGGTTGTAATTCAGGTTCAGCCCGGAAATCGTCGGATTATACCCCGCGTATTCCACCTGCTCGCCGTCGATCTGCGCAATCCGCGGCAGCGCCGTATCGTCGACATAGAACTGCCCTTTGACCCCGGTGACCCCCGCCTCGCACAGCTTGCCCGCAAGCACCCCGAGCCCGTCTGTGTCGAGCGTCGGATCGCCGCCGCCGACCAGCACCAGATCGCCTTGCACCACGCCGTTCACGACCGGCCCGCTCGCCAGCACCCGCGTCACGAACCGGTGCTCCGCCCCCAGATGATGCAGCGCATATAGCGCCGTCACCGTCTTCGCCACCGAGGCAGGCGGCAGGCGCAGCAACGGCTCATGCACCTCATGCAGGTCTCCCGTCGCACTCCCCGCCACGGCATAGCTTACCTCCCCCGAAAGCCCCGCCGCCGCGATCAGCGCCTCCCCCGTGGGGATCGAGCGCCGATAAAGATCCGCCGGGCGCGGTTTCGGGATCGCGGAGGCGACCAGCCCCTCCGCCCCCGCCGCCTGCGCCACGACCTGAGCCGCGCCGCCCAACAAGAGCCCAAGCGCCTTACGTCGGTTCATTCGAGAAAAATCATGTCCAGTCATGGCCGCGAGTTAAGCGCGGCTTGGCGATCCGGGCAAGACGGGAAATCATGGCGTTCGCTCCCCGCAACACTTTCGAGGATCAGCCCCGCACCCAACCGCCCCGCGCCCGGATCTCCGTCGAGGAGGCATCCGACATCGGCACGTTGATGAAACACCAGCACGGCGCACCGCAGCGCCCCAGGAGCCGCGAAGCGCCGGGCGCCAGTTTTGCATGGGCAAAGCTCTGCGCCGCCACCGAATTGCGCGCCGCCCCACGCTTGCCGGGCCGGGCAATCACGCCGACGGGTGTCGTCGCCATGATCTCGCGCCAGTCCTGCCAGAGATGAAACTGCGCAAGGTTATCCGCCCCCATCAGCCACACGAAGGTCACACCGGGATAAAGCCGTTTGATCGCCTTAAGCGTCGCCGCCGTATAGCGCGTGCCGGTCCTGGCCTCCAGATCCGTGACTTCGACACGCGGGTGCTGCATGATCTGCCGCGCATGGGACAGCCGCCGCTCCATCGACGCAGGCCCCTGTTCTTTCAGCGGATTTCCGGGGCTCACAAGCCACCACACCCGATCCAGGCCGAACCGTTTCAGCGCCATCTTGGTGATATGCACATGGCCTTCGTGAGCGGGATCGAACGATCCCCCCAGAAGCCCGATCACCTGACCGGGGCGGGCATAAGGCAGCTCATATCGCATGGGTCTTTGCATGGCGTTCTGCATGGCGGCAAGCCGGACGGCTGTCAATCGCTCTTGCTTGACTTCAAATTTCACCTGACTAAAGTCAGAAGAAATAACAGACCTCAGTCAGACATCACCATGACCCTTTCGCCCATCGCCCGCATCCGCCGCTTCAACCGCGCCGTGACCACCGAAACCGGCGTGTTGGACCAGAGCTTTCTCGGCCGCGGCCGCCCGCTCGGCGCCGCCCGCGTGCTCAATACCATCGGCCCCTCCGGCCGCGCCGTCTCCGACATCCGCGCCTTCCTCGATCTCGACACCGGCCTTCTGTCGCGCCTGTTGCGCAGTCTTGAGGACGAAGGCCTCGCCACCGTCACCGAAGACCCCGCCGACAAACGCCGCCGCATCGCGCACCTGACACCCGAGGGCCTGCGTGAATACGCCGCTTACGAGAGCCTCTCCGACACCCGCGCGCAGGCGCTTCTGGACCGTCATCCGCATCCCGAAGCGCTCCTCGCCGCCATGGACCTGATCGCCTCCGCACTCGGCCGCGACCGGATCGAGATTGTGGAAAGCGATCCGCACAGCGCCCCCGCCATCTTTTGTCTCGAAAGCTACTACGCCGAACTGGCCGCGCGCTTTGCCATGGGGTTCGACCCCGCCAAAGCCGCCCGCCTCGACAGCGACGACATGCGCCCGCCGCGTGGCGTGTTCCTCGTGGCCTTGTCCGATGGGCTGCCCTCCGGCTGCGTCGGCCTCAAGGGCACAGATAAAGGCTACGCCGAAATCAAACGCCTCTGGGTCGCGCCTTCTGCAAGGGGGCTGGGATTGGCAAAACGCCTGATGTCCGAAGCCGAAAGCCACGCGCGGGCAATGGGCATCACCACGCTCCGGCTCGACACCAACTCAGCGCTGCCGGAAGCGGCGGGATTGTATCAGCGGTTGGGATGGAGAGAGATCGAGCGCTTCAATGACGATCCCTACCCGGATTTGTTTTTTGAGAAGCGGGTGTGAGGCTGAACCTCATTCAAAATCTTCGCAAAACTTCTTAACCAAACGCTCAACGCTATCAACATAAACAGTAATGTCTTTATGAAGTGCAGCTATGATCTCAGATTGAGTTGAAAATACTGGCAAAGAAGTGAATTGGCTCTCAAATACGGCATTCGTAGAAATAACAATCTCACGCAGGCTCAACAAGCTATCCAACATCCCCCTCGCGCCATCAAAGACACCCTCATCAGGAACTTCTTGCTCCAAACCGTTTTCTCGCCGAATTAACAATGCCCTCTGTAGACTCAGCATGGATGCTTCAAACTCTGATCGCATCTTTGGAATAAGCCTGAAAAGATCTTTTCTGTAGCTCTTTAGAGCATCAAAAAACTCTAAATGCGCATTTTCTGCGAGCTTCACTTTGCCTTGTTTGGCGGCGTTATTAAGCTTCCGTGTTGCACTCCCTATTTTTCTGGTAAGAAGTTCCGCTGACTTGGTAATGTCTTTCAGACAAGAAGTATGGCTTTCTAGGTGCTGCACCGCGCGCTCAACCAACAACTCAACTGCTACTCGTGCATTCTCTGCAATAAGAGTCTCGTAGTTGGGCAAAAGCAAAGCCGACTGATCTGGGGCAGCACCGATTTCTGCACCCGTTTCCTTGTCCCGCGTTATCTCAATGATAGATTGCGTTAATTGCCGATGTAAATCCAGCATCAAGCCAGTTTGATCATCATACTGCCAGTAGTAAACGCCCAACTCTCCCAACTCTTTCCTAAAAGCGGAAACTTTAGCGAGTTGCTCAGCGTCAACATCTCTCAAAGATGTAACAGCATTAGAGAAATAAAACATAATGTCTGGGAAACCGTTTGCCTTATGGCTTTCAAAGGCAATCCTAAATTCTTCTTCTGTCCCCGACCCCCAATTCGGCGTGGGAGTGCCAAAATATGTACCCATCATTCCGACAAAAATATCTATGTCTTTTGGAAACTGTTCATTGATAACAGCTTGGGAATATTCACCAACGGAAGGGCGAGTATGCGTTTCCCATGTAATAAGCTCAGCGTGGAACTTTTCTCGCGCTCCACTATCCAAATTGATATTATCAACAACTTTGCACACGACATCTCTATCGGCAGACAAATTTCCTGGAGACGATAGGAGAATACGGATTCTGTAAATACGATTGTCCAACGCTGCCCCCAATCCATAAAGTTATTTACGTCTTAGTAAGCGATTATTGTCGAGCAGCATAGCAGAGTCTCTAATTGCCATCCCCCCTCTTCCCACGCTAAACCACCGCCCAAACCATTCCCCCCAAAGGAGCCCCCAAATGGCAGCCTATCAATACGTCTACCACATGGACGGCGTGTCCAAGACCTACCCCGGCGGCAAGAAGGTGTTCGAAAACATCCGCCTCTCCTTCCTCCCGGGCGTGAAAATCGGCGTCGTCGGTGTCAACGGCACCGGTAAATCGACCCTCATGCGCATCATGGCGGGCATGGACAAGGACTTCCAGGGCGAAGCATGGGCCGCCGAGGGCGCCAAAGTCGGCTACCTGCCGCAGGAGCCGGAACTTGATCCCTCGCTCGACGTGCGCGGCAACGTCATGCTGGGCGTGGCCGCCAAGAAAGCGATCCTCGACCGTTACAACGAGCTTGCCATGAACTATTCCGACGAGACCGCCGACGAGATGGCCAGACTGCAAGACGAGATCGACGCCCAGAACCTCTGGGATCTCGACAGCCAGATCGACGTCTCGATGGAGGCGCTGCGTTGCCCCCCCGATGACGCCGATGTCACCACGCTCTCGGGCGGTGAGAAACGCCGTGTCGCGCTGTGCAAACTGCTGCTCGAAGCCCCCGACATGCTGCTCCTCGACGAACCGACCAACCACCTCGACGCCGAGACCATCGCCTGGCTGCAACAGCACCTCATCGAGTACAAAGGCACGATCCTGATCGTCACCCACGACCGCTACTTCCTCGATGACATCACCGGCTGGATTCTCGAGTTGGACCGTGGCCGCGGCATTCCCTACGAGGGCAACTATTCCGCATGGCTCGAACAAAAAGCCAAGCGCCTCGAACAGGAAGCCAAAGAAGACAAGACCCGTCAGAAAACCCTTGAGCGCGAACTTGAGTGGATGCGGCAGGGCCAGAAAGCCCGTCAGGCCAAGCAAAAGGCCCGGATCGACCGCTACAACGACCTCGCCTCGCAATCCGAGCGCGACAAGATCACCCGCGCCCAGATCGTCATCCCCAACGGCCCGCGCCTCGGCTCCAAGGTCATCGAAGTGCATGGCCTGTCGAAACACATGGGCGACAAGCAACTGATCGAAGGCCTCGACTTCTCCTTGCCGCCGGGCGGCATCGTCGGCGTCATCGGCCCGAACGGCGCCGGTAAATCGACGCTCTTCCGCATGCTCACCGGCCAGCTCGAACCCGACGCCGGCACGGTCGAATATGGCGACACGGTCAAACTCAGCTACGTCGACCAGTCCCGCGACGATCTCGACCCGAACGAAACCGTGTTCGAAGCCATCTCCGACGGCCAACAGATCATCGCGCTTGGCGACGCCGAAATGAACGGCCGCGCCTATTGCTCCGCCTTCAACTTCAAAGGCGGCGATCAACAAAAGAAAGTCGGCGTCCTCTCCGGCGGTGAACGCAACCGCGTCCACATGGCGCGCCTGTTGAAATCGGGCGGCAACGTGCTTCTGCTTGACGAACCGACCAACGACCTCGACGTCGAAACCCTCCGCGCTTTGGAAGACGCCCTCACCGAATTCGCAGGCTGCGCCGTGGTCATCTCCCACGACCGTTTCTTCCTCGACCGGATATGTACCCACATTCTGGCGTTTGAAGGCGACGCCCATGTGGAATGGTTCGAAGGCAACTTCGAGGATTATGAGGAAGACAAGAAGCGCCGGTTGGGGCCGGATGCCTTGGAGCCGAAGCGGCTGAAGTATAAGAAGTTTAGTCGGTAAGCAGGGGCAAATCTTTGCAGGGCAACGTGAGATCGTGATCATGCAAAAAGGCGGCATCTCTCACGCACCTGAAGCATGATATTTGGGCTTGCATGGCCCCATGAATGTCATAAAAATGCCCACCAATCGGGTAAGTAATACTATTGAAAGGTATTAGCACTAATGCTAAATACACTTCAGGAGATGCGGAAACACATCCGCGCTCATTCCAGGGCCCGCACATTTAGTGCGGGCTTCTGAGTTTATGTATTTCGCATATTTAGATGAATTTGGTCACATTGGTCCATATATCAGCCGCTCATCCAAGAAACATAACGAAAGTCCTGTTTTCGGGCTTGCTGGAATCATTTTGCCTGAAAACGCGATTCGGCCTTTCGCGACATATTTTCTAAAGCAAAAAGAATTTGCCTTCTCTTTCGAGATAGAAAAGTCTGGCAAAATGGCCGCCAAGTGGGAAAAGAAGGGCACCAGTTTCATACGCCCAAAACCTCTTCAAGAATATGTTGAAATGAGAAGGTTGCTCCACCGCATCCTTAACAAGGTCGATGATCTGGGCGGCAACGTGTTCTACTATGGACGTGAAAAGAAACGTGGTTATCACGAAAACCTAAACCCGACTGGTCTGTATACCACTTGTTTTGCTCATGCCCTTAGGCGTCTTGATAAATTTTGTGAAGCACGAGACACTTCATTTATTACAATCGTCGATCAACATTCGGCACGCAAAGAACTTCTTGAAACCGCAGCAAAAACAATGTTTGGCAAACAACCATGCAACCGTCTTGCGAGCCCGCCTTTTGAAGTTGAAAGTTACATCAATCAGAATATTCAGGCAGCGGATTGGATCGCTACCTTGGTTGGTCGACTAAAGGCATTCGAGGTCGAGCCGGAGCAATATTCTGATTTTGAATATATAAAAACGCTCTTTGCTAACCGCATTGGTGAGCTTGCAAAAAATAGTTTGGTGGAAAAACGGCCTCGTCGAGAAATTGAGGCCTTCAATTCCGGTCACATCAAAACGCTATCTGAGCTACGAGCGAAGATGACAAAGTGAACATAAGCGCCTTGCGCTCCGTTTCACTCCGCGCGTTCGGGCGGAAAACAGTCCCCCGGACTGTTTTCTTATAGCCCTCGCCCTCTCACACCTCGCTTCGCAAGGTCCTGCCGGGTGACGCGCACGGCTACGCCGCCCGCATCACTCCGCCTCCCGCCAAGCCGCCATCTGCTCCTCCTCACTCAACCCCGCCTTCCGTGCCCGCACCAGAGCCTCCACCTTGCGCTCCGTCACCGCCACCTCCGCGATCTTCATCTGCGCATAGGTGCCGAGCACATGGTTGATCCGCGCCTGATAGCCCGGCCCCTGCGCCCGGAAAAATTTCGCGACACTCTCATCCAATCGTAACGTCACCTTCATCTTCTTCTCGGTGACATCCAGATCCTGTTCCAGCGTCGCCCAGGCCTCCGGCACGATCTGCGCCACGTCCCAGTCGAACGTATCGAGCCGGCCCAGCGCCTCCGCGTGGCGTTGCAGGCGCTCCTGTGCGAGGCGTTGGGTCTTGGTCAGCCGTCTCATGGCACTCTCCTCGAAAGCGATGCGCTCACCCTGACACAGCCCGGTTAATCCCGCCTGATCCCACCGCGCGCGGGGTCCGACAGAAGTCCGACGCAAAGCCGACGCTTTGCCGACAGCGCAAAATCCCCCTATTCAACCCCCTGAAAACCTGTCATAAGGGCCGCGCTAAGTTACCTCTTTCGACCCTTCTGTTCTCCCTAACCGGCCACAGTCATCGAACGATTACGACGACGCCGGGTCGCTGCACTTTCGCGAGCGACAAGACAAACAGGAGTACACACGATGGCCAATGGCACCGTGAAATGGTTCAATTCCACCAAAGGTTTCGGCTTCATTCAGCCGGAAGGCGGCAGCAAAGACGTGTTCGTGCACATCTCTGCCGTTGAGCGCTCTGGCCTCACCGGCCTGGCCGATGGCGCGAAGGTCACCTTCGACATCGAAGCCGGCCGTGACGGTCGCGAATCTGCGGTGAACCTCGTTCTCGCCTAAGTTTAGGCATACGCAGAACAAATCGGCCCGGACGCTACGCGCGCCCGGGCCTTTTTCATGCGTGAAGAACAGGAAAGTGGACAGGTCACGCAAAGCCGTTACACTGTTCTAGCCCTCGTCGGAGACCGCCATGCTCCTGCCCCTGCTCCTCACGCTCGCCTGCTTCGCCAGTCCCGTTTTTGCGGAGACGCTCGAAGGCACGCTGTCGCTGACCGGTTATTCCAATGCCAGCCTCCTTGCGGAGATCGACAGGCATCTCGACCGCCCTGTCACGCTCGACCTGACGCTGGACGCGAGCCAGTCGACCGCGGTTCAGCAGATTTTTACCGAGGTCAATTATCCCGGAGAGGACCCCGGGTTCCTCTCCGGCGAGATTTACAACACGCCCCTCTCGATCACCGATAAAACCCAATGCGAAGAACGGGTTATCACATATTTCGACGAGAACGGCCCGGACCCTGCGGCGGATGAGTCCTGTCTTGGCCGGGTGGTCGTGACCTTCACAAACACGGCGGAGCGGCAGGACCCGACCCATGGCGGCACCGGGGTCATCCAGTACCATCTGGGCGGCGCGTACATCGTCATCCGCGAGATCGGCGCCGGGATGCGTTTTTACACCTTCACCCCGACCGAATAATCTCAGGCGAAGATTTCAGGCAAACGCCATCAGATCGCCATCGCCTTCCCGGTCATGGCGCAGCCTCAGACCGCCCGCCACGACGGCCAGCCCGTCGATCGGTACGCTGCGGTCTTCACGGATCACACAGGGCATCAGGCGCACGGAACCGAACCCCGCCTCGTGCAGAAGCGCTTCGACATACCCCTGCGAATGAGCAAAGCGTCGGCTCTCGCGCAGGTGCACCGGCCTCTCGCCAAGTTCCACGGTAAAAGCCAAAACGCCCTCCTCTGATAGCGATCCGGCGCACCAGCCGATCACGCGCTCCAGCGCGCCCAGATAGATGAACACGTCGGCCGCAACGATCAGTTCATAGCGCCGCTCGCTCACATCGAGCCGGGCGATGTCGCGTTTCTCGAGCACATCGTAGATGCCCTTGCGATCCGCCTCGACCAGCATGCCGTCGGAAATGTCATAGCCTTCAAGCCACGCCGAGATCGGGCGCAGAGCCGCCCCCATAAGCCCGGTGCCACAGCCGAGATCGAGCACGGACCCGAACTGCGTCCGTCCGGCAAGCCTCAGTGCCTCCACAAGAATTTCCGGCCCGCGATAGCCAAGCTTTTCGACCAGAGAGCGTTCGAACCGTGGCGCGTATTGATCGAACAACAGCTCGATGAAGGCGGATGGCATCGCCTCCGCCACCGGCACCCGCCGCGCCAGATCGCGTTTCAACCCGGCTCCCAGAGAGTCCGCGGGATCGGCCAGAACCGCCTTATCCCAGGCGTCACAGGCCGCCTCCTCCGCGCCCGCAAGCTCCATGAACTCGCCCAAACGAAACCAGCCAGCGGCCCAACCCGGCGCCAGCTCGAGCGCTCCCGACAGGGTTTCGATCGCCCCGGCGAGATCGCCCAGATGCGCAAGGGTTTCGGCGAAAGAGGCCCGACGGTCCGCCGTCAGGTCTCCCGAGGAAAACACGCTCCCCGCCATGATCCGGATCTTTCAAAAGGGCCCGCTCATTTGCCGTGTCGAAAATGTCGACCGGCCACGCGACGGGCGGCACGCTGCATCCAAGTGCATCATGCGCCCGATACGCCACCTTTGAAACCCTGTCAATTTTCCCGTTAACCTGGGTTCAGCGCTTTTTCACGAACTCGGTCAGGATCACGATGCGCTGACCTTCGACACGGCCTTCGATATGGCCCGCGTTGTCCGGCACCAGGGAAATCCCGCGCACCGCCGTGCCGCGTTTTGCGGTAAACCCGCCGCCCTTGACCGGCAGATCCTTGATCAGAACCACCGTATCACCCGAGGACAACACCGCGCCCACGCTGTCGCGGTGGATCACTTCGGGACCGGCGGCCTTGGCCCACTCCTCGACCTCCGGTTCGAGATAGAGCATCTCGAGCGCATCCGCCGCCCAGGCCTCGTCGCGGAACCGGTTGAGCAGACGCCAGGACACAACCTTGACCGCATCGCGCTCAGACCACATGGAGCCCGTCAACGCCTGCCAATGGCCCTCAGGCACCGGCTCACCCTTGAGCCCCGCCGCACAGGTCTCGCACAGGGCGACCACATCCGTCCGCGGGCTCATCGCCACTTCGGTCAGAGGCCCCGACGCCCCACAAATCTCACATTCGGCCATCTCGCCCTCCATTTTTCGCGGACCCTAAGGCCCGGGGCACAACGGAGCAAGCGACAAACTGCCGCTCGCCGGAAACACGGAAGGAAACGGGGAGAAAATCCACCCGGAGCCCCTTTCCTCCGGCGCGCAAAATCCGCATAGTCGCAGCGACGGGGGAACCGTCCGGAGGAATTCCGAGGGAAACTCGACCGTGCCGAACGCCACAAGATCAACTGCTCTATCCGCCATTTTGCTGCTTTGCGCGACCACGGCGCAGGCCTTTGACGCACGTCTGGAGACCACTGCGGGCGACGATCTCAAGGCCCAGATCAAAGCCGCCTCCGCGGTGCTAGAAGCCGCCGACACCGATGTCACCGCACCCGAGGAGATCATCGCCGCCGTCCAGAGCGATTATCGCAACCTGATCGGCGCGCTCTATCGCGAAGGCTATTACGGCCCGAGCATTTCGATCCGCGTGGACGGTCAGGAAGGCGCCGCCATGTCGCTGATTTCCCTGCCGTCTTCCATTCAGAACGTGGTCATCAGCGTCACTCCGGGACCGCGTTTCGTCTTCGGCACTGCGCGTATCGCACCGCTTGCTCCCGGCACCGAATTGCCGGAGGGGTTCGTGAGCGGCGAGGTGGCCCATTCCAATCTCATCGCCGACGCCTCCGATGCCGCCATCGACAGCTGGCGCGCCGCCTCGCACGCCAAGGCGGAACTCGCCGACCAGTCCATCGTCGCCGATCACCGCGATGAGACGCTCGACGCCGAACTGACCATCGACCCCGGCCCCGCCGTCACCTTTGGCGAGTTGCATTTCGCGGGCAAAACGACCGTGCGCGACGACCGGCTGCGGCGCATCGCCAACCTGCCGACCGGCAGCGACTACAGCCCGGAAAAGCTCGCCCTCGTCACAAAGCGGCTGCAAAAAACCGGCACGTTCCGCTCGATCACCCTGCGTGAGGCCGCCGAGCTGAACTCCGACAACAGTCTCGACATCACCGCCACGCTGGTCGATGAAAAGACCCGCCGCCTCGGCTTTGGCGCCGAGCTGTCCTCGCTCGAGGGCGGCACGCTGAGCGCCTACTGGATGCATCGCAACATCACCGACAATGCCGACCGGCTGCGTTTCGAGGGCGAGGTCGCGGGGCTCGGCAGCACCACCGGCGTGGACGCGACCCTGTCGGCCAGCTATCGTCGTCCGGCCACCGTGACGCGCAAGACCACGCTGGTTCTGGGCGCCACGATCGAACATCTCGACGAACCGGATTACCTGTCCGACAGCGGACAGTTCACTCTGGGTTTTGAGGTCGAGACCTCGCCCAATTCGACGTTTTCCGCCGGGCTGGGCTATCGCTATTCCGAGGTCGAGGACGATCTCGGTTCGCGCAGTTTCTCGCATGTCATCCTGCCCATCGACGGCAGCCGCGACACGCGTGACAATGCGTTGAACCCGACTTCCGGAAGCTATTTCGAGGCCGAAATCCTGCCCTTCATCGGGGTCGGCGACTCCGCCTCCGGCACACGGCTTTTCGCCGACGGGCGCGCCTATCGCGCCTTTGGCGGGGACGACCGCTTCACCCTTGCCGCGCGGTTGCAGCTCGGCTCGATCGTCTGGGCCGATTACACCGAAGTGCCGCCCGACATGCTGTTCTTCTCCGGTGGCGGCGGGACGGTGCGGGGGCAACCCTATCAATCGCTCGGCGTCGATCTGGGCGGTGGCGATGAAACCGGAGGCGCGAGCTTCCTCGGCTTCTCCGGCGAGCTGCGCACCAAGGTCAAAGGTAATATTTCTGTCGTGGGGTTCTACGATCTCGGCGGCATCGGCACCTCCGCCCTGCCCGGCGAAGACGCCGAATGGCATGCGGGGGCGGGGCTTGGCCTGCGTTACAACACCGGCTTCGGCCCGATCCGCTTCGACCTCGCGGGCCCCGTGTCCGGCGACACCGGCGACGGGGTGCAAATCTACATCGGGATCGGACAGGCGTTTTGAAAAAGCTTCTCCCCATCACCCTCGCCGCCACCCTGCCGCTTACACTTGCCGCGCAGGACAGTGTGAACGAAGCGGACAACACCGCCGAGACCGCGCGCGACCGTTCTATGATCGTCGGCTTTCTCGAAGACAACCTGTCGGGTGCCGGGCGCGACATTCGCATCGAAGGCTTCAAGGGGCTTCTGTCTTCTACCGCGACGATGGACGAACTCACCATCGCCGACGCCGACGGCGTCTGGTTCACGCTCCGCGATGCCGAGCTGAACTGGAGCCGCAAAGCGCTGTTGGCCGGGCGGCTCGAGGTGACGCGGATCGCCGCAGGGGAGATCGTCTTCGACCGCCTGCCCGTCGCGGGCGAGGATGCTGGCGTCGATCTGCCCGACCCGGAGGCCAAACCGTTTTCCCTGCCCGATCTGCCGGTGTCCATCGACATCGGCGCCATCGAGGCGGAGCGCGTGCATCTCGGTGCACCGGTGCTCAAGCTCGGTGAAGCAGTGGAAATCAGCCTCACCGGTTCGGCGAAACTCAAAGACGGCTCCGGCGACACTGCGCTCGAGATCACCCGCATCGACGGCACGGAGGGTGCATTCTCCCTCACCGCCGCCTTCGACAACACCTCCGAAGAGCTGTCGCTCGACCTTTCGCTCGCCGAAGGGCCCGGTGGTATCGTCTCAACGCTTGCGAACCTCCCCGGCTCCCCCTCTCTGGCGCTCACCGCCAAAGGCTCCGGCCCGCTCGACGGCTTTGCCACCGACATCACGCTTGCGACACAGGGCGAAGAGCGGCTCACGGGTCGTGTGGCGCTCACCGCAGAACCCGATGAGGAGGCACCCGACGCCCCCGCGCCGCGCCGGTTTTCCGCCGATCTCTCGGGCGATCTGACCCCGCTCTTTAGCGCCGAATACGCCCGGTTCTTCGGTCCGTCCTCGACGCTCACCGCGCAGGGCGTCTCCTATCCCGAAGGCGGTTTCGACCTCGAACGCTTCGCGCTCTCGACCCGGACCCTGTCGCTCGTGGGTGCTACGACCATCGCCGCCGATGGCTGGCCCTCCGCCTTCTCGCTCTCCGGCACGCTTGAGAGCCCGGATGACCGGCCCGTGCTTCTGCCCTTCGGCGCGGCGCGCTCCATGGTCGAACATGCCGAGATTCTCGCCAATTATGACGTCACACGCGGCCAGAGCTGGTCGGCCTCGGTCGATATGGCGGGCTATGCGCAGGACGGGCTCGACATCGGGTCGGCACGTTTGGGCGCACAGGGCACGATCACCCAAAATCGCGATGATGCAGGTACGGTTCTGGGCGCGATCAAAGCCCGGTTCGGCCTGACGGTTCAGGGGTTTGCCTCCGACGACCCCGCCTTGCAAGAAGCCGTCGGCACCGCCCCCACGCTCACCGGTCAGGTGTTCTGGCGCGAAGGCGAGCCCTTTGTGATCGAAAGCCTAGAAGCCCGCACCGACGCCACCCGCGCCACCGCATCGGGCAGCATCGACGGGCTCGATGCCGGGTTCGAATTCACCGGACGCATGAGCCTCGACACACCGCGGCTTGCGCGCTTTGCGGCCCTGTCGGGACAGAACCTTTCCGGCGCGTTGAGCGCCACGGCGAAAGGTAGTCTTTCCCCCCTGAACGGCACGTTCGACATCGACATGGAGGCAACCGGCACCGATCTCAAAATCGGGACCGACCAGATCGACGCGCTCACCGGCGGCGAAAGCGTGCTGAATGTCGGGGTGAAGCGCGATGCGACCGGCCTCACCTTGCGCCCGACGCGTTTGAAAACCCGAGCGCTCGACGTGGCGGCCGAGGGGCAACTGGCCACGGAAAGCGGCGCGCTGTCGCTCACCGCGCAGCTCGACGATGTGGCTCGGCTCGGTGTCGCGCTGAGCGGCCCGCTGAACCTCAAGACCGAGATGCGTCACACCGGTACGGAGACACCATGGACGGCGCAAGCCGACATGACCGGGCCGGGCGGATCGACCGCCGCGCTCTCCGGTACGCTGACACAGGATTTCGCGACAGCAGCCCTCGCCCTCACGGGATCGGCCCCGCTGGGCCTGTCGAACCGGCTGACCAGCGCGGCGCTGACACAAGGCACCACCCGTTTCGATCTGGCGGTGAACGGACCTTTGGCCCTGTCCTCGGTCAGCGGCCAGGTGCAGGTCAATTCCGGGGCGCGCGTGGTGATCTCCTCCGCCGGGCTGGCGTTGACCGTCGATCGCGGCGTGGTGTCGCTCGATGGCGATCAGGCGCAGCTCGATTTCGCGGCCAGAGCCGACACCGGCGGCAGTCTCACCACCAGCGGGCAGATCGGCCTCACCGGCACGTTGCCCGCCAATCTCGACATCGGTCTGAACGGGCTGGGTCTCTCCGATCCGCAGCTTTACAGCACCACGATCGACGGCGATCTGAGCTTTAACGGCGGGCTTGCGGGCGGCGGAAATATCGCAGGCACGCTGACTCTCGGGCGCACCGATGTCACGGTTTCGCCCTCGGCCCTTGGCAGTGGCGGCGACATTCCCGAGATCGCCCATGTCGGGGCCTCCTCCGCCGTCACCACGACCCGCGACCGCGCGGGTCTGATCGCGAGCGCCAATGGTGGTGACGGCACGATCGCCTACGGGCTCGACCTGACGCTCCGCGCGCCGAACCAGATCTTCATCCGCGGGCGCGGCCTCGATGCCGAGCTGGGTGGCCAGCTCCGCCTGCGCGGCACCACGGCGGATGCCATCCCGGTCGGGCAGTTCTCCCTCATCCGCGGGCGGCTGTCGATCCTTGGCAAACGCATCACCATGAAGGAAGGCGCCGTCACGCTTCAGGGCGAGCTGGACCCGACGATGCGGCTTGTGGCGGAGACCGAGACCGAGACGATGACTGTGCAGTTGATCACCGAAGGCCCGCTCAGTTCGCCCGAACTGACGCTCAGCTCCTCGCCCACCCTGCCCCAGGACGAAATCCTCGCCCAACTGCTCTTCGGCAAGGATCTCACCGAAATCTCGGCCTTTCAGGCGGCACAGATGGCCGATGCGGTGGCGACCCTCACCGGCGGCGGCAGCGGGCTTGTGGGCTCGATCCGTGACAGTTTCGGGCTGGACGATCTCGATCTGCAAACCTCCGAGGAGGGGGGCAGTTCACTCAAGCTCGGCAAGTATATTTCCGACAAGATCTACACCGATGTGACCATCGACAATGCCGGCCAGTCGGTGATCAACCTCAACCTCGATGCCTCGCGCCACGTGACGGTCAAGGGGTCGGCAAGCTCGGACGGCGACACCGGGGTTGGCGTGTTCTTCGAACGGGATTACTGAGCCGGGCTTGACCCGTCTCAAGGCGATGAGGTGAAATGGGGTTAGTCTGGCGCCATGAGGGGGGGGGCACGCCATGGCCGAGACGGTCTTTCATACCGAAAAGCTTGTGAAAACCTATCACACCGGCGGCACTGAGGTGCACGCCCTGAGCGGTGTCGACCTCGATCTCTACGCGTCCGAACTGACCGTGCTGCTGGGACCGTCCGGCTCGGGCAAGTCCACGCTTCTGAACATCCTGGGCGGGCTCGATCATGCGACCTCGGGCCTTGTGGAGTTCCGTGGCCGCAATCTGACCACGCTCTCGGACCGGGCGCTGACGCGCTACCGGCGCGATCATGTCGGGTTCGTCTTTCAGTTCTACAATCTGGTGCCGTCTCTCACCGCGCGCGAAAATGTCCAGATGGTCACAGACATCGCCCCTAACCCGATGAGTGCCGAGGAGGCCTTGGCCCGCGTCGACATGAGCGACCGGATCGACCATTTCCCCGCCGAGCTGTCCGGCGGGCAGCAACAGCGTGTCGCCATCGCCCGCGCCATCGCCAAACGGCCCGAAGTGCTGCTCTGCGACGAACCCACCGGCGCGCTCGACAGCACCACCGGGGTGCAGGTTCTGGAGGCGATCCGGGAGATCAACGAGGATCTCGGCACCACCGCCATCGTCATCACCCACAACGCCGCCATTCAGGCCATGGCGCATCGCGTCGTGCGGTTTCAGGACGGCAATATTTCCTCGGTCGCCACCAACGCCACCCGGATCAAACCTTCCGAGATCGTGTGGTAAGCCATGCATGCGCTCGACAAGAAACTCCTGCGCGACTTCCGGCGGCTCTGGGGCCAGTCGCTTGCCATCGCTTTGGTTTTGGCCTGCGGGGTGATGATCCTTTTGACGGCTTTCGGCATGTACCGCGCGCTCGACGACACGCTTGAGGCCTTCTATGAGCGCAATGAGTTTGCCGATGTCTGGGCCACCGCCGAGAAAGCCCCGCGTCCGCTTCTGAGCGAGATCGTCGCCATCGAGGGCGTCCAGAGCGCGGAGGTACGGGTGCAGGAATATCTCATGCTCGACATTCCGGGCCGGGTGAAATCTGCCACCGGGCTGGCGCTCAGCCTGCCGGAGAATGGCGAAATGCCCGTGCTCAACGTGCCGATCCTGCGTTCCGGTCGCCTGCCCGATCCGCAGGCGACCGACGAGGTTCTGGTCACCGAACCTTTTGCGCAGGCGAACGGCTTTGCCCTTGGCGACAGGTTCGATGCGCTGATGTCGGGGCAGAAACGGACGCTCACCATCACCGGCACGGCGCTCTCGCCCGAGTTCGTCTATGCGATCGGCCCCGGCACGCTCATGCCCGACGATGCGAGCTTCGGCGTCATGTGGATGCCCGAGCACATGCTCGCCGCCGCGTTCGACATGTCGGGCGCGTTCAACACGGTCACGCTGTCGCTGTCGCGCGACGCGAGCGAGGATCGGGTGATCGACGCGCTCGATGACCTCTTGTCGCCCTATGGCGGCACTGGCGCTTATGGCCGGGTCGACCAAGCCTCGCATGCGTTCGTCTCCACGGAGATCAAGCAGCTCAAGAATATGGCGACCATCCTGCCGCCGGTGTTCTTTGGCATTTCCGCCTTTCTCGTCAACATGGTAATCGGGCGGATCATCGCACTTGAACGCGCCGAGATCGGATTGCTGAAAGCGCTCGGCTATACCGATCTCCACATTGCCGCGCATTACGTTTTGATGGCCGGGCTGACCGCCATTCTCGGCATCGCCATCGGCTGGATCACCGGCGGCATGTCGGCGCGCTGGATGGCGGGGGAATATGCGCAGTATTTCAAATTCCCCTATCTCATTTTCAACGTCTCCTATGACGCCTATGCGATCTCCGGTTTTCTTGCGCTTTTGACCGCCGCCCTAGGCGCGCTGCGCTCCGCCATGGGGGCCGCGCGCCTGCCCCCCGCCGTTGCCATGTCGCCGCCCGCACCGCCGCGCTACAAACGCTCGCTCTTCGACCGGATGCTGGCCGCGGCCCGCCTCAGCCAGCCCTCCATGATGATCTGGCGCTCGATCTTTCGCTGGCCGCTCCGCGCCGCCATGTCGGCGCTTGGTCTGTCTCTGGCCGTGGCGATCATGATCGCGGTCGGGTTCTTTTCCTATTCGATGAACGAGATTTCCGATGTCGCCTTCAACCAGTCGAACCGCGAGGACACGGTGCTTTTGTTCACCAAGGACCGTGCGCTCTCCGCACTTGAGGATGTGCGCAAGCTGCCGGGCGTGATGGAGGTCGAGGGCGAGCTTTACACTCCCGCAAAACTGCGCCACGGGCATCTGGAGAAACAGCTCTCCATCGTCACCCGTGGGCCGGGCGCAACACTTGCGCGCTCGATTGACGAGACCGGCCATGTGGTCGAGGCGGAAGGCACCGGCTTGCTGATCACCACGCGTGTCGCCGAGGTGCTGAACCTCTCTCCCGGCGACACGGTCGAGGTCGAATTCATGACCGGACGACGGGAAACCCACATCCTGCGCGTCGCCGCCATCACCGAACAGTTCTTCGGCCTCGGAGCCTATATGACCCGCGACGAAATGGCCGGGCTCACCCGCAGCCAACCGCAAATCTCGGTGGCGAATATCACGCATGACCCAAGCCAGGACATGGCCTTCAACATGGCGATCAAGGACACGCCAATGATCTCGGGCGCGGTGCGGGTCACCGATATGAAGGCCTCTTTTGCGGCCACGCTGGACGAGAATATCTCGATCATGAACGGGTTGTTCATCATCGTCGCCGTGCTGATCACCGTCGGGCTGACCTATAACAGCGCCCGCATCCAACTGTCCGAGCGCGCCCGCGAACTGGCCTCCCTGCGCATTCTGGGCTTCTCGAACTGGGAAGTGTCCTATGTGCTGGTCGGGGAAATCATGCTGATCGCGGCTCTTGCCCAGCCTCTGGGCTGGCTGATCGGTTTCGGGCTCGGGCATCTCATGGCCGCGAGTTTCACCTCCGATCTCTACAACATTCCGATGGTTCTGCCGCCCGCCGCCTATGCCCTGGCCTCGCTTGTGGTCTTGGCGACCGCATTCACCTCCGTCATGGTGGTGCGGCAACGCGTGGACCGTCTCGACCTTGTCTCCGTGATGAAAACCCGGGAGTGACCTGATGACTTCGAAATCCCGCAAATCGCTCTTGAGCCTCATTGTCCTGGCCCTCGTGGCAGCGCTCCTGTTCATCGCCTTCCGCCCGCATCCGGTGGCGGTCGATCTCACGGAGGTGACGCGGGGCCATATGGCCGTGACGATCAACGCCGACGGCAAGACCCGCATCCGCAATGTCTATGAGGTCTCCTCCCCCATCGCGGGCACGGCGCTGCGCTCACCGGTCGAGGAGGGCGATGCGGTGACGGCGGGCGATACGGTTGCCCGCGTCGAACCCCTCAGCCCGTCCTTGATCGACGCCCGGAGCCGGGTTCAGCTTGAGGCCGCCGTCCGCGAAGCCGCCGCTGCGGCCGATCTCGCGCAGGCTCAGTTGCGGCAATCCGAAGAAGAGCTGTCCTACGCCCAAAGCCAGTTCGAGCGGACCAGGGCGCTTGTGACCCGCGGCGTTTCCTCCGTGACAACGCTGGAAGACGCGCAACAGCTCCTCTCTGTCCGCAACGCTGCCCGCGACGCCGCCGTGTCGAATGTCCAGATGGCCCAGTCTTCCCTGGCCCGCGCCAAGGCAGCGCTGATCGAGCCGGGAACCGAGGAGAGCACAGGCGAGAGCTGTTGCATCGCTCTCACCGCCCCGATTTCCGGCAGGGTCCTGTCGATCACCCAGGTCTCCGAACATGCGGTCGCGGTCGGCTCATCCTTGTTGTCGCTGGGCGATGTGACGGATCTCGAAATCGAAGCGGATCTGCTCTCCTCCGACGCCGTCGGCCTCGAGATCGGGGCCCGCGCCATGGTCGAACGCTGGGGCGGCACGCCCGCACTCGAAGCCCGCCTCAAGAGCCTCGCGCCCAAGGCCGAGACCCACACCTCGTCTCTGGGCATCGAGGAACAGCGCGTCTCCGCCGTCTTCGACCTCATTACCCCCGCTACGGATCGCCCCGGCCTCGGGCATCAATATGCCGTGTTTCTCAAGGTGGTGGAATGGGAGGCCGAGGATGTGCTCATGATGCCGGTCTCGGCGATGTTCCGCGACGGCGACGGCTGGGCGGTCTTCGTCAACGACGGCGGCGTGGCCCGGCAGAAGGCGGTCGAGATTGGCCACCAGTCGGATCGCATGGTCGAACTGCTCTCCGGGCTCAGTGAGGGAGATCAGGTCATCCCGCATCCCGCCGACACGATTGCGGACGGGGTGCGCATCGTGGATCGCGAGAGCCTCTGACCTGCGCAGCGCCTAGGAGAAATAGCCGATTTTCTCGGCAATCATCCGGCCCTCTTCGGTCCCGAGGATCTGCGCCACCTTGGCCTTATGCGCCGCCACCGCGAACGCGTGCCATTCCGCAAGTTCCGGATCGCGGGCAAACCCGGCGCGGATCTTGCGCGTCAAAGGAGACGGCGTGACATAGCGCAGGTCCACATCCCCCGGGGTATTATAGCCTTTCCAATAGTTCACAGAGGCCCCCAGTCGCTCCGTCAACACCGCATCGCCGCGATCCACCTTGACCAGAAACGCCTCCATGCTGCGGATGGCATAATGGTTGAGCTGGGCGAATTGCACGGTGCTCACCGCGTCAATCGCCTTGGCCCCGCCATCGGTATAGTCCGCGTCGAGCACGCTGCCGGAGCCGTCCCGCCAGACAAACCCGGTCTGCGAGAACTCCGCCAACAGAGGCCGATGATTGCGCCGCCGCGTGAACGGGACTTCGTTGCGGAACATCGTCTTCACCGCGTTCGACAGAGTTTTCCCCACCGCCCGCGCCGCCTCATAGCCCTTGTTGCGCTCGGTGAACTGCCCGACCAGCGGCGCATCGACGAAAGCCTTCTGGCCATTGCTGTTATAGGGAATCGAGGTGAAGGAGATCACATCCGTCTTGCCCACCCGATCGAGAAACCCGTCGAGGGTTTTCGTCCGGGTGTTGACCTGGAGATATTCGTCCACGTCGGAGAACATGATCCAGTCCGCATCGCGGTAGATGTTGAACAGCGCAGCATAGCGCAACGCCATGACATGCCACGCGCCCTGGCTGCGTTTGAGCATGCGCGGATTGGGCACATGGGTGACATGACCCATCTCGGCCAGCCGGTCGAGGATACGGTCGGTGCCATCGTCGCAATCGTTGGTCACGACAAAGAAATGATCGAACCCCAGCGCCATGTGATGCGCAACCCAATCGAGAATATAGGGTCCCTCGTTCTTCATCGGCGTCACGATCATGTAACGGCTTTTCTTCGCCATATCAGCGCCCCTTGTCCATGGTGCCCCGTACCGTTCCGACAATGGCTCCGACATCCGCCGCCCCTTCGAGGATCACGACGGAGGCCCCCAGCCGGATTTCGACACCCGCAGCACTCCCGCCGATCTCCGGCACCCCCGGCCAATCCGTGAGATCGAGCGTCACGCCCGGATGCCAGTCGGTGATCCGGCTCAGCCCGCCCCAAGCGATGACATAGGTGGTCTTTCCCGGCCCGCCGGTGAGCGTGTTCTCCCCGGTGCCGACGCGGATCGTGTCGTCGCCCTCTTCCGAAATCACCCGGTTGCGCCCCGGCCCTGTATCGATCTCCGAAGACCCCGGCCCGTCGGTGATCAGATCGTTGCCATGCCCGCCGAAGATCGTGTTGTGGCCTTCGTTGCCGTGAATCTCATCGTCGCCCGTGCCCCCATCCAAATGGTCGTGCCCGCCGCCGCCCCAGAGGTAATCGTTGCCCGCGCCGCCAAAGAAGCGGTTGCGGTCCTTGCGCCGTTTCGAGCGCGCGATCAGCCGGTCGTTCCCCGCCCCACCATGGAATTCCGCACCCGCGTATTTCGGCCCGATCATCACATCGTCGCCCAGCGAGCCCTGCACCTCGATCGTCACCCGCTCCGAGGTTTCAAACTCGATCGGGCTGTCGGGATGGGCCACAATGCGCAGGCGTTTGCCATCGCGCGAGCCGTCCGCATTGGCTTTCTCATTGCGAGACACCACCGTGGCGATGCGGATTTTTTCAATGTTGGCAGGGGCATGCAAAACATAATCGTCCGGCCCCGCCATATACCAAAGCGTGTCCGTGCCGCCGTCCTTGTTCTCAACGATCTTCTCGGCGTCCGAGCCATAGGCCCAATAATCATTGTCGCCCCGGCCCCCGGCCATCACCACCGTGCCATCGACCGCCATCATCGCGTTCACACCATCGGCCGGGTTCTCAAATCCGCGCAGGTCCAGCCCGAGGTTCAAAGCGCCTTTGACAAGCTCCTCGCGCAGCCGTTCCAAAGGTGCCGTATCGGCGAGGTTCGTGGTCTCGCCCGGATCGGCGACCACGTCATAAACATGCTCCTCGCCATTCGGGTAGCGGAAATAGCGATACTGGCTCAGCCCCTCGACCGAAGGCCGCACAGAGAGCGTGCCGAATACGCAGGTGATCGGCGATTTCGTCGTGTCGAACGTGCCAAAGCTCGCGTCGATCAGCGGCAAAAGGCTCTGCCCCGACACCCAGTCGGGCCGATAAGGCAGCCCCGCCAGATCCATGATCGTCTTGGGCACATTGTGCAGCGACACCGGCAGCGTGACCTCCGTCCCCGCCTCCATCCGCGGCGACCAGACGCAAAGCGGCACATGGGCGGCGCTGTCCCATTGGCTCATCTTATGGAAACTGTCGTGATTGCCGAGGTTGAAGCCGTTGTCCGACAGCAAAAGCACCGTGGTTTTATCGCCGATCTCCGAGGCCTCCAGCGCGTCGAGGAACCGCCCGATCTCGTGATCCACATGCGAACAGGCTGCGAAATAGGCCCGCACCACCTGCCGCCAGCCCTCGTCCCCCGCCCGCTCCGGCGTCCATTGACCATTGACGATATAGGCCAGCTCATAGACAGCCATGCCCGGCTGCGGCCCATGATAATCCGCCTCGGCGGCAATTTCCGGCCATGTGATCTTGTCGACGTCATACATCTGATAAAACCGGTCCGGCGTCACCAGATTGTAATGCGGATGCTTGAACCCGAGCTGGATGAGATGCCGCCGCTCCGGGTCGATTTTCGCCAGATGGTCGATGGCATTCTGCGCCACCCAAAAATCGAAAAACCGGTCGTCCTGCGAGCCGTCGTCATTCGGGTGATTGACCCCCGCAACCCCCGGCCCCTTGCCGTCGAGGTAATCCTTGACGCCCTTGCGCCCGCCCTTGTCATTGGCCTCCACGTCGTGGTGGAACAACAGGCGTTTGTACTCCTCCGGCATGGCTTTGTAATTGCCATCGGTCTTGCCGGTGGTGAAGGTCTCGAACCCGGCACGGCGCAGATCGTATTGCCACGCCGCCGTCGGCGGCAAAAGATCGCGCCAGAGCCGATTGAGATCGACAAGCCCGGTGCGAAACGGCGAAAGCCCCGTCGCCAGTTCGGCGCGGCAGGGCGCGCAGAGCGGCACGGTGGCATAGGCATTCGCAAAGCGCGCGCCCCTGGCCATCAGCCGGTCGATATTGGGCGTCTTGATCTCGATCCCGAAGGCGTTGCGCCATGTGAAAATGTCGATCATGTCATCAATCCAGATGACACAAAGATTGTCGCCCCGGATACTCTCGCGATCAAAGCCCATAGGCCGCCTCCTTTTGCCAAAGCGCCGTCAGCTTGCCATAGGCCTCCCCCGCAAACACATCCTCGCCCGGCCAGATCCAAAGCCGCGCGATCTGCGCCTCGCCCAGCGTCTTTTTGATCCCCGCCCGGTCGCTGCGACAGCCGATGAACAGGTCATGAAACCCGGCCTCCAGCCCCGAAGGCACGGCCAGCCCGCTCGGCGTCTCGCCATTGACCGCCAATTTCATCTTGCCGCCCTCGACCGAGGCACAGACCAGCGAGAAACACCCCTCCGAATGCGCCGTCGGTCGGGTCAGACCCGCCACGCCATCGCGGAATTTCAGCTCAACCACCCCGTCGGCTTCCGAGAGGAAAAGATAATCGCGCCCCTCGCGCGGGTTCAGCGTCATCAGCGTACTGGCCCGCCCCATCGGAGAGGCAAACATCACCGCCACACTGAACCGGGGCGCCTGAAGCGCCAGTTCTTCAAGGGCAAATCCGCAATTCACCCCATCGCGCAGCCGCAAGACGGGCCGGGCACCAAGGGTTTCTTGCCGCGCATGGCCCTCATTCGGGGTCGCCGGGCGCGCAACCCGGGTGCCCGACAGGTCGCGCCAACCGCTAACACGTCCGTCCTCGATCACCAGACCAGCCGCATCGAACACGATCCCCCCGGGGTTTTCTTGCGCGTCGGCAGCAGGCAGCAACGCGCCTTGGGGCAGGTCCATATCGACATATAACATCAGCCATGCACCTCAAGTCGGGCGGGCAAGGCCCAGCGTTTCACATCGGGTGCAAGCGAAGACGTCCAACTGTCACGCAAGGCACCGGGGCCGTCCCAAGCATAGCTCAGCATCAGCCCCTTGCGCGGGGCGTTCTCGGCCATTTCGATCAAAACATCGCGCGGCTCGTCCGCATCCACCGTGACCGAAGCAATCGCAATCGCACCCTCCGGCCCCGCGATCCGCAACCCGCCATCGACGGCCCCAAACGGATTGTCAGCCTCCAGCACCAGAGGCGTCGCCGCATCGGTGCGCAGGCGGATCGCGCGCTTGCCCTCCCATTCGGCCAACAAGACCCTCGGACAATGCCATCCCCGCCCGGCTTCGATCTCCATCAATGCCGCCGCCTCCGTGCGGGCGCGCAGGCGCATCGCCGCTTCGGTCGGACGCAGCGCCTCGTCCAGCTCAAGCGCATAGCTCGGAAGCGTAAAGACCGGCCCCATCTCGCCACCATAAACCGCCAGCTCCCATTGTGCCGCCCGCCGGTCGCGCCCCGGCTCGGAGGCCGTGGTGTCGAACACCATCAGCGCCGGCACTGGGCGCAAGTCTATCTGCCAGAACGCCTTCGCAAGAGTTTCAAGCAAAGCGCGCATCGCAGGCGCAAACTCGGCCTCCGGCGTCAAAATATCTTCGAGCGCGAAATCGACACTCAGCGCGGCAAGCTTTGCGGGTTTGTTCAGGGTCTCGGCCAGCGCCTTGAGATTGGCGGCGGCGCGCATCAGATTGTCAAAGGCCTTGCCCGATGCCAGATCGGCCAGAGACGCCGAGCGGTCGGTCTCGCAACGTGCAAGGATCAGGGGCAGCCCCCGCCCTGAAACCTGCCGCAGCCGCAGCATTTCCTCGGCCAAAAGCGCGTCCTGTGTCTGTTCGCGCAGGCCCTCGGCGCGATGCGTTTCGGGCGCGTCCTCGATCCCGGCCATGCCGACCGCGCCGATGTCATCCTCGGGCACCACGATATGATAGGGATAGGCCCCGGCCCCCGGAATGGCGCGCGTGCGTCGCGCGCCGCCAAGGCTCAACACGCCCAGAACCGGCCCCGGCGTTTCCGCCAGAATGGCCCCGCCTTCTATGGCTCGCCGATAGCCGCGTGGCCCCGGCATGCCCGGAAGATTGGCGTCAAAGAACAGCCAATCTCCCAGCGCGCGCAGGTTCCAGGCGTCCACATCGCCCAACACCTCCGCGTCGATCGGAACGACAAGACGCTGGCGCAGATCGGCCACGACCCGATCGGACAGTTTCAGGATCAGCCCGGTGTCGTCATAGCGGATGACATCGCCGTTGCGCGCCCGCAAAAGCACCCGCCCGTCACCCGTTTGCTCGATACGTCTTTCGTCGGAAGACATTGCCTGCCCTTGCTGAACCCTGTTTCAAAGATAGTCCGGAATGTGTTGCCCTGTCACCCGGCCCTGTCACGACCGCCCTGCGTCACGTTCGGCTCCGATCGAAAATCAGCATGCCGCGATCCTGCCAGTCCTCGTTAAGGGCAAACCCGAGCCCTTCAAGCACGTCCTGATAAGCCTCCTGCGGCGCATCCTCACAGAACAGCTCCATCGGCAGAATAATTCGGCGCAACCGGTCGAGCTTCATGTTCACAAGCACGCCCGGCGTCACATCCCGGTCGCAAAGCCGCAAGACGGAAGGGCGGAAATCCTTGGCATAGGCCAGAAACCCGCTCGCCTCATCGGCCCCATCCGTGGCGAAAACGAGCGGCCCGTCGGTGACCCGTAACCGCGAGCTGTCCATCAGACCGTTGCGCCGTGCCAAGCCTTCGGTCACCCGCGCGATGTCGGGGCGGCTGTGCTGGGCCATGGCGATGAGATCGGGGACGGTCTTGAGCGCCTGAAGCACCACGACCCCCGCCTCGCCGCCGATGTTGAGCAACCGATCCCCGGCCTGCAACTGCGCGGTGATGAACCGCATGTGACGACGCGCGTATTTGCCCTCCGCGATCTGGTCGAGCGCATCGGGTCCGAACACGGCGGCATCGGCCGGGATCATGATGTCATGATTGGCGACCACGTCGATATGCGGATTGTCCTGCAATTTCACCTTCGGCGGCAGGAAATCGTCATGCCAGCCATCCGCGACCGGGTTGCGGCGCTCTTCTTTGGGTTTGTCGGAGGTGGTCTTTTCGACCTCGCTCATGAGCGCGGCGATCTTGGCCGGATCGCGGGCCTGCGGCGGTTTCGCGACCACCTTGTTGATCGGCACCTTGCCTGCCTCGATCAGCCCGCGCTTCATCTCGGCATAGGCTTCGGTCTGTTTGTACTCGTTGAGCCGCGCCTCCACCCGGTCGAGGGCCGCGAAATGGAGCCGGTTCAGAACCGGGTCCTTCAGCAACTCCTCCATGATCTCCGCTCGCCGCGCCGCATGACGCAGGATCGAGTCGTCTTTCACCTCGTTGCGGTCCTGAAGCGCCCAGTAATCCGCGTTATACTTGTCTTTCTTGTTGTTCACGTTGCCGCGGAACTTGCGGATCGCATAGGCGTCGATGCCCTTGACCGCATAGTGGTTCATCTGCGCCCAGTCATAGCCCAGCGTGCGCCGGATCGAGCGCCAGCCGCGAAACTTGAAATAATCCTCCATCGGCGCGCCCGAACCATTGAGCCAATGCACCGTGTCGGGATAGCCGTCCTTGAGATGCTTGGTCTTCATCTTCGGGCGGTGAATGCCGAGCTTCCAATATTCCGGGTCGAATTTGAACAGGGTCTTCACACCCCAGCCCTTGTTCCACAAAGGCGGTGCGGCATAGAGATATTGCTCGGTCACCGGATCGCGCGACCAGTCCTCGACATAGCCCGACCCGAAAATGCGCCATGTGATGACGATGCCATTGGCACCCTTCTCTTCCGCCTCGCTCAGCATGCCGTCAAGCGTGCCGTCGCCATGTTTGATGCAGAGAAACTCATCCGCATCGAACACCAACACCCAATCCGCCGCCGCCACCAGCGGCTCCTCCTGCGCATAGTTGAGCGCGGAGGGCTGCGGCTTGATACCTTCGGGGATGTCGTTGCGCCGGTGATAGCCAAGGCCCAGCTCTTCGAGCCGGATCAGCATATCGTCGGTGCCGTCGCTACAGTCGTTGGTATAGACCAGAATATCGGTAAAACCGACCGCCATATGATGGGCGAACCACTCCAGAAGATAGGGCGCTTCGTCCTTCATCATCGACACGGCCATCACCGTGCCATGCGGGCTGACATGTTTCTTCAGATCCATGCCGCGCGCTTACTCCAGCGCCAGAGACGGGTCGATCCCAACTTCCTTGCACATGCGATCGGCATAGGAATTCTCCAGCGGCACGTTCTTGCGCCACCACGGTTTGGTGCCGTTGGTGTAGAGATGAACGCTGACCGTGTTCTCGGTGAACCAGCCTTCGACACGCCCGTAAGGATCGTAGAAGATGTCGTTCAATTGGAACGGCACCGGATAGAGCACGTCGTTGGTCATCGCATGTTTGATGTCACCGGTCTGCTGGGCGAAATAGGTGAAAGCCTGCGGACCGAAGGCGGTGCGTTCGGTCTTGTAGATCCGAACCGGCAGAGGAATGGACGGGTCGAGCCGGTCCATCTTCTTGCGCTGGTTCTTGTTCCACCAGGCCGGGTAATCCGGCAGGTTGTCGTAATAATCCAGCAGACGGTCCATCAGCTCGCCCGTCTGCGGAATGCCGACCACACCACAGTTGAGCGCCCCGCGCATGCCGTGCCCCGCGTAGATATGCTCCCATTCGTCCGGGAAGGGCTTGTGGCAGAACGCATCGCAGTCGATCCAGATCGCGCCGGTCTTCTGGATCATCTTGTAGCGGAACACATTCGACAGGAAGGAAGCGGAGGTGTTCTCCACCACGCTCATGTCGATGTCCATGATCTCCGAGGCGGGGCGGATGTTGACGCCTTCGGGCGCGTTCGTCACCTCGTCGGTGCAATAGAGCGTCGTCGGATGGCCGTGCCGCAGGTGCGATTTGAGACACAACTGATTGAGATATTGCAGCTTGTCGCCGATCCACAGGGAGGCGACGGGACGACGGTTCAGTTGCATGATGATACTCTCTGCCCTGGTTGACCATATGAACGGGGTCTCTGCCCTTTTCTCGCGGAGCTTATCCCAAGCGCCCCGGCCTGTCTATTGCCGCTCACAGGCCGCCTAGGAGGAAAGTCGCGAGAAATCTTGCGAAACCCGGTGCTTGGCCCACCCGCACCACCGCAACTCGATTGCGCACAAGGCGATCTGTGCTAGTCTCCCGCAAAAGGCAAAATGTGACGAGATCCCGCCCCGTGTTCAATCCCCAGTCTCCCCTGACAGATGACATCGTGACACTCGAAAACGCGCTCATCGTGCCTTGGGGCGAAGGGCGTAAGCGCGGCATTTCCCGGCCCGCCGGGGTCTATGATGCACAGGGGGTCTATCAGCAGCTCAGTCAGTGTTTCCGCAACACCTCCGCCGCCACCACCACCGAGCCGAAAGGCCCGGTCCCAGAGGCAGAGGACGAGCTCAAGGGCACATGGCTGTTCGGCGGGCTGCTGTATCAGCATTTCGGTCACGCGCTTCTGGAATCCACCTCCCGGCTCTGGGCCCGCAGCGTGATGCCGGAGGTCGAAAACGTCGCCTTCCTGATGAAGAAACAGGTGAACCGCCCGCGTCGTTTCACCGATCCGATGGCGCCGATGATCGACATGTTCGCCGGAGGCATCGGCAAGCTCGCGGGGATCAAGGCCCCGACCCGTGTTGAGCGTCTTGTGCTGGCACCACAGGGGTTTGGCACCGGCGACATGATCGCCGGGAGCCCGGAGTTTCGCGCCCACATCCACAAGGTGCTCGC
The DNA here is from genome assembly GCF_002407265.1 of Celeribacter ethanolicus. Lineage (NCBI taxonomy): Bacteria > Pseudomonadati > Pseudomonadota > Alphaproteobacteria > Rhodobacterales > Roseobacteraceae > Celeribacter > Celeribacter ethanolicus. Next base: position 1,832,637 of record NZ_CP022196.1, read on the forward strand.
AGATCGCGTCAAACCCGAAGGGCCCGAAAAGATCTACATCTCCCGCACGGAGCTGTATTCGAAACGCGGTCGCTATTTCGCCGAGGACCGGATCGAAGCGCTGCTGAAAGCCGAAGGCTATCACATCTATCACCCGCAGACCCATGACCTCGAAGCGCAGGCGGCACAATATGCCGCGGCCCACACGATCATCTCGAGCGACAATTCCGCGCTGCACATGGCAGCCTTCTTCGCCCGGCCCGACAGTCGCCTGGCGATCATCCAGCGCCGCCCGGCCGATGTGCTCGACGACTATCTGACGCAATACCAATGGTTTGCCAGGATGCAGATCAACGTGATGGATGCGCTCAATGGCCGCTATTACCAGTTCGACGGAGCCGGACAATCGAACGAGCTTTACGCGGAGCTGGACTTCCCCACGCTCGGGCGCAAGCTTGTTGAAGCCGGCTACATCAATGACACAACGGGCTGGACCGCCCCCGGCCCCGAGGTGATCGAAGCGGAACGTCGTCTCTTGAGCGAGAAACTTGGCATCGAGATCCGGCTCGCAGAGATTTCGCACGAGGCTTAACACTCAACCGACCGGTCAGTTGCGTCCCAGCCCCTCTCACCCTATGGCTGGATCCCGTCATCAGGATAACGGTGGGCTTGAACCGAGCACACGAGAACATGTTTCATCCCCGCCATGCAAACGGTGAGCTTGTGGTACGTTCTGAAGGAAAGGGCATTGCGGAAATCGAATTCTGTTAAACTTTGTTAACAAAGAAATTCGATCTGTTGCCTATCCACCACACTGTTGAGCTCGCCCCATTTGCTTCCAGCGTGGTTTTTGGTACGCTACGGCCCAAACGCAAGAAACGCCCGGAAGGCGCCTATTGTTTTGTGTTATATGGGAATTTTGTATTCGACCTTGGTTGCGGGAGTAGGATTTGAACCTACGACCTTCAGGTTATGAGCCTGACGAGCTACCGGGCTGCTCCATCCCGCGACAGGGTCGAATGTGTGTTAAGCATCGTATGAGAGATTAATAAGCTGATTATTAGGTTTGGCGGTGACCTACTCTCCCACGTCTTAAGACGCAGTACCATTGGCGCAATCGTGCTTAACGGCCGAGTTCGGGAAGGGATCGGGTGTTTCACTGACGCTGTGACCACCAAACCGAATAATGAGCTTATGTCCAAGTCAAGTAAGTTTTGTGTATGCTTTTGATTTCGTTCGAGTAAGAGCAGTTTTGCTTTTACTGGATCAAATCAAGCCTATCGGGCAATTAGTACTGGTCAACTGAATGCATTGCTGCACTTACATCTCCAGCCTATCGACGTGGTGGTCTTCCACGGCCCTCAGGGATACCTTGTTTTGAGGGGGGCTTCCCGCTTAGATGCCTTCAGCGGTTATCCTTTCCGATCATAGCTACCCTGCACTACCGTTGGCACGATAACAGGTCCACCAGTGGATCGTTCACCCCGGTCCTCTCGTACTAGGGGCAACTCCTCTCAAGTATCCTACACCCACGGCAGATAGGGACCGAACTGTCTCACGACGTTCTAAACCCAGCTCACGTACCTCTTTAAATGGCGAACAGCCATACCCTTGGGACCTGCTCCAGCCCCAGGATGAGATGAGCCGACATCGAGGTGCCAAACACTGCCGTCGATATGGACTCTTGGGCAGTATCAGCCTGTTATCCCCGGCGTACCTTTTATCCGTTGAGCGATGGCCCTTCCACTCGGGACCACCGGATCACTATGGCCGACTTTCGTCTCTGCTCGACTTGTCAGTCTTGCAGTCAGGCTGGCTTCTGCCATTGCACTCAACGAGCGATTTCCGACCGCTCTGAGCCAACCTTCGCGCGCCTCCGTTACTCTTTGGGAGGCGACCGCCCCAGTCAAACTACCCGCCACACAGGGTCCCGGGCCCAGATAATGGGTCGCGGTTAGACATCAAGCAGAACAAGGGTGGTATCTCAAGGAAGGCTCCACAGGAACTGGCGTTCCTGCTTCAAAGCCTACCACCTATCCTGCACATGTTGTGCCTGATGCCAGTGTGAAGCTGTAGTAAAGGTGCACGGGGTCTTTCCGTCTAACCGCGGGAAGCCTGCATCTTGACAGGCAATTCAATTTCGCTGAGTCGATGTTGGAGACAGCGGGGAAGTCGTTACGCCATTCGTGCAGGTCGGAACTTACCCGACAAGGAATTTCGCTACCTTAGGACCGTTATAGTTACGGCCGCCGTTTACCTGGGCTTCAATTCAAGGCTTGCACCTCTCCTTTTAACCTTCAGGCACCGGGCAGGCGTCAGACCCTATACGTCGTCTTGCGACTTCGCAGAGCCCTGTGTTTTTAGTAAACAGTCGCCACCCCCTGGTTTGTGCCCCCAGCCAATACTTGCGTAGAAACTGGGCCTCCTTCTCGCGAACTTACGGAGGTATTTTGCCGAGTTCCTTCAACATCGTTCTCTCAAGCGCCTTGGTATTCTCTACCAGTCCACCTGTGTCGGTTTAGGGTACGATCTAATGAGAGGCTATTTCCAGGGACCGCTCAGCCGCCCATTCAATCCGATAAGGATGAACGACCTTTGCGATCCGTCACTTCTCTCTGGCCACTGAATATTAACAGTGTTCCCATCGACTACGCCTTTCGGCCTCGCCTTAGGGGTCGGCTTACCCTGCTCAGATTAGCTTTAAGCAGGAACCCTTGGACTTTCGGCGACAGGGTCTCTCACCCTGTTTGTCGCTACTCATGTCATCATTCTCACTGGTGATCTCTCCACGGGATCGCTCACGCGCCCGCTTCACAGAAAGCTTCGAGCCTCCAATGATCCCGAAGGATCTAAGGAGGCATGAAGCTATATCACACCACGCTCTGCTACCATGCCTTACGGCATCCTCGGCTTCGGCTCATGGCTTGAGCCCCGTTACATCTTCGCCGCAGGACAACTTATCTAGACCAGTGAGCTGTTACGCTATCTTTAAAGGATGGCTGCTTCTAAGCCAACCTCCTGGTTGTTTTGGTCGTCCCACCTGCTTTCCCACTTAGCCATGAATTAGGGGCCTTAGCCGGAGGTCAGGGTTGTTTCCCTCTCCACTACGGGCGTTAGCACCCGCAGTGTGTCTGCCATCTAGTACTCCCGGGTATTCGGAGTTTGGTTAGGATCAGTAAGCCTGTGGGGCCCCATTACCCATCCAGTGCTCTACCCCCCGGGGTATTCGGATGACGCTCTACCTAAATAGATTTCGCAGAGAACCAGCTATCTCCGAGTTTGATTGGCCTTTCACCCCTAGGCACAACTCATCCCGACCTTTTTCAACAGGTGTGGGTTCGGACCTCCAGTAAGTGTTACCTTACCTTCATCCTGGTCATGCCTAGATCACTCGGTTTCGGGTCTGATCCCACGAACTCATGCGCCCTATTAAGACTCGCTTTCGCTGCGCCTACACCTAACGGCTTAAGCTTGCTCGTAAGACCAAGTCGATGACCCATTATACAAAAGGTACGCCGTCAGGACTCGAGGTCCCTCCGACTGCTTGTAGGCGTCCGGTTTCAGAAACTGTTTCACTCCCCTCGTCGGGGTGCTTTTCACCTTTCCCTCACGGTACTGGTTCGCTATCGGTCAGTAAGGAGTACTTAGCCTTCGGGGGTGGTCCCCCGATCTTCAGACAGAATTTCACGTGTTCCGCCCTACTTAATACGTCCAATTGAGCTTCCTGTACGGGGCTGTCACCCGCTATGGCCAGACTTTCCAATCTGTTCCAGTCACTCTCATGGCTCGGCTGGTTCCCGTTCGCTCGCCGCTACTAGGGAAGTCTCTATTGATGTCCTTTCCTCCGGGTACTTAGATGTTTCAGTTCCCCGGGTTTGCTCTTAAAACCCTATGTGTTCAGGTTAAAAGTACCTGTTTCAGCAAGATATAAGCAGCCTAAGCTATTATATCGAACTGTCAGGTGGGTTCCCCCATTCGGAAATCCATGGATCAAAGCCTATTCTCGGCTCCCCATAGCTTATCGCAGAGTATCACGTCCTTCATCGCCTCTTACTGCCAAGGCATCCACCAAACGCCCTTCTCGCGCTTGATTTGATCCAGAAAGAGCAAAACTACATGATGTCCTACCGCCTGTCGGCGACTTGAGGACGAAGTTTGCGAGCAACGCGAGCTGGTAAAGACGCGAAGCTATACTTTCAGGACCAAAAGCATACTTTCCCGCTTCCGATCTTGTATGGGATCGGAAACGCGCTGCAGTTCCGCAGAACCGCAACTTGGTTAGTTTACTTGACTTGGGCAACATCATCTTTTCAGCCGCGATACAGACGTTGGACCGGGAATGTGGTCCGCTGAATGCCTTCCTTGCGGAAGCGACCGAGATCAACCCTCACTTGGGCGATCAACGATGTTGCATTTAATCTCTCTATACGATGTCAATTGTCGTCTAAGATTAGACGAGCAAACACTGATCTCAGTGCTTGCTGATGTAATCTTAGTGGTAATGGTGGAGCCTATCGGGATCGAACCGATGACCCTCTGCTTGCAAAGCAGATGCTCTCCCAGCTGAGCTAAGGCCCCATACTCGCTGTTTCAGCGAATTAGTGGTGGGTCGAGGAGGACTTGAACCTCCGACCTCACGCTTATCAGGCGTGCGCTCTAACCACCTGAGCTACCGACCCAAGTCCAGACCGGTAGGTCTGTGATACTTTACGAAGAGATATGAGGACGGCCTGGCCGAGTTTGATCAACTATTGTTGATCTATGCTACATTTTAGTGTCCTACCGCGCAGAGCGCTACTTGAGGACGTGTAGCTGCTAAGTGTTTCACGAGAAAGGCAAGCCATTCTGCTAGAAACATCCTTAGAAAGGAGGTGATCCAGCCGCAGGTTCCCCTACGGCTACCTTGTTACGACTTCACCCCAGTCGCTGAGCCTACCGTGGTCCGCTGCCCCTCCGAAGAGTTAGCGCACGGCCGTCGGGTAGACCCAACTCCCATGGTGTGACGGGCGGTGTGTACAAGGCCCGGGAACGTATTCACCGCGTCATGCTGTTACGCGATTACTAGCGATTCCGACTTCATGGGGACGAGTTGCAGACCCCAATCCGAACTGAGACATCTTTTGGAGATTAACTCACTGTAGATGCCATTGTAGCACGTGTGTAGCCCAACCCGTAAGGGCCATGAGGACTTGACGTCATCCACACCTTCCTCCCGCTTATCACGGGCAGTTTCCCTAGAGTCCCCGGCCAAACCGCTGGTAACTAAGGATGTGGGTTGCGCTCGTTGCCGGACTTAACCGAACATCTCACGACACGAGCTGACGACAGCCATGCAGCACCTGTCACTGATCCAGCCGAACTGAAGGAAACGATCTCTCGTAACCGCGATCAGGATGTCAAGGGTTGGTAAGGTTCTGCGCGTTGCTTCGAATTAAACCACATGCTCCACCGCTTGTGCGGGCCCCCGTCAATTCCTTTGAGTTTTAATCTTGCGACCGTACTCCCCAGGCGGAATGCTTAATCCGTTAGGTGTGTCACCGACAAGTATACTTGCCGACGACTGGCATTCATCGTTTACGGTGTGGACTACCAGGGTATCTAATCCTGTTTGCTCCCCACACTTTCGCACCTCAGCGTCAGTATCGAGCCAGTAAGCCGCCTTCGCCACTGGTGTTCCTCCGAATATCTACGAATTTCACCTCTACACTCGGAATTCCACTTACCTCTCTCGAACTCAAGACTAGCAGTATCAAAGGCAGTTCCAGGGTTGAGCCCTGGGATTTCACCTCTGACTGACTAATCCGCCTACGTGCGCTTTACGCCCAGTAATTCCGAACAACGCTAACCCCCTCCGTATTACCGCGGCTGCTGGCACGGAGTTAGCCGGGGTTTCTTTACCTGCTACCGTCATTATCTTCACAGGCGAAAGAGCTTTACGACCCTAAGGCCTTCATCACTCACGCGGCATGGCTAGATCAGGGTTGCCCCCATTGTCTAAGATTCCCCACTGCTGCCTCCCGTAGGAGTCTGGGCCGTGTCTCAGTCCCAGTGTTGCTGATCATCCTCTCAAACCAGCTATAGATCGTAGGCTTGGTAGGCCATTACCCCACCAACTACCTAATCTAACGCGGGCCGATCCCTCACCGAAATTCTTTCCCCCAAAGGGCGTATACGGTATTAAACCCAGTTTCCCGGGACTATTCCGTAGTGAAGGGTACGTTCCCACGCGTTACTAACCCGTCCGCCGCTAAACCCGAAGGCTTCGCTCGACTTGCATGTGTTAGGCCTGCCGCCAGCGTTCGTTCTGAGCCAGGATCAAACTCTCAAGTTGAAAGCATATTACTATGCTAACCTTGACGTCGAACCTCTGCACATCACTCCTGAAACCGGCTAAGGTTCCAGGAAACTGTTTCTCGTGCTTGGTATCAAAGATACCGAAAGCCGACAAACAGTGAAGCTGACACTCCATCATCGAACCTAAGTCCTAGGAGTGCGATATACAGACGTTCTTGTCGTTAAGACCAAACCGCCCACATATCTCTTCGTTCATCTATCAATTTCAAAGAGCCAGAGACAAAAACCAGACCAGTGCGCCCTAACTTACGGCGCGCCCGCCCAGATCTGCCTCAAAATTTTCTGCCTCGCTTCCCCTCAAGAACCCCTCTCTGGCGTCCCGTCCGTTCCGTCTGGCGTCCCGTGCCGCGCTGTCTGCGCCGCCGGTGAAGGGGGTTCTAAGGCGAGTGCTCAGAACCCGCAAGCAGTTTTTGAAAGAAAAATGAAAAAAGATCTCAAATACCTCCAAAACCCCTTATTTCATGCAACAAAACGCATAACTTTTTTGCAAAACCAAAGCCCCCCAAAAGCGCGCCACAAGCGCGCCCGCCACAATACTCTTGTGAATCACCGGGACATGCAGGTCGTTTTTCACCTCATGGGTGTAAACTTCCCCGAATTGCCCCGGCGTAAGGCGAGTAAAATGCCGGAATCATCTCGTTCTGTAGCCGTGTCGACCGCGAGTCGGTGCGACTCGGCTGCATTCTTGCCGACTCGCGTGACATGAAGACGACTCGGCCACGAAAAAGGGCGGGGTCTCCCCCGCCCTTTCCCATTTCCACTCTGTCGCAACGCTCAAGCGTAGCGCACATCCTCGTCACTGTCGCTTTCCAGCGGCTTGAGCGCATTGATCGCATCGTCGAGAGAGACAGCCCCGAGCGGTTCACCCGTGCGCGACACCACCGGACATTTGCGATCCGGGGCACGCGTGAGTTTCGGCAGCGCCTGCTCGATGGACATCCCGCCCTTGAGCGTCGCCCCCTGCCCTGTCTCGCCTTTCCTGGCAATCGAACGCAGGCGCACGACCTTGGCGCGGTTGATGTCGCGGATGAAGTCGGTGATGTAATCGTCCGCCGGCTTCATGACGATGTCCTGCGGGTCACCCGACTGAACGATTTCACCATCGCGCAGGATCGCAATCTGGTCGCCGATGTTGAGCGCCTCGTCGAGATCGTGGGTGATGAAGATGATCGTCTTGTGCAGTTCCTCCTGCAACTGCAACAGGATCGACTGCATGTCGGTGCGAATGAGCGGATCGAGCGCGGAGAAGGCCTCGTCCATCAGGAGAATATCCGCATCCGTCGCCAGAGCACGGGCGAGACCCACGCGCTGTTGCTGCCCGCCGGAAAGCTGCGAGGGATATTGCTCCTCGAACCCGGCAAGCCCGACCCGGTCGAGCCATTTGCGCGCCCGCGCGTCCGCCTCTTTGCCGTCGACGCCCTGAATCTCCAGACCGTACATCGCGTTTTCCAAAACGGTGCGGTGCGGCAGCAGGCCGAATTTCTGGAACACCATGGACATCTTGAAGCGCCGCAGATCGCGCAACTGCTTCGCATCCATCGCCAGAACGTCCTCGCCGTCGATCCAGATCTCGCCCGACGTGGGCTCGATCAACCGGTTGAGGTGGCGGATCAGGGTGGACTTGCCCGACCCGGACAGGCCCATAATCACCTGAATTCCCCTGGCCGGGATGTCGAGGTTGATGTTGTTGAGGCCCAGCGCATGGCCGTGTCGGTCCATCAGCTCCGGCTTGGTGGTGCCGGATTTGACATGTCCGAGCGCCGCAGTCGGGTTGTCGCCGAAAATCTTGTAGAGATTGCGGATCGAGACTTTGACATCTGCGTTCGGGGTATCGTCCATTGCGGGTTGTTCTGTCACGCTTGCATCAGTCATGGCCGGTCTCCCGATAGGCTTGCAGGCGTTTGCCGTAAGTCTGGCTCACCCGGTCGAAGATGATGGCCAGCGCCACAATGGCGAGGCCGTTCATCAGCCCCAGCGCCAGATATTGGTTGCCGATGGCGCGCAAGACCTGCGTCCCCAGCCCCTTCACCCCGATCATCGAGGCAATGACCACCATGGAGAGCGCCATCATGATCGTCTGGTTCACCCCGGCAAAGATATTGGGCAGCGCGAGCGGGATCTGAACCCCGAACAGCTTTTCGCGCGCCGACGCGCCAAAGGCATCGGCCGCTTCCATCACATCCTTGTCGACAAGTCGGATGCCGAGATTGGTCAACCGCACGATGGGCGGGATGGCATAGATGCACACCGCGATCAGCCCCGGCACCTTGCCGATGCCCAGAAGCATCACCACCGGGATCAGATAGACGAAGGAGGGGATGGTCTGCATCACGTCGAGGATCGGCGTCACGATGGACTGTGCCCGGTTCGAGCGCGACATCAGAATGCCGACCGGAATACCCAGCGCCACACAGACCAGAGTGGCCACAGTGATCATCGCCAGCGTCGCCATGGTGTCTTCCCACATGCCCATGAAGCCGATGAGCAACAAAGACAGCACAGCACCGATGGTGATTTTCCAGCTACGCGCACCGAGCCATGTGATGATCGCGATCACCAGAATGACAATCGGCCAGGGGGTGTTGATGAGAACCTTCTCGAACCAGACGAGAAATTTGAGAAGGGGATTGAAGAAGGCCTCGAGCGCTTCGCCATATTGGCGGGAAAAGGCGCGAAACCCTTCGTCGATCCCCTGCTTGAAAGCCGAGAGATCGCTCCGGCCCAGAGAGGGGAATTCAGTGAGAAACTCCAGCAAGTTTTCACTCCTATATATAGAGGATAGGGCCCGCGAGGGTATCGCAGGCCCAAAATGATCAGACAGATCGAACGGTCAGAGTGCGTCCTTGACCTTTTCGGCGACCTCGGGCGTCACCCACTGGGTCCAGATGTCCTCATGTTTCTCAAGGAACTCATAAGCGGCATCTTCGCCGATGGCCTGATTGTCCGTCATGTAAACGAGCATCTCGTTCATCACCTCGCCCGGGAAGACCCGCGCCTTGAGGTAATCGAGCACGCCTGCGGGCGCGATCTCAGGCACGTCCTTGGTCACGACGGTCGAGACTTCGGATTTGGTCCAGCTCGACGGTTGCGGATCGGCGCATTCATCGACCGATTTCACCATGCAGCCGTCCCAGTTCTCCGACCCGGCCCATTCGGTTTCGAACGGCAGAGACACGAGCTTGTACTTGCCGACCACGGCGGTCGGGTTCCAGTAATAGCCGAACCAGTACTCGTCCCGGTCGGCGGCTTTCGCAATCGCACCTTCGAGACCGGCCGCGGAACCCGGATCGACCAGCGTCCAGCCCTTGTCTTCCATGTCGAAGGCACGGAACATGTTCGCGTTGGCCGGCTGACAGCCCCAGCCCGCCGGACAGCCCATGAAGGCGCCTTTGCTTTCGTCTTCCACGTAGGGGAAGAATTCCGGATGTTCGAGCACCTTCTCGACCGTGTCGATTTCCGGGTGATCCTTCGCGAATGCCGGTGTGACCCACCAGCCCTCACCAAGCCCGGTGATCGGCCCATCGAGAAGCTTGATCATGCTGCCCTCTTCCAGCGCTTTCGCGAGAGGCTCGCGCACTGCGTTGGTCCAGAGCTCCGGCGCGATCTGCGGCTCGCCCTTCTCGTTCATCGAGGCGAACAGCGTGTTCGTACCGCCATTGATCAGCTCGACGTCACAGCCGAACCCTTCTTCGAGGATGATGGCATCGACATTGGCCATCAGCTCACCCGAGGCCCAGTTGAACTCGGCGATCTTCAGAGCGCCACAGTCCTCCGCCGCGAAAGCGCCGCCGGCCATGGTGCCCAGGGCCAGAAAACTGACCGCAAATAGTTTGTTGTTTTTCATAAGGGGGACTCCCGCTTACTTCGTGTGAGTTCTCCGATCCCCGCGCTCTTGGCGTCTCAGGACCAGTCACCACCCCGAATTGGGCGATTTCTCCGCGCTTGCCGTTCGCTGCCCATCGAAGGAGCGCCTCGGCCTCCCCCTCTCACATAAGCATGCAGAGAAGACCATGAGGCACGATCCGGCGGAGCGTGACCATAACCCAACATATCACGCCTCGTGATGCAACCATCTTCCCGGACACCGCGACCTCACGCCCCGTCTGACACGAAAAATTCACGAAACTTCGCGCAATCCCCGCAGGTGTTGCGCCAAAGCGACGCGCGCACTATCAGTCATGCACCTATGCGCACTTTACATATACGAAGGACAGGACATGGCCGCCGACCGCACTCTTACGGATGCCGCTGACCGCGAGAAATCGAAACACATCGGCGCCCTCGGTGCGCTCTGGCCTTTCATCCGGCCCTACAAGGGGCTGATGATCGCCGCCCTCGTGGCGCTGGTGATCACCGCCTGCATCTCCCTCATCCTCCCCGTCGCCGTGCGCCGGGTGGTCGACGGGTTCCAGAGCGCGGGCGTCGTCCTGCTCGATCAGTATTTCGGCGCGGCGCTGATGATCGCGGGTGCCTTGGCGCTCGGCACCGGCATGCGCTACTACCTCGTCACCCGTCTGGGCGAACGCGTCGTGGCCGACATCCGCAAGGCGGTGTTCGACCGGATGATCCGCATGTCGCCCGCCTTCTATGAGCGCATCATGACCGGCGAGGTGCTCTCGCGCATCACCACCGACACCACGTTGATCCTCTCTGTCATCGGTTCGTCCATTTCGGTCGCGCTGCGCAACGCGCTCATCATGGTGGGCGGGCTGATCCTCATGCTCTTCACCTCGGCGAAACTCACCGGGCTGGTGCTTCTGATCGTCCCCGTCGTGATCGTGCCGATCGTGGTTCTGGGCCGACGCCTGCGCAAACTGTCGCGCGAGAACCAGGAATGGATCGCCTCGTCTTCCGGCACCGCCTCCGAAGCGCTTCTCTCCGCCCAGACGGTACAGGCCTTCACCGGAGAGGCGCAACAGGCCGAGCGCTTCGATGCCGTCACCGAGAAAAGTTTCACCTCCGCCCACACCCGCATCAAAACCCGCGCCGTGATGACCGTGATCGTCATTGCGCTCATTTTCTCCGGTGTGGTCGGCGTGTTGTGGATCGGCGCGCGCGATGTCCGGACCGAGGCGATGAGTATCGGCGAGCTGGTGCAATTCGTGATCTACGCCATCATGGTCGCGGGCGCCTCAGGCGCGCTGTCGGAAATCTGGGGTGAATTGCAACGCGCCGCTGGCGCGACCGAACGCCTCGTCGAACTTCTGTCCTCCGAAGATCCGGTCAAGGACCCCGCCGATCCGAAACCCTACCCCTTGCCCGCCAAAGGCGCGATCTCCTTCAAAGACGTGCGCTTCTTCTACCCCTCGCGCCCGACGACGCCCGCCCTCGATGGTGTCTCCTTCGACATCCAACCCGGCGAAACCGTGGCGCTCGTCGGCCCCTCGGGTGCGGGCAAATCCACCATCATCCAGCTCCTGCAACGCTTCTACGATCCGCAGGAGGGTGTGATTTCGATCGACGGCATGCCCGTCGCAGACATGGCCCGTGGCGATTTCCGCCGTCACATCGCGCTGGTGCCGCAAGACCCGGTGATTTTTGCCGCCTCCGCCGCCGACAACATCCGCTTCGGACGCCCTGACGCACCGATGGAGGAGGTGATCAAAGCCGCCAAGGCCGCCGCCGCCGATGAATTTCTCTCGAAACTGCCTGAAGGCTACGAGTCTTATGTGGGCGAACGCGGCATCATGCTGTCGGGCGGCCAGAAACAGCGCGTCGCCATCGCCCGCGCCATCCTGCGCGATGCGCCAATCCTTCTCCTGGACGAGGCCACCTCCGCGCTCGATTCCGAATCCGAGCGCGCCGTCCAGAAGGCGGTCGAGGACATGGCCCGCACCCGCACCACGCTGATCGTCGCTCACCGCCTCGCCACCGTGAAGAAAGCCGACCGCATCCTCGTCTTCGAGGACGGCAAGATCGTCGCCACCGGCACACATGACGCCTTGGTGGCCGAGGGTGGGCTTTACGCGCGGCTTGCAAAGCTCCAGTTCACAAACGAAGCGTAACTCCGGGGAGAAACCGGTGAAATTCCCGTTTTCATTCCGTCACATTCGACGGATAGTCTGAGCCGACCCTATGACAGGAGATGAGTGATGGGACTGTTCAGCTTTGTGAAAGACGCCGGCAAGAAAGTGTTCGGCAAGAAGGAAGAAGAACCGAACGCGGAGGATCTTCTCGCCGAAATCAAGGCCTTGGGTCTTGAGGCCGATGGCGTCGAAGTGGCCGTGGATGGCGACAAGGTGGTGATCGGCGGCACGGTCACCGATCAGGCGACCAAGGAAAAGATCATCATGGCCGCCGGCAATGTCGAAGGCATCGCCTCCGTCGAGGACACGCTCGAAGGCGCCGACCCGGTGTTCCACGAGGTGAAGAAAGGCGACACGCTCTGGGCGATCTCCAAGACCGCGCTCGGTGACGGCAACCGCTACATGGAGATCTTCGAGGCCAACAAGCCGATGCTCTCCGACCCGGACAAGATCTACCCCGGCCAGATGCTGATCATCCCGCAGGGCTGATCCCGCCGAAACCGCCAAGACATCCGGAGGGCGTCCTAACAAGGGCGCCCTTTTGCATTTGGCAAAGGCCCTGCCCCGCTGTGCGCCTCTCCGCTTATCGTTTTCATTTGCGAAACAATGCAATAGTCGTTTCGAGACAATCTGATTAGTTTACCCCCCGTAGTGACGAGGAAACGGACCGCCCACGTTGGATGAGAGCACAAGACAGGATCGGCTCGAGGAACAGATCATCGCATGTCTTCTGATCGAACGGCAAAGCCCGTATGATACGCTCAAGACACTGTTGGCGCATCCCGATCTCGCCGACCCGATGGCCGCCGTCTTTGCCCTGACCACCGTGGCCGCCGATCTCTCCGGCTGGCACGAACCCGTCCTCCACGATCTGTCGAACCGCTGTTTCGAGGCCGCCACCCTGTTCATCTGTGAGTTCTGGGCCGATGGCTATCGGCTTGAACCGCCCGCAGATTGAGCCATCATAAGGGGAACCCCAAAGGCATAAGGCCCAGAGATGCCCGATGTTCTGAAAAAACCCCTGTTGCTGTTCCGGCGCTATTATCATGCGCTCTGGCTGCGGGTGACGCTCTATGCGCTTATGTCGCTCGCCGTCTCGCTGATCACGCTCGTGCTGCGCCGCTACATCCCCGAAGAACTGGCCCAGCGCATCGACACCGCGGCCGTGTTACCGGTCCTGACCATTCTCGCCTCCTCGATGCTGGCGGTCTCGACCTTCACCCTCAATGTCATGGTCAGCGCGCATAGTTCGGCAGCCAATACCGCCACGCCGCGCATTCACCGTCTGTTGCTTCAGGACACGACAACGCAATCGGTCCTGGCCGCTTTCATCGGCGCGTTCATCTTTGCGCTGAGCACCATCATCCTGTTCCGCACCCATCTTTACGGCGATGACGAGGCGGTGGTGGTCATGGCGCTCACCATTGTCGTCGTGGTGGTGATCATCATCGCCATGCTGCGCTGGATCGAGCATCTGAGCCAACTCGGCAGCCTCGACAACAGTCTCAATCTGGCCGAAACGGAAGCGCGGCGCAGCATGGCGGCGCTGCGCAAAGACCCTGCTTTGGGGGCCAACCCTCTGACGCCCGAGACGATCCTGCCGGAGGCAACATCGCCGCTCCGCGCTCCGAAAACCGGCTATATCCAGTTCATCGACACACGGGCGCTCAACAGTTGCGCAGGCGACCACGGGTTGGTCTATATTTTGCACCGCCCCGGCGCTTTCGTCCTCGAAGGCACGGCTCTCGCCCAGCTCTCCGGCATGTCGCCCGACAGCGATCTCGACGCCATGGCCCGCGCCTTCGTCATCGGCACAACCCGCACCCATGAGATCGACGCGGAGTTCAGCCTCAGCACCCTGTCGGAAATTTCCTCGAAAGCCCTCTCCCCCGGCGTCAACGATCCCGGCACCGCGATCGACGCCGTGACCCGGATGACCGCGCTGTTCTGGGAGGCCGCGCACATCGCGCCAACCGACACCGTGCGCGCGCCGCAGGTGTTCTGCCCGGCCCCCTCGGCACGAGCGCTGATCGACGCGGCATTTGCCGCCACCGCCCGCGACGGCGCCGGTCAGATCGAAGTCGCCCGCACCCTGCGCCGGTGTCTTCTGTCTCTGACGGGGGCGCCGGACGAGGCGCTTGCCGAAGCGGCTAGAGAGATGGCCGGGCGCGCTTTGGACTATGCCCGCGCAGCCTTGCCGCTTGAGAGTGAGAAACTGGAACTCGGCGACGTCCCGGCTCAGAGCTTCTCGACCACCACAGAGCCGACCGAATAGCCCGCCCCAAACGAGCAGATCAGCCCCAGATCGCCCGCGCTCATCCCGTCGTGATGCTGGGCAAAGGCAATGATCGAGCCGGCCGACGAGGTGTTCGCATAGTCCTGAAGGATGTTCGGCTGTTCTTCCGGCTCCGGCACCCGCCCCAGAACCTTCTTGCCGATGTAATCGTTCATCGACTTGTTCGCCTGATGCAGCCACATGCGTTTGAGCCCGGTCGGATCCTGCCCTTCTTCTTCCATATGCTGCGCGATGTGATGCGACACCAGCGGCAACACCTCTTTGAACACCTTGCGCCCGTTCTGCATGAACTGCATGTCGCGGCGGTCTTCCATCTGGTCATGCGCGCGGCGCAGGAAACCGTTGTTGTTGCGGATATTGTTGGAGAACTGCGTGGCACAGCGAGTGGAAAGCACTTTGAACTGCGGCGTCTCGGCTACGTCCGAGGACTCCAAAAGCACGGCGGTCGCAACATCGCCGAAGATAAAATGACAATCCCGGTCGCGCCATTCGAGATGGCCGGAGGGCAACTCCGGGCACAAAACCAGCGCGCGTTTGATCGAGCCTGCGCGGATCATGTCCACCGCCGTCTGGATGCCGAAGGTCGCCGAGGAACAGGCGACATTCATGTCGAAGGCAAAGCCGCCTGCGCCCAGAAGCGCCTGAATTTCCACGGCCATCGCCGGATAGGCGCGTTCCATGTTGGAGGCGGCGCAGAGGATCAGGTCGATGTCCTTGGCCTCGACACCGCCCATGGCAAGCGCCTGCCCCGCGGCATCGACGGCCATCTCCGCCATCAGCGAAGGCTCCTCGTCCAAGCGTGGCGCATAGCGCGGGCACATCCGGGTCGGGTCGAGAATACCCTCTTTCTCCATCACGTAGCGGCTTTCGATGCCGGAGGCCGCAAAGATGAACTCCGAGGAGGAATAGCTCTTCGTCTCGACCGTCCCTGCCGCGATCTCGTCGGCATGCTCGGCATTGTAAAGATCGACATAGGCATTGAACGACGCGACAAGCTCGTCGTTGGAAATCGCATAGGGCGGCGTAAAAACACCCGTTCCGCTGATCACAACCTCTTTCATCGCACCGCTCCTTTGACGTATTCAGAGTGCGCGCACACTAGTCAGGCGCAAGGGGTTCGTCCACTGTTCCTGACCGGGCGATATAAATTCTGACGTCGCGTCCAAGGGGGAATTTCGTGCATGACGCTGCGTTTCGCCTACCGGGGGCGCTCTTGCGCGGTGCGGGGATTGCCCGCATCATGACCGCGAGGAGACGCACGTGCCGGAACGAACCGCACGGCGGCATAAGGGGAGGACAGCATGCCATCCGATTTCAGCTCGCTTCAGGCGCGCAACGCTATTGACGCGGAAATGCCGTGGGAGGCACGCGATGTGCCGGTCACGATCTATGAACGCCTGAAGAAAACCACACAGGCATTCGGGGATCGCCCGGCGTTTTCCTATCAGATCACCTCCGGTCCCAAGGACAAGGCGGAGACCCTGACCTGGTCCCAGACGCTTCATAAGACCACGCAGGCCGCGAACATGTTCCGCGCGCTCGGTGTGCATGAGACCGACGTGGTTGCCTATATCATGCCCAATGCCAACGAGACGGTGCTGACCTTCCTCGGCGGCATGGTCGCGGGCATCGTCAACCCGATCAACCCGCTTCTCGAACCGGAACAGATCGCCGCCATCCTGCGCGAAACCAATGCCAAGGTCGTGGTGACGCTGAAAAGCTTCCCGAAAACCGATGTGGCCCAGAAGGTCGCCGAAGCGGTGCGTCACGCGCCGAATGTGAACACGGTGCTCGAGGTCGATCTCCTGCACTATCTGACCCCGCCGAAGAAATGGATCGTTCCGTTCATTCGTCCGAAGAACGACGATGCGCGCGCCCATCACGCCGACATGCTCGATTTCAACACCGAGTTGGCGAAATATCCCGGCGACAAACTCAGCTTCGCCGATGCCACGGAAGACCGCGTTGCCGCCTATTTCCACACCGGCGGCACCACCGGCATGCCGAAGGTGGCGCAGCACAAATATTCCGGCATGATCTACAACGGCTGGATCGGCTCGCGCCTGTTGTTCACCGAGCGGGACAACATCATGTGTCCGCTGCCGCTGTTCCACGTCTTCGCCTGTCAGGTGATCGTGATGAGCCAATTGGCCTCCGGCGCCCATGGTGTTTACCCGACCCCTGCGGGCTATCGCGGCGAGGGTGTGTTCGACAATTTCTGGAAGCTCTGCGAGCGCTGGAAAATCTCCTTCATCATCACCGTGCCGACCGCCGTCTCGGTCCTGATGCAGCGCAAGGTGGATGCCGACATCTCCTCCGTCCGCATGGCGTTTTCCGGCTCCGCGCCGCTGCCCGTCGAACTGTACAAACGCTTCGAGCAGGCCGCCGGTGTCGAGATCGTCGAGGGCTACGGATTGACCGAGGCCACCTGCCTCGTCTCCGTCAACCCGGTGGGCGGCCCGAAAAAGATCGGTTCCGTCGGTATTCCCTTCCCGCATACGGACGTGAAAATCCTGCGCCACACCCCCGAAGGTCCGGTGGAATGCGCCGTCGACGAGGTGGGCGAGATCTGTATCGACAGCCCCGGCGTTTTCGCGGGTTCGACCTACACCGAGAAGGACAAGAACCACGACCTGTTCCATCACGACGTCTATCTGCGCACCGGCGATCTGGGCCGGATCGACGCCGACGGTTATATCTGGATCACCGGGCGTGCAAAGGACCTGATCATCCGCGGCGGGCACAACATCGACCCGGCCGAAATCGAAGAGGCGCTGGCCGGACACGAAGCCGTCGCCATGGCCGGGGCCATTGGCCAGCCCGACGCGCATGCGGGCGAGCTGCCCTGTGTCTATGTCGAACTCGTGGAGGGGGCTTCAGTCACGGCGGACGAATTGATGGCCTACGCCAAGGTTCACATCCACGAACGCGCCGCGATCCCGAAACATGTCGAGATCATGGACGAGCTGCCGAAAACCGCCGTGGGCAAGGTGTTCAAACCCGACCTGCGCAAGCGTGCCATCACCCGCATCTACAACGCGGCTCTGGAGGCCGAAGGGCTCACCGCCCGCGTCATCCAGGTGATCGACGACAAGAAACGCGGCCTCGTCGCCCGGGTCGATCCGGCCGCCAAAGCCGAGGCCGAACAACTCTCCCATGTGCTGGGCCGCTTCACCAACCCTTGGGAATGGGCCGAGTGAATCAGAGAAGAAACATGGGCTGACGGCCCGAAACGACATTGCGAAAAGCCCCGCTCCAGCGGAGCTTTTTCGTGGGCCGGAACCTCATGTCTTTAAAATTCGACGGTCTTTTCTGGCCTTTAATCGAATTTCAACCTTTCCCACGCCATGATTGTGCCCAGATCGCCGCCTAGCGTGGTCACCAACCCGCCGGAATATGCCGGAATATATGGAAAACACCGGCCTCTTGACCCTTGAACCAAACGCCTAGACCCAAACGCTCTGAACGAAAGGACTGCGCCATGCTCGTCGGACTGCTTTCCCTCTCTTTGCTCACCGCAGCGCTCGCCACCGGACTTGGGCTGGGGATCGGCATGCCGCTTTGGCTCGGACTTGTGACCTTACCGATGATCGGCAGTGTGACGCTTCTCCTGCTGTCAGCCCTGCTCTACGGCTTGCGCGCCACCCCGAAGGAGCACACCGCACTTCCCGAGGGCGATCATCTCCTCGCCTGAGCGCTTTTAATCCTCCCGGATCTTGCGACCCATAAGCCGCGAGAGACGCCCCGGAGACAGTCGGTTGAGCCAAAAGGACAGCCGCGGCGATCCCGGCTGGCTGGTTTACGATCGGCGAATCGCCCAGGTCTTCGCCGACAACCGGTAGCGCGCAGACGGAGCGCTGTTTCGATCCGGCAGTGACGCGGCTGATGCAGGAAATCCGCAAACGACAGCCAGAGGCTAACCCGGTCAGGGGTGGCGCCTATTTCGTCTTCACCGTCTCGGCGATGCTCTCTGTCTGCACCTCACGCTGGCAGATCGCAGCGCTGGCCGGGGAAGAGCCGCCCCGAAAACAGCCTGCCCGATTTCTGCGAAGCAGGCTGCGAGACCGGGACACGGGCGTGATCCGCCTCAGAGCAGATCCTCTTCGCTCAGATGCGCATAGGCATCCGGGTAGATCAGCGTCTCCTGCGCCATGCCGGTGCCCGGTGCAATCGGATAGAGCAAAGTGTGTTCCGGCATCATCTTGGTTTCCAGACGCGACGCCGCCAGTTTGGAAAAGCCCATACGCGAGAAATAGCGTGCATCGCCGATCACGATCACAGCCTTCGCCCCCGCGCGCTTGGCATGATCCATGCCCCGCACCACAAGCTCCCGCCCCATGCCGCGCTCATGGTGGCTCGGCGAGACGGCCAGAATCGACATCACCCACCAGTCTTGCGGCAGCACCATCCGCGCGCAGCAGATATAGCCCAGAATGGACCCTTTATCGTCAAAGGCCACACGCTCCATCGCGACCGCCTCTTCGCGCCGCAATTCCCTGGTGAAGCGGTACATGTCGGGACCTCCGAATGTACTGTCCAAAAGGATTGACAGCGGAAGTTCATCGTCTTGCGTTAAAGCGCGTAAGTGCATTTCTTGCCCCATGAACATAAGGTTTCCCGTCAGCCTTGCAGATGCAGAAAGTCCAAGGCAAGCAAGAACATTCCCCGTGCAGCGCGGCAACGCCTTCTTTATCCGCTCGCCGAAATTTCATGCAACCGCATACCTGAAACTCATAAAAAAGGCTGCCCGAAGGCAGCCTTTTCATAGGTTTATGACGGGGCGATTACATCATGCCGCCCATGCCGCCCATGCCGCCCATGTCCGGCATGCCGGCGCCTGCGCCGTCTTTCGCCGGTTTGTCGGCAACCATGGCTTCGGTGGTGATCAGCAGACCAGCGACAGAGGCCGCGTCTTCCAGAGCGGTGCGAGTCACTTTGGCCGGATCGATCACGCCGAATTTGAACATGTCACCATATTCTTCGGTCTGAGCGTTGAAGCCGAAGGCGGTGTCGGTGGATTCGCGGACTTTACCGGCCACGACAGCCCCGTCCACACCGGCGTTTTCCGCGATCTGGCGCAGCGGCGCTTCGATGGCTTTGCGCACGATGGTGATCCCGGCGTTCTGATCGGCGTTCGCGCCTTCCAGACCTTCGAGAGCCTTGCCAGCCTGAACCAGAGCCACACCGCCGCCGACGACGATGCCTTCCTGAACGGCAGCGCGGGTCGCGTTGAGAGCATCGTCCACACGGTCTTTGCGCTCTTTCACTTCCACTTCAGTCATGCCGCCGACCTTGATCACGGCCACACCGCCAGCGAGTTTGGCAACGCGCTCCTGGAGTTTCTCACGGTCGTAATCGGAGGTGGTTTCCTCGATTTGGGTGCGGATCTGAGCCACGCGGGCTTCGATCTCGGCCTTGTCGCCAGCGCCGTCGACGATGGTGGTTTCGTCTTTGGTGATGGAGATTTTCTTGGCGGAGCCGAGCATGTCCATGGTGACATTTTCAAGCTTCATGCCGAGATCTTCGGAAATCACCTGACCGCCGGTGAGGATCGCGATGTCTTGCAGCATGGCTTTACGGCGATCGCCGAAGCCCGGTGCTTTCACAGCCGCGATTTTCAGACCGCCGCGCAGTTTGTTGACCACGAGGGTCGCCAGCGCTTCGCCTTCCACGTCCTCGGCGATGATGAGGAGCGGTTTCTGGGACTGGATGACCTGCTCGAGGAGCGGCACCATCGGCTGCAGCGAGGAGAGTTTCTTCTCGTGCAGCAGCACGATGCAGTCTTCCAGCTCGGCGACCATTTTGTCCGGGTTGGTCACGAAATACGGCGACAGGTAGCCACGGTCGAACTGCATGCCTTCGACCACGGTGGTCTCGGTTTCCATGCCTTTGTTCTCTTCGACGGTGATCACGCCGTCATTGCCGACTTTCTGCATCGCGTCGGCGATCTGACGTCCGATTTCGGTCTCGCCGTTGGCGGAGATGGTGCCAACCTGAGCGACTTCGTCGGAATCGGCAACCGGACGCGCGGAAGCTTTGATCGCTTCGACGACTTTGAGGGTCGCGAGGTCGATACCGCGCTTCAGGTCCATCGGGTTCAGACCGGCAGCAACCTGCTTGAGGCCTTCTTTGATGATCGCCTGCGCCAGAACGGTCGCAGTGGTGGTGCCGTCACCGGCTTCGTCGTTGGTGCGGGAAGCGACTTCCTTCACCATCTGCGCGCCCATGTTTTCGAACTTGTCTTCAAGCTCGATCTCTTTGGCCACGGACACACCGTCTTTGGTGATGCGCGGGGCGCCGAAGGATTTTTCGAGAACCACGTTGCGGCCTTTCGGGCCGAGGGTCACTTTCACAGCGTCGGCGAGGATGTTCACGCCTTTGAGCATGCGGTTGCGTGCGTCGACGTCAAACTTGACTTCTTTAGCCATTGTTCACTCCGTAAATTCGGTTTGAGGGGATCGGATGTCTCAGGCGATGATGCCGAGAATGTCCGACTCTTTCATGATGAGAAGCTCTTTGCCGTCCACGGTGATCTCCGTGCCGGACCATTTGCCGAAGAGGACGATGTCGCCCTCTTTGACGGACGGTGCGATCAGCTCGCCGCTGTCTTTGCGAGCGCCTTCGCCCACGGCAACGACTTTGCCTTCGGCGGGCTTTTCTTTCGCGCTATCGGGAATGATCAGACCACCTTTGGTCTTTTCGTCGCTCTCAACACGTTCGACCACAACGCGGTCGTGCAGCGGTTTGAATGCCATCTTCGAGGCTCCTTCGCTCAAAGTTTCAGGTTTGCATCCACCCTCTCGGGCGGGGATAAATCATGTGTTAGCACTCACCTCAGGAGAGTGACAACGACGCATAGTTAGGAAGGAGGCGGGAGTGAGTCAACAGGGGAGATGGGGAAAAATTTGAGCATAACCTTCGCAAGTTTCTCTTATCGCGCATGCACAAACCTCCCATGCACAAAGGTTTGAGATTACGCAAACATCAGATGCATTTCACACGAACGACAGCACCGTAAGGCACTACAGGATTTGAGAAATCAACGACAGGCACACTTTCACCTTGAATGCCAAGATCATTGATGTTTGCGCCAAATATCTGACCATTTGTCACATCAACAATCTTACGCAAATCGCTAGGGTTCGTTACGCGAGTTGGCTTAAGATCATCTGGAACGATACGGCGCCCCACGCATATTGTGCGCGCCGCGAGTTCTTGCGCAAAGCTAAGCAAAGCCTGGTTATTCTTGCGCTCAACAAGACTGACATATGCTTGTGCTCTCGTCATCGCTGCAACATCAACAAAGGCTCCCGAAGGCACACGTGCCGATTTGGTAATTCCTGTGGAAGGGCTGCTAATGTTTTGGAACTGTACGTCAACGTAAATGCCCTGCCGATCGCGAAGCACGTCGGTTGAATTGCGAATAATTGATGCGTGAATATACGCGTCTTTCTTAAGGGCGGGAACACTTTCCTTTTCCACCTTTAAGTCAACAATTTTATAGTAGCGCTCAAGTTCAGCGTCGCTCGGCTTAGGCAAGCGCACCAACTCATCTGCTTTTGAAGAAGCAGTCTCTTTCGCCATACAAGAAGCTAAAAATAATAAAAGAAAACTGATTAGAACTCGTCTCAAATTTCTTTCCCTCAATGAAACCAAACATGTGTTTCTTTTTCACACTGTGAACACGAAAATTGCAACCAATGAGCACGATGAAGAGCACAAATATGTGGCGGCGGCACGAGACCAGCCCCCACTCGTCGGTAGAATCCGAATTTCACGAAATCCTGTACAACCCCACCTCAACCTTCTCAAACCACCCATAATGATTGTCCCGCATCATCCGGGTGGCATTCTTAACCCCCGTTCCCCGCGCCACCTCCGCCCCTTTTGACGGCCCGTTCTCCAATAAATACGCCCGGCATTTCTCCGCATCCTGCCGATACGGCGTCACACGCCCGCCCGCCGGTGTCCCGCCCAAATTCGGGTCCCCCTCCCGGCGTTCGAACTCGGTCAATAACTTCCCCGCCTTCGCCTTATTCTTGCGCGGCACAAACGGGCGCGGTTCGTGATGCACCTGCACCGAACTCTCCGCCACATTCACCGAAATCACCCCAAGCCCCAGCCGCTTACAAAGCCCAAGGTTCCCCTTGAACATCCGCCACGCCGCCTTGCCCTTCCAACGCGGCACCGCCAGATAGACCTGATCGGAAATCGCCTGCCGCGCCACGCCCTGTTGCAACAGCAACAGCGAAAACCCGGTCTTCAGCTCAACGATCACCGTCTCATCGCCCCGGATCGCCACCACATCCGCATCCCGCACCTCGGCTTTCACGACATATCCCAGCCCCTCGAAATGGGCTTTCACGGGCGGATAAAGATCGGTTTCGCGCAGCTTGGTCATGTCCCATGTGTTACAGCCAAGCCGTGAGCGCTCGCAAGGCGTGACAACCCATGCTGCACCGCCTATAAGGCGTCCGAAATCGCCAATATCCATGGGACAGCTCACATGACCACGCTTGTTTTCGGCCACAAATCCCCCGACACCGATTCCACCGGCTCCCCGCTCATCTGGGCGTGGTATCTGAACGAAGTGAAAGGCGTCGACGCCAAAGCCGTCCTTCTGGGCGAGCCGAACACCGAGGCCGCTTTCGTCATCGAGAAGTGGGGCTTCGACAAACCGGAGATCATTTCCGAGGTTGCCGAAGGTCAGGACGTCGTCATCGTCGACACCAACAACCCCGCCGAGCTGCCCGCCGCGATCAACGACGCCAATGTCACCGCGATCATCGACCACCACAAACTCGTGGGCGGTCTTGAGACCAAAGGTCCGATCGACATCACCATCCGTCCGCTCGCCTGCACCGCCACCATCATGTACGACCTGATGGGCGACGACGCCGACAAGATGCCCGACAACATCAAGGGCGCGATGCTGTCCTGCATCCTCTCCGACACGCTGGAGTTCCGCAGCCCGACCACCACGGACGTGGACCGCGCACTGGCCGAGAAACTGGCCTCCGAACTGAACATCAACCTCGGCCAATACGCGTCTGAGATGTTCGAAGCCAAATCCGATGTGGCCGCCTTCACGGACGCCGAGTTGATCCGCATGGACTCCAAGGAATACACCGTCGGTTCGACCGACCTGCGTGTCTCCGTGCTGGAAACCACCGCGCCGAAGATGATCCTCGACCGCAAGGACAGCCTGATGGCCTCCATGCCCGCCGTGGCCGCCGAGGACGGCGCCCATGAGGTGCTGCTCTTCGTTGTCGACATTCTCAACGAGGAAGCCACGCTGCTGGTGCCCAACGACACCGTGAAAGCCATCGCGGAGGCCTCCTTCGGCTGCACCGTCGAGGGCGACACCGTGGTGCTTCCGGGCATCATGTCCCGCAAAAAACAGATCATCCCGAACCTCAAAGTCTGATCGACTTTTCAGGTTCAATAGGTTTTCAAGGGGTGCGGAAATCCGCGCCCCTTTTTGTTTGGTTGTGTCATGTTGTTCACCCCCCGCCGTCTTTGGCTGTTCACCCTTCTCTATGTCCTCGCCACCTTCGGCGCGGCGCCGATCCCGTTGGGGGAGTTGGCCGAAAAAGTCCCGGACGCCATTGGCGACGGCGGCGCAAGCGCCTTGTTCATGTCCGGGTTTCTCGGACTGGCCCTCGCGCCCCTCTTCGCCCCGCTCGCGCTTGTGCTCACGACGCCTCCCGTAGCGATCCGCGTCCTGATCTCGCTCCTGTGGCTGCCGAGTCTCCTGATCCTGATCATGTCGGGACCGGGGATGACACATATCTTTCTCTATATCTTCGTCACATGGGCGGCGCTGATTGGTCTCTGGGCCCAGCGCTCACGCATGGGGCAAGCCCTCCTCCTCACGGTCACGTTCATCTCCCTCTGGTCGCTCGGAACCATGGCCCTCGCAGCCTCTCAGATCATCGCCAAGACCCAAGGCGCGCCCTATTGCGTGGCCCGCTCCGGCGCCCCGATCCATTCCATCGCAGAGCTGCGCGGGCTGGCGTTTTACACCGACGAAACCGGGTTCAAATCGACATCGCGCTGGACCTTCCACGGCGTCCTCCTCACGGAAAATCAGGCCTGGAACTGGTCGCCACAGCGCCTGCGCTTCGATCCCATTCCCGAGCCGGTCTTCCCCGACACCCGCCGCCCGGAGTGTCCGCTTGAATCGCACTTCCTGCGCAGGCATATCTTCTGAACCAACCGCAGAAGCCCCGAAGGAAAGCCCCATGCTCAAATCCCCTGACTTCATGCGCGAGATGAAACGCGGCGAGGAAACCGCCGTCGCCGACCTCCTGACCGAGGCTTTCGGCCAGAAAGACGAAGCGCACCTGGTCGAGGCGCTGCGCAAATCGCGCGCCATCGCGGGGGAAATGGTCCTGCCCATGAACGGCGAAGTGATCGGATATGCCGCGCTCTCGACCATGCTCTCGCCCAAGGGCTGGCTCTGCCTCGCCCCCGTGGCAATCCGCCCGGACCTTCAGGGCCGCGGCTTTGGCCGTCGTCTCACCGGCATGATCACGCAATGGGCCGAGATGTCCGGTCAGACCGTCGTCGTCCTCGGCGATCCGGATTTCTACAGCCGCTGTGGATTCAAAATGATCGCCAACGGCTTCACCTCCCCCTACCCGCTCACACATACGTTGACGGCAGGCCCGGCCAAGGCCAAGGTGAAAGACCTGATCTATCCCAAAGCCTTCGGTGCCTGATGCCTTCATTTCCGCTTTTGTCCCGGATCACTGCCGGAATTTGTCTGGCCCTCGCGATCACGATTTTCGTCGCTCCGTCGTTGTTTTTCTGGCTCTTCCATCTCGACCCCTCCGTGACTGGTGCCGTCATGGCCCGCCGCGCCGCCGTTTTGTTCCTCGCCCCCGCCCTGTTGCTCTGGGGCCTTAAGGACATCGCCAAATCCGACATGGCGCGCATGGCCATCGCCCGCGCCATCGCCGTGACCATGCTCGCAATGGCGCTTCTCGGGCTGAGCGAATTCGCTCTGGGTCGCGTCGGACCGGGGATCGGCCTCGCCGTGATCACCGAGGCCGCGCTGTTCTGGCTCTGGTACGGTCTGATGAAAGACCCGCAGCGCTGATCTGTGCTGTCCTTTTGCGACCGCGCGCGCTAGGTAAGGCACAACGCAAACAGTGAGGCCGCGATGACCCGCCTGATCCGAGAGCTTTCCGAAATCTCCAACGAATACGACGCGTTGTTCGTCGACCTCTGGGGCTGCATGCACAATGGAGTCACCGCTTTTCCTGAGGCGGTCGCGGCGATGCAGAAGTACCGCGCAGGCGGCGGCAAGGTCGTTCTGGTCACCAACTCCCCCCGGCCCTGGCGCTCCGTCGCCGACCAGATCGCGGAATTCGGCGTGCCCGACGACGCCTGGGACGCCATCGCCACCTCGGGCGACTCGGCGCGGTTGGCAATGTATCTCGGCGTGGTCGGTCAAAAGGTCTGGCACATCGGCGAGATGTTCGAAGCAGATTTCTTCCAGCCGATGGAACTTCTCGACGCGCCGCTCGACGTGACCGTCGTGCCGCTCGAGGAGGCCGAGGGCATCGTCTGCTCCGGCCCCGAGGACCCGCTGGCCGACCCGGAGATTTACCGTCCGCAATTCCTCTATGCCAAACAGAAGGGGCTCAAACTCCTCTGCGCCAATCCCGACATCGTCGTGGACCGTGGCGAGGTGCGCGAATGGTGCGCGGGGGCATTGGCGGCGCTTTACACCGAGATGGGCGGCGAGAGCCTCTATTTCGGCAAGCCGCATCCGCCGATCTACGACCTCGCCCGCAGGCGTCTGGCACAGATCGCGCAGATCGACGACAACCGCATCCTCTGCATCGGCGACGGCATCGGCACGGATGTGATGGGCGCGATCGGCGAAGGGCTCGACGTGTTGTTCATCACTGGCGGTCTGGCGGCGCAGGAATTCGGCCCCGATCCGGTCAACCCCGATCCGATGCGCCTCAAGATGTGGCTGTCGGAACAGAACCTCTCGCCGACGGCGGCGATTTCCTTCCTGCGCTGAGTATTTTCGACAGCAAAGGAAACAGGGCGTCGGAGCGATCCGACGCCTTTTCTCATGTTTGAGAGGCCTGTCGGGGTCCGACAAAAGTCCGACACAAATCCGACGTTAATCCGACAGGGCAAACCGGGCCAGATCGCCCCCCTTTTTGCAACTTATTTACAATAATTGCGCAAACATGAAAATTTTCTTTCGCGCAATATTGTTTCTTAACTTCTTTTTCGCTATGCTGCACCGCAACATCACGAAGGAATCGGAGATCATGTTGGACAATCAGCCGCGCGGCACCATCTGCATCGAAGACATCGAGATCGGCATGACGCGCTCCCTGCGCAAAACCATCACCGATCATGACATCGAACTGTTCGGCGAGGTTTCGACCGACCGCAATCCGGTGCATTTCGACGACGCCTATGCCGAGGATACGATTTTCGAGGGACGCATTGCCCATGGCATGCTGACCGCCGGGCTGATCTCTGCCGTGATCGGCGAACAGCTTCCGGGGCATGGCACGATCTACATGGGGCAAACCCTCAAGTTTCTTGCCCCTGTGCGCCCCGGCGACACGGTGCTCGCAGAAGTGACAGTGACCGACATCCAGCACGCGAAACGCCGGGTTGCCCTTGATTGTCGCTGCACCGTGGGCGATACCGTGGTCCTGAAAGGCGAGGCCATGGTGCTTGCGCCCAGCAAAAAGTTCGACTGACGACGCGGGGGCTGCCTCGCGAGGAGCCCCATGCAGATCTACACGCACTGGACCGACATTCCCGACGAGGCCAAAGGCTGTTCCGCGGCCATTGGCAATTTCGACGGCGTCCATCGTGGCCACCGCCATGTGATCGACCTTGCCCGCGCCCATGGCCCGCTGGGCATCGTCACCTTCGAACCGCATCCGCGTGAATTTTTCGCCCCCGGCGCCCCGCCCTTCCGCCTGATGAACGCCGAGTCGAAAGCCAACCGTCTGGCGAAACTCGGTGTCGAACGCCTGTTCCAACTGCCCTTCAACGCCGATCTCGCCGCCAAGACGCCAGAGCAATTCGCCCGCGAGATCCTGGTCGAGGGGCTGGGCCTCAAACATGTGGTGGTCGGCGCGGATTTCTGTTTCGGCGCGAAACGCGCGGGCACGGTCGAAGAGCTGAAATGTTTCGGTGCGCAGATGGGGTTCGAGGTCACCGTGGCCGAGCTTCTGAAAACCGGCAGCGGCGTATCCTCCTCCTCGGCGATCCGCGCCGCGCTGGCCGAAGGCGATCCCCGCCGCGCGCAAGAGATGCTGGGCCACTGGCACCGCATCGAGGGCAAGGTGAACCATGGCGACAAGCGCGGCCGCGACCTCGGCTTTCCAACGGCGAACATGTCGATCGACGGGCTGCACGCGCCGAAATTCGGTGTCTATGCCGTGCTCGTCGATGTGCTCACCGGCCCGCACAAGGGCCATTACCAGGGCGCGGCCTCACTCGGCGTGAAACCGACCTTTGGTGCGAACCTGCCCTGTCTCGAGACCTTCATCTTTGATTTCAAAGGCGATCTTTACGACGAACATCTCTCCATCGCCTTCGTGGATTATCTCCGTCCCGAGCTGGTGTTCACGGGCCTCGATCCCCTGATCGAGCAGATGAACGCCGATTGCGATCAGGCGCGGGAGATCCTCGGGGCCCTGGAATGAGCAAACGCCCCCGGTTCTGGGAAACCGTTCCGCTCGCCAAGATGACCGAAGACGAGTGGGAAGCGCTTTGCGACGGCTGCGGCAAATGTTGCCTCAACAAGATCGAAGACGCGGACACCGGCGAGGTGTTCCTGACCCGCGTCGCCTGTCGCCTTCTGGACGATTATTCCTGCCAATGCGGGCAATACGAAATTCGCAAACGTCTCGTCCCAGAGTGCATTCAACTCACCCCCGAGAACATCGCCGATCACGCCTATTGGATGCCCGCCACCTGTGCCTATCGGCTGTTGTGGCAGGGACGCACCCTGCCCGACTGGCACCCGCTTCTGACCGGCGATCCGGAGAGCGTTCATGCCGCAGGCATTTCCGTCCGCGGCATGACCGTGCCGGAGTTTGAGGTCGACGAGGAGGATTGGGAGGACCATATCATCGAGGAGCCCAACTGATGTTTTTCGGATCTGACAACACCTCCGGCGTGCACCCCAAACTCATGGAAGCGCTTACGAAGGCCAATGACGGCTATGCCGCGCCCTATGCGAATGACCTTTGGACGGCCGAGCTGACCGAGCGGCTGCGCGACATGTTTCAGGCCCCCGATGCGCTGGTCTATCCGATGACCTCCGGCACGGGGACCAACGCCGCGCTTCTGGCCGCAATGACCCCGCCCTGGGGCATCATCTATTGCCACAAGACCGCACATATCGAGGTCGACGAGCGCAATTCCGTGCCGTTCTATTCGGGCGGGGCCAAGCTCAAACTCATGACAGGCGAAGGCAGCCGGATGACCCCGGAGGAGCTGCGCCAAGCGGTGATCAACGACAGCTCCAAGGACGATGTGCACGCCAGCCCGCCCGCCGCCGTCTCGCTGACCAACCTCACCGAGTTTGGCGAGTTCTACCGCCCGGCCGACATCGCGGCCCTTGCAGAGGCCTCCCGCCTGCCGCTGCATTTCGATGGCGCGCGGTTTGCCAATGCCATGGCGGCCAGTGGTGCCACTCCTTGGGAAATGACCCGCGAACTGGCGACACTGTCGCTGGGGGCGACGAAAACCGGGGCGATGGGGGCCGAGGCCGCCGTTTTGTTTGACCCGAGTTACAAAGAGGCGTTCGAGAGCCAGCGCATGCGCGGTGGGCATAACCTGTCGAAAGCGCGCTATGTTTCGGCGCAGATGCTGGCGTGGCTCGAAGATGATCTCTGGCTTGAGCTGGCGACGCAGGCCAATGCTATGGGTGCGCGTCTGGCACAGGGAATTTCGGAAATCGGCGGCGAACTGGCTTACAAGGTCGAGGGCAATCTGGTCTTCGCCCGCCTGCCCCGCAAGATGCATGTGAAAGCCAAGGCCAAGGGGGCGGTCTATAACATGTGGGGACCGGGCACCGCGCTCACCGGCGATCCGAACGCGCCGCTTCTGGCCCGGTTCGTGGCGAGCTGGTCCACGACCGAGGCCGATGTCGATGCGCTTCTGGCTGCGTTGAGCGACTGAATGAGGGCGGGTTTCCCCGCCCCTCTGCGCCCTGCGCCTCAGAGCGTCCCGAGATAGTCGTCCAACATCTCCAAACGATCCTGCCCCCAGAACCGCTCGTCCGTGTCGGTGACGATGAAGAAGGGGGAGCCGAATACCCCCGCCGTCATCGCGTCTTCGAGATTGCGTGGGTAAAGCTCCGCCCCTGTCAGCATACCGGTCATCGACAGCATCGGGTCGAAGCCCGCGTCTTTCAGCGCCGCGGTGATGACCGCATCCTCGGAAATGTCCTTGTCATCGCGCCACATTGCAGCGGACAAGCCGTTCACCAGCTTGCCGAGATCGCCCTCGCTTCCATTGCGCACCGCCTCCTGCGCCGCGATCAGCGCATAGGAGGCCGGGGCCACATTCGTCGGCCAGAAGGGTGGCGTGAGGTTCATCGGCAGACCGGATTTTGCCTTGAAGCGCTTCAGCTCCTGCATCCGGTAGACCTTGCGGCCCTCGGGACGTTCGGAGGGGCGTGGCGCTCCGAGACGATCAAACGCCGTCAGCAGATCGAAGGGCTTGTACGTGACAGTCGCCCCATGTTTTTCCGCGATCTTTTCGAGCCGTCCGTCCGAGAGATAGATCCACGCAGACAAAAATGAAAAATAATAGTCGATATGTGCCATTTGCTCTCTCCCGGCGCCGCATGATGTTTGCAAGAAGCTAGCGGGGTGGTAAGCGGTGTCAACGTTACGATTCCGTGACGGCCAGGCCGAAAATCACCCCGGGAAAGCTGCTATGCCCATGACTCACGAGCCCAAACTCATCGCCGGTAATGCCAACCGCACCCTCGCCAATGCCATCGCGCGCCGCCTCTCCATGCATCGCGGCATGTCGATCGACCTCTGCGACGCGCGTGTCGAGCGGTTCAACGATGGCGAGATCTTCGTCGAGGTCTACGAAAACGTGCGCGGCGAGGACATGTTCGTCGTTCAGCCGACCTCAAACCCGGCGAACGACAATCTCATGGAGCTTCTGATCATCACCGACGCGCTGCGCCGCTCGTCTGCCGGTCGCATCACCGCCGTGGTACCCTATTTCGGCTATGCCCGTCAGGACCGCCGCACCAAGGCGCGCACACCGATCTCCGCGAAACTCGTCGCCAATATGATGGTCGAAGCGGGCATCGAACGCGTTCTCACCCTCGATCTGCACGCGACGCAGATCCAGGGCTTCTTCGACATCCCGGTGGACAACCTCTACGCCTCGCCGGTCTTCGCCCTCGACATCA
This sequence comes from Celeribacter ethanolicus, assembly GCF_002407265.1. Taxonomy (NCBI): domain Bacteria; kingdom Pseudomonadati; phylum Pseudomonadota; class Alphaproteobacteria; order Rhodobacterales; family Roseobacteraceae; genus Celeribacter; species Celeribacter ethanolicus. The sequence continues at coordinate 1,863,730 of NZ_CP022196.1, forward strand.
AGCACAATTTCAAGGACGGCATGGACGACATCATGATCGTCTCCCCGGACGTCGGCGGCGTGGCCCGCGCCCGTGAGCTTGCCAAGCGGATCGACGCGCCGCTGTCCATCGTCGACAAGCGCCGCGAGAAACCCGGTGAGGTCGCCGAGATGACCGTCATCGGCAACGTCGAAGGCAAGAAATGCATCATCGTGGATGACCTTGTCGACACCGCCGGCACGCTCTGCAAGGCCGCCGATCTTCTGATGGACCACGGCGCCGCCGAAGTGCACGCCTATATTTCCCATGGCGTTCTCTCCGGCCCGGCGGTCGAACGCGTGACCAATTCGCGCCTGTCCTCGCTGGTGATCACCGACTCGATCGAGGCCAATGATTCGGTCGCCAAGTGCAAGAACATCCGCGTGGTCCCCACCGCGCCTCTGTTTGCGCAAGCGATCATCAACACCTGGAACGGCACTTCCGTCTCCTCTCTGTTCGAAGACAAGACGCTGATCCCGCTCTACGAAGGCGTGTATCACCCGTAACTCCGGTGTCATGGTCACGAGAAAGGCGCGCAGGACCTCCTGACGCGCCTTTTTTCATGCCGGATCGGTCGATCAGAGGTCCCAGTCGTCCTCATGGCGCACCGCCCCGAAGGCGGTCCAGTCGGCGCGCACACGGGCGATCTTGGTATCCCCCCAGGTGCGAAAGACGATGACGAAACCGTCCTCTGTGACCATCTCGGCGGAGATGTCGACGCGGTGATTGGTCGAATGGTCGATGTCCAGCATCGACAAGCTCACCTGCACCAGGGGCGGGCGCATGAAAGCCTCGTCGAATTCCACGACCCGGCGCAGTTCACGCGGGCCCTTGCCGGTCCACATCGCCCCGCCGTCCTGGAAATCGGAAAAAAGCACAAAGGATCCCTGCGTGATCCCGAGCTGATGGCTGTCAATTCTCAACATCGGTCTTTTTGATCTTGTCCCCCGCGCTCAGACTGCCTCGAAACGCCCAGGAAAGGAAAGAGGGAAAAGTCGCCCCTGCCCTTGCTAAAACTGCGGTTTCCCAGCGTGTTTGGCGCGAATTCTGGCGATGATTGCGGGGCTTTCGATGCGGGACAGCTCTTTTTCCGCCTCATGTGCAAGGTCGATGCCATGGGTCGCACAAAGCGAAGCGAGCGTCACCATGACCCCACCGATTTCCTGTGGCGCATCGCCTTGAGGGCGGGAAAACACATAATCGACCAGTTCGTGGGCAAACGTCCGGCTCGCCCCCAGCGATTGTACCAGTTCCAGCGCTTCTTCCAGAAACCGTCGGTTGCGCTCTGCCGCATCCATCGCGATCTCTTCGCCGAAACAGGTCAGCACCCAGTCATGCACCGCATCTTGAAATTTCTTGTCCATCAAACCATCCCTTCAAACAAAAAGGCCCCGCATCGCGCAGGGCCTTTCCAATTCCGTATCGACATCCAATCAGAGATTGGTGTGGAACCCGAGGTCCTCGGCGATGTGCACGAGATCGGCGAGGAAGGAATGCGTTTCCGCCTGTTCTTCCTGCGTCGCTTTGTTGTGCTCGGCGCGGGCCTGCGTGATCATCTCGTTGACGATCTCCTGGGACATTTCCCCGCGCGGCAAAGCCACCTCGGCCAGCACGGAAATATGTTCGGGAGACAGCTCGGCGAAACCGCCGGTCACGATGAACTCCAGCTCGCCCTCCGGCCCGATCGCGATCAGGCGACCGGGGCGCAGGGTGAGGATGGTGGGCTCATGGCCCGCCATCGCAGTCAGACGACCTTCGGAACCCGGGATCTGGACCTGCTCCACAGTCAGAGACGCTAGTTTGCGCTCGGGAGAGACGAGATCGAATTGGACTGTAGCCATAATCGGCCTCCTTCCGGGTTACTGTTAAGCGGCTTCCGCAGCGAGTTTTTCGGCGCGTTCCAGCACTTCGTTGATGCCGCCAACCATGTAGAAGGCCGCTTCCGGCAGGTGGTCATACTCGCCGGCCACAACCGCCTTGAAGGACGAGATCGTGTCTTCGAGCGGAACCTGCACACCGTCGGAGCCGGTAAACACTTTCGCCACGTCGAACGGCTGGGAAAGGAAACGCTGGATTTTCCGGGCGCGGGCCACGGTCAGCTTGTCCTCTTCCGACAGTTCGTCCATGCCGAGGATGGCGATGATGTCCTGCAGCGACTTGTAGCGCTGGAGGATACCCTGCACGTCACGGGCCACCTGGTAGTGTTCTTCGCCGACGATCTGCGGGTCGAGGATCCGGGACGAGGAGTCCAGCGGGTCCACAGCCGGGTAGATCCCGAGCTCGGAGATCGCACGGTTGAGAACGGTGGTTGCGTCCAAGTGGGCAAAGGTCGTGGCCGGTGCCGGGTCGGTAAGGTCGTCGGCGGGCACGTACACAGCCTGGATCGAGGTGATCGAGCCGTTTTTGGTGGAGGTAATCCGTTCCTGCATCGCACCCATGTCGGTGGCCAGCGTCGGCTGGTAGCCCACAGCGGAGGGGATACGGCCGAGAAGTGCGGACACCTCGGAACCGGCCTGCGTGAAGCGGAAGATGTTGTCCACAAAGAACAGAACGTCGGTGCCGGACTGGTCACGGAACTGCTCAGCCAGCGTCAGACCGGTCAGAGCGACGCGGGCACGGGCCCCCGGAGGCTCGTTCATCTGACCGTAAACCAGAGCCACTTGCGACTCGGAGAGGTTGTCCGGCTTGATCACGTTGGATTCGATCATCTCGTGGTAAAGGTCGTTGCCTTCACGGGTCCGCTCGCCAACACCGGCGAACACGGAGAAGCCCGAGTGCACTTTCGCGATGTTGTTGATCAGTTCCATGATGAGAACGGTTTTGCCCACGCCGGCACCGCCGAAGAGACCGATCTTACCGCCTTTGGAGTAAGGCGCGAGAAGGTCGATCACCTTGATGCCGGTGACGAGGATCTCGGTGTCGGTCGCCTGCTCGGAGAATTCCGGAGCTTCGGCGTGGATCGGACGGCGTTCGGTGGCTTCGACCGGACCTTTTTCATCGACCGGCTCGCCGACGACGTTGAGGATACGACCAAGGGTCGCATTGCCGACCGGAATGGTGATCGGGCCACCGGTGTCGGTCACGAGCTGACCGCGCACGAGACCTTCGGTCGCGTCCATGGCGATGGTACGCACGGTGTTCTCGCCGAGGTGCTGAGCCACTTCGAGGATCAGACGGTTGCCATTGTTGTCGGTCTCAAGCGCGTTGAGAATTTCAGGAAGCGCGTCTTCGAACTGCACGTCGACAACGGCGCCAATCACCTGAGTGATCTTGCCTTTCGATCCAAGTTGAACCATTGTGTGTTCCTTTGTTTCTTTCCAAATTGCCAGCGATAGCTTTGTGGCACCTGTGATTGATTACGGCACGGTCACGCGCCGCACGTGAGACTTGAGAGCTAAGTTATATCATACCAGCCGCCAGGGATTTGCACCTCTCCGGTTGTACAGAACAGCTTACGCCCGGGGTAGATTTTCGAATACTTCCCGAGGAACGCTTTCCTGCATTGCCGAAACGACTTCCCACGTGCGGCATTGCCGTCGTGCCGCAGGTGGAAATCAATCGCATACGCGCTTCCACCGGCAAGCTCCGCCATCGAACAGAGGTCCGCCCCGTAGTAATGGAACCCGGACAGATCGTAGGACGAGAACACCGGGCTCTCGCGCTTCGTGACGATGAAACATTCGTCCAGCGACTCGACGCGCCCCGGCATCTCGCCATGCCGACGGTCCTTGCCGTATTTGTCCGTGATGCGCAGGATCTGGTGACGGGATTGCCCGTTGTCCTGCCGCCACGCACAGCCCGCGACACCTGCGACCAGCCAACGCGGGTCATGCTGTTCCAGCTCTTCGAGCGCCTCGACGAGACGATCGAAACCGTGGTCGATGAGGACGATGTCCTCATGGCAGTAGATGATATACTTGCCACGACATTCGCCATACAGCCGCTTGTGCCAGTTGTAGCCGTCGAACTCGTTGCGCGCCCGGTTGTCGGCAACCAGAAACTCCGAGTTCTCAGTGGTGAACCCAAACTCTGCGAAGGACGTCAGGAGGTTGTCGTACCGCGCCATGTCACGCACCAACGAGCACACGGAGAACGTGTACTCATGGTCCATTTCAGGCTCAAAATATCGCGGTACGACAGACAATCCCTACTCCACCCATCTAGAGCGCTTCAGCGCCCGAAATGATTTCGATCAGCTCGTTGGTGATCACGGCCTGACGCGAACGGTTGTACTCGATCGTCAGCTTGTCGATCATGTCGCCCGCGTTGCGCGTCGCGTTGTCCATGGCGGACATCCGCGCGCCCTGTTCGGAGGCGGCATTCTCGAGCAGAGCCGAGAAGATCTGCGTGGCCACACCGCGCGGCAGGAGGTCGGCAAGGATGCCTTCCTCGGAGGGCTCGTAATCGTAGAGCGCGCTCACCGCACCCTCTTCGACTTCGTAAGCCGCCGGGATGATTTGCTGGGCGGTCGGAACCTGCGTCACGACGTTCTCGAACTTCGCGTAGAAGATCGTCGCCACGTCGAACTCGCCCGCGTCGAATTTCGCCAGAAGATCCTTTGCGATCTCCTGTGCGTTGACGTAGCCGACTTTCTTGACCTCGGTGAGGTCCACGTGACCGACGAACAGGTCCGCATAATCCCGCTTGAGCTGCTCACGGCCTTTCTTGCCGACGGTGAGAATTTTCACCGTCTTGCCAGCCGCCAGAAGCTCTTTGATGCGGGTGCGCGCCAGCTTCACGATATTCGTGTTGAAGCCGCCGCACAGACCCTTCTCGGACGTCATGACGACGAGCATCTGCACATCGTCCTTGCCGGTCCCGGCGAGAAGCCGGGGCGCGGTATCGGAGCCACCGACCGATGCCGACAGCGCACCCAGCACAGCGTTGAACCGCTCTGCATAGGGGCGCGAGGCCTCGGCCGCATCCTGTGCCCGCCGCAGTTTCGCAGCGGCCACCATCTGCATGGCCTTGGTGATCTTGCGGGTCGATTTGACCGACGAGATCCTGTTTTTGAGATCCTTGAGGCTGGGCATCTAAGCGTCCTTCAGGATTAAGCGTAGGTTTTGGCGAATTCGTCCAGAACCGCTTTGAGTTTGTCGGCCGGCTCGCCTTTGATCTTCGGATCCTCAACGGTGATCCAGTCGAGCACGTCTTTCTTCTGGTTGCGCAGGAACTCGAGAAGTTTGGCTTCGTATTTGCCAACTTCGGAGACCGGGATGCTGTCCAGGTAGCCGTTGGTGCCCGCGAAGATGACGCAGACGATTTCGGCGTTGGTCAGCGGCGCGTATTGTGGCTGTTTCATCAGCTCGGTCAGACGCGCACCACGGTTCAGAAGTTTCTGAGTTGCGGCGTCCAGATCGGAGCCGAACTGAGCGAAGGCGGCCATCTCGCGGTACTGAGCGAGCGACAGTTTCACCGGGCCAGCCACGGAGGACATGGCTTTGGTCTGAGCCGAGGAGCCCACGCGGGACACGGACAGACCGGTGTTCACAGCCGGGCGGATACCCTGGTAGAACAGTTCGGTTTCGAGGAAGATCTGACCGTCGGTGATGGAGATCACGTTGGTCGGAATGAACGCGGACACGTCACCGCCCTGGGTTTCGATGATCGGCAGAGCCGTCAGCGAGCCAGCGCCGAAATCTTCGTTCAGCTTCGCGGAACGTTCCAGCAGGCGCGAGTGGAGGTAGAACACGTCACCCGGGTAAGCTTCACGCCCCGGCGGACGGCGAAGCAGCAGGGACATCTGACGGTAGGACACGGCTTGTTTCGACAGGTCATCGTAGATGATCAGGGCGTGACGGCCATTGTCGCGGAAGTACTCGGCCATCGCGGTCGCGGTGTAGGGCGCGAGGTACTGCATCGGCGCCGGGTCGGACGCGGTGGCAGCCACGATGGTGGTGTATTCGATCGCACCGGTTTCCTCGAGCTTCTTGACGAGCTGAGCCACGGTGGAACGCTTCTGACCGACAGCGACGTAGATGCAGTAGAGTTTCTTGCTCTCGTCGTCGCCAGCCGCCTCGTTGTAGGACTTCTGGTTCAGGATCGCGTCGAGCGCCACGGCGGTTTTACCGGTCTGACGGTCACCGATGATCAGCTCACGCTGGCCACGGCCGATCGGGATCATGGCGTCGACGGATTTGAGGCCGGTGGCCATCGGTTCGTGCACGGATTTACGCGGGATGATGCCCGGCGCCTTGACGTCGGCGATGCGACGCTCGGAAGCGGCGATGGCGCCTTTGCCGTCGATCGGGTTGCCGAGACCGTCGACCACGCGGCCGAGAAGCGCGTCGCCGGCGGGCACGTCCACGATGGACTTGGTGCGCTTGACGGTGTCGCCTTCCTTGATGTCACGGTCGGAGCCGAAGATCACGACACCGACGTTGTCGGCCTCGAGGTTGAGCGCCATGCCCATGATCCCGCCCGGGAACTCGACCATTTCACCGGCCTGGACGTTGTCGAGGCCGTACACACGTGCGATCCCGTCACCGACGGAGAGCACGCGGCCCACTTCAGCGACTTCGGCCTCCTGGCCGAAGTTTTTAATCTGCTCCTTAAGGATCGCAGAAATTTCAGCTGCCTGGATTCCCATTATCCGACCTCTTTCATTGCATTCTGGAGGGAGTTGAGCTTGGAGGCGATCGAGGTGTCGATCATCTTCGAGCCCACCTTAACGACAAGACCGCCGATGATGGCTTCATCCACGGTCGCATTGATGTTCACGGTCTTGCCAAATTTCTCGGAGAGGGTCTTGGCAAGTTTGGTGGTCTGCGTCTTGGTCAACGCCTTGGCGGAAGTCACCTCGGCGGTCACTTCGCCGCGCGCCTCGGCCAGCAGATCGCCAAGCTTGGCGACGAGCTGCGGCAGGACGAACAGACGGCGGTTTTGCGCCATCAGCCCGAGCGTGCCGGTGACGATGCCGGAGAGACCGGCCTTTGCGGCAATCGCCTTGATCGCGGTTTCAAGCTCTTCGCGGGTATAGACCGGCGAAGTGATCAAAGCCTTGAGATCGTCGCTCTCGGCGAGCGCGGAAGACAGCGTCGCCACGTCCCCCTCGAGCGCCGCGATGGCATTGCTTTCCTTGGCCAGTTCAAAAACGGCCGTTGCGTAACGGACGGCGATGCCGCCGGAGATCGAAGCTGGTTCGGACACGTCCACCCTTCCGATGTCTTAGGGCCCGTCCCCGGTCGCCCCTTGCGGGATCTCGTGTCGGGAATGAGCAGCTTGATTGACCCGCGCAGCACACGCAGGCAACAAAATCAGCGTGGATGTAGCAGAGCCCAGACCATGCCGCAACCTTGTTACGACAGTTTAGCGCCAACACTGGCAAACTTGCTTTGTTTGGATTTCAGCGGCTTAGGCGGAAACCACCGCCGGGGCGCAAAAAAATTTCACACAGGATGCGGAAGGCCTTCACGGATTCGTGCGATTCCCCTCTCCGCGCCCCATTTTCGCCGCCTTGGGACGGTTGCCCGACAGCCTCGAAAATCCGTAACGGACGGGCGGAATTCACGGCAATATGGTGCCGTTTCCGTTCTTTGCTGCGGGCGTCACACCGGCTTCGCCTCAGGCACAGGGCGGAGCCCTTCGAGCACCCCTGCCTTGCGCCGCACCGCCTCGGGCGTGCCCGACCCGGTCTGGGCGTAAACCTGTTTCGAGGCTTCGACCACAAGAACCCCACCGGCAAGCGCCGTCGGCATCTGCCGACCGATCCGCTCCCAAAGGGGCCCCCAGCGTTTCCAGAACCGTTTGTGCGACGGCGGCTGGAACAGCACAGCCGCATGGCGTTCCGGCACGAACCGCGCGCGCCGGAGCTGAATTTCGAGCTGTCCCATGCTGTAGGGCCGCCCATAACCGAATGGCGTACTGTCAGACCGCGACCAGAGCCCGCCCCGGTTCGGCACCACGAAGAGCACCTTGCCCCCCGGCCCCAGCACCCGCCAGCATTCCTCAAGCAGAGCATCCGGTGCATCCGACATCTCAAGCCCGTGCATCACCACGAGCTTGTCCACGAACCCGGTCTGGATCGGCCAGCGCGTCTCAGGACACAGCGCCGAAACATTCGGCAGGCCCGCAGGCCAGTGCATCACGCCCTGCTGATCCGGCATCAGCCCCACGACGCGGCGGGCATCGTCGAGAAACGGGCGCAACAGCGGCACGGCAAAGCCAAACCCCGCCACGGTCTGGCGTTCGGCATTGGGCCAGAACTCCACGACCTGATCGCGGATCGCCCGCTGCGCGGCGCGGCCGAGCCCGGTGCGGTAATAGAAATTTCTCAGCTCAACGACGTCGAGATGCATTGCATTCCCTTGGACTTCCCAGAATGCTGGGCTTCACGGTTACCATAACCGCAAGACACCGGAGAATGCCATGCCAGAGATTACGCCGAAATCCGCCCTCGAGATCGTCACCGTCGCGGCCCTCTCCGACAATTACGATTTCCTCGTCCACGATCCGGTGAGCGGGCGCACGGCGCTGGTCGATGCCGCCGATCCCGCCCCGATTCTCGATGCCTTGTCCGAGCGCGGCTGGACCCTCGACGAGATCTGGCTCACCCATCACCATTGGGACCACATAGATGGCGCCGCGGGCGTGTTCGAGGCCACGGGGGCCACCCTCACCGGTGCGAAAGCCGATCAGCATCGCCTGCCGCCGCTCACCCGTGTGATCGAGCCGGGGCAGAGTTTTGACTTCGCGGGGCATGAGGTCCAGATCCTGGGCGCGGATGGTCACACCGTCGGCCATATCGCCTATTACATCCCCGACGCGAAGGCGCTGTTCTCCGCCGACAGTCTGATGGCTCTGGGCTGTGGCCGATTGTTCGAGGGCACGCCGGAGCAGATGTGGGGGACGCTCTCGCGCTTCGCCGCCCTGCCCGGGGACACCATGGTCTACTCGGGTCATGAATATACCGCCTCGAACGCCCGCTTCGCGCGCACCGTCGAGCCCGACAACACCGCGCTGCAAAATCGTGCCAAAGCCATCGAAGAGGCACGCGCCAAAGGCGAGGCCACCGTACCCTCCGCGCTGTCTCTGGAGCTGGCGACCAATCCGTTCCTGCGCGCACATCTCCCCCAGGTGAAACAGGCGCTCGGCATGACGGAGGCCCCGGATGTTGCGGCCTTCGCCGAAATCCGGGCGCGCAAGGACCGGTTCTGACACCCGGTCTGCCCCTTGTTTTCCTGTCAAGTCATCATAGATGATTGTGAACGAATGAGGGGAACATTCGGCCCAAACCGCACAAAACTTGGCGCCTCCGAAAAATTTACCGGCGTTAACCACTTTTTTCCTTGAAGCTCGGACGTATCAATCGAACTTTAAGAGTATGAGGCCACGGTAGGGTGCGGGGCCAGTCCCCCTCCAGACCCCGAATGCGAAGGAGCACAGAACGACGTGCCGTCATTTTCGAACACCCTTGAGCAAGCCATCCACGCAGCTCTGGCGCTGGCCAATGCCCGCCGCCACGAACTCGCCACCCTGGAACACCTACTGCTGGCGCTGATCGACGAACCCGACGCGGCCCGCGTCATGCAGGCCTGCAACGTCGATCTCGAGGAGCTTCGGAAAACCCTTCTGGATTATATCGAGGACGATCTTTCGACGCTCGTCACCGATGTCGAAGGGTCCGAAGCGGTCCCGACCGCCTCTTTCCAGCGTGTGATCCAGCGTGCCGCGATCCATGTTCAATCCTCCGGTCGCACCGAAGTGACCGGGGCAAACGTGCTCGTCGCGATCTTTGCCGAACGCGAATCCAACGCCGCCTATTTCCTGCAAGAACAGGACATGACGCGCTATGACGCGGTGAATTTCATCGCCCATGGTGTGGCCAAAGACCCGGCTTTTGGCGAACAGCGCCCGATCACCGGCGCCGACCAGAACGAGGAAGAGGCCCAGACGCAACAGGCCCAGCCCGCGGGCGAGGACAAGGAATCGGCGCTGGCGAAATACTGTGTCGACCTGAACAAGAAAGCGATGAAAGGCGATGTCGATCCGCTGATCGGTCGCGCCGAAGAAGTCGAACGCTGCATTCAGGTGCTCTGCCGTCGCCGTAAGAACAACCCGCTTCTGGTGGGCGATCCGGGCGTGGGCAAAACCGCCATTGCCGAAGGTCTCGCCAAGAAAATCGTCGATGGCGAAACCCCGGAGGTTCTGGCCCATTCCACGATCTACTCGCTCGACATGGGCGCGCTTCTGGCCGGGACCCGGTATCGCGGCGATTTCGAAGAACGCCTGAAAGCCGTGGTCAAGGAGCTCGAAGATCATCCGGACGCGATTCTCTTCATCGACGAGATTCACACCGTGATCGGCGCCGGCGCCACATCCGGCGGCGCGATGGATGCGTCCAACCTGCTGAAACCGGCTTTGCAAGGCGGCAAACTGCGCTGCATGGGCTCGACGACCTACAAGGAGTTCCGCCAGCATTTCGAGAAGGACCGCGCCCTGTCCCGTCGGTTCCAGAAAATCGACGTCAACGAGCCGTCTGTGGACGATGCCGTAAAAATCCTTCAGGGTCTCAAGCCCTATTTCGAGGAGCATCACGACATCCGCTACACCCATGATGCGATCAAGACCGCCGTGGAACTGTCCGCGCGCTACATCCACGACCGCAAACTGCCCGACAAGGCGATCGACGTGATCGACGAGGCCGGGGCCGCGCAACATCTCGTGGCCGAAAGCAAACGCCGCAAAACGATCTCCCCGAAAGAGATCGAAGCGGTGGTGGCCAAGATCGCCCGCATCCCGCCGAAGAACGTCTCCAAAGACGACGCCGAGGTGCTCAAGGATCTCGAAGCGACGCTCAAACGTGTGGTCTTCGGTCAGGACAAGGCCATCGAAACCCTGGCCTCCGCGATCAAACTGGCCCGCGCCGGTCTGCGCGAGCCGGAGAAACCGATCGGCAACTATCTCTTCGCGGGTCCGACCGGCGTGGGGAAAACCGAAGTCGCAAAACAGCTCGCCGACACTCTGGGCGTGGAGCTTCTGCGCTTCGACATGTCGGAATACATGGAGAAACATGCCGTCTCCCGTCTGATCGGCGCGCCTCCGGGCTATGTCGGTTTCGATCAGGGCGGTCTTTTGACCGACAGCGTGGACCAGCACCCGCATTGCGTGCTCCTGCTCGACGAAATCGAAAAGGCGCACCCGGATGTCTACAACATCCTGTTGCAGGTAATGGACAACGGCAAACTGACCGATCACAACGGCCGCACCGTCGATTTCCGCAACGTGATCCTGATCATGACCTCCAACGCCGGTGCGACCGAGCAGGCGAAAGAGGCCATCGGTTTCGGCCGCGACCGCCGCGAGGGCGAAGATACGGCCGCTATCGAGCGGACCTTCACCCCGGAGTTCCGCAACCGTCTGGACGCGGTGGTCTCCTTCGGTCCGCTGCCGAAAGAGGTCATCCTGCAGGTCGTCGAGAAATTCGTGCTGCAACTCGAGGCCCAGCTCATGGACCGCAACGTGCACATCGAACTGACCCGCCCGGCCGCCGAATGGCTCGCCGACAAAGGCTATGACGACAAGATGGGCGCACGTCCGCTGGGCCGCGTCATCCAAGAATATATCAAGAAACCGTTGGCCGAAGAACTTCTGTTCGGCAAGCTCGCGAAGGGTGGCGTGGTCAAGATCGGCGTCAAGGATGGCAACATTGACCTGATCATCGAGGAACCCGGCGCCCCGCGCATCGGGCGTTCGAAGAAACCGCCTCTGCTCACCGCGGAATAAGCCTTTGAAAAGCCCCGTCCCTTGACGGGGCTTTTTCATCGCGCAACGGTGCCCCGAACGATCACCAACCGATGTCTGTCATGCGTGCCCTGATTGCCCCCCTGGTTCTTGCCCCTCTCCTCGCCACCCCGGCCCTCGCCCGTGACCCGGTGCTCGCCCCGCCCATCGACTGTGTGTTAGGCCAGTCCTGTTACATCCAGAATTACGTCGATGCCGATCCCGGCCCCGGTGCCGCCGATTTCACCTGCGGCACGCTGAGTTACGACGGTCACAAGGGCACGGATTTCGCCCTCCCCGTCACCCTCGACATGTGGCAGGGCGTCGATGTCCTCGCCTCCGCCCCCGGCACGGTGAAGGCCATTCGCGACGGCATGGAGGATGTTCCCCAAGGCAGCGAGGGGGCGCCCGACGTCACCGGCAAGGAATGCGGCAATGGTGTGGTGATCGACCATGGCGACGGCTGGAGCACGCAATATTGCCACATGATGAACGGCACCATCGCGGTTCAGCAAGGCCAGCGTGTCGGGGCTTCCACCGTTCTGGGACAGGTCGGCCTCTCCGGCATGACCGAATTCCCTCATGTTCACCTCGCCCTGCGCCACAATGGCAAGGTCATCGATCCGTTCAACCCCACAGGGCTGATTGCCTGCGGCGAAGAGGCCATGTTGAACGGCACGCTCTGGGACCGCGACATGGTCTATCACGCGGGCGGCCTGCTGACCCTCGGCCTTGACACCAAGGTGCCGGATTACGAGAGCGTCAAGGCGGGAACGGCGGGCCACGACCCGCTCGGTTCCGACAGCCCCGCGCTTGTGGTTTTCGGCTTCGGCTATGGCACGTTGCAAGGCGACATTCTTCGGATGAGCATTTTCGGCCCCGAGGGCGAGGTCATCAGCCACGACGCCCTCCTCGACAAGGATCAGGCCCGCATGTTCCGCGCCGTCGGGCGCAAATCTCCGGGCGCGTGGCCCATAGGCGGCTATACCGCCACGGTGCAACTGATCCGCAAGGGCGCAGAGATCGACCACCTCGAAGAGCGCTTTCGCATTGATAAGTGAAATTATTTCTCGGTCAGCTTCAACTCGATCCGACGGTTCTGCGCCAAGGCCTCGGGGCTGCCCCCCACCGCAATCGGCTGATATTCCCCGAATCCCGCCGCCACGAGACGTGACGGATCAAAGCCCAGATCGTTGACCATGTAGCGCACCACGGCGAGCGCGCGGGCCTGAGACAGCTCCCAGTTGTCACGATATTCTCCGGTCCCCGACAGCGGCGTCTTGTCGGTGTGGCCATCGACGCGAATGACCCAGTCGATCTCGGGCGGGATCTCCGCCGCCACCTCGGACAGGATGCGTGCCACCCGCGCGATCTGCGTCTTGCCCAGAGGCCCCAGCTCGGCAGAGGCCGGTTCGAACAGAATCTCGGAGGAGAACACGAACCGGTCCCCGACGATTTTCACCCCTTCACGATCGCCAAGAATTTGCCGCATCCGCCCGAAAAACTCCGAACGATAGCTCTGAAGGCTTTTCGCCTCCTCCTCCAACCGTTTGCGCTCCGCCTCTTCCAAAGCGGCCCGCGCCCGTTCTTCGGCGGCGACCTGCGCCAAAGCGGCGTTGAGCCGTTGGGTCAGGCTGTCGATCTGAACCTCGTTCTCCGTATCTGCCGCCGTGCGCACATCCAGCGTCGATTGCAGCGCCGACAATTGCTCTCGCATCTGTGCCACTTGCGCATTCAGAAGCGCCAGCTTGCGTTCGCCCTCCGCCGATTTCGCCTCTTCGTCGATCAGAGCCGCCTGTGCGGTCGCCAAAAGCGCCGCCTGTTTGTCGCGATCCGACACATCGCTGTCGAGTTCGGCCTGCAACTTGTCCCGCGCCGTGCGCGCCGCCGCCAGAAGCGTCAAAGTCTCCTCGGCCTGCTTGCGCGCCTCCTCCAAGGCCAAAGTCATCGCGGTCAGCTCATCGTCCGATCCGGCCATCCGCTCCTGCAAGGCCTTCAACGCCGCCGCAGCGGCCAGCCGGTCTTTCTCCGATTGAGAAAGCTGTTCCTGCGCCGCCGCCAAAGCCGCCTGCCGTTCGTTCGTTTCCGTCTTCAACTGCGCCACCAAAGCGTCCAGCGCCTCACGCCGCGCCGCCGCCAAACGCGCCTCTTCCTCCGCTGCGTCGATCTCGTCGCGCGCCTTTGCCAGTGCAAGCTGCGCGGCCTCCTGATCCGTGATCAACTGCGCCTTCGCCGACTCCAGATCCTCGATCTGTGCGGCCAGTTGCGCGCCTTCGGTCAGTGCTGCATCGCGCTCGGCCAACAGGCTTGCCACCTGCGCTTCGAACGAGGCGATCCGTCCGGTCAGCACGGCATTCTCGCCCTGCAAGCCCTCGATGGTCGCGGTCTGAGCCTTGGCCCGGGCCTGCACATCCGACAGCGTCGCCTGCAACGTACCGATCTGGGTCTCAAGCCCGAGGCTCTTCTGTTGTTCCAGCCCAAGCGCGGTGGCCAGCGCGTTCAATTCGCCGGTCAGGGCATCAAGCTCGTGTTCCTGCCCGGAAATCTGGTCGCGCAGCATGGATTGCACCACCATGAAGATGGTCAGAACGAACATCAGCACCAGCAAAAGCGCCGTCATCGCATCGACAAACCCCGGCCAGATCGAGCCAGACATGCGATGGGAGGAGCGGCGCAGAACGGCCATGGGCTATTCGCCCAATCCGCGCAGTACGCGGGTCAGCTCGGCCAGTTCGGAGCGCAGTTCGGAGACGCTTTCCTGACGCCCCGCCGAGAGTTCCTCGAGAATGCGCAGAAGTTGCACGTCAATCGAGCGCAACCGCATGCGGGCCTCGGCGTCGAACGGCTCTTCCTCTGTCGCGAACCGGCTCTCCATCACCCCGATCAACCGCTCCTGCCCCTCGGCGATCCGTCCGAGCAGAGGCGCCGCGCCGCTGTCCGCATCCATTTGCAACACCAGCCGGTCCATTGAGGAGACCAGTTGTTCCAGACGGTTGTCGACCGCGACACGGGCGGCGTCAGAGCGGGTGAACATCTCCTGCAACTGTTGCATCTGCTCGCTCATGTAATCGAGCACCGCGACCGCCCCCGACATCTCGCCCTCGCCCACATCCGAGGCAAAGCCGATGCGGGTGATGGTGGACATCCACTCTTCCAACTCGCGGTAGAACCGGTTCTGACCATGGGTCGCGAACAGTTCGAGCATACCGACAACCAGCGACCCCGCGAGCCCCAGAAGCGAGGAGGCAAAGGCCGTCCCCATACCGCCGAGCTGGCTTTCCAGCCCGCCCATGAGCTGGCCCAAAACATCGCTCGCGCCTTCTCCCTCAGAGGGCGACAGCGAACGGATGGTATCGACCAGCGCCGGAACGGTGGTGGCGAGGCCATAGAAGGTCCCGAGAAGACCTAGGAAAATCAGCAGGTTGGCAATGTAACGCGTGATGTCGCGCGCCTCATCGATACGGGTCGCGACCGAATCGAGGATGGAGCGCGAGGAGCTTGCCGAGATTTGCGAATGCGCGCCGCGACCGCGCAGCAACGCAGCCAAAGGCGCGAGCAAACGTGGGGCCGCCTTGCCCGGAACATTCGGGCGCTGGCCGGTGAAGCGTTCGATCCAGTTCACAGAAGCCACGAGTTGCGCCACCTGCCAGAAACACGACAGGATACCGATGAAGAACACCACGGCGATAAAGAAGTTGAGATAGAGATTGGCAAAAAACACCGGTCCAACCCGCGGCAGAGCCATGACAAGCCCGGCCACGACCAGCCCCAGCACGACGATCATCAGCGTGATCTGGCGCACGGGTTGGGAAAAGAATTTCAGCTCGGCCTGACGCTTTTCAGCCTGCGGTTTAGCCTGACGCTTTCGCGTGTGATCGGGTTGGTCCATCGACGTCCTGACCCCTTGACGGTTCGTGCTCACGATAGGGGCTCTAAAGCCCTCTGCCAACACGCGATTTCGTGTCCGGACGTTTCCTTACGTTTTAAGCCGATGCCGGACCATCTCGGAAAGCTCTGTCAGCTCAAGATCTTCCATTCCGAGCTGGGCCAGATGCTCGGCGGTCGAGAAAAGATAGTCGCAATTCGGCCCCCGCCCGCCACAGGCGCCGGCGATCACCTCGGCCTGTCGCTCAAGGCTCAAGGGCCCGGTGTATTGCACATGTGCCGGGTCGACCACATAGGCCAGTGCCGGAACATCGCGCCCATCCGACAGGGTCAACACCACCTCGTGTTCGAGATAGGCCGAAGACACAAGCTCGCGTTCGCGCAACTCCGCCAGGGCCTGTTCCGCCACCTCCGGCCCGACGCGAAATGCCAGCCCCTGACAGGAGGCCCCCGCCTCCGCATCGAGCGCCAAAACCAGCCCCGGCACCTCGGGCGAGCCGCGATGGTGGATCGACCACATGCAAAAGGACCGCGCGTACCCGGAAAGCACCGCAGGCAGACGCTCGACGAACGCAAATCCAGGACTCCACATCAGGGAGCCATAGCCAAAGACCCAAAACCCTTCGCGCAGGTCCACATGCACAAGCGCGTGATCCGCCGCATCATAGGAGGACATCGCCCTCTCTCCTCTTTTCAGCTCCGCCTCCCCCCGTTAAACACGGGCCATCCGGGAAAGAAAAGACGGGACCCCAAGATGCGCAAACTGATCTGGCTCGTGCTGGCCGTGTTCATTCTCTATTCCGGCTATTGGATCATCGGTGCGCGCGGCACGGAACACGCGATTGCCGCCTGGATCGACGCCCGCGCCAGTGAGGGTTGGCAGGCGGAAACCGTCGAAGTCAAAACTCGTGGTTTCCCGGCCCGTTTCGACACCGCGATCATGGAGCCGCGTCTGGCCGATCCGCGGACCGGCGTGGCGCTTTCGACGCCCAAAATCGAAATCCTGAGCCAGAGCTTCCGCCCGACCCGGTTTACCCTGCACATGGCGCCGGAGTTGACGCTGGCCTCCCCCTATCAGCGCCTCGACCTCACCCAGGATTCGGCGGAGGCGCAATTGTTCGTCGATCCCGGCCCGAACCTGACGCTCGATCATGCCTCCGTGGCGATCGACGGGTTGAAACTCCTGTCGACCGCGACCTGGGGCGTGACGCTCGACAGTGCGCAGGTGGCCTCTCAACGGCGCGCCGACGACGCGTTGACCCATGACATCACTCTGAATGCCCAAGGTTTCGCACCCACAGGTGGTCTGGTCGAAGATCTGGACCCCAAGGGGCTTTTGTCGGACCGCTTCGAAGAGCTCGACCTCAAAATGACCGCGAGTTTCGACAGCCCCTGGGACATTCACGCCCTCGAAGGTCCGCGCCCGCAGCCGACCCATATCGACGTCGAGAATTTCTCGGCCCATTGGGGAGAGCTGAAACTCAAGCTCACCGGTGCCTTCGACGTCGACAAGCGCGGCTATCCCGTCGGCAAGGTGGCGGTGAAGGCGGAGAACTGGCGCGAGATGATCGAGCTGGCGATTGCCACCGGCGCGATCCCGGAGAACATGAGCAATCTGGCGCTCCGCGGCGGCGAGATGTTGGCCGGGCTGTCGGGGCGCAAGGATACGATTGACGCGGAGCTGAACCTGAAAGATGGGATGATCACGCTCGGGTTCATCCCTCTGGGGCCTGCACCGCGCATTGTCATCCGCTGAGGTCTCGCCCCTCTCGCATGGACCTTAGGGGCACACCTTGATGAGGCAAATCATATTCCCGAAATGAAACGGCTCCCCAAAAGGGAGCCGTCGCTTTTCCGCCAACGGAGGTCGTACTCAGCCGCCTTTTTTTCCGCGTCCGAAATCCGGCGCGTCCGTGTCCTGCCCCGCCTCGATGATGCCGCGACGGATGGCGCGGGTGCGGGTGAAATAGTCATGCAGCGTGTCGCCATCGCCGGTGCGGATCGCCCGTTGCAGGGCGAAAAGCTCTTCGGTAAAACGCCCGAGAATTTCCAGCGCCGCCTCCTTGTTGGTCAGGAACACGTCGCGCCACATGGTCGGGTCGGAGGCCGCGATGCGGGTGAAATCCCGGAACCCTGCGGCGGAGAATTTGATCACCTCCTGATCGGTCACCCGGCGCAGATCGTCGGCGACACCCACCATCGTATAGGCGATCAGGTGCGGCACATGGGACACCACGGCGCAGACAATGTCATGGTGCTCCGGGTCCATCCGCTCGATGTTGGCGCCAAGGGCGGACCAGAAATCCTCGAGCTTCTTGACCTCGCCCTCGTTCGCGCCCTCGGGCGGCACGATCAGGCACCAACGGTTGTCGAACAGCTCGGCAAAACCAGACCGGGGCCCGGAATGCTCCGTCCCCGCCATCGGGTGGGTGCCGATGAAATGAGCACCCTCGGGGATATGCGGCATGACGGCGTCCAGCACGGATTTCTTCACCGAGCCGACATCGGTCACCACCGCGCCGGGTTTCAGCGCCGGGGCAATCTCCGCCATCACCGGCCCCATCGCGCCGACAGGCACGGCGAGCACGATCAGATCGGCGTCTTTCACCGCCTCGGTCGCGGTGTCGCAAACCCGGTCCACTAGGCCGATCTCGCGCGCCGTGTCACGCGTGGCCTGAGAACGGGCATAGCCCGTGATCTCGCCCGCCACGCCCGCGCGACGCATCGCCAAGGACATCGAACCCGCGATCAGGCCCAGCCCGATCAGTGCGACACGGTTGTAGATCACCCCGGACGCAGCTTCAGACACAGTTTCAGACACCGGCCTGTTCCCCTTTGAACTGACCGATCACATGGGCAACACGGCGGCAAGAGGCCTCGTCGCCAACGGTGATCCGCAGGCAGTTCGGAAGACCATAGCCTCCGACCCGACGCACGATGATGCCCTGAGATTTCAGGAACTCGTCACAGGCCTCCGCCTCCGCCTGATCGGTGAACCGTGCCAGGACAAAGTTCGCACAGGAGGTGTCGGACGGAATGCCCAGCTCCATCAGCGCCTCGGCAAGCCAGGCCCGCAGCCGGGTGTTGTCCTCGCGGCATTTTTCCACCCAGTCGCGGTCCTTGACGGCGGCTTCGGCCGCGGCCAGTTGCGCCTCCGAGAGGTTGAACGGCCCGCGCACACGGTTCAGCACGTCGATGATGTCCTTGGGACCGTAGCCCCAGCCGACACGCACCCCGCCCAGACCGTAGATCTTGGAAAAGGTCCGCGTCATCACCACATTGTCACGCGCCTCGACCAGTGCCGCCCCCCCGTCGAAGCCCTCGACGAACTCGGCATAGGCACCATCGAGCACCAGAAGCACCTGCGGCGGCAGGTTGGCGGCGAGATGCGCGATGTCGCGCTGGCCGATCATCGTACCTGTCGGGTTCGCCGGGTTGGCGATGAACACAAGCTTCGTGCGCTCGGTGCAGGCTTCGAGAATGGCGTCCACATCCACAACGCGCTCGCGCTCGGGCACGCAGACCGGCGTCGCCCCTGCGGCACGCGCGGAGATTTTGTACATGGAAAAGCCGTGCTCGGTGTAGATCACCTCATCGCCCACACCGGCGTAGGCCTGGCAGAGGAAGTGGATGATCTCGTCCGAGCCGACACCACAGATGATGCGCTCCGGGTCGAGCCCGTGCACATCGCCGATCGCCTTGCGCAGACTGCTGTGATCGGTGTTCGGATAGCGATGGAGGGTGTGAACCGCCTTGGCAAAGGCTGCCTTCGCGCTTTCCGGCGCGCCGAACGGGTTTTCGTTCGACGACAGCTTGATCACATTTTCGACGCCCTGCACATGGCTCGCCCCGCTCTGATACAGAGCGATGTCGAGGATGCCGGGTTGCGGTTCGATCAAACGGGTCATGGGTCCACTCGCTTAGAATTTACCCGCTCCTCTTAGCGCCGCGTGCCGGACTTTGCCAGCGGCATGAGCAGCACAGACGCAGTTGTTGCGCGCGCGCTTCGGTTTCCACGCGATCACAGGCCTAGGCGACCGCGCCCGCCGCCGGTTTCCACCGAAACCCCGCACGTAGGATGCCGTGATCGTTGGTGCCCGTGGCCTTGTGGTCCTCGATGTTGAGGTGGTCGTTGTCCACCGTCATTTCGTCGAAGGCCCAGAGCCGCCGCTTCGAGTGATCGTAGAACTCCTGCGAAAACAGGATGTGATCAAGGCTCTCACGTTCCTTCTTGAAGACATGGGTGTAATAGACATCCCGTGTCGAGCGATATTCCTGAAGCGTCTGCGCGGTATAAAGCGCATTGTCGCCACCGCCTTCCGACAGACCCGTCAGGTATTGCGGCTGCTCCGTGAGGATGTTGAGCGTGTTCGACAGCTTGCCGTCATTCATGTCGCCGATCACCACCACGGGCGTGTTCGTGCCCTTGGTGAGATTGGTGATGATCATCCTGAGCGCCGTCGCCTCCGCCGTGCGCCGGATGGTCGACACGGCATAGCCCAGCGCGTTGAGGTGATCCTTGTGCAGATCCGCCTCGTACCACTCCTCGCGCCAAAGCTCCGTCGGGCGACGGGATTTGAAATGCGCAACAAAGACATGGATCACCGGCGTGTCCGGATGCGGCTGTACCGTAAAATGCAGGACGGGCCGCGAAAACGTCGTGAGCGCCACGGCGATGCGGTCCTGCTGCGGGTCGTCACCGCCGGAGGCCAGCACCATGTCCTCGGGGAAATCGACGATCCATTCCGGCTCATCAACAAGGAGATCCATGCGCACCATCCCGGCGCAGACGATACGATTGCCCGGATGACCGGGCGGCACCAGCGCCCGATGTGTCGCATCCAGCCCCGCCATCTGCATCGCCTCCCGGAGCGCCTCCCCGGCCCAGAGTTCCTGAAACCCGACGACATCGGCGGCGATCCGTTTCAACACCGCTCCGGTGTAGAAAATCTTCGCCTCGTATTGTTCCTCGGTCCAGCGCGACCCGGAATACATCGCCACGCCCGGCGATTGCAGATTGTAGAGATTGAAAGACCCAAACGAAATATCACGCGCCGCCATATCACAGCCTCCTGAAATACCCGTCTCAGCATAGCACGAAAGGGGATTCGGATCAGGCCGGGTTTTCCTGGCCTTGGCACGCCAAAGCAAAAGGCCGCCCCGAGGGACGGCCTTTCGAAAATCTTCGATCTTCGGCTCAGATCAGTTCTGAGCGTAGAATTCGATGACGAGGTTCGGTTCCATCTGCACAGCGTAGGGCACATCGGAGAGGCCCGGGGTGCGCACGAAGGTCGCGGTCATTTTGTTGTGGTCGACGTCGAGGTAATCCGGAACGTCACGCTCGGTCAGAGCCACAGCTTCGAGCACGGTGGCGAGCTGTTTGGATTTCGCACGGACCTCGATCACGTCACCCTCTTTCACGCGGTAGGAGGGGATGTTCACGCGCTCACCGTTCACGAGCACATGGCCGTGGTTCACGAACTGACGGGCCGCGAAGATGGTCGGCACGAATTTCGCACGGTAGACGACGGCGTCGAGACGGCGCTCGAGCAGGCCGATGAGAAGCTCACCGGTATCGCCACGCTGACGCTCGGCGTCGGCGAAGATGCGGCGGAATTGTTTCTCGGTCAGGTCGCCGTAGTAGCCTTTCAGCTTCTGTTTGGCGCGGAGCTGCAGACCGAAGTCGGACAGCTTGCCCTTGCGGCGCTGACCGTGCTGGCCCGGGCCATATTCACGACGGTTGACCGGGGACTTCGGACGGCCCCAGATGTTTTCGCCCATGCGGCGGTCGATTTTGTACTTGGCAGACGTGCGTTTGGTCACGGCTGATCTCCTTCTGAATATTTCGAAGGGCGTTGTCCTCTCCCCGGACGGTCTGAGCCGCACCCCGGGTTGACAGGGTTCCTCTTGCGAGGGCCACCAACACCAATGAATAACCCGGCGCACATCGCTGCACACCGGATGGCGGGCTTATACAGCCGCGCGCCCCGGTGTCAAGCGTCACAGCGCGATTTCAGGCCACATTGTGCAAGAGGATCGCCGCTTCCGCCGCCGACAGGGTCCGGCGCGCCGCCGGGCCGTAATCGCCCGGCTGATCCGCGAGATGCGGGAAACGCTCCAGGAGACGGGCGCGCTGCTCTTCTTCGACCATCGCGAGATCGGTGAAGCCCGGATGGTAGCTTTCGGTCTCCAACCCGTTGGCAAAGATCACCTCATGGGCGTCGAACAACAGATGGATATACTCCACCGCGCGCAGGTGCCGCTCCACGGTGATCGAGCGGTCGTTGACCAGATCGCGCGCCGCCACCAGCACTTCGTCGGCATTGAACAGATCCCGCGCGGCTGGTCCGCGCAACAGCATCCGGTGGTTCGGCGACACAATGAGATCCTCATCCGGTTGCCCCATACCGAGGGCATCGGCCCGGAACCGGATCGGGCGCAGTTGCGGCAGGGCATAGAGCCGCGCACCGGACATATGGCGCTGCCCGATCCAGCGCAGCTTCTGCACGCCGTTGTCCTTGGTCTGCACCGCATCGCCCTCGCGCAGGGCCTCGACCGCGCGCGGCCCTTGCGGCGTCAAAACTTTCGTCCCGGAGGTAAAGCAAATCACGCCACCGGGGCGGCTTTCCTCGGCATCGCGCGCACTCGCAACATGGGTCGAGACCACCCAGAGATCGGTATCCGATGGCGGCACTTCCCCCACGAACATCAGAAGCGGCGCGCCGAGATGCGGCGTGTCGATCAGGGTGATCTCATAGCGCTTGAGCCCGTCGGTGACGTCGAATCCGCCATCGAACAGACGCCCGCGCGCCTCCTTGTCCTGATAGATCGGGACATCCGCCACAGCGGCCCCGATCAGTCGGCGCACGGATTGAGCCGCACGCTGGTGCAGCTCCGCCCGCCCGATTGCCCCGTCGAGCACATAGACATCGCGCGCACCGTCGACACAGACCGCCTCGCCCGTCCAGCGCCAGGAAGCGCCCACGTTCAATGCGGTCAGCGGCGCATTGGACAGCCCGTCGAGCTCTCCTTGCGTCCACGCGATGACAAACGTGCCGGAATAGCCCGTTCTCATTGCCTGTATAGCCTGCCAAATTCTTTTTATTACGCACAGGCTAGCACAGGCGAATCGCTCTGTTAACGGCTTTTCGAACGTTTTGTCGCGTTTCGCAAAAATGTCGCGACATCCGCGTCTCCACGGCCCCCGTCAGACGACGCTGACCTCCGCCACCGCCGCCGCCAGCGCCGCAATCCCCGGCTCGGGCGCAAGACAGACCATCAGCCCGCGCTTGCCGCCGTTCATCACCACCGGGGCCTCGACTGAAATCACCGTCGCATCGAACACCACCGGCACGCGCTTTTTCTGGCCGAAAGGGCTGATACCGCCGGTGTGAAACCCGGTCAGCCGTTCGGCCTTCACCGGCTCCATCATCTTCGCCGTTTTGCCCTTGAGCGCCGCAGCGACCTTCTTCATCGACAGCGACCGATCCGAGGGGATCACCGCGCAGGCCGGTTTGCCGTCGACCTCGAGCATCAGCGTCTTGAACACCCGCGCCGCCTGCCAGCCGATCGCCTCCGCTGCCTGCAACCCGATGGGCCCATCGCCCCCGCCATAGTCGTATTCGAACAGATCATAGGCAATCCCTGCCTTGTCGAGAAAGCGCGTGGCCGGAGTTGCTGTGCTCATCGGGGATCTCCTTTTACCCTGCCCTCTATAGACCAAGGCCTCACGCGGGCAAACCGCAAGCCCCCGCCCGCGTGAGGCCTTTCTCGGGAGCCATGCCTCGAACGCATGACGGGACTGCCATTTGGGCATCTGTTTTCACAAATCGCCCGACATATATGCGCACGAGAATAAATGCTGCACATTTTTGATGCGGTTTGAAAACTTTATCTCAAGGACCGACAAACATGACGACCCTGTCCCACACCCTCGCGCCGAGCTCCGCCTCCGGCACCAAAGGGTTCGGCGCTGGCCTGTTCGGCAAGCTTGCCGCGTACCGCCACGCCGCCAAGACCCTCAAGGCGCTCGAAGCGCTGTCCGACCGCGAACTCGCCGACATCGGCCTGAACCGCTCGGACATCACCGATGTGGCCTATGGCCGGATGACCCGCGCCTGATCGCATAGCATCAGAGCTATCGAAAACGCGCCCCCGGACCACCGGCGGGCGCGTTTTCTTTTATGGCCTTCACTGCGCCAAATAACTTGACAGATTAACTCAGGCATTATAGCCCCATCGCAACGCAAGCGCCCGCGCGGCAGCCAGCCCGACACCGCATCTTGGGAAACGGGGCTTGCCGATGATCCTTTCAGTTCTCTGCATGACAACCGGCACAGGGCTCGCCCCGCGCCGCCCCCTCTCCCGTTCCGTTGCCAGGGTCGTCTGACCCAAGCCAGCGCGCGGGGTGGTCCTTCGTGTCCCGCGCGCGTCCACCCATCACGTGAGGCCTCGCCATGAACAAACCGCTCACCGCAGAAGACATCCGCGCCGCGAAATCCGCCAACACCGGCAAGCGCGACCGCGATCTCGCCGACAGTCTCGGCATTTCCGAAGCCGAACTGGTGGCCGCCCATGTCGGGACGACGCCGGGCATGACCGTCACCCGGATTGACGCCCATCCCGACGCGGTCATGCCCCGCCTCACCGCTCTGGGCGAGGTCATGGCGCTGACCCGCAACGCCTCCTGTGTGCACGAACGCGTCGGCACCTTCGAGACCTACAAATCCGGCCCGCATGCTTCCATGGTGCTCGGCAAGGAGATCGACACACGGATTTTCCCGAAGTTCTGGACCTTCGGCTTCGCCATCGAAAACGAAACCGAAAAAGGCATCCGCCGCACGCTGCAATTCTTCGACGCCTCGGGCGATGCCTTGCAGAAAATCTTCCTGCGCGACGGCTCAAACCACGATGCCTGGCAACCGCTTGTCGATGTGCTGGCGCTCGAGGACCAGTCGCCGGAGATCGCAGTCGAACCGCGCCAGCCCACGGAGGGCGCAAAGATCAACGCGGACAAGCGCGACATCCTTGTCGAGGAATGGGCGCGCATGACCGACACCCATCAGTTCAATCGGCTGGCCGCGAAACTCGGCATGAACCGCCTCGGTGCCTATCGTCTCGCCGGTGCGCCCTTCGTGCGCAAGATCAAGCCCGAGGCCGTCGCGGATTTCCTCGACGCTGTTTCCGCCGCACATCAGAAGGTTGTGCTCTTTGTCGGCAATCGCGGCAATATCCAGATCCACTGGGGCACGCTCGACACGATCAAACCCATGGGACCATGGCTCAACGTGCTCGATCCGCGCTTCAACCTGCATCTGCGCGGCGATCATCTGGCCGAGGTCTATGTCGTCGACAAGCCGACGAAGCGCGGCCCCGCAGTCTCGCTTGAGGCGTTCGACGCCGACGGCGGGCTGATCTTCCAGTGCTTCGGCCAGCGCGAGAATGACGACGACGATCTGGCCCAATGGCATCAGATTCTTGCCGATCTGCCGGAGGCGTAAATGAAGCCCCTCCTTCTGAGCGCCGCCCTCCTCCTGCCGCTCTCTGCCCACGCCCAGAGCTACCCGGAAGCGACCTCCATCGTCGCCATCGGCGGCCCGGTGACCGAGATCGTCTATGCTCTGGGTGAAGGTGATCGGCTGGTTGCCCGCGACACCACCTCGCAATTTCCGCCTGAGGCCGAGGCCCTGCCCGATGTCGGCTATATGCGACAACTGTCGGCCGAGGGCGTGCTTTCCGTCGGCCCCGATCTGATCCTCACCCGTGACACCGCCGGTCCGCCCGAAGTGCTCGACCAGCTCCGCGCCGCCTCGATCCCCTTGGTGCCGGTCAAGGACGGGTTCTCCGAAGCCTCCGTCATTGCGGCGATCCACACGGTCGGCGAAGCGCTTGGCGTCCCCGCCAAGGCCGACAGCCTCGCCACCGAAATCGAGACGCAATTCGACAGCCTCGACCAGGCCCGCACCGAAGCGGGCACCCCGCCCCGCGTGCTCTTCATCCTGTCCAATCAGGGCGGGCGTCTGAATGTGGCGGGCGACGGCACCGGCGCGGATGGGATCATCGCGCTCACGGGGGCAGAAAACGTCATGTCCGGCGCGTTTCAGGGCTACAAGATCATGAGCGACGAGGCGATCATCGCCGCTGCCCCCGATGTCGTCCTGATGATGGACAGCACCGGCCAGAGCGAGCATGACGCCAACAAGAGCGATATTCTCGACCTGCCCGCCCTGTCGCAAACGCCCGCCGGACAAAACCACGCTTTCGTTCAGGTCGCCCCCGCCGCTCTCGGCTTCGGTCCGCGCACCGCGCATTTCGCCACCGAGTTGCACAACGCGCTCTGGGCTGCGGCGGAGTAACCCATGGCCATCGTGGAGACCCGAAGCGCCCCCCTCGCGGGCGACCGTCGCGACAAGGCGCGTTTTCTGCGCCTCGTGCTTATGGCGCTCCTTGCCCTGACCATGCTTTTGGGCCTCGGATGGGGCGCTGCGGGCGACACCGATGTGATCGGCGCGCTCATGGCCAAGGCCGGGATCGGCGAAGCCTCTTTGCGCGACATGACCATCGTCTGGGACATCCGCATGCCGCGCGTCCTCACGGGCGCGCTGGTCGGTGCGGCCCTGGCTGTGGCCGGTGCAGTCATGCAGGGCCTGTTCCGCAACCCGCTCGCCGATCCCGGCCTTGTCGGGGTTTCGGCAGGTGCGGGCTTTGGCGCCGTGGCGGCCATCGTGCTGGGCGGGCTTCTGCCGCTCGCGTTGCAAAATCTCGTCGGCGCCTATCTCGTACCGGTCGCGGCCTTCCTCGGCGGCTGGATTTCCACCCTCGTACTTTACAAGATCGCCACCCGCGGCGGGCGCACCTCGGTCGCCACCATGCTCCTCGCGGGCATTGCCCTCGGGGCGCTCACCGGTGCGTTGACCGGTTTCATCGTCTACAAGGCGACCGACGATCAGCTTCGTGACCTGACCTTCTGGGGCATGGGCTCGGTGGCGGGCGCGACATGGGCCAAGCTCCTGACCGCCGGGCCGATCATTGCGCTTGCCCTCCTCGCCGCCCCGTTCCTCGCCCGCGCCCTCGATGCGCTCGCCTTGGGCGAGGCCGTCGCAAGCCACATGGGCATCGACACCCAGCGGATGAAGCGCATCGCGATTCTTTCCGTCGCGGGATCGGTCGGGGCCTCGGTCGCGATCACCGGCGGCATCGGCTTCATCGGCATCGTCGTGCCGCATCTGCTGCGCCTTCTCCAAGGCCCGGAACATCGCAATCTCCTGCCCAATGCCGCGCTTCTCGGAGCCATCACGCTGCTGATCGCCGACATGATCTCGCGTGTGGCCGTCGCCCCCGCCGAACTGCCCATTGGCATCGTCACCGCCTGTCTCGGCGGGCCGTTCTTCCTCTGGATCCTGTTGAAAAACCGCGCCCTTCTGGAGAGCTGAGATGATCACAGCCACCGACATCACCGTCCGCTTCGACGCCCGTACCATCCTTGATCGGGTCAGCTTCGCCGCCGCCCCCGGTGAAGTCACCGCCATCGTCGGCCCGAACGGCTCCGGCAAGACCACGCTCCTGCGCGCCATCACCGGCGAACAGGCGTTCGAGGGCGAGGTCGCGCTCGACGGCGTGCCGCTCTCGCATCTCTCCCCGCTCGATCTGGCGCAGCGTCGTGCGGTCCTGCCGCAATCGGGCAGCGTCGCCTTTCCCTTCACCGTTCTCGAACTCGTGCGCCTCGGTCTCACCGCCGGGCTGGCGACGGGACGTACAGAGGGTTTGGAACACCTGCCCCGCACCGCGCTGGCCCGCGTCGGGCTTGAAGGCTTCGAGGGTCGGATGGTGCAGGAACTCTCGGGCGGCGAAAGACAACGCGCCCAGCTCGCCCGCGTTCTGGTGCAAATCTGGGAGCCCGTTCTCGACGGCCATCCCCGCTGGCTCATTCTCGACGAGCCGGTTTCCGCACTCGACATCGGCCATCAACTTGCCGTGATGGAGCTGGCCCGCGATTACGCCAAACGCGGCGGCGGGGTGATCGCAGTGATGCACGATCTGAACCTCACCGCCATGTTCGCGGATCGCGTCACGCTTCTCGGCAGCGGACAGGTTCAGGCCGAAGGCACGCCCAAGGACGTCTTCACCGACCACCGTCTGTCGGCCTGTTACGGCTGCGCTTTGCGCACCAACACGCCGCCGCCGACCGGGGGGCCGTGGATTTTGCCGCAGGCCTCTCAGTTCTCTCTGTAGGCGTCACATATAAGGCCACTTCACAGAGGCGGCCTTTTGATATGTTTCATTAATTTCAAACGATTAATCATCACACTGCGGCGATGATCGGCTCCCAGACCATTTCCTCGAACGCCTCGCGGAAGGCGAATTTCTTGAGATGCAGGTCGATGATCGCACGGGCATGCCCCATGCCCGCATCGTCCTTGGCCGAGAGCCGCACCGTCAGTCCGGTTTCGGTCGCCTCAAGCGTCGCCGGTCCCGGCGGAAGCGCTGCACGCCCCTCGGTCGGCGTATAGGCGACCTCCACCTTATGGGCGAAATGCTTGCAAAGCTGTTGCAGATATTTGGACGCATGCGGCGTCTCGAAACGACCGATCTGGATGTGCATGAGGTTCTCCTAGTTTTTCTGTCAGATTACGGGTTGCAGCCCGGTCGCGCAATAACCTATGAAAACAATCAAGAATGGACCCCTGAGTCCCGCACATAGGAGAAACGCATGTCCCGCACCTTGTTGAAAGCCGCCCTTCTGGCGGTCATGGCCACCGCTGCGCAGGCCGAAGACGTCACCATCGACACCGCGACCGGCCCTGCCACCGTGCCACACGCGCCGAAAACCGTCGCCGTCTACGACATGGGCGCACTCGACATGCTCGACGCGCTCGGCGTCGAGGGCATCTCTGCCACCTCCAGCACATTCCTGCCCTATCTTTCCGAGTACCAAAGCGACATCGGCACCCTGTTCGAACCGGATTTCGAAGCGCTCAACGCGCTGGCGCCGGAGCTCATCATCGCGGGCGGGCGCTCCGCAACCCAGGTGGATGCGCTGGCGAAACTCGCCCCAACCATCGACATGACCATGTGGGGCGACAATCTTCTGGATCAGACCCGCGCCCGGCTCGCGACCTATGGCGCGCTCTTCGACAAGCAGAACGAGGCCGCAGCCCTGACCGCCAAGCTCGACGACGAGATCGCCGCCACCGAGGCCGCCGTTCGGGACAAGGGCACGGCCCTTCTGATCCTGACCAATGGCGGCAAACTGTCCGCCTATGGCGCGGGCGGGCGGTTTGGCTGGATTCACAGCGAGATCGGTCTGCCGGAGGCCGTCGCCGGCCTGACAGATACCTCGCATGGCGAATCCGTCTCCTTCGAATTCATCCGCGAGGCCGACCCGGACTGGATTCTGGTTCTCGACCGCGTCGCAGCCATTGGCGGCGAGGGCGAAAGCGCGCAGGCGACGCTCGACAACCCGATCATCGCCGACACCAAGGCCGCGAAAGCCGGGCATATCGTCTATCTGAACGCTGGCGGCATCTACATCGCGGGCGGCGGCATCCAATCCACGCTCGAGACCCTCGACATCATCAAAACGGCGTTCGGCGACGCCTCGTGAGCCGCAAGACCCTCGTCCTCGCCACTCTGGCGGTCCTCGCCCTCGTGAGTTTGCTCACGGGGGTGTCGTCGTTGCGCGGAGGCGACCTCTGGCTTCTTTTCGTCAGCCGCATTCCCCGCACCGCCGCCGCCCTTCTGGCGGGGGCGGGCCTCGCCGTCGCGGGTGTCATCATGCAGATGCTGAGCCGCAACCGCTTCGTCGAACCGGCCACCGCGGGCACCGGTCAGGCCGCCGCTCTCGGTCTGGTGGCGATCACGCTTGTCCTGCCCGGCGCGGCGATCTGGCTCAAGATGACCGCCTCGACTGCCACCGCTCTGATCGGCACCGCAGGCTTCCTCGCCATCGTCCGCCGCCTCCCGCGGCGCGATCCGCTCATGGTGCCGCTCACCGGTATCGTCTATGGCGGCATTCTGGGCGCGCTCACGACCTTTCTCGCCTATGAACGCGACCTGCTGCAATATATCGACATCTGGATGACCGGCGAGTTTTCCGGCGTCATGCTCGGGCGTTACGAATTCCTTTGGTTCGGCGGCGCGCTGACCCTAGCGGCCTATCTCTATGCCGACCGTTTCACCATCGCGGGGCTGGGCGAAGAGGCCAGCACATCGCTCGGCCTCGATCATCGCCAGATCATGGCGCTGGGGCTGGCCATCGTCTCGATCATCACCGCGATCACAGTCGTCACCGTCGGCATGATTCCTTTCGTCGGCCTTGTCGTGCCCAACATCGTCGCCCGGATCATGGGCGAAAACCTGCGCGCCACCCTGCCCGTCGTGGCCGCCAGCGGTGCGGGGCTGGTCCTGGCCTGCGATATTCTGTCCCGCATCATCCGCTACCCGTTCGAAGTGCCCGTCGGCACGGTTCTGGGCGTTCTGGGCGCGGCAATTTTCCTTTGGCTTCTGAACGGGAGAGCCGCCCGTGGTTAAGACCCGTTTCCTGCCGCTCGGCCTGCTCTTCGCGCTGTCCGTCTTGGCCTTCATGACACTTGGCGCGCGCGGCAACTGGGATTTCGTCCTGCCGTTTCGCGGCATGAAGCTTCTGGCGCTGGTGACCATCGCCACCGCCGTCGCGCTCTCGACCATGGTGTTCCAAACGCTCACGGCCAACCGCATTCTCACCCCCTCGATCATGGGATTCGATGCGCTCTACCTGATGCTGCAAACCGGGCTGGTGTTCTTTCTCGGCGGCTTCGGCTTTGCGACCCTCGACCCGACGCTGAAATTCATCCTCGAGACCGCACTGATGCTCACCGCCGCGCTCCTTCTCTTCGGCGCGGTGCTGCGCAATGCCGCCGATCTGAGCCGCATGGTCCTCACCGGGTTGATCCTCGGCGTGCTCTTCCGAAGCCTCACCGCCCTGATCAACCGCCTGATCGACCCCTCGGAATTCTCGGTGGTTCAGCAGGCGAGCTTTGCCCGCTTCAACGCCGTCAATGCCGACCTGACATGGATCGCCACCGGCATCACGCTCGCCGTCTTCCTCTGGCTGATGCGCCAGCACCGTGCGCTCGACGTGATCTCATTGGGACGCGAGGCGGCGATCAACCTTGGCGTCGATCACGACCGCGCCACAAAGCGCCTTCTGGTGGCGGTTGCCCTGCTGGTCTCCGTCTCCACCGCGCTTGTCGGCCCCATCGTCTTCTTCGGCCTGCTGGTCTCCGCGCTCACCCATCGCCTGATCGGCACCTGGCGACACGCCGCGCTTTTGCCCGCCTCCGCCCTGACCGCCGCAACCGTGCTGGTCGCAAGCCAGACCCTGTTCGAACGCGCGCTGCGCCTGCAAACCTCGGTCTCCGTGGTGATCGAAGCGCTTGGCGGGCTGGTCTTTCTCTTTCTCATCCTGCATCGGAGGCCCCGATGATCGAAACCCGCTCGCTCTCCGTTCATCTGACCGAGACGCCCATCCTGCACGACGTGACGGTCAAAATGCCTCTGGGCAAAATGACCGCCCTTGTCGGCCCGAACGGCGCCGGGAAATCGACGCTTCTCTCCGCGATGGGGCGTCTGATCAAGCTCGAACATGGCGAGGTGCTGCTCGATGGCAAACCGCTCTCCGCCTACCCACCCAAGACCCTCGCCAGGCATCTCGCCATCCTTCGGCAGGACAGCCAGATCACCCCACGCCTCACCGTGCGCGACCTTGTGGGTTTCGGGCGTTACCCTCATAGCCACGGCCGCCCCGGCCCGGCGGACGTCGAAGCGATCGAAACGGCCATCGCGCGGCTCGATCTGAAAGACTTCGCCGACCGGTTCCTCGACACGCTCTCCGGCGGCCAGCGCCAGCGCGCGCTCATTGCCATGGTTCTGGCACAGGACACCGACGTGCTTCTGCTCGACGAACCGCTGAACAACCTCGACATTGTCCATGCCCGCACCGTCATGCGTGTCGCCCGCGAAGAGGCGGACAAGGGCAAGACCGTCGTCGTGGTGCTCCATGACCTCTCCGTTGCCGCCGCCCATGCCGAACATGTGGTCGCGCTCAAGGCCGGGCGTCTGCATTCCGAAGGCGCGCCCGACACGGTTCTGACCCGCGACAACCTTTCCGATCTCTACGACACCGAGGTGCAGGTGATCGAGGCGGAAGGGCGGCGCATCGTGCTGACTGTCTGAGTGCTGACCGTCTGACCTGCGCGCGTGTGTCCGATGGACAATCCCGTGCCAAGCCCCGAGAGTGACACGGCACAAACCATCCCCCGGAGCACGCCCAGAGGCCCCCATGACCCGCATTCTCTTCGACCTTGACGGCACGCTGATCGACAGCGTGCCCGACATCCACGCCATGGCCAACAGGCTGCTGGATCAGGAGGGCAAACCCACTGTGTCTCTCGCCGAGGTGCGCAGTTTCGTCGGCAGTGGCGCAAAAGTGCTGATCGAGCGTCTGCGCGCCGCGCGCGGCATCCCCGACAGCGAACAGGATCGTCTGCACCAGACTTTTCTCGGGCTTTACACCGAGGCCGTGCACCTGACCCAGCCCTATCCGGGTGTGATCGACGCGCTCTCGACGCTCAAAGCCACCGGTCATCGACTTGGCATCGCCACCAACAAACCCGAGAACGCCGCCCGCGCGGTGCTCGATCACCTCGCGCTCATGCCGTTTTTCGACGTGATGATTGGTGGTGACAGCCTCGCCACGCACAAACCCGATCCGCTGATGCTGACCGAGGGCTATGCCCGGCTGGGCGACGGGCCGATGCTGTTCGTCGGCGACAGCGAGATCGACGCCGCCGCCGCCAGGAACGCCGGAGTGCCCTTCCTGCTGTTCACCGAAGGATACAGACAAGCCCCCGCAGAGACGCTGGGGGCCTTGGCAATGTTCTCGGACTATATGGAACTGCCCCGGCTGGTTATGTAGCACCCCCGCGACATGACCGCTCCAAGACGGAAAAACTGTTTCCTTTCAATATGGCCTATCACAACGGCATAGCATATTGACTCACAGCTTCAGAAAACGGCCTTCACGTTCGGACCAGGGATTGTGTCGTCGTCATCCGCGCGACACCGGCTTCAACGCTGGTGATCCGGAGGTTATCAAAAGACGGGCCTGACGATCCGGCGAGGAGCGCCCGGCCATATCAAACGAGCCACCGTTCGCTGAAGCGTTTCGCCATCGTGGACCTCGAATGGATGCACCACGGACCGTTGAGATGGACCGTGGTTCGGATCGGGTGTGGCCTCGCAAGTGACAGTCGAAGCCGGGAAGGGTCATCCCCCTTTGCCAAGAAATTCTACCAATTCCGCAAATCGAATCGTTCACCGCGTTTCCCCTCCGCGCCCCTTGGCGAGATGCCCCCATCGCCTTGAGCGGCCTATTCCATCACCGTTTCCTTACGGTTTCGCCGAGATAACATATTGAATTGGGACTGAACCTTGCAGCCTGTCGGCGGATCTCAGCCCGTCGTGGTGCGGCGACGCGCCGAAAGGTCGGTTCTATGCTACCGTCTCATAGCGACGACCCCAGACGAGATTTGTGAAAACGGCCTATTCGTTGACGCCTTCGGTGCCAGCGGCTGGTGACGTGCACGCGGATATTGAGGACACCCGGGTTTGCTGAAGCCGACGAAATGTTCTGACCATGACAAGACGGCCAAGCCCATGCTGCGCGCGGCCGAATATGTGCGCATGTCCACCGACCACCAACGATACTCGACCGAGAACCAGACCGAGGCGATCAAGGACTATGCCGCGCGCCGCGGCATGGAAATCGTGCGGACCTATGCCGATGAGGGCAAGAGCGGCTTGCGCATCGAGGGCCGCGACGCGCTCAAGGCGCTGATCGAGACCGTGACCTCCGGCCAGGCCGATTTCGAGGCGATCCTGGTCTATGACGTCAGTCGCTGGGGGCGGTTCCTGGACGCCGACGAGAGCGCCTATTACGAATATGTCTGTCGCCGTTCCGGGATCGACGTGCATTACTGTGTCGAGCCGTTCGAGAATGACGGCGGCCCCGTCGCGACCATCGTCAAGAGCGTCAAACGCGCCATGGCCGGCGAATACAGCCGGGAGCTGTCAAACAAGGTCTTTGCGGGCCAGTGCCGCCTGATCGAGAAAGGGTTTCGACAAGGCGGCCCCGCTGGATTTGGCCTGCGCCGCCTTCTGATCGACCAGAATGGCGTGCCGAAAGGGGTGCTTGCCCGGGGCGAGCACAAGAGTCTGCAAACCGATCGCGTCATCCTCGTTCCCGGCCCCGAGGACGAGGTCGCCATCGTGCGCGGCATCTACCGCGACTTTGTCGAAAAGGACCGAACTGAGGCGCAGATCGCCGAAGGACTGAACGCACAAGGCATCCTGACCGACCTCGGCCGGGCCTGGACGCGCGGCACGGTTCATCAAGTGCTGATCAACGAAAAATACATCGGGACGAATGTCTGGAACCGGGTGTCGTTCAAGCTCAAGAAAACCCGTGTGCGCAACGATCCGGCAACCTGGCTGCGCGCGCCGAACAGTTTTCCGGCACTTGTCTCCCCTGACCAGTTCGAAGCGGCCACCCGGGCCATTGCGGCCCGTTCCATGGGCTTGTCCGACGGCGCGATGCTCGATGCGCTGGGGCGCCTTTTATCTCGACACGGTGTCCTGTCCGGCCTGATCATCAACGAGGCTGAGGACCTGCCGTCGAGCAGCGCCTACGTCAATCGGTTCGGAAGCCTGCTGCGTGCTTACAGTCTGGTCGGCTATCACCCCCGTCGGGACTACCGCTATATCGAGATCAACAGGCGCTTGCGCGACATGCACCCAGAGATCATCGGCGAGGTCATGGACGGCATTCGCAAGGCCGGTGGACGCGTCGCCACGACCGGTTCGGGATGTCTTTGCCTCAACGGGGAACTGTCCCTGTCGCTCGTGATCGCCCGTTGCACCCAGACACCGGCGGGCTCGTTGCGCTGGCGAATCCGGTTCGACACCGGCCTTGTGCCCGATATCTCGGTCGTGATCCGGATGGATCTGCGCAACAGGCGCCCGCTCGACTACTTCCTGTTTCCCCTCATCGACATCGGCATGGGCCAGATCCGCCTCGGGGAAGACAACGGCCTTGCGCTGGACGCTTTCCGATCAGAAACGCTTGCGCCGCTTTTCACATTGGCGGCGCGACAGAGACTAGGGGAGGTCGCCTGATGAACGGGCCCCGGCCACAGAGCTTGCAGATGATCCCGGTCGCACAAATCGAGGTCATGAACCCGCGTGCGCGAAACCGGCGTATTCATCAGGAGATCGTCGACAATATCGACGCCATCGGGCTCAAGCGCCCGGTGACCGTGCGACACGACCCACACGCCCCGGATCGGTACGATCTCGTTTGCGGAGAAGGGCGGCTCGAGGCCTTCAAGATGCTGGGCCAGACGGCCATTCCCGCAGTGGTCATCGAGGCGAGCGAAACCGACTGCCTGGTCATGAGCCTGGTCGAGAACATCGCCCGGCGCCACCACCGGCCGATCGACCTCATGCAAGAGATCGGCAGCCTCCGGCAACGCGGATATTCCGAAAGCGCGATCGCGGACAAGATCGGCTGCGCGCCCAGTTGGGTCCATCTGATCTCATCCTTGCTGGAGAAGGGCGAGGAACGACTGGTCGCCGCCGTTGAAACCGGAGTCATTCCGATCACACTGGCTGCCGAAATTGCCCGGGCCGAGGGGGACGAAGTGCAAGACCTGCTGATGGATGCCTACGAAGCCGGGCACCTCAAGGGCAAGAAGCTCACCCAGATCCGCCGTATTCTCGACCAACGCGCGGCACAACGAAAAGCCTTGAAAACCAATCCCCTCGGACGCGGCGAAAAAGAGCGCAAGCGAAAGCTCACCCAAGCCGACCTGATGAAGCTTTACCAACGGGAAGCCGACCGACAGCGTATCCTCGTCCGTAAATCCGACGTGACGCAGGCACGTCTTCTCTTCGTTGTCGAGGCGATGCGCGACCTTCTGTCCGGCGCCGAGTTCACGGACCTGTTGCAGAAAGAAGGGCTGAGCGACATGCCGAAGGCCCTCGCCGAGAGGTTGCAATCGGGACCGGCCTCATGAGCGGGAACAAACCCGATTTTCAAACCGTGAAGCTCGGCTTCGAGACCGAGCCGATCATGCTGCGCCTCGACCAGATCCTTTCACTCAAGACGCTTCGCCCCGGCACGAAGGACAGCAGCAAATACAAGCAGATCCTTGGCTCCGTAAAAGCCGTGGGTCTGGTCGAGGCGCCCGTGGTAGCGCGACACCCGGATGCCGCAGGTGTCTTTTTCCTGCTCGACGGCTCTCTGCGTCTCGAGGCTCTGAAAGATCTCGGGGTGCAGACCGTCGAATGCCTGATCAGCACCGACGATGAAACCTACACCTACAACAAGCGCATCAATCGCATTCCACCGATCCAGGAGCACAAGATGATCACGCGGGCGATCGCCCGCGGCGTGCCCGAAGCCGCCATTGCCGAGGCGCTCGGGCTGGACATCAAGTCGATCCTCCGGCGTTCTCGTCTCCTCAAAGGGATTTGCCTGGAAGCCGCCGATCTTCTGCGCTCCGCCTCCTGTCCGATGGCGAGCTTCGATGTCCTGCGCAAGATGGTGCCGCTGCGCCAGATCGAGGCAGCAGAGCTGATGATCGGGCAGAAAAATTTCACGGTCGGATTTGCCAAGGCGCTTCTCGCCGCGACCCCCGACCCTCAGCTCATTCATCCCAGGCGGCGCCCCGGCCGCTCCGACGGTCAGGGCATATCGCGCGATGACATGGCCCGGATGGAGCGCGAACTCGCAAGCCTGCAGGCACAGGTCAGATCATTCGAGGAAAGCTTCGGTATCGACACCCTTCACCTCACTGTCGCACGAGGATACTTGCGCAAGATCCTGGGCAATCCGCGTATCGCCAGTTGGCTTGAACAAAATCGCGGGGAATACCTTGGAGAGTTTCGAACGATTGTCGAGGCTGAACAGGCCAGCCAGCCTCAGGCAAGATGATCCATTCGGAGCCCCGGCCCCGAAACAAGCATGCGGACCACGGGAGCCCCCCACGGTGGGGTGGATCGAGCGGCAGGGAGCCCCCTCCATTTATGGGTGGCCCTTCCCACTCGGCGGACCACGTTCAGGAGGCCAGTCACAGCCCCCGAATGACCTCCGCCGCAATCTCGAATGAGCGGATGCCAGCGGCCTGATCGTGGATCATCCCCGTCACCATCAACTCATCGGGCGGATACTTATCAATGAGAGCCGACATCTGGGCCGCAAGCGTCGAGGGCCCGCCCACGGCGGCACAGCTCAGCATCCGGTCGACCTTCACCCGCACCGGACGACAAAGTATTCCTCGCATTGATCCGGGATATTCTGATCCGGCTTGCGAAGACCATCTCTGAGGCTTCAAAAGCGATCATCGGCTGGTTTAGCTCTGCGCGCCTGGAAGAAAAATCTGAATGGGATTTCAAACAGAAGCATGACTTATACACCAATCTCGAAAAAGAAGATTTGCGGACGCTACAGGGTGAAAAGGTCAAAAGTTATGAAGAACTCCTCATAGCAAATTGGCTCTACGAAAATGGCGTCGAATATGAATACGAGCCAGACTATGAATTCGACACGTCAGATCCCACAAAGAGGAACTATTGTCCGGATTTTCGCCTGACGGAGAGCGGCGTTTATATCGAGCATTTCGGCGTCCGAAAGCAGATGCATATTGTTAGTAAGTTGCCGCTTGTTTCGCTA
This sequence comes from Celeribacter ethanolicus, assembly GCF_002407265.1. Classification (NCBI taxonomy): domain Bacteria; kingdom Pseudomonadati; phylum Pseudomonadota; class Alphaproteobacteria; order Rhodobacterales; family Roseobacteraceae; genus Celeribacter; species Celeribacter ethanolicus. The sequence goes on from NZ_CP022196.1 coordinate 1,901,123, forward strand.
TAGCGTTGCCGCTCAACACAATTAGCATTGCCCACCGGGGCATGACGAGCGATGAGCCAGCCCCGGCCCACTCTCCTCAAAAAGGGCCGTAGGGGCGGGGCTGGCGGTGGTTAAGTTCAAGTGCTTCCGATTTTTCCTTCTATCTGAACGATAGTCTGCGCAAATTCTTTCTTCGTAATGATCGTGCCATTTTTCCGGCATTTCACTTACCGATCAGGCGTTTACGCTGAAATGAATACTGCATCAGGTACGTCCTCCCCGATCAATCGTTTTGCTCTCTCTGTGTTTCTGTCCTTTATGGCGGCCTTCCGAACTCGTTGGAATACAGGTGCATAGTGCTTCCAAAGAGTTCCCGCTTTGGGTTCGTTTGACACTCTCGCGTCTGAAAATACGGCCAATTGAGAGACACTCCACAAAATCGGCCATTGATTTCATTGAACTTTCTAAGCGGCCCTGCAGGCAAAAGCGCCAGTCGGGTGGGTATAAAACTGCCAAAAATAGTTCGCAAGTTCCAACAAAAAAGCCGCCCATTCGGGCGGCTTCATCACACTATCAACAGTTTCTTGGGGCCGGGACCTACGAATCTACGAACTCAAGAACCTCCTGCCGGACGTAGATCGCACGAAGTACGACCTCCCGCGGCGCAATGGGGGCCCACGCCAAAGTCAGTAGGCGCAAACCGACATGACTACATTAAGTAGTTGAAAATAAAAAGAAACCACCGACAACCTGGGTTGCCGGTGGTCATTTGATCTGTGTCGGAATGGTCAAAAAACGCCGAGAATGGACATTCTATGCTGGGTCTCACAAGCGTCTGACGTCCGACAGCCAAACACCGACTTACCCAAATCTGAGTGCCATTGATTTCAATTACTTAACCTACCATCCGACAAACGTAAATCCGCTCTCCGACACCCAAAAACCGTTCTGCGACAGCTCCAGACCGCCCTGCCCCTCCAGATCACGAGACCATCAAACACAAAAAAGCCGTCCCCTAGGGGACGGCTTCATAGCAATAGAACTTATTGATTGTGTCAGATCGTTTTTTTGCGCCTACGACGCGCTTTGCGATCTTCTTCATACCGCTGCAGCGCGGTACCAGTATCAATGACGCTCCAATTCTCGGCGACGAACGGGTTCAGTTCCTCGTCGCAATTCATCCGGATTTCGTAGGCTTCGGCAAAATCGCCCATATCGAGATTGTCCTGTTCACAGATGAGGCACTCACCGATTGCCTCGATCGCCATCTCCATGGCGACGCCCAGACGCCCGACCGCTGCATGGATCAAGATCTTGATGAATTCATCCTGCTCCAACAACTCTTGCCCCTTAAGCCCCGCATTCGACAAGAGCTCCGAAAGAGCGGTCCGCATAGCTGCAGCTTCGTCGCGGGCAAGCGCGCAGTAGATGCGATAGACCCGCTTGTGGTTCCATTTGAACCCCTTCACGTTGCGCAGATACAGGAAACACAGGCCAAAGCCCCAGGAACGCCGGTTCGCCGTCAGACGCAGCAACCAGTCCGCGATTTCGGCATTCTCATCGCTGAGCTTGCGTGCGTAGCGGTAACAGGTCTCGCTGATCTCAAAGGTCCGGCAGGCCAACGCGATACTGACGCCCTGTCGTTTCACAGCCGCTTCGGCCATCTCCTTGCGCTGAGACGGCCTTAGGGCTTTTTTCCAAGCGCTTCCTTCAGCAGATCATTCTGCATGCTGATCTCGGCATACATCCGCTTCAGACGCCGGTTCTCTTCGGCCATGGCCTTCATCTCGGCGATCATCGAGGCATCCATCCCACCAAATTTGGCGCGCCATTTGTAAAAGCTCGCACTGCTCATCCCGTGTTCACGGCACAGCTCGGCAACAGGTACGCCGTTCTCAGCCTGCTTCAGGATGGTCATGATCTGCGAGTCGCTGAATCGTTTGTTCTTCATCCGAATTCTCCTCGGTCAAGCTGCCAGGAAAATTCTACTTATGAACACCACTAATTTGCGGGGGGATTACCATCTCGCAGAGGTACGAACGCGCCTCGACATTGATCACCAGCAACCTCCCCTTCGAGGAATGGACCGAAACGCTCGGATCAGAACGTCTCACCGGCGCACTTCTCGATCGGCTCACCCATCATGTCTCCATCCTCGAGATGAACGGTGAAAGCTACCGCCTCGCACAGAGCCGAAAAGAAACCCAGAACAACTGATCAGGAATTGCCCCTCACGGGGCAATGCGCCCGGGAACCCGCTTGCTATGTGAGGAGCCGCAGGCCCCCGGGCGCCTCTAAAATCAAACAAACGGCTCAATCCAAACTGGCCTACTTTTACGCCGCCCTAATGGACCAATTTTGCGCCGCCCTTGACAAATTGAGGCGGCTTCAGAGACATCTGCATTAGCAAGCTCCGATCTAAGTTGATCGCGTTTGGAAATGAGCGAGGTAGCATTGAACTCCAACACAGTGATACAATTCTTCAGGGAAGGCGCCGACATTTGATGCCTCAGGAGTTCTATTAACTCCGGCGGCATTGGAGAAATGTGATCCAGATGTGAGCGGATCATCAAGGCTGCAGCACGCAGGATTTTGGCATACTCTTCGATCAAAACTTCTGTGCGCTTAAAAGATCGAATTTCATCAATCATAGGGCACACTCTCCAGCTTTTCCTGCCCTGCGAGGACATGTCGCTTTGTCGTTATTGCGAAGCATACTGCGCCCAAGGGTTTTCGACTGTACGAAGGTAGTGAAGAACGGCATTAGATTGCGCTACGTCTTGCGGGCTACCCGGCTCGTGACGAAAATACTTGTGGTAGTTTTCTCGGATCAACTGCCAATACATATAAGGGGGAGGTAGAATATCGCTCTCCATATAGTCATAATCAAGTACAGTTTCCATTGACCGACCCGCATTATTAGACCAATCGATCATTATAATTTCTGCTTGTGTAATATCGATACTTTTTTGAACACTAGCTAACTCTCGTCTAAGAGCGTCACGATGTGTTCTCAATACCTCAATATCGCGCTCTAAATCCAGATATGCCATTGCAAGAAAAGCATCATCATCAGGTTTTTGCAACGCTACGCGCACACCTCTAGGTAAAGGCACATTATGTTGCACCTTCGCAAAGACATGTCCCCGAAACACCTCAACCATGCGAATATAATCCGTCATCATTTGATCTGCACGCTGGAAAAGCGCGACAATCTCTCTCGCTTCGCTCATAAGTCACACTCCATCCAGTTGGCCGCATTCCGTGCTGCTTGCAAAGCAGAAGTTGGAGCGTTCCACTCCGTATACCAATATTCACGAATTCGATTGGGAGGCACTGAATCAATCATGAAAGTCTGCGTGCCGCCACCATCAAGCATCATTCCGGGTTTTCCTGCGGCACTTAAATCCTGCGGCCCAATCTCGCCTTCAAAAGCGGCGGGTGGAGGTGGCACATCAGCCACAACATAGGCTCCGCCATTGTTCCAATCATTTCGTACTGCATCACGCGAACGCCACTCAGCTTCCGTTCGAGGCGGTCGCTCTGGACTCCAAAATCGACCACTAATGCCTCCCTCATTACTGATCACGCGATAGACACGATCACCGGGTTGAAAAATACGGTAAGTTGGTTTCGCCCCAAACGTCTCTAAAGTTTCTAAAAACTTCGAATGATTGGCTGACGCGATCAAAGCATTTACCGCATCTTTTTCCGCCTTGCTCAAGCCAGTTCGCTTCGCATGAGCATGAAGATCCGCCAGAATTTCGTTTTTCCACTGACCGGCACTTCGCTTTATAGCTGCTATCCGTACTCTATCCGTATCAGCGGTTTGCCTCGCCCCCGCCTCTATCGCTGAGGCATCAAAACCAGGGCGCCCCATATGTCGTTCCCAATTCGGGAAGGGCCCCATTTCAATAATCAGTTTGGTCGCCCGCCGCACAACAATGGACTGCGCGGGCAGCACGGAATAGGCGCGGCTCGCATGGCGCGCCAGACCTTGTAGGATTTTATCACGGATCGCATGCGCAGCCTCGTCGAGTTTTTGGCGTGACATGGCCCGAACCATTTCGAGCGTGGCCAGAGCCTCGGCGACTTTGCCGGGCATGATATGTCTTGCCAGCGCAATTTTCTCAGCGAGGACGCCTAAGAAGTCATCGAACTTCCCGGCAACGAAGCCGACCTGAGCCACTACGTCGTCGGCCAGTTGGCGGACAAAGCGATAGCCGTTCGGAGCTTTGCCCATTTTGAACAGCGCTTTGTTGATATAGACGAGCACCCGGCCAATCTCACCGGCATTGCGCCAGATGACCTTGATCACCCCCTTGGCCAAGGATCCAAGCGACGGCACCAGCCCGATCAAACAGGCGAAAACGCCAACCCAAACAGCGATTTCATTGTAGCGCTTGTCCCAGACCAGAGCCTTGCCATTGGCAACCAGATCGCGCACGTCCGCCACCTGATCGACAACGGGAATGGCGGTGACAACAGCGTTGGTGATGATCTGGCCGGTTGACATTTCTTCATTGAAGTCGCCCGCCAATACGCCGCCGGTCCAACTTGCCGCATCGCTGGCGCTTTGAACGATGGCTGTGGCAGCTTTTTCATACCAGGCTCGTTCGTCTTCGACAGGCGCAGGTTCTTCAATAGGCTCCGGTTCCGTCGGATCGTCGAAGAAGAAGACCTCAACTTCACCACTATACTCCCCGAGATCGACGTGAATGAATTCGTGTTGTGACTGGTCGGTTACGGTCAGGACGCCTTCAGCGATGACTTCCCCGCCGGGCTCACCGTTGTTTGGCTTTTGGACAACGTAAATCGCGTCCGTTACCGGCATTTCATTCGGGTATTCGTAGCGAATATGAATCCAGTTGCCGGTATGGCAATGCGCGCATCCATCCTCTGCGGTACGCCCGCCCTCGGAAGAGGCTGCATTCTGGGCCTCTTGGTATTCACTGTCTCGATCAGCCATAAAAGCCCTCAATCTATTGCCAAACGGCGTTCAAATTCTTCAATCAACCGGGGCATCATGTCTGCTTCGGCGTATCCTGTAAAAAATTGCCTGAGTTTCTCGTGGAGTGGGTCCTCGAGGAAAAACGGTGTGAAAACGAGTGCGCTGAGCGCATGCGAGTAAACTGCCTTCTCAGATTTGAACCCCCATTTTCGGCCCTGTGCGGCACATGCCGCCCGGAACGCTCCGCTGGTCTCCTGTGGCATGAGCTTCGGATGTATGTGCGCCAGATCACGCAGTGCCTTCGGGCCATCGAGGGCAACTTTGGGCAGAGCTGTCAGGGCAAGCCGTAAAGTCTCATCCGACATCAGTCCAAAGGACCTATGCTGGTCCATGGCATCGGAAAACTTCTGAATACGAACAATCGGACTGTGCTGTGAGCCTCGCAGGAAGGTCTGCCGGATGGGCTGGAGGCGAGGATCATCAATTGCATAGGTTCCGTGAAAATAGGAAAAGCTCGCAAGTTTTGCGATTTCGTTGCGTGCCACGAACCCAAGATTTTTCGCCATGTTGGCGACAGATATTACGCAAGCCTCAACCTGCGAGAGAGGTGGATTCCCAAGCCATTCCCGGTGAGTGGGAGACATGTCAAAAAGCTTCTGGGCAAAGTCTCGCTCAAATGCAGTCCTGCGCCCTTGGTTTAAGGCAGCCTGTTTGTGGGCAGTCAAAATGAAAGGCGCTTTCACGCTCTCGTTCCCGGTTGCGGATTGACTGATTTTCAACGCCAGCCCCCCCGTTATGGCAAAGAGGAAAGGAAAGGGGCACTCACCCCGTGGTTGCAAAAACGCGGGAAAGTCACTCTGGTTTAGCAACATCATCCCACAGATGTCGCGCGCCGATTTCGGCTCCCAGAACCTGAAATAATACCAATTCCCATTTTCATCCTGCACCTTGGTAAACTTCCGAAAATGCTTCCAGACATCTTCGAACTCCGCGCGGGAGCGTAGGTATATTCCCGGCTCGCAATGCCACATATGCACCGTCGTCATCGTCTCGGGCATATCCGGCAGATGGGTGAACAGGCGGCGGACAAAGGGGCTGTCCGGGTTCAGTTCGAACAGGTAGGGCGCAACGTCTTTTTGCTCCTCCGCGGCGTCTCCTTTGAACAGGCAACGGAACGGCAGGCCGCAGTCTTCGAATTCGCTCAGGCCGGACTGAAACTTGCTTGCATCGAGGATGGCATAGGTCTTCATCGGAGGGACATGTTCGACGCTGCCGTAATGCACGATCTCCGCCTCGGTCGGTGCGGGCTGTCCGAAGAGAGGCTCATAAAGCTTGTCGGGCACATTTTTCATCGGCCAAACGTCCGATTGTCGGTCCAGCGGTTCGACGGGGAATTCGTCGAGGGTCAGGTAGCTTTGCTTGTCGTCTGCGTGCGCGAAAGGTTCTAAAGTCCCTATTTCGACCGGATTTCCGGAATGAACGATGCCTGCTAGGGCTGTAAGTTGTGTGGACGTGGTATCGGATCGCTCTTTTATAGGGGAGACGTTCCCCAAATGGATGAGCGTCAGGTCGCGGTGTAAAATCTCAGCCTCGACCCCTGAGCGATAGGTGGCATATCCATCGGCCCAAACAACGACTGTACTCTGGTGGAGAGTCCCAGAGCGATCATCCCGCAAAATACAGTTACCAATCCATGCTTCGAATGAATTCATATTAAAACCCGTCTATATGGTCGGTAGATAGCACGGGAAAAGTCATTGCATAAAGGGGATAAACCGAAGTTCCATCCCCCTGTGTCGTTACACTGTCCCATTGGCGCTGAGGTCACACAGCTAGCAGATGCGTTGCGCTCTCGTTGCAGGATCTAATTAACGACTTGGAGAGCTTGTAGTTTGCTGTTCACCGCCGCCTCATCCAACATCCGCTCCGGGTCGGCTGCAGTGCGGCAGTGAAGCGCAGGGCTGAGGTTGGCGTTGGGGCCGGTTACACCTTCGAGTCATCGCCCATGTCGTCTAAGATTTTTAATTCTTTGGGTCAGAAATGCTTGATGTTTGGGTCAGAATTGCGTGAGGGCGCTCACTGATTTGACTCGATTTCCTCACCCGATTGGGTCAACTCCGCGTGACGTTCTACAACATTTGTAGAACGTCAGACGAACCTGACCCAACCGTCAGAGTTGGACCAGAAGTCGGATGTGAGACGCTTGTTCAACGAGCGCCAAATCTAAAAACCGCGCCGATCAAACGATCCGGCGCGGTTTTTGTTTTTTCTGGGACGTGTGAGGTGGGACGGCTTTCGGCCCATACCGGCCATTGACCAAGGGGTGTTGATGCCGCGGCGCGGCCCGTCAGAGGGGACATTCGCTGCGACCGCAAATTCTGCGCAGTGGTAAATTCATGGTCTGTGGACGAAGTCGACCTTGACCCCATCTGATTGAACGGACGCTTTTGGTGGTTCGCGACACCGCAAATGTGAGGAAATGTATCTTAGCCTCGCCTCTCTTTAAGCCGTGGCACATAATGTTTCTTATAACGCTCCAGTTCATGCTGCGCCTTAGGTCCCCTTTTGGTCGAACCTTGACGATACTTAGCGATCCATTTTCGTTAAAGAGGGGCAAAAATTACTTGTTGTCACGACACTCGATCTTCATCTGTACCGGGCCCTTGTGACGTAAAGTGATGCCAGGTGACGTTCCAATTAGTTGGCCGGGCAGCAGTTTCAGCTTAAACCGCGCGTAAACCCGTTCAATCACATGGGCCGCAATCTTATTGGCCAGATAAAGCCCGACGCAACGATGTGGCCCAAGGCCGAAAGGCAGATAGCCGTCGCGCAGGCGTGGCTGATCGTCAACAAAACGCGATGGATCAAACCGGTTAGGTTCGGGCCAGAACTCTGTGTGCCGGTGCAAGAGGTAAGGCGATATTAAAACAGAGCTGCCACGGGGAATGTGGTATCCCCCAATGATGTCGTCGCGAATGACGCGACGCTCGATGATCCAGATTGACGGATAAAGCCGGATCGCCTCGGCAAAGATATGTGCAGGCTCGGCTGTCTCGAACCCATTGGATGCGTGGATGAACGCCCATGACAGGGCATTCGCCGTGGTTTCATGACCGGCCAGCAACAGCGTGACAGTCGCATCGCGAAGCTCTTTGTCGTTCAGCTGTATCTCGCCGCCGGCTTCGTGCGCAGCCAGCAATCTGGACAGCACGTCATCAGGGCGGTCCTGGCACCTGCGGCGGGTCTGGATCAGATCGAAAACGATCTGGTCAATCTCACCGACGGCTTTCTTGAATGCGGGCCGGTGCAGCCGCGGGGAAATCATGGATGCGTCGAGCGGGGCTTCGATCCGGCGCCACGTATCAGCCAATAGCGTTTCAAGCGCAGTGTTGATTTTCTGTGGATCGATGTCGGAAGAAAACAGGATCTTGATCGCGATGGCGATGACCAGCTGCATCATCTCGTCGACGATATCGATTTCCTTAGTCTGCTGCCATCGTTCCAGCATGGGGTCGACCAATGCATCAATGACAGGTCCGATGTTCTGAAAACAGGACGGTTGAAAGGCTGGCTGGATCAGCTGCCTGTGACGGCTCCAAGCCCGCTGATCGGCCGAAAGCAGGCTGTTGCCTGTCGTTGCGGCGATCCGGTCTGCGCTGCGGGTGGCTTTGTCGTAGTTGGAGGCCTGTCGCGACAGGACATGATCGACATATTCGGGCCGGTTGATCAGATGGGCAGTGATCGGTCCAAACCGTAATCGCACGATGTCGCCGTGATCACGCACAGCGTCGGCCAGAAACCCCAAAGAATCCGCTTTGAATTCAGAGAGCGATCCCCAAAGCATGCTGCCTTTAGGGCCAGGCGCACGCATCATTTGGGGTAGTTTCCATGGTCAAAGCTGCGGGCCCAGCGATCTGCCACAATCGCTTTGGTGGCAGGGTCGAGTTCGGTGAAACTGTTTTTCTGATAGCCTTTGAGCACATCAACATAGCGGCTCAGTTCCGGCTCAAACCTCGTAAAGCCTTCCAATCCCAAATGCGCATAGACTTTGCTGATTTCATTGACCGGATCGGACTCGAGATCATCAAAGCGGATATCGATGAAACGGTTTTCGGGGATCAACGGAATATCCTCGAAAAAGGCGTCGTACATGACCTCGTGGCGTTGCAGGATACCTTCGTCAATCGCGTCGATGTCGGGTTTTTGCAGATATGTGTACCACCCCGCCGTATCAAAGAAATGCCGCTGCGACTGGAACACCCGATACGGGTCGCGGTGGATATGGACGAACCGTGCGTCGGGAAACATTTCCAGAATTGTGCGGATGCGGGCCGTGTGCGGCGGCGACTTGATCAGCAAAGTGCGATCGTCATTCAGCGACAGTTTCTTGCAGAACTGCACAAAGGCGGCTTTCCACGCCTCGACTTTGGTCCGGTCGACATCGCGGAACGTCATGTAGCGATCATAGTGTTCCATGCGTCGGGGAAAGCTGGTGCCAAGATACAGCGACGTTAGCGTCATCAGCAAAGGCGCGAATTCGTCTTCTTGGGGTGACGTGAACTTTAGCGCCATGTTGTCCATGGGCCGTCTTTCAGGGACCAGCCAAGGAAACATGCGGGTCGTGAAATTTTCGGTGGTCAGAAAGGTGTAGGGGTTCACGACCTGATAGGTATTGGGGAACTGGAATTGCGCACTGTCTTGCGCCAGAAGTTCGTGCAGCAAGGTCGTGCCGCTGCGCCAATGCCCCAGAATAAACAAGGGTGCTTTCGGCTTTTCCGCCTGTTCGATCGCCTTGCCATAGCGCACCGTCTCAACTGCGGCACAGGCTGAATTAGACAGGCTGGCCAAGGTAATCACAGCAGCACGATGAAGATAGGCGGGCGAGATCTGAAAATGGTTCTCGGCCAGTAACTGACACCATTTTCCAAAGGTGATACCAGTCAGGTAATTATGACTTATACTCCAGCGATGCTTAAGTTTTCTGCTCATAAGTGTCTATTGCACAATCTACGGTATAGCGACATATTGATACGGCAAAATATTGAAAGTAAAGCCGGAGCCGGCTCATGACCCTTCCCTCGCATATTGTTGAGATGTTGGCGAGAATTCGCAGACGGTTCCAAAATGCCCCATTGCAAGAACGCTTGCTGCCCAGCGATGCAGAGTTCACGACGTTGCGCCCTGTTCGCAATGCCAGCACTGCTTCGGTTGCGAAATACTGGCAACGGTTGCGCGCGACCGCATCGCAAGAAGATCAAGACGCGCTAGCAGACCCGATCACGATGGCCGATCCGGGCCAGTTCAGTGCGAATATCGAAAACTTCATTGGCACCGTGAAGCTGCCTGTCGGTATCATCGGCCCGTTGCGGATCAACGGGTTGAATGCGCATGGCGATTTTCACGTCCCCATGGCCACGACCGAGGCTGCTCTGGTCGCCTCCTATGCGCGCGGCGCCTATGCCGCCACGAAATCCGGAGGGATCAGCACCGCGTTGCTATACGAAGGCGTCATCCGCACGCCCGCTTTCGTTTTTGACGGCCTTCTGGATGCGGGCCTTTTTGTTGAATGGGTGGTCAGGGAAATTGACGCGCTCAAGGCCGCTGCCGAAGCCACCACACGTTTCGGCAACCTGGTGTCGGTCGAGCCGATGATCGACAACAACGTCGTGTTTCTGGTGTGCCGCTATACGACTGGCGATGCGGCAGGCCAGAACATGGTTACTATCGCCACCAATGCCCTATGCGAGGATATCGCAGCGCGCTGCCCGATCGCGATGAATGCATGGTATATCGAAGGCAATTTCTCGGGCGATAAGAAAGCGTCTTTTCTGGGCTTGGTGACCGGACGCGGCCGCAAGGTCAGCGCGTCTGTCACCCTGTCTGCGGATGTGGTGGAAAAGACGTTGGGCACAAGTGTGAAGGCGATGCTGGATTACGGTCAGGTTGCCAATCTGGGTTCGCATCTGTCCGGTCAGCTTGGGGCGCAGGCGCATTTCGCAAACGGTTTGGCGGCATTCTACATTGCCACAGGGCAGGACGCAGCATGCGTCGCCGAAAGCGCGATGGGCATCACCCGAATGGAAGCGCGTGGCGATGATCTGTTTTGTTCGGTCACAATGCCCAACATCCTTGTGGGTTCCGTGGGCGGGGGCACCTCTTTGCCCAGTCAGGCCGCGGGTTTGAATGTTCTCGGATTGAAGGGCGCCGGCAACGGTGCCGCCTTGGCCGAGGTTGCAGCAGCGACATGTCTGTGCGGTGAAATCTCGATCGTGGCCGCGATTGCGGCGGGGCACTTCACGCGCGCGCACGAAAATCTGGCCCGCAAAAGATGAGTTTGTCCGCACTCTGGATCTATCAGAAAGAACGCTTCCCGCTGTTCAAGACAGCGCCGCTATTGGCGGTATTTTCCGCCGCCAGCCTATCTGTGTCGGCAGAATTGTCCGGTCGGCCATTGCCCGATTGGGGCGGTTATCTCGCCGGTTTTGTCATTGCGATGCTGTTGTTTTTCCAGATGCGCGTTTGCGATGAATACAAAGACCTCGAGGACGACCGGCGCTACCGGCCCGACCGCCCGATCCCGCGCGGGCTCGTCTCGCTGCGCCTGATCATCTCGCTTGGTTTGGTGTCGCTGCCCATCACTGCGCTGGCCGCGTGGCTTTGGCATCCACCGGTATTGTGGCTGCTGGCTTTGGTTTGGGTCTGGCTCGGGGCGATGACGGCAGAATTCGGCGTCGCCGAGTGGCTCAAGGCGCGACCGGTGCTCTATCTTCTAAGCCACATGGCAATCATGCCGCTGATCGATCTTTTGCTGACCGGTTTGGAATGGCTGCCGTTCGGGGGGCCCGCAACGTGCCTGTTGCTCTTTCTAGGTTTATCCTTTGTGAATGGGTGCGTCTTGGAAATCGGCCGGAAACTCTGGTCGCCTGAAAACGAGATTGCCGGGGTCGAAACCTATTCGGGGCTGTGGGGCACACGGAAAGCCGCGCGTATTTGGGGTGTCTGCGTGCTGTTGTCATACGCCTTATTGCTTGGCGTGGGTGCGACGACCGGCGTTCTTTGGATCAGCGCCGCATTGGGCGGGATTGGCGTGACGATCTGTATGGTGTCCGCAGCCAGCTACGCCCGATTCCCGACCGAAAAGGCCGAAAAACGCATGGATACAATTGCCGGGCTATGGGTCTTTGCGTGTTATGCGATTGCCGGGTTTTTACCCGTTTTTCTGAGGTTTGTTTGATGTCCCATATCGTTGCCCAAGACGCGGCGCTACACATCCAAGAGGTCGGTGGGAAAGCCGTTGCCTTGTCGCGACTTTCAGGGTTCGGATTTAATCCGCCCGCTTTTTTTGTCATCCGCCCCGATGCCTTCGAGACGGATGACGTGGTTGCCGGTCTGGACGATGCGATTGCCGGTTTGGGCGAAGGGCCGTTCGCCGTGCGAAGTTCGGCACGTCAGGAAGACGGGGCAGAGCACAGTCATGCTGGCCAATTCGACACCGTTTTGAATGTGGCGGCCAAGGATGTCTGGCAGGCGGCCACACAAGTCTGGAAATCGGGGTTCTCGAAAACGGTCGCGACCTATCGGGCGGTCAAATCCGGCGGCAGTGCCGAGGGACCTGCTGTTATCGTGCAGCGCATGATTGATGCGGTCTCTGCCGGTGTTGCCTTTTCCGCCGACCCTGTGACCGGTCAGCGTGGTCAGATTGTGATCTCGGCCATTGATGGTTTGGGTGAACGTTTGGTGTCGGGTGAAGAAGATGGCGAAGACTGGCGCGTGGGCGCAACCGTAAGCGGGCCTTCCGACCCCAAGGTTTTGACAAAAGAACAGGCACAGGACGTGGCCGATCTTGCCCGCAAGGCCGAAGCCAGATTTGGCGCACCACAAGACATCGAATGGGCCTTTGATGCGGACGGGCTGCATATTCTGCAATCGCGGCCCATTACGACCGCGCTGTTGCCTGAACCGCAGCCGGACACATCGCTGACGATCTTTGACAACTCGAACATCGTTGAAAGTTATCCGGGCATGGTCAGCCCTTTGACCTATTCTTTTGCGGTCCATGTCTACGCACGGGTCTATCGGGCATTCGTGTCGCTTTTGGGGGTGTCTGATCAAACCGTTGCTTCGAACTCTGCTGTCTTCGGCAACATGCTGGGGCGGGTCGATGGGCGCGTTTATTATAATCTGGTGAACTGGTATCGGGCGTTGGCTTTGCTGCCGGGGTTTTCGTTAAACCGCGCCTATATGGAGACGATGATGGGGGTTTCCACCCCGATGCCGGAAGAGGTTACCAGCGCCATCGGCCCCCCGCCCGCACAAGGGGCCGCACGTGTGCGGGAATACCTGAAGCTTGTGAAAGTAGGTACAGGTCTTCTCTGGCAAGCGGTTAGTCTGCCCAAGACAAGAGCACGGTTTTACGACAGGCTGAATGCCGCGCTGGACGGTGGGTTTGACACCGAAACGGCAGGCCCGACGGCGCTGGCGGCTGAATATCGCAGGATCGAAAGCACGTTGCTGGACCGATGGGATGCGCCTCTGGTGAACGACTTTCTGTGCATGATTGCCTTCGGGGCGTCGCACAATCTGTTGGAAAAGTGGCTCGGTCCCGAAGGGCTGGTTCTGCACAACGATGTCATGATCGGTCAGGGCGATATTATTTCGGCTGAACCTGCGCAACGCATTGCCAGAATGGGGCAAATGGTTCGTGATGCAGGGATTGCCGACACACTGCGCGAACAGGGGTTGGGCGCGCTCGATGCACATCCGGAAATCGCGCTAGAGGTGCGATCCTACCTTGAAAAATTCGGTGATCGCTGCACCGAAGAACTGAAGCTGGAAAGCATTCCACTGAGCGAGGATCCGACTAGCCTGCTTCAGGCGATCGCGGCCAGTGCATCGCGCAGCGTCGTAGCCAGTCATGACTCGCGGGACCCCGACTGGGATGCACTATTCCCGAAGAACCCGATCAAACGGTTCTGCGCGAAATGGATCATAACATGGACCAAGGCACGTGTTCGGGATCGTGAAAACCTCCGGTTCGAGCGTACGCGCATCTTTGGCTACACCCGCCGGGTGTTTCTTGCTTTGGGACGGGAATTCGAAGCGCGCGGGCTGTTGGCCGCGCGGCGCGATGTGTTCTTTCTGACCACCGAAGAAGTTCTCGGGGCGGTCGAAGGATTTGGCTTGTCGCCGAACCTGAAAGCCATGGTCGAGTTGCGCCAAGCCGAGGACGCGGCGGCGGCGCTTCGTCCTGACCCGCCAGAGCGCATCGAACTGAGAGGTCCGGCAATCGCTCCGGCTTGGGAGGAGACGCCTGTCGAACGGGACGCCGCAAAATTGCGTACCGCCACGGGCTGCTCGGCCGGTCAGGTCAAAGCCCGTGCGCGCGTCATTCGCGATCCGCGAACCGAAGCGCTTGCCCCCGGTGATATTCTGGTTGCGCGCCATACCGACCCCGGATGGATCGCGGTGTTTTCGAACGCCTCTGCGATTGTGGTCGAACGCGGATCGCTACTGTCACACTCGGCCATTGTAGCGCGTGAACTGGGCATTCCCTGTGTTGTTGGGCTGAAAGGCGCCACGCAATGGATTTCGGACGGCGAAATGATTTCTGTCGATGGGGCCACGGGCCAAGTGGAGCGATGCAATGCAGACGTCCGAAATCGAAGCCAAAGCAGCTTTTGACCATATCCGCTACGCCCAGCTTTGGGAGGACGCAGATGTCTTGACCCAAGGCCTTGGCGATTGCACCGGGGGAACATTGGTCTCGATCTGCTCGGCGGGGGACAATGCGCTGGCGATGTTGACGCTGGACCCCAAGAAGGTTGTCGTTGTGGATCTGTCTCCGGCACAGATTGCGTGCCTGAAACTGCGGATCGGGACGTTTCGAAACCTCAGCCATCCCGAGTTTCTTGAACTGATGGGCGCGCGGCCCAGCAGTCAACGCGCATCCCTGTTGGCGAAAGCGCTGATTGGTCTGGATGACGAAACCCGTGCGTTTTGGGATGAGCTGACCCCAGAGGTCGAACAGCACGGCGCTGGGGGCGTTGGCAAATTCGAACGCTACTTCCGGATTTTCCGCACGCGTTTATTGCCCTTGGTCCATTCGCAAAAGACAATTGACGCAATCTTTGTCTCAAGGACGAAAGCAGACCGTCAGGTGTTCCTTGAAACACGCTTTAATACGTGGCGCTGGCGGTTGCTGTTAAACGCCTTCTTCTCGCGTTTCGTGATGGGCCGCATGGGGCGGGACAAAGCGTTCTTCGATCATGTCGAGGGCAGCCCCGCCCAGCACGTTGCCCGCCGAATTCATCATGCTGCGGTCGACTGCGATCCGGCTGAAAACCCCTACCTTCACTGGATCATGAAAGGCACCCATGGGGCTGCCCTGCCCATGACATGGCGAGAAGAGCATTTTGACACCATCAAAGCGCGCCTTGACCGGATCGACATTCGGCCCGGATCACTAGAGGCGTTCATTTCGACCGGAGAAAAGGCTGACGGTTTCAATCTGTCTGATATCTTCGAATACATGTCTCCCGACGTATTCACGCAGGTCTATGGTAGCATCCTGAGCGCGTCTGCGCCCAAAGCGCGCTTGGTCTATTGGAACATGATGGCGCCACGCCGTGTGCCGCATTGTTATTCGTCTCGGGTCAAAACCCTAGGCGACGTCGAAGACCACCTGAAAGCAGAGGACAAGGCGTTCTTCTATTCGGATTTCGTTGTCGAAGAGGTGATCGGTTGAGTCCGGTTTTGCAGATTGCCCTGACTCTTGGGTCGGTCGCTGCATTGCTGGGCCTCATGGCGGTTGTGCGCAGGCTGGCAGCCCAGTGGCAGATCAGCGCCGAGGTGCAGCGCAAGCTAGTGCATGTCGGAACTGGGCTTTATGCGCTTAGCTTGCCGTGGCTGTTTCCGGATCGCTGGCCTGTCTATGCGCTGGTTGGGGTCACCCTGATCGTGATGATGGTTCTGCGTCTGCCGAATTCGAAACTGGGCGGGGCGTTGCACGGGGTCGAAAGGCAGTCTTATGGGGATCTGCTTTTGGCGATTTCCGTCGGGCTCTGCCTGTTTCTGGCCGGAGATGACCTTTATCTCTATGTCTTGCCGATTGCGGTTCTTACCTTCGCCGACGCGGCTGCCGCGCTTGCCGGTAGCACCTACGGAAAACGGTTTTTCCGCGTGGAAGACGGTAACAAAAGCATTGAAGGCAGCGTTGTTTTCTTCGTCATCACGCTGGTGATCTCGATGCTGTGCCTGATGCTTATGACATCTTTCGCACCCCTGAATATCATCATGTTGTCTTTGATGGTCGCGGGCTTTGGCACATTGGTCGAGGCGGCAAGCTGGCGTGGGTTCGACAATTTCTTTCTGCCTTTGGGACTGCTGATTTTTCTGGCCGTCCACGCAGCAAGCCCGCTTCAGGAACTGGCCATGCTGGCGGTTACGTTTGCGCTCAGCATCGTTGCGTTCAAAGCTATCTCACCCAAAATCGGGCTGACCAATCACGCGTCGCGTGTCTACGTGATCACCGTGTTTTTGCTGCTCGCCGTAACGGCCGTTCAAAACGCGCTCGTTCCGATCCTTGTTCTTGCCGCACACGCATGGAGCCGCACCGCCGCCCCTTGCAACAGCAGATTTCCTGATCTGGATATTGTCGCGGCATTGGCTTTGGTCAGTATCGGCTGGCTGACGCTGGGCAATGCGACGGGATGGAATGCTGTTTCCTTCTACGGGATGACCTCGATGGGGATGATGGTTGGGCTGTGCGCCATTGCTGTCACGCCCCGCAGCATTCTGGCTCGCGTGGCCATTTTAGCGGCGATTGTGCTGGCGCTTTGCGTCGTGCGTTACTTGGTGATCGGTCTGAATCCCGACCCTGCAAACTGGAACGGCCCGATGTGGTCCGTCACGGTCGCCAGCCTGGCCTCGGCGACAGCTGTGCCATCGCTTGTGCCGCAGGCCTTTGCGCAGGCGCGCGTGTTAAAGCTGACACTGCTATCGCTTGCGATCCCTCTGGCCACCTATCTTTATTCAATCGACTATTCGGGTTTTTTCACATGACGCAGCACAGTTTCCGCGCTGATGGGGCAAAGATTACAGTTTATCTTGATGGCCCTGTTTGGGACGGCAAACCAACCGCCACCGTAGGCGCATTCGCGTGCAAAACAAAAGAAGGCGGCGCGGCTGTCTTGCAGCAGGCCATCGACTGTATTCGCGACAATGGCATCACGCACATCATCGGCCCGATGGACGGCGATACGTGGCACAGCTACCGCTTCGTGACGCAAACCGATGAAAGCCCCGCATTCCTGCTCGAGCCAAAAAACACGCCCGATGCGCTTGAGGTGTTCAAAGATGCGGGCTTTTCTGAGATCGGCAGCTATTTCTCGGCTCGTGTTCCGCTGGCACAAGCGGCTAAAACCGCACCGCCCGCCACAACGGATTTCGAGATCGAACACTGGGACGGCACGGATCCCGAACGGCTGTTCGGTCAGGTGTTCGAACTGTCCTGTGAGGCATTTGCCAACAATGCCTTCTACAAACCCATCACCCGAGACGCGTTTCTGGCGATGTATATGCCCATCGTGCCCATGCTGAAGCGAGAGCTTATTCTTTTCGCCAGACAGCCGGATCAAACGCTGGTGGGCTTTCTGTTCGGAACGCCAAACTATGCCGAGGGGCCAAAGCCGAGCAGTGTCATTCTGAAGACCTATGCAAGCCTTATGAAAGGGGCGGGCCAGCATCTGGCTTATACGTTTCACAAGACGGCGGCTGTGAACGGATTTGACACCGCCATCCACGCGCTGATCCACGATGATAATCTGTCGGCGCTGCGCAGTGCGGCCGAGGGAGCAGATGTGTTCCGCCGCTACGGGCTGTTCGGGTTGAAGCTGGATGACTAGCATTCTGGGTGATTTCGCCGCTGCGGTCGCGCGCCTTCCCGACAGGGTGGCGATTGTCGACGGCGCGGGGAAGGAAACCACCTTCAAACAACTCAAGGACCGCGCAGACGGGTTCGCACGGGCGTGGCAGGCGCGCGGGATTGGGCAAGGTGATCGGGTGTTGCTTGCGATGAAACTGGATGCCGACCTTTACGCAAGTCTTGCAGCGCTCTGGTCTCTTGGGGCGACGGTTGTGCTTCCTGAACCTGCGATGGGGTTGGCGGGCCTGCGTCATGCGGCCAGGGTTACCAACGTGTCTGCGTTTTGCAGCTCGGGCCTTTATGGTCTTTTGAAATTCGCCTTGCCGGAATTGTGGTCGCTGCGCCATTTGCGGCCCCAGGTTCGCGACGGTAGCCCACTGGACTTACCTGCCCCGAAAGACGCTGACATCGCTTTGATTTCTTTCACCTCGGGGACGTCCGGAGCGCCGAAGGCGATCCCGCGCAGCCACGGATTTCTTTCGGCCCAGCATCACGCAATTGCGCCCCTTCTGCATAGCAAAGCGCCCGAGCGCGATCTGGTCGCCTTTCCGGTTTTCGTTCTTATCAACATCGCAAGCGGGCAGACCTCTGTACTGCCAAACTGGAAAATGTCGCGTTTGGCGGACCTTGGCGCTGGGCAGCTTGAACAGTGGATCATCCGCCAAGACGTGTCGCGCGCGCTGTTGCCGCCGTCACTGTGTGAAAAGCTGGCGAAAGTGACACCCACGGCACCAATCCACACCGTTTTTACCGGCGGTGGTCCTGTTTTTCCTGATCTTATCAGCCAGTTGAAATCGGCCAAACCCGATCTGCGGATCGTTTGCGTTTATGGCTCAACCGAAGCCGAGCCCATTGCGCACCTCAATGCTGACGAGGTCACATCGGACGATTATGCCAGCATGAAGTCGGACAAGGGGCTGCTTGTGGGTTATCCGGTCGACGATCTTCAAGTCCGGATCGTTGAGAGCGAAATCCAGGTCGCGGGTGCGCATGTGAACAGCGGATACCTGGACCCCAATCATGACGCGGAAAACAAGATTCACGACGGCGCAGTTGTTTGGCACCGCACGGGGGATGCGGGGTATTTCGACGACCAAGGGCGGCTCTGGTTGCTGGGGCGCGTGGGGTCCGAGGTTTATGTAGACGGGGAACCGGTCTTCCCGTTCTCGGTCGAGGTCGCGGCGCGCGGGTGGGACGGCGTGAAGCGATGCGCCCTGTCGGCCAAGGGCGACAAGCCTTGTCTGGTCATTGAGGGCGACAAACGCCACTTAGTGGAATGGCGCCAAAAGGCAGCTGAGTTGAGCATCCTCAGCGTGAAGATCGTATCGAAGATACCAATGGACAAACGTCACGCCTCTAAAGTTGATCGCAAGGCTTTGAAAAAAATATGAAGTATTAATCAAGAAATTTACTGGCAGGGTTGAAGTGGTCCCATCTTTTCGGACAGTTTTGCAGCTTTGCTAAGGTGTATCGGGTTTAGGTTTCATGCTGCGTGTCGCTCTTCCAGGCCCGCCCAATATGCTTCGTCTGGCGTTCGCTGATCAAGCGCGGAATGGGGTCGCTCGGCGTTGTAGAATGCCATCCAGTTTTTTACGATCCTTCGGGCCTGGAAGCCGTCAGTGATCTCTTCGAGGTAGATCAGCGCGCGCGTCAAAATAACTGAACTCAAACGCACCACCATTTCGCTGAAGCGCGGTATCAATTTCACGCAGCACCTCCCCGCGATCCCCCAGCAATGCGAGCTTGAGGTCCAGTTTGGCGCCGGCTGCGCGCACTTCGATACGTAGCCTTGCCAGCGCCAGTCAATCTTTAGGCCATGTAGTGACACCGCATCTTGGGGCACCCAATCTGGCGAAGATGGTGGGCGCTTCAAGATAACTAAGCCGATGACACGCTCAGATTTAAGGAGACCGTATCCGCGCAATGTTTCACCTTGATCTGATGTGATGAGGTCAAGTGAATTACGAAAAGGGCCGCCAAATTCAACTTGTTGGGAAGGGGTTTCTAAACGACCCACATCAGCAAGCTGGGATGCTGTTAGGCTATCAAAGTCTCTTATCGCAAGTCGTTTCATACCTTCGGTCAATGTCAAACGAACCCACTCTCATGCGCCGCTTTGTCGGACACACCATTCACCAAGGATCATCTCGATGCTGGACAAGTCTATAAAGCGGACTTTCGTCACCTCGCAGAAGTTCCGCCATTTTGGGCTCGAACCGGATCTCGGAGGCAGCGCAGCAATCCTATGATATGGTGCCTCGTCAACGTCGGGTTGTCGTTGTGGGAGGGCGTGGCGGATCGGAGGACCAGTCATGCAAACACCAAACCTACCTGCCATTCGCGCACTTCGCCCCGCTTGGAACATAGGTCGTATCGTCGGCCAGAAACGGCCGCTCAAACCCAAACATGTCTGGGCGATCAGAGTGCGGCTGGAACTGGCCGAAAACCACCGTGATCTGGCCCTCTTCAATCTTGCCATCGACAGCAAGCTGCGCGGCTGCGATTTGGTGAAGATGAAGGTGGTCGATGTCATGGCTTCAGGCCAAATCAAGGAGCGCGCGTCAGTTCTGCAAAGCAAAACGCAGAAAGGCCATGTAGGCCAGAACGTCGTGTTCGCTCTCATCCATCAGCTCGGCCAGTTTTGGCCAGCGAGAGCGCAGCTGATCGGCGACGCGGCGCCAGGTTTCGCCCGCCTGCTTGCGATCGGGCTGGTCGAAGGCCTGGCGGATCGCCGCGGCGACAACTGTGTGCTGACCGCGCGAGACATGGGCCAGGGCATTGCGCATCCAGTGGACGCGGCAGCGTTGCCATGTGGCCTCGAAGACGCGCTCTATCGCGGCCCGGAGGCCGCTGTGGGCGTCGGAGATCACCAGCTTGGTGCCGTCGAGCCCGCGAGCTTTCAATCCGCGCAGGAAGTCCATCCAGAAGGTTTCGGCTTCGGACGGCCCCAGCCCGAGGCCGATGATTTCCCTGCGTCCGTCGGTGTTTGCCGCCACGGCGATTATCGCGGCGACGCTGACGATCCGGCCGCCCTGGCGCACCTTGAGGTAGGTCGCGTCCAGCCAGACATAGGGCCATTCGCCGGTCAGGGGCCGGTCGAGGAACTCGTTTACCCGTTCGTCGATATCCTTGCAAAGCTTGGACACCGTGCTCTTCGAGATGCCGGACAGCCCCATCGCTTGGGCCAGGCGCGTGGAAGCGCCACCGATCCAGGCCTCCTGGATCACGGCCACGAGGGCCTTCTCGGACGTCTTGCGGGGTTCCAGAAAGCCGGGGAAGTAGCTGCCCTGTCGCAGCTTCGGTACCTTCAGGTTCAGCGTGCCCAGACGGGTATCGAGAGCGCGCTCTCGATACCCGTTGCGCCAGGTCGCGCGATCCGTGCTGCGTTCATGCTTGCCAGCGCCGATCAGGCCTTCGACATCGGCCTCCATGATCAGCTGAAGAACGGCCTCAGCGACTGCGCGAAGAAAATCGCCGCCGTCCTGCTTGGCCAGAAGTTCGGAAAGGTCCATGTTGGTCTTGGTCATCGGGGTCTCCGTGTGGTTCGTGGTTGAAGTCGCGAAACTCCACCCGACCATACACCTCGATGGCCACCCGGCATTACACCGTTGAAGGCGCAGAAATTACACCACGTCCGCGGACACTAACTGAGTGACCGCTAAGGGAAGAACCCGGTACATTTGCAATCAGGATCAATGCTTTCCTGTGTTGAGCAGCTTTAAGACAA
Organism: Celeribacter ethanolicus; assembly: GCF_002407265.1. Classification (NCBI taxonomy): domain Bacteria; kingdom Pseudomonadati; phylum Pseudomonadota; class Alphaproteobacteria; order Rhodobacterales; family Roseobacteraceae; genus Celeribacter; species Celeribacter ethanolicus. The sequence goes on from NZ_CP022196.1 coordinate 1,922,702, forward strand.
AGCATAGTCAGCTGCTTGGTCATTGGCTCCTAGAGCTTCATTCTGGGTTCGCAGTTTCGGCACAGAACCGAATAAGAAAAGCATCGCTATCTGAGTTTCCAAAGAGGCCATGTGCAGAAGCAACATCGCCAGCCAGACTTCCAACGCCCATTGGTGCGTCTCTCACAATGCTAAAGGTAATAAAGTCCTTCGTGCTGTACGTATTCCCCCATGCAGATGAGAACAGGAAATAGCTGTCAAGTGCATCGCTGAAAACGACGTCCCACAGCCACTCGACTGCTTCAGGCAAAACTACTTCAGCAGCACTCAAATCCGATTCAATTTTCAAGAGTGTTTGGTGATCCTTTGCGAAGTAAGCGTTTCCAATCTTCCTGAGTCTTAGATTGCCGTTGGCTGCGGGCTGGCCTTCCCACCATTCAGACAGATCAGTCAGGCTCTCGCCATCATATGCTGCAAAGCCACTACTATGGCTTGTCAAGGTCAACCCAGACGGCTCGTGAGAAACAAAGCTCATGTAAGGAATGCCACCGCTTGTTGTTCGCGCAAGCGCTTGAAAACCGGCGACCCTGATAGGAGTGCCGGGAGTCATTTCCCACAATCCTTCGCTTTCTATAATCAGTTTGGGGGTGTCCCTGCGACTTTGAGTCAGCGGCTCACCTGCCCATACAAGGACCTTCCCTGATGCCTGATCAGGGACGATGTCACCTGAAAACTGGTAATCAAATATAGGATATTGAAGATCGGTATCAAATCGGCCAACAAGGGCCCGATCTTCCAAGAGTAGTAGCAAACGTCCAGTGTCTTTGTTGAATAACACATCAAAAATCGAAAACGGCGACTGAGAATAGAGACTTAACAGATCCTTTACTCTGGCGACTTGTTGCCAAGAACTCTCAGAACCCGTGCGAAACCATATTCTACCGTCGACGTGAGCAAAGTCCCCCAGCCCATCAATATCGATTGGGACAGACATTCTGGGGTCCCAGCCCGGCGGTGTTTGAACTTTCGTTGCGAGGGTTCCGACAACCTTATACAGTTCGCCTGATTTTACGGCGAAAATCGGACCATCGCGATCAAGCCGCCGTCGGTCTGTGCGATCAAAGTGTGTTCGCCGCCAATCCGGGTCTGCCAGTCCATCCAGATCAGATAAATTGGACAAACCGTGACGCTGAAACTGACCATCCGCTGTAAGCCTAAAGAGCGCGGGTTCACGTATCGAAGTATAAGCCCAAGTCTCTCCTTGCCGATCAACTATGATGTTCGGCATCAAGCGATTCCAGTTTGAAAGCGGTGGTCCTTCAAATACAGTCAATGCCCAATCTTTTATGGTCAAGATTTCGTTTCGCCCAAGTTTGATGAAGGAATTCGCATATCCCGGCACCGTAAGAACTTCAGTTTGAGACCCCCAGTGCTCTTTGGAAACCGAGACGCTGACTGCTAAAGGTACTGCGCAAAACTCTTCGGCATGCAGTGCGCTGTTGCACGCGACAGCAACTGCCAGAAAAATGGGAATCCTGTTGAGCATTGAGGCCTCTCTTTGCAACGGGTAAATCCGTCATTGGAGTTACTAATCTTTGAGTGCGACTTTAGTGCAGGCGCCGGGAATGCGCCATGTGGTTAGCGTTTTTCCAATGAAACCGGACCTTTGTCATCAGTTTGCGAATGACCGCTTCGTCCCGCATAGCTGACGTCTGACCGCTGCCGAAGTTCGCAAACGCGGCGAACGGCGGCTTCGACGGGCCGCAGCGCAGCATCGGTTGCCCTCGGTGGATGGCAGCTCAGGGCCGGACGGAATGCTAACCCTGATCTCGGCCCTAAACTTTGCAAAGCCCGCTATCTGCGCATTGCTGACGTTTGCCCAATACGCAGCGAACGGCAGCTCCCCGCCGATTCTGTTGAAAAACTGATGTTTGCGAGCGCAGAATTTGCGGTTCCCAAATGGGCGTGAGCGCCTTTCCTTTCAGGCTTTTTGCGGTTGCTGCGGCGCAGGAAAGATCTTGGCCAGTTTACGGAGGTTTTGGGCGGTTGCGGCGAGGAGGAATTCGTCATTTGCGCCGCAGGGTCCACGTAACCTGAGCCGGTTCAGGCCAAGAATTCGTTTGAGATGCGCGAAGAGCATCTCGACCTTCTTTCGGAGCTTCATCGAGATATCGTATTGGTGGGTTTTGGCGATATCACGGGCAACTTGGCGGGCGTCTTCGTGTTCTTCGCGGGTGATTTTGCGGGCTTCTGCATTCGGGCAGCAAGTTGGTTTCGATGGACAGGTTTGGCAAACCTCCTTCAAAGCTCGATAGCGGGCTGTGCCTTTTCCCGAAGCAACTTCTCAATGGCGAGCGGTCGCGCACCCATGATCAAGGGCAGCCTCTTCTTGGTCACGTATCTCTGCCGGAAGTTCTCGAGCGCCGCGGGCGAAACCCAGACGTCCTCGCCGTAAGGCTCGGATGCGATCAGCGGTGCCGCTTCGGGATGGCAGAACACGCGACGACCTCGGGAGGGATCGAACCCGAGAATGATGAGCGCCAATTCTCCGCTCATCCCGGGACGCGGAAGTGCAAGCTTCGACTTGATCTCCTGAGGATCCACGAGAACGGCCCCCAGGCCAGCGGCATCAGCCAAACGGCACACACGCTGCAAGCGCCCCTGCAGCAACATCGACAGAATGACCGACAGCTTCACCCTCCCCTTCTCTGCTGCCTTGGCGAGCGTCACCATGGTCGTCGGCTTCTCCGCGACTTCTGGAAGGCGCACCTGCATCCGCTCCAGGAAAGCCGCCAGCTCCAACCCATCGACTGCCTTGCTCATCTTGCTGGAAGCCGCCTCCACCTCCGTCAGCCGCGTGAGCGCCCCGATTTCAAGAAGGGCTGCGACCGTGGGGCGGGACGCCCCCAGCAACTCCGGCAGGCGGCTGACCGGCACAGCATGCTTCAGCATTCGAATGGACGCGCGCGCGTCTTCGTAGCGCAGAAAGATGTGACCGCACGGGGTCTCCCGGTCAGAGGCGGAAATGAGCCCTTGATCGGCGAGCAGGTTCCGGAGCGTCATCGGATGTACGAGTTCTCCGGCCGCGATCTTCGCCACACTGCTGACACGGGGGGCCTCAACAGGGCTGCCCAAGAGGATCTGCCCTTTTGTCAGGGGCACCGTATCGAGGATGTGCTCCCGCAGAAGAGGGCGGATGGACCCGGGATCCTTGGTCAGCCGCGATGCGGACATCCAAGCATAGAGCATGCCATATGCTGTCTTGGGATGCATGGAGCCAGGATTGGTCTCGGCACGCTTCAACAGATCCATAAAGGTGGTACGGATCGCCGCCTCTCCCTCGCTCACCACCGCCCACCCCGCGCGGCCGGCTTCATCCCACATGCTTTCGGTCATGCTGGAAGCCTTCTGCCCAGATCCGAACGCGATGACCGCACCCAGCATTTCGGTGGCACGGACGGCCTGCTCGATCCCCTGACCATCAAGCCATGCGGGGCCAAAAGCGCCCGCCAGCCTGGCGACGACATAGTCCTGCAGCGGCGAAGGCCGCAGCGAGGCGTTAGGCCCGACCGCCAGCGCATCTTTCTCCCAAGGCAACGCCTGAAGTTCATGCGCACCATCGTCCCATTTCCCGCCGCGGTGGCTGAGCAACGGGATCTGATGCACGGGACAGACCCTGACCACGGACAGTGACCAGATCAAACGGTGCCGCCACCAGGTGGCGGGACGTGCAGCACCCGCGGCATCCTCGGCCAGGCAGGAGGGGCAGAAGCGGGTGACGGGCCCAGTCAGGAACTCCGCAGCGAAGCGCTCACCGCGGAGGGCATATTGCCGATCACCGAGCGCTGTCACAGCGTTATGCGCGACTGGTGCGCGCTCCTGCCCGGAGATCGAACACAGCCGCGCAAGCGCACACTCTTCGCCACGCTTCAAGGACCAGAGGTCGATGCCAAGGTCGTTCAAAAACGGCACAAGGCGCCCACCCGTGTGAAAGGCCGCGCTACGCGCGGCCCAGGAGAGCGGAGTTTCATCCGGATGAAACGGCAGGTGGGGGAAAAGCATCGCCATGACTCAGCCCCTCCGCCGCGTCGAGGTACGCGGTGCCACCTCGGAGGCCTGATCGAGGCGCAGAAGCCGATACTGCTCGGCAAAGAACACGTTCTGGTCGGCAGGACACCCTTCATGCATGGCCCAGGCACGGGCGAAGTGATCGAGCGTCAGATCGCCGGCCTCCGCATAGAGGGCCACCTCGATCGCGCGCACGATAAGTTCGATCGCCCTGCCGAACCGGTAGCGCGCCCCATGGAAGACCCGCCCGACAAGGTCGGCCTCGACCGGCGCACCAAGGCCAGCCCGATGGCAGTAGTCGACGACGATCTGCTGGAAGAGGTCACCGTGCAATTCCGGAACCAGCGTCGCAAAAGCGACCGTCGAGAAGCGCCGCTGAACCTGGGGATCCGTCCGGATAACCTGCGCAAGCTCCTCGGTGCCGGAGAGGACAACGATCACGGCATCCTCCCCCTGCATCAGAGCCTTCAACGCGCGCAGAATGAGGTTTCTGTCCGCGCAAAACAGGTCGTGGGCCTCGTCGATCCACAGGACGACAGTACCCGTTACGCGCATGCGCTCGCGAAGGATCTGGACAAGCGACCAGACCTGCCGGGTCGGCGACACAGTTCCGTAGCCACTCTTCTCGAGCATCTCCAGCACCATGCTCTTGAGGGTTGCCGGGCTCGGTACGGAGCATTCCAGGAACCTCGGGCGGCCGTACTCCCCCTCTGCCAGGACAGGAAACTTCATCAAGGCGCGGTGAACGAGGTGGGACTTGCCGCTGCCTGCGCCGCCCACGACCATGATGCCGCGCGTTTCATTGGTCCGGGTGAAGCGGATCGGCTCGGGGGAGAGTTCCCCCTCGCCGTCCCGTTTCAGGAGGCGCGCGAGTTGGCCCGTCAGCTCGGTATCCATATCGGAGCCAACGTGGAGGCTCCGAAGATGTTCGAGCGTACGTGCGGTTTGAGCGTGATGCGACATGATCAGTCCTCTTCGATGTTCAGGGTCGTCTGGGTCTTGGGCGCGCTGCCGGCACGTTTTTCCGCGGTGCGCTGCGCCGGAGGCGTGGCATCGGAGGGCTCGACGTGATCGCGAATGGCACGGCCCAGCTCGCTGTCATTCTGCGGGCTGGAGGCGCGCTCATGGAATTCCACGCCAGCAAGCACGTTCTGCTCCGCACGATTGAAGGCTTCAGCAGACCAGTCCTCCAGGTTCAGGCTCGCCTCAGCCATGGCGGCTTCGTTGCGCTCTTCGATCGCCTTGATGGCCTGACGGACAGCCGGCAGATCCAACCGGTTCGACTTCGGGTTACCGGCACGAACCGCGCGAGTTGCCGTCAGCCAGGTTTGCGCGGAAACGCCTTCGAGGCTGGCGTCAACAGACGGCACCTCATGCCACCGATCTCCCAGCTGAACCGAAACCGCACCGATGTCCTTGGGATGCCAGCGCACATTGACGGTGCAGCTGTCCTCACGACGGAGCCACGTCGCCAGTTTCTCGGAGTGATAGCGGACCTTGAGGATGGTGATCCCGGTCTTGTCCAGCGTAGCGGTCTTGTGCTGACCGAACACGGTGCGCGCGGTGTGCATGTCCGGCGGAGGCATCACGCCCCATTGCGTGCTCAGACGACGCCAGCAGGCGATGGGCGTTTCTCCGTCCAGCCCACGGTGAGGCGTGTTGTGGTAGATGTCGACGACCCAGCGAACCAGCGCAAAGGTCAGATCATCTACGGTCAGCGCTGCGCGTTTGGTGGGGTCAGAGTCGCCTTTCTCCAGAATGTTGGAGAAGGTACGGCCAGACAGGCGCGGCATCAGATCCAGGACGAAGGTCTTGAACACACGTTCGATGGTCCCGCGAACTTCCGGAACGCCGTTGATGGCGATTTCCGTGGCGATCCCCAGATCGGCGCATGCGAACCGAAAGCGTTCAGACTTGAATGCGGCACCGCCGTCGGTGACGATCAACTCGGGCTGACCATGCATGTCCCAGGCAGTAAGCGCACCGACGGCGTCTGCCCACTTGCCCTTGTTCGTCATGATCATCTGCACCGCCTGCGTTGCGGCCTCTCCCCCGGGTTCCCGGCTCAGCACCATGGAGAGAATGCAGCGCGTGGTGCAGCAGATCGCGGCGGTGATCCACCAACGCGCCTTCTTCTTGTCGAGGCCCAAAGCTGCCCTCTCCTCGTCCGTCAGGAGATCGTACATGCCGGAGCTTTTCATGAGTGTAATGAGGTCGATCTGCCATTCGTCGATCTCCACCCGCTGAAGCGGTCGCGCGAGATACAGTCCTTCAAACACCGGGCGGTATTTCTTCCGCGCCGCGGCTTCGCCTTCCCGGGCCAAGGTCACTTGGAAGGGATCGAGTTCGCGCACAGCGCGGCGAACCGTCTCACGGCTTGGCGTGGTCAACACACCCAGCCCAACTTTCACCCGTTCGGCATTACGCTTGGCGAAGGCGATTTGGACGCCTTCATGGATCATCTTGATCGTCGGCTTCTCGGGCGAAAGATACTTCCGCACCTCAGTCATGAGCATGCCGATTTCTTCAGGGCCCATCACCCGGGTACGATTGCCGCGACGATGCATGGCATCGGCCAGCCCGATCAGCCCAAGCTCTTCCTTCGCGACCAGCCAACGGCGCAACGTACGGGGAGAAGGCGCTTCGCCGAAGTTCCGCGAGATGTCGAGCCTGTGGTCGCCAGCGCGGGTATCCTTCCCCGCATACTCCAAGGCCTTGCCCTTGATCAGCACCATGTTGGCGCCAAGGCTTTCATCCGTCATCTTGATCAGGCCATCGCGGCGCAGTTCCAGCAGCGCCTCGCAATAGGCGTCCTTCTTCGAAAGGCGCGCATGGCTCTTGAACGGCAGATCGTTCACGAAACCCGCAGACTGAACCAGGCGCTTGCGAGCAGAGGCAACATCGTAGTAGCCGGTCTCGACGCGGATACGTCCCTGCGCCCCCAAGCGGCTCAACTGTCCATGCGTATACGCCTGGGCGAGACCGACACTGTCATCGGCACCGAAGACATACCCGTCTTCGGATTGGTGAATGACCTTGCAGGCCATCCCGTTGATATGCACCCGGTCGAACTTTCCGAAGGCATAGCGTGCGTTGTCGATATTGAAGTTGAGTTCCATTTTCTTTCCTTTGGTGTCGTCCGGTCGTTCCGGAATTTGAGCGCGCGAAGAGACCCCACTGCCGATGCACAGTCGGGCCGCCGCAGCGGTTGATGGGGGATGATTGGTGGAGGGTCTTAGGCGGCGCTGCGGTTAGTGCAGCGCCATAACCCTGATGACCTGGGAGGTTTCGCTGATCTTCTCCTGGCGCAGGAGTTGGAGGTGCCCCGATCCGATGTGGCGGACCACGGCGCGCAAGCCGGTACCCTCCATCCCGATCCGGTCGCGCAGGGCCCCGATCGTCTCGACGCCGCGCATCATACCGATCACCTCGGCAGCTGCCTTATCTGCGTCAGGCTCCGCGATGCGTACCGAGTGAAGATGCGTGGCGTTGTGAAGGGCGACAGGGCACACATCACGCTCGGTGAAGAGGCGAAAGTCATCGAACACACCCTGGGAGAGCGACTGGTGCTTGACCCTCGCCAACTCGTCCTCGTATCCGGCGCTGACACGATGGATCGGACGCACCGCGTAGCCGATACGACGACCGTCCCGCAGTCGGCAGACAAGGTCGACATAGTGGGTGTAGTACTCGCCATCGGCGTCATACCAGTCAAAGGCTTGCTGCTCCACGAGGTCTGCCGTGGTCGGCGCATAGCGGAGGATGAGCGCCACCTTCTTCTCAAGGTTGCTTTCCAGGCCGACGCCGCGCCCGTGGCCTTCGCCAAAAGTGATATGTCCCGTGAAATGGGACTTCGATGCGACTTGAGTGCTGCGGTTGCCAGCGCTCACCTCGGGCAAGCGAATGCCGCCCGGCAGAAAGGGATAAGACATGATTTCTCCCGCCCCGAGAAATTGACATTCTCGGGCTATGAAAATTTTTAGAGCTTGCGGAGAGCCGTCCTTGTCCTGACGGCAGCATCATGCTAATCGGCAGGTGCAACACAGGGATCGGGCTTTCGCACGGTTCATTCGGGCGCCAAGCGCCTATATCTGGTTTTGGGTGTTTGAGCCTCTTTGGACAGTTTCTTCCGATGAGCGCCTGCAACCTGAGTGGAGCTGAGAGATCAGAACCGCGTCAGGAGATCAGCCGCATATTCGGGAATTGCCCATAGGACATGCGTCTTCCCCTTGTCCAGCCCGCCGGGAGAGCGGGGTTTTGGGGGCCGAATTTTCGCAAATTCCGGCCTCAAGATCGGAAAGGCGCATGCCTCCGATTTTCAGGTCATCCAGCAGATTTTGCGAAAAGATGACCGGAAGTTCTTCAGCGCCGCCCGAAACGCGGGCGCTGTGAGCTTCAAAAGATTTTTGAATGGTCATTTTCATCGGGATAACTCTGTGGATAGTTGAGAATGCACGCCAATTCGGCGGCGCACATCATGAAATCACTCCGATTTCGCGAATCGAATTCGGCAAATCATTCGGCTTTCCGGGCCAGGAAGCCGCCGGGATTCGGTCAGGACGCACCGCTGCGGGCGAGCTGCGACAGCCGCCGGAAGAGCTTGTCGGACAGGATCGTCCGCCGCTCCCACTCCTGTGTGTGCAGATCCCTGGCACCATCCCCAAACCAGAGCTTCAGACTGCCCTGGTCGGATCGGTGCGAGAACACGGCATGCGGCCCGTTTGAACTGACCTCGACAGAGACCGGGGCAGAGTTGAACCCTTCGTCGGCATCCTCGAACCCCTCCTCGAGCCAGTGGCCGCAAAACGCACCAAAGGTACGGTGCAGCTGCAGGCCAGAGACAGGCAACCGGTTCAGGGCATCGAGCAACTTGCTCTCCCCTCCCGCGTCGCAGTTGGCTTCCCATTGGATATGACCGTCAAGAAACAGGTTCCCGCGCACAAGCCGAAGCTGCGAGAGCTCCCGCACGGCCTCAGGTGCATCCTTGGTCTCCAACCCCATGACAAGTGCCAGGGTGAGATGAAAGATATCCTCCCCCGTCATGTCCGCCGCCGCCCGGCCACGGCCGCCAGGCGTTCGCAGTCCGGCCCGCGCCATGGCACGCGTCATCGCGTCGACCTTGTTGGGGTTCAGGTCGAACCGCTGGGCAAGCACCCGCACCATTTCCCCTTTCGTCGCCATGAAAGCTGTCCTCGTGAAGTGTCGTTGGGAGCGTTATGCCACCCAGCACATCACGCGTCAAGTTTACGGTAAAAGTTTTTCCGAAAAATATGCGAGCTACCACTCGCCGTCTGAGCTTAAGCCCCGCGCGCCTTGAGCGGCGCACCGCAGCACCGGCACACCGGGCGCTTTGCCTTCAACTCCTCCAGGCGGTGCAGCGGCGCGCTTTCCACAAAGCGCCGGACCCTCTCGGGGTCGACGCGGGCACTGCGCGCAGACTCCCGGTAGACCAGCCAGCAATGGACTGACCCCACGACGCTGATCACTATGCCAGCTATGCAGATCAACGGACCAATCATGGGCTTACCTTTCTGGAGGTCATCCTGGGCGCAACCAAATGGCACGCGCCCTCAAGAGGCTGCACCCTGACCGATGGCGTGTCAAATCTGCGGTGGCATGGTCACGTCATTGCACCAGCGCGCGCCGCAGATCTTCATGCTCGAAGGCGCTGGCCATGCGGTTGATCTCAGTTGACCGCGCACCGACCGACCTCGCGGTCTCGCGCCAGGTGGCGGTGACCGTTGCCACCTCCTTGATGATTACGCGCGCCTGCGCGAGCGTCAGGGCGAAGTATTCTGAAGCCTCTTCCAGCAGTTCGAGCGAACAGGTGCCCTCGTCGAGATCGATATTGGTGGTCAGCACCCGCGCCTTGATGTCGGTCGGCACCGGATTGAGATCGTAGACCGGCGACAGCGACCATCCTGCCTTGCCACGCCAAAGGAAGCCGTGGTTGCGCAGATGATCGTCGACATTGGAGATCAGCACGCTGAAGACGACACGGCGATACAGGGCCTGGGCATCGGTCTTGCCCTGTGCGCCATGCTCGGCCAGAGAGTCGACGATTTCGGGGTAGCTCCCGCGCTCGCCATCCTTGGCGCCCATCATCGCCATCGCTGACAGGAACGGGATCCGCACGGCGCCTTCGCGATCGAACCGCCGCGACAGCATGACCTTCTTGCCCGCCACATCGACGAGTTCGTGGTGCGGCGTGACGATACCGGCCTGGCCGGCCAGTCGGAGGGCAATCTCCTCCCATGTCTCCATGCTGTATTCGTCGGTTTCCTTCGGAAACTTGGCAATAGAGAGATGACCATGCTGATCGATGACCGAGGCCTTCGGACGCGCTCCGCCGAGCGATGAGCCAGGCGCAAAGATGAGCTGGAGGTCCTCGTCGGTTTCCTCATCCCGCAGGATCCGCTCGGTGACCTGAAGGAGACGTCCGAGTTCGATCAGGGCGGGAACGCCCGCGCGGATCGGTGCCAGGAATGGCTCTTCTCCCACTCGACGGAAGCGAAGCGCGCCAAGCCGGGTCTCGTCGGCGACCCCCAGAAGATAATCGCTTTCGGTCAGCGTGCGCACCGCACGGCGATCCTGTTCGGCGCTGCGTCGCTCCGAACGTTGCATCAGGCGGCGGCCCCAGGTGTCGGGCGCGGAGTCGCCAATCGAGCCAAAGGTCGACAGGCCCGCCGGTGGAGCAAAGGCGCCACGCGTTATGGGGAGAGCAGGCTCAAGCGAGAACCGTTCTGCATCCTTCAGCCAGGCAGGATCGTACTCGAACAGGATGGTCTCACCACCGCGGGCACGGTTGCTGCGCGCCAGTCCGACAAGATGCAGGCGACCCTTCAGATCGACGTGGACCTCAAAATCAGCCATTGCGCGACGGTCCCGCTGGCCGCTTGAGGTGGACACTCTTCGGCAAGTCGGCACTGGCTAGCGCCTGGCCGACGCTGTCGTTGGCGACATCCGCCACTTGGCTTAGCCCCTCCAGGAGCCCAAGCGCCTGGAGGACGCTGGCATAGATGCCGATGCTGACACTGGTGTCTCCGGCCTCGATCTTCTGGAGTGTCGACCGCGATGTGAAAGCTCGCTCCGCCACGACGGCCATGGGCAGTCGCCGACGCCGCCGGGCGTCCTGGATGTCCGCGCCTAGCTTGCGCAGCGCGCGCCGCACTGCGGCCGGAGGGTTGTGAGGTGTCGGCATTTGTCATCTTCACACTACATAATGAGGATATTTGTAGCACGAAGATTACAATTTATGAAGAGGCTATGTAGCGCACCTCAACGCCAACTGGCTGAACTGTGCGCCCTGAATTCGTCTATGGGCTATAGTGGGTCGCGTACCGAGAACCATGTCACCATCGGGAGCAATGCAGACCACCCCAACCGCGCCTTCGTGATCAGCCCAAATTAGTGGGGTCAAACTCTCGCGAGCTCCCCAGCGGCTCCGTGCGTGGACACGCCAGTCTTTGCCATCACAGGTTGGCTTCGCCACCTCGACCGCAAACGCACCAGGTGATCGCCAACAGAAATCACAATAGTTAAATCCTGCCTTTTGATTTTTGTCTTGACCTTGAAGTCGCTTTCTACCTATATAGCTTTCATGAAGCCCGGAGATACCCCATGCACATGACGCACCACATCACGAGCAGGATGAACCAACGTGGCATCCGCAAGGACCTAATCGATTTGACACTCGACCTCGGCGACATAAAGGGCGACAAGATCATCCTCTCGTCGAAAATCATTGATAAAGAAGTGAACGACCTTCAGTACCGGCTCAAGATACTCTCAGATGCTCGCAAGAAGGGCGGCATCGTCGTGGTGGCAGATGGCGACCACCTGATTACAGCCTACCACATGAACAGCTTTAACGTTAAGCTCGCCTAAAATAGTTAAACCCTACCTCTGAGGTAAGCATGAAAATACAAGACCTGCTCCACCAAACGCGTGACGCCATGCGACCCGAAGAGGCCTACGCGCTTCTTGTCGCCATGGCCGCAAATCTGAAGTCCGGTGGATCAATGGGCGAAATCAAAGTCAGCCAGCCCCGCCACAGGGAGGTTCTGCCGCTCCTCGAAGGGTCCGCGAAGGCCCTGCTGGCCCTGGAGCCGGAGGAACGCTTTCGCACCCTGACCAGCTTTTTCGCGTCTCCCGAGGCGGAGCGAACTGATCTTGGCTGGCTCCGCGAGGAAGCAGTAGAGCAGATCATCGACATGATCGATGGGGCGATGAGCGTGCGTTTCTCCCATGCGGCAAGTTTCGTACCCTGCCTCGCCTATGCACACCGCATGTCACTTGCAGGGAAAGCCCCGAGCGTCCGGTTCTCCTGGATCAACGAGGATGAATGCCAGTTGATGCGGGATATGGCTGCGGCGCTCGGCCTGGAGGACATCATCGCGGTCGAGCTCGCTTGGCCTTGGGAGCGCCGAAGATCCGATGATGATGCGGACGTCGAAGTCGTACTCCCACCGTTTGGTATGCCGATCAAGCAGCTGGAAACGGTCCCTCATCGCACACTCGGGCTTCTGGGGCTTCAGGAAGGGCGGAAAGCACGCCTCAATGCTGAAACCGTTTCCATTGCAGATGCCATCGAGAATACCCGCGCTCGCGTAATCCTGTGTGTGCCAGAGGGGGAGCTGTTCCGCATGGTCGGGACGGAGCCCGTTGCCAGACGCGCTCTGCTCGACAGCGGCCGCCTGCAAGCCGTCATGAGTGTGCCGTCGGGCATGATGCTTGCCAATACCTGGGTCAAGACCAGCCTTCTTGTCATCTCTGCCGCAGATGCGACCTCCAGTGCCGTGCGCTTCATTGATCTGGGGCACAGGACACTGTCTCAGAAAGGCCGCCGCGGCCGCGCAGAAATTCTGAATGACGTTTCGTGGCGCGATATGCTGAAGGGCGAGACACCGGAAGACCGGACGCTGGCCCGGGATGTGACGCGTGACGAGGTTATTGCAAACAACACCGTTTTGGTACCGGAACGGTACTTGAACGTTGGAATGCGTGAGAAAATCGACGCATTTCTGGCGCAGTCGGATGTGGCCGAGCTCTCGGATGTGGTTGAGCTGGTCCGTCCTGTCACAATCTCTGCCGATGAGGAAGGAGAATACACCCTGCTCGAGGCCGCGCCCGGTGACGTGAATGAACGAGGCTTCGTCTCAACTCCCAAACGGGAAATCGCCGTCGATCGGGCGAAGTACAACAAGGCCTTCAACCAACAGCTCCGCCCTGGGGATGTGCTCCTTTCGATCAAGGGTACCATCGGTGTGGTCGGCGTTGTGCCACCTGACGTCCCGCGTGAAGGAGAGGACACTATCTGGACCGCCGGACAGTCTCTGATGATCCTGCGCCCGAAAAAGCGCGTTAAAATGAGCAGCCTCGCGCTCTACGAGTATCTCTCGAATGACACCGTCCAGGACTATATCCAGTCGATTGCCGGCGGCGCTGCCATCCAGACCCTTGCGATGAAAGACCTCAAGGGATTTCAAATCCCGATGCCCGATGAGCAAACTGTGCGATCCATCGAGGAAAGCTTCGCCGCGCGGCAGGCGATATTCGACGAGATAGATGAGATGAAATTGAAATTGGAGAATGTACGAGCCCAGGGGTGGCCACATGGGCTCTTAAACTCCCCGACCTAAAAGCATACCAACAATCCACAATTTCCGTCCAAGCGGAGATTCCCATTTTCCGCCCAGTCCCTTACCTTAAAGGCAAAGCGGGATTGCATCTCGACAATTCAGGAGATCGGCTTTGAGCCAGGACACCATCAACAACAACGCCTCTTTCATCTGGTCCATTGCGGAATTGCTCCGCGGTGATTTCAAGCAATCCGAGTACGGCAAGATCGTTCTTCCCTTTACAATCCTGCGGCGTCTTGACTGCCTCCTCGAGAACACCAAGCAGGCCGTTCTCACGACCGCATCCGGCCTCCCCGACGAGATGGACGAGCAGATGCGCATGACCATCCTGTCGGAGATCGCGGCCGCTGGCGGCCAGATCTACAACACCAGCCAGTTCACCTTCTCCACCCTGCGCCAGCAGGACGCCGGGCAGTTGCGCAGCAACCTGGTCGACTACCTGACCGGCTTCAGCCCGAACGTGCGCGACATCTTCATCGAGAAATTCAAATTCACCGAGATCCTGAAGGACCTTGATGAAAAGGGCTCGCTCTGGATGGTGTTCGACCGGTTCTGCCAGTTGCCGATCCACCCGGACGAGGTTTCCAACCTCGAGATGGGGTACCTCTTCGAGGAGCTGATCCGCCGCTTCTCGGAAATCTCCAACGAGACCGCCGGTGAGCACTTCACGCCGCGAGAGGTGGTCCGCCTTCTCGTCGACCTGCTTCTGGCCAATGATGACGAGGCTCTGTCCGGCAAGGGGATCATCCGCCGTGTCTACGACCCGGCCTGTGGCACCGGCGGCATGCTCTCTGTCGCGGAAGAGGCCATGAAAGAGTTCAACCCGGCGCTCAATGTCGACCTCTTCGGCCAGGAGTTGAACGGCGAGTCCTTCGCGATCTGCAAGTCGGACATGATGGTCAAAGGGCATGACGCCTCGCGCATCGCCTATGGCAACACGCTGACCCAGGATGCGCACAAGGGGGAGACCTTCCACTACATGCTCTCCAATCCGCCCTATGGCGTGGACTGGAAGAAATACGCCGCGCCGATCAAGGAAGAAGCCGAGGACCTCGGCTTCGACGGGCGTTTTGGCGCTGGCCTTCCTCGCATCTCCGATGGTCAGCTGCTCTTCGTGCAGCACATGATCGAGAAGATGCGCGATGACGAGAAAGGCTCCCGTGTCGGCATCGTCATGAACGGCTCTCCCCTCTTCACCGGCGGCGCGGGATCCGGGGAAAGCGAGATCCGTCGCTGGATGCTGGAGAACGACCTGGTCGAGGCGATCATCGCCCTGCCAACGGACATCTTCTACAACACGGGCATCCAGACCTACATCTGGATCCTCTCTAACAGAAAGCCGGAAGAGCGCCGCGGCAAGGTGCAGCTGATCGACGCCTCGGGCGAGCGCTTCTGGCAATCCATGCGCAAGTCCCTGGGCTCCAAGCGTCGCGCCATCGGGGATGACGCCCGTGCCGAGATCGTGCGGATCTATGAGGAGTTCCTGAATGGGGCGGCTGGCTACGGCGATGTATCCAAGATCTTCGACACCACCGATTTCGGATATCGCGAGATCCGGGTGGAGCGCCCCCTGCGTCAGCGCTTCGAGGTGACCGACGAAGGCATCGCGGCTCTGAAGGCCACGAAACCCTTCCAGAAGCTCGAGCCGGAAGAACAGGAACAGATGGTCGACCTGCTTCACGATGCCCTGGGCGGTGAGAATGACACCTCTCCGAAGGGTGTCGAGAAGGGGCTGAAACGCATCGCGGCGGGCATGGGCATCAAGATCGCAGCACCCCTGAAGAAGGCGATTGTCAGCGCCATGTCCCTGCGTGACGAGAATGCGGAGCCGGAACTCGACAAGGACGGCAACCTCGTGCCCGACACCAGCCTTCGGGATCATGAGCTGGTCCCAATGAAGGAAGACTGGCAGGACTACTTCGCCCGCGAAGTCGAGCCTTTCGTGCCGGATGCCTGGGTGGACACCTCGCATCGGGACGCTTCCGATGGCGAGGTCGGCCGCGTGGGCTACGAGATCAACTTCAACCGGTATTTCTACCAGTATGTGCCGCCGCGGCCGCTGGCGGAGATCGATACGGAGCTGAAGACGCTGGAAGCGGAGATTGCCGGGCTGCTGAAAGAGGTGGTGGCATGAGCGGGTTCGCGACCGTCCCTGCCGCACCGGGAATCCCTGCATTCCGAGCGCGGTTTCTTTTTCGACAGCAACGCGAACGTGCCCGCACAACAGATGCGCAGCTGACGGCCAGTCAAGCATACGGCGTCATCGCGCAGGCACGATACAATGAGCTTTCCGACACACGAGCGACTGCCGCTCTCGCTGGCACCGACAATTTCCTGCATGTCGAGGTAGATGATTTCGTCATCAGTCTGCGCACTTTCGAGGGTGGTATCGAGCGCGCTATGGAGGCAGGTTGCATCAGTCCAGCTTACACCGTCATGCGCCCGACGGATCGTGTCGCACCTGATTTCTTCCGGTATCTTCTGAAATCTTCTGCGTTCATCCAAACATTGCAGACTGCCGTCACTGGTATCCGCGACGGCAAATCTGTTCGATACGAACAGTTTGCAGACTTGGTATTGCCGACTCCCGACCTCCCCACCCAAAAACGGATCGCCGCCTTCCTCGACCGCGAGACCGCGCGGATTGATGAGCTGATCGCGAAGAAGGAGCATCTGCTCTCTGCGCTGGATGCAAAACTCCGGGCGGCAATCACCAAAGCCGTCACTCAGGGCGCCAATTCAGATGCAGAGATGAAGGATAGCGGAGTCGATTGGATCGGCCAAGTTCCGACACACTGGTCCATCACCAAGCTCGGCTATCTCGGACGCTGTGCAAATGGGATCAATATTGGCGGCGATGCCTTCGGGTCGGGTTTTCCATTCATCAGCTACGGCGATGTTTACAAGAATCGTGTCTTGCCAAACACTGGATCAGGGTTGGTTCAGTCGAGCGTATCTGACCGAGCCTCCTATACGGTCAGAGCAGGAGACGTTTTTTTCACGCGAACATCAGAAACCATCGATGAGGTCGGCTTCTCAAGTGTTTGCATGGAGACCATCGAGAATGCAGTCTTCGCAGGTTTCCTGATCCGCTTCCGCCCCTCGAAAGGAAAACTTCACCCTCTGTTTTCGAAGTTTGCATTTCAACACTCCGGGCTTCGCGACTATTTCGCGAAGGAGATGAATTTGATTACGCGTGCGTCCCTGAGTCAGGACTTGCTCCGCAACATGCCCGTTGTACTGCCCCCGATGGAAGAGCAGGAAATCATTGGCCAACACCTCGAAAAGTTAGAGGCAGCGACCCGCACCATATCAAAAAAGACACGCGAAACGATAGAGAAACTGAAAGAACGGCGCGCCGCCCTGATCACCGCCGCCGTCACCGGCCAGATCGACGAGGACACCTACGGCAAGGCGGGCAACACCTCGGAAACGCTCGACCGTATCGAAGAGGAGATGCAGGCATGAACCTCAATAAGAATGAGCATGGACAGTGTCCGCTGGCTTGGGGCGACCGCGTCGATCACCCCAAGTTTGGCTTCGGAAGAGTCGTATCCGAACCTATCGCCATGTCAGGACCAATCAAGGATCCTTCCTCCCCTAGCGGATACCGGACTGGACCTAAAGGGTGGCGCATGGACATCGAGTGGGAGGATCAGGACCGCGCGCCCTCTTCGATGGGCAGCAAGTTTCTGACGCTTGTAGAAAGGCCTGATGCGAAGGGCGGGCTGTTCTGGGAACATGAATACGGAAAGCTCCTGAAGCAGGTACAAGTACATCGCGCCGTGACCGATGGGGCTATGCAACGTGCGTTTCGAGATCGAAGTGAAGAGCGCGTCGACGTCGCCAAGCTTCGCGTTGCCCTCGCACAGGAGAAGGCCGGCATCAAAGCTCTACTGGACTTCCTGGATGCCGACGAAGCCGGCAACCACCACTGATTGACGAAGAAAGAGATTCCATGCCCAGCCCGACCATTTCCGCTCAGAAGTTGCACACCGAAGAAGCCGTCGAACTCCACTTCGTCGATCAACTTGTCACGCGCCAGGGCTGGCGTGAACGCCCCTACACGGCCTTCGACCGCAAGACCGCCCTCGACCCCGAGATGATCGAGGAATACGTCCGCACGACGCAGCCCGACGCCTGGAAGAAGCTCAGCGACCAGTACCCCGGCAAGGAGCGCGAGACCCTGACCCGCCAGGTCGAGGAGCGCCTCAAGTCCGTGGGCACCCTCGAGGTGCTGCGTCAGGGCATCACCATCGTGCCCGGCATCAAGATCACGCTCTGCACCTTCAAGCCCGCCTCCGGCCTGAACCCGGCCACCCTGCGGGCCTACGAGGGCAATATCCTTGGTGTGATGCGGCAGGTCCGTTACTCCCTGCGATCCGAGAACGCCATCGACGTGGTGCTCTTCATCAACGGCATCCCCTTCTCCACGCTGGAGCTGAAGAACACCCTGACCGGGTCGACCTACCAGGCGGCCGAAAAGCAGTACCGCAAGGACCGCGCGCCGAATGGTGAGCCCCTCCTGACCTTCAAGCGCGGCGCCCTGGTGCATTTCGCGCTGGATCAGGACAACGTCTCGATGACGACGCAGCTCAACAACGGCAAGACCCGCTTCCTTCCCTTCAACCGCGGCCGTGACGGCGGCGCCGGCAATCCGGATGTCGAGGACGAGTTCCGTATCGCCTATCTGTATCGGGACATCGGGGCCCGGAAGGCTGTCTTCTCGCGTGAGGTCCTTCTCGGGATCCTGCATCGCTTCGTCCTTGTGGATGAGGTCGAGCAGCCCGGCGGCCAGGTAAAACGGACCACGATCTGGCCGCGCTTCCAGCAGCTGGATGCAGTGCGCATGCTCATCCAGGATGCCAAGGCGAACGGCGCCGGTCAGAACTACCTGTTCCAGCACTCCGCCGGCTCCGGCAAGTCCAACACCATCGCCTGGGCTGCCCACCACCTGGCGACGCTCCATGACGACAATGACCAGGCGATTTTCGATACCGTGATCGTGGTCACCGACCGTGTGGTCCTGGATCGGCAGCTGCAGCAGACCATTAAGTCCTTTGCGCAGACGGAAGGCTACGTGAAGCCGATCGACGGCACCTCGCGCCAGTTGAAAAAGGCCATCGAGGATGGCGCCAAGATCATCATCTCGACGATCCACAAGTTCTCGACCGACCAGCTCTCGGTCCTGAAGAACGAGAACCACAAGCGTTTCGCGATCATCATCGATGAGGCGCACAGCTCCCAGTCCGGCAAACATGCCGACAGCATGGCGCGCGTTCTGGCTGACGGCGAGCTTACCGAGGAAGAGAAGGAATTCGACGCCACGGAGCAGGCCCTCCTGGAGCTGCAGCGCCTGCGCGGGCCCCAGGCCAATCTCTCCTACCTCGCCTTCACGGCAACCCCAAAGAACGTCACCTTGGAGCGCTTCGGCCGCGTGGGAGAGAACGGCCCGGAGCCGTTCCATCTCTATTCGATGCGTCAGGCCGTCGAGGAAGGCTTCATTCTGGACGTGCTGCGCAACTACCAGACCTACAAGTCCTATGCGAAGCTCGAGAAGGCGATTGACGAGGATCCGGAACTTCTCGAACGCAAGTCTTCCCGCAAGGTTGCGCGCTTCATCGACTTCCATGAGACATCCATGGCTCAGAAGGCCGAGGTGATCGTCGAACACTTCCGCCGCCACGCGCTGCCGGAGCTTTCCGGTCAGGCCAAGGCCATGGTGGTGACCTCGAGCCGAGAGCACGCGATCAAGACGCATCAGGCTATCACGAAATACATCACCGACAACGGCTACACGGATGTGACCTCGCTGGTGGCCTTCTCGGGTGAGATCACGATCGATGGTCAGCCCTATACTGAGCCGGGGATCAACGGCTTTGCCGAGACAGAGCTGCCGCGGCAGTTCGATGGCCAGACCTACAACGTGCTCGTGGTCGCGGAGAAATACCAGACCGGCTTCGACCAGCCCAAGCTTGTGGCCATGTACATCGACCGCCGGCTGAGCGGGCTGCAGGCCGTTCAGACCCTGGCGCGCCTGAACCGCATCTACCCCAGCAAGAACCGCACCTATATCCTCGACTTCCGCAACACGGTCGAGGAGATCCAGGCCGCGTTCAAACCGTACTACAACGTGACCCAGCTCGAGGACATCTCGGATCCCAATCAGGTTTACAACCTCGAGGCCCGCCTGAAGGCCTTCGGCGTGCTCGACGCTACCGAGATCGATCGCTTCGTCACCCGCTTCCTGCAGTCCTCCAAGCGGGCAGATGAACGCCCGGTTCTCGAGGGTATCGTCCGGCAGGCGGTCACCCGCTTCAATGAAAACCTGAACGACGATGACCAAGAGGAGTTCCGCCAGGTTCTGGCGTCTTTCCTGCGGTTCTATTCCTTCATCGCCCAGGTGGTGGATCTCGGGGACACGGATCTCGAGAAGCTACACCTTTACGGCACCTGGCTCAAACGCATCCTGCCCACCCGGCAGGCGCCGCAGGGCGGGGATGTTACCGACGACATGCTCGAAATGGCCGCCTTCCGTCTCCAGAAGGAAGGCGAGGAGCAGGACGCGTCCCTTGGCAAAGATGATAATCAGGCATTGAGCCCGATCGACCGATTTGGGGCCAACCCCTACACCGAGGAAGAGTCGAAGACTCTCACGGAGATCATCACCTCCTTCAATGCGCGTCACGGCACCGAATTCTCGGAAGAGGACTACATCCGGTTCGAGGCGGTGAACAACGACATCCTCGATGATGACGTCTGGGCGGAGATGCTGCGGAACAATGACCCTCGGGACGTGCGTCCGCGCTTTGACGCGGAGTTTATGCGCCGGGCCATTCAGGCATTCCAGCGGGACAATGCCATGCGGAACGCGTTCATGCAGGACCAGGAGGCGCGGAATATGCTCATGGGGCTGATGTTCCAACGTGCTGTGCGTGGAGCTGGACGGGCGGCTTAGAGAGCAAAGCCCCGGGGACGGCGTAGCTGCCCCCGGGCAGTTCCAAGAGGCGTGAAGCCTGGCGCAGAGGTCAAATCTGACCTCTGCTGGGAGAGATTGATCATGACCTCACGCCGACTGGCACAGCGACGATTGGGGGTACGCTAATGAGGAGGTGTCGGACAAAACAAAAAGAGAACAAAATAGCACGCATAGCATTGAACGATCACGTAAAGCGCTATATATTGATACGGGCAATGTCCGCTTGGTAGTAAGACCGCATGTCTTTTCCACCGGCCCGACCCGGCCGGATAAGCCTGTATACTGGTCGCGGGGCGGCGGGAGCCGTCCGTTTTCGATGGAGGAAGGCATGCGGAACCCGCGAGGATCGACCTTTGGCTGATATGTTCTGAATCTGCCTCAAGTGATCTTGTCGAAGCAAATCGACCATCAGAGGTCGATTTTCGTCCGGATCTTGATAAAGTCGATATAGTTAGTCGCAGTTGAGCCGAGCAGCCAATCCCATGATCACCCAGAAAACAAAATACGCCCTGAAGTCTCTCATGGTCATGGCAGACGAGAAAGCCGGGGAGGGAAGCGCTCTGCGGATCGAGGAAATCGCCGAACGCTCGGGAGCCCCCAAGCGGTTCCTCGAACATATCCTGCTGGATCTGAAACGCGCGGGCCTGATCGGAAGCCGGCGGGGGCGCAAGGGCGGTTACGAGCTCATCAAGGATCCCAAACGCATCTCCCTGGCTGAGATCCTGCGACTGATCGACGGCCCCATGGCGCCCCTGCCATGCCTGTCTCGCAATGCCTATCAGCGCTGCGAGGACTGCAAGGATGAGTTGACTTGCCGAGTGCGTGCGGTCTTCGGCGGCTTCTACTCCGCTTATATCCTGATGATCGAGTCACTGACACTGGCCGACCTCATGGAGGACGCTCGCCCCCTCGAACGCTTCTCGATGCCTGACGTGGTCGCGGGAGAATAATCTTCTATAATCACGACAAAATTAGCCGTGATTATTCCGTTGCAATACACGATTAACTCTGTCGTAATTTAGGTGTCAGGTGACGCCGGCGGCAGTTTGCCCGTGTTTCATCCCAACCCATGAGAAGGGTCACCGCGCCGTAACCTGACACCACAAGCTGAAGTCCATCAGCAGAGGAGGTTACGATGATCCAGACTATCCATACCGGCAACCACGCGCTCGCTCAGGGCACTTATGTCCGTGAGCTCAGCGATGGCCGAATCGAAATCGACCTGGGAGACCAGCGCATTTCCGGCGCACGGGTGCCGGGGCGCGACCGAGGGGCCCGCCCGCAATCGCCTCTGATCAAGGCACTGTCAGCGCCTCACTGGCGTAGTGGGCTGCTCGCAGTTGTCGGGACACTTGCCCTGGCCTTCGGCCCTGCGCATGGCGTGAAGGCTCAGGACTCTGTCGATCTCCTGAATGTGTCTTACGACCCGACGCGAGAGTTTTACCGGCAGTACAACGAACTCTTCAATGACTGGTGGGAAGGCGAAGGGCATGCGCCCGTGACGTTGCGCCAGTCCCATGGCGGGTCGGGCGGCCAGGCGCGCTCGGTCATAGACGGGCTCGAAGCCACGGTCGTCACCCTCGCTCTCTCGGCAGATATCTCGGCCATCGCCGAGCGCACCGGGAAGATCCCCGAGGACTGGCAGTCGCGCCTGCCGCATAACTCCTCGCCCTATACCTCGACCATCGTCTTCCTGGTGCGCGACGGTAACCCGAAAGGTATCAAGGATTGGGAGGATCTCATCCGCGACGATGTCGAGGTGATCACGCCGAACCCCAAGACCTCCGGTGGCGCGCGGTGGAATTTCATGGCCGCCTGGGCGTGGGCACTGAAGGAATTCGGCGGGGACGAAGCACAGGCGCGTGACTATCTCGCAGCACTCTACCGCAACGTGCCAGTGCTTGACACCGGGGCACGCGGTTCGACCAACACCTTCACCCAACGCGGCATCGGTGACGTGCTGCTCGCCTGGGAGAACGAGGCCTTCCTCGCCCTTGCGGAACAGGGCGAGGGTGCCTTCGACATTGTCGTGCCCTCGGTCTCGATGCTGGCCGAACCGCCGGTGACGCTGGTGGATGGAAACATCACTTCTGATGCTCAGAAAGAAGCCGCCGAGGCCTATCTCGAGCACCTCTACTCGCCCGAGGCACAGGCGTTGGCACTGAAGAACTTCTACCGCGCCTGGGACACCTCGGCGGCCTCCGAGGAGGACATTGCCCGCTTCCCCGAAGTCGAACGTCTGTCGATCGACGATTTCGGGGGCTGGGCAGAGGTGCAGCCCGCCTTCTTTGGTGATGGCGGTGTCTTCGACCAGATCTTCGAGGGGCAGTGAACCATGCGTGCGGGTCTGCTACGATCTCCCTCCCCCCTGCCCGGCTTCGGGCTCAGCTTCGGGGTGATGATGACAATGCTTTCCATCGTCGTCCTGCTCCCGATCCTTGCCTTGCTCGCCCGCGGTCTGACGATCGGCCCGGTCGAGCTCTGGGAAATGGTGAGTTCGCGGCGGATCCGCAGCGCTCTTATCCTCTCGTTCAGCGCGGCTCTGATTGCCTCGGTGTTCAACTTGGTCTTCGGTGCGGTCCTGGCCTGGGTTCTCGTAAGGTACCGGTTTTGGGGGCGGCGCGTGATCGATGCAGCCATCGACCTGCCCTTCGCACTGCCGACAGCGGTCGCCGGGATTGCACTGACGGCTCTTTATGCACCGAATGGGGCGTTCGGCTCGCTCCTTGCGCCGCTGGGGATCAAGGTTGCCTATACCCAGATCGGCATCTGGCTGGCGCTGATCTTCATAGGATTGCCTTTCGTTGTCCGTACGGTTCAGCCGGTCATGGAGGAGATCGACCGCGAGGTCGAAGAAGCCAGCGCCACGCTCGGGGCCGGGCGCGCCTATACGCTGCGTCGGGTCATCCTGCCGATGCTGACGCCCGCGCTCCTGACCGGCTTCGCCCTGGCACTCGCCCGTTCGGTCGGTGAGTACGGGTCGGTCATCTTCATTGCTGGCAACCTGCCTTTCAAGACCGAAATCGCGCCGCTGCTGATCGTGATCCGGCTCGAAGAATTCAACTACGACGCGGCTACCGCCATCGGGATCGCCATGCTGCTGATCTCCTTCGCGATGCTGCTGCTGATCAATGCCATTCAAATCTGGAGCAGACGGAGGATCGGAGATGTCTGACCACAAAGTTCTCCCGAAAGATGAATATCATGAAGTTGCCCGGCTGCAATTGCCGCACGGAGCAGGCTTCGTGCTCACCACCGTCATCGGTGCGGGGAGCATGCTTCTCGGCCTGATTGTCTGGTTGCTCGGCGCAGGCCTCGGCTGGGCCCTCTTCGCCTGGCTTCTCTTCGCCTGGCTTACCGCAAATCCATGCGCGCTTATCCTGATCTACTATGTCACCCCCCCCTCAGGAGGCACCGCCTCCGGGAGGTCCAGCTTTCGCAGCGCGAGTCGAAGGTATGGGAGAGCCCTGAATGTCTGAGATTGCCCCTGTCCTCTCTCGCCCGCCCTCGGTGACGACCGAGCCCCGTTTGACCCGGCACATTCTGATTGGAACCGTTTTCGTCCTGATCGCGATCCTGCTCTTCGCGCCGCTGATTGCGGTCTTTTCGCAAGCGCTCAGCAAGGGATGGGCTGTCGCCCTTGAGAGCCTGACCGCTCCGGATGCCCGTGCCGCCATCCGCCTGACACTGATCATCTCGGCCATCGCCGTGCCGCTGAACGCCGTCTTCGGGATTGCCGCCGCCTGGGCCATCACCAAGTTCGATTTCCGCGGCAAGGCCTTCCTGATCACGCTGATCGATCTGCCTTTCTCGGTCTCGCCGGTGGTAGCGGGCCTGGCTCTGGTGTTGCTCTTCGGCGCCAATTCGACCCTCGGAGCCTGGCTGATCGCCCATGACGTCAAGATCGTCTTCGCCGTGCCCGGCATTCTGCTGGCCACGCTCTTTGTGACCTTTCCTTTCGTCGCCCGGGAACTGATCCCCGTGATGATGGAACAGGGACGGGCCGAAGAGGAAGCCGCCCTGACGCTCGGTGCCAGCGGATGGCGCTGCTTCTTTACCGTCACCCTGCCCAATATCCGCTGGGCGCTACTCTATGGCGTGCTGCTCTGCAACGCCCGTGCCATGGGAGAGTTTGGTGCAGTGGCGGTTATTTCCGGCAAGATCCGCGGCGAGACCACGACCATGCCGATCATGATCGAGATGCTCTACAACGAGTACCTCTCCGTCGCAGCTTTCACTCTTGCCTCGGTGCTCGCGCTTCTGGCTCTGGTGACGCTCTTGCTCAAGTCTCTGCTCGAATGGCGCTACGCCGACCTTCTGGCCGCCACACGGCGCCACTGACCCTGCATGGAAAGGACCTGACATGTTCGTGGAAATCGAAGAAATCGCCAAGGAATTCGGCGCCTCTCGCGCACTGCACCCGGTCTCGCTCCCAATCCCGTCGGGGGCCCTGATCGCCCTGCTGGGGCCGTCTGGCTCGGGCAAAACCACGCTGTTGCGCATCCTCGCGGGCTTGGAGTTTCCGACCTCAGGGCGTGTGCTCTTCGACGGGCAGGATGCCACCGGCATGACCGTGCAGCAGCGCCGTGCTGGATTCGTTTTCCAGCACTACGCGCTGTTCCGGCACATGACGGTCTTCGAGAACATTGCCTATGGCCTCAAGGCGCGCAAGGGCAAGGAACGTCCCCCAGGGGCAGAGATCGGACGCCGGGTGAACCGCCTACTTGATCTGATCCAGCTTCCTGACATCGGACCGCGCTATCCGAGCCAGCTCTCAGGTGGCCAGCGCCAGCGTGTGGCGCTCGCGCGCGCTCTGGCCATCGAACCGCGCATGCTGCTGCTCGACGAACCCTTTGGAGCCCTCGACGCAAAAGTCCGCAAGGAGCTGCGCCAGGGTCTGCGCGAGATCCACGACACGACCGGGCTGACCACGGTCTTCGTGACCCACGACCAGGAAGAGGCCATGGAACTCGCCGATCTCGTGGTCATCATGTCGATGGGGCGGATCGAGCAGATCGGCAAGCCTAGCGATATCCGGGCCCGTCCCGCGAGCGACTTTGTTCGCAACTTCACGGCGGCCTGAGGACGCGGATGATGTCATGTCACGCAGACCGACATATCCCAGGACCTGGTGTCGCGCCGCGCTCTGGCTCACCACCTCGCGCCTTGCCTATGGCACGGCCCCATACGGTGGGTTTGCTTTGGCGAGGGACGCTGGCTGGACCCTCCGGACTGCTTCCCCGAGCTGGGCAGCGGTCTGGCGCAACCACCCTGAAACGCAGCACGCGCTGAAGGCAATCGTATTGCCTCGCCCCTGGCGCGGAACGTCTGACCCGATCTGGCGCAGTCTTCTGGGCCAGCGCCTCTACGAGTTCGGGATTTCCACTGACAAGCCAGATCCCTGGCTGCTGCGTCAAGCCGAGCGGGAGGTTTACGCCCGGCTTGCGCCCCCCTGGACCAAGATGATGGCAGGACCATACGAATGAGCGATCTCACTCTCGACCGCATCGACCGAAAAATCCTCGATCAGCTGATGCAGGACGCGACGCTGTCCGTATCCCAACTCGCGGACCTAGTGGGGCTGTCGCAAACACCCTGCTGGAAACGCGTGCAGAAGCTCGAAGCCGCGGGTGTTATCACGCGACGCGTCGCCCTCGTAGATCCGGAAATGATCGGCCTCGGCCTCACCGTCTTTGTCGGCGTCGAAGCAATGGATCACAGCCCGGAATGGCGTGCGCAGTTCCGCGAGGCGATCGCGAGCTTCCCGGACATCATCGAGGTCTACAGGATGGCCGGCAACGTCGATTATCTGCTGAAGGTCATCGTACGCGACACCGCCGCTTTCGACCTTTTCTACATCGAATTCACCCGCCGCCTGGCCTGCCGGAATGTCACGTCGAGCTTCGCCATGGAGACGGTGCGCCACACGACCGCCCTCCCCATCGATACCGAGTCTGTCTGAGGCTCCGCCTCTATCGTCCCAGTAGAAAGGTTGGCCATGTCTCTGGCACTTAAGAATATCGTGAAGAGTTTTGGGGCCACAGCCGTATTGAAAGGGGTGGATCTCGAAGTCGGCAAAGGCGAACTCGTCGCCCTTCTGGGTCCCTCGGGTTCGGGCAAAACGACACTGCTCAAGATCATTGCCGGTCTCGAATGGCCGGATTCCGGCATGTTGGAGGTCGACGGGGAGAACTGGTTCGACTTGCCGGCTCGACGCCGGCAGACCGGCTTCGTGTTCCAGCATTATGCCCTCTTCCCGCACATGAGTGTACGCGAAAACATCGCGTTCGGTCTCCGCGTCAGACCACGGGGGCTCCGCCCCGCCAGGGCCAAGATCCAGGCGCGCGTTGGTGAGCTCTTGAAGTTCCTGCAAATTCCTCACCTGGCTGATCGATATCCTGGCCAACTGTCCGGCGGGCAGAGACAGCGGGTGGCCCTCGGGCGCGCACTGGCGATCAACCCCAAGCTCCTGCTGCTCGACGAACCCTTCGGCGCGCTTGATGCGGCGATCCGTCGGGATCTCCGACGCTGGTTGCGCCAGGTG
The DNA here is from genome assembly GCF_002407265.1 of Celeribacter ethanolicus. NCBI lineage: Bacteria > Pseudomonadati > Pseudomonadota > Alphaproteobacteria > Rhodobacterales > Roseobacteraceae > Celeribacter > Celeribacter ethanolicus. The sequence goes on from NZ_CP022196.1 coordinate 1,949,913, forward strand.
CATGAAGCCACCGGCTCCACCACTGTCTTCGTCACGCATGACCAGGAAGAGGCCTTCGAACTGGCGGACCGCGTCGTCGTCATGTCCGAAGGGCGTATCGAGCAGATCGGTCCTGCAGATGTCATTGCCGATCGCCCAGCGACACCCTTCGTTGCGCGTTTCATGGGGGCCACCGTTTCCTTGCGGGTTCGTCTCGCCGGCGGCCGCGCGGTCGAGGAGGATCTCGATCTTTCAGCCTTGCCTCCGAGTGACCTTCCGGACGGGCCGGCCGATCTCGTGATCCGCCCGGAAGATATTCGACTGCAACGGGCAGAACGTTCGGCGTGGAATATCCGGGCCCGAAGCAGCAACGGACCACGCGTCCATTTCGCCCTGCAACATCGTGACGGCACAGAAGCGGAAGCCGAGCTCGCACGTCGCGATGCGGACCCAACTCTCGTGGAGGGCCAAAGGGTCCGCGTCCAGATCCTGGCTGGCGCCGTCTTCGCCCAACCAGCCGCCAAAGCGAGCGCTCCCACCCACTCATCAAAACTTAAGGAGACCATTCAATGACTTTTGCCAACCTGAAGGGGGCCGCCGTTGTCCTTGTCCTCGGCACGACCCCGGCCCTCGCCCAGGACCATCTGCTCAACACGAGCTATGACGTGGCCCGTGAGCTCTTCGAAGCCCTGAACCCGCAGTTTGCGGAGAGCTGGCAGCAGACGACCGGTCATGACATCACCATCGACATGTCGCATGGCGGCTCTTCGCGTCAGGCGAGAGCGATCCTGGAAGGCCTGCCGGCGGATGTGGTAACCTTCAACCAGGAAACCGATGTCGATGTCCTGGTCGATGGCGGATTGATCGATCCGGGCTGGCGGGACGAACTGCCAAATGGTGCGTCTCCCTGGTATTCCCTGCCCGCCTTTCTCGTTCGCGACGGCAACCCCAAGGGGATCAAGGATTGGGATGACCTGATCCGGAGCGATGTCCAACCCGTTTTCCCCAATCCCAAGACCAGCGGGAACGCGCGTTACACCTATCTTGCGGCTTATGCCTACGGCCTTCGGAAATTCGATGGCGACGAGACCGCCACCCAGGACTTCCTGCGCAAGATTTTCGCCAATGTGCCCGTCTTTGACACTGGCGGACGGGGCGCCACGCAAACCTTCGCCGAGCGCGGGATCGGGGATGTCCTGGTAACCTTCGAGGCCGAGACCGGGGGCATCGCGGCAGCCTATGCGAAGAAAGGCTTCGAACGCGTGGCTCCGTCCATCAGCCTCTTCGCCGCCTTCCCGGTCGCCGTGGTCGATGACAATGCCCGGCGTAATGGGACAGAGGAGACGGCTTCGGTCTACCTTGAATGGCTGTACACCCCGAAGGCCCAACGGATTGTCGCAGATCATTTCTATCGGGTCGCCGATGAGACCATTGCCGCGGAATACGCCGAGAGCCTCCCGGCGGTGGACCTCTTCACTGTAGACGAGGTGTTCGGAGGCTGGGATGTCGTCAAGGCCAAGCATTTCTCCGAGGGCGGCATTCTTGACCAGGTCTTTGTCAACCAATGATCACGGTCGCGCCCGTTCGTCCGAAACACGTTCTGCCGGGGTTCTCATTGAGCCTCGGCACAACGCTGCTCTACGTCAGCGTCATCATCCTCATCCCGGTCATCGCCCTGGTCCTGAAGGGCGGCGAGATCGGCCCGGAACGTTTCTATGGCATCGTGACTTCCCCCAGAGCGCTGGCGGCGTTTCGAGTCACGCTGCTGGCGGCTTTGATCGCGACTGTTCTCAATGCGTTCTATGGCCTGCTCATGGCCTGGGTGCTGGTTCGCTATGACTTTCCCGGCAAACGGCTGCTCGATGCGCTGATGGACATGCCCTTCGCCCTTCCAACCGCAGTTGCCGGGATCTCGCTGACCGCGCTCTTTTCCTCCACGGGATGGTTCGGACCCATTCTGGATGCGCTCGGACTGGAGGTCGTCTACACGCTCTCAGGCATTGCCATCGCGATGACCTTTACCTCCATCCCCTTCGTTGTACGCACGGTTCAGCCCGTTCTGGAGGACCTGGACCCCACACTGGAACAGGCGGCAGAAACCTTGGGCGCGCGGCCCTGGGCCATCTTCGCACGCGTGGTCTTCCCGGCCCTGCTTCCCGCCTGGCTTGCCGGATCCACCACAGCCTTCGCCCGCTCCCTCGGGGAGTTTGGCGCGGTGGTCTTCATCGCCGGCAACCTGCCGATGAAGACTGAAATCGCTTCACTGCTCGCCTATATCCGGCTGGAAGAATATGACTACAACGGCGCTGCGGCCATTGCCCTCGCCCTGCTTGCCTTCGCCCTGCTCCTTCTACTGACCTCGAACCTGCTCCAGAGCTGGGCGGCAAGGTACCGGGAGGCCAGCGTGTGAAACCCCACATCGGACCGCTGCCCGCAATCCTCGTCGGCTTGGCCATTGCCCTGAGCCTCGTCCTGATCGTCGCCCCGCTCGCCTTCATCTTCTCCCGCGCATTGAGCGAAGGGATGGTTGTTTTCGCGGACAATATCCGCGACCCGCTGACGCTGCATGCCATCTGGCTGACCTCTCTCGTCGCACTGCTGACAGTTCCCATAAATATCGCCTTCGGGGTCGCTGCCGCTTGGCTGCTGGCCAAGCATCGCTTCCCGGGTCACCGGCTGCTGCTGACGATCATCGAGCTGCCCTTCTCGATCTCCCCGATCATCGCGGGGATCAGCTATCTGTTGCTCTACGGTCGGCAGGGATTACTCGGCCCATTCCTTCGTGAACATGACATCCAGGTCATGTTTGCCCTGCCCGGGATCGTCCTGGTGACGCTCTTCGTCACCGCTCCCTTTGTCACCCGCGAAATTCTCCCCCTGATGCAAAGTCAGGGGAGCGAACAGGAAGAGGCGGCAGTGACCCTTGGCGCCAACGGCTGGCAGGTCTTCTTCCTCGTGACGCTCCCCAATATTCGATGGGCACTGCTTTACGGTGCCACGCTCTGCACCGCCCGCGCCGTCGGGGAGTTCGGCGCCGTCGCTGTCGTGTCCGGCAACATCCGCGGTCAGACAAACACCCTGCCTCTTCAGGTCGAGCTTCTCTTCAACGACCTCAACATATCGGGTGCCTTCGCCGCGGCTTCGACACTGACTGCCATCGCGCTTGTCGCTCTGGCGCTCAAGACCGCTCTCGAGACTAGGCAACCCCGCAATTCTCCACATGCCTGAAAGGATCACCCAATGTCACTGCGCATCAACGACATCGCCCCGGATTTCGAAGCCGATACCACCGAGGGCCGTATTCGCTTCCACGAGTGGATCGGAGAGGGATACGCTGTGCTGTTCAGCCACCCTAAGGACTTCACGCCAGTCTGCACGACCGAGCTTGGTCTGATGGCCGGGCTGGCGCCTGAATTCGCAAAGCGGGATGCCAGGATCATCGGCATATCCATCGATCCGGTCGAGAGCCACTGCAGATGGAAAGCGGATATCGAGGCCGCTACCGGCCATCGCGTCCGCTATCCGATGATCGGTGATCCGGATCTGCAAATTGCCAAGCTCTACGATATGCTTCCGGCGGCGACTGAAGGTACCTCCGAAGGGCGTACAGCTGCGGCCAATGCGACGGTCCGCACAGTCTTTCTCATCGGCCCGGACAAGCGGGTCAAGCTTGCCCTGACTTATCCGATGACCACGGGACGCAACTTCGATGAAATCCTGCGAGCCGTGGATTCGGTCCAACTGACTGCCCGCCACCAGGTCGCGACCCCAGCCAACTGGAAGCAGGGCGAGGATGTCATCATCACACCTGCGGTCTCGGATGACGAGGCGAGGGTCCGGTTCGGAGGCTTCGAGCAGGTCCTGCCCTATCTGCGCCGCACGCGACAGCCTGTTTGAATGCCAGATCCGGCCAATTTCCGCGGCCCAACGTAGAAGCCAGACGCATCCGGATTGAACTTCTTACAGAAGCCCGGATCATGGCACGCCATCAAAAGGTAAAGGATGGAGGCTGAGGCACGCTCCATGGGATCTCTCATCGTCTTTTTTCAGATTGGCGGCGCGGTCGCGCTGCTTTTGTTCGGACTCGGGCTGGTCCGGGACGGTGTGACTCTGGCTTTTGGAATCCGCCTCAAAACAGCACTGGGCCTGGGAACACGCACCGGGCCACGTGCCTTCCTGGCCGGGCTGATCGCCACACTTGGCCTGCAATCCTCGACCTCCACCGCCCTGCTCACAGCCTCTTTCCTCGACCGTCGGCTCATAGAAGGCCGGATGTCACAGATCATCCTACTCGGTGCGAACGTCGGAACGGCTCTGACGGCCATCGTCATTTCTCTCGGTATGGATGCGATCGCACCGGCCCTCCTGCTGGTGGGCTTCGTGGCAAGCCGTCGAACGTCGCCCGTCGTCAGTGGGTCTGGTCGCGCCCTGATCGGGTTGGGACTGATGCTTATCTCGCTTGCTCTTCTCGAGTCCGGCACACTGCCCCTACGCAACTCGACCGAGATGGCGGCCTTCCTGCAGATGCTGGACTCCAGTTGGCCTGTAGCCCTGCTGTTCTCCGCCACCATCGCGGCAGCATGCTCCTCCTCGCTGGCTGCCGTAATGCTGGTAGCCTCGCTGAGCCTACCCGCAGGTCTCTGCGTCGTCCTTGTGCTGGGCGCCAACCTCGGAGGGGCAATTCCACCAGTGCTTATCACTGCGAAATCGGGCATCGCGGCACAGCGCCTGACGCTCGGTAATCTTTGTGTCCGCGCTACAGGCTGTCTGATTATGATGCCTGTTGCCGGCCTCTTCGCGACTGCTCTTGAGCAGCTACCATTTCCGCTTACGGACCTCGCAGTCGAGGCACATCTGAGTTTCAACCTCATCCTGGCGCTCTGCATCGCCCCTTTCACGGGCTTGATCTCGTTTGGTCTCGAGCGATTGTTGGCGGAGCCGGGACCAGAGGAGAACGGGCCACCCCAATGGCTGGATGAGACCTCGCTGGAACATCCCCTGCTGGCGCTCTCCGGCGCCAGCCGACAGGCTCTGGCCATTGGCGATGATGTGGCGCGCATGCTGGATCTCACCCGCCTGGCTTTCAGCAAGAACGACAGCAGCCCCCTGACCGAGGTCGCCGCGCTCGAAAACCGCGTCGACCTGCGTCAGCAACAGGTGAAAACCTACCTGTCCCGCCTGGGCCAAACGGCGGACGAACACGATCGCCGCCGCGCCATCGCCATTCTGGACTACGTGATCAACCTCGAACACGTTGGCGATATCGTCGAGAAGGGCTTAGCGGCCAATGTACGCAAGAAGATCGGACTGCAGCTCCGCTTCACGGAAGCTGGTTATCAAGAGCTTGACGGCATGTTCCTGATGACTGCCGAAACCCTTCGCATGGCCCAGACAATCTTCATGACCCGCGATACGGCGCTCGCACAGCAGCTCATCCTGCAGAAGGTGGAAATCCGCAACCGCGAACGGCAGTCAGCGCAGCGCCACCTTGTGCGCCTGCGCGAAGGACATCGCGACGCGCAGGAGACCTCCTCGCTGCATCTCGATCTTCTGCGCGACCTGAAACGGGTGACCGCACATCTGGTGGCCGTTGCGCACCCGATCCTCGACGAGGAAGGTTTGCTGATTGAAAGTCGGCTTCGGAGCCGCTGAAGCCAATCTCGTGGCTTCCTAGAACCAAGCAGTTTTCCACCTCAGAGAAGATCCTTCTCTTTTTGCAACTGTCTTTGGAAACAAAATACACGATTAACTTGGTAGTCTTTACGGGAAAGGAGATCCGAGATGATCAGAACACTCCTCATTCCCGGCCTCGATGGTTCCCCCGCTCCACACTGGCAGAACTGGTGGGCGGCGACGGACCCCACCGCCAAGGTCGTGGAGCAGACCTCCTGGTCCGAGCCAACACCGGAGGCCTGGCTGACCGAAATCGCCGCAGCCACCTTGACCCATCCGGGCTGTGTCCTGGTCGGGCATTCACTTGGTGCGATCGCGATCGTCCGCCTGCTCGCAACCTGGCCTCAGATCCAAATCGCAGGCGCCTTCCTCGTGGCCCCGGCCGAACCGTCGCGATGTGCGAGGATTTCCGATTTCGGCCCGATCCCAGAAAGATCACTGGCGACAACCGTCGTCGTCGCGGCCAGTCACAATGACCCCTGGATGGACCAGTCCCAGGCCCGGAGCCTTGCCAGCAGTTGGGAGGCCGATTTCATCGACATGGGCGATGCCGGACATATCAATGTCGCCTCCGGCTATGGCCCCTGGAAGGAGGGCAAGGCCCTGCGCGATATCCTCTGGCCCTTGACCGGAGCGAGTTTCACACCGCGTCCGCCCCTCGCGCGCGCCATCACTCCGAGCTGGGAAGCGCACCCATGAGTACCATTCAGAACACTCTCGCGGCGATCCGCAAGGCCCTCCCGATGACGACCTTCGCTATCTGCTATCTCAGCATCCTCGCCATCATCGTCCTGCACTGAGCCAACCGAAAGGAGCCAGATCATGTACTGTGCCTTCGACCCGGGCCTGCTCCTCTTCACCCATGGTGAAGAAGCGGTCGAGCCCTCGCCCCAGCATGATGCCCTTCAAGGCATCGTAGCCCTTGTCGCCTGCGTGATCCTGCTGGGCACTCTCCTGCTGGTGTCCTGATGGATGGCGGAGCACGGCCAGCGACACCGGCGCGATCACATATCCTGATCGTGGGCGGCGGCGCGAGCGGCGCGCTGATGGCGGCGCACCTCTTGAGCCAGTCCGACACCGGCATGGAGGTCACTATCGTCGAGCGGGGAGACCTGCTCGGCTGCGGCATTGCCTATGCCACAAACGACCCGGACCACCTGCTCAATACCCGGGTCTCCCAGATGAGCGCCTTCCCGGATGAACCGGAGCATTTCCAACACTGGTTGGAGGCCCGAGGTATCGACGCCGATAGCAACAGCTTCGTCGATCGCGGGACCTATGGGCGTTACCTGGCCAGTCTGCTGGCACCCTGGCGCGAAACCGGTGGAGACGGTCGCCTTCATCATGTCCGTGCAGAATGCCTGCGGCTGTCGGAAACCAGCGCCGGTATCGATGCCGTGCTCGACAATGGGCAAACGATCCGCGCGGACCGTGCCATCCTGGCCACCGGGCATGCGGTTCCCGTCCATCCAGCGCCTCCGCTTCGTGGCGGCTGGGATTTCCGCCCTCCAAGTGACCCGAGGGCGACAGTGGTGATCATCGGCACCGGTCTGAGCATGGTCGACCACGTCGCGACACTGCTCTCCGCCGGTCACCTGGGCCCCATCCATTGCCTGTCTCGCCGTGGCTTGCTGCCCCAGGAACACGCCGCCAGCCATCCCGTGACACTGACAAAACGCGACATCCCCAGTGGGTCCGGCGTGAGCGAGGTCATGCGCTGGCTCAGAGCCCTCGCCCGGATTGCCGAAGCCCGGGGCGGCACATGGCGCGACGCGGTAGACGGTATTCGTCCCCATGTCGCGGATATCTGGCAAGCCTGGCCCCTGGAGGAACGGGCGCGCTTCCTGCGCCATGCCGCCGCCTGGTGGGAAATCCATCGCCACCGCATGCCCCCCGTCTCTGCCGCGCGCATCTCGCTTGCATCGGCAAGGGGACAGCTTCAGATCCGGCGCGCAAGTTTCAAACATGCCGTCTCGCGCCCCGATGGGCGGATAGAATTGAGTCTCATCGACCGCCGCGGCGGAGACCCCAAGCGGCTTGTGGCGGATCACGTGATTGACTGCAGAGGTATTCGCCGCAACACGAAGGAAGATGCTTCCCCGGTTGTGCGAGACCTCATCATGCGCGGGGCCGCAAGGCTCGATTCACTTGCGCTCGGCCTGGATACGACCCCCGACTCCCGCGTGATCTCTCGGGACGGAGGCATATCGAGGAAGCTTCACGCCATTGGTCCTGCTGCACGCGGAACCATTTGGGAAATAACGGCGATTCCCGACATTCGGCAGCAGACGATGGACCTTGCCGGACGCCTTCGCGGCTCTTCCGGTATGCTGGCTCGTCAGAAAGTATGACGTTCTCCCTGCTGGCCTTGTGGCAGGGGTTTTTCTCCATTCTGCTCAGATAATTTGGAATGGAGCAAAACGGTCGAGTCACTTACCCTAAAATCACGACAGATATAATCGTGTAAGGAATGACCATGACCGAGATTATCGGCTTCGCAGGAAGTGCAAGCACCCCCTCCCGTACCCGCACCCTCGTAGACATGGCCGTCCAGATGAGTGCGGAAAAGGCGGGTTTGACGGGAACGACCTTCGATCTTTCGGACATCGGTGCCTCTCTCGGCACTGCGACACGGCTCGTCGATTTGCCGACCGGACCACGGGACATCATTGATCGCCTCGTTAGTGCAGAGGCGCTGGTGGTGGGCAGCCCGGTCTACAAGGGCAGCTATTCAGGCCTGTTCAAACATCTCTTCGATCTGATCGAACCGGATGCTCTGAAGGGAAAACCGGTACTGCTGACGGCCACGGGCGGCGGGCATCGCCACGCGCTCATCATCGAACACCAGCTGCGCCCGCTCTTCGGCTTTTTCGAGGCCGCCGTTGTCGCAACTGGCGTCTACGCCGCATCGGAAGACTTTGCCGATGGTGTGCCGACGACCCCGGCCCTCATGACACGGCTCGACGAGGCAGCGGCACAGCTGGCCTCGGCTGTCAACGCAACTGCGCCCGCCAGGGCGCATGATCTCGCACACGCCGCCGCCTAGCACCCGGCACCCTTAACAAATCTTGCCGCTGCCTGCGCCGGACCACCAATGGTCCGGCTGCGGCGGAGCCATGCCTATCGAAAGGAACAACCATGACGCAGCACGAAGCCATCATTCCCGGCACCCCGGTCCTCGAAGCCCTCCCGGTGACGCCAATCATCGGCGCGGAGATTCGGAGCATCCGCCTTTCCGGCGACCTGCCCGCCCCGATCATCGAGGAGATCAAGACGCTCATCGCCCGCCACAAGGTCGTGTTCTTCCGCGACCAGGATCATCTCGACGATGCCGGACAGGAGGCGTTCGCCGGACGCCTCGGCGATCTGGTCCCGCATCCGACCCAGCACATCCGCGAGGGGACGTCGAGCCTGCTGGAACTCGACTCGTCCCATGGCGGCCGGGCCGACCAATGGCACACCGACGTGACGTTCGTTCCTGCCTATCCGAAGTATTCGATCCTGCGCGGCGTGGTGATCCCGGAGACCGGCGGCGACACGATCTGGGCGAACACCTCGGCCGCCTATCAGGCCCTGCCTCCCGCGTTGAAGCAACTCGCCGACACGCTGCGCGCCGTTCACAGCAACGCCTATGACTACGCGGCACACCGCCCGAAGGCGACCGAGGTCGAGAAGAAGCACTACGAGGAGGTCTTCGCCTCGAAGAGCTTCCAGACCGAACATCCCCTCGTCCGCATCCATCCGGAGACGGGTGAGCGAACCCTGCTTCTCGGCAGCTTCGTGCAGCGGATTTGCGGCCTGTCTCGATCCGATACCCAGAAACTCTACGAGCTCTTCCAAGGCTACATCACGGCCCCGGAACACACGGTGCGCTGGCGCTGGCAGACGGGTGACGTAGCGATCTGGGACAACCGTGCGACCCAGCATGTCGCGATCAACGATTACGGCGACGCGCACCGTGTCGTGCGCCGTGTCACGATCGACGGCGACATCCCCGTCGGCGTCGACGGCCGCGAGAGCGCAGCCATCGCCTGACACCCGACATTCCCGACAGAACAGGATTCAGACCCATGACCAGAAATATCAAACCCAGGCAAATCAAGCTCGGAGCCTTCCTCCCCGGCGGCGGCCAGCACGTGGCGGCCTGGCGCCATCCCGACCAGCCGGTGGACGGGGCCACGAGCTTCGAGTTCCACAAGCAGCTGGCCCAGACAGCGGAACGCGGGCTCTTCGACGCCTATTTCCTCGCCGACGGGCTGGCCGTCTCCTTCGGTGGCGGGACGGAGGGCGGCAACGCGCGGGTGGCGGGGTTCGAGCCGGTGACGCTGTTCTCCGCCCTCGCCCCGCTGACGAAGAACCTGGGCTTCATCGCGACCGCCTCCACGACCTATGAGGAGCCCTACAACACCGCGCGCAAGTTCGCCTCGCTCGACCTGATCTCCGGCGGCCGTGCCGGGTGGAACGTGGTGACGACGGCCACCGAAGCGGCCGCACGGAACTTCAACCTCGACCAGCAGTTGCCCCACGCGGCGCGCTATCGCCGTGCGCAGGAGCACGTCGAGGTGGTCAAGACCCTGTGGGACAGCTTCGAGGACGACGCGTTCGTCCGCGACAAGGAGAGCGGCGTCTTCTACGACACGGCGAAGCTGCACCCCGCGAACCATGCCGGCGAACATTTCAAGGTGAAAGGACCGCTCAACGTCTCGCGCTCGCCGCAGGGGCATCCCGTCATCGTCCAGGCCGGGCAGTCCGAGGACGGGCGCACGCTCGCCGCGGCGACGGCGGAAGTCATCTTCACCGCGCATCAGCACCTGGACACGGCGCAGGAGTTCTATCGCGACATCAAGGCGCGCGCGGCCGCGGCCGGGCGGAACCCGGATCACGTGCTCGTCATGCCCGGGGTCTCTCCCTTCGTCGGAGCGACCGAAGCGGAGGCGCGCGAGAAATACGACAGGCTCACCTCCTACATCCTCGAAGAGGACGGCATCGCGCTCCTGAACGGGCTGACCGGCGGAACGCTGGATCTGAAAGGCCATGATCTCGACGACCCCCTGCCCCCTGCCCCGCCGACCGAGGGGATGAAGTCCCGCCAGGCGCTGATCCGCCAGATCGCGGACGAGAACGGCTTCAGTATCCGCCAGCTCTACCAATGGGTCGCCTCCGCCCGCGGTCACTACACGATCATCGGCACGCCGGAACGAATCGCCGATACGCTGCAGGAATGGTTCGAGAACGAGGCGGCGGACGGCTTCAATATCCTGCCGCCCTGGTTCCCGACCGCGCTAGACGATTTCGTCGATCTGGTGATCCCCGAGCTCCAGCGCCGCGGCCTGTTCCGCACCGCCTATGAGGGGGCAACGCTGCGCGAGAACCTCGGCCTGCCCTTCCCCGCCAATCGCCACGCGGCGCGTCACGTTGCGGTCCAGGCCGCGGAATGAAGGAGGCAGACCGATGACCTACGAAATCGCCGACACCGGGGGACGCGCACGCTTTGGGCGAGTCACGCGCATGATCAACGGACCGGGACTGCGACCAATCCTCGGACGGCTCGTGGCCGACTATGGTTTGCTCGCTGCCTTCTTTGCCAGCTGGCAGGTCGCCAGCAGCACGGGGTGGCTCAACCCGGCGGTCTTCCCACCACTCGATCGGGTGGCGGCGGCGCTCTGGACCGGGATCACCTCCGGCGCGCTCATCGACGATATCGCGATCTCGCTCCAGCGCGCGGGCATCGCCTTCCTGGCCGCGGTCGCCCTCGGCATCCCGCTCGGCCTCTTCATGGGGCAGATCAGGGCCGTGGAGCGTGCCCTGGACCCGATCCTGCAGCTCTTCCGGCAGACCTCGGCACTCGCGCTCTATCCGGTCTTCATCCTGCTGCTCGGGCTGGGCGAGGCCTCCAAGGTCTTCGTGATCTTCTGGGCCACGTTGTTTCCGATCCTGCTGGCCACCATCGGCGGGGTGAAGGAAGTCGACGCGAAGTTGGTGGAGATGGCCCGCAGCTTCGGCGCCTCTCGCGCGACGATCTTCCGCCGCGTGATCCTCCCGGCCTCGGTGCCGCCGATCTTCGTCGGTCTGCGTCTTTCGGCAACGACCGCGCTCCTGCTCCTGATCGCCGCCGAGATGATTGGCGCCAACAAGGGTGTCGGCTTCCAGGTGATGAACGCCCAGTACAACTTCCAGATCCCGCTCATGTTCGCCGCGATCTTCCTTCTGGCCTTCCTCGGCCTCGGCGCGAACTGGGTTCTCGTCCTGCTGCAGCGGCGGCTCTGCCGCTGGAGCCTCGCCAAGCACTGACCCCCTCACAACCAGGATAGAACCATGACCTACTCTTTCAGAACGCTACTTGCCGCGGCGGCCGCATCGGTCGCGCTGACCGGCACCGCTCAGGCCGATGACGTCACCCTGCGCTTCCTCGCCAGCCACGGAGGCATCTCGGCACATGAGCTGGCGCAGGAACTCGGATACTTCGACGGCACCGGCGTCCGCGTCGAGAACGTCGGCTACGCCGGCGGCGGCCCAGAATCTCTCTTCGCGCTCGCCGCCGGCAGCGTCGATATCGGCTCGGCGGCAACCTCGGCGGTGATCAACTCCATCGCCAGCGGCAACGATTTCGTGGCCGCCTACCCGACCAACGGTATCAACGACGACGTGCAGTCGATCTTCCACGTGCTGGAAGACAGCCCGATCCGATCGATCGAGGACATCGCGGGCAAGACCATCGCCGTAAACACGCTCGGCGCGCATCTCGACTATACGGTCCGCGAAGCGCTGCATTCCGTCGGCCTGCCGCAGAATGCCGCAAACCTCGTCGTGGTCCCCGGCCCGCAGTTGGAACAGGTGCTGCGATCGGGTCAGGTCGATATCTCGGCCTTCGGCTACTGGCAGACCACCTTCGAAGGCGCCGCACGGTCCCATGGCGGTCTGAGGACCGTGTTCGACGACACCGATGTGCTGGGCGAGATCGCCGGCGGCTTCACCGTGCTACGCCGGGACTGGGTCGACGCCCACCCCGAGGCGGCACGCGCCTTCGTCGAACAATCGGCACGCGCACTCGACTATGCGCGGGAGCATCCCGAAGAGACCCGCGAGATCTTCGCGCGCATGCTTGAAGAACGCGGCGAGAACCCGGAGGTCGCACAGTACTTCGCGGGCTACGGCGTCCGTCCGGGCGGGCTCGCGGTGGATCGGGACATCCAATTCTGGATCGATGTCTTGGTCCGCGAGGGCGCGCTCGCCGAAGGGCAACTCGCCGCGTCCGACATCCTTCTGGTCACCGGCGACCAGAACGTGACGAACTGAGGAAGAGCCGATGTCTGTGACTCAGGTTTCCGCGAAAGGAGAGGTCACGATCCGTGACCTCTCCAAATCCTTCAGCCTCGACGGTGAAACCCTGACAGTCCTGAAGAACCTTGATCTCGACATCGCCGGCGGCGAAAGCCTCGCCATCGTCGGCGCGAGCGGGTCGGGCAAGACGACCCTGCTGCGGGTCCTCGCCGGGCTGGAGGAGCCGGATTCGGGAGGCGTGCTGATCGACGGGGCACCGGTCCACGGCCTCGGCAAGGAGCGCGCCGTAATTTTCCAGGAACCACGGCTCCTTCCCTGGCTCACCGTTCTGGGCAACGTGGCCTTCGGACTCGAAGTTCAGGGGACCTCTCGAGGCGAGGCGGAGGACAGGGCACGCCACTACATCCGCCTTGTCGGTCTCAGCGACTTCGAGACCGCCTGGCCGCGTCAGCTGTCCGGCGGCATGGCGCAGCGCGTGGGCATCGCCCGAGCCCTGACCGTTCGACCCGAGATCCTGCTGCTCGACGAACCTCTGGGTGCGCTGGACGCAATGACCAAGCTGACGATGCAGGAAGAACTGACCCGCATCTGGGCCGAGGAACGGGTGACGATGGTGCTTGTGACCCACGACCTCGAGGAGGCAATCTTTCTCGCGGACCGCGTGCTCATCCTGCCAAAGGAAAAGGGCAGCCGCCCGCGCGTGATCGATATTGATCTGGAGCGTCCGCGCGACCGCAGCGAAGCGCGCTTCGTCCGGTTTCGGCAGAAGCTCATGGCAGAGTTCGGCTTGCATTGAGCCCGCCCGGCCGACCCTGCATCGGCCGGGCCCCTTTTTAGAAAGGAAAGAAGATGGGAAGGATCAGCACGGCCAGAACCGCGAAGATGACATTGAGCGGCAATCCGACTTTCAGAAAGTCGCGGAACTTGTAGCCCCCGGCACTGTAGACGAAGGTATTCGTCTGGTAGCCGATCGGCGTGGCGAAGCTGGCCGAGGCCGCAAACATCACGGCCATGATGAAGGGGCGTGGGTCGAAACCCAGCTGTTGTGCCAGGGCGATCACAATAGGACCGATCAGCACCGCCACAGCATTGTTGGAGATCATTTCGGTCAGGGTGCTTGTCAGCACATAGACCGCCGCCAGGATTGCCAATGGCCCAATGCCACCGACCGCGCCCACGACAGCCTCGACGATGACCCTCGCGGTACCGGTCTGTTCCATTCCCATACTGAGCCCCAGCATGCCGAAGATAAGGAAGAGAATGCGCCAGTCGATCGCTTCAAAAGCCTCTTCCGGATCGACGCAGCGCGTCAACATCACGACCACGGCTCCAATCACAGATAGGCCTGCAGTAGGGAGAACGTTGAAGGCCGCCAGCCCCATCACCGCAAAGATCGTGGCGATGGCAATCGGTGCCTTCGAGCGACGCATCGCCCGTTCGGAGGGTGCGGAGAGATTGATGATGCCCCCATCTTCCATGAGCCGTTGGATCCCCTCCGCAGGACCTTCCAGCAGAAGTGTGTCGGCAAACTGCAACCTGAGATCATCGATGCGATCGGAGATGTTTCGGTCAGCTCGGTGAACTGCCATGACGTAGAGCCCGTATTTGCGCCGCAGCCGCAGATCACCAAGCGCACGCCCCCGGAGGTGGGAATTCGGCCCAACGCTGGCCTCCATCAGAACCGTCTGTTCCGCCGTGACCGGCTCGTAGCCCCGATCTGCGATATCCCGGAACTCGATCTGGCCGTCTTCCTTGAGACCAAGGATCTCACCAGTGCCAGTCTTGATGACCACACGGTCCCCGGCCTGCAGCACGAGGCTGTCCAACTCCCTGCGCAGGGAATGCTCTCCCCGGATCACATCGAGCACTCTGCTCTGTGCCGTGTTGAAAGGCAACTCAGCCAGCGTCTTGCCCACATAGCGCGAGCCCAGAGGAATAAGCAGCCGCGCCTTGAACCGGCGCTTTCCCTCTTGCCCAAGGAGACTCGAGAGCGAGGCGCGGTCGGGCAACAGGTAGCGCCCGGCAAAGACCATGTAGAGCATACCCACAGCAGCGAAGATCAGCCCTGGCAGTGTCATTTCGAACATCGAGATCGGCGGCTGCCCCGTGTCCCGCGCAAGGGCGACCGCTCAGCCTGTTCGTCACCGCTGGACAGGTCGGCAATGCACGAAGTCATAGCTCCAAACGTGATTGCGATGTTCAGGTCGCAAGCGGACGCACGACCCATCGTTCAGCCAGAGCCGCCCTTTCTTTGTTTGTTTTGGCGGCACCTTCAGCCCCTCCCGTCGCCACAGCCGCTCGACACGACCATCACTGACAGACCATCCAGCCTCTCGGAGAAGCACGGCACCCCTGCGGTAGCCGTAGCGTCCGTATTGACGGGCCAGCTCAATCATGTCGGCGACAAGTCTGTCTTCATCGGCGCGTCCCTGAGGAACACGCCTCTGACGACGGACAGCCGCTCACCGCCGAGATCCCACCGGCGACGAAGGGCGTGACGCTCCCTTGGGTCACATAGTCGAAGAGAGCCGATCCTGCGATGCCCAGAACACGCAGCTTCTTGACCCGACCGAGAAGGGACGCAGCGCGCTTGAGCGCCTTTTCTCCCAGACTGTCCTTCTTAGCCAATGCCTGATCGACCACGGCAGCGGTAATGGTCTCCATCAACGCGGCGCGGGCATCGTCGTAGTTCTGATAGAGCCACGCATTGAACTCGACGAAACGGATATTCACATCGTCGCGCTCCTCCAGGGAGGTGCGCAATAGTTTCATCATTGAAGACTTACCGACGCCCCAATCGCCCGAAATGCCGAGCGACAAGGGTTCGCCTTTTGCCCCAATGATCCGTTCCGCGGCGATCTCCGCAACATGCGAAAAATTGACGAGGTCACGAAGTGTTTCGTTATCAGACCACATGCACTTACCCCCCTATTAAACAATCTCTTTAACCTGGCTCAAATGAGGTCAAGCAAATATTGCTCGGGCCTTTCGAATGAACGGGGATGCTGTGTCTTAACCAAGCTTTACAGGCCTCACCTGCATGAATTGCGCTCCCTCCCTGAAAACTGGACCGCTTGAATTGAGTTGCGGGTATCCGGATCGCCGAGTGCCCCCCATCAGTGCGGTTGACAGATCGCCAGGTCCGACCAGCAGCGATCAGCTTCAACGTCCCTTCTCCCACATCAGGCCAATTGGACCCCAGTTATCCACATAATTCGGACATCGCGCCCCGGCGGGCATCTACGTGTTTTCAGAGGGGTGCTTTATAATTCGGGTGAACCAGAAACACTAAGGTCCACTCATGCACATCAAGAATTCCCTGAACACCTACTTCGCCAGCGCCGCCTGCATCTTCCTTTTCAGCACCCAAAACGCTCCAGCCCAAGAAGCCGCCCTGCTGGGTGCGATGGTCGCGCCGGGCAGTTCCGTCACTCTCGACAAGCACGGCACCTGCCGGATCGTCACGAACCGGGGCGACGCCCCTATCATGGTGCCCGCCAACACGCCAGAAGAATGGAGTGTGGGGCAGACCGCTTTCCTGAACAACCTCGCGGGCATGAATGGCGTGAGCGTCGCAGCCTGTGGTGTCACGTGCATGATGCCTGAATATCGGGAGCCGGCGTGGGGCGATTACAATGAGCGAAAGTATAGCGACTACAGGAAAAACAGGACCTACGGCGTCTGGGAATACTGGAGTGACCCTTATGAATATTATTGGAATTCAAAAAAACTTGCTGAAAACATTATCGGCAAAAGTGTCGTTGTCGATGGCTATCATTACGATGGAACCTATTGGAGTTGGGAGGACTATTCTGACGAAGCATTCAACTACGGCATTCACCGGGTTCCGGTTGAACAGCTTTGCTCCGCCGCAGAGCAATACATCAACAGGTTGAAACCAAACCTTTCCGCTTCTTCAGCATGTGAAGGCGGGAATTGTCCCTCTGATATCCCCTCGGGGAGTCTCTATCGTGATTCTGAAGTTACACATTGGAACAGGGGGCAGACGCCAGAACTGCCGCCCTGTCTGGACGCCGCAGGCAAAGCAGCGCGGGTCACTGTGCAGCTTACTGGCCGTTTGGAGACTCCCACCACCGGTCAATATGCTTACTTCGACAGCCTTGAAGACTTCAGAAACAACTGGCGCGATGTCTTTGATATGAGCTCATACTTCAAACCCAAAGACGTTTCTCAATGCGCCATGGCCGTATCTGGCGACAATTTCCTCATGGATTTCATTTACTGAAATCCAGGCGTTTCCCAAGAGGCCGGATGCGGTTTCTCGGGAAACGCCGTGCAATTATTGCGTCCGCTGCGACCCGTCTCGAACATTAATTCCGCCGCGACCAAAGCCTTTCGGACCATAAGAACACCCATGTTCAGCATGGTCTGTACCTCCAAGCTCCTTTGCTCAATCCAAAAGCCTCCGGTCTTCCCCCGCATCGACCACTCAATGCGACAGCGGGCTGCTTGCCATGGCCTCCGCCCTCGCCAGCATCCGGGACACGTGGCGCAGATTGAGTTCATGTGTGTCGGAAACCTGGTCGATCACCTCGCAGATCGCGCCCAGGGCCGCATCACATAGCCCCCGTCGTGCGCCCTCGCGCTCCACGAAGGAGATGAGATCACCCTTGCCGGGTCCGGCAAGGCGCAGGATCTCCAGACGGCTCAGAAACGGGGCCGGAAGCGTCCTAAGGCTGTTCGAGGTCAGGACCCAGCTGATCCAAGACATATCGAACCCGACCTGGTAGTAGGGGCACTTCCAGGCCACAGCAGACGAGCGTTCCAGCAGCGGCAGCAGCCCCTCGGTCAAGCCGTAGGCCTGCCCTTTGGTCGAGGTCGGTGTTCCGGCCTTCTCGATCTCGTCGATCACCACGATGGGGTTCGCGCAGAGGCTCTGCACGATGGTTTGCAGGGGCCGCCCCGGGAAGGCCGTGCCCCAGCCGCGTTGCGAGCCGTTAACGACAAAGGAGGCCTGCTCGGCAGTTCCCTCGATGCCACAGCGCGGCACCCCGAGATGGCGCCCGAGCTCGCGTGACCACACACTCTTGCCGATCCCCGGCGGGCCGTCTAGCAGCACGGGCGGCAGCCGGAACCCGGGCTCCCCCGCCCGCACCGAGCGACGCATCGCTTTCCACAGGAAGTCAGTGGCCGCCGCCATCCACGGCATCTCGGCATGGATGGCGGCAGCAATCTCATCGGCGTGGTGTTCGCTGGCGATGCCGACCAGATCTGCCCCGCCACGGAATGCCTCCAGCGCGCGCCGGTCATCCGAGCTGAGATGGCTGAGCCCGGAAGCCTTGGCGCGCGAGCCCATGACCCGGCGCGCACGGCGCAGCACCTTGTTACGGTCCTTTTCCGAGAGATGCACCGCAATAAGGTCATCGTTCCAGCGCAACTCATCTTCAAAGTCTCCCGGCACCTTCGGGGAGACCCCGTCCTGAAAGGCACGGAGTTTGCGCAGATGCCACTCGAAGCGGCGCTTGAGGGCGAACTCGTTCTCGTCGGGATCGGCGAAGCGGGCATCGATGAACTTGATCTTCGTCATGGGGGCCTTTCTGGCGCATCGCGCCATACCCTCCGGCAGAGGCTCTGCTGGAGGGGGATGTTGGAAAGAACCCGGCCGGATTTGCCCTGAGGGATGCCGAAAGCGCCGCCGGTCGTCAACAGCGCCTGTCAGGATGGAACATAGCGGAGGCGGATCAAATCGCCGAAACCCATCCAATGGGTAAACCATTGATACAAAAGAAAACCACCGACTGCATCGCTGCCGATGGTCATTAATCCTGTGCCGGAATGGTCAAATTACCCCCGAAATGGACATTTTATGGTGGGTCCTACACGTCCATACAGGTTTTTGCGATTATCACCCGCATTTCGAATGGCCGCAGGAGGCGCAGGTCATGCAGCCTTCGACCATGCGCATGTCATAGGAGCCGCAGGACGGGCAGGCCTTGCCGCGTGGTTTCTCGCCGATTGCGACCACTTCCGCCTGCGGATCGGTCTTGAGCCCCATGCCCTCGCCTTCGATAAAGCCGATGGTCACCAAATGCGTCTCGATCACCCCGCCGATGGCCGCCAGAATGGAGGGAATATATTTCCCTTTCATCCAAGCCCCGCCACGCGGATCGAACACCGCTTTCAGCTCTTCGACCACAAAGGACACATCGCCCCCGCGCCGGAACACCGCCGAGATCATCCGGGTGAGCGCCACGGTCCAGGCGAAATGCTCCATATTCTTCGAGTTGATGAAAATCTCGAACGGGCGACGATGACCGCCATGCACGATGTCGTTGATCGTGACATAGATCGCGTGCTCGCTGTCCGGCCATTTCAGCTTGTAGGTGTTGCCTTCAAGCTGTTGCGGGCGGTCGAGCGGCTCAGAAAGATAAACGACCTCCGCGCCTTCGTCCTGCTCCGGGGCTTTCTCGGAACTCTCGGAGACGGAGAGAACAGAGCCGGTCACATCGTTCGGACGATAGGTGGTACAGCCCTTACAGCCGGTCTCATAGGCCTCCATATAGACTTCCTTGAAGTCCTCGAAAGCGATGTCTTCCGGGCAGTTGATCGTCTTGGAGATCGAGCTGTCGACCCATTTCTGCGCTGCCGCCTGCATCCGCACGTGATCCAGCGGTGCGAGCGTTTGCGCGTTGACGAAATACTCAGGCAACTCGACATCTGCGCCGAACTTGTCGCGGTAGAGTTTGACGGCGTAATCGACAACCTCTTCTTCCGTGCGCGAGCCGTCTTTTTGCAGCACCTTGCGGGTGTAGGCATAGGCGAACACCGGCTCGATCCCGGAGGAGACGTTGCCCGCATAGAGCGAAATCGTCCCGGTCGGTGCGATGGAGGTCAAAAGCGCATTGCGGATGCCGTCTTTGGCAATCGCATCTTTGACGTCCTGATCCATGATCTTGAGCGAGCCGGACGCCAGATATTTGTCCTTGTCAAAGAGCGGGAAGGCCCCCTTCTCTTTCGCCAACCCGGCGGAAGCCAGATAGGAGGCACGCGCGATCATCTTGAGCCATGTCTCACAGGTCGCGGCGGCCTCTTCCGAGCCATAACGCTGGCCGATCATCAAAAGCGCATCGGCAAGCCCCGTGACGCCAAGCCCGATGCGGCGTTTCGCCTGTGCTTCCTGCGCCTGTTGCTCCAGCGGGAAACGGGACGCGTCCACGACGTTGTCCATCATCCGCACGGCAGTGGCGACAAGATCGGACAAAGCCTCTTCGTCCATCTCCGCGCCCTCGCCGAACGGGTCTTTCACCAGACGGGCCAGGTTGATCGAGCCGAGCAGACAGGCGCCATAGGGCGGCAGCGGTTGCTCCCCGCACGGGTTGGTCGCGGCAATCGTCTCTACATAGGAGAGGTTGTTCATCTTGTTGATGCGGTCGATGAAGATCACGCCCGGCTCGGCATAATCATAGGTCGCGCGCATGATCTTGTTCCAAAGATCGCGGGCCTCGACCGTGTGATAAACCTTGCCGCCGAAGGTCAGCTCCCACGGACCGTCGGCCTTCACCGCTTCCATGAAATCGTCGGTCACAAGCACCGAGAGGTTGAACATGCGCAGACGCGCCGAATCCTGTTTCGCCTCAATGAACTGATGAATATCCGGGTGATCGCAGCGCATCGTCGCCATCATCGCGCCCCGACGCGAGCCCGCCGACATGATCGTGCGGCACATCGCATCCCAGACATCCATGAACGACAACGGGCCCGAGGCATCCGCCGCCACACCTTTGACATCCGCGCCCTTGGGCCGGATGGTGGAGAAATCATAGCCGATGCCTCCGCCCTGCTGCATGGTGAGCGCGGCCTCTTTCAGCATGTCGAAAATTCCCGCCATGCTGTCCGGGATCGTCCCCATGACAAAACAGTTAAAGAGCGTCACCGCGCGCCCCGTGCCTGCGCCCGCAAGAATGCGTCCCGCCGGCAGGAATTTGAAATCTTCGAGTGCGTGGTAGAATTTCTCTTCCCACGCCGCCTGATCCTTTTCGACCGACGCCAAAGAGCGCGCCACCCGCCGCCAACTGTCCTCGACCGATTGATCCACCGCAGCCCCGTCGGCTTCTTTCAGGCGGTATTTCATGTCCCAGATCTGTTCGGCGATGGGGGCGGCAAAGCGAGTCATGGCGGTCGGTTCCGTTCTTGAGTGGCAGCAGTCAGGGCGGTCGTGTAACGCGGTCGGATCGGAAGGGCAACTTGAAGAATCGCACATGCAAACTATGATTGCACACCACAGTTAGGGCGATCCGATGGCCGATTACATAAACCTAGTAAAATTATGCGTGGGCGTCGACTCTTTTGAAGAGCTCAACGCCTATGTCGAATCTGCCCCCAAGGGCCTGCGCGGACACACGACCCGCATGTGGCCCAAGCAGGAGGACAAGCTCCTGAATGGCGGTTCGCTCTATTGGGTGATCAAGGGGGCCATTCAAGCCCGGCAGAAAATCCAAGGCCTCGAAGAGGTTATCGGCGAGGACGGCGTGCGCCGCTGCCGTATCCAGCTCGCCGCACCTTTGATCCGCACCCAAAACGCGCTGCGCCGTCCGTTTCAGGGCTGGCGCTATCTCAAGCCCGAGGACGCCCCCGCCGACCTTCCGCAGGGCCGCGAGAACGAACCCGACCTGCCGCCGGAACTGGCTCAGGCACTGGCCGAAATCGGCGTGATTTGAGTATTTAGGGCAACAAAGGAGACAGGGGACGCGCCCCCGTCTCCGATTTAGTCTCCGAGGCCCATCTTCTCGGTCAGCTCGGTGAGCGTCGCGCGGGTCTCGTCGGTCCAATGCGCCA
Organism: Celeribacter ethanolicus; assembly: GCF_002407265.1. NCBI lineage: Bacteria > Pseudomonadati > Pseudomonadota > Alphaproteobacteria > Rhodobacterales > Roseobacteraceae > Celeribacter > Celeribacter ethanolicus. The sequence continues at coordinate 1,971,642 of NZ_CP022196.1, forward strand.
TGCGCGATTTGAACAGCGTCGCCTGAGACCGGTGGATCGGCTCGCAGCTCAGCACCTTGAGGTGGTTCGCCCGCAGCGTATCCCCCGTCGAAGTGATGTCGGCGATGGCCTCGGCGGTGAGGTTCTTCACCGTGCCTTCGGTCGCGCCTTGACTGTCGACGAGTTGGTAATCCGCGACGCCGTTGATCTTCAGAAATTCCCGCACGAGATGGTGGTATTTCGTGGCGATGCGAAGCCGGAACCCATGCCGCGCGCGAAAGGCCGAGGCTGCGGCGTCGAGATCGTCCAGCGTGTCGACGTCTGTCCAGCATTTCGGCACGGCAATGATCAGATCGGCATGGCCGAACCCCATGACCGCCAGTTCCGCGACCTTGCTGTCCCATGCGGCCAGTTTGTCGCGCACCAGATCGGAGCCGGTGACGCCCAGATGGATGCGCCCGGCGGCGAGTTCGCGCGGGATCTCAGAGGCGGAGAGCAGCACAAGCTCGACACCCTCGATGCCCTCGACCGCACCGGAATATTCGCGCTCGGCCCCGGCCCGCGACAGCATCACGCCGCGTTCGGAAAACCATTCGAAGGTCTTTTCCATCAACCGGCCCTTGGAGGGCACGCCAAGTTTGACGACCATCACGCGCCTCCTTTCAGGCTCAGAAGCACATTAGGGCGGATCACCCCCCCGACAGCCGGAATGGAACGGCCCTGACCGAGCACGGCGGTCAGGGCATCATAGCGCCCGCCGGTGGCCACGGGCGGCAGGTCCGGGCGACCCTCGGCGTAAAAGCCGAAAACGAACCCGTCGTAATATTCCATCGAGGTACGCCCGTAGGAGGCCTCGAAATCCAGATGCTCGACATCGACGCCACGCGCGGCCAGCGCGTCGCTGCGACGGCTCAGAAGGCTCACCGCCCCCGAGATCGCCGGCAGGTCCACCGCGATGTCCCGCAATTGCGAGATGACATGCGGCAGGGTCTCCTTGAGCGACAGGATGTCGTCCAGAAGTTCGATCTCGGAGCCGGAGATCGGCGGTTCGCTCGCGTCTTCTTCGAGCGCCCTGATCCGGCTGTCGATCTCCGTCTGGGTGCGCAGACCGATAAACGGGGCTTCGGCATCCTTGAGATTGGCGCGCACGCGGTCGAGGTTCTGCTGGCGCAGCGCCGTGCCCGCCTCGGAAAACCGCGTCATCAGCGCCCGGAACCGGCGCGGACGCCAGATGTGGCGCAACAAAGCTGCTCGGCGGCGTTCGGTGGTTTTCAAGCCCGCCACGGCGGCCTTGAGAATCCCGATGTCTCCGGTGGCTGCATGCAGGCCGGAGCCCGCCAGCACTTCGGCAAAACGCGCAAACACGTCCGCATCGGCGGCTGCCGGATCGGAGCCGTCGAACACCTCGTAGCCGACCTGAAAATATTCATTGGCGCGGCTCGGCATGTCTTCCTGTTTGCGAAACACCTCGCCCGCATAGGTATAGCGCGCGGGCTCCGCGCCGTTGGTCATGTGTTCCTGCACCACAGGCACGGTGAAATCCGGGCGCAGCATCATCTCGCCGCGCTCCGGGTCATGGGTCACATAGGCGCGGGCGCGGATGTCCTCGCCGTAGAGGTCCAGAAGCACCTCGGCGGGCAGGAGAATATCCATCTCCACCGGCTGCGCACCGCTCTCTTCGAAGAAGGCTTTGAGACGTGCGGCCTCGGCCTTGATCGCCGCTTTCGAAATCTCGGGACGGGGCATCAGCTATAGCTTTCGATGATCTCGCGCACTTTCGCGACCATCTGGTCACGAGGCACTTCATATTGGTTCGGGCGGTCTTTCCACTCTTCGAGCGAGGCGTTTTCAGCGATCTTCGCCCCAAGGATCAGGTCCTTGATCTGCACCACACCACGCTCCGCCTCGTCGCCGCCCTGAATGATCGCCACCGGGCTTTCGCGTTTGTCCGCATATTTGAGCTGGTTGCCGAAGTTCTTCGGATTGCCAAGGTACACTTCGGCGCGAATGCCCGCCTGACGCAACTCCGTCACCATCTCCATATAGGCGCTCATCCGGTCGCGATCCATCACGGTCACCACCACCGGGCCCTGGGCCTTGGACCCGATCCGACCCGTCGCGCGCAGCGCAGCGAGAAGACGGTCGACGCCGATAGACATGCCGGTCGCAGGCACGGCCTGCCCGGTGAAGCGTTTCACCAGATCGTCATAGCGCCCGCCGCCTGCGACCGAGCCGAACTCGCGCACACGGCCTTTTTCGTCGGTGACCTCAAAGGTCAGCTCGGCCTCATAGACCGGCCCGGTGTAATAGCCGAGGCCCCGCACCACGGCGGGGTCGATGACGATGCGGTCGGGACCGTAGCCTTGGCCTTCGAGCAGCTCGGCGATCTCGCGCAGTTCCGCGACGCCCTCCTGCCCGGTCACAGCCGCGCCGACCAGTTCGCCCAGACGATCCAGCGTCGTGGCATTGCTGTCCTGACGCCCGTTGACGAAACCGAGGATCAGATCGACCTGCGCCGTGGCAAGCCCCGCGCCCTTGGTGAAATCACCGCTCTCGTCTTTGCGCCCTTCGGTCAGCAAAGCCATGACGCCCTCGTCGCCGAACTTGTCATGCTTGTCGATGGTGCGCAGAACGATGCCGCGCACATGCGCGCACTCTTCGGTGTCCGGCAGGCCAGCGGCCTCCAGCACCCCGTCCAGAACTTTGCGGTTGTTCACCCGGATGATGTAATCGCCACGCGGAATGCCGACCGCCTCAAGCGTGTCCGACAACATCGCGCAAATTTCCGCATCGGCGGCCACAGACGGCGCGCCCACGGTGTCGGCGTCGCATTGGTAGAACTGGCGGAAACGCCCCGGCCCCGGTTTCTCATTGCGCCACACCGGCCCCATCGCAAAGCGGCGGTAGGGCGAGGGCAGGTCATTGCGATACTGCGCCGCGACGCGCGCCAAAGGTGCCGTCATGTCATAACGCAGCGCGACCCAATCCGAGTCGTCCTCCTGCCAGGCAAAAACCCCCTCGTTCGGACGGTCTACGTCGGGCAGGAATTTCCCCAGCGCCTCAACGGTCTCGACCGCAGAGGTTTCCAGCGCCTCGAACCCGTAAAGATGATACACTTCGGCGATCTGATCGAGCATATGCTTGCGCTCGCTCACTTCGGTGCCGAAGTAATCACGAAAGCCCTTCGGCGTGACGGCCTTGGGGCGCGGGGTTTTCTTGGGCTTGGCCATGGCTGGTCCTTTTGCACGACTGTCGCGGGCGGCATAGCGGAAGCCCGCCCGCTGAGCAAGGCGGCAGCACTGGCAAAACCCGCGAAATCCCATGAAAAGCTGATGACAAGCCCCGTATTCAGGGGCATAAACCCGCTCATAAAAGGAGACCGGCATGTCAGACGAAAATCGCATCATCGCGCTTGAGGAACAGGTCGCCTACCTCACCAAAACTGTCGAGGAGCTCTCCGACGTCGTCGCGCAACAGGAGCGCGTGCTCGAACTCGCCGAGCGGCGGCTCGGCATGCTGATGGAGGCGGAGGCGCTTCGCCAATCCGAAACCGATGGCTCCGTCCCCTTGGCCGATCAACGCCCACCGCATTGGTAAGGCATCATTCTCGCAGGAAAATGTGACAGCAAAGCGGGGTTAAGGCAGCGCCTGCGAAACGGGCGCCTTCAAACCTGCCGCCCGCCATATCTCACCGCATTTCCTCGCTCACCAGCGCCCCGTTGTGCAGCAAAAGCTCCAGCCAGTCCTCTTCCGCTCCATACTGCGGATAGACCGACACAAAGGCCACCTGCCGCTCCAGCGCGCCCAGTTTGTCCTCCGGACAGCGCTCCCCGCGCCCAACGCCGCAGGTCTGGCGTTTGATTTTCTCGTATGTCTTGTCGGCGCGGGTCCAGTCGCGATCCGTATCGCCCGAATAGCGCAGCACCTCGTGCAGGGCCGCCTCGCCGAACATGACCAAAGCCGCCGTCACCTGACGCGGGCAGCCGTCGGAGAAGCCGGTGATATACTGGCTGCGCGGCGCGGCACTTTCCGGATCGCTGTCATAGAGCTGCCAGACCGCCCGGCCCTCACGCGGGAACTGATCGACCTTCCGTCCCATGATGCCCGGTCTGAGATCACACGCGACCCCGACCACCCCAAAGGGCAGCACCTCTCCGGGCTGCACGGTCGAACCGCCGCCTTGGGAATCCTGGTGCTCTTGCGGCCTGAGAAATCCGAACAGCGGTTTCTGAGGAGCGACAGGCGCAGGCTCCGGGGCAATCTCGCTCTCGACCCCGTGGGTTTCCGGCCGGAATTCTCCCCCGTCTTGCGGCAAGACGACTTGCGGCAAGGCGGCGGATTGCGCCCCCGCCTGGTGTTTCGGTTTCAGAAACCCGAACATCCCGCCCAGCCCGGCGGTTTTCACCTCTGAGGTCGCCACCAAAACCTCGGGATTTGAAGCCGTTTCCGGGACGTCCTCCTGCGCCCGCAACGCCGCGGCACTCGCATCGTCAGAGGTCCCGACCACCTCAATGTCGCTGTCGGCCAAGGGCGAAGGCGGCGTCTCGGGTTTCAGAAAGGCGAACAGCCCCTTGGGCGCGGGGGCTTCCCCACCCGCGGAGGCCGCCGCGAAGGCCTCTGCCAACTGCGCGGCTGGCGCCCCGGCCCCGGCGTTCAACGCCTCTTCGGGCGCCCCCGGCACACTCATCTGACAGCCCGACACACTGACCGCAACCAGGGCCAAGACACCCACAAGACGCATCACATGTCCTCGACCATCACCACCCCGTCAAAGGACTTGATCGCCCCCTTGACCTCCGGCGTGATCACGAAGGGCTGCGGCACGTCGATCTCGACCTCGTTCTGACTGTCCGGCGGCATGAGACAGAAACTGATCGCCCCCTTGGCGGGCTGTTTCGCCTCCTGCGTCACCCGGTTCAGAAGCTCGCCCACCATGACGATCGCACGGGTGTCCTCGCAATAAATCTTCAGACCCGCGCCGCCCGCATCCGCCACCACGGTTTCCATCGGCGCAACCGAGCGGATCATCGGGTCGAACTGACCATCGTTGAAGCGGCCTTCGAGCGACATCACCAGCTTGTCGTGTTTCTCGAAAATCTCGTAGGAGGGTTCGTATTCGCCCTTTTTCGGGAACATGGCGATGCCCGCGAGCTGACCGGTCGGGTCGGAAATATTCATCCGGAAATAGCGCGTGCCCTTGCCCGATTTCATCGGGCGGAAGCCGGAGACCAGCACGCCGACCTTCATGATCACGCCGCCCTCGGCCTCGGCGCGGGCCTGCACCTCGGCGAGCGTGCCGATTTTCTTGCGCTTGAGCGCGGCCGCGTAATCGTCAAGCGGGTGGCCGGAGAGGTAAAATCCGATGGCCTTCTGTTCCTCCATCAACCGCTCGGATGCGACCCAATCGCCCACCGGCGACAGGCGCGGCTCCGGCAGGTCCTCGCCCGCATCGCCGAAAAGCGACACCTGGTTCGAGGCCTTCTGTTCATGGATCGCGGCGGAATATTGCACCAGCGCATCGAGGCTGTCGAAGACCCGGCGGCGGTTGCTGTCGAGCAAATCAAACGCCCCTGCCCGCGCCAGCATCTCCAGAGGCCGTTTTCCGACCTTCTTGAGATCCACCCGCCGGGCAAAATCAAACAATGTCACGAAAGGCTTGCCGGTTTCTTCGCGGGCTTTGACGATGAGTTGCATCGCCTCGACCCCGACGTTCTTGAGCGCGCCCAGCGCATAGACGAGCTTTTGATCCACAACATCGAAGGTGGCGAGCGAGCGGTTCACACAGGGCGGAATGATCTCAATATCAAGCCCCCGCCGCACCTCTTCGCAGAAGATCGACAGCTTGTCGGTCAAGTGAATATCGCAGTTCATGACGCCCGCCATGAACTCCACCGGATGGTTCGCCTTGAGCCAGCCGGTTTGATAGGACACCACGCCGTAAGCCGCCGCGTGGGATTTGTTGAACCCGTAGTTGGCGAATTTCTCCAGAAGGTCGAACACCTCGGAGGCCTTCTTCTTATCGACGCCGTTCTTGGCCGCCCCCGCCTCGAATTTCGGGCGTTCGGCGTCCATCGCCTCCTTGATCTTTTTCCCCATGGCGCGCCGCAGCAAGTCCGCGCCGCCCAGCGAATAGCCCGCCATGACCTGCGCGATCTGCATCACCTGTTCCTGATAGACGATGATGCCCTGCGTCTCGGCCAAAATATGGTCGATGGTCGGATGCACCGACTGCAATTCCTTGCGCCCGTGTTTCACGTCGCAATAGGTCGGGATGTTTTCCATCGGCCCCGGACGATAAAGCGCCACAAGTGCGACGATGTCCTCGATACAGGTCGGCTTCATCTGCCGAAGCGCCTGCATCATGCCCGAGCTTTCCACCTGAAACACCGCAACCGTCTTGGCGTCCGAGTAGAGTTTGTAGGTCTTCTCGTCATCCAGAGGAATGAGGTTGATCTCGTTCACGCCCCCCTCGGGCGGCTCGTACAGTTGCGTCCCATCGGCGGCGACGTGCAAGGGCCGACCGGATTTGAAAATCAGATCCATCGCCGACTGGATCACCGTCAGCGTCTTGAGGCCGAGAAAGTCGAACTTCACCAACCCGGCCTGTTCCACCCATTTCATGTTGAACTGGGTCGCCGGCATATCGGAGCGCGGGTCCTGATAGAGCGGCACAAGATTGTCCAGCGGACGATCCCCGATCACAACCCCCGCCGCGTGGGTCGAGGCATTGCGCAAAAGCCCCTCGACCTGTTGGCCATAGGTCAACAGCCGGTCGACGACCTCTTCGTTGCGGGCCTCTTCGCGGAGTTTCGGCTCGTCTTCCAGCGCCTGTTTGATCGACACAGGCTTGACGCCCTCGACCGGGATCAGTTTCGACAGACGATCCACCTGCCCGTAAGGCATCTGCAACACCCGCCCGATGTCCCGTACCGCAGCCTTGGACAGAAGCGCACCGAAGGTGATGATCTGCCCCACCTTGTCGCGTCCGTATTTCTCCTGCACGTAGCGGATCGTTTCCTCCCGCCGGTCCATGCAGAAGTCGATGTCGAAGTCCGGCATCGACACACGTTCCGGGTTCAAAAACCGTTCGAACAGAAGCGAATAACGCAGCGGGTCCAAATCCGTGATCGTCAGCACATAAGCGACAAGCGAGCCAGCCCCAGACCCTCGCCCCGGACCGACCGGAATGCCATTGTCCTTCGACCATTTGATGAAGTCGGCCACGATCAGGAAGTAGCCGGGGAACCCCATCTGTTCGATGATCCCCAGCTCGAACTTGAGCCGTTCCTCGTAGTCCTCCCGCGTTCCTGCGGGCTTGATCACGGCCAGACGCTTGTCCAGACCTTCCCAGGCCTGTTTGCGCAGTTCCTCGACCTCGTCATCAGCGAATTTCGGCAGGATCGGCGCGCGTTTATAGGCCTTGAAGGCACAGCGTTTCGCGATCTCCACCGTGTTCTCGATCGCCTCCGGCAGATCGGCGAACAGCGCCGCCATCTCGGCAGGCGTCTTGAAATAATGCTGCGGCGTCAAACGTCTGCGCGGCTCGACCTGATCCACATAGGCCCCTTCGGCGATACAGATCAGCGCGTCATGCGCCTCGTACATCTCTTCCTTCGGGAAATACACGTCGTTGGTCGCCACCAAAGGCAGCCCCAGATCGTAGGCCCATTCCACGAAAGGCCGCTCGGTCAGCCGTTCGGCCTCCGTATGACTGCCCTCCTCGCCCGGATGGCGCTGCAATTCGACGTAGAGCCGGTTCGGATAGATCGCCTTGAACCGCTCCAGAAGCGCGCGCGCCTGCGGTTCGTGGTTGTCGCGGATCATCCGCCCCACCGGCCCGTCCGAGCCCCCCGTGAGACAGATCAGCCCCGCCGAATACTGCTCCAGCTCCGCCATCGTCACCTGCGGAATGCCGTCGTGTTTGTCGACATAGAGGCAGGAATTGAGCTTCATCAGGTGCTCGTAACCCGTCTCGTTCTGGGCCAGCAGAACCACCGGCGCGGGCGCTTTCTGCCGCTCGCCGGGTTCGGGTTCGTGATAGCCGACGCTGACCTGACAGCCGAGGATCGGCTGCACGCCCGCGCCCTTGGCGTATTCGGAAAACTCAAGCGCACAGAACAGGTTATTGGTGTCCGTCACCGCCACGGCGGGCATGCCCATCTCCGTCACCATGCCGCTCAGTTTCTTGAGCCGCATCGCGCCCTCAAGAAGCGAATATTCGGTGTGAACCCGGAGATGGATGAAGGATGCTGTGCTCATGTGAGGGGCAAGCTACCGCAAGCCCGCCGCGCTTTCCAAGGGCAAAACGCCGCTTTTCCACAGCTTCGTGGCTCCGCCCGTTTTTTGATCAAAAGTACAAAGCCTAAGCAGATTCCGCGCGGAATCCCTTGCAAAAGCCGCTCCACCCCGGTTTTCTTACAGAAATCGCACGCGCTTTCCGCCGCATCGGGCGCGTGTCTTGAACAAGAAAGCGGCTGGTCCGACAAATGGAGATCACTTTTCGGTTGAATGGCGACCTCGTGACGGTGCGAGACACGCCCACCCGTACCCTGCTCGATTACCTGCGCGAAAATCGCGGCCTCACCGGAACCAAGGAGGGCTGCAACGAAGGCGATTGTGGCGCCTGCACCGTGATGGTGGAGGACGAAAGCGGCAAGAAGCCTCTGAACGCCTGCATCCTGTTTCTGCCGCAGCTACACGGCAAATCGGTGACCACGGTCGAGGGTCTGTCGAAAGGCGACACACTGCATCCGGTACAGAGCGCGATGATCGAAGAACATGGCAGCCAATGCGGCTTTTGCACGCCGGGCATCGTCATGTCGCTGGCCACCGCACATGCGCGCGGCGAGACCGATCACGAGGATATTCTGGCTGGCAATCTTTGCCGCTGCACCGGCTACGCCCCCATTCTGCGCGCCGCGAAAAAGGCGGAAGCCGCCCCCATTCCGGAAGAACTGGAGCACATCCCCTTCCCCGCCCCGGCGATTGTCGAACGGCCCGAAAGCTCCGACGAGCTCGCCGGTCTCTATGCGCTCCGTCCCGACGCCACCTTGATCGCGGGCGCGACCGATGTCGGGCTTTGGGTGACCAAACAGATGCGCGATCTGGATGAGGTGATTTTCCTGAACGGGGTCGAGGACCTCAAAGGCATCACCGAGACCGAGGAGGCGTTTGAGATCGGTGCGATGACCCCGATTGCCGATCTCATCGCGCTCTTCAAACCGCATTGCGCCTCGCTCTCCGAGATGTACCGCCGCTTCGCCTCCACCCAGGTGCGCGCCGCCGCGACGCTTGGCGGCAATATCGCCAACGGCTCCCCGATTGGCGACAGCCCGCCACCTCTGATCGCGGCCGGCGCGTCCCTGACGCTGCGCAAAGGCGAGGACCACCGCACCATCGCACTCGAAGACTTCTTCATCGCTTATGGCAAGCAGGACCGAGGCACGTCCGAGTTTGTTGAGCGCATCACCGTGCCGAAATCAGGCCTCAAGGACCTCAAGGTTTACAAGCTGTCGAAACGTTTCGATCAGGACATTTCCGCCGTTTGTGGCGCCTTCAACATCACGGTCACGGACGGCAAAATCGCCGCCGCCCGCATCGCTTTTGGCGGCATGGCCGGGACGCCCGCGCGCGCGAAAGAGGTGGAGGCCGCTCTGATCGGCCAGCCGTGGACCATGGACACGATCGAGGCCGCCCTGCCCGCCTTTGCCACGGCTTACACGCCGATGAGCGACATGCGCGCCTCCGCCGCCTATCGCCTCACGAGCGCGCAAAACATGCTCAAACGCTATTTCGCGGAAAGTCAGGGCCTAACCACCTCGGTTCTCTCGGTCACAGAGACAGCGAAGGAGGGCGCATAATGTCTGTTGGCTCTCCTCTTCCCCATGACGCGGCCAAACTCCATGTGACGGGTCAGGCGCGGTATATCGACGACATCCCCCTGCCCGCCGGAGCACTGCATCTGGCCTTTGGCCTCTCGACCGTGGCGCATGGTGAGATCACCGCGATGGATCTCTCCGCCGTGCGCGCCGCCCCCGGCGTGGTGCGTGTCTACACCGCCGAGGATTTCCACGGCCATGTGCCGGACTGTTCCCCCTCCCTCGGCGATGAGCCCCTGCTCACCTCCGGCGAGGTCCAGTTCATCGGCCAGCCGATCTTCCTCGTTGTCGCCACCTCGCATCTCGCGGCACGCAAAGCCGCCAAGCTTGGCAAGATCACCTACAAGGAACTCCCCGCGCTCCTCGATTATGACGCCGCCATGGAGGCCAACAGCCGGTTCGAAGACGGTCCGCGCATCTATGGCTGCGGCGACGCTGCCCGCGCCATCGCCGAGGCGCCACGTAAGATCGAAGGCACCATCGAGATCGGTGGGCAGGAACATTTCTACCTCGAAGGTCAGGCCGCCGCCGCCGTGCCGCAGGAAGGCGGCGACATGTTGGTCCATTCCTCGACCCAGCACCCGTCGGAGATTCAACACAAGGTTGCCCACGCGCTCCATATCCCGATGCATGCCGTCCGCGTCGAAACCCGCCGCATGGGTGGTGGCTTTGGCGGCAAGGAGTCCCAAGGCAACTGGCTCGCCATCGCCTGTGCCATCGCGGCGCGCGACACCGGCAAGCCCTGCAAAATGCGTTACGACCGCGACGACGATATGGTGATCACTGGCAAGCGCCACGATTTCCGCATTTCCTACACCTGCGGGTTCGACGACGAGGGCCGCATTCTCGGCATCGACTTCCTGCAACTCACCCGTGGCGGCTGGTCGATGGATCTGACGTTGCCGGTGGCCGACCGTGCGATGCTTCATGCCGACAATGCTTATTTCCTGCCGAACGCGCGGATCGAAAGCCACCGGCTCAAGATGAACACCCAATCCAACACTGCCTATCGCGGCTTTGGCGGGCCGCAGGGCGTTTTGGGCATCGAACGCGTGGTCGATCACATCGCGCACACGCTGGGCAAAGACCCCGTAGAGATCCGCCAGCTCAACTATTACGACGAGATGGTCACACCCACGGCGGGCGATGGCGTGCCAGAAGATCATGTGCTGTCGCTTGAGGGCGAACCGACCTCAGAGGGCAGCGTCGAACATGTGGACGCGCATCCGCAACACGCTGGCGGGCAACTCACGCCGCGCGGCAAGTTGACGCCCTATGGGCAAGAGGTCGAGGACTTTATCCTGCACGGCATGACCGAGGAACTTTTGAAGACCTCCGACTATGCCGCACGCAAAAAGAACATCGAAAAATGGAACTCTGAGAACCCGATCATCAAAAAAGGACTGGGGGTCTCTCCGGTCAAATTCGGCATCTCCTTCACGCTTACCCACCTCAATCAGGCAGGCGCGCTCGTTCATATCTACAACGACGGCTCGATCCATCTGAACCACGGCGGCACGGAAATGGGACAGGGCCTGTTCCAGAAGGTCGCCCAAGTCGCGGCGCAGGAGTTCGGCGTCTCGATGGATAAGGTGAAGATCACCGCAACAGACACCGCCAAAGTGCCCAATACCTCCGCCACTGCCGCCTCCTCGGGGTCCGATCTGAATGGCATGGCAGTGAAAAACGCCTGCGACCGCATTCGCACCCGTCTCGAAGTGTTCATCCTCGAACGGTTCGGGGAAAGCGATGTGACCTGGGCCAAGGGTAAAGTGCATTTCGGCGTCCACGAAATGGCCTTCGAAGACCTGATCAGCCTTGCCTATATGAACCGCGTCTCGCTCTCCGCGACCGGGTTCTACAAGACGCCGAAGATCGAATGGGATCGCATCAAGGGCAAAGGACGCCCGTTCTTCTACTTCGCCCACGGCATCGCCATCACCGAAGTGGCGCTTGATACATTGACCGGCGAAAACCGCATTCTGCGCGCCGACATCCTGCATGACGCAGGCGCCTCGCTGAACCCGGCGCTCGACAAGGGCCAGATTGAAGGCGGCTATGTGCAAGGTGCGGGCTGGCTCACCACCGAAGAACTGGTTTGGGACGCCAAGGGCATGCTCAAGACCCACGCCCCCTCGACCTATAAAATCCCCGCCTGTTCCGACGCGCCCGACGTGTTCAACGTCAATCTCTGGGACGGTCGCAACCGCGAAGAGACGATCTATCGCTCCAAAGCCGTGGGCGAGCCTCCGTTTATGCTGGGGATTTCCGCCTTCCTCGCGCTGTCGGACGCCTGTGCCGCTTGCGGTCCGAATTACCCGGCCCTCAACGCCCCCGCCACGCCGGAGGAATGCCTCGCCGCCATCGGAAGGGCAAAAGCGTGAGTTTCGACAAAGACGCCTTGAGCGCAGCCATTACGAAACATGGTCGTGTTGCCCGCGTGGTGGTGGCCGAGGTGCAGGGTTCGACCCCGCGCGAAGTTGGTGCCGCCATGCTCGTCTGGCAAACGCCGGCGGGGTTCGATCAGTCCGGCACCATTGGCGGTGGCACCTTGGAATTTGAGGCGGCGAAACACGCGTTTTCCGCGCCGCGCCTGCAACGCCTGCCCCTTGGCCCCGCGATGGGGCAATGCTGCGGCGGGGCGGTGACGCTTTTGACCGAAGTCTTTGAGAGCGCATCGGACATCCCCGAAGACATCTTTGCCCGTGGTCCCGGCGACATGCCTTTTGCGGTCAAGAAAGCCCTCGCCGAGGCCCGCGCTCAAGGCCTGCTCAAACCGAAACTCCATGGCGACTGGATGGTCGAACCGATCACCCGCGCCACGCGCCCCTTGTGGGTCTGGGGCGCGGGCCATGTCGGGCGCGCCATCGTCGCCACGCTCGCCCCGCTGCCCGATCTCGCGATCACATGGGTCGACACGGCGGCCAATCGTTTCCCCGACACGCTTCCCGGGGGCGTCACGCAACTGATCGCCGAACACCCCGAGGCCCTCATGGCCTATGCGCCCCCCGAGGCCGAGCACCTGATCCTGACCTATTCCCACGCGCTCGATCTGGAGTTATGCCACCGCGCGCTTGACCACGGCTTTGCCTTCGCCGGGCTGATCGGATCGCGCACGAAATGGGCTCGCTTCCGCAGCCGCCTGCGCGATCTCGGCCATACGGATGCCCAAATCGACCGCATTTGCTGTCCGATTGGGCAACCTGACCTCGGGAAACATCCGCAAGCCATTGCGGTCGGGGTTGCAGCCCAAGTAATCTCCGGGCGAAAGATCACGGAATCTTATGGGGAACGGACAGGGTGACGGAGCTTTTGAAAGTCGTGGGGCTGACCCGCGAATATCCCGGCGTGCGCGCCAATGACGATGTCAGTTTTTCCATTGGCACCGGCGAGGTGCATGCGCTTCTGGGTGAAAACGGCGCCGGGAAATCGACCCTCGTCAAGATGATCTACGGGCTGGAAAAACCCGATGCGGGCTTCATGAAGCTGCGCGGTGGCTCCTATGCTCCGCCCAATCCGCAGGCCGCCCGCGCCGCCGGCGTCGCCATGGTGTTTCAGCATTTCTCCTTGTTCGAGGCGCTGAACGTCGCCGAAAACGTCGCGCTCGGCATGGAAAACCCGCCGAAGATGAGCGATCTGGCCGCCTCCATCCGCGAGGTCTCGGAAAACTACGGCCTGCCTCTGGACCCCGACCGCATCGTCGGCGATCTCTCGGCGGGCGAACGTCAGCGCGTCGAGATCATCCGCTGTCTGTTGCAGGACCCGAAGCTCCTGATCATGGACGAGCCGACTTCGGTTCTCACCCCGCAGGAGGTCGAGATCCTTTTCAAGACCCTGCGCAAGCTGCAATCCGAAGGCACCTCGATCCTCTACATCTCGCACAAGCTCGAAGAGATCCGCGCGCTCTGCGACGGGGCGACGATCCTGCGGCTCGGCAAGGTCGTCGGCATTTGCGATCCGAAAGCCACCACCGCCCGCGAGATGGCGGAGATGATGGTCGGTCAGACGCTGCATGTGCCAACGCGCGAAGGCGGAGAGGCGGGCGAGGTTCTGCTCGATGTGCAGGGGCTGAATTTCGTGCCCTCGAACCCGTTCGGCACACGGCTCAAGGACGTGTCCCTTAGGCTCCGCGCGGGCGAGGTTCTCGGCATCGGCGGGGTTGCGGGCAACGGGCAGGACGAATTGCTCTCCGTCCTGTCGGGCGAGGCGAAAACCGGCAAAGGCTCCGTGATTTTCGACAAACAGGACGTCAGCCATATGGGGCCGAACGCCCGGCGCAGGATCGGTCTTCTGGCCGCCCCGGAGGAACGTCTCGGCCATGCTGCCGCCCCTAACATGAGCCTGACGGAGAACACCGCGCTCACCGCGACGATCCGCAAAAAGCTCACGAAAAGCAATTTCCTGAACTGGAAAAAGACCGAAGAATTCGCGCGCGAGATCATCGAGAAATTCGACGTCCGCACCCCCGGCCCCGGCTCTGCGGCGCGTTCGCTTTCGGGCGGCAATCTCCAGAAATTCGTCATCGGGCGTGAGGTGCTTCAGGCCCCGAAAGTCCTCGTGGTGAACCAGCCGACATGGGGCGTCGATGCCGCCGCCGCCGCCGCGATCCGGCAGGCTTTGCTCGATCTCGCGGCCCAAGGCGCGGGGCTGATCGTGATTTCGCAGGACCTCGACGAGCTGATGGAAATTTCCGACCATTTCGCCGCCCTCAACGAGGGCACGCTGACCGCGCCGCGTCCAGCCAAGGGTCTCTCCGTCGAGGAAATCGGCCTGATGATGGGCGGCGCGCACGATATGGAGATGGCCGGATGATCGCGATTGTCAAACGCCCCGAACCTTCGAAATTCTGGACCATCGCAACCCCCGTTTTCGCGGTCCTCCTGACCATGATCCTCGGGGGGCTTCTCTTCGCCGCCATGGGCAAGGACCCGGTCGCCGCGATCCGCACGATCTTCTGGGACCCGCTGTTCAACGACCAATTCGCCGCCTATTCCCGGCCCCAGCTTCTGGTCAAGGCCGGTCCGCTGATCCTGATCGCCATCGGCCTCTCATTGGGGTTCAAGGCGGGCATCTGGAACATCGGCGCCGAGGGCCAGTATATCATGGGCGCCATCGCGGGCGCCTCCGTCGGCCTCGCGCTGTACCCGCTCGACGCCTGGTGGATTTTCCCACTCATGGTGATCGCAGGCGCCATCGGCGGTTTCCTCTGGGCGATGATCCCGGCGCTGCTCAAGACCCGCTTCAACACCAACGAAATTCTCGTCTCGCTTATGCTGGTCTATGTCGCCGAACAAATCCTCGCCTCCGCCGCGCTCGGCTTCCTGCGCAATCCCGAAGGCAACGGCTTCCCCGGATCGCGCAACATGAGCCAGATCCCATGGCTGTCGAACCCGGAACTGATCCCCGGCACAGGCGCGCATTGGGGCGTAGTCGCCGCCCTAGGCGCGGTGGTCGCGGCCTATGTTCTGCTGAACAAACACATGCTCGGTTTCCAGATCCGTCTCACCGGCGAAAGCCCCCGCGCCGCGCGTTTTGCCGGCGTCAAGGACCGGCTTCTCGTCGTCTTCTGCCTCGGCACGGCGGGCGCGCTCGCCGGTCTCGCGGGCCTTTTCGAGGTCACCGGCCCCGCCGGTCAGATCTCCATCGACTTCGGCGCGGGCTATGGCTTCACCGCCATCATCGTCGCCTTCCTCGGACGCCTCAATCCGATCGGCATCCTGCTCGCAGGCCTCCTCCTGGCGCTGACCTTCATCGGCGGCGAGTTGGCGCAATTCATGCTGGGCCTGCCCTCGGCGGCGATCCAGGTGTTCCAAGGCATGTTGTTGATGATCCTTCTGGCCATGGACATCCTCGTGAACTACCGCGTGATGATCGTGAAAAAGGAGGTCTCCTGATGCCCTCCTCTCGTGTTTGGTTTGCTCTGGCCGTGTTCGGCACCGTCATCCCATGGGCGTTTTTCGGCGGCTGGTTCGCGCAAAACGGCCTTTCGCCCCTGGCTTTCGTGACCGATCTCTTCGCGAATGGAGCCGCTGGAGGCTTTTCCGCCGATGTGATGATCTCCATCGCGGCGTTCTGGCTCTGGTCCTTTTTCGACGCGCGTCGCGAAGGGGTGGCCCGGTGGTGGTTGGTCCTGCCTGCGGGCTTCAGCGTTGGCCTATCCCTTGCCCTTCCGCTTTATCTCGGCTTGCGTGAAAAGGAGAGCGCGTAATGGACTTTGGTGGCATCAACCCCGTCATCCTTCTGGCCTCTCTCATGGTCGCCTCGACCCCGATCCTCCTCGCCGCTCTAGGCGAAATGGTCACCGAGAAATCTGGCGTCCTGAACCTCGGTGTCGAGGGCATGATGATCTTCGGTGCTGTCTGCGGCTTCATCGCCGCCATCGAAACGCAATCCCCCACCATGGGTTTCATCGCCGCCGCCGTGGGCGGTGCCGCGCTCTCCATGCTCTTCGGTTTCCTGACCCAGATCTTCCTCACGACACAGGTGCCCGCCGGTCTCGCCCTCACGCTTTTGGGCACCGGGCTGGCCTCACTTCTGGGCCAGAACTACCAAGGCATGTCGCCGCCGCGCATGCCCGATCTGCACATCCCGGTACTGGAAAGCATTCCGGTGATTGGCCCCGTGATCTTCCAACATGACGCCATCGTCTATCTGTCTCTGATCATGGTCGTGGTGATCTGGGCCTTCCTGAAATTCACCCGCGCCGGTCTCATCCTGCGCGCCGTCGGTGAAAACCACGCCGCCGCCCATGCGCTTGGCTACAAGGTCAAAGCCGTGCGCTTTGCCGCCATCGGCTTTGGCGGCGCCATGGCGGGCTTGGGCGGTGCCTACATCAGCCTCGTGCGCGTGCCGCAATGGACCGACGGCATCACCGCAGGGATCGGCTGGATCGCGCTGGCCATCGTCGTCTTTGCGAGCTGGCGGGCGGGCCGTGTGCTGATCGGCGCTTACCTTTTCGGCGGCATCACCGTGCTACAACTCAACCTTCAGGCGGCGGGTGCGAAAGTTCCGGTGGAGCTTTTGTCCATGTCGCCGTTCCTTGCGACCATTCTGGTCCTTGTCGTCATTTCCGCACGGCGTCATGGTGCCACCAGTGCACCCGCGATGCTGGGTCGGATTTTCCACACCTCGTGAGCCTCACGGGGACATATTCCAACAGGGGAGAATATTCCATGAAACGTAGAACTCTGCTGACCGCAGCCGCGGCTTCCGCTCTGGCACTTGGCGCGGCCTTCCCGTCCTTCGCCGCCGATGCGGTGAAAGTCGGCTTCATCTATGTCGGTCCGAAAAACGACGGCGGCTGGTCGCAGCACCACCATGAGGCCGCGATGGTGATGGCCGAGCATTTCGGCGATGCGGTCGAGATCGTCGAACAGGAAAGCGTGCCCGAAGGCCCCGACGCCGAACGTGTGATGACCCAGATGGCCCTTTCCGGTGCCGACATCATCTTCACCACCTCCTTCGGTTACATGGATGCGACCATCAACGTCGCGGGCAAATTCCCGGACGTGAAATTCGAACACGCCACCGGCTATAAAACCGCGCCGAACGTCGGCGTCTACTCCGCCCGCTTCTACGAAGGCCGTGCGGTCGAGGGCTATCTCGCCGGTCACATGACCAAGTCGAACAAGATCGGCTACATCGGTTCCTTCCCGATCCCGGAAGTGATCCGCGGCATCAACTCCTCCTTCCTGCACGCCAAGAAAGAGAACCCGGACGTTGAAATGTCCGTCGTCTGGCTGAACACCTGGTTTGACCCGGCGAAAGAGGCCGACGCCGCACAAGCGATGATCGACCAAGGCATCGACGTCGTGCTTCAGCACACCGACTCGACCGCGCCGCAGATCACCGCGCAGAAGGCGGGCAACGTCTACACCTTCGGTCAGGCCGCCGACATGGCCGAGTTCGGCCCGATGCCGCGCATCTCGTCCATCATCGACGAATGGGCGCCCTATTACATCGAGCGCGTTCAGGCCGTGATCGACGGCACCTGGGAATCGGACAACACCTGGGCCGGCATCGGTGACGGCATGGTCGGCATTGGCGAGATTTCCTCCGCTGTGCCGGAAGACGTGAAAGCGGGCGCCGAAGCGCTGCGCGATTCCATCTCCTCGGGCGAATACCACCCGTTCACCGGCCCGATCAACAAGCAGGACGGTTCTGCCTGGCTGGCCGAAGGCGAAGTGGCCGACGACGGCACGCTTGCGGGTATGAACTTCTACATCGAAGGTCTGACCGGCGAGATCCCGCAATAAGCGCTCCCGCTCTTCGGCGCGCTGCGGATCAGGGGCCGACAAAAGTCCGACAGGTATCCGACGCAAATCCGACAGTGAAAAAAGAGGCCCGTGCATCCCGCGCGGGCCTTTTGTCATATTCGCGCAACGTCATGCCGGGTTCATCGGAATTCATATCAGAATATGTTTGACCGGGATCAAAGTCGCGCCATGCTGCATGTGCGAAAGACCGCCATCGAAGAAACGCGAACAAGGAGACCCTCATGTCCTGGGTTGAAAAGAACGAAAGCATGCGCACTGCGCTGCGGGCCCTGAACAAGGCCAATGCGAACATCCCGGCAGGCTTCGGCGCCCTGTCGAAAGCCGCGCTCGAAGGCGATGCGCTGGATCACAAGACCAAGGAATTGCTGGCCACAGCCATCGCGGTGGCCGTGCGCTGCGAACCCTGTGTCGGGTTTCACGTCGAAGCGCTGATGAAATACGGCGGCACCCGAGAAGAACTCACCGAAATGCTCGCCATGAACGTCCAGATGGGCGGCGGCCCGGTCCTGATGTATGCGGCCAAGGCCTTGGAATGCTGGGACGAATTGGCCGAGACAGGACTTCCGAAAAGCTGATCCCTTTAGGGGCAACCACATATGAAACAGGCGCGTGAGGGGGGCCCTCCGCGCCTGTTTTTCATGCCGATGTCTGTGTCTTAGCCGTTCGACACCGAACAGATCTTGCCCCCGCTGCGGGTCTTACACCCCACCTCGACCGACGGTTCGCGTTCGCCGAACAGCCAGGCGCTGAGGCGTTCGAAATAATACATTCCAAGCTCCCCGATGCTTGCATCTTCCGGCGGCCCGGCCACTTCTGCGACCTCTGCGGGCAGCTCAAGCGCCGCGCTCTCCCCCTGCGCAACCCGGTCCAGTTCGGCAAGGCTTTGCGGCGACGGGACACGCACGGTCGACGCGACCTCAGCCACATCCACCTTCTGCCCACCGCCCAGAACGCTTTGGGTCGTTGCAATGCTTTCAGCCACTGTTTGCATCGCATCGGGCGTTCCCTGCGTGAAGTGCAAAAAGGCCAGAAGAGCCACAACGATTCCGACGGAAAAGCTCATAAGCCTCAGTGTTTTCAGAAGAATTCTCACGATTACAATCCCGGCCGATAACGTATGATCGTTGCGAAAATGGCTGCGAAACCTGTCAGAAATGCGGAAAGCCTGCGGATATTCGAAGGAAAAATGGCCAAAACCGCACAAGACGGATGCGCTGGACGCCGCTCCGCGCAATTTGTAGTCTCCGCCCGAACAGAGGCTTCGGGAGGGCTGACATTGAAAATCTGCCGGACAAAACAGGACATCCGCGACACGGTCCAACGCTTTCAGGCGGCGGGCGAGTCGGTCGCTCTGGTGCCGACCATGGGCTATCTGCACGAGGGTCACATGACGCTGGTGCGCAGCGCCAAGGCCAATGCCGTGCGTGTCATTGTGTCGATCTTCGTCAACCCGACGCAATTCGGCGAGGCCGCCGATCTCGCCGCCTACCCGCGCGATGAAGCGCGTGATTTCAAGATGTTGGAGACCGAGGGCGTCGATGCCGTATTCTGCCCCGCCGTCGAAGAGATGTATCATCCCCTGAAACAAACCACCGTGCTGACGGAAGACCTGGACAAGGTCCTGATGGGCGCGCTGCGTCCCGGCCATTTCAAGGGCGTCTGCACCGTGGTGACCAAGCTGTTCAACATCACCGGCGCCGACAAGGCGTTTTTCGGTGAAAAAGATTACCAGCAACTTCAGGTCATCAAGACGATGGTCCGCGATCTCGACATGCCGATCGAAATCATCGGCGTGCCGACCGTGCGCGATGTCGACGGGCTTGCCATGTCCTCGCGCAATGTGCGCCTGACACCGGAGGACCGGCAAGCGGCATTGATCCTGAACAAGGCGCTGGCCTTCGCCGATTACGAGGTCTCCGATGGCCGTACCGGGCCGGATCTCGAACAGGAAATCCGCGATTTCATCGCCCGCGAACCGCGCGCCAAACTGGAAAGCGTCGATGTGCGCGATGCCGAAACGCTGGCCGAGGTGCCGAGCACCATCACCCGCCCCGTGGTGATCCTTCTGGCCGCGCGTTTCGGCGATGTGCTATTGATCGACCAAAGGGTCGCGAACCCTGCGTGAGGAGGAAACGCCATGTCATCACAAACCGAAACCATCCGCCGGGTCACCGTACCGCAAATCCGGGCGCGCAAAGGGGGCGATCCCATCGTGTCGCTGACGGCCTATCATGCGCACACCGCCGCAATCGCTGAAAAATACTGCGATTTCCTGCTGGTGGGCGACAGCCTCGGCATGGTGATGCACGGCATGGAGAGCACCGTCGGCGTGTCTCTAGAGTTGATGATCATGCACGGCAAAGCAGTGGTGCGCGGCACCAAACGCGCGCTCGTGGTCGTGGATATGCCCTTTGGCTCCTATGAGGAAAGCCCGTCGCAAGCCTTCCGCAACGCCGCGAAGATCATGAAGGAAACTCAGTGTCAGGCCGTCAAACTCGAAGGCGGCGCGCGCATGGCGGAAACGATCAAATTCCTCTCCGAGCGCGGCATTCCGGTGATGGCCCATATCGGCCTGACGCCGCAATCGACCAACATCATGGGCGGGTTCAAGACCCAGGGCCGCGATGAGGACGACTGGCAATTCCACATCGACGACGCAATTGCCGTTTCTGAAGCCGGTGCCTTTGCCATCGTGGTCGAAGGCGTTGTCGAGCCTCTGGCCGATAAGATCACCAAAGCCGTCACCGTGCCGACCATTGGCATTGGAGCGTCGAAAACCTGCGATGGACAGATCTTGGTGATGGAAGATATGCTGGGCCTGAACGATTGGGTGCCGAAATTCGTCAAGAAATTCGGTGCAGTCGGCGCGGCCATCGAAGACGCCATCGCGTCTTATGCCGAAGACGTCAAATCGCGTGCTTTCCCGACGCAGGACAATGTCTACGGTTCTAAGAAATAAGAGTGAGCGCCCTTCGGGGCGCTTTTTGAGTATTTGGACTGCAATGAAAACCCGTTAGCCGCGCGTTAAGGTTAATGCGTCACAACATGTTTACGGTACAGGTTGGAGAGCCGATGACCGTCTGCGATGAAGACGCCCCGGCCCGTGGGCCGAAACCCTTCCGGTGACGCCACCGCGCTATGAACCGGCGGTCGGGGCGCACCTCTTCATTGCAGGTAAAATACTCATCCAACGCCTCTCTGCGCGCCACCGCACAAAAACCGTTCGCGCAAAGCCGTTTACGCACATACAGAAATGACCACATGATGAGGCAACAGCAGATACAGGAGTCTCACCATGACATTCCGTCCCGTCAAAGCGACCTCTGAAGGTCAGTTCACAATCGAAGGTGCAGGCGTCAATCTCTACCGCGCCTTCGGGTTTCATAAACCACGCGAATTCGATCCGTTCCTCTTGTTCGACGATTTTCGCAACGACGATCCCAAGAAATTCGAAAAAGGCTTCCCTTGGCACCCGCATCGCGGCATCGAGACGATCACCTATGTCTTGGATGGCGAGGTGGAGCATGGCGACAGCCTTGGCAACAAGGGGGTACTGGGCAAAGGCTCCGTGCAATGGATGACGGCGGGCTCCGGCATCATGCATCAGGAAATGCCACGCGGGAATGCCGCAGGCCAGATGCACGGATTTCAGCTTTGGGCCAACCTGCCCTCCTCGCTCAAGATGACCGCGCCGCGCTATCAGGACATCCAGGGCAGCGACATCCCCGAGATCATCGACGACGACGGCACCAAGGTGAAGATCGTCACGGGATCGTTCTGGGGCAAGCGCGGGCCGGTCGATGGCATCGCCGCCGATCCGCTTTACCTCGATGTGTCTGTGCCGCCGAACACGCGAAAAGTGCTGCCTGTCGACACCTATGCCAACACTTTCGCCTATATCTTTGCGGGCAGTGCGTCCTTCCGCGATGCCTCAACGCCCTACGGCGTGCGGGTCGAGAAAGAAGTGAATGGCGAAGAGGTCAACATCCGCGATATGTCGGGCAACCGGACGCTGGTGAATTTCGACACCGGCAATGAGATCGTGGTGAACAGCGGCCCGGACGGCGTGCGGTTCCTGTTGATTTCCGGCCAGCCGATCAAGGAGCCGGTGGCCTGGCACGGTCCGATCGTGATGAACACGCGTGAGGAGTTGATGCAGGCGTTCAATGAGTTGAACAACGGCACGTTCATCAAGGATCAGCGCGATCATTGACAGCAAAACGCGCCCGGGACCCCGGGCGCGTTTCATATAATCTGATCACGAAATCAGAGCTTGTCGATAAAATCGTTCACTGCCTTACGGGCTTCTTCCTTTGTCTTGCCGTAGCGTTGCTGAATCTTGCCTTCGAGTTGCTCGCGGTTGCCCTCGGCCTCCGCCAGATCGTCGTCGGTCAATTCGCCCCATTCCTCACGAACGCGGCCTTTCATCTCTTTCCATTTGCCTTGAACCTGATCCCAATTCATAGGGAGCCTCCTTTCTGTGGCATTTCGTATCTGGAAACAAAACGCCCGCCCCCCATATCTGGTTCCAGAAAGATCAGGCCACCGCCACCCGTTCCTTCCAGCTCGACACATCGAAACGCACCTCATCCGGTGTCTTGCCGTAAGTAGCCGCAATCTCGCGTTCGAGGCGATCCCGATCCCCCGCGATCTCGTCGAGTTGTGCGTCGCTGAGCGCCCCCCATTCCTGTTTGGCCTTGGATTTGAAACGGAACCATTTGTCTTCGATGCTGGACCAGCGCATGATCTGTCCTTCCCGGTTTCACTGCATTTGTCTTCAGACCGTCAACGCAGCTTGGCCCGAAATGGTTGCGAGCCGGTGAAACCCGGGCGCTTTACAACATCTCAGGCACGACCATGTCGGGCGGGCGCACGCCATTGCGGAAATTGCAGATGTTGAGCATCACGCGCTCGCCCATCTCGATCCTCCCTTCTACGGTCGCGGACCCCATATGCGGCAAAAGCACCACGTTCGGCAGCGCCCGAAGGCGTGGGTTGATCTGATGTCCGTGCTCGAACACATCGAGCCCCGCGCCCCCGATCTCGCCCGCTCTGAGCCCCCTCGTCAGGGCGTTTTCGTCGATCACCTCGCCGCGCGAGGTGTTGACGATCACCGCCGTAGGTTTCATCAGTTTGAGCCGCCGGGCATTGATCAGATGATAGGTCGCGGGCGTGTGCGGGCTGTTGATCGAGAGAATGTCGATGCGCGACAGCATCTGATCCAAACTGTCCCACCAGGTCGCCTCAAGCGCCGCTTCGGTCTCCGGGCGCAGACGATGACGGTTGTGGTAATGCACCGACAGCCCAAAGGCCTTGGCGCGGCGCGCCACCGCCTGACCGACCCGCCCCATGCCGAGAATGCCGAGGCGCTTACCGCCAAGACGCTGGCCGAGAAAGGCCGTCGGTGCCCAGCCCTGCCAATCGCCGGATTGCATCACTGCGAGGCCTTCGGGGATGCGCCGGGTGACCGAGAGGATCAGCGCCATCACCATATCCGCCGTATCCTCCGTCACCACATCGGGGGTGTTCGACACCATGATGCCGCGCGCCTGGGCTGCTGCCACGTCGATATGGTCGAGCCCCGCACCGTAATTGGCGATGAGCCTCAACCCCGGCCCGGCCTGCGCCAGCATCCCGGCGTCGATCCGGTCGGTGACACAGGGCACCAGCACATCCGCACGTCCCATGGCCGCGACCAGCGCATCGCGGTCGAGCTTGCGGTCCTCGTGGTTCAGTTCCACATCGAACAGCTCCGTCATCCGGGTTTCGACCGCCTCCGGCAAAGCCCGCGTGACGGCGACCCTGAGACGCTTTTGGGTCGAACCGTTCCCGTTCGTGACATTCCCCATATCGGTCCCCATGACTGCGGCCTCCCTTTCTTTTTCCACCCCATAGTGGCAAACTCGATTGCATCCCGGCAAGGCGTAAAGGATAAGATCGGGCAAGACAGGCTTACCGCGCACGTCTCATGCGGAGCCGTCGGATAACAGGCAAATCGGGTAGGCGGCAGATCGGGTTGGCAATGGTGAACAGTGGTCGATTTCATGCGGGACGCGCCCTGATCCGGGTGGCGCTGCTCTGTCTTCTGGTGCTGAGCCCGTTTGCGGGACAGGCGGACAGTCCAACCCGCGGCCCCGTGACCAACCTGCCACTGCCGCGTTTCGTCTCGCTCAAAAGCGACAAGGCCAATGCCCGGCGCGGACCGTCGCTGTCGCACCGGATCGACTGGGTCTTTGTCCACCGCGGCTATCCGCTTGAGGTCATTGCCGAATACGGTCACTGGCGGCGGGTGCGGGACATCGAGGGCGCGACAGGATGGCTGCATTATTCCCTGATTTCCGGGGTACGCACGGCGCTTGTGACGGAGGACAGCATCGACCTGTTTTCCCGCCCCGATCCAACCTCCCGCTTGGCGGCGCAGGCGGAGAAAAACGTCATCCTGCGCCTTCTCGAATGTGATGTCTCATGGTGCAAGGTCTCTGCCGACGGGCAGAAAGGCTGGGCGTTGAAATCCGGACTCTGGGGGGTACGTCCGGATGAAATTCTGGAGTAACTCCGATGGAGCCGATCAAGTCCCCTCTCGCCGCCCGCAACATTCCCGCCGGGCTCAAATCCTGTGTCATCCACGGCTATGGCAGTTGGCATGAGGCCATCGCGCAGGGGCGGCACGATTTTTTCACGCGCCTGACCCCGATGCTCAAGGGCAAGGGGCTCACGACCTATCTCGTCGAGGGCAACACACGAACCTCGCGCGCACTCCTCGAAACCGATCATTTCCACATCATCGTCGGCGGGCCTGCGATGTACGGGCCGACGATCCTGCACGCCTACCCCTCCTATCTCTGGGGCTTCTGGTATTTCGACGAGCTGGGCCATGGCAAGGACAGTTCGCTGCGGTTCGCGCATTATTGCCCCGATCCGGAGCGGCGCGAGGCGGCGGAATATTTCTTCAACGGTGTCACCGGCTACATGCTCCGCGAGAATGTCTCCAAGCTGCGCCAGGAGCCGCGGATGGATGCGCCGCTGCGCCCGGCCACCGCAACGATCCTGTGCCAGCCGCGCGAAACGCAGGTGCCCGGCTCGGCCTATCTGACCACCGAACAGATGATCGCCACGGCGGCGACATTCGACCGGGACGCGTTGGTTTACGTCAAACTCCACCCGCATCAGAGCAAGCAGGGCCGGCGGCAGATCCTCGAGTTTTGCGAAAACCATCCGAATGTGAAACTCTCCGACGCCTCGCTGCACGATCTGATCGAAGCCGCGCGCGTCGTGATCACCCAGAACTCATCGGCGGGGTTCGAAGCGCTGATGCAGAAGAAGCCGGTGATCACCTGTGGCAAAAGCGATTACTGGCACGCGACGCTCACGCCGCGAAACGTCGCAGATCTCAAGGCGGCGATCGAGTTCGGTCCCGAGACCATGGGGGATTTCGACTATGAGGGCTACTTCCACTGGTTCCTCGAACGCCACTGCCTGGAACCCGTCAAGGACAATTTTGCGACCCGGGCCTGGGCGCGGATTCGTGACAAGCTCATGCTGGACTAAGCCCGCAATCCGGGGCATGACGGACCCATGCAGGACAAACATCTGAATCTCTCGGCAGGGATCGCCTCTGTCAGTGTCGCGACCGTTCTGGTAATCGCGAAAATCTGGGCGCTGAGCGCGACCGGTTCCATGTCGATCGCCGCCTCGCTGGCGGACAGTGCGATGGACCTTCTGGTGGCCTCGGGCGGGTTGCTGGCGATCTGGTACGCCTCACGGCCGCCCGACGAGGACCATACCTTCGGGCATACCTCTGCCGAGGATCTCGCGGCATTGGGCCAGTCGATCTTCATCTTTGTCTCCGGCGCGGTGATCGCCGTCACCTCGGTGCGCCGGATGCTCTCGCCCACGCCCCCCGAAATGACCTCCGAAGCGATCGGCGTTGGCGTGATGATCCTCTCGATTGTCCTCACCATTGCTCTGGTGCTCTGGCAGAAACACGTGGCACGCCGGACCCAATCGAAAGTGGTGTCCGCCGACAGCCTGCACTATCTGGGCGATCTCGTGCCCAATATCGGCGCGATTGCCGCGCTGCTGGCCTCCTCCGCCTTTGGCTTCGACCGGCTCGACAGCGTGGTCGCGCTCGGGGCGGCGGCAATTTTGCTGGTCGGCGCGCTCAACATCGGCAAAAGCGCCTGGGACGCTCTGATGGACCGGGCCGCGCCGCAAGACATGGTCGACGAGATCGGCGACATGGCAAAGCACTTCCCCGGCATCTATGCCTATCACGACCTGAAAACCCGCATGGCCGGGTCGAAACCTTTCGTCAACATCCATATCGAGGTCAATGGCGACCAGACCCTGCGCGAGGCGCATGCAATCTCGGCCGGGCTGAAACGCGCGATCCTCGAGGCCTATCCCAATGCCGAAGTGATCATTCACAAGGACGTCGCGGGCGAGGCGGATTGACCGCCTCGCTTTTGAGTATTTAGGCCATCAGAAAAGCCTTATTCGGCGACCAGAAGTCCCCGCCCCTTGAGCAGCGCCTCAACGCCCGGCATCCGGCCCCGGAAGGCTTTGTAAAGCGCTTCGGCATCTTGGGAGCCGCCTTTGGACAAGATGTTCTCTTCAAGGCTTTTCGCCATGGCGGGATCGAAGGGCGAGGTTTCCTCGAAAGCCTCGAACGCATCCGCGTCCATCACTTCCGACCACATGTAGCTGTAATAGCCCGAACTGTAACCGTCGCCGGAAAAGACATGGGCGAAATGCGGCGTGGCGTGGCGCATCGTGATGGCGTGCGGCAGTCCGATGCGCTTGAGCGTCTCCGCCTGCGCTGCCATCGGGTCTTTCGGTGCGGGGCCGTCATGGAAATCCAGATCGACCAGCGCCGAGGCCACATATTCCACGGTCGCGAACCCCTGATCGTAGGTCTGCGCGGCCAAAAGACGCTCCAACATATCGCGTGGCATCGGTTCGCCAGTCTTCGCATGGGTTGCGAATTCTTCGAGCACCTCAGGCACTTCGAGCCAATGTTCGTATAGCTGCGACGGCAACTCGACGAAATCGCGCGCCACCGAGGTGCCGGAAATCGACTCGTAGGTCACGTCAGACAACATCTGATGCAGCGCATGGCCGAACTCATGGAACAGGGTGCGTGCATCGTCATAGGACAACAGAGCCGGCTCGCCTTTTGGCGGTTTGGCAAAATTGCACACATTGAGGACGATGGGTCGAATGTCGCCCATGAGTTTCTGCTGGCTGCGCATCGCGGTACACCACGCGCCTGACCGCTTCGAGCCGCGCGCAAAATAATCGCCGATGAACACGGCGATATGTTTGCCGTTCCGCGTCACGTTCCAGGCCCGCGCATCCGGGTGATATGTCGTCACATCGAGCGGTTCGAATTCCAGCCCGAACAGACGATTGGCGCAGGTGAAGGCCGCCTCGATCATGCGTTCGAGTTGCAGATAGGGCTTGAGCTCCGCCTCATCGAGATCGTGCTCCGCCTTGCGCCGGATCGCGGAATAATAGCGCCAGTCCCAAGGTTCCAGATCGCCGTTGATGCCATCCTCGGCCATCATCCCCGACAGGATCGCAGCGTCCCGTTCGGCAGCCTCTTTCGCCGGCGCCCAGACCCGCATCAGCAGATCGCGCACATGCTCGGGCGTTTTGGCCATTTCGGTTTCGAGCTTGTAGGCTGCAAAGCTCTCATAGCCGAGCAATTTGGCGCGCTCTTCACGCAGCTCCAAAATCTCTTTCGCGATTTCGCGGTTGTCATTGGCATTGCCATTTTCGCCCCGCGCGGCCCAGGCCCGGAAAGCCTTTTCGCGCAGATCGCGACGCGGCGAGAATTGCAGGAAAGGCGTGATCAATGACCGGGACAGCGTTACCACCGGCCCTTTCGCCCCCTTCTCCTCCCCCGCCGAATGCGCCGCATCGACAACGAACTGCGGCAGACCTTCGAGATCGGCCTCCTCCAGCTCCATGAACCATTCCCGCTCATCGGCCAGAAGGTTTTGCGTAAACTGCGTCCCGAGGCTGGCCAGACGCGATTTGATCGCCGCCATCCGGTCTTTTTCTGCGCCTTCGAGTTTCGCGCCGGAGCGCACGAATGAGCGGCGGGTCAGCATCAGCACGCGCTGTTGTTCGTCCGTCAGATCAAGGGATTCGCGGTCCTGCCACAGCGTCTCGATCCGGTTGAACAGCGCCGCGTTGGCGGTGATCTCGGAACTGTAGGCGGACAAAAGCGGCGACAGGTCGCGCATCAACCCATCGCGCACATCGTTGGTGTCCGCGCCCGCCATGCCGTAAAACGCCCCCAGAACTTTCGACAGGGTCGCATCGGCTTTTTCAAGCGCCTCGATCGTATTGGCGAAGGTCGGAGCCTCGGGGTTTTCCGCAATCGCCTTGACCGCCGAAAACCCCTCGGCAAGCGCGGCATCGACGGCGGGTTTGACATCCGCATCGGTCAGATCGGCGAAGGGCGGCAGATTGAAGGGCGTGTTCCACTCGGACAGGTAAGCGTTGGTCATGCGTGTCTCCTTTGGCGACAAAGCTATGCCTCGCGCGCGGTAAGGAAAAGGCCTAGCCCCCGCAAATCGGGCAGTCGGCACGCTTTTTCACGGTGATGCTCCGCGTCTCCGCATAGAGCGCGTCATGGATCACGAGCCGCCCCATCAGCCCCTGCCCGGCACCAGTGAGTTCTTTCACCGCCTCCATCGCCATCATCGTCCCCAAAATCCCCGGTAACGGGGCCGCAACACCCGCCTCCGCACAGCTCGGCACCATCCCCGGCGCGGGGCACTCAGGAAACACGCATTGATAACATGGGCCATTTTCATGGGATTTATAGGTGCTGATTTGACCTTCCCATTGCGTGATCGCCGCGGCGATCAAGGGCTTTCGATGGATCACACAGGCCCGGTTCACCAGATAGCGCGTGTCGAAATTATCCGTCCCGTCCAGCACCAGATCGTACTCGGCCACCAGATCCATCGCGTTCTCATCGAACGCCCGATGATAGGGGCGGACCTCGATGAACGGGTTCTGCGCGGTCATTGCTTCGGCTGCGGAAAACACCTTGGGCTGGCCCAACCTCGCATCCGTATGGATCACCTGCCGTTGCAGGTTCGAGGCCTCGACCACATCCGGGTCGATCACCCCGATGACGCCCACGCCAGAGGCCGCCAGATATTGCAGCACCGGAGCCCCGAGCCCGCCCGCTCCGATCACCAAGACCTTGGCGTCTTTCAACTTGCGCTGCCCCGGTCCGCCGATCTCGCGCAACAGGATGTGCCGCATGTAGCGTTCAAGTTCCGCGGGGCGGAAACTGTCGCTCTTCTCTTCCGGCTCCCGCGCCTCCGCCCGCCGCCGCAGCGCCACAAGCCCGGCACGATAGGCCATGACGATCACCGCCGCAGCTCCGACCAAAAGCCATTCCCCCAGTGACTCACCAAGGCTCACGCGCAGCGCATGCCCCTCTGGCAACACGGCAATCGCCAAGATCACAGCGAGATAAAGCACCCCGATCATCGCCCAACGCGCCCGCTTTGGGGCTCCGGTCAGCCAACCGATACCCCAAAGCACCGCAGCGATGATCAGGAAATAACTCATTTGCGCCCGGTCGAGCCGAACCCACCCGCACCGCGCACGGTATCGGTCAGACTCTCGACCACGGTGTAATCGCCTTGCACCACAGGCGCGACGATCATCTGGCCGATGCGTTCGCCATGGGTGACATGGAAAGACGCCTGACCGTGATTGATCAGAAGAATGCCCACCGGCCCGCGGTAATCCGCGTCGATCGTACCCGGCGTGTTGACCATGGAAATCCCGTGTTTGAGCGCCAACCCGGAACGGGGCCGCACCTGTACCTCATAGCCCGGCGGGATTTCCATCGCGAAACCGGTCGGGATCAGCGCCCGTGCCCCCGGCTCCAACACCACCCCCTGGTCGCGCATCTCCGGCGGAAAATTCGCGCGCACATCGCCGCCCGCCGCATGTTCGGTTTCATAGGACGGCAGCTTGATCTCGGGATCGGCCCCCTCGAGCCACTGGATCTTGATTGCGACGCTCATGTTTTCCCACACTGTTTTCTGATGGTTGAATTACTCAATTCTGCACAAGATGATCGGCGATCCGATAGGCTAGCTGGCGCGCCACCTCGTCCTTGCCCATGCGCGGCCATTCATCGGCCCCGCGCTCGGAAATCAGGGTGACGGCGTTTTCCGTCCCGCCCATGATGCCCGTCGCGGGGGAGACGTCATTGGCGACGATCCAGTCGCAGCCCTTGCGTTTGCGTTTCTCCGTCGCATGCGCGATCACGTCATCTGTCTCGGCGGCAAAGCCAACCACGAGACGAGGCCGCCCTTCCGCCATCTGGCTCACCCCCGCCAGAATGTCCGGGTTTTCGGAAAACTCCAGAATGGGCAGCTTACCCTGTGTTTTCTTGATTTTCGACCCACTCTCGGAGGCCACCCGCCAATCCGCGACGGCAGCGGCAAACACCGCCGCCTCGGCCGGCAGAGCCGCCTCCACTGCCGCTTTCATTTCGCGCGCGGTTTCCACCGGGATCACCCGCAGCCCGAGCGGCGGCGGCACATCGGCGGGTCCCGTGACAAAACTCACATCGGCGCCCAGATCACGAAGAGCTATGGCAATCGCCGTGCCCTGCGCTCCCGAGGACCGGTTGGCGATATAACGCACCGGGTCGATGGGCTCATGCGTCGGACCGGAGGTGACAAGGATGTGCTTGCCCTTCAGCGGCCCATCGGTCAGCGCAGCCCGTATGGCGGCGACGATGTCGGGCGTCTCCGACAGGCGCCCGGGGCCGAACTCCCCACAGGCCATGCTGCCCTCTTCGGGCCCGACGAACAGCACACCGTCTCCCATAAGCGTCGCTACGTTGCGCTGACACGCGGGATGTTCCCACATCCGTACATTCATCGCGGGGGCAACGAGCACGGGTTTGTCGGTCGCCATCAACAGGGTCGAGGCCAGATCGTTGGCCAGCCCCCCGGCCATCTTGCCCAGAAGATCGGCGGTGGCGGGCGATACGACCACAAGATCCGCGGCGCGAGACAGTTCGATATGCCCCATTTCCGCCTCGTCGGTGAGATCGAAGAGATCGCGATAGACCTTCTCGGCGGCCAGCGCGGAGACCGATAGCGGTGTGACGAACTCTTCGGCGGCTTTCGTCAGGACCGGCACAACCCGGACGCCTTCTTCGCGCAGGCGGCGGATCAGGTCCAGCGATTTGAACGCGGCAATGCCACCGCCGATGATCAGCAGAATGCTCTTTCCGTTCAGCATGACAGCTCTCCCTCAGGCCCGGACATGACGGTTTCGAGGATCGGTTCTAAGCTAAGCCCCGGCTTGAGACAATGCTCAGCCCGCGCCTCCGGTCTCGTCTTCGGATTGGCTCACGAACCCCGCACAGGGGTCGTCCCGCTCCACCGGGTCGGTGACAAGCCAGAGATCGTAGGGCGGCACGTCTTCCGGCATATGTTCCAATTGTCCGATGGACAGCACTTGCAACTCCGGCGCAGCCTGCGCCAGGACCGCAGGCATTCCCCAATCGACACGCGCATGGCCATTGCCGGTGATCACAGCGACCGGCCCGCCGGTCGCCTCGAACGCCTCGATCACGGTGCGGGAAAAGGCGGCATCGCGCAGCCGCTGCGCCTCAACCATACCCGCCATCATCGCCATCGGCATCGCCCCGCAATGGGACTCGAACTGCATCTCTTGCCGGGCCTTTTGCATGTCATCCGGCAATGGACGATCAAGGCCGTAACGTGCAGCCTCCGCGCCAAACACCTCTGCCGCCCCGTCTGAGACAGCCGCGCGCACGGTGTCACGCGGCAGAGCCGCCCCGTAGACCGGTGCATCGCTCGCCGTGAAAATCGGGGAATACATGGAGAAATCGGGCCAACCGGAATTCTCCCACTCAAGCGCCTGCGACAGCCCTGCCGCATCCTGACGCAGCTCCGGCGTCACCCGCGCGGCCTGATCCGGTGTCAGCATCTCAAACACCACCGCCTTTGGGGCAAGCGCCGCGACCGCCCGCGCCTGATGCGTATGGTGCAATGGGTTGTCGTGGATTTCCCCGAGGATCACGACATCCGCCGGTGGCAACGCATTGAGCGCATCCGGCGATATCTGCTCCGAAAATGCAGGACTCGCAGCCAGAACGGTCACGAGGGCAATCGTCTCTTTCATGAGAGGAAGTTGTGGACCTCGTGCCGGTTGGTTTCAAGCACACTCCGCATTTTCTGCAGGGCCCCCGCCTCCAACTGCCGCACGCGTTCCTTCGACAGGGACAGTTCCTCGCCCAGGCTTTCCAGCGTACGCGGCTCATCCGCCAGCTTGCGTTCCCGCAGAATGAAGCGTTCGCGTTCGCTCAGCGTGTCCATCGCCTCGCCGAGCCACATCTTGAGCTGCGCCAGATCATGCGCCTCGCCGACCATTTCGGCGGTGGTTTCACCCTCGTCGGCAAGGGTCTCGATCCATTCGCGACCTTCCTCGTCGCCGGACTGTTGGGCGTTCAGAGAGAAATCCGAACCCGACAAACGCCCGTCCATCATCTCGACATCTCTGAGCGGCACGCCGAGATCCATGGCGATCATCTGCAAGAGCTGATCGCGGTCGAGCGCCGCGCCCTGCGCCATGGCTTCGCGTTCAAGGCGGGCCTGCACCCGGCGCATGTTGAAGAACAGCGACTTCTGCGCCGAGGTGGAGCCGGTCCGCACCAGCGACCAGTTGCGCATGACGTAATCCTGCACCGAGGCCTTGATCCACCATACGGCATAGGTCGAAAACCGCACGCCGCGATCCGGGTCGAATTTCTCCGCGGCCTTCATCAGGCCAAGCCCGGCCTCCTGAATGAGGTCGTTCATCGGCGCGCCGTAACGCTTGAATTTCGCCGCGGTCGAGATCGCCAGCCGCATGTAAGCGGTGATCAGACGGTGCAGTGCCGCTTCGTCACGATGGTCTCGCCAGGCGCGCGCAAGCTGCGTCTCCGTCTCGGCGTCCAACATTTCCGCTTTCATCGCCCGCCGTGGCAGGGCGTTGTCCGATGCAGTCAAATCGAGTGCCATTGTCCCCTCCTGAAGGTCTCTTGTGCGCTCTGGCTTCGGCTCAAAGGCAGGTCCGATGACGGCCATTTGCGAGCGGTGGCTACTCCTGATACGCAGAGCCTAACAAAATGGTTCCGAAATGGTTCTCACGATCATGTGCACAAATATGACAGTCGTCCTAGGCGGCGCCTCTTCCGGGAAGTCCGATTTTTCGGAAAAAATATGCGCTCACAGTGGGTTGGTCAGGATCTACCTGGCCAGTGCACAGATCTTCGATGAAGAAATGCGCACAAAGGCTGAGCGACACCGCACAAATCGGGGCACCGATTGGTGCACAATCGAGGAGCCTTACGCTGCCGATCGGGTGATTTCCGAAGCCCGTGAGGGTCAGATTCTGTTGTTCGACTGCGCCACGCTCTGGCTGACGAACCATCTTCTGGCCGAACACGACCTCGACCGGGAAACCGACAAGCTGCTCGCCGCGATCCGCCAGAGCCCGGCGCAGATCGTTGTCGTCTCCAATGAGGTCGGGCTTGGCATCGTGCCGGAAAACGCCCTCGCCCGCCGGTTTCGCATCGCCCAAGGCGCGCTAAACCGGCGGCTCGCCGGGGAAGCGACCACCGTCGTGGGCGTCATGGCCGGACTGCCTTTCGTGCTCAAGGGCAGCCTGCCGGAGGGGCTGCTGTGAGCCGTCTCTGGCTGATCCGGCATGGCCCGACGCACGCCAAAAGCTTTGTCGGCTGGAGCGATCTGCCCGCCGATCTGTCCGATCATGCCGCCATCGGTCGGTTGGAACAGGCTCTGCCGCAGGTGCCGGTGATCTCCTCCGATTTGAGTCGTGCCGTCGATACGGCAAGCGCCATTCAAGGCCCCCGCCCCCGGCTCTCGCACGATCCGCGCCTGCGAGAGACCCATTTCGGCGACTGGGAATTGCTGCGCTGGCCGGAAATCGAAGCCCGCGACGGCGATCTGGCGCGTCAGGTCTTCGAGACCCCCGGAGATGTGGCGCCGCCCGGCGGAGAAAGCTGGAACACGTTTTCCGCGCGGGTGCATGCCGGGGTCCACGACCTTGCCGGAGAAACCATCGTCGTCGCCCATATGGGGGTGATCCTTGCGCTGTTGCAGAAGGCGCTGGAGTGTTCCGCCCATGAGGTCCTCGCACATCGCATCGACCCTCTGTCGGCCACCGTGATCGACTGTCCGCAAGGCCTGTCGGGTCCCTGGTCTTGCGCTCAGATAAATCACAAATATTGATTTATCATGCTACAAATATGAATTTTCGTGATGAATTAAGCCCCTCTATGCTAATCACAACATCAGGAGGTTCCCATGTCATACGATCTTTTCATTGGCGATAAAAGCTTTTCGAGCTGGTCCCTGCGCGGCTGGCTCCTGTTCGAGAAATTCGGCATCCCCTACCGCGAAATCATGACCGGTCTCTACACCGGCACGATGCAACAAGATCTCGCGCCGCTCTCTCCCGCCCGTTTCGTCCCCACGGCCCGCACGCCCGAAGGCTGGGTGATCGGTGAAAGCATCGCTCTGGCTGAAACCCTGGCCGAACGTCACCCGGAGGCCGGTCACTGGCCCGCCGATCCGCAGGCCCGTGTTTATGCCCGTTGGCTGGTCGCAGAGATGCACGCAGGCTTCACCGAACTCCGCTCCGCCTGCGCCATGCAGCTTTTGCATCGCTACGAGGGGTTTGCGATCAGCGATGCGGTTCAGGCCGACCTCGACCGCCTTGAGCTTGTCCTCGGCCATGCCTTCGAGCACTTCTCGGGCGATGGGCCTTGGCTCTTTGGCGCCTATTCCGCCGCCGATGCGTTTTATGCCCCGGTTGCGGCGCGGATCGCGGGGTATGGCCTGCCGGTGTCCGAACGTCTTGCGGCCTATGTGAACGCCCATATCGCCGATCCGGCATTTCAGACATGGCGCGCCGACGGGCTGAAAATCAGCTACGATCCGGAACCTTATGCGCTGGATCTGCCGAAGGTGGACTGGCCTCAGTCGATATAAATTCGCCGCGCCCAATCTCCCGTTAACCATTTGCTAACCACGTTCGCGGTAGCACGGATTAACATGTGTTAACGGGAGTGACAGGCCATGGTTGCACGGACCTTTTCCGTTGCCTTCGAAGGGGTCGAAGCGCGACGCATCGAAGTGCAATGCGCCATCGCGCCGGGCCTGCCGAGCTTCACCATCGTCGGCCTGCCGGACAAGGCGGTGTCGGAGGCCCGGGAACGCGTCCGGGCCGCACTGGCTTCGATGCAGATCGCCCTGCCCTCGAAGAAACTGGTCATCAACCTATCCCCCGCCGACCTTCCAAAAATCGGCTCGCATTTCGACCTGCCCATTGCGCTGGCCATTCTTGCCGCCACCGGGCTGATCCCGGAGGAAAAGGCCGCCGAGACCCTGTCTCTCGGAGAACTGGCGCTCGACGGATCGCTGGTTGCGGTCAACGGCGCGCTGCCTGCCGCTCTGACGGCTGCGGAAACGGACTGTGTTCTGGCCTGCCCGGAGGCTTGCGGTGCAGAGGCCGCCTGGGTCGGAGCGACGCCGGTTTACGGCGCGAAAACGCTGGCGCATCTGCTGCGGCATTTCACCGGCGACCGACCGCTTCACGAGGCCCATCCCGGCGAGATCACCCTGCCCAGCCACGCCCGCGACCTGCGCGATGTGAAAGGGCAGGAAAAGGCCAAACGCGCGTTGGAAATCGCCGCCGCCGGGGGGCATCATATGTTCATGGTCGGCACGCCCGGCTCCGGAAAATCCATGTTGGCGGCGCGCCTGCCCACGATCTTGCCACCGCTTTCGGCGCAGGAGGCTTTGGAAACCTCGATCATCCATTCGCTCGCGGGGCTTCTCGACGAGGGCGGAATTTCCCGCGCGCGGCCCTTTCGCGAGCCGCATCACACCGCCTCCATGGCCGCCATTGTCGGTGGCGGACGCGCTGCGCAGCCCGGTGAGATTTCTCTGGCGCATAATGGCGTTCTCTTCCTCGATGAGCTACCCGAATTCCCCCGCCCCGTGCTCGAAACCCTGCGCCAGCCGATCGAGAGCGGCGAGGTCATGGTGGCGCGCGCCAATGCGCATATGCGCTACCCGGCGCGGTTTATGTTGGTGGCGGCGGCGAACCCCTGCAAATGCGGCTACCTGCCCGATCCGGAACGCGCCTGCGCCAAGGTGCCGCTCTGTGGCGAGGACTATCTCGGGCGCATCTCCGGCCCGCTGATGGACCGATTCGACCTGCGCCTCGACATGCCGCCGGTGCAGTTTCAGGACCTCGACCTGCCCCCCTCGGGCGACAGCTCCGCCGTGGTCGCCGCCCGCGTGGCCGAGGCCCGCGCGCTGCAATTGGAGCGCTATGAGAGCAGCGGATTTCGCACCAATGCCCAGATCGAGGGGCGTTTGCTCGAAGAGGTTGCCACGCCGGACGCCGAGGGGCGGGAGATTTTGCAGAAAGCCGCCGAGCGGCTCGGGCTTTCGGCGCGGGGCTATCACAGGGTGCTGCGGGTGGCGCGCACCATTGCCGATCTGGCCGGGGAATTCGACATCCGCCGTCCGCATCTGGCCGAAGCGCTGAGTTACCGGGTGGTGTCCGGC
Organism: Celeribacter ethanolicus; assembly: GCF_002407265.1. NCBI lineage: Bacteria > Pseudomonadati > Pseudomonadota > Alphaproteobacteria > Rhodobacterales > Roseobacteraceae > Celeribacter > Celeribacter ethanolicus. Next base: position 2,008,440 of record NZ_CP022196.1, read on the forward strand.
CTGCCCAACTGAGCCGCAACGAAATCGGCCACCCGGCCCAGCGCCGCATCGGCCTCCGGCAACATGCCGTGAAACAACTGCCAGACATGCACCATGCCCGGCCAGCCCTGCAACGCGACCTCCGCGCCCTGTTCGGTCAGGCGCATAGCCATGCGCCGGGCATCGTCGGCGAGAATCTCGCTTTCGGAATACTGGATCAGAACCGGCGGACAATTCGGGAAGTCGGCATAGAGCGGCGAGGCTTTCGGATCGTCCTTGGCCGCACCGCCGAGATACCAGTCGCGCACCTCACCGATGCGGGAGGCGGGCAACATTGCCTCGGTTTCGGCATTCGCGGTCAGGCTCTCCCCGGCCAAATCCAGATCGGTCCAGGGCGACAGTGCCACGGCGGCGTGGGGCGGTTTGTCCGCAAGGCACAACGCGGAGAGCAGCGACAGGCAGAGCCCGCCCCCTGCGCTATCCCCCATCAGGAGCAGAGGCAGATCATTGGGCAGGGCCTCCGCCACCGCCAAAACATCCTCAAAGGCGGCGGGGAAAGGATGCTCCGGCGCCAGACGGTAGTCCGGCAGAACCACCTCGACCTGCAATTGCGCCGAAAGATACCGTGCCAAAGCACGATGGGTGCGGATCGAGCCCATGATATAGGCCCCGCCGTGGATATAGAGCAGGCGGGCCCGGGCGGGTGTCTGCGGCAGGATGCGCAGACAGGCGATCCCGCCGATTTCCTCGGGCCGATCCACCGGTCCTTTTGTGGGCCGAAACAGCCGCGACTGAAACTCGAACCTCCGCCGCTGGTGCGGCACCGATTGGATGCGCGCCAGCTTCGGCTTCTCGAACAGCCGCAGGATCGTCGCGAGGGCTGTGGCCCGACGGCTCATGCCCTCAGCTCCGCTTCGTTTCAATCGCCTGCCAGATGATCTCCGCCGTGTTCGTGCCGTCGAAGCGTTCGAGCTCCTGAATGCCCGTCGGCGAGGTCACGTTGATCTCTGTCAGGTAATCGCCGATCACGTCGATGCCGACGAAAATCTGGCCTTTCTCTTTCAAAAGCGGTCCGATCCTGGTGCAAATCTCCAGATCGCGCTCCGTCAGGCCGATTTTCTCCGGACGCCCGCCGACATGCATGTTCGACCGCGTCTCACCCGCCTGCGGCACGCGGTTGATCGCGCCCACCGGTTCGCCATCGACCAGGATCACGCGCTTGTCGCCATTCGACACATCGGGCAGGAATTTCTGCACGATCAACGGCTCACGCGACATGCCGGTAAACAGCTCATGCAGCGAAGACAGGTTGCGGTCGTTCGGATCGAGCCGGAACACGCCCGCACCGCCATTGCCGTAAAGCGGCTTGAGGATGATGTCGCCATGTTTCGCTTTGAACGCACGGATGGTCTCAAGATCGCGGGCAATCGCGGTCGGCGGCGTCAGATCGGGAAACCGCAGGACTAGCAGCTTTTCGGGATAGTTGCGCACCCAGAACGGATCGTTCACCACCAGAGTTCCGGGGGTGATCATCTCCAGCAAATGCGTGGTGGTGATATAGCCCATATCGAAGGGCGGGTCCTGGCGCAGCCAGACCACATCGTAATCGGACAGATCGACCTCGGTCATCTCACCAAGGCTGTAGTGATCGCCCTCGACACGACGCACCTCGACCGGCCAGCCGCGCGCGGTGACGCGGCCCTCCTGAAACGCCAGATGATCCGGCGTGTAATAGAAAAGCTCATGGCCGCGCTTTTGCGCCTCTTCCATGATACGGAAGGTGCTGTCGGCATTGATGTTGATCGGACCGATCGGGTCCATCTGGATCGCCACTTTCAGGGGCGCAGGGGTCTTGGACAAGGGCGTATCTCCTCTGGTTGCCTCTTAGATGGACCAGCCCGGTCTCGCATTCAATGAGAATGTCCTGTGCGCCCCTGTGCGCAAGGTCACATGCACCCTTTGCTACCTCACATCAGCGCATTCTCGAGAATGTCGACCTCGCCCACACCGTTCACAAGGGCGACATCAATCCGCATCGGTGTCAAAAGCCCTGTCGGCAGACGCCCGATGTAATCCTCGGCACTGGCGCAAAGCCGGGCCTGTTGCCGCGCACCGAGTGCCGCACTCGCGGCCTCATGGGTTTTCGAGGCTTTCACCTCGACAAAGACGATCTCTTCGCCGTTCCGAAAGATCAGGTCGATCTCCCCGCCTGCGCCCCGCCAGCGCCGCTCCAAAACCTGATAGCCGCGTTCGGCATAATGGCGCGCGACGATCTCCTCCGCCGAGAGGCCGAAATGATAGGCCTTCTCGCCTCGCGCACGTTTTGGATTTTCGGCTTCCTCTCCCGACATCCGGCCTCACTTCCCGCTCATCCCGAGCGCCATCTGATACACGTCGCGCTTTTTCAGCCCGTGTTTGGCCGCCACCTCATGCGCTGCATCCTTGACCGACAGGCGGCCCAACGCCTCGGCCAGATCGGCTTCCAGATCGGCCTCCGACACCTCTTCGGCCTCCGCCCGCCCAACCAGCAAAACGATCTCGCCCTTCACCGGCGCATCGCGCAGGCTTTCTTCCAGCTCGCGAAGCGTGCCCTTGCGCACCTCTTCGAATTTCTTGGTCAGCTCCCGACACATCGCCGCCGGACGGTTTTCCCCGAGCGTCTCGCAAAGCTCGCCCAGCGTGCGATGAATGCGTTTGGGGCTTTCGTAAAACCCGAGCGTGGCGGGCACGGCGGCAAAGGAAGCAAAGAATTTCAGCCGCGCACCTTGCGACGAGGGCGGAAACCCCGCGAAGAGAAACCGATCCGAGGGCAGGCCCGAGATGGTCAGCGCCGCGATCATCGCCGAAGGGCCCGGCGCGGAGGTGACGGGAATGCCGCGCGCCAGCGCCTCGCGACAGAGTGCAAATCCCGGATCGGCCACGAGGGGCGTGCCCGCCTCCGAGGCATAGGCCACGGATTTCCCCTGTTCCATCAACGCGATAATTCCCGGACGCGCCTGCGCCCCATTGTGATCGTGATAGGCGATGACATGACGCCCATTCAAAGGCACACCGTGAATTTCCATCAATTTGCGCAGGCTGCGCGTGTCCTCGGCGGCCAGAACATCGGCGGAAGCCAGAAGATCGAGCGCCCTCAGCGTGATGTCGCGCGCATTGCCGATCGGGGTGGCAAGGAAATAAAGGCCGGCGGGAAGCTGCTTGGCGTGATAAATCAATGGTCTCTCGGGTCTTTTGCGGCGTTTACTCTTGGGAACGTGTCGCATAGTCTGGCCACTAAATCGCGTGGCCCTCGGTGTCGCGTTCTTGTTTGCCGTCAGGAGTGAGGTTTCCCCCATGTTCGCCGTTCTGCGCGCCGCCCGCAAGTCGCTCGCCAAATTCGCGCTCGGTCTGTCCCTTCTGGGCCTAGCCGCCTGTGATCCGGGGGCTTTCCCGGTCGGGGGCGGTCCGACGATCAACACGACGAAACCGGTGCCTGTCGCCCTTCTCGTGCCCTACGAATCATCGAGCGCCGGGGATATCGCGCTGGCCACCTCGCTTGAAAACGCCGCGCGCCTCGCCATGGCCGATCTCGACGGTGTAACCATCGACCTGCGGGTCTACCCCACGGGCGGCCAGGCCGAACGTGCCGCCGCCGCCACCTCCCAGGCGGTCGCCGATGGTGCGAAGATCATCCTCGGCCCGGTCTATGGCGGCTCCGCCAAACTCGCGGGCCTCACCGCCGCCAATGCCGGGATCAACGTCCTGTCCTTCTCGAACAACCCCGAAATCGCGGGCGGCAACGTCTTCATCCTCGGCCCGACCTTCGAGAACACCGCCAACCGTCTGGTGTCCTATGCCCGCACCAATGGCAAAAGCCGCATCATGGTTGTGAATGGCAACAGCGCCGCGGAAAACGCCGGCGCGAGCGCGATCAAATCCGCGATCTCGCGCCGGGGAGCGACCCTCGCCGCAGAGCAAAGCTTCGAGATGAGCCAGCAGGGCGTCGTACAGGCGATCCAGCCGATCGCCTCCAAGGCCCGCAGCTCGGGGGCCGATGCCATCTTCTTCACCTCCGGCAATGACGGCGCCATGCCGCTTCTGGCGCAGATGCTGCCGGAAAACGGCATCAAATCGCCCAACCCGCAATATATCGGCCTGCAACGCTGGAACGTGCCTGCCTCGGCGCTGAGTCTGCCGGGACTGCAAGACAGCTGGTTCGCCATTCCCGACCAGCAACTCACCGCGAATTTCTCCGGCCATTACAGCGCCACCTACGGTCAGGCGCCGCATGCGTTAGCTGGCCTCGCCTATGACGGCATCGCCGCCATCGGCGCGCTGGTAAAATCCGGCGACCAGAACGCGCTCACCGTGCAGGGGCTGACCCGCAACTCCGGCTTCGTCGGCGTGAACGGCATCTTCCGCCTGCGCACCAACGGCACCAACGAACGCGGTCTCTCCATCGCGACCATCCAAAACAATCAGGTAATCGAGATTGACCCTGCACCAAGAGCCTTCGGTGGCGCCGGGTTCTGAGACCCCGGCACTCGCCAGTTTCCTTCCGACCCCACCGGGCACACTGATCTGTGCCGAAGAGGCGATTTTCAACGTGGCCGAGGTCGCCGCAGCGCTTGAAGCATGCTGGCAGGAGGCCTCCGACGCCGCCGCCCTGCGCAAGGCCACTGTCAAGGTTCTCGATGCAGCACAGGCGCGCGGTCGCACCGCCATCGCCAGCGCCATGACCGAGGCCCCGCGCAACGCCCGCCCCGCGCTGCGCGCCTATGCCTGGCTCACCGACTGCCTCGTGACCTCGGTGCTGTTCACCGCGATGACCCGGCTGCACCCGAACCCGAACCCGTCGGAGGGCGAACGCATCGCGGTTCTTGCCGTAGGCGGTTACGGGCGCGGAGAGATGTCACCCTATTCCGACGTCGACCTTCTGTTCCTCGCGCCGCACAAGATCACTGGCTGGATCGAAAGCGTGGTGGAGAGCATGCTCTACATGTTCTGGGACCTGCATCTCAAGGTCGGCCATTCCACCCGCACGATCCGCGACTGTATCCGGCTCGGGCGCGAAGATTTCACCATCCGCACCGCCATGCTGGAACTGCGCTTCCTGGCGGGCAACCGCAAGCTCGCGACCCAGTTGCATCAGCAATTGCGCGACGAGCTGTTCCGCAATACCGCCCGTGAGTTTATCGAAGCCAAGCTTGAGGAACGCGCCTCGCGGCACCGCAAACAGGGCGGTCAGCGCTATGTGGTGGAGCCAAACATCAAGGAAGGCAAGGGCGGGCTTCGGGACCTGCACACGCTGTTCTGGATCGCGAAATACGTCCATGGTGTGCGCAATGCCGCCGATCTGGTGAAGGCCGGCGTCTTCACCCCGGAGGAATATCGCCAGTTCGAGGAGGCGGAGACCTTCCTGCACGCGGCGCGCAATGCGCTTCATCTGATCGCCGGACGTCCGATGGATCAGCTCACCTTCGACATGCAGGTCGAGGTCGCCGACCGGCTGGGCTATATCGACCATTCGGGTCGCCCCGCCGTCGAACATTTCATGCAGGATTACTTCCGCCACGCCACCCGTGTGGGCGAATTGACCCGGATTTTCCTGACCTCGCTTGAGGCGCAGCACGTCAAACAGGAACCGGCGCTGCAACGTCTGTTCAAACGCCGCCGCAAGATCGGCGATCAATACGAGCTGGTGCACAACCGGCTCAATGTCCCCAACCGTCAGGCATTTCTGTCAGACAAGCTCAACCTTCTGCGGATCTTCGAGGAGGCCCTGCGCACCGGCTACCTTTTGCACCCGGACGTGATGCGGCTGATCTCGGCCAATCTCGGCATGATCGACAACGACATGCGCACCGATCCCGAGGCGCAGCGGATTTTCATCGACCTCTTGCTGAAACACGGCAACCCGGAGCGCTCGCTGCGCCGGATGAACGAGCTGGGCGTCCTCGGGGCCTTCGTCCCGGAGTTCCAGCACATCGTCGCGATGATGCAGTTCAACATGTACCACAGCTACACGGTAGACGAGCACACCATTCAGGTCATCTCCAACCTCGCGGAGATCGAACGCGGCGAGCTGGAAGACGCCCTGCCGGTTTCCACTCGCATTCTGAAATCCGGGATCAACCGCCGGGTACTTTACATCGCCATGCTGCTGCATGACATCGGCAAAGGCCGCAACGAGGATCATTCCGTGATCGGCGCCCAGATCGCGCGCAAGGTCGCGCCGCGTCTGGGATTGAAGCCCGCCGAATGCGAAACCGTCGAATGGCTGGTCCGCTATCACCTTCTGATGTCCGACATCGCCCAGAAACGCGACATCGCCGATCCCCGGACCGTGCGCGATTTCGCCAAGGCGGTGAAAACGCGCGAACGGCTCGACCTTTTGACCGTGCTGACCGTCTGCGACATTCGCGGCGTTGGCCCCGGCGTCTGGAACAACTGGAAAGCCACGCTGATCCGCAACCTGCACACGCAGACCGCCTATGCGCTCGAACACGGGCTCGAGGAGATCAACCGCGACGCCCGCGAAGGCGAGGCCAAGAAAGAGTTGCGCGCACGGCTAACCGACTGGAGTGCCACCGACAAACGCACCGAGTTGCAGCGCCATTACAGCACCTATTGGCAGGGCCTGCCCTTTGCTGCGCACGAGATTTTCGCCCGGCTTCTGCGCGACATTCAGCCCGACGAGATTCGCATCGACCTGCATCAGGACGAAGATCGCGACGCCACCCGCGCCTGTTTCGCACTGGCCGATCACCACGGGATTTTCTCGCGTCTCGCGGGCGCTCTTGCCCTTGTCGGTGCCAATGTGGTTGATGCCCGCACCTATACCTCGAAGGACGGCTACGCCACGGCCGTGTTCTGGATCCAGGACAAGGACGGCAACCCGTTCGAGACCACCCGGCTGCCACGCTTGCGTCAGATGATCGACAAGACGCTGCGCGGCGAGGTTCTGGCCAAGGATGCGCTCAAATCCCGCGACAAGATCAAGAAACGCGAGAGCAAATTCGACGTGCCGACCTCGATTTCCTTCGACAACGAAGGATCGGAGATCTTCACCATCATCGAGGTGGACACGCGCGACCGGCCCGGGCTTTTGTACGATCTGACTCGGGTTCTGGCCGAAAACAACATTTCCATCGTCACCGCCCAGATCGCCACCTACGGCGCGCAGGTGGTCGATGTGTTCTATGTGAAGGATATGTTCGGGATGAAACTCCATGCCGAATCCAAACGCAAATCGCTTGAGAAGAAACTACGCGAGGCCATCGTGACCGGCGCGAAACGGGCCCATTCCGAATGAAACCGATCCGCCTCGTCCGGGGCTTTGTCACCGTTGGCGGCTGGACCCTGCTCAGCCGCGTCCTGGGTTTCGTGCGCGACGCCCTGATCGCCGCCTATCTCGGCGCGGGCCCCGCTGCGGAGGCTTTTGTCGTGGCCTTCTCGCTCCCGAATATGTTCCGCCGCTTCTTCGCCGAAGGCACGCTGAACGTCGCCTTCGTGCCGCTCTTTGCCAAGAAGGTTGAGGCCGAAGAGGATGCCAAAGCCTTTGCCGAGAACACACTTTCGGTCCTGACCACGGCGTTGATCGTGCTCACGCTCCTGGCGACGCTGTTCATGCCCGCTCTGGTGACGGCCATGGCCGCCGGGTTCATCGGCGACGGGCGGTTCGACATGGCGGTCGATTTCGGTCGCATCGCCTTCCCCTATGTGCTGTTCATCTCCATGGGCGCGCTGTTTTCCGGCATGCTGAACGCCACCGGGCGCTTCGCCGCCGCCGCAGCAGCCCCGGTATTGCTCAATGTCGTGCTCTCGGTCGCCATGGTCGGTGCCGCAAAATTCGGCCTGCCGGTGGATCGCGCGCTGATCTGGGCCGTACCGGTCGCGGGGGCCGCTCAGCTTGCCGTGGTCTGGTCTGCGGCTGCCAAGATCGGCTTCAATCTGCGCCCGCGCCTGCCGCGCATGACGCCGGAGCTGAAACGGCTTCTGATCCTCGCGGGCCCCGCAGCACTTGCGGGCGGCGTCGTTCAGATCAACCTCCTGATCGGGCGTCAGGTCGCGTCCTTCTCGCAGGACGGTGCGCTTCAGTATCTCAACCTCGCCGACCGGCTCTATCAATTGCCTCTCGGCGTCGTGGCCATCGCCATCGGCATCGTGCTCCTGCCCGATCTCTCCCGCCGCCTTCAGGCCGGGGATCACGCGGGCGCGCGCCATGCCTATAACCGGGCTTTCGAATTTGCGCTCCTGCTCACGGTGCCCGCCGCCATCGCGCTGATCGTCATCCCGGAACCGCTGATTTCTTTCCTGTTCCAGCGCGGCGCCTTCACCCCAGAGGATGCCCATAAGACCGCGCTCGCGGTGATGATCTACGGCCTCGGTCTCCCGGCCTTCGTCATGCAAAAGGTGCTGCAACCGTTGTATTTCGCCCGCGAGGACACGAAGACGCCGTTCCGTTTCGCGCTTTACGCCATGGTGATCAACGCGGTGGTGGCCATCGGCCTGTCCTTCGTCATCGGCTACCTCGCCGCCGCCGTTGCCACGACGCTGGCCGCCTGGGGCATGGTCGCGCTCTTGTGGTTCGGCAAGAAGAGTATGGGCGATGAAGTCCATGCCGACGCCCGGCTGATCCGCCGCGCGCCGCGTATCCTGATCGCATCCCTGCTGATGGGGGCCCTGCTTTGGGGCAGTGAGATCGGGCTTTCACCCGTGTTCGAGCTGTCGCGCGGCTTAGGCACGCTTTTGCTCGTCGCGATCGGGATCGTCGGCTATTTCGGCATTGCTCATGTCATTGGCGCGACGCGGTTTGCCGAGTTGAAAGGCTCCGTCAAACGCGGCGGCTGACGTTCAGCGCTGGCGCAGCCGCGTCATGATCCGCCCAAACGCCCCCGGCACCATCAGCGCCGCCGTTACGAACCCCATGACAAACCCGGCGAGACGGGCCACCCAATCGCCGGAGCCCCAGCCCAGCAGCCCATAGACCAGTTGCAGCGCCATCAGCAAACCGATCAGCGTGAAGGCCCGCATCTGGTTCTGCTGCATTCGGCCCAGCCCCAGCCACAGGATGAAAGTATAGGCACCGATAAAGCCGTAAGCCGCCGGATAGGCGCCCACGAGTTGCACATTCGTGGTGAGGACCAGCCCATAGGCCAACGATCCCGCAAGCGTCGACACCACGAAGATCAGGAGCACGGCAAAATTGCCAAAGGTCTCGCCGACCATCTTGCCCAGCGCCAGAATGAACACGATGACCATCAGCGCATGCAGCATGGAATAATGCACGAAGGCATAGGTGAAAAACCGCATGACATGCTCGAACGGCCATGTGCCCTGCGCCCGCATCGCCTCGAAGATCGCATCGAAGAAACCGTAATCCTCGATGGCGGCAATCCGCCAGCCGATCGCATCTGGCCCACCGATCAGCCCGAACGCCCCGGCCTGAAACGCCAGCTCGATCCCGCCCAGCACCAGCGCAATTGCGATCACCATCGGCGGCAGCGCGTTAAACGGCACTTCCGGGCGGGAATACTCGGGATCATCGGACATTGAACGGGCCTTTCCTTGACGCTCTCGTCCCGCATAGGTAAGCCACGATCACCTATTAATCCAGTGACGGAGTTCCAGATGGACAAGCCTGCCTTCACCCCCCGCGTCTTCTCGGGGATCAAGCCTTCGGGCGGGCTCACCCTCGGCAACTATCTCGGCGCGATCAAACGCTTCGTGGATATGCAGGGCGGTGAGTTCGAAACCATCTATTGCGTGATGGATATGCACGCGATCACCGTCTGGCAAGACCCCGAGGATCTGCGTCACGCCACCCGCGAAGTCGCCGCCGGGTACCTTGCTGCGGGCATTGATCCCGACAGCTCGATCCTGACCAACCAGTGCCGCGTCCCGGCCCATGCCGAACTCGCGTGGCTGTTCAACTGTGTCGCCCGCGTCGGCTGGATGAACCGCATGACGCAGTTCAAGGACAAGGCGGGCAAGAATGCCGAAAACGTCTCCCTGGGTCTCTACGCCTACCCGTCCCTGATGGCTGCCGACATTCTGGTTTACCACGCCACCCACGTGCCTGTGGGCGAGGATCAGAAGCAGCACGTCGAACTGACCCGTGACATCGCCAACAAGTTCAACCACGATTACAAGGTCGATTTCTTCCCGGAATGCAAACCGGTGATCGAAGGCCCGGCGATGCGGGTGATGAACCTGCGCGACGGCACCAAGAAAATGTCCAAATCCGGCGAAAGCGACATGGAACGCGTCAACATGACCGATGACGCGGACACCATCGCCAAGAAGTTCAAAAAGGCCAAAACCGATCCCGAGCCACTGCCCGAGGAGATGGAAGGTCTGGCGGACCGCCCCGAGGCGCGCAATCTCGTCAACATCTACGCGGGTCTCGCCAATATGACCGGCGAAGAGGTTCTCGCGGTCTATGGCGGTCAGGGCTGGGGCGCGTTCAAACCGGCACTCGCCGAACTGGCCGTCGAGAAACTCGCGCCGATCTCGACCGAGATGGCCCGCCTGATGAACGACCCCGCCGAGATCGACCGCATCCTCGCCAAGGGCGCGGAAAAGGCGAAAGAGATCGCCGATCCGATCCTCGACAAGACCTTCGAGATCATGGGCTTCGTGCGCTGACGCTTACGAGATACCCGTCGCCCCTTTGGGGCGACATGGGGTCCGTGTGCTATAAAGCGGCCCTTCCCAAAAACAAAGGGCGCCCGATTGCGGCGCCCTTTCCGTTTCCTTTGTGCGGAAAATACTCAGACCAGCTTGACCTGCGTCCCCACGGCCACCCGGTCGTAGAGATCGACGATCTGCTCATTGTAAAGCCCGATGCACCCGTCCGACGACCGCCGCCCGATCTTTCGCGTGTCATGGGTGCCGTGAATGCGGTAATACTGCCAGGACAGGTAGAGCGCCCGTACCCCAAGCGGGTTCGCAGGCCCGGCAGGCACCGTCACAGGCAGGCTCGGGTCGCGTTCGCGCATCGAGGGGGTCGGCGTCCAGGTCGGGTTCTTCACCTTCTTGATCACCGAGGTATAGCCGCGCCGGGTCAGTTCGTCCGAAATCGGAACGGAGGTCGGGTAAAGCTTGTAACCCCCTTCCGCATCCCAAAAATGCAGCGCGCGACTCACCGTGTCGGCAACGATCGCCCCCTGCCCGAGGGTCTCGAAATGGTCGCGCCAGTCGATGGTGCGAAAGCTCGAAATATTGTTCCGGGCGTTTTGCGGGGTCTTCATCTCCTCCGGCAGGGTCAGGCCGATCTCCTCGGCAAAGCCTGCACGGGCGAGAAAGGGCGCGGTCAGCGCGGCGGCAAGAAAACTGCGACGTTTCATCACGGTCATGGCATCATCCTCTGTCCGGTATCGTTTGTTGTCGAATTGCCCTGTATGAACCCTATCGCACCGGCTCACCACAAATCACGAAGCAGTTAGTCCAGCTTCGACACCGAAATCGCGGCGACAATGTCACATTAGGGATTCAATCCCCCCGTAAGGTTCGTAAGTGCAGCATCGGAAACAGGCCCGTCCCCGCCCAAAGCGCTCGCCCTTACGCGCCCGGTGTTTGCGAGCTGATCGTTTTCCCCGACGGATCAGAGCCCATATGACCCCCGGCCCAGTGCCGGGGGTTTGCTTTGCCGCCCCCGTTCCCGTGCTTGCGTCCGGCGTCCCGCTCGGTCATCATCGCCGCAAACCGCCCCGCATGTGTCGGGACAGAAGAACTCAGGACCGAGGCCAGAATGCGCAAATTTCTCGTCATCCTCGATGACAGCCGTGAATGTCTCAACGCCATGCGCTTTGCCGCCATGCGCGCCGCGAAGACCGGCGCCGGCGTCACCATCCTGTCGATCATCCCGCCCGAAGAGTTCAACCACTGGATCGGGGTTGCCGATCTGATGCGCGAGGAGACCCGCGAGCGCATCGTCGCCCATTACGAGGTCTTCGCCAAATGGATGCGCGACCGTCAGGGCATCGACCCCGAACTGGTGATCCGTGAAGGCGAGGCGGTGCACGAAATTCTGGCCCAGATCAAGGAAGACCCTTCCATCGGGGTGCTGGTTCTCGGCGCGGGCACGGAAAAATCCGGCCCCGGCCCGCTGGTCAGCGCCATGTCGAAACAGGCGGGCTTCCTGCCGATCCCGATGACGCTTGTGCCCGGCGAAATGTCGAAGGAACGGCTGGAGGCCGTCACCTGATGCCCATGCCTTGGACCTATCGCCATTCGGAAAAGGAGTTCAAATCCTTCCTGAAAGACGCCAAGGACCGCATGGGTCATGTCATGGAGAGCGACAACATGACCTACACCGCCGTCGATGGCGTGTTGCAATGTTTTCGCCGCCGCCTGACCCCGCCCCAGGTGATCGCCTTTGGCGATGTCATCCCCTCGACGCTGCGTGCCATGCTGGTTTACAACTGGCGGGTCGATGCCGTCCCCCTGCCCTTCGGCAGCCGGGCGGAGATGATCCGCGAGGTGCAATCGGTGCGCAAGGAGCATAATATCACGCCCCTGAACGTCATCGAGGCTACGGCCTATGCGCTCTGGCGCCATTGCAACCATCGCGATCTCGAACGCGTGCTGGCGCAAATCGGGCCCGAGGCGGTCACGTTCTGGCATGTCGCCGGGGTCAGCCCCCGCGATCTCGAACAGCGGATCATTTGACATCCGGTTTAGAACCGTTCTAAATATTGACTTTCGGCGCTGAAAAGCGCATATCCGACCTGATCACTAAGGAATACGCGCCATGTTCATCCAGACCGAATCCACGCCGAACCCCGCCACGCTGAAATTCCTGCCCGGCCAGACCGTTCTGGAAACCGGCACGGCGGATTTCACCACGCCCGAGGCCGCAACCGCCTCGTCCTTGGCCACGCGCATCTTCAAGGTCGGCAATGTCACCGGCGTGTTCTTCGGCTCCGATTTCGTCACCGTCACGAAAGACGAAGCCACCGACTGGGACCATGTGAAACCGGCGATCCTCGGCGCGATCATGGAGCATTTCCAATCCGGAGACCCGGTGATGGAGGGCGAGAGCACCGCCCCTGCCGGTCATGCCGATCACGACGGCCCGGACAGCGAGATCGTCCAGCAGATCAAGGAACTTCTGGACACCCGCGTGCGTCCGGCTGTGGCGCAGGACGGCGGCGACATCACCTTCCACGGTTTCGATCGCGGCATCGTCTACCTGCATATGCAGGGCGCCTGCGCGGGCTGCCCCTCCTCGACGCTCACGCTGAAAATGGGCATCGAAAACCTGCTGCGCCATTACATCCCCGAAGTGCTCGAAGTGCGCCCGGTCGCGGCCTGAGATCGACCGCGTGGCCACTCGCGTGTCCGATCTGACGCCGGAGGATCTGGCCGCGCTGCATGCGGCCTGTTTCACCACACCACGCCCTTGGTCCGCGAAGGAATTCGCGGACCTTCTTACGTCTCCCACCGTGTTTCTGGTGACCGGCGAGGGCCCCTCCTTCGCCCTCGGGCGCGCCGTGGCGGGAGAGGCCGAGCTTCTCACCCTCGCCGTCGCCCCCGAGGCCCGAGGTCGCAGCCTCGGACGGCTTGCCTTGCAGGACTACGAGGCCGAAGCCCGCGCGCGCGGCGCAGAGGATGCCTTTCTCGAGGTCGCCACCGACAACACCGTCGCGATTTCGCTCTATCTCTCGGAAGGTTATTGCGAATCCGGGCGGCGCAAGGGCTATTACGCCCCCCCCGAAGGGCCGAAAATCGACGCTCTGGTGTTCACAAAGCGCATAAAACAGACGTAACCCTACGTCACACTGTGCGCAGACCCGCAATCCCCGGAGGAACTGCGACCGATTGGTCAAATATGGTAAAATGTGTATTGACCCCCGGACAGGGACACGCCCTAATCCGGGTCAAGGTGCGCGTGTTGCGCGCTTACACGGGTCATGACGTGACCGCTGCGGGAAAGGTCCCGGAGGCGGCATGGGATGCCCCCAATACAAGTACCTGAACGGGAGATTACCATGACCCTGATGAAAAGCTTTCTCGGCGCAGCCGCCGCTCTGGCGCTGACCTCCGGCACCGCTCTGGCCGACCCGGCGATCATCTTCGACCTCGGTGGCAAGTTCGACAAATCCTTCAATGAAAGCTCCTACAACGGGGCCGAGCGCTGGAAAGCCGAAACCGGCGGTTCCTATCGTGACGTCGAACTGCAATCCGACGCCCAGCGCGAACAGGCGCTGCGTCGCTTCGCCGAAAACGGTTTCAACCCGATCGTGATGGCCGGTTTCTCCTTCTCCACCGCGCTCGAAACCGTGGCTCCCGACTTCCCGGACACGAAATTCGTCATCATCGACGGCGTGGCCGACGCACCGAACGTGCGCTCCATCGTGTTCAAGGAAGAGGAAGGTTCCTATATCGTCGGCATCGCCGCCGCCTATGCCGCGAAAGGCGACACCGTCTCCTTCGTCGGCGGCATGGACATCCCGCTGATCTCCAAATTCGCCTGCGGCTATGCTCAGGGCTTCAAATCCGTGAAACCCGACGGCAAGGTCATCGTCAACATGACTGGCACCAAGCCCGAAGCCTGGAACGACCCGGTGAAGGGCGGCGAGCTGACCCGCGCGCAAAAAGCGGCTGGCTCCGAAGTGGTCTTCGCGGCGGCGGGCGGCACCGGTCTCGGCGTGCTGCAAACCGCAGCGGACGAGGGCATGCTCGCCATCGGCGTCGACAGCAACCAGAACTTCCTGCAGCCGGGTCACGTCCTGACCTCGATGGTCAAGCGCGTCGACAACGCCGTCTATGACGCCTTCATGCAGGGCGAAGACCTGGAAACCGGTCTCTTCGTTATGGGGCTCGCGAATGACGGCGTCGGTGCCGCCATCGACGAATACAACGAAGCCCTGATCACCCCGGAAATGAAAGCCGCGATGGACGACGCCACCGCGAAGATCATCTCCGGCGAGGTCGTGGTGCATGACTACATGTCCGACGAAACCTGCCCGGCCTTCGACAAACCGGGTGAGTAAGTCTCACATGAGCGCTCAGAACGAGGCGGGGCGGCAGGAGACTGTCGCCCCCACCGCATCCGCCACCGCCCCCTCTGTCCCTGCGATCGAGCTGCGCGGCATTTCCAAAGCGTTCGGCCCGGTACAGGCCAACAAGGACATCGCAATCTCGGTGGCCAAGGGCTCGATCCATGGCATCATCGGCGAGAACGGCGCGGGCAAATCCACGCTGATGTCGATCCTCTACGGGTTCTACAAGGCCGACAGCGGCCAGATCCTGATCAACGGCAAAGAGGTCCAGATCGCCGACAGCCAGGCCGCCATCGCCGCCGGCATCGGCATGGTGTTCCAGCATTTCAAACTGGTGGAAAACTTCACCGTTCTGGAAAACGTCATTCTCGGTGCCGAAGACGGCGGGCTGTTGAAGCCCTCTCTGGCAAAAGCCCGCAAGCTTTTGAAGCAACTCTCTGACGAATATGAATTGTCCGTCGATCCGGACGCCCTGATCGAAGAACTCTCCGTGGGCCACCAGCAGCGGGTCGAGATTCTCAAGGCGCTCTATCGACAGGCGGACATCCTGATCCTCGACGAGCCGACCGGCGTTCTGACGCCTGCCGAGGCCGATCACCTCTTCCGCATTCTCGAAGGGCTGAAGGAACAGGGCAAGACGATCATTATGATCACCCACAAGCTGCGCGAGATCATGGAGATCACCGACACGGTCTCCGTGATGCGCCGCGGCGAGATGACCGCCACCGTGAAGACCTCCGAGACCTCGCCCGAGGAACTGGCCGAGCTGATGGTCGGTCGCAAGGTCTTGCTGCATGTCGACAAGAAACCGGCCACCCCCGGTGCGCCGGTGGTTCAGATCGAGAACCTGCGCGTCATCGACGAGCAGAAGGTCGAGCGCCTCAAGGGCGTGTCCTTCGAGGTGCGCGCAGGCGAGATCGTCGGCATCGCGGGCGTCGCGGGCAACGGCCAGACCGAACTTCTGGAGGTGCTGGGCGGCTATCAGAACGGCACCGGCAAGGTCGTGATGAACGGCCAGGAGATCGACCTCTCCGGCAAGCACTCGAACGGCCAGACCCGCCGCGCACGCGGCATCGCCCATGTGCCGGAGGACCGCCATGACGAGGGTCTGATCCTCGAATTCCAGGCTTGGGAAAACATGGTGTTCGGCTATCACCACGCGCCGGAATACCAAAAGAACGCGCTTTTGATGGACAATGCGGGCATCAAGGCGATGACCCAGAGCAGCATGGACAAATTCGACGTCCGTCCGCCCAACCCGAAGCTCGAGGCGAAATCCTTCTCCGGCGGCAACCAGCAGAAAATCGTGCTGGCCCGCGAGATCGAGCGCAACCCGGACCTGTTGCTGGTCGGTCAGCCGACCCGCGGCGTCGACATCGGCGCCATCGAATTCATCCACCAACAGATCGTGGCGCTGCGCGATCAGGGCAAGGCGATCCTTCTGGTCTCCGTGGAACTCGATGAAATCCTGTCGCTCTCTGACCGGATCATCGTCATGTTCGACGGCCAGATCATGGGCGAACGCATCCCCGCCGAGACCAACGAGGGTGAGCTTGGCCTGATGATGGCCGGGATTACCGACACGAAACATGAGACGGCGGGGGCAGACCAATGAGCAAAATGCCGAAATGGGCGGATGCCATCCTCATTCCGCTGATCTCCATCCTGATCGCCTTCTTCTTTTCCGGCGTGGTGATCTGGGCCATCGGCAAAGATCCGATCATGGCGATCAAAACCATGGTGCAGGGCGCGTTCGGCTCGACCCAAGGGGTCGGCTACACGCTCTACTACGCCACGAACTTCATCTTCACCGGTCTCTCCGTGGCGGTCGCCTATCACGCCCGGCTGTTCAACATCGGCGGCGAGGGGCAGGCGACCTTGGGCGGGCTTGGCGTCACGCTGGTCTGCCTTTCGGTGCCGTGGCCGCACTGGGCGCTCGCGCTTCCGGCGGCGATGATCGGCGGGGCGCTGTTTGGCGCGGCCTGGGCCTTTATCCCGGCCTGGCTTCAGGCCAAGCGCGGCAGCCATATCGTCATCACCACGATCATGTTCAACTACATCGGCGCCGCTCTGGTGGGCTATGTCATCCTGAACATCCTCAAAGTGCCGGGCTCCATGCTCACGGAGAGCGCGCGTTTCCCGGCAGGGGCACACCTGCCGACCTTCCATGAAATGCTGGCCCCCTTCGGCATAAGTTTCAACAAGAACGCGCCGGCGAACATGTCCTTCCTCGTGGCCATTCTGGCCTCCGTCGCCTTCTATGTGCTGATCTGGCGCACCCGTCTCGGCTATGAAATCCGCGCCTATGGCCAGTCGGAATCGGCGGCGAAATATGCGGGGATCAATCCAGCGCGGATCGTGATCATCGCCATGCTGATCTCCGGCGCGCTCGCCGGTCTCATGGCGATCAACAACGTGATGGGCGAGGCCGAGCGCCTGATCGACAACGCGGTCGAGGGCGCGGGCTTCATCGGCATCGCGGTGGCGCTCATGGGACGCAACCATCCGATCGGCATTTTCCTCGCTTCGATCCTGTTCGGCTTCCTCTATCAGGGCGGTGCGGAACTGGCATTCTGGGAATCGATCCCGCGCGAGCTGGTCGTGGTGATCCAGGCGCTGGTGATCATGTTCACCGGCGCGCTCGACAACATGGTGCGGGTGCCGCTTGAAAAGCTGTTCCTCGCGTTCAGCAAAAAGAAGGAGGCGTAAGATGGACTATCTCACGATCATCCAGATCCTCGACAGCTCCGTGCGTCTCGCGACGCCCCTGCTTCTGACCTGCCTCGCCGGTCTGTTTTCCGAACGCGCGGGCGTGGTGGACATCGGGCTTGAGGGCAAGCTGCTCATCGCCGCCTTCCTCTCCGGCGCAGCCGCCGCCGTGACCGGCTCGATCTGGATCGGGCTTCTGGCAGGGGTTGCGGGCTCTCTCGCCTTCTCGATGATCCACGGGCTGGCCTCGATCACCTTCAAGGGCGATCAACTGATTTCCGGCGTGGCGCTCAACTTTCTCGCCGCCGGTCTCACCGTCGTCGTCGGCCAAAGCTGGTTCCAACTCGGCGGGCGCACCCCGTCCCTGAGCGGTGACGGACGTTTTGCCCCGTGGAACCTGCCCTTCTCCGACGCCATGGCGAAAATCCCGGTGATCGGTCCGGCCTATGACGAGCTGATCTCCGGCCACACCGCGCTCACCTATCTGGCGCTTCTGGCGGTGCCGCTGTCCTGGTGGGTGCTGTATCGCTCCCGTTTCGGTCTGCGCCTGCGCGCCGTGGGCGAAAACCCCAGCGCCGTGGACACCGCCGGGATCTCCGTCGTGCGCCTGCGCTACGCGGCTCTGGTGATCGCCGGTGTGCTCTGCGGTCTGGCAGGCACCTATCTCGCCTCTCTGGCGGCAGGTTTCGTCAAGGATATGTCGGCGGGGCGTGGTTATATCGCACTCGCGGCCCTGATCTTTGCGAAATGGCGTCCGTGGTATGCGCTCTGGGCGACGCTGCTGTTCGGCCTTCTGGAGGCCATCGGCAACCGCTATCAATCCATCGCCTTGGGCGACATCGTCATCCCGGTGCAGTTCATGCAGGCCCTGCCCTACATCCTGACCGTGATCATCCTCGCCGGTTTCGTCGGCAAGGCGATCCCGCCGCGCGCCAGCGGTCAATCCTATGTGAAGGAACGCTGAAACCCCGTTTCAGCCCTTCTGAAAACGGGCCTTCGGGCCCGTTTTTTACATCGCCGCCCCGGCTCTTGATTTGACGCGCCCGGCAAATCATTGCATTGCTGAAAGAAAGCCGACGCGAAAGACCCGCACATGCAGATTTTCCTCCCCATCGCAGAAGTCTCGGTCAACGCCTTCACCCTTCTCGGGCTGGGCGGTATCGTCGGCGTTCTCTCCGGCATGTTCGGCGTCGGTGGCGGCTTTCTCATCACGCCCTTGTTGTTCTTCGTCGGTATTCCGCCCGCCGTGGCTGTCGCCACCTCCGCCAACCAGATCGTCGCCTCCTCCGTCTCCGGCGTGCTCGCGCATTTCAAGCGCAAGACCGTCGACATCAAGATGGGCGTGGTTCTGCTGATCGGCGGTCTTGTCGGCTCCGCCATCGGCATCCAGATTTTCAACATGCTGAAAGCGCTTGGGCAGGTCGATCTGCTGGTGACGCTCTGTTACGTCGTCTTTCTCGGCATCATCGGCTTTCTCATGCTGATCGAGTCGATCCGGGCGATCAGACGCGCCAGAGGCCGCCCCGGCGGACGTCCCGCGCGCAAAAAACACCTCTGGGTCCACACCCTGCCCTTCAAGATGAAGTTTCGCGCCTCCGGGCTCTATATCTCCGCCATTCCGCCCATCGCCGTCGGCGTCATGGTCGGCATGCTCGGCGCGGTGATGGGCGTGGGCGGCGGCTTCATCATGGTGCCTGCGATGATCTACATCCTCGGCATGCCCACCAAGGTGGTGATCGGCACCTCGCTGTTTCAGATCATCTTCACCGCCGGGTTCACCACGCTGCTGCACGCCTACACCAACCATACGGTCGATGTGCTTCTGGCCTTCCTCCTGCTGGTCGGCGGTGTCATCGGGGCGCAGATCGGCACCCAGATCGGGCTGAAACTCAAAGCCGAACAGCTCCGCATCGCGCTTGCCCTTCTGGTGCTCGCCGTTTGCCTCAAGCTCGGGATCGACCTGTTGATCCCGCCCAAAGATCTCTATTCGCTGGGGTCGTGATGTCTCGGATTTTCGCCCTTCTCCTCCTTTGCCTCCTGCCCTTTGGCGCGCAGGCCGAACAGGTGGTCGCCGCCCTGTCGCAGACCCGCGTCTCTGTAAACGCCAATTTCGACGGCTCCGAAATTCTCGTGTTCGGCGCGGTGAAGCGTGACAAGCCCGTCCCGACGGACAGTCCGCTCGACGTGATCATCACCGTCGCCGGACCGGAACAGGTGGAAACCATCCGCCGCAAGGATCGCCGGTTCGGCATCTGGATCAATGTCGAGGCCCAGGTCATCGGCCATACGCCGACCTTCTACACCGTCGCCTCGACCCGTCCGATTGCCGACATCCTGCCGCCCCTGACCGACAGCCTTTGGAAGATCACCGCCGACAAACGCATCCTGCCCGCCATGCGTGGCAACCCGGCGCGCGAAGCCTTGATCGAACTGCGGCAAAAAGACGATCTCTACCGCACCCGCGAGGGCGAGGTCGTATTGAGCGCCGACACGCTGTTCGACACTTCCATCGCGCTGCCCGCCAACATCGTCGAAGGCGCCTATGCCACGCGGATTTTCCTTGTCCGCGACGGTGAAGTGATCGACAGCTACGGCACCTCGATCAATGTCCAGAAGGTCGGGATCGAGCGCTGGCTCTACAACCTCGCCTATTCTCAGGCGCTGATCTACGGCCTCATGGCGCTGGCGATCGCCGCGCTCTCCGGCTGGGCCGCTTCCGAGGTGTTCCGCCTGATCCGGCGTTGAAGCAAAGCGGTCGGCCTTTCTCCGGGATGTCTCAGGTGAAAAGCCCGGCGCTTCAAACGTCCTTGTCGAATCCCATGTCCGTCTGCGGCTCAAGCTTCAGAGGCGCGGCCGTTTTCGCGGTCAGATCGGCGATGGACAGCGGCCCCGAGGGCTTTGCCAGCATCGACCGCGTCACCCAGAAAAGCCGCGTTTCCGCCCGGGTGATCGCCACATAGGCCAGACGTTTCCACAAGGGAATCCCCGCCTCCGTCCGTCCGGCCCGCGCAGCAGCGTAAAGATCGGGGGCGAAGACCTGGACATTCTCCCACTGGCTGCCCTGCGCCTTGTGGATCGTCACCGCCGCCCCATGCAAAAACGCCGCCCCCATACGAGCCGCGTAGGGGATGAACGGCTCTTCCTCGTCCGGGAATTCGATTTTCACGATGGAGGCCGCCGAGATGTTCGGGTCCTCCGCCCCCATCACATGCAGCCGCGAGAACCCCGGCTTGCGCCCCGGCCCGAGATAGACCACCTGCGCGCCTTTGATCAGCCCCCGCGCCTCAAGATCGAGGCGTTTCTTGCGATGCTTCATCGGCAATTCGATCCCGTCGCAGATCAGCGGCTCGCCGGGCAAAAGCGCATCTTCTGGCGCGTCAAACACTTTGCGAAACGCCTGGATCAACCGAATGCGCGTCGCATTGCGCCAGACCAGAACCGGCGAGCGCGCCATCAGATCGCTTTCGACCCTTTGCGCATAGACCACCCGGTCGTCGCGCCGCGCGGCGTCTTCGATCATACGTTCGAATTGCTCGAAACTCAGTTGCGGGTCTGCCAGCGCATGCGCCAGATCGAGGATCGGACTGTCCGCTTCCTGCCGGTGAATGCGGTGCAGGATATGTTGTTTTTCCTCGGGCAGGCTCTCGAACACCATCTCGCCCGACTGGTTCACCGGCGCGAGCTGCGCCGGGTCGCCGAACAGCACCAGCGTTGGAAAAATTTCCTGCAAATCCTCGAACTGGCGTTTGTCCAGCATCGAGCTCTCGTCGATGAAACCGATGTCGAGCGGATCTTCGCGACGTTTCCAACCGGTGATGAAATCCGACCCCCGAAGCCCCGCCGCCGCCAGCGCGCCGGGGATGGATTTGTTGTTCTGATAAAACGCATAGGCCCGGTCGAGCGCCGCGTCGGTCAACCCCTCGATGTTGAGCCCCTCGAGATCGGGTCGGTTGCCATTGCCCGCCAGCCATTCCGCGATGGCCTCATATTCCGGGTCATAGACCGGAGTGTAGAGAATGCGGTGGATCGTCGTCGCGGGCACGCCGCGCGAGCGCAGCACGGAGGCTGCCTTGTTGGTCGGCGCGAGGATGGCCAGCGTGCGCCGTTCCTTGCGCTTTTTGCCTTCCCAATCGCCAGAGACGATCTCCACGCCTGCCGCGTCCAGTGCCTTGTAAAGCTCTGAAAGCAAAAGCGTCTTGCCCGACCCGGCCTTGCCGATCACGGCACAGAGCTGGTTCGTCACCGCGGCTTGCGGCGTGATGATCCCATCTTCAAGGTCGATCCCCACACGTGCGAGCATCGAGGTGATGGCATCAAAGGCTTCGGCCTGATCGGTGGAGAAGGTCAGCGTCATGCGGGGAACCATAAAGGTCCCCCGCAGGGTCCGCCAGAGGGATCAGGCGATCGCGCGCCGATCCTCGACAAAGGGATGATCGAAGGCGTCATGAAACCAGCGTTTCGAGGTCTCACGGTCGATCCCGGCCTTTTCCAACGTCGGGACAAACACATCCTCGTGCATCTCCCAAAGCCCGACACCGACCGCCTCGCGGCCCTCGCCCGAGCGGCCGAGCACATCGGGTTTGAGCCCCATCAGGGAATAGATGCGCTCCATGCGCGGGTCGAACACGCCGACGAAATGCTTGAGATGGAATTCCTCCATGATCTCCCCCGCGCCGAGCGTCAGCGCGGCGGTCACCTGGCGATCCGCACCGGGAGCGAGGCAGAATCGCGTGCATTCCCAGATGAACGGGCTTTCGATCCGAACCCCGTCGGTCAGGAACAGGAAGTGATCGTTCACCATCGTGTCCCCCGTCGTCGGCAGAAAGCGCATCGAGCCACCATGGGTGCCGTCGGCTTTCTGCCAGATCACATAGAGCGGGTTGATTTCGTCGTATTCGTCACGTTCCTCGCCCGCCGCATTGACATGCACGTCCCATCCGAGACGGCGTTTGAACTGGTCGGCGCGGTCCCGGAACATGGTGTCGCGCAGCAGCGGGAAATGGCAAAGGTCTTGTCCGTAAATATAGCGCAGCATTGGGATATCTCTCCTGTCTCCGTCAACTTGACTGGACGCTAGCGTCCAAGAGTTAACCATATCCTAGCCACAGCGTGCGCAGCCCCTTTGCAGCGCCGCAGGAGCGCTTTCGGAGCATTTTTTGGCAGAAAATCCGCACAACCCTACGTCAATCGGCACTCAGACGATGATCAACCCCAAGGAGAGCGCCCGCGCCACCGCATGGGTCGTGTTCATCGCCCCCAGCTTGTGCCGGGCCGATTCGATATAGACCCTGAGCGTGTGCTCGGAAATACCCATCTCCGCCGCCGCCTGCCCCCGGCTGAGCCCCCTGGCGATCAGCGTGATGGCCGCGGTTTCCCTGGGCGACAGGGCCGGGCCGCTCTGCACCTCTCCCGGAGCATCGAAGGACAGCGCCTTCTTGTTGAACTCATGTGCCACGATCATCAGGTCACGCTCATAGCGCGAGATGAACCGTTCCCATTGGTCGTCAGTGGCATTGTGATTGAGGTTCAACAGGGCGAACTGACCGTTCGGCCCCCGCAACGGGATGGTGTAGCCCTGATTTCCGACCCCGTGATCCAACGCGTCGCGAAAAAACGCCTTGGCCGCCTTCGAGGACCAGTCCAGTTGTTTCCAGTTCACGGGGGTGAAACGCTGGAAACAGCCGAACAGCACCGGGTCCATCCGCAGGTAGTCTTTTTCGAGATAACGATCGACCCAGTCCGAGGAATAGGTGCCGGCGCCGAACCGTTCGCCCACGCTGTTTACCCAATGGTAAACAACATGGGTGATGTTCAGGAGATCACGCAGCCCGACGGTTGCCTCCTGAAACCCTTCAAACGTGTCAACTTGCTGAATAACCTCCAGAAAGTCTTGCAACTCCGTCGCCATGCACCCCCGCCTGTTCTGACAACGCGGCCTGATCCTTGTTCGACAGTTCCGCGGCCACGACAAGACAGGTATCCGCAATCTGTTCGGCGCTCGATTTCAGCCCGTTCTGCTCCGCGAATGTCCGCAGATCTGTGAGTACATCAAGAATCCAATCGTTGCGCATGTAAACCCTCTTTCGGCGTTCGCGTGGATGCATTTTCAACTTTAGGCATCGAATTTGCATTTTGGTATTCGCGGTTTCACCCTCCCCATAAATGGCGAGGCAGAATCAGATAACTGAATGAATTCAAATATTCCGTTAATTCTCACGGGCTTGAGAAGGGAGATGCCGACAATTTCAAGAATCGCAATGCCCGATTCCCGGTCAAGGCCGAGATCAACCCATAGTTGCGCAAATCCAACAGTCAAAAAAATCCCGCCCTCTTGACGAAAGGGCGGGACATTTCATGACGTCAGATGCTGACGGGATGGCCTTATTTGCCGGCGTCAAGCACATCCTGCAGCGTGTGCAACCCGGTTTTCGGCGCCTGCACCAACACCGCCATATTGCCCGGCTTGTGCTGGTTCTTCAGCATCTTCATATGTGCCGCAGGGATCTCGTCATAGGTGAAGACCTCCGACATGCAAGGGTCGATCCTGCCGTCGATCACCAAACGGTTGGCCGCAGCCGCCTGTTTCAGGTGGGCGAAGTGCGAGCCCTGCAAACGCTTCTGGTGCATCCAGATGTAGCGCACGTCGAAAGTACAGTTGAACCCGGAGGTCCCCGCACAGATCACCACCATGCCGCCCTTCTTGCAAACGAAGGAGGACACCGGGAAGGTCGCTTCACCGGGGTGTTCGAACACCATGTCGACATTGTTGCCTTTGCCGGTGATGTCCCAGATCGCCTTGCCGAACTTGCGCGCTTCCTTGAACCACGCGGCATATTCCGGCGTGTTCACGGTCGGCAGTTGCCCCCAGCAATCGAACTCCTTGCGGTTGATGACGCCCTTGGCGCCCAGCCCCATGACGAAATCGCGCTTGTCCTCGCCGGAGATCACCCCGATCGCATGCGCGCCTGCCGCCTTGGCAAGCTGGATCGCAAACGACCCAAGCCCGCCCGAAGCGCCCCAGACCAGAACCGTCTGACCGGGTTTCAGATCGTGCGGCGCGTGGCCGAACAGCATCCGGTAGGCGGTCGCGAGCGTCAGTGTGTAGCACGCGCTCTCTTCCCAGCTCAGATGCTTCGGACGCGGCAGAAGTTGCTGCGCCTGCACCCGGGTGAACTGCGCGAAAGAGCCGTCCGGCGTCTCGTACCCCCAGATACGCTGGGACGGGGAGTACATCGGATCGCCGCCGTTGCATTCTTCATCGTCGCCATCGTCTTGGTTGCAATGGATCACGACCTCGTCGCCCACTTTCCAGTTTTTGACGCGATCCCCAACGGCCCAGACGATGCCCGAGGCATCGGACCCCGCGATATGATACTCCGCCCCGTGACCGTCGAAAGGGGAAATCGGCACACCGAGACCGGCCCAGATGCCATTGTAGTTCACGCCCGCCGCCATCACGAGGACAAGTACCTCGTGGCTGTCGAGTTTCGGCGTGTCCACCACCTCGTTCTTGAAGGAGGTTTCCGGCTCGCCGTGACGTTCGCGCCGGATCGCCCAAGCGTACATCTTCGGCGGCACATAGCCCATCGGCGGGATTTCCCCGATCTCGTAGAGCTCTTTCTCTTCGGCCTCATAGGCCGGCTGGTTGGTGTCGAGCGCCATGTCGTGTCCTCCAAATTTCTTCTCAAGCCTGGCTCTGGGTCGCGTTCCTGACCCCGGTTGAGCTTGCCTTGAAACACCCTCCTGTGCCGCGATGCAGAATCGCAGCGTCTGACATGGTGATACGCTCATGAAAGCAATTATGCAATGCTGTAGCTATCATTTTTGAAATTATATAACCGAGCAAACGCAGAAAAACATGATAAATTCAAATAAATCAAAGCTCTCATCTGAAAATTCAGAAAGAAATATCCTTACGTCACATGGAGAACCATGAAATTTTCCTGCTCCGCCGCGTTGCGGCGAATTGACATTGGCACATTATTCCACGCATAAGACATTCTGAGAAATATTGTTGCACGCAACAGATCTGACACGCGAAGGGGAGGCTTGCGATGACCGAGACGGCACATGAGGTGAAAAAGGAGCGTCCAGCCAAAGATCGTCCTTGGCTCTTCCGCACCTATGCGGGGCACTCGACCGCCAAAGCCTCCAACGCGCTCTATCGCACCAACCTGTCCAAGGGGCAGACCGGCCTGTCGGTCGCCTTCGACCTGCCGACCCAGACCGGCTATGACAGCGATCACGAGCTGGCCAAGGGCGAAGTGGGCAAGGTCGGTGTGCCGGTCGCGCATCTGGGCGACATGCGGATGCTGTTCAATGAGATTCCGCTCGAACAGATGAACACCTCGATGACGATCAACGCCACGGCGCCTTGGTTGCTCGCGCTCTATATCGCGGTCGCAGAGGAACAAGGCGCGGATATTTCCAAGCTTCAGGGCACGGTGCAGAACGACATCATCAAAGAGTATCTGTCGCGCGGCACCTATGTCTGTCCGCCGCGCCCGTCTTTGCGGATGATCACGGATGTGGCCGCCTATACGCGCGAGCATCTGCCGAAATGGAACCCGATGAACGTCTGTTCCTACCACCTGCAAGAGGCGGGCGCGACGCCGGAGCAGGAACTGGCCTTCGCTCTCGCCACAGCCATCGCCGTTCTGGACGACCTGAAGGAGAAAGTGCCTGCCGAGGCCTTCCCCAATATGGTTGGACGCATCTCCTTCTTTGTGAACGCAGGCATCCGGTTCGTCACCGAGATGTGCAAAATGCGCGCCTTTGTCGAGTTGTGGGATGAGATCACCCGCGAACGCTACGGCGTCGAGGACCCGAAATTCCGTCGTTTCCGCTATGGCGTTCAAGTCAACTCGCTGGGCCTCACCGAGCAGCAACCGGAAAACAACGTCTATCGCATCCTGATCGAAATGCTCGCCGTGACCCTGTCGAAAAACGCCCGCGCCCGCGCGGTGCAGTTGCCTGCCTGGAACGAGGCGCTTGGCCTGCCGCGTCCCTTCGATCAGCAATGGTCGCTCAGGATGCAACAGATTTTCGCCTATGAAACGGACCTCTTGGAATATGAAGACCTGTTCGACAACAACCCCGCCGTGGAGCGCAAGGTGGCCGAGCTGAAAGACGGTGCGCGTGCCGAGTTGGAAACGCTCGACGGTATGGGCGGCGCGATTGAGGCGATCGAATATATGAAATCTCGCCTTGTGGAGGCCAATGCCGAACGCATCGCGCGGATCGAGGCGGGCGAGACCGTCGTCGTCGGCGTCAACAAATGGACCACCGGCGAACCCTCGCCGCTCACCGCAGGCGACGGGGGCATCATGAAGGCCGATCCGAAGGCGGAAGCCGACCAGATCGCCCGCCTCACCGCTTGGCGCGAAACCCGCGACGAAGCGGCGGTGCAAACCGCTCTCAAGGAGCTGCGGGAGGCGGCCGCCAACGGCGTCAACGTCATGCCAGCCTCGATCAAAGCCGCGAAAGCGGGGGCCACGACCGGCGAATGGGGCGACGTGGTCCGCGCGGCCTTTGGCCAGTATCGCGGCCCGACCGGCGTCTCCGCCAACCCGTCGAACCGCACCGAGGGCTTGGACGAGATCCGCGAAGAGGTCGCCCGCGTATCGGCCTCTCTGGGCCGCAAGCTCAAGTTCCTCGTCGGCAAGCCCGGTCTCGACGGCCACTCCAACGGCGCCGAACAGATCGCCGCGCGAGCCCGCGATTGCGGTATGGACATCGCCTATGAGGGCATCCGCCTGACCCCCGCCGAGATTGTCGCCGCCGCCAAGGCCGACGATGCCCATGTGGTGGGGCTGTCGATCCTGTCGGGCTCGCATATCCCGCTTCTCGAGGAGCTGATGCGGCAGATGAAGGAGGCGGGGTTGGCTCACATCCCCGTGGTCGCGGGCGGCATCATCCCCGAAGAGGACGCCGAGCACCTGCGCGCCATCGGCATCGCCCGTGTCTATACGCCCAAGGATTTCGAGTTGAACCGCATCATGTTCGACATTGTCGCCCTGGTCGATCCGGCTGCACAGGCCGCCGAGTAAACGCGCCAGACCTCCCCATGTCACACGGCCCGGTCACGTCTTGCGGCGTGGCCGGGCTTCGTTCTTCTGCATGAGAGGAAACCAGCCCACCACCGGATTGTCTCCTTTACCCCGGTCGTCTCCACCGTTAGAGGCCTCTCCACCCAGAAGTTGAAGAGAGAGCCGGGATGGGACATCTGCAAAAATCGCTCCGCCGGATCGAGACCCATTATCGCAACAGGAAAATCACCAGGGCAATCGACGCAACCGGCTTCTGGTTCATCGACATTCCCCGCACCTCCTCGACCTCGATCCGGGCCGAGCTTGGCAAGCGATTTGGCCCCATTCACGGCAAGCGCAACGTGATCGAGGCGGAACATGCGACAGAGCAGGTCCTGCCCGAACATCTGAGCGCCCGTGAAATGCAGGAAATCACCGGCCCCAAGGTCTGGGCCAGCCTCTACAGCTTCAGCATCGTACGCAATCCGTTCGAGCGGCTCCTGTCCTTTTACAATTACATGCAGAAATGCGGCGATCTTCCGACCAGTTGGAGTTATGCCGAATTCGTCGCCCGCCATGTCGAGGCCTCGCCCGCGACCCCCTATCTGGGCTATTTCGGTCTGCGCCGCACCGCCTGCGATTTCGTGCTCGATGCCGAGGGCACCCCACTGGTCACCGAGATTTTCCGCTTCGAGAACCGCACCGAGGCGATCACCCGCATCGGTCAGAAGATCGGTTTTCCGGAGCTTGGCACGCTCCATGTGCAAAAGGCCTCGCCCATGGGACAGGATTATCGCCTCGCCCATGACGACAAGACCCGCGCCCTGCTCGAAGACTTCTATGCCCGGGACCTGGCATATTTCGGCTATAGCTTCTGAACCAGAACGGAACAAAAACCGCGGTTGCAATCTATACAATCCTCGCCGGGGCTGGCTTTATGGCCTCAAAGAGATTTATCGCGAGGACAGCATGCCGACCCCCCATATTTCCGCAGCCATTGGCGACATCGCCGAAACCGTCCTGATGCCGGGCGATCCCTACCGCGCCAAATGGGCCGCCGAGACCTATCTCGACGACATCAAACTGGTGAACGAGGTGCGTGGTATGCTGGGCTTCACCGGCACCTACAAGGGCAACCCGGTGACCATTCACGGCTCCGGCATGGGCATGCCGTCGATCTCGATCTACGCCAATGAGCTGATCACCGAATATGGTGCCAAGACGCTCATTCGCATCGGGTCCTGTGGCGCGATGCAGCACCATATCAAGGTGCGCGACGTGGTGATCGCCATGACCGCCACCACCATGGGCACCACGCCGTCGGCCGGGTTCTTCAAGGAAATCAACTACGCGCCCTGTGCCAATTACGGCCTTCTGGAGGCCGCTGTTGCCGCCGCGCGTCAGAAGGACACCGGCGTCCATGTCGGCAATATCTATTCCTCGGACATTTTCTATGCCGAACGTCCCGATCTCGACGAGGTGATGATCCGCCACGGCATTCTGGGCGTCGAAATGGAAGCCGCCGAGCTCTATACCGTTGCCGCCCGTCATGGCGTGCGCGCGTTGGGCGTCATGACCGTTTCCGATCACCTGCTGACCCATGAGGCCCTGCCGTCGGACCAGCGCGAAAAGAGCTTCGGCGATATGGTCGAGATCGCGCTTGAGGCAGCCTTCGCGGCTTGATTGCACTGCCGCTCCGGGGCACTCTTGGAAAAACGGATTTCCAAAAGAGTGCCCCGGTCGTCCCCATGTCCTTTCTTGCCAAAGCTTTCGCCCTCACCCTCGCCACCCTGCCGCTTTCGCTTCAGGCTCAGGACTGGCCCAATCTCGATGCCGTTCTGTTTCAGACGCTCGCAAATAAACCCGCGCACGTGGAAGGTTCGTATTTTTTCCCGAACCATCCCGATCCGGCACAGGCCACCGAAGCTCTTGGCTTTATCTATGAATGGATCGAGGGATCGGCGGGCAGCGTCAGCATTGCCGTGGGGCGCTATGCGCTGAACCAACCCGGACCGCAGTTCACCTATCTTGGCCCGATTTCACAAATCTGGGGCCATGGTCCCCGAGACGCCGCCTTTTATCCCGACCGGATCGAGGTGACCCTCACCACGTTGAAAGACGGCGAGCCGCGCTGTTGCCCCACCGGAGAAACGCGCTACACCATTGATCGGACGACAGGATCGGCCTCCACGCTCTGGACCCGCTAAGTCTTTTAAAAACGAAAAGGAAAATGGCATGAGCATGCCCAAACGCCAACTTGGCGCACATGGCCCTATGGTAAGCGCAATCGGTTTCGGCTGCATGAGCTTCGCCGGGTTCTTCGGGGAGGCCGATGACGAGACCTCGCTCGAAACGCTGGCGGCGGTGGAAGCCGCCGGGATCGACTTCTGGGACACCGCGAATCTCTATGGCATGGGCCGCTCCGAACGCATCGTCGGCCAATACCTCAAGGAGAGCGGTGCGGAGGTGACGCTGGCCACGAAAGTCGGCATCATCCCCGGGCCGCCGCGCGCCTTCGACAACGAAGAAGATTACATTCGCTCGGAGCTCGAAAGCTCACTCAAGAAACTGAACCGCGACAAGGTCGAGCTTTACTATATCCACCGTCGGCAACAGGAGCTGCCGGTGGAAACGGTCGCCGAGACCATGGGCAAGCTGATCGAAGAGGGCCTGATCGACGCCTGGGGTCTCTCCGAAGTCGCCCCTTCCACCATCCGTCGTGCGCATAGTGTCGTGCCGGTGACGGCGGTGCAGAACGAATATTCGCTCTGGACCCGTCAGCCGGAACTCGGCGTGATCCAGACCTGCGAAGAGCTGGACATCGCCTTCATCCCCTTCTCCCCGGTCGCGCGCGGGGCGCTGGGTGTGGCCGATCTCGACCCGAGCACCTTTGACGATAGCGATTTCCGCAAGGTGAACCCGCGCTTCATGGGCCAGAACTGGCTTGAAAACATGGACTATATCCGTGCCTTCCGCGCCTACGCCGAGACGAAAGGCGTCTCCACGCCCGCGCTGGCGCTCGCATGGGTTTTGCATCAGGGCGATCATCTGATCCCGATCCCCGGAACGCGGACCAAAGAGCACCTTGCCGATTGGGCCCATGCGGGCGAGATCGGTCTGTCCGAGGACGATCTCTGGGAGATCGAGCAAATCCTGCCCGCAGGCTGGGCAGCAGGCGACCGTTATTCCGATCAGCAAATGGTCGGCGTCGAACGCTACTGCTGAAACACAAAAGCCCCGCTCAGGCGGGGCTTTTCATTTTGCGAGGGGCGCGTGGCTCACTCGTAATAGGCGTACATCTGGTCGAGCACGTCCAGCTTGCGCGGGGCGATCTGCTCGCCGGTATTCACGGCCGGGGTGGTCGGCGCATAGTATTCCAGCCATTCGGAGACTTTCATCGTGGTCTCTTTCGCGGCGGCGTCTTTCAGTTTCGCGTCGTGCAGGGTCATGTGTCAGTCTCCGTTAAGGGTCCGTTGGGCCCTCCCTTGTGTCCCTAGGTATGCTGCAACGCCGGGCATGACAGCCCCCTTATGACGCATAGTCGTCATGCGCATGCTGCAACGCAGCACCGGAGATATGCCTTGCGGGACTAGCGTGGCCCTTGCCCGCCGCAGAACTTCGGCTCCCCGGCAACGGTCTCGGCCTCTGCACCACAGACCGGACAACGCCAGCGCACGCCCGCCTCGTCCTTGCCGACCTGTCGCCACCGGCAGGCCCCGGTCTTGTTCGACCGCATGAGATACATGCCGACATAAAGCGCGATGACGATGAGGGGGACGAGGAAGAGCATGCCCCCTCATACCCCCCGAACCGTCCAATGAAAACGCACACTTGCGTGACGGCTGCCCCGGCTACGACTTCGGCGGAACCTCCGGCTGCACCTTGCGTTTCCGCCCCAGAAACCCGGTGCCCTCCGGCCCGTACCAATCCTCGTTGCGGGTGAAATACATGGTCGCTGCCAGCGCCACAAAGGCCAGAGACGCCCCTGCCAGCAGTGCATAATCCGCCGAGCGCAGGATCAGATAGAGCACACCGTAGAGCACTAGCAACATCACGCCCAGAACCGCCGTGCGCCGCCCGAGTTTCAGGCCCACCGCCCCGAAGAAGGTCAAAAGCACCACCGTCGCCCCGGCAGAGAGCGCATAGGCCGGACCAAAGCCGATCTGTTCGGAATAGGCCACCATCAGCAGCACGAAAATCGACTGCGCCAGACCGATCAGGATATATTGCACCGGATGCGCCGGGCGTTCCGTGCCTTTTTCCACCAACAATACGGTGAGAAAGGTCAGCGCGATGAACAGGATGGAGTAATTTGCCGCCCGATAGGATTTTTGATAGAAATCGTTCGGCTCGATGAAATCGACCCCGAAGGCCATGCCATAGCGCAGCGCGCGGGTGTAATCCTCCCGCGTCATCTGCGGCAGGGTGCGCGCGAGATGCGGGATGGTCCAGGTTGCCGAGAAGCCCGCTTCGGAAATTTCCGAGCCGTCCGGCAGGAATGCACCCCGGAAACTCGGATGCGGCCAGTCCGACGCAATGGTCACGGAGGTCTGCCGCCCGACCGGCGCGATCTGCAATGACTGTGCGCCATTGGCACCAAGCACCAACGTGTAATCGGTCTTGCCGCGCGGATCGCCCAAAGCCGCCATGATGCCAGCAGCCTCATCGGCGGAGGCGATAGGTTCGAGCGCCACCTCCTCCCCGTCGACCGTCAGCACCGCTTGCCCGCGCAGCGCGGCATTCGATGACAGCGACAGGATCAACTCCGCCCGGTCCCAGAGGATCACCTCTTCATTGACCGCCTGCGTGGCGATCTGGTCCCAGGGGAAATCGAACCCCATCTCGATCCCCGCCTGATAGACCGGCACGGAGAAAATCCCGCGATGCCGGATCTGTGTCTGTGTGTCGATGGCGACATCGAAGCGCCCCGGATAGACATAGATCGGATCGCGCGTCACCGTCACCTTGCGCGTCACCTGCCGCTGGCGCGGACTGCCATCGGCATCGAGCACGATCTCGCCGCTCTCCGGATCGACCACCGCTTCGCGCTCCGTGCGCTCGACGGTTTCCTCGACCGGAATCATCAGCATCGGCCCGGCGATCACCTGCTCCCCGCCCCATTCGCGCCCGACCTCATTCAGGGTGTATTGCGAATAATTCTTCCGGCTCTGCACGATGTCGGAGACGAAGAACAGTGGGATGAACATCAGAAGCGTCAGAAGGCCGACGATCAGAAAGCGGGCACCGATGGATTTGCGCATGTGGATCTCCTTAAGACGTCCGGGAGCGGTCCGGCAAACGATGGCGGATCACCCGATGTGCGACAAGGGGGAGAAGCGCAAAGAAAAACCCCGCCAAAGCGGGGCTTTCCTGGCTTGTCCGACGGACGCGCTCAATGCGCGCGCCCATCTTTCGTTCTGACGAACGCGCTCAGTGAGCGCGTTCGAGCATCATTTTCTTGATATGCGCGATGGCAGCCGCCGGGTTCAGCCCCTTCGGGCAGGTTTTCGCACAGTTCATGATGGTGTGGCAGCGGTAGAGTTTGAACGGGTCTTCCAGCATGTCGAGACGCTCGCCGGTGGCCTCATCGCGCGAGTCGATGATCCAGCGGTAGGCGTGCAGCAATGCGGCCGGTCCAAGATATTTGTCGCCATTCCACCAGTAGCTCGGGCAGGAGGTCGAGCAGCTGGCGCACATCACGCATTCATAAAGACCGTCGAGCTTCTTCCGGTCCTCGATGGACTGACGCCATTCCTTTTCCGGGCGGTTGGTCTTGGTCTCAAGCCACGGCATGATCGAGGCGTGCTGCGCATAGAAATGCGTCAGGTCCGGGATCAGGTCTTTCACCACCGGCATGTGCGGCAGCGGGAAGATGCGCACGTCGCCCTTGATCTCGTCGAGACCGTAGATGCACGCGAGCGTGTTGATCCCGTCGATGTTCATCGCACAGGACCCGCAAATGCCTTCGCGGCAGGAGCGGCGGAAGGTCAGCGTCGGGTCGATCTCGTTCTTGATCTTGATCAGCGCGTCTAGAACCATCGGGCCGCAGCGATCCATGTCGAGGAAATAGGTGTCCACCGACGGGTTCTTCTCGTCATCCGGGTTCCAGCGATAGATCTGGAACTTGCGGACATTGGTCGCACCCTCCGGCTTCGGCCAGGTTTTCCCCGTCACGATCTTGGAGTTCTTGGGCAGATTGAATTGAACCATGGGGTAATCTCCTTAGAACGTCCGCGCTTTCGGCGCGATCTTGGCGAGGCTGATGCCACCTTCTTCCTCGGTGGTCAGCGGGGCCTCGATGATCGGACGATAGCTCAGTTCGACATTGGTGCCTTCGACGCGCGAAATGGTGTGTTTGCGCCAGTTCACGTCGTCACGGGTCGGGTAATCCTCATGGGCATGCGCGCCACGGGATTCTTTCCGGGCTTCGGCCCCATGAATGGTCGCCAGAGCGTTCGGCATCAGGTTGGTCAGTTCGAGCGTTTCCATCAGGTCCGAGTTCCAGATCAGCGACCGGTCGGTCACGCCCAGATCGCCCATCTTGCCCGCGACAACCGTCATCTTCTCGACACCCTCTTTGAGAGACTTATCGGTTCGGAACACGGCGGCATCGGCCTGCATCGTGCGCTGCATCTCAAGCCGCAGCTCTGCGGTCGGGATCGCGCCTTTCGCGTAGCGCAGGCTGTCGAAGCGATCAAAGGCTTTCTCCACGGAAGCCATGTTCATCTCCGGGTTCGGCGCACGCGGGTCAACAACCTCACCGGCGCGGATCGCGGCGGCGCGGCCAAAGACCACGAGGTCGATGAGCGAGTTGGAGCCGAGACGGTTCGCACCGTGCACGGAGGCACAGCCCGCTTCACCCACAGCCATCAGGCCCGGCACCACGGCGGTCGGGTTGTCCGCCGTCGGATTGAGAA
Organism: Celeribacter ethanolicus; assembly: GCF_002407265.1. Classification (NCBI taxonomy): domain Bacteria; kingdom Pseudomonadati; phylum Pseudomonadota; class Alphaproteobacteria; order Rhodobacterales; family Roseobacteraceae; genus Celeribacter; species Celeribacter ethanolicus. The sequence continues at coordinate 2,043,063 of NZ_CP022196.1, forward strand.
CCTCACCGTGATAGTTGGTCGGGATACCGCCCATGTTGTAGTGCACGGTCGGCAGAACCGGGATCGGCTCTTTCGTGACGTCCACACCCGCGAAGATTTTCGCCGACTCGGAGATGCCCGGAAGACGTTCCGCCAGAGCCTCGGCCGGAAGGTGGCTGAGGTTCAGGAAGATATGGTCCTTGTGCTCGCCAACACCACGGCCTTCGCGGATTTCCATCGTCATAGACCGGGACACGTAGTCACGCGGTGCGAGGTCCTTGTAGGTCGGGGCATAGCGTTCCATGAAACGCTCGCCTTCGGAGTTGGTCAGGTATCCGCCTTCGCCGCGCGCGCCCTCGGTGATCAGACAGCCGGAGCCGTAGATGCCTGTCGGGTGGAACTGAACGAATTCCATATCCTGAAGCGCCAGACCCGCACGGGCCACCATGCCGCCACCGTCGCCGGTGCAGGTGTGCGCGGAGGTCGCGGAGAAGAAGGCCCGGCCATAACCGCCGGTCGCCAGAACGACCATCTTGGCGGAGAACAGGTGGAAGGTGCCGTCATCGAGTTTCCAACACAGAACGCCCTGGCACACACCGTCATCCGACATGATCAGGTCGATGGCGAAATATTCGATGTAGAATTCGGCGTTGTTCTTCACGGATTGGCCGTAAAGCGTGTGCAGGATCGCGTGACCGGTGCGGTCTGCGGCGGCACAGGTGCGCTGCACGGGCGGGCCTTCACCGAATTCGGTGGTGTGGCCGCCGAACGGGCGCTGGTAGATCTTGCCTTCTTCGGTCCGCGAGAAGGGCACACCGTAGTGCTCAAGCTCGTACACCGCTTTCGGCGCGTTGCGGGCGAGGTATTCCATCGCGTCGGTGTCGCCGAGCCAGTCGGAGCCCTTCACGGTGTCATACATGTGCCACTGCCAGTTGTCCGGCCCCATGTTGGAAAGCGAAGCGGCGATCCCGCCCTGCGCGGCCACGGTGTGGGAGCGCGTCGGGAAAACCTTGGTTACACAGGCCGTGCGCAGGCCCTGTTCGGCCATGCCCAGCGTTGCCCGAAGCCCGGAACCGCCCGCACCAACAACAACCACGTCATATTCGTGGGTTTCATATTCATATGCTGCTGTCATTGTCTTTATTCCTTAACCTGTACGGTTCAGAGGGCGAGTTTCACGAGGGCGAAAAGACCGGTCGCGATCAGGGCGTAGCAGAAGAAATTCATGCCGATCACGAGGAACTTGCGGGTAAAGCCCGCCGTGTAGTCTTCGACCATCATTTGCCAGCCGCGCATCATGTGCATCATGGAGACGACGAGGGTCAGCCCCGCGACGATCGCCGGGAAGGGACGGCTGTAATAGGCGATCACCTCTTCGTAAGTGCCGCCCAGCGCACACCCGAAGGTGAAGATGAAAAGCGGCATCAGGATCATCAGGCCGATCGAGGAGACGATCATGAACCAGTGATGCTCTGCACCGTGGTGGGCGGAGCCGAGATTGGCGGCGCGTTTGCGGTCAGTCAGAAATGCCATTGTCTTGTCTCCTCAGACCACGAGCGCGGTGATGATGGTCATGATCGTGGCACCGATCAGCATCGCCCAGCCAAGTTTCTCGGACGTCGCCACATCGAGGCAACGGCCCGCGTCCCACACCAGGTGACGCAAGCCGCCGCCGAAGTGGTACCAGAGCGCCCAGACGGACAGGAACATCACGATGTCGCCGATCCATGAGGTGATGAGCCAGTTGACGAAGTCGAAATATTCGGGGCCGGTCGCAGCGGCCAGAAGCCACCAGACCGAGAGGAAGGCCGCCGCAATCAGGGCGTTGCCGGTGATCCGCACGAGAATCGACGAGATCGAAGTCATCTGCGGGCGATAGTATTTTCCGAGCATGAAGGGAGAAAGCGGCCGGTTGCCGCGGTTCACATCAGCCATGGTGACGTCCTTTCACGAGTGATGCTGTAAGCTGGGTCCGTAATAACCTTTTCTCCCCCCGAGTCACCACCCACTCGGCAATTGGTAGCGCTAACAAAACCTCTTTTCGAGGATTAATGTCACTCAAAACACGCATTGTGATCACAAGATTGTAGGTGTGATCACAAATGTAGCGCTATCGGCTTTTCTGAGGGTTTTCATAAGTCTTATAACATAAAACATCCTGGAAAACCGACGAAAAAGGGCCGCGCCTCTGCGGCGCGACCCAAATTTGCGATCACAAATTCAAAGGCCCGAATGGATCAAACCGGCGCCAGCGCCCAGTAATCCAGATCGAGCAGGACATCGGGGTGATATTTCCCCTCTTCCGTCTTGTAGGCGAACTCCGGCGCCCCGTGTTTATAGGCCACAAGCCGAAGCCGCAGCGCGCCCACACCGGGCGCATCGGTCTCCGCCTTGTCGAGCACTTCGGTGTAGGCCCGCACCGTATCGCCCGTGAAACAGGGATTGGCATGCGCCCCGCCATTGAGCCCCACGATCATCTGCGCATTGGCGAGCCCGTTGAACGACAGCGCCCGCGCCATGGAGATCACATGCCCGCCATAGATCAGCCGCTTGCCATCCTCGCGATTGGTCGCATCGAAATGCACTTTCGCCGTGTTCTGCCACAGCCGGGTCGCCATCATGTGTTCGGCTTCCTCGATGGTCACCCCGTCCACATGGTCGATCTTTTCGCCAATCTCATAGTCGCCAAAGCGATGCGGCTCCCCCGCCAGCGTGAAGTTGTATTTCAGGAAATCCAGCCCCTCCGGGATCACCAGTTTCTCCGGCGCCACCACCTTGGTCAGTTCCGGGATCACTGTCTCGGGAGCGGGCGCATCGAGATCGCGTTTGCGCACCATCACCCAGCGGACATATTCCAAAACAGGCTCGTCCCACTGATTCAGCCCCCGGGTCCGCACATAAACCACGCCGGATTTGCCGTTGGAGTTCTGTTTCAGCCCGATTACCTCAGAGACCGAGCGCAGCGTATCTCCCGGATAGACCGGTTTCAGCCAGCGCCCCTCGGCATAGCCAAGGTTCGCCACCGCATTGAGCGAAATATCCGGGACGGTTTTGCCAAAGACCACATGAAAGGCGATCAGATCGTCCATGGGGCTTTTCTCAAGCCCGCAGTTCTCGGCAAACTCGTCAGAGGAATAAAGCGCATGCCGCGCCGGATAGAGCGCATGATACAGCGCCCGTTCGCCGCCCGACACGGTGCGCGGCACGGCATGCTCGATCACCTGCCCGATTGCATAATCCTCGAAAAAACGTCCCGGATTGGTTTTCACCTCGATGGTCCTCCCACTATAGCTGTCCCAGCTTCACGTCCGGGGAATACTCCCCTTCCGTCTCCTTTGTGACCGCCTGCGCGCAACGCATCTTTCCAGACGCGGCGTCAAAGGCGTAGCTGGGATCGCCGTACAGCGCCCAGCCCTTGTTCAGAGCCTCCGTCACCTTGTGACAAAAGGCCGATGTGTCTTCTTCGGTCAGCAACCTGTAGGCTTTCATCTCTCTGCTCCTCGTGATGCGCTCACCCCGGAAACGGGTTATACCCCAACCAGATATGTACCCCGGCAATCGCGCCGAAAACCACGAGAGAAATCACCACCAGACGCATATCCCCCGCCAGGCTGCCACCTTGATACCGCTCAGGCGCAGGCTCCGCGCGGTTGATCAGCGCCATCTCGGCAAGTGCCCAAAGCGTCATGCCGCCAAAAAGCACCAAAGAGGCCGCATCCGAATTCACCAAAAGATGCGCCACGCCCCAGACCACGACACTGGTCAGCATCGGATGCCGCATCTTGGCCCGCAGGCGGCTTTTGGAATGCCCGAGCGCAAAGAGACCCACCGCAATCACCATCAGCGTGTTGTTCACATGGCGCAGATAAGGCGGCAGGGCGTAGAGATCATGCGTCCCGCTCATCCGGTAGCCAAGGATCATCAGAATCAGCCCCGCCATAATGCCCAGCGCCGCAAGCCCCTTCCCCTTCTCCCCCATCGCCCCGCGCAGCTCAGGCGCCAGTCGTTTGAACAGATGCGCCACCACCCAAAGCAGCAGTCCGAGAATGAGAAGGGTCATGCGTGTACTCCGTATATCGTTTATGTCAGGGCCTTGATCGCCTCCGCTTTCGCAAGCATCGCCCGTGCCGTCACGATATGCAGATTCTCCACGATTTTCCCATCGACAACCGCCACGCCCTCGCCTTTTGCCTCGGCCTCCTCAAAGGCCGCGATCTGACGTTCAGCCAGATCAATCTCCGCCTCGCTTGGTGCAAAGGCCGCATTCGCAATCTCAAGCTGTGCCGGGTGGATCAGCGTTTTGCCGTCGAACCCCATGTCGCGCCCCTGTTCGCATTCGAACTTGAGGCCCTCTTCATCTTTGAAAGCGTTATAAACGCCATCAAGGCAAATCACCCCATAGGCCCGCGCCGCGATCAGGCACATGTGCAAGCCCCCCATCATCGGCAGACGGTCGGCGCGGAACCGCGTGTTCAGCTCTTTCGCCAGATCGTTCGTCCCCATGACAAAGCCCGCCATGCGCGGATGGGCGGCAATCTCCGCAGCGTTCAGCATCCCCAGCGGCGTTTCCATCATCGCCCAGAGCGGCACATCGGGGATGGCCTGTGCCAGTTCCTCGACCATAGCCGCACTTTCCACTTTCGGCAGGAGAATCCCGTCAATATCGGCACCGACAAAAGCCGCCACATCGTCGCGACCCCATTGGGTATCAAAGCCGTTGACCCGCACGATCTTGGCGCGATTGCCGTAACCACCTTGCGCCAGCGTCTCTTTCAGAAGCGCCCGCGCGTTCACCTTCTCGTCAGGCGCCACCGCGTCTTCAAGGTCGAACAGGATCGCGTCACAGGCCAGCCCCTTGGCCTTTTCCAGCGCGCGTTCTTTCGAGCCGGGAATGTAGAGAGCCGAGCGATAGGGACGATTGGCGACTTGGGTCATTTGATTCTTTTCCTCCGCAACATTATTGCGCAAGAGGCCACAGAAGCGCACCAATCCGCAAGGGTAAAATTTCCGCAGCGCAGAAATCAGGCGTTGCGCCCCGCGCACTCCGCTCCTTGCACGGAAGGTTAACCGGTTTTTTAACGCTTTTCCGGCAAGCTGATCCATGAGCCGACGGGAGCCCTGACACAACGCAAGATCACAGAGAATTGGAGAAGACGATGCATACCGCACTTCTGGCCAGTCTGACGAGCACCGCCCTGCTCTGTACCGCCCCGGCCCTTGCCCAAGATAATTGCGCCGCCCGCGATCAGGTGCTCGACCGCCTCGCACAGACATACGGCGAGACCCGGCAATCCATCGGCCTGGCCCCCAACAACGGCGTGGTGGAGGTCTTCGCCTCCGAGGCCACCGGCACCTGGACCATCCTCTTCACCCGCCCCGACGGCCTGAGTTGCCTGATCGCCTCCGGTCAGGCCTATGAAACCCTTGCCACCGCCCCGGTCGCGAAAGGCGATGACGTCTAGGTCGCCAGCGCCTCCCAAATCAGCTTGCTGCCGGTGATCACCAGAAACACATAGGCCAGCCCGAAGAACAGCTTTTCGGGCACCTTGTGATGCATCCACACCCCCGCCAGAACCCCGATCACCGCCACCGGTATCAGCGTCAGATCCGCCACAAGCGACTCGCGGGTGAAAATCCCCACGAAAGCATAGGGGATCACCTTCATCAGGTTCACCGCCCAGAACGTCAGCACGGAGGTCGCCTGATAGGTCGTCTTGTCCATACGTTTCGACAGCATGTAGACGGCGGCGGGGGGACCGCCCGCATGGCTGATGAAACTCGTCAGCCCCGTCACCGCGCCCCAGAACAGCCCCGCCCCCTCGCCCAGTTCACGTTTCGGCGGACGGATCAGCCGGGCGGTTTTCGCCAGTTGCCAGCCGACAAAGCCCAGGGCGACCACTCCTATCAGAAATTTGAACACGCGCGGATCGGCCGCGCCATAGACCAGTGCGCCGATCAGAATTCCGGGCACGGCGCCGAGGATCAACACCCCCGCCACCCGCAGATCCCATTTGCGCCAGAACATCTTTACTGCGGTCACATCCATCACCATCAGAAGCGGCAACATCAGCCCGACCGCCTGCCCCGGACTGAGAATCAGTGCCAGAAACGGCGTCGCCGCAAAGGCCGCCGCCGAGCCGAAGCCGCCCTTCGACATCCCGGCGAAAAGCACCGCGGGAATCGCGAAGAGATAGAAATGCAGATCGAGCGCCATGTGCCCCGCCTTTCAGAACTGTTCCGGTTTGCCGTGAAATCACACGGAGGTTAGCGATAACGCCCACAAAACCACGACACCATGCCGCAGCGCAGACTTGCACGAGCCGCGCCAAAGGGCTACCCATGCCGCAATCTCACAACCAATTGGAGACAGATCAATGGCCCGACCCAAGATTGCCCTCATCGGCGCAGGTCAAATCGGTGGCACGCTCGCACACCTCGCAGCCCTCAAGGAACTCGGTGACGTCGTCCTCTTCGACATCGCGGACGGCACCCCGCAGGGCAAGGCCCTCGACATCGCCGAATCCGGCCCGTCCGAAGGTTTCGACGCGACGCTGAAAGGCACCACCGATTACGCCGACATCGCGGGCGCAGACGTCTGCATCGTCACCGCCGGTGTGCCGCGCAAACCGGGCATGTCCCGTGACGATCTCCTGGGCATCAACCTCAAGGTCATGAAATCCGTCGGCGAAGGCATCAAGGAAAACGCTCCTGATGCCTTTGTTATTTGTATCACCAACCCGCTTGATGCGATGGTCTGGGCGCTGCAACAGTACTCCGGTCTGCCCGCCGAGAAAGTCGTCGGCATGGCTGGCGTGCTCGACTCCGCGCGTTTCCGCCACTTCCTGTCGGTCGAATTCGGCGTGTCCATGAAAGACGTCACCGCCTTCGTGCTCGGCGGCCACGGCGACACCATGGTGCCCTCCGCCCGCTACTCCACCGTTGGCGGCATCCCGCTGCCGGATCTGGTGGAAATGGGCTGGACCACGCAGGAGAAACTCGATGCGATCATCCAGCGCACCCGTGACGGCGGCGCCGAAATCGTCGGCCTGCTGAAAACCGGCTCCGCGTTCTACGCACCGGCGACCTCCGCCATCGAGATGGCCGAAGCCTACCTGAAAGACCAGAAACGCGTCCTGCCCTGCGCCGCTTATTGCAACGGCGAAATCGGCGTGGACGGCATGTACGTCGGCGTCCCGACCGTGATCGGCGCCGGCGGCATCGAGAAAGTCATCGACATCAAGCTCAACAAAGAAGAGCAAGTGATGTTCGACAAATCCGTGGATGCCGTGAAAGGCCTCGTCGAAGCCTGTAAAGCCATCGACAGCAACCTTGCCTGATCCGGCCCACAGCCTGAAATCCGGAAAACCCGCGCTTAACCGCGCGGGTTTTTCTATGCCTGGACGCAGGGCAAACAAAAAACCGGGCCGAAGCCCGGTTTTCATGTCTCTGCGATCCGCAAGGATCAGAACTTATACGTCACACCGAAGTTCAGCGCATTGGTGATGATGTCGCTTTCAAGGTTGCCGCCGCCATCGAGATCGACGTCGAGCTGGCTGTAGGTACCCTTGTATTCGGTGAACAGATCCCAGCGGTCGTTCAGCTCATAGCTGGCGCCCAGAACCAGCGCGATGGTCGGTCCGGCGATCTGATATTCCAGCGTATCGGTATTCGCGGTGGCCACTTCGACATGCGGGATGATGATCCCGGCGGAGATGCTCGCATAGGGGGTGAAGTTGTTCCACAGCCCGGGCCAGCGCCAGATCGGCCCCACCGTCAGGTTGTTCAGCCCGTCGGTGAATTCCAGTGTCGAGAACCCGTTGTCCACCATGTCGTCTTCGTCGGCGTAGACCTTGGTATGGTTGAAATCGGCGATCCAGCCGAAATTATCCCGCACCCACCAGGTGCCGCGAACGCCGTAATACGGCGGCATCGCAAAGCTCTTGCCATCCCAACCGGTGGTGAAATCGAAATCGTCCACACCATCGTTGCCCTTCACACCGCTGTGCGGCGCGGTCTGATAGCCGCCATAGAAAGACAGGCTGAAATCACCGGCGGTAGCCAGAGCGGTCGACGCCATCAGCACGACACCCGCGAGCGTCACCTTTGCAAGAGCTTGCATGGGAAGGGTCCTCTTTATCGAATCTGTTGACTTCGTTCTATACCCCGAGACCGCCGGGTGGCGAGATCACATTCAAGAAACTGACAATCCGTCACAGTCAGGACACATAATATCCCGTCCCGTTCCCTTGTCGCGGCCCACACCGCGTCGCATCCCATGCTGCCCCGCAGCACGGATGTGCCCTGAGAACAGGGGTCTGACGCCTTCTCCGGATTCGGCCAAAGCGATTCTCCAAATTTGTGATCACACAAAACTTTGCTGTGATCACAAAAAACGAAAACACGCGCGTTTTACCGCCGAGGGGGCAAAAAACCATTTCTTATGCCCGGTTTCCGATGGCATACACGGGACCAATCGAACCAGGGAGAGGATATCTCTAATGAACATCCACGAGTATCAGGCGAAAGCCCTTCTCAAGGAATATGGCGCGCCGGTTTCCGGCGGTCGCGCCATCACCCGCGCCGAGGACGCCAAGTCCGCCGCCGGTGAGCTTGACGGTCCGCTGTGGGTCGTCAAAGCCCAGATCCACGCAGGTGGTCGCGGCAAAGGCAAATTCAAGGAAGCCGAAGCCGGTGAAAAAGGCGGCGTGCGTCTCGCGAAATCCGTCGAGGAGGCGGCAGAAGAAGCCAAGAAGATGCTGGGCAAGACCCTTGTGACCCACCAGACCGGCCCGGCTGGCAAACAGGTCAACCGCATCTATTTCGAAGACGGTTCCGACATTTCCCGCGAACTGTACCTCGCTCTGCTCGTCGATCGTCAGACCTCCCGCGTGTCCTTCGTCTCCTCCACCGAGGGCGGCATGGACATCGAGGAAGTGGCGGCCAACACCCCCGAGAAAATCCTCTCCTTCTCCGTCGATCCGGCCACCGGCTACCAGCCGTACCACGGCCGTCGCATCGCCTTCTCCCTCGGCCTCGAAGGCGCACAGGTGAAGCAATGCGTCAAACTGATGGGCGATCTCTACCGTGCTTTCATCGAGAAAGACATGGAGATGCTGGAAATCAACCCGCTGATCGTGATGACCGACGGCAACCTCAAAGTGCTCGACGCGAAACTCGGCTTTGACGGCAACGCGCTCTACCGTCACCCGGACATCGTGGAACTCCGCGACGAGACCGAAGAAGACAGCAAAGAGCTCGAAGCCTCCAAGTTCGACCTGAACTACATCGCGCTCGACGGTGAGATCGGCTGCATGGTGAACGGCGCGGGCCTCGCGATGGCCACCATGGACATCATCAAACTCTACGGCGCAGAACCGGCCAACTTCCTCGACGTGGGCGGCGGTGCGACCAAAGAGAAAGTGACCGAAGCGTTCAAAATCATCACCTCGGATCCGAACGTCAAAGGCATCCTCGTGAACATCTTCGGCGGCATCATGCGTTGCGACATCATCGCCGAAGGCGTGATCGCGGCCGTGAAAGAAGTGGGCCTTCAGGTTCCGCTCGTGGTCCGTCTCGAAGGCACCAACGTGGAGCTTGGCAAAGAGATCATTCAGAACTCCGGTCTGAACGTGATCGCCGCCGACGACCTGAAAGATGGCGCCCAGAAAATCGTGAAAGCGGTCAAAGGCTAAGATGATGTGGGACTGGCCGACATGGACAGAAGCTATTGCTATCGTGCTTCTCAGCGCTTTTGCCTTGCTTCCGGTCTTTCTGCTGACAGCTAAAAAGGGCGCAGCATACGGGCTAGGTTTGGGATTTGCGATCTTCGCAATCATAACGCTTTTCGTATGGAGCGCGCTCGATAGCTCTCCTCTGATCGGTCCAGACGGAATGCCAGTCCTTACATCTCCCAGCCAATACTTTGAAATCCGCGTTGCTACAATTTGGACGCCCCTTTTTCTGGCAGCCATGTTCTTTGGAACATTTGCCATCTCTGGGTTGGTCCGAAAGAGAACCAAGGAGGCTTAAATGGCCATTCTCGTAGACGAAAACACCAAGGTCATCTGCCAGGGCTTCACCGGCTCGCAGGGCACCTTCCACTCGGAACAAGCCATCGCTTACGGCACCAAGATGGTCGGCGGCGTGACGCCCGGCAAAGGCGGCTCGACCCACCTGAACCTGCCGGTCTTCAACTCCGTGCACGAAGCCAAGCACGTCACCGAAGCCAACGCTTCCGTGATCTACGTGCCGCCGCCGTTCGCAGCGGACTCGATCCTCGAAGCGATCGACGCCGAGATGGAGCTGATCATCTGCATCACCGAGGGCATTCCGGTGCTCGACATGATGAAGGTGAAGCGCGCGCTGATGGACTCCAAGTCCCGCCTGATCGGCCCGAACTGCCCGGGTGTCATCACCCCGGACGCCTGCAAAATCGGCATCATGCCGGGTCACATCCACCGCCGCGGCTCCGTCGGCGTGGTGTCCCGTTCCGGTACGCTGACCTATGAGGCCGTGAAACAGACCTCCGATCTGGGCCTCGGCCAGTCCACCGCCGTGGGCATCGGCGGCGACCCGATCAAAGGCACCGAGCACATCGACGTGCTCGACATGTTCCTCGACGATCCGGAAACCACCTCGATCATCATGATCGGTGAAATCGGCGGTTCCGCCGAAGAAGAAGCCGCCGAGTTCCTCGCCGAGCAAAAGAAAAAAGGCCGCTGGAAGCCGGTCGCCGGGTTCATCGCCGGGCGCACCGCGCCTCCGGGCCGCCGCATGGGCCACGCAGGCGCGATCGTCGCCGGTGGTAAAGGCGATGCGGAATCGAAAATCGAAGCGATGAAATCCGCTGGCATCATCGTTGCCGACAGCCCCGCCACCCTCGGCGAAGCTGTGCAGGAAGCGATTGCCAAGGGCTGACCGCTGCCGCGCACCTCACGGTGACGCGATTTGACAACAGCGCCTGCGCCCTTTGAGAGAGGGGCGCAGGCACACATACACTTACAAGTGACACATCCAATGCCTTCCTACATACGGCATATCCTGAAACACCCAAGAATTTTCCATCAAGGTTTGATGGAGACAAAATTGGGTTTTGCCTATGCGATAGGTCTTTCGGCTGTGCTTGCGTCTTCTGGTGTTCTATTGGTCTATCTGGCCAATTCAGGCATTTTCCCTCTGATCGGCTTTGCGTTTTTGCTTTGGAGTCTCAAAGAAAGACTGTCGATCATTGGTAAATCCCCATGGTTGATCCTTGTCCCCATCGTTGTGACTTTAGCAGCGGCTCTACTGTATCTAATCTATCTATGGATCTACCTCGATCATACGGGCATTCCCTGTTCGGGATGCAAGTGGCAAGACGAACCCACAATCCTTCGTCTTGGTGCAAATTTTGGGCTTTCCATACTGGCAATTGCCTCATGGATCGCCTTGATCGCAATTTGCATGTTTTCCACATCGATCAATCAAACACGCAATAACGGTGGTACGAAATGAACGACCAATCCCCGAACGACATTTTTCACGCCTCTTCCTTCATGCAGGGGCATAACGCGGAATACCTCGAACAGGTTTACGCGAATTACGTGCAGGACCCCGCGTCTGTCGACGCCTCCTGGGCGGAATTCTTCCAATCTCTGGGCGATGCCGCGAACGATGTCACAGCAGAAGCTGCCGGTCCCTCCTGGGCCCGCATGGATTGGCCGCCGGTTCCGAATGACGACCTGACCCACGCGCTCGACGGCCAATGGGCCGAACCCGTTGCCGCCGAGAAGAAGATCAAGGAAAAGGCCGCCGAAAAAGGCGTTGCCGTTTCCGAAGACGCCGTGAAACGCGCCGTGCTCGACTCGGTCCGTGCGATCATGATCATCCGCGCCTATCGTATTCGCGGTCACCTCATCGCCGATCTCGACCCGCTGAAAATGCGCGACGAGGCCCCGCACCCGGAACTCGATCCGCGCTCCTATGGCTTTACCGAAGCCGATATGGATCGCCCGATCTTCATCGACAACGTGCTGGGCCTCACCCACGCCTCCATGCGTCAGATCCTCGACGTGCTCAAACGCACCTATTGCGGCACCTTCGCCCTGCAATACATGCATATCTCCAACCCGGAAGAAGCGGGCTGGCTGAAAGAGCGCATCGAAGGCTTCGGCAAGGAAATCCAGTTCACCAAGAACGGCCGTCGCGCCATTCTGAACAAACTGGTCGAGGCCGAGGGCTTTGAGAAATTCCTCCATGTCAAATACATGGGCACCAAGCGCTTCGGTCTCGATGGTGGCGAAGCTCTGATCCCCGCCATGGAACAGATCATCAAACGCGGCGGCAACCTCGGCGCGAAAGAGATCGTCATCGGCATGCCGCACCGCGGGCGTCTGTCCGTGCTCGCCAACGTGCTCTCCAAACCCTACCGCGCGATCTTCAACGAATTCCAGGGCGGGTCCTTCAAACCCGAGGATGTGGACGGCTCCGGCGACGTGAAATATCACCTCGGCGCCTCCTCCGACCGTGAATTCGACGGCAACAAAGTGCACCTGTCGCTGACCGCCAACCCCTCGCACCTTGAGGCGGTGAACCCGGTGGTGCTCGGCAAGGCCCGCGCCAAGACTGACCAGAACAACGACCCGACCCGCAGCACCGTCATCCCCGTGCTGCTGCACGGTGACGCGGCCTTCGCCGGTCAGGGTGTCGTGGCCGAGTGTTTCGGTCTCTCCGGTCTGCGCGGTCACCGCACCGGCGGCACGATCCATATCGTGGTGAACAACCAGATCGGCTTCACCACCGCGCCGCACTTCTCGCGGTCCTCGCCCTATCCGACGGACATCGCCCTGATGGTCGAAGCCCCGATCTTCCACGTCAATGGCGACGACCCGGAAGCCGTGGTGCACGCCGCGAAAGTGGCGACCGAGTTCCGTCAGAAATTCCACAAAGACGTCGTGATCGACATCTTCTGCTACCGCCGCTTCGGTCACAACGAAGGCGACGAGCCGATGTTCACCAACCCGCAGATGTACACCAACATCAAGCGGCACAAGACCACGCTTCAGCTCTACACCGAACGCCTCGTGGCCGACGGTCTCATCCCCGAGGGCGAGATCGAGGACATGAAAGCCGCCTTCCAGGCGCTGCTGAACGAAGAATTCGAAGCCGGTAAAACCTTCAAACCGAACAAGGCCGACTGGCTCGACGGTCGCTGGTCGCATCTCGACAAAGAGGGCGAAGAGTATCAACGCGGCCAGACCGCCATTTCCGAAGAGACCATGGCGCAGGTCGGTCGGTCGCTGACCACCTCGCCCTCCGATTTCAACATCCACAAAACCGTGGCCCGTCAGCTCGAAGCCAAGGCGCAGATGTTCGAAACCGGCGAAGGCTTCGACTGGGCAACCGGCGAAGCGCTGGCCTTCGGCTCGCTTCTGACCGAAGGCTACCCGGTGCGTCTCGCCGGTCAGGACTCGACACGCGGGACCTTCTCCCAGCGTCACTCCGGTCTGATCGACCAGAAATCCGAAGAGCGCTACTACCCGCTCAACCACATTCGCGAAGGTCAGGCGCATTACGAGGTCATCGACTCGATGCTCTCCGAATATGCCGTGCTCGGCTTCGAATATGGCTACTCGCTGGCCGAACCGAACGCGCTGACGCTCTGGGAAGCCCAGTTCGGCGATTTCGCCAACGGCGCGCAGATCATGTTCGACCAGTTCATCTCTTCGGGTGAGCGCAAATGGCTCCGCATGTCCGGCCTCGTGATGCTTCTGCCGCACGGGTTCGAGGGCCAAGGTCCGGAGCACTCCTCCGCCCGTCTCGAACGCTTCCTGCAACTCTCCGCCGAGGACAACTGGATCGTTGCCAACTGCACGACGCCTGCGAACTACTTCCACATCCTGCGTCGCCAGTTGCACCGCTCCTACCGCAAACCGCTCGTCCTGATGACGCCGAAATCGCTTCTGCGTCACAAGCTGGCGACCTCCACGGCCAAGGACTTCCTCGAAGGCTCCTCCTTCCACCGCGTGCTCTGGGATGACGCCGATGCCAATTTCGGCACCGCGAAATCCGATCTCAAACTGAAAGCGGACAAGGACATCAAGCGCGTCGTGATCTGCTCCGGCAAGGTCTACTACGACCTTCTCGAAGCCCGCGACGCCGCCGGCAAGGACGACACCTATATCCTGCGTCTCGAACAGTTCTACCCGTTCCCGGCCCTCTCCATGGTCAAGGAGCTTGAGCGCTTCAAAAACGCCGAGATCGTCTGGTGTCAGGAAGAGCCGAAAAACCAGGGCGGCTGGACCTTTGTCGAGCCGAACATCGAATGGGTGCTGACGCGTATCGGCGCCAAGCACACGCGCCCGGTCTACGCCGGACGTGCCGCCTCCGCCTCTCCCGCCACGGGTCTGGCCTCTCAGCACAAAGCACAACAAACGGCGCTCGTGAACGATGCGCTCAATATCGAAGGATAACCACATGTCTGTTGAAGTCCGCGTCCCCACTCTGGGCGAGTCCGTCACCGAGGCCACCGTCGCCACCTGGTTCAAGAAACCGGGCGACACCGTGGCCGTCGATGAAATGCTCTGCGAGTTGGAAACCGACAAGGTGACCGTCGAGGTCCCCTCTCCCGCCGCTGGCGTGCTGGGCGAAATCGTTGCCGCCGAGGGCGAAACCGTCGGCGTCGACGCGCTGCTCGCCACGCTCAACGAAGAAGGCAACGCCGGTCCCGAGGAAGTCGCCCCGCGTCATCATTCCGAAATGATGGAAGACAAACCGGCCGCCGCCGGTGCCGCCGCGACTGTCGATGTCATGGTGCCGACCCTTGGCGAATCCGTGACCGAAGCCACCGTCGCCACCTGGTTCAAAGCCGTGGGTGACAGCGTTGCCGCCGACGAGATGCTCTGCGAGTTGGAAACCGACAAGGTCTCCGTCGAAGTGCCCGCCCCCGCCGCGGGTGTTCTGACCGCGATCCTCGCCGCCGAAGGCGCGACCGTCGCCGCCGGTGGCAAACTGGCCGAAATGTCCGCAGGTGCCGGCGCTGTTGCCGCTGCTCCGGCCCCGGCTGCCGCTCCGGCTGCACCCGCCGGTGACAAGGACATCGAAAACGCCCCCTCCGCCAACAAGCTGATGGCGGAAAAAGGCATCAACCCCGCTTCGGTCTCCGGCACCGGCAAAGACGGGCGCATCATGAAAGAGGACGTGCTCAAGGCGATGACCTCCGCCCCCGCTGGCACGCCTGCCCCCGTCGCCGCACCGCGTGCGCCGGTTGCTGCCGATGACGCCGCCCGCGAAGAGCGCGTGAAAATGACGAAACTGCGTCAGACCATCGCGAAACGCCTCAAGGAGTCGCAGAACACCGCCGCCATGCTCACCACCTACAACGAGGTGGACATGACCGAGGTGATGGCGCTGCGCAACCAGTACAAAGACCAGTTCGAGAAGAAACACGGCGTGCGCCTCGGCTTCATGTCCTTCTTCACCAAGGCCTGTGTCCACGCGCTGAAAGAAGTCCCCGAGGTGAACGCCGAGATCGACGGCACCGACATCGTCTACAAAAACTACGTCCACATGGGCGTGGCTGCGGGCACCCCGCAGGGCCTCGTCGTTCCGGTCATCCGTGACGCCGACAGCATGTCCTTCGCCGAGATCGAGAAAGCCATCGCCGAGAAAGGCCGCCGCGCCCGTGACGGCAAGCTCTCCATGGCGGAAATGCAGGGCGGCACCTTCACCATCTCCAACGGCGGTGTCTACGGCTCCCTGATGTCCTCCCCGATCCTGAACCCCCCGCAGTCCGGTATCCTCGGCATGCACAAAATTCAGGACCGTCCGATGGCCATCAACGGTCAGGTCGTCATCCGTCCGATGATGTACCTCGCCCTGTCCTACGACCACCGCATCGTCGACGGCAAAGGCGCCGTGACCTTCCTCGTGCGCGTCAAAGAAGCGCTCGAAGATCCGCGCCGTCTGCTGATGGATCTGTGAGAGCAAGAGGGCGGACCTTCGTGTCCGCCCATTTCGTTGCTCACATCCGCAAGGAAACTGTAGATGTCTTCAATCAAATGTTACGGCGTTCATTACGAACTCGAAATGGTTGAAAAAAACAACTTCAATATTTTTGGATGGGAACCAACCTACGAAGATTGGCGGAGTGAGCCAAGAGATCCAGAATTTGTCTTGAACGATCAAAGAGGCGTTTACATTTTACAGGATGTTAACAGAACGCCTCTTTACGTCGGGCGTGTTGGAACTGGGAAAAAACGGCTCGGGAACCGGCTTTGGGATCACACACGGAATGACAACCGAAAGAGATGGACACATTTCTCATGGTTTGGATTGAATGAACCCAGCCCGTATCAGCCAGCTGAGAACGCGAGTATCACTACGAGCGATCTGGGCGTGGTAAGTTTGGAGAACAAAGATGAAACTTCTTTGGAAGAACTCGAAGCATTCTTGATCTCTGCAATAGACCCACCGCTAAATAAAAAAGGTGGCGATTGGGGGAGTGCCCGGAAAATTCTACAATGGTCACCTTGGGAGAAAGTTTCTTTATCTGAACTCAGTGAAGAGCTTCATAAACTGCGCCGAGAACTAAAAAAGATTTCCCAATGACCCCCCTCCTCACCCTCCTCGCCCTCGCAGGCCTCTTGCACATCGCGCAATTCGTGGTGGCCTCTTACATGGCGAATGTCGATCTGGGGCCGGGGTACACCACCTCTCCACGCGACCGCGCCCCCTCGCGCGAGATGCGCCCCGCCACCGGACGGATGCTGCGCGCCTATGACAATCACATTCAGATGTTCCCCTTCTTCGCCGCGGGCGTGTTCCTGATCCACCTGACGGATCAGTCGAGCGCCGTCACGCTTGGCGCGGCATGGGTCTATCTGATCGCACGGGTGCTCTATGTCCCCGCCTATGCCTTCGGCTGGCAGCCGTGGCGGAGCTACATCTGGATGCTCGCCATGCTCTGTTGTGCCACCCTGTTTATCGCCGCGCTCGTCTGAGCGCTTAACCAAAAATGCCCGACGGATGTCCGACACAAGTCCGACGCAAATCCGACACTGAAAAACGACTTAAAGACCAAGGAGAAGACCATGGCATCTTATGACGTCATCATCATCGGCGCTGGCCCCGGCGGCTACGTCTCTGCCATCCGCTGCGCCCAACTGGGCCTCAAGACCGCCGTGGTCGAAGGCCGCGAGACGCTGGGCGGCACCTGCCTCAACGTCGGCTGTATCCCCTCGAAAGCGCTCTTGCACGCCTCGCACCTGCTGCACGAAGCGGAGCACAATTTCGCCGACATGGGCCTCAAGGGCAAATCCCCGTCCGTCGACTGGGACCAGATGAAGAAATACAAGGACGACGTCATCGGCCAGAACACCGGCGGCATCGAATTCCTGTTTAAAAAGAACAAGATCGACTGGCTCAAAGGCTGGGGTTCGATCCCGGCTGTGGGCAAGGTGAAAGTCGGTGACGAGGTCCATGAGGCCAAGAACATCATCGTCGCCTCCGGTTCCGTGCCGACCGCCCTTCCGGGGGTCGAAGTGGACAATGACAAGGGCATCGTCGTGGACTCCACCGGCGCTCTGGCCCTGCCGAAGATCCCGAAGAAAATGGTCGTCATCGGCGCCGGTGTGATCGGTCTGGAGCTTGGCTCCGTCTACGCCCGTCTCGGCGCGGAAGTGACCGTGGTGGAATACATGGACTTCATCACCCCCGGCATGGACGGCGAAGTGCAGCGCCAGTTCCAGAAAATCCTTGGCAAGCAAGGCTTTACCTTCATCCTCGGCGCTGCCGTGTCGGGTGTTGAAGCCTCGAAAACCAAGGCGAAAGTGAACTATAAGCTCAAAAAAGACGACTCTGAGCACTCGCTCGACGCCGACGTCGTTCTGGTCGCCACCGGGCGCAAACCCTTCACCGACGGTCTGGGTCTTGCCGAGCTGGGCGTCGAGTTCACCCCGCGCGGTCAGATCAAAACCGACGCGCATTGGGCCACCAATGTGCCGGGCATCTACGCCATCGGCGACGCCATTGTCGGCCCGATGCTGGCCCACAAAGCCGAAGACGAGGGCATGGCCGTCGCCGAGGTGCTGGCTGGCAAACATGGCCACGTCAATTACGACGTGATCCCGGGCGTGATCTACACCACGCCGGAAGTCGCCTCCGTCGGCAAAACCGAGCAGCAGCTCAAGGAAGAAGGCCGCGCCATCAAGGTCGGCAAATTCTCCTTCATGGGCAACGCCCGCGCCAAAGCCGTGCATCAGGGCGAAGGTTTCGTCAAACTGATCGTCGACAAGGACACCGACCGCGTTCTCGGCTGCCACATCATCGGCCCGGGTGCCGGCGATCTGATCCACGAGATCTGTGTCGCAATGGAATTCGGCGCCTCGGCGCAGGACATCGCCCTGACCTGCCACGCCCACCCGACCTTCTCCGAAGCGGTCCGCGAAGCCGCTCTGGCCTGTGGCGACGGCGCGATCCACGCTTGATGCGTTTGAAATCAAAAGAAAAGGCGCTCTCCGGAGCGCCTTTTTCGTTAGCCCTTTGCGGCCTCTTCCAACCGCTTGGCATGTTCGCGCCGCAACTCTTTGCGCAGCTCCGCTGCCCGCCAGCGTTGCTTGTCCACCTCGGTCTCCAGCGTGAATTGCGGCACAGTCACGGTCTTGCCGTCGTCATCCACCGCCACCATGGTGAAGTAACAGGAATTGGTGTGGCGCACCCGATGCGTTCGAATGTTTTCCGCCTCGACCCGGATACCGATCTCCATCGAACTGCGGCCCACGTAATTCACCGTCGCCCGGAAATGCACCAGCTCCCCCACATGGATCGGCTCCTTGAACATCACCTGATCAACCGACAGCGTCACCGCATATTGCCCGGAATAGCGCGACGCACAGGAAAAGGCGACCAGATCCAAGAGCTTAAGAAGAGCGCCCCCGTGCACCTTGCCGGAGAAATTCGCCATGTCCGGCGTCATGAGTTCGGTCATTTCCAGATAGCGCGCCATGGCAGTCCCCTTGCCTGTTCCCTTGCACCCAGAACACTCTGCGGCGCAGCAAAGGTCAAGCGCCCGGTCGCGCTTTGCCTCAAACCGCCAGCATCCGCAGCCCCTGCGTCACGTCAGACCGCACCGCAAGCCGAAGTCCCGGCTCATCGCCTGCCCTGAGCGCCGCCACGATCAGCCGGTGATTGTGTGGCACTTCCGTGCGGTTCAGACGGGCATATAACGCCCGCATCGTCGGCCCCAATTGCAGCCAGACGGTCTCCGTCAACGCCAGCATCGCCGGCGCCTGCGCCCGCAGGTAAAGCGTGCGGTGAAATTCGAGATTGGTACGGATATAACCCACGTCATCGTGTTTCGCGACCGCCTCGGCAATCGTGCTGTTGATCGCCTGAAGCCGGTCGATCAGCGCGATATGCGCCCGCGGCAAAGCGCGCGAGGCCAGTTCCGGCTCGATCAGCGCCCGGATCGCCGCCAGTTCCTCAATGCGCTCGTTCGACAGCTCCGGCGTCGACACCCGCCCCGAAGCCGAGAGGTTCAGCCCGCCATCCGCCACCAGCCGCCGCACCGCTTCGCGCGCGGGGGTCATGGAGACGTCGAACATCTTGCCGATGCCGCGCAGGGTGAGCGCCTCGCCTGGGCGAAATTCGCCATGCATGATGCGCGTGCGCAAGGCCCGGTACACCCGGTCATGGGCGGCGGAGGAATGGTCGGTCGGTCGGGGGGATGGATGGATCATGGCTGCTATGTGATCACAAAAAGCGGCAAGGTCAATCCGTCTCGAACCGCCAGCCATGCAACTGCTCACCCTCGCGGCGCAACCAGTCACGATGCGCCTTGTGTCCCGGACAGATGCGCGCCACATGCGCCCAGAACCGCTCCGAATGGTTCATCTCCAGCCGATGCGCCATCTCATGTGCCGCGACATAGTCCAGCACCTCAGGCGGCGCCATCACCAGCCGCCAAGAATACATCAGATTGCCCTGAGACGTACAGGATCCCCAGCGCGACCGCGGATCGCGCAAAGTGATCCGCCCGTAGCCGACGCCAAGCGCCTCCGCATAGCGATCAGAGGCCGCGCGCAGCCGCATCTGCGCCTCGAGCCTGAGAAAGGCCCGCACTTTCGCCGCCACGCTCTCGGGCCCGCCCGGCACCTGCAAAGCGCCGTCCATGACCTGCGCCCGCCGTCCCTGCCCCGGCATGATCATCAACTCACGCCCCAGAAACGGCAGATGCGCTCCGAACACCGGCATCCGGTCCGGGCTGCGCCCTGCGAGATGCTTGCGAATCCAGTCCTGCTTTTCCTCGACGAAGGCGATCGCCTCCGCCTCCGGCAGCCGCTGCGGCATCGACAGCGTCACCCGCCCGTCGAGACGCGACACCCGCAAAGACAGCCGCCGCGCCCGCGCGGAGCGCTTCAGCGTCACGGATACGGGCGGTTCCCCCGGCAATCGGATTTCGCGCATTTTTGACCTTTCGCCCCGGTTTTTCCTGCCATACCCTGCCTGTAGCGCCCAGACCATGGTCTTTACGGTTTTTTGAGGGAAAAGCCTTTGACACCTCTGTCACGATATGGCATGGCCCGCAAAATCTCCGCAATGGATCAGTGATTAACGAAAGGGATTCATCATGCCCAAAGAGGAATGGGGTACCAAACGGCTTTGCCCCACCACCGGCAAACGGTTCTATGACCTGAACCGCGACCCGATCGTGTCCCCCTACACCGGCGAAATCGTGACCTTCGACGCGAACAACAAATCGCGCGTCGCCATCGCCGAAAAAGTGCAGCCGCGCAACGACGAAGATCTCGACACCGATGACGATCTGCTGCTCGACGACGACGCCGACATGGATCTCGACGACGATCTGCTCGACGATGACGACGACGACGACAACGTGTCGCTCGACGACATCACCGATGTCGCGGCCAACGACGACGAATAAGCCGTCCAAAGTGGCGGGCTGAAAATTTCACAGGATTTTTTCAGGCCCGTCATTTTTTCGCTTGCAACCCCAGGCGAGACAAAATAGGAAGCGCGGGCGGACGGAAAACGCCCTCCCGCGAAACGCAAGACCGGCGTCACAACGGTCGATTTGGGGCCTTAGCTCAGCTGGGAGAGCGCTTGCATGGCATGCAAGAGGTCAGGGGTTCGATCCCCCTAGGCTCCACCAAATTTCCTTTGAAAAGCACCAGACGAGCCCGACTTTGTTGTCAGAGGATTTGCCTCTGCCGCGCAGACCGGTGTCGTTTTCCCTCAAAAATCTTATGCTGTTTCTATCCACGCGCCCGGGTGGGGCGCGACGCGACGAGGGTGTGCCGGTGATGTACGTCGGTTGGTTTCTATCCACGCGCCCGGGTGGGGCGCGACGCGGGATACGGCCTCACCGTCTGATCCAACCATTTGTTTCTATCCACGCGCCCGGGTGGGGCGCGACCCGCATCCCCGATGATGGGGCAATCATCAACTGTGTTTCTATCCACGCGCCCGGGTGGGGCGCGACCGCAGCCTCGTCGGCGTTGGTCTTGAAAAGGACGTAGTTTCTATCCACGCGCCCGGGTGGGGCGCGACGGGATATATTTCTTTTCCCGCTGCATCATCTCTGGTTTCTATCCACGCGCCCGGGTGGGGCGCGACCAATGTCTCCCGCCGCCTCGTCCGCGTTGGTTTTGTTTCTATCCACGCGCCCGGGTGGGGCGCGACTTCATCCCGTGGTGTAAAAAAAAGTGAGGCAATGTGTTTCTATCCACGCGCCCGGGTGGGGCGCGACGTCCGACACGTTCCGTTGACCAAAGACATACTGAGTTTCTATCCACGCGCCCGGGTGGGGCGCGACGGGTTTTTGTCGATCAAACGACGATAGATACGGGCGTTTCTATCCACGCGCCCGGGTGGGGCGCGACGTTTTGAGCGGCGGGCAGATGTAATGGAGGTTTGTTTCTATCCACGCGCCCGGGTGGGGCGCGACCAAGACCAAGATCATGAGCGACATTCTGAGCTACAGTTTCTATCCACGCGCCCGGGTGGGGCGCGACCCGTGGACCCGCCCCCCATCACGCCGCGTTGGTAGTTTCTATCCACGCGCCCGGGTGGGGCGCGACCGCGGTCCACGTCGCCAAACTCTGCCGATGCAAAGTTTCTATCCACGCGCCCGGGTGGGGCGCGACGTGCTGGGCAAAGCGCTGGCGTCGTCGGGCCGGATGTTTCTATCCACGCGCCCGGGTGGGGCGCGACAATTGCGCGCGGGCATATTCCTCGCTCGTGGAGCCGTTTCTATCCACGCGCCCGGGTGGGGCGCGACAAATGTGGTGCACGGTCGTGCCCTCCATAAAGATAAAGTTTCTATCCACGCGCCCGGGTGGGGCGCGACGATCGCGTCGTCCGTCGTGCTGGCGAACGCCGGGTTTCTATCCACGCGCCCGGGTGGGGCGCGACATTCGGTTGTGTCGCAACAGATCAAGCGAGATCTGGCGTTTCTATCCACGCGCCCGGGTGGGGCGCGACGAATTGTTGGTGTCGAGACCGATACCACGAACCGGTTTCTATCCACGCGCCCGGGTGGGGCGCGACTCGGTCACGCGATGGACACCGCCGACGGACTTCGGTTTCTATCCACGCGCCCGGGTGGGGCGCGACGCTCTCTTCATAACCCTTTGAATGCGCACGCGAAACAACAACTGCTCCGCGAACCTGAGGAAACAATCGACGCGCCCCATATCCTGCGATATCGAGATTCGCCATCCACTTGAAAGATAAGTATATTTCCGCGCGCGAACCCTCCCATGCCTGGCGGGGCGCTTGGGGTTCGCATCAGAAGATCAGGGGGCCATCGAAATCGGTCGCGGGTTTCGCCCCGACATGCTCCACCTTTGAGCGCCAGTTGGCGCCGAACATGTAAAACCGCAAGCTATCGTGCTCCGGCTCGATCAACGCGGTCAGGCGGGCGCGCAAAGCGGTCCAAAGCGCCGGGGGCAGGTCGCATTCGAACACCGAATACTGAACCCTCTGGCCGTAATCCTCACAGGCTCTGGCCACCTGTCTCAGACGTTTGCGGCCGGCCGGGGTGTCGGTGCGGACATCGTAAGTGATCAGGACCAGCATGTCACCTCCAGATCCAGGCGGGATAACCGTCCAGTTCGCCACGCAGGTGGCGGGCAAGGAGCTGCGCCTGCATCTGCGGGAAAAGGCCGAGCGGAACCGTTTCCTCGAAGAACGGGTGGCGGACGGTTTCACGCTTGCGGTCCTGCCAGGCCTTGAGCACCGTTTCACGCCCTTCGTCACTCAGCAGCACCGCACCGGTTTCCTCAGGTCGAAAATCACGGACGGACAACTGGCGACGATTGAGCAGGGTCAGGCAGGTGCGATCGGCCAGAGGCGCGCGGAACTCTTCCATGAGATCGAGCGCAAGGCTCATGCGCCCGGGGCGATCACGGTGCAGGAAGCCCATCTGCGGGTCGAGCCCATGGGTCTCGCAGGCCGCACGGCAATCTTGTGCCAACAAAGCGTAGAGCAAGGAGAGCACCGCATTGACCGGGTCGCGCGGAGGGCGGCGGTTGCGACCCTGAAAGGAGAAATCAGGGTTACGGAGAACCTGCGGAAAGGCGGTGAAATAGGCGTTGGCGGCCTCGCCTTCCTGTCCGCGCAGGCTGTCGAGATCCGGCGCGTCAAGGGCGAGGCGGGCGGCATCCGACAGGCGGCGTTCACAGCCGTCGAGCAGGGCGTAAGGCTCCGGCCCCATCGCCTTGCCGTAATCGCGCAGACCGCGGCGCAGCAGGCCACGCTGATTGGCGATCTTGGCGGCGACCATGGCCTGCGCAACAGGCAGGGCGCGTTCGGGATCGTCGGTCATCCTGTGCTGGGCCCGACGCAACAGGACATTGCCGGTTTGCGGCCCTTCGACCCGGGCAAGGAAGCGCCCGGTGGTCGAGAGGAAGGCGATGGAAATGCCGCTCTCGGCGCAAAACGCCATCAGGGGCGGGCTGATCACCGCCTGTGCGAAACAGACGATCTGCCCGAGCAGATGGGCGGGCGCGCGGCCCCGGTCATGGCCGTCGATGGCGATCACCACGGCCTGCCCTTCCTTGCGCAGGCTCGCCCCTTCAGACGTGACATAGAGCGTGTTGAGAAGTTTCTTCATTCGGGACCTTCCGGAACGGTGTCGCTGTCCAGCGCCCGGCTGAGCCAGGCACGGATCGCGGGCGGGTGTTCGAGGCTTTGCGGGCGACAGAGCTCCAGCAGGGAACAGGCCTTGCAACGCCCCGGAGCATAATGCGCAGGCGGCAGTTCCCCCTGCGCAAGCGCGCTGCGGGCCTCATCCGCGACAGACGATGTCAAAGAGCGCAGGTCCCGGTCGAACGCCACGACCACACGGCGCCGGGTTTCGCCGTAGAACAGGGCACCTTCGGGCACCGCTTGCCCCGTCATCTCCTCAAGACACAGGGCCTGGGCGCAGAGCTGCACCTCGTCGGCCTGGTGCGGTTTCGGGCGACCGCGCTTGTATTCGACCGGATAAAACCGATCGCCATGCACCTCGACCACATCGGCCACGCCATGAAGCCCCAGCCGCTCCGATCCGAGTTCGACCGCACGCAGGGTACGAATGCCCTTGTGCCGGTCGGTGGTGCCGCCATCGGCCCGGGCGTGCAGCACACGCCCCTCGGCCGTGAGGCTGTTCTCGGCCCAGAGCCGTTCGACATGGATCAGGGCACATTGGCGCGGACAATAAAGCCAGTGTTGCAGCGCCGAGATCGGCAGGCTCATCTGCTCCGCCGTCTCCATGTCACAGGGTCCATCTCACCATGGGCGCAAAAGCGTCACACCAGAGGGCAGATCCGTGTCATTCACCCGAATCTCGTAATCCGAGAAAGCCCGTGCCGGCGGCCAGTTGTGGCTGCGCGGATCGCCGACAGGAACAGTGTCCTCACCGGATTTTCGGAAGACCTCGATCCGCTCGAACAGGCGATGTGCCTGCGCATTCCCCAAGGCGCTGTCGTGTTTGAAGATGACCAGATCCTGCGCCGCCATCTCGCCGCGCGCCGCCGAGCGGTCGAAATCGAACATGTCGCGCAGAGCGGTCCAGAACAGATCGAGATCCTCGTCCGAAAACCCGGTCTTTTCCGCCAGTTTGGCGTTGATGAAGCCATGCACCACGTACAGGCCGAAGGGCACGATATGCTTGCGGCCCATTTCCCCTTCTTCCTTGTCGACGTCAGTGACACGGGTAATGGTCAATTCGAGTGGCATAATTGGCTCCACCGACCGTGCGAACCCAAGTTGAATCGGACCACGCACTTGGCCCGCATTCGGCCCAGTCGACATGACAGCACCAAACGCCCTGATGTCATAATACTGCGCGCAAAGCCATTCTTGCAGGAGGCGAATATCCTCTTGGGACCGTGTCTTGGCGAGCTTGGTTTCCCATTTCCCACTTGTATTTTGAAAAGTTGGCAGCTCTTTGACCTCGCAGGCTTCAGCGATTTTCTTGTTCAAGGGCTCCTTTTCCTTGATGAAAATCGCGTATCCTGGGCGCTCAAGCATATTGACATAATTGCGCACTTTACGTTTCAGCGCGACATCGGTGACCAGACCGTTGTTGGTCTCCGGGTCCATGCGCGGCAGGTTGCCCGCATCGGGATCGCCATTCGGGTTGCCGTCCTTGACGGTGAAGAACAGCGCGAAATCGTAACGATTGGTCAATGCGGTCATGTGGTTTCCCCCTCGACGACCGAAAGGTCGGACTCGGCGTCTTTCGGCTTTTTGTAAAATTTCTGATGGTAATACCCGGCCACGAACCGCCCCTGATCCTCCAGTGTCAGACTCCCCGGCAGGTTCGGGTCGAGCCCGCTCCAGATCTCGCCAATCTGCTCGTCGAACCAATACGCAAGCCCGCCCTTGTCGGACTTGCGCAGATTGGCGAGGTGATGGGTGGCCGTCTTGGTCAAAAGCGGAAAGACCCGTGCGGGCGTTGCCGAGGCGGCGGCGAAATACCGGTCACGGATCGTCGCGTTCAGCCCTGGCAACGCCGCCTGCTGGATGCTTTCGAGCACGGCAAAGAGGCGCCCGAGCCGATAGGCCGGGCTCGGGTTGTCTGGATCGAGGCTCACGGGAAACTCCTCCTTGAGATTGCGGGTCAGAACGGCTTTGCAAATGGCGGCACGGGCGCCATTGATCACCCCGTCGGCGCGGATGCGTCCGATCACGGCAGACAGCAGCGTGCGCGGATAAGGTGTCCCCATCAAGACGGCGCGCATGAGATCGCCGCCCAACCGGGGCGGAATATTTTCCGCCTTATGCTGCAATGCGGTCTCATACAGCAGCGCCCAGACGGCGGGCGGGCGCCGCCATGGCGCGGGTTCGATCCGCAGATCCTCGCGAAACCGCTCCACATGACGGGCAAAATCGCCCAGCGTCCCCGGCAGCCAGAACCGCACCGACAACCGCGCCGCATTGGGCGCAAGGCCCAGCACATAGACCCGTGTCGAGGGCGCAAATCGCGGATCGTCGGGCGCGCTTCCCCTGGCCAGAGCCTCCATGGTGATCTGCAACTTGCGATGCGCGGTCTTTTCATCTTCGCTCATGGCCTCGGTGTCGGGCGGATCGAAGAAATCAGCAAAAGCCATTTCCGCGGCTTCGTCGGTCTCCCGCCGGTCGGTCTCCGCCCAGAACACCGCCGTGGTCTCGCCGATACGCAGCGT
The DNA here is from genome assembly GCF_002407265.1 of Celeribacter ethanolicus. Lineage (NCBI taxonomy): Bacteria > Pseudomonadati > Pseudomonadota > Alphaproteobacteria > Rhodobacterales > Roseobacteraceae > Celeribacter > Celeribacter ethanolicus. Next base: position 2,069,711 of record NZ_CP022196.1, read on the forward strand.
GCGCCGCCCCGCCTTGCCGGAGCGCGCGAGCAGCGCGTTCAGAGCCGTGCCATAGGCGAAAGCCGCATGTTCCGAGACCGGTGCGTTGTCGCCTTGTTTGTGGCCGAAGGACTCAAAGGCCGAAGCGTTGAACGACACCAGAGAAGCGCCTGAGCTTTGTGACCCCATCACGCCCTTGATGCTTGGGTGCAGCCGCGCAGGCGCCGCCTGCGCCCCGGTCACGAGGCACAGCGGCCCCTTCGCCTCCGGTGCGCATGCGATCAGCGCACGGGCCGCAGCCCGACGATGCAGGTATTGACCACGCGCCTCGAAACTGAACACGACATTCTGGTCGAGCATCTCGCTTGGCAGGCCACGTCCAGAGAAATCCTCCCAATTCCAGTGATCGAGAAAGATCAGAAGGGCCAGCAAGCCCGGATCTTCGGCGCCACCGAGCCGTTCTCGATGCAGCGCAACAAAATGGGCATGTTCATCCGCCGTACGCCGCTCCTGACAGGGCTGCAATCGCCCCTCGGCATCGGCAAGAGGCTTTTTCTTCTCGTCCTTGAGCGCGGTCACGCCCAACACATAGGACGTCTTGTCCCACAGAAAATTCGGCGCAATCCCAGAGGACCGTTTGATCGCCGCCGGAACCGACAGGTTTTCCGGCACCATGCGCTTGCCATCCTGCGTCATAAGCGAATGCCACGCGATCAACTGCCCCTCGGCATCAATCACCAGTTCCGCACCGATCTTTTCCGTTGAATAGCCCGGGGCCGGGGCCTCCCCCGCCTCTTCCATGCGCTCATAAAGCGCCGCCAGAGCCGAGAGGATCGTCATCGCGCAAGCCCCTCTTGCCGGGCCTTCTCCAGGTCGATCACCCCGTCCTCCAGACGAGCATGAAAGAACATCGCCTCACGCCCCCGGTCATAGGCAATATCGTAGAGCATCCAGCCCAGATCGCGATTGCGCTCCGCCTCCGGCAGCGTGCTCTCCGGAAACTCCTCCACCAGTGTCACATCGGCGGGAAACTCGCGCACACCGAGGCAAGGCTGATGGAAATGCTGGCCTTTCTCCGCACGCCGTCGCGCCATTTCGATATGTTTGGCGGGATTGTCCTCCGCTCCGGCGCGTGGCGTCATTTCGAGATGCGCCTCGACGCCATAGACCACATGCCTGAGCGCCATCATGGCGCGTTGCTGGCGGTCCTCATCGACATTGAGATGCAGCCCCGACACGGTCCTCGCCTTCATCGCGGTTTTCACAGTGCTGGCGGAAATTTTCGACGCGATTTCATTGCGGCGGATGTTTTCAAACCGGACCGGCGCCAGAACGTGAATGCGGTCGATCACCCAGCGGATCGCCGGTTTCCAATGGATCGCTTCGATGACGCCGCGCGCCGCAGAAGGAGTCATCACATCGTAGGACACACGCTCGACCTTCATCTCCGGTCGCGTAAAACAGGCGTAATCGCCCTTGATCAAAAGTTTGAGGCCGTAAGACATTTCAAAATCCAAATTTGCCTCAGATTGGGACCGGTTCGGTCCCTCTGTCAAGCATACCGCGCTTTAGAAACTCAGAAACCCGAGATCATCCCAGTCGTCCCATTTCAGCCCCGTCTCGGGATCGTAAAGCTCCGGCCGATCGAGGATCAGGAACTGGTCTCCGAACTCCTCTGGCCGCAACACCGCTAGCAGCCCCGCGCCAAGCATCTTTTGCCGCACCTGTCTCGGCACCTGCACCTGATAGCTTTGCAGCCCCCGCGCGACGGCGCCCGCGCTGACGACATGCTGCATCGTCTGCCACTCCGCCTCCGGCACCCCCCAGTCGCCACCCCGGATCACCACCGGAAGCGCGCCCTCCGGAATCATCCGAAAAGCCTTTGCGACGGAGCCATAGGGCATGCCCTCCTTGTCACCGGCCTCCGCGATGCCAGAGAGGATGGGATACTCCCGGCCATCCACCTTGCCCGCATCCATCTTCTGCTTCTTCTCCCAGAAGACCTCCGCGAAATAGGACCGCACCGCCTCAAGCGACAGCGGATCGTCCGGGAAGAGCTCCAGCACACGGCGGGTCACCTCCGCCATCTGCTGCAATTCCATCGGCGGGCTGAACCCCTCGCCCGCTTCCGCCTCGAACACCACCACGCGCCCCAACTCCTCGCGTTCGGCATTGCGGTTGCAGCGCCCGGCCGCCTGCACGATACTGTCGAGCCCGGCAAGCGCCCGGTAGACAGTCGGAAAACTGACATCGACGCCCGCCTCGATCAGACTCGTGCTGACCAGACGCACCGGAGCGCCCTCCCGCAACTCTTGTCGCACCGTCTCAAGCACCGCCCTGCGATGGCGCGCAGTCATGTTGGTCGAAAGATGAAAGGCATGAGGACACGCCCGGAGCAGGTCGAAGACGGCCCGGGCCTGACGCCGGTTGTTGAGGATCGCCAGCCCACCCTCCCCCTTCGACAGCCGCCCGGCCAATGCTGCGTTGTCGAGTCCCCCCGCCTGCTCCACCCGCACCCGCTTCAGCGCCTCGTAGAGCGCCGCCGGGTCGGGCGCGAGTTCTCGCAGCGGCAAACCTCCCCCCCGCGACAGGGCTTCCGGGTGGGGGAATTTGTCTTCCTGCAAAACCGCAGGCTGGGTCGCCGTACACAGCACCAGAGAGCTGCGATACCCCCGGGCCAGTTCCCGAATGGCCGCCAGACTCGGACGCAGAAGATGCCGCGGCAGGGTCTGGGCCTCGTCGAGGATCACCACCGCATTGGCAATCCGGTGCAGCTTGCGACAGGGCGAGGTCCGTGCGGCATGAAGGCTTTCGAAAAACTGCACGGCAGTGGTCACGATCACCGACCGATCCCAGCGCTCAGCGGCGGTTTTGAGGTCGCGCGCCTCGTCGTCGCCCTGCCCCGGCCAGTCGAAGGCGGAATGGTGTTCGAGCACGATCTCGCCTTCGGGATCGCCCAGAACCTCGCGGAACACCGCCGCTGTCTGTTCCACGATGGAGGTGTAGGGAATGACGAAGATGACGCGCGCCTGACCGTGCCGGATCGCATGATCCAGAGCGAACCCAAGCGCGGCCAGCGTCTTGCCACCCCCTGTCGGCACAGTCAGGCTGAACAGCCCCGGATCGCACCCGGCCCTGTCGCGGACATGGCGGTGGATGTCCTGCCGGAGCGCATTGACCGCCCCCTCCCCCGACATCTGCGCCATATGGGCATCAAGTCGGTCGCGCAACTCCGTGAGCGAAACCGCGACCGGTTCGCAGACGACCCGCCCTTCGGCACGCTGGTAAAACGCCCGCGTCTCGCTGCGGTCCGCATCGACAAGCGCCGAAAACAGCATCCGTCCGAGAAACGTCACCGGGTAATTGACCTCCCCCCTGCCGAGCCCCCTCAGCGGCATCGGGAATTCGGTCATCCCCGGAATATTCCAGTCGTCAGGCGGGGTTATTTCCGCCTCCTCTTCGAGCCGGGCCTGAAAAATACGCCCCGCATCGCCCCCGTCGGCCAGTCCCGCGTGATGGCCAAGAACGACCTGCGCCATCACGGTGGACAAGAGCCCGGGCTGGCGAAAATACAGATAGCGTGCGCCCACGCCAGCATGCGGCTCATGGATTGCAGGATCGTTCAACCGTGCCTGAAACCGCGGTTTCATCTTGCCGAGATCATGTGCCCAGCCGAGAATCTCCGCCATTTGCGGCGCGAAACCCGCCGCATTGCGCCGCGCCGCATGTGCGACCGCGGCGGAGTGATCGAAAAGCGTTTCCCAGAGATCGGTCGAGCGATCCGGTAATGAATGCGCATAAATCATGCCGTTTCACGCTCCCTTTAGCGGTCGCATCTTCAATACGATGCCGGACACCCCCTGTGACCCGGCACGTCTCCTGCGCCGGGGGGATGACATCCATTCTGGCGGGGAACTGCGCCGCAGGCCATCTTTTTCGCACAGATCTCAGCGCCCGAACGCATCAGGCGCCTGCTTGCGCGTGCCCTGACGACACGCCTGACGCCGCTGCAAGCCGGCGGCGGCATCCAGCCCTGTCGCCCGGGACATCATCCGCAAAAACCAGAGAAGCATCTGAAACATGGCGATTTCCTTTGACCGTTCGCGTCAGGCGAGTTGTCTGGCACCGGCCACGCAGAGCACGGTGAGAACCGCGCAGGCGATCATCTGCCATGCAATCGGTTCGTGTAAGAGCAGGCCCGCCAGAAGGAACCCGAAGAAAGGCTGCAAAAGCTGCAATTGTCCAACCTGCGCGATGCCACCGAGGGCGAGACCGCGATACCAGAAGACGAAACCCAGCATCATGCTGAACACCGCCACATAGCCAAGGCTCCCCCAGGCCGCAGGAGAAATCGTCGTCAGCGCCGCAGGCCAGGTGATCCTCATCACGCCCACCATCACCGGGCACGCGATCAGCAGCGCCCAGGAGATCACTTGCCACCCGCCCAGGCGCCGCGACAGCGTCGCGCCTTCGGCATAGCCCAGACCGCAGACCGCGATGGCCGCCAGCATCCACAGATCTCCACGCAACGCGCCACTTGTACTTTGCGTCAGAGCAAAGCCCGAAACCGTTGCCGCACCGAGAAGCGAAAAGAGCCAGAAGCCGGGTTTGGGCCGCTCACCGCCGCGGAGCACACCAAAGAGCGCGGTCGACAGCGGCAGAAGTCCGATAAAGACGATCGAACGCGCCGCCGTGATGGATTGCAGCGCCAGCGCGGTCAGGAGCGGAAACCCGATGACCACACCGAGCGCGACCACCGCCAGCGCCACGAGATCACTTCGTTCCGGACGGCTTTGCCGCAGAACCGCAAGGCAAAGCACCCCCAGAAGAGCTGCAATCACCGCCCGCGCGGAGGTCAGGAACAGGGGCTCGAACTCCGCCACAGCCACCCGTGTCGCGGGCAGCGAGCCGCTGAAAATCAGCACACCGATCCCCCCGCTGCCCCAACCCGTCAGTTTTCGATCCATGCTGCCTCACCTCTTTGTCTCTTGGCCCTTTATCTCTGGGCCCTTTATCTCTGGGTAAGTGCGCACGGGTCGTGTAGACAGAGACAATTCCATACAATTCCTACAAACTGTATGGGATCACTGTGCGATACAATTTCGCGATGGAATTGCAAAATGGACGAGAATGATGGCCGGACCGAAAACGGAAAGCCTGATGCAGGCCCTGCGCGACCGGATCGCCAGCCGCGCCCTTGGGCCGGGCGATCGCATGCCGTCGGTCCGCCGCTTTGCCGCACAGATGAATGTGTCCCCGTCCACGGTTGTCGAGGCCTATGACCGGCTTACCGCCGAGGGCATGATCCGATCGCGGCCCGGTTCCGGCTTCTATGTGACGAACACACATCTTCCGCCCATGAAAGTCGCCGGGATGGGACCGCCGCGAGCGCGCAATGTCGATCCGTTCTGGGTGTCGCGGCAATCCCTCGACGCCCGCCCCGGCACATTGCAACCGGGCTGCGGCTGGCTGCCGGAAGACTGGATGCCGCAAGACGCGCTGCGCAAGGGACTGCGGGCGCTGGCGAAAAGCGATGCGGCCCTCCTGACCAACTACGCCTCGGCGCGCGGCTCGGAGACCTTGCGGCGCTGTCTTCTGGGCCGCTTTGCCGAAGATCATCTGAGCCCCACACCGGGCCAGCTCATGCTGACCGCATCCGCATCCCAGGCCATGGACCTGATCTGTCGGCTGTTGTTGCGCCCCGGCGACACGGTTCTGGTCGACGATCCGGGCTATTTCAACTTTCACGCTCTGCTCAGGACACATCAGGTCCGGATTGTCAGCATTCCCTACACCCATGACGGGCCCGATCTCACCGCCTTCCAATCCGCCCTGTCCGGGGCGCCCCGGCTCTACATCACCAATTCAGCCCTACACAATCCGACCGGCGCAACCCTCTCGCCGCAGGTCGCACATCGGCTGCTGTCCCTGACGGCACAGACCGATCTGACAATCGTGGAAGACGATACGTTCGCCGATCTCGAACCCGATCCCTCCCCCCGGCTCGCGGTGCTCGACGGGCTGAACCGGGTGTTGAGAATCGGCGGGTTTTCCAAAACCCTCTCGGCGTCCGTGCGCTGCGGCTATATCGCCGGGCGCGCCGACTGGATCGAGGCGCTCGTCGATCTTCAGGTCGCCACGAGCTTTGGCGGACCGAGTCCGGTCGCCACCGAATTGCTCGCCCAGGTGCTGACTGGCGGGAGCTACCGCAAACATATCGCCGAACTGCATCGACGGCTGGCCCGGGCACGCAAAACCGCGATCACACGCCTCGCCCCACTTGGCATCACCCCATGGGTCCTGCCTCAAGGGGGATTTTACCTATGGTGTCGCTTCCCGGAAGGCACCGACACCGGTCAGGTTGCACAACGCGCCATGGAGGCTGCCGTCATGCTGGCTCCCGGCAACGTCTTCAGCCCCTCACAAACCGCCGCAAGCTTCATGCGTTTCAACGTCACCCAAATGGACGCCCCCCGCGTCTATGACGTGCTGGCGGCCGCGATGCGCTAACCCCGGGAGGCCTGTGGGGCGGAATCTCCCCCTGCCATTCCTCAACCGTCGCACCGGAAAATCCCGTTCTTTGTCGCCCGGCAAAACCCAAGCGCCCCACTTTCCAACGCGAACTTTGACAATTTGCGACGGAATCCACAAAAAATTAACGGGTCGCCGTCAGGATGCAGCCAAATGACATCCAGTTCCAGAAAGCGGTCCACGATGCTTCGAGCCCACCTGTCCAAACTCTCCACACGCATTTACGCGATCGTTGCCGTTGCCGTCATCATGATCGCCGCACTCACGCAAATCATCCTCAACATCGCCTATGATTCCGCCTTCAGCATGCGGGAACAACACCTGAGCGATGTGGTCGACACCGCGATCTCAAGCCTGGAAGAGCTCCAGCAGGATGTCCAATCCGGCGCCCTGACCCCGGAAGAGGCCAGGGACACGGGGCGCGAGGTCCTCATGGGGCTGCGCTATGACGAGACCGGCTACTTCTTCGCACTCGACTTCAACAACCGCATGATCGCCCACCCGATCAAGACCGAATGGATCGGCCAGGATCAATCGGACTATACCGACACCCGCGGCACCCAGATCTTCGTTGCCATGTCCGATGTCGCCAAGGCTCAGGGCGGCGGCACCATCACCTATTTCTTCGACAAGCCGGACGGCAGCGGCGACGAAGAGAAAATCAGCTATGTCAAAACATTCGAACCCTGGGGCTGGATCGTCGGCACCGGCTCCTACCTTTCGGACATCCACGCCCAGCTCGCCTGGATGACGAAGATCGGCTATGGCGTTCTGATCGCAACCCTCGTGATCCTCCTGACCATTTCGACCCTGCTCGTCCGCAGCGTCACCCGCCCGCTCGACGCCATCAAGCTGCGCATGTCCCACATGTCCGAAGGCGACACGGAAACCCCCGTACCGATGACCGAAGCGGAAAACGAGATCGGGCAAATGGCCCGTGTCCTCGAAGTGTTCCGCCTGGCCCTGGTGGAACGTGCAGAACTGGAAAAAGCCCAGACTGCCAAGGACGCCGAACTGGCACGCGAGCGTGAGGAAAATGCCGAGCGCGAACGCCAGGCCCATCTGCGCGAGGAGGCCGCCGAAGCGAAACGTCGCGAAGAGCAGGACGCCGCGCGTCAGGAAAAAGAGAAGGCCCGCGAAGCCGCCGAACGAGAACGCGAGAAAAACCTGCAGGAACAACAACGGGTCGTATCTTCCCTCGCTGAAGGCCTCGGCGCCATGTCCCGCGGCGATCTCACCGTACGCATCGAGGAAAGTTTCCCCGAATCCTATGAGAAACTGCGCAATGACTTCAACGATGCCGTCGAAAAGATCGCACGTCTGGCAGGCACCATCGTCGAAGGAACGACAACGATCATCTACGAGACCGACAACCTGAACAGCGCCGCGATTGATCTGAGCCGCCGGACGGAGACACAGGCCGCCTCGCTCGAGGAAACCGCAGCCGCGATCACCGAATTGGCCGCTTCCGTCGACAGTTCCGCAAAGAGCGCACGCGACGCAGCGACAACCGTCGGACAAACCAAGCAACGCTCCATGGCCGGGCGTGACGTTGTCCAGCGCACAGTGAAGGCCATGAGCGACATCGCGGAAAGCTCCACTCAAATCTCGAAAATCACCAGCGTGATCGACGACATCGCCTTCCAGACCAATCTTCTGGCACTGAACGCCGGAGTGGAAGCGGCCCGGGCCGGCGAATCGGGACGCGGTTTCGCCGTCGTCGCCTCCGAGGTGCGCGCCCTGGCCCAACGCAGTTCGGAAGCCGCCAACGAAATCGCGAAACTCATCGAGACCTCCGGGCGTCAGGTGGACGAGGGCGTGGAACTGGTCAACGCCTCCGGCGATGCGCTGGTCGAGATCGAGACACTCGTGTCCAATCTCGACGCCTTGATGAGCACGATCGCCACCTCTGCCTCCGAACAATCCGTCGGCCTGTCGGAAATCACCACGGCGGTCGGGCAACTGGATCAGGTCACCCAACACAACGCGGCGATGTTCGAAGAAACCACGGCCGCCCTCCAGTCCCTGAAGGCTCAGGCAACCGCTCTGGAACGCGACAGCTCACAACTCAAGACCAGGCAGAACGATGAAGCGGTCAGACTCGCGTCCTGACCCCTGACATCGACATACCGGCGCCTCTGCCTGGTGCCGGTATTTTTGCACCGCGCATTTTTCACACTGCATTTCCACCGTGACAATCCAGCCCGGACGATCAGACCTGTCATGAAAGCCTGCGCGCGAGTCGCACACTCCCGTGCCCGGCGATGAAATGCCACGCGTTCCCGCCACATCCGGCTTGAAGGCCCCGCTTGTCAATCGCCCAGGCGTCGCGCGCCCCGATCACCAATCCTCTTCCGCGCTGAAAACCTAACAATCTGTAAAGTAACGCATTTTGTCCGAACTCAGCGATATTTGTAAATAAAATTAACTAAAAGTTGTAAAATTCGTCAATTACTTTACTAAAAAATCCATTCAATGCAGCAACTTAAAGGCAAGTTCACAAAAAGATTATAAAGATAAAGGCGAGGAGGAGGTCCGCGGGACAAGCGGGCCACATGTGATATTTCTGGGAGGCCACATGTCTGACGACACGAACAAGATGACCGTTCCCTCGGAGGCGTTTGCCTCAGAGGCCTTGATTTCCGCGACGGATTACGAGGATCTGTACCGCCGCTCGGTGGAGGATCCGGTGTCCTTCTGGGCCGAGCAGGGCAAGATCCTCGACTGGATGGAACCCTACACCCAGGTGAAGAAGACCTGTTTCGATTTCGGTCGCGTCGACATCAAATGGTATTCGGACGGCGTTCTGAACGTCTCTGCCAACTGCATCGACCGCCATCTGGCGCGCAAATCCTTGCAGACCGCAATCATTTTCGAGCCCGACGATCCCAACGAACCCGCCCGCCACATCACCTACAAGGAGCTCTCCGACAAGGTGAACCGCATGGCCAACGTGCTCCTGAGCCAAGGCGTCATGCGCGGCGACCGGGTTGTGATCTACCTGCCGATGATCCCCGAGGCCGCCTATGCCATGCTCGCCTGCGCCCGCATCGGCGCGATCCATTCCATTGTTTTCGCAGGATTTTCCCCCGACGCCCTCGCCAACCGCATCAACGACTGTGGCGCCAAGCTGGTCATCACCTCCGACACAGCACCCCGCGGCGGTCGTCGCACGCCTTTGAAGGCCAACACCGACGCCGCCCTGCTGCACTGTTCCGACAAGGTCCGCTGCCTCGTCGTCAAGCACACCGGCGACCAGATCTCCTGGGTTCAGGGCCGCGATGTCGATGTCAAATACCTGATGGAGCACGCCAGCCCCGATTGCCCGCCGCGTCCGATGAATGCCGAAGACCCGCTCTTCATTCTCTATACGTCTGGCTCCACCGGCAAACCAAAAGGCGTCGTCCACAGCTCCGGCGGCTACCTCGCCTATGCCGCGCTGACCCATAAATACGTCTTCGATTACCACGACGGCGACGTGTTCTGGTGCACCGCCGATGTCGGCTGGGTCACCGGCCACAGCTACATCGTCTACGGCCCGCTGGCCAATGGCGCGACCACCGTCATGTTCGAAGGCGTGCCGACCTACCCCGACGCGGGCCGGTTCTGGGCCGTTTGCGAAAAGCACAAGGTCAACCAGTTCTACACCGCCCCCACAGCGCTGCGCTCCCTCATGGGCCAGGGCAACGAATGGGTCGAGAAATACGACCTCTCCTCGCTCAAAGTGCTGGGCTCCGTCGGTGAGCCGATCAACCCGGAGGCCTGGAACTGGTACAACGAGGTCGTCGGCAAGGGGAACTGCCCGATCGTCGACACCTGGTGGCAGACCGAAACCGGCGGCCATCTTCTGACCCCGCTGCCGGGCGCGATCCCGACCAAACCGGGCTCCGCCACCCTGCCCTTCTTCGGCGTGCAACCGGTCATTCTGGATGCCACCACCGGCGAGGAAATGACCGAGACGGAGGCCGAAGGCGTCCTCTGCCTCAAGGACTCCTGGCCCGGCCAGATGCGCACCGTCTGGGGCGATCACGAGCGCTTCCAGGAAACCTATTTCCAGCAATACAAAGGCTATTACTTCTCCGGCGACGGCTGCCGCCGCGATGCCGATGGCTATTACTGGATCACCGGCCGCGTCGACGACGTGATCAACGTGTCGGGCCACCGCATGGGCACCGCCGAGGTCGAAAGCGCCCTCGTCGCCCACGCCAAGGTCGCCGAAGCGGCGGTCGTCGGCATGCCGCATGAGCTCAAGGGCCAGGGCATCTACGCCTATGTGACGCTGATGAACGACGTCGAACCCTCCGACGCGCTGCGTGCGGAACTGGAGAAATGGGTCCGCACGGAAATCGGCCCGATCGCCAAACCGGACTTCATCCAATGGGCGCCGGGCCTGCCCAAGACCCGCTCCGGCAAAATCATGCGCCGCATCCTGCGCAAAATCGCCGAGAACGACACAGGCTCCCTCGGCGACATCTCAACCCTCGCCGAACCTCAGGTCGTCGACGAGCTCATTCAGAATTCGCTTTACCAAAAATCTGCGTGATTTTTCACAGATATGGTAGGCTAATGTATCGCCCCCACGAAATGAGGGGCGGTGCACCCAAGGCCCAGAGGGCCATCAAGGAGAAAAAGAACGGTTTCCGCGAGGAGGCGGGGCCGTCACTTTGGAAGACCCGCCCCCATCGGGATCGCGGGTCGGGGACAAAAGGGAGGACCGCTCATGGCGGACAATTCAGACAACAACGCCTATTGGTCGGCAAACAAGCGGATCATCGGCATCTCACTGGTGATTTGGTTCATCTGCTCTTTCGGCTTCGGCATTCTGCTGCGTCCGATGCTTTCGGGCATCAAAATCGGCGGCACGGATCTCGGCTTCTGGTTCGCCCAGCAAGGCTCGATCCTTGTCTTCCTCGTGCTCATCTTCGCCTACGCGGCCCGGATGAACAAACTCGACAAAGAACACGGCGTCGACGAGTAAGGAGCGACATCCATGGATCAGTTTACCCTCAACCTCATCGTTGTGGGCGCGACCTTTGCGCTCTACATCGGGATCGCGATCTGGGCCCGTGCGGGTTCCACATCTGAATTCTATGCCGCCGGCCGGGGCGTTCACCCGGTTCTCAACGGCATGGCCACCGGCGCGGACTGGATGTCTGCCGCCTCCTTCATCTCCATGGCGGGGATCATTTCCTTCGGCGGCTACAATACCTCTGCCTATCTGATGGGCTGGACCGGGGGCTATGTGCTTCTGGCAATGCTTCTGGCGCCCTACCTGCGCAAATTCGGCAAATTCACCGTGCCCGAGTTCATCGGCGACCGGTTCTACAGCCAGACCGCGCGCACCGTGGCCGTCATCTGCCTCATCACCGCTTCCATCACCTACGTCATCGGCCAGATGACCGGTGTGGGCGTCGCCTTCTCCCGTTTCCTCGAAGTGGACAAGACGACCGGTCTTTTGATCGGCGCGGCCATCGTGTTCTTCTATGCGGTCATCGGCGGCATGAAAGGCATCACCTACACGCAGGTCGCCCAATACGTCGTCCTGATCATCGCCTACACCATCCCGGCGATCTTCATCTCCCTGCAACTGACCGGCAACCCGATCCCGCCGCTCGGCCTGTTCTCCGACCATGTCGGTTCCGGCGAACCGATCCTTGCGACGCTCAACGGCCTGCTGCAGGATCTCGGCTTTGCAGAATATACCAAGCAAAGCGACACCACCCTGAACATGTTCCTGTTCACCATGTCGCTGATGATCGGCACCGCAGGCCTGCCGCACGTCATCGTGCGCTTCTTCACCGTGCCGAAAGTGTCCGATGCACGGTCGTCCGCAGGCTGGGCGCTTGTCTTCATCGCGCTTCTCTACCTGACGGCCCCGGCGGTTGCGGCCATGGCACGCGTCAACCTGATCGACACCTTCTACCCGAACGGCACTTCGGAAGCTGCGCTTTCGCTCGCTGAAATCGAAGCTGGCGTCGACAATCAGGGCAATCGGGTCGACTGGGTCCGCAACTGGGAAACCACCGGTCTTCTCGCCTTTGACGACAAAAACGGCGACGGCCTGATCGAGTATAACGCCTCTGCCGAAAACGAGCTGACGGTGAACAACGACATCATCACGCTGGCGAACCCGGAAATCGCGAACCTGCCCGGCTGGGTGATCGCTCTGGTCGCCGCCGGTGGTCTGGCTGCCGCTCTCTCGACCGCTGCGGGTCTCCTGATGGCCATCGCCTCCGCCGTGTCGCATGACCTCATCAAGTCGCAGCTCAACCCGTCGATCTCGGAAAAAGGCGAGCTGATGGCCGCACGGATCGCCATGGCCGTGGCCATCGCGGTGGCGACCTACCTCGGCATGAACCCCCCGGGCTTCGCCGCGCAAACCGTGGCTCTGGCCTTCGGTCTGGCCGCCGCCTCGATCTTCCCGGCGCTGATGATGGGCATCTTCTCGAAGCGCATCAACAACAAGGGTGCGGTCGCGGGCATGGTCTCCGGTCTGGTGGTGACGATCGTCTACATCTTCCTGCACAAAGGTTGGTTCTTCATCGCGGGCACCAACTCCTTCACCGATGCCGATCCGCTGCTGCTGTCGATCAAATCGACCTCCTTCGGCTCCGTCGGTGCGCTGGTGAACTTCGCGGTCGCTTATGTGGTCTCCAACGCCACGGATGAGCCGCCGGCGGAAATCCAGGACCTGGTCGAAAGCATCCGCATCCCGCGCGGTGCCGGTGCGGCCGTCGATCACTGAGATCGGTTCGGGCTGGCCTTCAGGCCCGCCCCACACCATACTCGGGGCGCGGGGGCATTCAGCTTTCGCGCCCTTTTTCAAAGCCCCGCGTTTTACCGCCCCGATCGCTGGAGCCCGCGATGTCCGACACCGCCAAAATCATCGGCTTTCTCCAGACCACCCATCCCTATGACGTGCTGCCGCAGGCCGAGCTCGAAGAGCTGTCCGCCTCCTTCTCGCGGAAAAGCTTTCGCGAAGGCGAGACGATCTATGCCCATGGCGATCTGCTCGAAGGGCTCTATCTGATCAAGGACGGATCGGTCGAGATCACCGACGTCAACGGCGGGCAGGTTTCGCTCCTGCAAAAATCCAACCATTTCGGCGAACGCGGATTGCTGCGCGACGGGGTGGCCGCCACAACGGCCACCGCCGCCACCGACTGCACGCTCCTGCTTCTGACGCCCGAGGCGTTTAAAACCGAAGTCGCGGCCAACGCCGCCTTCGCCCGCTATTTCAATCGCGGTCAGGCCCGGCCCAAAGCCGCCTCCGGCCTGATGACCCAACATGTCTCCGATCTCATGGCCCATGCGCCCGTGACCTGCTCGGAGACCACGCCCATCGCGGATTGCGCGCGGCTGATGCGCGACGAGAAAGTGTCCTCCGTGGCCGTGACCGAGGGCGAGCGCCTTCTGGGCCTCGTCACCGTGCGCGACATGACGAACAAGGTTCTGGCCGAGGGCCGCGACACCGCCCTTCCCGTTTCCACCATCATGGCCCGCGATCCGATCACCCTCGATCCCGGCGCGCTTGGCACCGATGTGATCCACGTCATGCTGGAAAACCACATCGGCCATCTGCCCATCGTCGAGGGCGGCAAATTCGTCGGCATGGTGACCCAGACCGACATCACCCGGTTCTTCGGCTCGTCGCAGACGCAAATGGTCTTCGATCTGAGCAACGCCAAAACCATCGCCGAGATGGCTGCCGTCACCGCCCGCCTGCCCGACTTCCTAATGCAGCTCGTCGGATCGCATCTCGCTCATGACATCGTCACCCGCAAGGTCACCGACATCGCCGACATCGTCACCCGGCGGCTTTTGAAAATGGCCGAAGAGGAATTCGGCCCGCCGCCCGTGCCCTATCTCTGGGCCGCCTGCGGGTCTCAAGGACGGCGCGAACAGACCGGCGTGTCGGATCAGGACAATTGCCTGATCGTCGACAATGCGGCCACAGACGCCGACATGGACTATTTCCGCCGTTTCGCGCGCTTCGTCTGCGACGGTCTGGACGCCTGCGGCTATGTCTATTGCCCCGGCGAAATGATGGCGATGACCGAACGCTGGTGCCAGCGTCTCTCCGTCTGGGAGGGCTATTTCAACAAATGGATCGCCGCCCCGGACAACGAAGCCCAGATGCTCGCCTCCGTCATGTACGACCTGCGCCCCATCGGCGGCGACGAGCGCCTGTTTGCGCCCTTGCAAAAGACCGCGCTTGAGGCGGCGTCGAAGAACTCCATCTTCGTCGCCCATATGATCTCCAACTCGCTCAAACACACCCCGCCTCTGGGCCTTTTGCGCGGTTTCGCCACGATCAAATCCGGCGAGCACCGCAATGCGCTCGACATGAAGGCCAACGGCGTCGTGCCCATCGTCGATCTCGGTCGGGTCTATGCGCTTCAGGGCAAGCTCCCCGCCGTCAACACCCGCGCCCGCATCGTCGGCGCCATCGAAGCCGGGATCATTTCGGAAACCGGCGGCAAAGACCTTTTGGCCGCCTATGACACCATCGCCACCGCCCGTCTCGAACATCAGGCGGCGCAGGTGCGCGACGGTCAAAAGCCCGACAATTTCCTGAGCCCCTCTGCGCTTCCGGCCTTCGAACGCTCTCACCTGCGCGATGCCTTTGTCATCGTGCGCACCATGCAATCCTCGCTCGGCTCCGCGTCCGCGCGCTCATAACAGAAGGGACCAATCCCCATGCTCCTCGAATTCATCGCCACGATTTCCGCCGGTGTCGGCGCCGCCGGTCTCATGGTCGCCCTGCGCAAATTCACCCGTGGCGGCCTGCCGAAATGGCTGGCCCCCGCCGCCGCCGGTCTCGCCATGCTCGCCTTCACCATCTGGTCGGATTACTCGTGGTTCGCCCGCGCACAGGCCACTCTGGGTCCCGACAAGATCGTCGCCACCTCGGTCGAAAAGCAACAGATCTGGCGACCCTGGACCTATGCCGCGCCCGTGACCACGCAGTTCATCGCGCTCGACAAAGCCAAGACCACGGTCGACGGCGCCATGGTCGGCACCGACATGTACCTCCTGTCCCGGCGCGGCGACAGCGCCATCGTGCCCGTCACCTTCGACTGCCTGATGTCGCGCCGCACCGATGCGCATGGCGAACTGACCGGCGCGGATTGGATCAGCATGGATCAAAACGATCCGATCCTGCGCACCGCCTGCGACCGGCTGAGGTAAAGGAACTCATCATGGCCGGACCGTCCCGCATCCTGCTTGTCGAAGACGAGGACAACATCGCCATCGCGGTCGAGGTCCTTTTGTCGCGTCTCGGTCATGACATACTGCGCGTCGCCGATGGCGATCAGGCCCTGCCGAACATCCGCGCACAAACGCCCGCTCTGGTGATCCTCGACGTGACCCTGCCCGGCCGGTCGGGCTACGAGATCTGTCAACAGATGCGCCGCGACCCTGCCCTCACCCCGATCCCCGTGCTGATGATGTCCGCCCGCTGTTCCGAGCCGGAGAAACGCAAGGGCTTCGCCATGGGGGCCGACGCTTTCCTGAGCAAGCCCTTCGCCACCGAGGACTTGCGCGGCACGGTCACACGACTGATCGAAGGAGGCCGCCATGAAACTTGAGCACTGGTCCCTGCGCCTTCGGGTCTTCCTGTTCTTCGCCTTCCTCGCCGTGGTCGCGATCTCCGGCGAGGCGGTCGGGCTCTATCTCGGCTTCACCCGGATGGACGATCCCGCAGCCCTCGGGGGCTTCGTCTTTGCCGGTGTCATCGCGGGCTTCGCCACATTGGCCGTCGTCGCTTGGGTCTGGTTCCTGTTCGACGAACATGTCGCCCGTCCGATCCAGCGCCTCGCGGGCGCGCTTCTGGCCCGCGCGCATGCCGATGTCGAGGAGGCGCTCGATGCCAAAACCGCGCGCTACCTCGGCGATCTCGCCCCGGCAGCACAGGCGGTGACCGCGAATCTCGCCGCCACCCGCAACAAACTCGCCGAAACCGTCGCGCAGGAAACCACGCGCCTGGTCGAGGAAAAGCAAAAGCTCACCGCCCTGTCCGCCGAGATGCCGCACGGCGTTGTGCTGTTGTCCGGCCTGCACAAGATCGCCTTTTACAACGGTGCGGCGGCGGAACTTCTGTCCGCCGATCATCCTCCCGGTCTCGATCATTCGATCTTCGATCTGTTGCGCGCCCGTCCGATCCTCTCCGCCTATGCACGGCTTTGCGCGGGCGAAGGCGGCGACGGCCATGTCCTGCCGCTCACCGTGGCGACCGTGCATGGCGCCGAGGTGCTCTCCGCCCGGATGCGTCTCATGCATGCCCCCGACGAGGGCGATATTTCCCCGCCCTATGTGCTCACGCTCGATGACGTCACCGCCGATCTGGCACTACATGCCGAGCGGGAGCGCCTTCTCTCCCGTCTCTTCGACCGGCTTCGTCCCTCGCTCACCGCGCTGCGTACCGCACTTGCCGCCCGCATGGAAGAGAACGGGCAGGACGATCCACGGCTCGACACCGCCCTCACCTCCGAGATCGAGCGCCTCACCGATGAGGTCGCGGCGCTCGATGCCGAATACGAAGCGCATAAATCCGACTGGTGGCCGATGGCACAGGTCCGCGCCAGCGAGCTTTGCGATGCGCTCACCGCCCAACTCGCCGAAGAGGACATCGCGCTTGCCGCCGACACGACCGACCCCATGGCCCTGACGCTCGATGCCGTGCAGATCGTCGCTTTGCTCGCACACATCGTTCGCCGCCTGTCCGCCGAAGGGGCGCGCGCCTTTTCCTTTCTGATCAGCCGCGACGAAGACGCAGGCGCAATGCTGGCATTGGGCTGGAGCGGCGAGCCGCTTTCGGTCGATCTTCTGGAAAACTGGCTCAGGGAACCGCTCGACGTCGGTCTCGCGGACATGAGCGGTCGCGCGATCCTGCGCGTTCACGGCACCGAAGCCTGGCCCGAATTCGGACGCGGCTCGCGCGCGGTTCTGAAACTGCCGATCCGCGAGGCGCGTCGGCTGCGCCGCAGTTTCGGCGACGGTCGTCGCACCGCCACCTACGATTTCGATCTGCTGAGCCGCACCCCGCCCAAAGAGTTGATGGACAGCCCGCTGTCCGATCTCGCCTATGTCGTCTTCGACACAGAAACCACCGGGCTCCTGCCCTCGCAAGGCGACGAGATTTGTCAGATCGCAGCGCTTCGCGTGGTCAACGGCAAGGTGGTCGAGACCGAAAGCCTCGATCAACTGGTGAACCCCGGGCGCGCTATCCCGCCCTCGGCCACCGCCGTGCATCACATCACCAACGAGATGGTGAAGGATGCGCCAAAGATCGACGTGGTCGGGCGGCAATTGCACAGTTTCGCGCGCGGGGCGGTTCTGGTCGCCCATAATGCGCCCTTCGATCTCGAATTCCTGCGCCGTCACGAGGCCGGGATCGGTGCGAAATTCACCAACCCGGTACTCGACACCGTGCTTTTGTCCGCCATCGTCTTCGGCCAGTCGGAAGAGCACACGCTCGATGCGATCTCCACGCGGCTCGGCGTGAAAATCCCGCCAGAGGCCCGGCATACCGCCATGGGCGACACGATCGCGACAGCAGAGGTGTTCATCAAACTGCTGCGCATGGCAGAGGAAAAAGGCATTCGCACCTTTGGTGACGCGCTCACCGAGATGCGCAAGCACAAGCGGTTGTTGCAGGACGCGAACGAGAGAACCGACGCCTAAAACAGCGCTCTGATCTGTCCCACCGTGCCCCGGTGATCGTAGAACGGCACATGATCGGGCGGCATCGCCCGCCCGAACGCCGCTTCGATCTCCGCCAGAACCACACGGGTCACAAACGGCAGATCAAAGCCCCGCGCACCGTGCAGCGTCACCCATTGCAGATGCGACAACTCATCCTCGGCGGCGGAAAAATCGTCGGCATCGCAATCGAGATGCGCCGCATTCACCAGGAAGAAACGCGCATCGAACCGCCGCGGCCGCCCCGGCGGCGTGATGGCGCGAAAGACGAATTGCAACTCCGCCACGGAGGGCAGCACCAACCCGGTTTCCTCCCGCAACTCCCGCAGCGCGGCATTGGCCAGCGCCGCGCCCAGCCCCGGCGCGCTCTCCGCCGACAGCCGTCTCTGCGTTACCGGATCGAGCGCCCCGGGCAGAGGCGCCTCAAAATCCGCCGCGTCCACGGCCCCGCCGGGAAACACGAACTTGCCGGGCATGAACACCGCACTGCGCCCGCGTTGCCCCATCAGGACACGCGGCCCTTCCGCGCCCTCGCGCAAAAGGATGACCGTGGCGGCATCGCGGATCGGAAGTTCACTGCTCATGCCAGCAACCCTACCCGGCTCTCACGGTTCGCGAAAGGCCTCACGCGATTTGTAGAGCGGTTTCAGAAGATATTGCAGAAAGGTCTTCGAGCCGGTGTGCAGTTCCACCTGCGCCCGCATGCCGGGCCGGATCTCGATCTTTTGCTGCCGCTCGGTAAGGCTGTCGAGATCGACCGTTGCCGTCACCCGGTAATAGGGCTGGGCATTCGGGTCGCGCTCGTCCTTGAACGTGTCGGCGGAGACCACCTGCACCGTCCCCTTGAGAGAGCCGTAAATCGTGTAATCATAGGCAGATAGCTTGATCGTCGCCTCCTGCCCCGGCTCGACATGGGCGATGTCCTCGGGCCGCACATGCGCTTCTATGAACAGCTCCTCGTCGACCGGAATGATCTGAACCAACTCCTCACCGGGGCGGATCACGCCACCGATGGTGGTCACCGTCAGGTTGTTGACGATGCCGCGCATCGGCGCGGTAATCACCGTCCGCCCCAACTGGTCCTGCGCCAGAGTCAGCGCCTGTTTTACCGAGGCCAGTTCCTTGAGCGTATCGGAATAATCCTCCGCCCGCTCAAGCTCCGCCTGCGTCACGATCTCGTTGTATTTGAGCTGTGCGTCCGAATGCGCCTTGCGCGCCCGCGTCACCTCGATGAGCGCCACGACGTTTTTCTTGAGCATGTCCTCCATCATCGAACGCTCCGCCTCGGCCTGTTTCAAAACCGCCATGGCCCCGTCCTTGCGCGCCAGATAATCGTCCACCCGCGCCGACAAAAGCGCCTTCTCGGAGGCCAGAACATTGGGCACACGGGCCGCAAGATCATCGGGCACGTCAAAGGCGTCCTCGCCCGCCATCTCCGCCTCAAGCCTAAGCCGCCGGACCTCCAAAGCATCCAGCTTTTCCTGGAGATCATCGGCGGAGGTGCGAAATTCCGTGCCCTGCAACCGCGCAAGCACCTGCCCCTGCTCGACCTCCTGCCCCTCATGGACCAAAAGCTCCGACAGGATTCCACCTTCGAGGTTCTGCACGATCTGTGGCCGGGACGAGGAAATCATCTGCCCGTCGGCGCGCACGATCTCGTCCACCCGCGCAATCGCCGCCCAGATCAGGAACAAAAGCACCACGAGCGCAGAGATTTTGATCACCCATCCGGGACGATCCATATCGCGGGCCAGAACATCGTCGAACGCCATTCTCACCCGTCCTTCCGGCTCAGATGCGCCATGACCTGCTCACGCGGTCCATCGACCTTGAGACGCCCCTGATGGAACACCATGCAGCGATCCGTGAGCCCTACGATGGGCATGCGATGCGTCGCGATGATCGCCGTGCGCCCGGCCAGCCAGCCCTGTAACCGCGCAACCAGCGCGCTCTCAAGCCCCTGATCCAGCGCGGCGGTCGGCTCGTCCAACAGGCACACGGAGGGGTTCTGCAACCACAACCGCGCCCAGCCGATGGACTGGCGCTGCCCGACCGAAAGCCCCTCGCCGCCGTCACGGATCTCAAGGTCGAGCCCCCGGTGATGCGACCTCACAAAGGCCCCAAGGCCTGCGAAATCCAGCGCCGCCAAGAGCCGGTCGTCGTCGCGCTCCAGCCCCCCAAGATTGAGGTTGTCGCGCAGCGTCCCGGCAAACAACCGCACGTCCTGCCCGAGATAGCCAACATTGCGGCGAATGTCGCGCGGGTCGATCTGGCTCATCTCGGCGGCATCGAGCAGGATGCGGCCCTGCGACGGCGCATAAAGCCCGGCCAGAAGTTTCAGGAATGTGCTTTTTCCCGATCCATTTGCGCCAAGAACCGCAATTCTCTGTCCTTGTTTTACATCGACAGCGGGCAGGTCCAGCGTCGGCGCGCCTTCCGCATCGTAGCGAAACTGCACCTCGCGCAGGGCATAATCCCCCCGAATCTCCGGACGGCGCAAAAAGTTGCGATCCTCGCCCGCATCCTGTGGCGCAGTGGCAATCGCGTCGAGCCCGTCGAGCGCGGTTTTGACATTCGTCCAGCGCGCCATGGTGCCCGACAGTTGCGTCAGAGGCGCCAAAGTTCGCGAGGTCAGAATCCCCGTCGCGATGATCGTCCCCACGGTGAATTCCCCCGCGAACACAAGATAGGTCCCCGCAACCACGGCGGACACATAGGTCAGTTGCTGCACCCCCTGCGACCAGAAGGTCAGCATGCCCGAGAGCTTGCGTTGCTCCGAGGATTTCGCCGCCGACAACAGGTTCAGCTCGTCCCAGATCCGCCGCACCCGCTCTTCGCCGCGCTGGGTCTTGATCGTATCAAGTTCGAACACCGCCTCATGCAATAGGCGCGATGCTCTGGCAGAGGCGCCCTGCGTCTCCTGCGTCAGCCGCATCATGCGTTTCTGCATGACATATCCCGGCACCACCATGATCACCGCGCCCAAAAGTAGGATGAACACCACCGGCCCGGCGATGGAAGCCACCAGCGCGAAGAACAGAAAGATGAACGGAATATCCGCCACCGAGCCGATGGTCGAGGCCGTGAAAAATTCCCGCACCGAACTGAATTCCCGCATCGCCGAGAACAGACCCGAAGGCGTCGTCGGGCGCGCATCGGAGCGCATACCCAACAGCCGCCCCATCAGCATCGACTGCACCCGCATCTCGATCTGCCGTCCCGCGCCATCCATCAACCGCGACCGCGCGAGCTTGAGAACGGCTTCAAGCGCAATCGCCATGACCGCACCCAGAGCCAGCACCCAAAGCGTCGCCTGCGACTGGTGCGGGATCACCCGGTCATAGACCTGAAGCGAAAACATCGCGACCGCGACGGCCAGCATATTGGCCACCAAGGAGCCCAGAGCGATCTCGCCGATCTGGCGTCTGAACGCACCAAACTGACCCCAGAACCAGTGTTTTTTTGACAAATCCGGCACATATTGCGCCGAAATCGTCTCCAATGTTTTCCCGGCCCGGACCAGCACCCCGGTGAAAAACGGCGCGAATTCCGCAAGCGACACATCCGCGCGCTGATCCGGCGCGGTGGTGTCATGGATGGTCAGCACATCGCCCTTTTGCTTGAGCACAAGAACGACATGCCCCGAAGACATATAGACCAGCGCCGGCCAGAGCTTCGCCGTCAGAGCGCCCGGACGCGCCAGTTCGGCGGTCAGCCCCGTGCCCCGCACGGCGCGCAACATCGCCTCGGGAGGGATCTCCGCGCCGGTCTGATCGGCAAGGCTCTCGATGATGTCGGAGACCATCGCCCGTTGCCCGAGATGACTGGCCAGCGCCACGACCAGTTCGGCGCGCTGAATGATCTGCCGCGAAAACACCGGCTGGGCCAAGGGCGGCATGGCAGGCTCCGGCATCGGTTCCGCAACGGCTGAGGGCACGACTGCCATCTCCGGGGTCGCGCCCGGCGCAGGCATGGGCGCAGCCTCATGAACCGGCTCCCGCAGCTTTGCAGCAGCCGTGATCCCGGCGGTCGCATCCGCAGCCTGGCGTGCGCGCTCCAGCCTCTGTGCCTTCGCCGTCTCACGTCCCTCACGCTCGGCCTCGATCTCCCGCACACGTGCCGTTTCACGCTCCTGCGCCGCGCGCGTCGCCTCGGCCGCCTTGCGCCGGAGCGCCTCTTTGGCGGCCTGTTTCTTCGCCTCGACCGGATCGCTGGAAAGCTTAGGTTGCGCGGGCCGCGCCTCCACCTTCGGCGCGCCGAGATGCACCGTCAGAGGCGCGGGCGCTTTCGGATGGTTCGACACATCCTCAGGCACCTTGGGGCGCGCCGTGCTCAGGGTAAAGGCAAGTTTCGGGGACCGGCTCAAATCGCCCTCCCCTCGGCCAAGGCCCCTTTGTCGCGTGCGATCTCCAACTCGGTCAGAGCGATTTCGTATTTGAGATCGATATGTTTGAGCTCCTCGCGGATCATCTGCTCATAGACGTTCAGCACATCCATGACGGATTTCTGACCGGCTTCGAACTGATCCTGAAAAATCCGGTAATTGGCGCGGGTCTGCTGCACCAGATCGGCGGCGTCCCGCTCCTGACGGCGCAGCGCCGTCAAATGGCTTTCGGCCCGCGCGGCGCGGCGGGCGGCGGTTTCCTGCGCCTGCGCGACCGTGGCCTGAGCCGCCGCCTCACGCGCCCGGCTCGCTTCCATCTCGGCGGCGGTGCCCAGCCCCAGCCCGCCGCCTTCATAGCCAAGCCCCGAACTGTCCGATTGTCCGAGCAAGGTCGAAGCACTCAGCGTCGGCAACATCGCGGCCCGTTCCGCCTGTGCCTCGGCAACGGTACGTTTCGCCTCCGCCTCGGCGCGCAACACATCGAGAGGGATCAGCGCGCCCGACGGGGCCGCAATCCCCGTGGCCTGCTCCAGCACCGGAAGCGCCGCACCGCCGGTCAGTGTCGCAAGCTCCTCGCGCGCGCTGGTTTCGGCCTCGCGATGGGTGCGTGCCTCATGTTCCATTTCCGAGATGATAGACCCGACCACGCGCTGGTCCGACAGGCTCGACGCCCCGCCCTTGACGCGTTCGGTCACTACCCGGTTGAACTCGCGCATCCGGCCCAGACCGCGCTCGGCCATATCCGCCTTTTCGCGCGCCTCGGAAATCGTGATGTAAAGCGTCAGCCCCTCATAGACCCGGTCGTTCATGTCCTGCGACAGGGCGACGGCGGAGACCTCGACATCGGCGGCGGCAAAGGCGCGTTCCGCCTTGCGCTTGCCATTGTCATAAAGCGTCGCCTCGACCAGCAACCCGCCCGCCAGCTTGCCCAGAGAACTGAGCGAAATGTCCGGTCCGATGGTCGGCAGCCAGTTCTTCTCCCGCGCCACCGCGCGCATTTTCGAGGCCCGAAGCTCCGCCTGCGCCAGCCCCGAGGAGGTGGCGAGTACGGCGGAGGCAACCTGCCCGTAAGCGGAACCTGCGGGCAGGACCGACGGACGCGCCAAGAGATCGGAAATCAGCGGAGAACCCTCGCCTTCATTGGCGTCGGACAGGGCGTGGTCGGAGACCGGGGCTTGTCCCGATCCGCTGTCGAACCGGTCGGTCTTGAACATTGCAACCGGAGACAGGCCGGCCCCTGTGCCGCCGACACAGCCACCCAGCCCCATGGCGGAGACCAAAAGCGCACCGATCGCGATGCCGAACTGTGGTCGCACGCTCATGCCCTTGTTGCTCCTCACCTCCGTTGCCATACGGGCGGGATGCCCCCGCCCGTAGTCGGCCTGCCTCAGGGCAGAACGACTTCGATGTCGTGATCGACCAACACCTGATCGTCGCCCAGCGTATAGATGTCATAGGTGTTGCCATCCTCGGTCACGCTGCCGGAGAGTGTTGCGCTCTCCTCGAACACCACACGATCGTCTTCGCCACCGTGAATGGTCAGCGTGCCCTCTTCGCCCAGAAGCCGGTCGAGATCGGCGGAAGACAGGCTCACTTCGCCACCGTTGACGAACTGAAGATCAATCGCGCCGAGGTCGAACTGATCGAGGCCGGAATTGTCGAGATCCACTTCGAAATAGGCGCCATCGGGCCGTTCGTTCGTCGTATCGAGCACCAGAAGCGTGTCAGAGCTGTTCCCCGCCGCATCTTCGGCGGTGATGACGATCTGATCGCCGTTCGACACATGCTCACCGAAGCTCACGAACAGCGTGTCGCCGAGATCGGTATCCGTATGCGTGATCGCGCTGACCGTTCCGCTCTCGTCCAGGGCATAGACCGACATCTCGTCGCCCGTGTCGGTGACCATGACGGACCCGACCCCGTCGACATAGCGCATGACACCTTCGATACCGGTGCTGTCGATCTCCGTGTCGACGGTGATCGTCGTGGTCTCCGACAGGGTGTTGCCCGCCGCATCGGTCGCCGTCACCACGACATCGGTCTCGTAAGTGCCTTCGGCAATCTCACCCGAGGCAAAGGTCACGCTCCAGTTGCCATCCGCATCGACACTGGCCTGGCGGGTCACCCCCTCCAGCGTCACATAAACGGTGGAGCCGACCTCCACGATCCCGGTCAGGGTCGCGCCGTCATTGATTTCCTCGAGGTTGAGATAGAGATCGCCCCCCGCATCCGCCGAAAGCTCCAGCGCGTTCACATAGGTGTCGTAGCTCAGCGTCTCGGTCAGGGTCGATGTGTTGCCCGCCGGATCGGTCGCGGTGACCGACACATCCGCCGATCCTTCGCCCGACGGCAGCGCCGAGGCCGGGATCGCAGCGCTCCAGTTGCCTGAGGCATCGACCGTGGCGGTGTAGCTCTGGCCATTGAAGGACAGCACCACGGTGGACCCCACCTCGACCGTGCCCGAGAGCACGACGCCGGAGCTTGCTTCCGCCGCGTTGATCACGCCATCCGCGCCACCCTGTACGCCGGTTTCCGCGAAATTCGACACATAGGTGTCGATCTCCACCGCCGCCTGCACGGAGGCGGTGTTGCCCGCCGCGTCGGTCAGCGTTGCGGTGACCGTGCTGTCATACTCGCCCGCCGTGATTTCGGAGGCGGCGAAGAAGGCCGAATAGGTGCCGTCCGTCGTCGAGGTCACCGTGTGCGAGACCCCCGCCAGCGCCACGGTCACGGTTTCGCCCGCCGTCGCCGTGCCTGTGATCCAGACCCCGTCGGAGGCCTCGGTGGCGTTGATCACATTGTCCCCCTCGATCGGCGTCGTCAGCGTGATATTGCCCGCAACCGTGTCGACATGCACCACGCTGGTGCTGCTCGCCGTATTGCCCACCGCATCGGTGGCAACGGCGGTCAGGGTGGTATCATATTCACCGCCCGCCAGCGTTCCCGCCGCATAGCTCGCGGTCCAGGTGCCAGTGTCATCGGCCATGGTGGTGACCGACACGCCTGCCAGCGTCACAACGACCGTCGCCCCCGCTTCCGCCGTGCCGGTAAAGCTCATCGTCTGCTGGCTCTCGGAAAGGTTGACGGTCTCATCGCCGCCGGAATGGCCCGCATCAATCGCAACGCCCGTGGTGGTGTCGATGTGGAACGTGCCGGTCGCGGATGTGCTGTTCCCGGCCAGGTCGGTCGAGGTCGCGGTGACCTCCGTGCTGTAGGTGCCTTCCGGCAACGTGCCGCTCTCATAGGTCACCAACCACGATCCGTCCTCCGTCACGGTCGTCGTGCGCGACACACCCTCGACCGTCACCGTGACCGACGCCCCCGCCTCGCCCGTGCCCGTGAGCGTCACACCGCCAGCCATTTCGGAGGCATTCACCGTGCCGTCGCCGCCCGCGCTGTCGTCGTCCACGGTCAGCGAGGTCTCAAGGTCGATGGAAATCTCATGCGTGTAGGTCGCGGCATTGCCATAGGCATCGGTGACCGTCGCGGTGACCGTGCTGTCATAAGTGCCCGCGGGCAGGCTGCTGCCATCGAAGGTCACCGACCAGGTGCCATCTTCCGCCACGGTGGTCTCGACCGTCTGACCTTCGAGCTCGACCACCACGGTCGCGCCCGCTTCGGACTGGCCGGAGACGATCACATCGTCGGAGGCTTCCGCGATATTGACCACATCGTCGCCCTCGACCGTGTCGAAACTCAGATCCTCCGCCTCGGTGTCCACGACCAGCGTGTCTGTCACCGTGGTCGAGTTCCCCGCCGCGTCCGTCGCCGTGACGGTGACGCCGGTGGTGTATTCGCCCGTGTCGATGGAGCCGCTCTCGAAGGTCGTGCTCCAGGTGCCGTCCGTGCCGACCACGACCGTTTGCGTCGTCCCGTTGATCTCGACCGTGACCGTGGCCCCAACCTCGCCCTCACCGGAAATCACATAGCTGCCGCTGTCGTAAATCGCGCCGTTCACATAGTCGCCGGAGCTTTCCACGCCCGACAGGATCGACACATCCGGCGCCGTCGTGTCGGCATTGCCATTGCCGCCCTTGCCGCCGCCATCGCCATCCAGCAGGTCGTCCACGACCGCAATCCCGGCCACACCGGCCGCCGCCACCCCTGCACCGCCGAGCCAGCCGAACCCTGCCGCCGCAATCGGCGCGACCACCGGCTCGACCCGTTCGAGATCGAGGAAGGCAAGCTGATCATATTCGCTCCATTTGCCGCTCAGGTCGATGTCCTGATACCCCGCGACAAGCGGTCCTTCGCCCTCGTCCACGAAATCGACCCGGGTCATCGCCCCGTGCTCGGAGAGCAGCAACTCATGCTCGCCCTCGAAATAGCCTTCAAGAACAATCGTCTTGCCACCGACAAGCCCGATCACCAGATCGCCGCCCTGACGGGTATAACCGCTGACCGCGGCGCTCGACATGTTCAAAGAGATATCTTCGACGTCCTGAACCGCGATCACTTCGCTGTTGCCGGACAAGGAAAGCGTGCCTGTGCTAACGCTGCCCGCATGATCGCGGACGGAATATTGCAATCCCAACATTTTACCAATTCACTTCTGCTCGAGGAACATCCGCGTCCGGGGAAATCCGCCGCGGCTTTTCGTTTCTGTCGCGCAGAAATTACGGGAAAGGCGATTCTCAGGCTAGGGGAGAAATGCACAGCCGTTAACCATTTTGACCTTTTCGCCACAAAATCAACGCAAGGTTGTGGCTCCCCCTCCAGATGTTGCGAAATGGCCAAGATATTGCAGCCACGCCGCAACTACCGCCCTTCCAGCCGATTCAAAATGCCGCAGCCATCCGTCGCAGCCTGAGCGCATTCGACACCACGAACACCGAAGACATCGCCATCGCACCCGCCCCCAGCATCGGCGAAAGCTGAAGTCCGAACCCGGGATAGAGCACGCCTGCCGCCACCGGGATCAGCACCGCGTTATAGGCAAAGGCCCAGAACAGGTTCTGCCGGATGTTCACCATGGTCTTGTGGCTGACGTCATAGGCGGTCACCACCGCCGACGGGTCACCGCCCATCAACACTACATCCGCCGCCTCGATCGCGACATCCGTGCCGGTCCCGACCGCGATGCCGACATCCGCCGAGGCCAGCGCCGGCGCGTCGTTGATCCCGTCACCGACGAAACCGACCGCGCCATGGGTCTCCTTGAGCGCCGCGACGATCTTGGCCTTGCCCTTGGGCAGCACCTCTGCCTCGACATGATCAATCCCGAGATCCCGCGCGATCACTTCGGCGGCGCGGCGGGTATCCCCCGACACCATCGCCACCTTGATGCCGCGCGCATGAAGCGCCTCGACCGCCTTGCGCGAAGCGGGCCGCACCGGATCGGAAATCCCGATCACCATCACCGCCACGCCATTGCGGGCCACAAGAACCGGCGTGCGCCCCCGGTCTGCCAGCGCCGCCAACGGCACCTCGAACGGCGCGGTGTCGATCTTTTCGCGGGTCATCAGCCGCATGTTCCCGACATGCAGCGTCACGTCGCCGATCTCCGCCTTGATCCCGTGCCCGGCAATCGCCCGTGCCTTGTCGACCTGCGGCAAAACCAGCCCCCGCGTCTCGGCGGCACGCTCGATGGCCCGCGCGATGGGATGTTCGGATTTCGCCTCGACCGCCGCGACCTCGGAAAGAAGCGCGTCTTCCTCGCCCGCCAGAACCGTCACCTCGGTCACATCCGGACGGCCCTCGGTCAGCGTGCCGGTCTTGTCAAAGGCAATCACCTTGACCTCCTGCAAGCCCTGCAACGCATCACCCTTGCGAAACAACACGCCAAGCTCGGCGGCCCGCCCGGTGCCCACCATGATCGAGGTCGGCGTTGCCAACCCCATGGCACAGGGGCAGGCAATGATCAGCACCGCAACGCCCGCGACCAGAGCATGCGCCAGCGCAGGCTCCGGCCCGAAGATCAGCCAGACCAGCACGGTCAGCGCCGCCAGCCCCATCACGACCGGAACGAAATACATCGTCACCTTGTCGACCATCGACTGGATCGGCAGTTTCGCACCCTGCGCGTCCTCGACCATGCGAATGATCTGCGCCAGCATGGTGTCGGCGCCGACCTTTTCGGCCAGATAGGTCATCGTGCCTTCGCCATTGACCGTGCCCGCGATCACCGGCGATCCTTCGGCTTTCGCCACCGGAAGCGGTTCGCCCGAAATCATCGCCTCATCGACATGGCTGTCGCCCGACAAAACCTTGCCGTCCACCGCGATCTTCTCGCCCGGACGCAGGTGCAGCACATCGCCCACCTTGATCTCTTCGATCGGAACCTCGACCACCGCGCCGTTCCGCTCGACCCGCGCGGTCTTGGCCCGCATCCCCGCAAGTTTGCGGATCGCCTCGCCCGTGCGCCCCTTGGCCCGCGCCTCAAGCCAGCGACCCAGCAGGATCAGGGTCACGATCACGGCGGCAGCTTCGAAATAGACGTTCTGCGCGCCCATCGGCACGGCACGGGGCCAGAAGGTCACCACCGTCGAAAACAGATAGGCCGCGCCTGCGCCCAGCGCGACCAGCGCGTTCATATCCGGCCCGCCCTTCAGGAGCGCAGGAATGCCCTTGGCAAAGAACACCCGCCCCGGCACCGCAAGGATCACCGTCGTCAAGGCAAATTGCACCATCCGCCAGAGCCATTCCGGCACGGACATCATCCACCAATGATGCAGAGCCGGGATCAGATGCCCGCCCATCTCGATCAGGAAAATCGGCAGGGTCAGCACAGCGGCGAGGATCAGCTTGCCGCGGATCTCCCGCGCTTCGCTTTCCTTGCGGTTCACCGGTTCGGCCGTCGTATCGACCCGCGGCTTTGCCTCATAGCCCGCCCCGGCGATGGCCTTGGTCAGGCTTTCGGCATCCTGCACGCCCGTCAGATACGTCACCGTCGCCGTCTCGGTCGCGAGATTGACGGAGGCTGCCGTCACCCCCTCGACCGCCTGCAAGGCCCGTTCGACCCGCCCGACACAGGAGGCGCAGGTCATGCCCTGCACATCGAACGTCAGTTCCTCCACCCGCGCCGGATAGCCCGCCTTGTTGAGCACCTCGACCAGACGCGCCACATCGACACCGTCGCCGAAGCGCACATCCGCCGTTTCGGTCGCAAGATTCACATTGGCCGCCTCAACGCCCTCCGTCCCCTTCAAAGCGCGCTCGACACGCCCCACACAGGAGGCGCAGGTCATACCTTCGACGGAGAAACGGGTGCTGTGCATCTTTTCCACTCTGGTCTTCTGACGGATCGGAGTTAGATATAGTGCAGAGCCACGGCGCGTTCGAGCGATCCGTGCGGTTTTCTCAAACAAGGGTCTAAAATATGTCCGTCTTTTCCGTTCCCAACATGACCTGCGGCCATTGCAAGGCCGCCATCACCGAAGCGCTCGAAGCCATCGACGACACGGTCGAGATCGAGGCCGATATGAACGCGCACGAAATCGACGTCTTTTCTGAGGCCGGCGACGAGGCCATTCTCGACGCGCTGAAAAAGGCGGGCTACCCGGCCGAACTCAAAAGCTGATCGACGCCAGCGCCCCATTGCAACCCCGTGCCCCCCGCGCCATAACGGTGTGACACGAGGGAGGCACGGATGAGCGCACAGGCGGGGATCTTCGACGGGACGGAGCTATGGCTCTGGGATCTCGAAAGCGCCTCCTCCGCCCCGCTCCTCTCCGAAGCCACGGAGCGCAGCGGCCTTTCTGTCATCGCAGGCACCTCTGCACCCGCCCGCAATCTGCCCTGCACCGCCCTGCCCGACGCTCTGCCCTCTCCCGACATCCCGCCGCTGTCGCAGGATCATCCCCGCACCGTCACACAGGGCGAAGAGGTGACGCTGGCCGGGTTCATCGCGCAAAATCCGAAATTCGACGGCATCCTCTGCCTGCCCTCCGCCACGTCGACCCTCTGGGCCCATGCCAGCGCCGAGGAAATCGTCTCCATGCGGCGGTTTCTGACCGGCACCATGGTGAGCGCCGCCTTCGACGGGCTGACACTCGGCGACCCAGAGGCCTTTACCGAGGCGCTTTCCGACACCATGTCCCGCCCGGAACATGCCGCGCTGCGGCTTGCCACCCTGAAAACCCAACGCGATCTGGACGAGATCACCCCCACAGAGGCCGCCTCCCGCGCCACAGCCGCAATGATCGGCGCCGAACTGGCCGCCACGCGGGCCTATTGGCTTGGCCAACCCGTGGCCATCATCGCCCCCGCTCCCCTCCGCGCCCCCTATCGCGCCGCATTGGAGAGCCAGTTCGTTCCGGTCTCACAGGCAGATGGCAATGTCATGACCCTCGCCGGGCTCAGATTGGCCCGCGAAAGGCGGCGCGCATGAAGGAACTTTTCGGTCATCTGAAAGACGGGCGCCGCGTCGACGCGATCACACTGACCGCTGGTGATCTGAGCGTCACCATTCTGTCCTATGGCGCAATCCTCAACGACGTGCGCCTGCGCGGCGTGCCCTATGGGCTGACGCTCGGCGGATCGGAAATTGCCGCCTATGAACACGGACCAATGGAGTATTTCGGTGCCATCGTCGGCCCGGTTGCCAACCGGATTTCCGGCGCGCGGGCGGAGCTTGACGGGCGGGAACTGGGGTTCGAAGCCAACGAGGGCGAGACGCTCCTGCATGGCGGCCCCCAAGGGCTGCATACCGAGCTGTGGAAGATCGCCGCCCTGAGCGCCACCTCCGTGACGCTGACCCTGACCCTGCCCGACGGCAAGGGCGGCTTTCCCGGCAACCGCCTGATCACCGCGCGCTATACGGTCGAGGCCCCCGCGACGCTTCGTCTTGAACTCACCGCCACCACCGATGCGCCGACGCTTTTGAACCTCGCCAACCATTCCTATTGGAACCTCGACGGCACGGCGACCACCGACGGCCATTGGCTTCAGGTCTTCGCCGACCGCTACACCCCGGTCGACGGTCGGATGATCCCCACCGGCGTGCTGGACGTCAGCGGCACGGGTTTCGATCTGAGCGAAGGCCATGTGCTGCGCCCCTCGGACGCCCAGCGCTATGACCACAATTTCTGCCTTGCGGACGGGCCGGGCAAGATGAAACCCGCTGCGATCCTGCGCGGCACCAGCGGCGTAACGCTGCGCATGAACACGACCGAACCGGGGCTTCAGGTCTTCGACGCCGCTCCCATCGGCAGCGGCGAGATGAACGGCCATCGCGGCGTGCCCGAGGTCGGATTTTGCGGCGTGGCGCTTGAGGCCCAGCGCTGGCCGGATGCGCCGAACCGCTCCGATTTTCCTTCGGTCCGTCTCGATCCCGAAGACACCTACCAGCAGGAAACCCGCTGGTCCTTCTCAAAGAAATAAGGCGGGGAAGACCCCGCCCTTTTTATCCCTCAAGTTATCCCTCAAGCCCCGCTTCGTACCATCTGCGAATGGCCGCCCGGCTCTCGTCATCAAGGGCCATGTAACTGCCCGCAGGCGGCATCGCGTGCGTGACCCCGGCCTGAAGCCAGATCTCTTTCGCCAAGGTCGCCACCTCCTGCGTGGTCTCGAGCCGCACACCTTTCGGCGGAGAGGCCATGCCCTCCCAATAGGGTTCGGTCGCGTGGCACATGGAGCAGTTGGTGGTGACGATGTCATGCACCTCCTCGAACCCGGCCGCCGAGGCAAAGCGCTGCGCCATCGGGCCAAGGGCGGCTTCGTCTTCGCCCTCGTCCTGCATGTAGATGCCTGCGGTCGACAACCACATGACGGCGAGGAAAAGCCCCACGGTCAGCCCCCAGGTCCACCACAGCATGCCCCCGCGTTTGTGCATCGTGTTGAAGAAATGCCGGATCGTGACCCCCATCAGGAACACCAGCGCGGCGATGATCCAGTTGTACTTGGCGGCGAAGGCCAGCGGGTAGTGGTTCGACAGCATCATGAAGATGACCGGCAGGGTCAGGTAGTTGTTATGGGTCGAACGCTGCTTGGCGATCTTGCCGTATTTCGGATCGGGCGTGCGCCCGGCCTTGAGATCCTCGACCACCACCTTCTGGTTCGGAATGATGATGAAGAACACGTTGGCGCTCATCACCGTCGCGGTAAACGCCCCGAGATGCAGGAAGGCCGCTCGACCGGAAAACACCTGCGTATAGCCCCAGGCCATCGCCACAAGGATCACATAGAGAATGACCATCAGCCAGGTGTCGTCCTTGCCCAACATCAGCTTGCAGATCGTGTTATAGACGATCCAGCCAAAGGCCAGCGAAGCCACGGAAATCGCGATTGCGGTCCAGCGCCCCATTTCCATCACGTTGGGATCAATGAGAAAAAGCTCCGCCCCCATGTAATAGACCACCGCCATAAGTGCGAAACCCGTGAGCCAGGTCGAATAGCTTTCCCATTTGAACCAGATCAGGTCCGAAGGCATCCGCGCAGGCGCGACCATGTATTTCTGAATGAAATAGAAGCCGCCGCCATGGACCTGCCATTCCTCGCCGGAGACGCCCTGGCGTCGGTCCGACGAGGGCCGCAACCCGAGATCGAGCGCGATGAAATAGAAAGACGACCCGATCCACGCAATCGCGGTGATCACATGCAGCCAGCGCAGGGCAAACTCCGCCCATTCCCAGAAAATCGGCATCAACGTCATGTTAGCTCCCCCGATAGGTCGAATAGCTGTAAGGCGACAGCAACAGCGGCACGTGATAATGGATCTCCGCCTCATTGATCCCGAAACGGATCGGGATCTGATCGAGGAACAGGGGTTCCACGGTGACTTGCCCCGTGCGCCGCAGGTAGTCACCTGCATAGAAAATCAGTTCATAAGTGCCGGTCGCAAAGTCTCCGGCGGGCAGAATCGGCGTATCGGTCCGGCCATCGTCATTCGTGACGGCCGTGGCGATCTTCTCGCGACTGTCCCCGTTCACACGGAAAAGCACAATCTCGATCCCCTCGGCCGGCAATCCCTTGGCCGTATCGAGAACATGGGTGGTCAAAAAACCGGAAGTCATGGCGAAGCTGCCCAAATAGTTAGCGTTTCGTTTGGAGACTGTCGGAAAGCTGCGGTGGCAGCAACAATCAATCTCGTCAGATTGGATACAAAAGAGTATTCGATATCCAACAAGCCTACCAATTAGTCAAAAAACACGAAGGCCAAAGGAAATGCCGAAAAATCCACCGCGCTATGTTCGAAACATGTTGGGCTACGGGGCCAATGCGCCCGATCCGCAATGGCCCGGAGGCGCGAAGGTCGCGGTGCAATTCGTGCTGAACTATGAGGAAGGCGGCGAAAACTGCGTGTTGCATGGCGATGAGGCCTCCGAGGCCTTCCTCTCGGACATCGCGGGCGCGGCCATGTGGAAGGGCCAACGCCACTGGAACATGGAATCGATCTATGAATATGGGGCACGCGCCGGGTTCTGGCGTTTGCACCGGCTGTTCACCGAAGCCGACATCCCCGTGACGATCTACGGCGTCGCCACGGCCCTCGCCCGCTCCCCCGAACAGGTCGCGGCGATGCAGGATGCCGGATGGGAGATCGCGTCCCACGGCTACAAATGGGTCGAACACAAGGACATGCCGGAGGAGGAAGAACGCGCCTCCATTCAGGCGGCGATCAAGCTGCACGAGGAAGTCACCGGGGAACGCCCCTACGGCTGGTACACCGGGCGCTGTTCGGCCAACACCGTGCGTCTCGTATCTGAGGAAGGCGGGTTCGATTACGTGTCCGACACCTACGACGACGACCTGCCCTATTGGCTCGAAGTCGGCGATCGCGATCAACTGATCATCCCCTACACGCTTGAGGCCAACGACATGCGCTTCGCCACCAGCCCAGGCTGGATCACCGGCGAGCAGTTCTTCACCTATCTCAAGGACGCCTTCGACACGCTTTACGCGGAGGGTACGACCAGCACGCCGAAGATGATGAACATCGGTCTGCATTGTCGCCTGATCGGGCGCCCCGGCAAAATGGCGGGCCTCAAACGCTTCATCAACTATATCCAAACCTTCGACGGCGTCTGGACGCCCCGCCGCATCGACATGGCGCGCCACTGGGCCAAGGTGCATCCGCACACCCGCAAGGAGCGTCCGTCTGAAATGACCAAAGACGATTTCGTCGCGAAATTCGGCGGCGTGTTCGAGCATTCCCCCTGGGTGGCCGAACGCGCCTGGACCCTCGAACTCGGCCCGGCACATGACAGCGCCGTCGGCGTCCATTCCGTCCTCTGCCGCGCCTTCCGTGCCGCCTCCGAGGCCGAGAAAGACGGCGTGCTGATCGCCCACCCCGATCTCGCCGGAAAACTCGCGCAGGCCAAACGCCTCACGGCTGAGAGCGCCACCGAACAGGCCTCCGCCGGTCTCGACGCACTCACCGACGCAGAACGCACGACCTTCGAGACCCTTAACACCGCCTATACCGAAAAATTCGGCTTCCCCTTTATCATCGCCGTGAAAGACAATACCAAGGCGACAATCCTCGACGCATTCCACACCCGGCTCGGCAACGACCGGGACGCCGAATTCAAGACGGCCTGCAAACAGGTCGAACGGATCGCTTGGCATCGTCTGAAGGACATGGATCTCTGAGAAACGCGAATGAGCACCGAATACACCTACTGCGCCCCCACAGGCGGGCTGCCCGATCAAAACAACCACGCCCGCGAGCGTGCCGTCTTCACCAATTCCTATGCGGTCATCCCGCATGGGGTGATGTCCGACATCGTCGTGAGCTACCTGCCCGGCTGGGACAAGACCCGGGCCTGGGTTTTGGCCCGCCCGCTCACCGGCTTTGCCGAAACCTTCGCGCAACTGATCGTCGAGGTCTCTCCCGGTGGCGGCTCCACCGAGCCCGAACCCGATCCGATGGCGGAATGCGTGATCTTCGTCCTCGCCGGTCACATGCGCCTCACTCTCGGTGCCCGCGCCTATCAGCTCGACCCCGGCAGCTATGTCTTCGTCGCCCCCGGCGACACATACACCATCGCCAATGACAACGACACGCCCGCGACCTTCGTCTGGATCCGCAAGCGCTACGAACCCGCGCCGGGCATCGACACACCCGAAAGTTTCGTCACCGCCGATATGGAAAAGCCGCCGGTCGAAATGCCCAACACTTCCGGCTATTGGTCCACGTCGCGCTTCGTCGACCCGCACGATCTGCGCTACGATTTCCACGTCAATATCGTGACCTTCCTGCCGGGCGGCACCATTCCCTTTGCCGAAACCCATGTCATGGAACATGGGCTCTATGTGCTTCAGGGTCGCGGCGTTTACCTACTGAACCAAGACTGGGTTGAAGTGTCAGAAGGCGATTTCCTCTGGCTCCGTGCCTTCTGCCCGCAGGCCTGCTACGCCGCCGGTCGCCGCCCCTTCCGCTACCTCCTGTACAAAGACGTCAACCGTCACGCCAAGCTGGAACTGGGATGAGTCGCGTCATCACAACCGAACCACTGACCCCCGAGGCTTTCGCCCCTTACGGCGATGTGCTCGACGCGGTCGGTGCCCCGGACAGGATCATCAATCAGGGCAAATGCGGTCGCTACCACGACCGCGCCTTGGTCAATGTGACGCCCGAGACCGGTGGTCGCGTCGGCATTTCGATCTTCCATGCCGAGCTGCGGGATTTCCCCTACACGCTCGACCTGATCGAATGCCACCCGGAAGGCTCCCAAACCTTCGTGCCGATGTCCGCCGATCCGTTCCTCGTGATCGTCTCCGACGGTCCTGACGTCCCGCCCCGTGCCTTCGTCACCGATGGCGCACAGGCGATCAACTTTCACCGTGGCACATGGCACGGCGTCCTGACGCCGCTTTCCGGCAACGGTCTTTTCGCCGTCATCGACCGGATCGGGGACACCCCGAACCTCGAAGAACATTGGTTCGACACGCCTTGGATCGTTACCTCTGACGCATCGTAACCGGACTGCAACCTACGGGAAAACCTCGACACAGCCTTGCTTCCCCTGCACAGTTTCATGGAAACGACAGCAGGGGACAGCCATGCAAGCTTCGGCACTGATCGACACCGCGAAAATCATCGGTGAGCGCCTCCTCCGGCTCGATATAACCGGCATCAAACGGCTCTCGCGGGTCAACAGCCTGTTTGCACCGCAAAAGATCGTCTGGAATTTCTCCCATCTCGACCAGCTCTTCCACGCCCTGCCCTTCGACATGCCAAGCGCGGTGCCAAGCCCTTTGCCAGAAGCGAAAGGGCCAATAACAACCAGCGTTGATCTCGACCGCTATTTCATCGACCGAAACGTCAAAAGCTTTCTCGTCCTGAAAGACGGCGCCATCCGCCACGAGCAGTATTTTCACGGCACCCGGCCCGAAGACCGCAATATCTCATGGTCCATGTCGAAAAGCGTCACAGCACTACTCCTCGGCATCCTGATAGACAAAGGGCTGATCCCCGCCGACATTCTCGAAGCCGAGGTGCAGGACCATCTGCCCGCGCTCAAGGGCAGCGGTTATGACGGTGTTCGCCTCCTCGATGTGCTCACCATGTCGAGCGGCGTGCGCTTCGACGAGGACTATGTCGATTATCATTCCGACATCAACCGCATGGGTCGGATCATCGGTGTCGGCGGCTCGATGGACGATTTCGCCGCCACGCTCACCCGGCAATGGCCGCCCGGCACCTATATGCATTACGTGACCGTCGACACCCATGTCATCGGCATGATGATCCGGGCGCTGACCGGTCAAAAGATGATCGACCTGCTGAACGCCCATGTGATCCGCCCCATGGGGTTCGAGCACAGTGGTTTCGTCATCACCGATGAGGAACAAGAGCCTTTCGTCGCGGGCGGTTTCAACATGAGCACCCGCGATTATGCCCGCCTTGCCCAGATGATGCTGCAAAAAGGCGCATGGAACGGCACGCGGATCGTGTCCGAGGCCTGGATCGACCGCATGACACAGCAGACCGCGCCCCTGCCCGATCCCGAGACCGCAAAAATCCCCGACGGGCAATTGCGCTATGGCCTGCAATGGTGGCTGCCGCCCGAGGCGCGCGCGGGCGAGTTCTTCGGCATCGGCATCTACGGGCAGTACATGTACATCCACCGGAGCGCGGGCGTGGTGATCGCCCAGAACGCCGCCGACACGGATTTCCGGGTGGGCGATGGCGCGATCAACCTTGAGACCCTCGCGATGTT
The DNA here is from genome assembly GCF_002407265.1 of Celeribacter ethanolicus. NCBI lineage: Bacteria > Pseudomonadati > Pseudomonadota > Alphaproteobacteria > Rhodobacterales > Roseobacteraceae > Celeribacter > Celeribacter ethanolicus. The sequence goes on from NZ_CP022196.1 coordinate 2,107,415, forward strand.
CCGGAAGATCGCGGAGGATTTGGCGGGCGCTTAGGCTCGCTGCCCCGCGCGTTTCGTGCCCGACAAAAGTCCGACACAAATCCGACGCTTTGCCGACAGTCATTTCGGAGCGATTTCGGGCGCCGATCAGACCGCCCCAAAGCCCCCGCCACCGGGCGTTTCCATCACGAAAATTCCGCCTGCCGGAAGGTCGATCTCGTCATTGCCCTGAAGCGGAATTTCAGTTCCGTCCGGCAGGATTGCAGAGTTCCGCCCCACCCTCCCCGGCGCACCGCCATCGACGCCGAAAGGCGGTATGAGCCGGTGCGAACAGAGCGTGGTCACGGTCACCGGCGTCAGGAATTCCATCTTTCGGATCAATCCGTTACCGCCATGATGCGCGCCTTGACCGCCCGAATTCGGACGGATGGAAAATTCCAGAAGCCGCACCGGGAACCGCGCTTCGAGAATTTCGGGATCGGTCATACGGGTGTTGGTCATATGCGACTGCACCGCGTCACAGCCATCGAAATCCGGTCCCGCCCCCGTGCCGCCCGCGATGGTTTCATAATTCTGGAAGTCATTATTCCCCCAGACAAAATTATTCATCGTCCCCTGCGAACCAGCGATCACCCCCAAGGCCCCGAACAGCGCATTGCACGCCGCCTGCGACACCTCCGTGTTGCCCGCAATCACCGCCGCCCCCTCGCCCGGATTGAGCATAGAACCCTCCGGCACAATGATGTTGAGCGGCTTGAGACAGCCCTCGTTCAGCGGGATGTTTTTGCCCACAAGTGTCCGGAAAACATAGAGAACCACCGCGCGAGAGATCGACAGCGGCGCATTGAAATTGCCCTTGTGCTGCGGCGAAGTGCCTGTGAAATCCACAGTCGCCGAGCGGGTGGTCGCATCGACCGTAAGACGCACCTTGATCTCTGCGCCATCGTCCATCGGATAGGTGCATTCCCCATCTGAGAGCCGGTCGATCACCGCGCGCACGGAGGCCTCGGCATTATCCTGCACATGCTGCATATAGGCCGTGACCACCTCCGCACCATAGCGGGCGACAACGCCCATAAGCGCTTGTTTTCCCGTCTCATTCGAGGCCACCTGCGCCTGAAGATCGGCGATGTTCTGGTCGATATTGCGCGCCGGATAGCGCCCCGAGGCGAGCAGCGCGCGCATTTTCTCTTCCTCGAATGTTCCGGCGCTCACAATGCGCGTGGTCTCGATCACGACACCCTCTTCCTTGAGCGTCGTGCTGTCGGGCGGCAACGACCCCGGTGTCCGCCCCCCGACATCCGCGTGATGCCCGCGCGCACCCAGCCAATAGGCCGGTTTTCCGTCCACAAATACCGGCGTCACCACAGTGATGTCCGGCAAATGCGTACCCCCACGATAGGGCGAATTGAGCACGAAAGCATCGCCCTCGGCGACGTCGGGAAACTGCCCAATCACCGTCTGCACAGAATCGGACATCGACCCGAGATGCACCGGCACATGCGGCGCATTGGCAACGAGCCTCCCCTGAGCGTCGAAGACCGCACAGGAAAAATCGAAACGCTCCTTGATGTTGACCGACCAGGACGTGTTTGCGAGCGTCGCGCCCATCTGATCGGCCACCGACATGAACAGGTTCGACATGACTTCAAGCAGAATCGGATCGGCTTCCGTCCCTGCGGCACGGGCACGGGCGGCGGGTGTGGCACGAGTCAGGATCAGGTTGCCTTTCTCGTCGAGCCGTGCAGCCCAGCCGGGTTCAACCATATTCGTTCCGGTCGGTTCGGAAATGACCGCCGGGCCATGAACCTCCGCCCCCCGCGGCAGGCTCAGACGATCATAAAGCGGCACCTCGCCCCAGCCCGACGCAGTGACGGAAATCATCGCTTTGGCCACGACCTCTCCCGCATGTATCGGCGGCACCATCGGCGTTTCACCGGTTTCCCCCACCGCCTCCACGGCCAGCATATCGAGGATCAGGGCCCGTCCCGGCGGGGCAAAGCCGAACCGCGCCTTGTGCGCGGCCTCAAAGGCCGCCGTCATCTCCGACACCGTTCCAAACGGCACATCGAGCGTCTGATGCGAGCCGGTGTAGCGCAGATGCGCGCGGGTCAGCGTCCGGATTTGCGCCACACCCTGCGCGGCCACCTCGGCCTCTGCCTCCGCCCCCAGGGACACGCGCGCCGCCTCTGCGGCTGTCAGCTCGGAGAGCGGCAAATCCAGTTGCACCTCCCGCAGCGCCCGGATGTCCGCCAGCCCCATGCCATAGGCCGAAAGCACCCCGGCAAAGGGATGAACCAGCACCTGCGTCATGCCGAGCGCATCGGCCACGAGACAGGCATGTTGTCCGCCCGCGCCGCCGAAACATTGCAGCGTATATTGCGACACGTCGTGTCCGCGCTCGACAGAGATTTTCTTGATCGCATTGGCCATATTGTCGACCGCGATCCTCAGGAAACCTTCGGCCACCTCTTCGGGCGTCAGCTCTTGCCCCGTCGCGGCGTTGATCTCCGCCGTGAGCGCCTCGAACCCGCGCCGGGTCGCCGCAACGTCGAGCGGCTCATTGCCCTCCGGTCCAAAAACATGCGGAAAATGATCGGGAGAGAGCTTGCCCAGAAAGACATTGCAATCGGTGACCGTCAGAGGCCCGCCCCGACGATAGGCGGCGGGACCGGGGTCGGCCCCCGCGCTTTCGGGGCCGACCTGAAACCGCCCGTCACGAAAGCTACAGATCGAACCGCCACCCGCCGCCACCGTGTGAATATCCATCATCGGCGCACGCAAGCGCACGCCCGCCACCTCGGTCTCGAAGGTGCGTTCATAAAGTCCTGCATAATGCGACACGTCGGTGGAGGTGCCTCCCATGTCGAAACCGATAAGCCGGTCGAACCCCGCCGCCTCGCCGGTGCGCACCATGCCGACGATGCCGCCCGCAGGCCCGGAGAGGATCGCATCGCGGCCCTGAAACAGCGCCGCATCGGTCAGCCCGCCATTGGATTGCATGAACAGGAGGCGGTCGCAGGCATGGCCCAGCGACAGCGCATCCGCCACCTGATCGACATAGCGGCGCAGGATCGGGGACAGGTAGGCATCGACCACCGTGGTGTCGCCGCGCGACACGAGCTTCGCCAATCGTGAGGTCTCATGCGAGGTGGAGACTTGTGTATAGCCGATCTGGCGCGCGATCTCCGCAACGCGGATTTCATGCGCGGGTTCGAGATAGGCGTGCAGAAAGGCAATGGCGACGGCGCGGATGCCCCGATCGAACGCCGCTTGCAGGGCAGCCCGCGCCGCGCGCTCATCGAGTGGCGTGACCACGGAACCATCGGCAGCCAGCCGCTCCGGCACCTCCGCAACAGTCTCATAGAGCAATTCCGGGCGCTTGATCTCGAGCGCGAAGAGATCCGGGCGTGTCTGGTAACCGATGCGCAGCAGGTCGCGAAAGCCCTCGGTGATCAGCAAAAGCACCTGCTCGCCCTTGCGCTCCAGAAGCGCGTTGGTGGCCACCGTCGTGCCCATCTTGACCGCCCCGATGGCGCGCTCAGGGATCGGCACGCCGGGTGCAAGCCCCAGAAGATCGCGAATCCCCTGTTCGGCGGCATCGCGATAGCGTTCGGGATTGTGCGACAGGAGCTTGTGGGAATGAAGCCGCCCCACCGGATCGCGCCCCACCACATCGGTGAAGGTGCCGCCCCGGTCGATCCAGAAATCCCATTGTCCCGTGCTGCCCATATCCGCCCCACTTTTCGCCTGTCGCGAGAGGTTAGGAGATCGTGGCACGGGCAACAAGACGGGGTGAGGATCGCGGGCGTGGCTCTGAGCCGAATTTTCTGCCGGATTTCGTCGAAATCCCTCTTGACCCCCGCAGTCGCTCCATCTATCTACGCGGCACTTCGGCGGAGTAGCTCAGTTGGTTAGAGCAGCGGAATCATAATCCGCGTGTCGGGGGTTCAAGTCCCTCCTCCGCTACCATATCCCCTAACATCTCTAAAACGCAGTCTATCGCTACGTGGCGAAACCAGATCGAATTGTGTTTATCCAATAGAAAACGCGCCGCCCCTGTCTGGCCCGGCGCGTCTTGGCTCTTGTGGATATGCTCTCAACCGAGCGGAAGACGTTGGCGCACCAAGGTCGTCCAATAGGAACTCCCCCAGGCGATCACATCGTCGTTAAAATCGTATTTCGGGTGATGCAGCGCCGCCGACGGGCCGTTGCCGACATTGATCATCGCACCGGGCACCTCGTTGAGCATGAAGGAGAAATCCTCCCCGCCCAGCGTCTGCGGCATATCGAGATGGACATTCTCGACGCCCGCCACCTCCTGCGCCGCTTTCGCCGCCAACTCGGTTTCGCGCGCGTGGTTCACGGTCACCGGATAGTGGCGCGTGTACTCGGTCTTGCCCACCGCGCCGTAAGCCGCCGCGATGTGCTCGACCATGGCCGACAGCCGCTCCTCGATCATGTCACGCACCTCTTCGCGCAGCGTCCGCACCGTGCCGGTCAGGGTGACGTCCTGCGGAATGACATTGAACGCATTGCCCGCCTGAATGGTGCAGAGCGAAATCACCGCACTGTCGATGGGGTCCATATTACGCGAGGTCAGCGTCTGAACCGCCTGCAACAGCGCGCCCGCGATTGGCAGCGGGTCGATGGTCTGTTCGGGCCGGGCCGCATGACCGCCACGTCCGGTGATGGTAATTTTCACCTCATCGACAGAGCCCATGATCGGACCCGAATTGATGGTGAATTGCCCAACCGGAAGGTTCGGACGGTTGTGCATGCCGTAGACCTCATTACAAGGCCAGCGGATGAACAGCCCGTCCTCGATCATCGCGCGTGCGCCCGCGCCGCCCTCTTCGGCAGGTTGGAAGATCACCACCACAGTCCCGTCAAAGGCCCGGCTTTCCGCCAGATGCCGCGCCGCGCCCAAAAGCATCGTCGTGTGACCGTCATGCCCACAGGCGTGCATCTTGCCAGGAATTTGCGAGGCGTAGGGCTTGCCGGTTTCCTCAATGATAGGAAGAGCATCCATATCGGCGCGCAGGCCGATAGAACGCCCGGAGACATTGCTCTGCCCCCGGATCACCCCGACAACACCGGTCTTGCCGATGCCTTCATAGACCTCGTCGACCCCGGCGGCCCGAAGCGCCTCGGCCACCTTCTGCGCCGTGCGCTCCACGTCATACAAAAGCTCCGGGTTCATATGCAGATCGCGGCGGAACTCCGTCAGTTCAGCAACCTGTTTGGCGATCCAATTCTCGACAGCCATCTCAGGCCTCCTTCTTCATTCTGTAGCGGAAATCGCAGTGGCTCGCGCCTTTCATGATCGTCTGGGTCCGGGTCATTTCGATCTCAGGATTATAGCCGATACAGAAATCACCATCGCGGTTGCAGGACAAGAGGTGGCCGATGTCGCCCAGCCCCATCTCCTGATACATCTCCGCGTATCGGCATTTCACCACATTGAAATCCATCTTTTCCTCGGACATCTCGAGGGTCTCAATTCGGAGCGCATCCTCGCGGGTCCAGTTCGGCTGGATCGCAGCAAAATCCGTCAGATCGGGCGCATGGCCCAGCTCTTCGGCCAGCATCGCGCCCTGTTCGATGGCGGATTTTGAACAAGCCGCACCGATCACGGCCTCGGCCTCTTCGCGGCCAGACCGCTCGGTGATCACGTCGAGCACATGTTTGAGGATCATCGCCTCAATCCGGCGGCGCAGCAGGATCGGAACGTCGTTCAAGTCCATCTTTTTTTCTTCGGTCATAGGTTCACTTCCTTATGGTCCTGGCGCTTGAGCCAGGCCAGATAGGTGGGGGCAAAGCGGCGCACAAAGCTATGCACCGGGAAAGGATGCGGCTCGGTCACCGGCAGGGCCAGTTCGTCTTCGGGTTGGCCGGTGGCGGCGCGGGCCAGTTCGCGGCCCAGTGAGGTGCCAAGCGCGACGCCGCGCCCGTTACACCCGACCCAAGCCCAGCCATCGGGGCCGAGTTTGTGAACACGCGGGAAGCGGTCCCAGTTCATGCCGATATAACCCGACCAGACGTGGGTCATCTCGGGCACGCCCAAGTCGGGGAAAGCCTCGGCGAGACTTTTCGCGGCTTTCTTGCGCACACGGTTGGCAACGTCAAAGGACCCCATCACGGCGCCCCCGGTGATCAACCGATTGCGCGCGTCATAACGGAAAAACCGCAAATCCCCTCGGGTATCGGAAACCGCCTGTCGGCCCGGCAGGATTTTCTGACGCAGATTGTCGCCCAGAGGCTCCGTCGCCATTTGCCAACTCAGAACCGGCACGACAGAGCGCGCAATTCGAGGCGCCAGACGCGGGGCCAGCTCCCCGGTGTAGGCATTGGTCGCGAGAATCAGTGCCCGAGCCTTGAGCGTGCCCTGCGCGGTCTTGATCACCCATTCTGAGCCGATCCGCTCATAAGACACCACGGGGCTGTCCTCATGGATCACCGCGCCCAGATGTTCCGCCACCCGCGCCATTTCCCGCGCGAGAGCCAGCGGATTGATATGCCCGCCCGTCGGGTTGAACATGCCGCCGTACCAGAAGTCAGTGCCGAGAATGTCAGCGCATTGTTGCGCGTCTTTCAACTCCGCCGGAAAGCCATAGCGCTGCCACGCCTCGACCCGTTTTTGTGACAATTTCACACGTCCGGGGCTATGCGCAGGTTGGAACCAGCCGTTCTGTTCCGCCTCCGCCTGCATGTCGAATTCGCGGACCAGATCAAAGAGCACATCACCGGAATTGCCGATCAGCCGCACCATGCGTTTGCCCGCCTCGCCATAGCGCGAGACCCAGACATCGGGTTCGGCGGAGGTGAGGATCGGAATGACCTGACCGTTGTTGCGGCCCGACGCGCCCCAACCTGCGGCTTTGCCCTCGACAACCGTGACAGCATGGCCGCGTTTGCGGGCCTCGATGGCGGCAGACAGGCCTGTGAACCCCGCGCCGATCACGACGACATCGGTTTCCTCGACGCCTGCAAGTGGCGCGGACAGCGGACGGTCTGGCGCGGTGGCGGCCCAGAGGGATTTGGGAAACTCGACAGACATCATGCCGCTCCTTCCGGGATCAAACCGGTGACTTCCTGCGGCAGCCAGAACCAGCGCAGCGCCTCTTCTTCGGCGGAGAGATCCGGCCCGGCACAGCAGTCCAGCGTTTTGGCGCTCTCGGCCAAAGCTTCAGCCTGCGCGAGGCATGTGGTGAAGTCGGGCACAGAGTTCGTTTGCGTCGCCTGGCTTTCCCAAAGGGCGGAGAGCACAGAAGGACAGGTGTCCTCGAAAGCAGGCGTCGCGCGCCAGATCCCTTCGACGGCATCGAGTTCGTAATAGGCCAGCATGTCGAGACCGTGCTCTGCGACAAAGCGGATCGCGGCGGCAATCTTGTCCACGTCTTCGTCGTCGAAGAACCAGTTTACCCCAAACCGTGCCCAGCCGGGACGGAAGATCGAATGACCGTGCTGCACGGCGGCCTCGTGACGGGCGCTTGTGGTCAGGTCAATGTCGAGCAGCGCGTGCCCGTAAGGCCCGGCACAAGAACAACCGCCACGGGCCTGAATGCCGAAGAGATCGTTGAGCAGCGCCACGACATAGTTGTGATGCAAGAGCTTGCCTTTGACCCGCAGGTTGAAGGAGAAAATCCCCAGACGCGGCACATTCGATGGCCCCAAAAGCTCCATCCCCGGAATGGCGCGCAGCGCGTCTTCCATCCGACGGGTCAGGACGGTTTCGCGCGCTTCGACGCGGGCCTCATCCATATCGCGTTTGAGCTGCATCACCATGCCGGCGCGGATGTTGTCGACGATGGCGGGCGTACCACCCTCTTCGCGGTGCTCGGGATCGGTTATGTAGCTGTGGCCTTCGGAGGTGACATAGCTCACCGTGCCACCGCCCGTCAGCGTCGGACGCGCGGTGTCGAACAGGCTGCGGTCCGCGATCAGCACACCGGAAGCCCCCGGACCGCCCGGGAATTTATGCGGCGAGATCACAGCCGCGTCGATCCGGTCGCCTGCACCCTCAGAGGTTGCCGAAAGTTCCACCGGCATATAGGGTGCGGCGGCGGCGAAATCGGCGATACAGAAAGCCTCATGCGCATGGAGCAGCTTGGCGATGGCCCGCAGATCGGTGCGCACGCCGGTGACGTTTGAGGCGGCCGAGAAAGCCCCGATTTTGAGCGGCGCGTCGGCATGGGTTTTGAGGGCCTGCTCCAACGCCTTAAGACAGATCGTGCCCGCCGCGTTCAAAGGAATGCGCACCAGTTCTGCGCCGCTCTCACGCCAGGGCAGATCGTTGGAGTGATGCTCATAGGGGCCGACAAAAACGACCCCCTCAGAGAGACCTTTCATCGCGAAGGCCCGCACCAGCTTGTCGACCGCGCCCGTGGCGCCCGAGCCTGTGAAAATCACCGCATGGTTTTCGTCCGCATCGACCGCCGAACGCACCGCTTCGCGCGCCATTTCACGCAGCTGCGTGGTGCGCCGCCCGACAAAGGAGGTCTCCGTGTGGGTGTTGCCATAGTAAGGCAAAACATGGGTACGGATCGCGTCTTCGATAAACCCGAGCGCGCGGCCGGAGGCAACATAATCCGCATAGATCAGCGCCCGCGGACCGAAGGGGCCGGACATCGCCGCCCCCTCGCCGATCAGAGCGCTGCGGATATCTTTAAATTCCAGTGACATCATAAATCCTCAGGCGGCATCCGTGTGCAGCGACGGGGGTGTCCAGTCGCGGCCCGGAATGGAAGAGAGCAGGTTTTGCGTATAAGGGTGCTGCGGGTTGGCGAAGACCTCGGCGGTGGGCCCATGTTCGACGATTTCGCCCTTTTGCATGACGATGATCCGGTCACAAAGCTGAGCCGCGACGCGCAGATCGTGGGTGACGAAGAGCAAGGACAGGTTGAGCCGGTCGCGCAGGTCTGCGAGCAGTTTCAGCACCTGCGCCTGTACCGACACATCGAGGGCGGAAACGGGTTCATCGGCGACGATCACCTTCGGCTCCATCGCAAGCGCGCGGGCGATACCGATGCGCTGACGCTGACCGCCGGAGAACTCATGCGGAAAACGGTTCGCGGCGGCGGGGGACAGTTCGACCAACTCCAAAAGCCGCTTCGCATCCTCGCGGGCCTTTTTCGGATCGGCCCCATGCACGATAGGCCCCTGCGCGATGAGATCGACCACGCGTTTGCGCGGATTAAGCGAGGCCATCGGGTCCTGAAACACCATCTGAATATGCTGACGCAGGGCACGCAATTCTTTCGGCGTTGCGGCCAAAAGATCGGTGCCGTCCAACTCGACGGAGCCGTGATCGCATTCCAAAAGACGTGTGACGATGCGCGACACGGTGGTCTTGCCAGAACCACTTTCGCCGACCACACCAAGGGTTTCACCCTGACGCAGTTCAAAGGTCAAATCCTTGACCGCCGTCACCGCCTTGCGCTTGCCCGAAAGCAATCCACCACGCGCGGCAAAGGTCTTTTTCAGACCCGTGCCCTTCAGCACGACAGGCGCGTCAGAGGCGGCTTTAACCGGCGGCGGGGTCAGCGCCGGAACGGCGCCGATCAGCGCGCGGGTATAGGGGTGTTGCGGGCGGTTGAGCACGGCGTCCGTCGTGCCGCTTTCGACCAGCTCACCACGGCAGAGCACAGCCACCTTGTCGGCGATCTCCGCCACCACGCCAAAGTCATGCGTGATGAAGAGAACCCCCGCGCCCTCTTCTTCCTGCAACTCACGAATGAGTTTGAGGATTTGCAACTGGGTCGTCACGTCGAGCGCCGTGGTCGGTTCATCCGCGATGATCAGTTTCGGCGAAAGCACCAAAGACATGGCGATCATCACCCGCTGACGCTGGCCGCCGGAGATTTGATGCGGGTAGGCGTTATAGGCCGACGCGGGCTCAGGAATGTGGACACGCTCCAACATCTCAAGCGCGCGGGCCTTGCGCTCCGCCTTGGTCATTTTGGTGTGAAGACGCAGCACTTCGTCGATCTGCCAGCCCACGGTTTTCTGCGGGTTGAGCGCGGTCATAGGTTCCTGGAAGATCATCGAAATATCTGCGCCGCGCAGTTTGCGCATCTCGGCGTCCGATTTCCCGCGAAGCTCTTCGCCCATAAACCGGATCGCACCACCGGTGACGCGCACATGCGGTTCCGGCAGAAGGCCCATGATGGCGCCCGCGCAAAGCGATTTACCGGAGCCACTTTCGCCGACGAGACAGACAATCTCGCCCGCATTGATGGTCAGATCGAGGCCTTCGAGGGCATAGCGGCGATCCGCGCCCTTGGGCAGGGAAATCTCCAACTTGCACAGATCGAGGACGGGAGGAGGTGTCTTGGTCATTTCTTCTGCCTCGGATTGAGTGCATCGTTGAGCCCCTCGCCCAGAAGCGAGAAGGACAGCACAGTGAGGATGATCGCCACGCCGGGGATCACGGCGCAATAGGGGGCAGAGCGCAGCACGGCGCGGCCCTGGCCGATCATATTGCCCCAGCTCGCGTAGTTCGGATCGCCCAGCGCCAGAAACGCCAGAGCGCTTTCCATCAGGATCGACAACGCCATGATGACGGAGGCGTAAACCACGATCGGCGGCATGGCGTTGGGCAGGATTTCGCGAAAGATGATCGAGGTGTTCGACACGCCGAGATTGCGGGCGGCATCGACGAATTCGCGATGCCGCAGCGACATAAATTCGGCACGCACCATACGGGCAGGCGCGGTCCAACTGACGATGCCGATGGCGATGGTGATCCATTCGATTTTCGATCCCATGATGGCGACGAGCGTCAGCAAAAGGACAAAGTTCGGGATGGTTTGAAAGGCCTCGGTGATGCGCATCAGCACGTCATCGACCCAGCCGCCAAAGTAACCCGCCAGCGCGCCGATGACGACGCCAATCACGATGGCGACAAGCGTGGCAACGACGCCAATCAAAAGCGAGATACGGGCACCGTAGAAGACACCGGAGAGCACATCACGGCCAAGCTGATCGGTACCGAGGGGCGTGTCCCAGTTCATGAAGGGCGGGGTCAGCGGCTCGCCCGCGCGGCGGAGCGGATCGCCGGGATCAATGATGCCAGCGGTCAATGCCATCAGCACGACAAGGGCAAACAGGAAGAGGCCAAGCAGAGCGGCGCGGTTGCGTTTGTAGCGGCGCCAGAACATGACATAGCGCGGCGGCTCGGGCGGGGCGATTTCAGTATCGGCGAGGGTCATGCGAGTTCGATCCGGCTGTCGAGACGTGCGTAGAGCAGGTCGGTGAGGAAATTGACGACGACCACGATGATGGCACAGAGAAAAATGATGCCCATCAAAGTGTTCATGTCGCGCTGGACGACGGACTGGTAGGCGAGCTGCCCAAGTCCCGGCAGGGTGAAGATGGTTTCAACCACGATGGAACCGCCCAGAACGGTGGAGAATTGCAGCCCCAAAAGCGTGACCACCGGCAGGAGCGCGTTGCGCATGATGTGGTGGGTCATGAGACGGCCTTCGCGAGCGCCCTTGGCGCGGGCGGTGCGGACGTAGTCGAGATCGGCAACCTCCATCACGGAGGCTCGCATCAGACGCAGGTAGAAGGCCAGATAGATCAACGACAAAGCCGTGGTCGGCATGATCAGGTGGCGCACCACATCCCAGACGTGATCCCAGCCGGTGTAGAAGGCGGCGATGGTCTTGATCCCGCCGACGGGCAGCCAGCCGAGTTTCACGGAGAAGACCAGCATCAGCATCAGCGACAGGAAGAACGACGGTGTGGCGTAGAACACGAGGCCGAGGATGGAAATCAGGTTGTCGGTCGCGGAATAGGCGCGGCGTGCGGCAATGGCGCCCAAAACGATCCCGGCGGTAAAGGCGATGCTCAAAGAGGCGGCCATCAACATCAGCGTGGTGCCGATCCGGTCCAGCAAGACGGTTGCGACAGGTTGCTCATAAACAAAGGACCAGCCGAAATCGAAGCTCGCCAGTTTGACCATATAGCGCCAGAGCTGCACCCAAATGGGTTGGTCAAGACCGTATTCGGACCGCAGCCGTGCGATGAAGGCGGCATCCGCGCCGCCCATGTCGCCGACAAGCGCATCGACCGTGTCGCCGGGGGCCAGTTTGAGCAAAAGAAATGTGCCGATCATGATCAGGATGACCACGGGAATGGCCTGAACCAGACGCCTCAGCGCGTAGGTCAGGATCGGGGGCATGTGCAGTGTCATTGTCTTTGGATCCTTCGGGATCATGGGCAAATGTCAAAAGAGCGGGCGCGCAGGGACGACGCGCCCGCCGGCGTCAGATCACTGTTCGAGCCAGAGATCGTACCAGCTCGACGAGTTCCACCGCGGCGTATTGTGGTGGTTGTGGAGCTTTTTGGAGGTGACCGAGATGAACGGGTGTTCGATTGCGAAGATCACCGGCAGTTCTTCCATCTCTCTGGCCTGAATCTCGTGATACATCGCGGCCCGTTTCTCGACATCAAGCTCGGAGGCGGCGGCGTCGATCATCGCGTCCATCTCCTCATCCTTCCAGCCGAACTGGTTGGTCCAGGGCGTGCCTTCCGGCTGACCGGAGCGCAGCCACACCATGGTGGAGACGGCCGGGTCGGAGCGGAACTGGTGCCAGCCGTTCGCCGTGTCGAAATCGTGGTCGCGATAGACACCGTTCAAGAAGCCCGGCGCGTCGTTGGTCAGAATCTCGACGTCGATGCCGATCTCTTTCATCGCCTGCGCATAATATTCGGCCCAGAGCTGGGTATACTCACCCCAGGGCGCCGGACGGTGGCGCAGGTGGAAGCGATAGCCGTCTTCCAGAACCGGATACCCCGCCTCGTCGAGCATCTGCTTGGCCAGTTCCGGGTCATAGTCATAGATCGGCACATCGTCGGTGTAGTTGATGCCACCGGCGCTGGGGATCGGGCCGCGCCCCGGTTTCGCATAGCCATGCATGATGGTCTTGATCGCATAGTCGATGTCGAGCCCGTGATACATCGCCTGACGCACTTTCAGGTCAGCGAGGATCGGGTTGCGATGGTTGAACTCGACGGTCGAGTGGGCGACGTTGTTTTCATAGCCCATGGTGCCGACCTCGAACCGGTCATCCTGGCTGAACCGTTCGACATCGGCCATGGAGACGCCGATGAAACCGGATTCCTGCACCTCACCCGCCTCCAAGGCGGCGGCTGCGGCGGACTTGTCCTTGATGAAACGCCAGACGATGCGGTCGAGATAGGGATAGCCCTCGCGCCAATAGTCCTCGTTCTTTTCGGCCATCACATATTGACCGCGCTCGTATTCGACAAATTTGAACGGGCCGGTGCCGACAGGCGCGGTGTTATACTCGTTCTTGAGAATATCCGTGCCCTCAAACAGATGTTTCGGCACCGGGTGACCCAGATCGGGCATGGCGGCGACGAAGAGTTCGAGCGGCATCGGTTTCGAATAGTTGAACACCGCCGTGTGTGGGTCCGGGCAATCGACGCTTTCGAGGTTGGCCTGAAGCGCGGAGGAGTAGTTCAGCAGCTTTTTCCAAAGCTCCATCGCCGAAAACGCCACGTCGTCACAGGTGAAATCCACGCCATCGTGCCATCTCACCCCTTCCCGCAATTTGAGCGTGATCGTCAGGCCGTCGTCGGAGCCGGACCATTCGGTCGCCAGCACCGGCTCATAGCCCTCATAGCTCTTGTCGATCAGCGGCTCCATGATCTTGCCGGTGATATTATAGACCCCGGTGGAGGCGCGCAGGCCCGGATTGAGGATGCGCTGTTCGGAAATCATGTGGATGACGGCGGTGCCGCCCTTCTGGACCTCTTCCTCCGCATGGGCCGCAAAGGCCACGGAACTCAGGGCCCCGGTCATGGCGAGCGCCAGCCCCGCCTGTTTCATCGTGCCCGCCTGTTTCATCGTGAAAGTCATCTTGTCTGGTTCTCCCGGTCGGTTGATCGCCCGTTTACGGGCCTCTGCGGTCGTCTTGCCCCCTCACCTGACGGAAGCTTGCCGCACACGTCAACATCAAAAACCAATTTTTGAAATAAGATTGGAAAAAAATTCTACACAATGATTAAATATTGGTGCTAATATTCCTAGCAATCTGGAAACACTGGGACAGAACATATGTTGAAAACTGCATGGATCACCGGCGCGGGGTCCGGCATCGGCGCCGCCATGGCACGGGGTTTTGCGGAGGCCGGGTATCGCGTGGCGCTGACTGCACGAGGGCGTGACAGTCTTGAGGCCGTAGCCGCCACCCTGCCAGATCCCGAGGCCGCTCTGGTCCTGCCCGGTGACGTCACCGACCGCGCAGGCATGGCCAAGGCCGCACAAAAGATCGCGGACTGGTCGGGCGGGTTGCATGTGCTGTGCAACAATGCCGGACTGAACATCCCGAAACGCAGTTGGGCCGATCTCGATTGGGAGAGCTGGGATCGGGTGATCGACGTGAACATCACCGGTGCGCTCAATGTGATCGCCGCCTGCCTGCCGATCATGCGCGCCCAGAAAGACGGCGTGATGATCCATACGTCGAGCTGGGCCGGGCGGTTTCATTCACCGGTCAGCGGCGTGGTCTATGGCGCCTCGAAACATGCGCTGTCCGATCTCTCGCTCAGCCTCAATGACGAGGAGGGCAAGAACGGCATCCGCTCCACCGCCCTTTGCCCCGCCGAGGTGGCGACGCCGCTTTTGGCGAAACGCCCCGGCTTCGATGCCGCACAAATGGCCGCGATGATCCAACCGGAGGATATGGCGAAAACCGCGCTCTTCGTCGCCGAAATGCAGCCCGGCATCTGCCTGCCGGAAATCGTTCTGAGCCCCGTTCGCTCCTAAACGCATATATAAAGGGACACGCACATGACCCATCCCATCAAAGGCATCGACCATTGCTTTGCCCTCGTTGACGATCTCGACAGCGCCGCCGCGCAGTATCAGGCGCTTGGCTTCACCCTGTCGCCGCGCGGCACCCATTCCGCCGCCAAGGGCACGGCGAATTACACGATCATGTTCCCGGACGACTATTTCGAACTCTTGGGCATTCTGACGCCGACCGAGCTGAACGCCTCGCGCCGGGAGACTTTGGCCACCATGGGACAGGGGCTTCATGCCATCGCCTGCCGGATCGACGACGCCGAAGCCGCCGCAAAAGCGCTTGGCGATCTGGGCATCACCACGCAGGGGCTCGGAAGTTTCTCGCGCCCGGTGCCGCTGCCCGATGGTTGCGAAGGCATCGCCGCCTTTTCCACCGTCAGCTTTACCCCCGAGGAGACCCCATTTGGCATGGTCTTCATGTGCCAGCACAAAACCCGCGAAACGGTTTGGATTCCCGAGCTTCTGGAGCACCCCAATACCGTTTGCGGTATTGACGCGATCCTTGCGATCTCCGAGACACCCGAAGAAGACGCCCTAGGCTTTGCGCGCCTATGGGCCAAGGGCACTGTACATACCGAAGACGGGCTGACGGTGATTGAAACCGGCCCGAACTCTGCCCCCCTGATCCTCGCCACGGCGGCGCGCATGGCCGCGCTCTATCCCGGCCTCGACCTGACCGGCACCACGAAAGGCGCCTTCACGGCGCTGCGCCTGAAGGTCCGCGACATGGACGCCGCAAAGCATTGCCTTACGGATGCGAATGTGGCCATGTGTGAGACCACCGACGGCCTCGCCGTTGGTCCCGAATTTTCAGCAGGTGTAATTTTGGAGTTTGTTCCCGCATGACAGAGACCCGCCCCCGCAAAACCGGATCGAAGCCGATCGAAAGCATGACCTTCGATGAGATCGACCAGCAAATCCTCACACTTTTGCAAGAGGACAGCGACACGCCGATTCAGGCGATTTCCGAGGCGGTGGGCCTGTCGACCAACCCGTGCTGGCGGCGGATCAAGCGGATGGAAGAGGCGGGGGTGATCAAGAAACGTGTCGCCCTCGTGGATCAGACCCGCGCCAATGTGCCCCTCACGGTGTTCATCGGGGTCAGCACTTCGCACCATGAGATCGACTGGCTCAACAGGTTTCGTGAACTGATCGACGAGATCCCCGAGGTGATGGAGGCCTATCGCCTCACTGGCACAGTGGATTACATCCTCAAGGTCGTGGTGCCGGACATGGCCTCATACGATGCGGTTTACAAACAGATGATCCAGAAGCTCGAATTCAGCCAGGTCAATTCGATGATCTCGATGGAAGAGTTGAAATTCACCACGGCAATTCCGACGAGCTACCTCTGAAGGGGGCAGGCCCGCGCATCAGACCCGCTGTGCCTGATGACCCATCTGCGGCTCAAGGAACACTTCGGTGAAATAGTCGTAAAACACCCGCGTCGCCTCGCTCCACGCCTGCCCCTTGTGCCAGGCGAGGCCGACATCCATCGACGGGATCTCCAGATCGGTCGTCACCGTGCCGATCCGCCGCCCCTCGAGCGACCAGGGCCGATGCACCATGTCCGAGAGGATCGTCACCCCCTGCCCGTTGGCAACCATGGAGCGCACAGCCTCGGTGGAGGAGGTCCGCAGCTTGATCTTGGGCGACAGCCCCGTCGGCCCCCAGTATTTCATCGAGGTATGCGCGGCCTCGTCGACGGTCAGCATGATGTAATCCTCTTCCGCGATCTCCGCGAATGTCGCCAGCCCCTTGAGCTGCAACGGATGGTTCTGCGGCACCCAGAGACGCCGTTGCGACCGGAGAAGCGTCTGGGTTTCAAGCTCGGGATTGGCGGTGTTCGAGGTCAGCAGCACCGCCATGTCGAACCGGTTGGTGATCAGCCCCTCCTCAATGCTCTCCCGGTTCAACTCGCTGAGCCGGATGTCGAGCTTTGGAAAGCGGTGGTTCAGCCGGTCAAGATGGTAGGGCAGGAAATACCCGATCACCGTATAAGTGGCGGCGATGTTGATCGTGCCCTCGATCTCCGAATGGCTCTGCACCACATTGCGCGCCATTTCGACCTTTTCCATGATCTCGCGCGCCGCGCCCAAAAGCTCCCGCCCCGGCGGGGTCAGCTCCATGCCATGAGCTGTGCGCACGAAGAGGATCACATCGAGATCCTGCTCCAATTCGCGCACGGCGGTGGTGATCGAGCTTTGCGAGATCCTGAGCTCGCTGGCGGCGCGGCTGACCTGACCGAGCTCGGCGGTGGCGATGAAATATTTCAACTGGCGCAGATTCATGGTGCTGTCCCTGTTCGGAGTCTCCGATACCCATCGGCGGTTTATTCCGAAACATCCTGTCGCAGGAGCACGGAAACGTAAATTTCGAATTTGTAGATATACATTATCTTTAAATCAGAACAACTTTCAGGCGATTTCGTTTCAATTTCGCCCATTTTTGCGTCAAACCCCTATTTCAAGCGATTTCCAGATGATCTCTTTCCCGCTCTTTCATTCTGATTTTTCGATAATGTGAAAACAATATTTTGAATTTTACAACAGTAAGATTTTTTTCAGAGGATGGGTCCAAAGAAATTAAGGACCGAACATGCGAAAGATCATCGACTTGAATTGCGACATGGGAGAGGGCTTCGGACATTGGGTTCTGAGCGACGCCCCCGATGAAGAGCTGATGGCTCTGATCTCCTCGGCCAATATCGCGGCCGGGTTTCATGCCGGCGATCCGAACTCCATGGATCGCGTGATCAAACTGGCGCAGACCTACGGCGTGGGTCTTGGCGCGCATCCCGGCTACCGCGACCTTCAGGGCTTTGGCCGCCGCTACATCAAGACCACACCCGAAGAGCTGGTCAATGACATCATCTATCAGGTCGGCGCGGTGCGCGAATTCGGGCGGCGTCACGGCATCCGCCTGCAACACGTCAAACCCCACGGCGCGCTTTACATGGAAGCCGCCGTCAACGAAGACCTGTCGCGCCACATGATCGAAAGTCTGGCGGCGATCAGCGGCGATCTCTTGATCTTTTGCATGGGGGGCTCGAAAACCTATGAGGTGGCCAAACGTCTGGGCCAGCCGGTGATCCGGGAATTCTACGCCGACCGCGACTATGGCGACGACGGGTCCATCGTCTTTACCCGCCGCGTGTCGCGGCCCGATCCCGAAGAGATCGCCCGGAAATGTCTGCGTGCCTGCGTCGAAGGCAAGGTGACCACCGTCACCGGCAAAGATATCGACATCGCGTTCGAGTCCATCTGTTTCCATTCCGACACCCCCGGCGCGGTTGAGATCGGGCGCGCCATCCGCGCCGCTCTCACCGAGAACGGGATCAACATCGCACCGGCCTCCGCCGTGCTCGAGACCGCCTGAACCGGTCCAAACAACAGGGAAAACACATCATGAGCGACATCCAGTCCCCCCTCCCCGGCACCTTTTATCACAAGCCCTCCCCCGAAGAGCCGCCGTTCAAGGCGCCGGGAGATGCGGTGGCCGTGGGCGACCAGATCGGCCTGATCGAAGTGATGAAAACCTTCATCGCTGTGACCGCCGACATCGCGGGCACCTTCAAAGGCTACAGCGTCGAAGACGCCACCCCCGTCACCGCAGGCGCCGTCCTGGCGGAGCTTGACTGACATGGCGATTGAAAGACTGTTCATCGCCAACCGTGGGGAGATCGCCGTGCGCGTGGTGAAAGCCGCGAAAGCCCTCGGCATCCACACGATTCAGGCGCATTCCGAAGCGGACACAGAGATGTTGGCCGTCAAACTTGCCGATGAGGCCATCTGCGTCGGCCCCGCGCCCTCGAAAGACAGCTACCTCAACATCCCCGCCATTCTGGAAGCCGCAAAAGCCACCAAGGCGGACGCGATCCATCCGGGCTACGGCTTTCTCTCCGAAAGCCCGGCCTTCGCCCGCGCCGTCGAAGAGGCCGGTCTGATTTTCGTCGGCCCCTCCGCCGACACGATCGAGCGCATGGGTGACAAGGTGGCGGCGCGTCAGGCCGCCGAGGCCGCTGGCGTGCCGGTCGTCCCCGGCTCCGACGGGCGCATTGATGTCTCAGAGGCGGTATCTGTCGCCGAGAAGATCGGCTATCCGGTGATGATCAAAGCCGCCGCCGGGGGCGGTGGGCGCGGCATTCGCATCGCGAAAGACGAAGCCGAGTTGAAAACTCTGGCCCCGCAAGCCAAGGCCGAGGCCGAAGCCGCCTTTGGCGACGGGGGTCTCTACATCGAACGCGCAATCCTCTCGCCCCGCCATATCGAGGTGCAAATTCTGGGCGATGGCGAAACCGCCGTGCATTGCTATGAGCGCGAATGCTCACTGCAACGCCGCCGCCAAAAGGTCTGGGAAGAAGCCGGGGCCATGTGCCTCGACGACGAGACCCGCGAAAGCCTCTGTGCCTCAGCCGTGGCGCTGGCGAAAGCGGTGAACTACCGCGGCGCGGGGACGCTTGAGTATCTCTACGACGAAGCGGCGAATGAATTCTATTTCATCGAGATGAACACCCGCATTCAGGTCGAACACCCCGTGACCGAGATGGTCACCGGCGTCGATCTTGTGGCCGAAATGATCAAGGTCTGCGGTGGCGCAAAGCTGTCGATGACCCAAGATGAGATCAAAAAGACCGGCCACGCCATCGAAGTGCGGCTCTGCGCCGAGGACCCGTTCCTGAATTTCATGCCCTGGCCCGGCGTCGTGTCCACGCTCAAGGACCCCACCGGCGACGGCGTGCGGTTCGATCACTTCCTCTCCGAGGGCTATCAAATCCCGCCCTTCTACGACTCTCTGCTGGGCAAGGTCATCGTCCACGCGGACACCCGCGAGGCCGCCATCGACAAGCTGGTGGAGGCGCTCGAAAGCATGGAAATCGGCGGCACGAAAACCACCGCGCCGCTGCATCTGGCCCTGGCCGCCGACCCGGAGGTGCGCAAAGGCGCCTTCCACACCCAGTGGCTCGAGCCCTGGCTTGAGGCCGGAAACCTGTCCGCAACCAAAGGAGACGCCGCATGAAAACGCGTTACACATATGGCGGGGACGAACATATCTATGTCGAGATCGACGATGAAATGTCGCTCGACGCCTTCTTCATCGCGCTCTCTTTGTCGAACATGGTGCGCGAGGCGAATATCCCCGGCGTGACCGAGATCCTTCCCGCCAACGCCTCTTTCGAAGTGCGTTTCGACCCCGATGTGATCGCGCCGGACTCGATGATGGAGAAGATCAAAGCCTTTGAACATCAGGCCGAAGCACAGGAAAAGCGCCTCGACACCCGGATCATCGAAATTCCGGTCTATTACGAGGACCCCTGGACCCACGAGACCCTGATGCGGTTCCGCGAACGCCACCAAGACCCGACCGGCAGCGATCTCGATTACGCCGCGCGGATCAACGGCTATGAGACGGTCGCCGATTTCATCGAGGCGCATCACAGCCAGCCGTGGTTCGTCTCCATGGTGGGCTTCGTCTCCGGCCTGCCGTTTCTCTACCAACTCGTCGAGCGCGACAAACAGCTCGAAGTGCCGAAATACCTGCGGCCTCGCACCGACACGCCGAAGCTGACGGTGGGCTATGGTGGCTGTTTCTCCTGCATCTATTCCGTGCGCGGTGCGGGCGGCTATCAGATGTTCGGCATCACGCCGATGCCGATCTACGATCCGGAACAAAAGATCAGCTATCTCAAAGACTTCATGGTCTTCTTTAAACCCGGCGACATTGTGAAATGGAAACCCATCGATCGCGCCGAATACGACCGCATTACCGAGGCGGTCGAGGATGGCACCTACACACCACGCATCGCCGAGGTCGAGTTCGATCTCGACGCGTTCAACGACGACATGACCGGCTTTAACGCCAAGCTGATGGAGGCCCTCAATGACGCTTGAGATCATCAAACCCGGTCTGGCAACGACCATTCAGGACCTTGGCCGCCCCGGTTATTTTCACCTCGGCATTCCCGAAGGGGGCGCGATGGACCGCCTCGCGTTCCGGGCCGCGAATATGCTCGTGGGCAATGACGAAGGGGCCGCCGGTTTGGAGGCCGTCTTCATGGGGCCGGAGATCAAATTCGGCGCCGAGATGAGCGTGGCCGTGACTGGCGCCGAGATGCCCATGTTCCTTGATGGTGAGCCGCGCGAGACATGGACCTCCTTTACGGTGAAACCCGGTCAAGTGCTGTCCTTCGGCTTTCTGAAAACCGGCGCGCGCATCTATATTGCGGTCTCCGGCGGCATCGACACGCCGCCCGCGCTTGGCTCGCGCTCGACCTATCCGATTGGTGCCTTGGGTGGGTTCGAAGGCCGCGCCATTGCCGCAGGCGATGTGATCCCTGTCGGCGACGGGCCGGTGGTGGCAGAAGGGCGCGTGGTCCCCGACGCGCTCCGCCGCCGCCCCGGCACCCCGACCGAATTGCGCGTCCTGACCGGGCTTTATTGGCACCGCCTGACGGAAAAGAGCCAAAAGGCGTTCTTTGACGACGATTGGGTGGTCGCGCCCGAGGCCGACCGCATGGGCTACCGCTTCCGTGGCGGCCAGCCGATGGAATTCGTCGACCGCCCACAGCCCTTCGGCGCCGGCTCCGATCCGTCGAACATCGTCGATGGCTGTTATTCCTACGGCTCCATTCAAGTGCCGGGCGGGCTTGAGCCCATCGTGTTGCACCGCGATGCGGTGTCGGGCGGCGGGTATTTCACCCTCGGCGCGGTGATCTCCGCCGATATGGACCTCATTGGGCAATTACAGCCCAACACGCCGGTCAAGTTCAAACGCGTCGAGATGGACGAAGCACTTGCCGCCCGTGCCGAGCGCAAAACCATGATTTCAGAAATTCGTCAGTCCCTCTCCTGAGGGGCCGACGTCACCCCGGGGGCATAGGCCCCCAAACCACCCATGGGGCTTCGGCCCCGCCTCGAAAGCCAGACCACAACAACAAGCGGCACAAAGCCGCCTTCCCTGATGAACCAACAAGGAGTCAGAACCATGAAACTCGCCCTGATGACAGGTGCGGCGCTTGCCGCGCTGGCCACCGCTCCCAGCTTTGCCGAAGACTGGTATCCCTATGAGGCCGAAGAGGTGACCCCCGCCTTCTCGACCGACGGGACCGCCAGCGCCGTGACTTACACGCCGCTCGAAAAAGCCGATGAAGCCTATGACATCTGCGTGTCCTTCCCGCATATGAAAGACGCCTATTGGCTGGGTGTGGACTATGGCGTCACTGAGGAAGCCAAGCGCCTCGGTGTCAAGATGAACCTCGTCGAGGCGGGCGGCTACACAGAGCTCGCCAAACAGGTGAGCCAGATCGAGGATTGTGTGGCTGCCGGCGCCGACGCGGTGATTATCGGCGCGATTTCTTACGATGGTTTGAACAACGTGATCAAAGAGACCGCCGCCAAAGGCATCCCGGTGATCGATGTGATCAACGGCGTCTCCTCGCCCGACATCTCCGCCAAATCGCTGGTGTCCTTCTACACGATGGGCTTTGAGACCGGCAAATATCTGGCCGACAAACACCCGGCGGGCAGCGATCCGGCCAAAGTCGGCTGGTTCCCCGGTCCGGCAGGCGCGGGGTGGGTCGAAGCAGCGAACTCCGGCTTCCTGGAGGCTGTCAAAGGCTCCGCCGTCGAGGTTCTGGAACCGCGCTACGGCGACACCGGTAAGGAAGCCCAGCTCAAACTCGTCGAGGACGTTCTGCAATCCGACCCGGATGTGAGCTACCTCGCGGGCACCGCCGTCACCGCCGAAGCCGCACAGGGTCTGTTGCGCGAACGCGGCCTGACGGATGAGATCGGCCTTTTGGCCTTTTACATGACCCCCGGCGTCTACATCGGCATCCAGCGCGGCATGATCGCGGCGGCGCCGGCGGACTCGATGGTCATTCAGGGCCGGATCGCTGTGGACCAGGCCGTGCGGATCATCGAAGGCAAGGACTACGTCAAACACGTCGGGCCGAAAATCTTTGTCGTCGACAGCGACACCATTGGCGATCTGTCCCGCGATGCGATCCTGCCGCCGGAAGGCTTCCGCCCCGTCTTCTCCGTCGAGTGATCGCCTGATCCCTCTTTGATCCGAAGACACGGGTGAGGCCTTGCCGTCTCACCCGATAGGAGGCCCCATGACTCTTCCTCTACTCACGACCCACAATCTGACCAAGACTTACCCCGGCGTGCGTGCCCTCGACGGCGTGGATTTTGACCTCATGGCGGGCGAAGTGCATGTTTTATTTGGTGAAAACGGCGCGGGGAAATCCACGCTGATCTCCATGCTCGCAGGCGCCAACACGCCCTCCGAGGGCAAGATTTATCTCGAGAACCGCGAGGTCGCTTTCGACTCTGTGGCCCGCGCCAAGGCACATGGTGTCTTCACCGTGTTCCAGGAATTCTCCCTCATCCCGACCCTGACGGTCGCCGAGAACATGTTTCTCGGACAAGAACCCCGCACCGGGTTGCTCGTCGACCACGCCGAGATGCGCCGCCGCGCGCAGGAGATTTTCGACACTTTGGGCTTTCCCATTTCGCCCACTGCGCAGGTCTCGTCTCTGTCGCGGGCGCAACAGCAGATGCTGGAAATTTCCAAGGCGTTTCATGGCGATCCCAAGGTGTTGATCCTCGACGAGCCGACCGCATCGCTCACCGATCGCGAGGTGGATCACCTGTTCCATTTCATCGAGAGGCAAAAGGCCAAGGGTGTCGGCATCATCTACATCTCGCACCGGATGCAGGAATTCAAACGCATCGCCGACCGCATCACCGTACTGCGCGACGGGGCCAAGATCGGCACGGTCGAGATGGCGGGCACCGATGAGGCGGCGCTGGTCGAGATGATGACCGGACGCGCGATTGCCGAGATTTACCCAACGATTGCGACCGAGCCGGGCGAGGTGGTGCTTGAAGTGCAAAACCTCGCAACTTCCAGTGTCGCACCCTCCTCGCTAACGCTACGGCGGGGCGAAGTTCTGGGCGTTGCGGGGCTTGTGGGCTGTGGCAAATCCCGATTTTTCCGCGCGATGATGGGGCTTGGTCCCCGGCGCTCCGGCACGGTTGCGCTCAAAAGCCAAGACATCACCGGGCGACCAACCCGCGAGATCATTCGCTCTGGCCTTTATTACCTTTCTCCCGACCGCAAACACGAAGGCCTGGACCTCGCCAAGACCTCCGACGAAAACCTTGCGCTCAATGTCGTGACCTCCGGCGCGCCCGTCAAACGCGGTTGGATCGACTGGCGCAAAGTTCGCGACACGGTAGCCGGGATCGCCACGCGGGTCGAGCTGCCCGACGCCTATCGCGCTCGCCGCGTGTCGCAACTCTCGGGCGGCAATCAGCAAAAGGTTCTGTTCGGCAAAGCCTTTGGTCAGGAGGCCGATGTCTATATTTTCGACGAACCCACCGTGGGCGTCGATATGGGCACCCGCGCCGCCCTTTACCTGAAAATCAAGGCCCTGGCCGAAGCCGGAAAAGCCGTGGTCGTGATCTCCTCCGACCTGCCCGAAGCGATCAACCTGTCCCACCGCATTCTTGTCTTCGCCAATGGCCAGGTCTCGGCAGAGCTGCCGCGCGCAGAGGCCAGCGAAGACACCGTCCTGAAATATTTCTTCACCGAAAGCGAGCCCGTCCAATGAGCGATGCAACCGCACCGGCGCAGGTCACACCGCGCGCCAATCCGATCAAAACCCTGTTCATCCGCGTGGGCGTTTTGCCGTTCTTTCTGGGCATCGCGCTTGTGGTGTTCTCCTTCCTGTCCGACAAATTCCTGACCGGGCAAAATCTCGTCAACGTCGCACGCCAGTCCGTCTATCTGGTGCTGGTCTCTCTGGGGCAGATGCTGGTGCTGGTCTCGGGCGGATTCGATCTCTCCGTCGGGACGGCGATTGCGCTGACCTCCGTCGTCTCTGCGCTCTCGATGACATGGGCGGCGGGCGTGTTCGACTCCGTCTTCTTGATCATCGCCATCGGCATCGCGGCGGGCGGCATCGTGGCGCTGATCGTCGGGCTGATCAACGGCGTGGGCGTTGCCTATTTCGAGGTCTCCCCCTTCATCATGACGCTGGGCGTCTCCTCCGTCGGCGCGGGGCTTGCGCTGTTCATGACCGGCGGCATCCCGATCTCCGGCCTGCCTTTCGCCTTTGGCGACACGTTCGGCTTTGGCAAATGGTTCGGCGTCCCGGTCCCCGTGTTCATTGCACTGATCTGCATCGCGGTCATGTGGCTGGTGATGGCGCGCACCCCCTTGGGCACGCGGCTCTATGCGGTCGGCGGCAATATCAAGGCGGCACATCTTTCGGCGATCGACACCCGGAAAACCCTCGTGCTGGCCTATGTGATCTGTTCGCTGATCGCAGCGCTTGCGGGCGTGCTTTTGACCGCGCGGGTCGAAAGCGGCGAGGCGAACCTCGGCGGCACCATGGCGCTCGAATCAATCTCCGCCTGCGTCATCGCCGGCGTGTCGCTTCGGGGCGGCATCGGGCGGGTGCAGAACGTGGTTCTGGGCGCCTTCTTCATCGTTATGGTGCAAAACGGCATGAACCTCGCCAAGATCAGTTCATACATGCAGATGGTGCTTCTGGGCGGACTGTTGATCCTCGCGGTGATCTTCGACCAGATGCGGTATCGGATGATCATGCAGGGCCGCTGAGGACATCCATATGAACGGCAAGGGGGCTGCATCGCGGCCCCCTTTGTCATGCCCGCCCCCCACCGCGGGGTGAGTCGCGACACGGACGGGACCGGCAACGGGGAGTTGTGTGCATTTTTCACACTGGAATCTCCCCGCACCAAAAGTGTAACACTTTTACGAACAGTTATGCTGCAAGTGCGAAATCACTTCCCGCTGACTCTATGGGGAATCCGCCCCCGCGCGAAGAATCCCACTTGCGCGATGGATAAAAAAGGTCAAAAGGCGTTGAGAATAGGAGGAATTCCGCCCGCTTTGAGCAGCTTTCCGCCAGAGACACCCGCAGATTGGCATTTTCTGCTGCAGAGCAAAATCCACGCCCTATCTACTGCCCTGACCATGATTTTACGGAGTGCCAGTTTGACGATCCTTGCCGGTTCCACCGCCGCAACCGAGAAGACCCCTGATGAAATGCGCCGCCGCCGCTTCCTCGCGACGCTTGCGGGCTCTGTCGCCCTGTCTGCGGTGATGCCTCATGCGCTGCGCGCTCAAGACGCAACGCCCGAGGTTCAGCCCGAGGTCCAGCCGGTCGACACGCCCCCCGCTCCGGTCGCCGAAACGCCCGAATTGCCGCCCTTCAGCTTCGACGTGCTGACCGAAGAGATGCGCAAAGCCGCTGGCGAAAACTGGCATGACGCTGAGAAGATCGAAGGCGCTCTGGCCGGTCTCGATTACGACGCCTACCAACGCATCCGCTTCCGCCCCGATCATGCCCGCTGGCAGGACGAAGGGCAGGAATTCCGCCTGCACGCCTTCCATCTCGGCTGGCTGTTCAAGGAACCGGTGCATATCTACGAGATCGTCGACGGCAGCGCCCAGCCGATGGCCTTCAGCACACACGATTTCGAATATGGCGGCAATGTCAGCGAACAGATCCCCGAAGATACACCGATGCCGGGAGTGGCCGGGTTCCGTCTGCACAACCCGCTCAACCGTGCCGATATTTTCGACGAGCTGATCGCCTTCCTTGGCGCGAGCTATTTCCGCGCTCTGGGCCGCGGCAATGTTTATGGTCTTTCGGCGCGCGGTCTGGCGGTCAACACCGCGATGCAGGGCGGCGAGGAATTCCCGCGTTTCACCGATTTCTGGCTCGAACGCCCGGTGCCGGGGGCCAATACGATCACGGTCTATGCCGCGCTCGACAGCAAATCCGTGACCGGCGCTTACCGCTTTGTCATCACGCCGGGCACGACCACCGAGATGGAGGTCACTGCCCGGCTGTTCCTGCGCGAGAAAACCGACCAGATCGGCATCGCGCCGCTGACCTCGATGTATCTTTTCGGCGGTGCCGACCCGCGCGGCTTCGACGATTTCCGCGCCTCGGTGCATGACAGCGAATATCTCGTGCTCAACACGCGGGGCGGCGAGACTTTCCTGCGAGCCCTGAACAACCCGCCGCGTCTGGCGAGTTCCTATCTCGGTGCGGAAAACCCGCTGTCCTTCGGCCTCGTGCAGCGCAGCCGCGATTTCGACGATTACCTCGACGCGCAGGCGCATTACGAACGCCGACCGTCCTTGATGGTCGAGCCGATCGGTGACTGGGGCAAGGGCACCGTGCGTCTGGTGGAGATCCCCTCGAAACTCGAAGGCAATGACAATATCGTCGCCTTCTGGGTACCCGAGGGCAAGATGGAAAAGGGTGCCGCGCTCGAATATGCTTACCGTTTGCACTGGGGCATGGCGCCCGAGGGCGACCGCAGCGTGGACCGCGCCCGTATCCTGCGCACCCGCGTCGGCGAAGGCGGTGTGGCGGGTGTCGAGCAAAAGAGTGACACCCGCAAATTCGTGATCGACTTCGAAGGCGGCATCCTGTCATCGCTGCCCGCCGATGCCGAGCTTGTCCCGCAGGTCAGCATCGGGCGCGGCGAAATCAAACAGGCGATTGTCAGCAAGGTCAGCGACACCGATATCTGGCGTCTGGTGATCGAGGCCAAGGCCGATCCCGGAAATGTGGCGGAACTCAAAGCCACCCTGACGGGTTATGACCAGACACTGACGGAAACATGGCTTTACCAATGGGTGAGGGAATGATTGTGACTCACACTCCGAACAACACCGAATTCGCGACGGACACCAACGCTCTTCTGGACGCGTCCCAAGACTGGATGCCCCCCGAAGCGCCGCTCGACATGCCGCAGCAGGTGCTCGAACACGACCGCGTGCGCGCAGAATGGCCACGCCTGTTGCGCCTGATCCTGCCCGGAAAGCCCGTCTGAGGGGATCACAACAATGTCGTCTTCCCCTCGCAAGGCACTGGCCGCCGACCCGCGGACCAGGCTTTTGCGCTTTCTGGCCCTGAGTTTCGCACTTCTGGCCGCGCTCACCGCCTCCACGCTTCTGGCCGACGCCGCGATTCAGGACGGCGTCGATGTCTGGGACGTGGTACGCGGTCTTCTGATTTTCGTCACCACCGCCTGGCTGGCCTGGGGCGCGACCCTGTCCTTCGTCGGTCTCGCGCCGCGCGTGCTCAAACGCCGCCCGACACCGGAGCTGCAATCCCCCGCTCCGCGCCTCGTGGTTTTGGTGCCGATCTGCAACGAAGACCCGGTGACGACCTTTGCCCGCATCGCCGCGATGGATCATTCGATCCGCGCCGAGGGTCTCGCCGCCGACATCGCGATTCTATCCGATACCCGCAATGAAGAGGCCGCGCTTCTGGAACGCCAGACCTACCTGCGCCTGATCGCGGAGACCCAAGGCGAGGGCCGGATTTTCTATCGTCGTCGCAGCGACAACCGGGGCCGCAAGGCGGGCAATATCGAAGATTTCATCCGTCGCTCCGGCGGCGCCTATGATTTTGCGCTGATCCTCGATGCCGACAGCCTGATGGAGGGCCGCGCCGTGCGCGAGATGGCCGCCAGGATGCAGGCCGATCCGCAGCTCGGGCTTCTCCAGACCCTGCCGAAGATCATTGGCGCGCGGTCGTTCTTTGGCCGCGCCATGCAATTCGCGGCAAGCTTTCACAGCCCGATCTTCACCCGGGGTCTCGAACGTCTTCAGGGCAACACCGGCCCGTTCTGGGGCCACAACGCCATGGTGCGCCTCAAAGCCTTTGCCGAGAGCTGTGCCCTGCCGGAACTGGCCGGGCCGCCGCCCTTTGGCGGGCATATCCTGAGTCACGACTATGTCGAAGCCGCACTTCTGGCCCGTGCCGGATGGCGCGTTCAGGTCGATCACAGCATCGGCGGCTCCTTCGAGGAGGGGCCGGAGAACATCCTGTCCTATGCCAAGCGCGACCGCCGCTGGTGTCAGGGCAACCTGCAGCATTCCCGCCTTCTGCTCGCTCCGGGTCTGGCGGCATGGTCGCGCTTCGTGTTCCTGCAGGGCATCTTCGCCTATCTCGTCTCCGTGCTCTGGGCCGCCTTCCTGATCACCTCCGTGGTGGCGACGATCCTTGCCCCGGTGCCGAACTATTTCCCGGAACCGCATATGCTCTTCCCTGTCTTCCCCGATGACCGGACCAAGGAAATCACCGCGCTGATCGTCGGCATCATGGGTCTTCTGATCCTGCCGAAATTCGCGATCCTCTACGAGGCCTCCGGCACCCGGCGCACAGCGCGCTTCGGCGGTTCCGTGCGCGCCGGATTTTCCGTCATTGCCGAAATCCTCCTCTCGTCGCTGATCGCCCCTCTGATGCTGATGTACCAGACCAAGGCGGTAATGCAGGTGCTCTCTGGTCGCGATGGCGGTTGGCCCGCCAACCAGCGCGGTGAAGGCGCCCTGACGCTGGCCGAAGGCTTCCGCGCGGGTCTCTGGATCATGCTCACCGGCGGCGCGGCTCTGGCCCTCGTCGCCCGTGTGGCGCCCGATCTGACACTGTGGCTCCTGCCCGTGTGCCTGCCGATGCTGGCTGCGCCGTTCCTGATCGCGTGGACCTCGCGCCCACTCACCCACAGACTGTTTCTCGTGCCCGAGGAACGCCGCCCCGCCCCGGTGATCCGCTGCTATCGCGAGATTGTTGGTCGCTGGCAGGCCGACCCGCACGCTGAAACCGTGACCCCGGAGGTGACACATGTCCCGGCATGACATCGCGGTGCCCGACGAACTCGCGCAACCCGCCAAACGCCCACGCGATCCCCGGATCGACGCCTTTCGCGGCCTGGCGCTCCTGATGATCTTCGTCGATCACTCACCGGAGAACCCCTACGAATATCTCACCGTGCGCAACATCGGTTTCTCCGATGCGGCGGAGGCCTTCTTCATCATGTCCGGCGTTGCCGCCGGACTTGCCTACACCGGCCGGTTTCAGGCGCGCCATGAGAAAGGCCTGTGGCAGGCCGTCGCGCCCATGTGGAAACGCTCCTGGACGCTCTATCTGGTGCAGATCCTGCTGACCTCGCTGGCCATCGCAATCTTTGCCGCGGGCGCCACATGGTTCGGCGTCGACGAATTGCTGACCAAGATCAACCTGCGGCAGGTGTTTGGCAACACCGCCGAGGCGATGATCGGCATCCCCCTGCTCGGCCATCAGCTCGGCTATGTGAACATCCTGCCCGCCTATTCGGTGCTGCTCTTTTGCGGCCCCCTGATGATCCTTCTGGGGCTTTGGCGACCGATGTTGCTTTTGGGCCTCTCTGCCGCGCTCTGGCTGGCCGCCGGCATCTGGCGGCTCAATCTGCCGAATTACCCCAATCCGGGCGGCTGGTTCTTCAACCCTGTGGCGTGGCAATTCATCTTTGTCGTAGGCCTTCTGACCGGCATCTTCCTGCGCCGAGGCCAGCGTTTCGTGGCCAAGACACCCTGGCTGTTCTGGCTCGCGACCGGGTGGCTCGCCGTCGTGCTGGCATGGCGTTATGTGCCGGGGTTCGGGCCGTTCATGAACCACCAGATGGCAGTTCTGGGCAAGGCCGGCCTGCCGTTCAACATGGTGTCGCATGACAAGACCTTCCTCGCCCTGCCGCGCATGACCCATGCGCTGGCATTGGCCTATGTGCTGTCCTGCCTGCCCTGGGTGACGCGGCTGACCGGGTCGAAAGCCCTGTCTTTTCTGCGGCTTCTGGGCCGTCAGGGCCTTCTGGTCTTTGCGACCGGCACGATTCTTGCGCTCTTCAACCATGTGATCATGGGCTATTATGCAGACTCGCAGTGGCTCGGTTGGGTGCTCATGCCTCTGGGCGCGCTGATCCTGATTGTGGTGGCCTGGCTCGGCGACATTCAGAAAAGCGCGAAACAACAGAGCGCCACGACACACCCCTCCGCCTTCACCGCCCGAACCATGCCCGCCGAATGACGATATGATCTCTGGATCGTCACAGGATTGTCACTGGCCGAGACCTTCTCGGCTCAGCCAGTCCATCGACCGCTCGATCCCAACCGGATCGCGCAGCTCGAGGATCAGACGCGGCTCCGTCGCCTGCTCCGCCAGCGCGCGAAACACCTCGTGCCACCGGATCGTCCCCTCGCCGATCGGCAGTGCCGGTCCGCGAACCCGTCGGCGTCCTGAAGATGGACATGGCCCAGCATATCGCCCGCCGAACGGATGAAGTGATCGACCGGACGCGCGCCGGTGGCGCCATGCGCATAATGGGCATGACCGGTATCGACGGACAGCCGGATCGCCTCTGAATCGAAACTCTGTGCAAGGAGCTTGCGATCCTCCGGTTCGATGTCTTCGATATTCTCCAGCATCAGGGTCAGGCCAATATTCTCGGCGCGTTTCACCACGTCGACAAGCAGCTCCTGCGCCATCGCAATGCCCCGCTGACGCGCGCCGGGATGCATGTCGAGATTGTGCCAGTCCCAGGTCGTATAGGGCGAATGGATCACCATGAACCGCGCACCAAGCGCCTCGGCGATCTCAAGCCCCTGCATCATGCGCGTTTTGACCACCGCCCGAATGTCCGGATCGGGATTGGTGAACGACAGCCCCCAGAACGGGCCGTGGATACCCAGCCGCCCCTTGTAGCCATCGAGATGTCTCCTGGCCTCCGCCACGAGATCGTGCCAGTCGCCCTTGATCAGCATCTCCGGCCAGATAAAACTCTGGATCTCCAGATCGCGGTCTTTCTCGAACAGCCAATCCCGGAAACCCGGCAAGTGCTCGACATTCAGGGCAGCACCGATCACAGGCAGGGTCATGTGTTTCTCCTTCGTTCAGGTCAGCCCCTTTTTAGGAACCGACCGTCACGAAAGGATGACAGCTCAGCGGATCGCCAAACCTTTCTCGTCGAACAGATGCGTGCGCCCTTCGCCGAATTTCAGCCCGACCTTTTCGCCCGGCTGATGCGGCGCGTCTCCAAGATCGCGAACGGTCATCTGCCCGGCCCCGTTTTCGGCATCGACGATGATGTAGGTGTCGGCCCCAAGGTATTCGACCACATCGACCACACCGTCGAGATCGCCCTGCCCGGCGGGCACGATGGTGATGTGTTCAGGGCGAATGCCAAGATCCTTGCCCTTCTCGCCAAGCCCCATTGCGGCGGCGGGAATGACGTTCATCTTGGGCGAGCCGATGAACTGTGCCACGAAGAGGTTGCCGGGACGTTCATAAAGCTCCTTGGGAGAGCCGACCTGAGCGATCTTACCCGCTTCCAGAACAACAATCCGGTCGGCAAGCGTCATTGCCTCCACCTGATCGTGGGTCACGTAGATCATCGTGCTCTGAAGCGAACGGTGCAGCTTCGCCAACTCATAGCGCATCTCGACCCGAAGCGCCGCATCGAGGTTCGACAGCGGCTCATCGAACAGGAACGCCGTCGGATCGCGCACGATGGAACGCCCGATGGCCACCCGCTGACGCTGCCCGCCGGAAAGGTCTTTGGGGCGCCGATCAAGATAATCGGTGAGCTTCAGCACATGCGCCGCCTCATCGACTTTCTTGGCGATGACATCCTTCGGCTCGCCTGCGGCCTTAAGCGCAAAGCCTACGTTGTCACGCACCGACATATGCGGATAGAGCGCATAGGACTGGAACACCATGGCGAGACCGCGTTTCGACGGCGGCTCGGCGGTGGCGTCACGCTCTCCGACGAAAATCTTGCCGCGCGAGGTCTCTTCGAGC
This sequence comes from Celeribacter ethanolicus, assembly GCF_002407265.1. Taxonomy (NCBI): domain Bacteria; kingdom Pseudomonadati; phylum Pseudomonadota; class Alphaproteobacteria; order Rhodobacterales; family Roseobacteraceae; genus Celeribacter; species Celeribacter ethanolicus. Next base: position 2,139,904 of record NZ_CP022196.1, read on the forward strand.
CCGGCAATCATCCTGAGGAGAGTCGATTTCCCACAGCCCGAGGGGCCGACGAAAATGATGAATTCGCCCTCGTCGATCTTGAGATCGACGCCCTTGATCACCTGCACATCGCCGAACCATTTTTCGACGGCCTGTAACTCAATGCTAGACATGTTTTACTCCTTCCCTGCCGCAAGCGGGGTACGGTTCACACCGCACCAAGTCAGCCAGACGGCAGCCGTCCAGCCAAAGGACGGCCCGCCACAGGGCGCGCCATCCATCGGATCGTAATATTCCCAGAACCCACCGCCCTCGATCAACCGGGCGGTCTCGTCGCGCAGACGCGCTTCGGCCTCTTTGCGGCCCATATCCTTGAGCCCCATGGCGATCAGCGAATTGACCACCGGCCAGACCGGCCCGCGCCAATAGCGGCGGCGTTCGAACCTCTCGCTCTCCGGGTCCGCCGAGGGGATACCGTAGGCGACCTTGTCCCAACTTCGCGCAAAATGCGCATCGAGCGCCGGGCGGGAGACGCCCGCGAGATAGGCAAGAAACGCACCCGATCCGAGCACACCCGCGAAAGCCCCGCTCCGCAGATCATAGGCATCGAACCAGCCCGTCTCCGGGTTCCAGAGCTTGTCCGCCCCGTCGCGCAGCCTAGCCTCCTGAGCCACAAGACCGGAGGTGTCTTCGCCCAGAACGCGTCCCAGCTCGATCAGATCGGCGAAGGCACGCAGAAGCACGAATGTAATCCCCGGATCGGCCATCAGGAACGGCCCATTCTCGATCATCTCCCGATCCTCCCAGTTCACGGAACGTCCGAAAGCAAGGATCGCAAGATAGCGGTCATAATCGGAGGCCACGGGGCGCTGATCGGCATTCAAGAGACCAAGATCGCGCCGCTTGTTCTCCCGCGCTTTTCGGATGAACGGATCGCTGTCATCGACCGGCACATGCGCCATGCCGATGTCCCAGTCCGGGCAATTGTCGCGCCCGGATTCCCACGGATGCACAATGGCCACCGGCCCGTCCTGGCACCGTTCCCTCATCCACCAGTCATGCCATGCAACGAGCTTGGGATAGAGCGATTGGAGATGCGGCAGGCCCGTTTCGGGATCGGCCTCGTAGATCTTGCGAATGAGCGTCGCAGCCACGGGCGGTTGCGAGATACCGGAGGTCGGCGGGCTTTGATCCGCGCCCCAAACCTCGGGACCGGGGAAGTAGTCCGGATCGACCTCATGGAAGACCATATGGGGCACCATGCCGGTCGCCCATTGGCTGGCGAACAAAAGCTCCACTTCCTGCCACGCCCGCGCGATGTCGAAGGTGGAATAGCCCCAGGCCGAGAACATGCTGTCCCAATTCCATTGGAACGGATAAAGCCGCGCCGTCGGGATGGTATAGCCGCCGCGATCATTGCCCAAGAGCACGTCTTGGGCGGCCTGGTCGAGTGGGTTTAGAACTGTCATCCCTTCACACTCCCTGCCGTCAGCCCCTTGGTCATGAATTTCTCCAACCCAAGGAACAGCGCCATGATCGGCACGGTGGCAATCACCGATCCGGCCATGAGGTGTTGTCGCGGAATTTCCGACGAGTTGAGCGAGGCGATCCCCCGCGTCAGGGTAAATTTCGACGGATCGTCCAAGAGCATGAAGGCCAAAAGAAACTCGTTCCACGCGATCATGAAGACGTAAAGCGACACGGAGGCGAGCGCCGGGAGCGACAAAGGCAGGGTGATTTTCCAGATCACCTGAAGCCGGGAGAGCCCATCCATCAATCCAGCTTCCTCGATCTCTGCGGGCAGACCACGGAAATAGCCTTGCAGCATATAGAGCGCCACGGGGATGGTCGTCACCGGATAGATCATCACGATCCCCGCTACGGAATTGCGCAGCCCCATCATCGAAAACGCGATGTAGATCGGCAGCGCCAAAACGATCATCGGCACCATATAGATCAGCAGGATCGAACGCGAAAACGTCGCCTGCCCCCGGAATCTGAGCCGCGCCACGGCATAGGCGCCAGGGATCGCGAAGAGGAGCGTGATCAGCACGGTCAGCACGGAGATGTAGAACGAGGTCCACATGTAAGTGCCGAAATTGAACTCCGTCATCAGCTCGACATAGGACCGGAACAGCCCCCAGCCTTTCGACAGATCAATCGAGAAATCGAGCGGGTTCTGCATCAGCTCGGCCTGATTTTTCAGACTGGTCATTACCATGACGTAGAAGGGAATGACCACGATGGCCGTGAAGAACACATAGCCGAAGCCCTTGAGCGCCTTGATTACCGCATCTTCGAACTCATGCCGCGTCAGCGTGCCCATGGTCAGGTCCCTGAGATAGACCACGAGCGGCCAGCCGATCCCGATCCCAAGGAAAAGCGCCGCCACGACGCGCGCGATCAGCGACACATTACCGGTCAGGACAGGCCCAACGCCCAGCGAAAGGGCGACGAAATACACCACGGTCAGGACTGCGGAAGCGATCACAACCTTGCCGCGCCAGACAAGCGCTAATCCGGTGGGAATGCCGAACATCAGCGCGCCGATGATCGACGGACGAAAGGCCTCACCCGTGGCAAAACTCATCGCCACCGCGACCGTTACTGCCACGACAAAAGTCCAGAGCACGCCAAGAAGCGGGCCGGTCACATATCCGAAACGAAGGTATTTCATGATGGCCTCCCTTCTTTTGTCTGAAAATATCCTGGGGGGAGCGCCAAAGGCGCGGGGGGCAAAGCCCCCGAACAGTGTGCGGCAAGTGTCATAGCCCCTCCTCCTTCGACATGAATTTGAAGAAGAACACGGAGAACAACAGCAGACAGGCAAAGATCACCACGGCCACCGCCGCCCCCGCGCCGATATTCGACACCGCAAAGGCCTGTTCATAGACGTTCACCGTCAACACCCGCGTGCCCGCGTTGCCGCCGGTCAAAAGGAAAATGTCGTCGAACTTGTTGAAGGTCCAGATGAAGCGCAACAGGAACAGCACCGAGAGGATGCCCAGAAGCTGCGGCAGGCTGAGATACCAGAATTGCTGGAACGGCGAAGCCCCGTCCATATCGGCGGCCTCGTACATATCCGTCGGAATCGACTGCATCCGCGCAAGGATGAAGAGGAACGACAGCGGGAAATAGCGCCAGATCTCAAAGAGCGTCACCATGATCAGCGCCAGGGGCCGCTCGCCAAAGAAGTTGATCGCCTGATCCGTCACCCCCATCTGCACCAAAAGCGCATTGGCGGAACCGGAGAACGGATCGAACAGCAAAATCCACGCAAAGGCCACGGCGATCACCGGGGCCACATAGGGGAACAGGTAGAGCCCGCGCAAGATGCCCTGCCCCTTGAAGGAATGATTGAGCAACATGGAGGCGAAAAGTCCCATGATCATCGCGCCCAAGGTGCCAAAGATGGTGTAAAACAAGGTCACTCCAAGCACGGACCAGAATTCGCCCCCATCAAAGACCGACACGAAATTCTCCAGCGTGAACTCTCCATTGGTGAGCACGAATGAGGCTTTACCATCGACCTCGGCCGGTGTGTCCTCGACATCAGCGCCCGCATCGAACCACGCCTGTTCGGTCACGACGGGAATGTTGAGCGTCTCGCGATACCCGCCTTCCCAGTCGCCCAGATCACACAACAGTTCACCCTCGGCAATTTCACAGCGCGGATCGAGATCGCCCGCGAGCCTCAGCCCCTCCGGCCAGGTGTCAGTGAGCGTCACGCCGGTGATTTCCGAGGTCGGTGAGGAATTTCGAAGCCGGTAGCGCAGCGTCGCTTCGTCGCCCTCCGCCGCGGGTCGTCCGCGCAAGTCCTCGCGCACAACCGTCTCCGGCGCGCGCAGATCGGCAAGCGAGACCGGTTTGACGGAAATCCAGAACACCGCCAGAAGCGGCAGGATTACCACAAGAGAAACCGCGAGAATGGTCGGGGTCAAAAGCCCCCAGGCAAGCCGCGCTTCGGTACGGGCCAAGGGCCCGGTGCCGCGCGGCGGTCCGATGTCCGACATGGGGAACTCCCTGTCTTTGAAAGCAAAATGGCGGGGCGGATCGGGCCGCCCCGCAAGAGAGCGGCGTTACTCGATCGCGCTCAACTCGGCATTCAGATCCGCCACGGCGGTTTTCGCGTCGATCTCGCCGTCGATGAACTGACGCACGATCCGGTTGATCACCTGCGAGTTGTTCATTTTGGACGCCAGACCGAGCTGACCTTCCTTAACACCCCAACGCTGCGCCACATCGAGACCGCCGACGATTTCGTCGATCATATCCTGCGCATAGAGATCGCCGAGCGGCGCTTTGCGATCGACACCCACCGGCAATTTCGCCCATTCGGTGATGAAATAAGTCGGGTCTTCCTCGGTGCCTCGACGGGTCGGGAACATGCCTTCCGGCGCGATGGACAGGGTTTCGAGATAGCCCTCATCCATCGAGAATTCCACGAATTCCTCGGCGGCATCGGTCGCGGCATCGGTGGTGATGCCGAAATAGTTGATATTGGCATAGGCCGCGCCATCCGGGTTCGACGGACCGGAGAAGTTGGTCACAATGCCGGTTTTCGACGCAAGTTCCGTCGAGGTCGGATCGTCGTTGATCGTGGGCGGGGCGCTGTCGCGAAGGCCCGCAAGCTCATCGAGGATAAAAGGCGACCAGAAGACCATCGCCGTGTTGCCGGAGAAATAAAGCGTCCGCGCCTGATCCCAATAGAGATCGCCCGGAGGCGAGGCATTGGCGATTTTCTTGTAGAACTCAAGAACTTCGATGGTCTTCGCTTCATCGAGCGGGGCAAAACCGTCCTCGTCCACCGGGCTCACACCATTGGCGAGGAACACATGTTCGAGCACCTGCGACATGAAGGCCTCGTCCACCTTCGTCGCGGCCACGAAACCGTACATTTCCGGCGGATTGTGTAGCTTTTCGATGGCGGCTTCGACGGCGGCATAGGAGGTCGGCGCCGCAAGGCCCGCAGCGTCGAAGAGGTCTTTGCGATAGACGATCATCTGGGTCCAGCCATTGGCGGGCACGGAGGCGTAACCGTCATCCATCGCGGCCATGGCGAGCGCGCCGGGGGCGAACGTGTCGGCGCCGAGCGCTTCGATCACATCGGTCGCGGCGTCCATATCGAGGATGCCGGCTTCGGCCCAGGGCAGCGCATATTGCAGCGAGTGATAGATCACATCCGGCAGATCACCGGCGGCAAATGCGGCGGTCGCCCGCGTGCCAAGCTCGGATTCCGTGACCGGGATCACTTCGACCTTATTGCCGGTCTTGGCTTCGAATGCCTCTGCCATCGCCTCCTGCTTGGCCAGACGATCCGGTTGTTCTTCCGTGGTCCAGAAGCGCAGGTTCTCGGCCCCTGCCGCCATGCTCGACAGCGCAAGCACCGTGGCGGCACTCGTCAGAAGGGTCAGTTTTTTGAAAATCATCTCTCTCTCCCTGAGTTGATGGAAATTACGCAGTCACAGCGGCCAGATTGGCCAGATGCCGCGCCAGTTGATCTGACGTCAGCGTGGGCCGTCCCGTGGAACCGCCCGGTGTAAATGTGGCCCGGATCACGCCTTGGGTCGCAGGAGCCTCCGGGTCCTGCATCCGGGCAATGAACATTGCGCCAAGCCGCGCGCCCGCTTGCCGGTTGTCGACGGCAAAGGTCGCGAGACGCGGCCACATGGCCTGCCCTTCGGGGGCGCCGTCATAGCCGACGACGGAAAGTTCCGACCCGATTTTGAGGCCAAGCGTGTTCGCCACCTCATAGACCCCACGCGCGAGTGTATCCGTTGCACAGAGGATCGCCGTCGGCGGTGTCTCAAGCGCCAAAAGCTGCCGCGTCGCTTGGGCCGCATGATCGGGAGACAGCGCGCCCTCGACCACCAGCCTGGCGTCATAGGTCAGCCCCTCGGCGGCGAGCCCGGCGCGGTAGCCATCCCGGCGGGCGTGAGAATAGGCATAGTCCGGCGCGGACCCGATATAGCCGATACGCACATGCCCGAGACGGGCCAGCCAGGTGATCGCATCGGCCATGGCGGCCTCGCTCACAACATCGAAATAAGACACTTTTTCACGATTTTTGGGCCGCCCATAGCATATAAAGGGCACGTTTTCGCGTTCGAGATAGGCGATGCGAGGGTCCTCCCAAAGCACCCTCTGAAGGATGAACCCGTCGGCTTTGCGGTCGCGCACCAGATCGCGCATGATGCGGATCGTGTCCGTTTCGCTTTCAGAGGTGGCGATGGTGAGGGTCCAGCCTTCGGCAGAGGCGGCCTGTGTCAGACCGGCCAGAAATTCGGCGAGGAAGGGGCGGTGGGCATCGTATTGCGACAGTTCGACCACCAAGCCAAGCGAACAACTCCGCCCGGTCTTGATCGCCTGGGCCTGGCTGAGCGGACGATAGCCCATAGCTTGCGCTGCGCGAATGACCCGGTTGCGGGTGGCCTCCGAAATGTCGGGGTAACCATTGAGCGCGCGCGAAACAGTGCCTTTGGTCAGGCTCAGGGCCCGGGACAAATCCGATATCGTCACCCGCGCAGTGTCGCGCGCACGACGGTCCATGGTTCCGTTTGACCGCACTTGATTCGCCTCCTCCCGGTCACATTGCGTTTCCGAAACCGGTTTCGGCAATGTTTTTTATCAAATAGTCCGATTGCGCAGATGAACAACTTTCTGCGCAGCATTTTCGGACAGGTTCGACGAAAAGGGGATCAGGCGATGCGGAAAACCTTGGCGGCATCCTCCTTGGATATTTCCGATTTCTCGTGGGAGGATGTGACCCGCCCGCGCTCCATGAAAACGAGCTGATCGGCGAGGTCGTAAGCGAATTCGAAATATTGTTCGACCAGCACGATCGCCATATCGCCCCGATCGCGCAAAAGCGAAATCACCCGACCGATCTGTTGAATGATATTGGGCTGAATGCCCTCGGTCGGCTCATCCAGGAGCAGCAGCTTCGGCTTGATGATCAGCGCACGGGCGATGGCGAGTTGCTGTTGCTGCCCACCCGAAAGGTCGCCGCCACGACGATGCATGAACTCCTTGAGGATCGGGAACAGTTCGAAAATCTCATCCGGGATGAAATGTTCGGATTTCGGCAGACAGGTAAATCCGCTCTCCAGATTTTCCTTCACCGTCAGAAGCGGAAAGATCATTCGCCCCTGCGGAACGCTCGCAACGCCCTTATGCGCCAACTCATGCGCCGGAGCTTTGCCGACGTCTTCGCCGTCGAGCCTCATAGAACCGCCGGAGCGCGGATGCGTGCCGGAGATCGCTTTCATGAGGGAGGTTTTGCCCACCCCGTTGGTGCCCATCACACAAGTGACCTTGCCCGCCTGCGCCGACAGATCGACGTCATAGAGAATTTGCGAACCGCCGTAATGGAGCGAGAGGTTTTTAACTTCGAGCATGCTATTCCCTCCTCAGCGCCCCAAATAGACGTCAATCACGTCCTGATTTTTCGTCACGTGATCGAGCGAGCCTTCGGCCAAAACCGATCCCTCATGCAGCACGGTCACCTTACAATCGAGCCGCCGGACGAAGTCCATGTCGTGCTCTACGACCACCACAGCACGGGTTTTTGCCGCCTCTTTCAAAATATCGGTGGTGTGTTCCCGCTCACCAAGCGTCATCCCCGCCGCCGGTTCATCGACCAGCAAAAGCTTCGGATCCTGCGCCAGAAGCATGCCGATCTCCAGCCATTGCTTCTGCCCATGCGACAGCTCGCCGGACTTGCGCGACAACTGATCGGCGAGACCGATCTCGGCGGCAAGTTCCTCGACCTTCGCGAAATCCTTGAACTTCGGACGAAAGAACAGAACCTTGAGCGGATTGCGGTCGTTTTTGACCGCCATCAGCAAGTTTTCGAACACGGTCTGATCCTCGAACACGGTCGGGCGCTGGAATTTTCGCCCGATCCCCGCACGCGCGATCTTGGCCTCGTTCATGCCGATCAGGTTGCGCGACATCTCCCCCCACAACACCTTGCCCTCATCGGGTTTGGTCTTGCCGGTCACGATGTCCATGAATGTCGTCTTGCCCGCCCCGTTCGGCCCGATGATGGCGCGCAGCTCGGCGTGGCCGATGTTGAACGACAGGTTGCTGATCGCCCGGAAGCCGTCGAAAGTGACGGAAATGCCGGAGACTTCAAGAAGTGTGCCAGCGCCGCTCATTTCTCCGCCTCCTCTTCACGCAAACTGCTTTTGTCGGGTCCGAGGGGGACGCCATGACGGTTGGGCGACATGCGGCCAGAGATCAGATCGAACAAGCCGCCGATGCCTTTCGGGGCGAAGAGCGTCACGAGGACAAAGGAAAGGCCCAGAAGCACCAGCCACCAATCGACCCATTTGATCGTGTAGACCCCGAAGTTGATATCGGGCGCTTGACCGCCGGTGAAATAGGTCGAGACCAGCGAGACGAAGGCGGCGCCGATCACCGCGCCGTAGATGCGGCCACGTCCACCGATGGCAACCCAGACCGCGAGGTAGATGGAGGCGATAGGGGCAATTTCGGCGGGGTTGATGATGCCCGCTTGCGGATAGTAGAGCGCGCCCCCGATGGCGGCGATCACGGCGGTGAGGGTAAAGACGAAAAGTTTGAAACCTTCGACGGAATAGCCAAGGAACCGCACCCGTGCCTCGTCGTCGCGGATGCCGCGAATGACGGAGCCGAATTTGCCGGAGACGATGAAGGCCGCGACCAGATAGGTGAGCAAGAGCGCGAAGGCAGACGCCCAGAAGAACCAGATCGAGATATAATCCTGCGACACCCCGTCCGCGCCTGGGAGGTTTTGCAGGCCCGAAAGCCCGTTGTTGCCGCGCAAGCCGCTGTCATTTTGAAAGAGGTAAAGCGAGAGCGCGAGGGTCATTGCCTGGGTCAGGATCGACAGGTAGACGCCGGTCACCCGCGAGCGGAAGGCGAGCCAGCCGAAGACCAGGGCGAGGATGCCGGGCACAAGAACGACCAAGGCGATCTGCGCCCAGAAACTATGGGCGAAATACCAAACCAGAGGGAAATCGCTTGAGCCCACGACGCCGAAAATCTGCGTTCCGATGGCGTCCGAAATCTCAGACGCGGTCGGCGGCAGGGGCGCATTGGCGAGGCTGTCGAGCACGATCAGTTTGGTCCGCGCATACATCAGCCACATGCCGATCATGTAACCGCCCAGCCCGAAAAAGGCGAAATGACCAAGGGATAGAATGCCCGTATAGCCCCAGACCAGATCCATCGCGATGGCCACCAGCGCGAGGCAGAGCGTTTTGCCCAAAGTCTTGACGAAAGAGGTGGAAATCGCCCCTGCGCCATAGGCCTCCGACAGGAAGGTCACGGCGAGGGTAAAGATCACCAGAACGGCGATAAAGACCGGCAGTGAGGGATTTTTCTTAAACATATCCATGGATCAATCCCCTGCTGCACGACCTTTGAGGGCGATGATGCCCTTGGGCCGGAACTGGATGAAAATGATGATGAAGATGATCATATAGGTCTGCGCCGCCAGCGTGTTGGACGGGTTGAACCATTCGATCCCCTTTTGCAGGAAGCCGATCAGACCGGCACCCAAAAGCGTACCCCAGATATTGCCGACACCGCCGACAACGACGGTCATGAAGCTTTGGACGATATAATCGGAGCCAAGCTCGGAGGTGACTTTCGCATAGAGCCCGATGGCCACCCCCGCGATCCCGGCGATGCCGGAGCCGAGACCGAAGGTCAGCATGTTCACCTTGTCCGGGTTGATCCCCATGGAGGCCGCCATGCGCGGGTTCTGCGTCACGGCGCGGGTTTCGAGACCCAGACGCGTTTTCTTCATGATGAAGAGGAACACGCCAAGGAAGATCAGCGCCAGAACGAAAATCGCGATGCGGATATAAGAGATCGACACCACATCGTTGAAGGTCAGCGCCCCGTCGAGCCAGCCGGGCGAGGTCAGCGGACGCGCCTGCGTGCCGAAGATGTTCTTGGCGAGCTGCTGAAGCGCGATGGACACGCCGAAGGTCGCGAGAAGGGTCTCAAGAGGCCGGTTATACAGCCAGCGGATGATCAGCCGCTCCATCGCCACACCGGCGGCAAAGGTGACGGCGAAGGCCAGCGGGATCGCGAGAATGATCGAGACGGTGTAATCCGGCACGATCTGTTGCACGACATAGCCGGTATAGGCGCCCATCATGATGAACTCGCCATGTGCCATGTTGATCACGCCCATGACCCCGAAGGTGATCGCCAATCCGATGGCCGCGAGAAAATAGATCGAGGCCAGAGACAAACCATCGAGCGACAGATCGAGGAACTGGTTCAACCCGACCGCCCGGTTGATCGACCCGAGCGTCGCCTCCGCCGCATCGGTCACGGCTTTGGACGGTTCGTCATAGACCTCCGCAAACGGCGCGCCCTTGACGACAGTTTCCTCGGAAAAATTCACATCATAGGCCGGAACCTGCCCCGCCTCGGCCAGTGCCGCATAGGCGCTGTCGCGAGACTCTTGAGTGTTGAGGTCCGCCACAGGCCTGCCACCGACCTTGCCATCGACGATATGGGCCTCAAGCGCCGCTTTGCGCTCGGCCACACTCGGCGGCGGCGTCGCGGCCCCGGCGGCAACCATCAACGCAAAGGCATCAGAGACCAGAATGTCTTTGCCGGGTTTCAGAGCCCGTTTGATATTGGCCCCGTCCGGCAGACCCTCTGCATAAACGATCTTTGTGGTGACAAGCGGATTGAGCGCCGCTCGGGCATCCAGCGACAGCGCACCACGAAAGCCTTCAATCGCCGCAACGCGGCTCGCTTCATCCGGGTCGAAACGAATGGTCAAAAGCCGTTCGGTGGTCTCTTTCAGCGCTTTGATCGCCGGATCGGTCTCGCCTTCGATGGAGGCGCGGAGCGGGGCAAGATGGCTCTCTTCCCCATCGCGCTGAATCGCCAAAAGCGCCTCGCGACGACGCGCCGGATTGGGATCGTTGAGCTGAAACTGTACCAAAGCAGCACCGATCATGGCGCGAATGCCGGAGTTCGGTTTGAGCTGATCGAGATCGCCCTTGTCGACCGCCCCCACCTCGGCACCGCTGTCGAAATCGAACAGCGTGTAGGTTCCGCCCGCGCCTGGCGCCGCGTAGAAAAACAGCCCGTCAGCCTTGCGCTGCCACATATCCTTGTTCTGCCAAGTCTCAAGCACGGTCTGCGCGGCAGACAGGCCGGAATTGGCGATGGCGTCGATAGCGGGGCCGATGGTTTTGCGCGAAGATTTTTCAATCTCGGCGCGGTGCTCCTGAAGCACTTCCTGAATGGTCCTCTCCTGCGCCTGTGCCGTGAGCGCACAGGTGAGCAAGATCAGACACGCAGCGATAAGGCGGCGGATCATGAAACTCTTTCCAACTGGGAGGAGATGGAAGGGCGGCACACCGCCCCTCCCTTGTCAGCTCGGATCAATAGTTGGATTTGATCTGCACACAGGTCTCGGTCTCGGTGTTGTACATGCCGCAACCGAGGTCCTTCCAATCGGATTTCAGCACGGCGGATTCCGGCAGGTAATCGGTCCATGCATCGCCCGGAACCGGATCGGTTTCCGAGATGATGTCGAACTGACCGTCGGCCAGAATTTCGCCGATCAGCACCGGTTTGGAGAGGTGATGGTTCACCCCCATCACGGCGGTGCCGCCCGTGAGGTTCGGGAATTCCTGACCCCACATGTGCTCACGCACGGAGTCGACATCGGTGGTGCCCGCTTCGGTCACCGCGTTCACCCACATGTTGAAGCCGATGTAATGCGCTTCCATCGGGTCGTTGGTCACGCGCGCATCGTCACCGATGAAGGCATGCCACTGGTCGATGAAGGCGGCGTTTTCCGGCGTATCGGCGGACATGAAATAGTTCCATGCCGCGAGGTGCCCGACGAGGTTGGTGGTGTCGAGACCGGACAGTTCTTCTTCCCCCACGGAGAAGGCCACGACAGGAATGTCATCGGCGGAAATACCCGCGGCGGCAAGCTCCTTGTAGAACCCGATGTTGGCGTCGCCGTTGATCGTCGAGATCACACCGACCTTCTTGCCATCCGCGCCAAGCGCCACGACATCCGCGACGATCTTGGACCAGTCGGAATGACCGAAGGGCGTGTAGTTGACGAAGATATCCTCTTCCGCGATGCCCTTGGCTTTCAGGTAGGACTCGAGAATGTTGTTCGTGGTGCGCGGGTAGACGTAGTCGGTGCCAAGCAGAGCGAACTTTTCGACGCCCAGCTCATCAAGGAAATAATCCGTGGCCGGAATCGCCTGCTGGTTCGGCGCCGCCCCCGTGTAGAACACGTTTTTCGAGCTTTCCTCGCCCTCATACTGCACCGGGTAGAACAGCAGACCGTTGAGTTCCTCGATCACAGGCAGCACGGATTTGCGCGACACCGAGGTCCAGTTGCCGAAAATCACGTCGACATTGTGCACGGTCAGAAGCTCGCGCGCCTTCTCGGCAAAGAGCGGCCAGTCAGACGCCGGATCGACGACAACCGCCTCCAGATCACAGCCCAGAAGGCCTCCTTTTTTGTTCTGTTCGTCTACCAGCATCAGCATGGTGTCCTTCAGAGTCGTCTCCGAAATCGCCATCGTCCCCGAGAGCGAGTGCAGCACACCGACCTTGATCGGACAGTTGGCGGCAAAGGCGCTGGTGGCCAGCGCTGTGCTGGCGAAAAGTGCCGAAGCCAGAGTGCTCTTGAATTGAATTTTCACGTCCATGTTCCCCTTGTTTGATGCTGCAAGACCCAAGGCATCGCGCACAGCGCTCATATCCATATGCTTGGACTTAAATGAAAAACGCCAACGACCTCCTGTGCAGCGTCGGATGGTTTCCTCTTCGCGCAAAGGACCAGCCGGCAAGTCGGCCTTCTGCGCACGCCCTGCCCCCGTATCCCCGTAGAAACGGTTTTTATGATCGTGGGCATGGGACGCGTTCCAGAGTGTGTCCGGGCAAAACACGCACACAAGACTGTATACAACCGCACAGGCGACAATAAGGGAGGGCACGTCAATATGCCTGCTTTTTGCACAGATACCGCCATTCTTGTCGCTTTGCTGCGCAGATTTCAAAAGCGTGATCGCCCGGACAGGGCAGAATGATTCCATACTTTCCGGCAGGAGCCGTCCAGGAGGCGGTCCCCTCCGCCTTTCACGTACATCTAAACCGAATATCAGGAGCTTGCTGCCACCTTCCTCACATCTTCCAAAATGGCTCAGGCAGGGCTTCGTATGAAAAACTGGATCGGCAATCTTCTGGGATCGGTCGCGGCCAAGATCCTCGGCATACTCTTCGCGCTTGTCGGCACGACACTGGCCGCCATTCTGGTCTCCGGCTCCCTGATTTCCACGATCCGGGACGAGACGGATCGCCTGGTCAGCGACTCGCTCCCACCGCTTCAGATCGCCGCTGGCATCTCCAACGCCGTGTCCGACCTCAAGACCGGCATCGGCACGCTGTCCGGCACAACCGCCCAGAATGAGATCGAGGGGGCCATCGCCGATCTCGAAAACGCCGCCACGACGCTCGATCAGAGGCTCCGGCAGGTCGATCACACCGCCTATCCGGGCCTCGACGAGGACATGCAGGCGCTGCACGCCGACATCGCCACGCTCAACAACGCCCGTCGTCGCGAACTCGAAGCCCAGGCGCGGAACCTGAAGGCCCAGAGCCAGCTCAACGCAGATTCGCGCGCACTCGGTGAAATGTTGCAGAAACAGATCAGCCAAGCGTCCTTCGCCCTGCTTCTGGCCGGAAACGACGCCTCGCCCGCCACGAACCGCAACCTGAGCCAATTACTGCAACGCGATGTCGAGGCCCTGAAACTGGCCCTGATGTTCAAGGCCGAGCTGAACCTCTCCGTCGGGCTGATCCAGACACTCCTGGAAACCAATGATTTCGGTATCCGCACTGAGGTTCTGGACCAAACCCGTGCCGCCCATGAGCGCATCGAGGCCTTGCTCAAGGATATGACAGCCAATGATACAGTGCAGGGAAAGGTGCCGGAACTGCGCGAGGCGCTGACTTTTCCATCCGGGTTTCTCGACCTCTCGCCTGCAGACATGAAAATCCGCGCGCGCCTCCTGCATCAGGCACAGAATGAGTTGAACACCCTGTCGAGCAAGCTTGTGGATCACGTGCTCTTCACCCTGGACATGGAAAGCGCCGACGCGCTCAGCAAGAATGAGGTCGTTCTCCGCACCCTGCTCGACAAGGATGTGCGCAACATCACCGATCTGGCGCGGCTCGACAGCACAGCAAAGACCATTTTGATCAAGGCCATGCAGGGCGCGGCCTCGGTCGAAACCGGCGCCGTGCTCGGCCTTCAGGCGGAAATCGACAAGCTCACCCCCGAATTGCGCGCCCGCAGCGTAACCCTGCCCGAGGACTTCAAGGGGCTGGTCGCCTCCGTTTTACGGGAAACAGATCCGCAAACCGGCCTGCTGCACGCCCGCGCAGAGGTGCTTGAAGCGCGCAGAGCCGGATTGACCGCGAGTGCGGATGTTGCTTCGGGTTTGCTGCGCATTTCCGACGCGGTGATCACGATTTCGGACGCCTCGCTCTTCGGCATCGCAACCGCCAGCCAGACCCTGACGACCACGGCGGAACATGCACAGAAGACCATGAACGGGATCGCTGTCATTGCCGTTGTGATCGTACTGATCGCGCCGATCCTGACCTACATGTTCATCATGCGCCCGCTCACCGCCGTCACCGCCCGCACCGAGCGTCTTGCCATCGGCGATATGTCGGACATACGCCGTGTTGGCGGTCGCTACGGTGAAATCGCCCGTCTGTTTGCTGCGCTCTCCGTCTTCCGTAACAACCTCGTCGGGAAGGAGCGCATGGAAACGGAAGCCCACGCACGTCAACTGCGCGAAGATCAGGCCAAAGCACAGGCGGAGAAAGAAACCCACGACCGCGAGGCCGCCGAACGCGCGCGTCAACAGGAACAGGCCGAACGTGACCACGCACGCGATGCGCGCAACGAGGCGGAACGTCAGGCGATCGAGGCCAAAACCGCCGCCGAGCGTCAGGCTCGTCATGCCGAACAGACCCATGTCGTCGGCGCACTGGCCGAAGGCCTGCGCAGGCTGTCACAGGGCGACGTCCGCCTCACCCTCGACGAAGCCTTCCCCGAAAGCTACGAACAATTGCGACAGGACTACAATGCCGCCGTCCTGTCCTTGCGCTCCGTGATTGGGCGCCTGTCCGGCACCGCCCGTACGATCCACGACAATTCAGGCGAAATTTCCAATGCCGCCAAGGATCTCTCGCACCGCACCGAGCGTGCCGCCTCGATGTTGGGAGAGACCGCCGCCGCGCTGACCCAACTGACTGCGTCCGTCAAATCCGCTGCCGATGGCGCGGCTCTGGCCAACCGGACCGTGACGGGGTCGAAATCCAACGCGCAATCGGCGAGCAAGGTCGTGCAGCAAGCGATCTCCGCCATGGACGCCATCTCCGAGTCCTCTGACAAGATTTCCCGGATCATCTCCGTCATCGACGACATCGCCTTCCAGACCAACCTTCTTGCCCTGAACGCCGGCGTCGAAGCGGCCCGTGCAGGCGAGGCCGGGCGCGGCTTTGCCCTGGTCGATCAAACCGGCCACGCCCTGCGCTCCATCGTCGAGGACGTCAGTGCCATCTCCGCTCATATGTCGGAAATCGCCACATCCGCGGAAGAACAATCCGCTGGCATCTCCCTGGCGCAGGAGGCCACCATGCTCAATCAGATCGTCGTGGAATTCGTGCTGGACGATGGCGCCTCCTTGCCCGACAGCGATAATGCGCCGCATGACCTGAGCAAGGTGTCCTGACGCAACGCGCCCTGCGCGCGCCTTGCTCAGAGGCGCTGAAATTCGGCGACACATTCAAAGAACTTCATGAAACTTAGAGAAAGGCTTGATAGAACAGGACGAGATAAACGACACTCAAGCGGGTTTTGCCGATCGGGTCCACAGACAGGGCAAGACCAAACGAGAGCAGGGGCCGGACGAAGCACGGCCAGACAGAGCAAGGATTGCACGTGACGATATTTGAAAATGTCCCCTTCGATGATCTCGAAGTCGGGATGGAAGCCGAAAACCGCCGCCTCTGCGTGGCAGACGACCTCTACGTTTTTGCCCATGCCTCCGGCAACCTCAACCCTCTGCATCTGCCGCATGAAGACGGCGACAAGGATGGCAAACCGGAAGCCGTTGCGCCCTCCTTCTGGGTGGCCTCACAGATTTCTTCCGTGCTGGGCAACAAGCTTCCCGGGCCGGGCACGCTCTACAAGTCCCAGAACCTCCGGTTTCACGCCCGCGCGCATGCCGGCGACGAACTCGTCGCCCGCGTCAAGCTGATCCGCAAAACCGAGGCAGGCAGCGCGGTTTTCGAAACCTCTGTCACGCTCTCGGACGGCACCGTGCTTGTCGAGGGCGAGGCAGAGGTGTTCGCCCCGACCGAAAAGCACAGCTTCGACATCCATGACGTCCCCGGCCTGACCGTGGAAAGCCATCGCCATTTCGACAAGTTGCTCGAAATGGCCGAAGCCCTGCCTACCGTGCGCATGGCTGTCGTCGCGCCGGAAGAGGAAAATTCCCTGCGTGGCGCCCTGATGGCCGCACAACACCGTTTGATCATCCCCGTTCTGATCGGCAGTGAAACGAAAATCCGATCCGTGGCCGGACAAAACGGCTTGTCGCTCGATGGTGTCGAGATCGTGGATTGCCCCAGCCATCCGGAGGCCGCGCAAATCGCCGTCACCATGGTGCATGAGGGCCGCGCCAGCGCCATCATGAAGGGGCATCTGCACACCGACGACCTCTTGCGCCCGATCCTGCGCTCGAGCGGCGGGCTGAAAACCGGTCGCCGGATCAGCCATATCTTCGTGATGGACGTCCCCGGCCTCAGCCACCTCCTGCTGGTGACCGATGCGGCGATCAACATCGCGCCCGATTTGCCGACCAAGGTCGACATCGTGCAGAACGCCATCGACCTTGCGCAAAGTCTCAGGATCGAAACGCCCAAGGTCGGGGTGCTCTCGGCGGTGGAAACCGTGAACCCGAAAATCCCCTCGACCCTCGATGCCGCCGCATTGTCGAAAATGGCCGACCGAGGCCAGATCACCGGCGGCATGGTCGATGGTCCGCTCGCCATGGACAATGCCGTCAGCCTCGCGGCGGCCCGGACCAAAGGACTCAAAAGCTCGGTTGCCGGACAGGCGGAAATCCTTGTCGCTCCGAATCTGGAGAGCGGCAATATGCTGGCCAAGGAGTTGTCCTTCATCGCCCATTCTGAAGCTGCGGGTGTCGTCATCGGCGCGCGTTGTCCGATCGTGCTGAACTCGCGGTCAGACAGCGACAAATCCCGGCTTGCCTCCTGTGCCGTGGCGGCCCTCCATGCACAACGAGTGGGGGTGCAGCACTGATGGGACAACGTATTCTGACGGTCAATGCCGGCTCATCCTCGGTCAAATTCGCACTCTACAAAACGGCAGAGACACCGGAATGTATCGCGCGCGGACAGGTTCAGGGGATCGGGTCGACCCCGAGTTTTCAGTTCAAATCCGGCGGACCGAAGGGATCGGAACCGATTGACGCCACGGATCAGGGACGCGCGCTCGAGGTCATTCTCGACAAGATCACTCCTCTTCTCGACGGTCAGGAGGTGGCCGGTGTCGGGCACCGGATCGTCCATGGCGGCCCGCTGCGCGCGACGCCCACGGAGCTGACCGACGAGGTGATGGCCGATCTCGCCACCTTCAACCCGCTCGCCCCCCTGCATCAACCGCACAACCTGTCTGCGGTTGCGGCGGCACAGCGCGCCTTTCCCTATGCGTTGCAGATCGGCTGTTTCGACACCGCATTTCACCGCAATCACCCATGGGAAAACGACATTTACGCCATTCCGCGCAAATTCTACCAACAGGGCATCAAACGCTACGGCTTTCACGGGCTGAGCTACGATTACGTATCGCACCAACTGATCCGCGAACGCCCCGATCTGCATGGCAAGCGCATCATCATCTGCCATCTCGGCAGCGGCGCCTCGATCTGCGCGGTCAACGGCGGCCATTCGATTTCCTCGTCCATGGGGTTTTCGCCGCTCGACGGCATCCCGATGTCGACCCGCTCCGGTCATCTCGACCCCGGCATCCTGCTCTATCTGCTGGAAACCGAAGGCATGACGCCACAGGAGCTGACCCATATGCTCTATTACGAATCCGGGCTTCTGGGCCTGTCGGGTATCAGCCATGACATGCAGGTGTTGGAGGCTTCCGACGCGCAGGGCGCGAAAGACGCAGTCGAGTATTTCGTCTACCGGGTGCGTCGCGAGATCGGTGCCATGGCGGCAACGCTGTCGGGCATCGACGCGCTTGTGTTCTGTGGCGGCATCGGGGAAAATTCTCCCAACATCCGCCAACAGATCATCGAGCGTCTCGGCTTTCTCGGCATCCTTCCCGATGCAGAGGCCAATGCGCAGAACGCGAGGGAAATCGCCAAAGGACCGACGCCCGTGTTCGTCCTGCCGACCGATGAGGAACAGGTGATTGCCGACGCCGTCGCCAAAGCCCTCGCACCGGCGCATTAAAGCGTTACGCCTTTTACCTGAGACATCAGACAAAGGCGAGGTGCGTGCAACGCTTATATCTTGCACAGCGCTCCGCCAAAAACTGTGTCTCAGGTTTTGGCGGACCGCTTTAACGGATCTTATCCCTCGGACGCCCGAAGCACCCGCGCCGGGCGGACTTGCATCGCGCGCCAGGAGAACCAAAGCGAGGTGAGCGAGGTCATCGCCACACCGCCCAGAACGATCCAGAGTGCGGCGCCAAGCGAGAGATTGAACTCCGCCTCCATCACGAAATGGATCACTGCCCAGGCGCCAAGCGCCCCGGTGATCAGCGCCACGATCCCCGCCCCGGCACCGAGGATCAGAGCGCGAAGCGCAAAACTCGTCAGGATTTTCCTGCGCGACGCGCCAAGCGTCTTGAGCACAGCCGCCTCGTACCGCCGCCAGTCCTCGCCCGCCGCTGCGGCCCCGATCAACACAATCGCCCCGGTGATCAGGGTCGCCGCCGCCCCAAGGGTCGTGGCCGCCGCAATGCTTTCAAGGATCGCCACCACCCGATCGATGGCATCGCGCACACGAATGGTCGTGATGTTCGGATAGGCCTTGGCCAGATCACGGATCAGCGGGGCCTCCGTCGCCGGATCGGCATAGATCGTGGCGATCCATGTGTGCGGTGCACCGGCAAGTGCCGCCTCGTTCATGGTCAGGATAAATCCCATCCCGGCGCTGGAGAAATTGACGTCCTGAAACGAGGTGATCGTCCCGGTGATGTCACGTCCGAGAATATTGATCGTGATCGTATCCCCAAGGCTCAACCCCATCTCCTCGCCTTCCTTGGCGGCGAAACTGATCTGCGGCTCCGTGTCGTCGGGCGACCACCACGCCCCCGACAGGACTTTGACATTATCCGGTTTTGCCCCGGCATAGGTCACGCCACGATCTCCGCGCAGAACCCAGTGCGGCCCGGCCACGGTCTCGGCATCCTGACCGTTGATCTTGGTGATCAGGCCACGCAGCATCGGCGCGCTTTGGAACCGCGTCACGCCGGGGTCGGTCGTGACCCGTTCCGTCAAACCGTCGATCTGATCCGGCTGAATATCGACCACGTAATAGGACGGCGCGCGTTCCGGCAGATCGCGGGCAATCGCACCACGCATATTGGCGTCGATCTGGCCGATGGCGGAAAGCACCGTAAGACCAAGCCCAAGCGAGAGCACCACGGACACCGCCTC
This sequence comes from Celeribacter ethanolicus, assembly GCF_002407265.1. NCBI lineage: Bacteria > Pseudomonadati > Pseudomonadota > Alphaproteobacteria > Rhodobacterales > Roseobacteraceae > Celeribacter > Celeribacter ethanolicus. The sequence goes on from NZ_CP022196.1 coordinate 2,159,649, forward strand.
TCCCCCCGGCCCACCGACGGAGCCAAACGCCAGACGCAGGGGCAGATGGCGGCGCAGTGCCTTGAGACGAGTTAACCGCCGTGACAGGCGCGCAAGCCCACGCCCAGCCGACACAAGCGCCACAAAGGCAATCGCCAGTCCCAGGAAGGTCCAGAGCACCAGCCGCCGATTGTCGGACAGCACCGCAGCGGACGCAATGAGGGCGGCAAGCAGCAAAAGTATGGTCACCAGATAGGGCCAACGCGGCAGGCCCTTCAGCCCGAACAACGCATCGCGATAGAGCGCGGCGGGGCGGATCCGTTCGGCCCGCGACAGCGGCCAGAGCACGAAAATCGCGCTGGCAAGAACGCCATAGAGCGCCGCCTCCAGCAGGGGGGCGATCTGCACACCGCGCGCAACCGGCACCGGCAGAAGCGTCTGGATGAACGGCATGGCAAAGAGCGGCACCAGCCCACCCAAGATCACACCCGCAACAATCGCGCCGCCGGTCAGCACACCGATTTGCAACAGGTAGGTGAGAAAGATCGTGCGCCGGGTGGCGCCGAGGGTCTTGAGCGTGGCGATAACGGCGATCTTTCGGTCGAGATAGGCCCGAACCGCCGCCGAGACGCCAACGCCGCCCACCGCCAGCCCCGCGAGACCGACAAGGACCAGAAAGGAGCCGAGTTGTTCGACAAACCGGTTCACGCCTGGTGCGCCATTGCGCGCATCGCGCCAACGGAACCCTCCACCGGCCACCTCCGCCTCGGCACGAGCCTTCATCGCATCAAGATCAGTGCCCTCAGGCAGATCAAGACGATAGGCGCTCTCGAACAGGGTGCCGGGGGCGAGCAATGTGCTGTTTCGGAGGGCAAAAAGCGCCACGATACTGCGCGGCCCGAGGGTGAACCCGGCCCCCGCCCCATCCGGTTCGCGCGTCAGTTCGGCCATGACAACAAAGGGCAGATCGCCAATTCGCACCTCGTCGCCAAGGACCAATCCCAACCGCTCCATCAGAACCGGGTCGAGCACGATCCCCGGCAAATCGCCCTCTCCTGCCAGCGCCTGCGCCAGAGGCATCTCGGGCGCGAGCCCAACTGTACCGATCAACGGATAAGCGGCGTCCACAGCCTTCACCTGCGTCAGGGCACGCTCCTCGCCAACGCTCAGCATGGAACGGAAATCGGCAATCTCGGACAGACGCTCAGAGCGCCCTTCCATCCATGCACGCTCATCATCCGTGGCAAACCGGTAGGTGAATTCCATCTCCGCATCGCCCCCCAGAAGCGCCGCCCCTTCGCGGGCAAGCCCTTTGGAAATGCTGTCGCGCACGGAAGTCACGGCCGCAATGGCGGCCACCCCGAGCAGAAGGCACAGAATCAGGATGCGGAACCCGCCAAGCCCGGCGCGTAACTCGCGCAGGGCGATGGTCCAGGCCATGCTGACGTCCGAGCGCAGGCTCACGCCGGAACCTCCGTTTCCAACTGCCCGTCCCGCAACCGGATCACCCGGTCACAGCGCGCGGCGAGTTCAGGCGAATGTGTCACCATGACAAGCGTCGCACCATGACGGTCGCGCAGCCCCATCAGAAGCTCCATGATCGCTTCGCCGGTCGTACCATCGAGATTGCCGGTCGGCTCGTCCGCCAATAGAATCTCCGGGCGCGGGGCGGAGGCGCGGGCCAGGGCCACGCGCTGTTGCTCGCCGCCGGACATTTGCGCGGGGTAATGATCGAGACGCGCCCCAAGACCAACGCTCTCAAGCTCGGCCTGCGCACGCGCGAACGCATCGGGCACGCCCGCCAGTTCGAGGGGGATTGCGACATTTTCCAAAGCGGTCATGGTGGGAATGAGGTGGAAGGATTGGAACACCACCCCCATATGATCCCTGCGGAAGCGCGCCAGCTCGTCCTCGTTCATCGCGGTGAGATCGCGCCCAAGCACGGAAATCGTCCCGGCGCTGGCCATTTCGAGCCCGCCCAACAACATGAGGAGAGAGGATTTGCCCGATCCGGAAGGCCCGATGAGTGCCAGCGTTTCGCCGCGCGCGACCTGCAATGAAATGCCACGCAAAATCTCGACCCGCCCCGCGTTGCCATCCAGTGTCAAATGCGCGTCCTCTGTGGCAATGATCGGGTCCATGGGCTTCCTTTCAAATCTCTTGCAAAAATATGGGGCCGCAGGGCGCAACGGCAAGCACCGGCTCGGTCTTTTGGTCAAGATTTGGGTGATGCTCTGGGCCACCGCCGCCACCGCCGATCCTGTCCGCATCGCCGCTTTGGGAGACAGCCTCACACAGGGCTACGGGTTGGTGGCACAGAACGGCTTCACGGCACAATTGCAAAACTGGCTCGACACCCATGAGATCGAAGCAACCATCGTCAACGCAGGAGTGTCCGGCGACACCTCGGCAGGGGGCCTTTCGCGGGTGGACTGGACACTGACGCCCGACATTGGCGCGATGATCGTGACGCTTGGCGGTAACGATCTTTTGCGCGGATTGTCTCCGGATCTGACCCGTGCCAATCTTGCGGGCATTCTCGATGCCGCCAAGGCGAAAGACATTCCCGTGTTGCTCGTCGGCATGCAGGCCCCGGGCAATTACGGCGCGGACTACAAGGCCGCTTTCGATGGGATCTACTCGGATTTGGCCGCAGACTATGACACGTTGTATTTCGAGGGCTTTCTGAAGCCGCTGACCGATCTCGCCCCTTGGGGGCAGGTTCTGACGCAGTATATGCAACCCGACGGCATTCACCCCAACGCCGCGGGGGTTGCGCTCATCGTCGAGGCCATGGGCCCGAAGGTGGCCGAACTGGCAGAGCGTGCCGGCAATTAGGGCTTCGGGTGGTCGTCATATTCGCCGGTCAGGATGCGCTGCGCGTCTCCGTCCGGGTCGTCATATTGCCGCGACCGGATCGACCAGAAAAACCCGGCTAACCCAAGCCCGCCGAGAAAGATCGAGATCGGGATGAGATAGACGAGAACGTTCATGATTTTCCTCTGAGCCGGAGCGCGTTGAGCGACACGGTAATCGAACTGGCCGACATCGCCAAGGCCGCAGCCAAGGGTGTCGCGTAACCGGCAAGCGCGACCGGAATGGCGACGAGGTTATAAAGCGTCGCGATGTTGAAGTTTTCCTTGATCCGGCGGGTGGCAGACACCGACACCCGCGTCGCCTCGCCGATGGGGGCAAGCGATTTGCCCAAAAGCACCATGTCGGACACCACGCGCGTCGCCTCCAGAGCGGAGGCGGGCGAGATCGACACATGAGCGGCGGCAAGCGCTGCGGTGTCGTTGAGACCGTCACCGACCATCAAAACCTTGCGGCCCGAGCGGGTCAGTTCGGCCACGCGCAGCGCCTTGGCTTCGGGCAGGCATTCGGCATCCCAGGCCTCGATCCCGATGCGATGCGCGATGTCCGCGACGGCGGCGGGCGCATCGCCGGAGAGCAGAACAACATCCATGCCCTGACGTTTGAGCGCCGCAACCGCATCGGCCGCGCCTTCGCGCAGATGATCGATGAAGGTGAAAGCGATGGGCGCCTCCTCCCCGATCTTGAGATAAGTCGCGGTTTGCGACAGGGCCATGGCATTAAGCCAGGTGGCACGCCCCAAGCGCACGGTCTGATCGCCCAAACGGCCCTCGACGCCCTGCCCCGGCACTTCGCGAATCTCGATAACAGGCGCGGGCGCGATGTCCGCCGCTTTCGTCGCCTCGAACAGCGCGCCCGAGAGCGGATGGGCGGACCCGGCGGCTAGAGCCATGGCGACAGAGCGGGCATGCGGAGGAATGTCGCGCAGGTTCGCAAGCTCCGGCTTGCCCTCGGTCAGCGTGCCGGTTTTGTCGAACACCACCGTATCGACCTCGGCCAGACGTTCGATGGCCGTCGCGGATTTGATCAGCATCCCCGCCCGGAACAGACGCCCGGAGGCGGCGGTGGTCACGGCCGGCACGGCAAGCCCCAACGCACAGGGGCAGGTGATGATCAGCACCGCCACCGCAACATTGATCGAATGACGCAGATCGCCGGTCGCCACCATCCAGCCGATGAAAGCCGCCAGCGACAGAAGATGCACCGTCGGCGCGTAAATCTGCGCAGCGCGGTCGGCAAGCGAGGTATATTTGTTGCGCGAGGTTTCGGCCATGGCCACAAGATCGGCCATGCGGTGCAGAGAACTGTCTTCACCTGCGGCGGTGACCTTCACGATCAACGGCCCGGTCAGGTTGACCTCACCCGCGGAAACAATGCTGTCGACACCTGTCTCAACCGGAAGACTTTCCCCGGTCAGAAGCGAGCGATCCAGCTCGGAGGCCCCCTCAACTACGATCCCGTCAACCGGCACACGCGCCCCCGGAACGACGCGGACAAGCGCGCCTTTGGCCAGATCCTTGATCGAAATCACCGTGCCGTCCACGAGCGTCACACGCGGCACTTCGAGCGCGGCGAGTTCTTCGGCGGCGGAGCGCGCCACCGAACGCGTGCGGTAATCGAGATAGCGCCCAGCCAGAAGGAAGAAGGTCAGGGACAGCGCCGCGTCGAAATAGGCATGCTGCCCGGATTCGATGGTTTCGAACAGGGACATCCCACCCGCGAGGAGAATGGCGAGCGAGATCGGCACATCCATGTTGAGCCGTTTCGCCTTTAGCGCCGTCCAGGCCGAACCGAAAAACGGCTGCGCTGCATAGGCGATGGCCGGGAGCGCGATGGCGGCGGAAACCCAGTGGAACATATCGCGCGTCACGTCAGACGCCCCGGACCAGACCGCGATGGACAAGAGCATCACGTTCATCATCGCAAAGCCTGACACCGCAATGCGAGTCAGGATCGCTCGGCCTTTTTTGTCGGTCTCGGTGGCGGAAATGGCGCTGGCGTCGAGCTCATAAGCCTCGTAACCCGCCTTGGTCAGCGCACCGATCAGGGCATCGACGGAGACGTCTTCATCCGCTTCGACCTGCGCGCGCTTGAGCGTCAGGTTCACCCGCGCAGCCCGCACGCCGGGCTGTTTGGTCAATTCGCGTTCGACGCCCGAAATACAGGCCGCGCAATAGATCGCGGGCAAAGACAGCACGAAACGCGCGTCGCGAACGTCCCGCGCGTGTGCCGTTTCCTCGGCGGCCGGAGCGGCCACACAGGCCGGACAGGCCGAGATCTGAACCTCGGACATGGGTGTGCCTTACCGTTTGACGTGGATGACGATCCGCTGGGTGAAATGGGTGCCATCCAGCGCAGTGGCCGTCATCCGGTAGTTCCAGTTGCCTGCCGCCAGCATTCCGGTTTTCGCCACATAGGCCTCGCCGTTGAAGCTGAATTCCGGCTGCTGATCGTCCACGACAGTGGTGGCGCGGCCCAGCGTGCCGCCGATCTCGGCGACTTCGACGGGCCGGCCTTCGGCGTCACGGATGAAGACGAACAGGTGCTCCTGATCGTCCACCGCCTCGACCGTCCAGCCCAGGGCTTCCTGGGCTTGCTTGTCGCGGTTGAAGGTCTGCGACACGCCATAGGAGTTGGCGGTCTCGAGCCCCGGGAAGGTCTTCACGGCCTGAACGGCCATGAAGATGTTGACCCCGATGATCACGGCAAAGGCCGACACCGTTCCGATGAGGACATGTTTGCCCGTGATTTCGCGTGCCATGTTCTATTGTCCCTTACCGTTGAACACCGAGTCGACAGAGACCCGCTCATTGGCAATACCATCCTCGACCCAGAAGGTGAATTCCGTGCGGTCGGAAGTGGCGGCTTTGGACCCGGCAGGCGCCTCGACATAGGCGCGCACGATACGCATCTCGTCGGCCTTCACCGCAATCGTATCGCCTGCGGTCGTGTCGGAATCCTGCAAGGTCACCGTCAGGGTGTCGTCGCCCGTGACGCTCACACGGAACTCACGCTCTTCGCCATGCTTGTTGCGCAGACGCAGGTCGTAAATGTTGCGGATCGCTCCGTCGGACTGCATCACATAGGTCGGGTTGCGCACCGGCGCGACCGTCATGTCGATGTCCGCGCGGGCAAACAGCGCCCAGATCAGCGCGACACCGACACCGCCCCAGAGCACGGTGTAAAGGATCGTGCGCGGACGGAAGATGTGTTTCCACACCGGTTTCGGCGTCTCGCCCGCGATCTCGCGCGGTTCGTCGGTCAGCGCCATGTAGTCGATCAGGCCACGCGGCTTGCCGATCTTGTCCATCATCTCGTTACAAGCGTCGATGCAGAGCGCGCAGGTGATGCATTCGAGCTGTTGCCCGTCACGAATGTCGATCCCCATCGGGCAGACGTTCACGCAGGCCATGCAGTCGATGCAATCGCCAAGCTCGGCGGCGCCTTCGCCCTTACGGTGTTTGCCGCGCGGCTCGCCGCGCCAATGACGATAGCCGACGGTCAGCGTGTCCTCGTCCATCATCGCGGCCTGAATCCGCGGCCAGGGACAGGCGTAGATACAGACCTGCTCACGGGCGATGCCGCCGAAGAACACGGTGGTCGCGGTCAGGATCGCCATGGTCATATAGGCCACCGGATGGGCCTGTCCGGTCACCAGATCGACCAGCAGCGTCGGCGCATCGGTGAAATAGAACACCCAGGCCCCGCCGGTCGCCAGACCGATCAGAATCCAGGACAGATATTTTTCAACCCGCAGGCGGAACTTGCGGAGGTCCATTTTCTTTTGACGGTGCAGACGCAGGCGGGCGTTGCGGTCGCCCTCGATCCAGCGCTCCGTGAGGATGAAAAGGTCGGTCCAGACGGTTTGCGGACAGGCATAGCCGCACCAGATCCGCCCGGCGGCGGAGGTGAACAGGAAGAGGCCGAGACCGGCCATGATCAGAAGGCCCGCGATGAAATAGAACTCATGCGGCCAGATCTCGATCCAGAAGAAGAAGAAACGACGGTTCGCGAGGTCGATCAGGATCGCCTGATCCGGCAACTCCGGCCCACGGTCCCAGCGGATCCAGGGCGAAAGGTAGTAAATCCCCAGCATCACAATCATCAGGACCCACTTGAGCGACCGGAATTTCCCCTTCACGCGACGGGGAAAGATCGGCTCTCGGGAGGAATACAGCTTATGTTCGGGAGAGTTGTCGGTAGAGCTCATGGAGCGGTGCCTTTTCGACTGTTCGCGGTTTTGTCCCTTAATGGGAGCGACACTTTTTCACAGCCTTGATGTGCATCAAACTTTTGTGACGGCCGGTTAAAAGGTGCATCAAAAACACGCCTTGGACTTGTGGCATCCTGCCACATCTCGTCCGTGAAACTTAAGAGAAAACCGCAGCATGAGACGCTGCGGTTTGTGTTTGTGGGCACCGACCCTGAAGAAACGCGCGAACAGGATCGAGGGCCGGTGCCGCAACCCGGGCGTTTCCGCCCGGATTTCATGTGCTCATTGACCGCCGCCCAACTGGTGGACGTAGAGAGCGGCCGCGTTGACCTCGGCCTGCGACAGGCGCAGCCCCCAGGCAGGCATCACGCCGAAACGGGCATAGGTGACCGTTTCGTGGATGGTGTCGCGGTTGCCGCCATAGAGCCAGATCGCATCGGTCAGGTTCGGCGCCCCCTGATAGATGTCGCCCGTGCCGTCTTCACCATGGCAGGAGGCACAGTTCTCTTCGAAAACCACAGCACCTTCGGACGCCAGAGCGGCATCGTAGCTATGACCGGAGATGTTGGTGCCGTCCCCGTCCGGATCGGACAGCGACATCACGAATTCGACCACCTGGTTGATCTGCTCGGGTTCGAGCAGCTCGTCGACGCCGAATTTCGGCATCTCGGAATAGCGGGCATCGTCGGTTTCGTTGCGAACGCCGTGCTGCACGGTGTAGGCGATCTCGTCGATCGTGCCGCCCCAGAGCCAGTCATTGTCGAGAAGCGTCGGATAGCCGACGTTGCCCTGAGCACCAGAGCCGTGGCACTGCGAACAGTTGGCACGGAACACGGACGCGCCCATGTTGACGGCGTAGTTGTAGACATCGGAGCCCGGCATCACTTCGGTCACGTCGGCTGCGGCCAGTTCGGCCTCGACACCGGCGTTCATCTCCTCGAAGGAGGCGATCTTCTCGGCGACCTGCGCACGGGTGGACCAGCCGAGCACGCCGGCAGTCGCCCCTTTGATCATCGGCCAAGCGGGCATGGCAATGGAATAGCCGATGCCCCAGATGATGCAGATATACCAGATGATCAACCACCAGCGCGGGAGCGGGTTGTTGTACTCTTCGATCCCGTCCCAGGAATGTCCTGTGGTTTCGACTTCTTTCTTACTCATGTCCTCGCCTCCTCTTCGGCGGGTTTGTCTTCATGCCGGAAGATGACGTCGGCCGTGTCGCGATGTTGCTTGCGGGAGCCCGGGCGAAACGCCCAGACCACCGCGGCAACGAAGAACACGAACATGGCCAGTAACACCCAGCTGTCGGCAAATTCGCGAAGGATGTGATAATCCATCTCTTCTGTTCCTTAGCGGGACGCATCCGGAGTGAAGGTCGAGAAATCGACCAAGGTGCCCAGCATCTGCATGTAAGCGATGAGCGCATCCATCTCCGTGATTCCGTCCTGACCGTCGAAGTTCCGCACCTGCGCATTCGGGTAGCGCTCGAGGAGACCCTCGCTGTCGCTCCACGGATCCGCTTGGTTCACGAAGTCTTCTTTCGCGACTTCGATCATCTCGTCGGTGTAGGGCACGCCGACAATGCGGTGGGTTTTCATCAGGTCCTCGATATACTCGGGCTCGATGTAACGGTCCGCCAGGAAGCCGTATTTCGGCATCACCGATTCAGGCACAACGGACTGAGGATTGGTCAGGTGGTCGACATGCCACTCGTCGGAGTAGCGACCGCCCACACGGGCGAGGTCGGGCCCCGTCCGCTTGGACCCCCACTGGAACGGGTGATCGTATTTCGATTCCGCTGCCAGCGAGTAGTGACCGTAACGTTCCACCTCGTCGCGCATCGGGCGGATCATCTGCGAGTGGCAGACATAGCAGCCCTCCCGCACATAGATTTCCCGACCCGTCAACTCCAGCGGGGAGTAGGGGCGCACGCCCTCCACGTCCTCGATGGTGTTTTCGAGATAGAACAGCGGGGCGATCTCGACGATTCCGCCGACGGTCACCACAAGAAGCGCACCGACCAGAAGCAGGGTGCCGTTGGTTTCGATGATCTTATGTTTGTCGATAAGAGCCATGTTTGAAACCCTCCCTTATTCAGCCGGAGCCAGAGCCGACTCATCCGCTTTCACGGGAGCACGACGCACGGTCATATAGAGGTTGTAGCACATGATCAGCGCACCGGTGAGGTAGAGCACCCCGCCCGTCGCACGCACCACATACATCGGGTGTTTCGCGGCCACGGTGTCGGCAAAGGCGTTCACGAGGAAACCCTGGCTGTCGACTTCGCGCCACATCAGGCCTTCCATGATGCCCGTGACCCACATCGACGCGGCGTAGAGCACGATGCCGATGGTGGCGAGCCAGAAGTGCCAGGACACGAGACCGAGCGAGTAGAGACGCTGACGGTTCCACAGCGCCGGCACGAGGTAATAGAGCGCGCCGAAGGTGATCATGCCGTTCCAGCCCAGAGCACCGGAGTGCACGTGACCGATGGTCCAGTCGGTGTAGTGAGACAGCGAGTTGACCGCGCGGATCGACATCATCGGACCTTCAAAGGTCGACATGCCGTAGAAGCCAACGGAGATCACCATCATCCGGATGACCGGGTCGGTGCGGAGTTTGTCCCAGGCGCCCGAAAGCGTCATCAGACCGTTGATCATGCCACCCCAGGAGGGCATCCACAGGATCACGGAGAACACCATGCCCAGCGTCGAGGCCCAGTCGGGCAGCGCGGTGTAGTGCAGGTGGTGCGGACCGGCCCAGATGTAGATGAAGATCAGCGCCCAGAAGTGGATGATCGACAGCTTGTAGGAGAACACCGGACGTTCGGCCTGTTTCGGCACGAAGTAGTACATCATGCCCAGGAAGCCTGCGGTCAGGAAGAAGCCCACGGCGTTGTGGCCGTACCACCACTGCGTCATGGCGTCCTGCACGCCGGACATCACCATCACGGAGCGGGAGCCCAGAATGGAGACCGGAATCGCCAGGTTGTTGACGATGTGCAGCATCGCGATGGTCACGATGAAGGACAGGTAAAACCAGTTCGCAACGTAGATGTGCTTTTCCTTACGGGTGAAGATCGTCCCCATGAAGGCCATCAGATAGGCCACCCAGACGATGGTCAGCCACAGGTCGATATACCATTCCGGCTCGGCGTATTCCTTGGATTGGGTCACACCCAGCACATAGCCGCTTGCGGCCAGCACGATGAACAGGTTGTAGCCCCAGAACACGAACCAGCCGAGGTTGCCGCCCCAGAGACGCGATGCGGAGGTCCGCTGAACCACGTAGAAGGAGGATGCGATCAGGGCGTTGCCGCCGAAGGCGAAGATCACCGCAGAGGTGTGCAGCGGACGCAGACGCCCGAAGTTGCCGTGGCCTTGCAGGAATTCAAAGTTCAACTGCGGGAAGGCGAGCTGAAACGCGATGAACGTCCCGGCGAGAAAGCCGACGACGCCCCAGATGGCCGTTGCGATGACACCCGCGCGCACGACGCCGTCGAGATAGCCGGTCGGAGCCGGTTTGACGTCGCCTGCCACCCGCAGGGTGTAGATAAAGGTCATGGCCGCCGCGGCCATGAAAATGAGCGCGTGCACCTGATAGGCAAAATCGCGCCCGTAGTTCGCGGCAAGGCCGAAAAGGATCACGGCGATCCCCAGCACTGCCAGCTTGATATAGTTCCACATATTGCGTCCCTTCGTTCTTTCGCCCTCGTCCATAGGGCATAGCCGTCCCGCATTCGACCCACGGGGTTCGACATCTTGCGATTTGTCTCACATCTTTGTGAAGATCATTGATCTGAGTCAAAGCACCATCATTTACGATTTTTGTGCACCAGAATGACAGCAGGCATCTGTATGCCCGCGCCAATCGGTCGCACCCTGTTCGCATGGACAAATTTGCCGCAAAAAAGCTATTCCGAAAACTTATATTTCCAATAGACCTTTACTCGGGCGCCAAAACCGCGTTTTTTGTTGATCTCCGTCAAGGCGAGATTTCCTTTGCGGGACCATGATTTCGGCAATGAGACACACCACCCGAAGGAGGCGGACATGCCCTTCAAAACCATTACAACCATCATGTGCAACATGGAGGCCGACCGCCACGCTCTGGATGCGGCGGTGGCCCTCGCCCGGAAGGAAGAGGGGCATCTCGATGTGATCTGCCTCGGCCTCGACCGGACACAGCCGGGCTTCTATTACGCCGGCACCAACGCCATGGCGCTTCAGGACAACCTGCAACAGGCACAGGCCGACAGCAAGAAAATCGAGGAAGAGGTCAACGACTACCTCAAAGCCGAAGAAATTCCGTGGTTCACCAACCCGGTCACGGCGCAAATGGCCGGCCTGACTCCGCAGCTCGCGCATTTCCTGCGCTTCTCGGATGTCGTCGTCCTGCCCCGTCCCTACGGTCAGGGTCGCGGTCATGAACATGAGGAAATCCTCGAAGCCGCGCTGTTCTCCGGTCACGTTCCGGTGCTCGTCGTGCCCGATGGCGTCAGTGTCCCGGACAACATCGACCGTGTGGTCGTCGCCTGGAACGAAAGCGCCGAAGCGCTCGGTGCGGTGCGTGCCGCCCTGCCGATCCTGCAAAAGGCCGATCTGGTGGACATCACCATCATCGACCCGCCGCAACACGGCCCCGACCGTTCCGACCCGGGCGGCTCGCTCTGCCAGATGCTCGTGCGTCACGGCGTGCGCGCCGAGGTCTCGGTGCTCGCCAAAACCATGCCGCGCATCTCCGACGTACTTGTGCGTCAGTTGAAAGACAAGGATGCCGACATTCTGGTGATGGGTGCCTATGGCCATTCGCGCTTCCGCGAATCCATCCTCGGCGGCGCAACGCGCCACATGCTCGAACTGGCCGACATTCCGGTTCTGATGTCGCACTAAGACGTTTTCGGGCGCAACTCCGACCGGCACAGTCCTCCCTCATGTGCCGATCGGGAATATCAGGCCCAAAAAGAAACCCCGCGGATCGCTCTGCGGGGTTTCTTTTTATAATCAAAGCGATGGATCAGACCATCAGCCCACCGTCATTGTCATCGCCAGTCTCGATCTGCAACCGGTCGAAATCGGGAATGATCACCTTGCGCTTGCCTTCGAGCGTGATCACCCCGTCGCGTTTGAGCGCAGAGATTTGCCGCGATACGGTCTCCAGCGTCAACCCGAGATAATCGGCCATCGCCTCGCGCGTCAGCGGCAGTTCGAAATCCATCCCATCGCCTGCCGTGGTCAGCGCCAGCGACGCCTCGCGCCGGGCGATGATGGCCAGAAGCGAGGCGATCTTTTCCCGCGCGGTCTTGCGCCCGAGAATCAACATCCATTCCCGCGCCGCATCCAATTCGTCGAGCGTCATTTCAAGCAGGCGCTGCGCAACATGCGGCGTGCGGATCATCATCTGCTCGAACGGTTTGCGCCGGAAACAGCACAGCGTCAGATTCGACACCGCCACCACATCGTAAGGCGCCGCATCGCGCCCGGGACGCCCAAGGAAATCCGACGGCAGCAACAGCCCGACCATCTGGGTCCGCCCGTCCTCCATCGCCTGGCTCAGGGACGCAACGCCGGTCACCACCGAGGCCACGAAATCCATCCGGTCGCCGGACCAGACAATCGGCTGACCGGCTTCGTAGGAACGATAGTATTTGATCGCATCCAGTTCTTCGAGCTCATCCGCCTCGCACCGCGCACAGACGGAGCGATGCCGGATCGGGCAGGACCCGCACTCTTTATGGTCAAACACAATTTCGTTCATTCGTGCGCTCGCAATTCTTGATCTGGGTCAAGGCACCCGATCTTTGATGGGCTACAGCGTATCTCTATGAACAAACACACGCAACTCCGCAAGCTTGGCCTTTTTGACGCTCGTGTCCCCCGGTACACGAGTTACCCAACGGCACCGCATTTCTCCGACACAGTCGGCGGCGATGACGTGACCGATTGGCTGTCGGCGCTCAACCCGGCCGAGCCGATCTCGCTCTATGTCCATGTTCCGTTTTGCCGCCGTCTCTGCTGGTTCTGCGCCTGCCGGACTCAGGGCACCACGACAGCCGGACCGGTAGCGGCCTATGTCGAAACGCTGAAAGCGGAGCTTGCACTTGTGAAGGCGCATTTGCCCGAAGGCATCGAGATCGGCCATCTGCACTGGGGCGGCGGCACGCCGACGCTTCTGGAAGCCGGGATGATCGCCGATCTCTCGGGCGCGATCCGTGACCTCGCGCCTTTTGCGCAAGACTACGAGTTCTCTGTCGAGGTCGACCCGAACGAGATCGACGACGCGCGCCTCGATGCGCTCGCCGAAGCCGGGATGAATCGCGCCTCCATCGGCGTGCAGGATTTCGATCCGCAGATTCAGGAAACCATCGGTCGCATTCAGTCCTATGAGACCACGAAAGCCGCCGTCGAGGGCCTCCGCGCCCGTGGCATTCGCTCTCTGAATGCCGACATTCTCTATGGGCTTCCGGGCCAGACCCGGGAGAAAATTTCCGAGAGCGTGCAGAAACTCCTGTCGCTCTCGCCCGACCGGGTGGCGTTGTTCGGCTATGCTCATGTGCCCTGGATGGCCCGGCGGCAAAACATGATCCCGACCGACGAACTTCCGACGCCGGAAGAACGGCTCGACCTGTTCAACACCGCCCGCGACCTTTTCGTCTGGGACAATTACGCCGAGATCGGCATCGACCATTTTGCGAAAAAGGGCGACGGGCTCGAAGTCGCCCTGCGCACCGGCAAGCTGCGCCGCAATTTCCAAGGCTATACCGACGACAAATGCCCGACCATGGTCGGCATCGGTGCCTCTTCGATTGCGAAATATCCGGGCGGTTATGCCCAGAACCAGCCCTCGACCTCGAAATATCAGGCCGATGTGCGCGCGGGTCTCCTGCCCATCGCCAAGGGCCACCGCTTCACCGAAGAGGACCACCTGCGCGGTCGGATCATCGAGGCGCTGATGTGCGATTTCCGCGTCGAGGCGGCGGAACTGTCTGAGGTCTACGGTCTCACACAGGCGGAATTCAACGACTTCGCGACCAGCGCCGCCGAAGCCTTCCCCGAGATGCTCGACATCTCGTCCGAACGCATCGTGATCCGTGAAGAGGCCCGCCCACTCACCCGCATGATCGCGCGCCACTTCGATGCCTATGACATGACACAGGCGCAACACTCCTCCGCCGTCTGAGCGCATCACCTTCCCAAACGCCGAAAAAGACCCGCCAATAGCGCGGGTCTTTCTCTGTCTGGCCCTTGCCATTCCCGGGGATTTACAGGACACCCGGCGGACAAACCGGAGACCGATCATGGACATTCTTTCCCGCCTCAAAGCCATTACGCCCCATGTGCTCACGGGCGACGACGCCCTGCCCTATGGCCGCGACTGGGTCGGAAAATATGAAACCTCTCCCTTGGCCGTGGTCCGTCCTCGCACGACCGCTGAAGTCTCCGCCATTCTTGCGCTCTGCCATGAGACCGAAACCCCCGTGGTGCCGATGGGCGGCAACACAGGCCTGACCGGCGCCACCGCCGCCGACGGCGCGCTGATCCTCTCGCTCGACCGGATGCAGACAATCCGCGAGATTCGCCCCGAGGCCCGCATCGCCGTGGTCGAGGCCGGCGTGATCCTACAGGACCTGCACGACGCCGCCGAGGCTCATGGCCTGACCTATCCGATGACCTTCGGCGCGCGCGGCTCCGCCCGGATCGGCGGCACGCTTGCGACCAACGCCGGCGGTTCGAACGTGCTGCGCTATGGCAACACCCGCGATCTGTGTCTCGGCGTCGAAGTGGTTCTGGCCGACGGGCGGGTGCTCGATCTGATGAGCGAGCTGCACAAGGACAATTCGGGCTACGACTTGCGCGATCTGATGATCGGCTCGGAGGGCACGCTGGGCGTCATCACCGCCGCCGTGTTGAAACTCTACCCGGCGCCCAAAGCCCATGCCACGGCCATGGTCACCACCACCGGGCTGTCCGCTGCGCTCAACCTGTTGAACGCGCTCCAGACCCGCACCGGCGGCATGGTCGAGGCCTTCGAGTACATGCCGCGCGGCTATATGGACAACCTCGCCCGCTTCCGCGCCGATCTGACCCCGCCTCTGGGCCACGATCAGGATCACACGATTTTCCTAGAGATCGGCTCCACCATGCTGCGCGATTGCACCCCCGACGAGACCGGGCAGATCCCGCTCGTCACCCATCTCGAAGAGACGCTGGGCGTGTTGTTCGAAGAGGGTCTGGTGCTCGACGCAGCGCTCGCGCAATCCGAAGCGCAGCGCGCGCTGATGTGGGAAATCCGCGAGGCGGCGGCGGAGATTTCCACCGCCGAGAAGCCCGTGGTGATCAACGATCTCTGCCTCCCGCTCGACCGGCTTGAGGCTTTCATGGATCAGGCGGAAACACGTCTGCGCGCGCTCGATCCGGGGTTTAAAACCTGCCCCGTCGCGCATCTCGGCGACGGCAATATTCACTATACCGTGTACCCGAGCACCTACGAGCTGGCCGACCCCTTGATGGAAGAGGTGGAGGAAATCGTGCGCGAAATGGGCGGCAGTTTCTCCGCAGAACACGGCATCGGCCTGTCGAAACTGCCCTCGATGGAACGCCGCAAGAACCCGGTCGCTCTGGAGATGATGCGTGCGGTAAAAGCGGCCTTCGACCCGAAAGGCATTCTCAACCCCGGAAAAACGCTGCCTTAAGCGTTATTTCCAGTCGAAGAACCCGGTGCCTGCGCGTTCCAGAAGTTTCGTTGCCATCTCGACGCCCATCGCGGCGGCATCTTCGACCGCGCCGGACATATCGTCGGTGAGGCTTTCCGACCCGTCCGTGCGCAGAATCTCTCCGCGCAGACGAATGGTCCCACCCTCGACCTCGGCCAGCCCGGCAATCGGGGTCTGACAGGAGCCATCAAGCTTGGCCAAAAACGCCCGTTCACAGGCCATCGCCTGCCCGGTCTTGACGTCATGCAGTGCGGAAAGCATCTTCGCGACCGTCGCGTCATCTTCGCGCCGCTCGATGGAAATCGCCCCCTGCGCCACGGCAGGCAGCATTTCCTCAGCCGTCACAGCACGGCGCGGCACATGATCATAGCCCAGCCGGTTCAGCCCGGCCATGGCAAGAAAGGTTGCCTCCGCCACGCCCTCTTCGAGCTTTTGCAGACGGGTCTGTACCGAGCCACGAAACTCGACGACGGTGAGATCGGGCCGTTTGTTCAACAACTGCGCCTTGCGACGGAGCGAGGAGGACCCGACCACCGCGCCCAGCGGCAGATCGGCAAGCGCCTTGCCGTCGAGCGTGATGAAGGCATCAAACGGATTCTCGCGCGGCAGATACGTATCGAGGATCAAACCCTTCGGCTGCATCACCGACATATCCTTGGTCGAGTGCACGGCAATGTCGATTTCGCCGGTCAGAAGAAATTCCTCGATCTCCTTGGAGAACAGCCCCTTGCCGCCCAGTTCGCGCAAGGAGCGGTCCTGAACCCGGTCGCCGCGCGTGGAAATCGTCACAATCTCGAACACGTCCTCCGGCAGATCGAAGGCCGTCATAAGGCGCGACCGCGTCTCATAGGCCTGCGCCAGAGCGAGCGGCGAGCCACGGGTGCCGATTTTCAGGGGGGCGGCGGGGGTGGGAAGTGTCACTGTCATGGCCAAGGCTTACCTGCGGCGGATCGGCCTGACAAGCAGGGAAAGCGCCCTCTGCGCTTGACAAAAGCGCGCAAGCCGGGGACCAGTGCGGGGATGATGACGGGAGGCCCGAAATGACCGACAAGACGATCCTGAAAGCGCTCAGAGGCGAGGTACAAAAGGTGCCGCCGATCTGGATGATGCGGCAAGCCGGGCGCTACCTGCCGGAATATCGCGCGACGCGCGCCGAAGCCGGAGATTTCCTCTCGCTGTGCTACAACTCGGATCTGGCCGCCGAGGTGACGCTGCAACCGATCCGGCGTTATGGATTCGATGCGGCGATCCTGTTCGCCGACATTCTGTTGTTGCCGCAGGCGCTTGGGGCCGATCTCTGGTTCGTCACCGGCGAAGGCCCGCGGCTGTCGACCATTCAGTCGGATGCCGATTTCTCGGCTCTCAAGGGCAAGGACGACATTCACGACACGCTTGCCCCGGTCTATGAGACCGTGCGCATTCTGTCCCGCGAATTGCCGAAGGAAACGACGCTGATCGGTTTCGCCGGGGCTCCGTGGACAGTGGCAACCTATATGATCGCCGGGCGCGGCACCCCCGATCAGGGGCCCGCGCATGCGCTGCGGATGGGCAACACGGCGCTGTTCGAAAAGGTCATCGACCTTCTCATCGAAGGCACCATCGAATATCTCGACCAGCAAATTCAGGCCGGCGCCGAAGTCGTGAAGATATTCGATAGCTGGGCCGGAAGCCTCAAGGGCGAAGCCTTCGAAAAATACGCTGTCGAACCGACCCGCAAGATCACGGCGGAACTGAAAGCCCGCCACCCCGGCATCCCGGTGATCGGCTTCCCGCGCGAAGCGGGCGAGGGTTATATCGGCTTTCACGCCAAGACCGGCGTCGATTGCGTCGCGCTCGACAATTCCGTCACCCCGGAATGGGGCGCGGCCAATGTCCAGAAAGACGGCTGCGTGCAGGGCAATCTGGCGTCCTCGCATATGGTCACGGGCGGTCAGGCGCTGATCGACGAGGTCCGCCATGTGCGCGAGGCCTTCTCGCACGGCCCGCATATTTTCAACCTCGGCCATGGCATCACGCCGGACGCGGACCCGGACAATGTCAGCCTGATGATCGAGACGCTGCGCGAAAACGCCTAAGGAAAAGCCCCGCCAAAGCGGGGCTTTTCCTTACTCATCCTCATGTGAAGCGCCGTTGAGCACGCCACGATAATTCAGCCAAATCTTTTTGCAATGATCGCGCGCCCAATCACCGCACCCATGCAGGATTTCGTATTTCCCAATAAGATACGCCAAAGATCCTTCGGTCGGCGCCCATTGGAACTGCCCCAGCAAGAGGATTTTCTTTTCCATATCCGACAATCCCGCCCGCAAGATGCGCGCATATCTTTGTCGAAGCTCAGCGGCCCGCTTTGCATCCGCAACAGGCAGGGCCTCAAGCTCTTCGAGGCAATACCTAAGGAAATTGTAGTACCCGCCCGGGAAAACATCGCGTGCGTCCTTGCCAAGGCTCTGGCCGTCTCTTTCGTGCACCTCCCCACACAAGGTCACGCATTGGTCCCGCGCACTTTCATCGGCATTCACTCCGTTATGCTCGTGTAGCCAAAGATCATGCCAAAACATGAATTGCGCATGGAATTGACTTTGCATTTGCAAGGATTGCTGAGCCTGAAACTGAGCCACCTGCTGATTATGCGCATCCGCCGCGCGGGACAATTCCCGTGTCTGTTCCTCAACACTTTGCCGCGTCAAGGACAATTCCTGACGCTGCCAGGTCAATGAAACGAGAAATCCCGCAAAGGCCAACCCGCTGAACAGCGCGTTCAGCACCCCCATGGAATCGCCAAGCTCGTTCCAAGCCAGATTTGTCGGACGTTCCAAAGACAGAACGCTCCAGACATTGATGACAAACAAGATGACGACAAACGCCAATACCAGAAATGCAAACCTATATTTTTTCATAAACAATTTAAGTCCTTAAATAATTTAAAAATTCCTCATACCCATTTCGCCATCGGCGGCAGGGACATCAGGACGGCGTCAGGGTTGTGCCCCGTCTCCAACCCGAATTTCGTGCCCCGGTCATAGACGAGGTTGTATTCGGCATAGAGCCCGCGATGGACGAGTTGGCGATCCTTGTCGGCCTCGTTCCACGGCGTATCACGGCGTTTTTCCGTCACGCCGAGGAAAGCCGGAAGGAAGGCCCGACCCACGTCCTGAGTGAAGGCAAAGTCCTTTTCCCAGTCGCCGGTGTTGAGATCGTCATAGAAAATCCCGCCCACGCCACGCGCCCGCCCCCGGTGCGGGATATAGAAATACTCGTCCGCCCAGGCTTTAAAGCGTGGGTAATACTCGGGATCGTGGCGATTGCAGTGCTCTTTCTGAATCGCGTGGAACGCCGCCGTGTCTTCGGCATATTCGATGCAGGGATTGAGATCCGAGCCGCCCCCGAACCACCAGCCATGCGGGGTCCAGAACATCCGGGTGTTCATGTGGACCGCAGGCGTATGGGGGTTCTGCATATGCGCGACAAGGGAGATTCCCGCCGCCCAGAAACGCGGATCGTCCTTCATCCCGGGCAGCCCCTTGCGAGCCGCCATGGCCATCTGGGCCCGCTCGCCCAACGTGCCGTAAACGGTGGAGACATTGACCCCGACCTTCTCGAACACCCGCCCGCCGCGCATCACCGACATGAGCCCCCCGCCCGCGTCCGATCCGTCCTCGGCGTCGCGCGTGGTTTCCGTCACCTCAAAGCGCCCGGCGGGAAGACCCACTAAGGGACCGCTGAGCTGGGTGTCCTCCAAGGCTTCGAAAGCCGACACGATCTGATCGCGCAACTGGCGGAACCATGCACTTGCGCGCGCCTTCTCATGGGTCATCTCATGCGTCATGGGGCCTCCTCTTTGCCGTCCGCGAGAGGTAACAACAAGATGGCATCGGGGGCAAGCACCCTTCCCCTGCGACGGAAACGCGCTATGATCGCGTGTATATGAGGAAAGGAGATTTCCGATGCGTTGGCTCATTTCACTGGCGGTGCTGCCGCTGCTCGTCGCCTGTTCCGAACAACAGATGTGCATTTCCCGTGCGACCAAGGATTTGCGTCAGGTTCAGAGCTTTATCAAAGAGGCCGAAGGCAATCTCGGTCGCGGTTACGCGCTCGTCGAGAAAGAATATATCGACTACGACATTGAGCGCTGCGGCACCAATGACGAAGGCAAGCCGATCTTCTGTCGTGTGCCGGATGTCCACACCCGCATGGTGCCGAAATCCATCGACCTGGATGCCGAAGCCGCGAAGCTCGCCGCTCTCAAGAAGAAAGAGGCCCAGCTTCAGATCGAGGCGAATGCAGCGGTCGAGGCCTGCAAGGTGCAGTACCCCGAGTGATCGTCAATGCGTGGGCGCAAGCACCGGATCGACCAGCGTGCGCCCGCCATCCACGGTCAGGATCTGTCCGGTCATGAAGCCCGAGCCTTCGGAAACGAGATATTGCACCGTTTCCGCCACATCGGTGGCTGGCGCCACCCGCCCCATCGGGGTCTTGGCGATGATCTCGCCCCGGTAATCGGGATTGTCCGACAGCATGCCCTGCAGGCTCGAACTCATCACGGAGCCGAACGCCACCGCATTGACCCGGATGCGATGCGGCGCGAGGGCCACCGCCATGGCGCGCGTCATCTGGTCCACCGCACCGGAGGAAATCGAGAAGGCCAGCAGCTCCGGCTGACAGCGTCGCGCGGCAATCGAGGACAGGTTGACGATGGCCCCGACACTGGCATCGCTCTCCTCGGATTTCTCCGCATTCCGGATCATCCATTTCGCCACCTGCTGAATCAGCCGCAGCGAGGTCATGAGGTTCTGCTCGATGAGCTGGGAGACATTGTCGTCCTCGACCGAAAGCGGATCGCTCATTGCCACCTGACGCGAGGCGTTGACCAGGATATCGACCCCGTCAAACGCGTCGATCGTCGCCGAAAGCAGATTCGCAATGGTCAGTTTCTCCCGCAGATCTCCGGCAAAATAGGCCACCTGCGGGTTTTCACCGCCAACAAGATCGCCATATTCCGCCGTCAGGCTGGCTTCGTCCATATCCGCACACATCACGCGTGCCCCCTGGGCCAGAAAATGCCGGGCGATGGCGAGACCGACGCCATTGGCAGCCCCCGTCACAATCGCGGTCTTGCCTTCGATGGAAAAGCTCATGCTGGCTCCTGTGTGTTTGCTCAGACCCTAGGTCGTCTTGGCCGCTTTGCGAAGAGGTTTCGCCGCATGCAGCAGTTTGAAGCCCCCCGTGGCGCCGATCTCGGCATATGTACCGAAACAGGCGGCCAGCGTCGCCTCATAGGGCAATTGCCGGTTCGCCACGAGCCAGAGCTCGCCATGGGGGGCAAGCATCCGGCTGGCCGCCTCTATAAAGGCCTGCCCAAGCGCCGGATTGGCGGCGCGGCTGGTGTGAAACGGCGGGTTCATGATCACCGCATCGAGCGGTCTGGGCGGGGTAAAACGCGTGGCGTCTTCCCAGTGAAAGGTCACACGCGGATCGTCGAGATTGTCACGTGCGCAGGCAAGCGCCGCCGCTTCCGCCTCGACCACATGCAATTCCTTCACCCCTTCGCGGTCCAGGATCGCGCGGGAGAGATACCCCCAGCCCGCGCCGAGATCGGCAATTTTCGCCGGGAGTTTCGCGGGCAAAGCGGCAACCAGCGCCTCGGAGGCCCTGTCAATTCGGTCGACGGAAAATACCCCGAGACGGGTGGTGAACCCCTCGATCAGGTGCAGCGGCCCCGGATCGGTCCAATCGGCAAACCCGCCGCCGGTGATCCCCACCGCCTTGCCATGCGCCTTGGAGACCACATGCCCCACCACCGCACGTTTCTTCAGCTCTTTCAGGATACTGTCGATGCCGTCGGTCTTCTGGCCGTCGACGATCACCCGATCCGCCCGCGACGCGGCATCGGCGATCAGCGCATGCGCTTCCGCCTTGGAGCGGGGCAGCAAGACCACGGCAAGGTCGAACCGGCCTTCAGCCTCGGTTCTGACGTCATACCCACGTGCCACCAAAGCATCGACATCGGGTTTGAACCCCTGCACGATTTGCACCGTCGCACCGTCCAGCGCGGACAGATCCGTGTCGCCATGGGGACGATAGACCACGGCGGTCGTCACGGGCGCAGAGCCCTCAAGGATCAGGGGGAGACGTGCGGACAGCATGGCGGGGAAACGCCTATTCCTTTTCCATCGTGCATTGCAGCGGGTGCTGGTGCCGGCGGGCGAATTCCATCACCTGCTGCACCTTGGTCTCCGCAATCTCGAAAGGAAACACACCGACAACGGCAAGCCCCTTTTTATGCACGGTCAGCATGATTTCAGTGGCATGCGCATGGCCAATGCCGAAGAAGCGCTCCAGCACCAGAACGACGAATTCCATCGGCGTGTAATCGTCATTCAGCAACATCACCTTGTAGAGCGGCGGGCGTTTGGTCTTCGGCCGAGTTTTGAGCGCAAGACCGACATCGCCGTCGTCATTCGAACGGTCGTCATTGTCTGACATCATCTGAGGCGCGAGGATCACTCTGTCGTCTCCGGTTCCATGTTGCAGCATCTTGGCGGGATCATTTGCCGATATATAGCCCCTTTTTCACATCAATAAAGAGGGTTATGCCGAAACCGGTAAAGGAGCGCCGATCACATGCCCGATAAACTCGCTACAATCGCCTTCGATGCCGACGACACCCTGTGGGAAAACGAAGAGTTCTTCCGCATCACTCAGGACAGATTCGCCGAGCTGCTGGCCGATTTCACAGAAGCCGATCATCTCGCCGAGCGCCTGCTGGCCGCCGAGCGACGCAATCTCGGGCATTACGGGTTCGGCATCAAGGGCTTCGTCCTCTCGATGATCGAAACCGCCATCGAAGTGACCGAGGAGCGCGTCCCCGCCGCCGTCATCAGTGAATTGATCGCCGCCGGTCAGGAGATGTTGCACCATCCAATCCATCTGCTCGACGGGGTCGAGGAAACCGTGGGCGCCCTGGCCGAAACCCATAAGATCCTCTTGGTGACCAAGGGGGATTTGCTCGATCAGGAACGCAAACTCGCCCAGTCCGGTCTGGGCGAACTGTTCGACGGGGTCGAGGTGGTCTCGGCCAAGACGCCCGAGGTTTACCGCACCCTCTTCGCCCGCCATGGTGTCGCGCCCGAACGCGCGATGATGGTCGGCAATTCGGTGAAATCCGATGTCCTGCCGCCGATTGAGGTCGGGGCCTGGGGCGTTCATGTGCCGCATAACATCACTTGGGCTATCGAACATGCGGAAGCACCGGAGGGGCATCCGCGCTATCGCAGCCTCGCGTCGCTGCGCGATCTGCCGGAGCTGATCGGCTCCCTCTGAGAAATCGCACAGGGGGGCGCCCCCCGATCTGGTGGAGCGGCGCCACGCCACCACCAAATATGGCGTTGCATCAATGCACGTCTTGAAAACCCTTGAAAATTGGTGGTTTTCTCACGGCAAAGCCTGTGCTAGCCTCACTTCCAAACACAAGTCGGGCGAGATGATCCGACAAGACGAGGCAGAGTTATCATGAAGAGCAACGTGCAGGCACGGGGTATCCCGCGTGCAGTTTCCGGCCGTATTTTTCCACTCTTTCTGATCGCCTTCGCGATGATGATCGCGATGTCGGCCCGCGCCGTGGCTGCGGAATACGCCGCCCTGGTGATGGATGCGCGCAACGGCAAGGTGCTTCACGCCACCAATGCCGACACGCGATTGCACCCGGCCTCTCTCACCAAGATGATGACGCTCTACATCGCCTTCGAGGCGATCGAACACGGCGAGATTTCGCTCGACGATGAGGTGACGATCTCCCGAAATGCCGCAGCGGAGCCGCCTTCGAAGCTCGGTCTCAAGCCCGGTCAGAAGATCAAGCTGCGCTACCTGATCCGTGCCGCCGCGGTGAAATCCGCCAACGATGCCGCCACCGCCATCGGCGAGGCCATCGAAGGCTCGGAGGCCGCCTTTGCCCGCCGGATGAACCGCACCGCCAAGGCCCTCGGCATGTCGCGCACCACCTTCAAGAACGCCAACGGCCTGACCGAAGAGGGTCACCTGTCGACCGCCCGGGACATGAGCGTCCTCGGGCGCCATCTGTTTTACGACTATCCCGACTATTACAACCTGTTCTCGCGCACCACGGCCGATGCCGGCGTGCGCATGGTCTCCCATACCAACACCCGCTTCCTGACCTCCTACGAGGGCGCGGACGGGATCAAGACCGGCTACACCTCCGCCTCGGGTTACAACCTCACGGCCTCGGCGCATCGCGGCAGCGAGCGGATCATCACCACCGTCTTCGGCGGTCGCTCCGGCGCGGCGCGCAACGCCAAGGTTGCGGAACTGATGGACCTGGGCTTCAAACGCGCACCGAGCCGCGTTGCCGTAGTGAAACCCGGAAAACCGCCCTATCTCGGCAAGGTCGGTGGCGATACGGTCATGGTGGCCGCCAATCAGGATGCGCCTGCGACCGCCTCGAAAATCATCCGCGTGAGCACAAGGATGAGTACGAGCCCCTGGCCCAAAATGCGCCCGACGCAGGCTCTTGCGCCGGAGACCGAAGAACTCCTGCTGGCCGCGTCTGATGACGTGATGTCTGCGCTCGCGAAGGCCGAACAGGACGCAGCGCTTCTCGCCGCGGCCAATGACGCTGCCGCAGAGGCCGCTACGCTGCTGGCTGAAACCGCGCGCGCTCAGGCCAGCGAGATGCCCGAGGTGACGCCGACACTTGCACCGGCAACCGCTCCCGTCGTCGCCCAGGCGGTCGTCCCGACGGTCGCCCCGCTGCCGCGCCCCGCCACGCTACAGCTCGCTTCCATCGAACCGGCCTCCGCCATTGCCGCCGAACCCGCCGTCAGCACGCCCGAAGTCGTCACCCGGCTCTCGACCTCCGGCAACCGCTACTGGGGCATCAACATCGGCACTTATGGCAGCGAGTACGAGGCGCGCAAGAATTTGCTCCGGACCGCACTGACCGAGGTGGAAATGCTCGACGGCGCGCTGCGCAAGGTGGTTCGCACCAAGCGTGGCTTCGACGCCAATTTCCTCGGCATGACCGAGGACATGGCGGCGCTCACCTGCCGTCGCCTCGAAGCGCGCGGCACCGATTGCAACACGATCGGGCCGTCCTGAACGGCCCCTTGTCCAAACGCAAAAGGCGACCTTCACCGGTCGCCTTTTTCATGTCTGCGGAACAGTCGTCATTCAGACGCCCGCGCCCTCTTCCACCTTGAGATCGAGCGCGGCACTGACCAGCGCCTTGGTGTAGACCTCTTTCGGCGTCTCGAAAATCTCCTCCGCCGTGCCCATCTCGACCACATCGCCACGCTTCATCACCAGAACCTGATGCGACAGCGCACGCACCACGCGCAGGTCGTGCGAGATAAACAGGTAAGCCAGCTTGTGTTTCACCTGAAGACGACGCAGAAGCTCCACGATCTGCACCTGCACCGTCATGTCGAGTGCGGAGGTCGGCTCGTCCAGCACCACCAGACGCGGGCGCAGGATCATGGCGCGGGCGATGGCGATGCGCTGACGCTGACCGCCGGAGAATTCATGCGGATAGCGGTGCCGGGTCTCGGGATCGAGGCCGACCTCACGCATGATGTCGATCACCGCTTCCTCGACGGAGGCATAGCCCTCGACCCGATGCACGCCCAGCCCCTCCGCGATGATCTGTTCCACCGTCATGCGGGGTGACAGCGAGCCGTAGGGGTCCTGGAACACGATCTGCATATCGGCGCGCAGCGGACGGAGTTTGCGGTTGGACCAGCCCTGGATGTCCTGTCCTAGCACCACCACCGGCCCTTGCGAGGAAATCAGCCGCATGATGGCCAGCGCCAGCGTCGTTTTTCCCGACCCGGATTCGCCCACGATGCCCACGGTTTCACCGGCCCGCACCGAAAGTGTCGCGGCATTCACCGCCTTCACATAGCCCACCGTTTTACGCAGAAAACCCCGCTGGATCGGGAACCAGATGCGCAGGTCCTTGGTCTCGGCCACCACCTCCGCGCCTTCGGGCACGGGGGCGGGATGGCCGGTTGCCTCGGCGGCCAGAAGCATCTGCGTGTAGGGGTGCTGCGGATTGTCAAAAATCTCTGTCGTCACCCCGGTCTCGACGATCTCGCCATTTTTCATGACACAGACCCGATCGGCGAATTTGCGCACGATGTTCAGGTCATGGGTGATGAAAAGCATCGACATACCGAGGCTCTGTTTCAGCCCGGCCAGAAGTTCGAGGATCTGCGCCTGAATGGTCACATCGAGCGCGGTTGTCGGCTCATCCGCGATCAGCAATTCGGGGCGGTTCGCGAGCGCCATGGCGATCATGATCCGCTGCCGCTGCCCGCCCGAAAGCTGGTGCGGATAATCCTTGAGACGGCTTTCGGGGTCGTGGATGCCGACCTGATTCAAAAGCTCGATCACCCGCTCCCGCGCCGCCACACCCGTCATACCATGGTGAATGAGCAGCACTTCGGCGAGCTGTTTTTCCAATGTGTGTAACGGGTTGAGCGATGTCATCGGCTCTTGGAAAATAAAGCTGATGTCATTGCCGCGCAGTTTGCGCAGCTCTTTCTCGGAGGCACCGACAAGCTCCTGCCCCTGATAGGTGATCGAGCCTTGCGTGACTGCCGTGTCGGGCAAGAGGTTCACACAAGACAGCGCCGTCACCGATTTGCCGGAACCGGATTCGCCCACGAGGGCAACGGTTTCGCCCTTCTCGACCGAAAAGGACACGCCTTTGACGGCCTCGACCACCTGACCATCCTGACGAAAGCCGACCCGCAGGTCTTTATAGTGCAAAAGGCTCATCGAAAGGTCTTCCTCGGGTCAAACGCATCCCGCACGCCTTCGAAAATGAAGACCAGAAGCGAGAGCATGATGGCATAGGTGAAAAAGGCGGTGAAGGCGAGCCAAGGCGCCTGAAGGTTCTGTTTCGCCTGAAGCGTCAACTCGCCGAGAGAGGGCGCCGAGGACGGCAGGCCAAAGCCCAGAAAGTCGAGAGAGGCCAGCATGCCAATGTTGCCGGTCACGATGAAGGGCAGCATGGTCAGCGTCGCCACCATCGCATTGGGCAACATATGGCGGAACATGATCGTCCAGTTGCCGACGCCCAAGGCCCGCGCCGCCCGGATATATTCGAAATTCCGCGCCCGCAGGAATTCGGCCCGCACGACGCCAACAAGCGCGGTCCAGCCGAAGAGGATGGTGACAAAGACCAAGAGCCAGAAACTTCGTCCCAGAATGGCAAACAAGATGATGATCACATAGAGCGCGGGCATCGCGCCCCATATTTCCAAGACACGCTGAAAGATAAGATCGGTGCGTCCGCCGAAGAAACCCTGAATGGCGCCCGCGACAATGCCAATGAGCGAGGAGGCCAGCGACACCACGAGAGTGAAGAAAATCGACAGGCGGAAACCGTAGATCACCCGCGCGACCACATCGCGTTTGGTATCATCCGTGCCCAGCCAGTTTTGGCGCGTCGGCGGCGAAGGCGCGGCGCCCGGCCCCTCGACCTGCGTGTTGTAGGAATAGCGAATGGGCGGCCAGATCATCCAGCCCTTCTCGATCTCTTCGCCATTGATCACACCGTCCTGGGCGTCTTCGAGATAGGCCTCGGGATCGTCGAAGCAGTCGACCATGCCGCCGGTCTCGATCAGACATTGCACCTCGGGATAGCGATAGACCGCTTCGGTCCTGAAATCGCCGCCGAACTCGGTTTCCGGGTAGAATTTGAAGATCGGCATGTAATAGCCGCCGCGATATTGCACGAGGATCGGTTTATCATTGGCCAGAAACTCGGCAAAGAGCGACAGGCCGAAGAGGATCGAGAAAATGATCAGCGACCAGTATGCGCGGCGGTTCGATTTGAAATTCCGCCAGCGACGGCGGTTCAGCTCGGACATCTTCATGTGTCCCTCCGCTCAAAGTCGATCCGCGGGTCGACGAAGACATACATCAGATCCGACAGGATGCCGATCAGCAGACCGATGAGACCAAAGAAGAACAACGTGCCGAAAATCACCGGATAGTCGCGCGCGAGAGCGGCCTCATAACCCAGACGGCCAAGCCCATCGAGGGAGAACAGCGTTTCGATAATGACGGAGCCGCCAAAGAACACACTGAGGAACAGCCCCGGAAACCCCGCGATCACGATCAGCATGGCGTTGCGGAAGACGTGACCATAGAGGACACGGCTCTCGGGCAGGCCCTTGGCCTTGGCGGTGACCACATATTGTTTGCGGATCTCATCGAGGAAAGAGTTCTTGGTCAAAAGCGTGAGCGTCGCGAAGGACGAGATCACGGAGGCCAGAACCGGCAGGGTGATGTGCCAGAAATAATCGGCGATCTTGCCCAGCCAGGACATCTGGTCCCAATCGGGCGAGGTCAGCCCACGCAGCGGGAAAATCTGCCAATACGAGCCCCCCGCCAAAAGCACCAAAAGCAGGATCGCGAAGAGAAAGCCGGGGATCGCATAAGCGGCGATGATGATGCCCGAGGTCCATGTGTCAAAGCTCGATCCATCACGCACAGCCTTGCGGATGCCCAGAGGGATCGAGACCATATAGGAAATCAAGGTCGCCCACAGCCCCAGAGAGATCGACACCGGCAACTTGTCCCAGACAAGATCGAGCACGCCCTCGGATTTGAAATAGCTCTCGCCGAAATCGAAGCGCATGTAGTTCCACATCATCGAGAGGAAGCGCTCGAGCGGCGGCTTGTCGAGACCGAACTGACGTTCCAGATCGGCGATGAACTCGGGCGGAAGACCCCGCGCGCCGGCGTATTCGCTTTGATAGGCGGTGTTTTCGGCCAGATTGGAACTGCCCGCATCGGCCTGCGTGCCGGTGATCGTCTCGAACACATCGCCCTCGCCCTGCAAATTGGCGAGCACCTGTTCGACCGGACCGCCCGGCACGAATTGCGTCAGCGCGAAATTGACCACCATGACCCCGATCAACGTCGGAATGATCAACAGCAAGCGCCGTAGAATATAGGCTCCCATGAAGCGTCCTTACCGGATTGTTATATCTGCTCTTGCCCGTTCG
The DNA here is from genome assembly GCF_002407265.1 of Celeribacter ethanolicus. NCBI lineage: Bacteria > Pseudomonadati > Pseudomonadota > Alphaproteobacteria > Rhodobacterales > Roseobacteraceae > Celeribacter > Celeribacter ethanolicus. The sequence goes on from NZ_CP022196.1 coordinate 2,188,459, forward strand.
GGGCCTTTTACTTCAATGCGCCAGCCGCACGCAATTCCGCTTCGCGGTCGGCATTCACCCACCAGAAATCCAGATAGCCCAGATCGAGCGGCGGCATCGTATCCTCATCGGGATGCTCATACATGTCGTAATAGGCGACCCAATAGCTGTCGTTCATATGCGCGGGTACGATGAAATAGTCGTAGCGCATGATGCGGTCGGCGGCTTTGACCATCGCCACCATGTCCTCATAAGTCTCCGCCTTCAAAAGCTCCTTGCCGATATGATCAATCGCCGGGTTGCAATAGCCCGCCGGGTTGAAAACATCGTCGCGCTCCTGGCAACCGTATTTCTGGAGGAAGGACGAGCCCTCTTCGAAACCGTTCGAATAGCCATCGAAGATCATGTCATAATCAAAGCTCTGGCGACGGGCCTGATATTGGTTCGGGTCGATCCGGTTGTAGGTGGCGTCGACGCCCAGCGCGGTCAGGTTCTCGACATAGGGCTTGATGATCCGGTCCCAGGCCGGGCTGTAGTGCAAGAATTCGACGGACAGAACCTCTCCGTCCGCATTGCGCATCTTGCCATCATCGCCGGGGGTGTAGCCGGCTTCGGCGAGCAGAGCCGTCGCCCGACGCATGTTCCGGCGGTCCAGAGAGCGGTCGCCGGACGTGTGCGGCAAAAGCGGGTCTTCGGTAAAGATCGCCTCGGGCAGATCGCCCCTGACCTCCTCGAGCACCGCAAGTTCCTTACCCTCTGGCAGGCCGGTCGCCATCAGTTCCGGCGTCTGCCAAAAGCTCTCGCGCTGGGAAAACAACCCGTATTGCAGCGTCTCGTTGGTCCAGGTGAAGTTATACATCAACCCCAGAGCCAAGCGCACATTGCGGTCCTGAAACTTCTCGCGGCGCAGGTTGAACAGGAACCCGGTCGCGCCCGGAATGCTGCCGTCGTGCAGGGTCTCTTTCTTCACCCAGCCTTTTTCAAGCGCCGGAAAATCGTATCCCGTAGCCCAGACCAGCGAGGAGTTTTCCTGACGGAAGGTGATGTCGCCCGCTTTGAAGGCCTCGAAAGCGGCGATGGTGTCGCCGAAATAGGTCACCCGAATGGTGTCGAGGTTGTTGCGCCCCACGTTCAGCGGGTGTTCCGCCCCCCAATAGTCAGGGTTGCGCTTGTACTCGACCCATTGACCGGCATCGTATCCCGCCAGCATATAGGCCCCGGTCCCCGGCGAGGTCTCATAGCGTTTCTCGTCGAGCCGCGCGCCGGTTTCCTCGAACCACGCTTTCTTCATGACGATCGACGCCGCCGCCTGATCAATTAAGCCATTGCGCGGAATGTCCGGCTGGAAAGTGAATTTCACCGTATGCGCATCGAGCGCCTCGACGCTCTTGATCATCGCAGACACACCCGCGCGCCACGACGGCGTCGCTTCGGCGATCATCTTGTTATGGGTAAACACCACATCCTCGGCGGTCATCGGTGTGCCGTCGGAAAAGGTCACATCGTCGCGCAGGTGGAAAATCACCCACTCCTTGCTCTCGGGATACTCGATGGTCTCGCAGAGCACACAATAGCTCACCGATTTATACTCATCCGCCGTCGAGGTCATCAGACGCTCATACATCGAAGACGACAAAGAGGCGGGCGTCCCCGACAGCGTGGCAAAGGGATTCAGACTGTCAAACGTGCCCACGGTGCCCAGAATGATCTCGCCACCTTTCGGCGCGTTCGGGTTGACGTAATCGAGATGTTCGAAGGGCTCGGCATATTTCGCCTCGTCCCATTCCGAATACCAGGTCGAGGTGATGATTTCCTCGGCAGAGGCCCCGCCACTTCCCAAAGCCAATGCGGCCAGAACGGAAAGGGATCTCAGGAACAGGGGGCGTGCGGTCATGGTCGTCCTCCGAAGGGATGGCTGTACTTCCCCTGACGGTAATGTGCAGGCATCATGACATGCAAGTTACATGCGCTCGAAAATGCGTGATCGCCCCGCTCTCTCCCGTCCAGCGGCGCAGAACAAAACCCCCACCGGTGCGGCCGATGGGGGTCTCAATGCGTCGCGTGCGGACGACGCGCGAACCGATCTTGGAAAAATCAGCCGGAGATCGACTGAAGATAGGCGATGATATTGGCGCGGTCGGTGTCTTTCTTCAGACCGGCAAAGGACATCTTGTTGCCCGGAATCGCGTCTTTCGGGCTGGTCAGATAGACGTTGAGCGCTTCCGCGGTCCATTCGCCGCCATGCGCGCCCATCGCGTCGGAATAGGAGAAATCGCCCACGGTACCGACCGCCCGGCCGAACACGCCGTCAAGATGCGGCCCGGTGCTGTTGGACCCGTCCACCTTGTGGCAGGCCTTGCACTTGGCGAAGACTTTTTCGCCCTTGGCCGGATCGGCGGAGGCAAGAAGCTCGTCAAAGCTTACTTCGACCACCTCTTCGGCAGCGCCGTCGTCTTCGCCGGTGGAGACGACATAGGCCTGAACGACTTCTCCGTCATGGCTTGTGGCCTTCATTGCGTAGATCGAATCGCTCGCCAGATAGGCGATCACAAAAAGAGCAGCGGTGCCGCACAGGCCTCCGACGATCTTCACAAGGGTCATAGTCTTGAACATTTCGCGTTCCGTTCATTGTGGGTTCATCGCGCGCTCCCGCTCTCTACCCGCTTCCCCTGCTTCATTTCAAGGTATAAGACCGGAGCCCATACAGGTTAGCGCAAAAGAAATGTACGAAAAGGGGCAAAAATGACAAAGCGGATCGCATTTCAGGGGGAGCTGGGCTCCTATTCGCATCAGGCCTGCTTCGAAGCCCGCCCGGACTACGAGCCCCTGCCCTGCCCGACCTTCGAGGATGCAATGGAGGCCGTGCGCTCCGAACGGGCCGACATCGGCATGATCGCTATCGAAAATTCGACCTATGGCCGGGTGCAGGACGTCTATCACCTCCTGCCCGACAGCGGGTTGCACATCATCGGCGAAACCTTCGTCCGCGTTCATGTGAACCTTCTCGGCCTGCCCGGCAGCAAGACCGCCGACATCAAACAGGCCCGCGCCATGTCGGTGCTGCTGGGGCAGGCGCGCAAATTCATCCACGCCCATGGCATCGAAACCGTCAACTGGTCCGATAATGCCGCCGCAGCCCGGTCGATCAAGGAAGACAACGACCCGAGCATCGGCGCGTTCGCCTCCGAACTGGCGGGCGAAATTCTCGGCCTCGACGTGCTCGAACGCCATATCGAGGACCACAAGCTCAACACCACGCGGTTTCTCATCATGGCCCGGGAACCGGATTACACCCGCCGCGCAGAAAAGATGGTCACCGCCTTCATGTTCCGCGTGCGCAACATTCCCGCAGCACTCTACAAGGCGCTCGGCGGCTTCGCGACCAATGGCGTGAACATGACCAAGCTGGAAAGCTACATGGTCGACGGCGTCTTCACCGCCACCCAGTTCTATGCCGACATCGAAGGCCATCCGGGCGACCGCAACGTACAGCTCGCCCTCGACGAGTTGCGTTACTTCACGGAAATGGTCGAAATTCTCGGGGTTTACCCGGCGGACCCGCGTCGCTCCTGAGGTCGAGCAGATGACGATCAGGCGCGCGGGATCAGATCTTCGGCGCGCCTCGATACTGTTCGGAGAGGTGCTCGCAATAGCTGGAGATGCGCTTCTCGAAGCGTTTCTGCAACGTGCCCTTGGCGAATTTCACCGACTGCACCAAAATCCGCGCCGACAGGGTCTTCGGGCGCACGTCATAGCCGAAGCTCAACCGCGTGCGCTGCGGCGACAACGGCACCAGTTCGATGTTCATCTGCATGTGCAACCCGCCTGAGACGGCAGTCGCGCCAAGCAGGTGCGGCGCGTCGAACTCACTGATTTCCGCATCCAGATCGCGCAGCTTGCCGCGAAACGGCACCTTGAGAGACCAGCTCGCGCCCAGACCGCGCGGCTGGCTCGGTCGTTTACGCGCCACATCCATGCCACGACGCATCGCCTGACGCTCCATGCCTTCGAAATCGGTGATCCGATCGAAAACGAAAGCAGCCGGGGCCTCAATGTCCTGACGCGTCGAAAATTTCATGCCTGCTCACCTGCCTCTGACCCGATCCTTCCCCGAGGGAAATCTTATCCCGTTATTCCCAATCGTCCGCAACCCACTTGCGGAGCAGAACCTGTGCGAGGGCGCCTTTTCTCGCCGCTGCGATCTCAGGGTGACGGCCCGCCAGCGCCAGCGCCATCTCCTCGCGCCGCACCCAGCGCGCATCCTCCAGTTCTGCGGGATCGAGGGTGATCTCCCGGCTCACCGCCTCCGCGCGACAGCCCAGCATCAGGGACGCCGGAAACGGCCAGGGCTGGCTGGTCACATAGTCCACCTTCCCGACCCGCACGCCCGCCTCCTCGAACACCTCGCGTCGCACCGCCGCCTCGATCGGCTCTCCGGGTTCGACGAAGCCCGCCAGAAGCGAATACATCCCCTCCGGCCAATTGGCATTGCGGCCCAAAAGCACGTCATTGCCACGGGTCACCAGCATGATCACCACCGGGTCGGTGCGCGGATAATGCTCTGCCCCGCAAGCCGGACAATCGCGCCGCCAGCCGCTTTGCCCCAGTACGGTCTTTTCACCGCAATTGGCACAGAACCCATGGCGACGATGCCAGTCGAACAGCGCCCGCCCCGTCGCGGCCAGCTCCGCCTCCAAAGGTGTGAGCCGGGTCATCACCGCGCGCAGGTCGTAAAATTGCATCCCCGGCAGGGTCTCGACCTCGAATCCGTCCTGCGACCAGGGCGCGGGCACCTCATCCCCCACGAGCGACAATGAGCCGATATCCCGCGCATAAACCGGCACACCATCCGACAATAGGCCAAGAAAGATTTCGCCCCCCTCCGGCAAATCGACCTCATCGACATCCAGAAGGCAAAGCGCTTCTCCACGCATCGCCAGATGCCCGCGCCAGAGCGGCATGAGTTTCGCATCCGCCCCTGCGGGCCGGTTGTCCCGCAGATGCGCCGCCCTGTTCAGGATCCCACCGGAAAGTGTCACAATCGTCTTGGTCATGGGCCATGGACATAAGCGGCAATTGTGACAAGAACCAGCGCAACGTGCCGCCATCCGTCCTGGAACGGGGCCTCGTCATCTGCCGCAACACTCCTGTTGCCAGAATGCGACAACAGAGTAAAATGCAATTTAAAGTTGCAACCTAGGCCAGAAAAGCAACTCAAACTAGTTTGCAGGCCCGACAGCTCTTGGTAAATTCAATCTTGTCACACGTTTGTCTTGTGGCCCGGGAATGGTCGCGCCAACCTCTTCACCTAAAAGGAGATGCATCATGGACCATTCAAACAAAGACATAAATCGCCGCGGCTTTCTGTCGGGCACAATCGCAGGAACTGCCTTGATTGCTCTTCACCCTTTTTCCGCGCGCGCCAGTACGAACCAGGCGCATTTGCGGATCATGGAAACCACCGATTTGCACGTCCACGTCTTCCCCTATGACTATTATGCGGACAAGCCCGTGGACACCGTCGGGCTCGCACGCACCACGGCGCATATCAATGCCGTGCGCGCCGAGGCGACCAACTCCATGCTTCTGGACAACGGCGATTTCCTTCAGGGCAACCCGATGGGCGATTACATCGCCTATGAGCGCGGCATGAAAGACGGCGACATGCACCCGGTGATCACCGCGATGAACACCGTGGGCTTCGACGCCTCGACACTCGGCAACCACGAATTCAACTACGGCCTCGACTTCCTGATGAAAGCGCTGGCGGGCGCAAACTACCCGGTGATTTCCGCCAACGTCGTCAAGGAAATGGGCGCCGCCCCGCGCGAAGACGTCACACTCGTGCCGCCCTATGTCATTCTCGACCGCGAACTGACCGACGGCGCCGGTGAGACACATGCGATCAAGGTCGGGCTGATCGGCTTCGTGCCGCCGCAGATCATGATGTGGGACCGCAAGAACCTCGAAGGCAACGTGAATGCCCGCGACATCGTCGAAACCGCCCGCGCCTATGTGCCCGAGATGAAGGAGAAAGGCGCCGATATCATCATCGCGCTGAACCACTCCGGCATCGGCTCCGCCGACTATAGCGAGGGCATGGAAAACGCCTCCGTCCCGCTCGCCGAAATCGACGGTGTCGACGCGCTCCTGACCGGTCACTCGCACCTCGTATTCCCCTCGCCGACCTTCGACGGTTATGCGGCGGTGGATGCCGAGAAGGGTCTGATCCATGGCAAACCCGCCGTGATGGGCGGCTATTGGGGCTCGCATCTGGGCGTTATGGATCTCTTGCTGGAATATGAAGGCGGAGGATGGCGTGTGGTGACAAGCTCCGTCGAGACCCGCCCGATCTCGCAGCGCGAGGAAGACCGTTCCATCACGCCGCTGGTTGAAAGCGTCGAACCGGTTCTGGCCTCCGTGCAGGACATTCACGACCAGACGCTGGAATATGTCCGCCGCGCCGTCGGCAAGACCGCCGCGCCCCTGCATTCCTATTTCGCGCTCGTCGCCGATGACCCCTCGGTCCAGATCGTGTCCAACGCTCAGCTTTGGTACATCGCCGAGATGATGAAAGGCACCGAACACGAGGGCCTGCCGATCCTTTCCGCCGCGGCCCCGTTCAAGGCCGGTGGTCGTGGTGGCCCCGAATATTACACCGATGTCGCGCCGGGCGATGTGGCGATCAAAAACGTCGCCGATCTCTACCTCTACCCGAACACCATCCGCGCCGTACGCATCAATGGCGCCCAGCTCAAAGGCTGGCTGGAACGCTCCGCAGGTATGTTTAATCAGGTCGAGAAGGGCGCGAAGGACGCGGTGCTCCTGAACCCCGACTTCGCCTCCTACAATTTCGACGTGATCGACGGCGTGACCTATCAGATCGACATTTCGCAGCCCTCGCGCTTTACCTCCAGTGGCGAACCGCTGAACCCGGACGCCTCGCGCATCGTCAACCTGACCTTCAACGGCGCGCCTGTGAGTGACGATATGGAGTTCATCGTCGCGACCAACAACTACCGCGCAGGCGGCGGCGGCACCTTCCCCGGCGCCGACGGCTCCACGGTGATTTTCGAAGGCCCCGACACCAACCGTGACATCATCGTGCGCTATATCGTCGATCAGGGCACGGTGAATCCGAAAGCCGACAACAACTGGTCTCTGGCGCCTCTGGGCGACACCACCGTCTTGTTCGAAACCGGCCCGGCGGCGCGCACGCATCTGGCCGACCTCGAAGGTCTGACCATCGAAGACGCGGGCGAAGGCACGGACGGATTCGCCCGGTTCCGCATCACGCTCTGAGCCGATCTGGTCCAATTGCGCGCATTTCGACAAAGCGGCCGCATCTTGTGGCCGCTTTTTTGTTTACCAAATGGGCAAATAAAATTTTTCCGCCATTTTTTTACGCAGGCATTAAGGTTGTATACATGATTGTGAACCTCAATCTCGCAGGCGCCCGAATGGCACGCCATTCTGAGCCGGAACGACACAGAGGACTTTTCAGGGGAAATGAATGTTCTATAAATCCATCACCACCATGGCCGCCTTCGCGCTGACCGCGAGTGCCGCCACCGCCGAGACCGCGATGCCTTTCGCGCTCGACTGGAAATTCGAGGGCCCGGCCGCGCCCTTCTTCACCGCGATTGAAAAGGGCTATTTCTCCGACGCCGATCTGGCCGTGGAAATCTCCGCAGGCCAAGGTTCGCTCGACGCCATTCCGAAAGTCGCCACCGGCGCTTTCCCCGTTGGCATGGCGGACATCAACAGCCTCGTGAAATTCCTCGACCAGAACCCCGGCGCGCCGGTCATCGGCATGATGATGATCTATGACGCCCCGGCCTTTGCCGTCGTGGGCCGCAAATCTCTGGGCGTCGAAGCCCCGAAAGACCTCGAAGGCAAAGTCCTCGGCGCCCCGCCGCCGGATGGTGCCTGGGCGCAATTCCCGATCTTCGCCGCCGAAAACGATCTCGACATGTCGAAAATCACCGTCGAACCCGTCGGCTTCCCGACCCGCGAACCGATGCTGGCCGAGGGCAAGGTCGATGCCGTCACCGGCTTCAACTTCTCGTCCTTCCTGAACCTCGTGCGTCTCGGCGTGCCGGAAGATGACATTTCGACGATCATGATGTCCGATTACGGCGTGAACCTTTACGGCAACGTCCTGATCGTGAACACCGACTTCGCCGCCGAAAACCCGGACGCCGTGAAAGGCTTTGTGGCCGCCGTTCTGCATGGCTGGAAAGACGCGATGGCCGATCCGAAAGCCTCCGTCGAATACATGATCAAATACAACCCTGCGTCCGATCTCGATCTCGAAACCCGTCGTCTTGAGCTTGCTCTCGAAGGCAACGTCTACACCGATTATGTCGCGGCAAACGGCATGGGCGGGATCGACGCCGAGCGTTTCGCAGGCTCCCTCGATCAGCTCAAAATGGTCTATGAATTCAAGGCCGAGCCGGATGCGAACCTCTATTTCACCGAAGACTACCTGCCCGCCACCGACGCGCGCATGCTGAAGTAATCTCGTCCCGAGACTTTGGCGGGCGCGGGTCTTTCGGCTCGCGCCCGTTTTCATGCGGGCAAAAGGCAAGACCGAACCAAAATGGCAAACCTCATAGACATCAAGGGCGTCACCCACGCCTACAAGACCGACAACGGCCCCCTGCCCGTTCTCGACGATCTCAACATTTCCGTGCCCGAAGGCGATTTCTGCGCTGTCGTCGGCCCTTCGGGTTGTGGCAAATCCACCCTGACGAAACTCGTCGCAGGCCTCATGAAACCCGATCAGGGCGAGGTCTGGCTTCATGGCGAGCGCGTCACCTCCCCGCGTTCGACCGTTGGCATGGCGTTTCAGAATCCTGTGATGCTGGAATGGCGCACGATCCTACAAAACGTGTTGTTGCCGCTCGAAATCGTTCCGAACAAGATGACCAAGAAACAGAAGGAAGAGCGCGGGCGCGAGCTTTTGGCCCTCGTCGGCCTTGAGGGGTTTGAGGACAAACGCCCCTCCGAGCTGTCCGGCGGCATGCGCCAACGCGCCTCGCTCTGTCGTGCCATCGTGCACAAGCCCGACGTGTTGATCATGGACGAACCCTTCGGTGCGCTCGATGCCTTCACCCGCGAAGACCTGTGGCAAACCATGCATGCGCTCCGCGCCGAGGAACCCTTTACCGGCGTGCTGATCACCCACGATCTGCGCGAAAGCGTCTATCTCGCCGATGAGGTCATCGTGCTCTCCGGTCGTCCCGCCACCACGCAGCATGTCGAAAATGTCAAACTCGACGGGCGCACGGATCTTGAGGTGATCTATACGCCCGAAGCCACCGAGATTCTGCACCGCCTGCGCCATCAGATCGAGATCGCGCAAGGGCGTGCGAAAGACGAGGAGACGGCATAATGAAAACCTTCAAAAAGATCGCCACGCCGACCATCGCCATCGTCATTTTCCTCGCGCTTTGGGAGTTCATCGTCTGGGTCAACCAATGGCCGAACTACAAAATGGCATCCCCCTCCGACCTGATCCCGGCCTATGCAAAATACTGGAATCTTTTCCTGATTTACGGCTGGCAAACGCTCTGGCGCACGGTCGTCGGGCTTTTGGTCGCCGTCGTCTTTGGCACGCTCATCGGCATGATCATGGGCTTTTCCCGCACCATGCGCGACGCGCTTTACCCGCTTCTGGTCGGTTTCAACGCCATCCCCAAAGCCACCGTCGTGCCGGTGATCGCCCTCACCCTGATCGGCCAGCACGATCTGAACACCGTGCTGATCGCCTTCATGATCTCCTTCTTCCCGATCTCGGTCGCGGTCTCCATCGGGCTGTCGACTTTGGAGCCGGAATATCGTGATATTTTGCGCTCTCTGGGGGCATCGAAATGGACGATTTTCTGGAAGATCGCTTTGCCGAAAACCCTGCCCGAATTCTTTGGCGCATTGAAAGTCGCGGTCACGCTTGCCTTCATCGGCACCAACCTGATGGAGATCGTCGAACCGCACGGCAAGGGCCTTGGCCACCTGTTCGACAGCGGCAAGATCAACGCAGATTACCCGCTGATGTTCGCGGTGCTGATCGCTTTGGCCTTCTTGGGTATCCTGCTCTACTACATCGTTGTGGCGCTGGAGAAAATCTTCGCGGGCTGGGCGGAGAGACCGCAGGGGTAACCCGACCGAACCAAGACAAAGGGGCGCCGGTCTGGCGCCCCTTTCGCGTTTTGTGCGTGGGTCTTTATGTGTTTGAGATCAGAGCTGACGCGTCGCGAAGTACCAATCCACGACATTCTGCCCCTCGGGCGCTTCGGCGAGTTTCGCCAGAGCGGCGGCAGCGGTCGGCGGCGTCGGCACGATCACCGGATCGCCCGGCTTCCAGTTTTCCGGCATCGCACATTTGTTCTCATCGGCGGCTTGCAGCGCCACCACGAGGCGATGGATCTCGTCCACGGAGCGGCCCGCGTTCATCGGGTAATAGACCATGGCGCGCAGAATACCATTCGGGTCGATGATAAACGTCGCCCGCACGGCCGCGGTGTCAGACGCGCCCGGCTGGATCATGCCATAGGCATTCGCCACGCTCATCGAGAGGTCGGCAATGATCGGGAACTTGATCTCGACGCCCCAGTTTTCCTTGATGTTGAGCATCCAGGCGATGTGCGAATAGTGGCTGTCGATGGACAGGCCCAGGAGTTCCACACCCATGGCGTTGAACTCATCCTGTTTGTTGGCAAAGCCGATGAATTCCGTGGTGCAGACCGGGGTGAAATCGGCCGGGTGGGAGAACAGGATCAACCATTTGCCTTTGTAATCTTCGAGCGATTTGACCCCATCGGTGGTCACGGCCTTGAAGGCGGGGGCGGGTTTGTTCAGTTGCGGGCCAACTTGAGATCCTGCTGCGGCTTGAACTTGATCGGTCATTTTTTCAGTCCTTTGTTTTCTCAGTGTTTCTCTTCAATGTCTGTCGTCTCGGGCCCGGAGTTTGTCTCTTGTTTGTCTCTCGCGCCCTGTCGATGAAAAAGAGATAGCTCTTGCGAATTGATTGTTGAAACGAATAAAAAAGATCAAAGTAATTGAGGAATTCGATTAATGATTCTCCCCACCCTGCGCCAACTCCGCTTTCTCGTCGCCCTTGCCGACGAGCTGCATTTCGGACGGGCCGCCGAGACCTGCCTTGTGACGCAATCGACGCTGTCGACCGGGCTGCGCGAGTTGGAAGACATCCTCGGCGCGCCTCTGGCCGAGCGCACCAAGCGCTCCGTGTTGATGACCCCTCTGGGCGAAGAAATCGCCGCCCGCGCCCGTGCGATGCTGGCTGAGGCGCAGGACATCGTCGAGCTGGCCCAGACCCAATCCGGCACGCTCCGCGGTACGATGAAGCTCGGCACCATTCCGACGGTCGGCCCCTTCCTCTTCCCCCGCCTCCTGCCGCGTCTGCGCGACAGCTACCCCGACCTGCGGCTCTACATGCGCGAGGAGTTGACCGAACACCTCATCGCGGGCCTGCGCGCCGGGCGGCTCGATGTGATTCTCATCGCCCTGCCTTTCGAGACCGGCGATCTGGAACTGGAGCCCCTGTTCGAAGACGATTATCAACTCGCCACCGCGCCGGGGCATCGGTTGATTTCCGACAGGGCCATTGGCGGTCCCGACCTCGATGACGAAACCCTGCTGCTTTTGGAACGCGGCCATTGCCTGCAACGTCACGCGCTTTCGGCCTTTCCCGACACCCATGCGAAACAAGACGAAACCTTCGCCGCCACCTCTCTCCCGACTTTGGTCGCCATGGTGGAAGAGGGCCTCGGGATCACCCTCCTGCCCCAGCTTGCCATCGACGCAGGCGTCACCCGCAACACCGACATCCAACTGACCCCACTCTTTGGCACCAAACCCCGCGAGGTGGTGCTCGCCTGGCGCAAAAGCTCGGCGCGCAGCGAGGACTTCCGCCTTCTGGCCGAGCTTCTGCGCGAGGAACGCGCCCGTCTCGGGACCTGAACCGCCCTCTTGCTTTCCCGTCACATGACCACTATGTAACGCGTCGAGAGGTTGGCGCGGGCGAGCGCCTCGCCAACCCGGTCAGGTCCGGAAGGAAGCAGCCGTAACGAGCCCCGCTTGGGTCGTTGTCCAGCCTCTCACCTAACCTTAATGCGAACCGAGGAGGAATTTGATGATTGTCGCTACCGCCCCTCGGGCAGCCGCTTAAGGCCTTTCCCATCATCGGACTGCCCGAAACCGTTCCCTTCCGCCGCCCGTCCGGCGCGGAAGCCCTTTCGTGTTTTGCAAGGCAGACATCATGATTTCCGATCTGAACATCCTCGGCTGGTCCCAATTCTTCAACGGCCAGCTCGATCTCACTGAATTCGACTCTCTCACCCCCGTGCGCCTCTCCGAGGTCCGCCGCCGCTCCGTCGTGGCACTCACTCCCGCTCTGGAGCGTCTGGACATCGCCCTGACCGGCGATCACGTCGCGACCGACATGGCCGTGGGCGATTTTGTCCTCACCGACGGCGAGCGCCTGATCCGCGTTCTCGACCGCAAGACGGTGATCTCCCGCAAGGCCGCCGGTCTCGCGGCGCAAGCCCAGCTCATCGCCGCCAATATCGACACGCTGTTCATCACCACGTCCTGCAACCACGATTTCAACGAAGCACGGCTCGAACGTTATCTTGCCATCGCCATCGAGGCAGAAGCCACCCCGGTGATCGTCATCACCAAGGCCGACAAGCCCGAGGACATGCCTGCGGAGATCTACGAAGACCGCGCCAAGGCCCTCTATGAGGGCGCCGAAGTGCTGTTGATCAACGCCAAATCGCCGGAGGACATCGCCCGGCTTGAGCGCTATTGCGGCACGGGGCAGACGATTGCTCTCGTCGGCTCGTCGGGCGTGGGCAAATCCACCATCGCGCGGGGCCTCACCGGTGAGGACATCGAGGTCGGCGACATCCGCGAAGACGACGCCAAGGGCCGGCACACCACCACGGCGCGCTCGATGCACCGGATGCATGCGGGCGGCTGGCTAATTGATACTCCCGGCATGCGCGAACTCGCGCTGCATGACGCCTCCGAGGGCATCGCGACCCTGTTCGAGGACATCACCGATCTGGCCACAGAGTGCAAATTTTCCGACTGCCAACACCAGACGGAGCCGGGCTGCGCGGTGCGCCGCGCGATTGAGACCGGAGAGTTGGACCCGAACCGTTTGGAACGCTGGCGCAAGCTGGTGGATGAGGACGCACGCAACTCCGAGACCATCGCGGAATCGCGCGAACGCGGGCGAAAATTCTCCAAAATGGTGAAATCCGTGAAGAAAGCCAAAAGCGCCAAACGCGGCGAGTGATCCTCTTGGAAATGAGGTTGCGGGGACCCGTCCCCGCCCTTACCTTAGCCGCAACCAAGGAGGCCCCGCATGACCGACACCACCACCGGCTACAAGGTTCTGGCGCGCAAATACCGCCCGGAAACCTTTGCCGACCTGATCGGTCAGGATGCCATGGTCCGCACCCTGAAAAACGCCTTTGCCGCCGACCGGATCGCGCAGGCCTTCATCATGACCGGCATTCGCGGCACCGGCAAAACCTCTACCGCGCGGATCATCGCCAAGGGGATGAACTGCATCGGCGCAGATGGCACGGGGGGGCCGACAACCGAACCTTGCGGGGTCTGCGAACATTGCGTCGCGATTTCCGAAGGGCGTCACGTCGACGTGATGGAGATGGACGCCGCGTCGCGCACCGGTGTGGGTGACATTCGCGAAATCATCGATTCGGTGCATTACCGGGCGGCCTCCGCACGCTACAAAATCTACATCATCGACGAGGTGCACATGCTCTCCACGAGTGCGTTCAACGCGCTCCTGAAGACGCTCGAAGAGCCGCCCGCCCACGTCAAATTCATCTTCGCCACAACCGAGATTCGCAAAGTGCCGGTGACGGTTCTGTCGCGTTGCCAGCGGTTCGATTTGCGCCGGATCGAGCCGGAGGTGATGATGAATCACCTTGCGGGCATCGCCGAAAAAGAGGGCTCTGAAGTCGCGCAGGATGCCCTCGCGCTGATCACCCGTGCCGCCGAAGGCTCCGTGCGCGACGCGCTGTCTCTGTTGGATCAGGCGATTTCCCACGGTGCGGGCGAGACCACCGTCGATCAGGTCCGCGCCATGCTGGGGCTGGCCGACCGGGGGCGTGTGCTTGATCTTTTCGACATGATCATGATGGGCGATGCCGCAGCCGCGCTCGGGGAACTCGGCGGTCAATATGCCGACGGGGCCGACCCTCTTGCCGTGCTGCGCGATCTCGCCGAGATCACCCATTGGGTCTCGGTGATCAAGATCACCCCCGCCGCCGCCGAAGACCCGACCATCGGCCCGGACGAACGCGCCCGCGGCCTCGCCATGGCTGAGAAACTGCCCATGCGGGTACTGTCGCGCATGTGGCAGATGTTGCTCAAGGCCATCGAAGAAGTCTCCGCCGCGCCCAATGCGATGATGGCGTCCGAAATGGCGATCATCCGGCTCACCCATGTCGCCGATCTGCCGATGCCCGAAGATCTGGTGCGCAAGCTCACCGAACAAAACCCGCCGCCCCGCCCGCCCTCCGGTCCTGCGGGCGGCGGCGCAGCTTCGGGCGGCGGCTCTGTTTCCGCTCAAGGTGGGTCCATGGCCCCGCGCGGTCCCGTGCATGGCCCGACGATGTCCTCAGGCGCTGCCACGGCCACGGCTCTCGCCCCGGACGCGGCACTTGCCCGCTATGTCAGTTTCCAGTCCCTCGTCGATCTCGTCGGCGAGCATCGCGACATGAAACTCAAGATCGACATGGAATCCTATATCCGCCTCGTGAGTTATCGCCCAGGCTTCCTCGAGTTCGAGATGACGCCCGACGCTGATCCCGAATTCCCGCAGCGCCTGCGCAGCCGCCTCTTTGCCTTTACCGGCCAGAACTGGGGCGTGACGCTGGCAAAGGCCCCCGAGGGCACGCAGACACTGCGCGAAGTGGCCGAAGCCGAGGAGCGCGCACTCCGGGCCAAAGCCATGGAACACCCGATGGTCGCGAAAGTGTTCGAGCTGTTCCCCGGCGCGGAAATCACGAAAATACGCACGCCGGAGGCCATCGCCCAGGAAGCCGCCCTCGATGCGTTGCAGGAAGTCGAAGACGAATGGGACCCGTTCGAAGAGTGAACGCCCTCACAGGAACTATGGAGTAACAGATGTTCAAAGGCCTAGGCGGTCTCGGCGATATGGCCGGGATGATGAAAAAAGCCCAGCAAATGCAAAAGGATATGGCCGAGCTTCAGGAAAAGCTTGAAACCATGACCGTGACGGGCGAATCCGGTGCGGGTCTGGTCAAGGCCACCGCCACCGCGAAAGGCCAATTGACCGGCCTCGACATCGACCCGACGATTTTCCAGCCCTCCGAGAAGGAAGTGGTCGAGGACCTGATCCTCGCCGCCATCAAGGATGCGCAAGCGAAAGCCTCCGAGAAGGCCGAAAGCGAGATGAAGGCCCTGACCGAGGGCTTGGGTCTTCCCGCCGATTTCAAACTGCCGTTCTAAACCGTGAGCGGTCGTCAGGACATCGAGGATCTGATTGATCTCATGGCGCGCTTGCCAGGGCTTGGGCCGCGGTCCGCACGCCGCGCCGTTCTGCATCTGATCAAGAAACGCGGGCGGCTGATGCAGCCCCTCGCCCAATCCATGCAAATGGTCGCCGATCAGGCCCGCGAATGTGTGCGCTGCGGCAATATCGGCACGGCTGATCTCTGTGACATCTGCGCGGACGAGCGACGCGCCAATGGCGAGATTTGCGTGGTCGAAGATGTCTCCGATCTCTGGGCCATGGAGCGCGCGGGCGTGTTCAAGGGCCGCTATCATGTTCTGGGCGGAACGCTCTCGGCGCTCGACGGCATCGGGCCAGAGGATCTGCGCATCCCGGCGCTCGTGACGCGCGTGGGCGACGAGCAGGTGCGCGAAGTGATCCTTGCGCTTGGCGCCACGGTCGACGGCCAGACCACTGCGCATTACATCGCCGACGAGCTGTCCGGGCGCTGCACGGTCAGCTCTCTGGCGCAGGGCGTGCCGGTCGGGGGCGAACTCGACTATCTCGACGACGGCACGATCACCGCCGCGCTCACCGCCCGCAAAAGCCTCTGATCCCATAAAAAAACCCGGAGCTTGCGGCCCCGGGTTTCTCATGTCGTTCGACGCGACGATTATTCGTCATCGTCCTCGTCGTCACGGTCCGGCAGGTTGAAGAAGCTGTCGGCATCCGGCAGCTCGTCTTCCTTGTCATCGTCATCGACGGTGAGCGAGAAGGTTTCAAGCCCCGCAATCGCGGTCGGAATCTTCGGCTCCGTATCCATCTCGAGCGAATCCTCGGTCGACAGAAGCTTGCGTCGTTCGTCGTCGCTCATCGACGCATCGCGGTTTTTCGAAGCCTTCTGAACGGCGGCATCCAGTTCGGATTGCTTACACAGGCCCAAAGCCACCGGGTCGATGGGCTGCATGTTGGCGATGTTCCAGTGGGTGCGCTCGCGGATCGACTGGATCGTCGGCTTGGTGGTGCCCACCAGTTTCGCGATCTGGCCGTCGGACAATTCCGGGTGGAATTTCACCAGCCAGAGGATCGAATTCGGACGGTCCTGACGTTTCGACAGCGGCGTATAGCGCGGCCCGCGGCGCTTCTCTTCGCCCTGGGCTGCGGCGTTGAACTTGAGCTTCAGCCTTTGCAGCGGGTTTTCTTCCGCCGACTTGATTTCTTCGGCCGTCAACTGGTTGTTGGCGATCGGATCGAACCCGCGCACGCCACCGGCGACCTCGCCATCGGCGATGCCCTGCACCTCGAGCTCATGCAGACCGCAGAAATCGGCGATCTGTTTGAAGCTCAGCGTGGTGTTGTCGACCAGCCAAACAGCGGTGGCTTTCGCCATAATCGGTTTTGCCATGGGTCACACTCCTTAAAAATGCGGCTCTCCCCGGATACAACTTTCCCGTCGCCTGAAAGGGCTTTCCCCGATGGGGACGGTTCTCGTTGTCGGGGAACTTCGCCGCTGTATAGTGCGGATCGCAATCGGAGGAAAGAGAAAATGCGTCAACGGATCGTGACCGCCCTAACCTGCCTTGGTCTTCTGACCGCCACGCCCTGCTTTGCCGAGGGCGAACAGGCGGGCGATTTCGACTATTACGTGCTGTCGCTCTCTTGGTCGCCCACATGGTGCGCGCTCGAAGGCGACGCCCGCAACTCTCCGCAATGCGACGGCGATTTCGGCTGGGTGCTCCATGGTCTCTGGCCGCAATATGAACGCGGCTGGCCGTCCTATTGCCACACCTCCGCACAGGATCCGTCGAAACGCGAGACCGCCGCCATGGAGGACATCATGGGCACCTCGGGCGCGGCCTGGTATCAATGGAAGAAACACGGCCGATGCTCCGGCCTCACAGCCCAGGACTTCCTCTCTCTGTCCCGGGAAGCCTATGACAAGTTCACCCGCCCCGAGGTGTTCCGCAAACTCAAGAACGACGTGAAACTCCCGGCTTCCGTCGTCGAAGAGGCCTTCCTCCGCGACAACCCCGGTCTTGAGGCCAACGAGATCACCGTGACCTGCAAAAATTACCGCATTCAGGAGGTCCGCATCTGCCTCACCCGCGATCTCGAACCGCGCACATGCGGCACCGACACGATCCGGGATTGCACACTGGACGATGCGCTTTTGGAGGCCATCGACTGAGTATTTGAAGCAGCAAAGGAAACAGCCACCCGTCTCCTTTGCTGCCAAAATACTCACATCTCCAGAACGATCTTGCCGATATGCGCCCCGCTTTCCATATGCGCATGCGCACGCCCGGCCTCGCCCAAAGTGTAAGCGCTGTCCATCACCGGCCCGACCTGCCCCGCTTCGATCAGCGGCCAGACCTTTGCCAAAAGCGCTTCGGCGATCTTCGCCTTGGCCTCATCGGATTGCGGACGCAGTGTTGATCCCGTCACGGTCAGACGCCGCATCATGATTTGTGCAAAGTTCACCTCGGCTTTGGAACCTTGCAGGAAGGCGATGTTCACCAAACGGCCTTCCATCGCAAGCGCCTTGATATTGCGGGGGATATAGCTTCCCCCGACCATATCGAGAATGAGGTTCATCCCGCCCTCTGCCTGCGCCACCTCGACGAAATCCTCGTCGCGATAATTGATCGCACGCTCCGCGCCGAGATCGAGACAGGCCTTGCATTTCGCTTCCGACCCTGCGGTCGCAAACACCCGTGCACCAAAGGCCCGGGCAAGCTGGATCGCCGTCGTCCCGATGCCCGAGGACCCGCCATGGACCAGGAAACGCTCCCCGGCCAGCAAGCCGCCGCGCATGAACACGTTCGACCAGACGGTGAAAAACGTCTCCGGCAGACAGGCCGCCTCTTTCAACGATAGGCCTTTCGGCACCGGGAGCGCATGGGCCGCAGGCGTCGCGACGTATTCGGCATACCCACCTCCCGGCAAGAGCGCGCAGACCTGATCGCCGACCGCCCAATCCGACACGGACGCCCCCACGGCCACGACCTCCCCCGCGCCCTCAAGACCCGGCAGGTCGGAGGCCCCCGGCGGCGGGTTGTAAAGCCCGGCGCGTTGCAGCGCATCGGGCCGGTTCACCCCGGCATAGGCCAGTTTGATCACGATCTCATCGGCGCGCGGCCTCGGCACAGGGCGGGTGCAGGGTTTCAGCACCTCCGGCCCACCCGGTTCGGAAATCTCAACGGCGCGCATGGTTTCGGGCAGGTTCACGGTTTGGCTCATTGCGTCACCTCCGCCCCCTCTTTTTGCGTCCCCGGCACATCCGCGCGCCGTGCTCCCGCAGGTGCCTTCACCATCGAAAGCGCCGCGTCCGGCAGGGCAAACATCGCCGACAGGATCTTGTTGTCGCGCACCTTCGCCTTTGCCTTCTCAACCTGCATCACATCGTCGATGCGCCGGTCGAGAAACGCCTTGGTGTCGGCAAAGCCTTCGCTGTCATCGCCCAGCCAGAACAGCACCACAGAGGCAAACACCCCGGACAGCGTCGCGCGTTTCGTGTACCAGTTCACATCCTCCGATGTGTCGCCCAGCGCGGTCCAGATCGCATCCGCCGTTTCCCAGACCAGTTTCGTGCCCTCTGGTGCCAGATGCGGCAGCGAGAAAAGCGACATGCCGCGCCGCACCACTTCGCGATCCACCGCCTGAAGCCGCAGCCAGACGGCATGGGCGATCTTGTCGCGGAACCGCATCTGCGACATGTCGGCTTCCGCCAGCGCCTTGACCATCTCACGGTCGCCCCGTTTGTGATAGGCCGCCGCCAGATCGACCGATCCGCGCGGGGCCGCCACCCTGGCCAGCGCCTCGGACACACCCGAATCAGCCACTGCCGCCTTGAAGCTGTCCGGCCCCCAGCCGTCGAAAACCACATGGATCAAAGCCGCATCGAGCAGTTTTTCACGGGTTGGATCGGGATAAGCGGTGGTCGGCATGTCTTTGTCCTCCTTCAGGGTCTCGGGCATAGTAGACAAGCTAGAGTGTCTTTGCTATACGGCCACCTCCTGCAATTTTTGCAAATCTAACTTAGGAAGGTGGTGACACCACATGCAGGTTAGCGTTCGTGACAACAACGTCGATCAGGCCCTCCGGGCTCTGAAGAAAAAACTTCAACGCGAAGGCGTTTTCCGTGAAATGAAGCTCAAGCAACATTTCGAGAAGCCGTCCGTGAAGAAAGCGCGCGAGAAGGCCGAGGCCGTCCGCCGTGCCCGCAAGCTGGCTCGTAAAAAAGCTCAGCGCGAAGGCATGCTCTAATTAGAGCGAGTTCGACGTTTCGAACGGTCCTTTCGGGGACAGATAAAAATACAACCCCCGGCAGCTCTCGCTCCGGGGGTTTGTTTTTGTCTTCCAGTCCGGCTGTGCCTCAGCCCTTGCGACGCGGCGTGGCGTCGCCACCTTTCGCGCCTTTGCGGAAGGGCTTCGGGCCGCCGGGACGTTTGAATTTCCCCTCCGGTTTTGCGCCCGGTTTACCTGTCGGTTTGCCGCCCGGTTTGCCCATGGGCTTGCCCGACGCATGTCCGACGTTTGTCCGACGTTTTGCCGACGGCTTATCCCCGCCGTTTTCCGCAGCAAAACTGCCGCCCTTGCGATGCGGTTTCTTCGGCTTCGCAGGCGCATGCACCGCGTCGTCGCGTTCCTTGCGCACAGGCCGCTCGAACTTCGGCTTCTCCGAACGCGGGCGCTCTTGCGGCGCGGTTTCGCTCAGATAATCTCCAGCGGAGGTATTGCCGCGCGGCTTCTCGAAACGCGGTTTGCCCTTGGACGGAAAAGCTTTTTGCGGCCGTCCAGCGGGGCTGCGCCGACCGCCTTGCATCTCCGGCTCGCCCGCAAGCGCCGTGACCGTGATCCCGTCCTCAAGCACGTTGCCCGCCCCGAGCCGATCAAGGAACCCCGAAAGCGCCGCTTCCTGCAATTCCACGAAGGTCTCCGTGTCTTGCATGCGGATCTTACCGATTTGAGTTTTCTCAAGATTTCCGGCCCGGCACAACAGCGGCAACAACCAGCGCGGCTCCGCATTGCCATCCCGCCCGACCGACAGGGACACCCATTTCGACGGGCCGAAAGCCGCGCGCGCATCCTGCGGGCGCTGCGCCGTATGGACGTTCAGCTCTTCGGGGGCCGAGAGGCCCGCGCGATAGAGCCGCAGACAGGCGGTCGCCACCTGTTCCGGGCTGAATTTCTCAAGCAGCTTCGCGGCAAAGGTCTGATCGTCCTCGGACAGCTCCCCCGCCCAGGCCGCATCTTCCATCAACCGGCTCTCGTCGAGCGCGAGGATCTCCTCGGCGGTCGGTGCATGAATCCATTCCGCTTCGATCTTCGCCCATTTCAACAGGCGCGCAGCTTTTTTCGAAACATTATCCGGGGCGATCAGAGCCGAAATCCCTTTGCGCCCGGCCCGGCCCGTCCGGCCGGAGCGGTGCAACAGACCTTCGGTGTTGGTCGGCAGATCGGCGTGGATCACCAGTTCCAGATTGGGCAGGTCGATGCCACGCGCGGCCACGTCGGTGGCCACACAGACACGCGCGCGGCCATCCCGAAGCGCCTGCAACGCATGGCTGCGCTCGTCCTGCGACAGTTCGCCGGAAAGGCTCACCACGGCAAAACCCCGGTTCGCGAACCGCGCCGTCAGACGCGCCACCGCGGCGCGGGTGTTGGCAAAGACGATGGAGGTCTGGCTGTCGTGATAGCGCAGAAGGTTGATGATCGCATGCTCGGCATCGCGCGGTGCGCATTGGATCACCTGATAGGTGATGTCGCTGTGCTGTTCGCGCTCGCTGATCGTGGTGACGCGAATGGCATCACGTTGATAGGTCTTGGCAATTTCAGCAATGGACTTCGACACAGTGGCCGAGAACAACAGCGTGCGACGATCCTCAGGGGCTTCACCGAGCATGAATTCGAGGTCTTCGCGGAAGCCGAGATCAAGCATCTCGTCGGCCTCGTCGAGCACGATGGCACGAATGTCCGACAGGTCCAGCGCGCCGCGCGTGATGTGATCGCGCAGACGGCCCGGTGTACCGACGACGATATGCGCGCCACGCTCAAGGCTGCGTCGCTCATCGCGGGCATCCATGCCGCCGATACAGGTCGAAATCCGCGCGCCGGTTTTGGCATAAAGCCAGCCCAGTTCGCGGGCGACCTGCATGGCAAGCTCTCGGGTCGGGGCAACGACAAGCGCGAGCGGGCTTCCGGCATGATCGAAACGCTCTGCGTCTCCGAGAAGCGTCGAGGCGATGGCAAGGCCAAAGCCAACGGTTTTGCCCGACCCCGTCTGGGCCGACACCAAAAGATCCGCCTCCGCAAGTTCGGGGGCGGTGACGGCGGTTTGCACGTCGGTCAGGGTGTCGAACCCGCGCTCGGCGAGGGCTTCGGAGAGAGGCGTCAGCATCAGGGGAAAATCCGTATGGGCGCCCAAACGCGGGCGCAAGATAGCGTTCTTTAGCGGGTTTGTTCGCAGGAGTCTACAGGGGGTCGAGGCTCAGCCCCTGCGGTTTCGTCCGCTTTTTGAGTATTTTTACAGCAAAGGAAAGATCTGAGGGGCTAAACAGACGTTAAGGTTAATCAGATTAAGGTTCACGCAGGTGGAAGGGACGCGGAAGGGAGGCGTCAAGCCTCGCTGGCTGCGAGCTCCGCCCATTCCGCATCGCTGAACACCCGCGCTTTCGACAGAAAACAGCGCCCCCGCCCGGTATCGAGCGAAAATCCCGCGCCATGACCGGGGCCCGCATCGAGGATCATCTGGCTGTGTTTCCAGATCTCGAAGAGCGAAGCGGAAATCCAGACCGCTGCGCCCTCAACCTCCCCCAGTTTCACGTCGCGCATGCCGATCAGGTAGTCGCCCTTGCGGTAGCACATGGGGGAAGAGCCGTCGCAACAGCCTCCGGATTGCACGAAGACGACCGGGCCGTGTTCGGCGGTGATCTCGGACAGGAGATCGAGGGCGGCTTCTGTGGCGAGCACACGGGCGACGGGCATGGCAAACCTCCTATCGTGTCATGAGGCAGAAACGCCCTGCCCTGTCCTGCGATCGCAGTGAGAGCAGAGCGTTCGACTTCCGGCTTTCGGGCGGAAGGGCGCGGGGGCGTGGCCCAAAGGGGGAGGAGAACACGCACCCCGCAAGGGGTAAGCCCTCAACCGGGCTTAACCGGAGCAGAGGTTTCTCAGAAGAACCCCAGCTTATTCGGGTTGTAGGAGACGAGCATGTTTTTCGTCTGCTGGTAGTGATCGAGCATCATTTTGTGGGTCTCGCGCCCGATGCCGGACTGTTTGTAGCCACCGAAGGCCGCGTGGGCCGGGTAGGCGTGGTAGTTGTTGACCCAGACACGCCCCGCCTCGATATGGCGCCCGAAGCGATAGGCGCGGGTCCCGTCACGGGTCCAGACGCCGGCGCCGAGGCCATACATCGTATCGTTGGCGATATGGAGCGCCTCTTCTTCGTCCTTGAAAGTCGTCACGGAAACAACCGGGCCAAAGATTTCTTCCTGGAAGACGCGCATCTTGTTGTGGCCTTTCAGGATCGTCGGCTGGATGTAATAACCGCCTGCCAGATCGCCGTTGAACCGTGCGGCATCGCCACCGACCAGAACTTCGGCGCCTTCTTCGCGACCGATGGTCAGATAGGACAGGATTTTCTCCTGCTGCTCGGAGCTGGCCTGAGCGCCCACCATGGTATTGATGTCACGCGGATCGCCTTGTTTGATCGCTTTCACACGGGCGATACAGCGCTCGATGAATTCGTCGTAGATGTCTTCCTGAATGAGCGCACGCGACGGGCAGGTGCAGACCTCGCCCTGGTTGAAGGCAAAGAGCACAAAACCTTCGACCGCCTTGTCGAGATAGGCGTCATCTTCGGCCATCACGTCGGAGAAGAAGATGTTCGGCGATTTGCCACCGAGCTCAAGCGTCACCGGGATCAGGTTTTCGGTGGCGTATTGCATGATCATCCGACCGGTCGCGGTGGAACCGGTGAAGGCGATCTTCGCGATGCGCGGCGAACGTGCCAGCGGCGCGCCCACTTCGGCACCATAGCCGTTGACGATGTTCAAAACACCCGCCGGAAGCAGATCGGCGATATGCTCGATCAGAACCATGATCGCAGCCGGGGTCTGTTCCGCCGGTTTCAGCACGATACAGTTGCCCGCAGCCAGAGCCGGCGCCAGTTTCCAGGCAGCCATCAGGATGGAGAAGTTCCACGGAATGATCTGGCCGACAACGCCCAGAGGTTCGTGGAAGTGATAGGCCACGGTATCGTGGTCGATCTCGGACATGGTGCCTTCTTGGCTGCGCAGAACACCGGCGAAGTAACGGAAATGGTCGACCGAAAGCGGAATGTCTGCGGCCATGGTTTCGCGGATCGGCTTGCCGTTGTCCCAGGTCTCGGCGGTCGCGATATGTTCGAGGTGCTCCTCGATCCGGTCTGCGATTTTCAGCAGGATGTTGGAGCGCTCGCCCGCAGAGGTTTTGCCCCAGGCTTCGCGCGCCGCATGAGCCGCGTCGAGCGCCAGTTCGATATCTGCCGCGTCGGAGCGGGCGACTTCACAGACCTTCTCTCCGGTGATCGGGGTCGTGTTGTCGAAATATTTGCCGTTCACAGGCGGGGTGAACTTGCCGCCGATGAAGTTGTCATAGCGGGTTTTGAAAGGGGAAGCGTAGTGTGCGCTTGCCTCGGCCTGAACGTTCATTGAGTTCCTCCTCGTTGTTGCATGACGTCCTCCACGTCACGCTATAGGAGGAAATGTGAACGCTCACATAAGGGCGGCGCAATCCCCGGAAACCGACGCCGCAGCGCGGCAATGTCTCACCTCTGAGACAGGTTGAGACAGGTTCCGGTCAGTTTGCACCCGTATCATTTAGACCGAGCCTGTTCATCCGCCGATAGAGCGTGGCCCGCCCGATCCCAAGCTCGCGCGCCGCCGCCGAGAGATTCCCGCCCGCCCGCGCAATCGCGCGTTTGAGCGCCGCCCGCTCGGCCCGCTCCAGAGCGGAGGCGGAATCGTCGCGACCGAGAATATCTGAGGCCGGGCGTGGCGCGATCTGGCTTCCGAAGCCCAGCCCATAGGCACGCCGGGCCGCACGGGTTGCTCCGATGATCAGATCGTCCTGATCGACGGCCAGAAGTACGGCGCCTTCCGGGCGCTCCTCGGGAGCCGCGATGATGCGGGCTTTCGGGAATGCCGCACGGAAGGCTTCGGTTTCGATCTGCTTCGCGGTCTGAGACACCACGCCTGCGATCAGGCGCGCATAGGCTTCGGTCTGATCGGCGCGACAGGACGACACGTCGAGCGCCGCGATCAATTCGCCATCGGGGCCGAAGATCGGCGCATCCATGCAGGACATCACCGTGTTGCGGCTCATGAAATGTTCGCCACGATGGATCGTCAGCGCACGGGCCTCGGTGATACAGGTGCCGATGCCGTTGGTGCCCTCGGCCTCCTCCGACCAATCCGCCCCGGTCCAGAGCCCCCAGGCTCTGAACGTCTCCGCATCGGCATC
This sequence comes from Celeribacter ethanolicus, assembly GCF_002407265.1. Lineage (NCBI taxonomy): Bacteria > Pseudomonadati > Pseudomonadota > Alphaproteobacteria > Rhodobacterales > Roseobacteraceae > Celeribacter > Celeribacter ethanolicus. Next base: position 2,213,456 of record NZ_CP022196.1, read on the forward strand.
CTTCGAACGCTGATCGAGCACCACCCCGTCGCGATCCGTCATCAAAACGGAACAGCCGGTGTTTCCGACCATCTGAAAGAGCTGATCGAGCTTGGGTGCGGCGAGGCCCATGAAGCCCTCGAGACGGGCCCGGCGCTCCGCGATCTCCGCGTCAGAGAAACGGCGCGGCCCGGGATCGCGGCTCGGATCCAGCCCGTGCTTTTGCAAAGACCGCCGCCAACTGGCCGTCAGACGCGTGCCGACGGAGCCCGATTCGACGGTGGAAATGATGTGTTCAGCGTGGTTTGTGCGCATCCTGGCCGCCTCCTCCCAAACGCGGCGTCCGACAGGCTTACCATAGGGCAGACGATTTCGCCAAATCGTGATCCTGCGGCTGCATTCTCAGACCGGGAGGGCCGTCGTTTTGAAGACGGTGCGCATGGCAAAAGAGGATTGCATGGTCTGCACCCCCGGCAAACGCACGAGCTGGCGATGCACTTCGGCGAAATGATCGGTGTCGGCGGCCACCACCTTGAGGATATAATCCGCCTTGCCCGCCATGAGGTGACACTCCAGCACGTCCGGCATGTTGCGCACGGCTTTCTCGAAGGCGGCCAGAATGTCATCTGCCTGGCTGGTCAGGGTCACTTCGACAAACACGGTCGCCCGGCGGTCGAGATGACGCGGATCGAGAAGCGCCACATAATCGCGGATGATCCCCTCCGCCTCCAGCCGCTGCACCCGCCGGTGACAGGCCGAGCTCGACACATTGGCCTCCTGCGCCAGATCGGCATTGGAAATCCGCCCGCGTCGCTGCAAGATCCGCAAAATCCGGCGGTCGGTGTCGTCAAGTCTGATCATCGCGCAGCTTTCTCCCGCTTCAATCCATCAGGATGCAACAATCTCCCACGATTGTTTTCTTACGACAAGAGCGACGGAAGACATGCGAGACCACGTATCATGGATATGTGTCCCTTGCGGTGCAGCACACCGCGGAAAAGGCCCGCACCCTCCCGGATGCGGGCCTTTCTCCATTCGGCATTCGGTCGTCGCGGACTTATTTCTTCAAAGAGTCGCGAATTTCGAGCAGCACGTCGAGTTCGGACGGCCCCTTCGGTGCCTCGGGCGCAGCCTCTTCTTCCTTGACGGCGGAATCCTTCACCTTGTTCACGAACTTGACCAGCAGAAAGACCACGACGGCGATGATCAGGAAGTTGATCACGGCCATGATGAAAGAGCCATAGGCAAAGATCGCAGCCCCCGCTTCGCGTGCGGCCTCCAGCGACATACCCGGCGCGACCTCGCCGGAAATCACCACATAGCGGTTCGTGAAATCGAGCCCGCCGGTGAAGACCCCGATGATCGGATTGATCAGATCGTCGACCATGGATTTCACGATGGCGGTGAAGGCCGCACCGACAATGATCCCGACGGCCATGTCCATGACATTGCCCTTGGCGATAAACGCCTTGAATTCTTTAAGCATTTCGAAGTTCCACTTCTGTCCCACACAAGGCCGCATGCTTTGGGCGCGGCGCTGCACATTGCATAGCACAATGCCGCACATGCGGAATGGTTTTTTTCCGGGCCGGACGCCATAGGTTATGTGTCAATTCGAACGCATCAGGGAAAACTTATGGCAACTCTCACTCACCCGATCACTGCGCGCTGGCCCGCCCGACACCCCGAAAAGCTTCAGCTCTATTCCTTTCCGACACCGAATGGCGTCAAGGTCTCCGCCGCGCTCGAAGAAATGGGCATCGACTATGAAGCGCATCTCGTGACCCTCGCCGATGCGGATGTGAAAAGCCCCGAGTTTCTGGCGCTCAACCCGAACAACAAGATCCCGGCGATCATCGACCCGAACGGGCCGGACGGGGAACAGATTGAGTTGTTCGAAAGCGGGGCGATCCTGATCTATCTCGCCGAAAAAACCGGAAAATTCCTCTCGAAAGACCCGAAGACCCGCTATGAGACGATCCAATGGCTGATGTTCCAAATGGGCGGCGTCGGGCCGATGTTTGGCCAGCTCGGGTTCTTCTACAAATTCGCAGGCGCCGCGATGGAAGACCCGACCGCACGTGATCGCTATATCAACGAGGCCAAACGGATTTTGAACGTCCTCGAACAGCGCCTCGAAGGCCGCGACTGGATCATGGGCGACTACTCCATCGCCGATATGGCCATCGCACCCTGGATCAACGTGCTGGAATTCTATGGCGCGAAAGAGGTTGTGGGCTATCACGATCTGAAAAACGTACCGGCCTATGTCGAGCGCTTCTATGCGCGTCCTGCGGTGGCCAAGGCCAACAACATTCCGCCGCGCCCGGAGTAAGGCATGGACCCTGCCTGTGTCACCGGATAGCATGATGAAAACATTATTCTCTGGCTGAACATACGATGACACAGGCGATTTCCGATCAATCCGGCGCATATGAGGCTGCACAAGGCGCCCGCATCACGCGCTACTTTTTCCTCGCAATCACGCTCTACTATCTACTGCAAATCGTTCAGCGCATGATTATGGGCGGCGGGCTTGAGGCGGATGACGGCGAGATGCTTATGATGACGCCAGGCCTGCAATGGGGCTACGGTCCGCAACTTCCGTTCTACAACTGGGTTCAAGTCCTCGTCTTTGGCGTTTTCGGCAAAGGTCTGTTTGGCATCACATTGCTCAAACATGCGTTCCTTTGGGCAACCTTTGCTTTGCTTTTTGTGGGCCTGAGAGCTTGGCTTTCGGCAAAACACGCCGCCATCGCCACACTGTCGCTCTTCCTGATCCCGGATATCTCATGGGAAGCAGAGCGGATCACCACGCATTCCAATGCCATGCTTGCCGCCATCTCCGGCACATTTGCAGCGTTTCTTTGGGTGATGCGGACCGGCCGGTCGCGCGATTGGGTCTTGCTTGGTATCGTCATGGGGTTGGGCGGCATTTCCAAATACAATTATTGGGTCGTCCCGGCAGCCTTCATTTTGGTCGCATTAACTATGCCCGAACCAAGGCGTCTTCTGCGCAGCCCACACGCATTGATTGTCCCTGTGATCGCGGCGGCTTTTTGTGTTGGCCCCTATCTTTGGATGCAATCCAACGCCGAGCTTGCCATGGCGTCTGCGCATAAGTTTGAGCTTGATGAGGTGCAAACCGCCCTCCTCCCTGAGGGGGTTATCGAATATCTCGGAGGCCTGGTCGCGCTTTTGCTTTTGCCCATGATCGTTGCGGGGGGGATGCACCTTGTGTCACGCAAGGCACCACGCGGCGAAATTTCCGCCCCATGGCTCCCCGCACTGCTGACCCGTATGGCGATCTTTAGCATGATCATTGGCCTCATCATCGTTTGGGGTTCCGGTGCCGGGAAAGTCACGACGCGGTGGTTGCTACCCATCGTCATGCCTCTCGTCATCGCGATATTCCTCCTGCTCACGAAACGCATCAGCCGGAAAGGAACTGTCGCGTTTTGCGGTGCAACGGCGCTTTTGGCGCTTGGCATTTTCGCGGGACTTGCCCACGACCGCTTCAAAGACGGTGCGCGCCGCGATTACGACTTTGAAGGGCTTGCTCAAGCCATCGAGGCTTTGGATCTGCCTTCGGACACGGTGATTGTGAGCGGTTTTTACCTTGGTGGAAACCTCTCGCTACTTCGCCCTGACTGGGACATCTCCTCAACTCTTCCAACCTCGATGAGCGACCGCGAAGTGCCGCATGTTCTGGTCCTAAGTCGCTATGACGAAGACCTGATCGCGCGTGCAAAATCGGTTGATTGGATCGGCGCCGACACTGCAACCTTTGAGCCGCGGCAGAGCCTTATCCTTCCGGCACATCACAGCGATGCGACCTTGCCCGTCTACTTCCGTTTCGGACGCATCAAATAGGGGCTGAAAATGGTCAGCACGCCGCATCCCATGTCGAGTAGAAAAGCAGATCGCATCTTCCTTGGCGTTGTCGTTGCCTATTTTACGATCCAAACGCTGTTGCGCACCTTTTTGGGAGGATCATTTGAGGTTGATGAGGCCGAAATGATCGCAATGGCGCGGGATTTTCGCCTCGGATACGGACCTCAGCTGCCGCTCTATAACTGGTTTCAGACTGCGGCATTCAAACTGTTCGGGTTCAACACATTTGCGCTGACCGTCACCAAGAACTTTTTGCTCTGCCTGACCTATGCCGGCGCCTATCTCGGCCTGCGTCAAAAGCTTCCCATCCGCCTATCGCTACTAGGCACGATGGGGCTGTTGCTTTTGCCAAACCTTTCCTTTGAAGGGCAACGAGCCGGGTCGCACTCGATTGCAATGTATGCTGCGATGGCGTGGACGCTTTACATCCTGCTTCGTCAGTGGCGAGCTCCCGATTTTGGAAACTGGATCGCGCTGGGGCTTTGTCTCGCGCTGGGCGGCCTTTCGAAATACAATTACTGGCTTTTCCCTCTAACCTTGTTCCTCACCGCGTATTGGCACAAGGACCTTCGCAGGACACTCTGGCGCCGTGAGCTTCTGATCAGTCTCGCGATTGCTGCAGCTTTCGTCGCCATCCCCTATGGATGGATCGCGACCCATATGGATCAGGCTCTGTCTTCGACCCAAAAATTCTATCACACCTCAAGCGGATCTTCACTGTCGCCGCGCCAACAAGGGGTCGTCGAGTTTTTCATCCAAAGCCTCGTCGCCATACTTCTGACCCTTCTGTCTCTTCTCGTTGCATGGCTCCCCAGCCGCAAAGCGTTGAGACGCGTGGCGGAAGATCAAGGCATCGGCCTTTGGCTGATCCGAGCGGGCGCACTTGGGTTGGTAATCTCCCTGATCGGCGTGATTGCCTCTGGCAGCAGCGATGTGCAAGCGCGATGGCTGTTGCCCGCGCTTATCCCACTATCGACCGGTTTGATGCTTTGGATAGGCACTGCCCTTTCCGCGCGCGCCGGGCGCAACCTTTTGCGGTTTTGCGCGGTCCTCCCCCTGATCCTGATTGCGGCCATGGCGGATATTCGGCTGCGCGGCGCGGGGTCCGATTCACTCATGGTTGAGGTCCTTGCCGATCACATCGAAGACGCCTGCCCCGATGGTCCAATCGCCATCGATGCCCCCGGTTACTATTACCTCGGCAATTTACGGTACTATCACCCCAATTGGTTCACGCCATCAACGGCCACCATACACCTCATCCCTGAAAGTGTGCGCTGCTTTGTTTTAGTCGAAACTGCTGACCTCACACGCGTCGAAACGCTTCTGCAGAATTACAGCGTGCCTGCGTCCCGACTTCAGGGCCCCTCAAAGGCATACACAGCCACCCTGCCCTATCGGTTCGAAGACCCCGATGTGACCCGCGATGTGCCCTATATCATCATCCCATTGAAAAACGGCGCCCCGTAAGGCGCCGTTTCTTTTCCGTTCACGTGGCTTGCGCCTCAGCCGCGCAGCGTACCACCGGTGGCTTTTTCGACCTTGGCAATGATCTTCGCCGAAAGCTCTTCGAGGTCTTTTTCCTTGAGCGTACCGCCCGTCGGCTGGATGCGCACGGTGATTGCCAGAGATTTCTTGTCCTCGCCCAGAGAGCCGCCGATGAACTCGTCAAAGACGCGCACCTCTTCGATCAGCGCCTTGTCGGCGCCCCCGGCTGCGTTCACCAGATCAAGCGCGTTGACGCCCTTGTCGACGACAAAGGCAAAGTCGCGTTCGACCGCTTGCAGATCATTGGTGAAAAACGCCGACCGTGCGATTTTATTGCCGCGCGGCATCGGGGCTTCTTCGAGGTGGACGGTAAAGGCCACGGCGGTGCCTTTGACGCCCATCTCTTTCAAGACCTTCGGGTGCAGCTCGCCGAACTCGGCCAGAACCTTTTTCGGCCCGAGGCAGATTTTCCCCGAGCGGCCCGGATGGAACCACGGCGAGGTGTCGCGCAGGATTTGCGCTTTTGCGGGCGCGCCGATGGCGGCCAAAACGGCCTCGGCATCGGCTTTCGCGTCATAAAGATCGTAGCTGCGGCGTTCGCCATGCACGTCTTTCGCCCCCGTTGCCCCGACACGCAGACCAGAGATTTGCGCACGCTGCTCGCCCGGCTCACCACCGAAGAAGGCAGGACCGCATTCGAACAGGTTCAGATCCGCAAAACCCCGCGCCTGGTTGCGCGTGGCCGCCGCCAGAAGGCCGGGCAAAAGGTCCGGGCGCATGTGGCTCATCTCGGAACTGATCGGGTTTTCAAGACGTACGGCATCGGAGCCTCCACCGAAGAGTTCCGCAGATTTCTGGTCGATGAAGCTGTAGGTCACGCATTCGTTGAACCCGAGGCCCGCCGCCTGATGGCGCGCAGCACTTTCGCGCACCTGCATCGGGGTCAGGATTTGCTTGGCCACGCCGGAGGGGCGTGTCATCGGCTTCGGCTCCAAATGCGTCAGGCTTTCAACACGGGCGACCTCTTCGACCAGATCGGCCTCGCCCAGCACGTCGGGACGCCAGCTCGGCACGCTTGCCATGTCGCCGTCCATCACGAAGCCCAAGGACTCGAGGATCGCCACCTGACGTTCCGCCGGGATGTCCATGCCGACCAGCGATTGCACCCGATCGGTGTCGAGCTTGTAGCTCCGCGACACGTCCGGCACTTCGCCTGCGATCACAACCTCAGAGGCCTCACCACCGCAGAGTTCAAGGATCATCGCCGTCGCATCGTCCAGCGCCTGCATGTTGTAGGCCGGGTCGATGCCGCGTTCGTTGCGATAACGGGCATCGGAGTTGATCTTGAGCGCACGGCCGCCTTTGGCGATGTCGAGATGGTTCCAGAACGCCGCCTCGACAAACACATCCGTGGTCTCATCCGAACAGCCGGTCTCTTCGCCGCCCATGATGCCGCCGATGCTCTCGACCTTGCCCCCGGAGAAGATGCACATCGCGCCTTCCGGCATCTTGTAGGTCTTCTCGTCAAGCGCCAGCAACTCTTCGCCGCCTTTCGCGCGGTCGATCACCAGACCGTCTTTCACCGTCGCCGCGTCGAAGACGTGCAGCGGGCGGTTGCGGTCGTAGGTGAAGAAGTTGGTGACATCGACCAGAATGGAGATCGGGCGCAGACCGATGGCCAGCAGGCGATCCTGCAACCATTTCGGCGAGGGGCCGTTTTTGACGCCTTTGATCAGACGCCCGCCAAACACATGACACCCGTCTTTCGCGGCCTCGGTGATCTCCACCGAGATCGGGTTCGGGAATTTCGCCTCGACCGTTTCCACCTTGAGCGGTTTCAACGTGCCAAGACCCCGCGCCGCGAGGTCGCGGGCGATGCCGTGGACACCCAACGCATCGGGGCGGTTCGGGGTGATGGCGATTTCAATCACCGGATCGACCTTGGACGGCTGATGTTTCGCCAGCCAGTCGGCGAACTCCATACCAATCTCGCCATCTTCCAGCTCGATGATGCCATTGTGCTCGTCCGACAGCTCCAGCTCGCGCTCAGACGCCATCATGCCATGGCTCTCGACGCCGCGGATTTTGCCGACGGAAATGGTGATGTCGAGGCCGGGGATATACATGCCGGGTTTCGCCAAAACGGCGGTGATCCCCGCACGGGCATTGGGCGCGCCACAGACGATCTGGGTCATGCCCTCGTCGGTCTCGACCTGACAGACCCGCAACTTGTCGGCGTCGGGGTGTTTCTCGGCCTCTTTGACCTTCACCAGCTTAAAGCCCTTGAGCTTGTCCGCCGGGTTCTCGACGCCTTCGACCTCAAGCCCGAGATCGGTCAGCGCGTAAAGGATGTCATCGAGGGAGGCCTCGGTTTCCAGATGCTCTTTGAGCCAGGAGAGTGTGAATTTCATCTTCGGGTCTCCTTATGGGAGAAGTTAATCTTTGCAGGGACGAGCGGCGCGCGCGACCCGGGGTGGGCGTTCACGCCCGCCCATGGGGCGGGTCGGGCGTGACGCGGGGCTGACACCCCGCGAAATTGATCATTTAAGCAAATCTGCTTTCATTTCCTTGATCAAAGCGCTTCGTAGATTGGGTTTACTCTCCTGATCTTGGGCATCAGTCGCGGAAGTTGTTTCCCTCACTAATTTATGCGCCATAGCCGTTATCTCATCTGGCGCATACATACCTAAGAGCGTGGCTAAACTGATCAACTCAGTGAAAACCTTTCTTTCTGTATGATCGCCCTCGGTAATTTGTCTTTCGACTACATATTCCAAGTGCACGGCGAGGAAATCGACGTAAACTTTGCGCTTTTCTTCGTGTAGGCGTTCAGAACGATCTACTTGCTTCTGGAAACGGTAGAGTGAGAAACCACCGAATGCGATCACAATCGATGTGAACAATGGCATCCAGTCGGAGATACTACCCAACCACGAAAAATCGCGGCAGATGTTTTCACATGCCGTGATTGTTTCGCTTGCCATTACCCGTGAATCCCCCCCGCCAGCGTCGGCGTGCCCAGAGCGCTAAACCCATAGTGACGCAGCCAGCGCAGGTCCGAGTCAAAGAACGCCCGCAAATCCGGGATGCCGTATTTCAGCATCGCCAGACGGTCGATCCCCATTCCGAAGGCAAAGCCTTGCCACTCCTTCGGGTCGATGCCGCCGGCGGTCAGGACTTTGGGGTGCATCATGCCGGAGCCGAGGACTTCGAGCCAGTCGTCGCCCTCGCCCACGGTCACGGTGCCGTTTTCCCATTTGCACTGCACGTCGACCTCGGCGGAGGGTTCCGTGAAGGGGAAGTGCGAGGCGCGGAAGCGGGTTTTCACCTTGGTGCCGAAAAACGCGGTGTAGAACTCTTCGAGCACCCATTTCAGGTTCGCCATGGAGATGTCCTTGTCGATGGCCATGCCTTCGACCTGGTGGAACATCGGCGTGTGGGTCTGGTCGTAGTCGGAGCGATAGACACGGCCCGGCGCGATGATGCGGATCGGCGCGCCTTGGTCAATCATCGAGCGGATTTGCACCGGCGACGTATGGGTGCGCAGCACGTTCGGCGCACGCTCGTCGCCCTCGGCGCGGTGCATGTAGAAAGTGTCATGCTCCTGGCGCGCCGGGTGGTTCGGCGCGATGTTGAGCGCGTCGAAGTTGTGGAAATCGTCCTCGATCTGCGGGCCTTCGGCGACGGCGAAACCGAGATCGGCGAAGATCGCGTAGATTTCCTCAGACACACGCGAGATCGGGTGAATGGTCCCTTGCGGACGCTGACGCCCCGGCAGGGTGACGTCGAGCCATTCCTCGGCCAGACGCGCGTCCAGAGCAGCGTCTTCCAGCGCGACCTTCTTGGCGGCCAGAGCGGAATTGATCTCGTCCTTGAGGGCGTTGAGTTGCGGCCCCATGACCTGACGCTCTTCCGGGCTCATCTTGCCCAGTTCGCGCATTTTGAGTGCCACTTCGCCTTTTTTGCCGACCGCCTGAAGACGGATGTCCTCAAGCGTCGCCTCGTCCCCCGCCTGCAAGATCGCGGTGAGGTATTTGTTCTTCAGATCGTCCATCTGAACCCCTCGTATTCATTGGTCCCCGCCTCGATACCACGGGAGACCCAAAAGACAAGAAGCCGCGAGACCCCATGAGGTCCGCGGCTTCAAAAATGTATGGTCTCTTCCAAGCAATGGCGAGAAAATCGTGAACGATTTTCGACTCGGACATTGCGCCCACTAAAGAGGCGTAGAGAGCTTACGCGAGCGCGGCCTTCGCCTTTTCGACGATGGCACCAAATGCTTCCGGCTCGTTGATGGCGAGATCGGAGAGAACCTTACGGTCAACTTCGATGCCAGCCAGCGACAGGCCGTTGATGAATTTGGAGTAGGTCAGCGCTTCGTCATGCGAACGCACGGCGGCGTTGATCCGCTGGATCCACAGAGCGCGGAAGTTGCGCTTGCGGGCTTTACGGTCGCGGGTCGCGTACTGGTTGGCCTTGTCGACGGCCTGGGTCGCGGTGCGGAAGTTCCGGGAACGGGCGCCGTAGTAACCTTTGGCGGCCTTCAGAACTTTTTTGTGACGGGCGTGGGTAACGGTACCACCTTTGGTGCGGGACATGTGTCTCTACTCCTGATTAGCGGTTGTACGGCATGTAGCCTTTGACGATCTTCGCGTCGGGCGCGGAGAGCGTCGTGGTGCCACGAGCGTCACGGATGAACTTGGTGGTGCGTTTGATCATGCCATGGCGTTTGCCGGCCTGACCCGCTTTGACCTTGCCGGTGGCGGTCATTTTGAAGCGCTTCTTCGCGCTCGACTTCGTCTTCATCTTAGGCATTTCCATCTCCTTTATGGGGTGGTTTTCAACGCGACTCGGCATGCCATACCGCCGGACGCGTCCCATGAGCGGCTGCCAGTACAGCCGATCCCTTGTATTTGCAAGCCTTGCGCGTGCGGTTTCTCAGAAAAATCTGCCGAGAACCCGGATCAGGGCCTCGGGGAACTCCGCAAACGCGTATCCCCCGGGACGCAAGAGCAAAGCCGAAAGCACCATGCCGCCCCCGATCAGCACAAGCCAGATGGCGGTGCGGGGGCGACGGCTTTCGGAAAAGGCGCTGGCCGCCGAGGTCAGGGCCAGACAGCATAGAAGCGATCCCAACACGAGGAAAAGATCGGTATCCATCGCGGCCCTGTTCCCCGGTTATTCCGGGTCGGTGTTGAAGATCAGACGCTCTTCACACGGCGCGACCCGCAGAATGTTGGTCGAACCAGCATGGTTGAACGGAATACCCGCGACCACGACGATCTTGTCGGCCTCGGTCGCAAAACCCGAAGTCCGCGCAGCCCGCGCCGCATTGACCACGGCCATCTTGAAGCGCTCGACCTCACCGGTCATCACGCAATGCATGCCCCAGTAGAGGCAGAGCTTGCGCGCGGTGTTGCGGCGCGACGTCATGGCAATGATCGGCACATGCGGACGTTCACGCGCGGTCAGCGCCGCGGTGGTGCCGCTCTCGGAGTAGCACACGATGGCTTTCACGTCGGTGGTCTCGGCGATCTCGCGCGCCGCGGACACGATGGCGTCCGCAACCGTCTGTTTCTTGATCCCCGCCCGCGAGGCGTCGAGCACATCGCGATACACCGGATCGTTTTCCACCGACATGGCGACGTTGTTCATCGTCGTGACCGCCTCAACCGGGTAATTGCCCGCCGCAGATTCAGCCGACAACATGATCGCATCGGCGCCCTCATAGATGGCGGTTGCCACGTCGGACACTTCGGCGCGGGTCGGCATCGGGCTTTCGATCATGCTTTCGAGCATCTGCGTCGCCACGATCACCGGCTTGGCCGCTGCACGACACCGGCGCGTCAGGCGTTTCTGGATCGGCGGAACGGCCTGCACCGGCAGTTCGACGCCCAAATCGCCACGGGCCACCATGATCCCGTCGGACACGGCGAGAATGCTCTCGAACGCTTCGACGGCAGAGGGCTTTTCGATCTTCGCCAGCACCGAGGCACGGCCTTTCACAAGCTCCTTGGCCTCCAGCATGTCTTCCGGGCGCTGCACGAAAGACAGCGCGACCCAGTCGACGCCCAGCTCGCAGACGAATTCGAGATCCTTGCGGTCCTTCGGCGACAGCGCGGCCAGCGGCAGCACCACATCCGGCACGTTCACGCCCTTGCGGTTGGAAATCGTACCGCCCACGGTCACGACACAATCGGCATAATCGGGGCCGCACTCTTCGACCTTGAGACGGATTTTCCCGTCGTTGACCAGAAGCGTCGCGCCCGGTTTCAACGCGGCGAAAATTTCAGGATGCGGCAGTTGCACCCGGTCGCCATTGCCCGGCGCATCGTCGAGATCGAGGCGGAACTTGTCGCCTTCTTCGAGATCGTGCGCGCCATGGGCAAATTTCCCGACCCGCAGCTTCGGTCCCTGCAAATCCGCGAGAATCGCGATGGGGCGGCCAAGATCGGTCTCGATCTTGCGGATGATGGCGTGGCGGGCACGGATTTCCTCGTGATCGCCATGGCTCATGTTCAGTCGGAACACATCGGCGCCCGCTTCGGAAAGCGCGCGGATGGTGTCGTAATCATTGGAGGACGGGCCCAGTGTGGCCACGATTTTCACATTCCGAAGGCGTCTCATAACGGCCTGATGTCCTTTCGGTCTTTTTACGTTTCGCGGTGGGCCACCTTCTCTATGACGCAAAGAAGACGCTGGCACAACTGGCCCTGCCTGCGCAAAGCGCGTATTGCAGTCGTGACAGGCAAAGGTGACGCAAAAATGACCGATCATCCCCCATTTCGCATCGACGGCCCCGACAGACCGGGGCGCTGGCTGATCACCTGCGACCATGCAACGAACCGGGTGCCGCCGGAAATCGGTCCCGATCTCGGCATCGGCCCGGAGGATATGGCACGGCATATCGCCTATGATGTCGGCGCCTTGGGAGTAAGCCGGGAGTTGGGGAACCTCTTGGACAGTCCGATAATTCATACGGATTTTTCCCGCCTGGTGATCGACCCGAACCGGGGCGAGGACGATCCGACACTGGTGATGAAGCTCTATGACGGCACGCTCATTCCGCGCAACCGGCACGCCGATGATGCGGAGGTGGAGCGGCGGCTGGCGCTGTTTCATCGCCCCTATCACGCGGCCTATGAGGCGCTTTGCGAGACCCGTGATAACGTAGTGATCTGTGCGGTGCACAGTTTCACACCGCAACTGAAAAACCGCCCGCGCCGCCCCTGGCAGGTCGGCATTCTGTCAGCCTATGACCGGCGCTTTACCGATCCGTTCATCTCAGCTCTTGAAGCCTCCAAGACGCTGCAGGCCGAGGCGGAAAAGATCGGCGAGCGTTTGGTCATCGGCGACAATGAACCCTATGACGGCCACCTGCCCGGCGACGCCATAGACCGCCATGCGCTGCACCACGGACGGCTTAATCTTTTGATCGAAATCCGCTCCGATCTGATCGAAACTGCGGCGCACCAGGCCCATTGGGCCGCGCTCCTCGCCCCCATTCTTCAAGACACTCTGACAGAGACAGGATTGTAACCATGCCCCATGTCGTTATCGACTTCGCCGAAGGTTTAGAGCAGAGCCACAACATGTCGCAGCTTTGCGAAACCGTATTTGAAACCCTGATTTTAGACGTGGAAATCAACGCCCCGGCGCTCAAGGTCCGCGCACGGCCGCAACCGTTCTTCAAGATCGGCACGGAGCCCGCGACCTTTGCCCATGCAACGCTCTATCTGCTCGAAGGTCGCGATGACGAGACAAAGGCGCGCTTGTCGGATATCGTGTTGCAAGCGATGGATCAGGTCCTGCCGACGGTCGGCAGCCTGTCCGTCGATGTGCGGGATATGAATAAACTGGCCTATGCCAAACGCGTGAAAGGGTAAGCGATGCAGGAGATTGACGACAAAACCATGGTGGAGATCGAAGCCGCCGCGTTTCGCACGCTGCGCGATCACCTCATGACCAAACGTCCCGATGTGCAGAACATCGACATGATGAACCTCGCAGGTTTCTGTCGGAATTGCCTGTCGCGCTGGGTTCAGGAAGCGGCTAATGCCCGCGGCATCGAGATGACCAAGGACGAGGCGCGCGAATTGTACTACGGCATGCCCTATGAGGACTGGAAAGCCCGGAACCAGACGGAGGCAGATGCCGCCAAACAGGAGGCGTTCACCAAGGCCTTTGCCGAGAATGTCGGCACGGACAAGCAAAAATGAAGCCCGCCGATCAGCTCGCACAATTCGTCCGCGAAGCGCTGATTTCGGGCCGCAGCCGCGACGAGATCACGATGGCACTCTCGGAGGCTGGCTGGGCCAGAACCGAGGTCGAGGATGCGCTCGCAACATGGGCAGAAAGCTCCTTTACCCCGCCGATCCCCCGCCCGCGCCCCTATGTTTCCGCGAAAGAGGCGTTTTTCTACGCGTTGATGTTCGTGGCGCTCGGCATGACCGCATGGCACATTGTCGATCTCGGGTTTGACCTGATCGAACGCTGGATGTCGGACATGGATACCTCCTCATGGAGCAATCGCTCGATGCGCTGGTCGATTTCGGCGCTCATCGTCTTCTTCCCGCTGTTCATGCTGATGCAACGGACGGAAATCCGCAGCCTCGCCCGAGACCCGAGCCGCAAACGCTCCGCCGTGCGCAAATGGTTCGGCTACATCGCCCTGTTTCTCTCATCCCTGGCGCTTCTGGGCGATGTTCTGAGCGCAATCTACGCGCTTTTGAACGGGGATATGACATTGGAATTCATTCTCAAGCTTCTGCTCGTGGGCGCCGTTGCCGGAACCGTATTCGGTTATTTCCAGGGTGCCATGAAGGACGCCGAAGATGGTGCCTGAGCGCTGGCCGCAACTGGCGCTTACACTGCTTGTCGCAGGCGTTCTGCTGGCTGGCATCCTGGCCGTCGGCGGGCCGGAAGCCGGCCGGAGTGAACGACGCGACGACCAGCGCTATTGGGATCTGATCGCCTATCAGAGCCAATTGATCTGCCTCGCCCGTGCCAAGGGCGGTTCCTCCCTCCCCACAACGCTCGAGGATACAACGACCTGTTCCATCAATCTGTCGGAGCACGCAATCTTGCCGGAGGAAGGCTATCGCTACCTGCCGCAGGCGGGCGGCGACTATCGGTTTTGCGCCAGGTTCGAGGATGTCGACCGCCTGCGTGACAGGCAAGGTCGCAAGGACATCAGCCGGGACGGCTGCATCAGCGGCAAGATCGACTGACCGAAAAAAGGCCCGCTGAGCGGGCCTTTTCAATCCGAATGAAACCCCGGTTTACACCGCGAGTTTCATCGCCTCTTCGAGATAAATCTCGCGCAGACGTTTGGCCACCGGACCCGGCGTGCCATCGCCCAGCGCTGCCCCGTCGATCTCGACGATCGGCTGAACGAAGGCGGTGGCGGAGGTGGAGAAAGCCTCGTCCGCAGCTTGTGCTTCTTCGATGGTGAAGAGACGTTCTTCGATCTGCATCTGCGCCTCGGCGGCAAAGCGCAGCACGGCAGCACGGGTGATCCCGGCCAGAAGCTTGTTCGAAAGCTGACGGGTGATGATCTTGCCGTCCTTGACAATATAGGCGTTGTTCGAGCTGCCCTCGGTCACATAGCCGTCCTCAACGAACCACGCGTCATCGCAGCCAACCTTGTGCGCCGCCATTTTCGCCATCGAGGCACCCAGGAGTTGCACGGTCTTGATGTCGCGACGGGCCCAGCGCATTTCCTCGATGGAAATCACCTTGTAGCCTTTGTCGGCGGAGGCGGAGTTGCGCAGGTTCTTCTTCTGGGTGAAGAGCACCAGCGTCGGTTTGACCTTCTCCGGATCGGGGTATTCGAACGCCCGGTCGTCATCGGCGCCACGGGAGATTTGCAAGTACACGCCACCTTCGTCGATGTCGTTGAGTTCAACGAGCTTGCGGTGAATTTCCAGAAGCTCGTCCATCGTGACCGGCGCGGTCATGTCCAGCTCTTTCAGCGAGCGTTCGAGGCGGTTCTTGTGCCCCTCGAAGTCGATCAGCTTGCCATCCAGAACCGAGGTCACCTCGTAGACGGCATCGCCCATCAGGAACCCACGGTCGAAAATCGACACTTTGGCTTCGGTTTCCGGCAGGTACTCGCCGTTCACATAGACGGTGCGGGTCATTTCATTCTCCTTAAATGACATCAGCCCCAGAGGGCGCGCGCCGGCGGGTGTACCCCGTCCGCGTCGTATTTCAAAGGCTCGGCACGGTCTTCCGCCAAAAGCAAAGGCCCGTCAAGGTCCACCACGCGCGCGCCCTGAGCCACGATCACGGCAGGCGCCATCGCCAGAGAGGTGCCGACCATGCAGCCGACCATGATGCCATAGCCTTCGGCACGGGCCGCCTTGCGCAGCTCCAAGGCCTCGGTGAGCCCGCCGGTCTTGTCGAGCTTGATGTTGATCACATCGTATTTGCCCTTGAGATCCGGCAGGCTCGCCCGGTCGTGACAGGATTCGTCGGCGCAGACCGGAAGGGGCCTCTCAATCTCCGCCAACATGTCGTCCTGCCCGGCAGGCAAGGGTTGCTCCACAAGCTTCACGCCAAGTCGCACCAGATGCGGCGCGAGATCGGCATAGACCTCGGCACTCCAGCCCTCGTTGGCATCGACGATGATGTCCGATTTCGGCGCGCCGCGACGCACGGCTTCCAAACGCGCCATGTCGTCGGGCGTGCCGAGTTTGATTTTCAACAAAGGCCGGTGCGCATGTTTGGCGGCAGAGGCCTGCATCTCTTCGGGAGACGCAAGCGACAGCGTATAGGCCGTGACCATCGGGATCGGGGCGGGCAGGTCCAGCATGTCCCAAACCCGCTTGCCCGCCTGCTTCGCCGCCAGATCCCAAAGCGCACAGTCGACCGCATTGCGCGCGGCCCCCGGTTCAAGCACCTCCTGCAGCGTCGCACGCCTGATGTCTTCGGGAAGGGCCTCGATCTGCGCCGTCACAGAGTCGAGACTTTCGCCATAGCGCGCATAGGGCACGCATTCGCCCCAGCCCTCATGCACCCCGTCGGTCGCGCGGACCGTGACCACCTTGGCCTCCGTGCGCGATCCGCGGGAAATGGTGAACACTTCCGCGAGACGAAAGTTCTCTTGCGTGACGGTCAGCTTGGTCATGAGGCCCTCCGAATTCCGCTGGTCTTGCCTGTCTTGTCTTCTGCGTCTTACAACGCGGCAAGCGCATCGGCCAGACGGCCGGCACCCTGACGGAACGGATCGACCGTCGGCAGACCCATGTCTTCTTCGACCTTGGCGAGATAGGCCAGCGCCTCGTCATCGGACAGGTGCTGGGTGTTGATCGAGATGCCAACCACCTTACAGTCCGGGTTCGCGACTTTCGCCAAATTCAGAGCGGTGTCACGCAACGCTTCGAGCGACGGAAGGGCAAATCCCGGCAAACCGCGCATATGCTCGCGGGTCGGCTCATGGCACAGGACCAGCGCATCCGGCTGACCGCCATGCACCAGCGCCATGGTCACGCCGGAATAAGACACGTGGAACAGGCTGCCCTGACCTTCGATGAGGTCCCAGTGATCCGCATCGTTGTCCGGGGTGAGATATTCGATGGAGCCCGCCATGAAATCCGCGATCACGGCATCGAGCGGCACACCGTCGCCGGTGATCAGGATGCCGGTCTGGCCGGTGGCGCGGAAGGTCGATTTCATGCCCTTGTCGCGCATGGATTTGTCCATCGCCAGAGCCGTGTACATCTTGCCCACGGAACAATCGGTGCCGACCGCGAGGCAGCGTTTGCCGGTCCGCTTGATCCCGTTGGCAATCGGATATTTCACCGAGGGAATGCGCACATCATGCAAGCTGCGACCAAAGGTTTTCGCCACGGCGGCAAGATCTTCCTCGTCCCGCAGCAGGTTGTGCAGGCCGGAAGCGATGTCGAACCCCTCTTCGAGCGCATCGATGAGAACCTTTTTCCACGCCTGACTGATCACACCACCACGGTTGGCGACACCGATCACCAGGGTCTTGGCACCCGCGGCTTTGGCAGCCTTGAGGTCCATATCCGGCAGTTTCATATCGGCCTTGCAGCCCTCCATACGGAACTGGCCGAGGGCGAATTCGGGGCGCCAATCCTTGATTCCTTGCGCCACTTTCGCGGCCAGTTGGTCAGGGGCGTCGCCGAGGAAAAGAAGATACGGGGTTTCGATCATGGTGCAGCACTCCGGTTGCGTTTGTCCCAGAGTGACCGAGATTCGATGCAAGGTGCTTCGGATTTTGTGTCAGCGGGACTGACGGAATGGGAGAATATCCCGACAATAACTCAATTATTGGGATAAAAATTTGATTGATTAGGAAATAAGCAGCTTTAAAACTCTACTTTCTCCAATCTTTCGGGACATGCCGCAGACGCAAAATCCTCATTGCCACGCAGTGCGTAAGATAATAACAATGCATTCGACATTTTGGAAATATCATTGCGAGAGGAGCGCCAATGTCCTTCCGACTCCAGCCCACCCCCGTGGAACGCCCGAACCGTTGCCAGTTGTTCGGCCCAGGATCGAACACGAAACTCTTCCCGAAAATGGCCGCCTCCGCAGCGGATGTGATCAATCTCGATCTCGAAGATTCGGTCGCACCCTCGGACAAGGATGTGGCCCGCGCCAATATCATCGAGGCGATCAACACGATTGATTGGGGCAAAAAAACCCTCGCCGTGCGCATCAACTCGCTCGACACACCCTATTGGTATCGCGATGTCGTGGACCTCTTGGAACAGGCAGGTGAGCGGCTCGATCAGATCATGATCCCGAAAGTCGGTTGCGCCGAGGACATCTATGCGGTCGACGCGCTGGTCACCGCGATCGAGCGCGCCAAGGGCCGCACAAAGAAGATCAATTTCGAAGTCATCATCGAATCCGCCGCTGGCATCGCCCATGTCGAAGAGATCGCCGCCAGCTCTCCGCGTCTCGTCGCCATGAGCCTTGGAGCGGCGGATTTCGCGGCCTCCATGGGCATGCAAACCACCGGCATCGGCGGCACGCAGGAGAATTACTACATGCTGCACGGCGACACGCGGCATTATTCCGATCCGTGGCATTGGGCACAGGCCGCCATCGTCGCCGCCTGTCGCACCCACGGCGTGCTGCCGGTCGATGGGCCGTTCGGCGATTTCTCCGATGACGAGGGCTACCGGGCGCAGGCACGGCGTTCCGCAACGCTCGGCATGGTCGGCAAATGGGCGATCCACCCGAAACAGATCGCGCTGGCCAACGAAGTGTTCACCCCCTCCGAGGAGGCCGTCACCGAGGCCCGCGAAATCCTCGCCGCGATGGAACAGGCCAAGGCCAATGGCGAAGGCGCGACCGTTTACAAAGGCCGTTTGGTCGACATCGCCTCGATCAAACAGGCCGAGGTCATCGTGGCCCAATCCGAGTTGATCGCGAACTCCTGAAATCCCTCCGACCGTGCGGGGAGGCACGGCCGTTGAGGCGATAACGCCCCGAGGCTCAGGCTTCGGGGCGTTTCTATTGGATCACTGGATCGGCGCGCAGATCAGCGTCACCAAATCCTCCGGCGCGGTGTCCATCGGGGTGTTTTCATAGATTTCGAACGGCGGCCCGTCGCGCGGCTCCTCACCACTTTCGGGCAACCATTTGCCATAAAGATAATCATAGGCCTGACGCAGCCCGGTATAAGGCCCGACATGGCGCAACACGGCGTAACGCCCGCCCGTTAGCGCAAAGGGGTCGAGCGGGGCCTCAAGCGTCGCGTCCCCCGTCAGGATGAACCCGGCCATGCTCCGCATCTCCTCGACCGGCACCTCGCCGGGGTTGGAAAAATACACGCCGACCATCGGCCCGAGCACCGGCCCCATGCCGCGCGACAGGGCGGTTTTAGCGGCCACCTCGAAGGCCTGCCCGATCTCCGTGTAATCACCCCGATGCGCCACACCTGCAAAAGACGCCGGCGCGCGGTCTTCCACCTTAATTTCATACATAACGTAGTCTCCTTTTTCCGTGAGCCGCAGAGGCGGCATCTCGACGCCGCGCGCCCGAAAAGCGGTGGGCGTCAGTCCAAAGGCATCCTGAAAGGCACGGGCGAAACTGCGCGGATTGGGGTAGCCGCAAAGCTGCGCGATGCGCTCGATCCCGTCTTCGCTGCGCACAAGAAGATGTGAGGCTTTGTAAAGCCGCACCCGCCGGATGAACCCCGCCACCGTCTCTCCGGTCATCGCCGAAAACACCCGGTGGAAATGAAACCGCGACAGGGCCGCGACATCCGCCAAAGTGTCGAGCGAAAGATCGCCATCGAGATGGGCATAGACATGATCAAGCACCCGCAAGAGCCGATCTTCATAAGCGTGCCGCGCCATTAATCCCCGTATCCTTTCAACATGTCCCTGGCGGGAGAGATACCGTTTCAGCAGATCACAAATCTTGCTGAGTTGCACCCGCGCGCGAAAATAGCCATATACGGGGTCGAAACCGTTCGGAGGTCCGCATGACTCACTATCTCGAATTCGAAAAACCTTTGGCCGAGATCGAGGGCAAAGCCGAGGAACTGCGCGCATTGGCCCGCGCCAACGAAGAGATGGATGTCGAGAAAGAAGCCGCCGCTTTGGACAAGAAAGCCGCGGATATGCTCAAGGACCTTTACAAAGGTCTGACGCCTTGGCGCAAATGCCAGGTCGCGCGCCACCCCGACCGGCCGCATTGCAAGGATTACATCGAGGCGCTGTTTACCGAATACACGCCGCTGGCCGGCGACCGGAACTTTGCCGATGACCATGCCGTCATGGGCGGTCTGGCGCGGTTCAACGATCAGCCCGTGGTGGTGATCGGTCAGGAAAAAGGCCATGACACCAAATCCCGCATCGAACGCAACTTCGGCATGGCGCGTCCCGAAGGCTATCGCAAGGCCATCCGTCTGATGGATCTCGCCGACCGCTTCGGCCTGCCGGTGATCGCGCTGGTCGACACCCCCGGCGCCTATCCGGGCAAGGGCGCGGAAGAGCGCGGCCAATCGGAAGCGATTGCACGCTCGACCGAGAAATGTCTCAATCTCAAGGTGCCGATGATCTCTGTCATCATCGGCGAAGGTGGCTCCGGCGGCGCTGTGGCCTTTGCCTCCGCCAACAAACTCGCGATGCTGGAACATTCGGTCTATTCGGTGATCTCCCCGGAGGGCTGCGCCTCGATCCTCTGGAAAGATGCAGAGAAGATGCGCGAGGCCGCCGAAGCGCTACGCCTGACCGCGCAGGACCTGCACAAACTCGGCGTGATCGACCAGATCATCCCCGAACCGCTCGGCGGCGCGCAACGCGACCGCGAGGCGACGATTGCCGCCGTCGGCAAGGCGATTGAGGCGATGCTCGCCCCGCTGCAAAAGAAAAAGCCGGAGACCATCCTCAAGGACCGCCGCAAGAAGTTCCTCGACATGGGATCGAAGGGCCTGGCGGCCTAACGGGCGACCTGAGTATTTCGGGCACAAAGGAAATACCGGGAAAGGGGCCGTGCGATTGCACGGCCTTCTTCGTTACCACATGCTCTTGGCGGCGCGCTCCGGCCATTCCTCGTCATAGGCTTTGCCGCCGACGCGACCCACGGTGAGTGCCTCGAGGATTTGACCGACGCTCGGCAGACCCTCGCTGTCGTCGCGCCCCTCCCAAAGCCCGGCGCGCATCAGGGCTCGGGCGCATTGGGTGTAGATCTCAGCGATCTCGAAGACGATCACGGAGCGGGGATGTTTGCCTCCCACCTCGAAGGACTGGCGTAGCCCTTCGTCCGCCGTCACGAACGCCCGCCCATTCATCCGCACGACATTGTTCGAGCCAGGAACAAACAGCATCAAGGACGCACGCGGATCGCGCACGATGTTGCGCAGACTGTCGATGCGGTTGTTGCCCATCCAGTCGGGCATCGCGAGCGTACCCGGGTCGAGTTCCCGCAGCACAGGCTCCTTGTCGCCGCGCGGCGAGGCGTCTGTGCCCTCCGGGCCGACAGTGGAGAGGATGCAGAACCGGCACCGTTCAAGCCAGGGCCGAAACTCCGGCGTCATGCGTCGCGCGACCTTTTCCGTCGCGGCGGGACCCGGTACGCCGTAAAGGGCTTCCAGTTCGGAAATCTCGGCCAGATGTTTCATGTCGCTCTCCTTAGCCGCACAAGATCACGACAAGATGACGTTCAGCCTTTCGCCGGCAGTGTGAAGCCAGCATCGAGCATGAGCCGGTCCGAGGCACTTTCGACCACCTCCTCCAGCTCGGCCATGACCTTTTTCATCTCTTGCCCCGCCGGAATGCGCGGCAGGAATTCGACCACTGCCGTGCCCCGCGCCCGGTAGATGCCGTGACGCGGCCAGAACACGCCGACATTGGTGGCGGCGGGCACGAGGTCCTGCCCGGTCTGCTCATAAAGCACACCGGTGCCGATCTTGTAGGGCAGATGGGCACCGGCGGCGACACGGGTGCCTTGCGGGAAGATGATCAACTGCCCCGGCAGGGCGGCACCGGATTTGACATCCGCGATCATCTTCTTGATTGCCTGCCCCCGCTTGCCGCGATCCACCGCCACGCAGCCGATGCGTTTGGCGTAATAGCCGACGATGGGGGCCCAGACGAGCTGCTTCTTCATGATGAATTTCGG
The DNA here is from genome assembly GCF_002407265.1 of Celeribacter ethanolicus. NCBI lineage: Bacteria > Pseudomonadati > Pseudomonadota > Alphaproteobacteria > Rhodobacterales > Roseobacteraceae > Celeribacter > Celeribacter ethanolicus. The sequence continues at coordinate 2,235,428 of NZ_CP022196.1, forward strand.
CCGCGGAACGGCGGAGACGATCAGGATGATGTCGAAAAAACTCTGGTGTTTGGCCCCGATCAGCACCTCATCATTGGGCACCTCGCCCCGGATTTCGGATTTGAGCCCCACAAGCCAGTGCGCCGAGAAACGCACCCAATGACAATAGGTCCAGCAGGCCAGATAGGCATATTCGCGTTTGATCATCGCCAGGGGCGTGAAGAAAACCGCAAGGATCGCCATGGCCAGATACATCTGGATCACGAAGATCAGCGAGAGGAGCCACTGGATCGGATAGGGCATCACATCAACCTCCGAAGGGTTTGGCTGGCCGCGACACGGGTGGCCGCGAAGGCCACGAGCGCCGCCAGGACCGGGATTGCCAGAGGCCAGAGCCATTGCGCACCGACAAAGCCCAGACCGGTGAGGAAACTCCCCGCCTCATCCGCGCTCGGAAGAAGAGCGACCGCGATCATACCGAGGAAGGTTCCGATGAGCGCCCCGCTCAGCCCCCGCAGGGTAAAGCGTCGCACGAAAGCGCCGGCGATGAAACGATCGGTGGCACCGACAAGCCGCAGCGTGCGGATCACCTGACCGTTGGCGGCAAGGGCCGCATTGGCCGCAAGCGTGATCATCCCGCCGGTGACCCCCGCAATCAGGATCAGAGACAGCACGCCCAGAAACCGCAGACGTTCGGCGGCGCGCAGCAGGGGTTTGCGCCAACGGCTGTGATCGTCGAGCACCGCGCCGGGCGCTTCGCCTGCAAGACGCAGGCGCAAACCTTCGGCATCAAAGCCGTCGGAGGTTTCCTGCACATCAATCAGGGCGGGCAAGGGCAACGTGTCGAGTGGCAAATCGGGACCGAACCATGGCTCGAGAAGGAGAGTCTCCTCCTCTTCCGACAACAATCGCGCCGCCGCGACCCCCGGCGTGGTTTCCAAAACCTTGAGAGCTGCTGCGACCTGCGCGTCGACCTGCTCGGCGGGGGCGGAGATGCGCACGGTGGAGCCGCGCGCCAGCTCATTGCCCCAACGCTCCGCCAGACGCCCGGTCGCCATGGAAAGCGCCAGCGCGAAGACGGCGAGGAACGCCATGGCGGCAGAGGTGATCACGGTGAGCTGCGCCGTGAAACCCGACGGCGGCACCACGCGCCCAGAAGTGCTTTCGCTGAAATTCAGAAAGGGCAGAAGAATGGTTTTCACAGATCTGCCCCCGATTGCTGGATGCGCCGGTTGGAAATGCGCAACACCCGGGCCGCGACCTGGGATTTGGCCTGACGGATCAGATGCAGGTCGTGGGTCGCGATCACCACGGTCTTCCCCATCCGGTTCAGTTCGATGAGCAGTTGCAAGAGCCGCAGCGACATCTCCCAATCGACGTTGCCGGTGGGCTCATCCGCGAGGATCACATCGGGCGACATGATCACCGCGCGGGCAAGAGCCGCACGCTGACGCTCCCCCCCGGACAGCTCCGGCGGGCGGGCGTTGATCTGTTCCGACAGGCCGACCCAGGACAGCAGATCGGAGAGATCGCCGTCGTCACGCGGCTGACCCGACACTGTCAGCGGCAGGGCGACATTCTCGGCAACACTCAGGTGATCTAGGAACTGGCAGTCCTGATGCACCACCCCGATCCGGCGGCGAAGTTGCGCCACGTCGTCGCGCTCCATGCCCCGGGTGTCCTCGTCAAAAATCGAGACCCGCCCGGCGGTCGCCTGCAGTTCGCGATAACACAGCTTGAGAAAGGTCGTCTTGCCCGTGCCCGAAGGCCCGGTCAGGAAATGAAACGACCCCGGAGCCAGCGTCAGGGACATCTCTGTCAGAAGCTCACGCCCCCCGTAGCCGTAGCCAGCATCATGAAACTCGATCACACGGCACCTCTGCGAACCTCTATGTATTCGCGACAGTTTTGCCTCACCGGTCAAAAGCTTTCAATCCAACTGTCGCAAAAACATGGACAATTCGCACATGTGCGTTAAGAATTACGGAAAATCGCGCACAAGCATGCGCACAATCTCTCGGTGGCAGGGGAAAACATGCGGCTGATCTGTCCCAATTGTGGCGCTCAATACGAGGTCGATGCTCGTGTCATTCCCGACGCGGGTCGGGATGTTCAGTGCTCGAATTGCGGTCACACCTGGTTCCAGCGCCCCGCGCATCTCGATCAGGACCTCGCCGAAGAGCTTGGATATGAGATTCCGCACGAAGACCCGGTGCCGGGTCATGTCGCGCCGGAAGAGACCGCGCACACCGTCCCTGAATTCGAGGAGACGCCGGAGTTCGAACCCTCCGTCTCAGTCGAGGACAGCGAAACCGTCGCGGTCGTCGCCGAGCCCGAAGAAGATTTGCACATTCCGGAGCCGATCGAAGAACCGACGCCCGAACCCACTGAGATCCCCCCCGTTTTCGAAGCCGAAGACACAGTCGCGGAACCTGAAGACGAGGCGGCTGAGACCTCCTCTGTTCGCCCCGCTGCACAAAGTTCTGCGCTCAAGGACAGCGTGCGTGACATCCTGCGCGCCGAGGTCGAGTTCGATCAGGCCATGCGCCAGTCGCAGGGGGAAACGCTTGAAACCCAGCCCGATCTCGGGCTCGAAGAACCGGCACAGGACAGTGCCAAGAAAAGCCTGCGCGACCGCATGGCGCGGCTTCGGGGCCTCGACCCCGCCGACAGCGGCATCGTCGCGGGAAGCGTCGCCGCGGCCACCGGCAAGCGGCGCGATCTCTTGCCGGACATCGAGGAAATCAACTCGACGCTCAGCGCGGCCTCCGAGCGCAATGAGGACGGCACGGTGCCCGACGAGGACACCCGCCGCGCCCGTGCGGAACGCTCTGGCTTCCGCTCCGTGTTCCTCGTTCTGGTGCTTGCGGCCATCATGCTCGTGGCGCTTTACGTTCTGGCTCCGGTGATTGCGGAAAAAGTCCCCGCACTTGCAGGCGTCATGGAAAGCTATGTCACCGCAGCCAACGGTTTCCGCGCCTGGCTCGACCGCCTGTTGTCCGCAGCGAGCGTGCGGCTCAACGCCCTGTTGAGCCAGCTCAGCGCCTGAGACCCGATCAGTACTGATCCAGTAGCCGGTTCAGGTAATCGCGTTCTTCGGCCTGGCGCTGTTGTTCGCCGGAGCGGCGCCGGATTTCGTCCAGAAGTTCCTCCGCCCGACGATAGACATCTTCGCCCTGATAGAGCTCGTCATCGCTGCCGAAACGCCCCGCGTCGCCGGGTTTGCGCCCGAGCGGATCGCGCCGCGCCGCGTCACTGCCGGACTGGCCACCGGCCTCGCCCTGTTGCCCGTCCTCGTTCTGCTGGCTCTGCGCCTGTTGTTCGCCAAGGCGACGCATGCCCTCGCGGAGTGCTTCCATCGCCTCGGCCTGGCGCCCGAGCGCGCCGTTGAGATCCCCCTCGCGCAGCGCGTCTTCGGCCTCTTCCATCGCCCGGTCGGCCCGTTCGAGCGCGCCGCCGACACTGTCGTCCCCGCCGCCCTGGCCGCCGGGAATACTGCTACGCTGACGTTGCAACTGATCGCGAAGGGCCTGCTGACGTTCGGAAAGAGACTGGCCGTTCGGCGCCTCGCCGGGTCGCGTGCCGTCCTCTCCCGGATTTGTCTCTGCATCGCCCGATGGCCCTTCTTTCTGTCCCCGCTGTTGTCCGGGTCGCTGAGTTTGCCCCTGTTGGCTGTTTTCCCCGAACCGGTCCTGAAGGTCCGAAAACGTGTCATCGTTGAGCTGCTGTTGATCGCGCAGCATGTCCTGAAGGCCCTGCATGCCCTGCCCGCCCTGGCCCTCGCCCTTGGTGACACGCATGTTCTCGAGCATTTCGGCCAGCATATCCATAAGCTGCTGCGCTTCGGCCATGCGGCCTTGCTCCATCAGCTCCTGAATGCGGTCCATCAGTTGCTGCAACTGATCCTGGGTGATCTCCTGCCCATCTTGCTGGCCCTGATCCGGCATGTCGGTGCCGTCGTTTTCATCGCCCTGCTGTTCCGCCAGTTGCTGCATGTAATCGCGGGTGGCCTCGCGCAGCTCCTGCATCAACTGTTCGATCTCTTCCGGCGTCGCACCGTCGCGCATCGCCTGCGACAGGCGCTCCTGCGCCCGGTGCAGGCGGGCAAGCGCTTCCTTGAGCTGACCGTCTTCGAGTTCCAGCGCGATCTCCCAGAGGTTCGCCGCGATACTGTCGATCTGCTCATCCGTCAGGCGCCCCGCGCGTCCCTCAATCTGGCCGATGGTTTCGCGAAGACGGAAATAAGTCGTCATCTCGTCGAACATCTCGGTCGGGTTCACCGACACCGCGCGCAGCACCTGCGCCGTGCGCGCGGCGTTGTCGCGGTTCCACAAAAGCTCCCGGCGCTGATCCACGATAGCCGCCGCCAGAGGATCGAAGAACCGCCGGCTCGGCAGGGTACTTTCCCCCAGCGTGGCGGCGCTTTCCTGCCCGGCCGCATCCCAGGCCGTGAGGCTCAAACGCACGGGCAGCCCCGCGAAAGGATGCTCAGCCAGATTTTCGGCAATCAGCCCCTCGATCTCGGTACGATCCCCGGTTTGCGGCAACATCACCGGCAGAGTGATCGCCTCGCGCGGCTCGGGCGGCAGGGCAAAACCATAGCGTCTTTCCAAGGCCTCCGGGTCTCGGGTGATCGTCAACTCGGCCCGCGCCACACCGAAATCGTCGCTCAGCCGAAATTCCTGCCGTGCCTCGCCCGACGGTGCGCGGGTCATCTCGCCCACAAGCTCGGCCACGGGAGGCTGATCCGGTTGCAGCGCCACATCCCAGAGCCGACCGGTGGGTCCGTCGATCTCGATCTCGCCCGCCTGACGGATGATGAAATCGTGCAAGGTCATGTCGTCATCGCCGGAGACGGTCTCACGCAGCGTCAGCGTGCCATCCGCACCGTAAAACCGCAGGGTTACGTCCGAGCCCTTCGGTACTTCGAATTCCGGATCGAGATCGCCGAGATAGAGCGTCGGCTTGCCGGCATAGGCGGGCGGGCGCACCCAGCCTTCCCAGGTTGGACCGACGGCGATCTCCTGCCCACTCCCCCCGAGATCGCGCAGGCTTCCGGCCTTTTCAAACGATCCGAACACAAGTCCCATCCCCAAAGTCGTCAGGGCAATGAGGCGCAGCGCGAACGGATCGGCGGAGGACAACCGCAGCATCGGCGCGATGGCATGCACGCCGCGCAGACGTTCCGCCATACGCGTGCGATGCGCAGCCCAGAGCGCTTCGGAGGCGTCGTTTCCTGCCCCAATCAACGGCGTGTCGGACAGCGCCTGCAAGGGCCGTCCCGGCAGGTCCGCATCGACCCGCGCCATGGCCTCCGCCGCATAGGGCAGGCGCAGATGGCGTATCGCATAGATCACGGACAGAAGCGCCAGAACGGCGACCAGCCCTCCGGCGACCCAAAGCCCAGAAGGCGGCAAGGCCTCCTGCACCCCAAGAAGCGCCAGACCGACCACAAAGACGAGCAGCGAAAACAGCGGCCAGAAGGCCGTGCCCAAGCGTTCGTACAACAGCCCGGCCTGTGTCACACGCAAGGCGCGCCTCACCCGTCGGGCAAGGCTCTGGCCAAGGCTGTCTCGGAGCTGTCGGTCAAATTCCATACGTCTCGCCCGGGGCTTCGGGCGCGCATCGGGATGATCCGCGCTCAGAGCCACGCAGGGATGGTATCGCGGTTTATCATCTCGTCAAAGCTCGGACGCTTGCGAATGACAGCGAATTGATCGCCCTTCACCAGAACCTCGGGGATAAGCGGCCGGGAATTATACTCCGAGGCCATCACCGCGCCATAAGCTCCCGCCGAACGGAAGGCGACCAGATCGCCCTCGCCAAGACCGGGCATGTTGCGCGCCTTGGCAAAGGTGTCGCCAGTTTCACAGACCGGACCGACGATATCCATCGGGGTCTGATCCTCTCCGGCCTCGGGCTCCGTCACCGGGATGATGTCGTGATAGGCGTCATACATCGAGGGACGCACAAGGTCGTTCATCGCCGCATCGACGATCAGGAAATCGCGGCCCTCGCCATGTTTGAGATAGATCACGGAGGACACGAGAATTCCGGCATTGCCGGAGATCAGTCGCCCCGGCTCGATCTCGATCTCGCAGCCGAGATGCCCGACGGTGCGCCGGATCACGTCGGTATACTCTACCGGCAGCGGCGGCGCGGAGTTCGAACGCTCGTAAGGAATGCCGAGCCCGCCCCCCAGATCGAGACGGCGGATGTCATGACCATCGGCCCGCAGCGCTTCGGTCAGTTCGGCGACCTTGGTGAAGGCCAACTCGAACGGCTCGAGCTGGGTCAGTTGCGACCCGATATGCACGTCGATACCGATCACGTCGATGCCCGGCATTTCACCCGCACGCTTGTACACGTCGCGACAGGTGGCGATCGGAATACCGAACTTGTTCTCGGATTTGCCGGTGGCGATTTTCGCATGGGTCTTGGCATCCACATCCGGGTTCACCCGCAGCGCGATGGGCGCCTTCATCCCGAGAGAGGTCGCCACCTCGTTGAGCGCCGCAAGCTCCGGCTCGCTCTCGACGTTGAACTGGCGAATGCCGCCTTCGAGGGCGATGCGCATTTCCTCGCGCGTCTTGCCGACCCCCGAAAACACGATGCGTTCGCCCGGAAATCCCGCCGCCTTCGCCTTGAGATATTCGCCGATGGACACCACATCGACCCCGGAGCCCAGCTCGCACATGAGCTTGAGCACCGCGAGGTTAGAATTCGATTTCATCGCGAAACAGACGAGATGGTCCATGCCGGACAGTGCATCATCGAACAGTTTGAAATGCCGGGTCAGCGTCGCGGTGGAATAGACGTAGAACGGCGTACCGACCTGGGCCGCAATATCGCTCACGGCCACGTCTTCGGCATGGAGCACGCCGTCTTTGTAGAGGAAATGGTCCATCTGGGTCTTTCACTTTCAGGGGCAGGCGCGCCCCGGATCAGGTCTCGAAAATCAGTTCGCCGGGAAATGGATATTGATCGCCGTGTCGGTATAGGCCCCGGCATGAGAGTTCACCCCCACGGTGGTTGAAACCCCCACCTCCGGTGCCACCGGCTCACCATTCACGCCACAGGCGGTCAGCCCGGCCAACAGAACCAAAGCCATAACAACACGTTTCATCCGAGCACCTCTTTCCAACGGGTAATCTGCGCACGCACCTGTGCGGGCGCGGTTCCCCCGTAGCTTGTGCGCGAAGCGACCGAGTTTTCAACCGTCAAGACGTCATAGACGCTTTCGGTGATCGCTTCGTGAACGGATTTCATCTCTTCAAGGCTCAGATCCGGCAGATCGACGCCCTTTTTCTCGGCCATGGCGACCAGCGCACCAGTGACATGGTGGGCATCCCGGAACGGCAGCCCCGCCTCGCGCACCAGCCAGTCGGCGAGATCGGTTGCGGTCGAAAAGCCTGAAGCGGCGGCGGCGCGCAGATTGTCGACATTGGCGGTCATGTCCGACACCATCCCGGTCATCGCGGCCAGCGCCAGCATCAGGTTGTCGGCGGCGTCAAAGACCTGCTCCTTGTCTTCCTGCATGTCCTTGGAATAGGCGAGCGGAAGACCTTTCATCACCGTCATGAGCGCCACGTTCGCCCCGAAGATGCGCCCGATCTTGGCGCGGATCAGCTCGGCGGCGTCGGGGTTTTTCTTTTGCGGCATGATCGAGGAGCCGGTGGAAAACCGGTCCGACAGAGCCACGAAGCGGAATTGCGCGGAGGACCAGATCACCAGCTCTTCGGCAAAGCGCGACAGGTGCATGGCGCAGATCGAGGCGCAGGACAGGAATTCCAGCGCGAAATCGCGATCCGCCACGGCATCGAGAGAGTTCGCCGTCGGACGATCAAAGCCCAGCGCCTCCGCCGTCATGTGCCGGTCGATCGGGAAGCCGGTGCCCGCCAATGCGGCGGAGCCCAGCGGGCTTTCATTCATCCGCACGCGGGCATCCTTGAAACGGGACATATCGCGGCCGAACATCTCGACATAGGCCATCATGTGATGGCCCCAGGTCACGGGTTGCGCGGTTTGCAGGTGGGTGAAGCCCGGCATCACCCAATCCGCACCTTTTTCCGCCTGTACGATCAGCGCACGAATGAGCGCGTCGAGACCCGAAATGGCGGCATCATATTGATCACGCGTCCAGAGTTTGAAATCGGTCGCCACCTGATCGTTGCGCGAACGTGCGGTGTGCAGACGGCCCGCGGCCTCGCCGATAATGTCCTTGAGACGCGACTCGACATTCATGTGAATGTCTTCGAGAGCGGTCGAAAACACGAACTCGCCGCGCTCGATCTCTGACAAAACCGTGAGCAGGCCTTCCCGAATGGCTTCCGCATCGGTATCCGTAAGGATGCCCTGTTTCGCAAGCATCGAAGCATGAGCACGTGAGCCTGCGATGTCCTGGGATGCCAGCCGCTTGTCGAAATCAATGGAGGCGTTGATGGCTTCCATGATGGCGTCGGGTCCGGCAGCGAAGCGCCCGCCCCACATCGCGTTGGATTTCTTATCGGTCATGGACGTGTCCCGCATGTTGAAAAAGCTGATTGCCGCCACCCTTTATACGGCCCTGAGCCTCGGTGCAATTCCCGCCTCCGCAACGGACCTGAGCGCAGCTGCGGCTCTGCGCGAAGGCAGCCTGCAAAAACTCGGCTTTCATGATGCGGCTAAGGACGTGAGCCCTCTGCCCTTCACCGCGGCGGACGGCGTGAAGGAAACCCTTGCCGATTATCGGGGCAAACTCGTACTGCTGAACTTCTGGGCCACATGGTGTGCCCCCTGCCGCAAGGAAATGCCGGCACTCGATCAGCTTGCCGCCGCCTATGGCGATCAGGGTCTGGTGGTGTTGCCGGTGGCGACCGGGCACAACCCGCTTCCGGCGATCCGGTCCTTCTATGAAAAGGCGGGCATCCAGTCCCTGCCACTCAGGATGGATGGCAAGGGCGCCATGGCCCGCGACATGGGCGTGCTTGGCCTGCCGGTGTCGATCCTGATTTCGCCCGAGGGCAAGGAGATTGCCCGCATGACCGGGGATGCGGAGTGGTTTTCACCCTCGGCCCAGAGCATCGTCGCCGAACTGCTCACCTCCTATGCGCTCAGCGCGACAGTGCCCCCGTCGCAGAATGATAGTGCAGAGAACCATTGAAGGTGCGCGGCATGGCCGCCTCGACCAGCCCCTTGATCCGCTCGGCCAGCGACATGATCCGCTCGAGCGTCGCATCAATCTCGACATGAAACGTATCGAGCTGATTGATCACCGGCATGAGTGAGGCCGATTGGGCGCCGAGGCGCCCCGCCTCGACCCGACACAGTACGCGGATCGAATCGAGTCCGGTGACGAGCTGGCGCAGATCCTTGGCCGAACGAGTCAGCGCGGTGACATCATTGAACACCGACACGAGCACCGAGCCCGATTCGATCATGTAATCGTCGAGCATCGTAGTCAGGATCTCCACTTCAGTCTGGAACCCGTCCTGCTCCGCATGTTTGCCCAGCGCGGCCATGGACACTTCCTTGACTTCGCGCTGCAACCGGGAGGCGGCCATCATGAACAGCCCGCGGTAGATCCGCAGCATGACGGATTCGGACAGGCTTCTCGTGCCGTTCTCGACCCGAAAGCCGCCAAGATGATTGGTGACCTCATCCGACATCAACCGGTAATTTTGCGAAATCGCCGAAATCGGCCCCCCCGCCGGCTCAAGACGCGACGCGACGATTCGCATATTCGATGGAATGCCACGGATTTTCGCAAAAGCCGCAAACAGCGCCTGCTGTTCCTTGTCGAGTTCGACTAGGGTTGGCAACAACTCCTTGAGGCTGCGCAACCGGCCGTCTTCCATCCGGGACAACGCCGCATCACGGGCACTCATTTCCTGTGCAATAGCATAGGAACTATAGGCGCCATAGTTGGGAAACCCGAGGTCCTTAAGCCTGGCACGAATGGCAGCCGCGCTCTCCTCGGGGCTTAACCCCTCGCTCTGTTCGAGTTTCAGAAAAGCCTTGTAGGCGGCCTTCGCTCCCTCGAATGTCGCCGACGTCGGTTTCATCCGAACGGAGACAAAGCCCCCCTCGATCGGGGAGACGACGGCATAGACCCAGTAATATCGCCCGTCCTTGGCGCGGTTTTTCACATAAGCGCCGGTGGCCATCCCCTGCTTGATGCGTTCCCAAAGGATGTAGAACACGCCCTTGGGCATATCCGAATGCCGGATAATCTTGTGTGGAGCACCAACGAGTTCGTCCCATGAATACCCGGAAATCCGGCGAAACACCTCGTTGCCAGCCGCAATCACCCCGCGCGCGTCCGTGCGGGAAAAAAAGAGCTCTTCGATGTCGAAAGCCGCTTCGTCGGCCTTTTCCGCCATATGCGCGTCGGAATATTGGAGCGTCATCGCCAGTCCTGTTCTGTCGGTTTGATCGCAGTTGACCAGAACGAGATTGCGATCTGGTTAATCCGTGCCGCGGATCTGAAAATTTCAGATCGGTCGCTTGGCACGCCCTGGCGAAGGAAGACGACCCAAACGTCACAGTGAGAAAGAAGATAGAATTCTTGGAAAATCCGAGCGATCACGCGACGCTTTCCTCGTCTCATGCGAAACCTGTCGCGCAAACAAGGCTTTGGCAATTTAATTCTATTTTGACGTTCTTTTTAGATAAATTCGCCAATTTACCCGCCGTTATCCCAACCGCGCGAAAGTGGTCCTTGCACGACCAAAGCGAGACAAGGTGACGGGATGATCGATTCTGGCTATGACGACAATGAATTCGGAAGTCCGCTCTCCGTGGCGGTTGCCAACCGGGACCGCAACACGATGGAAATGGTTCAGGAGGCGCTTCGCAAGAAACAGGTGATGCTGGCCTACCAACCCATCGTCCAGACCCTGCGCCCCGACCGACCGGCCTTTTACGAGGGACTGATCCGTGTCCTGGACCAAAGCGGTCGCGTGATTCCCGCCCGGGAATTCATCGACGTGGCGGAAACGACGGAAACCGGGCGTCAACTCGACTGCCTCGCGCTCGAACTCGGCCTCAAGGCCCTCGACGATCACAAGGATCTGCGCCTCGCCATCAACATGTCCGCGCGCTCCATCGGCTATCCGCGCTGGAAGGAGACCCTGACGACCGGGCTGCACAGGGACCAGACCATCGCGGAGCGTTTGATTCTCGAAATCACCGAAAGCTCGGCCATGGCGATCCCCGATCTGGTTTCCGTTTTCATGTCCGAACTCCAGGCCATGGGGATTTCCTTTGCGTTGGACGATTTCGGCGCGGGCTACACCGCCTTCCGCTATCTCAAGGACTTCTATTTCGACATGGTGAAGATCGACGGAGAGTTCATCCGTGGCATCGCCTCATGCCCCGACAATCAGGTGCTGACTCAGGCCCTCGTTTCCGTGGCGAAGCATTTCGACATGTATACGGTCGCCGAATTCGTGGAAAACGCCGCAGATGCGGAATATCTGACGGGAATCGGAATCGATTGCATGCAGGGGCATTATTTCGGAGCTGCAACGATCGACCCGGTCTGGCGCAATCGCGAAATTCGCAAAAAAGCGGGTTGAAATCGGCGTCAAAGCGCCTCAGCCTCCCCATGAAGGTTGAAAATGCTGCGGACGCAGCATAGAGCTTTCATTGGGGAGCGAGCAACTTTGTTGCAAATATTGCGGCCTTTGGGCAATCTCCCCATAACCAAAATGGGAGAGAGACTATTATCATGACCAATGTCGTTATCGCATCCGCAGCACGGACCGCCGTCGGCAGCTTTTCCGGTGCTTTCGCCAACACCCCCGCGCACGATCTCGGCGCTTGTGTGCTCGAAGCCCTCGTGGAACGAGCCGGAATTGAAAAAGCCGAAGTGTCGGAAACCATTCTCGGTCAGGTGCTGACCGCAGGCCAAGGCCAGAACCCCGCCCGTCAGGCCCATATCAAAGCCGGTCTGCCGATCGAATCCGCCGCCTGGAGCATCAATCAGGTCTGTGGCTCCGGCCTGCGCACCGTTGCTTTGGCCGCCCAACACATCCTGCTCGGCGATGCCGACATCGTCTGTGCCGGCGGTCAGGAAAACATGTCCATGTCCCCCCATGTCGCCAACCTGCGTGCCGGTCACAAGATGGGCGATATGAAGTTCATCGATTCGATGATCAAGGACGGCCTCTGGGATGCGTTTAACGGCTACCACATGGGGATCACCGCCGAGAACGTCGCCAATCAATGGCAAATCTCCCGCGAAATGCAGGACGAATTCGCCCTTGCCTCCCAGAACAAGGCCGAAGCCGCGCAAAAGGCCGGGAAATTCTCCGATGAGATCGTGCCCTTCACAGTGAAGACCCGCAAGGGCGACATTGTGGTCGATCAGGACGAATACATCCGTCACGGCGCCACCATCGAGGCCATGCAGAAACTGCGCCCGGCCTTCGACAAGGACGGATCTGTCACTGCGGGCAACGCCTCCGGCATCAACGATGGCGCCGCCGGTGTGCTTCTGATGTCCGCCGAAAACGCCGCGAAACGCGGGATCGCCCCGATGGCGCGCATCGCCTCTTATGCCACCGTCGGCCTCGACCCGTCGATCATGGGTGCAGGCCCGATCTTTGCGTCGCAAAAGGCACTGGCGAAAGCCGGTTGGAAGGCCAGCGATCTCGATCTGGTCGAAGCCAACGAAGCCTTCGCCGCGCAGGCCTGTGCCGTGAACAAAGACATGGGCTGGGATCCGGCCATCGTCAACGTGAACGGCGGCGCGATTGCCATCGGTCACCCGATCGGCGCCTCCGGGGCCCGCATCCTCAACACGTTGCTGTTCGAAATGGTGCGCCGCGATTCCAAGAAAGGCCTCGCCACGCTCTGCATCGGCGGCGGCATGGGGGTTGCGGTCTGCATTGAGCGCGATTGATCCCTGAGCGGGCACGCCCCCGCGACGGATTTTTTACCTCATCCGCAAAGATTTTTCTGCATTCGCATAGTAATATTGTTGCGAATGCAGAATATTATATATAACAAGATTACCAATTCAGGATTGATAAGGAGGAGTATCATGTCCAGAGTCGCTCTTGTGACCGGCGGATCGCGCGGCATCGGCGCCGCCATCGCCAAAGCATTGCAAGCTGCGGGCTATACCGTCGCCGCCAACTATGCGGGCAATGACGAGGCCGCCGCGAAATTTACCGAGGAAACCGGCATCAAGACCTACAAATGGTCCGTGGCCGATTACGACGCCTGCGTCGAAGGTATCGCCAAGGTCGAGGCCGAGCTGGGTCCGATCGACGTGCTTGTGAACAACGCGGGCATCACCCGCGACGCGCCGTTCCACAAGATGACCCGCGAACAGTGGCAGCAAGTTATGGACACCAACCTGTCGGGCGTGTTCAACATGACCCACCCGCTGTGGCCGGGCATGCGTGACCGCAAGTTTGGGCGCGTCATCAACATCAGCTCGATCAACGGTCAGAAAGGCCAGTTCGGTCAGGCGAACTACTCCGCCGCCAAGGCCGGTGACATCGGCTTTACCAAGGCGCTAGCGCAGGAAGGCGCGCGCGCGGGCATCACCGTGAACGTGATCTGCCCGGGCTATGTCGCCACCGAAATGGTCATGGCCGTGCCGGAAAAAGTCCGCGAATCCATCATCGCGACGATCCCCGTGGGACGTCTGGGCGAGCCGGAAGACATCGCACGCTGCGTGGTCTTCCTTGCTTCCGACGATGCGGGGTTCATCACCGGCTCGACCATCACCGCCAATGGCGGACAGTATCTCACCTGAGCGTTTCAGGGTCGCATGACGCAGGGTCGCCCATTGGGCGGCCCTTTTTGTATTGCAGCCACCGTGCGCTCCGGCTTAATCGCCCACATGACACGCCAATCCGCCACCACCATCGGCTTTCTCGCCGTCCTGCTCTGGGCCCTGCTCGCACTTTTCACCGTCGGCGCTTCGGAGGTGCCACCGCTTCAACTGAACGCGGTGTGTTTTGGCATTGGCGGCAGTATCGGGGTCATCTGGACCACGGCTTCCGGGCGCTGGGGCGAGCTTAAGGGAATTCCGCTTTCGGTCTATGCCTTCGGCACTGTCGGCCTTTTCGGCTATCACTTCCTCTATTTCTCGGCTCTCAGAGCGGCTCCGCCCGCCGAAGCCGGGTTGATCGCCTATCTGTGGCCCCTGCTGATCGTGCTGTTTTCCGGCCTTCTGCCCGGCGAACGGCTGCGCCCGCTGCACCTGCTCGGCGCAGCTCTGTCCTTTGCAGGAGCGGCGCTGATCGTGGCCAAAGGCGCGTCCTTTTCCGGCGAACACGGGCTTGGATATGCGCTGGCGCTGGCCTGTGCCGTGACCTGGGCGGGGTATTCCGTCCTGTCGCGGCGTCTTGGCACCATCCCGAGCATGGTGGTTACGGTCTATTGCCTCGCCACCGCCGGACTGTCGCTGCTGGCGCATCTGGCTTTGGAAGAGACCGTCTGGCCCTCGACCGGCATGGGCTGGGCCAGCATGATCGGCCTCGGACTCGGCCCGGTGGGCGCGGCGTTCTATGTCTGGGATATCGGCGTGAAACGCGGCAACATTCAGCTCTTGGGTACCGCGTCCTATGCGGCTCCGCTTCTGTCGACACTGGTTCTGATTTTAGCTGGAATCGCGGCACCTTCGACCGCGCTGATCGTGTCGGCGTTGCTGATCACGACCGGAGCCGGTCTGGCCGCTTATCAAAGCCGCCAGACCGGGTGATGTGACGCGTCAGGCCATGCTGAGGCGTGCGATTTCTTCTTTGATGCGGAGTTTCTGTTTCTTCAGATCTGCGATCCGAAGGCCATCGGCGCCGGGCGAACGCTGGGCATGTTCAACGGCCTCCGAGAGGGATTGGTGCTTTTTCTTCAGTTCCTGGATGTGGGACGTCAAGCTCATGATTTCTCCTCTCTGAGTGTGTCAGCCATGTAAAAGCTGTGTGACAAGTGCAGCATAGAATTCGAGTCGTGTCACGGCTTTGTTTTGAAACAAAGTGACCAGAATATTAGCCTTTGCGAAATATCGCCAAAATCTAGGTGCCCCACGGCAAGGCGTCGCCGCCTCGCAAAATCTTGACGACCTGCGAGGTGTAATCGTCGCAATCGTACTTATGTGACGCGCCCTCATGCATTACGAGCGGCGCCTCAAGCCCAAATGCGGCCCGCCCGCCCTTGCGTGCCTGAAGGATCACAAGCTCCGCCGCACGCCCCGGACGCGGTTGAACCGGGCGGACACGGATCGACCCGAGACGGTGGTCGCAGGCGGCGAGCATATCCGGCAGGCGATCAGCCTTTTGAATCATCGTCAGGTATCCCTTGGGTTTGAGGCGGCGCGTGGCCGCGTCGATCCAGTCCGACAAAGGCGTCGCCCCGGCGAGCGCCACATCGCGCCCGGCATCCTCTGCGGGTGTCGAGCGATGTCGTTCGTAATAGGGCGGATTGGCGATGACGTGATCGAAAGTCTGCTCTTTCACCGCACCGGGCAGGTGACGCAGATCGGCTTCGAACACGCTCATCTCCGTGCCGTTCTCCATGGCATTGCGGCGCGCGAGATCGGCATAGACGCCCTGCAACTCGACCCCGGTGAGTGCCAGCCCCGCCACGCGCGCGGCCAGACAGAAGGACGCGACACCCGCGCCGCAGCCAAGCTCCAGCACGGACTGACCGGGAGTCGCCGGCGTGGCCGCAGCCAGAAGCACCGGATCGACCCCGGCGCGATAGCCTTTGCGCGGTTGAAATATATGAAGCCGCCCACCCAGAAACGCATCGCGGCTGCACTCAGAAGACCCGTTCACAGATCCTCCAACTCGAAATCGTTGTCCTTGAGAATGCGCCGGGCCTGCGCGTGGTCCTCGTCGCGCACCATCAGGCGGCGCGGCAAAATGCCGATGCTGCCTTCGAGGACGCTCATATGGACGTCCATTTCAAAGCAGTCTATATCCTCTCCGGACAAGAGCGCTTTGGCGTAGACGATCTGGGTGGGGTCGGTGGTGCGCAGAAGCTGTTTCATCGCGATGATTAAAGAGCAGACCGCAAGGTTTGTCGAGCCGAGGAGGTCCCATGGGACTGGATAAAGCCGCCGTGAAGCCGCACGAAAGACTGGCCGCCGCTCTGGCGCCCGAACTCAAGGCCGTCAACGCGCTGATCCGGGAGCGGATGTCGTCGGAACATGCGCCGCGCATTCCCGAGGTAACCGCGCATCTGATCGAGGCTGGGGGCAAACGCCTTCGCCCGATGCTGACCCTGGCAGCCGCCAAGGCCTGCGGCTATGACGGCCCCTATCACATCCATCTCGCGGCCACGGTCGAATTCATCCACACCGCCACGCTTTTGCATGACGATGTGGTCGACGAAAGCGCGCAACGGCGCGGGCGACCGACGGCCAACCTGCTGTGGGACAACAAATCTTCGGTTCTGGTCGGCGACTATCTCTTTGCCCGGTCGTTCCAGTTGATGACCGATGCCGACAACATGCGCGTGCTGCGCATCCTGTCGAATGCCTCTGCGACGATTGCCGAAGGCGAAGTGCTGCAGCTGACCGCCGCGCAAGACCTGAAGACCGACGAAGCCATCTATGTCCAAGTAGTGCGCGGCAAAACCGCAGCGCTCTTTGCCGCCGCGACCGAAGTCGGTGGTGTGTTGGCCGGGGCCGATGAGACGGTTGTGAAAGCGCTGTTCGATTACGGCGATGCGCTTGGGATTTCCTTCCAGATCGTCGACGACCTTCTGGATTACTGGGGCTCCGAGCAGACCGGCAAGAATATCGGCGACGATTTCCGCGAACGCAAACTGACCCTGCCGCTGATCAAGGCGGTGGCCAAGGCCGATGCGGAAGAGCGCGCCTTCTGGGTGAAAACCATCGAGAAGGGCAAGCAGGGCGAAGGCGATCTGGAACACGCCATCGCGCTTTTGAACAAACACGACGCTCTGGAAGAAACCCGTGTGATCGCGCTCGAATGGGCGGACAAGGCAAAGGAAGTGCTTTCGGCCCTGCCCGAGGGCGAAATCGTCGAGATGCTCTCCGACATTGCCGATTACGTGGTCGCGCGACTGCGCTGAGGCGCTCGCCCCGCGCTGAAGCGCTTATCCCGGCAATGTGCTGGCGGATTTGACCCACCACCACGGATTGCCTTCGGCCAGTTGCAACGCCGCCACATCCGCCGCATAGCGATCCGCGAAAAGACCGAAACAGGTCGCGCCGGAGCCGGACATGCGCACCATGAGCGCGCCGGGCGTCAGGGCCAGCGCCGCCAGAGCCGCCGCCACTTCGGGCACGAGTTTCACCGCAGGCTTCTCAAGATCGTTGCGCTGGGTCGAAAGCCAGTCGACGAAAGCAAGCGTGTCCGGCCAACGCGGCAGCAGGTCCGGCATCTCCAGATTGTTCTTGCGTTCCAGACGCTTGAACACTTCGGGCGTCGAGACCTCGACCTTCGGATTGACCAGAACCATATGCAACGCGGGCATCGTCACCGGCTCCAGCACATCCCCAATCCCGCGCATCCGCATCGGCTTCGAACGCAGGCACACCGGGACATCCGCACCGAGCGCCAGCGCACGCTCCGCGGTGACGGGACTCGCCCCAAGCCGCGCCGCCGCGCGCAGCGTGGCCGCCGCATCGGCAGATCCGCCACCGATCCCGGAAGCAGGCGGCAGGTGTTTGTCGAGCGTCAGGGACATCGGAAGGCCCGCAAGCTCCGCCGCCTTGAGAACGAGATTGCTACCGTCCGTCGGCACACCTTCGGCAAAGGGCCCGGTCACGCTCAGCTCCGAACGTACGGCCAGAGAGGCCGTGACCTGATCGCCGAGATCGACGAAGGCCACCAGACTGTCGAGCAGGTGATAGCCGTCTTCCCGCTGTCTGGAGACATGCAGGCTCAGGTTGATCTTGGCGGGCGCAAAGACCTTAACCGTCATTGCCGCCCCGTGTCGGCTCTTCGCCCTCTTCGCTCAAGACACGGTCAAGACCGATGTCGAGTTTCTTGCGAATGCGATTGGCCTCGTCCTCTTCCGGCTCGAACGACAACGCGCGCCGCCACTGGAACCGCGCCTCTCGCTCGCGCCCAACGGCCCAGTAAACATCGCCCAGGTGATCGTTGATGATCGGATCGACCGGCATCAGCTCGACCGCCCGCTCCATCGGCTCCACCGCCTCGTCGTAACGCCGCAGCCGGTAGAGCCCCCAGGCCAGGCTGTCGGTGATATAGCCGTCCTCGGGGCGCGCCTCGACCGCCTTACGGATCATCTCCATGGCCTCGTCGAGATTGGTTTTCATCTCGAGATAGGAGTACCCGAGATAGTTCAGCACACGCGGCTGATCCGGTTCCAGCGCCAGAGCCTGCCGCAGATCGGCTTCCGCTTTGTCCCATTCGCCCATGCGTTCATAGGCCGTCCCCCGGGTGAAATAGAGCGGCCATTGCCCGCGGGTCGGTGGCTGGTGACGGTCGATCACAACGGAATAGGCTTTCACCGCATCGCTATAATCTTCCTGACGCCGCAGCGCATCGCCCAGAGCGGTATGCGCCTCGTCCAGTTCCGGGTGGGATTTCGCCAGTTGCCGCAAGACCTCAAGCGAAGCCTCGGTCTTGCCCGACGATCTGAGTGCCTCGGCGCGGGCAAGACTGGCGACCGGAAAGGCCGGATCGTCCGCCGGAATCCGATCCAGTGCCTGGTTCGCAAGGTCGTAATTCTCCAACCGCTCCAGAAGCGTCGCCACGCTCAGCACATAGCTCGCCTCCTCCGGGCGCAACGCCTCGGCGATCCGCGCATAGAGCAGCGTATAGGCATCATCCAGACCGCCATCGAGCGCAGAGGCCACCGCGAAGAACACATCCGCAATGCCGTCACGCGCGCTGTGCACGACGTCGAAGGGCACGGCCTCGCCCTCCGCCAAAGCCTCGCGCAGATGTTCCAGTTCGAGGTCCAAAGGCCCCTCGCCGAAGCTGTCATTCAAAAGCGCCAGCGCTTCTTCATTGCGTTCGAGCTGGCTGAGGATTTCCATCCGCGCGATCACAGAAAACCGGCTTTGCGGCATATTCGGCTGCGACAGGGTCGCAAGCGCGCCTTCGTAATCGCCGACCAATGCGAGCGCGAGCCCTTTGTTATAGGCGCCGAAATTCTCGAACCCCTGCCCCATACCGGCCCCCTGATCGAAGAGATCAAGCGCCCCGGACATATTGCCCAACCCGACATGCGCCCAGGCGCGCATGAGCCCGTCGACCACGGCGCTGATGCTTTCCCCTTCGTCAAGCGCAACCACCAGGCCTTCGTAATCGCCGCTCCGCGCCAGAAGGGTCAGATGCGCCATGGCCGCGATCTGGTTGTCGGGTTCGATTTGTTTGAGCAGACTGGCATAGCCTTTCACCGCATCGAAATCGCCCATGGAAATCCGGGAGGAAATCACGGATTCGAGCAGCACCGGATTGTCCGGGTCCCCCGCCAGCGCCCGCGTCGCGTAGACGGCAAGCTCAGGAAAGGTGCGGTCCATGGTCGCTTGCCGCGCGGCCAGATAGGGGCCGGCATCGGCGAGACCCGGAGATGGCAGGGCCACGCTTCCGAACAAAAGCCCCATGGCGGTGAGGGCGGAAATCATGCGTCCGGCGCGATCTGTCACCTGTCGTCTCCCTTATGCTTCGTCCCGCAGAGAGTATCGCCCTAACCGCCCCACCGCAACGCAAACGGGAGCCGTGCTGGCCCCCGTCGCATTGTTTAAAAACACGTTGCCGTGAGAGGCTTACATGTTCGGATAGTTCGGGCCGTCGCCGCCTTGGGGCACCGTCCAGGTGATGTTCTGGCTGGTTTCCTTGATGTCGCAGGTCTTGCAGTGCACGCAGTTCTGGAAGTTGATCACGAACTTCGGCTCTTCTCCTTCGGGCGTCAGATATTCGTAGACGCCCGCCGGGCAATAGCGCTGCGACGGACCGCCGAATTCCTTGTAATCGACGTCGATGGCCACCTGCGGGTCCTTGAGTTTCAGGTGACAGGGCTGACTTTCCTCGTGGTTCGTCGCCGCGAAGGACACGTTGGTGAGCCGGTCGAACGAGATCACACCATCGGGTTTCGGATAGTCGATCGGCTTGAACTTCGCCACCTTGCCGGTCGATTGCGCGTCGGTCTTGCCGTGTTTCACCGTGCCGAACAGCGACACGCCAAAGAGTTGGTTGGTCCACATGTCGAAGCCACCCAAGGCCAGCGACGCGGTGAGGCCGAACTTCGACCAGAGCGGTTTGACGTTGCGCACACGCTTCAGATCCTTGCCGACCGCACCGGTCCGCAATTCGGTCTCGTAGCCTTCAAGCGTGTCGCCGGAGCGCCCCTCTTGAATGGCGGCAAAGGCATGCTCCGCCGCCGCTTTGCCCGACAGCATCGCGTTGTGGTTGCCCTTGATCCGCGGCACGTTGACGAGGCCGACGGAACAGCCGAGCAAAGCGCCCCCCGGAAACGCCGCTTTCGGCATCGACTGATAGCCGCCTTCGGAGATCGCGCGCGCGCCGTAAGCGACGCGTTTGCCGCCCTCCAAAAGCTCCTTCACCAGCGGGTGCTGTTTGAAGCGCTGGAATTCCATATAGGGGAAGAGGTAGGGGTTCTTGTAGTTCAGATGCACCACGAACCCCAGATAAAGCTGATTGTTTTCCGCGTGGTAGACAAAGCCACCACCACCCGCGTTCGACCCCAGAGGCCAGCCCATCGAGTGCCAGACCTTGCCTTCGCGGTGCTTCTCGGGGTCGATCTCCCAGATCTCTTTCATGCCGAGACCGAATTTCTGCACGTCGCGGCCTTTTTGCAGGTCGTATTTCGCGATGATCTCTTTCGCCAGAGATCCGCGCACGCCCTCGGAAATCAGCACGTATTTGCCGTGCAACTCCATCCCCGGCTCGGTGTCCGGCCCGATGGTGCCGTCGGCCTCAAGCCCGAAAACACCGGCAACGACGCCTTTGACCTCGCCATTGTCACCATAAACCAGCTCAGAGCACGCCATGCCCGGGAAAATCTCGACGCCCAGTTCCTCAGCCTGCTCCGCCATCCAGCGGCAAACATTGCCCATCGACACGATGTATTTGCCGTGGTTCGACATCAGAGGCGGCAGCGGGAAGTTCGGGATGCGGATCGAACCGGCCTCGCCCAACACGTGGAAATGGTCTTCCTTCACCTCAGTGGTGATCGGCGCGCCACGCTCTTTCCAATCCGGCATCAAAGCGTTCAGCCCCACCGGATCGAGCACCGCGCCGGAGAGAATATGTGCGCCAACTTCGGAGCCTTTTTCCAACACGACGACGCTCAGATCGGC
Source organism: Celeribacter ethanolicus (assembly GCF_002407265.1). NCBI lineage: Bacteria > Pseudomonadati > Pseudomonadota > Alphaproteobacteria > Rhodobacterales > Roseobacteraceae > Celeribacter > Celeribacter ethanolicus. The sequence goes on from NZ_CP022196.1 coordinate 2,256,669, forward strand.
ATCCAGTTGCTTCAAACGGATCGCAGCGGACAGGCCGGCAGGCCCTGCCCCCACGATCACAACGTCATATTCCATCGCCTCACGCTCGATTTGCGACATCTTTGTTCTCCCTGGCTCAGGCGGTGATTGAAGGCCTAAGTAACCCCGATGTGAGGTCTGGTCAATTTGCGCGACATGATTTCGTAACGTCCGGAAGGCCCCACGACGCAGAAAAACTCGCCGGAAGGCAAAAAATGCGACACGCGTTAACCTCCCTCCGAAAACTGCCTGCAATACGGACGGCTTGCGAGACCGAAACCATCGAGAATCGGGGGGCTTTGTCGCAGGCCGCTCCAAGCAAAGACATGTGGTGGGCGGCGATTTTCCGGCACTAGGGCGACAAACCGCACACTGCCCCCTTGCAATGCTCCCCCGTTCCGGGTCAGGTAGTCCGACAATGACAAAACCTGAGAGCACCCGGGGCCAGACGGCCCCGCAGTGCTTTTTTCGTGCAGATGAGTGCCCTGATGGAAAAGATCCTCATGACCCGCGCGGGCTACACCGCGCTGAACGACGAGCTGAAAACCCTGAAATCCGTCGAACGCCCGGCGATCATTCAGGCCATTGCCGAAGCCCGCGAGCTTGGCGATCTCTCGGAGAATGCCGAATACCATTCGGCGCGTGAGAAACAGAGCTTCATCGAGGGCCGGATCAAGGAGCTTGAAGGCATCCTGTCGCTGACCGATGTGATTGACCCGAAAACCCTCTCCGGCGCGGTGAAATTTTCCGCCACGGTGACCATCGTCGACGAGGACACGGATGAGGAAAAGACCTATCAGATCGTCGGCGAGCACGAAGCCGACATCGAACGCGGTCTTCTGAACATCAAATCTCCGCTCGCTCGCGCCCTGATCGGCAAGGACGAAGGCGACAGCGTCGAAGTGCGCACCCCTGGCGGCGAAAAGTCCTACGAAATCCTCAAGATCGCGTATATCTGATTTGTAAACGCGGTCGAGGAGATCCCTTTGGCAACCGAAGGTCCCAAAAAAGTCGAACTGGGCGTCTATCAGCGCCCCGAGGAAGAACCCAGGATCACCGCGACGGAGATGATCGCCGCGGTGCTCTCTCTGGTATGGCTGGCGCTGACATCCGGCTATTTCATGATTGCAAGCTCCGGCTCCGGTCCGGACGATTTGGCCTCGATCCGTTTCGTGATGATCCTGATCGCGATTTTCATGCCGATTGCGATGATCTGGGTCGGCGCGCTGGCCGTGCGCGCATCGCGCACGATGCGCGAGGAAAGCCGTCGGCTCCAGGCCGCGATTTCCGCCATGCGCCAGTCCTATCTCTCCGGTCAGGGCGGTGGCACCTCGAACGCCACGGTCGAGAAGAAACTCGAAGAGATCGCCGCAGCCCAACGCAAGACCGAATCGACACTGGCGATGTTCACCTCGATCCGTCCCGGCCAGACGCCGCCGGAGGACAAGCTCGCAATCCCGGCGCCCATGCTTGTCGAGGAACAGGCGAGCCTTGCGCTCGGCACGCCCTCGGAAAGCCTCGCGCCGCCGCTGTCGGTCGCGGATTTCATCAAGGCGATGAATTTCCCCGAGACCGCCGATGACAAGGAAGGCTTCCGGGCGCTGCGCCGAGCACTCTCGGATCGCAAGGTCAGCCAGCTCATCCATGCGGCGCAGGACGTGCTCACGCTGCTGTCGCAGGACGGTATCTACATGGACGATCTGCGCCCGGACCGCGCCAAGCCCGAAGTCTGGCGCCGGTTCGCCAAGGGCGAGCGCGGCCATGCCGTCGCCCCGCTTGGCGGCGTGCGCGACCGGTCGTCTCTGGCTCTGGCCTCTGCGCGAATGAAACAGGACGCGATCTTCCGCGATGCGGTGCACCATTTCCTGCGCAAGTTCGACAAGACCTTCGCCGAGTTCGAACACTCCGCCACGGATGAAGAAATCGCCGCTCTGACCGACACCCGCACCGCGCGCGGGTTCATGTTGCTGGGCCGCGTGACCGGCACTTTCGACTGATCCGCTTCGCTTGCGCATACCCCGCTTTCGCAAATCGACATTGGTAAGTGTCACTGTCTTATCGTAGGGTACGCGAGCTTGCTTCCTGACGTTTCCCCGGAGTCCCATGTCGCTTTCCCCTGCTGCCCAGCAATTTCTCAAAGGCGCCAAGGACGGGCTGCCGTTTCACATCGTGATCTGGCCCTTCGCCGCGATCTTTGGTGCCATTGCCACCCAAGCGGGCCTCAATGTCGTTGAAGTCATGGGGTTTTCGATTCTCGTCATCGCGGGCTCGGCCCAACTTGCCGCATTACAACTCATGACGGAGAACGCACCGACGCTGATCGTTCTCGCCACGGCACTGGCGGTGAACCTGCGGATGGGCATGTATTCGGCTTCGATCACGCCGCATCTGGGCAAGTCGTCTCTGCTGACCCGCGCTTTTGCCTCCTACATGCTCTACGATCAGCCCTATGCGCTGTCTACGATCAAGTTCGAGAAAGAGCCGGACCTGAGCCTTTCGGAAAAGACCGGCTATTTCTTCGGCTCAGCAATCCCGATTGCCATTGCCTGGTATGCCATGACGCTCGCCGGGGCGCTTCTGGGGGAGAAAATCCCGACCGACATCGGCGTCGATTTCGCCGTGCCCGTGACGTTCCTGGCGGTGGTGGCCCCGATGCTCAAGACGCTCGCGCATGTCGCCTCGGCGCTGACCTCCGTCGTTCTGGTGCTGATCCTCGGGTTCATGCCCTATGGCACCGGGCTTCTGGTCGCCGCTGCCGCCGCACTGGTGGTGGGCGCGCGGGTCGAGATCTGGATGGAAAAAAGAAAGGCCGCGGCATGATCGAGGCGAGCACGACGCAAATCTGGATCATCATCGTCGGAATGGCCATTGGCACCTTCCTGATCCGGTTTTCCTTCCTCGGCCTCGTCGGCGACCGTCCGCTGCCCGCATGGCTGTTGCGCCTGTTGCGCTATACACCCGTCGCGGTTCTGCCCGCCGTGGTCGCGCCCATGCTTCTGGGCGCCAAGGCGGACATGGATCCGCTGCGCCTCTTTTGCGCGGCGGCGACGATCCTTGTGGGCGTCTGGACGAAAAACGTGCTCTGGGCGATCATCACCGGTCTGGGCCTGTTCTTCGGCCTCGGCGCGGTAATCGCCTGACCGTCCCCCCGATCAGGAACTGCCGCTGTGATGCAGAAGCAGCGGCGGAGCCTGAATGAGCTGGCCGTTCTCATCAGGGCTGTCATCGTAGATCTTGCGCTCACTCACCCCCGGCTGCTCCCCGAACCATTGCATGAGCTTCTTCGGCGACATGGTTTGCGGCGCGCGCTCGAAGCCCGGCAGATCACCGAGAATGCTCGACACACTGGTGGCACACATCGCCTTGGGCACGGCACCGTAGGACTGAACCTTGGCCAGCGCCAGTGTCGCGACCTCGGGGCTCACCGTGATGGTCTGTTCCACCACATGCCAGGTGATGCGGGCGTGATAGTCGATGTAGAACTCCACCGCCGCGTCGGACATGCCGTAGTGCACATCGTTCCGTTCCGGCAGATGCGGGTGATAAAAGGTCCCCGCCGGATCGAAGATCACCCGCTCGGACGGGGCATTGACCATCAGCGCGCTGTGCCCGCCGCCGCCTGTGCGATTGCTGATCACGGTGAACAGCGTCAGTTGATAAGGTGCGCCATGCACGTAATGCGACCGCGCCACATCGGCGTCAGGCGCCCATTTCGGTTCGGCCGCCCCGCAGGCGGTCAGCACAAGAAGGGACAGGAGCCCGACGGCTCGATACAGAAACGACACGATTTGGGGCTCCGGTCCTTTGTGAAACGCTTACGGGGCTTAACTATTGAAAACCGCGAGGATGATCAAAACAAAAACGGACACACCCGCGACCCAGGTGGCCCATTTCACAAAACCTTCAAAGGTTTTCTCCTGAACGGAAATATCCATATCCCCATGCTTGTGCTCAGACATTCTGCGGTTCCTCCCTTATATGCCTTCCGCTACGGTAGATGACTCGTCATCGCCTGTCACCCGTCAGGACGTTCCTCGTTCAGTTCCTGTTCCAGGTCGGCGGCAAGGCGAAAACCGATCCGCGCGGGCGTCGCGTCTTCCGTCTGTTTCGGCATGGCCTGCAACATGACGTTGAGCTGGGTGACATGCTGGATGAGCTGGGTCCTGGTCCCCTCCTCGTCCATCCCGTAAAACGTCACGATATCCGGGTCGAAAAAGCCGATGCCCTCGATCCGGAGCACCCCGGTGTCGGAACCGGCAAACCCCATGGCGATCTCATGTTCGCTGTCGAGCTGTTCTTCGAAATTCTGGATATAGAGAATAAGGCGCTCATAGGCCCATTCTGCGGGGCTTTTCTCCTCGAGCGGCTTGCGCGCCACCGCTTCGGGCAGGGGCTTCTGTTCGGCGGTGCAGGCGTCAGGGTCGGCATGGGCTACCCGAGCCTGCGGCAAAGCGGCGTCTTCATGCGCCTCGGCGGTGGTGCGGATCTGATCCCCCTGGGACATGCTCACTCTCCTGTTTGCCACAGGATCGCACCATCCTCCCGCTCTCGTCCAGTGATAAGGCCGCGCCGCTCAAGATGACGGCAATGCGCCATGGCCTCGACCATCGCAAGGCCATATTCGCCCTCCTTGATCGGCCGTTTGAACAGCACGTCGAAACAGTCGCAGGCCGTGCGCGGTTCATGCAGCACTTCACGCAAGCGTTCGAGCGCATGGCGGTGATTGTCGATCAGATGCCGAAGCCGTGCGGGCAGCCCGGTGTAGGGCAGCTTGTGCCCGGTCAGCACCAACTGGCCGTCGCGGGCATGGGGCACGAATTTCTCGCAGGACCGAAGCCAATCGCCCACCGGGTCGGCCATCGGCTCGGTGGCGGAAACTCCCAGATTGGGCGAGATCGAGCCGAGAAGCTGATCGCCTCCGATCACCAGTTCCCCGTCGCCGGACCAGAAGGTCGCGTGTTCCGGCGCATGGCCGTCGCCCATGCGCACGGTCCAGAGGCGCCCGCCGAGCTCGATCTCCTGCCCGTCGACAATCCGCGTATAGCCCAGCGGCAAGGGGTGCACCGCATCGGCGGTGTTGAACGGGCGCTCGGTGAGGCGTTTCTCGTAAATCTCCGGGCTCATGCCACAGGAGCGCCAAAAGGCCAGCATCTCAGGCGTCGGCGCCTCCTGCACATCGAGCTGCAACATCCGCGCCATCAGGTAAGAGGTCCGCGTTGTCACAAGCTCCGCGCCATGCTCCGCCACGAACCAGCCCGCAAGACCGACGTGATCGAGATGGTGATGCGTCACGATCACCCGCCGAATCGGCCTGCCCGACAGCGGCCCGTCGATCAATGCCTGCCAGAGCGCACGACTTTTGCGCGTATCGACGCCGGTATCGACGATGGTCCAGCCATCGCCCTCATCGAAAGCGTACACATTCACATGCGCCAGCGGCACCGGGAGCGGCATGCGCGACCAAAGAACGCCTTCGGCGATCTCCACCACGCCCCCGATCTCGGGAGGCTCGAAGGGCGTGCGGATCGGGGCAGTCATCAGGCGGTCAGGTCCTCGGGGCTCAGAGCGTAAATATCCGCGGCACCAAGGCGCACCTGCGCCAGCAGAGCCGCGTGTTCCGGCAGCATACGTTTGATGTAGAAAGCTGCAAGGCGCGAACGCGGCCCCTCACCGCCTTCGGCAATCGCCGCCTTGAGGTGATAATGCCCGCCCAACACCCGCGCAAAGGCGCGCAGGAAGGGCACGGCACCGCCAAACCGGTCGTTCATCGGCAGGGCGAGCATCGCCTCCATGCCTTCGCGCAGGGTCTCGGCGGCATTCCAGACGGCAATCGCCCGTTTCGGCAGGGTCGCCCGCGCCGCCTCGGCAAAGCTCTCGATCTCGTCCAAAATGGCGAACCCGGCCTCGCCGCCGTCCATCAGCTTGCGACCGACAAGGTCCATCGCCTGAATACCGTTGGTGCCCTCATAGATCGAGGTAATCCGGGCATCGCGGGCATACTGTGCCGCTCCGGTTTCCTCGATATAGCCCATACCGCCATGCACCTGCACGCCGAGCTGGGCCACTTCATGGCCGATGTCGGTGGAGAAGGCCTTGGCAATCGGGATCAGGAAGGCGCCACGCGCCTGTTGCTCCGGGTCGGTGCGCCCGAGATCGAGCGCCACACCGCAGGCCAGCGCAATCGAGCGCGCCACAAAGGTGTCCGCGCGCATATGGGCCAGCATCCGGCGCACGTCGGCATGGTCGATGATCGTGCCGTTTTCCGTGCCGATGGGCGATTTGCCCTGCACCCGATCCTGGGCATAGGCCAGCGCCTTTTGCGTCGACGCCTCGGCCACGCCGACGCCCTGAACGCCCACACCGAGGCGTGCATTGTTCATCATGGTGAACATGCATTTCATGCCCTGATGCTCTTCGCCCACGAGCCAGCCAGTCGCACCGTCATATTGCATCACACAGGTCGGAGAGCCATGAATGCCCAGCTTGTGCTCGAGGCTCACAACCTTGAGGCTGTTGGCCGCACCGGGATTGCCCTCGGCATCCGGGATCATCTTCGGCACCATGAAGAGCGAAATGCCCTTCGTCCCCGCCCCCCCGTCGGGCAGGCGCGCCAGCACCAGGTGACAGACGTTGTCAGAGAAATCGTTATCGCCCCAGGTGATGAAAATCTTCTGGCCGGTGATGGCATAGGAGCCATCGTCGTTGCGTTCCGCTTTGGTCCGAAGCGCGCCGACATCCGAACCGGCCCCCGGCTCCGTCAGGTTCATCGTGCCGGTCCATTCGCCGGAGATGAGTTTCGGGATATAAAGCTCCTTGATCGCATCGGAGGCGTGATGCTCCAGCGCCTCGATCTGGCCCTGCGTCATCAGCGGTTGCAACGACAGCGACAGGCAGCCGCCCGACATCATCTCGTTGATCGCCGTCGCCACGCTCAGCGGCAGCCCCATCCCGCCATTCTCCGGCTGCGCCAGCATACCGATCCAGCCGCCCTCCGCGATCTGGCCATGGGCCGCGGCAAAGCCCGGCGAGGTCCTGACCACCCCATCCACAAGCGCGGCAGGCGTCAGATCGCCACCGCGATCCAGCGGTGCGATCACATCGCTCGCAAGCTTGCCCGCCTCTTCGAGAATCGCCGAGACCGTGTCCGCGTCGACCTCTTCGAAGGGGCTGCTGTCGAGCACAGCCGTGAAATCGACGATCTGGTCGAAAATGAACTGATAATCCGAAACCGGGGCGCGATAGGTCATGGCTGTCTCCTCGTCAGGCGCAGACGGTTCTGCAACTTGGTCCTCAGAGTAGCGAAGCCGGATCGCAGGCCCAACCCGAACGCTGCGTCACGCCCGCCCGGCATCCGCCGACAAAAGCGCCGGGCTCACCCCCAGCGACAGGAGCGCAGCCTGCCATTTCTGAGCATCGGGCGTATGGAACACGATCTCAGTCGTCGCATCACAACTGAGCCAGCCGTTTTGCCCGATCTCGCCCTCAAGCTGCCCCGGCCCCCAACCGGCATAGCCGAGGCACAAGAGCCGCTCGGCAGGCCCGTCCCCGCGCGCCATGTCGCGCAGAATCTCGCGCGAGGCGGTCATGGCATAGCCCGGCCCCACGTCCATCGAGGCGTGATCGGCGTCGTAATCCGTGCTGTGCAGCACGAATCCCCGCCCCACCTCGACCGGTCCGCCGAAATGCACCGGCAGGGGGCGCATATCCGGGGTAGCGCGAATCTCGAGCTGGGAAAACACATCGGAGACGGAAATTTCCTGCGACACCTTGTTGATCATCAGCCCCATCGCGCCTTCCTCGGAATGCGCACACATGAACACCACCGCGCCGTCGAAACGCGGGTCGCCGATGCCGGGCATCGCGATGAGAAGTTTTCCGGTGAGGTCAGACGATTGAGCTTTCATGCCCCCACCTCACCGCATGACGCGCCGGGGTGCAAGGCTTCGCGCGACGAAAGCGACGATTTCACTGCCCCAGTCGCGCTCCTGCGGCAACACAGATGCGCGATCACACCGGGATCGTCCAAATGTGAGTTTGCGGCACGCCCCTGCCTGCCTATATCGGACATATGATCCGATCCCTTGCCCCTCTCGCCTCCGCCCTCTTCCTTGGTCTGACCGCTCCTGCCCTGGCGCAGGACCCGGCGGATATGGCCCGGATCGACATTCTGCCCGGATGGCAGATGGACAACGGTCACCGCATGGCCGCGATCCGGGTGCAGCTTGCCCCGGGCTGGCATACCTACTGGCGCACCCCAGGCGAGACCGGCATTCCGCCGACATTCGAACTGAGCGGGTCCGAGAACCTTGCCCGGATGGATTTGCACTGGCCGGTGCCCGAACTCTTTTCCGAGAATGGCATGTGGTATCTGGGCTATGAGCATGAACTGATCCTGCCGATCGAGCTGATCCCCGAAGGAAATGGCGACATTCGCCTGTCGGGCACGATGGATCTTGGCGTGTGCAAGGACATCTGCATGCCGCTTCAGGCCACGCTCGACGCGACACTCACGCCCGGGGGGCCGAACGGTGCGCGCGCCGAAATCGAAAGCGCTCTGGCCGATCAGCCGAAACGCGTCATCAACGCCACCTGCAAGGCGGCGCCGATCTCCGATGGCATGCGCGTGTCCGTCGATATGTCTGTCCCGGAGCTTGGCCCCTACGAGGTCGCGGTGATCGAACATCCCGACCGCTCCGTCTGGGTGTCGGAAGCCGAGCTTGCCCGGACCGGCGGCAAGGTCCAGGTCGAAAGCGATCTCGTGCCCTCGGATGCCCAGCCCTTCTTCATCGACCGCTCGCAACTGACAATCACCGTGATCGGCCGTGGCAGCGCCTATGAGGCGCAGGGCTGCTCCGGGAACTGAGCCCGCGACGGTCTCAAACGACCTCATGTCCGCGGTGGGATGTCACGGCAAGAACCGCATAGATCGCCGAGAACACCACCAGGAGCCCCAGAAGGAACAGCCCGAGTGCGGCGGCAAGCCCCGTGACGCCAAAGAGCGCGGGCAGCATGCCGGGCAGGACCACAGGCCCGACAGTCAGCGCGAACCACAATACGGCAAACGCAGTTGTACCGATCAGGACCTTACCCACCACACCGCTGCGTTTGGGATGGCGCAGGCCACGGCGAAACGCCGCCACCTGCCGCCCGACATCGAGCTGCATCGCCAGGATGGCGGGCACCATCACCAGAACGATGACCATGCCAAAGCCCAACCCGTAAGCCAGCGTGATCACCGTCGGCTTGAGAAACTGCGCATCGGCGGAGGTCTCGTAGAGCAAGGGAGCAAGCCCCAGAACCGTGGTCAGCGTGGTCAACATCACGGGCCGCAACCGGTCCACCGCCGCGTCGATCATCGCGGGCACGAGACCGCGCTCATAGGCATATTCGTCCACGGTCGACACCAGAACGATCGAGTCGTTGATGATGATCCCGGTCATGCCGATGAGGCCGACGACGGAGAACATCGACAGCGGCACATCCCAGATCGCATGGCCATGAATCGCCCCGATCAACCCGAAGGGAATGACCGACATCACCACCACGGGGCGCGTCCAGCTCGAGAAAATCCATGCGAGCGTCAGGTAAATGCCCAGAAGCACCCCGGCGAGCCCCAGAACCGCATCGGAGAGAAAGCGGTTTTCCTGTTCCGAGAGGCCGGAAATCCGATGGGTCACGCCGAAGGTTTCGTCGATCTCCGGCAGGATCTCATTGGTGATCTCGTCCTGAATTTCACTGGCGCGCGCGGCGTTGTCCTCGCTCATGTCGCCGGTGACGGAAATGATCCGAAGCCCGTTTTCGCGCCGGATGGTCGAAAATCCGGTCGTGCGCGTCACCGTCACGATGTCCGACAACGGCACATAGGCGCCAGACGCCGTGCGCATCCGGGTCCGGCTCAGGAAATCGGCGGTCAGGTCTTCTTCCGGCAGCTCCACCTGAATCGTTGCCGTGCGGATGCCCGAAGGATAGGTCGCCGCCTCGATCCCGCCGAGACGATGGGCCAGAACGCTGCCCAGATCGTTGATGTTGAAACCGAGTGCCTCACCCTGCGGCGTCAGTTCGAGCACCATCTCCTCCTTGTCGTAGGACAGGTTGTCCTCAAGCGCCGAGACCTCCGCGAATTGCCCAAGCCGCAGCTTGAGTGCCTCGGCCGCCGCCTTGAGCGTCACCGAATCCGCACCATAGAGATCGACGTCGATGGCATCGCCCCCCGGTCCGAACCGCCCGCGCCGGAAGGACACGGTTTCGGCAAGCGGATGGTTGACCACCTCTTCCTGAAGATCGGTGACGAAGGCCACGGAAGAATAGGGCCGCAGATCGGCGTCGATCAGTTCGATGGTGATGCCGCCCAGTTGATAATCTTCCTTGGTGCTCGTCCCCGACAGGCCCCGCCCGGCGTTCGATCCGATCTGCGCCACCGCATAGGCCAGCGGGTTGGTGCCGTAGTCCTCTTCGTAACGCGCCGCGACCGCATCGGTCGCCCGCTGCAATTCCTGCAACATCGCCAGCGTGTCGCTACGCACGGCGGTCGGAGCCATGGCGATATTGCCGCTGATCACCGGCTGCTCCGGGGAGTTGAAGAAACGCCATTGCACCTGCCCCGAGATCAAAAGCGACACCTGCGTCATCAACAGGAGAATGCCCATGGCCACCACCGGATAGCGCAGACGAATCGACCAGGTGACCACTGGCCTGAACAGCCGTTCGCGGAACACCCGAAACCCTTTGTCGACCTGCCGTGACGGCCAGTCGTACCAATGGGTTTTCGCATGGGCCGCCAAAGAATGGCTGAGGTGATTGGGCAGGATGATAAAACATTCCATCAGGGACGCAATCAGCACCACGATGACCGTGAAGGGAATGTCGGAGATCATGTCCCCGAACCGGCCCGAAATGGCCGTCAGCCCGAGAAAGGCGATGATCGTGGTGATGGTCGAGGAAAACACCGGCGCGAACATCCGCTTCGCCGCATTCTCCGAGGCTTCGACAGCGCTCTCGCCCAGCCGCCTGACGCGAAAATCGGCATGTTCACCCACGACGATGGCGTCATCGACCACGATGCCCAGCGTGATGATCAGCGCGAACAGCGAAATCATGTTGATGGTGATGCCGGCGGCATACATCAGCGCAATCGCAGACAGCATCGCCACCGGAATCCCCGCCGCCACCCAGATCGCGGTGCGCGCGTTCAGGAACAGGAACAGCAGCACGAGGACAAGCCCAAGTCCCATCGCCCCGTTCGACAGCAAGAGATCGAGCCGCGCCTGGATCGACTCTGCCCGGGTGCGGTAAAGATCGAGGCTCACACCTTCGGGCAGGGTCGAGACCATCTCGGCGGTGACATCCTCGACGATGCCCTGAATCTCAATGGAATCGCCCTGATCCGACCGCGCGACCTGCACCGAGACCGCCGGATTGTCGCCGACGAAGAACGCCTCTTTGCGATCCACGCCCTCGACGCGAATCTGCGCCACGTCGCCGATGGTCAGTTTCGAACCGTCGTCATTGGTCCGCAGCACGATCCCCGCGATATCCGCCGCATCGCGCTTTTCCACGCCCGCACGCACCCGTGCGCCACCGGAGCCAACGCTGCCCGCAGGACTGGTGTCCGCCTCGGCGGCAATCGCGCTGGCGATCTCCGCCATGGAAATGTCGTGTTCGATCAGGCTCAGGGTCGGCACTTCGACGATGGTCTCGGGCGCCGCGACCCCGGAAATCGTCGTCCGCGTCACGCCCTTGGCAAAGAGCCGCGCCACGAGTTCATCGGCAAACCGAGCCAATTGGTCCAGCCCCACCGGGCCGGTGATCGCCACATCCGTCACGCTGTCGGTCCAGCCGCCCCATTGCACCACCGGATCGTCCGCGCCCTCGGGCAGGTCGGTCACGGTGTCGAGGGCGGCGTTCACATCGTCGGCAGCGCGCTGGATATCCCAGCCGGGTTCGAATTCCAGCGTGATGTTGCCCCGCCCTTCGATCGAAGTGGCGCTGCTTTCCAGCACGCCCTCGACCGCGATCAGTGTCGGTTCGAGCAACTGCACGATGGCGCTGTCGACATCCTCCGGCCCCGCGCCCTCCCAGGCGACGGAGACCCGCACGGTGTCGACCACCACATCCGGGAAGAACTGCGACCGCATCTTCGGCAAGGAGGCAAGCCCCGCCGCCAGAAGCAGCACCAGCACGAGGTTCGCCGCCGTCCGGTGGCGGGTGAAATAGGACAGGAGGCCCCTGGCATTCACAAGGCTGCGCGCACTCATCGGGCTCAGCTCCCCATCCGCTGTTCAAGCCGCTCCAGAAGATCGGCGGGCACTTTTTCGGCCGCGAGCTGTTCCAGCACGCGCGTGCGCATCTCTTCGGGCATCTTCGTGTTGCCCGATACGAATGCGATCAGCGCGGCGCGGCGTTCGTCGCTCAACGCGATCATCTCCACGCCAGCCCCTGCGGCGGAGGGGTCCGCGCCATTCACCTTGACCCGGATTCCCGCCCCCAGAAGCGGGGTGCGTTCGGCCACGATCTGACGCCCGGCGAGCGCCTCCGCGCCGATGATCACATGATCGCCCTGCCGCCGCAGCACCGGCGCCGGGATCTCCTCCAGGCGGCTTTGCTCCGTGACGGCCAGAACGGTCTCGTTCGCCGCCACGGCAGTCGCGGGCACAAGCGCCACGTCGGAAAGTTCAGGCTCCTCGAGCTGAACCGTGACGAAATCGCCGGGCCGAAACCCCGGTGCCTCTTCGAGACGGGCGTAAAGCGTGCGCCCGCTCTGCCCCGTTGCTACGGCGGCGCTTTCGCGCACCACCTGCCCCTTGGCCGACAGCGCAAGCCCCGCCACGTCGAGCGTCACCGTGACCTCCATCTGCGGCAACGCGCCCCGATCCTGAACCAGACGGGCATATTGTTCGGTGGAAATGCGGAACGCGACCTCCAGCTCCTCCGGCGCAATCAGGGTCGCGAATTGTTCGTTGTTGCTCAAAAGCGTGCCCAGCGCGCCGGACACATCGCTCAGCACCCCGTCGAACGCCGCCGTAACCGTCATGTCCTCAAGCGTGCGCTTCACCTCGTCGAGGTCGATCTCCGCCCGCAGCACGGCGGTTCTGGCACTGTCCACAGCGGCTTCCTTGTCGGCAAGCGCCTGACGTTTCGACAGCACGGATTGTCCCGCAGCGGCATGCGACAGTGCGGCCTCTTCAAGCGAGGCCGCGGAACCGACCCCACGGTCGAACAGCCCCTGTTGCCGGTCGAGCGCGGCCTTGCGCAGATCGAGCTGCGCCTGAGCCGCCGCGAGATCGTCCGCGGCGATGTCTTTGGCACGTTCGGCCTCGCGCAGATCGGCCTCGGCCTCCAGCAGATCGGCCTCCGACACCCGCACCGCCGCCTCGGCATCCGCCGTGTCGATTTTCAGGATTACGTCCCCGGCCTTGACCGCGCCACCTTCCTCGAACGCCTCGGAGAGGTCCACAATCCGCCCGGCCTCCGGCGCGCGCAGTTCGAGACTGCGCCGCGCGGACACTTCGCCATAGCTCGTCAACACCGGCACGATGCGCTCCGGGCGCACTTCGGTGACATTGACTGCGAACTGCCGCTCACGGGCCTGAGGCGGCATGGCCTCGGCGGCGCGGCGCGCCTCGAGTGCGGAGCTGACCTTATATCCGGCCCCTGCGAGCAGAGCGAGCGTGGCGGCTGTGAGGAAAAGTCCGATCAGGGAACGGCGGAGAAATCGCATTCAGGGAAACCCTTGGCTGGCCTGGCTGTGGTTCTGGAAAGCGGACGAAACTGTCGCACCTGTGAATAGACATCATACGTTGGGAATTGGAAAACCCGACGCGCTTTTTCGTCACCTCACGGGAATGTTGGTCACTTACGGCGTTTGTGCTCTTCGAGCCGCGGGAAGATTTCCACGAAATTGCAGGGGCGATGGCGATAATCGAGCTGGAACTTCAGAATCTCGTTCCACGCATCCTTGCAGGCCCCTGTAGAGCCCGGAAGCGCAAAGAGATAGGTGCCACCGGCAACGCCGCCTGTGGCGCGCGACTGAATGGCGGAGGTGCCAATTTTCTGCATGGACACAATTGTGAAGACCGTGCCGAAAGCGTCGATTTCTTTTTCATAGACATCACGATGCGCCTCAACGGTGACATCGCGCCCGGTCAGCCCGGTGCCGCCTGTGGAGATCACAACATCGACGCCCTTGTCCTCGATCCACGCCTGAAGCGTGTGGCGGATCAGCGGGCGATCATCGGTGACGACCCTGCGATCTGCGAGTTTATGCCCTGCCTCTTCGATCATCTTCACCAGAGTGTCGCCGGACTTGTCATCCGCAAGCGTGCGCGTATCGGACACGGTCAGCACGGCGATGCGGACGGGAATGAAGTCGAGGCTGTCGTCAATGCGGCTCATGCGCGGCGCTCCGTGGCGAGTTTCAGGGCGAGCAATCCGAAAACGGATGCGGAAAGATAGCGTAACAGACGTTCAGCGCGCGGACTGCGTGCCAAAACGCCGCCCAAGCCCACGGCGAACCAGCCGACGGCGGCGTTGATGAAAAAGCCGCCGAGCGAGATCACCGCGCCGAACATGAGGAATTGAGCCAGAACACTGCCGCGTTCCGGGTCGACGAATTGCGGAATGAAAGCAAGGATGAACAGGATCACTTTCGGGTTCGAGACATTGACGAAAAACCCCTCGCGAAACGCCCGCGCCGGGGATTTCATCGCCTTTCCCGTGGTTCCGACCTCATGCGGGCTGCGCAGGGTGCGGATCGCAAGCCAGACCAGATAGGCGACCCCGATCCAACGGATCGTTGCAAACAGATGCGGGCTGGCGGCCACCAACGCGCCGAGGCCGAGCCCCGCGAGGGTCACGTTGACGAGGGAGCCCGCAGAAATCCCGGCGCTCGCGGCGACGGCAGCCTTGCGATTGCCCCGGAGCCCTTGCGCCAGACAAAACATCATATCCGCCCCCGGCGTCAGGTTGAGCGCCAGAGCAGCGGGAAGAAAGGCCGCAAGCGTCAGCGGATCGACGATCATGATGCACCTCTGAGCCGGGCCTGAATGTCCAAGAGATCGGCCCAGGCGTCGCGTTTGGCAATCGGGTTGCGCAACAGATAGGCCGGATGGGTCATCGGCATGGCGGGCTTGCCCAGCACCGTCTGCCAGTTGCCCCGAAGCCGGGTGATCCCCGCGCGGCCAAGCAACGCGGTGCAGGCCCAGTTGCCCATGAGCACGATCACATCCGGATCGGCCAGCTCGATATGGCGGATGAGAAACGGTTTCAGCATCGCAATCTCGGCGGGCGTCGGATCGCGGTTCTCCGGCGGGCGCCACGGGATCGGGTTGGTGATGTAGAGGCCGTGTTCGCTGTCGGGTGAGTGGCGATCCATGCCGATCGCCGCGAACATCTTGTCGAGAAGCTGCCCCGAGCGTCCGACGAACGGTTTCCCCTGAATGTCCTCGTCCCGTCCCGGTGCTTCGCCGACGATCATCACACGCGCCTTGGGATTGCCGTCCGAGAACACCAGATTGCGCGCGCCGCGTTTCAGATCGCAATGCTCGAACCCCGCCAGCGCCTCCCGCAGAGCCTCCAGAGAGGTCGCGCCCTTTGCAAGCCGGGATGCGATCTCGATACCCTCTTCAGCACGCGAGGGTTTCGGCCCCGGATCGACCGGAGCCTGCCCGGCCTGTCTGGCAGCCTGCGCCTTCGCGGATTTCGGCTTGTGATCTGGCAATTCATAGCGATTGACCGGCGCATCCATGATGGCCTCGGTCACGCCGAGGTCCACCTGCCACTCCAACAGAGCGTGCGCCTGCCAATAGTCGATCTGAGTCTCCATGAGGCCAAGCTACAGGCGGGACCCGCAGAGGTAAATCACTCGTGAGCACGATAACGCGCATTGCCCGCTCCGGCGCAGCTTTCTATAAGCGGGTCAAAGATACCAGAAGGGGGCACCATGGCATTCCGGCAAAAACACCTTTTGGGGATCGAGCCGCTTCACCCCGACGAGATCACAGCCGTGCTCGACGTGGCAGAGCGTTATGTCGATCTGAACCGGCAGTCGGAAAAACACGCCGACGCGCTTCGGGGGCTCACCCAGATCAACATGTTCTTCGAGAACTCGACGCGGACCCAGTCGTCTTTCGAACTGGCGGGCAAACGGCTTGGCGCGGATGTGATGAACATGTCGATGCAGGCCAGCTCGATCAAGAAGGGCGAGACCCTGATCGACACCGCCCTGACGCTCAACGCCATGCATCCCGACCTTCTGGTGGTGCGGCACCCGCATTCCGGGGCGGTCGATCTTTTGTCGCAAAAGGTCAACTGCGCCGTGCTGAACGCAGGTGACGGCAAACACGAACACCCGACGCAGGCCCTGCTCGATGCCCTGACGATCCGCCGCGCCAAGGGGCGGCTGCATCGCCTCAACATCGCGATTTGCGGCGATGTCACCCACTCCCGCGTCGCGCGCTCGAACCTGATCCTGCTGGGCAAGATGGAAAACCGCGTGCGCCTTGTCGGCCCGCCCACTCTGGTGCCGCAGCAGTTCCGCGAGTTTGGCTGTGAGATTTACGACGACATGGCCGAGGGACTCAAGGACGTCGATGTGGTCATGATGCTTCGCCTGCAAAAAGAGCGCATGGACGGCGGATTCATCCCGTCTGAGCGCGAATATTTCTATCGTTACGGATTGGACGCCGAGAAACTGGCGCATGCCAAACCGGACGCCATCGTCATGCACCCCGGGCCGATGAACCGCGGCGTCGAAATCGACGGCACCATCGCCGACGACATCAATCGCTCGGTCATTCAGGAACAGGTCGAAATGGGGGTCGCCGTGCGCATGGCGGCGATGGATTTGCTGGCCCGCAACCTTCGGGCATCGCGCGAGGCCGACAAGGGGGTCATGGTTTGAACCAACCCGAGGACATTCCGAACGGCGGCGGACGCTATGTCTGGGTCCTGTCCTATAACGGGCCGGTGGAGGATTTGAACACCGATCTGATCTCGTCCGCGAGTTTTGCCGAGGCGCTTGGCCTCTGGACCCCACCCGCGACAGAGGCGGTGGAATGGTTCGATCTGGCCGCGATGAAGGACTATGGTTTTGCCCGCTATCTCGGCGAAGCCAGCGGGTTCGACATTGGCGAGGACGCCGCCAGGCTCGACGCGCTCACAGGTGTCGTTGTGATGCTCTATTCGACGGGCCTCAAGGACAAGGACACCCGCCTGTCGCCGGAACCGCCTTTTGCGTTGATCGGTCGCTATGGCATGCCCATCGACCTGCCGCCTGTTGTTGGCATCGAGACGGAAAGCGCCAAGGGTCAACTGGCGCAGGGCAAACCGCCGAAATCCGCAGCGCGCATATCCGGCATGGTGGCCACCGTCGTGTTGATCTTCCTCGCGCTCTTCGTCGCGGCCTTTGTCTGGATCGGCGGATGACCGAGGGCTGGGGCGATATCCTGTTTCCCAATGAGCGGGTGCTCTGGCAGGGACAGCCGGATTTGCGCATCCAGTGGCGTGGCCCCGCCCTGCCCTTTGCCTTTTTCGGCGTGATCTTTGCCGCCTTCGCGCTGTTCTGGATGGTGATGGCCTATCGTGCGGGCGATTTCTGGCTCTTTGGCCTCATTCATTTCGTCGCGGGTCTTCTGGTCGCACTCGGGCCGATGCTGATCGGGCCCTTCATCGCCCGGCGCACATGGTATTCCCTCACCACCCGCCGTGCCTTCTTTGCCAATGATCTGCCATTCGCCGGCAAAACCCTTTTGGCGCTCGATCTGCGCCCCTCGCTGGGTGTCGAGTTCGACGGCGAGAACCCCGGCACCATCCTGTTTCGCGGGCGCGCCGAACCGATCGTCGGAGACCGGTTCGACAGCACGCCCTCGTTTTCGCTTATTCACGACGCCCGCTCCATCTACGGGCTGATCCGTGACATCCAGAAAGGCTCAGTATGACCATTTTCACCAATGCCCGACTGATCGACCCCGAGGCGATGACCGATGAGATCGGCTGGCTTCGTGTCGAAGGCCCGATGATTGCCGAGCGCGGCACAGGCAAGCCGCCGATGGGCGAGAGCATTGACTGCGGGGGCCTTTGTCTTGCGCCGGGGATCGTCGATCTGGGGGTGAAAGTCTCGGAACCGGGTGAGCGGCACAAGGAAAGCTTTGCCTCCGCAGGGCGTGCGGCGGCGGCGGGCGGGGTCACGACGATGATCACCCGCCCCGATACGCTCAATGCCATCGACAGCCCCGAGGTCCTGGAATTCGTCCAGCGCCGCGCAGCCTCTGACGCGGTGGTCAAGGTCAAACACATGTCGGCGCTGACCAAGGGACGTGAAGGGCGTGAGATGGTCGAGATCGGCTTTATGCGCGATGCGGGCGCGGTGGCCTTTACCGATTGCGATCATGTGGTCGCTGACACCAAGGTTTTGCAACGCGCCCTGACCTATGCGAAATCCACCGGTGCACTGGTGATCGGGCATCCGCAAGAGCCGGGCCTGTCGAACGGCGCCTCCGCAACCTCCGGCAAATTCGCCGCGTTGCGTGGCCTGCCCGCCGTGTCGCCGATGGCGGAGCGCATGGGGCTGGACCGCGATCTGGCGCTGATCGAGATGACCAATGTCTCCTATCACTTCGACCAGATCACCACCGCCCGTGCGCTTCCGGCACTGGAGCGGGCGAAACAGAATGGCTTTGACGTGACGGCGGGCGTGTCGATCCACCACCTGACGCTCAATGAGCTGGACGTCGGCAACTACCGCACCTTCTTCAAGGTGAAACCGCCTCTGCGCTCCGAGGACGACCGTCTGGCGATGGTCGAGGCCGTGGCGTCCGGGTTGATCGACGTGATCTCTTCGATGCACACGCCGCAGGACGAGGAGAGCAAACGCCTGCCGTTCGAGGAGGCCGCCTCCGGCGCCGTGGCGCTTGAGACCCTTCTGCCCGCCGCGCTGCGCCTGTACCATGCCGGGCAACTAACCCTGCCGGAGCTGTTCCGTGCCATGGCGCTCAATCCGGCGAAACGTCTGGGCCTTGAGGCCGGGCGGCTCTCCGAAGGTGCGCCCGCCGATCTCGTTCTGTTCGACCCGGATGCGCCTTTTGTGCTGGATCGCTTCACGCTCAAATCGAAATCGCAAAATACCCCCTTTGACGGCGCCAAAATGCAAGGCAAGGTGAAGGGCACCTGGGTCGATGGCATGCGGGTCTTTGAGGGCTGAGCCTTCCGCTGACGCGATTTGAGTATTTGAACCACGGAAAACCTGATGACGCTTCTGATGCTGATCTTTACCGCCATTTTGGCCTATCTCCTCGGCTCGATCCCCTTTGGCATCGTCATGGCGCGGCTCTTTGGCCTTGGCGATCTGCGCAACATCGGCTCGGGCAACATCGGCGCGACGAATGTTCTGCGCACCGGCAACAAACTGGCCGCGTTTCTCACCCTTCTGGGCGACAGCGGCAAAGGCGCGCTGGCGGTGGTTCTGGCACGAATGCTCGTGGGGGAACCGGCGGCGGGGATCGCCGGGCTTTGCGCCATGCTCGGCCATCTCTACCCGGTGTTCCTGCGCTTCAAAGGCGGTAAGGGCGTTGCGACCTTCCTCGGCACGTTGTTGGCGCTGAGTTTCCCTGCCGGGCTTCTGGCCTGTGGCACATGGCTGCTGGTGGCGGTGATCACCCGGTATTCGAGCCTCTCGGCACTGGTCGCGGCGCTGATGGCGCCGATCTACACGGCATTTTTCTATCCTCTGTACGGCGCGCTTCTGGTGCTCGTGCTGACGGCGCTGATTTTCTACAAGCACCGCGAGAACATCGCACGGCTCAAGGCCGGAACGGAAACGAAGATCGGGCAAAAGGGCTGATTTTCCCAAAATCGCACGATCAACGCCGCATTCCCGCCCGAATCCGCACCGAATTTCATCCTGTAACGATGTGTCGGGGGACAGTATGGTCGGTCCGTTAAAAGCCGTAGAAAACGGCTATTTCAGAGCTTTCAACTTCTCGGGGCGCGCCTCGCGTTCGGAATTCTGGTGGTTTGCAGCCTATTACGCGCTCGTCACGCTCCTGCTCGCGCTGGATCTGGCCAAGGGGGGCACACTTCTGATCTGGTTCTGGCTCCTGAACATCATCCCCAACCTGTCGATGACCATCCGGCGATTGCACGACATCGGGCGTTCAGGACTCTGGTTTTTCATCTCCTTCGCCCCCATCGTCGGCCCGATCATTCTGCTGATCTTCTATGTGCTGCCGTCAGAGCCGCATCGCAATAGCTGGGGCGATCCCGAAAATGGTGGCGGCGCGCGGCCCAAAGACCGGTTTTCAGGCCGATCTGCCCAGTCCGGTTATGCCGCCCTGATGCGCATTCCGGAGGCCGGACAAGCCCATTCGGAGGAATTCGAGGAAGCCCGCCGGCAGGAAATACACGAGTATTACCGGCGTCGGGTGCTTGGCCAGAACGGGTGATGCGGCATAAAGCCCCCGGGAGAGTGAGCGTCTGTTTCCCGGCATAATTTCCCCTTGTTTCACACTCCGGTTGACCGAAGACTGATGAAAACAACAAGGGACAGCTCCATGACATTCATCGACTCCGTCAAAATTTGCTTTCAGAAATACGTCACCTTTTCCGGCCGCGCGCGGCGGGCGGAATATTGGTGGTGGGCACTTTTCGTCTTTCTCGTCAGTATCATCGCGAGCATCATCGACCTGACACTGTTCGGCCAGACTCAGGTCAGCGAGCCGGGGAGCTTCTTGCGCACCTCCGACATCGTGATCTTCTATCCGATCATTTCGCTCGCCCTGTTCCTGCCCAGCATTTCCGCTCTGGTCCGCCGCCTGCATGACCGTGACAAATCGGGCTGGTGGTACTGGCTCGTGCTCATTCCGCTGGTCGGCCCCATCGTCCTCTTCATCTGGCTGGTCAGCCGCGGCACCACAGGGCCGAACCGGTTCGGCCCCGATCCGATCTCGGGAGAGGGCGGTCCCCTGTCCTATGAAGACAGTGCGATCCCTTCGGTCACTCGCCAGTAAAAGGAAAAGGGGCCCGCAGGCCCCTTTTTCAATAGGAATATTCGCCGAAGACCTTTGACGCGTCGCCATTCCAGTCGGTGTTGAACCGCTCGATCAGTTCCGCCGCCGGGGAATGGCCGGTTTCGATGCTGTCTTTCAGCGCATTGAGGAAATGGGTCTCGTCTGGCACCATGCCGCCCGCACCTTCGCGGCCGCGTGCCTTTAGGCCTGCCTCGGCAATCGCCACGCATTCACGCGCGAGATCGAGCATTTTGACGCCGCCGACCTCGGCCTGAAGCGCATCGACGGAGGCCGCAACCCGCAGCTCTTCGCGGAACTCAGGTGTCCAGCCCTTGATCAGATCGGTTGTCGCATCGAGCGCGTTCTGATCGTACATCAGACCGACCCAGAAGGCCGGGAGCGCGCAAAGGCGACGCCACGGGCCGCCATCGGCACCGCGCATTTCCATGTATTTCTTGATCCGGGCTTCCGGGAAGAGCGTCGTGAGATGATCCGCCCAGTCGGACATCGTCGGCTTTTCGCCCGGCATCGCGGGCAGTTCGCCCTTGAGGAAATCGCGGAAGGACTGGCCCAGCGCGTTGATATATTTACCGTCGCGGTAGACGAAATACATCGGCACATCGAGGGCGTATTCGACGTAGCGCTCAAACCCCATGCCGTCCTCGAACACGAAGGGCAGCATGCCGGTGCGCGACGCGTCGAGGTGACGCCAGATGCGCGACCGCCAGGATTTATGACCGTTGAGCTTGCCCTCCTTGAAAGGCGAATTGGCAAACAGAGCGGTCGCCACGGGTTGCAGCGCCAGAGCGGTGCGGAATTTCTGCACCATGTCGGCCTCTGAGGCGAAATCGAGGTTCACCTGCACGGTGCAGGTGCGGCGCATCATGTCTTTGCCGGTCTCCCCCACGGTCGCCATATAGGAATCCATCAGCTTGTAACGCCCCTTGGGCATCAGCGGCATGTCTTCATGGGTCCAGGTCGGCGCCATGCCGAGCCCGATGAACCGCGCGCCGATCTCGTCGGCCACCGTATGCACTTCCTTGAGATGCTCGTTCACCTCGTCGCAGGTCTGGTGGATGTTGTCTAAGGGCGCACCGGAAAGCTCCAGTTGCCCGCCCGGCTCAAGCGAGATATTCGCGCCGTTGAGTTCAAGCCCGATGAGATATTCACCTTCGAAGATCGGGTTCCAGCCGTAGCGGTCCTGCAACCCTTCGAGGATCGCCTTGATCGAACGCTCGCCCGCATAGGGCAGAGGCATGAGCTTGTCTTCGCAATAGCCGAACTTCTCGTGCTCGGTGCCGATCTTCCACTGATCCTTGGGCTTGCAGCCCTCTTCGAAATACCCAACGAGGTCGTCATAGCTTTCGATCGGGCCGCCGCCGGATTGAGGAATGGACATTTAGGGATACTCCGAAGCGTTTCTTGGTCCGGTAGAGATGTGGCAAGCGCCCACGGAAGTCAATGCGGCCAAGGCATTCCCGGTCGTTGCCTCAGTGCAGAACGGCTGTGCGTTTGCGCCAGATCACCACGGGCCTGTCGGGGTTGGATTTGATCTCGCGCAGCATTTTTTCGGTCTCCAGCCCGTCGAGCCCGACGAAGACATCGAACAGAACCTCCGCGCCATGGGCATTGAGCGGGATAATCAGCGGCGTCTGGCCATAGGCGTCGAGTTGCCAGTGGGCGTGGCCTTTCGGACCAGGCAGCAAGGTCACGGCAGAGATCGCCTCGATCTCGATCTGACCTCCTGTGAGGGGCGAAAAGAAGCTGACGACACCTTCGTCCACCTCGACCGCGCCAAAGCCGCCGCCGCCTTGCGAGAACCGGGCGCGTTGCACGGCGGCGAAAGCAAAGATTACGGCAAGGGCCATCCCGGTCAGGGCGATCCAGCGCATCACGCCATAAGAGGACGCCGCCCACCAGGCGAAAAGCGCCACGACCACAAGCCCGACAATCACCTCGCGCCAGCGGACCAGTGCCGCGCGCACTTCCGGCCTCACGACCAGTCCCCGAGCTTTTGCTGCCAGACGGTCAGTGCCGCCACCGCCGCCGTGTCGGCACGCAGGATGCGGGGACCGAGCGAGACAGCATGAGCACAGGGCAGCGCATGAAGGCGTTTGCGTTCCGTCTCCGAGAACCCACCTTCGGGTCCGATCAGAATGGCCCATTTGCCGCCTTTGGCATCGCCCTCTTTCGCGCCAAGTGCCTCTGCCGCGCCCACCAGCGTTTCGTCGCAGAACATGATCTGACGCTCCGGGTCCCAGTCGGCGAGAAGGCGGTCGAGCTTTTGCAGATCGGCCACCTCGGGCACATAGGTCCCGCCGCATTGCTCTGCGGCCTCGACAGCGTGGGCCTGCAACCGGTCCTGCCGGATGCGTTCGGAATTGGTGAACTCGGTCTGTACCGGGCAAATGCGCTTGGCCCCCATCTCGGCGGCTTTCTCGACAATGAAATCGGTGCGAGCCTTTTTGATCGGCGCGAACAGGAGCCAGAGATCCGGCGGCATTTGCAGTTCGCGCGTCTTCTCGACGCAGGTGAGAACCCCGCCGCGCTTGCCCGCCTCGGTGACTTCGGCCACGAATTCGCCGTCACGGGAATTGAACAGCGCGACAAATGCGCCCTCCGCCAGCCGCATCACCCCGAAAAGGTAATGCGCTTGCTCCCGTTCCAGAGGAATGGATTGCCCCACCGACAGTGGGTGATCTACATAGAGCCTGATTTTCGCTTCAACCATGGACCCTACATATGACCGATGACCGCGTGACGCCAGAGATGAACGGGCAAGTTGCCGATGCCGTCAAGGGAAATTGGGTGGACCATCGCGCCCCGGCCTGGACCCGGCCCTATCTTCGGCTGTCGCGGGCGGATCGGCCGGTGGGCACATGGTTGTTGCTGATCCCGTGCTGGTGGGGCGCGCTTCTGGCGTCGGCCGAGGCCGGCACGCTGAGCCTGCGCACGATCTGGATCATGATCGGCTGTGCTCTGGGGGCGTGGCTGATGCGCGGCGCGGGCTGTACATGGAACGACATCACGGATCGGGATTTCGACGACAAGGTGGAGCGCACCAAAAGCCGCCCGATCCCCTCGGGGCAGGTCACGGTCAAACAGGCCGCCACATGGATGATCGTTCAGAGCCTCATCGCCTGTGTCATCCTTCTGACCTTCGGCAAGCTCGCCATTCTGCTCGGCATTGTGTCGCTTCTTCCGGTCGCGATCTATCCCTTCGCCAAACGCTTTACCTGGTGGCCGCAGGTGTTTCTCGGCATCGCCTTCAACTGGGGCGCGCTTCTGGCCTATGCCGCTGTGGCGGGCAAGCTGAGCATGGCGCCGGTGTTTCTCTATCTCGCGGGCATTGCCTGGACGATTTTCTACGACACGATCTATGCCCATCAGGACAAGGAAGACGATGCGCTGATCGGGGTGAAATCCACCGCGCGGCGCTTTGGCGAAGAAACACCGCGCTGGCTCAAGCGCTTTCTCGTCATCACTGTCGTGCTGATGGCCGCGGGCATCATCGAAGCGCTCTCGGATCGCTCCGTTCTGGCCCTTGTCGTGGCCCTGGGCGCGCCCTGGGCGATGGGGCTGCACATGACCTGGCAGATGGCACGGCTTGACACGGACAATCCCGATGTCTGCCTGAAACTTTTCAGGGCCAACCGCGACACAGGGCTTCTGGCTGCGCTGTTTCTTGCCATTGCGGTGTTCCTTTGATTGCAGCCATGGGCTGAACCCCCTAAGAAAAAGGCCACATCTCACAACAGGCCACTTCGTTTGATGCGTATATCCAACTTTCTGCCCGTCTTCGCCGCGCTGATCATCGGTGCCATTCTCTGTCTGGCCGGGGCCGCGATCGGTGCCCGGTTCATCGAGAACACGTCGACCAAGGCGGTCGGGAACGAATTGACTTTGCAGGGCTACGATTGGGTCAATGTCGAAGGCGACGGGTTGCAGATCGTGCTGACCGGGGTGGCCCCGGACGAACAGACCCAGCTTGCCGCCCAGCGTGCGGCGGGCCATGTGGTCGATCCGGCCCGCGTGATCAACGTGATGAACGTGGTCCAGCAGGAAGCCATCCCCGCGCCGCGCTTTTCCATCGAGATCCTGCGCAACGACAGTGGCATCTCCCTGATCGGTCTCGTGCCCACCTCCTGGGACCGCGCCCGTTTCATCGAGAACCTGAAGAAAGCCAGCGGCACCGGCTCCATCGCCGATCTGATGGAACAGGCGGATTATCCCCAACCCGACGCCTGGGACGAGGCCATGGACTTCGGGCTCGAGGCCATCGCGCTTTTGCCGCGTTCGAAAATCTCGCTGGCCGCCGATGGGATCACCGTCACAGCACTCGCCGAAAGCAAGGCGCAGAAGGCCGCGTTCGAGAAAGAACTCAAAGCCGAGCTGCCGGAGACGATCCGCACCAGGCTTGACATCGCCGCGCCGCGACCGGTGATCACGCCCTTTACCGCGCGCTTCCTGATCGACGAGACCGGGCCTCATTTCGACGCCTGCGTCGCCGAGACCGCACAGGGCCATCTGCGCATTCTGGCCGCGGCAAAATCGCTTGGCATCGACGATCCGCATTGCACGGTGGGGCTCGGCGCCCCGTCGGCGCAATGGGCCGTGGCGGTAGAAACCGGCATGCGGGCACTGTCGAAACTCGGTCAGGGCAGCATCACCTTCACCGATGGCGACGTGAACCTGATCGCCGCCGAAGGCACCTCCCCCGCCTTGTTCGACACGGTGGTGGGCGAGCTTGAGGCCGACCTGCCGCCGACCTTCGTCCTGCACGCCTCCCTGCCGGAGGCGGAACAGGCCGAGGCCGAAGACGAGCGGGCCGAATTCATCGTCACCCGTTCGCCCGAAGGTCAGACCCAGTTGCGCGGACGCATTCCCGACGACCGCAGCAAACAAGCGACCGAAGCGCTCGCGCGGGCCGAGTTCGGGTCTCATTCGGTCTACTCCGCCATGCGCATCGACGACACCCTGCCCTCCGGCTGGGCGATGCGCGCCATGGCGGTGATCGAAGCGCTTGGCGAGGTGACCCGCGGCTCGGCGATCATGAGCGAGGACATGGTTGAGATCCGGGGCGAGACCGGCAACGAAAACGCCAAAGCGGCCATCGCCGGCATCCTGTCCGACAAGCTGGGCGATGGCGCGAAATTCACCATCGACGTGACCTATGTGAAGAAACTCGATCCGGTGCTCGACCTGCCGACGCCCGAGGAATGCGTCGCCGAGGCCAACGCCATTGTCGCCAGTTCCAAGATCGTGTTCGATCCGGGGTCGGTCGAGTTGAATGTCGAAGCCAATGACACGCTCGACCGCATTGCCGAGGCGCTCAAGGATTGCGAGGAGGTCGAGATGGAAATCGGTGGCCATACCGACAGCCAGGGCGGTGAGACGATGAATCTAAACCTCTCGACACAGCGGGCCAATTCCGTGCTCGACGGGCTTTTGATGCGCCGGGTGGCCGGGGTGAGCTTCACCGCGAAAGGCTATGGCGAAAGCGAACCGATTGCCGACAACGGCACCGAGGAGGGCCGTGAGGAAAATCGTCGGATCGAATTCAAACTTCTGAACGCAGAGGCGCCGCAAACGGTACCATCGGAGGAGACGCAGGGGGAAAATGCGGACACCGATGACACGGCGGACACCGGTACGGATGGGACAGAGAACGGGGATACGGAATGAACGGAACCGAATTGATCATCGCCACGGCGATCGTGCTTTTCATCGCCTTTCTGATGGGATGGTTTGCGCATTGGCTTGTGCATCGGTTCGTGCGGGTGGGTCAGGGCGAGATGAACGATCTCGACACCATGGCGCAGCAGTTGCACGAGGCGGAGGAAGAACGCGATCAGGCGATTGCCTATTATCAGCATCGCGAGGCGGAGATGACGACGCAGACCAACCAGACCGAGGCGGAGCTGCGCGCGGCGATGGACGGTCTGCGGGAAGCGCGTCAGGAGGCAGAGGAACTTCGGGCCTATATCGAGCGGATGAACGCGGGCTGACCCCCCGCGTTTTTGCTGTCGGCAAAGCGTCGGATTTGCGTCGGACTTTTGTCGGGCACGTAACGCAGCCGCCAGAACGGCCTACCAGCGCTTGAGCGCGTCTTCGTCGGCCTCTTTCGCCGCGACCCAATCGGCCCCCTCGCGCGTCACTTCCTTTTTCCAGAACGGCGCGCGGGATTTCAGGTAGTCCATCAGGTATTCGGCGGCCTCGAACGCCTCGACCCGATGCCGGGCGGCGGTGGCGACCATCATGATCTGATCGCCGGGGCGCAACTGACCGTAGCGGTGGATGACGAGGCAGTCGGTGAGGGACCAGCGCGTCGCGGCCTCCTCAGCGATCTTGGAAATCGCTGCTTCGCACATGCCGGGGTAATGCTCGATCTCCATGTGATCGAGTGTGCCGGTGTCGTCGCGCACCAGCCCGGTGAAGCTGACCGTCGCGCCAGTGTTCGGGGCTTTGCCGAAGCCCTTGAGGACCTGAGCGAGTTCGAAATCTTCGGACTGGACGGAGATGCGCATGGTTTCGCTCCCACTCACCCGCCGGTCATCGGCGGGAAGAAGGCCACCTCGCGCACGCCTTCGAGAGGAGAGTCGAACTCCATCAGTTCCTGATCGAGAGCGACGCGCAAGGATTTGAGATCGGAGAAGGCAAGATCATAGCGCTCTTCGCGGGATTTCAATTCCTCGACCAAATCCATCACCGTCGCGGCGGAGGTTTCGACCGTCTCGCGCGGTTCGCCGATACGTTCGCGCACCCATGCGAAATAGAGCACCTCAATCTTCATGGTGATCTCGCAGGAAAGGCATGGCCTTGGTCAGGTAATCCCAGCCGGTGATCACGGTCAGAAGGCCCGCGATCCAGAAGATCACGATGCCGAGGGTGAAGAGCGGCGCAATCAGGGTCGCGCCATAGGCGAAGAGCACGGCGATGGCGACCATCTGCGCCGTGGTTTTCCACTTGGCGAGTTTCGTGACTTTCAAGGTCCCGGCAGTATCGCCCAGGAATTCCCGCAGGCCGGACACGAAGGTTTCGCGCAGCAAAATGAAGGCGGCGGGAATGACGATCAGCGCATTCGCCCCATGCAGCATGGTCAGAACGGCAATCGCCGTCACGACCATGGCCTTGTCGGCAATCGGGTCCAACATGGCGCCGAATTTCGACATCTGGTCCCATTTGCGCGCCAGATAGCCGTCGAGAAAATCGGTGATTGAGGCAGAGGCGAACAGGATCAGCGCGGCCCAATCGGCGACGGGGCGCGGCAGGATCAGAAAAACAAGCGCCACCCCCGGCGCGCAGAGCAGCCGGAAGACGGTGAGGATATTGGGCAGGTTCCATGTCATGGTTTTCTCCTTACTCTCTCACCCGTGCTCATGGAAGAAGTCGTAGACGGTCTGGGCCACTTTCTCGGAAATTCCGTCGACGGCCATCAGATCGTCGAGATGCGCGCCCTCCACCGCCTTGGCAGAGCCAAAATGCGCCAGAAGCGCACGTTTGCGGGTGGCGCCGATGCCGGGAATGTCGTCGAGCTTGGTCAAACCCATCGCTTTGGAGCGCTTCGCCCGGTGGGTGCCGATGACGAAGCGGTGGGCCTCGTCGCGCATGCGCTGGATGAAATACAGGACCGGATCGTTGCGCCGAAGCGCCATGACGCGGTGGCCGATGCGGTGGAATTCTTCCTTGCCCTGATCCCGGTCGATGCCCTTGGCGACGCCGATCATCGGAATGTCTGTGACCCCCTCTTTGACCATGATCTCATGCACGGCAGAGACCTGCCCCGCGCCGCCGTCGATCAACAGAAGATCGGGCCAGAGGCCTTTTGAGCGGTCGGGATCGTCTTTGAACAGACGCTTGAAACGACGGGTCAGCACCTCTTTCATCATGCCGAAATCGTCGCCGGGCGTGATGTCATCGCCGCGAATGTCGTATTTGCGGTAGTGGTTCTTCATGAAACCTTCCGGCCCCGCGACGATCATCGCGCCGACGGCATGGGCGCCCTGAATATGGGAGTTGTCGTAGACTTCGACCCGTTGCGGCACGCGCGGCAGATCGAAAGCCTCTTTGAGCCCTTCGAGAAGCTTTTCCTGCGCGGCGCCTTCGGACATTTTACGTCCAAGGCTCTCGCGCGCGTTGCGCAGGGCCGAGGCGACAAGCTCCTGTTTCTCACCGCGCTGCGGGACGAGGATTTCGATCTTCTTGCCCGCTTTTTCCGACAGCGCTTCGGCCATCAGATCCCGCTCTTCGATGTCATGTGACAGGATCAACTGACGCGGCGGATCGCGTTTCTCATAGAACTGGCCAATGAAGCTGGCGAGCACTTCCTCCGCCTCCGCGCCATTGGTTTTCGGGTAGAAATCCTTGTTGCCCCAGTTCTGATGCGCACGGATGAAGAAGACCTGCACACAGGCCTGCCCGCCCTCCATATGAAGCCCGATCACATCGCCCTCGCCCACGGTGCGCGGGTTGATCCCCTGCGCGGTCTGAACCTGTGTCAGGGCGCGGATGCGGTCGCGGAAGGCGGCGGCGCGTTCGAATTCCATCGCGTCGGAGGCCGTTTGCATCTCATGGGCAAGCTTTTCCTGAAGACCGGAGTGACGGCCCTGAAGGAAGCGTTCGGCCTCGTTCACCAGCTCGGCATAGTCCTCTTTCGAGATCTTGCCGACGCAGGGCGCGGTGCACCGTTTGATCTGATACTGAAGACAGGGGCGCGTACGGGACTCGAAATCCGGGTCGGAACAGGTGCGCAGCAGAAAGACCTTCTGCAACTGGTTCAGCGTGCGGTTCACAGCGGAGGCGGAAGCGAAGGGGCCAAAATAGGCGGCCTTGCGCTTGCGCGCACCGCGGTGCTTGGACAACTGCGGGAAATCGCTGTCCTTCGTCAACATGATGTTCGGGAAGCTCTTGTCGTCGCGCAGCAATACGTTGTAGCGCGGCTTGAGCTGTTTGATCAGGTTCTGTTCGAGCAGAAGCGCCTCGGTCTCTGTCCGGGTCGTGAGGAACATCATCTGCGAGGTCTCGGAGATCATCCGGGCGATGCGGGCGGAATGACCCGAGGGGCGGGCATAGTTCGACACACGGTTCTTGAGGTTCTTCGCCTTGCCGACGTAGAGCACGTTATGTTCGGGATCGAGCATGCGATACACGCCGGGCGAACCGTCGAGTTTCCTGACGTAATCGGCGATCACCTCATGGCCGCGCGGCACGTCCTTGTGGGACATGTCGGACGTCTGGTCGGTTTTTTCAGCGCCTGTCGCGTCACTCATCTGCCTGCCTCCGATTCCCCCTCTGGCTGCAATCTTATCGCGCCAAGGGCAAGAGCAAACTCATCCACCGTTTCTGTGGATAACCTTGCTTATAAGTTTTCGTGAACACGGATTTCCCCTTGGATTCATGCGCGTTCACCCGTTTGCACAAAAAATGACCTCGTTTTTAGCGCTTTGATTTCAAAGGATATTTTTCGACACACCCCGCAAACCCTTGATATTATTTACATTTTAGTAACGAAAATGAAACAAATCTGCGAGCCGTGCAAAACTTTTGCCTGGAAAGGCTAACGGGACTTACTCCCGCCCCCGGACATCCGCCGTTTCCCAAGCCAGATGCTGACCGCTGTCGGGACAAATGAGCTGCCCCGTCACCGCAGGAGCGGCGATCAGATAGGCCAGTGCGGCAGTGACGTCGGACGGGGCGACACCACGCGCCAAAAGGGTCGATTTCTGCTGCTCCGCAAAGTCCTCCGGGCTCTGGCGCGCGCCCTGAAGCGTCGGGCCGGGACCGATGCCATTGACGCGCACACGGGGCGCGAGAGCCTGAGCCGCGGTTTGCGTGAGCGTCCAGAGCGCGGATTTGGCGAGCGTGTAGGTCATGAACTGCGGCGTGAGCTTGCGGACCCTCTGGTCGATCATGTTGACCACAAGCGCCTGCGCGTGCGGGCGACCGTCGGGATCGCACACCGGATCGGGAGCCTGCGCGGCGAACTGTTGCGTTAACACGAAGGGCGCCCGCAGGTTGCTCCCGAAATGCCGGTCCCAGCTTTGCCGGGTGGCGGTCTCAACCGTGTCGTCTTCGAAAATCGAGGCGTTGTTGACGAGAAGCGTCAAAGGCCCGCCGAGCGCGTCCACGGCACGCGGCACGAGGGTCTCCACCTGCGCCTCATCGAGCAGATCGGCCTGCAACACGGAGGCCTTGCGCCCCATGGCGCGCAAGGTTTCAACCAGATCGGCGGCCTCGGCACGCGAGCGATGACAATGCACGGCCACGTCAAAGCCCATCTCCCCCAGATACAGGGCCATGGCACGGCCCAGCCGTTTCCCGGCCCCGGTCACAAGCGCCTTGCGCGACATCATAGGTCTTCCTCAGCCCAGAACAGCCAATACATAGAGCACATATAGGACGGAAAGGACGATCCCCCAAACCCGGGTGATGTCGATGCGTTTGAGCACGAACAGGCCGAGCAGGAGGGAAACTCCGAGCATCACCCAGATGTCGAAATCCATAAGGTCCTTGTCGACCGGAAGCTGGCCGACGAGGCTCGATACACCGATGATGCCGAGAAGGTTGAACATGTTGGAACCGATGACATTGCCGAAGGCGACATCGGCCTGTTTCCTGAGCGCGGCCATGACGGTGGTGGCGAGTTCCGGCAGGGAGGTGCCGAGGGCCACGAGGGTCAGGCCGATCACCTCGTCGGACACATTGAAAGCGCGGGCAATATTGGTGGAGGCATCGACGAGAATATCCGCCCCCAGAGGCAGACCGATGAGACCGACGAGCAGGAAACCGACGATCTTGATCCAGGGCATGTCGGGATCGGCGCCCTCGACCTCTTCGGCTGCAACTTCACGCTGGGCAACGCGGTGACAGCGGGCCTTGTAGATCGCATGGCCGATCATCGAGAACAGCGCCATGAGCAAAATCACCCCGGCGATCCAATCGAAACGTCCACGCAGAGCCAGAAGGATGAACAACACGGTCGCACCGATCATCTGGAGGTAAGAGGCGCGGGTGGAATTGTCGATCACATGCAGCGTCGAGATCAGTGCCGGAATCCCCAGCACCAACAACACGTTGGCGGTGTTCGACCCGATGACATTGCCGAGCGCCAGCCCCGGCGCGCCGTCGTAAATCGCCGACACGGACACCAACAACTCCGGCGCGGAGGTGCCGAAGGCCACGACGGTGAGCGAGACGATCAGCGCCGGAATACCCAGTCGCAGGGACAGGTTCACGGCGCCACGCACCAACATGTCGCCCGCAATCAGCAGGATGATCAGACCGGCAACCGCATAAATGAAATCCATCAGGATCTATCCTTTTCACAGGCGCACGGGCCTTTACCAATTCTGTAACGCCCGCATTTCGGACATTTCATATCGTTCAGCTTTTGCTGACCCGGAAAGCGCAGGCGGCCGAAAAGGGCGAGCACCATCATGAAGATCAGAAAGACGCTGATGATCTTGAAAACCATCTGTTCAGAGTCCGAATCTGGCCCAGAGGGCCTGTTCCTCGACCTGCGCGGTGAGACCGGAGGCGAGTTCGGTGCCGAAGCGGCGGAACAGTGGGCGTTTCGGGCCGAAAACCGCAAGTCTGACCTTGTCGCCATAGATCTTCTTCATGGTCGGCACGAGATGTCCGATGCCATCGGCAAGCCCGAGGTCGACGCCTTTCGCCCCGGTCCAAAAGGAGCCGTCGAAGAGTTCCGCCTCTTTCGACAGTCGCTCGGCACGGGATTCGGTGACATGAGCGATGAAGGCCTGATGGATCTCTTCCTGAAGCGACTTGATCCGGGCGACGTCCTCGGGATTTTCCGGACGGAACGGGTCCATCTGGCTCTTGGATTTCCCCGAGGTATAGACCCGCCGTTCGATACCGTATTTGCCAATAAGCTGATCAAAGCCGAAACCGGCGGAGATCACCCCGATGGACCCGACGATGGAGCTTGGATCGACGAAAATCTTGTCGGCGGCACAGGCCAGCCAATAGCCGCCCGAGGCCGCGACATCCTCGACAAACGCATAGACCGGAAGCTCTTTTTCCGCCGCCAGACGCATGATCCGCGCCGCGATCAGCGAGGATTGCACCGGCGAACCGCCCGGCGAATTGATCGACAGCGCGACGGCGGCGGGTTTGCCCTTGCGAAAGGCGCGCTCAATCGCGGGGGCGAGGCTTTGGTCGTTCAAACCGCCCTGACGGGTCATGATCGCGCCGTTCAGGCGGATGACATTGACCTTCGGCGGCGAGGCGAGGAAGGGGATGCTGAGGCTCATGCCTTGGGATGTAAAGTCAGCCCCCCGCACAAACAAGGGCGCGAGGCCTTGCCACGCGCCCTTTTTTTATCGGTCGGTCATTTGAAACCGGATTATTCGCCAGCGCAGGTTTTGAATGCCTCTGCCGCAGCGTCGATCAGATCGCCGTAAAATCCGACACCCGGCGTCAAGTCTACGCCCAGCGGGTCGATCACGGTCGTCTTTGCCTCGGTTCCGTCAAGCACGGTGGCCACGAGACCGGCGTTGAACTGCGGTTCAGAGAAGACGCAGGTGACGCCTTCGGATTTGATCTTGTCCTGAATTTCCTTGACGCGGGCCGGGCTCGGCGCGGTGGCGTCCGAAAGCGAGATGGAGCCGGTCGCCTGAAGACCGAAG
Organism: Celeribacter ethanolicus; assembly: GCF_002407265.1. Taxonomy (NCBI): domain Bacteria; kingdom Pseudomonadati; phylum Pseudomonadota; class Alphaproteobacteria; order Rhodobacterales; family Roseobacteraceae; genus Celeribacter; species Celeribacter ethanolicus. The sequence continues at coordinate 2,290,333 of NZ_CP022196.1, forward strand.
CGGTTTTCAAAATACTGGAAGGAGTCGTGGAAGACGATGAAACGCAGATCGGAGAGCGGTGCCAGTTCGGCCTCAACGCGGGCGATCTGTGCGTCCAGCGCGGCCTGACCGGCGGCGGCATTGGCGGCATAGGTGCCGGCGTTTTCCGGGTCGAGTTCCGACAGCTCCTCGGCGATGACACCGAGCCAGAGGCGGGCGTTCATCGGGTCGAGCCAGGCATGGCCGTCGGAGCCGGAAAGATCGGCCTCGTCATGGTCGTGATCATGGACCTCTTCGTGGTCGTGTTCATAATCGTCGTGGTCATGCGCGTCATGTGTCTCTTCGGCGTGATCGTCGTGATCATCGTGGCCCGCCTCGTCATGATCGTGATCATGCTCGTCGTCGCCATGGACGTGGCGCTCAAAAGTCGCGCCTTCGCGCAGCGGCAGGATCGTGCTGCCTTCGGCAAGCGTCAGCGGCACGGAATGGGCGTCTTGCCCCACCTCGTCGATCATCTCATCGAGCCACGGTTCGATGCGCGGACCGGTCCAGAACACGATATCGGCGGCTTGCAGCGCCTTGGCCTCCGACGGGCGCAGGGAATAGCCGTGCGGCGAGCTGCCCTGAGGCATCAACTGGGTCGAGGAGCCGAGATCTCCCATGACCTGGGCCACGAGCGAATCGATCGGCGCCATGTCGGTGACGACATTCGGCACCTCGGCAAAGGCGGCCTGTGCGGCGGCGAAGTGTGCCCCGGCAAGGAGCGTGGCGGAGAGAAGGGAGGGACGAAGGGTCATTCTGGCCTCTGGTACATGTTATGTTATTACGTCTCGGGCTTGATATAACAGAGGTGATAACATATCAAGAGCCTCTGTCGCGAAACCAATCGCGCGACTCGTCATACCGGAGCGATGCCATGGACCCGAACCCGATCGGATTTCAGCACCACGATCACAGCCATTGCGTCGCGGACGCCGTCGCCGCGGCGGACCGGTCCTGTCGCGAGGCGGGGCTGCAACTGACGCCGGTGCGCAAACGGGCGCTGGAAATCCTGCTTGAGGAACACCGCGCGCTCGGGGCTTATGACGTGCTCGCCCGTCTGGCCGAGGACGGGTTCGGCAGCCAGCCGCCGGTGGCTTACCGCGCGCTCGATTTCCTCACGAAACACGGCTTCGTGCACAAGATCGAGAAGCTCAACGCCTTCATCGCCTGTGCCCACCCCGGCGAGTTGCACACGCCCGCCTTCCTGATCTGCACCACCTGTCAGGCAGTGGCGGAGGCCGAGACAGATCCGTCGCACAGCCTGCTGGCAAACATCGCCGAAACCACCGGCTTTCGCATTTCGCGGGCGGTTCTCGAAGCCGAGGGCACCTGCCCCAATTGTCTGGCGAGTGAAAAGCGATGAGCCTCATTGAGATCGACAATGTGACCCTGCATCTCGGCGGGCGTCTGGTACTGGACGACGTGTCGATGACGGTCGAACCGGGCGAGATCGTGACCATCGTGGGACCGAACGGCTCCGGCAAATCGACGCTGATGAAAGTGGTGATCGGTGCCTTGCAGCCGGACAGCGGTGCCGTCATCCGCAAACCCGGACTGCGCATCGGCTACGTGCCGCAAAAGCTGCATATCGACCCGACCCTGCCGCTCACCGTGCGGCGCTTCCTGTCGCTGCCGAAACGGGTGAGCAACGAAGCCGCCCATGCCGCGCTCGACGATGCCGGTGCGGGCCATCTTTGCATGCGGCAGATGACCGACCTGTCGGGCGGGCAGTTCCAGCGCGTGCTGCTGGCCCGTGCGCTTCTGTCCGAGCCGGATCTCCTGATCCTCGACGAGGCGACACAGGGGTTGGACCAGACCGGCTCCGCCGATTTCTACAGCCAGATCGAGCGGCTACGTCAGAACAAGGGCGTTGCGGTGCTGATGGTCAGCCACGAGTTGCATGTGGTGATGTCCACCTCGGATCGGGTGATCTGTCTCAATGGCCATGTCTGTTGCCATGGCGCGCCGGAGCATGTTGCCTCCGCGCCGGAATACCGCGCGCTGTTCGGCACCGGCACGCATGGCGCACTGGCGCTCTACCGGCACGACCACAGCCTTGATCATTGCGATCACGACCATGCGCAGGACCATGCGCATGCGCACACGCATGACCACGGTCAGAACCACAGCCAGAACCAACCGCAGGACAAGGTAACTTCCGCATGAGCCTTCTCGATGACTTTCTGGTCCGGGCGATCCTCGCCGGGATCGGACTTGTGCTGGCCGCAGCTCCCCTCGGCTGTTTTGTCGTCTGGCGGCGGATGGCCTATTTCGGCGATGCCACGGCGCATGCCGCTCTGTTGGGGGTGGCGCTGGCGCTGACGTTCAACGTGTCGATCTTCGCGGGCGTCCTTGTGATTGCTCTGTTGATGGCGTTCACCGTCTCGACCCTCTCGGGGCGCGGCTTTGCCATGGACACAATGCTGGGCGTGATGGCGCATAGCGCACTGGCTTTCGGGCTTGTCGCGGTCAGTTTCGTGCCCAATGTGCGCGTCGATCTCAACGCCTATCTGTTCGGCGACATTCTCGCCGTCGGGCGCAGCGATCTTGCGGTGATCTGGGGCGGCGCGGTGCTGGTCTCCGTTCTGCTGTACTGGCGCTGGTCGGCACTTTTGACCACGACGCTCAACCCCGATCTCGCCATGGCCTCGGGACTTTCGCCCCGGCGCGAACAGTTGATCCTGTCGCTGGCGCTGGCGATGGTCGTCGCGGTGGCGATCAAGGTGGTCGGCACGCTGCTGATTGCCGCGATGCTGTTGATTCCAGCGGCGAGTGCGCGGCCGTTTTCCCGCACGCCGGAGCGGATGGCGCTGATCGCCACGCTCATTGGTATGCTGGCGGTGTTGGGCGGCATTCAGGGCGCGTTCACCTTTGACACGCCGACCGGCCCGACCATCGTGACGGTTGCCGCACTGATCTTCGTGCTGGCCAATCTGGTGCGACTGCTGCGCTCTCAGGTCAAATAAGACCTGAGCGCCGCCTCGACACCCTCGCGACAGATCGTCGTCAGCCAGCGCTCGAAGGCCGCCGCGAACCGCACATCTTCGCCCAGATCGCCATAGATATGGCGCATGGACAGCCAGACCTTCGGCTCGTCTTTGGCCTGTGCGGCCAGAGCCCTCAGATCGGACCAGAACGGATCGTTGGGCGCAATCTCGGACCCGTCTTCGCGTGTTCCAAGGCAATAACGCGCCCAAAGCGCAGAGGTCAGCGCAAGCCCCTCCGGCGCGATCCCGCGCGCAAGACAGGCACGGATCGACGGCACGATGAACCCCGGCTGACGCGAGGAACCGTCAAAGGCGACGCGCCGTGTGGTATCGACGATCTTCGGATTGGAGAACCGCTTTTTGATCAGCGCGACATAGGTCTGCGGCGTGAACTCGGGCACAGGCGCGACATGGGGCATAATCTCTTCGCGCTCGACTTTTTCGAACAACTGGCCGATCAGAGGATGCTCCATACAGCCGGAAATCGTCACCACGGAGAGCAACTCCCCGACCGGGGCGATCACCTGATGCCCACCGTTGAGGATGCGAATTTTCATCGTCTCGTAAGAGTGCACATCCTTGGAAAACACCGCCCCCGCCTTGTCCCAGTCGGGACGACCTGCGCAGAACGCATCCTCGATCACCCATTGCCGAAAATTCTCATGCGTGACGGGCACAGCATCCTCGATGCCAAAGCTCTTCGCCAGTTCCAGCTCCTGCGGCCCCGTGGCCGGCACGATGCAATCGACCATGGCGTTGGGAAAACTACACTTGGCATTGATCCAATCCGCCAGATCGGGATCGGAAAGCCGCGCAAGCGACACAACGGTCTGGCGCAGCACCGCGCCATTGCCTTGCAAGTTGTCGCAAGACTGCCCCGTGAAAGGCCCCACCCCGCGATCCCGGCGCAGCTTCAACGCCGCGACCATGGCGCCAAAGGCCGTGCGCGGGCGCCAGGGGTTTTCGGCGTCATGGACAATATCCGGGTGCGTGGCGTCAAACCCTTTGGTCGCCGGGTCGATATAGTAGCCGCCCTCCGTGACGGTGAGCGCGACGATGCGAATGTCGGGCTGCGCCATGCGTTCGATCAGCGCGCCGTTGCCGTCTTCGACCGGAACATAGTCGATCATCGCGCCCACGACCTCCGCCGAAGACCCCGCGGGGTCCAGCTCGATCAGTGTGGTCAGATAATCCTGCGCCACAAATTTCTGACGCATCTCCTCATCATAGGGCCGCACACCCGCGCCGACGATGGCCCAATCCTGCGCCAATCCCATCTGCATCAACCGGTGCAGATACCAGGATTGATGCGCGCGGTGGAAATTGCCGAGACCGATATGAACGATGCCGGGCGTGAGCACGCTCCGGTCATACTCCGGGCGCTTGATCGTTTCGGGTAAGTCCCTGAGGGTTATGTTGGATAGTTTCATGATATGCCTCACCTCAGCTCATCCATTGCCCACCGTCGACGTTATCGGTCTGGTCTGCGATGTAATCGGCCTCACCGTTATGAGTGCCGTTTCCCCCGCAAGCCGTGTCATGCGATCCGCAGCCCCTCGGCGTCGAAACGATGAAGATTGGCCTCATTCGGCGTCAGCCAAACGGTGTCGCCATAGGACAGAGACACCTCGCCAGAGGCGCGCACTGTCAGAGGCGCCTCAAAACCGTTGACCGTGACGTGAAAGAAGGTGTCGGAGCCCAGATGTTCGGACACGCCAATCTCACCCTTCCACGCGCCGCCTTCGGTCGAAATCACAAGGTGTTCGGGACGGATGCCGATGGTGGTCGCGCCATGTTTGGCCGCCTCTGCCCCGGTGATCAGGTTCATTTTTGGCGAACCGATGAAGCCCGCGACGAAGACATTTCGGGGGCGATTATAGAGTTCAAGCGGAGAGCCGACCTGTTCGATATTGCCGGCACGCAGGACGACGATCTTGTCGGCCATGGTCATGGCTTCGACCTGATCGTGGGTGACGTAGACCATCGTGGTGGCGAGGCGTTTGTGCAGCTCGGAGATTTCCAATCGCATCCCCACCCGCAGCGCGGCGTCGAGGTTGGAAAGCGGTTCATCGAACAGAAACGCCGCCGGTTCACGCACGATGGCGCGGCCGATGGCGACGCGCTGACGCTGACCGCCCGAGAGTTGTCCCGGCTTGCGATCGAGGTAATCGGTGAGGTTGAGCGCCTTGGCCGCTCCCTCGATCCGGCGCTCCTGCTCGTCTTGCGGCAGACCCGCCATTTTCATCGGAAAAGCGATGTTCTTGCGCACGGACATATGGGGATAGAGCGCGTAAGACTGGAACACCATCGCCAGACCGCGTTTCGCGGGCGGCAGGTTGGTGGCGTCTTCGCGGTCGATGCGGATCTGACCGCCAGAGACATCTTCGAGCCCTGCGATCAGGCGCAACAATGTGGATTTCCCGCAGCCCGACGGGCCGACGAAGACCACGAATTCACCATCCTCGATGGTTAGGTCCAGGGGCGGAATGACTTCGATGTCGCCGAAGGCCTTGCGCACTTTATCAAGTGTGATGCGTCCCATGTCGAAGGTCCTTTTCTTATTTCACAGCATTATTTAACTGCGCCGAAGGTCAGGCCCCGGACGAGTTGTTTCTGGCTGAACCAGCCCATGATCAGGATCGGCGCGATGGCCATGGTGGAAGCGGCGGACAGTTTTGCGTAGAACAGGCCCTCGGGGCTTGAATAGCTGGCGATGAAGGCCGTCAGGGGAGCGGCTTTTGCAGCCGTCAGGTTGAGGGTCCAAAAGGCCTCATTCCACGCGAGAATGATGTTCAACAACACCGTCGAAGCCATGCCAGGGATCGCCATCGGCGTCAGCACATGGATGATTTCAGAGCGCAAACTGGCGCCATCCATCCGCGCGGCTTCGAGGATTTCACCGGGGATTTCCTTGAAATAGGTGTAAAGCATCCAGACGATGATCGGCAGGTTGATGAGCGTCAGAACGATCACCAGACCGATGCGCGTGTCCAAAAGACCAAGATCGCGGAACAACAGGTAGATCGGGACCAACACACCGACAGGCGGCAGCATCTTGGTCGAGAGCATCCACATCAAAACATCTTTAGTACGTTTGGCGGGGACGAAGGCCATCGACCATGCGGCGGGCACCGCGATGATCAGACCCAAAAGCGTCGAGCCGCCGGAGATGATCACCGAGTTCATGAAGTGCCGGAAATAATTCGAGCGCTCCTGCACCGTGGCGTAATTGTCCAGCGTCCAATGGAAATTGAACCAGACGGGCGGGTCGGCAATGGCGGCGGCCTCGGTCTTGAATGAGGTCAGTATGGTCCAGAGGATCGGGAAAAAGATCGCGATGCCGATGGCCCATGCGAAGACGGTGGTGATGAGTTTGCGCCGGGTCGAAACGGAACGTGCCATGAGTTCGTCTCCTTACGCGTCGAGGTTCTTGCCGATCATCCGCATCAGGAAGATCGCAACGATATTGGCGAGGATGATGGCGACGACGCCACCGGCGGAGCCACCGCCCACATCGAATTGCAGCAGAGATTGCATGTAGATGAGGTAGGTGAGGTTCGTGGACGCCGTGCCCGGACCGCCATTGGTGGTCACAAGGATCTCGGCAAAAACAGACAAGAGGAAAATCGTCTGGATCAGGATCACCACGGTGATCGCGCGGGCCAGATGCGGCAGCATGATGTACCAGAACCGCTTGATCCACGGCGCGCCGTCCATCTCTGCGGCCTCGAGTTGCTCCTGATCGAGCGACTGCAAAGCGGTCAGCAGGATCAGCGTCGCGAAGGGCAGCCATTGCCAGCTTACAATGCCGATGATCGAGGCCAGAGGCGCCGAGGACAGAAAGTCAAAGGGCTGCAATCCAAGCGCCTTGGCGGCATGGGCAAAGAGACCGTTCACCGGGTTCATGAACATGTTCTTCCACACCAGCGCCGAGACGGTCGGCATGACAAAGAACGGCGCGATGACCAGAATGTGCACGATGCCTTGACCGAAAAACGGCTGATCGAGCAAAAGCGCCAAAAGGATACCGCCGATCACGGTGACCACCAGAACACCGACCACCAGCGCGATCGTGTTCCAGAGCGCGGCGAAGAAGGCCGGATCACTTAGGAAAAACCTGTAATTCGTAAGCCCGGTGAATTCCTCCATCCCCGGCATCAACAGGTTGTAGCGCAGGAAAGAGAAATAGAGCGTCATCGACAGCGGGATCAGCATCCAGCCCAAGAGCAAAAGAACAGCGGGCGAGATCATGAGCCGCGCGCTCATGCGGGAATGTTTCGTGGCCATGTGATGTGCCTCGGCGATCAGAGGGAAAAATGCGGGCCGGGAACTGGGAACCGGCCCGCGAGGAGGACGGCTTATTTGATGTATCCGGCCTTCATCATCTCACGCTCGGTGAGTTTCTGGGCGTTGTCCAAAGCCTGTTCGGCGCTCATCTGACCGGCCAGAGCCGCAGAGAATTGCTGGCCGACAGCGGTGCCAATGCCCTGAAATTCCGGGATCGCGACGAATTGCACGCCCACATAAGGCACCTCATCCACGGTCGGATGTTTCGGGTCCGCCGAGAGGATGGATTCGAGCGTCATCTTGGCGAACGGCACGGCCTGATACTCCGGGTTTTCATAAAGCGACTGACGCGTGCCCGGCGGCACATTGGCCCAGCCTTCTTTCGAGGCGACGAGCGCGGTGTAGTCTTTCGAGGTGGCCCATTCGACAAAGGCTTTCGCGGCATCGACTTTCTGCGTGCCCGCCGGAATGCCGAGGTTCCACGCCCAAAGCCAGTTGCCACGCGGGCCAAGACCATTGTCCGGCGCCTGCGCGAAGCCGACGCTGTCGGCCACCTGGCTGTCGTTCGGATTGGTCACGAAAGAGGCCGCGACGGTGGCGTCGATCCACATGCCGCATTTACCGGTCTGGAACAGTGCAAGGTTCTCGTTGAACCCGTTGCCCGACGCGCCCGGAGGACCGTAGTTGGTCATCAGCTCAAGATAGTCGTTGAGCGTGTTGGCCCAGGCCTCGGTGTTGAACTGCGGCTGCCAGTCCATATCGAACCAGCGCGCACCGTAGGAGTTGGCCATCGCCGAGAGGAACGCCATGTTCTCGCCCCAGCCCGCCTTGCCGCGCAGGCAGATGCCGTAGACTTCGTTGTCCTTGTCGGTCATCGCAGCGGCGGCTTCTTTGATGAAAGCCCAGGTCGGGGCGTCGGGCATCTCAAGACCAGCCTTTTCCATCAGGTCGGTGCGATACATCACCATCGAGCTTTCGCCATAGAACGGGGCCGCGTAAAGCTCGCCATCGACGGTCAACCCGTCGCGGATCGCAGGCAACAGATCGTCGACATCATAGCTTTCCGGCAGATCGTTCAGCGACACAAGCCAGCCACGTTCGCCCCAGATCGGCACCTCATAGGTCCCGATGGTCATCACGTCGAACTGCCCGCCTTTGGTGGCCACATCCTGCGTCACCCGTTGGCGCAACACGTTCTCCTCCAACGTGACCCACTCCACCTCAATGTCGGGATGTTTGGCATAAAAATCGTCCATCAGACCCTGCATGCGGATCATGTCGCCGTTGTTGACGGTGGCAACCGTGATGGTCTCGGAAGTGGCCCCTGTCGCCAATGCAGCAAGAGCACACGCCCCCATGAGGGCGCGGAAAGTCGTGTTCATGATATCCTCCCATTAGATTTGAGCATTTGCCCACATCATGAACTAATGCTCATATATGTGCGTGGGTCTGTCAAGGTGCTTTCCACCCACACGATTTTGCCGAAGAATATTACTTGGAAATCAATTCTCTGGCCGTTTCCTCATCGGTGAACAGCCCGGCCAGGAGCCTCCCCTGAAGCGCCGCGCGCAGGGCGGGAACCTTGCTTGCCCCCGCACCGACGCAATAGACCGGCATGCGGCCCTCGGGCACCTGCACCCCAACCATGCGGTGGTTCACCGGGTGGTCGAGATAGCGCCCGTCGCGGTCGAAAATATGTCCGCAGATCTCCCCCACCCCACCGGCGGTGCGCAGATCGGTGAGCTCTCCGGCGGTCAGGAAGCCGTCGACGTAGAGCGGTGCGTCATCCCCGAGTTGGCCGATGCCGACAATGGCGAGATCGGCGGATTTCGCCAGCGCCCGCGAGGCCTTCACATGTGGCAGGGACCGATAGAGCGCCAGCTCCACATCGTCGCGCGCCGAGACCGGAGCGGACATCGGATAATGCCGCGCGCGGGTCTTTTCGGCGAAGCGCATGATCACCTCGTAAAACGAGGCGGAACCGTCCGGGGCGACATTGCCGATCAGGGAGACCAGCTTGTGATGCGCGCCCTCGACCGTGCGCAGATGCTCGACCACGGTCTTGAGCGTCCGCCCGGTGCCAAGCGCAAAGACCTTGGGCCCCTCCGCCTCGAAGATCCGTTCAAGCTCCGGCGCGACGAAAGGCGCAAGGCCCAGAAGCGGGTCGCTCCCCGCGGCAAGCGCCGGAGAGACGCGGGCCTGCTCCAGCTCGAACCGTGCCTTCAGCGCGCGTTCGAGATCGAGACAGGCCGCGATCGGATGTTCGATGCGCACCCGGATCAACCCCTCCGCCGAAGCCCGCGCCACGAGGCGCTGTGCGCGTTGACGCGAGATGCCGAGTTGTTGCGCGATCTGGTCCTGGGTCAGGCCGCCGACAAAGGACAACCATGCCGCCCGAGCCGCCATGTCACGGGGGGACACTTCGCTCTCCTCGGACAGACCTTGTGGCTTAAGCTGCATGCTTGGGATCCTTGTTCAGAAGCTGCGGGGCAGCATGGAAGAATTCCCCGAAACTTGCAAACACGCGATGCGGGGTGGCCTCGGCAGGCAGGGCGAGATCGAGCCCGGCGAGATGGCTCCCGCCGGTGAAGCGCCAGACGGTCATGCCCGCGGCGAGCCCGGCCTGCACCCCGGCGAGCGAATCCTCGATCACGAGGCAACGGCTTGGTTCGACAGAGAATTTCTCCGCCACACGGAGAAAGAGATCGGGCGCCGGTTTGCCATGAACCACCTCGGAAGCGGTGGTCGCACAGCCCTCGAACAGGTCGTTCAGCCCCGCGATTTCAAGGGATTCGCGCAGGCGCGGCGGACTCGAACTGGTGGCCAGCGCATAGGGCACGGCAAGCCTTTCGACAACCTCGCGCACACCGGGGACCGGCACGAGGGCGGCCCGGAACCCGTCGATCAGCCGGGCGCGATACCCGGTTTCGAAGCCGTCGGGGAGGGCAACCTGGAAGGCGTCGCGGATGGTCCTGAGCACGGTCGGATAGCTGCGGCCCAGAAAATGCTCCGCGACATAGGCCGTGTCGATCTCGACACCATATGCGGCCAGTTCCGCGATCAACATGCGGGCGGAAATCACCTCGCTGTCGATCAGGACCCCGTCGCAATCGAAAATCACCAGATCGAACATCGCCGCCTCCCCTTCGGGCCGACTATGCCAGAGCGGTCTGGATCATCCAAGTTCCAGAGTGGCGACGCCGAACAGGGTTTCGGGATGGCCCGGCGCGGGCGGCTCTCCGCGATACATGCGCGCGGTCTCGAAAGTGATCTGCCAATCGCTCTCGACCAGCGTGTTGCGAAAGCCGGACTGCATCTCCGGTACATCAAGGATGGCCGTGCCCTGACCGAGCGCGGCACAGGCGGCGGCGATCAGGCGCAGGGCACTGTCCTCATCGGGAGCAACGAGCGGGCCGATCTTGCACCCTTCCCGACACAGCCGCGCGGTGGCGAAACCGAGCGGGCCGTCGTGGCCATCGAGCACCATAGTGCGACGGGTTTCGGTATCGCCGAACCAGCCGGAGAGAAACCGCGGGCGCAGAAAACCGTTGGCCAGAAGGTCGAGCCCGCCGAGATCGGCAAGGTCCGTATGGGAGACGGGGCGGATATTGGCATCCCCCTGCGCCGTCACAGCGCCTTCAAACCGCGCCGTCGCGCCGGTTTTGACGAACCCCGAGCGGGCGTAATTGTCCTGTTGCGCGGCGACGCCATCGAGACCGACGGTGCGGTCGCCCGCGTGGTCGAGCGCGTGCTGCCAGAGTTTCAGTCCGATGCCCCGCCCGCGATATTTCGGGCGACAGATGAAGAGCCCAAGGAAAGCAAACCCCGGACAATGATTGACCACGGAGATCGCGGCGGCGAGGCCGCTTTTCTTTTCGGCGACGAAAAACCCGTTCTGGTCGGCATTGGCGAAAGGGTCCGCGTCGTCAAGCCCGGGGTTCCAGCCCTCTTCCGCCGCCCAGTCGAGCAGGGTGGCGACTTCTGCGGGGCTGGCGGTGCGCAGGATCAAATCAACGCCTCCTTGAGGGATTTCGGCACCGAGGGCTGATCGCGCAGATCGAGCGAGGTCAGAAGGTCGAGCAGGTGGTGTTTCATCATTTCCTCAGCCGCCGCGCCATCATGACGGGCGAGCGCCTTGATCAGTGCGTCATGGGCATGGCTTTCACAAAGTGCTGTGCGCCGCTGCCAATAGAGCGCGATGATCAGCGAGGAGCGGGAGACGAGCTGGGCAATGAAATCGGCAACCGTGGTCTGATCGGCAATGCGGGCGATCTCGACATGGAATTTGCCGGAAAGATGCAGCGCACGGCCCGTGTCGCCCGCGTGCAGCGCCGCGTGTTCCTCGTCGATGTGCCGTTGCAGAATTTCGATGTCTTCGGGCGTGGCGCGTTCGGCGGCGGAGCGGGCGGTGCGCGGCTCCAGCAAGGCGCGGGCCTCGAACACCTCGCGCGCCTCCTTGACGGAAGGCTGTGCGACAAACGCGCCGCGGTTGCGTTTCAATTCGACGAGATGGTCATGGGCGAGCTGTTGCAGCGCCGCGCGCACCACGGTGCGGCTGACACCGTAGATCTCGCCGACCTCGTCCTCGCTGAGCTTCATGCCGGGGGAGAGCCGGTGTTCGTGGATCGCCATGGCGAGACTTTCCGCAACCCGCGCGCTTCCGCTTTCTTTCTGCTCAACCGGCTCCACCATGACATCGTCCTTCGTCTTCTGATCGGTCTACTTTCCGCCCCGGGCACTGATTCTCAAGTCCGGGGGTGGAAAAATATCGTCCACATTATTGTATACAATAATAGCGCATAATTAATGCACTCTTATGTACGACGCGCCCAATCGACAGGCATTTCGCGTTCCGCAGGGTCAGGAGGACGAAAAAATCTTCGGGCTTGCAGGAAACCGGCTCAGCGTCGGCACATCGAAACGCAGACAAGGCGGACAGACATGCGCTCTGGACAAGATCTCGAACTCGTACATCTGACCAAACGCTATGGCGACACGGTCGCCGTGAGGGATGTGAATTACGTGTTTCACAACGGCACCTATGTGTGCCTGCTGGGGCCGTCCGGCTGTGGCAAGTCGACGACATTGCGGATGATCGCAGGGCATGAAAGCGTCTCCGACGGCTCGATCGTGCTCGACGGGCTGGACATTGCCCATCTGCCCCCCGCGAAACGCGGTACGGCGATGATGTTCCAGTCTTACGCATTGTTCCCGCATCTCTCGGTGCGCGACAACGTGGCGTTTTCGCTTCGGATGAAGGGCGTCGACAAGGCGAGCCGCCATAAGGCCGCCGACGAAATGCTGGAGCTGGTGCATATGACGAGCTTTGCCCAGCGCCTTCCCGCGCAATTGTCCGGCGGTCAGCAACAGCGCGTGGCGCTGGCGCGCGCTTTGGTGACGAAACCGCGCGTGTTGCTGCTCGACGAGCCTCTGTCGGCGCTCGATCCCTTTCTGCGGATCAAGGTGCGTGCCGAGTTGAAACGGTTGCAACGCGAACTTGGCATCACCTTCATCCACGTCACCCACGGGCAGGACGAAGCACTGGCGCTCGCCGACGAGATCGTCGTGATGAACAATGCGGTGATCGAACAGGCAGGGGCTGCGCGCGATGTCTGGACCGCACCGAAGACCGAATTCGTGGCGCGATTCATGGGCGGGCATAATGTCATTTCGCTGGATGGGGCCAAGGTGGCGCTTCGGGCCGATGAGGTCGTTCTGGGCGATCACGGCCTGTCGGCCACGGTGACCTCCGTCGAATATCAGGGCGCGCATGTGGCGATGACCTCGATGACCGAAGCGGGCGAAGAGGTTCTGGCGCTCGTGCCCGAGGGCACCTTCTATGCGAATCCGAAAAATCCGGGCGATGCGGTCAGCCTCGCCTGGGACGAGGGGCGGGCCCACCGCCTCCAGGCTTAACTCTACGATCCATCCAACAAGGGAAGACTTCACATGTCTAAAATGCGTTACTCGCGCCGCGCGGTGCTCAAGGGCGGTGCCGCCGCCGTCGCTGCCTCGGCCCTTCCGGCGCCCATGGTCTGGGCTCAGGAGATCAAGGACATCACGCTGCGCCAGTTCGGCACCGGCGTGTCGAACCTCAACGATGTGGCCAACAAGGTGAAAGAAGACCTTGGCTTCACGCTTGAGATGACCGCGCTCGACTCTGACTCGGTGACCCAGCGCGCCGCCACTCAGCCCGACAGCTTCGACATCGCTGACATCGAATATTGGATCTGTAAAAAGGTTTGGCCGACCGGCAACCTTCAGGCGATGGATGTGTCGAAGATCGCGAATTACGACAAGATCGTCGGCATTTTCAAAGACGGCAAACTGACCCCTGAAAGCGTGATCGCACAGGGCACCGCGCCGCACACCGTCGGCTTTGTCGAGGGCGAAGGATCAAAGACCTTTGCCAAAGAACAGACCAACTGGATGACTCTCATCCCGACGATCTACAACGCCGACACGCTGGGCATCCGCCCGGACCTGATCGGGCGTCCGATCGAGAGCTGGACCGAACTCCTGAACCCGGAGTTCAAAGGCAAGGCCTCGATCCTCGACATTTCCTCCATCGGCATCATGGATATGGCGATGGTCTGCGAAGCCATGGGTGAAATCCAGTATGGCGACAAGGGCAACATGACCCGCGAAGAGATCGACAAGACCATGGCGATCTTTACCGAGGCGAAAAAGAACGGCCAATTCCGCGCCTTCTGGAAAACCTTCGATGAGAGCGTCAACCTGATGGCCTCGGGCGAGGTGGTGATCCAGTCGATGTGGTCGCCGGCGATCACCGCTGTGAAATCGCGCGGCATCGAATGCGTCTACCAGCCGCTGAAAGAGGGCTATCGGAGCTGGGGCGGCGGTATCGGTCTGTCCGCGAATCTGTCCGGCATGGCTCTGGATGCGGCCTATGAATACATCAACTGGTATCTCTCCGGCTGGGTCGGTGGTTATCTGATGCGCCAAGGCTATTACTCCGCCGTGCCGGAAACCTCGAAAGACTTCATGACCGAGAACGAATGGGGCTACTGGTTCGAAGGCAAGCCCGCGACCGATGTCATCACCTCGCCCACTGGCGATGTTCTGGCGCAGGCGGGCGAGACGCGCGATGGCGGGGCCTTCTATGATCGCATGGGGCATGTGGCCTGCTGGAACTCCGTCATGGACGAGAACCAGTACATGGTTCGCAAATGGAACGAGTTCATCGCGTCCTAAGCCAAAGAGAGGGCGCTGCCCCCTCCACCGTGCAGGCGTAACGCCTGCACGTCTCCTCCCCCGGGATATTTTGAGACGAAAGAAACCAAGCGATGCTCAAAAACCGTCATATCCAGGGCTGGCTTCAGGCCTCGCCCCTGACCCTGATCCTGATCGGATTTCTGATCCTGCCGATCATCACCATCGTCGTGGTGAGCTTCTGGCAGGCCACCGAGTTTTCGATCATCCCGGGGTTTTCCTTTGAGAATTACGAATTTCTGTTCGGCTCTCCGGTGACCTACAAAGTCTTCTTCGCGACGTTCAAATACGCCGCGATCACATGGGCGATGACGCTCGCGATCGGGTTTACGGTCGCCTATTATCTCGCCTTTCACATCCAGAACCAGACGACACAGATCGCGCTGTTTCTCCTTTGCACCATCCCGTTCTGGACCTCGAACATCATTCGGATGATTTCGTGGATTCCGTTCCTCGGGCGCAACGGCATCGCCAACTCGATGCTGCAAAGCTGGGGCATCACGGATCAGCCATTGGAGTGGCTCTTGTATTCCGATTTCTCGGTGATCCTGGCCTTTGTGCATCTTTACACGCTCTTCATGGTGGTGCCGATCTTCAACACGATGACGCGGATTGATCATTCCCTGATCGAAGCGGCGCGCGACAATGGCGCCAGCGGATTTCAGACCCTAACCCACGTGATTTTGCCGCTCACGAAGCCGGGGATCATGATCGGGACCATTTTTGTCCTGACGCTTGTGATGGGCGATTTCATCACCGTGCGGTTCATGTCCGGGTCGCAAAAGGCCAACGTCGGACGGCTGATTTCGAACGACATCGCGCTGTTGCAATACCCGTCCGCCGCCGCCACCGCCGTGATCCTTTTGATCACCGTCCTGATCGTGATCGGCATCCTGTTGCGCTTCGTCGATATTCGGAAGGAACTCTGAGCCATGGAAAAGAAATCGAAATCCTTCTACGTGCTGACCGCCTTCTTCGCGCTGTTCATCCTGTTCCTGTACGGCCCCACCCTGACCATCGGCATTCTGTCGTTCCAAGGCCCCGGCGGAGGTCTGACCTTCCCGATGCAGGGCACTTCGCTCAACTGGTTCCGCGAGTTGTTTCAGGAACAGGCCGTAGGTGACATCTGGGGCAGTTTCCGCCGCTCCTTCGCGCTCGGCCTGATGGTCATGGTGACGACCGTCGTGGTCTCCGTCATGGGCGGCTTTGCCTTCCGCAAACGCTTCTATGGTTCCGGCATATTGTTCTATCTGATCATCGCCTCGCTGGTGATCCCCTCGATCCTGATCTCTTTGGGCGTCGGCCTCATCTTCAACCAGTTAGGGTTGAAAATTCACTGGGCCACCTCGGGGTTCGGGTCGCAGCTCACCTGGACCCTGCCCTTTGGCCTGTTGATCATGTTCGCCGTGTTCAACCGCTTTGACAAATCCTTCGAGGAAGCCGCCCGCGACCAAGGTGCCTCCCCTTGGCAAACCGTGCGCTATGTGGTTCTTCCGATCATCACGCCCTCGCTGATCGGGGTGGGACTGTTTGGCTTTACGCTCTCTTATGATGAGTTCGCGCGCACGCTGTTGACCGCCGGGTCCTACAACACCCTGCCTCTGGAGATTTTCGGCATGACGACCAATGTGACCACGCCGGTGATCTATGCGCTCGGCACAATGACGACGCTGTTTTCCCTGCTGATCATCGGGGCGTTTCTCTTGACCGTCTGGGTCCTTGGCAAACGCCGGGCGCGGTTCGGGTCGGACGCGGGACAAGGGGTCTGAGGTGAAGCTCCTCTTTCTCAATCCGAATTCGACCGTGGCAATGACCGAGAGCGTCGTGACAACCGCACGGGCGGTCCTCCCGGAGGCGGAGATCCTCGGCTGGACCAATAGCGACGGCCCGCCCGCCATTCAGGGGCCAGAGGACGGCGACGCCGCCCTGCTAGGGCTTCTGGCGCTTTTGCCAAAGGCGCAGGAGGCAGGTGTCGAGGTCATCGTGATCGCCTGTTTCGACGATACCGGACTTGAGGAGCTGCGCGCCAAGGCGCATTGCCCGGTGATCGGCATCGGACAGGCGGCGTATCACATGGCGCTCCTGATGGGGCAAAGCTATGGTGTGGTGACCACCATGGCCGGATCGGTGCCGGTGATCGAGGGCAACATCGAGCGGCTTGGGTTTGAGGGCGCCTGTCTCGGGGTCGTGCCGTCAAACATTCCGGTTCTCGACGTGGAAGAAGGCCGCCCGGACGTGCTTGAAAAGCTCTCCGACGAGATCAGGACCATGGGTGCACGCGGCGCGGGCAGTGTCATTCTCGGATGTGCGGGCATGACGACGCATCATGCGGCGCTGAGCCTGTCGACCGGGGTGACGCTGATCGACGGGGTGCGGGCCGCGACGGTGCTGGCCGAGGCTCTGGTGCGGATGGGCCGCAGCTCACTGTGATGCGCTCCAGGTCGCGTTGGCGCGCAGCAGAAGACTGTCCTCGGCAGGTTGCGGCGCCTCGACCGGAAGCGCGGCAATCGCCACGGAGGCCTCGTAACTCAACCCAAGCACCCGCAACATCGCCGCCACAAAGGCCGCGACATCGACCGCTTCGCCGTTCATCAGACGCCGCAGCACGGAAATCGCGCCGCTTTCCATCAGATCGAAGATCAACCCCTCCGGGATCGGGCGGAACTCCCCGGCCTCAATGGCGCTCGACACGAAACCCGGCGCGGTTTCCTTCAACAGATTCGAGAAACTGTAGCTCTGATGCCCGAGGCGGGCAGAGAATTCGAGGAACAGCTTGTTCTGGCGCGCCACTTCGATGAAGGCGCGCAGGCCAAAGGCGACACGTTCGGCGGGCGGGCGATCGAAATCGACCGAATCCTTGACCAGCAAGACCAGCTCACGCTTGAGCACCACCCGCGCGGCATCGAGCACATCCTCGATCGTGTCGAAATAATTGTAGAACGTGCCGCGCGACACCCCGGCCTGACGCACCACATGGTCGATCACCGTGCCGTTCAGCCCACGTTCCGCAAACACCATGATCGCCGCCTCGCACAGCCGCTCGCGGGTCTTTTCGCGGCGCGTCTGACCGATGCGGGTGCGGTGATCGAGAGAGTTGGGACAACCTTTGGTCATGCGCCTGTCTCCTTCTCCGGCCTCACGCTGAAGACGAGGCAATAGAGCGCGGGGGCGAAAAGAAGCGTGATCAGCGTGCCCGCGATGATGCCGCCCATCATGGCATAGGCCATCGGCCCCCAGAACACCTGACGCGAGATCGGGATCAGCGCCAGAGATGCGGCTGCGGCAGTCAGGAGAATCGGACGCGCGCGGCTGTCGGAGGCTTCGAACACCGCCTGCCAACGCGATTTGCCCTCGGCACGCAGGTCCTCGATGGCCTGAACGAGGATGATCGAGTTGCGCATCAGGATACCGATCAGGGCGAGGACGCCCAGAAGCGCGACAAAACCCATCGGCGCATGGGCCGACAGCAGGGAGGCCACCACACCGATCAGGCCCAGAGGCGCGACGGCGAGCACGACGAACATCAGGCGGAAGCTCTGCACCTGCATCATCGTCAGCGTCAGCATGATCAGGATCATGATCGGCATCACCGCCATGATCGGCGCCTGACTTTCCGAACTGCTCTCGACCGTGCCCCCCACCTCGACCGAATAGCCACGCGGCAGGGTCTCGGCAAAGGCCGCCACGCGCGGCGCGAGATCGGTGACGATGGTGGCGGGCAGGGCGTCGGTGGCAATCGCCGCCTTGACGGTGATCACCGGTTCGCGGTCCTCCTGACGGATCAGCGGCTGTTCGGTCACCCAATCCAGCGTCGCAATGGAGGACAGCGGGATGGACACGCCCTGGGTGTTGGCGAATTGCAGACTTTCGAGCGCGGAAAGCGTCTGGCGATCCTCATCGGCACCGCGGATTTCCACGTTGATCAGATCGCGCCCCTGACGGATCTGGGTCACGGTGGTGCCCTCGAACAGCGAGGCCAGAACCCCCGCCACATCGGATTGCGTCAGTCCAAGCTGGCGCATCCGGGCCTGATCGAGATCGACACGCACCACGCGGCTCGGCTCATTCCAGTCGGGCGCGATGGACATCAGCCGCTCGTCACCGGCCATCACCGCGGCGAAATCGCGGGCGTGATCGCGCAGCTCGGCATAATCCGGCCCGGAAATCCGGTATTGCACCGGCTTGCCCACCGGCGGGCCAAGCTCGAAGGTCTTGGGATAGAATTCCGTGCCGGGCTGAGCGTCGGAATAGGCGCGCACCTTGGCGATCAGACGGTCGCGCGCCTCCAGGTCAGACGTCACGATCAGAAGCTGCCCGATGTTGGGACCAGGTGTCAGCGCTTCCAGCGTCAGGATCACACGCGGCGCACCGGTGCCGACATAGCTGGTCCAGTAGCTCACTTCGTCCTGCTGGCCGAGCCAGGTTTCGAACCCGGCGATGGCGCTGTCAGTGGCGTAAATGCTGGCATTCTGGCGCAGGGTCACATCGACCAGAACCTCGGGGCGGTCCGAGCTTGGGAAGAACTGTTGTTCGACCTTGCTCATGCCGACGACAGAGACCGCGAAGGCCAGAAAGGTGATCAGCACGGTGAGGATCCTGAACCGCATCGACAGGCGCAGCAGGTGATGGAAACGACGACGCAGCCAGCCGGGCTCGCCATGTTCGTGTTTCCACTTCTTCGGCAACAGGGTCGCGCCGAGTACCGGGGCAAACAGCACCGCGACGATCCAGCTCAACACCAGAGAAATCGCGATCACATAGAACAGCGTGCGGGTGTATTCCCCGGCGTTCGAGTTGTTGAGCCCGATCGGGATGAAGCCCGCCGTGGTGATCAGCGTGCCGGTCAGCATCGGCCAGGCGATGGTGGTCCAGGCGTAGGACGCCGCCTTGCGCCGCCCCTCGCCGCGTTCCAGCCGGGAGATCATGGTCTCGATGGCGATCATCGCATCGTCGACCAGAAGGCCCAGCGCGATGATCAGCGCGCCGAGGGAAATCCGCTGAAGCGTAATACCCATGACCTCCATGAACACGAAGGTGAGCGCCAGCACGAGCGGGATCGTCAGGCTGACGACAAAGCCCGCGCGCATGCCCAGAGAGACGAAACTCACGGCCAGAACGATCACCACCGCTTCGATCAGCGCCTGCACGAAATGGCCAACCGACTCCTCGACCACCTTCGGCTGATCGGCGACGTGATGCACGTCGATGCCGATCGGCAGGGCGGCGGTCAGTTCGGTCATCAGCGCATCCACGGCGGTGCCGAAATCGAGGATATTGCCACCATCGCGCATGCCGATCTTGAGCCCGATGGCGGGCTGGCCGTTGTAACGGAACAATGCCGAGGGCGGATCCTCGTAGCCTTCGGTCACCTCGCCCACATCGGCGAGGGTGAAGAAGATGTCGCCCGAGCGCAGCGGCGCCTGCGCCAGCGCCTCGGCACTGTCGAACTGGCCGGAGACGCGCAGCAGAATGTTTTCACCGGCAGTCGAAATCATACCGGAAGAGACGATCTCGTTCTGGGCCGAGAGCGAGGCGAGCACGCTTTGCACCTCAAGTCCGAACGCGGCGAGACGACGAGAGGAGAATTCGATGCGGATCACCTGATCGCGGGTGCCAAACAGCTCGACCTTGCCCGCGTTGTCGATTTTCTCGACCTCGTCGCGGATGTCCTCGACATAATCCTTCAACTCCTCGGGCGCGAAGCCGTCGGAGGTAAAGGCATAGACCGTGCCGAACACGTCGCCGAAATCGTCATTGAAGGCAAACCCTTGGAATTCCTGCGGGAAATCAACCTGAATGTCCGACATCATCTGCCGCACGCGGATCCAGGACGGGGTGATCTGATCGGAGGGAATGTCATCGCGCAGGTCGACATAGACCATAGCGATGCCGGGATAGGTCACGGAACGCGTGCCATCGAGCGCGGGCAGTTCCTGCAACTTGCGCTCGATGCGGTCCGTCACCTGGGTGACGGTTTCCTCGGCGGTCGCGCCCGGAAGGCTGGCGGTCACCACCATGGTGCGGATGGTGAAGGCCGGATCTTCCTCGCGGCCGAGTTTCATGTAGCTGAGCGTGCCCGCGACCACCGCCACGATCATCATGAACCAGATGAAGGAGCGATGCCCCAGCGCCCAATCGGACAGGTTGAACCCTTTCATTGCAGCCGCTCCCCAACCTTCTGGCCCTCTGCGAGCGCATGTACGCCCCGCACCACGATCTCATCTCCCTCGGTCAGCCCCGAGGCAATCACCACACGCGTCCCGATGCTCCGCCCGACAGTCACCGGCACGAAATGGACAGTCCGTCCGGCATCGTCCCCCGCCTCCTCGACCCGCCAGACGCCCGGAGCCTCGTCGGTCCCCGCGATCGCGGTCTGCGGCAGGGTCATCACGGGGGCCGCGTTGCTGTCGTAGGTCGCGGTGATCAGCGTCCCGATGCGGTAATCCTCCGGCGGGTTGTCGAGCGTCAGACGAAGCCTGCGGGTCTCCAGACTGGTTTCCGCGACCGGTTCGATCACGCTCAAGGTGGCGGCCACCGGATCGACGCCCGCGGAGCGGTGCCGCACGATGAAACCGGCGTGATCCGGGATCACCATGGCAAAGCTTTCGGGCACGTCGATGATCGCTTCGCGGCCCAGAGGATCGGCCATCTCGACGACGCTCACCCCGGAACTCACCAAGGTGCCGGGTTCGACCTCCGTGCTCAGGATGATACCATCGCGCGGCGCGCTCAGATGGCCGTAACGCGCGGCTTCCTCGGTCTGTGCCAGATCGGCACGGGCGCTGTCGGCCTTGGCGGTTGCGGCATCGCGGGCCGCACGGGCCGCTTCGATCTGTGCCGTGGAGGCGACATTCCGGACGAGCAAAGCCTCGATCCGTTCATATTGCGACTGGGCGAATTCCGCCTGCGCCTCGGCGGCGGAGAGCGCGGCCTGAGCCACGGCGACATCCTGCGCCAGCGTGATCTGGTCGAGCGTGGCGATGACCTGCCCTTCGGTCACCCGATCCCCGGCATCGACATCGAGTGTCGCCAGACGACCGCTGGTCTGGAACGCCAGAGCGGTGACATCCTGGCCGCGGATCACGCCGGAGAACTGACGCTCCGCCGCCGGATCGGCGGACAGGAATTCGGTGATCACCGGACGCGGCGCCTCCGGCACGGTTGCCTCTTCGGCGATGCCCGCGCTGACCGACAAGCAAAGCACGGTCGTCAGCATGGCTCTTTGCAAAAGGCTCATCATTCTCCGCCCTCCAGCGCTTCGACCTGTCGTCCCGCATACAGAAGATGCGAGCCCGCTCCGACCACGACATCGCCTTCTTCCAACCCTCCGGCGATGGAAATCATGTCATCCTCATAGCTGTCGATGCGCACCTGTTTCGGCGTCACCGTGCCCGTTTTCGGGTCGCGCACCCAGACGGCGGGGCCCTCGACACTGGCGCTCAAAACGGTCCAGGGCAGGAGAATACGCGGCGTCATGCGCAACGCGACACGCCCGGTGATCGAGGTGCCGATGGGAATATCCGCTACCTTGTCGGCGGGAATATCGGCATGGATTTCCACGGTCCCGGTGGCGTTGAGCACCGGCAGAACCTCTGTCACAGTAGCCTCGAAAGCCGCGACGGGGCCTGCCGGATCGAGTTCGATCACATGACCGCGCAGCGAGGACAGCCCCGCCGTGTCGGGGGCGAGAAACACCGCCTGGCGCTGGTCTTCCGGGGCGAGCTGGACAACGGCAGTCCCGGCGGAGACCACCTCACCAAGATCGGCGTAGCGTTCGATCACCGTCACGTCGCGATCGGCCTTCAACTCCGTATCCTCATAGGCCTGCTCTGCGGTTTCCAGCAGCGCTCCGGCCTGATCGCGCTGTGCCTTGGCTTCCAGATAATCCTGTTGCGCGGCGTCGTTTTGCGCCTGCGTGCCGACGCCACGGTCCAGCATGGATTGTGTCCGGTCGCGGGTCTGCACCGCCTGCACGAGCGCGGCCTCCGCTGCGTCCAGATTGGCTTGGGCGGCATCAAGCTGAGCGACGACATTGGTCGGGTCGATGCGGGCGATCACCTCGCCTGCGGAAAAGCGCTGACCGACTTCGGCACTGAGCATGTCGATCTGGCCTCCGCGCCGGAAGGAGGCGGGGAAGCTGTCGGTCGCCTCGACCGAACCGATCACCCGCAATTCCTGCACCACCGGCTCGGTTTTCGCGGTGATCAGCTCGACGGCCAAAGGCGGCTCCGCCCGCCCCGCCAGCGGCAACACCGCCAGAAAAAGCGCCACAAGCATGTTCCGGTCCGCCATCATCGCGTTGCTCCGACTGTCATGAGGTTCTCTCGTGACATATGAGAATTGACACATTTGTCAACTTTGAATTGGTCCCGCCCTCCTCGTGCCACGCGGGAGAACAGCGGACCTCGGCCTTTTGCGGCAAAATTCGCACAGTTTCAGGCGTTGCAAGACGACGATAAAAATATCGCCACGAAAAAGTTGACAGAAAAACTCAGACTTAATATCCAAAGTGAAGAGAACGGGAAAGTCCCGTGAGTCGCGCAGCCCGCGCGGCCCCATGGCAAGCAGAGGCGGCAAACGCCCAGCCAGTCTTGGTGATCCTCAACAACGTGAAGCAATTCACCGCCAACCGAAAGGCAGGCGGATTGAGATGACTGATAAAGACACAAGCCCAAAGGCACCTGAAATGAACGCACATGTCACATCCCTGACCGCAGAGACCGGTCAACTCCCCCCGCTCGACGCCCGCAACCTGATTGCCGAAGGCAGCACCCGGCAGATCAATCTGGACGGTCAGATTTACACTCTGCGCATCACCCGCGCGGGCAAACTGATTCTGACCAAATGACCGGTCGGCGCATCCAACGTCCTGTTTCGACGGGCTTCCGTGAACTCAGAGCCGCCCTGCGGTTCATCGCGACGCTTCACAACTGCGGCTGAAACCGCCCGGAAGTATCACCCGAGACCGGTAAGGTAATAGACCGATCCGTCGCGCTGCTTCATGCTGGTGACAAATCAGACATGAAAGCCAAGACCTTGACCCGGATCGAACAGATTGAAGCGAAAATTATCGACGTGCCCACCATTCGCGGGCACGTTCTGGCGATGACCACGATGCTGGCCCAGTCCTTCGTACTGGTCCGCATCCGGTTCTCGGACGGTTCCGAGGGCATCGGCGAAGGCACCTCCATCGGGGGCCTGAGCTATGGTGTCGAAAGCCCGGAAAGCATTCGCTCCGCAATTCTCACCTATATCGCGCCGGTTCTGGCCGATCAGCCGGCGGACAATGTGAACGCCGCAATCCAGCGCATGGACATGGCCGTGAAGGGCAACAACATCGCCAAGGCCGCCGTGGAAATGGCGCTTTGGGACGGGTTGGCCCGACGTCAGGGCGTGCCGCTGGCGGATCTCTTCGGCGGTGCGGTGCGGACGTCCATCCCCTGTGCCTGGACTTTGGCCAGCGGCGTCTCGGCGAAAGACATCGACGAAGCCCATGAGATGCTCGACACCAAGCGGCACAACATCTTCAAACTGAAGATCGGCAAACGCCCGGTGCGCGAGGACATCGCCCATGTCGAAGCCATCGCCAAAGCCGTCGGGGATCGCGGTCAGATCCGGGTCGACGTGAACCAGGCCTGGTCGCTGCACGATGCGCGCTGGGGGCTTTCGGGGCTTGAGGACATCGGCTGTACGCTGGCCGAGCAACCTGTTGTCGGCAGCGACCGGGCAGGCATGGCGGAACTCACCGCCGCGCATCGCATCGCGGTGATGGCCGACGAGGGGCTGAGCGGGCCGGTGTCGGCGATGGCCTATGCCTGTGACCGCGCAGCCGATGTGTTTGCCGTCAAGGTGGCGCAATCCGGCGGGCTGAAACGCGCGCGCGAGGTCTGCGCCATGGGCGAAGCGGCGGGGATCGGGCTTTATGGCGGCACCATGCTGGAAAGCGGCGTCGGCACGGCGGCGGCGCTGCATCTCTTTGCCACGGCGGACCGGATGACATTTGGCTGCGAATTGTTCGGGCCGCTGCTCTTTGCCGAGGAAATCCTCGCCACACCGCTCCGCTACAGCGATTTCGAAGTGCATCTGCCGGAAGGTCCGGGCATCGGCGTGACGCTGGACGAGGACAAGATCGCGCGGTTCGATCGCGACGGCATCCAGGGCGGGCTTCGGGCGGTCGGGGCATAAGCCCCGCCCCCGCTCCGCTCAGAGCATCTTGCGCGCGACGGTTTGCGCGATCTGGATGAAATTCTTCACATGCACACCTTGTTCGTCGAGACGGTGGCTCACCGAGAGCGCCGTCTTGTCGAGTTCGGGCTCGATCGTGAGAAAACGAATTCCGTTACGCTTGCCGGTCGCGACCGAGGCCGGGACGATGCAGACGCCCTCCCCGATGGCCACAAGGCTCAGCGCCGTTTGCAGATCCATGGTGAACACCCGCTTGAACCCGGTGAACCCCTTACTTTCGAGATTGGATATCACGAAATCGGCGTAGCTCGGTCGCGGGAATTCCGGATAGAGGATGATGTTCTGCCCCTCAGCACTGGCGGGATCGAAACGATCCCCCGGCCCCGGCTGGAACATGTCGGGCACGGCGGCGAGCAAGGCCTCTTCGGTCAGAAACCGGGTCTGGAACTCCGAATCGGCCAGCGCCGGGCGGGCAAAGGCCACGTCGATCTCACGACGCACCAGAGCGCGGTGCAGGCGGGCGTTGTTCATCGGGAAAAGACCGAGATTCACCTCCGGGTAATGAGCCCGGTAGGATTTCACGATGGTCGGCAAAAGCCCGTAGGTCGAGGAGCCGACAAAGCCCAGACGCAGCCGCCCCTCGGCGCCTTGCCCGATGCGACGCGCCTCAAGGATGGCATCGTCGATCTGGGCCAGAATGGCGATCACACGCTTGTAGAGCTGCTCGCCGGCCTGTGTGAGCGTGATCGCATTGCGCCCCCGGTTGAACAGCAGAACGCCGATCTCCGTCTCGATCTGTTTGATCTGACGGCTGAGCGGCGGCTGCGCCATGTCGAGCCGTTCGGCGGCACGTCCGAAATGCAACTCCTCGGCGACCGCCACGAAATATTTCATCTGCCGGATATCCACGCCCGTTCCTCCCCTTAGGCCCCGGGTATGAAACCCGGTTTTGCGGATAAGCGAAAGCCCCCGCGCATCGGCGGGGGCTTGTCATTCTGTCACAGTCTCTTTGCGGATTTACGCGAATTATTCCGCAGCCAGAGCCGCTGCTTCCGCCGCTTTCATAACGAAATCGAAACGGACATAGAGATCGGTGTCGTATTCGTCACCGGCCGGACGGAACTCAGCCACGAGGCTTTCCTTGACGGCGAAGACGCTGTCTTTTTCGAGGAAGTCACTGGAGCTGTCGAAAATCTGGCTGACGAGGCTGCGATAACCGTCTTTCGAGATCATGAAGTGCATATGACCCGGACGGTTCGGGTGGTGGCCCATGGCGCGGATCAGTTCGCCTGCGGTTTCATCCGACGGGATCGGATAGGGCACCGGACGCACGGCGCGGAAGGCATAGTGGCCCTCGGCATCGGTCAGGAAACGACCCCGCAGATTGTAATCCGGCTGATCCGGGTCGTGGTTCTCATAGAGGCCGTTCGGCGCATCTTCCCAGACGTCCATCATCACGCCTTCGATGCCCTTGCCATTGGCGTCGCGGATATAGCCTTCGAAATAAACGGTTTCCTCGTCGTCGAAATGTTTCTGAACGGTGGAGGCGCCTTTCGGCAGAACCGGCGGGTTTTCGCGGTAGAACGGGCCGAGCACGGTGGATTCGCTCTCATCCCCTTCGATCGGGTGGGTCAGCATGTCGACCAGCACCTCGACACCAAGGATGTCCCCCAGAAGGATGAATTCCTGACGTTTGTCATCGGTGATCTGACCAGCGCGGGCGAGGAAATCACAGGCATAGAGGAACTCGTGATGCTGGATCTTCGCTTCGCGGCAGAAGTCGTGCAGGTGACGGATCAGGCAGGTCATGATCTCGTGGTTGCGGGGCGTGATCGGCCCGTTTTTCCCCAGCGAGCCCAGAACGATCTCGGTTACATTCTCAATGGTCACATTGCGCATCTTGGTCCTCCTCAAAGCCTGGCGCGGCATTTCATGTTGCGGGTGAAGACACCCGTCTTCAACGCTGGGGTCGATGATTTCAGAGCGAACGCCCCGTTCCAATACGCATCCCGGTATCGGTCAATACCCGAACGTCTCGACAGCGCCTCATGCGCGCGCGGCGGCCTCCGGGTATCGGGAGATACCCCTTTCGACATTGCTGAATGCCGCCCGCGAAAGCATGGTCTCTCCGAATGACACAGACACGGGATGATGCAGGAATGCTCGACAAATGGACCGCCATGGGAGCCGCCCTCGAGGCGCGCGCCCATCTTCTCAGATTGGGACGGCTGTTTTCCGAAACGGTTCTGATTCAACTTGGCGAAGACGAATATTACCTCACCTTCGAGAAAGGCCATCTGGTCGATGTGACCCCCGGGCCGAGCCGCAAGACGCCGTGGCGGTTTGCGCTGCGCACCGATGCGGAGGCGCTCGAGGCGTTCTGGCAACCGATCCCCGAGGCCGGCTTTCACGATGTGTTCGGCCTTGTGAAGATCGGGCGGGCACGGGTCGATGGCGACATCCTCGTCCTCGTCAAAAATCTGCGCTTTTTCAAAGAATTCCTTGCCCTTGGCCGGGATATGGAGGTGTCGGCATGAGCATGATCGATCCCATCGTCGGCCGGTATGTGACCGTCACCCTGAGCGGTCGTACGCACCGCATCTATTTCGAGGAGGCCGGTCAGGGCCGCCCGGTTCTCTGCCTGCACACCGCGGGCGCAGACACCCGCCAGTGGCGTCACCTGATGAACGATGCCGAGGTGACTGCGAACAATCGTCTGATCGCCTTCGATCTGCCGTGGCACGGCAAATCCCTGCCGCCGGAAGGGTTCGAGACCGAAGAATACCTGCTGACCACCGAAGCCTATATCGAAACGGTTCTGGCCATCGTCGAGGCACTCGAACTGGAGACGCCGGTTCTGGCGGGCTGTTCCATGGGCGGGCGCATTGCGCTTCAACTTGCCGCACTTCACGGAGACAAATTCTCGGGCTTCATCGCCATCGAGGCCTCCGATTTCCAACCGGCCTGGTACGACATCGACTGGTTCCACCGTCCCGACGCCCATGGCGGCGAGATGGGCGCAGCGCTGGTGTCGGCGAACATCTCGCCCTACGCGCCGAATGCCGAGCGGTGGAACACGCTCTGGATGTTCATGCAGTCCGGGCCGGGGGTGTTCCGGGGCGATCTGTCTTTCTACACGAAAGACGAAAGCCTGATCCCGCGCCTGCCGCAAATCGACACGGGCAAAACCCCGGTGCATATTCTGGTCGGCTCTTACGACCTGACCTGTACGCCTGAGGATGCCCAGCGCACGGCGGATGCCATTCCCGGCGCGACCTGCACGGTGATGGAAGAGCTCGGCCACTTCCCGATGAGCGAACACCCGGACGGCTTCCGTCCGTTCTTCATCGACGCGCTGGCGAAGATGCCTGTTTAATCCCCCCAAATACATCCACGCACAAAAGCACGCGCGTCCGGCCCTCCGGGCGCGCGTTTCCGTTTTGCACGTCTTTCCGGTTTTCCGATCCCCTTCCCGTTCCCGACAAGGGTCGATACACTGTCCGCATGAGTGTTGTGCCCGTGCTTCCCCTGCCCGACGATGTGATCGCCTGCCCGTCCTGCGACGCGCTGATGCATGACCGGGACGTGGCGCTTGGTGAAACGCTGCGCTGCCCGCGCTGTCATGCGGTGATCGAGGCGCCACGGGCATTGGCGATGACGCGGATCATCATGCTGGCTCTGGCGGCGCTGATCCTGATGATCGCGGCGATCTTCTTTCCCTTTCTGGAGCTGGGCGCCGCCGGTATGGTGCGGCGCAGTTCGCTTCTGGATACGGTGATGGCGTTTTCGACCGGGCTGACCGCGCCTTTGACGCTCGCCATGGCGGCGCTGATCGTGGTTTTGCCGGTGACGCGGTTTCTCGCACTCTTGTATGTGCTCGGGCCGATGGCCTTCGGATGGCGCCCCGCAAGATATGCCGCCCCGGTGTTCCGCCTCGCCGAAGCGCTCAGGCCCTGGGCCATGGCGGAGGTGTTCGTCGTCGGCGTCGCGGTCGCCCTGGTCAAGGTGGCGGGGCTTGCGCATATTTCCATCGGCCCGGCGTTCTGGGCCTTCGTCGCGCTGGTGATCGTGACGGTGCTGAAAGACAATTTCATGAGCAGAGTGACGGTTTGGAAAACGCTGGACGCCCGACGCAAATCGTAACCGCGCGCGAGGCGGGGCTGATCGGCTGTACCCATTGCGGGCGCGTGCACCCGCTTGGCACGCGGGTCTGTACCCGGTGCGGTGCGCATCTGTCGCCACGCAGCGAAGCCTCTCTGCAACGGGTCTGGGCGTGGTGGATCGCCGGGCTCGTTGTTTATATTCCTGCCAATCTCTATCCGATGCTGCGCACCGCCTCACTGGGCAAGACGCTGGAAAACACCATCCTCGGCGGGGTGATCGAACTGATGCGCCATGGCGATGTCGCGGTGGCGCTGATCGTCTTCGTCGCCTCCATCGTCATTCCGGTCGCCAAGTTCATCGCCATCGCCTATCTCGCGCTCAGCGTCAGCCACCGCGTGCGACTTTCGGCACACCGGCGGCATATCCTCTTCGAGGTGGTTGAATTCATTGGCCGCTGGTCCATGATCGACGTATTCGTGGTGGCGATCCTGTCGTCTCTGGTGCGGCTGGATTTTGCTGCCACGATCTCGCCGGGGATCGCGGCAGTAAGCTTTGCGCTGTCGGTGGCCTTCACCATGCTGGCGGCCCTGAGTTTTGATTCAAGGCTGATCTGGGATGCGGGGAAAGAGGCCGAACAAATGGAAAAGGAGCGCTCCCTTGGATGAGCCACAGATCGCAGAGCCTCTGATCGAAGGTCCGAAACAGTCGTTTTGGCGCAATCTGTCCGTTGTCTGGCTGGTGCCTCTCGCGGCGCTGGCCGTCACGCTGTTCATCGCGTGGCAAAGCTGGGCCGCGCGCGGACAGCCGATCGAGATCCTGTTCGAGAATGCCGCAGGCGTGACCGCCGACGAGACCATGATCCGTTACCGCGATGTCGATGTCGGCGTGGTCGAGAGCGTGTCGTTTTCCGCCGATCTCACCTCCGTTCTGGTGCGCGCCCGGATCGACCGGGCCGTAGCCAAGGCGCTGCCTGCGGATGCGGAATTCTGGGTCGTGCGCCCGGAGGTCTCCGCCAGTGGCATTTCCGGCCTCTCGACCGTCCTCTCGGGCGTCTATATCCAGGCGGCCTTCGACCCGAATGCGGCGGAAAGCGGCGTCACGCAGTTCACCGGTCTCGACACGCCGCCGCTGGTGCTTCCGGGTATGAAGGGCACGAAAGTCACCCTGCGCACCGCCGATGGCGGCCAGCTTACCGCCGGGGCGCCGATCTATTATCAGGGCATCGAAGTCGGCAAGATCGAGGCCCCGCGCCTGCTGGAAAGCGGCACGGGCGTGGTCGTCGACGCCTTCATCAACGCGCCGCATGACAAGCGCCTGACCTCGGCGACACGATTCTGGCAGACCTCCGGGTTTTCGGTGAACATCGGACCTGGCGGGCTGAACCTATCGGTCGGGTCGGTTGCCGGTCTTCTGCGGGGCGGGCTGTCTTTTGACACCGTGTTCTCTGGCGGCCAGCCCATCGGCCAAGGGCAGATTTTCGATCTCTACGAGAACGAGGAAGAGGCGCGTTCCAGCGTTTTCAAGGAGGCGATCGAGAACCCGGTCGATCTGACGGTCGAGTTCGAGCAATCCGTCGCCGGGCTGACCGTCGGCTCCCCCGTCGTCTATAAGGGGGTGAAGATCGGTGCGGTGTCGACCCTTGGCGCTTTCATCGAGGACGGACCTGAGGGCCAGATCGTCGTGCTGCGCGCCACGATTTCCATCGACCCGAGCCGTCTCGGCCTCGCCCCCGACACACCGCCGGCCCAGACCATCGCGTTTTTCGCAGGCGCCGTGAAGGATGGGCTGCGCGCACGGCTGATTTCGCAAAGCATCTTCAGCCGGTCTCTGGCGGTGGAGCTTGCGGAGCTGCCCGATGCCGATCCCGCAACGCTCGGCGTCTTCGCGATCACCGCGCCGCTTTTGCCCTCCGTCGCCTCCGACCTGCCCGATCCCGGCGCGACCGCCGAGGGGCTGATGAAACGGGTCAACGACCTGCCGGTCGAGGAGCTGATGGAACAGGCCATTGCCACGCTCGCCTCGGTCGAGAGCCTTGCGGGTGACGAAAACCTGCGCGCGGCGCCCGACGCTTTTGTCGGGCTGATGGACGATGCCCGCGCCGTGATCGGCGGCCCGGATGCGCAGGCCCTGCCCGGCGAACTGCGTCAGGCGGTGGCAGAACTGCGCGGCATCGCCGAGGATCTGCGCACGGCCGAAGCCGTGGCCAAACTGGTCACCGCACTGGAAGACGCCTCCGAGGCCGCCACCTCCGTGACCGAGGTGGCCGAGGCCTTCGATGAGAAAATCGCCGGTGTCCCCGATCTGATCGACGGGCTCAACCAGTTGACGGAAAAGGCCAATACGCTTGAACTTGAGCAATTCTTGACCATGGCGACGCAGCTTCTGGACGGGGCCGACAAGCTCATAGATCAGGACAGCACGCGCAAACTGCCCGAAAGCCTGACCGGCGCACTCGATGAGGCACGCACGGCCCTGGCCGAGTTGCGCGAAGGCGGTGCGGTGGAAAACACCAACGCCACACTGGCCTCCGCCCGCAGCGCCGCCGAGGCGGTCGAGGCCGCCG
Source organism: Celeribacter ethanolicus (assembly GCF_002407265.1). Lineage (NCBI taxonomy): Bacteria > Pseudomonadati > Pseudomonadota > Alphaproteobacteria > Rhodobacterales > Roseobacteraceae > Celeribacter > Celeribacter ethanolicus. The sequence continues at coordinate 2,321,713 of NZ_CP022196.1, forward strand.
TCGCCGATCTGCCCCAGATCGCGGAGCGGATCGACGGGCTGGTGAGCGAGGCCGAAGGAGTTCTGGCAGGCTACGGTCAGAATTCCCGCTTCAACCGCGATACGCTTGATACTCTGCGCGAGCTGCGCTCGGCGGCAGAGGCACTTTCGAGCCTTGCGCGGACGCTTGAGCGCAATCCCAATTCCCTCTTGTTTGGACGGTAAGCCATGACACGTCTTTTGCCCCTTCTGCTTCTGAGCCTCGCCGCCTGTGGCGACACCGATCCGCGTTACCTGATGGCCAGCGCACCCGCGACGGAGGTCTCGCGCGTGTCGCTTCGGGTGACGACGCTGGAAATCCGTCAGGTCACGCTTCCTGCCTATGCCAATGACGAACTGCTCCTGCGCGAAGGCGCGGACGGGGCGCTGACCCCGATCGAAGGTGCGCTTTGGGCCGACACGCCGGCCCGCGCCATGACCCAGCAGATCGCCGACCGGCTCAGCGCAACCACGACCGCACAGGTCGCCGCCGAGCCCTGGCCACTGGCGCGTCCGGCGCAGGTCGAGGTCGATGTGCGCGTCTCGCAAATGGCCAGCCGTGCCGATGGCAAGCTGCATCTCGCGGGGCAGTTCGCTGTATCCTCCTTCGATCAGGTGGTGCGCGAACGCATCGTGCCCTTTGCCATCGCCGTGCCTCTGGCCTCCGACACGCCTGCGGGGATCGCGGCGGCTTCAGGGCGCGCGGTGGATCAGCTCGCCGGGCAGATTGCCGCCAGCCTCGCGCGATAAGTGCGCAGGCAGGCGCGCAAGCTGCGCAACAAATTCACAGTTGCAAATGTTCAGACTTCCGAACATACGAATGTCATGGGGGACGGTTTCTTGAATATGCGGGTTTTGCGTGGCTTCTGGGCCATGTGTCTCGCTGCGCTTCTGGCGGTTCAGGTTTCCATCGCCTTCGGCCCCGATGCCCGAAGCGACGTCACCCTGTCAGAAACCGAGGTCTTGCTCCAGCTTTGCGGCACGCCCGGCGACAACACGACCCTCGTTTTCGACACCGCCACCGGGACGGTCCGCGAAGTTCCCAGCGGCGACGGATCGCAGGGGGCCGACTGCCCCTATTGTGTGGTCGGCGCGGCTTTTCTGGTTGCCGAAATTCTTTTGCCCGAAGCGGCAGGTCGGCTCCACAAGGCCGAGATTGCGCCCACGGACACGCATCAAATCTACATCGCCCAGCGCGATTTCAGCCGCTCGACGCGCGCGCCCCCTCGGATTGTCTGAGCTTTCACATGGCCCGAAACGGCCTTGGGACCGGGATCGGAACATCCCGTCCCGGAACGATCTGACACATTCATAAATCCCAGAGGGACACAGATATGACCACCTTTCACACGGTGCGCCTTGGCGCGACCGCACTTTTGCTGAGCACCATTTCCACGCTGGCCTATGCCCAGGACGCGGACCTCGTGCTCGATCCGATCTCCGTCGAGGATCAGCAGCCCGTCACCCAGGGTGCGCAAAGCTACGCTTTCGACCCCGCTCTTTTGCCGGTGCCTGCCGGTCTCGATGGCGGGGCGCTTCTGTCCTCCGTGCCGGGCGTTTCCGGCAGCCGCATGGGCGGCCACGGCATCGACATCATCATCCGCGGCATGCAGAAGAACCAGCTCAACGTCATCGACGCGGGCAGCTTCACCTATGGCGGTTGTCCGAACCGTATGGACCCGCCGAGCGCTATGGCATCGTTTTATCGCGCCGACGAGGTCATCGTCGAACGCGGCTATGCCAGCGTGACGAGCGGCCCGGGCGGCTCCGGCGGCACGGTGCGGCTCGAACGCAACGCGCCCGAATTCGAAGAGGGCAAGCCGCTCTCCGGCGATCTGATCCTGGGCGCTAACAGCAATGGCAACGGGCGCTCGATTGCCGGAACGGTCTCGGCCGATCTGGGCCACGGGTTCTATGCGGAGCTTTCGGGCGAACGCAAAGAGGCCGACAATTACGACGACGGCAATGGCGATGAGGTGCGCAGCGCCTTCACTCAGAAAAGCGCCGGACTGACCCTTGGCTATGCCGTCGATGGCACCGAGCTTGCGCTCGACATCGAAAAGGACGAGGCGCTCGACACGCTGTTCGGCGGTGCGGGCATGGACAGCCCGAGCTCCGAGACCATGACCTACCGGCTGCGCGGCGGCACGGATGTCGACATGGGCGTTTTGACCCGCATCGAAGGCGTGCTCTACAGCAGCAATGTCGATCACGTCATGGACAACTATTCGCTGCGTCCCAACATGATGCCGATGGGCATGCGCGTGCCGACCACCTCGGACACGATGGGCGGCAAGATCGAAGGCCAGTTCGATTTCGGGGCGACCACGGTGAAAATCGGTGTCGATTACCAGTCGAACAACCGTGTCGCCTATGCCTATCGCGGCATGATCCCGGCTATCGAGGCGGAAAACCCGAGCACGGTTGTCGCCCTGATGTGGCCGGATGTGACCATCGCCCAGACCGGGCTTTATGCAGAGACCGAGACCAAGCTTTCCGAGGTCAACACGCTGAAATTCGGGCTGCGCTACGATCATGTGCGCTCGACCATCGGTGACGCGGATGGCAATGCCACCTATCCCGGTGCCGCCACCCCGAACGACGTTTACAACACCGTCTACGGCGTGACCTATGACGGCGCGGTGACGGAGGACAATTTCGGCGGGCTGGTGCGGTTCGAACATCGGCTCGATGCGGAGACCATACTGTTTACCGGACTGTCGCGTTCGGTGCGCACGGCGGATGCCAACGAGCGTGCCATGGCGCGTCAGGTCGGCACCTCGATCTGGGCCGGGAACCCGGAAATCGCACCTGAGAAACACACCCAGTTCGATCTCGGCGTCGAGATCGCCAAGACCGACTGGAGTTTCAACGCCACGGCCTATGTCGACAAGGTGGACGATTACATCCTGCGCCAGACCGTCGGCACGGTGACCTCCTATGACAATGTCTCGGCGCTGATCGCAGGGGTCGAACTGGGCGGGCATGTCACCTCGGGCGCCTGGACCTTCGCGGGCGACATGACCTACACCTATGGCGAGAACGAGAGCGACGACAAACCGCTGGGCCAGATCCCGCCGCTGATGGGATCGCTGAGCGCCACTTACGGTGCCGATCTCTGGCAGGCGGGGGCGCGGGTGAACTGGGCTCTGGGGCAGGACCGGATCGACCCGGTGCTCGATTCCGGCGAGACGCCCGGCTATGCCACGCTCGACCTGTTCGGCAGCTATGAGATCGCCGAGAATGTCCGGTTGATGGGCGGCATCGATAACGTCTTCGACAAGGCCTACGCCAATCACCTGAACCGGGAAACCGTATTGGGCGAGTCGACCGGGACGATGAACGAGCCGGGCCGGAACATCTACCTGACGATGCAGGTGCAATTCTGATCCTGTCGGGCGCGCCTCTTCGGGGTGCGCCCGTTTTCTCATGCGAAGGGAGGCTTCGATGCCCTCTGACACTCTCGATTTCCTGATTTCCGGCGGCCCCGCGATCTGGGCCATTGCCGCCCTGTCGGTGGCCACTCTGGCGCTGATTCTATGGAAGGCCTGGGACCTCTTGCGCTCCGGCATCTGGTCGGGCGGGCGCCACACCGAAGAAGCCGTCACGCTTTGGCAGCGGGGCGAGACCGGGACCGCCCGCAGCCGTCTGGCGGGGCGCCGCAGCCTGCGGGCGCGGCTCGCGCATCGTGCCATGGAGGTGCAGGGCGCCGAACATCTGCCGGACGAGTTGGCACGCGAAGAGGTCGAACGCCTCGCCCGCGGGCTTTTGAAACGGGCCGCGACCGGGCTGCGCGGACTGGAACTCGCGGCCACGATCGGGCCGCTTCTGGGTCTTCTCGGCACGGTTCTCGGCATGATCGCCGCGTTCCAGGCACTTCAGGCCGCAGGCGCGCGCGCCGATCCCGCGCAATTGGCGGGTGGCATCTGGGAGGCGCTGCTGACCACGGCAGCGGGCATGGCCGTCGCGATCCCGGCGCAGGTTGCGCTGACATGGTTCGAAACGGTAATCGACGGGCTGCGCCATGACATGGAAGACATCGCCACCCGCATCTTCGTCCCGTTGAGCGACCCGCGACCGGAGCGCTGATCATGTTCACCTTCGAGCACCCGCGCAAACCCCGCCGTCCCGATCTCACGCCGATGATCGACGTGGTGTTCCTTTTGCTGGTGTTCTTCATGCTGGTGTCGCGGTTCGGGGCGCAAAACGTGTTGCCGCTCTACCCGGCGGGCGGAGACGGCACCGCAAGCTGGGACGGGCCGCCGCGCGTCGTCGATCTCTATGCCAATGGCGAGATCGGCCTGAACGGCGAACCGGTCTTTGCCGAGCACCTGTCGGGCTGGCTGCGGCCCTTGATGCCAGCGCCCGATTCCCCCGTGATCCTGCGCACGCATGACGCCGATTTGCAGCAATTGGCCGACGTGGTGGATCGCCTGTCTGGCGCGGGGATCACCCGGCTGATCGTGATGGAGTAGCGCCATGAAATTCGCCGCTCCCCCCAAAAGCCGCGTTTCGGTCGGTCTTCTGCCGATGATCAACGTCGTGTTTCTCTTGCTGATCTTCTTTCTGATCGCAGGCGAGATGCAACAGCCGGAGCCGATCGACGTAAACCTGCCCGATGTCGCCCATGCGCAGGAGGCCGAGGGCGATCTTTCGCTGTATCTCGGCCCGGACGGTCGTCTGGCTTTTCGCGATCTCGATGTGGCCTTCGAGGACCGGCAAAGTCTTATGGCGGCGCTTTCTGAGAGCCTGACGGACTGTGGCGGCGACACTTGCGCGCCTGTGCTCCTGCTCCATGCCGACCGGGGCGCGCCCGCGCGACTGATCGCAGAGCTTTTGCCGGAGCTTGGCGCCGCAGGGTTTGAGCAGGTCAATCTGGTGGCCGTGGGCCGTGGCACAGCGGAGGGCGGACAGCCATGAGCCGGGCGTTGGAAATCCTCGGCTTTCTGACCCTGTCGCTCGCGGCGCATGCGGCACTTCTCGGCTGGGCGCCCGACCCCGGCGGGCAACAGTCGCAAGGCGAAGACGGCAGCCAGCTTGTCAGCCTGAGCGCCTCTTCGGCGTCGCTCGAAAGCCTTGTCGAAACATGGGACGATTTTGCGCCCCCGGAGGTGCAAGCCACGGCCCCGGCGCAAGAGACGCCCGTACCGACGGAGAGCGCCCCAACGCTTGCGGCGATGACGCCCCTGCCGCTCGAAGCGCCGAAAATGGCGGTGAACCTCAGCCCCCCGACCGTGGCGACAGAGCCGTTCGACGCGCCTGAGGCCCCGGAACAGCCGCCGCGCCCCGAGCCGCCCAAAGCGTCCGCGCCCCCGAAAAGCCGGCAATCCGTCGAGTCCGCCGGTCAGAAGGCTGCGGGGACAGGTGGAATGGGCGCGCAGGGTGTGGCAGGCACAGCACAAACCGCGACGGTCGATCCGGGGCGGGCCCAGCGCGACCTGAGCCAATGGGGCAGCTCTCTGCGCGCCGCCATCGAACGCAAGAAACGCTACCCTTCGGAGGCGCGGGGCACACAGGGCAGCGTCCTGTTGCGAATCTCCGTTGCGCGTAACGGTGCGCTGTCGGGCGTTTCGGTGCTGCGCTCCTCCGGCAATGGTCTGCTCGATCAGGCGGCGCTGCGCGCGGTGCAAAGCGTCGGGCAGTTCAAGCCCGCTCCCGCAAGCTTGACCCGCCCGAGCTACACGTTCGATCTGAAGATCAGCTTTTCGCCGCGCTGAGGAGACCGCACGTCAGAGGGGCGTCCCCCCCCCTGACCCGAAATCACCCTTGCCCGCGTTCCGGGAATTTCATCGTGTTGTCGATGGCCCGCACCAGATTGGTCGCGTCGGGCCAGAGGCTGGGACCGCTTTGAACCGTAGAGAGACCGATGGTGCCATCCGCCTTGACCCAGACCTGAGCCGGTTCGATGTGAATCGGCGGCGCCCCCTCTTCGGAGCTGTTGCGGGTGATATGGAGACCCCAGTCCCGTGCGAGGCTTTTCGGATCGAGACCATAGCCAAGCGGCAGGCGGATCAGCTGCATCTTTTCCTGAAGCGCGGTGGTTTCCGCCTGGGTTTCACAGCCGATGGCAAAGACCCGCACCCCCCGGATGGCGAAATCGCCGATCCGGTCATCGAGCTCCTTGAGTTGCAGCCGGGACCATTTGCAATGCGACCCGCGGTGAAACGCCACAAGCGTTCCGCCCGGAGGCGCACCCTCTGCGATGTCGCAAATACCGTGCCGGAATGTATCGAACCGCAGCGCGGGCGCCGGGGTGCCCGGAATCAGACGGCCAGCAGATTGTGTCATTGGCCACCTCCGATGTGCTGTGAAAGACCCTGAGACAAAGGCCGTGAAAGCCCTGCGTCAATTTGGCCGCCCCCGTGAGCGCACAGCCTGCGCCAGGGGCCGCAACAGATCGGACGCCCCTGACGCTTTTCGTTGTAATTCAAAGAAAAATCCATGGTTCTCCTCCTCCTCCAGGCCAGATCGCAAGGGCTTTCCCGTGGTCACATTCCGCCTGAGTGATGTGGTGATATCCCGGGTTCGCTTGTCAATCGAGAAAAAAATATCGTTTTTATTTGACAGCAACGATTAATTCTCACCATGATCCAGACCACGAAGCGTGTGGAGGACGCGCCGAGGAGGAGACATCAATGCCAGACGGAAGCCCGCTTTCGGCCCTGCACAGCATCCGGATCAAAGGATGCGAGACCGATATCCTGTGCGCCGAGGACCAGAAGGTCCTGATGGCCATGGAACAAACAATCCATTTCCCCAACCCGCGCCCGGTGCGGGTCGGGTGTCGCAAAGGTGGCTGTGGCGCCTGCCGCGTGAAGGTCACCAAGGGGAGTTACACGGCCGAGAAATCGAGCCGCACCCATGTCACGGAGGAGGAGGCCGCCGAAGGCTATGCGCTGGCCTGCCGGATCTCGCCGCGCAGCGACCTTGAACTCGAACCCGCCTGTCTCGGCCCCCGCCGCCCGGTCGAAAACGGCGACTGATCGTCAAATTTATAGGTGTCAGAGGAGGAAAACCTATGTCTCAAGAAGGACTTTTGCGTCCAGGGATCATCCAGCTCCGAGTGCTGGATATGGACGAAGCCATCACCCATTATCGCGACCGGATCGGTCTCGATTTCGTCTCTCAGGAAGCCGATGGCCGCGTCTACCTGAAGGCCTTTGACGAATTCCATCGCCACTCGGTCGTGCTGCGCGAGGCCGACAGCGCCGGTATCGACTTCTTCGCTTTCAAGGCCGACGGGCAGGAGGCCGTCGACGGGTTCCGCAAGCGGATTGAGGAGTACGGCGTCGACGTGACCGATGTGGCAGAAGGCGAAATGCCGGGCACCGGCAAACGGATCTCCTTCATGATCCCCTCGGGCCATCGCATTGACATCTATGCCGATATGGATCTCTCCGAGACCGCGCCCGAGACCCACAATCCCTATGTCTGGAAAGACGAGCCGCGCGGCATGCGCGCCCAGCGGCTGGACCATTGCCTGCTTTACGGGCCGAACCTGCCGGAGGTGGAAAAGTTCTTCACCGAGGTGCTCGATTTCCACATCCCGGAGCGCGTCGACCTGCCGGATGGCACGCTGGCGATCTGGATGACCGTGTCGAACAAGGCGCATGACATCGCCTTTGTGAACCACCCGGAGCCGGGCAAGCTGCACCATGTCGCCTTCTTCCTCGAAGACTGGAACGACATCGGCCACGCCGCCGACGTGATGACGCGCTACGACATTTCCCGCGACATCGGCCCGACCCGCCACGGCATCACCCGCGGCCAGACGATCTATTTCTTCGATCCGTCGGGCAACCGCAACGAGGTCTTCTGTGGCGGCTACACCGCCTACAAGGATCACCCGACGCGGGTCTGGGACGGCAATCACGTGGGCCGCGGGATTTTCTACTACGAGCGCCAGATGAACGACGCCTTCCTGTCGGTGGTGACCTGACATGGAGGCGACCCGTCCCAGCCGCAGATTGACCGCCATGGCCGCATTCGAGGCGGTGCGCGCGGCCGTGACCCGCGCCGAAGAGTTGGCCGTGGCGGTCAACGCCAGTGTCGTGGATGCAGGCGGGCGCGAAATTGCGTTTTTGCGCGGGGACGGGGCCTTTCTGCCCTCGGGTCAGATTGCCCGGGACAAGGCCTATACGGCTGCGGGGTTCGGCCTGCCGTCCGGTGAGCTTTACCAAGCACTGTCCGGGGAACCGGCCGTGCTTTCGGGGATCACCGGACAGCCGAATATCGCGGCCTTTCCGGGCGGGGTGCCGATCCGCGTGGAAGACGAGCTGATCGGCGGCATTGGCGTGTCCGGTGCCTCGGCCGAACAAGATGACATCTGTGCAAGGGCCGGGCTGGCCGCCATCGGGCTTGGGCACAGGGAAGGATGAGACAATGAGAGACGGGCTAATGACCTTCACACAAGAAGCGATGCATTTCATCAACGGGGAATTCACCCCCGGCACGTCGGGGAGAACCTTCGACAATATTTCGCCGGTGACCGGCAGGAAGATCGGCATCGTGCATGAGGGTCTCCAGCCGGAGGTGGACGCCGCTGTGAAAGCCGCGCGCGCCGCACTTCACGGCGAATGGGGCTATCTGCCCATGGCCCATCGCGCCGAGATGCTCCATGCCGTGGCCGACGAGATCAACCGCCGGTTTGACGATTTTCTGGAGGCGGAAATCCTCGACACCGGCAAGCCAAAAGGGCTGGCGTCGCATGTCGACATCCCGCGCGGCGCGGCGAATTTCAAAATCTTCGCGGATCTGGTGAAGAATGTCCCCACTGAAAGCTTCATGCTCGACACGCCCGACGGGTTCGGTGCGGTGAACTATGGCGTGCGCAAACCCAAGGGGGTGATCGCTGTGATCAGCCCATGGAACCTGCCGCTGTTGCTGATGACGTGGAAAGTCGGTCCTGCACTGGCCTCCGGCAACACGGTGATCGTGAAACCCTCGGAGGAAACGCCGCTCACGACCACGCTTTTGGGCGAGGTGATGAACACCGTGGGCATCCCGAAAGGCGTGTTCAACGTGGTGCATGGGTTCGGCCCGGACAGCGCGGGCGCTTATCTCACCGCGCATCCGGATGTCGATGCGATCACCTTCACCGGTGAAACCCGCACCGGCGAGATCATCATGCAGTCCGCCGCCAAGGGCCTGCGTCAGGTGTCGATGGAATGCGGCGGCAAGAACGCCGGGATCGTCTTTGCCGATTGCGATATGGACAAGGCGATCGAGGGCACGCTGCGCTCGGCTTTTGCGAACTGCGGTCAGGTCTGCCTCGGCACGGAGCGGGTCTATGTCGAACGTCCGATTTTTGACGAGTTCGTTTCCCGCCTCAAGCAAGGCGTCGAGATGATGAAGCTCGGGCCATCCGAGGACCCGGAAACCTCCATGGGTCCGCTGATTTCGCAGGAACATAAATCCAAGGTGATGTCCTATTACAAACTCGCCGTGGAAGAAGGCGCGACGGTCGTGATCGGCGGTGGTGAACCCGAGATGCCCGACGAGTTGAAAGGCGGCGCATGGGTCGAACCGACGATCTTTACCGGCCTCTCGGAAGATGCGCGCTGTATCAAGGAAGAGATTTTCGGACCGGTGTGTCACATCGCGCCTTTCGACACCGAAGAAGAGGTGATCAAACTGGCCAACGATACGAAATACGGTCTCGCGACCGCGATCTGGACCGAGAACCTGACCAAGGCGCATCGCGTGGCGCGTCAGATCGACGTGGGTCTGGCTTGGGTCAACTCGTGGTTCCTGCGCGATCTGCGCACGGCATTCGGCGGCTCGAAACATTCGGGCATCGGGCGCGAAGGCGGAGTGCATGGTCTGGAGTTCTATTCTGAACTGACCAACGTCTGCGTGAAACTCTGAAGGATAGGTAAATGACAAGCGAAGCGAATATCCAAAAGGCGGCAGATCAGCTTTGGCAGGCCTGGCAAAGCGGCACGCCGGGCGCGCCGATCCGCGATTTGCTCGACGAAGGCGACGTCGCCGCCGCCTATGCCGTCCAGGAGATCAACACCAAGCGTTGGCTGGGCGGCGAAGAGCGCGTGCTCTCCGGTCGCAAGATCGGGCTGACCTCGGTCGCAGTGCAGAAACAGCTCGGCGTGGATCAGCCGGATTACGGCATGCTCTTTGCCGACATGGAATACATGGACGGCGAAGAGATTCCGATGTCCGCGGTGCAACAGCCGAAGGTCGAAGCGGAGATCGCCTATGTCGTCGCCGCTCCGCTGACCGGCGGGCATATCACCATGGTCGATCTGATGGCTTCCATCGGCTACGTGGTTCCAGCGCTCGAAATCGTCGGATCGCGGGTCAAGGACTGGGACATCCGCATCACCGACACCATTGCCGACAATGCCTCGTCTGGGATCTATGTCCTCGGCCAAACCCCGAAACGCCCCGGCGATTTCGATCCGCGTCTCTGCGGCATGGTGATGACCCGCAACAACGAGCCGGTGTCCGTCGGTGCGGGTGCTGCCTGCATGGGCTCGCCGCTCAACGCGTCGCTGTGGCTGGCGCGGACCATGGCCAAGGCCGGACGTCCGCTCGGACCGGGCGACGTCATTCTCTCCGGGGCGCTTGGCCCCTTTGTCAGCGCCGAACCCGGCGATGTCTTCGAGGCCCGGATCAACGGTCTGGGTTCCGTTCGTGCTGCTTTCGCAAAGGAATAAGACAATGGAAAAGATCAAATGTGCGATCATCGGGTCGGGCAATATCGGCACCGATCTCATGATCAAGATCATGCGCAACTCCAAAGTGCTGGAAATGGCGGCCATGGTCGGGATCGACCCCAACTCTGACGGTCTGGCCCGTGCCGCGCGTCTGAAAGTGGCGACCACCCATGAAGGCATCGACGGCTTGGTGAAACTGCCCTGCTACAAGGACATCCGCATCGTGTTCGACGCCACCTCGGCGGGGGCGCATAAGCATCACAACGAAGTGCTGCAAAAAGACGGCAAACAGGTGATCGACCTGACGCCTGCCGCCATCGGCCCGTTCACCATTCCCCCGGTGAACCTCGACGCCAACCTCGACCAGATGAACGTCAACATGGTTACCTGCGGTGGCCAAGCGACGATCCCGATGGTCGCGGCGGTCAATCGCGTTTCTCCTGTGATCTACGGGGAAATCGTGGCCTCTGTGTCTTCGAAATCAGCAGGCCCCGGCACGCGCGCCAACATTGACGAATTCACCGAAACCACCGCGCATGCCATTGAGGCCGTGGGCGGCGCGAAACGCGGCAAGGCGATCATCATCCTGAATCCGGCCGAGCCGCCGGTGATCATGCGCGATACGGTCTATTGCCTCTGCGAAGAAGCAGATCAGGACGCGATCCGCAAATCCATCCTCGACATGGTCGAAGAGGTGAAAACCTATGTGCCGGGGTATCGCCTGAAACAGGAGATTCAGTTCGAGCATTTCGGTGACAACAACCCGCTGAACATCCCGGAAAGCGGCGGCAAATTCACTGGTCTGAAGGTGTCGATCTTCCTCGAAGTCGAAGGTGCGGCGCACTACCTGCCGGCCTATGCAGGCAACCTCGACATCATGACGTCTGCGGCGATGAAAACCGCCGAAGCCCTTGTCCACAAACGCAATTGGGTCCAGGAGGCCGCATAAGATGACCAAGCTGTACATTCAGGACGTGACGCTCCGCGACGGCATGCATGCGATGCGCCACCAATACGATCTGGGCCATGTGCGCGCGATTGCGCAGGCTCTCGACGAGGCCGGTGTGGATGCGATTGAAGTGACCCATGGCGACGGGGTTGCAGGCTCGACCTTTAACTACGGCTTTGGCCGCCATACCGATGTGGAATGGATTTCTGAGGCCGCGAAAGTGGTGAAGAACGCCAAGCTCACCTGCCTTCTGGTGCCAGGCATCGGCACGCTTGAGGATCTGAAAAAGGCGTTTGACGCCGGTGTGACCTCTGTCCGCGTGGCGACCCATTGCACCGAGGCCGATGTCGCCGCCCAGCATATTCGCGCTGCGAAAGAGATGGGTATGGATGTCTCCGGCTTCCTGATGATGGCGCATATGAACCCGCCGGAAAAGCTCGCCGAACAGGCCAAGCTGATGGAAAGCTATGGCGCGGATTGCGTCTATTGCACCGACTCCGGTGGTCGCCTGACGATGAAAGACGTCTCCGCCCGGATGGAGGCCTATAAGGCCGCGCTCAAACCGGAAACCCAGATCGGCGCGCATATGCACGAGAACCTGTCGCTGTCCGTGGCAAACTCCGTCACCGCCGTCGAGCATGGCGCGTATCGTGTCGATGCCTCACTTGCCGGCATGGGGGCGGGCGCGGGCAACACGCCGATCGAAGCTTTCGCCGCCGTCGCCGATCTTTACGGCTGGGAGCATGGATGCGATGTGTTCAAATTGCAGGACGCCGCCGAAGATCTCGTCCGTCCGTTGCAGGACCGTCCGGTGCGCGTGGACCGCGAAACCATGACGCTGGGTTATGCCGGGGTCTATTCGTCCTTCCTGCGTCACGCCGAACGCGCTGCGGATATGTACGGGCTCGACACGCGGGACATTTTGGTGGAACTGGGCAAACGCCATATGGTCGGCGGGCAGGAAGACATGATCGTCGATGTCGCCCTCGATATGGTCAAAGCGAAAGAGGCCGCAGCATGAAGACGCTTGCAGAACTGGCGGAATACGTGGACGAGGCAGCCCGCACGGCCACGGAAATTCCGCAAATCTCCGACACGCATCCGCTGAGCGTCGAGGACGCCTACGCCGTGCAGGCGCTCTCGATGCAGCGCCGCTATGCGCGGGGCGAAAAGCGGATCGGCATTAAAATGGGCCTGACCTCGCGGGCCAAGATGATCCAGGTGGGCGTCTCCGACGTCACCTGGGGCCGTCTGACCGATGCGATGCGCGAAGAGGAGGGCGGCGTGGTCTCCATGTCGCGCTTCGTCCACCCGCGCGTCGAGCCGGAGATCGCATTCCTCATGAAGAAACCGCTCTCGGGCAAGGTTTCTGCCCTTGAGGCCATGTCGGCGGTGGAGGCCGTGGCCCCCGCGCTCGAGATCATCGACAGCCGCTACAAGGCGTTCAAATTCGATGTGGGCGACGTGATCGCGGACAATTCGTCCTCGTCCGGTTTCGTGGTCGGCACATGGCACAGCCCGGAGATCGACATTTCAAACCTTGGCATGGTGCTGTCGATCAATGGCCGTCCGCAGGAAATCGGCTCGTCGGCCGCGATCCTCGGCAATCCGGTGCGCTCGCTCGTCTCGGCGGCGCGCATGGTGGCCTCGGCGGGGGAGGAACTCAAACCCGGCGACATCGTTCTGGCGGGCGGCGCGACGGCGGCGATCCCGATGGAAGCGGGACAATCCGTGCTGCTCGAAGTCGAAAACCTCGGCCAGATCGGGTTCAACATCGGAGATTAGACCATGCCGTTCATCGAAGTGACACTGGTCGAAGGCCGCACGCAGGAGATGAAAGCCAAACTGATCGAGAAAGTGACGGAGGCGACGGTCGAGGCCATTGGTGCCCCGATAGAGGCCATTCGCGTCTGTATCCGCGAGGTTCCCAAGGAAAACTGGGGTGTCGCGGGGAAACAGAAATTCGTCACCAGAGACTAGAGAGGTCGCCATGACCGAAACACTCGTGGAACCGGGCCAGGAAGGCCCGGTCACCGTCTCGATCTCGCGCCGTGTAAAACCCGGGTTCGAGGCGCATTATGAAGACTGGCTGCACGGGATTGTCGCTGCCGCCTCTGATTTCCCCGGTCATATGGGGGTCAACATCCTCAAACCCTCGGGCGCGACCGACGGGCGCTATGTGTTGATCTACAGGTTCGCCACATGGGCGCAGTGCCAGGCCTGGGAAGACAGCCAGACCCGCGCCGATTGGGTCGGCAAGCTTGGCGACATTGTCGAGGGCGAAGGCGAACGCAAACGCGTCACCGGGCTTGAGGCCTGGTTCGAACTGCCCGAGGTTCCGGCGGCGAAACATGCGCCGCGCTGGAAAATGTCCCTCGTGTTGATCGTCGTGGTCTTTGCGCTGGTCTACCCGCTGCAACTCATCGTGTTACCGCTGGTTCCCGGCTGGCCGCATTGGCTCAAGACGCTGACCATCGCGGTGATCCAGGTGCTGCTGATGACCTATATCTTCATGCCGCGGGTGACCAAGGCACTGAAAGGCTGGCTCTTCGCCTGAGGTCCGGAAAACAGACCGTGAAAGACGCCCCTTTCAGGTCAGATCGTGTTGCCGGATGAGATCCGTGTAGGATTTTTCGATATGTGCCTCGACTGCGGCGACGCAGGTCTCGACCTCGCCCGAGATGGCCGCATCGAAAATCGCCTTGTGCTCCGTGCGCACATCGCGCCGCAGCGTGCGATCACCGATCAGCCGGCGGTGATAGCGGTAGGAATGCTGGTGCAGCGTGCTGCGAAACCGTTTCAGCCAGGCATTGTCGCAATTCTGCACGAGGCAGTCGTGGAAATTGGAATTCCACTCGTCCCAGTCATGGGCATATTCGTTTTTGCCCTCGCCGATGAGACGCGCCTCGATCCGCGACAGGCGGTGATAGGCGGCGACCAGATCGGCCTCCCATTCCTCGGTGCGATTGGCGAGAGAAATCCGCAGGGCCTGCGCCTCGATCATCTTGCGCGCATCGGTGATGTCACGAAAATCCTTGAGCGACAAAGGCGCGACGCGAAAACCGCGCTGCTGTTCCGAGGTCACCAGATTGTCGATCAACAGGCGTGAGATTGCCTCCCGCATGGTCGAGGTGGACACCCCGAATTCCTGACGCAGCCTGTCGACATGCAGACGGGCACCGGGGGCAAGCTCGCCCGATATGACCCGTTCACGGATCAATTCGTGCACCGTCTCGATGGCGGTCTTTTTGCTCGGCGCGTCGGTTTTGTCGTCTTTTGGGCGTTTTTGCGGCTGATTCATCTTGGTTTAGCGTTTCTTGCGGCTGCCGTTAGCAATGTCACCGCTATTCTGAAATGTCGAGGATCAGCTTTATTTTCTTCCATCAAAAAAATTATCGTTTTTATTTTGACTAAACGATTTATGTGCGTAAGCTCCCTGTCATGAGGAGGAGTCGCTTGGGCTGGGAGGCCCTGTCAGCGACCCAAACAGTGGAGGAATAACACCATGAAATACCTGCTTGCGGGCGCGATGAGTGCTGCGCTGATGATCGGCGCGGCCTATGCCGAAGACAAGGTCATCGAAATGAGCTTTTCGCATGACCTGCCGACGCAACACCCGCTCCATTCCCAAGGGTTTCAGGTCTGGGCCGACAGCATTCGCGAGGCCTCGCACGGCACGCTCGACATCAGTTTCTTCCCGGCCGGTCAGCTCGGCAAGGCCGAAGACGAATATGACATCGCCAAATACGGCATCGCGGATTTCGTCTGGGCCAACCCGGGCCACACGCCGGGCCGCTTCCCGATCATGGCACTGGGCGAGCTGCCCTTCTTCATCAGCTCCGGTCTCGGCGGCACGCAGGCAATGAACGAATGGTATGCCGAGTACAAGGATCAGGAGATGGGCGACGTGAAATTCTGTGTCGTGCATCTGCACGATCCGGGCACACTGCATTCCACCTCGGAAATCCGGACCCCCGCCGACATGAAGGGCAAGACCATTCGCCCGGCCAACGGCACCATCGGGCGGCTCGTGCAGAGCATGGGTGGCTCCTCGGTGCAGGTCGGCCCTTCGGAGGCGCGCGAAGTGCTTGAACGTGGCGCAGCCGACGGCATCACCTTCCCGTGGCGCTCGATCTCGATCTTCGGCATGGATGACGTGGTGCATTACCACCTCGACATGCCGCTCTATGTCACGAATTTCATCATCGCGATGAACAAGGATCGCTACGAGTCCCTGTCCGAAAGCCAGCAACAGGTGATCGACGATCACTGCTCCCCGGAATGGGGCGCGAAAATCGCCGCGGGCTGGGTCGAATTCGACAACGAAGGCAAACGCCTGTTCCAGGAAAGCCCGGAGCACCATGTGCTCGAACTGACGGACGAAGAATTGACCCAGTGGAAGGACGCTTCGAGCTTCCTCTTGGAGGATTGGAAGGCGAATGTGACCGCGAAAGGTCTCGATGCCGATGCCATCTACAACGCATTCGTGGAACGGCTCGAAGCTCATGACGCAAAATTCTGACACCTCTGGCGGGGCCTTCGGGCTCCGCCGTTTCGCCACCTGGGTCGAAACCGCCGCCGCCTTCCTGATGGGACTGGTGACGCTTCTGGCCTTTGTCTCCGCCGTGATGCGTTATGCGTTTTCCGCGCCGATCCCGGACAGCCATGACATCGGGCGTCTTGCCCTTGGTGTGGCGATTTTCTGGGGCGTGGCGACGGTGAATTACACCGGCACCCATATTTCCGTGGACCTGCTCTACGAGATGCTCGGAAAAGGCGTGCGCCGGGTGATGGATTTCTTTTCCACCTCGCTGGTGCTCGTCTCCTTTGCCGTGCTGACCGTGATGATGTCGAAGAACGCCCAGGACGTGTTCACGACCGGAGAGCATTCCTATGACCTGCGGTTCCAGATCTGGCCGGCCTATTGGCTGATGGTGATCGGAGCGGGTCTGGCGACGCTGACCACGGCTTTGCGGCTCTGGCTCATCCTCAGGGACGAGACCCCGCACGCGCATGAGGACCAGTCGGTCCTCGTGACCGAAGACTAAGAATTAAGAGGATAAAATGGACCGGGAAACGGTTATGATCGTGGGCTTCATCGTCCTGTTTCTGATGATGGCCATCCGCGTGCCGATTGCGATCGCCATGAGCCTTGTCGGCATCGGCGGATTTGCCGCCGTCGTCGGCCCGACGCAGGCGCTGCGTCTCGTCTCGCTCTCACCGCTGTCGACGGCGACCACCTATCATCTGGGGATGATCCCCATGTTCATCCTGATGGGGTCTTTTGCGACCCGGTCCGGGATGAGCCATGAACTGTTCCGCGCGGCCGGTGCCTGGCTGGGGCATCGGCGCGGCGGGCTGGCGCTTGCGACCATCGCGTCCTGTGCGGGCTTTGCCGCCATCTCCGGCTCCTCCATCGCCACGGCAGCAACGCTGACCAAGGTGGCTTTGCCGGAGATGCGCCGGGCGGGTTATTCCGACTCCGTCTCCTCCGGCGTCATCGCCGCGGGCGGCACGGTCGGGATTCTCATCCCGCCCTCCATCGTGCTCGCGGTCTACGGCATCATCACCGAACAGGACATCGGCAAGCTGTTCATCGCCGGTCTCGTGCCGGGGATCCTGGCCGTCGCACTCTACATGCTGACCGTGACCTTCATCTCCTACATCCGGCCCCAAGACATGCCGGTGGGCGAGCGGCATGGCTGGGGCGAGCGCTTCAGATCCCTGCGCGACGTCTGGGCCATTGCGCTTCTGTTCCTTTTGGTCGTGGGTGGCATCTACGCCGGTGTGGTGACGCCCACGGAGGCGGCATCGCTCGGCGCCGTCGGTGCGCTGGCCATCGGGCTTCTGCGCCGTCGCCTGAGCTGGGCGGACATCAAATATTGTCTCGTCGACAGTCTGCGCATTTCGATCTCGATTTTCTTCGTCTTCATCGGTGCGCTGCTGTTCTCCTACTTCCTCGCCATCACCCGTGCGCCGCAGCAGGTGGCCGAATATCTCACCTCCCTGCCGCTGAGCCCGATGGGCATCATGGTTCTGATCCTGATCCTGTATCTCGCGCTCGGCTGTGTGCTCGACTCGATGGCGATGGTGGTTCTGACCGTGCCAATCCTGTTCCCGGTCGTGACCAGCCTCGGCTTCGATCCGATCTGGTTCGGCGTCATGGTGGTCATGGCGATCGAGTTGGGCCTGATCACGCCACCGATCGGGATGAACGTCTTCGTCATCAATTCGGTGGAACGCAACATCGGCCTGACGACGATCTACAAGGGCCTCCTGCCCTTCATCGCCATCGACATCGTGCGAATCGGCCTGTTGCTGCTGTTCCCGTCCATCGCGCTTTTCCTTCCGAATATGATGTGAGGTGTCATGACTGAGAATCCCGAAATCGGCCTGACGATCACGGTGGATGGCATTGCCACCAATTACCACGACATGGGCCAAGCGACGCAGGGCACCACGCCGGTGCTCTTCATCCATGGCTCCGGGCCGGGGGTGTCGGCCTGGGCCAACTGGCGGCTCAACATACCGGTTCTGGCGGACCGCGGGCTTCGCTGTCTTGCGCCGGACATGATGGGCTTTGGCTATACGGACGCGCCGGAGGGGCTGAACTTCAGCCTCGACGGCTGGATCGCGCATCTCGAAGGCTTCACCAAGGCCCTCGGGCTGGAGAAATTCTCCATTGTCGGCAACTCCTTTGGCGGCGCGCTGGCACTGGCCTATGCCATCCGCCATCCGGAGCAGATCGACAAGATCGTGCTCATGGGGGCGGTCGGCGTCGAGTTCCCGATCACCGAGGGGCTCGATCTGGTCTGGGGCTATGAGGCGAGCCTCAAGAATATGCGCAAGCTCTTGGGCGTCTTCGCCCATGACACGCGTTTCGTGAACGACGATCTCGCGGAAATGCGTCACCGGGCAACATTGCGCAAGGGCGTGATGGAGAAGTTCTCCGCCATGTTCCCGGCTCCACGACAAGAGAGTGTCCGCATGATGGCCTCCGCCGAGGACGACATCGCCCGGATCGAGGCGCCTGCGCTCATCGTGCACGGGAGGGAGGACAAGGTCATCCCGGTGGAAAACTCGAAACGATTCTTCGAACTCATGCCCAATTCGGAGCTGCACCTGTTTCGCAATTGCGGCCATTGGACTCAGATCGAGAAAACTGCCCGGTTCAACGATCTTCTGACCGGGTTTCTGCTTTGATCGACCGAACGGCGTGATCCGCGCCCCGTTCGCCCAAAGCCCCTCCCGCCCCGACAAAGGTGAGTTCAGAGGGGGCCCGTCGCGACACGTCATGGGCCCGCACGTTTCAGGGAAAGACAAAAAGAATCTTCCTGAAATTGACATATGTCATCGGCCCTACGGCCCAGCTTTCGCGTTCCGACTTGCACCGGTGAACCAGACACAGGGCGCCACCTCCGGATGGCGTTTTTCAGGACCGTCGCTGTGGCCTTGAGAGAGGGCCGCCTCAAGGGAAATTCTTGTGCAATACCGGCAAAAGCCCGCCCTGCTCTCCCGCACCCGGCTCTCTTGGCTAGACTTCATGCCAGCTTCACATTTATTATAAATAAAACAGTAAATTGGGTCATTTGATAGGAACGCAGCCATGCCACTCATAACTCCGGTCATTCTATGCGGCGGTTCCGGGACACGGCTTTGGCCCTTGTCGCGCAAGAGCTATCCCAAGCAGTTCGTGCCACTGATTGACGATGAAACCTTGTTTCAGGCCTCGGCGAAACGGCTCAGCGGCAGCCGGGGAGATTTGCAATTCGGCGCGCCGACCATTCTGACCGGATCGGATTTTCGCTTTATCGTCACCGAACAATTGCAGGAAATCGGCATTGATCCCGGAGCGATCCTGATCGAACCCGAAGGGCGCAACACCGCGCCCGCCATTCTGGCTGCGGCGCTGTACCTGCTCGACAGGGACCCGGACGCGATCATGCTGGTGGCGCCCTCGGATCACGTCGTGCCCGATGTGGATGCCTTCCATGCCGCGATTGAAAAAGGCCTGGCTGCCGTTGAGAATGGCAAACTCGTCACCTTCGGGATCAAACCGACCCATGCCGAAACCGCCTATGGCTATCTGGAGCTGGCGTCTCAGCCCGATGCCTCCGGCGCCGCCGTCGATCTCAAGCAGTTCGTCGAAAAACCCGACGCATCCCATGCCGCCGACATGCTGGCGGCGGGAACCTTTCTCTGGAATGCCGGGATTTTCCTGTTCAAGGCACGCGACATCATTGCGGCCTTTGCTCAATATGCACCGAGTCTGAGCGCCCCGGTGACAAATGCCGTCGAGACGGCCCAGGCCGACCTCGGTTTCCTGCGCCTTGCGCCCGCGCCATGGTCACAGGCCGAGGATATTTCCATAGATTACGCGGTCATGGAAAAAGCCGACAATCTCGCGGTGGTGCCCTTTGACGGCGGCTGGTCCGATCTGGGCGGCTGGGATGCGGTCTGGCGGGAGACCGGGCCCGATGAAAACGGCGTCGTCACCTCAGGGGAAGCCACCGCGATCGAATGCGAAAACAGCCTGATCCGCTCCGACAGCGCGCATCTCGAACTGGTCGGGATCGGTCTGAAAAATATCATGGCCATCGCCATGAACGACGCGGTTCTGGTTGCGGATATGTCGCGCGCCCAGGATGTGAAGAAAGCGGTGGCAGCGCTCAAGACGAAGGGCGCTTCGCAGGCCACGCATTTTCCGAAAGACCACCGCCCCTGGGGCTGGTTCGAGAGCCTCGTGGTCGGCGGACGGTTTCAGGTCAAGCGAATCCACGTGCACCCCGGGGCCGCGCTGAGCCTGCAGAGCCATTTCCATCGCTCCGAACACTGGATCGTGGTCGAGGGCACGGCGCGCGTGACCGTCGATGACGAAGTCCGGCTCGTCACCGAAAACCAATCCGTCTACATTCCCCTGGGAGCGGTCCACCGCATGGAAAACCCCGGCAAGGTCCCGATGGTCCTGATCGAGGTACAGACCGGCTCCTATGTCGGTGAAGACGACATCATCCGCTATGAGGATGTTTATGCCCGCGGTCAGGGCGCAAAGGGATAAGACAAGATGGCTCCGAAATTCGGCACCAGCGGCTTGCGTGGTCTCGTCACCGAGCTGACAGACGAGCTTGTCGCGGATTACGTCCATGCGTTCCTGAGCACAGTGCGGCCCGGCACGCTTTATCTCGGACGCGATCTGCGCCCGTCCTCGCCCCGGATCGCCAAGGTGATCCGTGACACGGCACAGGCGGCGGGGGTCGACGTGGCGGATTGCGGCGCGCTTGGCACCCCCGCCCTCGCACTGGCGTCGATGGGCGCCAAAGCCCCGGCGATCATGGTCACCGGAAGCCACATCCCTGCGGACCGCAACGGGCTCAAATTCTATCTCCCCGAGGGGGAGGTGTCGAAGCAGGACGAAGCGGCGATCAACGCGGCCTATGCCGACAGGTCCCGTTACAAAGGTCACGAGACCGGCGCCTGTCGCGACGCGCCCGAGGCCGAAGCCCGCTATGTCGCGCGCTATATCGACGCCTTCGGCACGGACGCGCTCGGGGGACTGAGGATCGGCGTCTACCGTCATTCCTCCGTCGCACGCGACACGATGGAAACGATCTTCCGCAGCCTCGGCGCCGAGATCGTCCCCCTCGCACAGTCCGACACATTCATCCCCGTCGATACCGAGGCCGTCGATCCCGAGACTCGCGACAGACTGCGGTCATGGTGCCATGAGCACCGGCTGGATGCCATTGCCTCCACCGATGGCGATGCCGACCGTCCCATGCTGAGCGATGAGACGGGCAAGGTCATTCCCGGGGATATTCTCGGCGTGTTGACCGCACGCCTGCTGGGCGCGAAATCCGTGGTCACGCCGGTGTCCTCCAATGACATGGTGCGTCGCCTGCCGGAGTTCGATGAGGTGATCCTGACCCGTATCGGCTCGCCCTTCGTCATCGAGGGTATGGCCCGGGCGGCTCATCCGGAGATCGTGGGCTTCGAAGCGAACGGCGGCTTCCTTCTCGGCTTCGAGGCCCGGATTGCCGCCCCGCTCTCTCCCCTGCCGACCCGCGATTGCATGTTGCCGATTCTCGCACCGCTCGCTGCGGCACAAAGGTCCCGAACCTGCCTCACCGAACTGGTGGCCGCCCTCCCGCCCTGCTTTACCGCCGCCGACCGTGTGCAGGACATCGACACCGAAAAGGCCAAAGCCTTTCTCGACGCCCTGATCCGGGACGACACGGCCCGAACGGCCTTCTTTGCCCCCTTTGGCCATATCGCGACCACCGATCTGACCGACGGGCTAAGGGTCGATTTCGACAGCGGGGACGTGCTCCACCTGCGCCCTTCGGGCAACGCCCCGGAGTTCCGCATCTACGCGCAGGCGCAAAACGAAGACAAAGCCCTCGCCCTCGTCAGGCATGCGTATCAAAGCGTCGCAAACGCCGTGAGCTGACCGCAAGGGCGCATTCCGCTCACTTGGAACGGAGCGCATCCGGGGTCTGGCGCAAAAACCATGCGTAGGTTTCCTCAATCCCCTGGGAGAGCGGGATCGACGCGGTCCAGCCGAGCCGCGCCAGTCGGCTGACGTCCATCAGCTTGCGCGGCGTGCCATCGGGTTTGCTGGCATCGAACGCCAATTCCCCCTTGAACCCGGTCACGCGCGCGACGGTTTCGGCCAGTTCCCGAATCGTGACATCCGTCCCGGAGCCGACATTGATATGGCTGAGCATGGGCTCGGTCTCGCGCTGGTAAATCTCCGGGTCGAGATCGAGCACGAAGAGCGAGGCTTCCGCCATGTCATCGACATGGAGGAACTCACGCATGGGTTTGCCGGAGCCCCAGACGGTCACGGTCGGTGTACCGGCCTGAGCGGCTTCGTGAAAGCGTCGGATCAGAGCCGGCAGAACATGGGAGTTGTCCGGGTGGAAATTGTCTCCCGGCCCGTAAAGGTTTGTCGGCATGACGGAACGGTAATCGACACCGTATTGCCGGTTGTAGCTTTCGCAAAGTTTGATGCCCGCGATCTTCGCAATGGCATAGGGTTCGTTGGTGGGTTCGAGCGTCCCGGTCAGCAGCGCATCTTCACGCATCGGTTGTTCTGCCAGCTTGGGATAGATGCAGGAGGAACCGAGTTGGAGCAGCTTCTGAACCCCGGCCTCGTAAGCCGCATGGATCACGTTGCACTCGATCATCAGGTTTTCATAGATGAACTGCGCCGGATAGCTGTTGTTGGCAATGATCCCGCCGACTTTCGCCGCAGCCAGAATGACCTGATCCGGTTTCTCGGTTTGCATGAACGCCCGCACGGCGGCCTGATCGGTCAGATCCAGTTCGGCAGAAGTCCGGGTGATCAGAGCCAGATCCTCGCCTGCCGCCTGTCGCGCGGCCAGCTTGCGCAGGATCGCCCCCCCGACCATGCCACGATGCCCCGCAACGTAAATTTTCTTCGCCATCGCCTACCCCGTCCACAAACAGTTTAAATCATCGCGCATCAGATGTACCAGTGCCACCGGATCGCGGCATGACGGCTGCGCGGACATCAATTTCCGGTCCAGATGTGTCATTTTTTCTGCATCTGCACAAGAAACATACAGCAACCGGCAGAAATCCGCGCTTTCACACAGACGGTCACTAGGCTGAGCTTCGGGTTTGTGACAAACATCGGAAGGGAACACCGTGTGAGCCCGCCCGCCGGGGTGAAAGTTAGAGTTTGGGTAGAAGCGTGAAAATACAAATCCTGAGCCTCAATTATGCGCCGGAGGAGATTGGAATCGCGGTCTATTCCACAGGTTTAGCCGAGGCATTCACCGCCCGGGGGCATGAGATGACCGTGGTCTGCGCCCATCCCTATTACCCGCAGTGGCGCATTTGGGACGGCTGGCCGAAACTGGGCTACAGGACTGAACGGCACCCAGACGCTCCTAGGGTCGTGCACTGCCCGCTCTATGTCCCGCACAAGCCTTCGGCCAAGTCCAGACTACTCCATTACGCCAGTTTTGCTGCAACTGCATTGCCGCGTCTGCTTTCAGATGCGGTCAAAGGCCGCCCGGACATCGTGTTCGTCGTCGCCCCCTCTCTGGTGTCCGCGATGAGCGGCTGGCTGGTGGCGCGGCTGACCGGGGCCAAGCTCTGGCTGCATATTCAGGATTTCGAGGTCGAAGCCGCTTTCGCAACCGGGGCGATCGCGCCGGAGAGCCGTCTTGGCAAGGCCGCGCTTGCATTCGAGCGCTGGATGCTGCGCCGGTTCGACCGGATCAGTTCGATTTCCAGCCCGATGCTCGACAAGCTGCGGGAAAAGGGCATCCCGGACGCCCGCATCTACGAATTCCGCAACTGGGCCAACCTGCAACGGATCAAGGTGCTCGACGGCCCCTCGCCGATGCGGGCGGAGCTTGGCATCGACACGCCTTATGTCGCCTATTACTCCGGCAATGTCGCCGCCAAACAGGGGCTGGAGATCATCCCCGAGGCGGCGCGCCTTCTGGCCGGGCGCAGCGATCTGACCTTCGTGATCTGTGGCGAAGGCCCCTATCTCGACACGCTCAAGGCCAAGGCCGAGGGCCTGACCAACATTCGGTTTTATCCGCTGCAACCGTTCGAGAAGCTGAGCGACGCGCTTGGCATGGCAGATGTGCATCTCCTGCCGCAAATCGCGGGGGTGGCGGAATTGGTGCTGCCTTCGAAACTGACGAACATGCTGGCCTCGGGGCGTCCGGTGGTGGCCACCGCCTATCCGGGCACCGCGCTTGCACAGGAGGTCGAGGGCTCCGGGCTGGTGACCGAACCGGGCAATGCCGAAGCTTTCGCCGCCGCCATCGTGACGCTTCTCGACGATCCGGATCGGCGTGCGGATCTGGGACGACACGCCCGTCAGGCCGCGCTGCAAAACTGGGATATGACGGCGATCCTGGATCGCCTCGAGACGGAAATGGGTGAGCTTGCAGAGCGTCGCAACTCTGTTGAGAAGCACCCATAAAATCACAGAAAGAAATATGGCACGGTTCGCCAAAAACGATAAGGAACGCAGTTTCATGAAAAAAGCGCTGATTACCGGAATTACCGGCCAAGACGGGTCCTATCTCGCGGAATTCCTGCTCGAAAAGGGCTACGAAGTCCATGGCATCAAGCGTCGCGCCTCCTTGTTCAACACCCAGCGCGTGGATCACATCTATGAAGATCCGCACACCGACAAGGCGCGGCTGAAACTGCATTACGGCGATCTGACCGACACGTCCAACCTGACGCGTCTGCTTTCCGATATTCAGCCCGATGAGGTCTATAACCTCGGCGCGCAATCTCACGTTGCCGTGTCTTTCGAAGCGCCGGAATACACGGCCGATGTCGATGCCACCGGTACGTTGCGTTTGTTGGAAGCGATCCGCTTCCTTGGGCTGGAAAAGAAGACCCGGTTCTATCAGGCCTCGACTTCAGAGCTGTTCGGCAAGGTGCAGGAAATCCCGCAGAAGGAAACGACACCGTTCTATCCGCGTTCACCCTATGCCGTGGCAAAAATGTATGCCTACTGGATCACCGTGAACTACCGGGAGAGCTACGGCATGTATGCCTGCAACGGCATTCTCTTTAACCACGAGAGCCCGCGCCGAGGCGAGACCTTCGTGACCCGCAAGATCACCCGCGGCCTCTCGAACATCGCCATGGGCCTGGAGCCCTGCCTCTACATGGGCAACATCGACGCGCTGCGAGACTGGGGCCATGCCAAGGATTATGTACGGATGCAGTGGATGATGCTGCAACAGGACGAGCCCGAAGATTTCGTGATCGCAACCGGTGTGCAGTATTCGGTGCGTGAGTTCATCACCTGGACAGCGCGCGAGCTTGGCATGGAGCTTGAATTCAAAGGCGAGGGGGTGGAGGAAACTGCCACAGTTGCCGCGATCACCGGCGACAAGGCCCCGGCCTTGAAGGTCGGCGATGTCATCATGCGTATCGACCCCCGCTATTTCCGACCCGCAGAGGTCGAGACGCTTTTGGGCGACCCGACGAAAGCCAAGGAAAAGCTGGGCTGGGTGCCGGAAATCACGGCGCAGGAAATGTGTGCGGAGATGGTCGAGGAAGACCTGAAAGCCGCCAAGCGTATCGCGCTTTTGAAGGAGCACGGGTTGGAACTACCCGTATCGGTGGAAGGGTAATCCCCTTTCTAAGGCCGTCTAATATGAATGGTGCAAAACACGTCAGTATCCATCGCCGTGACTTTCACGCTCTTCGTGAGAATGATCCAATTCAATCCGGCGCAGAGGAGGTAAAGGCGTCAAACAGGCGTGTTTCAAAAGTCATTGTTTCAATGCTTATGAGCAATGGACTAACCATCTTATTGCAATTGCTGATGGTCCCCGTGCTTATTTGGGCATGGGGGGCGCCTCTTTTTGGGGAATGGATCATTCTCTATACCATACCCGGGTACCTTTCCCTGACGGATTTCGGCATCATTGCTTCGTCGAATAACAAGATCGAAGCCCATTGCGCGCGGAAACGCTATCTCTCCGCAAACAGAACGTATCTTTCCTCCGTTTTAGTTCTGTTTGCGATGTTATCCTTGGTCGTTTTCGTCGGTGCACTGATCTGGGCAGTCTTTAGGGTCCAGTTTGTCGGGCTTTTTGAAATTCTCAGTGAATCCGATGTCCTGACAGTCGCGATTTTGTTGTTTGTTGATGCCTTGCTCATGCTTGTTCTGAATCATCATTCAGCGCTTTATCGAACCCTCGGTAAATTTGATCTCACCGTCAATTGGCAAGCATTGGGCCGTGTCGTCCCTCTCGCAGGCCTTTGTTTTGCTGCGGCCCTTGGTGCCAATATCCTTTGGGCTGCACTTACGATGCTGATGCTTCGAACAACCCTCTTCCTAGTCATGATGAACTCCATTCGTCGGCACGTGAAATGGATCAAGATAGCCTGGTTGAGGACCAGCAGAAAGGAAGTAACCAATCTGGCCAGTGGTGCGATTGGGTTTATGACCTTACCCTTGTCAAACATGATCTACCTGCATGTCACGACGCTGGTTGTAGCTGCAATTTCAAACCCTCTCATGGTTGCAACCTTTTCCACCATGCGCACCTTTACCCGCATGATTCCTCAATTCGTCGCCATCGCCGGGCGGTCCAGATGGTCGGAAATTTCCAAGGCGAATGCCCGCGGAGATCATGCATTGATTGCAGGAATGAAAAAAAGCGTCCTCACCCAAACGGTACTCCTGACAGGTGTGGCTGCTCTGGGATATATTTTACTTGGGAAGATCTTTTACCGCTTTTGGACAGGGGGCGAATTGCCATTCGATCCCCTCCTGTTTTATGCGCTTTTGATCAACGCAACCCTCATAGCCTGCTATTACTCTTTGGAGGTCTTCTTACTCGCGACCAACAAGGTGAAAGGCTATGCGACGGTCTTTCTTGTGATTACCTTTCTGCAAATCGTGGCGGGCTATGGCCTTTCAAAAATCATCGGCGTCGCCGGTTTTCCGATTATGGGTGCGGTGGGGGCGTTGACAATATGTTCGGTACTAATTGCCAAGGTTGCGAGCGCTGCAAAAAATAGATGAGCAGTGTGAAAACCGGGCAACGACAAGCACGAAGGAAAAATGAATGGAACCGTTGATCGTTGCAATCTTCTATTCGATCGGGCTTTGCGCCGCACTTTGGGGCGGGTTACGAAATGCTACCGGTGTATTTTTACTATATTTCACGCTTGGCGGAATGCTTCCTTATTTTGCGGCGCTTGAAGCGGGTAGGTATGAGACATTTCTAGGCTTTTATTTGGATACAGAAAATTTCGAAACCGCAGCGATCTTTCTGTCTTTGGCTTTCGCTCTTACAATGATTTCATCTGTCATCCGTTTGGCTCCCCGAGCAAATCCGCAAACCGTATTGTTCATTCGAGAAGGTAGGCTTGTTCAGTTCGCACTCTTTTCGCTATTTTGTTTTTTAGCTTACCTTGCCCTCTCAATCGCGTTTGCTGGCAGTTTACAGAATGCGCTCATTGCGTCTTACGCTCGTGTTCGCACCAATAGTTCGTTGGCGAATTTACGCTCCGTATTTTTTTGGGGGGCGGTTGTATTCTCTACATTCGCATTTTTTGGACTGAAATTTAATATCGTATCCAAGCGTGTTAAAGTGATTGTCATGCTGTCGGTCCTAGGCTCTTTATGCCTTTCTCTCGTAGATGGAGGTCGCGCAATATTAATCCTGTTCGTTCTTTCACTTTTCATGAAAGAAATCTTGAATGCTCGGAAAATCACTTTGCTTTTATTCTCGCTCGTTGGCAGCCTAGCTATCTCGGTTTTATCTTATTTTATGCTGAGTTGGCGTTATGCTGCCCAAGGCGCTGAAATTACGTCAGAAAATAGCTTATCATTGAGTGGGGCGTTTACAGGATTGGCGTTCATTGATCATTTTCAGTTGAGCATCGAATATGCAAAGGAACTGGGATTTGATTATGGGCTCTCCTATCTCAATGCAGCTATTTCCTTTGTCCCTCGCGCATTGTTCCCTGATAAAGCGACCCCACTGGCTGCACAGGTACGTGGCTATCTTTATGGCGATGAAACGGGTGGCATTCCCCCAGGCTTGTTCGGAGAGAGTTATATTGCATACGGCGTGATCGGAGTTGTCGCCGTCGCTTTGCTGTATGGTCAAGCTCTATTTTTTGTTGCGAAATTATCAACGGCAGCCGCCAAATTAGACTGCCCAGTGCGATACGCGACAGCTGGAATAATCGTGCCATTGATTGGATTCACTCTTGTCAGGGGAGGTTTGGATATTGGTGTCTTGAGAGTGGGATTGCCATTTTTTTGGATATTTATAGCAACAACACTTTCGACCAAAAGACGGCAGCATGAAATCACATGAAAAGGCGACAATTAGGATGACAATCTATCTACGAAGCTACATTCAATGAAAGTCATGATCACAAACGCGTATGGTCGTTCCAATCGAGGCGATTCTGTCCTTTTGGATGAGTGCATTGCGGAAATCACATCGGCAGTGCCAGATGCAGAGATCGGATGTTCGGTTTTCGAAGGCATCGCGGCTTCGCGCGCTGTGCATCCAGATGTCACTTGGTCCGAACGGATCGGCAACACGTCAGCTTCGGGAAAACTTGCGAAACTCGTCACATTGATGCGTTTGCTGATTGCCGCGCTAGCGACTGTTCCCGGCCTCTCTTTTGTGGCGCGTCTATTGCCCTCATCACAATACCAGAGTTGGAAAATGATCCGTGCGGCGGACATCGTGGTCAGTGCACCGGGCGGGTATATTCACGACACGAATTTTGCCTATTATGTGGCTTTGCTTCACATTTTTTTGCCGCGCAAAGCCGCGCGAAACATCTTGGCCCCTCAGAGTATCGGCCCGATTGACACGCCTTTCGCGCGCCTCATCGCGCGCTGGATTTTTATGAAGACCGATGCGATCTGCGCACGCGAAAGCTATTCTTGGCATTTCTTGCACGAAACACTCGCGCTGCCTGAACGTCTGCTGCGGCGCTCTGGGGACAGTGCCTTCTGGAATTTTTATGTCAGCAATGCAGGCCCCGCCATTGTACAAGCCTGGCACGAGATCGGGGTCGAACCGTCAGCAAAACCGATCCTTGGCCTGACGGTTGTGAACTGGACCTTTCCCAAATCTGTGGACATGGAGATGAAGCGGCGAGACTACGTGACATCGATGGCCAAAATCATTGACCACATGACGAAGGCCCATGACATGCAGCCTGTGATCTTCAATCAGGTCTCTGATGATTTGCCGATGGCCGAACGCATCGCCGCCGCCTGCGATACTCAGGTGGCCATCGACCGAACCTCTCGTGAACCAGAGGAGCTTCGCGCCCTCATTGGACGTTCCTCTCTGTTTCTGGGCACCCGCTTCCATTCCTGTATCTTCGCGATGATGGCGGATCGCCCCACGCAGGCCATCGCCTATCTGCCAAAGACCAGCTACATTCTGCGCGATCTGAAGCTCGACGAGCGGCAATTTCCCATTGATGATCTCGATCCCACTGCAGTGATCGCGGCGTTGGAACGCGATTTTTCCGACCTCGCGACCGCACGGGCGGAAATTTCCGGCGCCGTTGAAACCTATCGGCAAACCCACGCAAAATTGAGCGATGTATTGCAGGAGACGACATGACTGAAAAGCAACGCATCTTGGTTCTCACACCGGCAATCGGACGCCGCGGTGGCGGCGTTTCCGAGGCAGCGCGGCTTTATGCTGAAGCGGTGCTCGCCGATGGCCGTTTCGACCTAGAGGTCGTTACCTTGATGGATGCAGATTTCGAGACCGACCGAGACGCTTGGCCGGATATCCCTATCCATGCTTTTAAGTCATACGGCCCTGCGCGCTATGGTTTCTCGCCCGGAATGTTACGTTACGTTGTAGGCGTGCGCGCGGCTACTGTGCATGTCCACGGGATTTGGACATTCCATGTCTTCTGCGCGGCACTTTGGTCCCTCCTGCGACGACGCCCCGCGCTGGTCACGCCGCATGGCATGTTGGAGCACTGGATTCTACAGCGCTCGCCCCGTCTTAAAGCAGCCGTCTCGACCCTCTATCAACAGCGATTTCTGCGGAGTGCTGATCTGCATGTGCTGACTGAAAAGGAAAAGGCGGATGTCGCTGCAGCGGGTCTGCCGACCGCTCGTTGTCACGTGATCCCGAATTACGTGCTTCCTTTTGCTGAAGTTGCGAAACGTCCCGGCTGGTGGCGTCCAGAATTCGCAGAGCGGCGCGTGTATTTGTTTTTGGGGCGTATCCACGACAAGAAAGGCTGGCGCGAGCTTTGCGCGGCTTGGGATGAGCTGAGCAGTACCGATCCGAGCTTTCGCGACAGTGCTCAATTGGTATTCTGCGGTTGGCCCGATGACTGTCCCGATTTCGAACCTACCATTGAGGCGCTGCATGAACGCTTCGGCAATGCGCTGTTTGCCGGGCCGCAATATGGTGTTGATCGTGACCGTAGTTTGGCCGCCGCAGATATTTTTCTCTTGCCGTCAAAAAGCGAAGGCCTGCCAATGTCAGTTCTCGAAGCTTGGGCTGCGGGAGTACCCTGCATGATGACCCGCGCCTGCAATCTCGATCAGGGTTTTGATGCCGGAGCTGCTTTCGAGACAAGAGAGAGCGCGGAGTCAATCGCCACGACTTTGCGCGGTCTTCAGGCAAGGACCACCAAGGACCTTAACCGGGCTAGTCTGGCGGCGAAGTCTCTTGTGGCAGAAAAATTTTCACAAAAGAACGTCGGGCAGCAGTTGTCCGACCTGTTTCAGGATCTGATCACCAAACAATCCAAGAGGCTTTACCGTGACTAAACCTCTCGACGCAACCCATGCCGATCCTTTCGCCGGTGCGCCGACTTTCTCGCTGGCGAACAGGGTGGAGCGTTTCGCTTTCGGGATCGTTTGGCTATTATGCGCAAGGTGGACCCCGCCACAGGCACGGCGTTGGCGCAATTGGCTGCTGCGCAGATTTGGGGCCAAACTCGCGCTGAGCGCAAACGTGTATCCCAGTGCACGCATCTGGTTGCCCCGCAACTTGACGATGCAGGCTTTTTCCTCCCTTGGACCAGGCGTGATTTGCTACTCAATGGCCCCGATCAAAATCGGACGACATGTTGTTATCTCGCAGCGCGCACATTTATGCTGCGGCACACATGCGATCCGGGATCCGCATTTTCAATTGCGTGCATTCCCGATCACGATCGGGGACGATGCATGGATCGCCGCGGAAGCCTTTGTAGGACCTGGTATTACCGTCGCAGAGGGTGCCGTGCTCGCAGCACGTGGTGCAGCATTTTCCGATCTTGAGGAATGGACCGTCTACCGCGGCAACCCAGCGCAGATCCTGAAACCGCGCGCAAGATTTCAAAGGGCACGCCAATGACAGAAACTTTGACGGCGCTGATTCTGACCTTCAACGAAGAAAAGCACATCGAACGATGCATTCGCTCGCTCGATGGCATTGCAGAACGGGTCTGTGTCATCGACAGCTATTCAACAGACCGCACAGTTGAGATTGCCAAAAGCCTCGGGGCGGAAATCGTACAGAACGCTTGGCATGGTCACGCAGCACAATTCCAATGGGGGCTCAACACCTTGGGTATTTGCAGCGACTGGACACTTAGAATCGATGCGGACGAATATCTCGACGAGGAACTGCGCGAGAGCATGAGCGCTTGGCTGGCAGCCCCTCAAAGCACGATAAATGGCGTTTACCTGAGGAGACAGATCGTCTTTCTTGAACAACCAATTCTACACGGTTTCTTTTATCCGCTTAACATATTGCGCTTGTGGAGAAGCGGCGAAGGTCGCATGGAGCAGCGACGAATGGACGAACACGTTATACTGAAATCTCCAAACACCACAGTTCTAAAAGGCGGTGACTTGGTCGATCACAATCTCAATGATCTGAGTTGGTGGATTGCCAAACATAACACCTACGCCACTCTGGAAATGATCTCTCGTGTAGAAGCTAGACACATAAAAGAAGCCTCTGAAGAGGTGTTGACTGGCCAAGCCGCCCGCAAGCGTTGGCTCAAAGAGCAAGTTTACGCACGGCTTCCAGCGACACTGCGCGCCAGTTTCTACTTTGCGTATCGTTATGTGATCGGGCGGGGTTTTCTCGATGGTAAAGCAGGGTTCTTCTTTCACTTCCTTCAGGCCTATTGGTACCGCACGCTCGTAGAAGCTAAATACTTCGAGTTACAGCAACGCGCGAAGACCGCAGGTCTTACGCCCTACGCTATGTTGCAAAAGGAAGGGGTATTCCCTTCCGAAAACGAAGCCGCAGTATACCGCGAGGGTAAGATGGAAGGAAAAAACGGCGAAACAGCACCGAGCTGAAACGCCGCATCGTCATAGCGCTTCCCCTATTTTCCCAGCGACCCAGCTTTCGACGCTCCCTGTTTCACTTGCGTCAAGAAGTCGATTGTAGAAAACCGCTCCAAACAACCGACCTGAGAAAGGGAAGTTAGCATTGGCGCGACGCCCAATATAGAGCGGGAAATTCCCGAAGTTCCCATTCCCCTGATTCGTCGTGACATTCCGTGTCTCGATCCCGTCGATACGAGTGACTGTGGTATCTGAGCTTACTCGCCCGAAAGCGTTCAGAACAAAATTCGTTTGGCTGGGGATCCCGAAATTTATGGCAGACGCTTGGGTTGAGCCCTTGCTGCGAAATTCAAGCGTCCCCGCATTCAAAGTGGCATTGGGAGCGAATACCGCCAAGGTTCCCGCATAATTGTTGGAATTGTCCGAAGTCTCCAGCAGGCAACCAATCGCATCATCGGCAGTTTTGCGCAGACCAAACACGAGTTGCGCAGCATCACTGCCCCAGTCAAACGCCCCCGTGCCATAGCTATCGTCCACTCCATCGAATGCCAACCAGAAGGACGCCCCGTCAGTCTGGAGTGTCGGGCGAGCAGCAGCTGCACTTTGGCTCAGATGCCGATCATTACCACTCTTGTCGCGAATCACGGCAACGCTCTGTCCTGCTGCCGTGACGGGGGCTGTCATCGCCGTGTCCTGAAACATCGAGCTCAGATCACTTGGATCATACCAAGCGACAAGCCCACTCAGAGCCAGGGGGGAAAAGCCCGTTTTCTGTTTTCGGACTGCTAATGTCGAGACGTTCCAATCGAGGCCAAACATCAGTTCACCCCACGATAAAAGCGTGAATACCTGTCGCGGTAGTGCCCGTTGCGTTCACGCGCCGCACGCCCACAGGCAAAATGGCGAAATCCCCAACCGCAACGGTGCGCGTTTCGCTTTTCTGCGTTACGATAGACAGTGTACCCGCACTTTCGATATACAAAGCCACGGCGACCTTGGCGAAGTTCACAGTGTCGGACGGGGTAACCGGGCTAAGATCTGTTGCCGGGCCATTCAGCGAAGGTGTGCGGTTTTTGAAGGGATCAGACATGATAAGGTCCTTTGCTCATGTTTTAGACATGGGTGCATTCCAAGCAGCAGCTTCGATGCCGTTCGCGAAAGAACTAAAGATATTTCTTTACCAAATCTGAAAACCCGCGTGCGTTTGTCACGCAACACGCTGTAAATCCGCCACAAGACAAGCACCCTGATGCGTTCGCCTCAAGGTTTGGTTTCAAAGGGGAAGGTTATAATCTATTTTGAGGACCAAACTGACTTCGCACGGATGGATCTGTGACTATATCGCGCAAAAGCCTGCTCTCTTCGACCTGCATCATTTTATGGAGTCTCGGTACCGCACAAGCTCAGGATGTTGACCTGCATTTTCCGGTTTCTGCGTTCGGAACACCGGGCCTCATTGATATGCCGTCCGGCGAAGTGTTAGACGACGGGCAATTACAATTATCGACCGCTTTTCATAGCGGCACCCAAAATACAATCTGACTTTTCAGATATCTCCGCGCGTTTTTGGGACCTTTCGTTACGCAATTGTCGATGATTTCGATGGCATAGATACCAGCCCTCGATGCCTTCGGGCTGCATCCGGTAGACGGCATCGGCCATGACGATCACCGGGCGCAGCGATCCGTTCATGTCGAAATCATTGACCGAAGACCCCGCGAAGATGGTCGAGAGGATCGAATTAACCTCGCTGACCGAGACACCGAAACTTTCGGCTTTCTGCTGGTCGATGATCAGTTTGAGAACCCCTTCGCTCTCGACGCCGGAGACATCGACGTTCTGCAGGCGTCCGTCCTGATTGGCGAGCGCCTCGATCTCTTCCGCCGCCGCGATCAACGCATCGCGCCCGGTGTTGCCATAGTCCACAAGCTCCATGGAGAAGCCCGAGGTGTTGCCCAGCCCCGGAATGGCGAGCGGCTGTCGGAACATCACCTGACCGGCGCGCAGGCCGGAAAAATGCGTCGTTGCACGCGTGGCCACCGCAGAGGCGGCAAGCTCATCGTCTTCGCGGTCATCGAAATCCTTGAGTTTCACAAAGATCATCGCGGTGTTCTGACCCGATCCGCCAAAGCCAAAGCCTAGCGTCGCAAAGGTGCTGTCCACGGTCGCGCTTTCCTCAGTCAAAAGATAGTCCTCGACCTGCGCCACGACCTGTTCGGTCTGGGGCGTGGTGGAGCCTTCTGAAAGGTTGACCATGACCATCAGCACGACCTGATCTCTTCGATCCCCCCCTCGACGCGCGGGCGAATTTCTGTCTGTTCCTTCGCTACGGCGCGCCCCGGCAAAGTCGTCGTAAAGGGCACCTCCGTCTGGGAAAGCACCATGCTGTGCAGCTCCCCCACCCCCTAAACAGCTGTGGCAAAGAAGAGGCAGCGCGAAACTTCACGCCACCTTGATGCGGACAATTGTCGGCAAAAGCATACGAGATCACTTGACGGTCATCATCTGTCTCTTCTCGCGTCCCGCAAAGCCTCGAGGATCGTAGTCATAGACCCAATCGGTATTGATCCCAGTCGTGCGCGGATCTTCCTTGGCGCGCCGGGCATATTCGGCATCGCGAGCGGCCATCTCCTCCTCGGTCGGCAAATGATAGGTCCGGCCGCGTTCGCGGGCTTCGAGCTGGACTTTCGAGGTGCGCGGACGACGTTCGGCCTCATAGGCCGCGAGGGCTCCGGCCAGATCGTCAGGATAAAGCGCCAGAGCTTCGCCGAGGATATAGCCGTCTTCGATCGCCATGGCCGCCCCCTGCGACAGGAAAGGCAGCATCGGGTGACAGGCATCGCCCAAAAGCGTCACCGCGCCTTTCGTCCAGCTTTCCATCGGGTCGCGGTCGAACAGGCCCCAGTTGTAGACCTCGTCCACCTTGGAGAACAGCTCCGCCAAATCCGGGTGCCAGCCGGCGAAATCAGCGAGCATGTCGTCATGCGAGGCCCGTGTGCTCCAGCTTTCGTCCACCCATTCGGAGGCCTCCGTCACGGCCACGATGTTCACCATCTCGCCGCCTTTGACGTAATAGGTCACCACATGAGCGTTCGGCCCCATCCAGAAGGTGCTGTCGGGATTGACGTAATCCACCACACCGCCCGTCGGCACCAGAGCGCGGTAGCATTGATGCCCGGTCCAGCGCAGATCGCCGGTGCCAAAGAGCGAGCCGCGCACGGCAGAGCGCACCCCGTCAGCGCCCACGATCAGATCGGCCTCAAACGTGCTGCCATCCTCGAACAGCGCGCGCGCGCCGGTTTCGGTCAACTCAACGCCTGTACATTTCACGCCAAAACGACAGCATTCGGGCGGCAGTTCATTGGCGAACAGATCGAGCAGATCGGCGCGGTGAATGTGGATGTAGGGCGCATCGTAATGGGTCTGAAACTCCGCCCCAAGGTCGATGCGGAAATTTTCCCGCGCGGTTTGCCAGTTGCGTCCGACAATGGCCTTGGGGCAAAAGCCGCTCTCAAGAAAGCGCTCATAAAGCCCAAGCCCCTTGATCGCTTTCACCGCATTGGGGGTCATCTGCACCCCCGCGCCAACCTCGCCAAAGGCGGGGGCCTGTTCGAAAATGGTGACGTCGTGACCTTTCGAGAGCACAGCATGGGCCGCTGCGGTGCCACCAATGCCACCGCCGATAATACCGATCTTCATGATTTTTCCTTTTCTTATAGTGTGTTGCGGGCGCTCATTCGCGCCAGCGCAAGAGTTTCTTTTCCACCCGCCCCAAAACGCCGCGTTCCAGAATCTGCATCGCAAGGATGAAAATGATCGCCACAGCAGCCACCTCGCGCATCCGCAGCGTGCGGAAGCTGTTGAAGATCGAGGCGCCGATGCCATCGGGCTGACCGATGGCTTCAACCACGACGACGAGTTTCCAGGACAGAGCGAAGGAAAAGCGCATCGCGGTCAAAAGTGCGGGCATGAGTTGTGGAATCAGAACCGCACGCAGCCGGACATTGCGCGGCAGGTGATAGATTTGTGCCATTTCATCGAGGCTTTTGTCCCGCGCGTGCACATTGGAGCGCACGATATTGGTGACAAAGGGCACCACCGCGATGGTGAGCGCAATGAAACCGGCCATTTCGCCCGTGCCGACGGCCAGAATGGCGAAGATGATATAGACCGGGTCCGGCACAGCAAGCGCCAGGGCCAGAAGCGGCTGAAAAAACGCCTCGGCTTTTTCGTTGAGGCCGATGACCAGCCCCAGAATGGCGCCCGCGACCGAGGCCGCAAAGAACGATGCGAGGACTCGACCCAAAGTGAGAAAGAAGTCGTCCCAGAAGGCCCCGCTCTGAAGGGCACGGCCCATGGCCGAGAATGTGGCTTCGATCGAGGGCACCCAGGGCCGGAAGGCAATCGACATGACATGCCAGATCAGCAGGATCGAGATCAGCGCGATCGCCCCACTGAGAAGACGCGCAAACGCGCCTCCCTCGTCCCTGCCCCAATCCAACTCCCCGAAGACCTCCCCCGCCTCTATCGAGGCTATGTCGATAACCTTGTTGCAACATTGACTGACGAAGGCGTCGCAGGCAGGGCCAGCGATGAACTCCACGAGCTATTGGACAGTGTTGTGGTGTCTTGGGACGCGGACCGGAAGGTCCATGAGCTGGAACTGCGCGGGAAGTTGCTCGAACTCATTGGAAAGCCCCAAGGGAAATCCCTTGTTGTCGACACTGATCAAGAAAGTTCGTTGAAGTTGGTTGCGGGAGTAGGATTTGAACCTACGACCTTCAGGTTATGAGCCTGACGAGCTACCGGGCTGCTCCATCCCGCGACAGGGTCGAATGTGTGTTAAGCATCGTATGAGAGATTAATAAGCTGATTATTAGGTTTGGCGGTGACCTACTCTCCCACGTCTTAAGACGCAGTACCATTGGCGCAATCGTGCTTAACGGCCGAGTTCGGGAAGGGATCGGGTGTTTCACTGACGCTGTGACCACCAAACCGAATAATGAGCTTATGTCCAAGTCAAGTAAGTTTTGTGTATGCTTTTGATTTCGTTCGAGTAAGAGCAGTTTTGCTTTTACTGGATCAAATCAAGCCTATCGGGCAATTAGTACTGGTCAACTGAATGCATTGCTGCACTTACATCTCCAGCCTATCGACGTGGTGGTCTTCCACGGCCCTCAGGGATACCTTGTTTTGAGGGGGGCTTCCCGCTTAGATGCCTTCAGCGGTTATCCTT
Organism: Celeribacter ethanolicus; assembly: GCF_002407265.1. NCBI lineage: Bacteria > Pseudomonadati > Pseudomonadota > Alphaproteobacteria > Rhodobacterales > Roseobacteraceae > Celeribacter > Celeribacter ethanolicus. The sequence goes on from NZ_CP022196.1 coordinate 2,359,412, forward strand.
TCCGATCATAGCTACCCTGCACTACCGTTGGCACGATAACAGGTCCACCAGTGGATCGTTCACCCCGGTCCTCTCGTACTAGGGGCAACTCCTCTCAAGTATCCTACACCCACGGCAGATAGGGACCGAACTGTCTCACGACGTTCTAAACCCAGCTCACGTACCTCTTTAAATGGCGAACAGCCATACCCTTGGGACCTGCTCCAGCCCCAGGATGAGATGAGCCGACATCGAGGTGCCAAACACTGCCGTCGATATGGACTCTTGGGCAGTATCAGCCTGTTATCCCCGGCGTACCTTTTATCCGTTGAGCGATGGCCCTTCCACTCGGGACCACCGGATCACTATGGCCGACTTTCGTCTCTGCTCGACTTGTCAGTCTTGCAGTCAGGCTGGCTTCTGCCATTGCACTCAACGAGCGATTTCCGACCGCTCTGAGCCAACCTTCGCGCGCCTCCGTTACTCTTTGGGAGGCGACCGCCCCAGTCAAACTACCCGCCACACAGGGTCCCGGGCCCAGATAATGGGTCGCGGTTAGACATCAAGCAGAACAAGGGTGGTATCTCAAGGAAGGCTCCACAGGAACTGGCGTTCCTGCTTCAAAGCCTACCACCTATCCTGCACATGTTGTGCCTGATGCCAGTGTGAAGCTGTAGTAAAGGTGCACGGGGTCTTTCCGTCTAACCGCGGGAAGCCTGCATCTTGACAGGCAATTCAATTTCGCTGAGTCGATGTTGGAGACAGCGGGGAAGTCGTTACGCCATTCGTGCAGGTCGGAACTTACCCGACAAGGAATTTCGCTACCTTAGGACCGTTATAGTTACGGCCGCCGTTTACCTGGGCTTCAATTCAAGGCTTGCACCTCTCCTTTTAACCTTCAGGCACCGGGCAGGCGTCAGACCCTATACGTCGTCTTGCGACTTCGCAGAGCCCTGTGTTTTTAGTAAACAGTCGCCACCCCCTGGTTTGTGCCCCCAGCCAATACTTGCGTAGAAACTGGGCCTCCTTCTCGCGAACTTACGGAGGTATTTTGCCGAGTTCCTTCAACATCGTTCTCTCAAGCGCCTTGGTATTCTCTACCAGTCCACCTGTGTCGGTTTAGGGTACGATCTAATGAGAGGCTATTTCCAGGGACCGCTCAGCCGCCCATTCAATCCGATAAGGATGAACGACCTTTGCGATCCGTCACTTCTCTCTGGCCACTGAATATTAACAGTGTTCCCATCGACTACGCCTTTCGGCCTCGCCTTAGGGGTCGGCTTACCCTGCTCAGATTAGCTTTAAGCAGGAACCCTTGGACTTTCGGCGACAGGGTCTCTCACCCTGTTTGTCGCTACTCATGTCATCATTCTCACTGGTGATCTCTCCACGGGATCGCTCACGCGCCCGCTTCACAGAAAGCTTCGAGCCTCCAATGATCCCGAAGGATCTAAGGAGGCATGAAGCTATATCACACCACGCTCTGCTACCATGCCTTACGGCATCCTCGGCTTCGGCTCATGGCTTGAGCCCCGTTACATCTTCGCCGCAGGACAACTTATCTAGACCAGTGAGCTGTTACGCTATCTTTAAAGGATGGCTGCTTCTAAGCCAACCTCCTGGTTGTTTTGGTCGTCCCACCTGCTTTCCCACTTAGCCATGAATTAGGGGCCTTAGCCGGAGGTCAGGGTTGTTTCCCTCTCCACTACGGGCGTTAGCACCCGCAGTGTGTCTGCCATCTAGTACTCCCGGGTATTCGGAGTTTGGTTAGGATCAGTAAGCCTGTGGGGCCCCATTACCCATCCAGTGCTCTACCCCCCGGGGTATTCGGATGACGCTCTACCTAAATAGATTTCGCAGAGAACCAGCTATCTCCGAGTTTGATTGGCCTTTCACCCCTAGGCACAACTCATCCCGACCTTTTTCAACAGGTGTGGGTTCGGACCTCCAGTAAGTGTTACCTTACCTTCATCCTGGTCATGCCTAGATCACTCGGTTTCGGGTCTGATCCCACGAACTCATGCGCCCTATTAAGACTCGCTTTCGCTGCGCCTACACCTAACGGCTTAAGCTTGCTCGTAAGACCAAGTCGATGACCCATTATACAAAAGGTACGCCGTCAGGACTCGAGGTCCCTCCGACTGCTTGTAGGCGTCCGGTTTCAGAAACTGTTTCACTCCCCTCGTCGGGGTGCTTTTCACCTTTCCCTCACGGTACTGGTTCGCTATCGGTCAGTAAGGAGTACTTAGCCTTCGGGGGTGGTCCCCCGATCTTCAGACAGAATTTCACGTGTTCCGCCCTACTTAATACGTCCAATTGAGCTTCCTGTACGGGGCTGTCACCCGCTATGGCCAGACTTTCCAATCTGTTCCAGTCACTCTCATGGCTCGGCTGGTTCCCGTTCGCTCGCCGCTACTAGGGAAGTCTCTATTGATGTCCTTTCCTCCGGGTACTTAGATGTTTCAGTTCCCCGGGTTTGCTCTTAAAACCCTATGTGTTCAGGTTAAAAGTACCTGTTTCAGCAAGATATAAGCAGCCTAAGCTATTATATCGAACTGTCAGGTGGGTTCCCCCATTCGGAAATCCATGGATCAAAGCCTATTCTCGGCTCCCCATAGCTTATCGCAGAGTATCACGTCCTTCATCGCCTCTTACTGCCAAGGCATCCACCAAACGCCCTTCTCGCGCTTGATTTGATCCAGAAAGAGCAAAACTACATGATGTCCTACCGCCTGTCGGCGACTTGAGGACGAAGTTTGCGAGCAACGCGAGCTGGTAAAGACGCGAAGCTATACTTTCAGGACCAAAAGCATACTTTCCCGCTTCCGATCTTGTATGGGATCGGAAACGCGCTGCAGTTCCGCAGAACCGCAACTTGGTTAGTTTACTTGACTTGGGCAACATCATCTTTTCAGCCGCGATACAGACGTTGGACCGGGAATGTGGTCCGCTGAATGCCTTCCTTGCGGAAGCGACCGAGATCAACCCTCACTTGGGCGATCAACGATGTTGCATTTAATCTCTCTATACGATGTCAATTGTCGTCTAAGATTAGACGAGCAAACACTGATCTCAGTGCTTGCTGATGTAATCTTAGTGGTAATGGTGGA